>LYSZ01000022.1 GCA_001657385.1 Parvularcula sp. BBD 1991-13 | reverse complement strand
AACAAGGGCGAAAACACAATAAAAATAGCCGGTCGTGGAAAATCACAGCGGAGGGTCAGCTGAAACCAGCGGCGACTTTTTCAACAGAATTGCCCCGAATAGGACGGTGAGATGAATTCCTAGGTGATCGAACCTGTTGTCATCGAAACTCCGGCAGGTTTGCTCGCGATGCACTCATAAACGGCATCGCGTAACGACTTTTCCCGCGGATCATCGGCCAGGTAGAAATCCATCTTGTTCATTACATAGGCAAACCCAAGACGAGCATCCGGGTCGGCAAAGGCGAACGACCCGCCCGCGCCCGGCGCACCGAAGGCACGTTCCGAGGAGCCAAAAGCAATGTCCGGGCCGGGGCGCAGAAAGCCGAGGCTGAAGTAATCCGGTTCGCCAAAGACGATATCGATGGGATTATCCGCCTCCGGCGGCGCCGTGATCGCGGCCATGGTTTCCGGCGTGATCCCTATTTCGCCGCCGCCTTCGGCAAACACGGCGTACGTTCTCGCTATGGCGCGCGCCGTACCCATGCCATTGCCGGCAGGTAACTCCACATCGAGGCATCGCCGATCGTTCATATCAAGATCCTGCAGCACAAGAGAGCGCCGCATGAGCGAATTGGGCTGCAACATTTTCATGATCATCGTTGGCGGCGTGGTGGGCAGCGCCAGAAGCGCCCGCCAACGAGACAGCGTTTTCAGTTTCGCAAGACGCGTATCGGGCATGTCTTTCGGTAGACCGATATGAAAATCGACGTCGAGCGGGATGGCGAACTCTTCACGAAAAAATTGACCTACGGAACGTTTGTCCGGATCGACGCGGCGCATGAGCTCCTGCATGTAGAACCCGATAGTCATTGCATGGTAGCCATGACGCGTTCCCGGCGGCCATGCGGGTGTTTGGCGCGCCAAGAGCGCGGCCAGATCGTCAAGATCGCTGAGACGGTCGAGCGTCAGCAGTTCGTCGATAAGAACAAGCCCGGCCTCATGACCGAGTAATTGGCGAACGGTGATTTTCGCCTTTCCGTTCTGCGCGAACTCCGGCCAATAGTCTGCGACCGGCGCATCATAGTCGAAGCAACCCCGCGAATGGGCGAGCGCCAGCGCCATCGCTGACATGCCTTTCGTGGTCGAGCAGACGCAAACCAGCGTGTCTTTCTCCCACGGCGCACCCTGCTTTAGGGTTCGATATCCTCCCCAAAGATCAACGACCTTCTCTCCACGCCAATAGGCGGCGACAGCCGCGCCGATCTCGCCGCGCTTTTCAAAGTTGCTTTGGAAAGTGCTGCGAACGGACTCAAATCCGGGCGCAACAGCGCCATAAACCTCGGTCATTTTTGTGCTTCCTATCGATCAACTATCATTCAGGTCTCTCTATCGTTTTAATGGCCCTGGTCGAAGTGTTCCGCTTCATATAGTAGCGTTAGCGTCCTTTTCTCGCTGCTGATTCAACCAGTCGCGGCAACACAGGCACTTAATCGCTCGGCCGGGGTCTCGTAGTCCAGTGTTTTTCTGGGGCGCTCGTTGAGTTCTCGTGCGATCTCATCGAGCTGATCCTGAGCGTACACGGATAGGTCTGTGCCTTTCGGCAGATACTGGCGCAGGAGGCGGTTGGTGTTCTCATTCGTGCCACGTTGCCAAGGGCTCTGAGGATCACAGAAGTAGACGTCGATATCCGTTTTCAGCGTGAAGCGCTTATGCTCGCCGAGTTCATGGCCTCGGTCCCAGGTCAGCGATTTGCACAGTTCATGCGGCAGCCTCCTGGCCTGTACGATCAGGGCGTCGACGACGGTTTTTGTGCGTCGGTCGGAGACCTTGGCGAGCATGACGGAGCGCGAATGGCGTTCGACCAGCGTGACGATGAAGCTGTTCCGTGGACCGCAGATCAGGTCGCCTTCCCAGTGATCCGGGATCGTGCGGTCTTCGACGGAAGCCGGGCGCTCACGGATGGAGACGGCATCCCGGATCTGTCCTCGCGGGTCCTTACCCTTCAGCGCGTGGCGAGACCCGCATAGCTGCCGGCGCGTGCGCAGGTATTGCACCAGCTCTTGCTTCAAGACACCGCGCGCTTGGACGAACAGGCTCTTGTAGATTGTCTCGTGGGACACGTTCATCGCCTCCCGTCTTGGATAGGTGCGCGCCAGCCAGCCTGCAATCTGCTGCGGCGACCAATGCCGCCGTAGCAGTCCGGTGACGGCCTTGCGCAACCGCCTGATGCCGTCGCCAAACGAAGTTATCCTACATCTCCGAATGTGAGTGTTCAGCAAACGCTTTCGGCGCTTATTACCCTTGGCATAATTGCTATTTCAGCTTGTTCTGGCAATCTGTTTTCAACAATACATGATTTGGCGGGACGTGGGCGTGACGCGGTTCGTCCACGGATCATCAACGGAGGCGACAGATGTCCGACCTGGCCGGCGCCATGCCCTTCGCTTCGCTGCTTGGCGTCAAGACGACGGAGGCGAAGTCCGAGCGCGTGGTGGGAACAATGACGGTGCGCGACGACCTTTGCACCGCGGGTGAAAACGTGCATGGCGGCGCGCTGGTGGCCTTTGCGGATTCGTTGGGCGCGATCGGGGCCTATCGCAACCTCCCCGAAGGCGCTGAAGGAACGACGACCATCGAAAGCAAAACGAATTTTCTGGCCGGCGCGAAAGCCGGCGAACGTCTGGAGGGCGTTGCTACGCCGGTTTCCCTCGGCCGCCGCCTTTCGGTGTGGGAAACCCGCATTTCCCGCGAGGGCGGACGATTGGTTGCCCTTGTCGTGCAAACCCAGTGCTTGACGTCATCTCAGATTTGACGATTGGAAGATCAAAAACTCCATTGATTATTATGCTTATTCTTTCTTAATGGGGGGGGTGATTCATGATTGAATTTCAACATAGCGTTTATGCTCCGTATTTAATATGTATGCAAATTATCCAAGTGAAAATAGATGAAAAAATCAGTATACATATGATCAGTCCGGGGCGTCTCTTCGGGAAAGTCGAAAAATGCATGTGGTGATTGCTCCCTCGAAGGGTGTTCATGGCGTGAGAACCTTGGCGCTTCAAAAGGGCTGGCCATAAAGACAAATGCGGAGATCAGAATCGATAGTGCGAGTGATCTTGAGCGGCTTGAGGAAAAAGCGGTGTACTGTGTTGAAGCGCAGTTTCAGATTGGCATGCGGTACATGCTGGGTATTGTCGAGCCGCGCGAATATGAAGAAGCATTCGATTGGCTTCAGATTGCAGCCAAGAACAAGCACCCGTATGCGCAATTCCGCCTTGGAATGGCCTACCTTTTAGGCTGTGGCGTGACGAAGGACCTCTTTGAGGCCGCAATCTGGTTTTCGGCCGCCGTCGCGCAAAACGTTGATGCAGCCATCCCCGCCTTGGAAATCGTCCGACAGGAGCGCAAGCGGCGAAATGTTCTTCGGCGCTCGATTGAGGAGTGAAATGGAGAAAGATGGATTTTCTGTTTGGCGGGCTTGGCTTGCCAGATCGAATATCACGTATTTCCGTCCATGGTCGGGCCGCAACTCGCATAGGCCAACATTATCAAGAAGCAATACAGTGAAGCGAACCGTATTCATTGCGAAACCGCTGGCATGGCGCTGAATCGTCGTTGTGATTACTTTCCGTAGAAAGAGGAATTTTCGGCCGATGCCAAGCATTACGCGGCGATGGCCGCGCCTGCTGTCTCGGAAAGCGCCGTGTTCACGGACCGCGGTTCGCGGCGCATCCTGCCGGGCGCGTCGTGCTCGCGTGACGCGCCGTCATGCGGGGCAACGCCCGTCGCTCCTAGTCGAACAGGCGATACTGGGCGCGCAGGCTGACGCGGGCGTCCGGCGCTTCGTCGGTCGCGCCGAATGCGCTGTTGAAATTGATCCGCAAGCGGTCATTGACGGCGTAGGAGCCGCCGAACAGGAACGAGCCCACCGTGGCGGTCGGCTGGCGCAGGCGCGTGCGGATCACCTGGCCGTCATTCTGCACGAATTCCGTGACGGTTTCCGATTCAAGGAAATAACTCTGATCGTATGCGAAGTTCATGGAAAGGCGTTCATTCAGCGACAAACCGATGCCGAGGCTGGCGCGAATGGCGTCGCCGGGATCGAAACTTGTAACGATGCTGTCGTTCAGCAGGGTGTTGGGCGAGGTGGCGAGGTTCGCTTGATAACCGATATTGCCGAATATGACCGCCGGATCGCTGGGCAGGATAAACGTCAGGCTGGGTTCGATCGTCCAGAACCCGGAGCCGGTGGCGAGTTCGGTGTCGGCGCCGTTCTCATCGCGCTCGATGTCGAACGGTCCTTCGCCGGTGGGCGCTTTCGCCCGCAGATTGGCGATGGCGTAGGGGAACCGCCGCCCGTCGTTGAGTTGATAATGAAGGCCGACCTCGGCGTCGCCGAACCCGCTTGAATCAAGCTCCCGTGTGAATTGCGCGTCGGAATCGGCGGACACCGATATGCCCGAAACGCGGTCGTCGCGCGCGACATAGGCGACGCGCCCGTCGACTTCCAGGCGGTTGGTGAGCCCGTAGCGCAGGGTCAGGCTCTCCGTCAGCGCCCGGCGGTCGGAATCCGTCGCTTCGATGGCGCCGATCAGCACCGCCGCCGCGACATTGAGCCCCTGAAAGAAAAACCGGTTGTCCGACGTGACCGAATACTCGACCGCCGGTTCGAGGAAGAGGCTGCCGCGCGGCGTCAGGATGCCGCCGACGTCGGTGTAGACGGCGAGGTAGGGACGCTCCTCCTCGGGGCGTTCGCCGACCGCCTCGGGCGTCTCGCCGGCGGTGGCGGTTCTTTCCGCGCGGGTCCCGTCAGCGGCGGCGCTTGCGCGCGTGCGGGCCGGCGCCGTCCCGGCGCCGGCTGAAGCGACATTGGCCGTTTTCGTTTCGGTTTGAACCGCCGCGCCGCCGCCGCCCGCCGCCGCTTCGGCGGTCGCGGCGCGCGGGGATTGCTTCGCCGTTGCGGCCTGTGCTTGCGCCGTCCGGGTTTCAGCCGCTCGCGCCGGCAGGCGAAGCCGCTGACCGGTGCGAATGACGAAGGGCGGGGCGAGGCCGTTTGCCGCGGCGAGAGCTTTTTCGCTCACGCCCAGCCGCATGGCGATGGCCGACACGCTCTCGCCTTCGCGCACGATGTAAAAGTCGCCGCCCGACCCCGGCGCGGATCCCGGCGCGCCGGCATACCGCGCGCTGCGCAGCCCCGTCAGGGCGTCTTCGAGCGCGTTTTGCAGGGCGCTGATTTTTTCCGATTGCTCATCGATGATGTCGCTCTGCCGCGATAGGATCTGTTCGGCCTGGTCAAGGCGCAGCGCCTGCTGGGCGATGATGTCGCGCAGATAGACGAACTCTTCCTGCGGCGTCGGCTGCGGCATGTACGCGGTGTCTCCCTCAAGCGCCCCGGCGCCGGCCCGGTCCGGCGAAGGCTGCGCGGAGCCGGCCTGAGCCGCCGTCGCGGGAGCCAATGACGCGAGCGTCGTCGCCGACGCGGCGACAACACAGCACAGTCTGAATTTCCTCATCACGCAACGCTCCCCTCAGTCGTCTGTAAACAACAGTTGCAATTCGCCCTGGGCCGCCTGATAGGCGGTCGTGAAATCGACGCCCTCAAGCTCCTTTTTCAGCGCGTGCACGGTGCCGCGCGAGCGCCCGGTCAGTTCGGCGGCCTTTGTGACGTTGCCGCCGGCGCGTCGCAGCGCTTTCATGATCAGGAACCGGCCGACCAGATCTTTCGCCCTTGGAACGTCGAGCCTGACGGCGGGGGCGCTCCGTACGCATCCGGCCCCGACGCCGTCGAACATGATGTGTTCTGGCAGCACCGCGCCTCCCTGCGCGTGCACCAGGGCGCGCGTCACCACATTGCGAAGCTCGCGCACATTGCCGGGAAACGGATGCGCCATCAGCCGGTCGGCCGCTTTCGGCGTCAGCCGGGCTTGGCGGTAGCGTTCGTTGCGGTGCGCGGCGATCATCGCCCGCGCGATTTCAAGGATGTCCTCCCCGCGCTCGCGCAGCGGCGGCACGTCGATGACAAGTCCGTTGACGCGGTAGAAAAGGTCGAGCCGGAACTCTTTTTTCATGACGCTTTTGCGCAGGTCGACATTCGTGGCCGAGACCAGCCGCGTGTCGCAGACGCGGCGCGAAAAGCCGCCGAGCCGGCTTACCGCGCCGTCTTCCAGGACCCGCAGCAGATAAGCCTGGACCGCGAGGGGCATGTCGCCGATTTCGTCGAGAAAGAGAACGCCGCCGTCGGCCGCAGCGAAAGCGCCGTCGCGCGCCGTCACCGCCCCGGTAAAGGCGCCCTTGTCGTGACCGAACAGTTCCGCCGCCGCCAGCGTTTCGGGGACCGCGCTGAGATTGATCGGCAGAAACGGTTTGCGCCGCCGCGGGCCAAGGGCGTGCAGCTGCCGTGCGACAAGCTCCTTGCCGACGCCGGTCTCGCCCGTCACCATGACCGGGGCGTCGTCCTGCGCATAGGCGGCGATGCGTTCGCGCAAGGCTTTCGCCTGCGGGCTCGATCCGACGATGACGCGCCGCGCGCCGTTTTCCGCCGGCGGCGCCGAACATGGAACGACGGGTACGGAGTTTAGCCCGGCGTCAGCGGCGGGCGGGCCGTTCGGCTTTGACGCGCCGTTGAGGTCGACAACGCATTCATATGCCGCGTAGTCGTTTTCAATGGCTGGTCTATTTACTCGGCAGTCTTCTCGGTCATCCATTATCTCCCCCAAGACCTTCGGATGAAGTTACCAACTAGAACAGCGGGGCGCAGCGCATGTCAGCATCGCCGCCGGCGTATTTTACACTTGGGCGTTTTAAGACCGGGGTTTGGCCAGTGACGCCGCGCTGGCGGGCCAATCGTCACGCTGGCTAACCTCGGGGCCGACGGACCGTAAACGCTGACTTCGCAATGATCCGGAAACATTACCATACGTTAACGATAATCTGGCGTCGGCGACAATCAATAGAAAAATGGCGACGTTTTCGTGACATGTCTGTATTGCGGCAGAAGGCCGGGCTGAAAATTTTACTGATAGTTTCCATAACTTTGTTTTATATGTATTTGATTTTCTCAATGAGATATTTTCGAGGCGCGAACTTTCTCTATTAGGGTTACGGCGCGTTTGCAACAGGCGCGATCGAAAAAGAACAGGCATTCCGCCGCAGGGTGGGCGATGTTTGCCGCACGGGCCCGTGTCGCCGCCGGCGGCGAGAGGGCGGTCATTTTCAGTATCCGTTGATTTTCAACGCTTATTCAGCCACCCCCTGCGCTGGGCGACATGGTTTCCATACGGTGCAACTGTATCGCCCGGGGCGGGTCCAAGCCCCGCGAGCCGTGCCGGCCCGCCGCGCTTTTCCTTTTCCAGCATTTGCCGCGTCGACGCCGGCGATCCGTCCGGGGCGAGTGTTCAACCGGATGCGCAAAAAGACAGTACGCCGAACACCCTTTCGCACTGCAAAAATTTCCTGGGGCTAAGCGATGTCTTATGGCGAAAACGAAAAAGGTTTTTTTTACAGTTTGTTAAGTTAAGGCGTCGCGGATCCGTCCGTTTCTGGCACACCCCTTGCATTAACCTTAATGCGAGGGGGCGTTTTGCTCCCCTGTTAGAGCTTCGTTGCGGTCGTTCATGCGTCGCGGCGGGCGTTTGATCACATGTCACGTTACTTAGTGGGAGACGATTTCGTGAAAACCAAACTCTTGACCTCGATCGCCGCGGTTGCACTGATTGCCAACGGCGCCGCCATCGCCGACGACCTGCCGACCAGCGGCGCGACGGAAGGCTCCGCCGCCGAAGCGGGCGCCGGCAGCCAGTTTTCAAACAACGACAGCAGCAAGAACGCAAACGGTTCGGACAACTCCGCCGATTACTCGACGGACAACGCCTACAACACCGATAACGCCTACAATACCGATTCGGACAATTTCACCGGGGGCGACAGCGATGTCGTCGACGTCGATTACGAGTCCACGTCCAACAAGTCGTACAATAACGACGCCGACACCACCTACACCAAGACCTATAACAACGACGCGGACACGGACAATTCCGTCGACGATTCCTATAACACCGACCAGGACGCCGACCTGTTCACCGGCGGCGACAGCGATGTGCTCGACGTCGACAATTCCGGCAACGCCGACAATTCGGTCGACAACGCTTACAACACCGACAAGACCTACACCAAGACCTACAACAACGACGCGGACACGGACAATTCCGTCGACGATTCCTATAACACCGACCAGGACGCCGACCTGTTCACCGGCGGCGACAGCGACGTGCTCGACGTCGACAATTCCGGCAACGACAACAGCGCTAGCGACGAGTCTGTCAACGACTCTTACAACAGCGCCAGCGACGAGTCCGTCAACGACTCTTACAACACCGACCAGGACGCCGATCTGTTCTCCGGCGACGGCGCCGACAACGACGTTGTCGACGTCGACAATTCCGGCAACGATAACGGTGATTACAGCGACAACAACGACGCCGAGGGCGGTTCGGCCGTCGCCAACGACAGCGGCCGCGTCAGCGTCGACAACTCCGACGACGACGGCGTCGACGATTCCTACAACGGGAGCGGCAACTCCGACGATGACGGCATCGACGGCGACGGCGCCGACAACGATCAGTACGACGTTGACGTCGCGGTCGAAGAGTCCTTCAACGACAATGGCGACTACAGCGACAACAACAACGCCGAAGGCGGTTCCGCCGTGGCCAACGACAGCGGCCAGGTCAATGTCGACAACACCGACTCCTCGACCAACAACTCGTACAACAGCACCTACGAGCTGACCATCGGGGACGTGGTGATGAACTCCGCCCAGCTCAGCGACTATGTCGGCAGTGTCAATGTCGGGGCGTTCCCGAGCAGCGGCGAGTCTATCTCGACCGGCAACGTCAACAACCAGACCGTGTCCAACAACAACGGCCTGATGATCAGCAACACCTCGACCGGTTTTGGCAACTTCATCAAGAACAGCCAGAACGTCAATGTCGGCACCGTCAACATGGGGCCGGCCGGTCAGTAAGGCCAATGCGCAAGCGCTGCGGGAAGATCCGTTCCCGCAGCGTTTTCCGCCGTCGCAAGAGGCGGCGCGGCGACTTTGAAATCCGTCACACGGGATTAGAGGCGATCGTTTATGAGCGTTTGGGGTATTTTGTTCGCGCCGCTTGCGGCTGTCGCCATGGATGAAGGCGAGGGGCGGGCCCCGTCCCAATTCGACGCGGCCGCAGTGGAGATAACGGACGCCGGCGCCCGGGAGGGCGGGCTTTTCTCGGACCTCGCCGTCATGGGCGACGCCGACATGCGGGCCGCGTCCGGCGGATCGCATACCGCCGTTGACATCGGGTTCGTCAACATCAACAACTCCGAAAACGGCGCCGATCTCGGTTCCGTCACCGTCGCCAACACGACGAACGGTCAGATCGCCAACAACACGATTTCCAACAACAGCGGCGTCACCACCGTTTTCAACAACACCGGCAACGGCGTCATTCTGCAAAGCAATGTCAATGTAAACGTCTTCATGACCGATCCGGCGCCCTGAGCTGCCTCAATGCGAGTAAACGCCGTATGGCGCGGGACGAAAGCGCGCCAATTGGGGGCAACGATTGGGCGGCCGACCTGAGCGCCCGAACTGAGCGTTAAGGCTGCGGGCAACAACGGCGACGGGCAGCGAAGGGAAGAGCGAAAAGCATGACCGCCTTGAAGCGCATGATCGTGAAGCGCGCGACGGCGAGCCGCCGGCTGCCGGCGCTGCTCGCATGTCTGCTTGCGTTATCGGCGGTCATCTCGTCCGCATCGGCCGGCGACGTATTCTTCCTCACCGCCGGCGCGGCCCCGCGCGTCGAGGTGGCCAGCATGGCGGAACGCAAGTTCTCCCGCGTGGTGCGCCAGCAATATGATTACAGTTGCGGCTCGGCGACGCTCGCCACGCTCCTTACCCATCATTATGGCCGCCCCACCTCCGAGACCGACGCCTTTCAGTCCATGTGGGCGGTGGGCGATCAGGAGCGCATCCGCCAGTACGGCTTTTCGCTCATGGAGATGAAGCGGTATCTCGAAAGCATCAACCTGAAGGCGGACGGATTCAAGGTTACGCTCGACCGCATTCAGGAAATCGGCATTCCCGGAATCGCCCTGATCGACGTCAAGGGCTACCGCCATTTTGTCGTGATCAAGGGCGTGACCGACAGAACCGTCCTGATCGGCGATCCATCCGTTGGCGTTGTATCCAAGCCGCGCAGTCTTTTCGAGAAACGCTGGGACGGGGTGATTCTGTATATCCGCTCCGACGTCCAGCGCGGCAAGGCGAACTTCAACCGCGTCGAGGACTGGCGCCTGACCCCGTCCGCGCCCGCCGATCGCGCATTCGAGACCGAGTCCCTTCAATCGCTTCTTTTGAACCAGACGCGGCCTTCCTTTTCGGGGTTTTCACCCGCCGCGTCAGCAGGAAACTAGGTATGACCGAACTTTCAAAAGCAATGATGTCGGCCGCCGCCGCGAGCCTTGTGGTCGCGCACGCGGCCGCGGCCGAGGACATGATCATCGATGACGAACTGTTCCTGGCCGAAGCGCCGATGAACGCGACTGAACTGCGCGAAGCGCGCGGCGGTTTCCGCGTCGGCGAGCTTGAATTCGACATTACCGTCAACATTGCGCCGGTAACCGCAACGCCGATCCCCGAGGGCGGTTTGTTCGGCCAGGATGGGCTGTTCGGCGACGGCGGCGTGTTTAACGACAATCCGCCCATCCCTGAAGACGGGCTCTTCGGCGAGCACGGCGTTTTCGGAGAGGGCGGCGTCTTCGGCGACGCCAATGGCGGCCCGGATATCGGAGCGGGGACCGTCGCGGCGCCGCCCGCCCTATCGCCTGTTGATCCGTCTCTCAACAATCAACCTCTCAACAGCGATCCCGTTCCTGTCGCTGCGCCGCCGGCGCAGAACGTCCCAAACCCGGCCGGTCCGGCGCCGGTCACGCAGACGGCCTCCGCGCCCGCCGGATCGACCGGAGCGGCGGCGTCGGCTGCGTCCACGGCTTCCGGCGCGCCTGCGGTTCAGACCGCGGGTTCGGTCCCGGTTGCTGCGGCGCCGGCCGATCCGAACCCGGCCGGCGGGACCGCGCCGTCGCGGCCGGCGGGCGCGCCGATACAGACACAGGTTGCTCAGACAGAGGCCGCTCCGACCCAGCCCGGCCAGGCCGCCGCCGCTCCGGCGACCGGAACCCAGCCGCCTTCCGCGCCTGCGCCGGCCGCTGGACCGCTTCAGCTTTCCTCCGGATTGAGCCTGTCCGGCGGTGCGGATCAGACCCGGGTCGTCATCAACAACAGCCTGAATGACGTCATTGTGCGCTATTCCGTCGATCTCGATATCGCCGTCTCGAATTTCAGCGCCCAGGCCGGTTTTGCCAATATCGGCGGCGTTGCGACGCAGGGGCTGGTCACCCAGTCGCTGCTCGGATCCCTACGATAGCCTGTCCGCGACGGCGCGCGGCGTCACGCCGACTGGCGGTTCCAGCTTTTCCGCCGCCGGTGGATCGTGGACGGATCGATTTCCAGAAGCCGGGCGGCCTGCTGAATATTGCCGCCTGTCGCCTCAAGCGCGGCTTCTATCGCGCGCCGCTCGACAATCGCAAGGGGGAGAATCTCCTGCTCCGGGCGGCCCTGCGGCGCCGAGCCTGACGCCGGCGCCGGAGAAAATCCGTCCGTCGGTCTTGGCGCCGGTCTTGGCGCGGGGCCCGGCGCTCCCGCCTGCATCAGGCCCCGCGGCAGCATTTGCGCCGTCATGGTTTCCCCATTCTGCAACACGACGGCGTTTCTGATGACATTTTGCAACTGACGCACATTGCCCGGCCATTCATAAGCCTTGAGCGCCGCGCGGGCGTCCTCGGACAGCGTCTTGAAAGCTTTGCCTTCCTGCCTGGCGAAGGCATGCATGAAATTTTCCGCGATCAACCCGATGTCGTCGCCGCGCTCGCGCAGGGGCGGCATTTCGATGGGAATCACATTGAGGCGGTAATAGAGGTCTTCGCGAAGCTCCCCGTTGCGGATCGCTTCCAGCGGCAATTTGTTCGTGGCGCTGATAAACCTGATATCGGCCTTGCGCGTCTTCGTTTCGCCGACTTTCTGATAGGTTCCGAGCTGAATGAACCGCAACAGCTTGGTCTGGAGCGCCATGGGCATTTCCGCAAGCTCGTCGAGAAAAAGCGTGCCGCCGTCGGCGATCGCCGCGGCGCCGTCCCGGTCCGCCGAAGCGCCCGTAAAGGCCCCTTTGACGTGACCGAAGAGTTCGCTTTCCATCAGGTTCTCCGGAATCGCGCCGCAATTGACGGCGTGGAACGGCTTGCCGGCGCGCCGGCTCGATTCGTGAATCGACAATGCGGCGAGTTCCTTGCCGGTGCCGCTCTCGCCGGTGATGAAAACGCTGGCCTCGCTGGACGCGACGGCCTCGATGGTCTGATAGACCGTATGCATGACGCGGCTTTCGCCGATGAAGCGCATCCGTCTGGCGGCCGGTGTCGTCGTTGTCCGCTTACTGACGACCTTGCGCAGGGACGCCCGTTCCAGCGCGCTTTCCACGGTGACGAGGAGGCGGGCCTTGTCGAACGGCTTGGCCAGGAAATCGAGCGCGCCGGCGCGCATCGCTTCGACCGCCGCGTTCATGGAGGCGTTGGCGGTGATGACGACGACCGGCGGCGCGTCGGGGCGATCCTGCGCCGCCTCCAGAATTTCGATGCCGTTGCCGTCGGGCAATTGCAGGTCGAGGAGGACAAGGTCCGGCGCGGCGGCGTTCAGTTTTTCGCGCGCCGCCGCCGCCGTTTGCGCAACCTCCGCGCAATAGCCCGCATGCTCCAGGAAGCCCTGGTAGGTCCGGGCAAGCGACGGGCTGTCCTCGACAACAAGAACCGTGCGCATCATGACGCCTCCTTCATGAACGGAAGATGCGGGATTTCCGTGCGGGCGGCGGCGGCGAGACGCTTCAAAGCCGACAACGCGTCGCTGGCGGCGTTCAAATCACCCGCGCCGGCAACCGTTTCCAGCGTTTCGCCGGCACGGGAGATGGGGTACGCGCAGACATTGGCCGCGGCGCCCTTCATGGCGTGTCCGGTGCTGGCCAGCAAGCCGAGATCCTTTTTCCTGTAGGCGAGCGCCGCGGCGTCCAGGCGGTCGCTCAGTTCCGTCTGGAACGCGCGGATGATCTGCGGGAACAGTTCGGGCACGTCTTGATATGTATTGCGGATAGCGTCGGCGTCAAAGACATTGGACGTGTCATGCTGATGCGTTTCATGCGGCGCTGCCGGCTGCGGCGCGTGTTCGCCGCGCTCATGCAGCATTTCATGCGCCGCGCTCAGCAATGTCGCCCGTTCGACCGGCTTGGTCAGAAAGCGATCCATTCCCGCCTTGATGCATCGCGCCTTGTCTTCGTGAGAGGCGTTCGCCGTCAGTGCAATGATCGGAACTGAAGCGGTCCAGCCGACGCGCGCGCGAAGAACCTCGGTCGCCTCGATGCCGTCCATCTCCGGCATGGAAACATCCATGACGATCAGGTCGTAATGACGGTTGGTCGCCGCCGTCACGACCTCCAGTCCGTTGGAAGCGATATCGACCCGCGCCCCGGCCCCTCTCAGGAACGACCCCGCCACCAGCGCGTTGGTGTAGCTGTCCTCCGCCAGCAGGATGCGTGCATCGATCTTGAGGCCGGATAACGAAGATGCGCTCGGGGCGCGCTCGGCGATCGCGTTCTCCGCCTGCGTGACCGGCACTTCGAACCAGAAGATCGAACCGCCGCCGGGCGCGCTTCGAAAATCGATCCTGCCTTTCAGCAGGCGCATCAATTCCTTGCATATGGAAAGGCCGAGCCCTGTACCGCCGAACCGCCGACGGTTGGAGTGATCGACCTGGCTGAACTTCTCGAACAACCGGGAACGGTGTTCTTCGGGAATGCCGACGCCCGTATCCTCGACCTCATAGCGCAGCATATTGTCGTTGAGCGAGACGCGGATGGTGACGGATCCCGCGTCGGTGAATTTCGCCGCGTTCGACACGAGATTGGACAAAACCTGCCTGATCTGGGCCTGGTCGCTGCGCACATTGGGGATGTTGTCCGGCGCCTCGATCGCGATGGCGAGACCCTTGCGCTTGACAATGGCCTCGATGAGCGCGGCCGCTTCCTCGGCCACGGCGCGGGGACTGAAATCCACGAACTCCTGGTCCATGCGGCCCGCCTCGATTTTCGACAGGTCCAACACATCGCTGATCAGGGTCAGGAGGTTTTGGCCGGATCCGTATGCGGTGTTGAGCAGCTGACGTTGTTCGTCCGACAGGGGCGTGTCGCCGAGTAGGGTGAGAACGCCAAGAACGCCATTGAGCGGTGTGCGGATTTCATGGCTCATGGCCGCAAGAAACTCGGACTTGGCGACATTGGCCGCTTCGGCCGCTTCCTTCGCCTGCTCCATTTCCGTCGCGTGGCGTTCGCGTTCAAACTCGGCCGCGCGCCGGTTTGAGATATCGCGAATGTTGGCGGTGAATAAAAGTCTGTCCCCGACATTGATCTGCTTGATAGCAAGCTCGACGGGAATCTCTTCGCCGTTCTTTTTCAGCGCCTCGATTTCAATCCGTTTACCGATGACATGCGGCGTGCGTTCGCGCATATACCGCGCCATGCCGGTCCGGTGCGCTTCGCGGTAGCGTTCGGGGACGATGGTCTCGGCGAGGGATTTTCCGACAATCTCGTCCTTGCTGTAGCCGAACATTTCTTCCGCTGTTGGATTGAAATCGCAGATGAGGCCATCCATGTCGATGATCACGACGCCGTCCATGGCCGCGTCGATGACGGCTCTTTTGAGGGCGATGTTTTCCTGGAGGTTGGTTTCGCGGTTGCGGTGTTCGCTCAAGTCCTGGACGATGCCGACGCGCATCGGCCCTTCCTCCGGGTCGAGAATCTCCGCGTTGGTCATCCATAGGTGACGCACCTCGCCGTCCTTGCAGACGACGCGAAACTCGATGTCAAGCGGGTCGCCCTTTTCGATTGTCGAAAGCACGCTCGACATGACAGTCAGCCTGTCGTCCGGATGAACGCTTGCAAACAGTTCTTCAATCGATACGTCGTCCCTGCCGCCATATACCCGGGTCGTGATATGCTTGAGGCCGGGGGAGGCGTAGCGGGTGCGGCGCTCGGACGGGTCGAACACGAAATAGCCGAGCCTGGCGGCTTGTTCGGCGATGTCCACCACGGCGGCGGCTTGAGAGATCGACTGAATGTTTCTGGCGGCGGGCATGGGGCGACAAAGGGTTTTGCATGGTCCGCCCGCGATCCGGACACAGCGGCGCGCCGGCGTCCGCAAGCGGATTTCCGATCGCGCCCAGTCTCGGCGAATAGTGTAAATGGCTGATAAACCCGCCGGCGCGGGGCTTTTCGGAGACCCTGCGACGGAGTCAGGCGGATATGCTTAACGGTTCGTAAACGGATGCATGCGTCCGAGGGCGCATCATGACTGTCGCTCCGCCTCGTCAAGGTCGATGATCCGCGCTGCGTCGTAGATCGCGGCAATGTCGCCGAGGGTCATGGTCTCTTCCTCGGTGCGGAAGATTTTTTCGACCCCGCTCGGAAAGCGCGTCGCCGACGGCGCCGGGAAATCGTGGAAAACCACCACCTTTCGGCCTTTGTCGACCAGGCGGGTGGCGGCTCTGATGGCGTCGGCGACGGCGCCGCCGCCGATCACGACCGTCGGCGGGGATGGGATGGCGGAAGACGCCGCAGCGGGCGCCGCAACGGGTGGCGGAGAGATCGTCATGATACGTCCTTCCTATTTTTTAGTAGGCGCCGCGGGCGGTCAGCACCGCGACAGGCGTTTTCATCAAGATGATGAGGTTCCGCCAGAGGCTTTGCTGCTCGATGTAACGGATGTCGAGCGCCACCTGACCCTCGAAGTCGATATCGGCGCGCCCGGCGATTTGCCAGTAGCAGGTGATGCCCGGTCGGGCGCCGAGCCGTCCGCGTTCGCGGGTGGTGTATTTCGCAACTTCCTCTGGCAGGGCGGGGCGCGGACCGACAAGGCTCATATCGCCGACAAGCACGTTCCACAGTTGCGGCAGTTCATCGATGGAGTATTTGCGGATAAATCGTCCGACTGTGGTAATCCGCGGGTCGTTGCTGATCTTGAAGGTCACCGCGTCTTCGCCGTGACGATTGGCGCCGGCAAGGTCGGACTTGCGCGCTTCGGCGTCCGTGACCATAGAGCGGAACTTGTACATGGTGAAAGCGCCGCCGTTCTCGCCGACGCGCCGTTGACGGAAAAACACCGGGCCGCGGCTTTCCAGCCGGATCGCGAGCGCCGTCGCCGCGAAGACAGGGGCGAGGGCGACGAGACCCGCCCCGGCGCCGACGATATCGAGGAGACGCCGTGCCGCGCGGTCTATCCTGCCGGTTGCTGACGTAACGGTTTTTACGGTTTCTTGGTGAAAAAAAACGTATTGCGGCGCGGTCGTGGTCATCGAAGGCTCCTGTGCGAATGCTCTCTTGCGCAAGGCCATCGCAGAAACAGCGCCATTCCACCGTATCGTGACTAACCCGTTGGTATTATTCAGGTCTGTTGCGACCCGCCGCCGTCATGCAAAGGCCGCGGCTCGCTCTGCGCCATTGCAGATTTCAATAACGCTTGCATTCTGCAACGCGGCGCGGGCGTTGGTGAATTTCCGGTAACCGTATAACGCACTGAAACGGCTTGTCCCTTTGCGCGGGTCTTCGCCGTCGGGATTGGCCCGCGCCTTGAAACGCGACGGGCGAGCATGCCGGGACTTGCACAGCAGGGGGAGAGCGCAGTCGCGATCCGGATGCGGGCTTCAGGCATCTTTCGTTCCCCGGACGCCTTATGCCCTGCGTTCGGATCGCGGCGACGCTTTTCGCTCCAGATACGGATTTTCCAGGCACAGTGGGGAGGCGGCGGCGCATGCCAAGGCTTTACGCCGGGCGGCGCCGCCGCTTTTGCAAGGGGCGCGCAAGGCGCTGTTCGGGGCGGCGCTGTCGCCGGGGGCTCGGTTTAAAAAAACCGCGTTATTCTGATTGTGATGAAATCGTCGTTGCGGAATGCGTCTGCGATGTTGTCTGGGTTGAGATTGAAGAAGAGGCGTGTTTCGAGTTCTGCGGTCCAGTTGT
>LYSZ01000021.1 GCA_001657385.1 Parvularcula sp. BBD 1991-13 | reverse complement strand
AACAAGGGCGAAAACACAATAAAAATAGCCGGTCGTGGAAAATCACAGCGGAGGGTCAGCTGAAACCAGCGGCGACTTTTTCAACAGAATTCATGGACAGTGGACTCTGGCCAAGGCTAACGCCTGCGCGTCTAATCGGATCACCCCATCAAATGTCTGCTTGCGAGAAGCGGACATAGCTAACCTATTATAAACGCCGTCCACAATTACCAGAGAATCTCTGGCTCAAGGTTTGGCGCCTTAGAGGGTTTGAAACGGTTGTTTTTATTGGTTCAAAATCGGGTATTGACGGGTATGAAATCAGATGTTTCTTGATTTTTCTCACATTATATAACAAAATCTCACATTGGGCGGTTGTGTGAGTGTGAGATGGATTGGCAGAGTGATAGACTAAGCAAAAGACTGACCTTCAGCCCCAAGCGGACTGAGGAGCTTTTCACTGTTCTTGCTGAAATCGACGCAATCAAGACCGCATTCCGACTGACTGGCAAGCTGGCCCCTCAGACCATAACGCGTCTGACGCAATCCGTTATCATCACATCGACCGGCGCTTCAAACCGTATTGAAGGCAATCGTCTCAGCGATGAACAAGTGGAAGCGCTCTACCGCAACCTGCATATTCGAAAATTCAAAACCCGCGACGAACAAGAAGTTGCCGGATATCTGGAAATGTTGGAGCGTGTCCTCGAATCTTACGGCGAAATGCCGTTAAGCGAATCGCTGGTTCTCCAGCTTCACCGCGACATGCTCCAGCATTCAGATAAGGATGAGCGTCAGCGCGGTGCTTACAAATTTGGGCCTAACCGTGTCGAAGCCAAAGACGCGCAAGGCAATGTTGTCGGGGTGGTGTTTGATCCAACGCCGCCGCACCTCACACCGAAGGACATGCAAGAACTTGTTGAATGGTATCAGTGGGCGGATAAGGCGAAATTCAAGCATCCGCTTATCCGCATCGGAAACTTCATTTTTGAATATCTGGCTATCCACCCGTTTCAAGACGGTAATGGGCGCACAAGCCGGTTGCTGACAAACTTGCTCATGCTTCAGCATGGCTATGATTTCACGGCGCTTGTCTCGCATGAAAGGCTGATCGAATCACGCAAAGCCGATTACTATCTTGCGCTTAACCGCACCCAAGGGTCTTGGAAATCGAAGAAAGAAGATATTACGCCGTGGCTGTCTTATTTTCTGTCCATCGTGAAAGCGCAGGCCGATGAAGCTATTGCGCTTATCGAAGAAGACAACATCGAAGCGCTGCTTTCAGAAAAGCAACTTGCACTATGGCAATGGGCGCAGGCGCGCAATGAGCCGACATTTAGCCGCAAGGATGCTGTGGAAGCGCTTGAATTTCCAGCCCGCACAGTCGAGGCGATTATAAAGAAATTACTCGAACTCAAGCGCCTTAAGCGCATCGGCGAAGGTCGCGCCACACGCTATTGCATTATTTCGAAATAAGGGAGGGGGAAATGTGACCGTCCGCCCAAGACCGCCATCCGCTTACCGTCTCAAAGTTCTACGGCAAGAGGTCTTTGATTTTGTTTATTGGGTAATCTGAAATGCGCGTCAGGACGTCTGTCAACGTGGACCAATTTTACGCCGCCATTGACAGCCGGGCCACCGCTTACTGTCGGTACACAACCGCAGCCACTTCACCGCGGTGGAGGGCTCAACCCCGAAATGCTCGGCGGCTTCCCGGCGGCTTAATCCGCTTTCAACGGCGACAGCGGCCGCTGGCTCAACGCCAGTTTGATCAGATATGCGAGCATCAGCAACGATACGATGCACAACACGGCGTAAGCGCCGGCGATCGCCTCCAGCTGCGTGATTGAAAACAACCTTTGCACGACGGCGGTCGCCCCCCGGTCGAAATCTGCGTCGAGTTCGACGGCGGGAAAGCGCTCGCGGTCAAGCGCGTAATAATATTGGATGCCGTGAACGAGGAGCGCGTTCGTCGCAAACAGTCCGATCGTGCCGGCGATGCTGATGGTGATTTCAAACATGACGCTCGAATCGATCAGGACGTCGTCGGCGATCGTTTCAAAGGCGTAGATCGACAGCGAGCCGATAACGATGACGGAGCCGACTCCCAAAAGCACTTGTGGATAGACAATCTGCGCGACGTCCCAGTTGATGGAGATGAACATCGTCATTCCGATGCTCGCGGTTACGAAAACCTGTCCGATCAGGATAAGCAAAATGGTTTTCACCCGCTGCAGCAACCAGAATAAAATAGGGACAAAGAGGATTTGACTAAGCGAGAGAATATTGAAAATCTTCGATGCGTCGAAAGGGCCGTATCCCCGGATCTGTGTTAGAAAAATCACCAGCAGCAAATACGCGCTGAATTGAATGACGTAAAATCCGAAGAGCAGAACGCAGCCGGATCGAAACTGACGGTCCAGAAAAATCCTGCAGTTCACGAGATTGTTGAACTCACGGCCGCGCATGGCGATGGATCCGAAAAGGCCCGCCAGTATCGCCAGAAGCGTCCATGTCTCGATCGCGGCGAAGCCTCCATGCTTGTTATAAAATTCCGTGAAGACTTCCAGCGTCATCAACAGCGCGATGATTTCCGCGATCATGAGAAACGAGAAAGGGCGGTCGCTTTCCTTTACGCCGCCCAGAAACTTCATATGCTGATTGACAAGAGCGAAAGACAGGATGACTAGCGGGATATTGATGTGAAAAAGCCAAGGCCAGCCGATGGTGCTGGTGATCACGCCGCCAAGGGAGAGGCCGAGAGATCGCGATGTTAAGATGATCACGCCAGAAGTGATGATGATGGAGACTTGCTGTTTTTTTTCGAACGCGAAATAGCGCGTGAAAGTCACGGCGGGCAGCAATACGCCTCCGGCGAAGCCTTGGCACAACCTGAAAAAAACGAGCTCTGAAAGCGTAGCGCTTTGCCCGCACAAATAGCTAAAAGCGCCGAAGGACAAGATTGCGCCAAGATAAATAACGTTTACTGAGTACCTGCGATGCAGGACAATGCATAGAAAGATCCCCATCGCCTCGCCGATAAGATACGAGGTTTGAACCCGGGAGATCTGTTCCGTTGTCGCCCCGACCGAAGCTGCGATAAAGGTGATCGACGTGTTAACTGTTTGGGTGTCGAGAAAAACCAGGATGACGCCGATCATCATCCCGGAAAAACCCAATAGTTTTTGGTTGTAGCTTACGCTCTCGCGCAACGTCGCCGCTACCGACATGGTTTTTGGTTTCTGACGACGGCGGACACGCCTGGTTTCAACGCCTGGATGGCGAAGGCAGCCGAGTCTTCGAATTCAATCTTCACCGGAACGCGCTGAACGAACTTTATGAAGTTGCCGTTGCCGGGCTCGCGCGGCAAAAAGCTGAATTCGCTCGCGCTTGTCGGCGCGAATGTTTGTATGCGGCCTTCGAAAAGCTGCTTCGGATGGCTGTCCAGTCTGATTGACATGGGGCACCCGATTTTAAGATGCGCCAGCTCTGTTTCTTTGAAGTTCGCTTTGACGAAGATCTTCGACGGCCGGATGATCGACGCGATTAATTCGCCTTCTTCGGCGCTGGCCCCCTGATTGACATGCACGCGGCCAATGCGTCCGCTCACGTCGGCGTAGATCTTCGTGCGCGACAATCGCAAATTGCATTTTTCGACATCGTTCCGCGCCAGTTCGATCGCATTTCGTGCGTCGTCCAGCTCGAGCGCGATCGTATCCTGCTCCAGGCGCAGGAGTTGCAATTCGTTCTCTAGATCGCTGATCGAGACTTCGCGCACCGCGAGTGTCGCTTTCAAGCGGTCGAGTTCGCCGTTTGAGACATGGCCGCTCGTCGACAGCTCAAGCGCGCGCTTAAGCTCGCGGCTTTCCAGCTCCAGTATCCTCCGTTCGCCATCCAACCGGACTGACGTCTTCCTGATCTGCTCGTCGTGCAAGGTAGACCGCGCCTGAACGCGGGATAGTGCGATTTCCCTTTGCTGCAGAAGCATGAGGAACCGTGCGAGTTCGAGTTCCAGATCGGCGGCGTCGATTTCGGCGATGAGATCGCCGGCTGAGACGGGTTGATAGTCGAGGATATGCAGGGCGACGATGCGTCCGGCTTCAAGGGTCGAAATCTCGACCGGTTCGCCCGCCACGTAAGCGTTGTCCGTCACGACGATGCCGCGATAGCTTCTCTCGCCCGGAATTAAAAGATAGACTAGATAGGCAAGAATAAGGCCTATGATGATGAACGCCACTAGTTTTTTGATCATCATCGTAGCCCGGCCTTACTTTAAAGAAGCATCGTGATCTGAATGAAAGCACCTCTTAAATGCCGCTATCGAAAACGCAAATCAAGATACGACCAGTACACGCAATTGCGGGCGAATAATCGGCATTAACCATCGCCGTTAGAGTTATCCTTCACAACTACGCCAGCGAAGACGCCCCTCTTCTTTGCGGCCGGCGCGAAATCGAGTTGCGCGTCACGCGCCCTGTTTCGAAAACGCCGACGCCAGAGGCGGTTCAACGGCCGCTTTCGCCGTTCTCGCCGTAAAACACGATATCTGCGTCCGCACGGACGATGAGCAGGTCGTCTCCATCGTCGCGGTCTTCAATTGTTCCGGCAAGCCGATAAAGATACCCGCCCAGTTTCGATTTCCATTCATAATCGCGCACGGCCCAGGACATTTCGTAGCGCGTGTCCGGATAGATTGGGCGCAAGAACTTCACGGTCATTTGGGCGCCGATCATCGGTCCGTATTTTGAAAACTCCGTTGGGATCATCGCCGTGAACAGCCCGGTAACGTGACTGCCGCTCGCGATGACGCCGCCCATTCTTTTGGTGTGATCGTTTTGCGGGTCGTTGTGAAGCGGGTTCGCGTCGCCGGTGAACGCCGCGCCGGCGATAATGTCCTCCAGGGTCAGCAACAGCGGTTGCGAAAATCGGTGACCTACAGGGAGTGTGCGCGGTTTGCTCAATTCCAACGCTTCCATGACCCGCCTCTACTCGGCTGCGAGCAGCGGAACGTCGTTTTGCGCCATCATCGCAGGCGGCTGGTTCCTCAGATGATGCGCCCAGATGAATTGATGCCAGTAGCTCTCTGCGATTTCAATCCATGTTTTGAACAGATCCGGATTTCTCACGAATTTCAATTGCGACACCATGAGCCAACTCATGACCGCCTGACTGTCGCGACAATCGGCGCAATGCCCTGACGTGCAACAGAAATTGATGGTTTTGCAATCGGAGGCCCAAGCGTTGAAGCCCGGCAGAACCGGATTGCCGTTTGCAATGCGTTCCGTGTTGTCAGGATGGTCGATGCTGACGCTAGGGCACACGTCGTATCCGAATTCGCCCCAATGGCTCCGCCCCGTCACCATCGCCCTGATGTAATAGGGATGGCTCGCCAAGATGCTCGGATATTTCTCGCGCACACGGAGCAATTCTTCCAGCAGTCGTCGTCCGTGCTCCATGCGCAGGGGATCGTTGGAGCCGTATTTGCTGTAGAAATTGATCGAAACCGTATTGCCGTTGTCGCCGATGCGGCGAACGGTTTCATCGATATAATCAATTCCGTCTTCGGTGACGGCGTAGATGAAGTGAGCCCTTGGATCGCCGCGATAGTTTTTCAGCGCCGTTTCGAACAGGCCGGTGAACGCCTGGCCGTTGGGCCGTATCGCCCGCAATTCGTCGTCGAGCTTGCCGCCGCCGAAGAGCGAGATCAGAACCGCGAAATCCTCAAACCCCGACATCGGCATTTTCTTCAGGCCGTTCGTCGAGATAGAATTGTGCTTCATCTCGTCGCCGAAGACTTCGAGGCGCTTGACGTAAAGCGTCGGCTCGCCGCCGATAATCAGCGACGAGTTGATGCCGCGATCGCGCTCCGATCGGAGGAAGGCCCGCAATTCCTCGCGATCGGTCACGTCGCGCGTGTTCTTGTCGAAGTCGTATTCGAAGAACCAACACCCCTTGCACCGAATATTGCAGGCGTTGGTGATGAGATATTCCGATACGCGAACGTTTGAGCTGATCTCTTTGACCGCCTCGTAGCGACGAAAATAGTCCGAGTCGCCTCTGAGGCGCTTTAAAAGCGCTTTCGACATGGGTCGTCCCTTAGCAAAACACGCAGAATTGAAGCGGGCCGCTGATCGGCGATTACAGGAATTTGCGGTTGTCTTCGTCAGCGGGCACGGTCAGACCGAGCGCTTGCAACTTGGTCCGCGCTCTCGCCGCGAAACGTTCGCGCGCTTCTTGATATCCGCGCTTGCGTAGCCCCCACTTCACATATTGCTCCGAGCGGGGCGAGTCGCTGTTTCCGAACGTGTCCAGCGTGACCGGCCACATGCGCGTCAGCGCGTCGTTCAACTCGGCGACGCCTTCTTCCGAACGCGACATCTGGCGCGTGATTCTGAAGCCGTGCCCGACGTGGAGCTTCTCGTCTTTCAGCACCTTCGGGCACATGTCGGCAATCGGCTTGTAGCTGCTTTCGGCCATCTCCTCCAATACGTCGATCACGGCGTCTTCGACGAGATAGGAAATCAGCGCGCGTTCCGCCCAGTTCTGGCACGACTTGACCGCTTCGGTGGCGTAGAAAGCGCGTTCGTCCAGCCCCTGCGAGATCATGAAGGACGTATCGACGCCGATATCCATCAAGATGTCTGCGGCGCGCTGATAATGGTCAAGTTCGTCGATCGCGAGTTCGCAGCAGACTTTCTTCTCATAGGGATCTTCGGTGAGGAAGTAGAAGAGCTTCACGTAGTCGTCTGCGCCGGAGAGTTCGCCTTCAGCATGCGCCATAAGCTGCCGCACGACCAGGCTGCGATATTCCTCCGGCATGTCCTTCAGTTGCTCAGGCGTTTCGACGACAAGCGGCGTTGCCTCGACGGTTTCAGCTTGAGACATGATCACTCGATCTCCTTTTTCCAAGATCAACACTTGAACGCGGTTTCAAGGCCTTCGCTCGACGTTGCGAAATTGCTCGCGAAAAGGCTGCGAGGGGGATTGTCTCTAGGTCGGTGCGGAACAGCGGAAAGCGTCGCCATCAACCATGTCAAAGATGTCTTTTTGTTCACAATTAAGTTAAAGACTAAACGACATCATCACTTTTATTTATGATAAAACCGATTGTTCTTTTTCATTTTATAGCGACCAAAGATATCGTGTCACGATAAAACTCCGGACTGGCATAGGAAAACAGGGAGGCGTCGTGTTACTTCGAAACTCGAAGATGTCGCACGTGGAAACCAACCGCCTTCTGGTGCATTTCGCTGTCGGCGATACGGCGCGCAAAGCAAGCCTGCGCGTCGGCGTTAATCGAAACACCGCGCGCGAATTCTTTCACAGGCTTCGGCTTCGAATTCTAGAGAACTGGGAGCGGCCTCGAAGAGCCACGCATTCAAAACAGTCGTTCGACCTGGGAGAGGCCGGTTTGAAGACCTTGAACGACAAGCGAGCGGTCTGCGGCTTGTATGTTCAGCATGACGATTTATTCATTCACCACTTCGCGCCGTCATGGGGGGCGCGAGGCGTTCTCGCCACGCCGAGGGCGACCCGAAGCGTGATCCTTTGCGACCGGACAGACGTGGCGCGCGCCATCGCGCCGAGCAACCTTCATCTTATCTGGCTGAACGCCGCGCGCCCCGCGACGACCGCCGAGGACGCGATGATCGGAGAATTCTGGACGGCGACGGCCAAAGAGCTCGCCAAATACAAGGGACTGAGGGCCGACAACGTCAATCTGTTTCTTGGCGAATGCTTATGGCGATTTCGCGTGGACAGCGTCGGCGATCGGCTGCGGAGCCTGCATTCGTGTTTGCGAGACGACTTTCGATGAGCCCGGCGGCGCGGTCGCGTCGTGCAGCGCCGTCAGGGCCCGCCGCCGAAGCCGCTCGTTTCAGCCGTGTTCGAGCGGAAGGAATTCGAGGGCGAAAAGCCAGCCATGCGCCAAAGGAGCACGCCTTATGACCGACCTTGAGCAGATTCGCCTGAAGCACCGACAGCGCTTTCTCGAAAAGCTGCCTGTTTTCATAGGCAGGATGGCTTGGCCGCGCGAGCAAATCGAGGCGTTCCAAACCGAGCGCCTGCGCGAGACGCTGCGTTTTGCGCGCGACAACTCGCCGTGGCATCGCCGCCGTCTAGCCGATATCGACATCGACGTGTTTACGCCTCGGATGATCGCTGATATTCCGCTCATGACCAAGAGCGATTTGATGTCCAATTGGGAAGACATCGTCGCCGTGCCGTCGGCGACCAAGCGCGAGCTGAAGACCTATTTCGAAACGCCCGACAATGGCGGTTATTTCCGCGGCGAATATAAAGCGATCTCATCGGGCGGCACGAGCGGCAATCTCGGCTATTATCTCTATGACTGGGAGGCGTGGTCCGACCACTGGGCGGGGATCAACAGATCCTACATTCAGTATGTCGAGGGCAAGTCGGACGACCCTTCGAGAATGCGCTTCGCCACGATTTCGGCTGACTGCAGCATTCACATTTCCTACGCGTTATTCGAGACGTTCTCAAATCCGCTCAGCGCGACGCGGCATATTCCGATTTCTCTGCCGATCGAGACGATTGTTTCGCAGTTGAACGAATTTTCTCCGGAATATCTGCATCTCTATCCGAGCATTTTGCCGATCCTTATTCACAAGACGAAGACCGGCGCGCTCGACATCAACCCGCATGTCATTCTCAGCACGTCGGAGGCGCTGAAGTCTGAGGTCAGGGAGCAGGCGCAAGAAACCTGGGACGCACTCGTGCTCGACACGTGGTCCGCTTCCGAAGGATCGGGGAGCTTTGCGTGCCTGTCCGGCAAGGGGTTTCACGTTTCGGAGGATTTGAACATCATTGAACCGCTGGACGTGAAAGACGGTTGGTCGACGGGCGTCGCCATAACCAACCTCTATAACCGCGCGCTGCCGCTCGTCCGCTACTATATCGACGACGAATTCCAATTCAGCGACAAGCCTTGCGAATGCGGGGTCCGGTTCAAGCGGGTCGAAGGCGTGCGCGGCCGCGTTGACGAATATCTGGACTATGGCGACGACGTGCTGGTTCATCCCTTCGCCATCGAATCCGCATTATCCATATACGATCAATTGTTGTCGTTTCAAGTTCTGCAGGTCGAGAACGGCGTGCAGGTGCGCGTGGTGACGAAGGACTCGGTGCCGCTGCCGGACGCGAACCGGCGAATTGAAGATGCGCTTGTGGCGTCCGGATGCGCGGCGCCATCGGTTTCGATCGAATACGCCGACGCTCTTGAGAGAAGCCGCGGCGGCAAGCTGAAAAAAATCGTCAGAACCGGGTTAGCCGCGGGTTAGAGCGCGGCCCGTCGCGCGATTGCAGGCGCAGTTTGCGGAAAGGTGTCCGGACCTGTCGGTCGACGCCCTGGCTGCGCCGCCGCAGGCTGTTGCAGATGCCGACGCGCCGCAGTGTGCGCCGTTTGCCAATATTGACCCCGGTTGAGGGGTGATCGGCGTCCAAAATTGACCCCCTTGAACCCTGGGTTCACGCCGCCTGTTTTTTTCACGGGCGGTAACGGGGATGTTGATTGTGGAGACCGATTGCGCGGATCCGGAGCGAATTTCATGTGAACAGGAAACCGATCAAGGCGATTGCCCGCGATCTCGGGCGCATGATAAGGTGTTCGTCTTCTTCAAGGGGACGTGCCGGCGCGGCGTTTACGACAGTGAGGCGGATAGGCAATCGATCCAGTGAATCGATTGCCCGCCGAACGAAGACGTCAAGCCTGTAGCTCTGGGGTGAAAAAACTGGATCTTCGCCGGTTCGGAAGGCTGCGGCAAAGCCATGGCGATCGCCTTCACTCTGATCGAAACTGCTAAGCTCAACAATGTCGATCCGCAGGTCTGGCTGACCTGGGTTCTCAGTCAAATCGCCGATCACAAGATCACCCGCCTCGACGAACTGATGCCTTGGGGTTACGCTGCACAAGCAGCGTAACTGAGGTCTTGCGGAGGCGTTAGGCCGCGTTCAGCGGACGGTCACAAAGCTCGGATTCATGGGCAAATTCAATGTCTATTTACTTCACACCTTATGATCACGATAATGATCGATATATCTGTCCGGCAGGCAAAGAGCTTGTTCAATACCGTCATGCCTCAAGGGCGGCGAAAGGCGGCAAGCCAGACGCCAACGGTTTCTTTCGCTATCGCGCTTCAAAACACGATTGCGATGTTTGTCCACTAAAGCTTCGTTGTTGCCCGGTGAACCTCCCCGGCAACCCCGGAGGCCATTTGGTTTGGGTCATGCAGCCATAGCGGTTTGCGGCACGGCTGCATAGAAGTTGCTCTCTGCCTCTGCGGGCGGGATGTGGCCGATGGTCTCCAGGAGTCTCCTATGGTTGAACCAGTCGACCCATTCGAGCGTGGCGTATTCGACGGCGTCGAATGACTTCCACGGTCCGCGCTGGTGAATGACTTCAGTCTTGAACAGGCCGATGATCGTTTCGGCCAATGCGTTGTCGTAACTGTCGCCCACGCTGCCGACGGAAGGCTCCAGGCCCGCCTCGGCAAGGCGCTCGGTATACTTGATCGAGACGTACTGGCTGCCGCGATCTGAGTGGTGCGCCAGGCCGTCACGGCAGCAGGCCTTCGGGCATGAAGCGCCTGTTCCAGGGCATCCAGGACGAAGCTTGCATGCGCCGTCCGGCTGACCCGCCAGCCAACGATCCGACGGGCGAAGGCATCGATGACGAAGGCCACATAAACGAAGCCGCTCCAGGTCGAGACATAAGTGAAATCGCTGACCCAAAGCCGGTTCGACGCCGGTGCGCGGAAGTTCCGGTTCACCTTGTCCATCGGGCGCGGCGCGCCTGGATCTGGCACAGTGGTGCGCACTTTCTTGCCGCGAACAACACCCGACAAGCCCATCGCACGCATCAGACGCTCGACGGTGCAGCGGGCGACAGCGACGCCCTCGCGGTTCATCTGCCGCCAGACTTTGGGCGCGCCATAGACCCGGAAGTTGTCATTCCAGACGCGCTTGATCACCGGCTTGAGGGCGCCATCCCGCTGCACACGCGGCGGGGCCGTCTCTGGCTGGCGGATGCGCTTGGCATGCTCGTAATAGCTGGACGGGGCAATCGGCAGGACCCTGCAGATCGGCTCGACCCCATACTGACCGCGATGATCTTCAACGAAGGCGATCATGTCTTCGACCGGCGGTCGAACTCCGCCTGTGCGAAATAAGCTGAGGCCTTGCGGAGTATCTCGTTGGCCTGGCGAAGCTCCCGGTTCTCGCGTTCCAGCGCTTTGATGCGATCACGCTCTTCACTGGTCGGCCCAGCCCGCTTGCCGGCATCCCGCTCAGCCTGCGTCACCCAATTATGCAAAGTCTGCGCGCTGCATCCGATCTTCCCGGCAATCAACACGATCGCTGCCCATTGTGAGCCGTGTTCATGGCATTGTTGCTCGACCATCCTAACGGCGCGCTCGCGCACCTCAGGCGAATACCGCCCCCGTCCTGTTCTCTCTGTCATAGCTCCAGTCTCTCAAGAAAAGGAGCCTCCGGAAAACCCGGGGAGGTTCACTGCGCAAGTTTGAGGGCGTTTGGGGAAGTTTGCGGCAAGGGCTGAAAGTGTAAGTATTTCAGCGCATTAAAGCGGTGCTGAACAAATTTCAGCGCCGGTTCGCAAACATCAGAAATGGTTGGATGGTGCCCAGGAGAAGACTCGAACTTCCACGACCGTAAGGCCACTGGCACCTGAAGCCAGCGCGTCTACCAATTCCGCCACCTGGGCATGCCGTTCCGGCAAGGGATACGGTGCTTAAGGGGGCGTGCGGCGGATGTCAATTGAGGAGAACCCCCGCCGCCTGGCCGGCCCGCGTTTCTCGGCGCGCCCGCGCTTTTCGGCGCAATTGTCGTCGCGGTGAAATTCGGATAGGCCAGCGTCTGGTTTCGAGGGGCAGAGCGCCTGCCCGAAAGGCGCGCGGAGGATGACAGACGTGACAGGCAGCAGGACCGGCGACGCAGCGGGAAAACTAGCGGTGGTCTTCGGGGGGTCGGGGTTTATCGGCCGCAATGTCGTGCGCGAGCTGGCGAAAAGAGGCTGGCGGGTGCGCGTGGCGGTTCGCCGGCCGCATCTGGCGCAGTTCCTGCGGCCCATGGGCGCGGTGGGGCAGATCCAGCTCGCCCAGGCTAATGTGCGCTATCGCGGCTCCATCGCGGAAGCCCTGAAAGGCGCCGACGCGGTGGTCAACCTCGTCGGCATCCTGTTTGAAAACGGCGCCCAGCGGTTCGACGCGGTGCAAGCCGGCGGGGCCGCCGCGATCGCGGAGCTGGCGGCGGAAGCCGGCGTCGAGGCGATGGCCCATGTCTCCGCGATTGGCGCCGACGCCCGAAGCAAGAGCGTCTACGCCCGGACCAAAGGCGAGGCGGAAGAAGCGGTGCGCCGCTTCATGCCGGGCGCGACCATCCTTCGTCCGTCGGTGGTGTTCGGCCCGGAGGACGATTTCTTCAACAAGTTCGCAACCATGTCGACATTTTCGCCGGCGCTGCCGCTGATCGGCGGCGGCAAGACCAGGTTCCAGCCGGTCTATGTGGACGATGTCGCCGACGCGGTCTGCGAAGCGCTGGTTCGACCGGACGCGCGGGGCGAGACCTATGAGCTTGGCGGCCCCCGGATCTACACCTTCAAGGAACTGCTGCAACTGATGCTGGAGGAGACCGGCCGCAAGCGCATCCTTGCGCCGCTGCCGTTTCCGCTCGCCGGCCTGATCGGCCTCGGCGGGGAGATCGCCGGCAAGCTTCCCTTTGTCGAGCCGCCCCTGACCGCGGACCAGGTGCGTCTTCTCAAAAGCGACAACGTGGTCGCGCCGGAAGGCGTGAAAACGCTCGCGGATCTCGGGATTGCGCCGCGCACGGCGGAGTCGATCCTGCCGTCATACATGGTGCGCTATCGCAAATACGGTCAGTTCGCGGAGAAAAACTCCCCTTAGGACCGATATCCCTCGGGATTGGCGCTCTGCCAGCGCCAGTGATCCGCACACATATCGTCGATCGTCTTTTCCGCCCGCCAGCCGAGAAGCCGCTGCGCCCGCTCCGCATTGGCGTAGATCTCCGCGATGTCGCCGTCGCGGCGCGGCGCGACCATGTAAGGGATGTCGCGGTTGGAGGCGCGCTTGAACGCGGCGACGGCTTCGAACACCGAATATCCCCGGCCCGCGCCGAGATTGATATCGACCACATGCGGCGCGGCCGCGCCGCCGAGATAGTCCAGCGCCGCGGTATGGCCGCGCGCCAGATCGCACACATGGATATAGTCGCGCACGCCGGATCCGTCCCGGGTCGGATAATCGTCGCCGAAAATGCTCAGCCTGTCGCGCCGGCCGACGGCGACCTGGGCGATGAAGGGAAAGAGATTGTTGGGAACCCCGTTCGGATCTTCGCCGATGCGGCCTGACGGATGGGCGCCCACCGGATTGAAATAGCGCAGATTGGCGATGCGCCAGGCCGCCCCCGGCTCGCTTGCCTTGCTGCGGGCCAGATCCTTGAGCATTTCCTCGATGACATACTTGGTCCGCCCGTAAGGGTTCGCCGGCGCGGTCGCAGCGTCTTCGCCGACGGGGTTCGGGTTGGCGTCGCCATAGACCGTGGCCGAGGAGGAAAAGACCATCGTTCTCGCCTGCGCCGCTTCCAGCGCGTCGATCAGGGTGAGGGTCGCGCCGATGTTAACGCGGTAATAGCGGGCGGGCTCGGCCACCGATTCGCCGACCGCTTTCAGGCCGGCGAGATGCACCGCGCCGTCCGGCCTGAACGCCGCAACCGCGTCGATGATGTCGCGTCGATGCGCGGGGTCGGCGAGGTCGCGGCGCAGAAACTCGATCCCGCCGGGCGCCAGTTCCCCGATCCGGCGCACCGCTTCCTCATGGGCGTTCGACAAATTGTCGATGATCAGCACCGACGCGCCCGCGCCGAGAAGGTCGACGCAGACATGACTGCCGATATAGCCGGCGCCGCCGGTGACGATGATGCGTTTGGTCATGGTGTAACCTACTCCGCCCGCGCTGACAGTTTCGTTAATCCGGCCGATCCCGGCCGAGATGCTTTCCGCGCGAGATCTTCAAAAGGCTGGCGACGGTCTGGCGCATGGCGTTGTCGAGACGCCCCCAGAGGCGCCGGCCGGGCTGGCCCGGCCGCCCCAGAAAAGAGGTGACGTGGTAATACTCCCCGCCGTCCGGCGAGCGGACGCTGAAATAGTAATTGCTGACGCATCGTCTCGGCTCGGCGGCGCGCACCGGGTTCACCGAATGCCACGAGGCGCGGTTGGTTTCCATAACGACAAGCCGGTTGAACCGCGAGACGATTTCGCGCGGTGTCGTCACCGTCCGGTCCCAAAGCTCGAAATTGCCGCCATGGTCCCGCGTCCAGCCGGGAGTGACGTAATAGAGGAGATTGAGGCGGCGATAACGGCGCCGTCCCGCGTCGTGGCTGTTGTCGAGATGCGGATTGAGAAAATCCCCCGTCTCCATCATCGACACGCCGCCGGCGTAAAGGGTCGGATCGGCTTCCAGTCCGTCGATCCCCGTGATCTCGCTGACGGCGCCGATGACTTCAGCATCATGGAAGGCGTCGGTGATTGTGGCGATGGCCGGGTCGAGCCGGTCGAGCTTGGCGAAGGTTTTCTTGCGCTCGCGGAAGGTGTCCAGCCGCCGCCAGAACGGGCCATCCCCCGGAAATGCGCCGTTGATATCGCGGGCGAGATCGTCCGGCAGGAGATCGTCCAGCACGAAGGCGCGGGCGTGCGGCGCGTCCGCTTCCCATTCAGCCTTCAGCGCCGGCGCCGCCCCGCGGAGCCGGGCGGCGATGAGGGGCGCCGGCTCGCGCGGCGTCGGCGGCGTCGCCATCCCGGGTCGCGATGTTCCGTCTTCGGCCAATCGGGTCTCCTGCGCGCATCTGCGCCGCAATTTTATCCGTAGCGGGAGATTACTCCACCGTGACGGATTTTGCGAGGTTGCGCGGCTGGTCCACGTCCGTCCCCTTGGCCGCGGCGGTGAAATAGGCGAGGAGCTGCACCGGGACCGAGTAGACGATGGGCGAGAACGCCGGGTCCGTCGGCGGCGCCTCGATCGCGTTCCAGACGCCGTCCCCGGCCGCGCCGATGCCGGCGGCGCAGGAAATGAGCAGCGCCTTGCCGTCACGGGCCATCACTTCGTGCATGTTGGACACGGTCTTTTCGAAATGCCGGTCATGGGGCGCGATCACGATCACCGGCAGGTTTTCGTCGATCAGCGCGATCGGCCCGTGCTTCAGCTCCCCCGCGCCGTAGCCTTCGGCGTGAATGTAGGAGATTTCCTTCAGCTTCAGCGCCCCCTCCATGGCGATGGGGAAGGACACGCCCCGCCCGATGTAAAGCGCGTCCGACGCCTTGGCGAGATCGCGGGCGATGGCCTCGATCCGGTCGCTCGCCTGAAGCGCCTCGCCGACCTTGCGCGGCGTTTCCAGAAGCGCGGCGACGAGCGTGCGCTCCTGCGCCTCGTCAAGGACGCCGCGCGCGCGGCCGGCGGCGATGGCGACGCAGGCGAGGGCGGCGAGCTGGCAGGTGAACGCCTTGGTCGAGGCGACGCCGATCTCCGGCCCCGCGGCCATGGGGAAGATCACGTCGGCTTCCCGCGCGATGGAGGACTCCGCGATGTTGACGACCGCCGCGATGGTCTGGCCGTTCGCCTTCGCCTCGCGCAGGGCCGCGAGGGTGTCGGCGGTCTCGCCCGACTGCGAAATGAAAAGGGCGCCGCCGTGATTCGCCCACGGAACGTCCCGGTAGCGCAGCTCGGAGGCGATGTCGACGTCGACCGGCAGCCGCGCCCAGCGCTCGAACCAGTATTTCGCCGTCAGCCCGGCGTAATACGCCGTGCCGCAGGCGGAGATGACGAGCCGGTCAAGGCCGGCGAAGTCGAAGGCGCCTTCCGGCAGCGTCACCGTCAGCTTATCCGGGTCCACATAGCGCGACAGGGTGTGGGCGATGACTTCCGGCTGTTCATGGATTTCCTTCGCCATGAAATGACGGTGGCCTTCCTTGTCGGCCATTCCCGCGCCCGCGGCCGAGAGGGTCTCGCGCCGGTCGGCGGGCGCGCCGGCCGCGTCCATGATCCTGGCGCCCGCCCGGGTGATCACCGCCCAGTCGCCTTCCTCCAGATAGGTGACGCGGTTGGTGAAGGGGGCGAGGGCGTACGCGTCCGAGCCGACGAACATTTCCCCTTCGCCGCGGCCGACGGCGAGCGGGCTGCCCTTGCGGCCGCAGATCATGAGATCGTCCTCGCCGGCGAATATCGCGGCGAAGGCGAAGGCCCCGCGCATGCGGTCGATCGCCTTCTTGAAGGCTTCAGCCGGGGTGCAGTTTTCCGTTTCGAGATAGTGGGTGATGAGCTGCGGGCAGACCTCGGCGTCGGTGTCCGATTCGAACGACGCGCCTTTCTCGATCAGCTCGCGGCGCAGTTCGGCGTAGTTTTCGATAATCCCGTTATGGACGACGGCGACGCGCTCCGTCGCATGGGGGTGGGCGTTGCGTTGCGTCGGCGCGCCATGGGTCGCCCAGCGGGTGTGGCCGATGCCGGCCGCGCCGGAGAGGGGCGCTTCTTCCAGGAGCGCTTCGAGCGCGCCCAGCTTGCCCGGCGCGCGGCGGCGGTCGAGGCGGCCTTGCTCGACGGTGGCGAGCCCGGCGCTGTCATAACCGCGATACTCCAGCCGCTTCAGCCCCGCGAGGATCGCGGGCGCCGCTTCGCCTATGCCTAAAACGCCGATAATGCCGCACATGCTCGCCTCGCGCCTTGCCGTTATTCGCCGGATATCGTCTCATATCCCTAGCCCACTGCGCCGATAGCGCAAAATCGGTGTGTAAATAAGGGCGGTTTCCGGGCGCTTCAGTGTGCCTCAGGGCGCGGGCGTCACCGGGCCGCCTGCCTGATCATATCGGCCGCCTTTTCGGCGATCATGATCGTCGGGGCGTTGGTGTTGCCCGATATGAGAAACGGCATCACCGAGGCGTCGACGACCCTCAGCCCCTGAACGCCGTTCACCCGCAACTGCGGGTCCAGAACCGCCTCCGGATCGTCGCCCATGCGGCAGGTGCCGACCGGATGGTAGATGGTGTCGGAACGGGCGCGAATATCGGCCTCCAGCGCGGCGTCGTCCGCCGGCTCTTCCAGGTAAAGGCGCTTGCGCCGGATCGCCGCCAGGGCCGGGGCGTCGAAAATGCGTTCGATGATCCGCGCGCCCTTTTTCAGGCGGCGGAGATCGTCTTCGTCCGACAGGAAATTGGGATCGATCGCCGGGGCGTCCATCGGATCGGGGCTCGCCAGCGCGACCGCGCCCCGGCTTCTGGGGCGCAGCACGCAGACATGGCAGGAGACTCCGCGGCCGAGATGCTTCTTGTGGCCGTGATCGTCCACCATGCCGGTGACGAAATGCAGCTGGATGTCGGGCTCGGCTTCCGCCGGGTCGGTTTTCAGAAAGCCCCCGCTTTCGGCGAGATTGGACGTCAACGGTCCGTCGCGGCGCTTGCGGTAAGCGGCGAGCGCCGCCGGGAACCCCGCGATCGCGCCCATGTTGAGGCCGACCGAGTGCGGCGCGTCGATGCGGTAGAGCGCCGTCCAGTCGAGGTGATCCTGGAGGTTTCGCCCGACCTGGGGCGCGTCGCGCAAAACCTCGATCCCGTGCTCGCGAAGATGCGCGCCGGGGCCGACGCCGGACAGCATCAGGAGCTGGGGCGACTGGAACGCGCCGGCGGAGACGATCACCTCGCGCCGCGCCCGGACGCTCTGGGCCGTCTTGCCCCGGCGCAGGTCGACGCCGACGGCGGTCCGGCCGTCGAAAACGATCCGCTCCGCGTGGGCGTCCGTCAGGATGGTGAGATTCGCCCGCGATCTTGCGGGCGCGAGATAGGCTTTCGCCGCCGAGCAGCGCTGTCCGTCGCGCTGGGTGAGCTGGTAATAGCCGACGCCTTCCTGCGTCTCGCCGTTGAAATCGGCGCTGATCGGGAGTTGCAGTTGCGCCGCCGCCTCCAGAAAAAGGTCCGAGAGCGGATTTTTGTAGCGCGGATCGCTGACGCTGAGCGGTCCGCCGACCGCGTGGTAGGCGTCGGCCCCGCGCTCGTTGTTCTCGGCTTTCTTGAAGTAGGGCAGGACGTCGTCATAGGACCAGCCGCTTGCGCCGTGCGCCGCCCAGCGGTCGTAATCCGCGCGCGTCCCGCGGATATAGATCATCGCGTTGATCGAACTGGAGCCGCCCAGGACGCGCCCGCGCGGTTGCCGGCCGAGGCGGTTGTTGAGGCGTTTCTGCGGCGTGGTTTCGAAATGCCAGTTGGTCGGCGCCGCCGATCCCATGAAGGCGAAGCCGATCGGCGCGTGGATCAGCGGGCTCGTATCCTCGCCGCCCGCTTCCAGCAGGCATACGGAGACGGAAGGGTCTTCGCTGAGACGTCCGGCCAGGGTCGCGCCGGCGGATCCGGCGCCGACAATCACATAATCGAACACGCCTGACGTGTCCCGCGTTGGGCTTTTCGCCATCGACGTCCTCGCCTAGAGAATTTTTCTCACCATGGAGATGATCTTGTCCGTTTTATCCGTATAGGGCGGGTGGAGCAGCGTTCCGCTGGAAAAGCGGCTCTGGAGGAAGACGGGCTTCAGGTGGGAAAACGTTTCGAATCCCGCCTCGCCGTGATAGACGCCGATCCCGCTCTTGCCGACCCCGCCGAAGGGCAGGTTTTCCTGCGCCACGTGCCAGAGCGCGTCGTTCACCGTGACGCCGCCGGAGACGGTCTCGTGCAGCACGCGGTCGCGCGCCGTCTCGTCGGTTCCGTACCAGTACAGCGCCAGCGGCCGGTCGCCGTCATTGACATGGGCGACGGCCGCCTCGCGCGAGGCGGCGGACAGGACCGGCAGGACGGGGCCGAAAATTTCCTCGCGCATCAGGCTCAAATCCATAGGCGGATCGACGACCAGGGTCAGCGGGAGCTTGCGCTGCGGGTGGAGCGCGTTCGCCGAGCCGACCTCGACCACGTCCGCGCCGCGCTCGCGCGCCTCCTCGACCAGGGCCCTGAGACGTTCGAAGTGGCGGTCCGAGACGATCGAGGTGTAGTCGTCGGTCGTGTCGATTTCCGGATAGAGCGCGCGGGCCGCGTTGGCGATCCCCTCCACCGTCTCGCGCAGGCGCGCCTGCGGCGTCAATACGTAATCCGGCGCGACGCAGGTCTGGCCGGCGTTCAGCATCTTTCCGTAGGCGATCGATTGCGTCGCCCTGGAGAGGTCGGCGCTTTCGTCGATGATCGCCGGCGATTTCCCGCCAAGCTCCAGCGTGACCGGCGTGAGGTTCCTCGCGGCGGCCTGCGCAACGCGCATGCCGACGGCGGTGGAGCCCGTGAACAGGAGGTGGTCGAACGGGATGTCGGCGAAGGCGCGGCCGACCTCGACGCCGCCGGTGACGACCGCGCATGTCGTCTCGTCGAATGCCGCCGCGATCGCCTCGCGCAGGACCTCGCTGGTGTGCGGCGTCAATTCGCTCGGTTTGATCAGCACCCGGTTGCCGGCGGCGAGCGCCGCGACGGCGGGGGCGAGGGCGAGCTGGACCGGATAGTTCCAGGGCGAGATGATCCCGACCACGCCCAGGGGCTGCGGCTCCAGCCGGCTCTTGGCGGGCAGCATGTGCAGGGGGGTCGGGACCCCGCGCGGGCGCATCCATTTCTTGAGGTTTTTTTTCGCCAGCCTGGCGCCGGAAACGGTGACGATGATTTCCGCGATCACGGTTTCATGGGCCGACCGGTTGCCGAAATCGGCGCTGATCGCCTTGATGAAACGCTGCTCGTTGGCCTCGGCGACGCGGATGATCCTGTCGAGATTCGCCGCGCGCTCGTCGAAGGACGGGAACGGCGCGGCGCGATAGGCCGCGCGCTGCGCCGCGAAAAGCCGGTCCAGCGCCGCAACGCCGGGCGCTTCCTGGAGCGCTTCTTGGGGCGCATGCCCGGGCGCTTCCGGCGGGCGCGATTCACTCCGGGCCGTGTCATCAGGGGCCGTGTCATCAGGGGCCGTGTCATCAGGGGCCATGGCGTTCCTTCCCAAGCCGCTGGCCGGACCGCCGGCATCCCTGCGGGCGATCGGCGAACGATGGCGGTGTTTCCGGCGCATCATGCGAGCCGATGCGCCAACATATTGAGTTTATGGGAGAAAGGGTGCGACGCCAACCGCTTTGCGCATCCGGGCCGGTCGCGGGCGCCTCGGCGTCACGCCCTTGGCGGCATCGGGATAAAGCCGCTCACCCGGCGCTTGTACTCGGCGTATTCGGGATACTTCTTCTCCATCAGGCGTTCGGTCAGCGCCTTGCCGGAAACCTTGACGAGGAAGAACGCCATCACGGCCGGCGACAGGATGGTGAGAAAACCGAACGGCGCTTCGAGCGCGATCAGGGTCAGCCCTGTCCATACCGCGGCGTCGCCGAAATAGTTCGGGTGCCGCGTATAGGCCCACAAGCCGCGGGTCATCAGCTTGCCCTTGTTGGCCGGATCGGCCTTGAACCGTTTCAACTGCCAGTCGCCGATCGTCTCGAAGCCAAGGCCCACGGCGAACACGAGCGCGCCGATCACCGCCAGCGCGCCGACGCCGTCGCCCCCGAACTGGCCGATCTGCACCGGCAGGGACACGAACCAGGCGATCACCCCTTGCAGGTAGAACACGCGGGTCAGCGACCATCGGGCGAACGCCTCGTCCGAGCCCTGGCGCCGGCGCATGTTCTGGTAGCGGACGTCCTCGCCATGGCCGAGATTGCGCTGGCCGAGATAAAGCGCCAGGCGCGCGGCCCAGATCGAGACCAGCGCCGTCAGGAGGAGGGCGCGCGGCTCGGCGCCGTCTGTGCGGAAAAAGGTGAGAACCGCCGGCAGGGCGCAGGCCGGCCCCCAGAAGATGTCGATGATGCTCGCATCCTTGATGCGGGTGCTGACGAACCAGAGGGCCGTCAGGAGGGCGAGAAGGGTCGCGAGGTTGGTAAAAAGAAGAAACAGAATGTCAGGCATGAATTTGGCTCTGGTTGTCGTGTGCTGTTACGCGCGGCGGCCGTGGTCCGGTTCACCTTAGCCACGCCCTCCCGCGCGTGGGAAGGGCCTGGCGCAGCGCATCAGGCCGGCACGCGGCGCGAGGCGCGCCTTCGTTCTCGCGCGCGAGGCGGGGCGGCGATGGCGGGCTGGGAGCGCGTTGCGGCAAGGACGGTTCCCCGGTTTTCCTCGGTTTGTGGGGACGGGCCTAGAAAAACCGCGTTAAGCGAAAGGTGATGAAATCGTCGTTGCGGAATGCGTCTGCGATGTTGTCTGGGTTGAGATTGAAGAAGAGGCGTGTTTCGAGTTCTGCGGTCCAGTTGT
>LYSZ01000020.1 GCA_001657385.1 Parvularcula sp. BBD 1991-13 | reverse complement strand
ACGCGGCGCTGGAAAACCTGCCGTCCGTTGACGATCTGAAGGGCGCGGATGCGGACGAAGACGCGATCGTCGCGCGCCTGGAGAAGGGTCTCCAGGCGCGCCTCGACGCGGCGCTGGAAAGCCTGCCGACCAGAGACGATCTGAAGGGCGCGGATGCGGACGAAGACGCGATCGTCGCGCGCCTTGAGAAGGGTCTCCAGGCGCGCCTTGACGCGGCGCTGGAAAGCCTGCCGTCTGCTGATGATCTGAAGGGCGCGGATGCGGACGAAGACGCGATCGTCGCGCGCCTGGAGAAGGGTAGGCGCGCCTTGACGCGGCGCTGGAAAACCTGCCGTCCGTTGACGATCTGAAGGGCGCGGATGCGGACGAAGACGCGATCGTCGCGCGCCTTGAGAAGAAGGTTGCGGAATCGGCCCATGGAGAAGTGATGAATTTGCCGATTGAGCGCATGCTAGAAAAGGCGGTCGGCCTGGCGCTGAAGACGGAGGAACTTGACCGCAAGCTCGAAGACGGCGGGCGCTATGAGGTATTTACGGTCAAGATTGCGGGTGAGCGAAAAGTTTGGCGAAACAAGACAGCGACGCCGATATATCGGGGCGTGTGGCAGTCTCGCGGATACGACGCCGGCGATATTGTGACATTTGCAGGATCGACCTGGATAGCGGTTAGGGAGACCGCGTCACGGCCTAAGCAATCCGATGACTGGGTGTTGTCGAACAAAAAAGGCGATCCTGGCAAGGACTTCGATCCAGATGCGAACAAGACCTTGATAGAGGGCTTTATCAGGAAAGAAGTTGACAGGCTGATCCCTGTCATTGTCGATCAAAAAAGTGAAAGCGGCCCAGGCTTATGACCGACTCAATCCTCGCCCTGACGGCCGCCCCGGCGACAACGCGGCTGACGACGCTGGAGCGGGTCCGCGCGGATCTGTCTCTCGACGCCGCCGACGCCGATGACGCGACGGTCGACAGGCTGATCGATACGGCGTCGGCGTTGATCGCAACATACCTTGGTCAGCGTCGTGACGATTCCGGCAGCGTTAGCCTTGCGCGCGCCGATTTTGTCGAGACGTTCCGCATCGGCGCTGACGCCTGGTACATCGGCGCTGACGCCTGGCGCGTCGGCGCGCGGGGCGCGCCGCTTGTCCTTGCGCGCACGCCAATCGGCGCGATCGCGTCTGTCGCCGAGAACGGCGCCGAGACGCCGGCGCTGATCGAGGATCCCGAGAACCCGGGCGAGACCATCGCCAATCCGGCCTTCGCCTATGAGGCGGACAAGCCCGCAGGTCTGCTGTGGAAGCTCTCCGCTGGCTACAGGGTCGGTTTCTGCGCCAGTGAGGTCGCCGTCGCCTACAGCGCCGGCTGGATCTTGCCCAGCGCCGCCGACGGCGCGCCGGCGCCGACCTTGCCGGCGGACATTGAAGCGGCGGCGGTAATCACTTGCCTTCGGCTGTTGCAGCGTAATCAAGACGATGTTTTCGGGATGCTGGATTCGGCTTCTATTCCCGGCCTCGGCTCGTGGAAGCGCGCGTTGCAAAAAGTCGACTGGGTGGAAGGCGTGCCGTCCGACGCGGCCGCGATGCTGAAGCCTTACCGGCGGCTGGCGATTTAAGGCGGTTGCGGTGAGCCTTTCCGGTCAGGTTTATGGCTCCGGGCCATTCGGCGATTTCGGCGACGGCCTTGAGGTCGGCGCGTCGACCCCGCCCTCGGCGTCCGGCGTCAACGCGCGGGTGCGGTTATGGCAACGTCTTTACGAGCGGGCCCTTGCGCGCGCCGGGCAGAAAATCGCCTTCCAGCCGCGCGACGGCGCCGGTCCGATCAATATGCGCGCCGGGATCAGGACGGTCGATCCGAGGATCCAGCTTGTCGGCGATGTGTTGTTGACGGACTATTCCTTTGTCATCCCGGCCAAGCCGCTGGCGGCCCTGGGCGTTCGTCTGCCGCTGAAGGTCGGCGACCTCATTCAGGTTTATCCCGATACTGATCACGCGCATGTGTTGCGCATTCACGTCAATCCCCAAACGCTTGGCGTCGACGACACCATGATTGTGTTCAGGGGATTCGCGCGGGGCGGCGTCTGAGACGTCATGAAGGTCGATTTCAGGGCGTTGTCGAAACAGATCGAGTTGATGATCGACGAAACCGCCTCGCCGGCGGCGGCAAAGGCTGTGTTTGTCGCCGCTGCGGAGGAGCGCGTCAATGAGTTCGAGAGCGCCTGGGCCGACATCCTCAAGCGCCGACCGGACATCGTCAAAAAGGTCGACGGGCGCGAGGGCGCCGCGTTTGACGACGTGCGGTTTCCTGACGGCGTCATCTCGGCGCGGGTCAACGCGACCGGCGATGTCGCGCGCGACGCTCTGGTGATGCTGAACCGTTGGGTCAAGATCCTCAGTGGCGAGCTCAAGCGCTCGCTCGCGGTTTACCGCAACGGCCGCCGCGTGCCGCTTGGCGCCCCTTCCGGGGCGATCCCCGACGGTCGGGGGCAGATCATCATCACGTATCTTGCGCCTTACGCCCGCAAGGCGGAGCGCGAAGGGTTCAACATCCGCGGCGGCGCCGGGGGCGCGCTGGGCCTTCTCGAAACCGTGGAGCGAGAATTGAAGAAAGCCCAGAACCGGACCGGCGCCGGCGTTCCGGTCAATTTCAATTTTCGCAACTTCTCCGAGTCCGGACTGAAACAGCGCGGGAAGGTCAGGCGTGTGAGCCCGCCCGGCGGCGGAAAAAAGGTCCTTCCGCTCGAGCCGGAACGCCTGCCGGCGCTTTTAATCGGATTCGCCGACACATGACCCATCGCGACGTCAAGGATGCGTTGGAGGCGCATTTCAATTCGTTGCTGCAAGCCGACATCGACGCCGGCGACGTGGTCTTCCGGGCGATCCGCAATGATGTGGACGCGGATGTCGATCACATCACTTTGAAAACGCGTCATGTGACGACAATCCTTTTGGAGTACGGGCGAACGCCCGTCGAGGAAGGCGACGGCGTCGGCGCCGACGGATACGAAGACCGGCGCGAGTATGGCGATTACTACGTGCATATTCTCGTCGCCGCCGGCCGGTCTGATCCTGTCGAGGATGCGGGCGGCGCCGGCGACGCTCGTTTGGATCGGTATACGGAACGAATAAAGAAAGGGATGCGGCGCCCGTCGATCGGCGCGGTGATGCTCTTTGACCGGATCATGGGCGGCGAGCCCGGCCCGCGCCGCGGAGGCTTGTTCTCGGGCGCAACGCTCGCTCAGGAGTACTACTATGATTTTACCGCGGCAACTTAGCAAAGGCCATTCAGGAAAGGACGGCGCCGATGACTTCGTCAAATCAGTTTAAATTGATCCGTGCGCGCGAAGCCGTTATCGGCGAGCGCGCGTTGGCCGGTTTTCGGGAGGTCGGCGTCAATGACTACACCGTCAAACCGACCGACGGATACGAGACCGAGCAAACGATCACCGGAGACCGCGCTTTCGAATTTTTGCTTCGAACGGGAACCGAAATCAGCGGAAACATTCCTTTTCACCTGGCTTTCGGTCATCAATGGGCGTTCGAGCTCGGCTTTCTCAACCAGTTCGCCAAAACGCCCGAGGCCGACGGCGTCGAAATCACCGGCGTCACTGCGGTCGACGACACCTTCGCGACGTCGACCGGCGTCGCCTTCGCCGAAGGCGACATCTGGCGGGCCAGCGGCATGGCCGCCGCGAACAACGGCCGGTTCGTCGCGCTCGCCGGATCCTCGACCGACGCCCTAGTCGTCGGCGCCGGCGGAACCCTCGCCGATGAGACGCCGGGCGCCGCCGCGCGGCTGAAGTTCGTCGGCAAGCAGGGCGCGTTGGGCGACATCTCCGCCGTCGCCGACGGCCTCGTCTCGGCGTCGAGCGCCTTTGCGGCTTACGATCTGGCGCCGGGCGACTCGATTGTCATCGGCGGTCCCGCCACATCGCAGGCGACGCGATTCGACGCCGCCGCGGGCTACAACAACCGCGTGGCGCTCGTCGTCGAAAAGCAAGACGACAAGCTCACGCTGACGGATCTCGGCGCCGGCTGGGCGACTGACGACGGCGCCGGCAAGACGATCTGGATTCTTTATGGGGATGAAATGGACTATGGCGACGACACGACCATCGTCACCGACACTCATGAATTCTCCTATGGCGGACAAGCGACCCCGCTGCATGTCTATCTGACCGCGATCGCCGGCAACACGCTCGCGATCGACATTCAGCGGCTCCAGCCAATCATCGCGACCCTTGGGGTCCTCGGCTTTACCGACGGCAATGCGCTCAGCGCGACCGACCCGGCGCCGCTGTCCAAGCTGCAGCGCAGTCCGATGACGGCCGGCGAGCATGTGGGCGCCGTCATGGTCGGCGGTCAGCGGCGCCCCGCCGGGAGCAAGATGAAATCGGCTACGTTCAACTTCAACAACAATCTGCAAGCTGACGGCCCCATGGAGGGGTTGACTAACGAGGTCTACTACGCCGGCGACTTCGATTTGACTGTCGATTTCACCGCGCAGTTCGGCGACGAGCGCGACTGGCAGGCGTTCCGCGCCGGGGCGCAAACGCAATTGCTCATCCCCATCATCAATAATGATCAAGGCTACATCATGCGGGTCTGGGCCGGTCAATATGTCGACGGGGATATCGCGCCGGGCGGGCGCAATCAGATCCGCGACTTCACCGGTCAATTGCGGTGCCTGAGGGATCCGGCGACGGGAAAGGTCGTCACTTTCACCCAGATCGAGGATTTCGGCCGGCTGACGGCCTGACGCGTCGCCGCAGGGGCTGATGCGCAACTTTTAGAGAGGTAAAGGAAAAAATCATGGTTGATCTGCGCAAGCGGCGTGTTGACGTCGCAAAATCCATCGCCGGCGTCTGGGTTGATTCCATCCCCGACTTTCCGCGCCTGAAAGTCAAGTGCACCGCCATTGACACCGATCGGTGTCAGGATCGTTTCGGCGATCTCGTCGAGCAAATGTATGGCGACAGGGATTTCGAGGTGACCGATGATGCGGCGCTTGACTACCTCAACATGCGGACCGCCGTTGATTGCGCGATCCTTGACATGGAGGGTCTGACCGAAGGCGGAGAGCCGATCGCCTACTCGAAAGCGTACATCGAGGGGATCCTGTTCACCGACCCGAACCCGGACAATCCCAACGACCCGAACCGCCCGACGCCGGATGTTCCGACGCCGGACGGAAAAGTCTACGACCGAACCGCCAAGGCGATCCGGTCGATGCTGAGCTTTTGCTTTCTGCGTGCGCGCACGGTGAGGCTTGCCGAGGAAAAAAACGGGTCAGCCGTTGGGTCCGGTGGCGCCGCGGCGAGCCCTGGTGTGAGGCGGACGCCGACTTCACCGCCGATGAGCTCGACATCTATCGGCGGCGGCGAGATCAGGGATTCCGGCGCGCCGGCGACGGACGGCGCGGCGGAAGTCGAGTCGGGGGTCGAGGCGGAAGTCGAGTCGGGGCCGCCGTCCTCGACATCGCAGGATTAAGCGTCGACGTCGCCGGCGCGCCCGCCGATGATCATGACGCCGAACCGATCCTGCCGTCCGAATGGCGACGCGCGGCGGGGATCTTCAACGCGCTGCGCAGCGTGCCGGGCTACCGTCCGGGCGGATTCGGCCCGGTCTTGCCGGTTCCGGTCGAGGAGGGGCGCGCGCTCGCGCGCATCGACGCGCTTGGCGTCAGGGGCGCGCCGCGCGCCCGTCTCCTCGACCGCGTCATGGCGTTCGAAAGCTTGTGGCTGCGTTTTGAATACGCACGGATTTCGCGCGACGCCAGGCGATGAGCGCCGCGCGAGAAAGGCGCCGCGGCGATGACGTCCTTGTCGGCGCGCAAAACCGAAAGCGAGATCATTGTCCGTGGGCGCTCCGAAGGCGTCGACGAATTGTCGGGGGACCTGCGCGAACTCGCCGAGGCGACCAAGCCGGCGGTCCGGGCGACCGAAAAAACCGAGAAGGTCACGACGTCCGCCGCGCGCGCATTCTCGCGGCTTGAAAACAAGTACGACAAGCTGACGGCGCTGGAAAAGCGGCGCACGCGCGAGCTGACGCAACTGACGAGGGCCCAGGCCGACGGCGTCGTCACCGGCCAGCGCTATGAAAAGATTCTCAATGAGATCAATCGTTCCTACAAGGATCAGGAGCGCCGGCTCCGCGACGCGCGCGACGCGCAAAGCCGCTACAATCGCGAAACGTCCCGGTCCGAACAGATCCTGCGCTCGGCGCGCGGCGCAGCGCTCGGTTTTGTTTCGGCGTTCTCTGTCGGCGCAATCACGAACTTTTCCCGCACGTCGACGCGGGAGCTCGACGCCCTCGCCAAGGCGGCGCGCAATCTCGACGGGATTGAGAGCGCCGGTTTTTTGCAAGGCTCGCGCTTTTCTCTGGGGCAAGTCGGCTTCGACGAGGGCGAAGCTGACAAGATCATTACGACACTGAACAAACGCGTCGGCGAATTGCGTGAAGGCTTTGGCGCCCTGCTGCAGCCGATCCGGCGGATCGCCCCGGAGCTGGAGGCGCCCCTGCGCGCGGCGGCCACGGCGGAGGAGCGTTTCGACGTGTTTGTCGGCGGGCTGGAGCGGATCGAGGACCGCTCAGAGCGGGCGGCGCTCGCCGCCGCGGGGCTGGACGCCAGCTTCGGCAATCGCTTCGGGGCGGCGGTCGAGGAGGGCGTCGACGGGCTTCGCGCCATGCGCAACCAGGCGGATGATCTCGGGTTGGTCATCGACGGCGAGGTCCTGGAGCGCGCCGAAAAGTTAAACGACGAGTTTACCATCTCGTCAAAAATCGTTGCGACCGATCTGAAGCGCGCTTTTGTGGAGCTGGCGCCGGCGATACAGGCGGCGGTTGACGTCAGCGCCGGGCTGGCCACGAAAAGCGCGGCTGCGCCGGCGCAATTCGCCTTCCGGTTCGGCGGCGCCGATGCGCTTGAATCGGTCGATCAAGCGCGACTGCTTGAGCGCTCGATCCAACGCCAGATCGATTTCGAACGAAACGTGCCGAACCTGCCCGGCCTTTCCGGTTTGATCATTGGAAATCTGGAGAAGGATCTTGAGGCGGTGCGCGCGCGCATCGCGGAACTGCGCGCGGAGCAGTCGGCTTACAATGGCGAGATTGAAACGACCGGGCAGTTGCTGGCCGCCCTGGAAGGGGTTTCAGCGGCGCCCGACGCCCGACAGGTCACCGCCCTGCGCGCGCGCCGCGCCGAGCTGGAAGCGTTGATCAACGCCGCCGGCGAAAGCGAGTCGGCTTTCCGTAGGCTTAAGGAGGAACAGGAGGCGTCTGCTGCAGCGCGCGCCGAGGGCTTGAGCGGCCGCGACGCGGAAGCCTTCAAGGCGCTGACGGTTGAGATCAAGGCGCAAGAGCGCGAACTCGCTAGGCTCACCGGCGGCTTCAAGGATCTCGGCAAGGCCAAAGCGCAAGCCTCTGAATTTGACCCGATCGGTCAGGTCACGGCCGACAACGACACGCTCCGCACCCTGATCGAAGCGGGGCGCCAGGGCGAGGAGGCGTTGCGCGCCGCGCAACGCACCGAGGAAGTCAGCCGCCGCGTCGCGGCGATTCGCGTCGATGCGGCGCGGCAGTCAAAAGAGCTGACAGAGGACGAGGTTCAGGCGCTGACCAAGCTGGTCGAGGAAAATGTGCTTCTGAGCCGCGAGGCCGGCGGTTTCGGCCTCGGCGGCGGCGCCGACGCCGCGCGAGACTTCGGCGAGGAACTGAAGCGCGCAATGATGTTCGCCGGCGAGGCGTTCTTTTTCGACTTCCGCACACGCGGAAAAGACTCGATCGCCGATCTCGCCGACGAGTTCAAGCGCCTGTTCTCAAGGCGCGCCGTCGCCGGGCTGTTCGACGCCCTTCAGGGGGGCGACAGCGCCCTCGCCAACGATTTGCAGAAACGGCTTTCCGGCCTGCCCGGCGGGATCGGCGACTTTTTCGGCGGCGTCGGCGGGCGCCTTGATCAGTTCGTTCGGTCAACGCTGGGGCTGGAGAACGTATCATCCGCCATCGGCATTGGTTTTCTCGGCAATGCGGCCGGCGGCTTTCTCGGCGACCTTATCGGGCTTGAGCGCGGAACCGGATCCCGCGGCGCCCTGACCGGCGCGACCACCGGCTTCGCCCTCGGCGGTCCGATCGGCGCCGGGATTGGCGCGCTGGTCGGCGGGGTGAAAAACCTGTTCGGCAACAAGACCGGCGTGGCCGATTTCGATCTCGCCTCGGGGGAAATTGCGTTTCGCCAGCAATCAAAGCGGGACAGCGTCAATCAGCGCCGGGATGAAATCCTCAACTCGTCGGTGCAGGCGGTCCAGGCGATCACCGAGGCGCTGGGCGGAGAGTTTCGCGAAGGCGTCTCGCTCACCGCGTCCGTGCGCAAGGACCGCGCGCGGGTCGTGTTGCTCGACACGGCGACGCGCCGCGAGATTTCGGAAAAGATCCAGACGGATTTCAACGACGTTTCCGGCGCGGTGTCGGCGGCGATCAAGCTGTCGCTGGAAGGCGCCGTGACGGGCGTTGACGATGAGTTGCTGAACTTCGCGCAGGCCATGGCCACGGCGGGCGAGGCGCCGGAAGGTATCGTGGAAAGCGTCCAAACCTATCGCGCGGCTCTTGAGCGCGTGAAGGAGCCGGTCGACGAGTTCGCCCAGCGCACGCGCGATATGACCGAGCTTTTTGATCCGCTGATCGCGAAGTTCGAAAGCCTGGGTCTGTCGACGGCGGATCTGGAGAAAGCGCTGCGCGAGCGCATCGACGACATTGCCGAGGACCGCAACCGCCGCACCCGCGAGCAGGATCTCGCGGTCAACAACCCTTTGCTTGGACAGGTCGAGTCATTGATCCGCAATCAGGATCGCGAGACGTCCGGCGCTCGGGAGGCCGCCCAGGCGGGCGGCAATGTGGATCTCGGCCTGTTGGAGCGCGTGCAGCGCGATCAGGTGCTTGCGCTCTTCAATCTCGACGAACGCGTGCGCAGCGCCGCCGATCCGGCGGCCGGGTCGTTGCTCAACATCGCGGATCGTCAGTCTCAGGAGTTAAGCGCCCTGCGGGCGGCGATCGACGCGGGGCGCGCCAGCCTCGACGATCTGGCGCGCCTGGAGTTCGTTCAGGGGGCGGAGCGCGCCGAGGCGTTCCGGTCTCTTTCCGACGAAGACCAAGCGCGGCTTGCGGGCAGCGACGCGTTAAAAGAGTTTGAATCGATCTCCGGCAAGATCGGTTCGAACTTCACGATACTGAACGATCAGCTTGAGGATTTCGACCGCAATCTCGGCGACGTGACCGACAGTCTGCGCGAAAGCATTTCGGTCGGTCAACGGCAGGTGGATGACTTCAATCGGGCGATCAATCTTTTTGACGTAAACGGGACGCCTAACCAGCGGCTCGACAATCTGCGCGTGCAGTTCGGCGATCTTGTCGAGCGGGCCCTCGCCGGCGACGGCGCCGCGCGGGACAGCGTCATCCAGGTCGGCGACGAATTGCGTCGTCGCAGCCTAGAGATCAACGCTTCCGGTCCGCAGGGCCAGGCCGACGAGGCGCTAGTGCGCCAAGGTCTGATCCAGGTGCGCGACGCCGTCGCCGACGAGGTCAGCCTCAATCAGCGTCAACTGGAGGCGGCCGAGCGGACCGCCGACGGCGTGGAGGCGCTGATTGCGGTCATCGCCGATCGCGGGGTCAATGCAAGCGATCTGCGCGCGGCGGCTCAGGATTTTTCGGCGGACTTCGACATCCGCGATACGGCGCTTGCCCTCGCCGATCTTCTCGATCAGCGCGCCGGGGCGGCCGACGCGAGCGCCGCCGCCCTCGCCGCGGCGTCGCCCTCGCAGGTGTTCGCGTCGCTCGGAGCGCCGTCCAATGACAACGCCCTGATCAACGGATTGACTGCGTCGCCGCTTTTTTCGGCGCCGTCGCCGCCGGCGCCCCCATCGTCGGGGGCGGCTGGGGGCTTTGGCGTCGACGCGGCGCTGGCCTCGTCATTGCTGGCGACGCAAAGCCGCTTCGACGGCGAGGACGCGCAGGCGGACATGCTGTTCGCGCTGCAAAAGATCGCCGCCGGGGTTCAGGAAATGATCGGGCAACTCAACCAGCAGGGCGTCGATCAGCGGCGATACGCCAAAAACAGAGAGTCGCAACTGACCCGGATTGCCGACAATCAGACGGTCAACGCGTTGTGAGCCGCCCATGACCGCCTTGCTTGCGCCCTTGGGGGCGGAACCCTTTGGCGCCATTGTGGAGGGCGCCCCGGGCGTGCGCCTGCGCGACAGGCTGCGCCGCGGCGAGCGGCCCGAGCTGGTCAGCTTTGTCGAGATCACCGCCCGGCGGATCGATCAGACAACGGAACAGTTTGAGGAGCCTTTCGGGGCCGCCCCGATCGGCGGCCTGATCGAGGGCGGGCCGGAGCTTTTGGGCGCGACCAGCGTGCTTTTTTCGGACCGCGAATGGGCCGGCCCGCCGAATGATCCCGGTCGCCCAAATCAGAAAGCGCGAGCGGTCCTGATCGACGCGGGCGATTTTACCGTCCGCGGGCCCGTGTATCCTGAGGAGTCGCGGCGCGCCGGCACAACCTTCGCTTCGGTGCGCTTTTTTGACGACGAGCGTTTTTTCGCGCGGTTTTTTTCCGACCACGCCATTGACGGCGCCGAATGCAGCTTCTTTGTCGGCGAGGCCGGGCGCGGGTCGGACGACACGATCCGGTTCTTTAAAACACAGCTTTCCGGTTTCTCGCGCAACGCCGAAGAGGTGACTTTGAACCTTGAAACAGGCGAAAGCTTTCTTGATACGCCGGCGCAGACCGCGCGTTACGCCGGCTCTGGCGGCGAAGGCGGCGACGAGCCGTTGAAGGGGCGGTTTATCGACCTGACGTTCGGCGATTGTTTCAACGTCCCGGCGACGCTGGAAAATCGCGGCGCTCTGATCTTCCGTCCTCATGTGGCCGACATCGACGCGCATGTGGCCGTGCGCGACAGCGGCGTCGAGCTGCCCTGGGATGGGCGCGTCCTGCCGTCCTACGCAGCGCTGGAATTCGATGATGAGACCCCGCCTGGGTTTTACACCAAGGGGCCGGAGTCCCGCATTAAGCTCGCTGACGAACCGCAGGGCGTCGTCACCATGGATGTGCGCGGGTCGACCCTCTTTACCGGCTATCAGGATTCGACGGCGGCGATCCTGCGCTTCATTCTGTCGGGTGGCGGATCGTTCGCCCCTGTCATCAACGCCGGAACCTTCGGCGTCCTGGACAATGACGCAATCGGATTGTTTTTACCGGGTGATCAGGAAGTAACCAAAGCCGACGTCGCCAACGCGCTGCTCGCGCCCTATCTCGCCTGGATCGACACCGATGTCATGGGCCGCATCGTAGTGGCGCAGTTGAAAAACCCCAGAGACGCGATTGTCGTCGATGCGCTTGGCGAGAACGACATCCTCGAAAACTGGGAGCTTACCGAAATGGAGCGTCCGGTGCGCTTTCGTCAGGATGTGTCCTATCGGCGGAACTTCAGGCGCATGACCGAGGCGGAGCTGGTCGAGCCGTCGCCGACCGGGCTGTCGCAGATCCTTTACGACGCGCTGCGCGAGGAAGAGCTGTTCGCAAGCGCCGGCAATCTCGCCTTGTCGAGAATCTACAAGACCGAGGAGGGCGCGCAGTTGCGGGGATACTTTAAAACCGAGACGTCGGCGAAAGCGGCGGCGCGGCGCATCACGGATTTGTTTGGCCAGGGCCTGCAACTCGCGACGATCCCGGTGCGGTTCGAACGCGCGCTCAATCTGCGCCGCGGCGACGGCGTCGCCGTCACCCATTCCGACGTCACCGGCGGCGAGACCAAGGTGCTGTCAATCTTCGGCGTCAGTCCCGGTCCGTCGACGGGAATCACCGAGTTGCAAGGTTTGATGACGCTGTGACCGGACCTGCGCCGTCGCAACATGTGAGCGCGTAAGATGAGCTTTTACGCAACGGACAATTACGCGCGCCTCGCCGAGGTCGTCAGCGACGCCACGTCGCCGACCGGCATGGAGGCGCCGCAACTTCTGACGCCCCATGCGGGCGACATGTTTCGCGCGACCGGGCTGAGCGCGGGCGCCAGCGCTTTCAACATAGACGTGACGTTGCCAGACACGGTCACGGCGCATTACTTTTATCTTGATCGTCCGCGTCAGTCCTATCGGTTCGAACGTGACAACGGTGCGGTGCTCGCGGCCAGCGATACGATTTCAGTCACTTGGTACGCCGATGAAATCGGCGGCGTCGAAGTCGATTCGGCGCCGCCCGCTCCGTGCGGCATGGCGTTGGGTCTCGGCGTGTGGGGGTTGTGGCGCGAGGCCGGCGTCGCCTTTCGCGCCATGCGGATGACCATCGACGCGCCGTCGCGCGCCAGCGCCCCGGATAACAATGTCGATCTTGGCCGGCTGCATTTCGGGCCCGCCTTCGTTTTCAAGCCCGGATATCTGAGGCGGCGCGACAGCGTTGACTCGTCGACGCGCACAACGCGTCCGGCCGCCGGGGCGCGATTGATGCGCAAATCCGGCGAAATGTGGCGGGTATGGTCGCTGTTTTTCCGCACACTGCGCAATATCGATGCGCGCGGAGAGATCCGGCGCTTTATGAACCAGACCTATGACGCGGAGGCGTTTGTCTTCGGTATGGATGAAGAAAACCCCGCGACCGACTGGATGCTGGCGTCGCATCTCAACCCCGATTTGGACGCCCTCTCGCGAAACTTTTCTTCGCTGTCACTGGAGCTTCAGGAGCATCGATAACCATGCCGGAATTGATCGTGGACGAACTGATCGCCGAAGACTTTACGGCGATCTCAAACACCGTGCTTCGCCTTGACGGCGCGGTCAGCAAGTATTTTCCGTTCGAGTCTGCGCGGCGGGTCAACAATGATCCGCCGCAGCCGGGAGATGTTTTTCCGATCTCCGCGGCGGCCGATCCGGATCTCTCCGTATCCTGTCTGGCCATCTACACGCCGGGCGCGCCGGCGACGCTCGAAATCGACACCGGCAATATCTTCAAGACAAAGGACGCAGGCGGCGGCGCGCCGGCGTTCAGCGGCAAGACGGGCCGGGTCAACCTGTCGATGAACGCGGCGTTGCAGTTCTTTCGAAAGCTCGACGGCGGGCTGACAAACGCGGAAGCCTTTCGAAACACCCTCGCGCCCGCAGGGATCGACGTCCTGAAAGCGGAGCTTGGCCGCGTCGCCGGCGAAGGCGTCTGGCCGACGGCGCTTCAGACGCTCGGCGACGGGCTGGCCGGCCCGTTCGCCTGGGTCGCCGGCGAAACCGCCCTCGATGACGGCGTCGACGTTCACGACACGTCGACGCCAGGGCTGAAGCTTGTCCGGCAGGGCTCTAAAATCGCGCGCAGCTATCGCAATAAGGCCATCGCCAACGGGGCGTTTTTCTTGATGTTCGACGCCGCCGCGCCGGCGCGCGAATGGCTGGTCACGTTTTCTTCCGCGGACCGCGCCCATCGCGGCGCGGCCATTATCCGCGGCCACGCCTCGGACCCTTATGTCGACGTGATCGGCCCTGAATTCGGCGCACTTGTCTTCGAGCTTTCAGGCACGGGTGTCGGTATACGGAACAATTCAGGCGGCTCGGTCGAGATCACCTGGACGCCGATCATCATCGCCTGACGAGGGAGAGCCTGACCATGCCCGTTTTTCGATCCAAACAGAATACGACGCTCGCCGCGCTGGCCGCCATCGCCGATCCTATCAATACTTCCGGAAAGTTTCCCAACAAGATCGCCCTGGTCGTCGAGGGCGAGACAAACCGCGAGTACCGCGCGCTAGGCGCCGCCCCGGGCGACGCCTGGCGTCCGCGTGACGATCAATCCGGCCTTTCGGATGTGACGCCGGCCTAGCCATCTGACCAAGACCTAAACTCAAGAGGAAAGCCATGCGCATGCTGATCGGGCTCGTTGCAGCCCTATCCCTTTTCATGTCCGCGATTCCGGCGGGCGCCCAGCCGCTTCGCACGCAAACCGTCAATCTCGACGATATCGCCGCGCTGCAGGCCGAAACCTGGAGCGACGCCCGGGCGCCGGGCGTCGTCATCATCGCCGACAAGGATGCCGGCGGCATCTTTCAGCGCGTCGATGACGCGACCGAGGGCGACGGCGTCGACGTCATCGCCACCGCCTCGGGGCGCAAGTATCAGCGTCAGGCGCTGGCGTTATCATCCCTTGCGCGGCGCATACCCAATGCGCGAGCCGCATCGACCATCATCATTTCATCGGACTCGATCACGCTATCGCGCGCCTCTCATGTTCTGGCGGCGGAGGCCGGAACTGAAGACGATGTCTGCAACGTGCTGACGCCCGGATTTGATCCCGGCAATTTCGTTTTCGTTCGGCCGGAAGCGGGCGATTCGATCACCATCAAGCATGGCGGGGCGTGCAACATAGAGACACAAAGCGGCGCCGATATCATTCTGACCGGCGTCGAGGAGGCGCGCCTGACGGTCAATCAGGCCGGCGACGGCGTGACCGCAAGCGCGGGCGCGGGGGGCGGCGGCGGCGCCGTCGCCGACGACTTTACCGCGCTGAAGGCGGTCAGTCCGGCGCAAGCGGCTCTGGTCAAGTCGATTGTTGCGCCGGGCGGGCGCGGCGGCAACTTCGTGTGGGACGCTTCGGATCTGTCCGCGTCCTGCGCGGCGGACCCGGCGGAGGCGTTCTATATCAAGCCGGGGGCGGCGGCCGATTGCGCCGGCGGCGCCTGGCGGCGCGTCTATGCGGGCCTGCCGGACATCCGCTGGTTCGGGGTGACCACGGACGATGCGACAGACGACACCGCCGCGTTTCAGGCTTTTCTGGAGTACGGAATCGAGGCGACCGCGCCGCGCGGGGTGATCAGCCTCGATTGCGTACAATGGCGCTCGGGGGCGAAGCTGCGCGGCGCGGGCATGGTGTTCTGGAGTTACCCGCAGAACAAGCCCGGCGACGATGAGGCCACGTGGCTGCGCTATTCCGGCGCCGGCGGGGCGGAAAGCTGCGTCGTCAACGCCTCGGCGGCGGCGGTCGGCACGCCGGTCGGTTCGACCTCGGACGAGTCGAACGATTTGTATCAATGGGGCATGACGAACCTGCTGATCGACGGTTTGGACCTGGCGGACATTGGTCTGTATGCGGTCCGATCCGGCGTCAGCGTTGAACTCGACCGGGTCGGCGTCACCGGCACGCTGGAGCGCGGGTTCTACTTCACCGCCATGTGGACCTGCAACATCGGCTCACTCTATGCGATCATTAATCAGGGCACGGGCATCGATATCGGCAGCGATTACCTGATCGATTCGGCGGTGAACGCCTGTCACTTCCAGCACCTTGAGGCGTTCAAGTCCGGCACGGACGGAACCTATGACGAAGTCGCCAATCCGGAACATGGCGTCGGCGTAATTTTGTCGATGGAGAAGACGAACGTCTTTCCCATGATCGTCGCGGAGGTCAATGACGGTCCGGGTCTTTATGTCCGCCCCAAGGGCGGGCCCAACTGGATCGGCGGGGTGCACCTGGAATTCAATGGCGTTTACGATCCGGCCGACCCTGTCGGGCGCGACTTTGATTTGGACGGGGCCAGCGCCATCGCCGAGGGGCGCATGTCCGACGATTGGCAAATCATCGGTTACGCCACCCAGGAAAGCACGCAACTGACGTTTCAGCAGATCTTCGCCGGCGTCGGCGGCAGCGCGCTCGTGCCGAAAATCTGGCTCACGGGCGAGAAGACCGGCGGCATCGCAGAGGGGCCGTTTTTGGGCTGGTACTTCGAAAGCCTGTTCGGCGTCGACGCCATCGTCGCCGAGTGGTCGAAATACGCCGTATCGCGTTCTGAAACGACGTTGACCGACGCGAATGCGGCGCTCCCTGATCTTCTCGGCCATTTGCCGATCCTGGGCGAGACCGGCTCGCTGGAATGTTCGCCGACGACGCTTTACGTCGCCGCCGCGAAGACGGGGACGGGGTCGGGCCGCGACGCGGCCAATCGCGCGCTGTTTGACGACGCCCTCGACGCCATGCGCGTCTGCCGCAACGTGTCGACGATTTCCGTTTCCGGCAGCGTGGCGCCGGGCGCCATCGATCTGCGCCGCCTTTCGCAAACGGCGGTCACCATCGACCTGGAGACGACGGGAACCCTTTCCCAGGGCGGGTCGACCAATGTGATCGACATTGCCGGCGCCGGCCAGTTGCTGACCATCGAGGACTTCGCCGGCGGCAATGTGGAGGCGCTCAGCATCGCCGGCGACATCACCGTGCGGATCAACGGCTCCATGACGTCTGGTCACGCCTCTGGGGCTGCCGCTTTTCTTCTGACCACGGACGATGGGTCGCGCGCGGAGTTGTTCGGCAACATCAACGGCAATGGCGCGCGCCTTTTTCGCGCCGATCACGGCGGTACGATCTGGATGAACGGCGGCAGCGCGTCGAACTACAGCCAGGGGGCGACGGTGCTGAACGACGGCGCGGTCATTTACAACGGGTCGCGCTGGTCGTCGACGGCGGATTTTTTGCAAGGCGCGAACGTGCCCATCGCCGCCAGTCTCGACGGCCGCATCGAGTTCAAGGACGACACGCTCGACGCGACCACGGGCCGATGGCGGTCAAACATCATCGACCATAGCGGCGCCGCCATCGTTCATACGGGGACCACGGACGGAACGATCGTCAAGGCGATTACGTTGCCCGACGGTTATCTCGGCGCCAACGGTCGCGCGCGGTTTACATCGCTCATTTCGGCCGACGCCGGCAACAGCGGCAACGCGACTGTCCGCGTACGTCTGGGCGGGACGCATTTCGTCTCTCGCGCCATCGACCCAGGCAACAGCTTCAACGTCAACACGCTTTTCTCGAACCGCAACAGCGAGTCCGCGCAGGTCGGCGGGCCGGAGAATGGCGACATGGCGGAAAGCTCGGCGGCGGTGCGCACGGCCGCCATCGACACGTCGGTCGACGCGGACGTTGAAATCTTCGTCACGCTCGCGAACGCCGCCGACACGGTGACCGTGGAAAGTTACATGCTCGAAGCATTTCCAAGGGATTAAAAATCATGAAGACTTCGCAACACGGCGTTGATTTCATCAAGCGCTTTGAAGGGCTCGAACTTGAAGCCTATCAGGACGCGGCCGGCGTGTGGACCATCGGCTACGGCCACACCGAAACCGCCGAGCCGGGCATGCGGATCACGGAGGCAAAGGCGGAGGATTTGTTGCGCCGCGACCTGGACTCGCGCGAGCGGGCGCTGCAAGGCTGGGCCGTGGTCAACGGCGTTCTTTTGAATCAGAATGAGTTCGACGCCCTGTCGAGCTTTATCTTCAATGTCGGCGTCGGCGCGTTCAGGGGATCGACGGCGGCGAAGCGCCTGATCGACGGCGACCGCGACGGCGCGGCGCAGGCGCTGACCTGGTGGAACAAGGCGAGGGTCGGCGGCAAGCTGCAAGTCGTCCGTGGGCTGACCAGACGGCGGGCGGCCGAACAGGCGCTTTTCCTGGCGCCGATGGAAGACAGCGCGGCGGATTCCAATCCGACGGAGGCCAATGTGCGGCCGGACGGGTGCTGCGACGGACTCGTCGCGGCGATCGCCTGTTTCATCCTGGAACTGATCGGGGGGCGCTCTTGAAACCGGTCGCGGAATTGGCGGCGCAAAGCCTCGCCACCGTTAGCAGTTTTGCCGTGGGCTTGGGAACGCTGGCGGCCAAGTCGGCGAGCCAGCCTGTCGGCGATCTGGAAGCCTATGTGATCGCCTTTTGGCCTTCGGCGGTCGGCGCGATCCTCGCCTCGCTCGCGGCGCGCATGTCCGCCGCCGACCGGGTCGCCATGGGCCTGTCCTGCCTGGCCATGGGCGTGATGATCGGCCCGTTCGCCACCCATCTGCTGATCGCGGTGTCGGCGATGCAGGATTACATGTCCGTACAGGTCCTCATCGGCGTCGCCTTCCTGACCAGTCTGTTCGGGTGGCCAATCTACAAGGCGACGCGCGCGCTGTTTCTCGCGGCCGAGGAAAACGCCGGCGGCGCGCCGCAGTTCCTCAGCGCAGCGATCAAGGCGTTCCTGTCGCGATTGAAGTGATTCCGCGCACGCACTTACCGTTTAACGGCGTCCGGCTCTTGCGCGGATTGTTCACGACTGAGCCCGGCGCCATCATTTATGGAGACTTTTATGTCAGAAATCGAAACGCCAGATGACGTCACGCAAGGATTTGAACAGGCCGTCCGTGAGCGGATCGACGACGCCCTCGACGTCGTCGAGAACTTTGTCGCCAGCAAGCTGGCGGGCGCGCCGCCGCTGATCCGTCCGGTGGCGACGGCGTCGGCGAACGGCGCCTTTGCGACGATCCGCAACATCCTCCGCATCCCGGACGACATCGGCGGCGACGAAGACTGATGTGGTCGGCGCTGATCAAGAGAGTTATCGGGGCGGCGAAGCGATTCGCCGCCCCTTTGCTCGCCTATCTGGCCGGATGGCGGGCGAGCCGGGCGGAAGCGGAGCGGGCGGCGCGGGCCGCCGAGGACAAGGCGAGGGAAGACCATGAGGAAAAGGGCAGGGCGTATCGCCGCCTTAGCCGCGATCAGCGGTTGCTTGACAGGCTGCGCAGTCTTCGGGAGCGCCGCGCCGGCGACGCCGGCGACGCCGGCGGCGGTGACGACGGGGGATCTGTTTAAAACCGAGTTCTACACGGAGTTTTCCATGCCGCCGCGCGAGCACGATCTGGATCGCCTCGCCGTCTTCTGGTGCGTCTTCGCGCCGGACTTCGCGGCGGGCGCCGCGCGGGAGAGCGAGGAATGCGCCCTGGTGGCGGCGCGGCGCCGGGAGCTGGCCGATGACGGGCGGTGACGGTCGCCACACGGATGATCGGCAAGCGGATCATCGGCGCATCGCCGAGCTGCGCGCGGAAAACGAAGCGCTCCGCGCCGAGATCGCCATGTTGCGCGCGCCCGCGGACAAGGACGCTGCGGATGTGTGGCGGTTGCGGCGGGCGCTCGACCTGACGCCGATGCAGGGGCGGATCGTCAACATCCTGCGCGCCCGCGAGTGCGTGTCGATGGAAACCCTAATCGCCCTGCTTTACGACGGCCGGGACGTCAGCCGGCCCGAAGCGGCCGTCAAGCAGCAGATTTCCCTGGCGCGGCCCAGGCTCGGCGCCCATCGCATCGCCGTCGAGGCGATCGGAGACGGCGCCTATCGCCTGCCGCCGGCGTCAAGGCGGCGCCTGGACGAGATCGTGGCGAGGGAAGCGCAGGCTTGAGGCGGAACCCAAGCCCTTGAACGAAAGTGGTCGCAAAACGCCTCGGGAAAATTTTTCTCTTTTTTTAAATGACTTAGAGAATCGGAAGATGTGTGTCGAAATTGCATGTACCCGATGTACAACGCCGTCAAGGAGATCGCGAGCGCTATTGTCTGGAAGAATACATCAAGAAAAACAGGCATCTATCTGGAGAAACCGGTCATTGCGCGGCGGCTTTCTTCCGGCGGCGGCGCGGCGCGAGGCGGCTGGCGCTCTCCACATAGGTCGCGAGCAGGGCGGTGAGCGTTTCGATCTCCGCGTCGGTGAGCCGGGCCGCCGCGTCAGCCGCGAGCGCAAGGGCGCGGCGGCGTTTCTGGCTCGCGCCTTTTCGATCGTCCGCATAGGTGAAAAGATCGGCCATGGTCACGCCGAGCGCTTCGGCGATGTGTTCCATGGTGTCGAACGACGGATTGTTGACGCCGCGCTCGATTGACGAAATGGCTTCGGTGGACACGCCGACCGCTGCGGCGAGGTCCTCCTGCGTCATGGCGGCGGCGGAACGCAAGTCTTTCAGTCGTAGTCTGAATGCAGTGCTCGGCGTCATGGCCGTAGCATTAGTCCGGATCATTATGGGCGACAGGAAGTAGAGATTGAGAAATCGTTAAAAAATCAATTTGAAATACGGTTCATCTTGTGCCAGCCTAACCGTTGAACGCAAAGATGGCGTTAATCGCCGCCGCTGCGCGGCGCGGACAGGCAGGGGCGAGCGGCGCGGGGCGCGGGCTGGACCGGGGGGCGGCCCGCGCCCCGGATCGTCTCCTGGTCTCTTTGAGCGACTGCGCAATGTTGGGCAAAACGATAGGACAGCACATGGCAGTGAAGATCGGGTTTGTAGGGGCTGTCGGGCGGGGCCGGTCATGACGGCGCTGCCGAGGCCGTCGTCGACGCGGCGCGGCGCCCGGCCGATCGTTTCTTGCGCCGAAGCCGGCGTTCAGCGATCCGGGGGCGCTGTTCAGGGGGCGGACAGCCCGCCGCGTTCGGCCGCCGCCCGGATCGCCGCCGCGCTGATCGGCGTGGCGATGGGCGCAGGTCTCATGATTTTATGGATCGTCGCCGCCGCGTTCCTGACGCTGCGCGCCGGCGTTGCGTTGTAGAACTGCAGTCCGCAGCGTGTTGACCAACTGCTTGCCTGGCCTTGTGACGGAGTCAGGCCATTGATGGGGGGGCCGCCTAAGCGGCGTCGCGGTCCCGGATCCCCTGGATCTGCCGGCCGATGGCGGCGAAGCGCTGGTCGATAATCGCCTTGATGGCCAACAGCCAGTCGGGCGCCGCGCGACTCTGGTTGTGGGCGCGCTGTTCCGCGGCCATGGCGCCGATTTTGGCGGCTTCCAGCAGTTGCAGATCGCGATGAATGTCGTCCATGTCGGGGTGAGTGTCGTGGAGGATCGCCGCAATCAACTCCGTCGGCGCCGGCGTCGGCTTGTCTCTTTTGTCGCCTGTCATCCCGCTCCCCTTATCTGCCCGAGCAACTGTGAAGAAAAATGTAAATGAGTTAACCAGAAAAGCAAATATTCCGCTGGTCGTCTTTTCCACATTGTGCCGAGGGACATCAAGATTTTTCTCGTCGCCATGGAGCCTGTGGTGACGTCCGGACCTCCACGCGCCATAAAGCTTTGTGACGCATCTGCGCGCCCTGTCAGATCGCGACAGGACAATCCGAATGCCGCTGAGCGTCAGGATGTAGAGGAGGCACAGATCAAAGATACGATTGCGCCAGAAGCCGTACATCCATGAATGGCTGAACTCGCGGCCAAACACCGTCGCCGAAAGATCAACGAGTTCCGAGACAAAGTGAAGCGCGACGAACAGCGCGTGCAGGATGGCCATGTGCTTGACGATCTGGCGGTCGGGCCGGCGCCGGCGCTTCCAGGCGAGGACGAAAACGTACACCAGAATCAAGTCGATGGTGAGAAAGCCGGCGCCCGGAAACAGCCCGCTCATGCGCCAAAAACGGGTAAGCAGCCAGGACGCAACAATCACGGCGATGGCGAAGCGCAACATGGCGCTGCGCGAAAAAATGGCCGCCACCATGGTGACGGCCAGCACGACGGCGTAGACCGCAAAGATTGTCGGTACGCCAATAAACGCGCTTATCAGATCCCCAATGCCGATGACACCGCCCTCACCAAGGCCGCCCACTGCTTGTCGTCGCCGCCAGTAATGCGGAAGACCGCGTCTTTTGCAGCGGCGGCCGCTTCAAATGCCGCGTGAGTATTCGCGAGAGAAGTCGCGGCGTCAATCATGGATTGCGCCAGACTTTGCGACGCGGCCGCATCGGGCGCGCCGGCCTCGCGCGCATGAGCGGCGGCGGCCGACAGGGAGGCGAGGGCGGCGACCGCCGCGACGCTCGCCGCGGCCGGGCGCTTGAGGGCGTCGGCGCCGAGCTTCGCCATGGCGGCTTCGCCCGCCCGCGCAAGGCGGTCGACCATGCCGCGGAGCGCGGCGGCGTCTTCGCTCGTTACGTGTTCCGGGCCCTTTTCGGCCAGGGCGCGAACGGTCGTTTCGGCGCGCAAGAGCGTGACTTGTTCTTGACGCAAGTCTGGGCGCAAGTCGGGGCGCACATTCGGGCGCAGGTCCGGGTCGGCTTTACTCTTGTTGGTCATCACAGATCTCCGTGTTTGTTGACGGAGATCCAGTCGAGCCGATTCGGGGTAACGATCCGTTAACGCTTGGGGTTAATGGGCGCGCGCCGGGCGGCGGTGTCTCATTTTCGGCCGTTGCATTCATCGAAGCGAGCGGCTATGTGGGGCGAACCAAAAACAAAGCTGACAACTTTTTTGACAACTCAGCCAATTAAGCGTCGTTGTGATAGGGCTTAAGTTTTTGTTTTTGTGTGATTTCGGAGCGTAGCGCAGCCTGGTAGCGCACTTGACTGGGGGTCAAGGGGTCGTGGGTTCGAATCCCGCCGCTCCGACCATTTCAACTCTCCC
>LYSZ01000019.1 GCA_001657385.1 Parvularcula sp. BBD 1991-13 | reverse complement strand
CGCGCCTTCGCGGGGAAAGGCGCATCGCCCTTTCGCCGCCGGGTCGGAGCGTAGCGCAGCCTGGTAGCGCACTTGACTGGGGGTCAAGGGGAAAGCTAGGCGGAATGCGGCTTATGCTGACAACTTGGCTTTTTTCAGCCTACAATGAATCAGTTACTTGCGAGCGCCGCGGACAACCTTTTTGACCGCCGCGATGACGTTTTCGTCGTTGCGTTCGATGTAGTGACGATCAAGCACTTGCTCCACGTGCTTGATGCTGTGCCCTGTCAGCAGCGCTATCTTGTGCGGCGGGATGTGCCTCGCCCATCGAGTGATGGCGGTGACGCGAAAGTCGTGAAACGTGACGTCGTCAATGCCGGCCTTGTCAAGCGTGCGACGGATCGCCGACTTCCACGCCTCGCGGGTCCAGGGCCGGCCGCTGGCGTTGGTCAGGAGCCGCAGCCCGTCTTTCGGCAGGGCGTCCAGCGCCGCCTGCAGCGCCGGCCATTCGGACAGCGGCAGCCGCACCGTGCGGCCGCGCTTTTGCGGCTCATAGACCAGCCATCCGTCCTTGACGTTGGCGGGAGAGAGTTCCCGCAGGGCGCAGGTGCGCGCGCCCGTGATCAGCGCCAGATCGATCATTTGACGCACATGGGGCGCCGCCGCGGCGCGCAGCCGCTCGATATCGGTCTGACGCCAGCCGCGCGTCGACGCCTTGCCCTTGTAGAGCCGCGCGATCGATCTGGCGTGATTGGCGCTTATCTCGAAGTCAAGGACGGCCTGATCGAGAACGTTGTTCAGCACCACGATCCGCATATCCGCCATGCGCGGACGATCGCGGATCTCGTCGCGCCAGCGTTCGAAAACGAGGCGCACCCTTGGCGTTTCGAGGGCCTTGATCTCAAGCTTGCCGAACTTTTCTCGAATCTGTCTCAGGTAGAGATCGTAATTGTTGCGGGTTTCCTGGCCCAACGATGCGTATGCGTCGCATTTCATGGTCTGATAATTGTCGACCAGGCGGGCGACCAGGCAGCGCGGCTTTTCGGATGCGGCGGCGGCGGCGCGCGCCTTGACCGCGTCGGCGCAATCAAGCCTGGCGCGCAGGGCCGCGAGATCGCGGCGGGGTAAGTCATAGGCGCCGACCTTGACGCCCGTCATCCTGTCATAGACATGGGCCCGCCAGCCATCGGCCAAGGGCTTCCACACATATTTAAGACGCCTGGCTATCTTCCCATCTCCGCAGCGCGGCCTCGGCTTCGTCTTCGGGGCTGTCGGCGCCGGCGTCGTCAATGGCGCGGCGCAGGGCGGCAAGAGACCATTGACGCGTGCCGGCGATCGGCGGCGGCAGAATACCGCGGCGGCGCCAGTCGTCAAATCGAGCCGGCGAGATCCCGATCACGGCGCAGGCGCGGGCCTTGTTGACGGTTAGCGGTGCGTCAATATCGACTTTTCGCAAAGGCGCGGTCATCGGTCGTCTTCCCTTGGTCTGGTCTACAGCGACGTGGGCCCGCCGCGGCGCAGCGGCTTTTCGCAGCGCCTGGCGGCGTCGGCGCTTTTGGCCGCTCTTTGGGCGGCGGCGAGAAAGCGCCTGAAGGATTGCGCCCGGCGCTCGCGCTCGGCGCAGGCGGCGCACAGATGGAACACCGCGCCGGTGGAGTCGCGGCGGGTCTCCACGCCGTGGAGCATCGCCAGCCGTTTCAGCGCCCGCGCGGCGCGCCTCCAGGATCTCGGCGCCGCAGGGCGTCGCGACGCCCTCCAGGCGGCGCACCGCGTCGCAGCGCAGCGCCCAGAGGTCGTCGTCGCGGTCGAGGGCGAGGCTCACGCGCCGCCCGTCAGCTTTTCGATGCGGTCGGCTTCCTCGCGCAGGGCGCGCAGGACCGCCGCCGGGTCGGCGTCGATGCGCAACCGCGCCGTTTCGACCTGCATGGAGACGATGGGGCGGGCGCCGGGGCCGGCGACGCTGGCGCCGACTTCGACGCTTTTGAGCCCCAAGCGGGGGACGATGTTTTCGCCGTCCACATAGATCGCAGTGTCGGCGGCGGTCGGTCCGATCTCGATACGCAGGGTCATGAGGCGGGTCCTCCTTGTGCGGGGTTGAAAAACGCCTGTCCGGCGTCCGGTCGCCGGACAGGCGAAGGCTTGGGAGGTGAGACGCCCATGGGGTCAAGCGCCTGCAAAGTGGCCCCGCCGATCGCGTTCGCTCGGCCGCCGGACGGGCAAGGCAAACGCTAAGATGGGTTAACGGTTGGGTCAAGAAAAATACAACAGATCGTGCTTTTAAATTTTATCTGTTCCACGTGGAACAGGCGCGGCGCGGTCTCGGCGCGGGCGCTTTATCGGCCGGGGTCTGCAATTGAGCGGTCGCGGGGCGTGGCGCCGCGGCGGCAAATGAAGTAAATCTTCGATCTGTCGCAACATCAGGGGGCTGCCGTCATGGAAAAGCATGAGGAAAAGCAACGGCGCGTAAGGTTCAGTGACTCCTGGGCGGCGAAAATCATCTCCGTTCTCTTTAAAATGTTTTTTGTTCTGGCGGCGATCGGGTTGATTTACTTTGGCGCGACGCTGTCGCCCCAAAGCGCCATTCAGCAGATTTACCAGCTCAACGCCGTAACGTCGGGGCTGATCCTGCTCGCGATCATCGGCGTGTGGGCGGCGATCGACGGCGACAGGAGGCGTTGATGGGGGAGGGGCTGCTCGTCTTTCTGGCGATTGTTTACGTGGCGCCGATCTTTTTCGCGTTCGGTCGTCAACATCAAAACGCGGGCGCGATCACGGCGCTGACGCTGCTGGCCGGCTGGACGTTTATCGGATGGATGATCGCCCTGATCTGGTCGCTTACGGCGACGAAGAGAGCGCCCGGCGCGAGTCATCCGGCGGGCGGTGTTGCTGCGGGCGACGGTGAAGGCGCGGCCTCGTCAAGTGACGCGCCGGGCGGCGGGGGCGATGTAATCTCCGCGGTGGAGCGCCTGTCGGCATTGCGTGAGAAGGGGGCGATCACGCCCGAAGAGTTTGAGCGTCTGAAAGCCGACGCGCTCAGCCGGCCCGACGCCGCCACAGGCGCGCCGTCACCACGCCTTTGATGCCGATGCTGCCCGCGTCCATGGCGAGGATTTCGCCCGGGGCGCCAGTGATCGCCGCCGTCGCGAGATAAAGGCCGTTGTAGATCCGCAGCACCGTTTTTGACCGGCCCAGGGTGAAATCGTAATGCTGGGCGACGACGATGTCGCCGGGCGCCGGTTCGATGGACAGATCGACAAGGATCGCCTCGCCGCGCCTGAAGCCCAGCGGGGCGAGTTCGTCGCTGGTGACCTCCCACACATCCGCCGCCTTTGACGCTTTTGCGGTGCGGTTCAGGTCGAAAACCGGCGGCTCGCCTTCCCATGGTCTTGCATCGTCTTCGGCCATGCCGAGCGCCCATTGATCCGGACTCGGGACGCTGTACGTGCGCATCACGATATCAATCGTTCGCTGGTCGTAGCCGTTGAAATCAGGCTCTTTTCTGCGGGCAAGCGTTGTCGGCGACATGCCCGCGTCTGTTGAGAGGGGCGTGATTTTTTTCCCCGTCACGCGCATGACCATGTCGATCCAGCGACGGTGCAGATCAGCTATCGATTCCATCGCGAGGAACATGCACAAAGGGTTTTGACTCGTCTTCTACTAGTTCGGGTATTGAAAAATACGACGAATCGTATTTTTGTTCGGTCAATTCGTATTAACCGAGCAAACAATCGTGAACGACTCAACATCACTCGCCAAAATGGGGAACGCCGTCGCGGTTTACGCAGACCGCGCGAGTCTGTTCCGCATTCTCGACGATGCGCGCGGGGTGCGGCGGATCAAGGACAAGGAACTCGCCCGCGCCGCCGGCATCACGCCCGAAACCTATTCGCGGCTCAAGGCGCGGGCGGACGGCCCGAGCGCGGACATGCTGCAAGCCCTGCTTGCCGGGCTGGTCAAGCTTGAGGCGCTGGACGCGGCCCAGAAAGAGGCTCTTTCGCGACAGATCGCGGCGCTGTCCGGTCGGGCGGGCGCGCCGTGAGCGGTTGGCGGGATCATTTGACGCCGTGGGAGGCGGTCCAGCTTGAGGCGCTTGGCGTCGCGCGGCGCGAGATCGGCGACCGCCGCGACGCGCTGTCGAAAACCTTCACCCTGCGGATGGACAAGATCCGCAACCGGGCGTCGCAGCGGCTGCGGATCGCCGCGGGCCGACATGTTTCCTGCCGTCGAGATGGACAAGGGGGATCGCGATGAAGCCCTGGACGCCGGAAGACGTGGCCGTGTTGCGGGAGGGCGCAGCGGCGGGGTTGAGCTTCGCTCAAGTCGCCGCCGGGCTCGGCCGCAGCCGCGGCGCGGTGGCGGGCAAGGCGGACCGGCTGGGCGTTTGCTTTGCCATGACGGCGGCGAAAACTCCGTCATCGGATGAAATGGCGGCGCGGGGCCGCAAGGGCGGCCATGCGTCGGGGCGGACGCGCCGGGCGCGGTCGCAAAACGGAAAGGGCGAGGCATGATCACTCACGATACGGATCACTCTGACGCGGGCGCGGAAGGCGCGGCGCCGTCCGGATCGCCGTCTGGATCGCCATCGGGCGCCGACCAGATCGCGCCGCTGTTGCATCAATGGGCGGCGCTGACCTGGCTGCGAGAGCGCACGACGGCGATCGTCGATCTGAGCGCGGACGGCGTGGTGTGGGAGGCGGCGAGCGGCGCGGGGCGGACGCGCCGGGTCGCCGACTTCGCGGCGTTCGGCCTGACCTCGGCGGATGCCGCGAAGGCGGTGCGCGCCTTCTGGTTAACTCAACTCCATGAGGCGGCGGAGAGCATACGCGCCTATCTGGTCAGGCGCTTTCATCTGACCCCGGCGCATTTCAACCAGGCCTATGCGCTTTACGCCGCGGCGGCGGCGGAAAGCGAGGCGGGCGGGATGAAGGAGATTTGATCAGTGTGGATACACGTTCCCTCAACATCGTCAGCCTTTGCACCGGAGGGTCCGGCCTCGATCTCGGACTCAAGCTCGCTTGCGGCCATGCTCGCGCGGTCTGTTACGTGGAGAGGGAAGCTTTCGCCTGCGCGCACCTGGTCGCGGCGATTGACGCGGGTCTGCTGGCTGACGCGCCTCTCTGGTCGGATCTTGCAACCTTCCGCGGCCGAAGCTGGCGTGGCGCGGTGGATTGCGTCATTGGCGGGATCCCGTGTCAGCCCCACAGCGCCGCCGGCAAGCGTCTCGGCAGGAAAGACGAGCGCGACCTCTGGGGCGACGCCCGGCGGGTCATCGTGCAGTCCGGCGCGTGGGCCGTCATCATCGAGAATGTCGAAGGCATGCTGTCAAGCGGCGGCGCCGAGCGGCTGTGGCGAGACCTGGGCCGACTTGGTTTCATCACTGAGATCGGACTTTTCAGCGCGGCGGAGACGGGCGCGGCGCATCAACGAACAAGAGTCTTCGTCCTTGCCGTGCATGAGGGACGGCTGGCCGACGCCAGCCGCCCGGGACTCCAAGGGAGGTTGCAGGAAATCAAGAATCGAGCGGACCGGCGCGACTGTGGGCGAAACACTGGATTACGCCGCGGAGCAATTGTGGGCGACGCCCGCCGCAATGAATCCGAACGATGGGGAAGCGCCGGAGACGTGGAACGCGCGGTCCGCGCAACTGAAGGTGAAGCACCGGAACGGCAACGGGGCCGGAAAGCCGCTGGCGATACAGGCGCAGGAGTTGTGGCAGACGCCGGCGCCGGCGGACGTGACGGGCGGCAGGAAGACGCGCAGCGGGGCGAGGGGCGACGAACCCTTGCTGAATGGACAAGCCTTGGCGTGCGCCCGCCGGGTCCGTCAGACCGCGACGGATGGCGCCGCGTCATCGACGCCGCGCCGATGCTTGAACCCGCTTTTTGTCGAATGGCTGATGGCGTGGCCCCCTGGCTGGACGCTGATCGCATCGACCGGCTTCGGATGCTCGGCAACGGCGTTCATCCGCTGGCGGCGGCTTATGCGATCCGAACTCTTGGCGCTCGGCTTGCCGCCCGCGGCGTCGCCGGCGCAGCCGAGTTTTTTATGAGTGATCAAGCGTCAGCCGCGCGCTGACAGAAAGGGATGGGCGAGACAGATGACCAGAACCGATTTCTCCGCCGACTTATTAATCTCTATGCTGACGGACAAGACCGCCGACCAATGCCGGATTGTTGACGTCGATTTTGATCCGCTGACGCGCTTGATCACTCTTGAAATCGAAGGCGCGGACGTTCCGGATGACGCGATCGTCGCCATGCATTTCAAAAAAGTAAATGGCGTGATGGGTAGTAAGGCCCTGGTTTTCGAAGGTTTTGAGCCGGTAAAGTGGGAGGGCGTCGATGGAGCGGCGGAAGCGCCGGCCTCGGACGAGCAGGCGCACTTCGATATCACCGATGCGGGCGAGGTTGTTGCGCTGGACGGTTGGGAGAGCGATCACGTGGCCATTGAATTGCGCCTTTTGCAGGCGTCGGTCGAGGCGACGCAGGAAACCATTGCGGGGTGGACGGACGATCAATGCCGGCAGGCGGATTGCTGGGCGATCGCCGTGCAATTCAATGCGAGCGATCATGACGACATTCAGGTTCCGCCGAAGCCGGACTTCCTGCCGGCCGAAAAACCGTTCGGCGGCGCGATTGTTTGAGGGCGGAATGGGCGGGAGGCGACTTCATGATCGCGGCGCAGCTGAAAAACTTTGTTGTCAACCTTTTCCAGTGGTGGGTCGTCATCACCCCGTGGGAGCAGGGGGTCAGGGTGCGCATGGGTCGGCATGAAACTCTGTTGCGGGCGGGCATCCATCTCAAGCTGCCGATCATCGACAAGGTGTACAAGCAGCCGATCCGCCTGCGGGCGCAATTTGTGAAAGGCCAGACGGTTACATCCGCAGACGGAAAGACGCTCACGATCGCCGGGGCGATTCAGTACGAAATCGTCGATCTATTGCGGCTCTATCGCACCCTTCATAACGCCCATGACGTTATCGAGCAGAAGGTGCAGGCGACGCTCGCCCTTTATTGCGCCGGCGTCGATGCCGAGTGGATCACGCCAGAATGCCTGCGCGATGAAGTCAAGCAAGCCGTTGATCTCACGACGTTCGGCATGCGCTCGCGCGGCTACACCGTCACGAACATCGCGATGGTTAGAACGCTGCGCATCGTGACCGGCGAGATTGGAGATTTCACAGGATACGACCAGCGGCTGGAGACTAGCTTTGCGGTCGGGGAGAGCGCTAGATGACGGACGCTGTCAAGACGCATCACGACAACGCGTTCGCCGCGTTCAGCTCTGAGCGCGCAAAGGCGGCGAAACGCCAACGCAAGGCGCGCTATCGCCCGGTGGGGATGGACGAAACCATCGATCTCGCCGCGCTGGGGCCGGAGCCGCGTTTCGTCACCGTGCCCAAAGGCGTCGACGGCGTGCGGCTCAACGAGGAGACGCTCGCGATCGAGATCCTGCGCGGGGGCGAGGTTGTCGAAACCCTTGTCCACACGGGCGACGCCCTCATCGAGCGGTTGCGGCAACTGGAATCCGGCATGGACCGCAAGCGCTTTCGCGCTTTTCGGCGCGGCCTGGATCACGTGCTGCGCGGTTACGAGTTCGTGTTAGACCGCGATGCGTGGGTCAAGCGGGTCAAGCCGGAGATCGCGGCGTTGCCGGACTGGGAAGCGGCGGGGCTGACCCTTGAGCGGCCGGACGGGTCGGCGCTGGCCGACATTCGCGCCAGGCTGGCGCAGGGGCGCGTCGCCGCATCAAGGGCGCTGCTGGACGATCTGGAGCGCCTGTTCAGCGGCGACGGCGCGACGGCGGGCGAGGCGGGCGGCCCGCCGCAATCCTTCGTCATCGAGCATGACTGGGCCGCCGCCTTTCAGCATGCGGAGGATGTCGCCGAGGGCGAAATCCGCGCGCCTTATGACGCGACCCTGTTCGAGTTCGCCGTCAGCGGGCGGCGTGTCTGTCATCTTTACGTAAAGGGCTGCTACCCCGTTCAATTCATTTCAATTACTGGGGGCTGGGCTGCCGACGCATATCGCGACGAGGCGGACCGCGCTGACGATATCGCGTCGCACTTTGTTTTCAACAAGAGCCTCAGTTTCATGCTGTCAAACGCGGTGCGCGCCGTCTGCGTCGCTCTCGACGCCGGCGTCGCCGAGCGGGAAACGGTGCGCGCGCCCGACGCGCTGAACCGGGCGCGCGTCAAGCGGGGCAAGCCGGCGCTGCCCGATTATCACGTGGTGCGCCTGGCGCGGCGCGAGCGCGCGGCGCCGCTTGAGGCGGGCGGCGATGGCGATGCGGAAGGGGCGCGCCGGCGCCTGCATTTCGTGCGCGGCCATTGGCGGCGCTATGGCGGCCACAAGACATGGATCCGCTGGCATCTGCGCGGCGATCCGGATCTCGGCTTCATCGACAAGCATTACGCGCTGTGAGCGCTCAACGGAAGGTGGTCAAATGAAGGGACAGAACACGATTGCGGCGGCGGCGCTGATGTCGGTGGTCGAACGGATCGAGCGGCTTGAGGAAGAGCGCAGCGGCCTCGCGGACGACATCCGGGCGATTTATGCAAGCGCCAAGGCGGACGGATACACGCCGAAATACATCCGTGCGGTGATCAAACGCCGCAAGCAAAAGCCTGCGGACATGCAGGAAGAGGAAGCCATGCTCGACATGTACTTCCACGCGGCGGGGCTGGCGAAGGAAACGCCGCTGTTCCGGCATGTCGGCGCCATGTCGGTCGACAAATCGGCGCGCGATCAGGTGGTCGCCGCGTTTAAGGAGCTGGCGCCCACCGAAGGAGAGATCATCGTCAAGATGGGCGGTCAGCCGGTTCGGATCTGGCGCGACAAGGACGGCGAAGCCCATGCGGAGGACGTCGTGGAGGCGCCGCCGGCGCTCGCCGCATCGCCGGCGGAGAGCCCGAGCGCGGCGCCCGCCCGCGCCAATCGGCCGGCGCCGCCCGATGTGGACGAGGACGGCGCTTTCAACCTCGGTCGCAAGGCGGCGAAGGACAACACTCCGATCATTGACAATCCTTTTCCGTGGGACGACCGCCGGCGCCCGCAATGGGACCAGGGCTGGCGCGCCGAAGCCGGGTCCGACGGCATGGGGCCGGAGGAGTGAGCCCCGTGTTTCATCGCACCGGAAAAGAACCGACGCCGGAGGATTTCGGCGCCCTGTTGCAACCCAGCGAAGCGCTGGAGCCGGTCCTCGCCAAGCCGGTGCGGGCGGCGTTGCTGGAATGGCTGATGGAGATCTGGGCGGCGGAAGATCTTCAGGCGGTCGGGGTTCAGCCGCGCAAGAAAGCGCTTTTCGCCGGGAAGCCGGGCACGGGCAAAACGACCCTGGCCCATCATCTGGCGGCGCGGCTGGGTCTGCCGATGCTTGCGGTCCGCCCCGACCGGATGATGACGACCTATGTGTCTGAATCCGCCGCCAATGTGGGGCGCCTGTTCGACGCCGTCGCCGCCCATGACGGCGGTCCCCTGCTGATTTTCATCGACGAGTTCGATTCGCTCGCGTCCGAGCGCGTGCAAAGCGCCCACGCCCCGACCAACGCCTACGACCATAATCACATGGTCAACACGCTGTTGCGACGCTTTGACGAGTATGACGGGTACATCATCGCCGCGACCAATGATCCTGCGGTGATCGACAAGGCGTTGTGGCGGCGCTTCGAAATCCAGATCGAGATCGATCTGCCGGGACAGTTCGAGCGCGAGCGTATCCTCGAAAGGTATCTTTCGCCGTACCGTCTCAATCCGGTCGCGTTGACGGCGCTGGCCGACAGCATGGACACCGCGTCGCCATCGCTGATGCGGCAATGGTGCGAGAACGTCAAGCGACAGCTTGTGGTCGGCCCCAAGGCCGGCTGGGACATGGGCAAGCGATCCGTGATCGCCCGCATCCTCGCTTCGGTCTCGCCGCATCCTGATCTCGGCAAGCCAAGGCTCTGGTCGCTTGGCGCCGACGACGCGGCCATTGCGTCCCTGCCGTGGCCGCTGACAACCGAGATTGCATCGGCGGCGCCCGCTGACGCTACCCGTCCGGAAACGGAACAAAACGGCGGCAATGTTGTCGCCATGGGGCCGCGCCAATGAACGCCTATCACCGCCAGTCCCGCGCCCGCGACCTAGATGAACGCAAGGCGTTTGTGAAAGCCAAGGCGCGGTTCGGCGATGTGGTGACGGCGCTTCATCTTGATACGGACTTGGGCGACGCGGCGCCCTGTTGCGGGGCGTTCGCCCTAAAATCCTGTCACGACGGGAAAGGCTGGTATTGCGAGGCGTGCGGCGACAAAGGCTCGATGATCGGGCTGGTGATGCGCGCGCGCGACTGCAGCCTTGGCGGGGCGATTGCGTTTCTGGAAACCTGCCTGCCCGGCCGGAAGGACGCCGGGACGATGGAGTTGTTTGCGGCGCCCGGCCCCAGGCGAGCGGCCGCAGGCGACAAGCGTTGAAAGGTTGAATGATGAGCAAGATCGAATGGACGCACATCCCCGGCTATAAGGGCGAGACCTGGAATCCGGTGGTCGGCTGCTCCGTCGTCTCGCCGGGGTGTGCGAATTGTTACGCCATGGACAAGGCCGGGCGCCATCTCGACGGGAACCCGACAACGCCGCATTACGACGGGACGACCACGGTCGTCAAGCGGCGGACGGTCTGGACCGGGAAGGTCGCCGAAGCGCCCGACCGGACCCTTACCGCGCCGCTGCGCTGGCGCAAGCCGCGGGCGGTGTTTGTCAACTCCATGGGCGATCTTTTTCACGAAAAGGTCCCGGATCTGTGGATCGATCGGGTGTTCGCGGTGATGGCGCTGTGTCCGCAGCATATCTTCATGGTGCTGACGAAGCGCCCGGCGCGGATGCGCGCGTATTTGACCCAAGGCGATAATGAGCACGGTGATTTCTTCGAAAGGCTCTCAGAAGCCGCTGTAGAGATCAGCGGGTCGCCCTGCGCAGGGCATGTAGCGGATATTGACTTTCCGCTCCCCAATGTCTGGCTCGGCGCATCGGCCGAGGATCAGCGCCGCGCGGATGAACGCATTCGGGACCTGCTGGCGACGACGGCGGCGGTGCGGTTCGTTTCCTTCGAGCCGCTGTTGGGGGCGGTGGATCTGACCGCTCTTGATTGCGGAGAGCTGTTTGAGGGCGTGTCTGTGCGCATCGACGCGCTGTCCGGTTACGCCGGCGCAGAGCGCCCGATGGTCGATCTTGGCGCAAAAATCGACTGGGTGATCGCCGGGGGCGAAAGCGGGCGCGGCGCCAGGCCGATGCATCCGGATTGGGTGAGAGCCTTACGCGATCAGTGTGCTGAAGCGTCGACGCCGTTCTTTTTCAAGCAATGGGGCGCTTACCGGCCGTCTGATGTGGCGGGCGAGGGCGCGTTTCCATGGGGATTGTGCGGGCCGCAAATGGCGCGCCTCGGCAAGGCGAAAACCGGCGCGACCCTGGACGGCGCGGCGCATCGCGCCTTTCCGGCGGTTGATTGGAGTACGGACGGTCGGGCGCGCAGAACGGAAAGGGGGTAAGGCGATGCCGTATTTTTCAACCGTGTACCACGTTAACGGGCGGGCCTTCGCCTCGGTCATTCAGGCTTCGGATCGCGCCCACGCACTCTTGCTGGCGGTTCAGCGGGGCTTCGGCGAGACCGTGCACGGCGCGCTTGACGCGCCGCCGGGCGATTGTCGCCTCCAGGACATCCTGTCGCGCGATCCCCTGGAACCCGGCGACATGGCGGCGGCGTTTCACGCGGCCTGCTGGCTCGGCTTTCTGGCGCTGTCGTCGGGCGTCGCCGTGCCGCGCGAGATCCTCGGCGACGAGGGGCTCGCCCACGCCCTGGCGCATCTCGCCGCCGGCGACAGCGTCGACCCGGAAGGGCGGATCGCCGACATCCTGCGCCAGGCGCATGATCTGGAAACGCGGATCCCCGGTTTTCCCGCGCCCGCGGGCTCGGCCCGGGCGACGCGCCTTGAGGGCGAGCCCGCCCCGCGCCCAGTGGACATTCCGCTGCCCGATAACCGTTCGCACCCGGAGCACCTCGATAAACTCGCTGGCGATGGTTTGCGCCCGCTTTACTGGCCGCTGCCTCGGTGGAAAAAGGCGCAAGGGCGCGATCAGCCGTTGTCGAAGTATGTTTTTGCAGCCCTTTTCGGCGCTCTGAGAGGCCGCCAATGACGGCGTCTGCGTCGATATCCCGTCCTGCGCTGCGGTATCATGGCGGCAAGTGGCGTCTGGCGCCGTGGATCATCTCGCATTTTGGTGCGCATCGCACTTATGTCGAGCCGTTCGGCGGCGGAGCGAGCGTGCTCCTGCGAAAGCAGCGCGCTTATGGCGAGATCTATAACGATATCGACGAAGCGATTGTTTCGTTTTTCCGCGTGCTTCGGGATCCGGTGAGTTCCGAAAAGTTGGAGCGTCTTGTGCGGCTGACGCCGTTCGCCCGTGGCGAATTCTTGGACGCCTATGCGCCGACTGACGATCCTGTCGAGGCGGCGCGGCGACTGCTCATCCGCTCATTCATGGGATTTGGGTCCGACGGCATTCTGGCGACCATGCGCACTGGTTTCCGGGCCGGCGCAAGGCGATCAGGCACGACGCCGGCGACAGATTGGTCGCGTTGGCCGGATCAAATTGGCGCTTTGTGCGAGCGACTGCGGGGAGTTGTTGTTGAAAACCGACCTGCGCTTGACGTGATCGGAAAACACGACGCGGACGATACGCTTTTTTATGTCGATCCCCCTTACGTTCATGACACACGGTCCAGAGTTGGCGCCGGTCGGGGCTACGCTCACGAAATGTCGGATACGGACCATATTGATCTTGCCCGCCTGCTGGAGAATGTTAAAGGCGCGGTTGTCCTCTCGGGCTATCGGTGCCGGCTCTATGATCAGATCTATGAGGGGTGGACGCGGGTTGACCGCGTCACCCACGCTGACGGCGCGCGGGTTCGCGTCGAATCTCTGTGGTTAAACGCCCGGGCGCGGCATGTCGTAGGCGCAGCCGGCGAGACCAGCCTGTTTTCTGAAGTTGGGGCGGCGTGATGGCGTCTCGGCTGCTCGACATCGACATGGCGGCGTTCAAGGCGCGCGAGCGCTGGCTGGTGAAAGCGCCGATTCCGGACGGGCGGTTATGCCCGGCGCTTTCCAGCGCGACCGGATTTGGCATCGATCCCGATGAGCGGCAGCGGCGGCTGGGCGAATGCCGCGCGCGTCGCGCCCACAAACAGAGCATCGACATTTGGGAGCCCTTGCCGACCAAGGCGCCGGGGCCGCATCTGACGCGTCCCTATTGCTGCTACATCAACACGGTCATCTTCTATGTCGGCCCGGCCTATGTGATCCGCAAGAACGGTCATCCCTATCTCTCCGGCGGGCGCTGGCGCTGGTGTAAGGGCGACAGCTTTTACGAGTGGGGCCGGGCGAAGGATCTTTTCCGTTGGGAAGATCTTGTCTTCTACGACGGGCTTTTTTGGGAAATCGGCGGCGGGACCGTCCGCTGGAAAAACCGGCGCTGGTGGATGCATCGCAGCGCCGTGAAAAACACCCGCCGCGCGCGCCGCGCCAACGGGCTGGAGGCGTGATGGGCGTCTGGCGCGACAAGGTCGAGGTTGCAGACGTTAACGGCGCGGTTGCGGCGACGCTCTATCTCGGCGACGCCTACGCGGTCATGCCCGCGCTGATCGCCGCCGGGGCGCTTCAGCGGGCGGAGACCGCCTGCGTGACCGATCCGCCGTACGAATTCAACACTTCCGGCGGCGGGGCGTTTCGAAAAGAACGGCCGAACATGGACGCGATCGAGGCGGCCGGGCTGAACCGGGGTTTCGACATTTCCATTCTTGACGAACCGAGTCTCGACGGTCCGGGCGGCGCTATCGCCGACCCTCAGGCGTGGGCGGCGTCGGCGGTCGTCTTCTGTCACGACAACCAAGGGCCGGCGGTGTGGGCGGCGCTGCGCGCGCGGTATAGGCGCGCCGTCGCCTGCTTCTGGCACAAGACGAACCCGCAGCCGCTCGCCAACAAGCACTATAAGGCGGATCTGGAACTCTACTTCCACGCCTGGGACGCGGGCGCGCACCCGGTGGGCGCGCTGACCGAGAAAACCCGGGTCTGGCGCGGCTCGGTCGGGAAATCGGCTTTTTCACATCCGACGGTGAAGCCGCTCGGGCTGATGGCGAAAATCATGACGAACGTCTCAGCACGGATGATTGTCGATCCGTTTATGGGCAGCGGGACGACCGGCGTCGCCGCGGTGCGGGCCGGCAAGCGGTTTGTCGGCGTCGAGACGGATGCGGAGCATTTCGAGACGGCTAAAAAACGGCTTGCAGACGGGGTTTTGTGGCAGGCGCCGCGTACGGATGTAAAAGCGCCCGGTGCGGACGAGCCGGCGACCACAGGCGAGCAGGAGGCGTTGTTTTGACAATTGAGCATGCTGGACCCTATGTGGAGTCGGCGATCTTTTCCGGCCATCGCGCGTGGGTGGCGTTCGCACTCTACAACGCCTGTAACGACGACGGCGAGTGCTGGCCGTCTTACGAGACGATCGCCACGACGGCGCGATGTGACCGGTCGACGGCGATCCGCCAAGTGGAATGGCTGGCCGAACACGGCGTCGTCGAGGTGTTGAAAGGCGACGAGCGGCCGAAGGACGTGGTGCGCCAGTGCGGACGCGCCAATGTCTTTCGCGTGAACCTGCGATTTGCGTGGGCGCTCGGCCAGCTCGTCCGGCGCATCAAGGACGCGGTCGGCCGGCGCGCGCGCGAGCGCAACGCCGCGGTCGCCCTGATCGCCAAATGGGCCGAAGGGGTGGTGGACGAGCACGGCGCCCAAACGCTGATCGCCGCCATTGAAGAGATTGTCAGGAACGAGGATTACGAGGCCCTTCTCACCACGCTGAAGGGTGGCGCTGCGCCACTGTTACCCGACTGCAACAGTGGCGCAGCGCCACCCTCAAGAGTCGCAAATCAGGCCGAAATTAACCATTTAGAGTCGCATCTGGCGCCACCCAAACCTTCAATAGAAACTTCAGATGAACCTTCACCGCCTGCGGCGGTCGATCCCCCTGGGGAAAAAGAGGGCGGCGAGGACGGCGCCGAGGCCGGAGCGGCGCATGGGCGGACAGGGCCGGATCCGGGCTCGGCGGGCAGGGCGCGGGCGGATCGGGCGCGCGCCCCTTCCGGCGGCGGCGCGGCCGGCGCAGACCCGTCCGGCGCCCAAGCGGTCGATGATGGCCGGCGTCGCGACAGACCGCCAGACCCGCCCGAACACCCAGAGCGGCGCGAGGCGCGCGAGCGGGCGGAACTCGCCATCATCGTCCAGTGGCTGCGGATCGGCAATGTGGATCGCGCCTACGCCAGTATGGTCCGTAAGCTGAACTATGATCTTTCGGGCGAAGAGGCCGAACGATACGTCCTCGCGATCGACGGGCCGATGCGGCGCAAGGCCGAAAGCTGGGTGCGCTGGGCGGCGCAGATCATCGACGGCGTCGCCGACGGGACGCGCCCGCCCCGCGCCCTCGCGACCCTGGTGCGGGACTGGCGCGCTGACCGGCGCGGCGGTATTGGCCGGCGCGGCTGGCGGCTTCTCGCTGATGGCGTCGCGCGGCGCGCGGCCGGCGATGGCGTCGATGGCGGCGAGAGAGACGATGTGGACACGGAAGGTTCAAACACAGACGAAAGGGCGGCTTGAATGTACAAACTCCGTACACGATTTGAACTGCAACAACCGTTGACGCAGGAAAAGGTTTGGCGGGCGGCGACGTGGCATCTTGTGAGGATCGCGCAGGATCAAGTTTTTCGAGCGCAGGCGATCCTGCAACATTGCGGGATCGAAGCGTGGACGCCGTGCGCGATCAGACATGTTCGAGTCGGGCGCGCGGGGTCAATTCGACCAGGGAGGCAACTGTCGGTGATGCATCGCCCTATCCATTACCCGGCGCTTGGGAACTATCTGTTTATCGGTCTCACGCGCGGCGAGGAAGATTGGGCGACGCTGTTCAAGACCGGGTTACTGCGCGCTGTTGTTGCGGTGACGACGAAGCATGGGCCGCGCCCTTACTTTGTTTCGCGAATTGTGATGGCCGAGGCCGCACGACGAGAGCAACAAGGCGGCTTTTCAACCAAAGGTCTGTTGAAGTCCATCGCGCGCGACATGCGCGAAGGCGACACCGTCAGGGTGACGGACGAGCACCATTCGTGGTGGGGCCATAAACTGCGCATACACGCCGTCAAGGAAGCGTCCGTGTGCGCGTTCGGCGAGATTTTGGGAAAAACGGTGGAATTGGAGATCGCGCTTGACGCGGTCGAGAAAGCGTCATAAGCGTATGTTTAACGGCGATGGCTATTGCAGCGGCGTGGCGTCGAAAGCGTCAGATGACCGTGCAACCCAGGACCAGGAAGCGGTGAGCTCAAGCGGCGAAAGCCCAGGCGTCGACCCGACTTCCACCGGCCGGGGTTCTATGGCCGCTCGCCGGCGCTTTCCCTTCCATCACATCGTTGCATCATGGCGAAGATCCCAACGCTGAAACCGCGTCTTGCGACGCATGCCTTTGCGCCGCGACTGCAGTCATCGGCCGCTGACGCGGGCCGCGTCGAGGCGCGCGGAACAACGGCGGAGCGAGGCTATGGCGGCTGGTGGCAACGCGAGTCGAAAGCGTTCCGCGAGCACTACACCGGTTGCGTCTATTGCTGGCTGGACGGCCGAAGCGGTCCGGTCGAGCTTGTCGACCATCTTTACCCGCACGGCCTTCGCCGCGATGCTCAATCCCGCAGCCAGAAAGCGTTGTTCCGGCTGAAGACCTATTGGCTGCCCTCGTGCCACGACTGTCACCGTTCGTTCAAAGCGCAGATAGAGGCGGAAGGCATCGAAGCGATTGATGCGCTGGCGATCAGATTGGGCCTTGACCCGCTCGCCGACGACGAACTGAGACGCGCGTGTCTCAGGGCGCTGACCCGCAACAAGTAGGCCAGGGGGGGTATGTTCACCCTTACGATCCGCCCGCACCCCTGACCCACGCCCCTAGCATTCGGAGATTTTTTTTTGGAGTACGCGGACTTTGACATGCTTGGCGATCCGGTCCCGCCGAACTTCAAGGGTCGCGGACGTCCGCCACATGTGCCGACCGATGAAAAGCGCAAACTTGTCATGACGTTATGGGCGATGGGCAAGAGCAACGCATTTTGTGCGGCCGCCTTGGGCATTAGTGAGCCGTCGTTTAACCGTTATTATTTTAAGAAGGCGCAACGGCATCTTCGGGATGAGGCGCGGGCGCGCATTGACGGGTACATGTTGAACGCCGTATTGAAAGCCGTCGATGAAGGCAACATGGCGGCCGTCAAGCAACTTCGCGACATGATGCATCGCGCCGATCTGGAACGCCTGTCGAAGCACATCGCGCGTGAGCGCGACGAGGATGATCGCGCCGTTTCCTCATCTTCCTCATCACAACGTCTTGGCAAGAAAGAGTTGCGGCAGCGAAAAGCTGAAAAACTCACCGGCATTTATGAGCCGGGCACGCCGCCATCCGGCGGCATGGTAAACTAGCGCGGTTTCCATGATACAACCGCAGGCGGGTGTGGCGGCCGCGCCGCGTCCGACCTGGTCGACGGCGTGTCCAGACTGGGAGCGCCGCATTGTCGCCCGGCAATCGCTGATCCCATTTCCGCCGCTGTATCCGCAGCAAGCTGTCCGCGCGCTTGAGGTTTTCAAATCATTGAAGATCGTCGACGCGCCAAAGATCGTCGACGCGGTTACAGGAGAGCGCCGCACCCCCACCTTTGGCGATCTCGCCGCGCAATGGGTGTTCGACTTCGTGGCGGCGATTTTCGGCGCGTATGACGAGGTGTCGGGCGAGCGGCTGATCAACGAGTTCTTTCTTTTAATATCGAAGAAAAACGGCAAGTCGACCCTCGCCGCCGGGATCATGGTGACCGCCGCGATTCTGAACTGGCGCGACTATCAGGAGCTGAACATCCTGGCACCGACGATTACGGTCGCCGGTAACAGTTACGGGCCGGCCGTCGGCATGATTAGGGCCGACGAACAGTTGTCCGACCTCTTTCACGTGCGCGATCACTTGCGGCTTATAAAACACCGCGTGACCAACGCTGAATTGAAGGTCATCGCAGCGGATACGGAAACCGCCGGCGGTTCGAAGTCCGGCTTTAATCTTGTGGACGAGATATGGATTTTCGGCAAACGGCATAACGCCAAGGGGATGCTGAAAGAAGCGTTGGGAGGGCTGTCCTCGCGTCCCGAAGGGTTCAATATTTATCTTACAACGCATTCGGACGAACCCGCCGCCGGCGTGATGAAAGAAAAGCTGGACTACGCCCGCGCGGTGCGCGACGGAGATGAGACGGATCCACAATTTCTGCCGGTTCTCTACGAATGGCCGAAAGCCATGCTCGCCGCTGAAGCTTACTTGGAGCCGAAAAACTTCTACATCACAAATCCGAATCTCGATTTTTCGGTGCGTCAAGAATGGCTTAAGGCGCAACTGAAGAAGGAACAGTGCGGCGAGGGCGACGGGCTGCAACTGTTCTTGGCGAAGCACCTCAATGTCGAGATCGAGGGCAAGCTGACGGTAGACCGCTGGGCCGGCGCCGATCACTGGCCGGCCTGTGCCGATCCGTCGATTACTTTGGAAACGCTGATCGAGCGCTGCGAGGTGGTCGTCGCCGGAATCGACAATGGCGGCAGCGACGACCTTTTCGGCTTCACCGCCGCCGGCCGCGAGATCGAAACGGGGGCGTGGCTCTTGTGGACGAGGGCCTTTGCGCTCAAGACAGTTCTGAAAGTTCGGCCCGGCATTGCGTCCAGGCTGGAAGACTTCGCCCGCGAGGGCTCGTTGGAGCTTTGCGAACGGGGCGGAGACATTATCAAGGCCGTGTGCGGATTTTTAAAAATCATCGACAAGGCCGGGCGGTTTCCCGAAAAGGCCGGGATCGGCGTCGACGCCGGCCATTACGGCGTCCTCGTTGACGCGCTGGAAGAGATCAAGATGGGCCCGCCGCGGCTTCTGGGCGTGAACCCGCAGGCGTACACCATGAACTCGGCGATCGAGGCGCTGGACTGGAAGTTGGTCGACCGCGAGGCCGCTCATGACGGATCGGCCTTGATGACGTGGTGCGTTGGCAACGCGAAAGTCGAGAAACGAAAAAACATGAAGCTCATCACCAAGGAAGTGAGCGGCGCCGGCAAGATCGACCCTCTGATCTCCGCGCTGATCGCCGTCAAGCTTCTGGAGGCCGGGCCGCAGGCGCAGAGCGGTCCGCGGGACATAGAAATCGCTTTTTCATAACCGGAGAGAATGATGCGCGCATGGTCGAAGATCACGGTCAAATCATACGACGACGACAAGCGGATTATAGAAGGGGTCGCGTCTACGCCTTCTGTCGATCGGGATGGCGACATCGTTGAGCCCATGGGTGCGGATCTGAAGCTGCCTATTCCGCTCTTATGGCAACATGACGGGCTAGCCCCGATCGGCAATGTGGTTTCGGCGAGACCGACAAAAAATGGCATACGCATACGGGCGAAATTCGACATGCCCGAAGACGATGATCCGCCCGCGCTGCGTTATCGGCTTGAAGAGGCGTGGCGCTCCGTCAAACGCGGCTTGGTGCGAGGATTATCCATTGGATTTCGCGCCATAGAGCGCGCCACAATTGACCAGAATGGCGGCGTGCACTTTCTGCGGTGGGATTGGCATGAACTCAGTGTCGTGACAATCCCTGCAAACCGGGATGCAACGATCACCGCCATCAAGGCGGCGGATCTAGTCAAGAGCCCTCGTCCGTATCTTCGAATCGATCTGAACCAATCGGCCGGCGCTGCGGCGAAAAAGAAAACCTTCACGAAAGGAAAAAACATCATGAGCATTTCAAAACGTATTGCTGCGCTGAAACAAAAGCGCGCAGATGTCGAAGACCGCATGACGGAACTAAACGACGAGGCGGCGAAGAACGAAGACGGCGTGAAAAACGCCGTGCAACGCCAAGAGATGGACGAGCTCAAACAATCCAAGGCGCTCTATGATGCCGAGATTGCCGATCTTGAAAGCGCGACGGGGACAAACGCGAACGACTACAAAAAGCTTGATGTCGCCGACCAGGATAGCGCTGCGAAAAGCCGGGACGCCAATAAAAAATCACCGGCATTCAGCACTGAGGTCAATCCGCCGGAAAAGCCAGAGGGCGTCGGTTTTGCGCAGTTTATGGCTTGCATGATTCATGCGAAGGGGATTCCGCTTGTCGCTTCTCAGTATGCGGATCGTTACTATGAAAATGACAAGCGAATCTCGGCGCTTTGTCACAAGGCCGCCGTGCCGGCTGCGATCACGCACGCTTCCGATTGGGCCGGCGCCGCCGCCGAGCCGCAAACGCTTGTCGATGAGTTTATCGCTCATTTGCGGCCGCGCACGATCATTGGCCGAATCGACGAGGCTGTGGCCGAAGGTCGCGGGTTCAAACGTCGTCAGTTCAACAAAAAGGTTGTGCGGATGACCGACGGCGGGGCCGCGGGCTGGGTTGGTCAGGCCAAGCCGATCGCGATGTCGGCCGGCGCCATGGACACGGTCACGATTCCGATCATGAAGATCGCCGGCTTGACCGCGATGTCCGAAGAACAGGTCGAGTTCGACAATGTCGACAGCATGATGGCGATCCGCGATGATCTGGCCGCCGCGTGCATCGGCGCCCAGGACGCCACCTTTGTTGATGAAACAGCCGCCGAGGTCAGCAACGTGTCGCCGGCTTCCATGACCAACGGCCTTGCTGCGATCGCGTCGGCGTCGGGTACGGATGCCGATTCGGTGCGGCAGGACTTCACTAAGTTACGCGCCCCATTCACGGCGGCGAATCTTTCAACGTCCGGCCTGGTCCTCATCACCAATGAGGATCTCGCGGGCGCGCTTTCGGACATGTACAACGCCCTAGGCGTCGCTGAGTTTCCGGACATGACGCCGGAAGGCGGTCGCGTTCGGTCTTTCCGTGCGGTCATCGCTTCGCAGCATGTCAAGCCTGGCCATGTCATCGCGCTGTCGCCGGAAAATGTGCTGCTCGCCCAGGCGGCGCAAGTCGACATCAGGATTTCAACTGAAGCTTCGGTCGAGATGCTTGACGGCGCGCTGACGCAGGACGGCCAAGCCGGCACAGGCTCGGCCCTTGTCAGCGCTTTTCAGTCGGGCATGGTGCTGATCCGGGCGACTCTGCCGGTTGCGTGGGTGAAGGCGCGAGCGGCTGCGGCGGCTTACATCGATGATGCTGACTGGAACGGTGTGGCTACGGCGTAACCACGAAGAGATAAGCTTGTAAAAAGCCGCCCGTTCAGGGCGGCTTTTTCATGAGTCGACGTCAGTCCATGAAAACATTACCGGTGAGGTCCGTAAGGGGACGAATCCGAAGCTTCATTGAGCGCCATGCGTCAAGCCTCGGCGATGACGTGCTCGAATGCGGGTCGCGCCTGCCGTCGCCAGGTTGTTGGTGGGCAGATAATCGCGATCTCGCCACGGGTAAGTGGACGGGGTGCGATCTCCAGCCGGGTCCAAATGTTGACGTGGTGTGCGACATGGCGGCCATGCCGAAAGAATGGTCGAACAGGTTCTCTGGCGTTTTATGCTCAGAAGTGCTGGAACATGTCGCCAATCCTGCCGCCGCGCTGGGCGAAGCAAGACGCGTCTTGCAGGCAGGCGGGGTCATCATTGTAACAACCCTTACGGCCTTTCCGATTCACGGTTATCCGAACGACTATCGCCGCTGGACGGAGGCCGGGTTGCGGTTGGAGCTGGCGGGCGCCGGCTTTGGCCGAATTGTAACAGAGTCTGCGGGCGCCGTTCATTTTGATCTGAATGATCACGGCGAAAGCGGTCTGACTCGGCTATCCTGCCCCATACACGTCTTTGCCAAGGCGGTGAAATGCTGACGCTGCTGACCGCCACGGGCGCGCGCCCTGATGCGTTCTTGATCTGCGAGCGCTACATGCGGCGACAAACCTATGACGGCCCGGTGCGATGGATCATCGTCGATGACGGGGAAGAGGCGCAGCCGCTTGATGAATTGCCGGCGGGCTGGGTGCGTGAGATTATCCGCCCCAAGCCATTTTGGAAACGCGGTGAAAACACGCAAGGGCGCAACCTTCTGGCGGGTCTCAACGCTGCGGAAGCGGCGGCCGATGAACATGGCGAACGCTTGAAACTTGTCTTTATCGAGGATGATGACTGGTATGCGCCGTCCTGGCTGGACTTCGTCGCCGCAACGCTGAATGAAGGTCATGAGCTTATGGGCGAGGCTCGCGCCCGGTTCTACAACGTCCGTTGGGGCTTTTATGGGATCGTACCGAACGAAGAGCACGCCAGTCTGCGCTGTACGGCGATTCAGGGAAAGGCGCTGAAAACCTTTCGGCGGGCGCTTTCCATACGGACAAAGTACTACGACTGGCACCTCTGGAAGTTGCACCAAGAAGGCTTTCTTGTGTTCACTAAAATGACTGTCGGACTCAAGGGATTGCCGGGGCGTGACGGCGTCACGCCAGGGCATCGCACCATTACAGGCACGCTCGATGAAGACGGCGCCGTGCTGTCAAAATGGATAGGCGATGATGCTGATCTTTATGGGCGCTACAAGAAAGATTTGTTTAAGGAGCTTGCTATGACGGGACAAAAAGCGCTGATCGCAAAAAAGCCGTTTAGGTACAATAAGCGCCCGTTAGCGCCGGGCGATAAGTTTGCAGCATCCGGAAAAGACGCAAAGTTGCTGAAGGCTGTGGGCAAGGCCGAGGATTGTCCGCCGCCGGCAGCGGATGCAGGCAGACCTGGCGAGTATCGGAATCGCGAACCGCAAAAAAACGCCACGGACCCGACTGCAACGGACAAGGCGGAGACAAAGACGCCGGCTCCGTCCAAAGCAGATGGCGGCGTCAAATCGGCGACGGCGCGCAAATCCCGCCGGAAAAAAGTCGTTGACGAAGCGCCGGAGAACAAGAGCGGGGAGCGTCAAGCGGGTGAGCATATCAAAGCCGAAGATACGGGAACCGGCGGTGGAGACGAATAAGCCATGCTTGGCTGGCTTCGTAAAAACTTGGACATGCGCCCGAGACGCGTAAAGGGTCCCGTGCAGCCCTGGTATGTTCCGCGTACGGGATGGATGTCATTCGCGCCGGAGGTGGAACTCAATCCAGGCGATTTTCAGCGGGCGACCATGACCCCGTCCGAGGGGCTGTTAAGCTTCGCGACGCTTTACCGATGCAATACGCTCGTCTCCGGCGATCTGTCGAAGATGGACGTCGTCCTAAAGGCGCCGGCGGGGGCCGGCGTATTTGAACCGGTCTATCGACATCCCGTCATCAACCTTTTGGAGACGCCTAACCATTATCAGACAACGTCGAAGTTTTTCGAATCCTGGGTGTTGTCGAAATTTACGTCAAAGCAGGGCTCGGCGTTTGTGCTGAAAGAGCGAGACGGCCCGCGCATCGTCGCGTTGCATGTGCTTGATCCGAACCGGGTTTCGGTCAAGGTCAGTCCCGCCACCGGGTTGGTTGCCTATGAGCTCGAAACCGATTCACTGGCCGGAATTGATCGCAAGACCTTGGTCCCCGCCTCTGAAATCATTCACGACGTATTAAATCCGCTGCACGGCCATCCCTTGGTTGGGGTTCCGCCGTTGCGCGTTTGCTGTCTCGCCGCAAGCCAGGCCATCGAAATTCAGAAGACGAGCTTTGCATTTTTTCGAAACAGGGCGCAGCCCTCGGGCGTTTTGTCTTCGCCGGACGAAATCACGCAAGAATCGATCAAGCAGGCGCAAGCCCAGTTTGCGGCGAAGTTCAGTGGCGAAGGACGCGGTCGCGTCGCAATCGTCGGCCAAGGACTAAAGTACACTCCGATTGCGGTGACGGCGGAAGACGCGCAACTGATCGAGCAATTCAAGATCGCCGCGCATCAGATCGCCGCGGCCTACGGGATTCCGGCGTCAAAAGTCGTTCCGGGCGCAGAGCCAAAGTACAACACGGCGGCTGAGCAAAACAAGCAATACTTCTCTGAAGCCTTGCAAAAGCCGATGAAGGATATGGAGCTGTTGCTGCGCCGTCATCTAGGTTTGCCAAAGGGATGGAAAATCGAGTTTGAAACCGAAGATCTGATCCGCATGGACGGAAAGGCGCGGATGGAAATGCTCGGCGTCGGCGTAAAAAATATGATCTTGGCGCCGAACGATGCGAGACGCCAGGTGGGTTTGCCGCCTGTGCCCGGCGGCGATCAGCCTCTGGCGCAACAGCAGTATCATAGCCTTGAGCAGATCGCGGCGCGAGCCGTCGAGCCGATCACAGGCGCGGGCGGCGCCCTGGATCCGGCGTTGGTCGCTCAGATGATTGAGGACGCGCTCGAAGAAAGATCTGTACATGGATGATAATCAGGCTTTTGTCGAACGGCTGCTGAGTTCCTTGAAGGCTCATGTCGAAAAGGCGACAGAGCCTCTCGCCTCGCGACTTGCGGCTCTGGAAGGGTCCTTGACGACCCTGAAAGAGATCGGTGTCGGTCGTAATGAAGGCGAAGTGCGTTTCTATGAATCGCTGATCAAGGCGTCTCACGATGCGCATGACCGTTTTGAACGTCAGCTTGTAGAACGTCTTGAAAGCGCCGTAAAAAGCCTGCCGTCTGCAGACGATCTCAAGGGCGCTGACGCGGACGAAGACGCGATCGTCGCGCGCCTTGAGAAGGGTCTCCAGGCGCGCCTCGACGCGGCGCTGGAAAGCCTGCCGTCCGTTGACGATCTCAAGGGTGCGGACGCGGACGAAGACGCGATCGTCGCGCGCCTGGAGAAGGGTCTGCAGGCGCGCCTTGACGCGGCGCTGGAAAACCTGCCGTCTGCTG
>LYSZ01000006.1 GCA_001657385.1 Parvularcula sp. BBD 1991-13 | reverse complement strand
TCCAGCACGAAAAGCAGGTTGTCGTTCTTGGTGTACGTGCCCTGAAAGGTTTCGAACGCCTGCAGCTCCGGGTTCTCCTTGGAAAAGAACGCACGATAGCTGCTTGCATATTCAAGCTTTGAGACGTTCTGCCCGATCGCGAGCGCCGCGGCGACCGCGGCGGGGATCACCAGCCAACGCATGCTGATCATCCATGCCGCAAGGGCTGCGGCAAAGGCGTCCAGTTTGTTTTTGATTCCGGTTTCCACGATATCGCTTTTCCTCTCGCCCGCTCTTTGCGGTATTTTGTTTATAGCTCTTCTATTTCTTTATAGGCCGTATACAATTTTGAAGTGTTTGCGCCTATTAAAATATCGGCAAATATAAAAACCTTCGTTCGCGAAAAGTGTCAGGCCAGGGAAACGGATCAAGGCTGACAATGATTGCGGCGTCGCATTGTTCGTGACAGACCTGTGAAAACAAACAGGCCTGTCTGACTTGATTGCGATGTACGGGTCGGCATCAGGCATCCGTTTCGGCGGGCGTCCCGTCATTATCGTCGGCCTGCGTTGTTTTGAGAGTCGAAGCGCCGAGAACCGCCGCCAGCAGCGCGCACCCCGCCGCCGCGATAAACGCCGCTCTGTATCCCGCGCCGAGAGCGGCCATTTCTTCCAGGCCGGCCCTCTCCAGGTGCTGCGTATAGTAAGTGGCGAAGCTGGTGAGCAAGGCGAGCCAGAACGCGCCGCCCATCGCGAATGATGTGTTCACCAACCCGGACACGAGACCGGATTCGCTTTCCGGAACGCCGTTCGTGGCTGCCAGAAGCATCGGATTGATGGCGATGCCCGCCCCCAGGCCGAAAAGCAGCATGCCGGGCATGACGTCGTAAACGAAGTCCACCTGCACAGGCATTCGGGCGAGCAGGAATAGACCGGCTGCGGCGGTCGCCAACCCGGCCGTCAGGGGCCACCGAATGCCGACCTTGTTCACCAGCCATCCCGACACGCTCAGGGAAAAAATCGCCATGATCAGGTTCGCCGGCAGGAACGCTAGTCCAACGGTCATGGGATCGTACCCGCTGACAAATTGAAGATAAAGAGAAGAAAGGAAAAACCAGGAAAACAGCGCGGCGGCCCATAGCGTGACCACGATATTCGCAGCACTTACATTCTGTAAACGGAATAACCGCAGGGGCACCAGCGGGGCTTCTACCTTAGATTCGATTTTCAGAAATACGAGAAACAAGGCCGCTGCTGACGCGATGCACCCAAGCAGTTGAGCGGACGCCCAACCCCAGCTGTTTCCGTTCACAATCGCGTAGACGGCAAGCATGAGAGCGCCTGTTCCCGTAATCGCTCCGAAAACGTCCAATTGCGCGGAGGCTTCTCCTTTTCGGGACCTGGACAGCAACTGAAGGGACAGCGCAACCACGAAAACGCCGATCGGAAGGTTGATGAGGAAAATCCACTGCCAGCCGAAGGAATTTGTCAGGAAGCCTCCCAGCAGGGCGCCGATGCTGCTCCCGCTAGCGCAGACAAATCCGTAGACGCCCATTGCGGTGGCGCGTCCTTTCGGGTCCGGGAACAGGCCCATAATCAATGACAGCGCCACAGCGGTGACAATCGCGCCGCCAAATCCCTGCGCCGCGCGGGCGACGATCAGGATAAGAGGCGAAGGCGCGGCGGCGCAGGCAAGGGAGGCGAAAGTGAAGAGACCGATGCCGGTGAGAAATAGCTTCCTGTGACCGAACAGGTCGCCCAAACGGCCCCCCAGGAGAAGGAATCCGCCGTAAAATAGGAAATATCCGTTTACGACCCAAGCCAGTGAGGAATCAGAGAATTGCAGATCCGTCTTTATGGAGGGCAGCGCCACGTTGACGATCGTTGAATCCAGCATGATCATCAGCACGCCAAAACAGAGGGTCGCCAAGGCGAACCATTTCTTCGCCGTGTTCGGGGCGGCTCCCTGACCGACCTCCGAGGCTGCGGTTTGCGGTATGCTTGTTTGCTCGGTCATTTCCTTCCCCTTCGCTGTTTCGCGTGATGGTTCATGATGACGGTCGCCGGGCCGGTTGAAGATTACCGGTCAGGCTGGATACGCACGGGCAGTTTGGTCATGGTGCTCAGAATGTTGTTCAGCGGCGCCGCTGATTCGCCTACGGAAAAGCTCTCGATCCTGCTCGCCATCGCTTTCAGGAGGGACGTGATCTCCAGTTTCGCCAGGTACTGTCCCGAACAACGGTGAACGCCGAGGCCGAACGCCAGATGGTCGCGGGCGTTGCTGCGGGTGATGTCGAATTTTTCAGGCTCGCGCCATTTGCGTTCGTCCCGGTTCGCGGAGGCGTAAAGAACCACGACATACTCGCCCTCCGGAATGACGACGCCGTCGATCTCCACCGGTTCGACGGCGTAGCGCGCGAGCGACCGCACCGGCGTGCGCACGCGCAGGGCTTCCTCAATGGCGTTTGGTATGAGATCGGGGTTTTCCCTGAGAAGCCGCCACTGATCCGGGTACAACCCGAACAGATGGAGCATGTGGCTTGTTGCGCTGATCGTAGTCTCAAGGCTTGGAACGACATAGGATACAATCAGTTTACTGATTTCATCTTGAGTGATGCGGCCCTCGTCTGCGGCGTCATATATGCGCGCCGCCCAGCTTCCCGGTCGGACATTGTCCCGGGTAACGGTTTCGGTCGCGTATTTTATCATCCCGTAAAAGGTTTCGGCGCCGCGTTCGGTGCGCGGATTGACAGGGCCGTTCACGTCATGACTGGCCGCGGCCCATTCCAGCATGGCGTCTCGGCCGTCTTCCGGCAGTCCAACCAGGGTAGAGACGATCGACACCGGCAACGCCCGGGCAAGATCTTCAACCCCGTCAAAAGCGCGTTGCGCGACAAGCCGTTCAATCAGCTTGTCCGCTTCTTGCTCCATTTGATCTGTAAGCGCTGCAACAGCCTGCCGCGTGAGCGGTTCGTCCAGAACCTTCTTCAGGCGGGTGTGTTCAGGCGGATCGAGGGTGAGCGGAATGCCTTTCGCCGCGTCATTCGTTGCTTCGTTCAGCGCCACGCCTTTGGACGAAATGAACTTTTTATGGTTTTGAAGTATGTAGCGCGCATCCTGGTATCGCCCGACCGCCAGGGCGCCAGTGGCCGATAATCTCACTACCGGCCCGAGATCACGAATTTCCTTATAGTGATGATAAGCGTTGAGAATGCCTTCGTCCGAGTAAAGGTCGGCGTCGTATGTGGGAAACATCTGTCATCTCCTTGGCGCTGTTTCGGTAGGCGGCAAACAGAACGTTGTCCGTTTTCCATAGCGCTGACTGAAATCATCTACAGAACAGGCTGTTATGGGCCGTTTTATTAATTGGTATAAAGAAAGACTTGCCGTCAACTCGATTCGATCGACAATTGCGACTTCCGGATCAGGTTGAAAATGTCCTCGACCGTTTCCGCCTGATCCAATTGTTGATCGATTTCGTTGGATATATTGAATTCCTTGCGCAATTTGAAAGCGATTTCGACAATGACCAGAGAGTCGATTTCAAGCTCCTCAAGCGTGGAGTGCGGTTCTATAGTTTCCACTGGAATCTTGCCGGCGGCGCTGATCATGGCGACGACCCGGTCTTCGATGCTCGCAGACATGCTGTCTCCCTTTGAGATAAGCCGTAAACTGAGTTAATACGCCGGTCTTGTTTCGGCGCGCGTGTGGTCGGTAATCCGAAGTCGAACGCGGCGCTGGCCGGTTTTGCGGCGCCCCTTCACCCCTGCACAATCTCGGCGGCCGCTTCCTCCCCGCCCAGGGCGTCAAGGTGACGAATTGGGTTCCAGAAATCCCTATAGCGGATGATTTTTCCGTCTTTTGTCCAGACCATCGAGACATAATCCTGGTCGAGGCGGCGTCCCGAAACGGTCGCTGTTCCCTCGCCGTGGAACTCGCCGATCGCCAGATCCGGATCCGTCGTGTCGTAGAATGACACGTCCGAAAACCGGACTGTTAGGTGTTCGGGAAATTTTTGCATGTGCTCCCAGATGGTCTCGCGGCCTTCCATACGATTGTTCCAGCCGGGAGGCGCATAGGGAAACTCCAGGACGCCGTCTTCGTGAAAAAGGTCGCACCAGCTCCTTGCGTCGCCGGCTTCAAGAAGTTTCAGGCTTTTTACGAGCATTTCTCTTGCGGTCATTATACGTACCTTTCTAAGGGCGGGACAGGATCAGGCTGCGCTGGCCGGAACGCTCCGGCCCGGTATGACGGGAACGGCGACCAGGGCGCGCAGGAACGTGACCGGAAGCCACTGAAGTTCGCGCGAGGGAACCGCGAGCGCTAAATCCGGAAACCGCTGGAGCAGGCGTCCGATCGCCAGGCGGCTTTCAAGACGCGCGAGCGGCGCGCCGATGCAGTAGTGAACGCCGTAGCCATAGCCCAGATGACCGTCCACATTGCGGAAGAAATCCAGACGCTCGGGGTCGCTGAAGCGGCTCGGGTCGTGATTGGCGGTCTGGATCGACACAACGATAAACTCGCCGGCCGGGATGGTGACATCGTCAAGGTCCACATCGGCCGACGTGAAGCGCAGCATGGAAGCGCGTACGGGACTGTCATGGCGGACGATTTCCTCAAGGGCGTTCGGCAAAAGATCCGGCTGCGCGCGTAGCAGAGCCAGTTCCTCCGGATGCGTCAGCAACGTCACCATCGCGTTGCCCATCATGTTCATGGTTGTTTCGAAACCGCTCATCAGCAGCAGGTGCGCCATGCCGATGAGCTCCTGTTCGCTCAGGTCGCCGCTTTCGTCAGCCGCTTTGACCAGGTCGCTGAAGACATCGTTCGCGGGGGCCGAGCGTTTCGCTTTCAGAAGCTGTTGCAGGTAGTCCGCCTGTTCGTGGGCGAGCTTTTCCGCATCCTCATGGGGAAGAAGGTCGGCCTGCATTTCCCAGGACGAGCGGATGTGGTCGCGATCGGCGGCGGGCACGCCGAGCAATTGGCAGATCACCGAAACCGTGAGAGGAACCGAATAGTCCGCCATCAGATCGGCCTGCTCGCGGGCTGCGATGTCATCCAGCAAACCTTGCGTGACCTCTTCGATGTAGGGATGCAGGGACTCCACATGACGGCTCGTGAACGCCTTGCCGACCAGTCCGCGCAACCGGGTATGGTCGGGCGGGTCGACGTTCAGCATATGATGGCTCAGAACCTCGCCGACATCGGTCCGCTTTTCTCCGGTGCGCCGGGTGTACAGCGCAGCGGCTTTTTCGGCGTCGCGGCTAACGCCCGGATGCGACAGGATCTGCCTCGCATCCTGGTAGCGGGTGACGACCCATACGGAATGATTAGCGCTGATATGCGCCTTGCGCGGTTTTCCCTCGATCACAAGGCCGTCGTAAAGAGCGTGAAGCGGAGAGATCAGCTCTTCGCCAAGTCTAAGCTTCTTTTCGGACATTGTGCGTGCCTCCCTTCGGCGTCGGCGCTGGGGTTACGATCTGTCGGAACATTCCATCAATGACCGTGTCCGGAAGGAGCCAGGTCAGCAGGAAGCCGCGCCGGACGTCGGCGCCGACGCGGTACCGGGTTCTGGGCCTGGCAACAGTCAGCGCGGTGTGAATGGCGTTCGCCACATCCGCCGGCATTGTCTTGCTGGCGCGGGCGCCGGCTTCGTTCCCCTTCAGAAAATTCAGGAACGTGCTCCGGTAAAGATCGGCGATGTGATCGGGCGCAGCGGCCAGGGCGCGTTCGCCCTCCTCGGAAACCTTTCCCCAGATGGGAGTCCAGATGGCGCCGGGGCTGACGACTGACACCTTTACGCCCATGGGTTCAAGCTCGCGGCGCAGGGCGTCGCTAAGGCTTTCCTTCGCGAACTGCGCGGCCGAGTACGCGCCCAGATACGGGATCGCGACCGTGCCGAGACCGGAGGTGACGTTTACGATTCTGGCGCCCCGCGCCCGGCGAAGGGCGGGCAGAAAGGCCTGCGTGACGGCGAGCTGTCCCACGAGATTGATTTCGAGCTGTTGCCTGAAAAGCCGGCTGGAGACGCATTCGAGGGGCGCGGAAACACAAATGCCCGCATTGTTCACCAACCCCCACAAGCCGCGCTCGCCCACGGCGCCGGCGATGAATGCGCTCGCCTCGTCGATCGACCGATCGTCTGTTACGTCGATTTTCACCGGCTCAATGCGGCTCGACGGGCAGTCCGCGGCAAGCTTTTTTCCGTCGTCGATGTTTCGGACCGCGGCGAAAACGCCGAAGCCGCGGTCCGCAAGGGTCAGCGCCGCCGCGCGACCGAGACCGGAAGACGCGCCGGTAATCAGCACATGTCTGCCCTGCGGGGAAATCGATTTTCTGGCGAACATCGATCATATCCTCCTTATACGGTTGCTTGCGCCAATTCCGGCGTCGCAGACAAAACCGTGTCGACGCAATCGTCGGCGAGACGTTCGGCGCGACCTGCTGGAAACGCCGTATCGATATGGCTGAAATTCCAGTATGTCTGGTGATGGCTGGTATTGATGGTGGCGACAAAATAACCAAGGACGGAAAGTCCGGCTACAAACTGTGCATTCGACGCTTCAAGGCCGGAAAAGCGGTCCGGGAAGGGGTGACGGCCGATATTGGAGGAGACGAGATTGATCGGGCCCTCCGCCTCCATCATTTCCATGAACGGACGCGCCTCCGCCAGAGTCTCGGGAATGGCCTGGAGGATCAGGTTTACGAGATTGAAATGGTCGCCACGGGTCTTGCGCGCCGCAAGCTGGTCCGTGATCTCCTTCGCTACTTCCCAGAACGGCCGGGTTACGTCGACAACCGTCGGGATCGTCGCCACATAGGTGCCGACTTCGTCGGGCTGAACGGGCGGGTCCAGCTCCGTACGGAAATTGACCGGCGACCCGATGGCGAAATGGCTTGAGGGCGCGCCGGCGTCACGGTGCGCGGCGACCGCGAGCGCCGCCGTCAGCGCTCCGTGAACCGTTGTCCCGTGTCGCTTAGCTTCAGCCGCGATTTTATCGATTTGCACCTTGTTCAGTTCACGGTGGATAAGCCGCTCCTTACGCTCTTCGAAGGCTACGAACGCGCTCGGCTCGACCCGTCCGGGTCTGTATTTTTCGATCAGCGCCTGATCGTCTTCGGTCTGTCGGGCAAGGCGGGATTTTCCCTCTTCGCCCTTGAACGGGAGCGGGCGCATGTCTTCCGGCGCGGGAAGAGGGCGGTATTCGACGATCCGATCGTCGTCGCCCGCCGCGAAGGCTAGAATTTGCTCGGCCAGAGACAAGGCGGTCGTGCCGTCCGCTAGAATATGCGGCATGACGAGCAACAGGTCATGGATCTGATCGTCTCCGAGAATGCCAACCACGCGCATCAGGGGGCCGGTGTCCGGATCGACCCGTTTCGCCAGCTCGCGTTCGTTGATTTCCTCAATCCACTGATCGTCCCGGTCTCTTGACGCGATGCGCAATGGAATCGGGTGGTCGCATGGCGCCCAGAAGAGGTTTGATCCGTTGTCGTGCTGAATTCGTGCGCGCAGCAAGGGGTGGCGCGCCTGGAGCCTGTCGAGCGCCGAACGCAGCATATCGCGCGTTAATTGTCCGCGCACCTGCACCCGCGAAACGACATTCAGAGAAGAAAACTGGTCGCAAAACCAGTACCAGCGTTCAACCGCGCCGAGCGGACGTTGCATGTCGTTCATTATTCAACTCCCGGAAATGTCAGCACCAGTCTGTTTTGCTGCGTCAGCGTTCGTTCCGAAACGAAGCGGAAATAAAGATCGCGCATTACGGATCGAATGGGGGATTCGTACTGCTCGATCCGGCTCAGCGCGCGGGACGTTTCCACAATAGCGCGGGCGCGCTCCCGACGGCGGTCTTCATATGCGCGCAAGGCGTCCTGCGGATCGTCGATTGTCGAAAGACAATGGGTCAGAACGGCGCCGTCCTCGATGGCGATGCAGGCCCCCTGGCCGAGGCTCGTCAACATGGGGTGGGCTGCGTCGCCCACCAGGGTGATCGGTCCCTTGCCCCAGCGCTCAAGGAAAGGGCGGTCTTGAGCGGGCAGGCTGGATATCGAATCTTCCGGTGTGGCGGCGATCACCGCCTGGATCTCGTCGGCCCACCCACGGTAATATCTCTGGATCGCTTTCTTTCCGCCCGGCGCGCTGCGCATCTTCTCAGCCGACATGTTCTTCGTGCCCCACCAGTAAACATTGCCGTTGCCAATGTCGGCCAATCCGAACCGTTGCCCCCGTCCCCAGTAATGCGCGACATATCCCTTGGTCACTTTTGGATGCCGGAACGGGGGCGTCGCGCGCCACACCATGTAGTTCCAGTCGGTAGGGTTTTCCGGGCCGGCGATCTCCCGGCGGATGACCGAATTGAAACCGTCGGCGCCGATCAGCACGTCGCCGGTCGCCGTGCGCCCGTCCGCCAGTTTCAGCGTGACCTTGTCGCCGTCCACTGAAAACCCCGTCGCGGCGGCGCCAAGTTCTATCTTGCAGCCCGACGCCTGTTCCAGGAGCGCTTCGTGAAGGCTCCCCCTGTGAATGGCCAGGTTCGGATGCCCGATTTGCCTCGTAATCTCGCCGAAATTGATGGTTCGGATCGGTCGGCCCTTTTTGGTGAGGAAGTAAAGGCTTTCGAACTCTTCCGCCCGTCCTTCGAAGCGCGGCCTGATCCCGACCGAGGCCAGCGCGGTCAGCGCGTTTGTCATCAACGACAGTCCCGAACCGACCCAGCCGAGCTTAGAGGACTGTTCGTATACGGTTACATCGAAACCGGCCGAGGACAGCCCGGCGGCGGCGGTCAATCCTCCCATGCCGGCGCCGGCAATAATAATCTTGGTTTCGCGGTTCGCCACTATGCGTCTCCTTGGGTTCGATCGATTGAGTCCAGAATGGTTTTGAATTCCGCGGCGACCGAGTCGACATGGGGGTCGCTCATCAGGTTCAGGTGGTCGCCGGGAACGTTGATCACCTTGAGATCGCCCATCACCCAGTGTCGCCACCCGTTGTGCGGATCGTCGTAAAGCGTGCCGGCGGCCTCGTGCATGGGCTTGAGCGCATCGGGAAGGGCCCCTCTCGCCCGCAGAAGGACCATGTCCGCATCGGAAGGCTCCGGTTGATAACTCATCAGCGCGTCCCAGTTTGCGCGGAAGAGGGCGTAAAGGCGCTTGATTGCCACGCGCGAAGTGCCTTCGGGGAGAACGGAAAAACGAATCGCCTGCTCGATGATGTGATCGAGTTTTTCATCTGTACTAAGATCATATGGCAATGGTTCGATTTCCGCCTGGGTTCGTTCGAACCAGACCAGCTCCCAGTAGAAGAACTCCAGCAGCGCGTGTTCGGAAACGCGGACTTCGTGATCGCGCGGCTTCGCAATCGAATCGAGCATGACCACATGAAGATCGGTATCGGGATCGCGCAGGCGCAGCTGGCGGCCCATTTCGTAAGCGACGAATCCGCCGAACGACCACCCCGCAAGGACATACGGCCCTTCGGGGCGGACCCGAAGGACAGCGTCGAGATAGTTCGCCGCCATCTCCTCTATGGAGGCGAGGGGCTCGCTCCCGGGATCGCTGCCGGCCGCCTGGAGCGCGAACAGGGGCTGGCCTGCGGGTAGGGCTCTGGCGAACGGCATGTAGCACAGGACATGTCCGCCTAGCGGATGGACCATGAAGATTGGCGGCCCGTCCCGCCCGTCCCGCAACGGGACAAGCGGATCGAAAGCGTGTTCTTCAGCACGGCCATGTAACCGTTCCGCCAGGGCTTCGACCGTCGGGCTTTCTATCAGGGCGGCGATCGAAATGCTGACGCCGAACCGTTTTTCAAGCGTGACGACGAGGCGCATAGCCGTCAACGACGTCCCGCCCATATCAAAGAAATTGTCGCGGACGCCGACCGCCGGCAGGTCCAGCAATTCAGCCAGCAGTTCCGCGACAGCCTGTTCCCGCCAGTTCCGCGGAGGTATTTGTTCGTCAGCGGACTTCTGGGCGATGGCGTATTCGCGAAGCGCGGCGTCGTCGCGTTTTCCGCTCGGCGTCAGCGGAAAGGCGTCCACCCAGGCGAAATGAGCCGGTGCCATGTAGTCGGGAAGTTCCGCACGAAGCGCTTTTTCCAGTTCGGCCATGTCAACCTGGCTTTCATCGCCGGTCAGATACGCGACGAGATATGTCTCGGCATCCTCCCCGCCGCGGCTGCGGGCGATCACCGCGGCTTCCGATATCCCCGGCTGCCGGGCGGCGTGCCGTGAAATCGCCAGTTCCACTTCGGCCGGTTCGATCCTGAAGCCGCGCACCTTGACCTGCGAGTCTGCCCGTCCAAGCCAGACGATCTCGCCGTTCTTCAGCTGCCGCCCGAGGTCTCCGGTCCGGTAGAGCCTGGCGCCGGGGCGCCAAGGATGATCCGCGAACCGCTCCTTCGTCAGGTCGGGCGCGCCGCAGTACCCTTTCGCAACACATGCGCCGCCGATCCAGATCTCTCCCATGGCGCCGACGGGAACAGGTTGCATATCCGCGTCGAGGATCCGGATCTCGGCCCCGTCGATCGGCTTCCCGATCGGCGGCAATGTCGGAAACCCGGCCGGGTCGCCCTCCAGCAAGTGATGCGTGACGACGTAGGCTTCCGTCGGCCCGTACTGATTTTCGAGCACAAGGCCCGGCATCGCGGAGAGGAACTGGCGCAGTTCGTCGGTAATGCGCAATTGCTCGCCGGACGTGATCAGCACGCGCAGGGATCGCGGCCGGAGGTTGAGCGAATTGGACGCCTCCGCCAGCCGTTGCAGAGCGACAAAAGGCACGGCGATGCGTTCGACCGAACAAGAATCCAGTATGCGGAGCAGCTTGACGGGGTCGAGGCGCTCCTCGTCGGAAACCAGGCGCAATTCGCCCCCGCTGCACAAGGTGGAGAAAATATCGCCGAAGGCGACGTCAAATCCCAGCGGGGCGAACTGGAGCGTGCGCCTGATCCCGTGGCCGCTCCGCGCGCCGCTCTGCCACCGGACGAAATTGGACCAGGTGCGGTGGAGCAGTTCGACCCCCTTCGGCCGGCCGGTCGAGCCGGACGTGAACAGCAACAGGGCGAGATCGTCCAAACCGATATCCGGCGGCGGGACGGCGGCGTCGCCCTCCGTCAACGCCGCAACGTTCAGCACGGCGTCGCCCGGCGCGATGTCCATGTATTCCGGGTGGGCGATCACTTTGAACGGGCGCGCCGTTTCCAGAATGAGCGAAATGCGGCGCTTCGGATAGCTTACGTCCAGCGGCGCGCAAACCAGTCCTGCACGGACGATCCCCCATATGGCGGCGATCATGTCCGCCGAGCGGTTGAGCGCAACGCCGACGACATCCCCTTTTCGCGCGCCGCGCCGGATTAGGCCTGATGCGATCGAGCGGGACATCCGCTCAAGTTCCGCATAGGTCCACCGTTCGTCGCCATGCGCCACAGCGACGGCTTCGGGCGCCGTCTCGACCTGGCGCAGGAACTGCGTTGCGACGTCGATCAACGGGTCTGTCTGCGGCGCCGGCTCGCCGCGCGGGGCGAGAAACGCCGTGTTGATGGTTTCGTTCGGCGCGGCGGCGATCCGCTCCAGGGTCATGAGATAGGTTTCGGCGATCAGCTCGGTCTGGGCCTGGCTGATCGTCTCGCCGCCCGTGTCGATGCGGACATACGTTCCGGAGCCGGCGGGGTCGACGATCACGTTGATCAGTGGCGAGAAGTTTGTTTCCTCCCAGACCTGAAAGGCTTCGAGGTCTTTCAGATCCTCGAAAACGTGGAGATTTACAAAATTGAAGGCGGTGTTCATCCTGCCGCCATGCGCTTCCATGATCGCGCTGACCGGATAGCGGCGATGCCGGTGACTTGCCTGTTCCTGGCTGTAGAGTTGCTTTGCAAACGCCAACCAGGTCTGCCTTTCGCGCCGGGTGCGGATCGGAATAGTGTTAAGAAAAAGACCGATCATACGGTCCGCATGATCGAGATCCGGACGGCCATGCGTCACCACGCCGGTTACGACCGTCTCGCTCTGGGTGAGAAAGTGGAGGGTGAGGCAATGCGCGGCCAGGAAAATCGACTTGACCGGAAGGGCGTGCCGGTTGGCTGTCTCCTTGACCTTCGCCAGCAGGTTCTGCGGCAGGTCCGCGCAATAACCGACGCCGTCTTTTCTGGCGGTCTCGTGAGCGCTGAATCCATCCAGTTTGGTGAACGCGGCGCCGTCAAGCAGAGTTTCCCAGTATTGGGCGTCGGCGTTTGATGCGAGGGAAGCCCGCTCCGCCTCGGCGTATGCGGCCAGGCCGGGTATGTCGTCAGTATGCAGGCTGTTTCCTTTGTAGGCGGATACGAGTCCTACAATCAGGCTCGCGACGCTCCAGCCGTCCAGAATCGCGTGATGAAAGCTGAACACCACATCGAAGCCTCTTTCATCCGCAAACGCGGCGAACTGGCATAGGGGAGCTTCGTCCATCTGGTAATCGTGAAAGCGCCGCTCATTCACATGTTCGAGGATAACGCTTTCCGGATCCGGATGATGCCTGAGATCAGCGACAATAGGCTGGAAAGGCAAGGATTTGTGGATGATGTGCAACGGTTCGGAGAAAGTCGCGATGTCGAACGAAGACCGCAGGGCCGGGAACGCGGTTATGACAGCGTCCACGGCGCGCCGGAAGGCCTTCTCATCCCAGGCCAATGCAAACCGGTACCGAAAGACGTCGTGATAGATCGGCGAGGCGGGGTTCTGGCTCGTATGATAAATCAGACCGAGGCTCATTCGGCTAACCGGAAAGGCGTCTTCGAAATCCGACAGCTTCGCCCTGTCGACCTTCGGCGCCAGGGCGAACGGCGCAAGCTTTGGACCTGCGCCTTTCTCATTCCGACGGGATACATGTTGGGCAAGTCCCGCGACCGTCGGGTTCCGGATCAGATCGGCCAGCTCGAAACTCAGGCCCTGTTTCTGCGCTTCGGCCCGGGTGCGAAGCATCAGAATGGAATCGCCGCCAAGGGTGTAGAAATCATCGAATATGCCGACATCAGCCACCCCCAGCGTCCTGGCCCAGATGGCCGCCAGATCGGCCTCCATCTGCGTTCTCGGGGCCTGCGTTCCGCCATGCTCCGCCGGCGGGGGCAGTTTTTTGCGGTCGAGCTTTCCGTTTTGCGTCAACGGTATAGTCGTTATACGTACAAAATAAGCGGGTATCATGAATTCCGGCAGCGAAGCTGCGAGTCCTGCTCTCAACTCGCCGGGATCGAATTCCGCATCCGCTAGGTAGTACCCGACGAGATAATCGCCCCTCGTTTCCGAACGCAGCGCGACAACAACCGCGTCCCGGATTCCCGCCAGCTTGACGACGTGGTCGCGGACTTCGTTCGGTTCGATCCGGTTGCCCCGGATCTTCACTTGGTCGTCCGTACGCCCCAGATATTCGATGGCGCCGTCGGCGAGCCACCTCGCCAGATCGCCCGTCCGGTACATCCGGCCGCCTTTGACAAAGGGGTTTGCCAGGAACCGTTCCGTGTTTAGTTCCGGTCGGTTCAGGTAGCCCCGGGCGACGCCGATCCCGCCAATGTAAAGTTCGCCCGCGGCGCCGCAGGGCTGCGGCCGCAACTGGCGGTCCAGAACATAGAGCTGCGTGTTGTCGATGGGTCTGCCAATGGGAATACGATGGTGGTCGCCGGGCAGGCAGTCGTAATAGGAAACGTCCACGGTCGCCTCGGTAGGGCCGTAGAGATTCACAAGGCGAACTTTGCCGCTGAACAGCGCGTTGAACCGGACAACCTGTGCTGGCGACAGCGCTTCGCCGCTGCAAAAGACAAGGCGCAGCGTCGCCGCGTCCCGGCGAGCCGTTTCGTCGCTTTCAAGCAGGTCCAGGAATGGCGACAGCATGGACGGGACGAAATGCAGGACCGTCACCTTGTCCCGCCTGACGGTTTTCAGCAGTTCTTCCGGGTCTTTTTCTGCGCCTGGCGGGAGCAGCGACAGGGCCGCCCCTGTGAAGCTCCACCAGAACAGCTCCCAGATGGATACGTCGAAGGACATCGGCGTTTTCTGCAACAACACGTCCGTATGATCGATCGGGTACTGACGTTGCATCCACCACAACCGGTTCACCGCCGATCTGTGTTCAACCATGACGCCTTTCGGCGCGCCGGTCGATCCGGATGTATAAATGACGTAGGCCACGGCGTCCGGCGCCGCCGACGGCGTCACGGGCCTTTTCGGTTTTCCGTCGAACGCCGGCATGGGCAGCGCCGGCAGATCGGCGCCGATGTCCCGCCAGTCGTCAAGCTGGGCGCCGGTAAGAGCGGCCCGGGCGCCGCAGTCTTCAAGCAGCAGGCGAATGCGCTCCCGCGGATAGCCTGGATCAATGGGCACATAGGCGGCTCCGGCGAGCTGGATCCCCAGAATGGCCGGCATCTGATATGGGCCGCGCTCGACAAGCATGGCGACGCGGTCGCCCGGACCGACGCCTTCGGCGTCGAGTGCATCGGCCACGGCCTGCGCTTTTTGACCAAGCTCGGCATAGGAGACCATCGTTTCGTCAGGCTCGATAATGGCGGTCCGGTCCGGCGCGCGGGCGAGTTGCTCCGCAAACAGAGCCGGCAGGGTCTCGTCGTCCGGAAAATCAGCCTCCGTTCGATTGTTATCATGGAGCAGGCGTCGGCGTTCTTCCTCGGACAGCGGCTCGAGCGATCCAACCGCCGCGCCGTCCTGCCTGATCAGCGCTTCAAACAGGGTCTCGATGTGCCGGGCTGCGGCTTCGATTGGAAAGTCGTCATCAAAGACGTCCCGCGCGAATTCGAAATCGACCCTGACGTCGCTGTTATAGTCGAACTCCGAAACCCAGATGGCCAGCGCATCAGGGTCATGCGCGTGCGTCTGGGCGATCGTTTCAACGCAGACGCCCGGAATGGCCTGGCGGGCGGGCCAGCGCATGTAGGAGATGGTCGTATCGAAGAGAAGCGCGGCGCCTTTGATCACTTCGCTCAACGGCGCACTTTGACGTCGCAGCAGGAGCCTGCTGTCGTCACGGAGCGTCGTCAGGAAGTTCTCGATTTTCTGCTCGCGGTTTATGGCGACCCTGAGCGGGAGCACATTGGCGAAATGGCCGACCGTGTCTTTCGCTGTATGCGACGTGCGATTCAACATCGGAATGCCGATCATCACCTCATCGGTTTGATGGATTTTTGCCAGGTAGAGCGCGACTGCGGCGGAAAAGTAGATGAACGGCGAGCGCCCCCGCTCCCTGATCGTCGTCAGCAGGGACCGTTCCAGGGTGAAACTGTGACGACCGGTAGGGCGCGCTCCGTTCGGCTGCTTCCTGTTGAACAGCGCTGGCGTTGCGCTCTCCAGCACGCCCGAAAGGTAGGCAAGGTCCGCCCGGCGTTGCTCCGTATCTTGATAGGCGCCGTCAAGAACCGCCTCGGAGAACGAACTGATGGCGGCGCCGTCCGATTGCAGCTTCGCAAGACGCAGATATTCATTGCGGACCTGCCGCATGAAGAACTGCAGGCCCCACGCATCCGAAACAATATGATGGGTGCGCACATAGGCGCAGGTTGCATCCCTGGTTCGCAGGACGGCGAGGTCTGTCAGGTCGCCGTCTTCCAGCGCATAAACATGCGTGAACGCATCGCTCAGCCAGCGGTCCAAGGCGGCGGCGCCATCCGCTTCGCCCGTCAGGTCAATTTCGGCAACCCTGAAGTTATTCTTATCTTCGATCCATTGGCATGGCTCGCCGTCTTTTTCGGAAAACCTCAACCGGAAAGCGTCACAAACAGCCGCCGCCCCCCGAACGGCTCTTTTCAGGAGATCCGAGTTCACGTTACCGGTGTAAATATCGCAAATATATATTGTGTACTGATTAGATAAGGGATGTTGCGCGTTCGCGATCCATATGTCGCGCTGATATGGCGAAAGTGAAAACGCATGGGGCGAGCCGGTTAATCCTTTCCGGGCAGGGGCCGGTTCAAGGACGTGATCGAAGGCGTTCGTCATGAAAATAAGCTCCTGTAGCGCCGCAGGAAGCGCGCATTGGCAAAGGCAAGACAGGATTTTGTATTATATAATATCTATACTGATATTTTATAGTCAGTATTGGGCGTTTCCAGAAGTCATACGTGGTTATTGGCAATGGTAATTGCGGTTTGTGTATTTTTTTTATAGCAGGGCGTCGTTTTCAGATATTTTTGATCCTGTGATAAAAATTAGTTATTAGCATACTGATTTTATTTAACAATAATCTTGAAAATGCCGATAACCATATGTGACAGCATTGGCGCGTGAACGTCTGTTCGAAATTGGAAATATCAATACAAGGATGAAATTGTAGGCGTTGCATGGGGTGGGGCGTTGCCGGCCCGGTCTTGCGCGGCGGTAAATCCATGGAAAAGAGGCGCCGGCGTTGCACAATTTCAAAAAACCGTCTCCCTGCGAAGTAAAGCTGCTGTTTCTTACGCGGTTGTGCGGTTGTGCGGTTTTGCGATTGTGGCGCGGGTGTTCGCCATTGTCGGCTTGAGGTGCGCCGGCTGCCGCGCGGCCGCCGAGGAGCCGGCCGGTCTGGGCGCCGGCCATCTTGCATGGCGCCTTCGGCGCGGTCCGAGGCGCTCGCGCAAACGGCTCTAAAGTGTTGGCTGCGGGCGTTGTGGACGAAGTCGAGGAACGCCAATCCTCGACTGCGATGCGCTTTTGCGAAGGGCTTGCGCCGACGCCGGTCCGTCAGTCCCGGCTGTCTTCGCGAGTTTCCAGAATCCGGTCGATCAGCCCCCAGTCAAGCGCTTCTGCCGGGCTCATGAAACGGTCGCGATCCATGGCTTTCTCGAATTCCTCGTAAGTGCGTCCGCAGTGTTTCGAGTAGAGCCTTGTAAGCCTTTCCTTGGTGCGGAGGATCTCCTCGGCGTGGATCGCCATGTCGGATACCTGTCCCTGAAAGCCGCCGGAAGGCTGGTGGATCAGAATGTTTGCGTTCGGCAGGGCGGCCCGCTCTCCGGGCGCGCCCGCCATCAGCAGAAACGACCCCATCGACCACGCCGTTCCCATGCAAAGGGTATGCACGGGCGCGCGGATATACTGCATGGTGTCGTACATCGCAAAGCCGCTCGTTACGACGCCGCCTGGCGAGTTGATGTATAGATAGATGGGTTTGTTCGGATTCTCAGCTTCCAGGAGCAGGAGCTGGGCGCAAACCAGGGCGGAAACGGTGTCGTTGACTTCCCCGTTGAGGAATATGATCCGTTCACGCAACAGACGGGAATAAATGTCGAAAGACCGCTCCCCGCTGCTAGATTGTTCAACGACCATGGGGACGAGCTGCATCGCGTCGCGCATGTGGCGAACTCCCAAATCAATAAGGTGGACGATTTCGCTTCTTCAGGCGGCGAGCATGAGAAGCGGGTTGTCTGCGTTCGTGCTCCGTTCAGTTTGCACAAACCTCGGATCGGTTATCTCATGGATGATCCGCAGCTTTGTTCCGCCCTCGATGTTCGGGTGGACCCTGATCGTAACGCTGCTTTCCAGAAAAGGAGAATCCTTTTCCCGGATTTGGTAACTGACCTCTTTGTCCGGTATGACGGACACGACATTCAGATCTGAATGATCATTCGCGGGCAGCCAGCGTTCACGATAGTCTGCGTCGCTGATCGCGCGCCACACTTTTTGCGGCGGCTCGTCGATATCGTACTCATACTCTACGATATGTTCTTGTTCGGCGGTTTCACGCTCGCTCATTCGTCCATATCCTTCAGCAAGGTCTTGAGCGCTTTGACGCGCTTGGGCCAGTAGGCATGGTACTTTTCCAACCATTGTTCGATCAGCGCCAACCCTTCGTAATCAACTTCGTAAAATACATAGCGCCCTTGACGTTCCTCGCGAACAAGCCTGGCGTTCCGTAAAACGGAAAGATGTTGAGACATCGCCGGCTGGCTGATCTCGGTACCTTTCCGCAAGGCGGTTGCGTTCATTTTTCCCGCCGCCAGCTTTTCGAAAATGCGCCTTCGGGTCGGATCGGCCAGGGCGCGAAATATTTCATTTTCGATCATGGACAACACATAAGCACGCGATTATGTGTATTGCAACCCTCGGGCATGGTTAATTTACCGATGGGGCGCTGTAAAAAAATCCCTAGACGGAGGATGCGTCACCGGCAAGACGTCCGCGGTCGACCCCCGCCTTGGCGGACCGCTGGCCTGGTGTTTTCTCGACCGCTGCATTGAAAGCGATATTGGAGGCTGCATTGGAAAACGGCGTATCGGTGCATCGGCGACCCGATTTCATGTTCCCAATCCATTTGAGGTTTAAATGTCAGTCATTATCAGTGGAATAGGCGGCGCGGCGCCGAAGAACGAAGTTTCGAACGAGGCCATCTCGGCGCGCGTGGACACCACGCCCGAATGGATCCATTCGCGCACCGGGATCGTCAACCGACGTCATGCGACCGCCGGCATGACGACCTCAGGCCTAGCCGTGGAAGCCGGTCGCAACGCCATCAAGGCGAGCGGCTCCGATCGCGGCGTCGACATGCTGCTGCTGGCGACCGCGACGCCGGACCGGCGGTGTCCCGCGACGGCGCCGAAAGTCGCCGCCGGGCTCGGGCTTGGGCCTATTCCGGCCGTGGATGTTTCCGCCGTCTGTTCCGGGTTCATCTACGGGCTGCAGCTCGCCGCCGGCATGGTGCGCGCCGGCATGGCGAACCGTGTCCTGATGATCGGCGCGGACGTCTTTTCCGCTATTCTCGATCCGGACGATAGAACGACCTTGCCGATTTTCGGCGACGGGGCGGGGGCGGTCATTGTCGAAAGGGGCGGGCCGCAAAACCTTTTCGACGTTGCGACCGCGAGCGACGGGGCGTTCGAAGACCTGATCACAATCCGCGGCGGCGGCGTGGAGGCGCATTTCAACGAAGCCATGCCGGGTCGTAATGACCGGTTCTTTCGCATGGAAGGAAAAGCGGTGTTCCAGATGGCCGTGACGTCGATGACGCGGTCCGTGACGGCGATACTGGAAAGCAACGGACTGACATTGGAGGACATAGACCTGGTTGTCGGCCATCAGGCCAATTCGCGAATCCTGGCCGCGATTGGCGAACAACTCGACCTGCCGCCGGAAAAAATCCAGATCTCCCTGGACAAGTTCGGGAACACGTCGGCGGCGTCGATTCCCCTCGCGCTCATCGACGCCGCGCAGGAACAGCGGCTCGCGCCCGGAGACAAAATCGCCTTGACCGCTTTCGGCGGCGGGCTGACCTGGGGCGCGGCGCTGCTGGAATGGCCGGCCTTGCCGGGCGAGGTTTCGATCACGCAGGTTTAGACGGCGCCTCGCCCTGTCCTGCGCCTTGGCCTGCGCCCAGTCCCGCGTTCTCTTCCGTGGCGTCGGCGCAGCCGTCGACGCCATGAGCGGAGCGTGGAAAGCCTTGACGTCGGTATCCATGATGTCGCGATTTTTACGTCGCGATCTGTTGCGTCATGATTGGGGAAGGAAATAGCTCAGCCGATTCTGCGGAAAAAGCGGGATCAGTTGGGTGCGGGGAGAGGATTTGAACCTCTGACCTTCAGGTTATGAGCCTGACGAGCTACCGGGCTGCTCCACCCCGCGTCACCTGTAGAAATCGTGAGTGCCGAGATATGGATAAAACGCGGCGCAAATGCAAGCCCTAATTTGCCAAAAAACCAGGGCTTTTGCCGGCGCGCCGGGGCGGCCCCGGTCAGCGCCGCCCCGGCGGGTCAGCCGAGGCTCTCGGCGGCGGCGCATAATTCGTCGAGTTTGCGCATGAACAGCGCGTATTTGCCGGTGCTGACGGGGCCGGCGAGGTCGAGCAGGCTCGCATTGGCGCGGTAATGGTCGATGTCGCCGGCAAGGGCCTCGACCCATTTCGCCATCACCTGCGGCGCCCACGCGCTCGGAGCTTCCTGGGGCTCGGCGCCGGCGAAACCGATGATGCTCTTCGCCAGCCAGCGCTGGCGGCCGGTCATGTCCTCGCAGAGCTGGCGGATCGCCATCTTGTCGAAATGGTCCTCGGGCGGGTCGTCATGCGCCTTGCGCCGCAGGGCGTCGATGAACAGCGATCCGCCCACGGCGAAAAAGATCGCGCCGGCGCCAGCGTTCGACCACCCTGTTTCCTTGGACAGATCGATGATCGCCAGCGTGTGTTCGAGGGCGGGCAGGGCGGCGGCTTCCTGCGCCAGCGCCTTGGGGATTTTGCGTCCCGTCCACTGGCGGGTCCTCGCGTTCATCGCCTTGGCCGCCGCCGCCGAAAGGATCTGCGGCAGGGCCTTGCGAAACTGTCCGGCGGGTTCGTGATATCGTTCAATGACGGCGCCGAGCGATCCGCCCGCCAGCGCGGCGCGGCAGTCCGCGTCGCTGAGCAGGTGGAACGCCTGGTTGCGCAACAGCGCCGAGGCTTCCAGGTAAAGATCGTTCTGCGCGTCCGCCGGCGCCTTGTTGTCGAGGGCGTTCACCGCAGCGGCGAAATCCTGCAGGGCGTAGATCCGCCGCGCCGCCTCATAGGCAAGGGCGACCGTCGTGAAATCTGCGCCGGTGCTCTCCGCGGCGCGCCCGACAAAGGTGAACCCGCAGGTGTCGATGATCTCGTTCGACAGCCGCGTGGCGATGATCTCCCGCCGCAAACGGTGGGAGACAATGGCGTCCCTGAAGCCGTGCAGGGGCTTGGGGAAGTATACGAACAATTCGTGTTCGAACAGCGGATCGTCAAGGGCGTCGGACTGCACAAGCTCATCGAACAGCCAGAGCTTGGCGTAGGCGGCGAGCACCGACAGTTCGGGTCGGGTCAGCCCCTGGCCCTGCTGACGCAGCATCGCGATGGTTTCGGCGTCAGGCAGGAACTCGATGGCCCGGTCGAGCCGTCCCTCCCGCTCCATCACGCTGATGAACCGCGAATGGGCGTCGAGGTCTTCCGCCGCGGTTTTCTCGACCTGGGAGATCGCCCGGGTCTGGTCGTAATTATGAATCAGTACGTGCTCGGCGACGTCGTCGGTCATGGAGGCGAGGAGCGCATTGCGCTTATCGGCCTCAAGGGCGCCGTTTTCAATCGCCGCGGAGAGGAGAATCTTGATATTCACTTCGTGGTCAGACGAATCGACGCCGGCGGAGTTGTCGATGGCGTCCGTATTGATGCGCCCGCCCTTGCGCGCATATTCGATGCGGCCAAGCTGCGTGACGCCGAGATTGGCGCCTTCGCCGATGACCTGCGCCCCGGCCTGCCCGGCGGGGATGCGCACTGCGTCGTTGGCCCTGTCGCCGACACGCCAGTCTTCCTCGCCTTCGGCCTTGAAATAGGCGCCGATGCCGCCGAGCCAGAACAGCTCCACCGGCGCTTTCAGGATCGCCCGGATCAGCTCGTTCGGCGTCAGCGTCTTGTCGCCGACGCCGAGAATCTTGCCCATTTGCGCCGTCACGGCGATCGACTTGGCGCTGCGCGAGAAAACGCCGCCTCCGGCGGAAATCAGGGTGGGATCGTAGTCCCGCCAGGACGAGCGCTGCATGTCGAACAGGCGTTTTCTTTCCTTGTACGATATGTCCGGGTCCGGATCTGGGTCGATGAAGATGTCGCGGTGATCGAAGGCCGCGATCAGCCTGGTTTTCTCCGACAGCAGCATGCCGTTGCCGAAGACGTCGCCGGACATGTCGCCGACGCCGGCTGCGGTGAACGGCTCGGTCTGGATGTCCTTGCCGATCTCCCGGAAATGCCGCTTGACCGCTTCCCAGGCGCCGCGGGCGGTGATGCCCATCGCCTTGTGGTCGTAGCCGGCCGAGCCGCCCGACGCGAAAGCGTCCCCGAGCCAGAAGCCGTAATCCGCCGATATCGCGTTCGCGGTGTCGGAAAACTGCGCTGTCCCCTTGTCCGCGGCGACGACAAGATAGGGGTCCGGATCGTCCCAGCGCACCATGCCCGGCGGAGCGACGATCTCTCCCTTGACGATGTTATCCGTCAGATCCAGGAGCCCCCGGATGAACTCCTTGTAGGCTTCGCGCCCCTCTTCGTAGACCGCGCTTCGATCACCTGTCTCGGGCAGTTGCTTGGGGTAGAAACCGCCCTTGGAGCCGGTGGGCACGATTACCGCGTTCTTGACCCGCTGGGCCTTGACGAGGCCGAGAACCTCCGTACGGAAATCTTCCCGCCGGTCCGACCAGCGCAGGCCGCCGCGCGCGACCGGGCCGAAGCGCAGATGAACGCCGTCGACCCGCGGGCCGGAGACGAAGATTTCGCGATAGGGTTTCGGCTCGGGCAGTTCGGCCAGCTTGCCGCTGTCGATTTTAAACGAGATATAGGGTTTCGGCGCGCCGTTGTTGAGCCGCTGGTAAAAGTTCGTGCGCGTCATGGCGGTGAAAAGGTTGAGAAAGCGCCGGATGATGAGATCCTCGTCGAGGCTCGCCACCTCTTCGAGGCCGGCGATCACCTTGGCGTCGACCTGTTCGACCTCCTTGAGGCGCGCATCCGGGTCGTCAGGCCCCTGCGGGTTGAACCGGGCGTGGAACGCCGCCACGAGATCGCGGGTGAGCAGCGGGTGGTTGGCCAGCGCTTCCTCGATATAGGCGAGGGAATACTGGAAGCCGCTTTGCAGGTGATGTCTGGCGGCGGCGCGCAGCGCCCATACTTCCCGCCAGTTCACGCCCGCGGTCAGCACCAGGGCGTTAAACCCGTCATCCTCCGTACGCCCCTCCAGCACGGCGCGAATGGTCTCCTCGAAACTCGCCTTGACGTCCTCCAGTTCCACGGCGCGGCCCTTGGCCTGCGTCGTATGGAAATCGTGCAGCCAGGACGTCCCGCCATTGGCGTCGCCGCCCGGCGTCACCTTGTAGCCGGCTTCCTGGATCACGTTGAGGCCGAGATTTTCGAGCGTCGGGATCAGCTTCGACAGCGGCAGGGGCTCGCCGCGCTTATAGATCTTCAGGCGGACGACGTCCTTGCCGTCGCCGCTCCGGCGATAGGCGTTCAGCTCCAGCGTGCTGGTCTCCAGCCGTTCGAGCGCGGCGATGTCGTGCAGGGTCTCCTGCATCTCGCAGCGTTCCTTGTAGCCTTCCGTAAACGCCTTTTCATATTTGGCGAACAGCCCCGCCGGGACGGAGCCTGCGTAAGCCGTGCGCATGGCTTCGAGCAAGTCGTCGGACCAGTTGCGGCACAGGGCGCGCAGGTTGAGCGTCAGCTCGCGCACGCTGGGGTCTTCCGGCGCGTCCGGCCGGGTCGACAGGATGAAATGCACGCGCACCAGCGCGGCGTCGCCGAAGAACGGGGAGAAGGAAATCACCCGGCCGCCATACGCCTTGGCGAGAAGCGCGCCGATCTGCTCGCGGATCTCGGAGTTGAAGCGGTCGCGCGGCACGAAGACAAGGGCGGTGACGAAGCGGTCGAACCGATCGCGGCGCACGAACAGCTTCACGCGGGGGCGCTTGTAAAGGCGCAGGACGTTGAGCCCGAGGTCGCGCAGGGAATCCACATCCATCTGGAAAAGGTCGTCGCGCGGGAAGGTCTCCAGAATGTTGACCAGCGCCTTTTCGTTATGGCCGCCGGGCGAGAAAAGCGCGTTGTCGATGACCGAGCGGACCTTCATTCGAACCAGCGGAATGTCCGTTGCCGGACGGTTATAGGCGTCCGCGGTGAACAGGCCCACGAACCGGTCCTCGCCGGTGACGGAGCCGTCGACGCCGAAGGATTTCACGCCCACATAGTCCATGAAGACGCGGCGGTGCACGAGCGACTTGGCGTTTGCCTTGGCGACGATCAGGGGTTCGTTGGAATCGAGAAAGGCGGCGACGGCGGGCGACAGCTTGCCGTCCGGCTGATAGGTGGAATTCAGGATGCGGCGTTCCGGGTCGCGCAGGATGCCGAGATCGAGATCGGGCTGGTGCGTGAACTCGACCTTGCCGTCCTTGCGCACGCAGGAAAAGCGCCGTACGCCGAGAAAAGCGAAACGGTTGTCCCACAGCCATTTCAGGAATTCGATCGCTTCTTTCTGCTCCTCGTGGCGAACGCCCTCGATGCGCGATTTCTCCAGTTGCGCGATGCACGCGCCAAGGCGCGCGCGCATCGGCTCCCAGTCGGCGACGGCGACGTTGACGTCGGCGAGCACGGTTTCGATTTCCGCCTGCAACGCTTCGATTTCGCCGTCGCTGACGGGCGGGTCCATTTCCGCGTGGATCATGGATTCGCGCAACGCCGCCTGGGCGCCGCTGCTGTCGCGGGTTCCGTCTTCGCGGCGCGCCACCGCGATTACGGCGTTGGAAAAGAACGACACCGGCTTGCCGGCGTCGGCGAGGGCGGCGGAGACCGAATCGACGATGAACGGCATGTCTTCCGTAACGATGTCCAGCACCAGACGGCGTTCGGTCCAGCTCTTGCCTTCGTCCACCCGCAGCGAGATCAGATTTTCGCTCGGGGCGCGCACCGCGCTCAGCCGCCAGGCCGCTTCCGCCCGGCGCAGGAGCAGTTCCGGTTTCGCCCACAGCTCGTCCTCGCCGGTGGCGTAGCGCACAAGCTGTTCCAGGTAGCTCGCATAGGCCGGGGCGGGGGCGCCGGTGTCGTCGACATCGCTGGCCTTCGACTTTTTGGCCAGCTCCATTACCTGGCTTAATATTTCGTCATCTATGTCGCTGACAAAGCCCTCTGGCATGTCTGTCCCTCAATTCTGGTCGCGCGCGGAACCCGGTGGTTTTTGCCGACCGCCGCTGGCGCTTTTCCGGGACTATACAAATCGATTGTGTACGCGGGATGGGCGCAAGCGGGCTGATCGCCTGATGCAATGACTGTGTTCCCGCTTTACCGCGAAGGGATTGAGGATGTCTAACCAAATGCCGGGATGGAACGACGAAATTTTCGTCACGAAGCCTTCGCGGGCGGAGCCTATGCCTGCGCGGCGCCGCCGAAGCCGCCATCCTCGACCGGCGCGGGCGCGTCGGCGGTTTTCGGATCGCGCCAGTCCCTGATGTCGCGGCGCAAAAAACTCGTACGCGGATGACGCGCGGCGGCCTTGCCGGCGATGTTGCGGGACACCGCGATGACGGCGCACACGCATAAAACGCCCGCCGCGCCGGCGCCGAGCGCGAGGGCGGCGTCGCCGTTGCGCAGACAGGCGAGAAAGACGAGGAGGGCGGACGGCCCGGCGATCGCGGCCGCGCTCGCCAGATGGGCCGCGTTCAGCATCGCTGCGAAGGACCCGGCGAACAGGGTCAGGCCCGCGGCCTGGAGGAATACGTGATGAGGCGCCCCGGCGGGCGTCAGCAGGATCGGCGCGCTGGCGAAGGCCACGCCGAGGACGCTGAGACACGCGGTGTAGGACGCACGCCAACGAAACGGCCGCGCGGCGCTTTTCCCGCCGGCGCGAAAACGGCTCTGGGTCCGCCGGCAGGCCCACAGGGCGCACAGCAGCATCAGCGTCCATGCGAGCGCCCGGCCCGGATAGGGCGCGCCCGCCGTCACGGCGAGGTAGACGCCGGCGCCGGCGACAATGGCGAGGCCCGGCGCGCTCCAGCGCGACAGCATGTCGATCAGTTCGAGCCGCGCCGCGCGGGAGAGCGCTTTCGCCCGGTTCGGGAGCGGGGCGCGCGCCGCGTCCTGCGCCAGCGCCTGAAGCTCTTTGACCGTTTTCGTTTCCAGCGACAAAGCGTCCCCCGTCTTTCCTGCCGTTACGCGCGCTTGCGGATCGCCTGAGCGCCATCCGGCGCTCCGCGCGGGACGGCTCTCGTCTTTCGCATCGGACGCGCTAAGGCTTAACGAAACGTAAACAAGCCTTGGGCTGATTTCCGGACAATGTCGAGTTGGATTGCGCCGTCGCGCGCCAGGGGCGCCGCGTGGACGGCATGGCGTCGCCGAAGAACCAGAAGACCTCGGAACCGGAAGGCCTTGGAAGCGGATCGCATAAAAATGGGGCCGCCGGCTTGGTTGCGGGCGAAACCGGCGGCCCCTCGCGCGCGAAGCGCGCCAGACGAAATGAGAAGGGGACAACAGTCACTTCGTCTGAAGACAAATGCGGCCGGGCGTCGGCGTTTCGGCCCGACAATCCTTTCGGTGCGGAACATTCGGCCGCCGCTCGTCACGGACAATATAGGCGACGAAGGCGGGGCGTGTCGCCGTCCCGGCCATCACACTGGCGTGACGGAGGAAAAATGTGATCGCCCTTTAGCGCTCGCCTTCCGGCGCCGCGCTTGCGCCCGGCGCCGTTTCGTCCTGCGGGGAAGCGAGGAAAACGTCGATCACCACGCCGGTCTGCTGCAACTCGCCGCGCAGCACAAGGGCGTCCACGTTCACCGGATCGAGACTGAGCGCGTTCACCACATCCTGCGCCGCGGTCTGATACGCCCCCAGCGCGGCATAGGCGCGCCCGCGCAGGACGAACGTATCGGCGGCGGCGAACCCGGCGGCTTCCGCCGCCTTCACCGCCCTGACGACGGCGGTCCAGCGTTCCTGCGCGCCATAGACGCGGGCCGCGACAAGGTGAAGCTCGCCGGCCTCCGGCGTCAGCGCAAAGGCTTCGTCCAGCGCCTTTTCGGCGAGCGCCGGCTCTTCCGCCTCAAGCCAGGCGGTCGCCGCCTGGGAGAGGATCCGAGAGCGGACATAAGCGTCGCCCGCGTCCGGGCGCGCCGCGACCTCCTGAAGGCGAATGGCGGCGAGCTTTGGAAAGCCGGCTTTCAGGTCCGCGACCGCCAGGCAATGGCGCGCCGTGGCGCCGCCCCCGGCGTCGACCCACTGCCGCGCGGCGGTGCGGCCAAGCTCCAGGTCCGCTTCCACCAACGCCACGCAATCGTGATAGCGCGACTCCTGCCCGGCGGCGGGCCCAGGCGAGACGGCGACGGCGCAAAGGGCCGCCACGAGAACGCCGGCCGCGGCGCTGCGGCGGGTCGACGCCGGGGGCGGCGGAAAGGCCGTGCTGGATGGAGGGACCATAGGCATGACGCCACTCTACTACGCCGGCAGTGCGTCGCAAAAGAGGCGGCGCGTCCTATTCCGCCGCCTGCGCGGTGCGCTTGGCGGTCCTTGCGCTCTTGCGGGCGGTCTTGCGGCGGGTCGACTTGGTGGCGCCGGTTTTCTTTGCGCCCGTCTTGCCGGGCGACGGCGCCTCGGCCCTCGCGTCCGCGAGGGCCGCCGCTTCAGGCGCGGGCTGAACGAGCCAGGGCTTGGCGGCCCGGTCGGGCAGGAAACAAGTGATGCGCGCGCCTTCCCCCTGGCTCGATTCCATGCGCACCCAGCCGTTGTGCAGCTTTACGAAGCGTTCCACGAGGGCGAGGCCGATCCCCGCGCCGGCGCTCGGCCCCCGGCTTTCGAAGGCGTCGAACGCCTTCGCCTGATCGGCGGGGGACAGGCCCCTGCCGGTGTCGTTGACCCAGATCTTCAGCGCGCCGCCAGCCCGGCTTGCGCCCAGGGTCACGGTTCCCCCGGCGCTGGTGTAGGCGAAGGCGTTCGACAGGAGATTGAACAGGACCTGTTTGATGCGGCGCTCGTCGATTTCCGCCGCGCCGATGTCTTTGGCGCAGTCCACCTTCAGGGTGACTTGCGTGTCCTCGGCCTTGAGCGCGGCGAAGGTCGCCGCGCTTTCCAGAAGCGCGCGGATATCCGTCGCCTTGAGGTCAAGCTCAAGCTTGCCCGCGTCGATGGCGGCGAGGTCGATGATATCGTTGATCAGGTCGCGCAAATGATAGGACGCGGACAGCACGCTGGCGATATAGTCCTTCTGACGGTCGTTCAGCACCCCGAACATCTGCCCGTCAAGCATTTCCGAAAACCCGATGATGGTCGAAAGCGGCGTGCGCAGCTGATAAGAGACGTGGTCGACGAATTTCGATTTCAGCCGGTCGGCGTTTTCAAGGATGGCGTTGCGTTCCTTGAGCTCCTTCTCGCGCTCCTTGGAGTCGGTGACGTTGAGGAAATGCGCCAGCGTCGCCCCGTCCGGCAGGGGTTCGGTGCCGAAGGCGAGGGTGCGTCCGTCCTCAAGCAGGATTTCCGTCGCGCTCAAGGGTTCGCGGTCCTCGGGCGATTTCGAGGTGACGCAGCGGCGCAGGACGGAGAGGGGCTTGTCGCCCTCGCGGGTGCGGCTCTGCAACTGGCCGAGAATGGCGTCGATATGCGGGCGCTTGTCGAGCGTCGCCGCGTCCAGGCGCCAGAGTTTCTGGAACGCTTTGTTGTACAGCCTGAGCGCGCCGTCGGCGCCGAACACCGCAACGCCTTCAGCGAGATTGTTGAGCGTCGCCTTCTGCACCTTGATCTGGGTGTTGTAGCGCGCTTCCAGTTCCAGACTTTCGGTGATGTCCTCGAACGCGGCCATAACGCCGCCGAGGGGGTGGCGCTGCCTGGAGACGCGCAAGGCCCGCCCGTCGGGCAGGTGCCAGATCTCGTCCGGCGCGCCGCCCTCGCGCCCCGATCCGGGATCGGAGAGGTCCTCCGTGTAGAGCGCAAGCTGCTCCTGTTTCCACGCCTCGTAGTCCGACGGCTCCGGCAGGCGCCCTGCGACGCGCAAATGGTCGAGGATCTCGCCGTGATAGGTGCGCCCGGCAAGCTGGGCGTCTTCCAGCGCCCAGAGTTCCTGGAAGGCGCGGTTGTGATAGACGAGGTTCTGGCTCGCGCCGAAAATGGCGACGGCGGTCTGGATCTGGTCGAGGGTGCGCTGGTTGGCCTCGATATGCTGGCGCAGGTCGGCGCGGGCCTTGTCAAGCTCGGTGATGTCGATCGCAAATCCGCCGAGGGCGGCGTCGCCGGAGCCGTGCAGCGGCGCCTCGACGATCCGCACGACGCGCCGGTCGCCGCGCGAGTTGATGACGATCCGCTGCTCGCAGGGCGCGCGGTCGGCGGCGGCCTTCGCCGCGAGCTTCTTGTTGGCGTTGTCGATCTCGATCTGCTGCTTCAGCACTTCCGACAGGCTGGAGGCTTCGACCATCTCGATATAGGCGCGGTTCGCCCAGACGAGCTGCATCTCGGCGTTGCGCCGCCACGCCGGGTAAGCCATCCGCTCCAGGAGCGCGTGCGATCCGTGCAGGTCCACCGCCCGTTCGCGCACCGCGCCGATCACGCCGCCGTCCTCGGCCATGCGCACCGCCGGATCGGTGATCCACAGCGCCACCTGGCCGCCGGCGATCCGCCCGTCGACTTCGATCGAGCGCCCGTCAGGCGTCACCACATTGCCGGAAAAGGCGACCCCGTGAGCGCGCAGATCGTGGATCTTTTCGCGCAAGGCGCCCGGCTCTTCGCTGTCGTCGTCCTCAAGCGGCAGATGACCGAGCGCGCCGAGGAGCTGGTTCACCGGGTTCGCGTCCGCGCCGCCCTCGCTGCGACAGAAGGAGAGAAGGGAGGCGAGCGCCGCCGGGCCGCCGAGGATCTTGGGATCGCCCCAGCCGCCCTTGAGGCTTTCCGTGTCGTCTTCCCAGACGAGCACCAGTCCCGGATGGGCGGACAGAACCGCATCGGCCTTTTCCAGCCGGGCCTCCATCTCCGCCAGGCGCTTCGACCAGTGCAGGGACTGGTTGCGGGTGGCCGACGCGACGCGAACGGCGAGCAGGACCGCGGCGACGGCGATGGCGATGGCGCCGCCCGCGCCGACCAGGACGGGATCGAGATTGGCGAGCCGGCCCGCCCAGTCGGCGCCCGTCTCTGCGACCGGGGCGCCGGCGTTCCGGGCTGCGGGCGATTGGGCGAGGGCGGATTGGGCGGCGGCGAACGACGGACGAAAAACCGCGCCGAGCGCGCCGAAGATCGCCATGGGCGCGCTGGTGGCAAGTAGAAAGCGTCGTCGGCGCTGCATCCGCATCCCTTCCGGGGGTTATCCAGGCCCGCGCGCAGAATACGGAGATTCGCCCATATGAGGAGATTCGCCAATATTTAGTGTCGGGCCAGACCAGGCGCGCAATATGTACTGTGTTCGCTTTCCGATTCTAGGGGCGCCCGTTTGAAAAGGCCATGCGGCCGCGTGAAGTTTTCAACAGACTGTCCGCGCGGTGGCGGGCGTGCGGCCCGCCCCCGATGCGGCGCGGGGGCGGCTTACTCAACCAGTTGAAACCGAAAGGTTTCCACGACGCCGCGGCGCATGCCGCCGTTAGCTGACGGGGCGTATTTCCATTTCGACACCGCCGCCAGGACCGTGCGCCGGAAACAGCGGTCCGGCGTGTCGATGATGCGGGGATTGATGACGTCGCCGCTTGGCGCGATGTCGAACTGGACGATGACGACGCCCTCGGCGCCTCTGGACGCGCATCCGCGGGGGTATTGCGGCGCATGCCGAATGACGGGCGGATCGATGGCGACAGCGGCGCCGGCGCCAGGCTCCGATGTCGGCGTGACCTGCGGGCGCGGCGCGACGACATCCGGTCGCTTGCCTTTCTGCGCGGGCTGGATTTCGATCGGCGGCAGCGGTTCGGTGTCCTGCCGCAACACCTCATCCTTTGGCTCGGGCGGTTCCGGTTCGAAGGTGATATCGACATCGGCCAACGGCGTCGGGGCCGGCCAGTCGTCGGCGGGACGCTGGATCATCAGCGCCATCATGACGAAAAGCGCGGCGGTGATCAGCGCGGCGGCGGGCGGGCTTGCGATCCAGCGTAAGGCGGTCATGGGCGTCTCCGGCGTCTTGCCTGTCGGTTCTTTTCGGTCCGGCTTTTCCGCATTGACGACGACGCTGCGGGACGGCTGGTCATGGGCTCGTTACTAATGTAACAGTTACACATGTAGCAGTTACACATGTAGCAGATCAACCCTTGGTTTCCTCACTGCGTTCCTTGGCCGCCTGCCGCGACATGCAAAAGGTCGCGCCCGACCGAAAAGCGCAGCGCCGGCGCGACGTTAGCAACGAAAAAGCCCCCCTGAGATCGCGCTCAAGGGGGCTCTTGTTCACAGCCGCAAAGCGCGGACGTCCTTAGTAGCGGTAGTGGTCCGCCTTGTAGGGGCCTTCAACCGGCACGCCGATGTAATCGGCCTGTTCCTTGCTGAGTTCGGTCAGCCTGGCGCCGACCTTGGCGAGATGCAGCGCGGCGACCTTCTCGTCGAGATGCTTGGGCAGGACGTAGACTTCGTTCTTGTACTGATCGCTTTTGGTCCACAGTTCGATCTGCGCCAGCGTCTGGTTGGTGAAGGACGCGGACATCACGAAGCTCGGGTGGCCCGTGGCGTTGCCGAGGTTCAACAGCCGTCCCTCGGACAGGAGCAGCATGCGCTTGCCGTCCGGGAAGGTGATCATGTCGACCTGGTCCTTGACGTTCGCCCACTTGTAGTTGCGCAGCCCCTCGACCTGGATCTCGTTGTCGAAGTGGCCGATATTGCCGACGATCGCCATGTCCTTCAGCATGCGCATGTGATCGACGGTGAGCACGTCCTTGTTGCCGGTGGCGGTGATGACGACGTCGGCGCGCTGGCACGCCTCCTCCATGGTGACGACCTCGAAACCGTCCATCGCCGCCTGCAGCGCGCAGATCGGGTCGATTTCCGTGACGATGACGCGCGCGCCCGCGCCCTGAAGCGAGGCGGCCGAGCCTTTGCCGACATCGCCATAGCCGGCGACCGCGGCGACCTTGCCCGCGAGCATGACGTCCGTACCGCGACGAATGCCGTCCACCAGCGACTCCTTGCAGCCGTATTTGTTGTCGAATTTCGACTTGGTGACGGAATCGTTGACGTTGATGGCGGGGAAGGGGAGCGTTCCGGCCTTCTGGCGCTGATAGAGACGCAGCACGCCGGTGGTGGTCTCCTCCGTCACGCCCTGGATGTTGGCCTTGACCTTCGAGTACCAGCCCGGGTCCTTGGCGATGCGGCGCTTGATCGTCGCGAACAGCGCCTCCTCTTCCTCATTGGATGGATTGTCCAGAACCGAGGGGTCTTTTTCCGCGTCGGCGCCGAGCAGGATCAGAAGCGTCGCGTCGCCGCCGTCGTCGAGGATCATGTTGGCGGTCTCGCCGTTCGGCCATTCGAAAATTCTATCCGCAAGATCCCAGTATTCCTGAAGCGTCTCGCCCTTGAACGCGAAGACCGGCGTGCCCGTCGCGGCGATCGCCGCCGCCGCGTGATCCTGGGTCGAGTAGATGTTGCACGACGCCCAGCGCACGTCGGCGCCGAGGGCCTGGAGCGTCTCGATCAGCACCGCGGTCTGGATCGTCATGTGCAGCGAGCCGGCGATCCGCGCGCCTTTGAGCGGCTGGGCGGCGCCGAACTCCTCGCGGGTCGCCATCAGACCCGGCATTTCTGTTTCCGCGATTTCGATTTCGCGCCGGCCCCAATCTGCGAGACCGATATCCTTGACGTGATAGTCCTGACCGTTGGCTGACATGAGTTCCTGACTTTCGGCTGATGGTTATACAGGTTGGATTGCCTATAACAGGGGCTCCGCGCGCTGCCAAGCGCCATATAAAGATTTCTTTATATGATTGTCGCGGCTGGCGTTTTCGCGCCGCCGGCGCGCCCGGGACGAATCCTCTCGCGGAATTGAGCGCCGCCGCGTGAATTTCTGGTAAAACGAATGCCGGGCCCGGGCGGATTGAAAGGAGGGACGGGATGAAGGAACGCATTGCAATGGCGGCGGGGTCTGTCGCATGGCCAGTGCTGTCTCTGGCGCTGTCTCTGGCGCTGCTGGCGGGCTGCGCTGCCGGTTCGGGCGCCGCGTCCGGGACGGAAACCGGCGGGCGCGGCGATCCGCGCATGGGCGCGCAGGCCGGCCGGATCTGCTTTTCGCGCAACATCAGCAACTGGAGAACGATCGACGGCGAAGGCGATGCGCTTCTGCTTCAGGAAGGCGTCAGGGACTGGCGCCGCGTCGAACTGGTCGGCGCCGGGTGCGGCTATCCGGAATTGCGCTTCGTCCAGAGGATTGCGCTGGAGACCCGCCCGGCGGGAGGCTGCGTCGCTACGGGCGACGTCATCACGCTTCTCGACCCGACCGGGGTCAACCGCCGCTGCACGATCACGCGGATCAACGAGTGGGACGAGACCGCGCGTCCTCCCGATGACAGGTCCGATAACGGGGCCGCTGAAACGTCAGAGGATGGGGACGGCGAAGCGTAAGCGCCGCGCGGGGCGCGGACTTTGTCCGGGCTTTGCCCGCCGCATCCGGGCTTTGCCCGCTGCGATGGCGCCTGCTATAGGCTCACCTCTTTTCATTTCCGGGATTGCGGCCGTTGAAAGTTCCTTCCGTCACCTGCGGGACCCATGGGCGCCAGCCGCTGACTTATGTCTGCGTCCACATTGTCGAATCGCTGCGAACCGGCGAGCCGTCGGGCTTCTGGTGGAGCCGGGGCGAGGACGGCGTGTGGGACGCGGTCTGTTCCGAGTGCAACGCCCTCTCGCAGGAGGCCTTCGATGCGCTCGGGCCGGAGAATATCGTCGTTGTGTGTCTGGGCTGTTTCGAGGACGCGGCGGCGATCAACGAGATTGACCTGGAAGGCTAGCGCCCCTCACGGGGGCGCTCGACGGGCGCAAGGCCGTAGGTCATCTGCCGCTTGCCGACGGTCTCTTCGATCACCCTGAGGCCGGCGTCCTGCAGGAGCCGCGCGCATTCGGCGTTGGTGCGCGCGCCCTGGCGCTCCGCGCCGGTGTCGACGGCGACGAGCCGCGCGCGGGCGAGGATCTCCCGCGCGCCCTCCAGCACTTCCGGCTCCGCGCCTTCCGCGTCGCATTTGACGAGGTCGATGCGGGTCAGCCCCTGGGCCCTGGCGAAGGCGTCGGCGGTGACCGCCTCCTTTTCGATCCTGCGGCCTTCGCCCTCGGCGAACACGGAGCTGTCCGCCCGTTCGGGAACGGAGTAAAAATCCAGCTTTGCGGCCTCCTTCCAGAACAGCGCGTCGTGGCAGGACGCGCCTGCGAGGGCTTTCACGTTCTCTTGCAGGCAGGCGAAGACCCGCGGGTCCGGCTCGACGCAGTAAATCCGCGCCCCGGCCCGCGCCGCCAGATGGGCGAACTCCCCGGCGTTGGCGCCGATGTCGAGGATCACGCTGTCCGGGCCGAGATCGATGTGACGGTCGAGGCCGTATTCGCGCGCAAGCTGGTCAAGGCGCGCGGCCCATCCCTTCTTGTAGAGTTTCCAGCGCAGGGGCGAAGGGACGATGACCGACGCGCCGTCGGCGACGATCTCGGCGCCGAGCGGATGCCGCCGCACCGCGAGCGGGCGGTGGCCGCGAAATCCGGTCGCCGCGTAGATCCGCTGGCGGACCAGTTTGAGGCGCTGTTTCAGGGGGAGGCGCAGGGCCGCCTGCGTCGTGTCCTGGTGCGTCGTATCCTGGTGCGTCATGCTCTGATGCGTCATGGCGGGTCGTCCGGTTGCCTGGATCAAGCGGCGGCCGCTACTGGCGCCGCATCGCCATCTTGATCGGCCCCTCGGCGCGGCCGTTGACGAACTGGTCGACCATGGGGTTGCCGGAATGCATCATGTCGTCCGGCGAGCCGCGCCAGATGATGCGGCCTTCGTAGAGCATGGCGACCTCGTCGGCGATCTTTCGCGCCGACGCCAGATCGTGCGTGATCGAGATCGCCGTCGCGCCGAGGGCGCGCACCTGCTCCACGATCAGGTTGTTGATGATGTCCGACATGATCGGGTCGAGACCGGTGGTCGGCTCGTCGAAGAACAGGATTTCCGGATTGGAGGCGATCGCGCGGGCGAGGCTCACCCGCTTCTGCATCCCGCCGGAAAGCTCCGCGGGCAGAAGGTTTCCCACCTCCGGCGCGAGGCCGACCTGCGCCAGGCAGTCGAGCGCGCGCGCATGCGCCGCCTTGTGCGATACCGATGTCCTGGCGCCGTAGAGCAGGCGGAAGGCCACGTTCTCCCAGACCTTCAGGCTGTCGAAAAGCGCCGCGCCCTGGAACAGCATGCCCGAGCGCCGGGTTACGAATGTCCGGTCGCGATCGGTGAGCCTGGCGATATCGCGATCCTCGATTTCGATCGCGCCCCTGTCGGTCTTCAATAGGCCGATGATGCATTTGATCAGCACCGACTTGCCCGACCCCGAGCCGCCGATGACGACCAGCGACTTGCCCTTTTCCACGTCGAGGTCGACGCCGCGCAGGACATGCTTGGCGCCGAAGCTTTTCTGAAGGTTGCGAACCCGGATGAAGGCTTGTTCCTCGCCCATGACCGCTCCTAGATCTCGACCAGCAGGGAGGTCATGAAATAGTTCGACGCGAGGATCGCGACGGCGGCGGCGACGACCGCCGTTCGCGTCGCCGCGCCGACCCCGCGCGCGCCGCCGCGGCTGTTATAGCCGTAATAGCATCCCATGGCCGCGATCAGAAAACCGAACACCGCCGCCTTGATCAGGCCGCTGACGACGTCTCGCGTCTCCAGGAATTCCGCGATGTTGCGCACGAACACCGGGCCAGAGAAATCCAGGACGTAGACGGAAATAAGGTACCCCCCGTAAATGCCGATAATGTCGGCGATGATGACGAGCAGCGGCAAGACCAGGGTGGTCGCCAGAATGCGCGGCGCGACAAGATACTTGAAAGGGTCGACCGCCAGGGTCGACATGGCGTCGATCTGTTCGGTCACGCGCATGGTGCCGATCTCCGCCGCGATGGCCGACGCGCAGCGTCCGGCCACCATCAGCGCGGCGAGCACGGGGCCAAGCTCGCGCACGATGGAAACGCCGAGGATCTGCGGCAGGAAGGTCTCCGCGTTGAACCGCAGGGAGCCGTCATAGATGTTGAGGGCGAGGGCCGCGCCGGTGAAGATCGCGGTCAGGCCCACCACCGGCAGGGAGGCGTAGCCGATGCGCATGAAGGCGCCGAAAAACGGCCGCCAGTAAAACCGGCCCGTCAGGGACGTGGTCGCGCCGCGCGCGGCGAAGCGCGCCATCCGGCCGGTTTCGGCCAGCGCTGTAAGGGTGAGCTGCCCGACGGCGGCGAGTATGTTCATGCACGGCCCCTCTGCCGCTGTCTTCCGGCGGCGAACGCGAACGCCCCTACAGGTAGCGGCGATCAACCCGTCCGCCAAGCCCTGTGAGCAATTCGTAGGAAATCGTCTCGCACGCGGTCGCAAGGTCGTGAATCGGCAGGCCGGGGCCGAAAAACATCGCCGTATCGCCGATCCGCGGCGGGGCGTCGAGATCGGTCACGTCGAGGGTGACGAGGTCCATGCTGACGCGCCCGACGATCGCCGCGCGCTGGCCGTTGACGCGCGCGGCCGCGCGGTTCGAGGCGAGCCGCGGCAAGCCGTCGCCATAGCCGAGGGCGGCGGTGGCGATCAGCGTCGGGCGCGCCGCCGCAAAGGTTCCGCCATAGCCGACCGTGTCGCCGGCCTGAAGCCGGCGAAGCTGGATGATCGGCGCCTTCAGGGCGGCCGCGGGGGCGAGGCGCGGCTCGTCCTCGTCGAACGGGCTGGCGCCGTAGAGGGCGACGCCGAGGCGTACGAGATCGAAGTGATAGCGCCCGTCCATCAACGCGCCGCCGGAGGCGGCGAGGCTGCGCCTGGCGTCGGGAAAGCGCCCGGCGACGTCGACGAAGAGATCGCGCTGGGCGGCGTTTTTCGGGCTCGACGGGGTCGAGGAACAGGCAAGGTGGCTCATCACCAAGTCGATCCGGAGCCCCTCCAGGGCGGCGACGGCGGCGACCTCGTCCATGGGCGCGCCGAGACGGTTCATGCCGGTGTCCACATGCAGGGCCGCCGGCGCGCCGGGGAAGGCGCCGGCCCAGAGCGCCGCCTGCCGCGCGCCGTTGAGGACGGGGGTCAGGTCCGCGTCCCGGAACAAGCCGAGCGCGTCCGGCTCCGGGCCGTTGAAGACATAGATCGCCGCGGCGCGCCCGCGGTCCGCCAGGGCGGCGCGCAGGGCGCGTCCCTCATGGGCATAGGCGACGAAAAAGGCGCGGCAGCCCTCGCGCGCCGCCGTCGCCCGGGCGATCTCCGCCGCGCCGAGGCCGTAGCCGTCGCATTTGACGACGGCGGCGATTTCGGCGCCGGGCGCGCTGGCGCGGGCGAGGCGGTAATTCGCGCACAGGGCGGCGCGGTCGATATCGACCCAGGGGCCCGCCGCGGGGGCGCGCGTCGATGCGCTGGATGTCGCCATGACGACGGATGTAACGGGCTTTTACGGCGCGGAAAAGGCGCCGGCGTTAACGTTAATGATCGAGAACGTTAATGGTCGAGCCGGCTCGCATAGCGGTCGTCGGCGAGGTCGGAGAAGGAGGTGAACTTTTCCTCGAAATGCAGGTCCACCTTGCCGATCGGCCCGTGGCGCTGCTTGCCGATAATCACCTCCGCGCTGTCGCCGACTTCCTCAAGGCGGGCGAACCATTTCATGTGTTCCTCGGTGCCCTCGCGCGGCTCGGCGCGCTTCAGATAGTATTTCTCTCGGTACACGAACAGCACAACGTCCGCATCCTGCTCGATCGAACCCGACTCGCGCAGGTCCGCCAGTTGCGGACGCTTGTCCTCGCGCGCCTCGACTTGGCGGGAAAGCTGGGACAGGGCGATGACGGGGACGTTGAGTTCCTTGGCGAGGGCTTTCAGCCCCATACTGATTTCCGTGATTTCCTGCACACGGCTGTCGCTGCTGTGCTTGCCGCTGCCGGTGAGGAGCTGCAGGTAGTCGACGACCAGAAGGCCGAGCCCGTGCTGGCGTTTCAGGCGCCTTGCGCGCGCGGCGAGCTGGGCGATGGAAATGCCGCCGGTGTCGTCGATGTGAAGCGGCAGGCGCTCCAGCTCCCGCGCGGCGTGATAAATGTCGTCGAACTCGTTCGGCTCGATTTCCCCCCGGCGGATTTTTTCCGACGGCACCCGCGCCGCCTCAGAAATAATCCGTGTCGCGAGCTGTTCGGCGGCCATCTCCAGCGAGAACAGGCCGACCACGGCGCCTTCCACCGCCTTCATCGTGCCGTCGGGCTGTTTCTCGGCGCGGTAGGCGCGCGCGGCGTTGACGGCGATGTTGACCGCGAGGGAGGTCTTGCCCATCGACGGGCGCCCGGCGAGGATGATGAGATCCGAGGGATGCAGCCCCCCCATCATGCGGTCGAGGTCGCGCAGCCCCGAGGCGACGCCGGCGAGGCCGCCCCCGCGCGAGACCGCGGCGTTGGCCAGTTCGATGGCTTCGGTGACGGCGGTGCGGAAGGTTTTGAACCCGCCGCCGTACTTGCCGGTTTCGGCTAGCTTGTAGAGAGATTGTTCGGCTTCTTCGAGCTGGCGCGTGGGCGGGTCGTCCAGGGTGGTCACGCGGGCGCGTTCGTTCATTTCCGCGCCGATGGCCATCAGCCCCCGGCAAACGGACAGATCGAAAACGATGCGCGCATAGTCGACCGCCCCGGCGGTGTTGGGCACGTTGGCGGCGAGCCGTTCGAGGTATACTTTCCCCCCGGTTTCCACGTAGCCCGAGGAATTCGACAGGAACGTGTCCACGGTGACCGGGGAGGCGAGGCGCCCGCTGCTGACCAGTTCGCTGCACGCGCCGTAGATCAGGCGGTGGACCGGGTCGTAGAAGTGCTCGTCCTTCAGGAACGCCGCAGCGCGGTAAAAGATCTCGTTGTCGAATAAAATCGCGCCGAGAATCGCCTGTTCGGCGTCGAGGCTGACCGGGAGTTTTTCTTCCGTACCCTGATTTCCGAGATCCGTGTTGTGCGCGCCGTCAGCCATCACGCTTTATAGTCAAAAAAAGCGCCGGCTGAGAAGACAGCCGGCGCGTGAATTTTTCCACTGTCCGCGCGAGTTGCGAAACCGCGCGTTCCGGCCGAAGGTTTATGCGGACGGCGCCTCGTCTTCCGCCGGTTCGGCGTTTTCCTCGCCGTCGACGGCGACGCCGGCGCCTTCGTCGAAGAATTCGGGCGCGGCGTCCGCGTCTTCGTCTTCCGGCGCCTCGTCGGCCTGGGCGAGAACGTTTTCACCGCGCGCCTGGCGTTCGGCCTCGTCTTCGGAGCGGGCGATGTTGACGTCCACATGCGCGTCCACTTCCGGGTGCAGGACGATGCGCACGCTAAACACGCCGAGCGCCTTCAGCGGCTTGTCGATGCGCACCTGCGCCTTTTCGAGGTGGACGCCGTCGCTGGAGGCCGCCTCGGCGATGTCGCGGGAGGAGACCGATCCGTAAAGCACGCCGGCTTCCGAGGACTGACGAATGATGACGAAGGCCCTGCCGTTGATCTTTTCCGCAGCCGCCTCGGCTTCTTTCTTGCGTTCGAGGTTGCGCGCCTCCAGCTCGGCGCGCTGGGTTTCAAACACCGCCTTGTTGGCCTCGTTCGCGCGCAGGGCTTTTTTCTGGGGCAGGAGGAAGTTGCGGGCGTAGCCCGGCTTGACTTTCACCACGTCGCCCATCTGGCCGAGATTTTCGACCCGTTCGAGAAGAATAACATCCATGTCGGCTTACTCCGATGCGTAGGGCAGCAGCGCGAGGAAGCGCGCGCGCTTGATCGCCCGCGCCAACTCGCGCTGTTTCTTGGCGGAAACGGCGGAGATCCGCGAGGGCACGATCTTGCCGCGCTCGGAAACGAAGCGCTGCAACAGTTTCGGGTCCTTGTAGTCGATTTTCGGCGCGTTATCGCCGGAGAACGGACAGGTCTTGCGACGACGGAAGAATGGTTTGGCCATGATGCTTGCTCCTTAGTCCCTGCGGCGCCGGTCGCCCCGGTCGCCCCTGTCCCCGCGGTCACCCCTGTCCCCGCGGTCGCCCCGGTCTCCGCGATCGTTGCGGTCGCGCCGGCTGAGCACAGGCGAGGGCTCGGCGTTGAGTTCGTCGACGCGCAGGGTCATCGCGCGCAAGACGTCCTCGTTGATGCGCTCCTGGCGCTCAAGCTCCTCGACCGCGGCCGGCGGGCCGTCGATGTTGAACAGGCTGTAATGGCCCTTGCGGTTCTTGTTGATCTTGTACTGGAGATTGCGCAGGCCCCAGTATTCGGATTTCTCGATTTTCCCGCCATTGTCGGTGACGATCTTGGCGAGGGTTTCGGTAAGGCCTTCGACCTGCGCCGGGGAAATGTCCTGACGCGCGATGAAGACATGCTCGTATAAAGGCATGCTTGCCAGCTCCTGCAAGGCGACGGAGACGTCGGAAAACTGCTGGCGCTTTCCTTGGCCTTCGGCTCGCGCAGGGCTAAGGGCCCATCCCTTGAACCGCCTCTCATGCTCACCCTCGTGCTCATAAGAAGCGGCGCCCGGCGACCGTCGCTCGTTCAAAGCGCGGCGTTTAGCCAAGAAAGCCGGCGATGGCAAGTCTTTAAACGCCATCGCGCGGCGCCGGCGAAAGACCCGCGTCCCGCTTGCTCCGGGTTGAGAGTGCGGCTAGGACCGGGCGTCGACGCCGAAAAGAGAGTTAACAATATGGCCCGCGCATTCATTTTTCCCGGTCAGGGCAGCCAGTCGGTCGGCATGGGGGCCGATCTCGCCGAGGCGTTCCCGGCGGCCCGCGAGGTTTTCGAGGAAGTGGACGAGGCGCTGGGCCAGACCCTGTCGCGGCTGATGCGCGAGGGGCCGATCGAGGAACTGACGCTCACCGCCAATGCGCAGCCGGCGCTGATGGCCCATTCCATCGCCGCCCTGCGGGTGCTGGAGGCGGAGGCGGGCGCCGACGTGGAAAACGTCATGTTCGTCGCCGGCCACTCGCTCGGGGAGTATTCCGCCCTGTGCGCGGCGCGGGCGATCAGCCTCGCCGACACGGCGCGGCTCCTGCGCATCCGCGGGCAGGCGATGCAGGCCGCGGTTCCCGTCGGCGACGGCGCCATGGCCGCGCTGATCGGCGTCGATCTGGAGACCGCGCAGGCGGCGATCGACGCGGCGCCGGGAGACGGCGTGTGCGAGATCGCCAATGACAACGCGCCGGGCCAGGTGGTGATTTCCGGCGCGAAGAGCCGGGTTGAGGCGGTCTGCGACGGCGCCAGGGCGCACGGGGCCAGAATGGCGAAGCTGCTGCCGGTTTCCGCGCCGTTCCACTGCTCCTTGATGCAGCCGGCGGCCGACCGCATGGCCGAGGCGCTTGAGGGGGCTGAGATCAGCGGCCCCGCGACCGCCCTTGTCGCCAATGTCACGGCCAGCGAGGCGAGCGCGCCGGACGAGATCCGCGCGCTCCTCGTCAGGCAGGTCACCGGGCGCGTGCGCTGGACCGAGAGCGTCGCCTATATGGCCCGGCAGGGCTGCGGGACCTTTGTCGAGATCGGCGCCGGCAAGGTGCTGTCCGGTCTCGTCAAACGCATCGACCGCGAGGCGAGTGCGGTGAATGTGGGCGCGCCGGGAGACGTCGACGCGTTTGCGAAGCTGTAACGGCGCGAAGCTGTCGCGGCGTGGAACTCTGGCGGCCCTCCCGGATGCAACGGATACGGACGAGCCGCCTTTGGGCCGGGGGCCGTTCGAGCCGGCGCAAGGACCGCCGCGGTTCGTCATTGTAAGGAGAAGACATGTTTGATCTTTCAGGAAAAAGGGCGCTCGTCACCGGCGCTACGGGCGGCATCGGCGGCGCCGTCGCCAAGGCGCTTCACGCCCAGGGCGCGCATGTCGCCGTTTCCGGCACGCGGGCGGAAAAGCTCGAGGCGCTTGCGGAGGCGCTCAAGGAGCGGGTCAGCCCCGTTCCCTGCAACCTTTCCGACCTCGACGCCGTGGACGCGCTGCCGAAACAGGCGAGCGAGGCCATGGGCGGGCTCGACATCCTTGTCGCCAACGCCGGCGTCACCCGCGACACGCTGATGATGATGATGAAGCCGGACATGTGGGACGACGTCATCAGGATCAATCTCACCGCCTATTTTCGCCTCGCCAAGGCGTCCCTGCGCGGCATGACCAAGCAGCGCTTCGGCCGCATCATCGCCGTGACCTCCGTCGTCGGCGTCACCGGCAATGCGGGGCAGGCGAACTACGCCGCCTCCAAGGCGGGCATGATCGGCATGTCCAAGTCCCTCGCCCAGGAAGTCGCGAGCCGCAATGTGACGGTGAACGCGATCGCGCCGGGGTTTATCGCCACGGCCATGACCGACGCCCTTAACGAGCAGCAGCGCGAGGCGATCCTGAGCAAGATTCCCGCCGGCGAGATGGGCGGCCCCGCGGATATCGCGGCGGCGGCGGTCTATCTCGCCTCCGAGGAGGCGCGCTACGTCACCGGGCAAACCCTGCACGTGAACGGCGGCATGGCCATGATTTAGGCGCTTCGGCGCCGCGGCGGGCGTTAAAGCGTTGCAACATTGGGCAATATGCCGTAATTCGCCCGGCAAGCCGATTTCTCGGCGCTGTCGCGCCGCGCCGCACTACCGAGAATAGATACGGAATGACAAAGTTTAATTAAGGAGCCTTGCATGTCTGATCTTGCAGAACGCGTCAAAAAAATCGTTGTCGAGCACCTTGATGTCGACGCCGCGAAAGTCGAACCCAAGGCGAGCTTCATCGACGATCTTGGCGCGGACAGCCTCGACATTGTTGAGCTGGTCATGGCGTTCGAGGAGGAATTCGACGTCGAGATTCCCGATGACGCGGCGGAGACCATTCAGACGGTTGGCGACGCCATCAAGTTCATTGAAGAACAGAAAAAATAATCAGCGTATTGGATTGAAATCGCGCCGGCGTCCGCCAGCCGGACGCCGGCGCGAGTCCAACTGGCGCAGCATATTGTTTGCGGCGCGGGCGATGACCACATCTCGCAGCGCCTTGGTTTTCAGGGAGGCGTTACCATGCGTCGTGTCGTTGTCACCGGATTGGGTATCGTTTCGCCGCTCGGCGTCGGCGTAGAAGCCGTATGGCGCAGGCTGATCAACGCCGAAAGCGGCGCCGGCCCGATCGAGCGGTTCGACCCCGAACCTTATCCCTGCCGCATCGCCGCACAGGTGCCGATGGCGGACGGCGCCGGCGGCGCCGCCGCGGCGGGCGAGGCGGTCTTCAATCCCGAACAATGGATGGACAAGCGCGACCAGCGCCGCATGGACAAGTTCATGGTCTTCGGTGTCGCCGCCGCGCACATGGCCTTCGAGGATTCCGGGCTCGAACTCAAGACCGAGGAGGAGCGCGAACGGGTCGGCGTCATGACCGGCTCCGGCATCGGCGGGCTTGAGGGCATCGAGCGCGAGGTCCTGGTCATGCGCGACAAGGGCGAGCGGCGGGTTTCGCCTTTCTTCATCACCGGCAGCCTGATCAATCTCGTCTCCGGACAGGTGTCGATCCGCCTCGGCCTCAAGGGGCCGAACCACGCGGTGGTGACCGCCTGTTCCTCCAGCGCCCACGCCATCGGCGACGCGGCGCGGCTGATCGCGTTCGACGACGCCGACGTGATGCTCGCGGGCGGCGCGGAATCGGCGATCTGTCCCATCGGCATCAGCGGGTTTTCCGCCTGCAAGGCGCTGACGACCCATTTCAACGACGCCCCGGAAAAGGCGTCGCGCCCCTATGACCGGGACCGCGATGGTTTCCTTATGGGCGAGGGCGCGGGCTTTCTCGTGCTTGAAGAGTACGAGCACGCAAAGGCGCGCGGCGCCAGGATCTACGGCGAGGTGATCGGCTACGGCCTTTCCGGCGACGCCTATCACATCACCGCCCCCGCCGAGGACGGGGACGGCGGGTTCCGCTCCATGAAAATGGCGATCAGGCGCGCCGGCCTGGAGCCGAAGCACATCGATTACGTCAACGCCCACGGCACCTCGACCCCGCTCGGGGACGAGATCGAGCTGGGCGCGGTCGAGCGGCTGTTCGGCGATGCGGCCGAGGGGCTCGTCATGTCCTCCACCAAATCCTCCATCGGCCACCTGCTTGGCGGCGCCGGCGCGGTGGAGGCGATTTTCTGTCTGCTCGCCATTCGCGACGGCGTTGCGCCGCCGACCCTCAACCTCGACAATCCGTCGGTCGATACCCCGATCAATCTGGCGCCGAATGCGGCGGTGAAAACCAATATCGACGTAGTCCTTTCAAATTCCTTCGGTTTTGGCGGCACCAACGCATCGCTGGTGATGCGCCGCGTAGATGGTTAAACTCGCTCGCGGCAGCGATCGCGCGGTTCGGGGCAGCGGCTGGAGGCGTCATGCGGGGTGAGCATTCGACCATTTCAACGGCGGCGCGCCGCCGGCAGCGCGGGGGCGCGGTGAAGTCGTTCCTCGTCTTCTCCGGCGGCCTGGCGCTGCTTGTCGGGCTCGCCCTCGCCGCCGGGGGGTATCTCGCCTATCGCGCCGCCTATGCGCCCGGCCCGTCCGAGGCGCCGAGCGTGATGCTGTTCCAGAAGGGCAAGTCGGTGACGACCATCGCCGAACGGCTGGAGGAAGCGGGCGTCATCCGGTACACGGAGCTTTTCAAGGTCGCGGTGCGCCTGCGCGGACTGCAGGACGACCTCAAGGCGGGAGAGTACGAAATTCCCGCCGGCGCCAGCGTCATGGAGATCATCGATCTCCTGGTCGAAGGCAAAAGCATCCTGCATTTTTTCACCTCGCCGGAAGGGCTGACCACGGCGCAGATGCTGAGGCTGGTCGAGGCGGACGAGATCCTCGCCGGCGAGATCAGTCTCGCCCCGCCGGAAGGGGCGTTGTTGCCGGAGACCTATGCTTTTTCGCGCGGGGAGACCCGCGACGATTTGATCCGTCGCATGATGAAAGCCCAGGATGCGCTCCTCGACGCGCTTTGGGACGGGCGCGCCCTGGAACTGCCGATTTCAACGCGTGAGGAAGCGGTGATCCTCGCCTCTATCGTGGAGAAGGAAACCGCCGTCGCGGACGAGCGCCCGCGCGTCGCCAGCGTGTTTATCAACCGCCTCAATCGCGGCATGCGCCTTGAGTCGGACCCGACGATCATCTACGGCCTGACCGGGGGCGAGCCCCTGGGCCGGGGGCTGCGCCAGAGCGAAATTCGTTCGCAGACGCCCTATAACACCTATGTCATTTCCGGCCTGCCGCCGACGCCGATCGCCAATCCGGGCCGCGATTCGATCGCCGCGGTGCTCAATCCGATGCAGACGGACGATCTCTTTTTTGTCGCCGACGGCGAGGGCGGCCACGCCTTCGCCGAAACCCTGCGCGAACACCAGCAGAACGTCGCCGCCTGGCGGCGCATCGAGCGCGAACGGCGGGGGCAGGGCGGTTAACTCGTGACCTCGCGCTTTTCGTCCATGACCGGCTTCGCCCGGGTCGACGGCGGTTTCGACGACCGCCGCTGGACCTGGGAGGTGAAATCGGTCAACGCCCGCGGCCTGGAGCTGCGGTTCCGCCTGCCGCAGGGGTTCGACGCGCTGGAGCCGGCCCTGCGCAAGGCGGTCAAGGCGCGGCTCGCCCGCGGCGCGGTCAGCGTCAGCCTTTCCCTGCGCGGCGAGGGCGCGGAAGGGCGCATGCGGATTAACGAGCAGGCGCTGGCGGGCGCCCTCGCCATGGTCGAGCGCGTCGCCCGGGAGATCGAATGCGCGCCGCCGCGCCCGGAGGGCGTTCTCGCCCTGCGCGGGGTGATGGAGCCGGCCGACGAGGGGGGTGATGAGGCTGTCGGCGGGGGCGCGGAGGCGCTCGCCGCGCGGCTCTCGGACAGCTTCGACGACGCGCTGGCGGCGCTGCAAAAGGCGCGGCGCGAGGAAGGCGACGCGCTGGCGCGGGTGCTGGCGTCCCAGTTCGACGAAATCGAGGCGTTGGTCGCCGCCGCGGCGCAGAGCGCGGCAGCGTCGGCGGCGGCCATTCGCGACCGGATCGCGGCGCAACTCGCCGAGCTTCTGGGCGAGGCCGGCCTGCCCGAGGACCGTCTCGCCCAGGAGGCGGCCCTCCTGGCGGTCAAGGCCGATGTGCGCGAAGAGATCGACCGGCTCCGCTCGCACCTTGAGGCGGGCCGCGCCCTCTTGCTCGAAGCGGGACCGGCCGGGCGCCAGCTCGATTTTCTGAGCCAGGAGTTCAATCGGGAAGCCAACACGCTATGCGCCAAGGCGGCCGACATGGGCCTGAAACGCATCGGTCTCGACCTGAAAAAAGTGATCGATCAGCTGCGCGAACAGGTTCAGAATATCGAGTAGGATAATTGGTATGATCGGCGGCGATCTGAAAGTGGCCCGCAGGGGCCTCATGTTCATTCTCTCCAGCCCGTCCGGGGCCGGAAAGACCACGCTCGCCGACCGCCTGTTGAAGCAGGACGGGGAGATGGCCCTGTCGATCTCGGCCACCACCCGGCCGCGCCGGCCCGGCGAAGTCCACGGACAGGATTACTATTTCGTGTCCAAGGACGAATTCCTCCGCATGCGCGATAACGGCGAGCTTCTGGAGTGGGCGAATGTGTTCGGCCATCTTTACGGAACACCGCGCGGCCTTGTCGAGGACACGCTGCGGGCGGGCCGCGACGTTCTCTTCGACATCGACTGGCAGGGCGCCCAGCAGCTTGACGAAGTGGCGGGCGAGGACGTGGTCAAGGTGTTCATCCTGCCGCCGTCGCGCGCCGAGCTTGAGCGTCGCCTGCGCCAGCGCGCGCAGGACACCGAGGATGTCGTGCAGACGCGCATGGCCAAGGCGGACGCGGAAATCTCCCACTGGGCCGAATACGATTACGTCATCGTGAATTACGACCTTGAGGAGTCTGAGGAACTGTTGCGCTCCATTCTGTTCGCGGAGCGGTTGAAGCGCCGCCGCCAGACCGGCCTGTCGCGCATCGTCAAGGACATGATGGGCGAGGGTTAGCCCCGCTTTTTCAGGCGCGCCGGAATCGGGTCAGGGTACTGACATTTTCGGAAAGCGGCGCCGGCGCGCGGCGCGGCAAGGCCGTCCGCGGGCGCTGCATGCGCCGGACGGTCATGGTCCGGGCAGCATCGCCTCCAGCGTTTCCAGCCGGTCGGCTTCCGCCGGGGGCTTGTCCCAGCGGATGCGGTGAATGCGCGGAAACCGCATGGCGACGCCGGATTTGTGCCGGGCCGACCGGTTCAGCCCTTCGAACGCGATTTCGAGCACAAGACCTTCCTCCCTGCCGAAAGCGACCTGTCGCACCGGGCCGAAGCGCTCCGTCGTGTTGTCGCGCACGAACTTGTCGAGCTGTTTCAGCTCCTCGTCGGTGAAGCCGAAATAGGCCTTGCCGACGGGAACGATCTCCTCCCCGCGCCAGACGCCGAAGGTGAAGTCGGAATAGAAGCTGGAGCGTTTGCCGTGGCCGCGCTGGGCGTACATCATCACGGCGTCGACCAGGAACGGGTCGCGCTTCCATTTCCACCACTCGCCTTTCGGGCGGCCGGGCACGTAAGGCGCCGCGCGGCGCTTCAGCATCAGCCCCTCGACGGCCGCGTCCGGCGGCGCGTTGCGGCGCGCCCTCAACTGATCGACGGAAGCGAACTCGATCAGCGCCGACAGATCGAAACGCTCCGGCGCGCGCGCCGCGATGAAGTCTTCCAGCCGGCGGCGCCGCTCGGCGAAGGGCAGGGCGCGCAGATCCTCGCCCTCCAGCGCCAGAAGGTCGTAGGCGCGGACGAACGCCGGATGGGAGGCGAGCAGTTTCTTCGTCACCGTCTTGCGGTTGAGGCGCTGTTGCAGTTCGCCGAAGGGCGCGACCGCGTAAAGCACCGTATCCGGACGATAGACGAGAAGCTCGCCGTCGATGGCGGCGTCGAAGTTCATCGCCTCCAGAATATCCGGAAACGCCCGGCCGATGTCGTCGCCGGTGCGCGAGTAGAGCCGGCGCGCATCGCCCTCGGCGGCGGCCTGCACCCGGATGCCGTCCCATTTCCACTCCGCGGCGAAGGCGTGCGGGGATATGCCGTCGAGGTCCTTGTCCTCGTCGATCGGGTGGGCGAGCATCACCGGCCGGAACGGCGCTGCGGCGGCGTTGACGGGCTTCGCCGCGCGTCCCTCCAGCCAGGCGAACAGCGCCGTGTAGGGCGGGTCGAGGCCGTGCCACAGCTCCTCGATTTCGGCGACGTCCTTTTCCCCGAACTGCGCCAGCGCGGTCTTGGCGAGGCGCGCCGAAACGCCGATGCGAAACCCGCCCGTCGCCAGCTTGATCAGCGCCCAGCGGCCCGGCGCGTCAAGGGCGTCGAGCCAGCCCTCGACGAGGCGCGGGCCTTCCCGCCGGCTCGCCCCTTGCAGGGTCTCGACAATCTCGCCAAGGCCGGGCGCGCGGTTGGCGCCGCGCCGCGCCGGCCAGATCAGCGAAATCGTCTCGGCCATGTCGCCGATGTAATCGTAGGAAAGACCGAACAGCACCTCGTCGACCCGCGCGGTCGTCAGTTCACGCAGCATCGCCGGCTTGACCGAGGCGATGTCGAGGTCGCGGGTGATCGCGGCGATGGCGTAACCGCGGTCCGGGTCCGGCGCGTCGCGGCAGTAATCGGCGATGAGCTTCAGCTTGCCGTTGCGCTGCGGCGTCAGGACAAGCCGGTCGAGAAGGGCGGCGAACTTTTCCATGCGGCGCCGCTCACTCGCCTTCGTCGTCATAGCCGACGAGGCGCAGGGGGCGGGCCTTGATCCCGTTCAGCGCCGCCCAGCGCATCAGCGCGTCGTCGCGGCCATGGGTGATCCAGACTTCCTGCGCGCCCACCTCGCGGATGGTGTCGGTCAGTTCGTTCCAGTCGGCGTGGTCGGAAATCTGCAACGGCAGTTCGACCCCGCGCTGGCGCACCCGCTGGCGGATCTGCATCCAGCCCGAAGCGAAGACGGGCAACGGGTCGGCGAAGCGGCGCGCCCATTTGTCCTGGATGGCGGACGGCGGGGCGATCACGATTTTGCCGGCGAAGTCGCGCCTGGCGCCGGCTCCGGAACCGCGCGCGTTCTTCTTTTCACTGATGGTCGCCGGTTCCAGCGGGCCGAGATCGACGCCGTGCTCCCGGTACAGGTCGCACAGCTTCTGCATCGCTCCGTGAATGAAAACCGGTTCGTCATACCCGGCGTCGCGCAGGAGACGGATGATGCGCTGGGCCTTGCCGAGGGCGTAGGCGCCGACAATATGCGTGCGCTCCGGGAACTGCGCTACCGAGGCGAGCAGCCTGGCGATTTCATCATTCGTATCAGGATGAACGAACACCGGCAGGGCGAATGTCGCCTCGGTAATGAAAACGTCGCACGGCACGACCTCGAACGGCGCGCAGGTGGGATCGGCCCGGCGCTTGTAGTCGCCCGACGCGACGATCCGCACCCCGTCCTTTTCGACGACCGCCTGGGCCGAGCCGAGCACGTGTCCAGCCGGGGCGAAGCTGACTGTCACGCCGTTGAGCGTTATGCGCTCGCCATAGGCGGCGGGGCGGCGGTCCGTGGCGAAGTTCTCGCCGTAACGCGCCGCCATGATGGCGAGGGTTTCGGGCGTCGCCATCACGGTCTCGTGACCGGCGCGGGCGTGGTCGGCGTGGCCATGGGTGACGACGGCGCGGGCGACGGGGCGCACCGGGTCGATATGGAAATCCCCCGGCGGGCAGTAGAGCCCTTGCGGGGTCGGGCGGAGAAGATCCTCAAAGGCCATGCGCGGCGCCATCGCCAAGAGATAGCATTGCGGGCGGCGGCGAAAAAGGCGAGCATTGTTCGTCCCGCCCGCGACACAAGGAGACCGTCCCGGCGGATCGGCTTGCCGCCTTCGCGCGGCGCGCGTTCCGACCGGCGAGAGCGCCCCGCCCATGACCGACGCGCCCCCCCAGATTCCGCCCCAGAGCTCGCCCGAGATTCCCCTCGCGATCTATGTCGACGCCGACGCCTGCCCGGTGAAGGAGGAGGTGGTGCGCGTCGCCGACCGGCACGGGGCGGTGGTCCACTTCGTCTCCAACGCGCGCATGCGCTTGCCGGTCGGGCTGGACGTGCGCCGGGTCGTGGTCGGCGACGGGTTCGACGCCGCCGACGACTGGATCGCCGAACGGGCGGGGCCGGGGACAATCGTCGTGACCGGCGATATTCCGCTGGCGGAGCGCTGCCTCGGGGCCGGCGCGCAGGTCATCGGTCCGTCGGGCAATCCCTTCACCGCGGACAATATCGGCATGGGGATGGCGATGCGCGAGCTGTCGCGCGATCTGCGCGACATGGGCGAGATTTCCGGCGCCGGCCCGTCATTCTCAAGGAAAGACCGCTCGCGGTTCCTGGAGGCGCTGGAGCTGGCGGTGCGGCGGGCGGGGCGTTAGAGCCGATTGCGTTCAACGCGATCCGCAATTGGTCCTGGTTACGATTGGCGCGGGATTCTTGAATGGAGCGCGCCCGCGAACCGCAAAACCGGCAATCCGCTGTTGCTGCAACACGCGCCAGCCCGCGTCCCTCACGGCCATTTCGCTTCCGGCGGCAGGGAGGAGAGGATCGAGGCGACATTGCCCCCGGTCTTGAGGCCGAAGGTCGTGCCGCGGTCGTAGAGAAGGTTGTATTCCGCATACCGCCCGCGCTGGATCAACTGGGCCTCGCGGTCGTCGTCCGTCCAGGGCTGGTCCATGCGTTTTGTCACCAGCCTGGGATAGATGTCGAGAAACGCCCGGCCCACATCCTGCGTGAAGGCGAAATCCGCGTCCCAGTCGCCGGAATCGTGGCGGTCGTAGAAAATGCCCCCCACCCCGCGCGGCTCGTTGCGGTGGGGCAGGAAGAAATACTCGTCGCACCATTGCTTGAATTTCGTGAAGTATGTCGGGTCGTGGGCGTCGCAGGCGTCCTTCATGGCCGCGTGAAAGGCGACGGCGTCCTCGTGGCTCTCGTCGCGATAGGCCGGGTGCATGGGATTGAGGTCGCCGCCGCCGCCGAACCAGCTTTTCGTGGTGACGATCATGCGCGTGTTCATGTGCGCCGCCGGGGCGTGCGGATTGCGCGTGTGGGCGATCAGCGACACCCCCGCCGCCCAGAAACGCGGGTCCTCCGACGCGCCCGGGATCTGGCCCCGGAATTCCTCGGAGAACTCTCCGTAAACGGTCGAGAAGTGAATGCCGGCCTTTTCGAAGACACGCCCTTTCAGCATCGCCATGACGCCGCCTCCTTCGTCGGCGACGCCGTCGCCGCGCGTCCAGGGCGTGCGCTCGAACCGCCCGGCGGGCCGGTCCGCGTATAAAGGCCCGGCCGCGTCCTCCACGGCCTCGAAGGCGGCGATCAGCTTGTCCTGAAGCGACAGGAACCAGTCTTTGGCGGTTTGTTTTCTGGCGTCTAGGCTCATGAATAATGATCCGGCTTATCTGTTGTTGGCGTGTGTTGTTGGACGGTGAGGCGCGGCGGGACGGGGCGCTGACGGCGGGCCGAGCTGCCGGCTCGCTTCGGCGAGGCCGATGCCGGCGGCGACGACGAGGTTTAGCGATCGCGCCCCCGGCGTCAACGGGATGGCGATGCGCGCGTCCGCCGCCGCGTGGACTTCGTCCGGCGCGCCCGCGCTTTCCCGGCCCATCAAGAGGATGTCGTCCTCGCGGAAACGAAACTCCCAGATCGGCTGCGACGACCGGGTCGTCATCAGGACGAGCCGCGCGTCGCCCTTCGCCGCCAGGAAGGCGCGCCAGCCCGCATGGGGCCGCGGCGGGGCGAGCGCGGCGTAATCCATGGCGACGCGGCGGATCTCCCGCGAATCGAGGGGAAAGCCGCAAGGTTCGATGATATCGAGCCCGACCCCGAAACAGGCGGCGGCGCGGATCGCCGCGCCCACATTGGGGGCCATGTCCGGCTGGTAGAGGGCAAGACGCATGGAGTTGTTTTTACACCATTTTCTTGTAAATCAAGAGGGCGCTCGCGACGCTAGGACGCATTCGATCTCGCGCTGGACTTTGTATCTATGTCGTGCAACACAGCCGCGACTATGAAGACGTCCGTCAGGATGCGCAAAATCTTCGAGGATGAAAGACATGACCACAACCGAGATGAGTGAAGACGGCGAGCCGACCCGCCGCGATTTCATCCACATCATGGGCATTGCCGCGACCGCCGTCGGCGCCGGCGCCGTCGCCTGGCCGATGATCCACCAGATGAACCCCGACGCTTCCGTCCTGGCCCTGTCCACCAAGGAAGTCGACCTCTCGGCGATCGACGTCGGACAGGCGATCCGGGTGATGTGGCAGGGCAAGCCGGTTTTCATCCGTCGTCGCACGGCCGAGGAAATCGCCGAGGCCGAAGCGACGCCGCTTTCGGCGCTGCCGGACCCCGACGCGCGCAACGAGAACCTGGCGGGCGGCGCGGAGGCCACCGACGCGGCCCGCGCCACGGCGTCCGACGGCGAAGCGCGGCCGGAATGGATGGTCGTCGTCGGCGTGTGCACCCATCTCGGCTGCATCCCGCTGGGCACCGACTCCGGCGATAATCGCGGCGAGTACAATGGCTGGTTCTGCCCGTGCCACGGCTCCCACTACGACATCGCCGGGCGCATCCGCAAAGGGCCGGCGCCGGCGAATCTGGACGTGCCGCCTTACCAGTTCGTGTCCGACACTCTGATCCGCATCGGCTAGGAGATCTTCTCATGAGCCATCCCTCGACCTACAACCCGTCCACCGGCTTCGAACAATGGCTGGACAAGCGCATGCCCATCGTGCGCCTCGCCCATGACAGCTTCGTGGATTTCCCGACGCCGAAAAACCTCAACTACTGGTACACCTTCGGCGGCATCCTGACGGTCTGCCTCGTCATCCAGATCATCACCGGCGTCATCCTGGCGATGCATTATACGCCGCATACCGATTACGCTTTCGAGAGCGTCGAGCACATCATGCGCGACGTGAATTACGGCTGGCTGATGCGCTATGTGCACGCCAACGGCGCCTCGATGTTCTTCATCGCCGTCTACCTGCACATGTTCCGCGGACTGTATTACGGTTCCTACAAGGAGCCGCGCGAGGTCCTGTGGATGCTGGGCGTCGTCATCTTCCTGCTGATGATGGCGACGGCGTTCATGGGCTACGTCCTGCCCTGGGGCCAGATGTCCTACTGGGGCGCGACGGTGATCACCAACCTGTTCTCCGCGGTGCCGTTTGTCGGCGACCAGATCGTCACGCTCCTGTGGGGCGGGTTTTCGGTCGACAATCCGACGCTGAACCGTTTCTTCTCGCTGCACTATCTCCTGCCGTTCGCGATCTTCGGCGTGGTGATCTTGCACGTGTGGGCGCTGCATGTGCCGGGCAACAACAATCCGAGCGGCGTCGACGTGAAAGACGTTAAGAAGGACACGGTGCCGTTTCACCCTTATTATACGGTGAAGGACGGCTTCGCGATCGTGGTGTTCCTGATCCTGTTCGCCGCGTTCGTGTTCTTCAATCCGAACGCCCTCGGCCATGCGGACAACTACGTTCCGGCGGACCCGCTGGTGACGCCCGCCTCGATCGTGCCGGAATGGTACTTCCTGCCGTTCTACGCCATCCTGCGCGCCATCACCTTCGACTTCCTTTTCATTGACGCGAAACTCGGCGGCGTCATCGCCATGTTCTCCTCCATCCTGGTGCTGTTCGCCCTGCCGTGGCTCGACACGTCGAAAGTGCGTTCCATGCGCTACCGTCCCGTCGCGCGCATGTGGTTCTTCCTGTTCGTCATCGTCTGCCTCATGCTGGGCTGGCTCGGCGGCCAGGCGGCGGAGGGCGTCTACGTGACGCTGGCGCAGATCTGCACCGCCTACTACTTCGCCTTCTTCCTTATCATCCTGCCCCTGCTCGGGGTGATGGAAACGCCCAAGCCCCTGCCGAAATCGATTTCGGAAGCGGTGCTGAAGAAAACCAAAACCGTTGAAACCAGTCCCGCGCCGGGCATTGGCGGCGCGCAGCCGGCGCCGGCCGAATAAGGGGAACGCCGATGAAACGCTTCACCATTGTCCGCACCCTTATGGTCGCCGCGCTGGTCGCGGCGGCCGGCCCCGTCACCGGAGCGCTCGCCGCGAGCAAGGGCAAGGTTCCCGAGCATCAGCACTGGCATTTTTCCGGCCCCTTCGGCACGTTCGACAAGGACGCGCTGCAACGCGGCTTCCAGGTATACGAGACCGTCTGCTCCAACTGTCATGGCATGGAGCTTCTGTCGTTCCGCAATCTCGGTCAGAAGGGCGGGCCGTTCTACCTGGATAGCTGCCCGGAAGGCGTTCCGGATACGATCGACTGTTCCAATCCGACCCAGAACCCGATCGTCAAGGCGATCGCGGAGAACTACAAGTTCAAGGTGACGGACGGCCCCGACGATTTCGGCGAGATGTTCCAGCGCGAGCCCCTGCCGTCGGATCGCATTCCCGGACCGTTCGCGAACGAACAGATCGCCAGGCTGGCCAACAACAACGCCTATCCGCCGGATCTGTCGCTGATCACCAAGGCGCGTCACCACGGTCCGGACTACATCCATGCGCTCCTGACCAGCTACCAGGAGCCGCCGGAGGACGTGACGGTTGCGCCGGGGCAGTATTACAATCCTTATTATCCCGGCGGCGTTCTCGCCATGGCCCAGCCCCTCTATGACGACGTCGTCGCCTATGAAGACGGCTCCCCGCAGACGGTCGAGCAATACTCCAAGGACGTCACGGAGTTCCTGATGTGGGCGGCGGAGCCGAAAATGGAGGCTCGCAAGTCCCTCGGCGTGATGACGATGATTTACCTCGTGATTCTGGCCGGCATCCTTTACTGGTCGTATCGCAAGGTCTGGTCGAACGTTAAAAAATAGCGCCATCTGGCGCCGCAAGGAGGACGCCATGACCCGAACGCCGCGTAAGCTTGGGGTCATCGGCGGCTCCGGCGTTTACAGGATCGACGCCCTTCAGGACGCCCGGCGCGTCGAGGTCGAAACGCCCTGGGGGCGCCCGTCGGACAGCCTCCTGCAAGGGCGGATCGCCGGCGTCGACGTTGTTTTCCTCGCCCGGCACGGCGCCGGCCATGCAATCGCCCCGGGGGACATCAACTACCGCGCCAATATCGACGCGCTGAAACGGTCCGGCGTCACCGACATCATTTCCCTGTCCGCCTGCGGATCGTTTCGCGAAGCGCTGCCGCCGGGCATGTTCGTCCTCGTCGACCAGTTCATCGACCGTACGACCACCCGGGAGAAAAGTTTCTTCGGCAGGGGGCTCGTCGCCCATGTTTCCATGGCGCACCCGGTCTGCCCCGCCCTCGGCGACGCGCTGGAGGCGAGTTGCCGGGACCTCGCCATTCCCTGTCATCGCGGCGGGACCTATATCGCCATCGACGGGCCCCAGTTTTCGTCCCTCGCCGAATCCAATCTCTACCGGTCATGGGGCTGCGACGTGATCGGCATGACCAATATGCCGGAGGCCAAGCTGGCGCGCGAGGCCGAGCTTCCCTACGCCACGGCGGCGATGGTGACGGATTACGATTGCTGGCATGAAGAAGAGGGGCCGGTGGAGGTCTCCAGGGTGCTGGAGGTGATGGCCGCCAACAGCGCCAATGCGGCGCGCCTCGTCGTCGATGTCGCCGGCCGTCTCGGGCCGGCGCGCGAGCCCTCGCCCCTCGGCGTCGAGACGGTGCTCGACTATGCCGTGATCACGCCGCCGGAATCGCGCGATCCGTCCATGGTCGACAAACTGTCTGCGGTCGCCGGGCGTTTGCTCAAAAGCTGATTGTGCATCTTGCGCGGCTGGAAGCTCATCAGGTGCTCGCCCAGCGCATTGACCGGCATGCGCATGATGCGCACGGCGTCTTCGCCGGCCTTGCATGCGGGGCCGGCGCCGCCGGCGCCGGGGAACGCCACCGCAAGTCCCTCGGCGACGGCGTTCTGAAGCTGCCATCCGTTCAGTATAAAGACGGCGACGGTTTCCTCGCCGCGCCGCCGGGCCAGGGAAAGGCGCGCGCGCCAGCACATCTCGCCGGATATGATGCATGCGGAGGCAAGCTCTTCCACGGACGGGCCGCGGATATAGACGACGGAAAGATAATGCCGTTCCGACCTGCCGACGCTGCGGCAGGAGGAGGCGATGCGCGCCCACGCGGGAAACTCGGCGTCCACATTAAACGGCGCGCTGATCAGCCGGTTGACGCTGTAGGCGAGGGGCGCGGCGTTCAGGTTCTGCGGCCGGGTTTTGGCGTAGGCGATGAGGGCGAGGGAAATCCGCTCCAGGCGCACCGCGAACCCGCCCTTGAAGCTGCGCACCACGCGTCCTTTCAATGGGGGCAGGGCGTCGATCTTGACTTCCGCCGCATCCCCCGCGCGGGCGCAGGCCGGCCCGTGCAGCGCGACGCTGCGATGGGCGAGGTCGATGATATGGCCGTTTGTCGCCGGCCCGCCGTTGAGGGAGAAAGCCGCGGGGAGATAAACCTGCAGGCGGTAGGCGTTGCGTCGATTATGAAGCGACAAAAAGCTCATGATAGCAACCTTGGGTTGCAATTATTAAACTTCGGTAAAGCGCCCCTTGTCCCCCGCGTTTCGCGTCCCGCCTCGGTGGGGGGGGCGCATCGGTGCAGGGGGGCAGGGCTTGCAGGGGCTTGGGAGGATAAGCCTTTTTAACGCCGGCGCTTTTCGCGGCGTTGCGTTCCCGCCCCGCCGGTCTTTCGCCGCGCGGATGCCGTCGTCGCAGCCGCGCGCGGGGACGGGAGACAGTGCTGCGTTGCGACGAATGAAACGGGACCGGCCGGAGGCCAGGTCCCAGGCTCAGGTGTTGAACCGGAAATGCATGACGTCGCCGTCCTGAACGACGTAGTCCTTGCCTTCGAGCCGAACGCGTCCGGCCTCCTTGGCGCCCTGTTCGCCCTGATGGGCGATGTAGTCGTCATAGGAAATGGTTTCCGCGCGGATGAAGCCCTTTTCAAAGTCGGTGTGGATCACGCCGGCGGCCTGCGGCGCGCTGGCGCCCCGGCTCACGGTCCATGCGCGCGCCTCCTTCGGGCCGGCGGTGAAATAGGTCTGGAGCCCGAGAAGGTCGTAGCCGGCGCGGATGAGCCGGTTAAGGCCCGGCTCCTCCAGGCCGAGGGTTTCCAGATACTCCGCCTGCTCATCGTCGGACAACTGAGCGAGTTCGGCCTCGATCCTGGCGGAAATGACGACGCCCGCGGCGCCTTCCTCGGCGGCGCGGGCGGCCACGGCCTCGGCATGGGCGTTGCCTTCGGCGGCGGCGGCCTCGTCCACATTGGCGACGAACAGAATGGGCTTGGCGGTCAGAAGCTGCAGCCCGGCATACGCCTTGCGCTCGTCTTCGCCGATCTCCGCGGCGCGCGCGGGCTTGCCCTCGCGCAACTGCGCCAGCGCCTTGTCCACCAGCGCCAGCGTCGCTTTCGCCTCCTTGTCGGCGCCCTTGGCTTTCTTTTCGAGCGTGGCGCGGCGTTTTTCCAGGCTTTCAAGGTCGGCGAGCATCAGTTCGGTCTCGACCACCTCGAAGTCCGCAATCGGATCGATGCGCCCGTCGACATGGGTGATGTCGTCGTCCTCGAAACAGCGCAGCACGTATACGACCGCGTCCACTTCGCGGATATTGGCGAGAAACTGGTTGCCGAGACCCTCGCCCTGGGCTGCGCCCTTGACGAGGCCGGCGATGTCCACGAACTGCATTCGGGCCGGGATGATCTCCGCCGAGCCCGCGATCGCCGCCAGCGCCTGCAGGCGCGGCTCCGGCACCGCGACGTCGCCGACATTGGGCTCGATGGTGCAGAAGGGATAGTTGGCCGCCTGCGCCGCCGCTGTTTTGGTCAGTGCGTTGAACAAGGTTGACTTGCCGACATTCGGCAGGCCGACAATCCCGCATTTGAAACCCATGGCGCGATCTTCCTATTCTTTCTTGCCCAAAAGACCGCGCAGCGCATCGGCGAAGGCGTTGCCTTGATGGGACGGGGGAGCCTGGCGCGGCCCCGGCTGCGGCCCCGGCTGCGGCGATGGGGCGGTCCCGGCCTCGGAAGGCTTCGGCGCCTTCGCGTCCTTTGTTTTGCGGGAGCCGGAAAGGCGCTGGGCGACGTCGGCGGCGAAGCGCTGGTCGTCCGCGGCGAGGAACGGCGCCGACGCGGCCACCGCGTTCAGGAGCGGGACCAGCCAGTCCTGATCGGCGCTTGAGAAATCTCCCAGAACGTGACCCGTCACCTTGGCCTTGTCGCCGGGATGGCCGATGCCGATGCGCGCGCGGCGAAAGCCGTTGCCGAGATGGGCGTCGATGGAGCGGACGCCGTTATGGCCTGCCGCGCCGCCGCCGGTCTTCATGCGCAGCTTGCCGGGGGCGAGGTCGAGCTCGTCGTAGAAAACGACCACGTCCTCAAGCCCGAGCTTGTAGAAGCGCGCCGCCTCGCCCACGGATTGTCCGGATTCGTTCATATAGGTCTGGGGCTTCAGGATCAGCGCCTTTTCGCGTCCGCCGGGGCCGTCAAGGGCGCCCTCGCGCAGGAGCCCGCCGAATTTTCGCCGCTCCGGCCCGAACCCGTGCGCTTCGGCGATGGCGTCCACCGCCATGAAGCCGACATTGTGACGATGGCGGGCGTACTTCGCGCCTGGATTTCCAAGGCCGACAAGAAGAAGCATCACAGGCGCTCCCAAGCCTTTCCGTTCCGGGCCTTTTGCTTACAAGCCTCTCGCGTTTAGGCCTCAGGGCGAAACGGCCGCGATAACGAACGCCGCCGGAACAGGGCGAACGCGCGGAAGGTCAGTCTTCCTTCGCGCCGTCTTCTCCGGACGCCTCGCCGCCGTCTTCCGCGCCGCCGGCGTCGCCGTCGTCCGACGACCGCAGGGCGGACGGGGCGGCGACAGTAGCGATGGTGAAATCGCGGTCGGTGACGACCAGCGAAACGCCCTTGGGCAGGGTCACGGCCGATGCGTGGATGGTGGCGCCGACGTCAAGGCCGGCGACGTCGATCTCGAACACTTCCGGCATGGCCACGGCGGGGGCGAAAACCTCGACCGCGTGTCGCACGATGTTCAACACGCCGCCTTTCTTGAGGCCCGGGGACTGTTCCTCGTTCAGGAAGCGGACCGGGATCTCCACCTTGATGCGGGTCTTGTCGTCGACGCGCATCAGGTCGACATGAACCGGCTGGCCTTTCACCGGGTCGATCTGCACGTCCCGTGCGATCACGGTCTGCTGGCCGTCTTCGCCCGGCACGTCGATCTTCACGAGGTTGGCCCGCATGCGCCCGGCCTTGTAAGCTTTCAGGACCTCGTTTTTCTTGAGGTTGACCGCCACGGGGTCCCGGTCGCCGCCGTACAGAACGCCGGGAACCCAGCCGTCGCGCCGCTCGGCGCGGGCGCCGCCGGTGCCGGTGCGGGCGCGCGGTTCGCAGTAAAATACATCGGTTTCAGCCATGGCCTGCTCGCGTCCTTCACGCAAAAAACGCCGCGGCGGCAGGGGCGCATCGCCCCGCGCGGCGGCCTGGAATCGTCTTAGTGAGCGCGGGTCTATAGAGGAAAGAAGCCGCGTGCGCAAGCGCCTCGGCGCCGTCGCCGACCGGCTTTCGCGCACGGATCTCAATCATAGCGCAGCGCCGTCGCCTTGCCCCGGAAAACCACGTAGGAAAGAGCGGTGTAGCCGATGATCGCCGGCAGCACGAAGAGGGCGCCCACGAGCATGATCAGGAGGCTTTCCGGCGCGCTCGCCGCTTCGTAGATCGTCAGCCGCTCCGGCACCACATATGGGTAGAACGAGTAGGCGAGCCCGAAAAAGGCGAGGGCGAAGAGCGCCGTCGCCCCGGCGAAGGGAATCCAGGTCCAGCGATCGCGGCTGTCCGGCAAATGCCGCAGGGCCAGCCAGACCAGCACCAGGATCGCCGCGGAGAGAATCGGAAACGGCGCCAGCAGAAACAGCTCCGGAAAGGAAAACCACTTGTCGAAAATGCGCGGCGAGACGAGGGGGCTCGCCAGCGACACCGCCCCGAGCCCGCCGACGACGCCCCACAGGGCGCGGCGGGCCCAGCGCACCGCCTTCAACTGGAGCGCGTCGTCGGTTTTGATCATCAGCCAGGCCGAACCGATAAAGCCGTATCCCGCCGCGAGGCACAGCGCCGTCAGCACCGCGAAGGCGAGCGAGGCGGGCGTGAAGACAAGCCCCATGATATACATGCCGAGCATGAAGCCTTGAGTCAGCGCGGTGATCAGGGAGCCGACGAAAAACGCAAGGTTCCAGTAACGCTTGTGGTCCGGCGGCGCCTTGGCGCGAAACTCGAAAGCGACGCCGCGCAGGATCAGTCCAATGAGCATCAGCGTGACGGGCAGGTAAAGCGCGGTGAGGATCGTCCCGTGGGCCACCGGGAAGGCGACCAGCAAAAGGCCGATGGCGAGCACCAGCCAGGTCTCGTTGCCGTCCCAGAACGGGCCGATGGATGCGATCATGCGGTCCTTTTCCGCCGGCGCGGCAAAGGGAAAGAGAATGCCGACGCCGAGATCGAACCCGTCGAGAACCACGTAAATGAGGATCGACAGGCCCATCAGCGAGGCGAAGACGAGGGGCAGCCAGACGTAAGGATCGCCGAACAGGGTCATGGGGCTCGCCTCTCCTGTCATTCGGCCGGCGCGAGCACGGCGGCGGCGGCCTCGCCGGTCCGGTGCAGCAGCGGCGGCGCATCGCCATGGGCGCCGCGGCGGGCGAGGTAAAACAGGACGAAGACATAGGCGGCGATAAGTGCGGCATAGGCCGTCAGGTACATGGCGAGCGTTGAGCCCACCATGGCCGCCGGCACGTCGGCGACCGCCTGCTTCGTGGTCAGGACGCCCTGCACCAGCCAGGGCTGACGGCCGATTTCCGTTGTGTACCACCCGGCCAGCGTCGCCGCCCAGCCGGAAAAGCTCATGGCGACGAGCACGCGCAGGGTCCAGCGGCCGGCCGCGCCGTCAAGGCCCGCCTTGCGCCGCCAGAGCACATAAGCCGCGCCCCAGGACGCCGCGAGCATGGCGAGCCCCACGCCGACCATGATGCGGAATGACCAGAAGACGGGCGAGACCGGCGGGTGCTTCACGGTTCCGTCCTCAAGGACATAGTCGTTGAGGCCGGGCACCACGCCGTCCGCATGGTGCTTGAGGATGATCGAGGCGCCGTTCGGCACGCCGAGTTCGAAGCGGTTCTCGCGCGTCTCCTCGTCGGGCAGGGCGAACAGAAGAAGCGGTTTGTTGGGGCCGGTCTCCCAGTTGCCCTCCATGGCGGCGACCTTGGCGGGCTGATGCTCCAGCGTGTTAAGGCCGTGCATGTCGCCGGCGAAGATCTGTACCGGGATCAGGATCGCGGCGGTCGCGACGCCGGTTTTGAGCGCGACGCGCACGCTGCCCGAGCGGTCGCCCAGAAGATAGCGAAACGCCGACAGCCCGGCGATCAGGAACGACACGGTCAGCCCGCTGGCGAGCAGCATATGCGCCATGCGATAGGGCATGGACGGGTTGAAGACGATCGCCAGCCAGTCGGTCGCATGGGCGACGCCGTCGCGCATTTCGAACCCGGCGGGGGTGTGCATCCAGGAGTTCAGGACCAGGATCCAGAACGCGCTCATGGTGGTGCCGAAGGCGACGAGGAACGTCGCCAGCGTATGCAGCCAGCCCGGCGCGCGCGAGGCGCCGAACAGCATGATGCCGAGGAACACCGCTTCGAGGAAGAACGCGGTCAGCACCTCATAGGCGAGCAAGGGGCCGGCGATGTTGCCGACGGTTTCCATGAAGCCGGGCCAGTTGGTGCCGAACTGGAAACTCATGGTGATGCCGGAGACGACGCCCATGGCGAAGGAAAGCGCGAACACCTTCACCCAGAAGCGGTAGGCGTCCATCCATTTCTCGGCGCCGCCGGCGTTGTAGCGCAGCTTGAAGTAGAGCAGCATCCAGCCGAGCGCGATGGTGATGGTCGGGAACAGGATGTGAAACGAGATATTCGCGCCGAACTGAATGCGGGACAAGAGCAGGGCGTCCATGGCTTTACGCGCCTCCTTTTTCTGTGGACCGATTATCCTGGGCCGCAGCGGCTTTCGGCCGGACGAAGGGGGCGACCTTGCCCGCGCCTTTCAGGAATTTCTGGACCGACGCGCCGAGTTGAAGGAGTTGGACGAGCCGCTCGGTTTCAAGCCTGTTCATGTCGTCGTACCAGCCGGTGAGCAATTCGATCAGTCCGGCGAGTTCCTCGATGCGGGCATGGGCGTGCGCGTCCTCAAGGCTCGCCGGCTCCTGCAACTGCAACTCCCGCAGTTTGGTCAGGGTGGGGTCGATCTCGCGTTTTTTGCGCTCGTTGACGAGCGTGCGCACGATTTCCCACAAATCGTCCGGCGTCGTGAAATAATCGCGCCGGTCGCCGGGAATGTGCTTGAGGCGCACAAGGTTCCACGCCTGCAACTCTTTCAGGCCCATGGAGACGTTGGAGCGGGAAAAGCCGAGCTTCTCGACGATGTCCTCGGCGTTCAGCGGCCGTTCGCACAGGAACAGCACGGCGTAGATCTGGCCCACGGTCCGGTTGATGCCCCATCGCGAGCCCATTTCGCCGAAATGCAGGACGAATTCCTGGTGCAGCGGGGAGAGTTTCATGATCGCTTCCGTCACAAATTTCAAAAATTCCTGAAATTCATATAACCGGAAAATCCGCAGCGGCAATGAACGCCGGCCTTTCGCAGGTGCGACACGTTTGCTTACGACCGCAACTCTTCCGGCGGCGGCTTCCGGGCGGTCGACGGCCCGGAAGCGCCGGCCCGCCTCAAGCGTTGCGGAACCAGTCCGCGATCTCCCGCGTTGCGCGGTCGACGGTCTCGGGCTGGTCGTAATAGGCAAGGTGCGCGGTGTCGTCCCAGATCGTCTTGGTTCGGGTCGTCTCCGGCACGGCCGCCATGTGGCGCCGGGCGGCGTTGGGCAGGAAGCAGTTGTCGCCGTGGATCATCAGCCAGGGCGCGGTCAGGGTCTTCGCCGCGCCGATGGAGTCGTAGGCGAGGAGGTCGGCGTCGCTCATCACCGCGTAGCGGTTCTCCCACTGACCGCGGTCGGCCCATGGCTGGTACCAGACCCAGACGAACTCGCCCGGCATGCCGACATTCATGTCCGTCCGGTCCACGGCCTTGACATAGTCGACCTCGCCGGTCGCCTCGTACTTCGCCCTGGCGCGCGCGCCTTGCGCCTTGCGGGCGGCGTATCCGTCCTCGCCGAGCCATTCGATGTCGCCTTCGCGATCGCGGTAATGGCCGGCGACGGTGGCGAGGGCGCGCACGCCCTCAAGTTCGCCGGCGGCGCGAAAAGCGATGGACGATCCCTGGCAGATGGCGAGGATCGACACCTGGTCCGGGTCGACGTCGGGGCGGGATTTCAGATAGGCGACGGCGGCTTTCAGGTCCTCGACCTTGTGGAACGGGTTCTCCCAGGCGCGCGGTTCGCCGCCGCTCTCGCCGCGATAACGGCTGTCATAGGCGAGCGCGACGAAGCCCATATCGGCGAGACGGCGGGCGTACTGGGTTGGCGCCTGTTCCTTCTGATAGGTCATCGGGCCGATGATCGCGACGGCGGGCCGGGGCCCGGTTTCGGCGGGTTTGTAAAGATCGCCGACCAGTGGCGTGTCGGCGACGGCGAAGGTTGCTTTTTCCATGGGGCGGGCTCCTTTGGCGGGGGGCGTCGTCGCCGGGGCCGCGGCGCGGGCGCGCGCCGGCGCGGCGAGGACGGGAACGAGGGCGGCGGCGCCGGCGAGCACCTTGCGGCGGCTGGGGCGGGCGGTCGCGATCGGCGGTCGGGTCATGTTCGGGGGGCTCCCTTGCTTGCTGTCGATGCGCTCACCCTAGCTGGGCGCCCGCCGGACGGTTGGCCGATATCCGCCGGATTTTTGAAGATTTCCGCGTTCGCCCGGTCCGACAGGATAGTGACGAAGTCCGACTTAAAGAGCGGCCAATGTTGACAATGGCGGCCGCGCATGTATCAGCGTGTTAACACAGTATTACGCCCGCAAACTTCCATGCCCCAAAACCGCCATGCTTGTAAACTCCCGTGCCCCGTGACAGCGCCATGACGCGAAACCGCGCCGCGATATCCACCCTTGCAGCGCCGGCGGGCGCGAGCGGTCCGCCTGCCGCGGGCGCCGAGGGAGAACGGGAAGCCGACGAGGCGGCCCTGTTCGGCGCGGTCGCGGCCTGCGCCGATGCGTCCGAGGCGGCGCGCTTCCTGCGCGACCTGACGACGCGGGGCGAACTCGCGGCTTTCGCCGAGCGCTGGCGCATCGCGCGGATGCTGGATGCGGGCGCGCATTCCTATCGCGAGATCGCCGCGGCGACGGGCGCCTCCACGACGACGGTGGGCCGGGTCGCGCGTTTTCTGCGCGAGGAGCCGCATCAGGGATACCGGATGATGCTGGATCGTCTGGGAACGGAACAGGGCAAGAGGACAGGGAACTCATGAGCGAAGAACGACTGCGGATCGCCATCCAGAAATCGGGCCGCCTCTCGGAAGGCAGTTTCGACCTTCTCAAAAGCTGCGGGCTGAAGGTTTCCCGCGGCAAGGATAAGCTATACGGCCGCGTGCGCGAATTGCCGATCGACGTGTTGCTGCTGCGCGACGACGACATTCCCTCCTTCGTCGCCGACAACGCCTGCGACATCGGCATTGTCGGCCAGAACGTGTTCGAGGAGGAGCGCCTCGCGGGCGAGCATGATGCGCCGGCGGTTGAGGTGATGCCGCTCGGTTTCGCCCGCTGCAAGCTGATGCTCGCCGCGCCCAAGGAATGGTCGTTCGACGGGGCGGACATGCTGGAGGGACGCCGCGTGGCGACGTCCTATCCGGAACTGACGAGGGCCTGGCTCGCCCGCGAAGGGGTCAACGCCCGCGCGGTGATGATGAAGGGGTCGGTCGAAGTGGCGCCGCGCCTGAAAATCGCCGACGCCGTCTGCGACATCGTTTCCACCGGCGCGACGCTGGACGCCAACGGCCTGAAACCCGTGGCGGAGGTGTTCGATTCACAGGCGCTCCTGATACGGAACGCCGCCGATTTCACGCCGGGCAAGCAGGCCGTGTTCGACGCCCTGATGAAGCGGATCAACGGCGTTTTGACCTCGCGCGATGCAAAATATGTGATGATGAACGCGCCCCGCGACGCGGTTGCGGCGATTACGGAATACCTTCCCGGCGCGGACGCGCCGACGGTGCTCGAACTGGCGGGGTCCTCCGACAAGGTGGCGATCCACGCCGTCTGCCGCGAGAGCGTTTTCTGGGACACGCTTGAGGACCTGAAAAAACTCGGCGCCAGCGCCATCCTCGTCCTGCCGATCGAGAAAATGATGGCCTGACGCAAAGGCCGCCCCGCCTCGCGCCTAAAAGCGAGCGCGCGCCTAAAAGCGAGACGGCCCCGCCTTGGGGGAAGCGGGGCCGGTACTCACTGTCGTGGGGTATGGTGGGGTATCTTCTCGGGAGAAGACGCTTTCACGATGACGGCAAAGTCTTAACATTTCGTTAAAACCGCTGGTTGTCGGCAAAAAGAGACTTCGCCTATTCGGCGGGCCGCCAGAGCGGATTGCCGCTTTTCTGCTTGTCGACGGTCGAATCGCCCGATTCGCGGTTTTCTGGCGAGCCCCAGAAATCGCTTTTTTCCGATTCGCCGTGGCCCAGCGAAGGTTGTTTCTCGCCCGTCCAGGCCCAGCGGTAAAAGCGCGCGATATCCGCGCCGACCGCGTACATCGCCGGCACGAAGATCAGCGTTACGAAGGTCGCGAAGAACACGCCGAACGCCAGCGCCACGATGGTCGGCTTCAGGAACTGCGCGTCCGTGGACTGTTCGAACATGATCGGCAACAGGCCGATAAAGGTCGTCACCGACGTCAGCATGATCGGTCGGAAGCGGCCGACGCCGGCCTTGACCAGGGCGGCGAAGGCGCCTTCCCCCTCGCGGCGCAGGCGGTTCACGTAATCGATCAGGACGAGGTTGTCGTTGACGACCACGCCCGCCGCCGCGCCGACCCCGAAGAACGAGAACAGGGCGAAGTCGAGGCCGAGGAGAAAGTGGCCGAACGCCGCGCCCATATAGCCGAAGGGAATCGCGGTCATGATCAGCGCCGGTTGCCAGTAGGAACTGAAAGCGATGGCGAGCAGCATGTACATGAGGAAAAGCGCGACCGCGTAAAGCGAGAGAAACTCGCCGAGAAAGTCCGCCTGCTCCTCCGCGTCGCCGCGCTGGCCGAGATTGACGCCGGGGTGCCGGCTGCGGAATTCCGGCAGGAAAGCTTCGTTGTAGTCCTTCATGATCTGGGCGCGGTCGGCGCCCTCGCGCAGCTCCGCGGTGATGCGGGCCGAGCGCATGCGGTCGCGCCGCTCGATCCGGTTGAAGCTCGGCGCGAAGGACGCCTCGGCGACGGCGGTGAGCGGCACTTCGCGCCCGTCCGGCGTGCGGATGCGCATCTCCTCGATGGTGGTGAGGGATTCGCGCGCCGAGCGGGGATAGCGGACCATCACGCGCACGTCCTCGCCGTCGCGGGGCAGGCGCTGCACTTCCTGGCCGTAGAAAGCCTGACGCACCTGGCGCGACACCTCGCCGAGCGTCAGTCCGAACCGTTCCGCGCCCGGCTTGAGCGCCAGCCTGATTTCAGGCGTCGCCGATTGCAGGTTGTTGCGCACGTCATAGGCGTTGGGAATGGTTTTCAGATAGTTCTGCAGATCCACCGTCGCCAGGCGCAACTCCTCCAGGTCGTTCGCCTCGACACCGAAGACGAGGCCGGGCCCGCCCTCATTCTGGGTGAAGCCGACGGTGATTTCCTCCGCATCGGGAATTTCACCGAGTTCTTCGCGGAACATGTCCGCGACGTCCTTGGTCGATTCCGAACGGTGCGTCGCCTCGACAATGGTGACGTAGGAGGTGACGCTGGTCTCTTCCGCGCTCACATAGATCGTGCTGACATACGGCTCGCCGTTTTCAGCGTCGCCAAGCCGCCGCTTGAGGCTGTTCGCCGCGCGCGAAACGTCGTCATAGACCTGTTCGGTGCGGCTGAAAGCGGCGCCTTCCGGCAGGCGGACATTCACGGAAATGAACGTACCCTGAATTTCGGGCATGAACTTGAAGGAAATCCACCCCTGCGCGATCAGTGCGACCGAAAAGGCGAGGGCGACGAAAAAGCCCGCCACCGTCATGTAGCGCAGGCGCAGCGCGGTCTTGATCACCGGGCGGTAGAACCGGTCGGCGAAGGTCAGGATGCCCTCGGCGAACACCCGTTGCAGCCGGTAGTAGACGCCGTGCTTGTTCTGCGGCTTCATATGCGACAGGTGCGCCGGCAGGATAAGGAACGCCTCGACCAGCGAGAAGGTGAGCGCATAGATCACCGTCAGGCTGATCTGGCGGGTGAACTGCGCCGCGCCGCCGCCGATGAAAAGCCACGGCGAAAAGGCGATCATGGTGGTCAGCACGGCGAAGAAAACCGGCTTCAGGACGAGCTGCGTGCCGAGAATGGCGCCGTCTACGCCCTTGTTGCCGTCCTCGACCTGGTTGTGGATGCTCTCGCCGACGATGATCGCGTCGTCCACCACGACCCCGATCACCAGCAAAAATCCGAAGATCGACAGGAAGTTCAGCGACACGCCCGTCGCCGGCATGAGGATGAACGCGCCGGTAAAGGCGATGGCGATCCCGATCGCCACCCAGAAGGCGACGGCGGGCCGCAGGAACAGCATCAGGATGATCAAGACCAGGATCAGGCCGACAAAGGCGTTCGACGCGACCAGTCCGAGCTGGCCGTTGAACGGTTCGGCCCCGTCGAACCAGATCAGGATCTCCGCCCGCCCGTCCAGTTCCTTATTCTTCGCCTCGACCCACTCGTTCACCACCCGGGACAGGGTGGTGATGTCCGAGGTCTCCGGCGAGCGCACGGCGAGGGTGATCGAGCGCTTGCCGTTGGTGGTCCGGATCTGGCGCGTTTCCTCGAACCCGTCGACGACGGTCGCCACGTCGGCGACCCGGATCACGCCCCCCTCGGGGGTCTGGCGGACGATAATCCGCTCGAACTCCTCGCGGGTGTCGGCAAGGGACCGCGCCGCGAGCTGCACATTGCCCGTTTCGGTGCGCACCTGGCCGCCGGCGATGTTGACGGAGGCGCCCTGGATCGCGTTCGTCACGTCGTCGAATGTCAGCCCGTAGCGTTGCAGGGATTCCTCGGAAACCTCGATCGAGACTTCCTCCTGGCGGTCGCCCCAGACCTCGACCAGCGGCGAGCCCCCCGGCAGTTGCGCGAGCTCGTCGCGCATGGTCCGCGCCAGACGGCTGAGTTCGCGCTCGTCCATGTCGCCGTACAGCGACATGAACATGCCCGGGTCCTCGTTGCGCCACTGCGAGACGGTCGGCGGTTCGACGTCGCTCGGCAGGGTCGCCACCCCGTCGAGCCGGTTTTTCAACTCGTTCAGGAAGCGCGTTACGTCGATGTCGTCGTCGCCTTCCACGTTGATCGAGGCGCTGCCCTCGCGGGCCGTGGCGGTAATGTGCTCGATCCCGTCGACATCGGCGAGCGCTTCCTCGATGCGCAGAATGATCTGCTCCTCGATTTCCACCGGCGAAGCGCCGGGCCAGCCGACATTGATGTTGGCGCCGTTAAAGGTCGCGGACGGGTTCAGCTCGCGCTCAAGTTGGAAGAAGGCGAGGGTGCCCGCAACGAAACAGGTGACCATGAGAAGGTTGGCGGCGACCGAATTGCGCGTCCACCATTCGATCAATCCGTTCACTGCACGCCTCCGCTGCTGTCGCCGCCGCGCTCGCTTTCGGCGCCGAGATCGGCGACGCTGGACGAGGACGCGGGCGGCGCGTCGGGATCGATCGGCGTCACGGGGCTGCCGTCGCGGGCGCCGCGCAGGGGCGAGGCGGCGATGCGTTCGCCGTCGCTGACCCCGGCGGAAACGGTGATGGTGTCGCGATCGCTCGACACGATGGTCACCGTGCGCGCCCGCAGGGTGTCGGCCTCGTCGATGACATAGACCTGGTCGCTGCCGTGCAGCGCCGCGCGCGGCAGGATCACGGCGTTTTCATACGGCCGGCCCCTGATGCTCGCATCGACGAAAAGGCCCATGGCGAGCGGAGCCCCGCCGTTCGAGGGACTGTCCGACGCGCCATCCGGGCCGCGCGAAGCGCCGGCGCCGTAAGGATCTTCCACGACGGCGATCACGAAGACCTGCCGGGTGGCGGCGTCGATCGCGCCCTGCGACCGGGCGATGCGCCCTTCCCAGCGGTGAAACTCGCCGGCGATGACCGCCGAAAGCTCGACCTTCGGCCCCGGATTGTCCTTGCTTTCGCTGAAATCGATCGGTATGCCGAGCTTTGCGAGGTCGTTGTCGTTGAGGGGCAGGCGGATTTCCGCGATGTCGGTCGAAAAGATCCGGCCCAACTCCGCGCCGGCGCCGGCGAACTGGCCGACCCCCGCCAGGCGCTCGCGCACCCGGCCCTTGAACGGCGCGCGGATGACGGTGCGCTGAAGGTTGATTTCCGCGGCGCGGCGCTCGGCCTGCGCGGCTTCGTAGTCCGCGCGCGCCTGGGCGAGTTGCGGGATGCGCAGGGTCAGTTCGGTGGGGTCGTCGTCGAGCCCGAGATCCTCGAAGTCCTCGCGGGCGAGCGCCGCCTCGGCCTCCTCGCGGCGCAGGGCCTGCTCGGTCTGGGCGACGCGCGCCCTGGCGGTGGCGGCGGCGGCGCGGTAATCGGTATCCTCGATCCGCACCAGGATGTCGCCTTTCTCGAAGGCGCCGCCATTGACGAACTTGTCCGAGACGGCGACGACGCGCCCGGCCACCTGCGCCGTCAGGGAAATGTCCGTGCGGGGACGAACCTCTCCCTGCGAGCTGACGTCGAGCGTCACCGGCTCCGCCCTCGCTATGGTGTAGAATACGGTCGGCGCGATGACCTCAGGCTCCTCGCGTTCGAGATCCGACCGCAACTGGCCCATCAGGACAATGCCCGCCGCGCCGACGATCACGATGGCGATCGCGCCGAGAGTGCCGGCGATGGTTGCGAGTTTTCTGAGCATACGCCTAACTGTCCTCGGTGGTCGCCGCCAGGGCGAGCAGTTTGGTTTCCGTTAGAAAGTCCCCTCCGATCGCCAGATAGAGCTGCACCCGGTTGGACAGGCGCTCGCGCTTGACCTGAATGAACTGGCTTTCCGCAGAAATGCGGCGCGTCTGCGCGTCGAGCAGGTCGAAAATCGTCGCCGCCCCGCTGGCGTAGCGCCGTTCGGTCAGGGTTTCGGCGGCCTCGGCCTCTTCCAGGGCGATCAACAGCGCCTCTTCCTGCTCCACCAGCAGGCTTTCGGCGGCGAGGGCGTTCTCCGCCTCCTGGTAGGCCGTCAGCACCGTCTGCACGTAATCATAGGCCGCCGTTTCGGCGACCGCGCGGGCGCGCCGCGCATTGGCGCGCACCCGTCCGCCCTGGAACAGGGGCTGCGCCAGCCCGGAGGCGATGTTGCCGGCGAGACGCTCCGGGTCGATCAGATCGCTGATCTCCGGGCCGGACGTGCTGAGCGACGAGCTCAGGGTGATCGTGGGCAGCAACTGCTTGCGCGCGGCCCGCGCGCGCAGGCCGGCCGATTGCATGCGCGCCTCCGCGGCGATCAGGTCCGGGCGCCGCGCGAGAATGTCGCCCGGCGCGCCGGCGCCGGCGAGCGGCGGCAGGGTCGGCAGGGCGTCGGCGGCCTCAAGCTCCGCGCCGGGATAGCGCCCCAGCAAGACTTCGAGCGTGCGCGAGGCTTCCTGCTCCTGGCGCTTGCGCGTCGCCAGCGTCGCGCGGCTGGATCCCAGCGCCGAGCGCGACAGGCGCACGTCGAGGCTCGATGCGACGCCGCGGTCGTATCGACGTTCGGTCACGCGGAGGTTGCTTTCGCGCGCCTGGATGTCGCGTTCGGCAAGCTCGCGCTGCTGGCGCGCCTCGATCAGGGAGAACCACGCCTGCGCTACGCGGGCGGCGATCGACAGCTCCGCCGCGGCGAGGTCGGCGTAGGCGGCGGCGGCGTCCTGGTAGGCGGCGCGCGTCTGGTCGCGCAGCCGGCCCCACACGTCCAGCTCCCAACGGATGTCGGCGCTCAGCAGGAAGCTGTTGATGTAAAGACGCCGGTTCGGCAGGTCGGAATCGATCACGCCGTCCTGGCCGCTGATCGGCTGGCCCGTGACCGGATCGAGATTGTTCGCGTCGACGAGGTCAAGCCCGTCGAGTTCCCCGTCGCCGTCGACATCGATGCCGAACTGGTCTTCGAGGTCGCGCGCGCGCAGCCCGCTCAGCGCCGCGCCGCCGCCGCCCGCCTGGGCCGCCGAGGCGGGATCGGTGACGATGGCGCTGCGGCGGGTGCTGGCGAAGGCGTCGAGCGACGGCAACTGGTCCGCGCGGGCGATCCGGGTGTCCTCCCGCGCCTGGTCGAGGCGCGAGACGGCGGCGAGAAGGTCGTTGTTGCGCAGCAGCGCCTCGTCCACAAGGTCGCGCAGGGCGTTGTCGTCGAAGGCGGCGAGCCAGTCGCCGGTGGGCGCGAAGCCCGCCGCGTCTTCCGAGGACCACGCCGCGGGGGCGTCGGGAAGCTGCGCATCGAGCAACTCCTGGTCAACGCTGGCGCATGACGCAGTAACCAGTGCAATAACGGCGGCGCCCCCGATACGCATCGTCTCACTCCTTGTGGCGAGGGCCGTCCCATTGCAGCCCGTCAAACTGTTGTGTCGGTCGTTTCGCTATGCGGCAAGGCGCAATCGGCGGATTGACGCCCCGCTGCGATGAACGCCGAATTTATCGTCTGAAATAAGGCTAATGGCCGATCATAACCCTATGGTTAAGACATGGAAAATGGTTTGCCGGTCTTGTCTGGCGGGCATGGCCGAGTATACGCTGGAACTGGGCAAATCGATTATTGAATTCTGTAATGAATTTTACGCGTTCGCCGCGGGCGCGCCGCCGCCTTTTCCCGCGCCGGCCCGCGATCCTCGCCGGCGCCCCTTACGCCTTTGTATTTGCAGGCCGATCGGGGCGCCGTTTGCCGTTGCCGCGCCTGTAAGCCGATCAATGCGGCCGCGTCACGCCGACGGCGCGCGCTCGCGCCGCCGCGCCAGGGAAGCCAGCCCGTTCAGCGCCCACAGGATCGTGAAGACCAGGCCGGCGACGAGCACCCCGTCGACGGCGGCGACGCCGGTCAGCGACTGTCCGGCATATTGCGTGCTGTAGGCGACGCCCGACCCGGCGATCCACGCGGCGAGGGCGAGCGGGCGGACCGCCGCGACCGCGTCCATGTGGAACGCGCCGCCGGCCCGGCGCCATGAAAGGAAGTAGTGGGCGATGTAAACGCCGGCGATCGGCGGCATCGTCACGCCCAGCAGAGTGAAAAACGCAATGAAGTCCTCGGTGATGTTCATCAGCGCGATCGCAATGCCGGCGGCGCCGCAGATCAACGTCGCGTGAACCTCCTTCAGGCCGGGGGCGAGGCGCGCCATGCTCAGCGATCCGGCGTAGACGTTGATGATGTTGGTCGTCCAGGTCGCCAGAATGACGATGACGACGGCGGCGAGGCCAAGATCGAGGCTGAGCACGTTGGCGACGAAATCCTGCCCGCCGGTCAGCACGACCGGCATCGCCGACAGGCTCATCAGGACCGGCGCCGTCAGGAGCAGCGTCAACACGACCGCGGCGATCGCCCCGCGGCCCGACCGGGCGAAGCGCATGACGTCGGGCATGGCGCTGGCGCTGGCGCTGGCAAGGCCGATCATCGCCGTCATGCCCATGGCGAAGGAGGAGATCTGCGCGTCCGGCGCGCCGGCGAAATCGACAACCGCGCCGAGAGAGGCCGTGTTGACGGTTTCATAGCCGATCCAGACCAGGAAGGCCGCGAGCACGGGGATCGCAAGCCGGTTCAGCCAGTCCATTGCGTTGAAGCCGTAAAGTACGGTGGCCGTCGTCGCGACCCCGGCGCCGACCGTATAGACCGGCAACGGAATATCGACGCCGAAGGCGAACCGCACCGCCGCATCGAGCGCCAGGGCGAAAAAGCCCAGGGTCAGTCCGTACCAGCCGATCGCGCCGATATTGACAATGGCGTTGACGAGAACCGAGCCGCGCCGACCGAAGGTATGAATATTGATGTTGTAGGTGGTCAGGCCGGTCGCGCCGCCGATATAGGCGGTTGCGGATGCGATGACGACGGCGATCGCGGCGCCCGCGACAATCGCCAGCGCGCCCTGGACGAAGCCGAGGCCGAGGACGATCGCGCTCGCAAGGGCGTAGACCGGCAGCGTGTTGTAAAGGCCGGACAGAAAGACGACCATCGCGGCGACCGGCTTGCGCTCGGACGCCGGCACGGCGATTCTGGAAAAATTGCTCTCCGATCTGACTTTCATAACCTGTCTTTCAATAGCCGTGCGCCGCACCGGCGCCAGCCGGATCGTTTCGGGAATGGCGCTGCCCGCCGCATTCGACCGCCGCATTCAACCCGCCGCGTTCGATCCGCGCATGCGGGCGCTTGTTCAAAGGAGCGCGCGCCCATGCCGCTTCACCGGGAAAACGCCCGGTACCCGTCCCATGGCCGCGAACGACGCGCCGTGAATTTATTTCCGCCGGTAGATCTATGAGCCCTCTCGGCCGATTGCAAACGCCGCGGCGTCGTTGCGCGCCGCGCGCCGATAAATTATGTAACGGATGCAGGTCGCGACGAGCCCGTTGAAAAATGTACTGCATCGCCGCGCCATTGCAGTTGCGCGTAACAGGCCGGTCCCACAGGCCGGCGACGAGAAAGGTCCCGCCCATGCCGGAAACCCCGCCAGCCGACATGCAATTGCGTCCCGGCCGCCGGTACGCGTTCGAAGGGTGCGGGACGTATGAAGTGCTGACCGAAAGCCAGTACGAGTTGCAGCGCGAGGGCGGCGGGCGCGCGTCATGGACAAGCTGGGTGGTCGCCAGGGTGGCGCCTGCGCCGGACGGCGGCGAGGCGATCTCCGGCGAGCATGAATGCATGGTGTTGTGGCCGCAACTGGGGCTTTGCTTCGCGACGCTTGTCGAGCCGGAGGACAGACCGGCAAGGGCCGAGCGTTGCCCGCAATATTGCGGCGTTTCCACGGGGCGAAAAATTCACAATGTGGATCTGTCCCTGCGCGAGGACGGCCAGACCGTTTCCACACGGTCGATCATGACCGCGTGGCTGGATAATGGCGAGGCCGCGCACGGGCATGCCGACATCACCGATCATTCCGTCATCTGGATCGAGGAGCGGTTTCTCGAAGTGCCGGAGGACGAAGATCCGGATTACATGAAAACGCTGAATCTGCGGGTCGCGCCGATCCGGCTGAAAAACCGGTAGGCGCGGCGCCGCCCGCCGCCTGTTGCGGCGCGCCCCAGAGCCAATTGCGTTCGACGCGATTTACAATTGGCGCTGAATTTTAAGTCGAGCGCGCCCGCGCACCCGCAAAACCGCCAGTCCGCTTTTGCGGCGACACGCTCTAAAACCGAGCGGAGAATTCGACGCCGTATTCGCGCGGACGGTTGCGGAACGCGATCGGGTTGTTGAACAGCCCGCGCGGCGGCAGGAGGTCGGTGTAGAACTCTTCGTCGGTCAGGTTCTTGCCGAAGAAGGACAGGTTGTAAGGTCCCCTGTCGACCCCGATCCGAAGGTTGAGGAGATCGACCGGATCCTGAACGAAGTCGTTGCCGATGTCCCAGGTGCGCTCGCCGCGCCGCTCATATCCGATCGTGCCGACCAGGGTCATGTCGTCGGTAAGGGGCTGATTGACGTCGAAGCCCATATTCAGCGTGTAGTCGACGGCGCGCGGCGCCTCGTTGCCGACCGTCGTCGGCTCCAGCGGATTGCTCTTGATGTCCGTGGCCGTCGTGCCGAGAGAGGTGTAGAAACTCAATCCCTCTGTAAGATGCGCGCGCCCCTGAACCTCGACGCCGTAAATGTCGACCTGGTCTATGTTGTCGATGACCTGCGACGTGGCGTTCAGAATAAAATATTGGTAGCCGTCGACGAAACTGTAGAAAAACGCGCCGTTCAGGGTGAGGCGACCGTCGAGCCACTGGGTCTTGGCGCCGACTTCGAGCGTGTCCACCACCTGTTCGTCGAAACCGTCCGTGAGGGACGCGGTCGGATCCGGGTCCGGCGTGTTGAACCCGCCAGGCAGGAAAGCCCGGCCCCATGACGCGTAAACAAGCTGATCGCCCATGTCGTAGCTGAGGCGGACGCTGGGCTGGAAGCCGCTGAACGTTTCCTGCCGTTTGAAATCGTTGAGAACATTGACCTGTTCGCGGTCGTCCTCGTCGTAGCGCAGGGCGAGGCCGAGACCCAGGCGTTCGGTCAGCGCGATCTGCGCCTGACCGAAGACGCCGAAACTGTTCGTGGTTGTCTGGGCGTTCTGCTCGAAGCAGGAAAACGGCGTGCACACGCTCGGATCGAAACCCGACAGCGGCCCCGCGATGTCGAAAAACGGCAGCAGCACCGGGTTGTCGATCTGCGTGCGCAGATACCGTCCGCCCAGGAACCATGTCACCCGGTCGTTCAGCTCGGACGACAGCCGGACTTCCTGACTGTAGGTGCGCTCCTCGGTGCGCAGGAACTGGATCAGCTGGAAGGGCACCTCGTTGGCGTTGCTGAAGTCGAGATCGCCGCTGGACACCTCGGTCTGATCAGAAAACCCGGTCACGCTCACCAGTTCGCCGAAAGGCAGGTCCGCCGTGGCGCGGAAGGTGACGTTGGCCACGTGTCCCTCGCTGGCGCCGAGACGGTTCGACGTCGGCGGCGCGATGTCGTTCGCCTCGTTGCTCAGGACGCGGGTGTTGAACAGCGATCCGACGTCGAAATCCCGGTACTGGCCGCGGATGTCGAATTCGAGCCAGTCCGCCGCCTTGATGTCGAGGCCGGCGCGAATGGTGAAGTCATGATCGACGAAGTCGACGTTGGAATCGAGAAACGGATTTTCGAGCCGGCCGTTATCGGTGAGGCCGACGGCGGCGAGGCGCATGGCGACCCGGTCGTTCAGCGGTCCGCTGACGCTGGCCGCGCCGCGCAGCTGGTTGCCGGCGCCGTAGCTGGCGTTGAAACCGCCGGTCCATTTCTCGCTGGCGTCGCGGGTGTTGATGATCACCGCCCCGGCGATGGCGTTGCGGCCGTAAAGCGCGCCCTGCGGCCCTGCAGCCACCTCGATCTGTTCGACGTCGAACAGCGCGAAGTTGAATTCCCGCTGCAGGGCGAGGGGAATGCCGTCGACCACGACCGCGTAGGGCGGATCGCCGTTGTCAAGCTGCGACAGGCCGCGGAACGTTCCCGACGTGGTCAGGGTGGTGAACCGGTCGTCGACGATGAAGTTGGGAACCAGGTTGGAAATGTCGTCCGTCCGGACGATGCGGCGAAGCGCGATTTCCTCGGCGTCGAAGGCGGTGATAAAGACGGGCGTGTCCTGGGCCGGGCGGTTGAGGCGGTCTGCGGTGACGATGATTTCATCGCCCGCCAGCGTCGCGTCCTGCGCCGCGGTTACGGCTGGCGCGAGCGCCGCCGCCGCGCCGGCCAGCATCCCCGCGTTCCGCGCGCGGCGCCGCGCGCCGCAGCGCATCGGCAAAGGTTTCACATGGTGCGTGCGATGGTGTTTGCGCATGACGGTTCCCCTGGATGGAGCCGGCGTTTCGCCGACGGTCTTTGAGCATACAAAGTCGTTTAGCGTACGAACAGTTCTTGCAAGGATCCAGACTAATCCAGCCCAAGCGTCCTCTAATATAGGACTCGCCGCAAACCGCAATCTCTTTGTGAACTGTTCGTAAAAGCTTCAAAGGCGATGAAGAGCGGCCCGCGCCGGTAAACAAAGAAATCAGCTCGCGGCTTCACGCCCCTGATCGAAACCGGCGAAACCGGTTCGCCCCGCCCCGCCGATCGCGTCGCCTCGGGGAGCGCAAGGGCGCGCGTCGGCTGGTCCGACCCGGATCGTCCTGTCCCGGAACGGCGATGATGCGTGTAAGGATCGCCGTGAATTCTTAAAGAAATTGCAATAAAACCGTAGAGTGTAAAAATAATACTTGATGTTTAGAAAGGGTTTTGTCTAAAGTGATGATGGGGAGAGATTTGCGCATCAAATTCTTCTTGGCGCGTTTAAAGTTTACGTCTTTCAATATTCCGTACGCAGGCTTTCGTAAAACGGCGATCGCAACCGTTCTTGGCGCATGGCCGTATTGCATGGCCTTCGGCGCAGCTCGCCCGCGGCGCGTCCTGTCTTCAGGCGTCGTCTTCGTTTGGTTTTGCGGCTCGGTTTTGTCGCCGGCGTTTCTGAAAAGGCGCTGCTGATTCAGCGTCTCCGAATAGCCTCCGCAGGGTCGGGTTTTCCGAGCCGGGCTGTGTCTGGTTGGGCCCGGTTGTCTGAATTGAGCCTGCTGAATCGAATTTGCTGAACGGGGTTTTCCGGCGGCGTTCCTCCGCCGCGCCTTTTTGGGACCTCATCCATTCGAACCACACCCTTAACGGCGCGGGGAGTTGCATGGCCAGTCAATCAAAAAAAGCGACGACCAGATCGGAGATCCTCCGGCTGACCGCGGACCTCAAGCCGGAACTCGACAGCGACCTTCGAAAGCTGCGCGGGCTCCTGCTGGCGGCCTCGTCGGGTCAGCTTGACGAGGCGGCGACGCAGGCGCCGCAAAGGCTCGCGCGGCTGGCGCTCGACGACGAAGACGCGGCGGCGGAACCTTTCGAGGCGGACGAGGCCGATCTCGAAGATCCGCCCCTCCATATTCTCCGCCGCGACGAGCGCGAGGACCTTCTCGCCGCGCGGTTGGCCGGCCCCCTGACCGCGCTTGGCGGCGCGGAGCGTCTCGGGCCGTTTTTCGTCGACGATCGGCCGATCTTCTTTCAGTACTGGCGCGCCGCGCGCCGTTTCGAGATTACCGAGGACGGGGCGCCGGCGCCGGCCTTCGTCCTCAGCAGCGCGCGCCGGCCGGTCGTTTCCGCGATCGGCGCGGTGACGCTGGATCTGCAGGCCGGCACGGTCTGGATTCGCGGAGACCTCCTCAACGCCGGCCTGCCGGCGGGCGCTTATGTCGGCGCCACGGTGAGCGACGGCAAGCTGCGGCTGCCCGACGTGACCGGCGCCGGCGAAGGCAGCGTCGACATCGCCGCGCCGCTGGAGGCGCGGCTGGAGCTGGCGCTCGCCGCGGAGGAGGTCGCCCCCGCCGAGGGCGGCTGCGCGTCCGGGGCGTCGCTGCAATTGCCGCTGCTGACCCTTGTTTTCCGGAACGGCGGCGTGGAGATCGAAGGCGGCAAGGGCGGCGCCGGGATCTGGGGCCAGGAGTTCGTTTTTTCCGAAACGACCGGCGCGTCCAGCTTCGTCCCCCAGCTCTGGACGCTGCTGGTGGAATACAAGGTCCAGCCGGACCGCTTCGACGCCGCGCAGATCGTCTCGAAGCTTTGCGAGTTCGAAGGCAAGGCCGACGTCGCCGGCGCCGCGCTCGCCCTGCCGGTGGTGTCGGCGGCCCCCGCGGCGCTCGGGCCGGCCGCCGTGTCGCCGGGATTCTGGCTCGCCCTGAAAGGCGTCCGCGCGCGATGGTACGCGGGCGACGCGCGCTTCCATTCGCTCGATCCCTGGATGGCGCTCAACAACCGCGCGGTCGCCCTTCTCGATCTCGACGCCGCGCCGCTGGCGGCGCCGGTGAAAACGGCCTATCGCCTCTGGGAGCTGCCGCCGGCCGGACAACAGCCAGCGGGACAGCAAACAGGCGGACAGGCGGGCGAACGGCGGCTGCCCTGGGGCCATGACTATGTCGGCCGTTTCATTTTCTATCACCTGTGCGACGTGAAGAGCGGGGAAACGCTCGTCGCCACGGGGCGGGCGCGGCTGGCGCTGGACCGCCCGGTGCGGGCGAACGGGCTTCCCGTGGCGACGCCCGCCGGTTTCGGCGCGGTGCTGTTGCGGGCGTCGTCGTCCGGCGTGCGCGCCACGCTGGCCGCCGGCGTCGAGGACAGCGACGACACGCGGCTGGTGCTGCGCAACGCGCTGGTGTGGGCGACGCAGGCGGCGGCGGTCTTCGCCGACGGCGCGCTTGCCGACCGCGAGCGGATCGACGACGGTTCGCTGTTGCTGCAATTCGGCGTCTACGGATGGACGCCTGCGCTGCCGGACCCTTATGTGGGCAATTTCCATATCTGCCGTCCCTCCCAGGATCGACCGCGGGCCTTGCTGGGCGCGCTCGTGCGCTGGGCGTCGCCGGACGCGCCGGCGACATCGTTTCTGGGCGACATCGGTCCGCCCGTCGTCTGCGCTCACCCGCCGTCGCCGGACGAGCCGCGCGCGGCGCCGAAGTCGAAGCTCAACCCGGATGTGGGCCTGACCCAGTCCGCGCAGGGGCGCATTTATCCGGACGAGGAAGAAATCCAGAATGTTAGCCAGGCCCTCGCGCGGGAGCGTAAGCTGCGCGCGGCGCGGGTGCGCGAGGCGGCGAAGCGGAACCAGGCGTCGCTCTCCGCGATCGAGGGAGGCCTCGCCGAACGGCTGGGGCGCACGCCGCCGCTGTTCCTGCTTGACGTGTCGACCAACCAGGACCTGTTGGGCGTGGCGCTCTGGGGCGTCTCCCGCCAGCGCGAGACGCTGGCGGCGCTCGCCGCTTCCCCCGCGGTCTCGGGGGCTTTGCGTTTTTCCGTCGCGGCGCTTGACGTCGCCTCCCCGGCGGAGACGATGCGGCTCGTCGCGCTGCCGCAGGTCCAGTGGGAGCCGGTGCGCACCCTCGACGAGGACCAGGATATCTTCACCCTCGGCTGGTTCCCGACCCCGCTCGCCTCGGCGACGGACGGCGGTCCGACGGTGCTCGGCGCGCGCACGCAAAAGCTCGCGCCGGCGATCCCCGAGCCGTTCCTGAACCTTGCCAAGCAGGAATTTGATCAGGGAACGAACGTGGTGTTCAAGACCACGCTGCCTTTCGGCCTCGTCACCGTCGTCGACGTCAATCCGACTGCGGCGCCAGGCCGCCGTGCGGATACGCTTGAGATCACGCAGCCTGAGTTCGCCGCCGAGGCGGCCGTGGGCGGGTTGCAGATCACCGCCAAGGCGGAGGGCGGACGCGACAGCGAAGGCGCCGTCTCGCCTTATTTCGACGGCGCGACCCGCCAGCTCATCAACGGGATCGATTTGCAGACCGGGGCGCCGCTTGGCCTGTCGGTCCTGTCCAGCACCGGCGATCCCGCGGGCGACGTGGAGACGATTTTCAACAACGACATGGCCGCGAACCCGAAATCGCCGGTGACGCGCTTCGATTTGTCAGGCTATGGCGGGTCCAATTTCAGCAAATGGGAAAATCCGTTCGCGCTGTTCGCGGAAACCGCCAAAACGCAGTTCCAGATGACCGTCGGACGCACGGCGCTTGAAATCATCAAGGTCGCGAGCGTGCTCCATCCCTGGGGGATCAGGGTGACCCGCTCGGTGATCGTCGAGCGCCGCTCCGGCGGCGGCGTGATCCGGCGCGACACCGGCTGGCAGGCGACGTCGCCGGGCCTCTTCGACTACCGGTATCTCGACGCGTCGGCGTCTCCGCCGGCCGCGAAGGTGGCCGATTACGCTTTCGACGCCGGAATCTTCAAGGGGCTGTTCGGCGTGCGCTCTATTCGTCCCGCGCCGGGTCTCGAATTTTCGAGCGGCGGCGCGACCTTCGCGCCGTATTACTTCGACGCGGATCTCGCCCTTGACGGGCATGCCGGCCGCACGCCGGCGGTCGGACTGCTCGGCTGGCTGCAAACGCGCCCCAACGGCGACCCGGCGAGCCGCGAGTCGCTCCGTGCCCTGATCAAAGCCCAGGGCGCGGTCGGCGGTCCCATAGACGCCTGGGTCGCGTTCGGCGCCAGCAAGCTGCCTTTCCGCGCCCGCCGGGTGGAAATCGACGCCGTCGACGACGCCGCCGGGGACCCCATATTCGTCGCCGCCGTGCGCGGGGCGCCGAAACTGCCCAAGACGGGCGCGTGGTCCGTCGTGCGCCGGCCGGTCGCGGGCCTCGCGCCGGGGGAGGGGGCGGCGACGCCGATTTCCGACGCCAAGGGCGCACCGGTGATTCGTCGGTATGCGGTAAAATACCAGGCGGGCGATACGCGCAGTTTCGCCGAGCCGCCGCGCGATCCCGGCGTTCCCGCAGGCGACTGGCGGATCGCGGACCCGGCGGACCTGCTCGACCGGTTCGCGCCGCGGCACGAATATGCGCTCCTGCAAAGCGCGCCGACCCACGGTTTCCTGTTTGCGCGGCCGTTCTCGGCCAATGCGGGGGCCGCGCGCATCGACGGCGACGTCAGGCCGGAACTCGCCGACGTGCTCGCCCGGTCGACCTCCAAGGGCGCGTTTCCGCCGCCGGAGAACGCCATCCCGCTCAACGCGCCGATGCATTTCGACGTCGGGGCGGACGGCTCCCTGACGCTTTCCGACATCGTCACGGTGGTCAATCATCCGACCCCGTTGCGTCTCGCCGGCGCGACGGGACACGGCTCCGATCTTTCCTACAGCGACGCCACGATGGAGCTTGAACTCGGCGCCGACCGCTGGCGGGCGGAATTCAACGGCATGACCTTGTGGTCGGACATTGCCGGGCTTGAGCGGGCCACCGGCGCCAGGCTGCGGATCGTGGGGTCCACGGATCAGCGCCCGCAGGTCTCCGAGATCGACACCATCGTCTATGAGCCGATCGAAAAGATCCTCACCTATCTGCCGGTATTCGGCGCGCGCGAGCCGCTGGGGCCGGTCGATCTCGGCGCGGCCAACGCCAATCACGAATTGAAGATCGTCATCGAAACCATCCAGGAGGTTCCCCGGGAAGGGTTCGACATCGGCGGCGTCGAGATCAAGCTGCTGCTCGGCGCCGGCGGCTCGACCGGCTTCGACCTCGCCACCGGCGGGGTCAAGGCGTCGGGCGAACTGATGGCCGGCGTCAAGGGCGAGTTTCCCATTCTCAGCGTCGGCGTGGCGAGCGTGTTCATCATTGTCCAGCTCGACGTCAAGTTCACCATCGTCAGCGTCGTCGGCGTCGTCACCGAAGAAAAGCTGGAGCTTGTCGCCTTCGTCGGGATCGGCGTGAAGGGATCCATCGGCCCGTTCAAGGCCTACGCCTATCTCGGCGTCGGTTTCGTCTTCGTCTACGACATTACGTCGGGCACGCCGAAATTCGGCGGTCTCGTCCGGTTCGAGGCCGGGATCGACCTGAAAGTGGTCAAGGTCAAGCTCCTCGCCGAGCTGAAAGGCGTCGTCTACAAGAAAACCGAGGCGCTGCCGCCCCCCGAAACGGGGACCACGGAAAAAACCTATTGCGACTACGCCGGCAAGGTGAAGCTGCAGGTCGACATTTTTATGATCATTTCCATCAGCGCCACATACACGGTCAGCGACACCAAGGAACTTGAGTAGGAGACCAGCCCATGGCCCCCCCGAAATTCACCTTCGCGCCTTATCTTCAAGCGTGGGAGCCGGCGACGCGCGTTCTGTCGCTGCGCGTCCTGGCTGCCCCGACGACGGACCCGCTGGCGCCGCTCCTGCCGGCTCCGCCCGGGGTTCCCGCTTTCGCCGACGCCTCGCTGTCGTTTCGCGTCTTTGTTTCCGACGCGGTCGACGCCCTGCCGCAGCGGACGAATGTGGACCAGACGGTCGACACGCCGCTGAAAGCCGCGCCTGACGCGAGGGCGATCTTCTCCGCCATCAAGACCGCGCTCGCCATCCCCGACGGCGCCGGCGGCGACACCTTCGCCGATCAGGCGCCGGAGGCGACGCGGCAGTTGCGCAAATATCTGCCGTTCAGCTATCGCGGCGCCTTCGATTTCGTGCAGCCGCGCACCTCGCTCGCGGTGATCGACGACACCTATCGCTGCCTTATGCAGTGTCCTGATGAAACGGTCGCGCCGCTGGCGCCGACGCCGATCGGCTGGGGTGAGGCGTTCGCCTTCGCCCTGCGCCGGCCGCGTCTCGCCGAGGCCCTGGGGCTGGTCACGCCCGTCGACATCCAGATCGACGCCGCGCCGCGCCTTGAGGAAGGCGGCTGGATCTGGATCGAGCTCGCTCCCGGAAGCGATTATGCGGCGCAGGCGGCGACGGCGAACTTCCAGCGCGCCTTCGCGACCCGCGTGCCGCCCTTGCCGGCGGGCGAAACACGGCCGGTTTTTACGCCTGTCGTTTTTCCTGTGTCGGACAATGCGGCGGACGCCGCGGCCCTCGGCGATGTCGACCGCGTCTTCGCCGAAGCGATCCGGTTCGACGACGGCTTTTCCAAAATCGTCCATGCGCGCCAGCCGCTCGGGGTCGACATGCTCGATGAAGACGGGTCCAGCGCCGGCGCCCCGCGCGACGAGGGCGTGCAGCTCGCCTGGGACGACGAGGACATTCTTGAAGGGCAGAACCGCAGCCTCGGCGCGCCGCCGGACGGGCAGAACAACGTGGTCGCGCCGCGCGGGGTGCTTGGCTACCGGGTCGACGTACGCCCGCTTCCGTCCGGCGGGGCGGCGCCGTCGCCCTGGGTGTCGCTGTCGCGGGTGACGTCTCCCTTCGATCTCGGCGTCGATCTCGGCGAGGCGGTGGAGGAGCGCTGGGTCGAGGTCCATCCGACCGAAGTGGACGATCAGCTCTGGCTGCCGCCGTGGTTTTCGCTCTGGCGCGGCGGCTCGCTGGTGATGGAAACCCCCGAGGAACAGCGCCTGATGAACGCCCCGCCGCCGGGTGCGGGCGACCCGCCGGAAACCGACGCGCCGGTCGATCTCGGCTCGCTGGAACTGCGATACGGTCGCCGGTACGAGTTCCGCGTGCGCATGGCGGACCCGACGGGCGGCGGGCCCGCGCTCGCCGACGACAGCGTGCGCGAGGGCGAGGCGCCGATCGCGCTGTTCCACATGAAGCGTCACCTGGCGCCGCGCCAGCCCGTTTTCGCCACGGCTGCGGCGCCGGCGGACGGGGCGACGCCGTCCGTCGCCGTCTCGCGGCCGCCGCTCGGCTATCCGGCGGCGGCCTTCGCGTCCGGCGCGCCGGCAAGGGCGGCGCTGTTGGCGCAGATCGCGGCCAATGACGCCGACCCGGCCAATGCGCCGGCCCCGTCGATCCCCGATCCCGATACGGCGTTCCTGCGCATCCGCGTCCTCCTGCGGGCGCCCGCCTACGACCCGCTGGCGGACGACAAGGGCTGGATCGAGTGGTACGTCACCACCCGTCCGTACCCGTCCGACCCGGCAAACGCCCTGGCCCTGTCTTTTTCATGGCTGTCCGCCGCCGATTACCGCGATGTCGACGTTTCGGCACAGCTCGGCGCCGACGGCGCGGTGACCGGCCCGCTGCCCCTGGTGCGCTCGCGCGACGTCAGGCTTGAAATCGCCGCGCTCGGCCGCAACGACCTTTCCTATTTCGCAACTCAGAAGGCGCGGCTCGGAGATCCCGCGTTCATCGATCTTCACGCCGTCGCCGCGGCGGAGGCGGATCCGATCGCGCCCCTCGCCGACGGCGACAAGCTGCGCTCGATTTTCCTGCGCAACGATCCCCGGGGCGAGCGGGCGGCGCTTTCCGCCACGGTGGCCCAGAACGACCCCGACGCGGCCCTGGTCGAGCGGCTGGCCATCGCCGCCGACCTGGCGGCCAGCGGCGCGCTGCTGACGGGACGCGAGGGCGAGCGCGTCGCCTTCGGCTGCGTCGGCCTCGCCCATCACTCCGCGCCCGATGCGAGCAGTCTTGAGTTCGCCGAACCGGGGGAACTGGCGGGCCAGTGGCTGAACGTGGTTCAACTCGTGCTCGACCGCGACTGGACCTGGCGCGGCCAGGCGGCGCCGACGGTGCGCGTGCGGCGGCGCATTGCGTTGCCGGGCGCGCCGGGCGACGCTCCGGCATGGGCGGATATCGGCGACATCCAGTTGATGAACGCGCTCAATGTGCAGGCGCGCAACCGTTCCGAACGCGGATATATGCGGCTGATCTTCATCGACGCTTTCACCCCGCCCCTCGGCAAGGACGGCCTGCCATACGAAGCGGCGGTCGATTACGAAATGAAGCTGGCTTTCGAGGGGGGGACGAGCGCGGCGCAGCCGGCGTCGACGCTGCTGCCGGTCGCGACGCGGCCCGCTCAGGTTCCCAAGGTCGTCGCCGCGGGCGTCGCCCTGACCGGCTATCAGCCCAATGAGGATTATTCGTCCACGTCCTCGCGGGTAAAGATGCTGTGGCTCGAATTCGAGGAGCCTCTGGCGGATCCGCGCGACGGATATTACGTGCGCGCGCTCTACCGCACGCCCGACCCGATGCTCCTGCCTGACTGGGAGCCCGTGCGCGATGCCGACGTGCTGGATCCGGTTCCGCTGGACCCGGAATTCGCGCGGGTGATCACGCCTGGGCAGGCGCAGGATCTTTCCGGTCTCAACGCCATGCAGCGGCTCGAGCCCGCCGGCAATTCCGACCGGCATTTCCTCGTTCCGCCGCCGCCCAACACCGATCCGGGCTCGCCGGAGTTGTTTTCATTCTTCACCTACGAGATCCGGGTCGGCCACGGGCCCGGCGCGCCGGACGACCCGTTCTGGTCAACCGCCCAGGCGCGGTTCGGCGAGGCTCTCACCCTTGAAGGCGTGCAGCACCCGCCGCCGGAACTGGTCTGCTCGGTTACGCCGGGGACGGATCGTTCGATCCGGGTCCAGGCGCCCTATGCGACGCCCTATCTCGGTCTGAAGCAGGTTACGCCGGTGCGGCCCAACACCGAGATCTGGTTCGTGCTTTATGCGCGATTGCGTCAGGCGGACGGGGCGACCTGGCGCAACATCCAGATCGATCATCATCCGTCTCGCAAGGTCCGCGGCGGGGAGAGCGCGGCCATGGCCCCGGTCGCCGAGGGATGGTGGAGCGACGCTGAGGTGGTCGACGCGCTTGCGCGCGCCGGCCTTGATCCGGACACGCCGCTGACGGTTCTCGCCGTCGAGACGCTGCCGGAGCCGAATGGCGGCTTCGTCGATCCGATCGGCGGCGACCTGGGGCAGGTGCGTATCCTGCGCACCTCGCCGCTGGCCGACGTGGCGCAGGATTGCTGCGTCACCGCGTGACCCGGACCCGGTTCGCGCCCGCTTCCCGCAACGGGGCTGGCGGGCTTTCATCGGATGAGACAGGCTCGGCGCCCGAAAAGGACGGCGCGCGGTGGGCGGCGACCAAGGCGGTCGACCGGATTCGCCGTTCTTTGCGGCGGGCGGCAGACGCGCGGGGCGCGCGGGCGTAATGGAGGCCACGGCCGGAATCGAACCGGCGTACACGGCTTTGCAGGCCGCTGCGTCACCACTCCGCCACGTGGCCTCGGAAGAAAAACCGCTGCAGGGCGGCGTCGGCGGATTTGACGAGCCGCCCTCTTAGCGCGCGGGCGCGCCCGGGTCAAAACAATTGCATGACAATCGCGCCGCCGGACGCGGATTTTCCCGGCCGCAGTCAAGGCGCGCTCCGGGTTGCGCTTTGGGGCGCGCTGGTTCTTGTTGCGGCGCGCCGCGTCGCCGGCTGCGCTCTCTGGCCCGTTGCGCCGGCGCGCTGACGGATGTATGCCGCTCAGCGTCACCCATCGGATGACCGCTCCTTAAAACAACATATTGAAACAACGCCCAGGGACGCCCCGGAGACAGTCATGGATTTCACCACCGCGCGCCGCCATATGGTCGACAGTCAGGTTCGGCCGAACGACGTCACCGATCTCAGGATCCAGGCGGCGCTGGAAACCGTTCCGCGCGAGTCGTTCCTGCCGTCTGAGCTGCGCGCCCAGGCCTATGTGGAGCGCGAGCTGGAATACGCGCCGGGCCGGCGCCTTCTCACCGTGCGCGATTTCGCCAAGCTGGTCGCAGCGGTTGAGCCCGAGCCCGATGATCTGGTGCTCAACGCGGTCTGCGGCAGCGGGTACTCGACGGCGATCCTCGCCCGCCTGACCGAGATGGTGGTGGCCCTGGAAAGCGACGAACGCCTGTGCGCCAAGGCGCAGGAAACCCTCGACAAGGTCGGGTGCAGCAACGCGGCGGTCATTGTCGGCGAGCCGCGGCGCGGCGCCGCCGACCAGGGACCCTATGACATTGTATTTATTGACGGCGTGATCGAGCGCGAACCCGAAGAGCTGATGCGGCAATTGAAGGACGGGGGCCGCCTGGGCGCCATCTTGCGCCGCGACGGCGTCTCGCGCGGGGTCGTCTACCGACGCAGCGGCGACGCCTTCGGCTGTACGGAGGTTTTCGACGCGGCGGCGCGGACCGTGCTGCCCGGCTTCGAGGCTGAAAAGGGTTTCGTTTTTTAGAAAACCGCCTTCAGCTTGCAAAATCGCGTCTTTGGCCGCCGTTCAGCATTAAAAATTTAACACTGTTTTGACATTGATCGTTAAAACACGCTGCAACGCCGCATATATGCCGTCCGGGAAGCGCGACCAGGCAGACATGTATCGCGCCGTATGAAGGAGGCCGTCTTGCGCCGAACACTGCTAAGCGCCGCCGCGGGCGCGCCGCTCGTCATCGGGTCCCTGATTTTCCCCGCCGCGCCCGCCAATGCGGAAACTCTCCGCGACGCGCTGGCGCTTGCCTATGAGACCAATCCCACCATCCGCGCCGAACGCGCGCGCCTGCGCGCCACGCGCGAAGCCGGCGCGCAGGCCTGGGCCGGGGCGCTGCCGCAGGTGACCGCCAGCGGCAGCATCGACCAGACGGACCTGACGCAGACGGTTCAGTTCCCCACCGGCGCGGGCGGCGAACAGGCGCCGCCGAGCGGCGGCAATGTCGATTTCACCGCCATTGCGGGCGGCCTGGAGGCCTCGCAGCCGGTTTTCACGGGGTTTCGCAACTTCAACACCATCAAACAGGCGCGCGCGCGCATCCGCGCCGGCGGCGCCCAGCTCGTCGCCACCGAGCAGCAGGTGCTGCGCGACGTCGCCACCGCCTATTTCGACGTTCAGCTGACCATGGCGATCTACGAGCTGAACCTCAAAAACGTCGAGGTGCTGCGCCGCCAGAACGAGATGGCGCAGGTTCGCTTCGAGGTCGGCGAAATCACCCGCACCGACGTCGCCCAGTCCGAGGCGCGGCTCGCCGACGCCCGCGCCCAGCTTTCCCAGGCGCAGGGCAACCTTGCGGTGTCCCGCGCCAATTACGCCCAGCTTGTCGGCCGCGCGCCCGGCGATCTTGAGACCGTCGAGACCCTGCCGGATCTGCCGGAAACGCTTGAGAACGCGCAGGCGCTGGCGCGCGAGTTCGCGCCGGCCGCCGTCGGCGCCCGCGAGCAGGCGGAGGTGTCGCGCCGCCAGATCGCCATCGCCCGCGGCGCGCTCCTGCCGTCGGTCTCGCTGACGACAAGTTATCAGTACGCCGAGGACCCGTCCCCCTTCACCCTCGACAGCGAACAGTTCGCCTATGGCGTGCGCGCCAGCGTGCCGCTGTTCCAGGGCGGCCTCAACTATTCGCGCATCCGCGAGGCCAGGGCGCTGCACGCCAGCGACCGCGCCAGCGTGATCGAGGCCGAGCGCCAGGTGGAGGCGCAGGTCAACGCCTCGTGGCAGAACCTTGTCGCCGCGCGCGTCATCATCCGCTCGGCGCAAGCCTCCGTCGACGCCAACCAGCTCGCCCTTGAAGGCGTCCGCCGCGAGGCGATGGTCGGCACTCGAACGACCCTCGACGTTCTCGATGCGGAACAGGAACTTCTCAATGCGGAGGTCTCGCTGGTGAACGCGCGCCGGGACGAGCAGGCCGCGGCGTTCTCGCTGCTGGCGGCGGCGGGGCTGTTGACGCCGGCGAGCCTCGGCGTCGACGCGACGGCGGCGCAGGACGCCGCGCTGGAGCTTTACGAGCGTTAATCTTAACGCAGGAAATGCTTGATAACTCGTCCGAAGCGCCTGAAAGATAAGGTTTGGACCCTCAATCGAAGTCACCGGCTTTAAAGGACGCATGTCCATGGAAAACGCACAGCCCGAGCAGAGCATGGAAGAAATCCTGGCGTCGATCCGCAGGATTATATCCGAGGACGAAGACGACGGAGACGCGCCGGGCGCCGCATCCCGAAGCGAGACGGGCCGCAACGAGACGGGCCGGACCGCCGCCATGCGCCAGGAGCCGGCGGCGCAGGAGCGCCCGCGCGAGCCAGCGCGGGAACGGCCCGCGCCCGAGGCGCGCCGGCCCGAAGTCGTCATGACCGAGGATCCCGCGCCCGTCGCCGAGGACCGGCCGCAGCAGGCGGGCGAGCCGTCCGCCGCTGATACGCCGGCTTCATCCGCGACGTCTTCATCCGCTTCGGCCCCATCTGTATCGGCCCCATCCGCCGGCCATGCCGCCGCGGCGCCGGATGAGGCGCCCTCGCAAACGGAAAGCCTTGAGATGTTGAAGAAGAATGTCGAAGCGGGAGCCTCGGAAACGGAGGAAGCCTTGATCCTGGATCAGACGGCCGCAGCAGCGGCTTCGCAGGCGTTCGAGAACCTGTCGCAGTCGGTGCGGGTCGCCGACAAGGACAGCCGCACGCTTGAAGATATTGTTGTCGCCATGCTGAAGCCGATGATCAAGGACTGGCTCGACGCGAACCTGCCGGCGATTGTCGAGGAAAAGGTCGAACAGGAAGTGCAGCGGGTCTCCCGCCGCCGCGGCTGACCCTTGCGCCTTCCCGGCCTTCAAGCGCCGCGCCGTTCTTCGCGCGGCTCGTTCTTGCGGTTTTTTGCAGGGGGCGTCGACGGTCGGCGCGCTAATAAAACCGGGAACATCATCCGGCGAATACTGTAAATCCGTCGCCGCCTTATTGAACGAGAGTTGCAGTTTTGTGAAAGTCGCCTACCGTGCCGGCGTCAGCTAGCAATATTCGGTGTGGTGATGAGAGAACAAATCCTTGCCTTTTCCCCGCGGGCGGCGATTGTCGCAGCCGGCGTCTGCCTCATGTCGGCGTGCGCCCCTGGCGATGATGCGGCGCAAGGCGATAGGGCGGCCGTCGCCGGGCCGGCAACGGCCGAAGGCGCGTCCATGGAAGAAAGCATGTCCCTGACTTATCCGGAAACAAGGCGGGTCGATCAGGTCGACCTCTATCACGGCGTCGAGGTGCGCGATCCCTACCGCTGGCTGGAGGACGACATTCGCGAGAACGACGCCGTGGCGGACTGGGTCGCCGCCCAGAACGAGACGACGTTCGCCTATCTGGAAACGCTCCCGCAGCGCGAAGCCATCGAGGCGCGGCTGCGCGCCTTGTGGGACTATGAAAAGTATCTGCTCCCCGTCAAACGCGGCGAGCGCTATTTCTTCCGCCGCAATGACGGGCTTCAGAACCAGTATGTTCTCTACGTTCAGGACGGGCTGGAGGGCGCGCCGCGCGTCCTTCTGGACCCGAACGGCTGGTCCGAGGACGGCGCGACGGCGCTCGCCAGCTATGAGCCGAGCCCGGACGGCGGCCTTGTCGCCTATCTGGTGCAGGACGGCGGCTCGGACTGGCGCACCATCCGCGTTGTCGACGTCGAGACCGGGGAAACGCTCGCCGACGCGATCGACTGGGTGAAATTCTCCGGCGTGAGCTGGGCCAAGGACGGGTCGGGCTTTTTCTATTCGCGCTACCCGGCGCCGGAAGAGGGCGAGGCGTTTCAGGGCATTAACCTCAATCAGGCGGTCTACTTTCACCGCCTCGGCGACGACAGCGCCGCCGACCGCCTCGTCTACGCCCACCCCGACGCGCCCGAACACAATTTCATCGCGGAGGTGTCGAGCGACGGCGCACAGCTTGTGGTGACGGTCTGGAAAGGCACCGACGACCGCTACGAGGTGGCGCTGATCGACCTTGCCGACGAAGCGGCCGAGCCGGTCGACCTCATCTCCGGCTTCGAGCATGATTACAGCTACATCGCGACCGCGGCCGGGCGGCATTTCTTCCGCACCAATGACGGGGCGCCGAACAACCGCATCGTCTCCACGCCGGCGGCGCTCGACAGGGCCGGTTCGGAATGGACCGAGGTCGCGGGCGAGGCGCCGAGCGTTCTGACCGCCGCGACGCTCGCCGGCGACCGGCTGTTCGTGGAATATCTGGAAGACGTCAAATCCGTCATCCGCATGGTCGCCCTGGACGGTCGCGACCTCGGCGCCCTGGCGCTGCCGGGCGTCGGCTCGGCGAGCGCCTTTTCCGGCGAGCCCGGCGATATGGAAACGTTCTACTCGTTCTCCAGCTTCAACCGTCCGGGTACGATCTTCCGCGTCGATGTCGAGACCGGCGAACAGAGCGTCTTCAAGGAAGCCGACGCGCCCTTCGACCCGGACGACTTCGTCGTCGAGCAGACGTTTTACGAATCGAAGGACGGAACGCGCGTGCCCATGTTCCTCAGCCGCCACAAGGACACCGATCTCTCCGCGGGCGCGCCGACGCTGCTTTACGGCTATGGCGGCTTCAACGTCTCGATCGCGCCGAGCTACAGCACCACGCGCCTCGCCTGGATGGAGATGGGCGGCGTCTTCGCGCTGGCCAATATCCGCGGCGGCGGGGAGTACGGCAAGGCGTGGCATGACGCCGGCCGGCTCCTCAACAAGCAGAATGTGTTCGACGATTTCATCGCGGCGGGCGAACACCTGATCGCGGAGGGAGTAACGGCCCCCGGCAAGCTGGCGGTTCAGGGCGGCTCGAACGGCGGGCTCCTGGTCGGCGCGGTGATCAATCAGCGTCCGGATCTTTTCGCAGCGGGCCTGCCCGCCGTCGGCGTGATGGACATGCTGCGCTTCAACCAGTTCACCGCCGGCCGGTTCTGGGTCGACGATTACGGCGATCCGGCAAACGAGGAGGATTTCGAAAACCTCTACGCTTATTCGCCCTATCACAATATCCGCGACGGCGCGGACTACCCGGCGATCCTGGTGACGACGGCCGACACTGACGACCGCGTCGCGCCGGGCCACAGCTTCAAATACGCCGCGGCGCTTCAGGCGGCGGATATCGGCGACGCTCCCCATCTGATCCGGGTCGAGACCCGGGCCGGCCACGGCGCGGGCAAGCCGACCGACAAGATCATCGAGGAATACGCCGACATGTGGGCGTTCCTCGCCGAACACACCGGCCTGGCCCCGGCCCGGGAGTAATCCCCGCTTCCCGGGCCCGCGCCCGGCCGAAATCGTGCGATAAGACCCCTATATCGTTGCTCCGGGCGGTCGGCGGCGCTACACCGCCGGCTCGCCTTTGATTTCGACCGCCGTGATGTGAGAAGACGCCGCCATGCTGGACAAGAATTTCGATTTCGCCGAAGCCGAGCCCCGGATCTACGAGGCGTGGGAGCAGTCCGGCGCCTTCAAGCCGTCGGGCGAGGGCGAGCCCTTCACCATCGTCATCCCGCCGCCGAACGTGACCGGCAGCCTGCATATGGGGCACGCGCTCAACAACACGTTGCAGGACGTGCTGTCGCGGTTCGAGCGCATGCGCGGCCGCTCGGTCCTGTGGCAGCCGGGCACGGATCACGCCGGGATCGCGACGCAGATGGTGGTCGAGCGCCAACTCGCCGAGGCGGGCAACGAGGATCGCCGCTCCATGGGCCGCGAGGCGTTCGTCGAGCGGGTCTGGCGATGGCGCCATGAAAGCGGCGGGCGGATCATCAACCAGCTGAAGCGCCTCGGCGCATCCTGCGACTGGAGCCGCGAGCGCTTCACCATGGGCGCGGACGGCGCGCCCGACGACCAGATGGTCCGGGCGGTGATGAAGGTCTTTGTCGAGCTTTACAACGAGGGCCTCATCTATCGCGACAAGCGCCTCGTGAACTGGGACCCGCATTTCGAGACGGCGATCTCCGACCTCGAGGTCGAGAACCGCGAGGTCGACGGCCATTTCTGGCATTTCAGATATCCCCTCGCGGGCGGCGAGACCTACGAGTATGTGGAAAAGGACGCGGACGGGAACGTGACCTTGAGCGAGACGCGCGATTACATCTCCATCGCCACGACAAGGCCGGAAACCATGCTCGGCGACGGCTCCGTCGCGGTGCATCCGTCCGACGCGCGCTACGCGCCGATCGTCGGCAAGCTGTGCGAGATCCCGGTCGGCCCGAAAGAGCATCGCCGCCTGATCCCGATCATCGTCGACGATTATCCGGACCCGGATTTCGGCTCCGGCGCGGTGAAGATCACCGGCGCCCATGATTTCAACGATTACCAGGTCGCCCGCCGCGCCGGCATTCCCATGTACCGGCTGATGGACGCGAAAGGCGCCATGCGCGCCGACGGCGATCATTATGCTGCTGCGGCGGCGAAGGCGAAACGGCTGTTGGGGGTGGCGGGCGCGCCGGACGCGGCCTATGTGGACGGGCTCAACCTGGTGCCGGACGCTTATCGCGGCCTCGACCGTTTCGAGGCGCGTGAAAAAATCGTCGCTGACATCGAGAAAGACGGCAATCTGATCAAGGTCGAGGACAAGAAGATCATGCAGCCCTTCGGCGACCGCTCCGGCGTCGTCGTCGAGCCGATGCTGACCGACCAGTGGTTCGCCAACGCCGAGGCGCTGGCCAGGCCCGCCATCGAGGCGGTGGAGGCGGGCGAGACCCGTTTCGTGCCGGAACACTGGACCAAGACCTATTTCCAGTGGATGCGCAATATCGAGCCGTGGTGCATCTCCCGCCAGCTCTGGTGGGGGCACCGCATCCCGGCCTGGTACGGACCTGTGAAGTCCACGGAAGGGCGCCTGATGCCCGGAGACGACCAGGTGTTTGTCGCCCATACGGACGCGGAAGCGCTCGAAAAAGCGAAAGAGTTTTATGGAGACGCGGTTGAAGTGTCTTTGGGCGAAAGCGTTGCAAGCGACATCGATGTTGAAACGAACGAACTGACCAAAGCCGTTCTGGCGCGCGACCCCGACGTCCTCGACACCTGGTTCTCCTCCGCCCTGTGGCCGTTCTCCACCCTGGGCTGGCCGGACGGGCCGGAGGCCGAGGGCGCCCTTCTGCAACGCCACTACCCCACCACCGTCCTGAGCACGGCGCATGACATCATCTTTTTCTGGGTCGCCCGGATGATGATGATGGGGCTTCACTTTCAGAAATGCGTTCCGTTCAAAGACGTTTACATTCACGCCCTCGTCCTCGACGAGAAGGGTCAGAAGATGTCGAAGTCGAAGGGCAACGTCATCGACCCCCTGAAGCTGATCGACGCGTACGGCGCGGACGCGCTGCGGTTCACCATGGCCTCGCAGGCCGCCCAGGGCCGCAATATCCGCCTGTCGGAGCAGCGCTTCGAGGGCTACCGCAATTTCGGCACGAAGCTGTGGAACGCGGCGCGGTTCTGCGAGATGAACGGCTGCGCGCGGCGGGCGGATTTCGATCCCGCCGCGGCGACGCTGGGCGTCAACAAATGGATCGTGCACGAAGCGAATGAATGCGCCGCGGCCGTGACGCGCGAGCTGGAGGCTTACCGCTTCAACGACGCGGCGGGCGCGATCTACAAATTCACCTGGAACGTCTTCTGCGACTGGTATCTCGAACTCGCCAAGCCGGCGTTGCAGGGGGCGGACGGCGCGGAGAAAGACGAGACCCGCGCGACGGCGGCCTGGGCGCTGGGCCGCATTCTCGGCCTCCTGCATCCGTTCATGCCCTTCGTCACCGAGGAATTGTGGGGCGCGCTGGCGATGTCGGACAAACGCCTGATCGTCTCCGAATGGCCGCGCCATGAGCCGCGCCTTGCAAGCGCCGGGGCCGCGGCGGAGATCAACTGGGTGATCGAGCTGATCACGTCGATCCGGTCTGTCCGTCAGGAGATGAACGTGCCCGCTGCGGCAAAAATCCCGCTGGCGTTCATCGGCGGCGAGGCGTCGGCGCGCGCGCGGCTTGAGGCGAACAAGGACGTGATCGGACGGCTCGCGCGCCTGTCCGACATTTCTCTCGCCGACACGGCGCCGAAGGGCGCGGTGCAGATCGTCCATGGCGACGCCGTCGCCGCCCTGCCGGTCGCGGACTTCATCGACATCGCGGCGGAGAAAGTCCGCCTTGAAAAAGAGCAGGCGAAGGCGGCGAAGGAAATCGCCGCCATCGACAAGAAGCTCGCCAACCGGAAGTTCGTCGAACGCGCGCCCCGGGAGGTTGTCGAGGAGCAGCATCAGCGCCGCGCCGGTTACGAGGCCGAGCTTGAAAAGCTGGGCGCCGCCCTGTCGCGCCTTGATAATTTGTAATCCGGCGTCGCGTCGCGCGGCCCCCGGCTGACCTCCCGCGCCGGATCGCGCCGCGGTTTATGCAGTATCCGGCGCAGTGCGGGCGTTGCTTTCGCCCGCTGGCGGGGGTAATCAAGACGCCTGTGCTTGGGACTGGGGGAGGGGTTATGCGCTCCGGTTGCCTGACGGACGCGCAGCCGACCCGCCGCCGTGCGGCGGCGCCTGCAATTGTGATGGCGAGCCTGCTGAAACGGGTTTTTCCGAGGGCGCTTTCCGGGGCGCCGCGGATGGCTTTCGGACCGGCGTCGCGCCGGGCGTCCGCCCCCGATGACTATGATTGGCGATCGGACTGTTCCGGGCGGGTCCGAAAGCCGGGAACCGTTTGGTATGGTTGAGTTCTTGCGTCATCTCGGACGCTTTCTCAATGAGATGGACGCCAAGGCGATGACGTCGTTCGCCGTCTCCGCCGTCCTTCTTGTCTTCGTGGTGGCGATGTTCGTGTTCGGCCAGCAATGGCTGCAGCTTGAAAACGAGAACGCGGAAGAGAAACTGACCGAGCTGATGGCGCGGGCGGCCAATTCGCCCTGGGCGCTGATCGGCGTCATCTCGGTGTTTTCGCTGCTCGCCCTGACCGGGTTCCCGCAAATCCTTCTGATCACGGCGACGGTGATCGCCTTCGGACCGCAGAACGGCGCGGTTTATTCCTGGCTCGCGACCATGGCGAGCGCGACCCTGACCTTCGGCCTCGGCCACTTTCTCGGCGGACGCTGGGTGTTGAAGCTCGGCGGCGACCGCGTGCAGAAGACGATCGGCTTCATCGGCCGCCATGGCGTGCTCGCCAGCGGGCTGGTGCGGGTCGTTCCGTCCGCGCCGTTCATCGTCGTCAACGCCACGGCGGGCGCGGCGCATATTCCGATGTGGAAATTCTGGCTCGGCACCGGGGTCGGGATCGTGCCGAAAATCCTCGTCGTCGCCGTCATCAGTACGGTCGTGCCGACCGCCGAGGCGCTGAAGGAGGGCGTTTCCGGCGTCGTCGACTTTTTCACCAGCCGGGAGCCGAGGAATGTCGCGCTGATCGTTTTGATCATCGCCGCTTGGCTCGGGTTTTTGCTGTTCGCCAGGTGGGTTTACCGCCGCATGCGCCGCGACGAAGGAGCGCTTTAACAATCGCCGGTTCGTGATTGCTTCCGGCGGCGAGAATCCTGTTAACGTTCAACTCAAGGAGATGACTGGATCGCGGGCCGGATTATCGTTGTTGCGCCGTGAAGCGCCGGGGCCGGGCCGTCCGCTTTTCGCACCGGGCTCGTCCCGAAGCCGCACCGAACAGGCGCCGATCCGGCGCCGGATGGGGACCCGCCGACGCTGCGCATAAGTTTCCTTGCGGCGTTGACGATTTAGGAACCCATTAAGGATAAAAAGACCGCCGTATTCAGTCACTAAGAATAGGACTTATCCCATGCTCTCCACCCTGTTCGGCATGTTATCCGCGGATATGGCCATCGATCTCGGCACGGCGAATACGCTGGTGTACGTCAAAGGCCGGGGCGTCGTTTTGAATGAGCCGTCGGTCGTCGCCATCGAAACGCGGGCCGGACGCAAGCTGGTGCGCGCCGTCGGCAACGAGGCCAAGGAGATGCTGGGCCGCACCCCCGGCGAGATCGAGGCGATCCGCCCCATGCGGGACGGCGTCATCGCCGACTTCGAAGTGTCCGAGGCGATGATCAAGCACTTCATTCGCAAGGTGCACAACCGCCGCTCTTTCGCCAGCCCGCGCATCGTGGTCTGCGTTCCTTCCGGCGCGACGGCGGTTGAGCGCCGCGCCATTCAGGATTCCGCCCTCTCCGCGGGTGCGCGCAAGGTTGAGCTGATCGAGGAGCCGATGGCGGCCGCGATTGGCGCCGGCCTGCCGGTGACGGATCCGACCGGCTCGATGGTGGTCGATATCGGCGGCGGCACGACCGAGGTGGCGGTCCTGTCCCTCGGCGGCATCGTCTATTCCCGTTCGGTGCGCGTCGGCGGCGACAAGATGGACGACGCCATCGTCGCTTACATCCGCCGGATGTATAACCTCCTGATCGGCGAGGCGTCGGCGGAGCGGATCAAGAAAGAGGTCGGCTCGGCGATGATCCCGACGGAGGGCTCGGGCACCACGATCCAGATCAAGGGCCGCGACCTGATGCATGGCGTGCCGAAGGAGGTCCGCATCGGCGAGGCGCAGGTGGCCGAGGCGCTCGCCGAGCCCGTGAGCCAGATCATCGAGGCGGTGAAAGTCGCCCTCGAAGCGACGCCGCCGGAACTCGCCGCGGACATCGTCGACACCGGCATCATGCTCACCGGCGGTGGCGCGCTCCTGAAAAATCTCGATCAGGTCCTGCGCGACGAAACCGGCCTGCCGGTGTCCGTCGCCGACGACCCCCTGTCCTGCGTCGCGCTGGGCACCGGCGGCGCGCTGGAAAACACCAAGGCGATGCGCGGCGTCCTCAGCTCGGCGATCTAGGGCGCGCGGGCGGACAGGCGCCGGCGTCCGCAACGGCGCGGGGCCCGGCAATTTAGCTCAAATGCGGATAGAACGGCGGTTCGCAACGGGGTATAACATCGCGGTATGGATTATCTAGGTCAGGACAGACGGGAAGGGCTGGGGCGCAGGTCAGCCCCGCGGTTCACTCTTGTCCTGTTGATCATGGTGTCCGTGCTGCTCCTGCTCTCCAGTCTTTATTCCGCTCAGGCTTCCGTTTTCCAGAAGGCCCGCGAGGGGGTGATCGACGCCGCCGCCCCGGTGCTGGAGGTGTTCGCCGGTCCGATCGCCTATGTGAACGACCTCATCGGCTATGTCGGCGACTATTTCCGCATCCTGGAGCAGAACGAGGCCCTGCGCGAGGAAAACGCCGAACTGCGCCAGTGGATGCAGGACGCGCTGGAGTTGCGCGCCATCGTCGCCTCCTATGAGGGCCTCCAGACCTACCAGGCGCCGCCGCAGGCCCAGCCGGTCGACGCCTTCGTCATCGGCGAGGCGAACGACGCCTTTTCCCGCTCGATGATCGTCAACGCCGGGCGCGCCCGCAATGTCGAGGCGGGCATGGCCGTGGTCGACGAGAACGGCCTTGTCGGGCGCGTCGTCCACACCGGCGCGGCGGCCTCGCGCATTCTTCTCCTCACCGATATTCAAAGCCGCGTGCCGGTCTATATCGAGGGCGCCGACGTCGAAGGCATCCTCGTCGGCAACACGCGCAAGAAACCCGTGATCGACGTCACGGTCGACGGCGACGTCAGCGCGCCGGCGCCGGGCCAGCGGGTCGTCACCTCCGGCGCCGGGGGCGCGCTTCCCCGCGGCCTGCCGGTGGGGGTCGTCGACCGCGTCAGCGGCAAGGACATCGTCATCGGCCTTTACGCCGATTACGTTCGCACCCGGATGGTGCGCATCATCAACTACGAATTTCCGAGCCCGGACGACGGCGCCTCCCTGTCGGCCGCCGACGCCGCGCCGGCGCGGCGCGGCGGCGAGGGAACGGTGGCCGCGCGGGGCGTTGCGCCGGTCACGCCGGCCTCTGCAGTCCTGCCGTCGGAGGGATAGGCCATGGGATACCGCGCGGAAAACCTGATGCGGCTCGCCAAATCCCTGGCGCCGACGTTTCTCGGCTTTCTCGGCGTCATTCTCCTCGCCCTGCCGCTGCGGCTGTTCGAGGGATGGGCGCCGACGCCGATCATCCCGCTGGTGGTGATATTCTTCTGGTCGATCTACGGCCCCGACCTGTTGCCGTCCGTGGGCGTCTTTTTCATCGGCATTCTGCAGGACCTGCTGATGGGCGGGCCGTTCGGCCTGTGGGCGGTCGTTTATCTCGTCGTTCAGTACATCGTTCTGTCCCAGCGGTCCTATTTCAACGGCCGCGAGCAGATGGTCGTCCTGCTCGGGTTCGCCCTGGCGGCGGCGAGCGCCAGCCTCATGCTGTGGCTGGTGATGAGCCTGATGTCCGGCGCGCTGCTGCCGGTGTGGCCGCTGATCTTCCAGATGGCGGCGACGGTGGCGATCTATCCCTTGTTCGCGGCGGTCTTCAGCGAGTTGCACCGCCGCGTGCTGGTCGAGGCGTAGGGGGCGGGCGGCATGGTGCGCATCAACAGCCACGACCCGGAGCGCCAGGAAGTCGTCTCGCGGCGCACGCTGATGCTTGGCGGCGGGGTCAGCGCCCTCTTTGCGGTGATCGGCGGCCGGCTTTACCAGCTCCAGGTCAAGGACCACCAGAAATATCTCGATCTCGCGGAGGAAAACCAGTTCAAGCGCCGCGTGCTGACGCCCCTGCGCGGCGAGATCGTCGACCGTTTCGGCAATGTGCTCGCCTCCAACCGGCAGAACTTCCGTGTACTGCTGGTGCCGGAACAGGCCCGCGACGTCGAGGCGGCGCTGGACAAGATCTCCGAGATCGTGCCCGTCAGCGACGAACGCCGGGCGCGCATCAAGCGCCAGATCCGGCGCGGCGGCGCCTTCACCCCGGTGGAGATCGAGGACAATCTCACCTGGGACGATTTCTCGAAGATCAATTTCCGCTTGCCGCATATTCCCGGCGTCCTGCCGGATGTGGGCGAGACCCGCGACTATCCGCTGGGGGCCGCGTCGGCCTTCGTCATCGGCTATGTCGGCGCGGTGACCGAGCGTGATCTCGCCCAGCAGGACAGCGATGCGGAGCGCAATCTCCTGCGCCAGCCAGGTTTCAAGGTCGGGCGCGACGGGCTGGAGCGCACCTATGACCGGGAACTGCGCGGCGCCGCCGGGGAAATGAAGGTGCGCATCAACGCCCATGGCCGCGTCATGGAGGAGCTTGACGACACCGCGATTCCGCCGGCGCAGGGCAAGACGCTGGCGCTCACCATCGACGCGGAGTTGCAGCAAAAAGCGATGGAAGTCCTCGCCGGCGAGAGCGCGTCCGCCGTCGTCCTCGACGTCGTGACCGGCGATATCCTGGTGATGGCCTCGACCCCGGGCTTCAATCCCAACGATTTCAATGTCGGCATCGATCCCGCGCTGTGGCGGGAGCTGAACGAAAGTCCGTACAAGCCGCTGTTGAACAAGCCGCTCGCCGGCGTTTATGCGCCCGGCTCGACCCTGAAGATGATCAGCGCCATCGCGGCGATGGAATCCGGCGTGTCGCCGAGTCAGCGGACCTTCTGCAACGGGCGGACATGGTACGGCAACCGTTTCTTCCACTGCTGGAAACGGGGCGGGCATGGAACGCTCGACATGCGCGGGGCGATCAAGAATTCGTGCAACGTCTATTTCTACGAAATCGCCAAGACCCTCGACATCGACCTGCTGGCGGACGTCGCCCGGCGCTTCGGCCTTGGAGAGACATACGAGCTGGGCATTTCCGGACAGCGCCGGGGCGTCGTTCCCGACCGCGAATGGAAAAAGCTGCGCTTCGCGGGCTCGCCGGAAAACCAGCCCTGGTTCCAGGGCGAAACCCTCTCCTGCATCGTCGGGCAGGGATATGTGACGGCGACGCCGCTCCAGCTTGCGGTCATGGCGGCGCGGATCGCCAGCGGCCGCGAGGTGCGCCCGCGCCTGGTGCGCGCGGTCGGCGATCTCGCCCCGCCGGCGCCGACGCCGCCGCCGGTCAAGGTCGATCCGGACCATCTTGAGCTTGTGCGTTCCGGCATGGACGCGGTGGTCAACGAATGGGGCACGGCGGCGCGCTCGCGCCTTGAAGATCCCGCCTGGCGCATGGCCGGCAAGACCGGGACCAGCCAGGTGTTCCGGATCACCAAGGAGGAGCGGGCCCGGGGCCTGACCGATCAGGAGGACCTGCCGTGGGAGCGGCGCGATCACGCGCTGTTCGTCTCGTTCATGCCGTTCGACAATCCGCGCTACGCCTGCGCGGTGATCGTCGAGCACGGGATCGGCGGCTCGCGCGCGGCGGGGCCGCGGGCGCGCGACATCATGACGGCGGTGGCGGCGAAAAATCCCGCGGCGCGTCCCGCCATCGATCCGCGCAGCCTCGCCGAACGGCGCCGCCGCGGGTCGACCCGGACGGGGTGACGCCATGAATTCGCTCATCCTGCCCGGGCGACAGCGCGGCTTTCGCGACCGGCTTCTGGCCCTGCACTGGCCGCTGATCATTCTCCTGACCATGATTGCGGGCGCCGGCGTCGTCACCCTCTATTCCGTCGCCGAAGGCTCGTGGCAGCCCTGGGCGATGCAGCACGGGCTGCGCTTCGCGGCGGCGCTCGCGGTCCTGGTCGCCGTGGGCCTCATTCCCATCCGGTACTGGATGGCGCTCGCTTATCCGACCTACTTCGCGGCGCTGGCGGCCTTGGCGGCGGTGCCTTTCATCGGCGAGGTGAACATGGGCGCGCGCCGCTGGATCGAGCTGGGCGGGTTTCAGTTCCAGCCGTCGGAAGCGATGAAGATCGGCCTCGTCATGGCCCTGGCGCGGTACTATCACGGGCTGCGGGCGGAGCAGGTCTCGCACATCCTTTATCTCATCCCGCCTTTCCTGATGATCGCCGCGCCGGTCGGCCTCGTTTTCATCCAGCCGGATCTCGGCACGTCGCTGTTGCTCGCGGCGACGGGGGCGATCACGGTGTTCGTGGCGGGGCTGAGCTGGCGCATCGGCCTGATCGGCGTCGGCGGCGGGGTGATCGCGGCCTATGCGGCCTATCGCTTCGAACTCCTCAAACCCTATCAGCTCGAACGCATCCTGACCTTTCTCAACCCCGACCGCGACCCCCTGGGGCAGGGCTATCACCTGCTGCAGTCGAAGATCGCCCTCGGCTCGGGCGGTCTCGACGGCAAGGGCTACATGCTCGGCAGCCAGAGCCAGCTGCAATTCCTGCCGGAGATGCAGACGGACTTCATCTTTACTATTTTCGGCGAGGAATTCGGCTTTGTCGGCGCGATGTTCCTGCTGGCGCTTTACTTCGCCGTCGTCCTGGTCGGCCTGTCCATCGCCATGGGCTCGAAGCTTCACTTCGCCCGGCTCGCCGTGATCGGCGTTACCTCCACCTTCGCGCTGTACGTCCTGATCAACACCGGCATGGTCATGGGCCTCGCGCCGGTGGTCGGCGTGCCGCTGCCGCTGGTTTCCTATGGCGGTACGGTGATGCTGACCATCATGGCCGGCTTCGGCATCGTCATGAGCGCCCATGTCAGCCGGGACCAGGACGCCTATCGCTCCTCGGACTGGCTGTAGCGGCGCAAGCGCGCGGGGCTTTACCGCCGGCTCAGATGTTCATGGAAGCAGATGGTGAACAGGTCGAAGTCTTCCGCGGCGTCGTTGACGGCGGCGCTGACGGCGGCGGCGTCGCCCGCGCGACTCGCCTGTTCGATGCGGGCGGCGGTTTCCGCAAGACGCTTTGCGCCGACATTGGCCGCGGAGCCCTTGACCGCATGGGCGTGGGTCGCGACCGCGGCGAGGTCGCCCGCGCCGACGCGATCGCGCAGGGCGGCCAGAAGCTCCGTCGTGGAGCGCTGGAACGCATCGACGATCTCCCGCGCGCCGTCCGCGCCCGCGGCGTCCACAAGTCCGTCCACCTGTTCGATGGCGAGATGCAAGTCCCGATTGTGCAAAGGCTCTTTCAAGGCGTTCTCCTGTCCTGAAGATCGAGGAAATCGTCTTCCGACGTCACCATGGCGATATTCGCGCCTTGCCGGAAATATAAATTTGCTAGGAAACGTAAAAAATTGTCTAAAAATACGCTTTTAGGTTATGTCCGGCGGAACGGCGCACGAGGGAGGGACAAATAGATGCAAGGCACGGCGCGCGAGGGTGACAAGTGGTCGTCAAAGGCCGCGTTTATATTGGCGGCGATCGGCTCCTCGGTCGGGCTCGGCAATCTGTGGCGTTTTCCGTATGTCGCGGGGGAAAACGGCGGCGGCGCGTTCGTCGTGTTCTACCTCCTGTGCGTCCTGCTGATCGGCCTGCCGGTGCTCGTTTCCGAGTTGTTCATCGGCCGCCGCGGCGGCATGTCGGCGGTGGGCAGCGTGGTGAAGATCGCCAGGGCCGAGGGGCGCTCGCCATGGTGGGCGCTGCAATCCTGGCTGGGGATCATCGGCGCTTTTATCATCCTGACGTTCTATTCGGTGATCGCGGGCTGGGTGCTGGCCTATGTGGTGATGATCGCCGGCGACCTCTTCGCCGCGATCGGGCGCGACGGGCTTGCCGGCCTTGCCGCCGGCGCCTTCGCCGGCGAGTCCCAGGAGGAGGTCGCGGCCGAACTCGGCGCGCTCCTGAACGATCCGGCGCGGATGATTTTCTATCACGCGCTGTTCATGATCATCACCGTCGCCATCGTCGTTCGCGGCGTCAAGGGCGGCATCGAGACCGCCGTCACCATCCTGATGCCCGCTTTTTTCGTCCTCCTGCTGGTGCTGCTCGGATTCGCCCTGATCGAGGGCGACGCCGCGCGCGGCGGGGATTTCCTCCTCGGCGTCCGGGTCGACGATCTGCTGCGCGGGGCCGCCGACGGCTCCGTCGTCTCCGCGGCCCTCGGGCAGGCGTTCTTTTCCATCGGCCTCGGCTCGGCGCTGATGATGACCTACGGCGCTTACATGAAGAGCGAACAGGACCTGCCGCGGGCGGCGCGTACGGTGGCGATCGCCGACACCGCCGTCGGCGTCGTCGCGGGGCTCGCCATCTTTCCGATCGTTTTCGCCATGGGGCTTGCGGCCGAGGCCGGCCCGACGCTGATGTTCAAGACCCTGCCGCTGGCCTTTCAGGGGATGCCCGTGGGCGGCGTCTTCGGCCTCGCCTTTTTCGTCCTCGCCTTTTTCGCGGCGGTGACTTCGTCCATCGCGCTTCTTGAGACCTCGACCAAGTGGGTGGACGAGCAGACCCGGGAGGACCGCCGGCTGATTTCCGCGACGACGATCGGCCTTGTCGCGTTCGGCATCGGCGTTCTCAACGCCCTGTCGCAGGTGCCTGCGGTGGGGCCGAACGGCGAGGATCAGGCGACCTTCTGGAACACCTGGCAGCCGCTCGGCTTCATGTCGCTTTTCAGGGACATGGTGCTGCTCGACTTCCTCAGCGCCGCGACCGACATCATTCTGCCGGTGGCCGGCTTCATCACCGCCGTTTTCGCCGGCTGGGTCGTTTCCACCTCTTCCGCGCGCGAAGCCATCGGCTTCAAGTCGGAAGCCTGGTTCCAGCGCTGGCGGTTCCTGGTGCGGTATGTGTGCACGACGGGGATATTCGTCGTCATCGTCTATTCGACGATCATCGCGCCGTTTTTCCTGAACTGACGCGGAAACCGCGGGGGGCCTGCCGGTCCGCGAAACGGTTGGTCGCCTCGATCAGCACGTCGACGATGCCGGGCTCGCTGGCGGCGTGGCCGGCGTCGGCGACGATCCGCAAATCCGCCTCCGGCCAGCGCCGGTGCATTTCCCAGGCGGTCTGCATCGGCGTCACCACGTCGTAGCGGCCCTGGGCGATCACCGCCGGAATGTGGCGCACCCTGTCGAGATTGGCGAGGATCTGGTCGTCGCGGTCGAAAAACCCGCCATTGGCGAAAAAGTGGCTCTCGATGCGCGCGAACGCGATGGCGAAGGCGTCGGAGGAGAAGCTCTGCATGCGCTCCTCCGAGGGGATGAGGCTCACCGCGCCGCCTTCCCAGACGCTCCATGCCTTGGCGGCGCGCAGTTTTTCCGCCGCGTCGTCGCCGGTCAGGCGCCGATAATAGGCGGCGATCATGTCGCCGCGCTCCTCCGGCGGGATCGGGGCGAGGAAATCCTCCCAGGCGTCGGGGTAAATCCAGCTCGCCCCTTCCTGGTAGAACCATAACAATTCTGAGCGGCGCAGGGTGAAAATGCCGCGCAGCACCAGTTCCGTCACCCGGTCCGGATGCGTTTCGGCGTATGCAAGGGCGAGGGTCGAGCCCCAGGAGCCGCCGAACACCTGCCAGCGTTCGGCTCCCACATGCCGGCGCAGGGCCTCCATGTCCTCGACCAGGGCCCAGGTCGTATTGTCGCGCAATTCCGCGTGCGGCGTGGACCGGCCGCAGCCGCGCTGGTCGAAAATGATGATCTTGTACTTTTTGGGGTCGAAGTAGCGCCGCATGGACGGCGTCGAGCCGCCGCCGGGTCCGCCGTGGCAGACCACCACCGGTTTTCCGTCAATTGCGCCGGAAATTTCATAATATAGTTCATGAATTTCCGATACGCGGAGCCTCCCGCTCTCGAACGGTTCAATCGGCGGGAATAAGGTGTATCGTTGCGGCATTCGGCGGCTGACTTTTGCTTATGGTTAAGGTATGGAGATAGCGGGCGATGAGGCGCGCTACAACACTATACGCAGCGCGTCCGGGCGTGGGGTAATTTGTGCGGAGTGATTTAGTGCGGAGTCGAGGCGCGGCCAAACGGCTTTATCTCCACAATAGCGCCGTCGCGGCGTTTTTCCTTATCTTCAGCGGCGGGTGCGCCGTTCTGCCGGCGAAATCCCAGGCGGATCTGAGGCCCGACGGGGTCGTCGCCGAGCGCGATCACCTCGCGCAGGCGGTGGCGGCGGTCGAGGCGACCCCCTGGCCCAAGCCGGAGCCGGTCTCGCTCCTGTCGCGCATCACCGGCGGCGGCGAGCGGGTGTCGTTCTCCGACGTCGTGGCGATTTACGTGGACGCGCTGTCGGCCTATGACAACCGCTCGAAGGCGCTTCTGAGCGACGCCGGCGCCAATCTCGAAAAGGCGGCGGCCCTCAATCAGGCCGCGAACGCGGCCGTTTACGCGCCCCGCCTGTCCATGAACGACGTCATCCTCCTGGAAACGGCGATCGGCGCCCTGCGGGAAAACCGCCGCGTCTATGAAGCGGCGGCGAAGGCGCTGCGCGAGCGCGGCGACGAGGTCGATCCTATCGCCATGGAGGCGATCGCCGATCAATATGCGCAGGCCATCCGCACCCTTGGCGAGTCGGCCGACCGCCTCGCCGAGCGGATCGAGAACGACCGTTCGCGCACCTACGCCGCGCCAGACCGCAAGGCCGGCAACAATTTCTCCGGCATCTAGGTTCCGGGCGCCCAGCGGTTTTCGCTTGCCGCCGGCGAACCGACGCCTGCCGCTTTCCGTCAACGCTTCTCCGGTTCGTAAAGGCGGTTGGACCGTTACGGGCGATTGCGATAAGCCGGGCGGATGAGGCCGCCCCGGTTGCCGTTTTCCTGGTCGAAACATCATGTCGGCCTGCGTTACAGCCTGTTTTACGCCGGGCAGTACGTGCTGCTCGGCGTGCAGTTGCCGTTCTTCGCCGGCTGGCTCGACAGCCGCGGCTTCGTCGCGCAGGAGATCGGCTTCATCACCGGCGCGGCCTTGATCGCAAGGCTGGCGTTCGCCCCTCTCATTGCTTTCTGGGCGGATCATCAGCATGATGAGCGCATTGCGCTGCGTCTCGTTTCGTTCGTGTTTGCTGCGGCGGCGACGGGGCTTCTCCTCGCGCCTGGAAAAGCGACGGTCGGCGCGGCGGCGGCGATGGTGATCTGGGCGTTCGGCGTGCTGACGCCGCTCAGCGATTCCGCCGTGTTGCGCGCGGACCGCAATGGCTGGCTGCATTACGGCCAGACCCGCGCCGCGGGGTCGGGGTTTTTCCTTGCGACCACGATTGTCGGCGGCGCGGCGCTGTCCCGGCTCGGCGTCGAGGCGGCGGCCTGGGCCATGGCGCTGGCGGCGGTGTTCGCGTTCCTGATGTCGCTCGCCCTGCCCGAAGGCGCCGGGGCGCGCGGCGGCGCGCGGCCGGTCTCCTGGCGCGAGGCGCCGCGGCTGATGGCCAATCCGGTGTTCGTCGGCGTCCTGCTGGCCGCCGGGCTGACGCAGGGCGCCCATGCGGTTTACTACGCCTTTTCCTATCTGCGCTGGGCCGAGCTGGGATATTCCGAGCTGACCATCGGATTGCTGTGGGCGACGGGCGTCGCCGCGGAGATCGTGCTGCTCGCCCGCGCGCGGGGGCTGGCGCGCCGGTTCGGCGCCAAGGCGCTGCTCGCCGTCGGGGCCGGCGGCGCCGCCCTGCGCTGGGCGGCGACGGCGGCGGAACCCCCGCTCGCGATATTGTTCCTGGTACAGACGATGCACGCCCTGACCTTCGCCTGCGCCTATCTCGGCGCGATCGAATTTCTCGACCGCGCCGCGCCCCTGCGGCTTATCAACACCGGCATGACGCTGATGTCGACCACCGGCGTCGGCGCGATCACGGGCCTCGCCACCGTGCTCGCCGGGCTCGCCTGGGATGCGCGCGGCGCCGCTGCGGCCTATCTGATGATGGCGGCGATGGGGGCGGGCGCCCTCGTCGCGGCGCTGGCGGCGGGCAGGGCCTGGGACGGGGGGCGGTTGTTCGATTAGGGCGCGCCTTGCGGCGTCGTTTTGGCCGCGGCTACGCTTCGGCGGTTTGCGCGCCGTCCCAGTTCTCCGGCACGCCGGTCTTCGCCAGGTCATCGAGGCGCTGGCGGTAAATGTCGAACAGGGCGATCGCGGCGCCCGGCGTTGCTTGCGTCTTGTCCAGCAGCGCGCGGGCGGCGGCGAGGTCGCCGGCGCGATAGGATTTCAGGAACGCGCGGTGCGCGTCGTCAAGGGCGCGGAACCCTTTCGACGACTTGATGAACGGATTGCCGATCAGCGCGTAAATGCTGAACGGCCGCTCAGCGTTCCGGGTGCGGATCTTATCCAGTTCCAGGAAGGCGAAATGATGGTGCGTCGCGCGGTAGACCGCCTCGTCGCAGATCATGGCGGGGCCGTAATACGCCGACTGGTTACGCAGGAACGCCGCGCGGTCCACGGCGTCGCCGACGGCCGAATAGCGGTTGTTGCGCCCCTGGCCCATGGGGCCGGCGAAGCAGGGCCCGACAGCGACGCCGATGGCGAGGTGAACCTGGACGCCGCGGGTGCGGCTCGCGGCGTCGAGATCTTCGTTGATCTTGTCCATGCTTTCGATCAGGCGCAGCGCCGCGGCGCAGCCGGTCTGGATGTGATCGGCATGCTCCATCGGCGCGTTGTAATAGGCGAACACGCGGCCCCCGTCGGCCTGGTCCGCCGCGCCGCCGGTGTCGAGAATGGTGTGGCGCAGCTCGTTCGACGCCGCGGCGAGCACCATGGCGACGTCCTCGGGCAGGTTCTCCAGTTGCCGCAGGTCGTCGTCTGCGAGGCGCAGCTCGCAGGCGAGCACGGTGATGTCGCGCTTCACCCCGTTCAGAAGCGCGCCGGTCCGGTCCTCGCGCAGGCGCTGCATCACCGGCTCGGGCAGGGCGTCGTGGAAAGCGCCGCGTACGGAATCGTCGCGCAGGGCGCCGCCGATGGATTTGCCCCCCGCCACCGACAGGGCGCCGATGAAAAGCGCGACAACCGGCGGCAGCGGATTGACGAGGACCGTCGCGAGCGAAAACGCCGCGAAGGCGCCGGCCAGGAGCGCTGCGGCGGCGAGGCCGGCGAGAGCGACGACCGGCCAGAACGCCATGCGCTGACCGATCATGATGGCGCCGGCGCCGAACATCATTACCGCCAGCGCCTCGACATAGCCTGTCCAGATCGGCCGCTTCGGGCTCGCGCCCGCATAAAGCTGGGCGGCGGCGAGCGCATGGGCTTCCGCCGGCGCGAGCGGCCCGCGCGCGGTGACGACCGCGCCGGCCAGGTCCGCGCTGCGTCCGATCACCACGACGCGGTCCCGGAGCTGGCTGTTGGAGCTGGCGCCGTCGAGGATGCGCGCGGCCGAGGTCGTCGGCGCGCGCAGGCGCCGCGGCGGGTACAGACGGATCGCGCCGGTTTCCGACAGGGCGTGGCGCACGCCGCCGACGGTCAGGCTCTTGATCCCTTCGCCCTGGGAGTGCGCCGTGGACTGATCGATTTCCAGGGCGACCACGCTTTGCGCGCCGTTACGGGCGGCGGCGAGGCGCGCGGCCTCAAGGGCGATCGACGGGGCGGGCGCGCCGTCGAGCGACCACAGGAGCGGCGCGCGGCGCAAGGTCCCGTCGCCGTCCGGCTCCAGCGCCGCGACGGCGGGCCGCGCCGCCGCGCCGAGAGCGGGCGTCAACGCATAGACATAGCGCGCGCCCGGCAGCGCGAGATAGCGCGCGCCGCCGGCGTCGAGCCAGGCCGCCCCGCGCGCGTCCGTGCGTTGGAAAGAATCCGGGCTGTGCGGGTCGCCGGGGGCGTCGGCCGCCACCGCGATCGCCCCCGGCGCGCGCGCGAAGGCGGCGGCGAGGCGGATGTCCGTGCGCGGCAGGCGCGCCAGTTGCTGCGCCAGGGCTTCGTCGCCCGCGCCGGAGAGCCAGAATGCGCCGATGGTTTCCGGCGACAGGGGGTCCGGGGAATCGACCGGCTCGGCGAGGATCACCGCCGTCGCGCCGGCGTCATAGGCGCTGTTGACGAGATCGGCGAGCAGGGTGCGCGGCCACGGCCAGGGGCCGACGGCGTCGATGGCGGCCTGGTCGATCTCGACGACGTGGAAGACGTCCGCCGCCGCCGCGACCGCGTCCGGCGCCGGGGCGATCCGCTGGAAGTAATCGAACAGGGCCTCGCGGGCGCGCGCGTCCGGGGAATGGGCGCCGGCGACCGCCCCGAGGGCGACAATCGCCAGGAGGCCGGTGAGCAGGAGGAGCGGGAGCGCTGAAAGCCATTGAAACTGGTTGGTGATGACGCGTTTAGCCAAGGCTGCCGATCTCCCGAGAGGCGTATTCAGCGGTTTTCCAATCCCGCGCGGGTGTCTTAGCATAGCCGCCGCCGGGAATTCAGGATGATTTTAACATCAGGCGTTAAAACACCATATGACGCAGGGTCATTGCAAAGGTCGCGCCGGCGCGGCCGTTAAGAAAGCGTTAGGAAGCCATGGCGGAGACGGCGGCGTTTTTTGACATCGGCATCAAGGACGGCGTTCTGCGCCTGTTCGCCAAGGGGGACTGGCGCGCCCGCTATCTTGGCAAGGTCGATGAGGAACTGCGGGATTTTTCCGACGATTCCGTCGGGCGCGAACTGGTGATCGACCTGACGGCGCTCGACCGGCTCGACACCACCGGGGCGATGATGTTGCAGCGGACGTTCTTCGCCTGCGGCAGCCGGACGGACGCCTCTCGCTATGTGGGCGGCTCGGACGCGCAGCGCGCGCTCCTCGACCAGGTCGCGGCGCATCTTGCGCCATGCCACGTGATGCCGGTGCAGCCCAACGCCTTTCTCGCCATGCTGGACCGGCTCGGCCAGGGCGTGATGGACGCCTATCACGCCACGCTGGAGCTGATGAACTTCATCGGCTTCACCCTGGCGAGCGGCTGGCGCGTGCTGACCCGGCCGTCCCATTTTCGCTGGACCTCGACCGTTCATCATATGGAGGAGGCGGGCCTTAACGCGGTGCCCATCGTCGGGCTGATGTCGTTCCTGATCGGCGCGGTGGTGGCCTATATGGGGGCGAAGATCCTCAGCATGTTCAACGCCGATATTTTCACGGTCGAACTGGTCGGCATCTCGGTGCTGCGCGAATTCGGCGTGCTGTTGTCGGCGATCCTCATCGCCGGCCGGTCGGGCAGCGCGTTCACCGCCCAGATCGGATCGATGAAGATCCGCGAGGAAATCGACGCCATGCGCGTGCTCGGGCTCGAACCCATGGAGGTCCTGGTGCTGCCGCGCGTGTTCGCGCTGGTCGTCATGCTGCCCGCGCTCGCCTTTCTGGCGGCGATGCTTGGCATTATCGGCGGCGGCCTGGTGGCGTGGACGGCGATGGACATCTCGCCGGCCCTGTTCCTGTCGCGGATGCAGGAGACCATCATCATGAACCATTTCTGGGCGGGCCTGATCAAGGCGCCGTTCTTCGCCTTCGTCATCGCCGTGATCGGCTGTTTCCAGGGCATGCAGGTCGAAGGCAGCTCGGAGTCCCTCGGCCAGCGCACGACCCTGTCGGTGGTGCAGTCGCTCTTCCTGGTGATCGTCATCGACGCCTTTTTCGCCATGTTCTATCTGGAGATCGATTTTTGACCCCGCCCCCCGATCAATCCGGCGATCGCATCATCGACGTTCGGGGACTGCGCACCCAGTTCGGCGATTTCATCGTGCACGACAAGCTTGATCTCGCCGTTCGCCGCGGCGAAATCCTCGGCGTCGTCGGCGGCTCTGGCACGGGCAAATCGGTGCTGATGCGCGCGATCATCGGCCTGAAGAGCCCTTCCGCCGGCGAGGTCGATGTCTTCGGCCAGAATTACTACGACGCCAGCGAGGAAGAACGGCTCGGCATCGAGCGGCGCTGGGGCGTCCTGTTCCAGGGCGGGGCGCTGTTCTCCTCGCTGACGGTGGCGCAGAACATCATGGCGCCGATCCGCGAGCATCTTAAAATCGAGGGCGACCTCGCCAAGGACATGGCGGCGCTGAAGATCTCCATGGTCGGGCTCGCCTCCGAGGCCGGGGCCAAATACCCCTCCGAGTTGTCCGGCGGCATGAGCAAACGCGCTGGGCTTGCGCGCGCCCTCGCGTTGGACCCGGAATTGCTGTTTTTGGATGAGCCGACGGCTGGCCTTGATCCCATCGGCGCCGCAAAATTCGACGAGCTGATCGTCAATCTCAAGGAATCATTAGGCTTAACCGTGTTTATGGTAACGCATGATCTCGACACCTTGCACGCCGCCTGCGACCGGGTGGCGGTCTTGGCCGAGAAACGGGTGATCGCCTGCGGCCCGCTGGACGAGGTGCGGCGCAACGAGCATCCGTGGATACAGGAATATTTCGCCGGGCCGCGCGGACGCGCCGCGCTGGCGGCGAAAGCGAGTTGAGGGCCGACGCTGCAAGGCAATGCGGCGCAAACGCCGCACGCAGAAGCCGGGGAACGCCGGGCAGGGCGGGTGCGCCGGGCTTGGCGCTGGGTTAACACTGGGACGACATGGAAACGCGGGCGCATTACGTATTAATCGGGTCGATCGTGCTGAGCGTGATTGCGCTGGCGTTCCTGTTCATTCTCTGGCTGGGCGACGCGCGGCGCGAATTCGACGAGTACGACGTTATTTTCACCGAGCGCGTGTCGGGTCTGTCGATCGGCGCGGCGGTGCGGTTCAACGGCATCCAGAAAGGCGAGGTCGACGGTCTGTCGATCGACCCGGACGATCCTTCCATCGTCATCGCGCGCATCCGGGTCGACCGCGACACGCCGGTCAAGACCGACACCGTCGCCGAGCTTGAGCCGGTCGGCTTCACCGGCCTGCTCATCATTCAGCTTGTCGGCGGCACCAAGGACGCGCCGCTCCTGAAAGACGCAAGCGAAGCGCGGGTGCCGTCGATCGAGGCCAACACCTCCACCATCAACATGTTTCTCGAAGGCTCGGGCGACGTGGTCGCGCAGGCCCAGCGCCTCCTGTCGAAAGACAATATCGAGGGCATCAGCAACATCATCGCCGATCTGGAAACCGCGACCGGCGCGATCGCCGAGAACCGGCAGAACATCAGCAAGCTGATCGAAAACGCCAATATCGCCGCGGAGAACCTGGCGAGCGCGACCGAAAAGCTCGACGCCGCGTCGGCGGGCCTGTTGCGCCTGACGGAGGAGGACGCGCCGGCCGTCATGCAGGAGGCCGAGGCGGCGATCTCCGAAACGCGGGCGCTGGTCGCCGACCTGCGCGCCGTGGTCGGCGAGAACCGCAAGTCGATCCGCATCTTTGCGGATCAGGGCCTGGCGCAGGTTGCGCCGACCATGGCCGAAGCGCGCCGCGTCATGCGCACGCTCGACTACATGCTGCGTGAAATCGACCGCAATCCGAGAGGCTACCTCTTGGGCGAAAGCCAGCCCGAGTATCAGGGGGGAGACGAGTAATGAAGGAGTTCGCCCGCTGGACGGCGCTCAGTTTCGCCTTGTTCGCGTCCGGCTGCGTGTCGCTCTTGCCGGAGACGCCGCCGCCGGCGCCGCGCTATCACATCGCCGCCGCCGCCGGCGCCGCGCTTGAGGGCGCGCCGCTCGACTGGTCGCTGACCGTGGAGGATCCCCGCGCCGCCGGCATTTACAACACCACGCGCATCGCGGTTTCCTCCGCGCCCGGCAAGATCGAATTCCTGACCGGCGCGGAATGGACCGACCGCGCGCCGCGCCTGTTCCGCATCGCGCTTGTGCAGACGTTCGAGGACGCGGGACGCATCCTCGCGGTGGGCGACCGCACGGCCATTCCCCTTGGCGATATTGTTCTGGAAACGGATATTCGCCGCATGGAGATGTTCCTTCAGAACGGCTCCAAGGAGGCGCGCCTGTCGATCTTCGCGCGGCTCAGCGACGGCAAGGGCGAGATTTACGCCGCGCGCCTGTTCGACGCGGCGTCGCCGGCGCGCGGCGCGGACGCGGATGCGGCGGTCGCGGCGCTGAACGACGCATTCGCGCAGGTCATCCCTGACATCGCCGCCTGGACCTATGAAAAGGGCGACGCTGCGCGCGCCGCCCTGTCCTCGTCGGAACCGCTCAACTAGATCGGACGCTTCGTCCTAAAGCGCGCCCGCGGCGTCAGCGTTGGCGCTCACGGTCCGGCTCGGCCGGTTGAGCCGCGAGCCGAGCGAGCCGATATCGGTTTCGGTGTAATCGGCGATCACGCCGCGCGCGTCCGCGCTTGCTTCGGCGAGCGGCTTTTCGTCGTTGCGGTAGGCTTCGGCGAGGCCCAGGATCTCGAAATAGAGTTCCTCCGGCTCGCCAACCAGCGTAATCGCGAAGGCCTCGTTTTCCGTTTCCATGCGCGTCCATTCCTCCCGCACGGCGGCCCAGTACGCCGCCGTCTCGGCCCAGTAATTCTCGGCGACGGAAACGTCGAACGCGTCGAACCGGCGATAGGTGTTGACGCCGACTTCGCGGGCGAGCGCATAGGGCTCGCCCTCGTCGAGCACCAGCTTGGTGTTGTCCTGTTCGTGCACCCAGCCGTCGGGCGTGATGACGTGGCGGTTGACCGCCTTGATGGCGTGGTAGTCGTCGCGGGTGGTGGCGTCGCGGCGCGGCAGGGGCCGCCATTCCGCCGGCGGCGTCCAGGACGAGTTGCCGTTTTCGTGTTCCCATGCAGCGAGCGCGCCGTAACGCGGGGCGTCGTCCACCTGGTAGACGATCTGCGCCCACTTGCCCTTGCGTTCCTCGGGGCTCAGCGGGCGTTTTTCCCAGGCGTTGCCGCCGACAAAGACGAGCACGCTTTCGGGCTCGTAAATCCAGTCCTGGCGCCAGTGCTTGACGGGGAACTTTTCGTCGCCGCCGACCACGAGAATGTGCTGCATGCTGATGAAATCGCCGCGATCCTCGAGAACGCGCACGACCTCGTCCCCGCCGGAGAGCTTGGGCGCTTTCAGCTCGTAGCCTTCGGCGAGGGCGACGGTCTCGCGGAAATCGAACGTGACGCGGTAATTGCCGGCCATGGAGAGAATGGCCTCGCGGTCTTTGCGGAAAGCCTCGCGCGCCTCGCCGGCGCTTTGAGCGGTTGTCCGATCCGCGCGCGCCTCGCCCGCCTGCTGCGCCTCCATCGTGGCGCAGGCGGTAAGGGCGAGGGCGAGGACGAGGGCCCCGGTGATGCGGCGCGCGAGGGCGCCGGCGGCGAGTGAGGCGGTGGATGTGGCGACGGTCATGGCGAACCCCTTCGTTATGGCGTGGATGGTGCGGCTTGGGTGCATTTGTCTGTCTCTCGGTCCTGCGGACTTCGGCGTCCCTGGTTTTGCGCTGTTGCTGCGCCGTCTTCGATGTCGTCTTGGCGTCCGTGTCCCGGCCGTCCTTGCGGCGGCGTCGGGCGCGGCGGAGACGGGTGCTCGCCTCCTTTTAGTGATAACGATTCTGACTTGCAATCGCAAAAACACCCTGATACGGATAACTGTAACTGCAAATCATTATCAATTCAATCCGCATTAGAAAGAGGCTTCGATGAAGGGGTTTTTCGTGAAGGGGAAATTCAAGGCATCCGTTAATGCATCCGCCAGCGCGCGCGCCGCAGCGCTCGCCGGCGGGATTGCCGCTGCTACGTTCGCGCCGGGCGCTTGGGCGGAAACGGCCGCGGCGACGGCGGAAGGCGACCTCGATGAAATCACGGTCTACGCCACGCGCAATCCGATCCCGGCCTATGATTACCCCGGCCAGGTGACGGTGGTGGACCGCGAGGCGATTCTCGACTTCAATCCGTCCACGCTGAGCGACGTTTTCGACGCCATACCCGGCGCGACCTTCGATTCCGGCCCGCGGCGCACCGGCGACGCCGTGACCGTGCGCGGACTGTCCGGGGACGGCGTCCTGATCTTCCTGGACGGTGCGCGCCAGAGCTTCGTTTCCGGCCATGACGGGCGGTTCTTCCTCGATCCGGAACTGGTGCAGGCGGTGGAAGTGGTGCGCGGTCCGACATCGGCGCTGTACGGCTCCGGCGCGCTTGGCGGCGTCGTCGCGGCGCGGACGATCACTGCGGCTGATTTCCTTGACGAGGGCGAAACCGTCGGGGTGCGTCTTAACAGCGGCTATCAGTCCGCGAACGACGAATACCGCGTCGGCGGAACGGGGGTCTGGCGCTCGCGGGACGGGCGCTTCGACGTCGTCGGCCACATGACGTACCGCAATTCCGGGGACGTTGAGCTGGGCAGCGGCGCCGACCTGCCGGCGGACGATGAAATTCTCTCATCGCTGTTGAAAACGACCTTCCGGCCGACGGACGAGATCGAACTGTTTGCGTCCTACATGCGCTTCAACGCCGACTCGACCGACCCGCAGAACCCGCAGGGCGCCAACACCGCCGGCCCGGCGAACGAGCTTGTGTTCCGCGACGCCCTCAACACGACGGTGCAGGCGGGCGTGAACTGGAACCCGGCGAGCGACCTCGTCAACATGAACCTTGTCGGCTATTTCAGCGACAACAGCGTCGAGGAAGACGAGGTCGAAAATCCGCGTACGACGGACCGGGCCGTCGAATCCTTCGGCTTTGCGCTGGACAACCGTTCGGCCTTCTCTCTCGGCGGGTCCGCCTCGCTGACCTTCACCTATGGCGGCGAGTATTACCGCGACGAACAGACCGGGCTCGACACCGAGGCGGCGGACGGCGCGCGGGGCGGCGTGCCCGATGCGACCACGGATTTTTACGGCGTCTTCGTCCAGGCCGACCTGGCGCTGACGGATCTCGGCCCTCTGCCCGGCGAGATCAGCATCATTCCGGGGTTCCGCTGGGACCGCTTCGAAAGCAGCGAGGCCGGCGGCGGCTTCGACATCGACGAGGACCGGATCTCCCCGAAGGTCGGCGTTACCTACAAGCCGGTTCCGCAGCTTCTGATTTTCGGCAATTACGCCGAGGGCTTTCGCGCCCCGTCCTTCAACGAGGCCTTCGCCGACGGGGTGCATTTCGTCATTCCCAATCTGAGCGCGCCGCCGGGACCGTTCGGGCCGACATTCGTGTCCAACCTGTTTATTCCGAACGAGGATCTTTCCCCGGAGGAATCGCGCACCTGGGAGGTCGGTCTCGGCGTTGATTTCGACGGCGTGATCGTCGACGGCGACGTGTTCACCGCCAAGGCGTCGTACTACAACGCGGACGTGGACAACCTGATCGGCCTTGACGTGAACACCCCCGCCGGCTGTTTCGCGCCGGCGCTTGCGGTTTTCGCGCCCTGCGGCAGCGGCGCCGAATTCGGCAACACCAGCCAGAACGTGAACATCCGCAACGCCGAGATCGAAGGGGTCGAACTCGAATTCCGGTATGATGCGGCCTATGCCTATCTGCGCGGCAACATCACGACCATCAACGGCGTCGACGCCGACAGCGGCGAGTTCCTGGAAGGGGTCCTGTCGCCCAACACGCTGTTCCTTGACGGCGGCGTGAAACAGCCGGCCTGGGGCCTGCGCCTCGGCGCGCGGCTGACCCTGGCGGAGGAATTCGACGAAGTGAACGAGCCGCTGGACGCGCGAGACGGATACGCAGTCGGCGACGTCTACGCGGTCTGGCAGCCGCCGATCCGCGCGCTGGAAGGGATCAGGGTCGATCTCGGCGTCGATAACGTCACGGACGCTGACTATGAGGTGGTTTTCGCCGGCGTCAGCCAGCAGGGGCGAAACTACAAGGCGGCGATCAGCTGGCGGCAGGCGTTCTAGCGCATTTTCCGACCGAGCGGTCGGCCGGTTGGTCGTCAGAAAATGCGACGAAACAAAAAACCAGAGCAACTGATCGGTTCAGAATGACCTGAAGTTGCTCTGGCGCCGCGTCAGCGGCGCGCCGTCCAGAGACAAGGAGAACATGGATGATCCACGCCCACGCCGAACAGCGCTCGCTCGTCGAGTGGCTGACCACCCAGGAACAGGTCCTGCGCCTGTGGATCGAGGAATCGGTGGCGAACGCGCCGGCCAATCCGGAATTCGTGCGCCGGCTGGAGGCCCACCACGCCTGGCTGATCGAGCAGATCGATTATTTCGCCGCGCGCTGCGCCGCTTGACCGCAAGGCGCCGCCAGCGGCGCCCTGTCGTCGCCGCGGGAGCGTTTCGTCATGGCGCGGGCGAATCCGCGAGGCGCGGTGCTTGCGCCGGGCGTTTCAGGCGAAATACCCGACGGTCGCGCCGATCAGCAGGTAGACCCGCCCGAGCGGCGAGCTGAGATATTCCTCCAGCTCCTCATCGGCGGTTTCCGACGTCGTCGCGTCCTCAAGCAGGCTTTCAAAGCCCTGCAGAAAGTCGTTGACCCTGCGTTCGAAGGTTTTGTCCCGGCCCGATTCCATCCGGATGCGTCGCTTCACGTCCGCCTCGTTGAGACGCAGGAGGCGGTTGGCGAAGACGTTGCGGTCGCCGCGGTCGAAGCGCTCCTGAAGGGCCGGCGGCGGGTCGCCGTAGAGCCGAGTTTCCAGATCATAGGTAAACTGCTGCAACCGGGAAATGGTGCGGATCGCGTTTTCTTCGCCATGGCTGCGGGGAGCGGCGGTTCGGGGCGACGCATCTGAAGCGGGCTTGCCCCCGGGCGGCGCTTTCTTGGGGGAGGCGGACTGGGGCGCGCCCAGTTCCAGGGGTTCGGCGTCTTCGGCCGCATCGAGAATTTCCCGCCAGGATATGTCTTGCTTGCGGCGCTGGGTTTTGTCCGTGGGCGGTCTTTCCGCCGTCCCCGGCGCGGACACGGGTGGCTCGCGCCGCCGCCGCGCCGCGCCCGGCGGCTTGCGCTGCGGGCGGCGTTCGGCGATGTCGCGGGCCAGTTCCTCAAGCCGCGCCGAGGGCGCCGCGCGCGCAGACGGCCCGGACTCGGGGCCTGGTTCAGGGCCCGATTCAGGTCTCGGCGCCGGGCCGGCCGCCGGCGCCTTTTTCTCTCGCGCGCCGGTTTCTTCCGCGGGCGTCGTTTCCCGCGCGTGGGCGTTCCCGGCCGGCGGCGCGGCGGCGCGGCGCGCCGCCTCTGCGGCGGCCCGCGCTCTTTCTTCCGCCGTCTGCGCGTCCGCGCGCCGCTGGGCGGCGGTTTTCTCGTCGGCCTTCGCCTGGATGTCCTGCTGCGCCTGGGTAAGGCGCACCGCTGCTTCCTGCTCGCGCAGTTGCGCTTCGGCCAGCCGGCTCAGCCGCTCCGTTTGCGACGCGATCGCATCGGCAAGGCGGTCGGCGCGTTTGCGCTGTTCCTCGATCAGGCTTTCCAGCCGCTCGTTTTCATGTTCCAGGGCGGCGCGCGCCTCGGCCAGCGCGCGGTTGCGTTCCTCCATGCGCTCGGCCTGCGCGGTGGAGACGTCCATCGCCTGCCTGGCGCTTTCGGTGGCGCGCTCGCTGGCGGCGGCGACGTCGGAGGACGCCTTGGCGGCGGCCTCGCCGGTTTTGCGGGCGGCGTCGGAAACCTTCTCCGCGGCGCGCGTCGCCTTGGCCGCGTCCTCCACGGCGGCGTCGACCGCCTGATGGGTGCTTTTGGCGATTTCCTCCAGGGTCGCGGCAGTGGCCTCGCGCATCTCCGCGCCCTTGCCGGCGGCGATGTCGATGGCTTCGGCGGCGATGCGTTCGGCTTCCTTCGTCGCGCTTTCGATGGCGGCGTCGACGGCCTCCCTGGCGCCCTCGGCGGCGCGGCCAGCGGCGGCGCCCACATTCGCCGCGTTGCGCGCGGCGCTTTCCGCTGCGGCGTCGGAGGCGGCCTGCGCGCGCTGCGTCGCCTTGACAGTTTGCGCGCTCGCCGCATCGATCGCCTCGGCGCCGGCGCGGATGCTCGCATCGGTGTCGCGCAAGGCGTCGCGCAGGGCTTCGAAACTGCCCAGCGCGCGCGCCGCGGCGTCTTCCAGGCGGGTGAGGCGGTCCTCGAATTCCTGTTCGACGCGCAGCGACACATTATCCGCAGCCTGAAGACTTTCGACGCTGGCGCTGGCGCGTTCGGCGATGGCGGCGGCGAAACTGTCGGCGTGGGCGTTGAGGCTTTCAGTCAGCTCCATCAGGCGGGAGCGTTCGTCGGCGACGCGCGCGACGGCGTTCGTCGCCTTGTGTTCGATGGCGTCGCCGGCGAGTTCGATCGCCTCCACATGCTGGCGGATCATCGCCTCCACCGAGGCGAGGCGGTTCAGCGCCCCGTCAAGGCCGGTATTAAGGGAGTCCATCTGGCTGCGCACCACGGCGCCGACGCTCTCGGCGTTGCGCGCGGCGGCCGCGTCCGGCGAGACGATCTGCTGCGCCGCGGCGGCTATGGATTCCGCGGCGTTCATCATCGTCATCGCCCGCGAGAGCATGTAGCCCATGAGATAGATCAGCGCCGGGACGATGAAGGCGAACAGGAACGTGTCGATCTCGTACGCTGCGAACGGGTTCCACCCGGCCGACGATCCGGTGAGATCGAGGTGGGCGAGAAAATTGCCCAGCGGCAGGCCGACGATGAACGAAAAGAAGACGAATATGGCGGTGAGGCGCGAGACCTGCCAGACTTGGCGGCTCATGGCGTTCCAGCGCCGTTCCTCCTGCGAGATGAAGCTGAACCGTTCGCCGGCCGCGCCGTCGGGCGCGCGCCGGTCCGCCTCGACAATGCCCTTGAACCGAACCCGCGCGCCGTCAGCCGTCAGGGCGCCGTCCGAAGCCGTCTCTTCGGGCGCGTCGTCGTCGGCTCCGTCTTTAGGCGCAGTCATATGCTCGCGTGTTTCACTCCGGCTTTCCGGGCGCCGCGCCCGTTGCGCCGACGCCGTTACAGCAACTTTCGGGCATAGCCGATTTTCGAAACCGCGCCAATTGTTTAGAACGCCTTTCCTTGGGCGCGCGCCTTGTGAAGGGATCGAGGGGGGCGCCGAGCGCACCGCCCGCCTTCCAGGGACGCGCCCCTGTTTTCGGACCGCGGCGCGGCTCGCGCCCGTTTATCGCTTATTCTGAGGATATTCTGCTACTTTATGCGGCGTTTTCAGGTCCCGGCCATAGACCCTTGCGTTCCTTGCCGGGCGCGCGGGGGACGCCTATTTCAGGTCTGACAAAGCGAATAACAACAACGCAAAACAACACCGAAACAGGCGAGGAGCGTTAAGGATGCGATCCAATTCCGGGGCGTTCATGAAATTCGACCTCGATCCGATGATCGAGGAAATGCGCGAGGTCGTGGCCCGCTGGGCGGCGGACCGGCTTGCGCCGCGCGCTGCGGAAATCGACGCGCAAAACGAGTTCCCGCGCGACCTCTGGCCGGAACTGGGCGCGCTTGGCGTGCTCGGGATCACCGCCGACGAGGCGTATGGCGGCGCCGGCCTCGGCTACCTGGCGCACGCGGTGGTGATGGAGGAGATCTCGCGCGCCTCCGGCGCGGTCGGGCTTTCCTACGGCGCCCATTCCAACCTCTGCGTCAACCAGATCAACCTCAACGGATCCGCCGAGCAGAAGGCGAGGTATCTGCCGAAGCTCGTTTCCGGCGAGCATCTCGGCGCGCTCGCCATGTCCGAGCCCGGATCGGGTTCCGACGTCGTTTCCATGAAGCTGCGGGCCGAGAAAAAAGCCGACCGCTACGTCCTGAACGGGTCGAAGATGTGGATCACCAACGGCCCCGGCGCCGACACGCTGGTGGTCTACGCCAAGACCGATCCGCAGGCGGGGCCGCGCGGCATCACCGCGTTTCTGATCGAGAAAGGGTTCAAGGGGTTTTCGACGGCCCAGAAGCTCGACAAGCTGGGCATGCGCGGGTCTGATACATGCGAGCTCGTGTTCGAGGATTGCGAGGTGCCGGAAGAAAACGTGCTCGGCGCGGTCAATGACGGCGTGCGGGTGCTGATGTCGGGCCTCGACTATGAGCGCGCGGTGCTCGCCGCCGGCTCGCTGGGCCTGATGCAGGCGGCGCTGGACGCGGTCCTGCCTTATGTTCACGAGCGCCAGCAGTTCGGCAAGCCGATCGGCGAGTTCCAGCTCGTGCAGGGCAAGCTCGCGGACATGTACACGACGACCAGCGCCTGCCGGGCCTATGTCTACGAAGTGGCGAAAGCCTGCGACCGCGGCGAGACCACCCGCCAGGATGCGGCGGGGTGTATTCTCTATGCGGCCGAAAAGGCGACGCAGGTCGCCCTCGACGCGATCCAGCTTCTCGGCGGCAACGGCTACATCAACGACTATCCCACGGGGCGCATCCTGCGCGACGCCAAGCTCTACGAGATCGGCGCCGGCACCTCGGAAATACGGCGTATGCTGATCGGCCGGGAGCTGTTCGACAAGACCGGCTAGAGCGTGTCGCAGCAAAACGGGACCGCCGGTTTTGCGGGGCGCGGGCACGCTCCATTCAAGAAGCCAGGGCCAATGCTGACCAGAGCCGATGGTGAATCGTGTTGACCGCAATTGGCTCCGGGTCGACCCCGGCGGTGTGGGCGGCGGCGCTTGCGAGGCAAGCGCCCGGTTTCAGCCGGCGGAGAACATGGCGCGTTTGCGCGCCAGGGCGGTTTCCTTCAGCAGCACTTTCAGCAGCGGCCGGGAGGTCAGCCGCGCGGCGAGCACGCCGAAGGCGACGGCGAGCGCGCCGACCGTGAGGACCGCGTCCTGGGCGACGATGTTGGGCGCGTCGAACAGGGAAATCAGGAACAGCGCCGACGCCGCCCCCGGCGCGCCGCCATACCAGGCGAGAAACGCCTGCGCTTCGCGCGGCAGCGTCGTCTTGCGAAGGGTGACGAGGCGCGGGCCGGCCCGCATGATCGTCACCGCGGCAAGGGCGAAAATGACGCTCAGGAGATCGGCCTGGAACACCCGCGGGGCCAGGAGCGCCCCGAAGGCGAGATAGGCCGCTGGCGTCGCGCAGCGCTCGATAAGGTGGCGCATGCGTGCGCGGGCGATCGTCTGGGCCTTGCTCTGTTCGCCCCACAAAAGACCCGCCGCCACGGCCGCGATCGCCGCATGCGCCCCGACGAGCGGCGCGAGGGCGAAGGCCGCAAGACCCGCCAGCGCCGCCAGCGCGGTTCGGGTAAGCGGCGTTTTTTCCCTTTTTTTCAAAGCATTGCCCAAATACGCCGCGCCAAGGCCGAGGCTGCCGCCAAGGGCGAATCCGGCAAGCAGCGCCCGCGCCGCCTCATAGAGCGGCGTGACCGACGGCATGTCCTGGGGGGCGGCGGTGGCGAAGGCTTCCAGCATGAACGCGAACGGCGCGCCAAGCGCCAGGATCGCCGCGCTTTCAAGGCGAACCGCGGCCTTGATCGTCGCCGGCGCCGGCGCCAGCGCGACCGAGCGGCGGTCGAAAGCCGCGCCGTTCAGGGTCAGGGCCGCCGCGGCGAGCAGGGCGGCGGCGAGGTTCAACTGCGGCGTGAGGATATAGGCGGCCAGCGCGCACACGGCGAAAAACAGGGGCGCGCCGCCGATGGTCAGCCGAAACGCGGCCGGGCACACAACCGCCAGGCGCGAGATTCGGAACTGCGTCGCCGCCGCGAAGGCGAGCGCGGCGAGGAGCGCCTCGGCGCCCGCCGCCGTCCACTCCGACGACAAGTGGCGTCCGCCGAGAACGCCGCCGAAAACGCCGTCGAGAACAGGCGCGCCGTAGATCAGCGAGGCGCCCGCGCCGAGAAGGATCATCAATCCGGGCGCGCGCGCCGCCTTATCGACGACTTTCACCTTGATCAGAATCACGAAAAGCGCGCAGCATAAAGCTGCGCATGTCGCCAGGGCCATAGCTTCTACAGACCGTTTCTGCGCGGTTAAATCACCGCCGTCGCTGCGCCGTACTGGTCATGAACGCCGAATCACGTATGCGACTTTGGGTTGATCCGCTTACAAATGCAAATTGAATCTTGATAAGGAAGGGCCGCCCGAACCGCTCGCGGCACGCCCGCCGTCAGCAGGTGTTACGCTGATGCGATCCTTGCGGCAATCGATAAAACGCTCCGTCGCGAACTGTCGCGCCGCGCGCGACACCGGGCCCATTGGCGGTCCAGTGGCGGCCCATTTGCGGCTTTGCGCGCCCGCCCTTTTGGCGCGCCTTCTTCCCGTTCTGTTCCGTTCGCCCCCTTTTACGTCCCCGGTCTTTCCCGACACGGTAGGATGACTTTTCCCGGCGGCGCGGACGCATCGCCGTGGGAACGTTTACTGATTTCTTTACGGAGTATTTGTCATGTCCAGTTCATCACCGCCGCAGCGCGGCAAGATCAGGCGCGCGATCGCCGGGGTTGCGCCGAGCCTCGCCCGCGCGCTGGGCGGCCCGCTCGCCGGCGCCGCCGTGCAGCATATTTCCAACGCCGTTTTCGGCGAGCCCGGCCTTGACGAGACGCGGCTCAGCCAGGCGATCGCCGGCGCCTCGCCGGAACAGTGGCTCGCCCTGCAAAGGGCCGAACGCGACTTCGCCCGCGCGCTTCGCGAGGCCGACGTGGAGGAGCGGCGCATCGCCGCCGGCGACCGCGCCGACGCCCGCGCGCGTCAGGCCGCCATGGCCGACTGGACGCCGACGGCGCTTGGCGGGCTCATCATCATCGGATTTTTCGCCGTCCTGGGGGCGATGGTGGGCCGCAACCTGCCCTCCGGCGCGGAAACGGAGTTTTCCATCATGCTCGGCGCGCTGGCGACCATGACGGCGGCGGTCGTGAATTACTTCTTCGGTTCGTCGGCGGGGTCTAAGGAAAAGACCCGGCTCATCGGCGCGCCGCCCGCATCGCCTGCCTCGTCTGCGCTGGAGACGCCGTCGGGAGAGGCCGCCCGGCGGGTGTCCAGCGACAATAGCGCGGGTTGAAATTGTGCGGCGCGCCGTCATTGTGCGCTCCGGGCCGCCACAGGCGGCCGGATGCTGGCGACAGGGACGGCCGATGACGGCGGGTTTCGACATTGCGGTGATCGGCGGCGGCGTGATCGGCCTGTCTCTCGCCCGTGAGCTGGCGCGGGAGGGCGCGCGCGTCGGGGTGATTGATGCGGGTACGGAAATTCCGCCCGCCACCCGCGCCGCCGCGGGCATGCTGGCGCCGTCTTTCGAAATCGCGCACGGGGAAAGCGTTCAGGGGCCGGATAACCGGATCGGCGAGGCGCTCTATGCGTTCAGCGCCGCCAGCCTAGAGCTTTGGCCCGGTTTCGCGGCGGCCCTGCAAGAGGAAAGCGGCGTCGCCATCGACTTGCGCCATGACGGCATTCTCGGCGTTGCGCTGGATGAGGAACGCGCGGGCGCGCTGGGCCGCGACGCGGCGTTCCTGCGCGCGCGGGGGGCGGCGGTCGAGATCATCGACGGCGACGAGGCGCGCCGCCTCGAACCCGGCCTGTCGCCCGACATCGTCTCGGCGCTCCATGCGCCGCGCGACGGACAGGTCGATCCGCGCCGCCTTCTGTCCGCGCTGCGCCTTTCGGTTGAAAGGGTCGCCGGCGCGGTGATCCCGGCGCGCGTCGTCGGCTGCGTCGCCGCCGGGGCCGGCTTCGTCGCGCGGCTCGCCGACGGCGGGCGCGTTGAGGCGGCGCGGCTCGTGCTTGCGGGCGGCGCGTCGCGCCTGCCCATGGTCGCCGGCGTTCCGGCGCCGCCGGTGCGGCCGGTGAAGGGCGAGGCGATCGCGCTTGCAACGCCGGCCGGCGCGTCCCCGGACGCGCCCGGCCTGCGCCGCGTCGTGCGCGCGCCCGGGGCCTATCTTTGTCCGAAGTCGGACGGCCGGCTGGTGATCGGCGCGACGGAGATCGAGGGACGCGCGGATCTGACGGTCGACAAGGCGGCCGCCGCCGCGCTGCGGGCGGCCGGCGCGCGCGCCGCGCCCGGCGTCGCCGGCCTGCCGCTGGTCGAGCGCTGGGCGGGACTGCGGCCCGGCACGCCGGACGCCGCGCCGATCCTGGGCGCGCCCCGGCAAGGACCCGGCGGGCTGTACTTCGCCCTCGGCCATTATCGCAACGGCGTTCTCCTGGCGCCGGCGAGCGCCCGCGCCCTCGCCGACGACATGCTCGGCCGCGACGGTCCGTTCGACGTCGCGCCGTTTCATCCGGCGCGGTTCGCGTAGCCGCCTTCGCCGGGAAGGCGCGGGTCGTTCGGCGCAATGCAGGGCTGGCGGAATGCGGGGGGCTCAGCAGCGCGGGGCGTCAAGCCCCTCGGGCAGCGTCGTGCCGGCGTCGGCGCAGGCCCCGGCGATTTGTTCCGCTGTCAGATTAATCGCGCCGGAAAGATCCGCGCCGTGGAGCCGCGCGCCGGCGAAGCGCGCCGCGGCGAGGTCTGCGCCGGCGAATTGCGCGCCGTCGAGGATCGCATGCTCAAAGCGCGCGCCTTTCAACTCCGCGCCGGAGAAGTCGGCGCGCGCCGCCTCGGCGCCGGTGAAGATCGCGCCCGCGCCGTAAGCGTCGGTGAAGTCTCCGCCCCGCAGGGTCGCGCCCGAGAAGGACGCGAAGGAAATGTCGCCGCCCGCGAAGCGCGAGCCCGAGAAATCCGCCGCCCGCGCCGTGGTCTTGCGCAATTCCGCGCCGGAGAAGTCGCTGTCGCGAAAGAGCGCCGCGTCGAACGCCGCTTCGGCGAGGCGCGCGCCGGCGAAATTGACCCGCTCCCCGCTGGCGCCCTCGAAATCCGCCTTGTCCATCAGCGCGCCGTTGAACTGCGCCGCGGTCAGGACGGCGCCGGCGAACCGCGCCCGGGGAAGGTCCATGTTCGCGAAGACCGCGCCGGTGTGATCCTTGAGCGAATGATCGTGCGGCGACGGCCTGTCGCCCGGACGGGGCAGCGCCGGCAGCTTGACGCCGCTGCGCTCCAGCGCCTGCGTGATTTCCGGACCGATGTCGTCGACCTTGGCGAGCGGCTTGGCGATTTCCTTGCTGATTTCCGCGACGGGATTGTGGCGCGCGCGGTTTTCCGAACCCGGAACGATCATCGTTACCAGGGAGAAGACCATGACCATCAAGACGACGATAAGCGCGACTATTTTCATTGCCGTTGTGTACTCTAGCAGCACGCCCCGCCGAGGATTATGGTGCGCCGGATATCAATGATTGATTAAGGCTGAATGGAAACTTTACCGTGAATAAGAGGCAATATAGCGGCTGTTTCCTTCAGGGAGGGTTAATCGCGCGTCACGAACAGCCGGTGGACGCGCCGCAGCTTTCGCATTTCAGGCAGGAGCCGTTGCGCACCAGGGTAAACTGTCCGCATTCGGGACAGGCGTCGCCCTCATAGCCCTTGATGCGGGCCTCGCCGCGGGCGCCGGCGGGATCGGCCAGCGCGCCCGGCCGCGCCAGGACGCCCGGGGGCGGGCGCCGGTTCACCGCTTCGGCGAGGCGGGCGATGCGCGCCTCGATCTCTGGCGGCGTGTCGGCGCTGGCCGCCGGCGCGTCCGGCGTCTCGGCTTCCACGTCGATGACGGCGTCGCGCGTCCGCCGCCGCGGCCCGTCCTCGTTCGCCGCCCCTTCCGGAGCGGCGCCCGCGTTCTCGCTGGTCCGGCCGCCGCCGTCCCCTATTCTGCCGTCCCCAACCCTGCCGTCCCCTATTCTGCCGTCCCCAACCCTGCTGTCCTCGGCGCCCGCGTCTTCATTGGCGCTGTCGCGCAAGCGGTCGAAATCCCCGCCGCGCAGGATCACGAGATTATCGGTGACGGTCGACCGGCTGAAGCCCTTCGAAATCAGCCGCGCCGCGTCGGCCTGCGTTTTCTCCTCGTTGACCCCGCGCCCGATGGCGTCGACGGCGCTGTCGTCCGGGTTCACATGGGCGAGGTCGCCGCGGCCGAGATAGGAGATTGCCAGTTCGCGGAAGATGTAGTCGAGGATCGAGGTGGCGTGCTTGATCTGGTCGTTGCCCTGCACCGGGCCGGACGGATCGAACCGGGTGTAGACATAGGCGTCCACGAATTCCTCCAGCGGCACGCCGTATTGCAGGCCGAGGGAGACCGCGATGGCGAAGTTGTTCATCAGGCTGCGGAAGGCCGCCCCTTCCTTGTGCATGTCGATGAAGACTTCGCCCAGTTCCCCGTCGTCAAACTCGCCCGTATGCAGATAAACCTTGTGGCCGCCGATGATCGCTTTCTGGATATAGCCCTTGCGCCGGTCCGGGAGGCGGCGTCGGCCAGGCGTGCGCTCGATGATGCGCTCGACGATCCGTTCGGCGACGATTTTCGATTTTTCCGCCGCCGGCGCGGCGGCGACGGTTTCGCTGAAGTCTTCCTCCGCCTCTTCCTCGCGCGCGTCCCCGGCGAGCAGGGCGGCGGCCAGCGGCTGCGACAGCTTCGAGCCGTCGCGGTAGAGCGCGATGGCTTTGAGCCCCATGCGCCAGGCGAGCATATAGGTTTTCGCGCAGTCGCCGATGGTGGCGTAGCCCGGCAGGTTCGCGGTCTTCGAAATCGCGCCGGAGACGAAGGGCTGCGCCGCCGCCATCATTTTCAGATGCGCCTCCACCGACAGGGCCCGCTCGCCGATGCGCCCGCAGGGCGAGGCGCAGTCGAACACCGGGTAATGCTCCTGCTTCAGATGCGGCGCGCCCTCGACGGTCATGGCGCCGCAGCAGAAGAGGTTGGCCTGGTGGATCTCCTCGTCGGCGAAGCCGAGGCTGCGCAGGACCTCGTAGCCTGTCGCCGCCATGTCGTCGTCGGTCAGCCCGAGAACGTTGCGGCAGAAATCCTCGCCCAGGGCCTGCGGCGTGAAGGCGTAGGTCATGTCGAAAGCGGTCTTCAGCCGTTCTTCGAGCGCGGTGACGTGGCGGTCCTCGAACCCTTCCGCTCTCAGATCGTCGAGACTGACGCCGGGCGCGTCTTTCAGCGAGCCGCGCCCGACGGCGTAATGCGTGATGTCGGCGACCTCGTCTGCGCTGTATTCGAGCGCGTCGAGCGCGGCCGGCACGGCCCGGTTGATGATCTTGAGATTGCCGCCGCCGGCGAGCTTCTTGAACTTGACGAGGGCGAAATCCGGCTCGATCCCGGTCGTGTCGCAATCCATGACGAGGCCGATGGTGCCGGTCGGCGCGATTGCGGACACCTGGGCGTTGCGAAAGCCGTTGATGGCGCCCAGCTCGTAGGCTTCGTTCCACACCCGGCGGGCGGCGGCGGTGAGCGGCGCCCAGGGGCAGGCGCCCGCGTCGAACTGCGCCGGCTCGACATTGAGGCCCTCGAACGCGCCGCCCATGGCCGTGCCGACGCAGGCGCGGCGGTGATTGCGCAGCACGCGGAGCATGGCGTCGCGATTGTCCCGGAAGCGGGCGAAGGGACCGACGGCGGCGGCCATCTCCGCCGAGGCGCGGTAGGCCGCGCCGGTCATCAGCGCCGAGACGCCCGCCGCGACGGCGCGCCCCTCGTCGCTGTCATAGGCGAGGCCCGACGCCATCAAGAGCCCGCCGAGATTGGCGAAGCCGAGCCCGAGCGTGCGGTAGTCATGGGATTTGCGCGCAATTTCCGCCGACGGATATTGCGCCATCATCACCGAGATTTCGAGGGTCAGCGTCCACAGGCGGCAGGCGTGTTCGAAGCCGTCCGGGTCGAAGCCCGCCTCGGTCCTGAATTTCAGGAGATTGATCGAGGCGAGGTTGCAGGCCGTGTCGTCGAGGAACATGTATTCCGAGCACGGATTGGAGGCGCGGATCTCGCCCTCCGCCGGACAGGTGTGCCAGGCGTTGATCGTGTCGTGGAACTGGAGCCCCGGATCGGCGCAGGCCCAGGCGGCGGCGGTGACGCCGCGCCACAGATCGCGCGCGGGCAGGGTTTTGACCCCCGCCCCGTCGGTGCGCCGGGTCAGCGTCCAGTCGCCGTCCTCCGCCACCGCGCGCAGGAAGCCGTCGGTGACGCGCACGGTGTTGTTGGCGTTCTGGCCCGAGACGGTTCGGTAGCCTTCGGAGTCCCAGTCGAGGTCGTAGGTTTCAACCTCGATCCGGCGGTAGCCCTGCCGCGCGAAGTCGATGACGCGCCGGATCGAGGGGTCGGGGATATGGGCGGCGCGCGCCTCCCGGATCGCGGCCTTGAGCGCCGGGTTGCGCTTCGGGTCGAAGCGCGCCGCGTCGCGCGGGTCGTCGTTCTGCGCGCCCGCGTCTTCATGGGCCCAGCAGGCGTCCATGACCGCCGGCAGGCGCCGCGCCATGGCGTGCGATCCGGCGACGAGGGCGGCGACTTTCTCTTCCTCGCGGACCTTCCAGCCGATGAAATCCTCAATGTCCGGATGATCGGCGTCGACCACCGCCATTTTCGCCGCGCGCCTGGTGATCCCGCCGGATTTCACCGCGCCGGCTGCCGTGTCGCCGACTTTCAGAAAGCTGAGCAGGCCGGAGCTTTTGCCGCCGCCGGAAAGAGGCTCGTCCCGCCCCCGGATATTGGAAAAGTTGGTTCCCGACCCGGAGCCGTATTTGAACAGCAGCGCCTCGCGCCGCCACAGATCCATGATGCCGCCGGGACCGACAAGGCTGTCGTCGACGGACTGGATGAAACAGGCGTGCGGCTGCGGGCGTTCATAGGCGCTGTCGCACTCCGCGAGGCGGCCGGACTGCGGGTCGACATAGAAATGGCCCTGGCCCGGCGCGTCGATCCCGTAGGCCCAGTAAAGGCCGGTATTGAACCATTGCGGGCTGTTGGGCGCGCCGATCTGGAGCGCCAGCATCGCCCGCATGTCGTCGAAATAGGCCCGCGCCGCGGCCTCGTCGTCGAAATAGCCGCCTTTCCAGCCCCAGTAGGTCCAGGCGCCGGCCATGCGGTCGAACACCTGTTTCGCCGAGGTCTCCGGCCCGTAGCGCCGGTCCGGGGGCAGTTTCGCCAGCGCCGCCACATCGGGCATGGCGCGCTGGAGGAACGCCGGCACGCCTTTTTCCGCCACGCGCTTGACAGCGGCGGGCACGCCCGCCTTGCGCAGGTATTTCTGCGCGAGAATGTCGACCGCCGTCTGGCTCCACTGTTTCGGCACGTCGAGATCGCGCATTTCGAAGATGATCTCGCCGGAGAATGAGCGAATCTCCGAATCGGCGCGCCGGAACGGTATCGCGCCATAGGGCCCGTCGCTGGCGTCGCTCGAAAATCGGCGATCGATGCGCATGGTGTCAGTCGTCCTCCGCCGGAAAGGCCAGAAGGCCCGCCGCCGCCCGTCCCGCGGCGACGGTCTCATAGTATGCCAATCGCGGTCCCTCCGCCAGTTCGCCGGCGTTGGCAAGGCGGCGCAGGTCGCGCCCGCCGCGGCCCCCGCCGAGCAAGGCGCGGCGCTTTCGTCCGGGCCGCGCGCCATGGCTTGCCGCCGCCGTCGACGGGCGCCATATTCCCGCCGCAGCCGCAGGGCGTAATAATGTCCAACAGGCTGACGTCATTCGGTTAACGCTTTTCGGCTGTCGAGCCGATCGATCGGGAACGCCCATGCTGTCGCAACTTTTCACCTGGTGGAATTCCACCACCCTCGGCACCTCCTTCACCCTGTGGCGCAAAAAAGCGCGGCTGGTGGGCGAGGACGAGCAGGGCAACCGCTATTACGAGGAAAAGGATCCGACCTTTTCAGACGGGCGCCGCCGCCGCTGGGTGATTTACCACGGCCTTGCAGAGGCCTCGCGGGTGCCCGCGGACTGGCATGGCTGGCTGCACCACACTTTCGACGCGCCGCCGACCGAGGCGCCGCTGGCCCGCCGCGCCTGGGAAAAGGATCACCTGCCGAACATGACCGGCACGCCGCTCGCCTATCACCCCAAGGGCAGCCTCGCCCGCGCGGACGGCCCGGCGGACGTCAACGACGATTACGAGGCCTGGAGCCCCGAAAACGCCTGAGATCCAAAAACGCCCGAGATCCGGAAACGCCCGAAACGAGGGGGCCGGGAAGGGCGCCGGTTGGGAAAACGCGCTGAAAGCCATTATACTGCCCCTTGTGATATTGACCCCGAGGGCTGAAAAAGGAAAACCCATGGACCGTTCCGGGATCTTTGAAACGCTGGTCGGCGCCGTCGTCATCGCCATCGCGGCGATGTTCGCCTATTACGCCTACGAGGTGAGCGGACAGGCGGTGGGCCGCGACCAGTACAGGATCGGCGCCGTGTTCGGGCGCGTCGACGGCGTCGCGGTCGGCGCCGAGGTGCGCATCGCCGGGGTCAAGGTCGGCTCTGTCACGGGCAACGCGCTCAACCCGCAGACCTACGAGGCCAATCTCGATCTCGCCATTTCCTCAGACGTTCCGATCCCGGAGGACTCCGTCGCCAAGATCGTCTCGGACGGCCTTCTGGGCGGCGCCCATGTGGCGATCGAGCCCGGGGCGGCGGAAGAGACCCTGCGCGACGGCGACGTGATCACGATCACGCAAGGCTCCGTCGACCTCCTCGGTCTGGCGGTGCAGGCGTTCACCGCGCCCCAAGGCGGCGGAGCGGGTGGCGGGAACGCCGCCGGGGACGAGGATGCGGGCCGGACCGAACTCGATCCGCTGGGAGATTTTTAGATGCGCGTCATGACGATTGCAGCCGGCCTTGCGCTTCTCGCCGGGCCCGCCCCGGCCCTGGCGCAGGAACTGCCCGATTTCATTACCGACCCCACGCCGCCGGCGCCCGCCGCCGAGACGTCGCGGCGCGGCGATGCGCAGGCGGACGATGCTGAAGCATCCCAGGCGGGCGATGGCGGAGCGTTGTCGGAACTTGAGCGGCTCTCGCGCCTCGAAGACGATCCCTTCGCCGGCGTTCTGGAGCGCGAGGCGCGCGAGCCCGTTTCCGTCACCCTGCGCGCCCTGGACAAGGTGACCGCGTCATATACCGATATCGAGATCGGGATGAATGAGATCGCCCGTTTCGGCTCGCTGGAGTTGCAGCCGCGCACCTGCGACAAGCGCCCGCCGGAGGAATTTCCGGAAACGACGGCGTTCCTTGAGATTTTCGACACCAAGTCCGACAGCGCAAGCAACTGGAAGCGCGAGGACCTGAACACGCCCGCCGCCGAGGACGGCCAGGAGGCGGGGAACGCTGCGGGCGAGGCGGACAGCTACGATCCCATGCTGACCGCGCCCGACGCTCTGCCCGCGAGCCGCTTCGGCGCCGATGCATCGGAATCCGAGGAAGATCTGCAGGCGGAGTTTATCGCCGCCCTGGAGGCGGGCTTCGACGCGGCGCCGCAAGGCGGTCCGGCGCAGGATGACGGAGCGTCGGAAGAGGGCGTTCTTGCGGCGGAAGCGGCGCCGGAAGTCCTGGAGGGGCCGCAGGCGGAAGGCGAAAACATCTTCCGCGGCTGGATGTTCGCCTCGAGCCCGGCGCTCAACGCCCTCGAACACCCGGTTTACGACGTCTGGGTGATCGACTGCAAAACCCGCGTCGCGTCCAACTGATCCGGCCCCGGCGGACCGGCGGCGAGAAAATCCGCCGGCTCGACCAGCGCCGCGCGCAGGACCCGCTGATAGTCCGCGTCCGTCATGGCGACGAGGCCGAACTGCACCAGGTGCTCGTTGAAAAACTGCGCGTCGATGAAGCGAAACCCGCCGATCTTCAGACGCGCCATCAGGTGCAGCATTGCGACCTTGCTGGCGTTGTCTGCGCGCGAGAACATGCTCTCCCCGCAGAACGCCGCGCCCAGCGCGACGCCGTAAAGTCCGCCGACCAGCGCGCCGTCGCGCCAGCATTCCACCGAATGAGCAAGGCCGGTGAAATGAAGCTCCGTATAGGCTTCAATGATGGCGTCGTTGATCCAGGTGTCCGGGCGGGCCGGCCGCTGTTCCGCGCAGGCCCCGATCACCGCCGAGAAGGCGGTGTCGATGCGCACCTCGAAAGGAGCGGTTTTCAGAAACCGCTTCAGGCGCCGCGGCGCGCGGGCCGCGTCGAGGGGGACGACGCCCCGCTCCTCGGGCAGCACCCAGACCGCGTTCTCGTCGGTTCGCGACCGCGCCATCGGGAAGTAGCCAAGGGCGTAGGCCTTGATCAGTTCGTCCGTCGAGATCGCAGTCGCCGAATCGCGGGGCATGGCCCAGTATGGCGCGAAACCCCCGCCGCCGGCAATTGTCAACGCCGATCCGCGCGCGAATCGTTATTATCCGCTTAAAATCATTGTCTATTATGTCGGCCTCAAAACCTTGCGATAGGGCGGACCGATCCCATGTATATAGCTCAGACAGCGTCGCCGGTTCAGGGACGCGCTCACGAATTGACGCTCATACGAGGTCGACATGCAATTTGAAAACTACACTGACCGCGCCCGCGGTCTCATCCAGGCTGCGCAGACCATCGCCCTGCGCGAAAACCATCAGCAGTTCGCGCCGGAACACGTCTTGAAAGCGCTTCTCGACGATCAGGAAGGGCTCGCCGCCAACCTGATCCGCGCCGCCGGCGGCAAGCCGGAGGTCGCACTCCAGCTTACCGAAGAAGCGCTCGGCAAGCTGCCCCGCGTCGAGGGCGGCGGCGGGCAGATTTATCTCGCCCCGCCGACCGCGAAAGTGCTCGCCGCGGCCGAGGAGCTCGGCAAGAAGGCCGGCGACAAATACGTCACCGCCGAACGTCTCCTGACCGCGCTTGCGGTCGAGACCGCCGCTGGAACCTCGGGCATCCTGAAATCCGCCGGCGTCACCGCGGTCAAGCTCAACGAGGCGATCAACGACATCCGCAAGGGCCGCACCGCCGACACCGCCTCCGCGGAACAGGCTTACGACGCCCTCAACCGCTACGCCCGCGACCTGACGGAGGCGGCGCGCGAGGGCAAACTCGACCCCGTCATCGGACGCGACGAGGAAATCCGCCGCGCGATGCAGGTGCTCTCGCGCCGCACCAAGAACAATCCGGTTCTCATCGGCGAGCCGGGCGTCGGCAAGACCGCCATCGCCGAGGGGCTGGCCCTGCGCATCATCAACGGCGACGTGCCGGAAAGCCTGAAGGACAAGCGGCTTCTCGCCCTCGACATGGGCTCGCTCATCGCCGGGGCGAAGTATCGCGGCGAGTTCGAGGAGCGGCTGAAAGCCGTCCTCCAGGAAGTCACCGACTCGAACGGCGAGATTATTCTGTTCATTGACGAAATGCATACGCTTGTCGGCGCCGGCAAGACCGACGGCGCGATGGACGCCTCGAACCTCCTGAAACCCGCGCTCGCCCGCGGGGAGCTTCACTGCGTCGGCGCGACCACCCTCGACGAGTACAAGAAATACGTGGAGAAGGACGCCGCGCTCGCCCGCCGGTTCCAGGCCGTATTCGTCGACGAGCCGACGGTGGAGGACACGGTCTCCATTCTCCGGGGGCTGAAGGAAAAGTACGAACTCCATCACGGCGTGCGCATTTCCGACAGCGCGATCGTTTCCGCCGCCACGCTGTCCCATCGCTACATCACCGACCGGTTCCTGCCCGACAAGGCGATCGACCTCGTCGACGAGGCCGCCTCGCGCCTGCGCATGGAAGTCGATTCGAAGCCGGAGGAACTGGACGAACTGGACCGGCGCATCATCCAGATGAAGATCGAGCGCGAGGCCCTCAAGAAAGAGGACGACGCGGCCTCCGTCGACCGGTTGGAAAAGCTGGAGAAGGAGCTGGGCGACCTGGAGCAGAAATCGGCGGAGCTGACCGCCCGCTGGCGCGCGGAAAAGGAAAGCCTCGCCTCGGCGACGAAGGTCAAGGAAATCCTCGACGCGGCCCGCCAGCAACTCGCGGACGCCGAGCGCCGGGGCGATCTCGGCCGCGCGTCGGAGCTGAAATACGGGCAGATCCCGGCGCTTGAAAAACAGCTTCAGGATGCCGAAAGCCGCGAGGAGGACACGGCGAAGTCGCTCGTCAACGAAGTCGTCAGTCCGGAGAGCATCGCGGCCGTCGTCTCGCGCTGGACCGGCGTGCCGGTGGACAAGATGCTGGAGGGCGAGCGCGAGAAACTGCTCAAGATGGAAGAGGCCATCGGCGCGCGCGTGGTCGGCCAGGCCGAGGCGGTGGAGGCGGTCTCCGCCGCGGTGCGCCGCGCCCGCGCCGGCCTGAAGGACCCGAACCGGCCCATGGGCTCGTTCCTGTTTCTGGGGCCGACCGGCGTCGGCAAGACCGAGCTGACCAAGGCGCTGGCGGAATTCCTGTTCGACGACGACGCGGCCATCGCCCGCATCGACATGTCGGAATTCATGGAAAAACACGCCGTCGCGCGGCTGATCGGCGCGCCGCCGGGCTATGTCGGTTACGAGGAGGGCGGCGTGCTGACCGAGCGCGTGCGCCGGCGGCCATATCAGGTGGTGCTGTTCGACGAGATTGAAAAGGCGCATCCGGACGTTTTCAACGTGCTCCTGCAAGTGCTGGACGACGGGCGTCTCACCGACGGGCAAGGGCATGTGGTCGACTTCAAGAACACGCTGATCATCATGACGTCCAATCTCGGTGCGGAGCACCTGGCGAACCAGCCGGAAGGGCAGGACTCCGAGGCGGTGCGCCCGCAGGTCATGGAGGCGGTGCGGGCGAATTTCCGACCCGAATTCCTGAACCGTCTTGACGAAATCATTCTGTTCCACCGCCTCAGCCGGTCGGACATGGACGCGATCGTCGACATCCAGATGGCGCGGCTCGTCGCTCTGCTCGCCGACCGCAAGATCACGCTGACGCTCGACGACAAGGCGCGAAGCTGGCTCGCCGACGCCGGTTACGATCCGGTCTATGGCGCGCGGCCTCTAAAGCGGGTGATCCAGAAAAAGCTTCAGGACCCGCTGGCGGAGCTTATTCTCGGCGGCGCGGTCGTCGACGGGGAAAGCCTCGCCGTGTCCGCGGACGAGGACGGTCTGACCATCAACGGCAAGCCGGCGGGCGGGCGCGCGCATTTCTCCGTCGGCGGCGATGGCGCCGCCGCGCCGCCGCCAGGGGCGCTCTTGAACTGATCGCGCGTATCGCGCCATCCTTCGGCGCTATTGTCTGCGCAATCGCGTCTCGGGATGACGGCCCCGTTGAAGGTCGGACTGTCCCGGCAGGCGGGGCGCCGGCCGCAGCAGTGTCGCAAAGCAGTATCGCAAGGGAGTGTCGCAAGGGAGTGCGGGATGAACGACAAACCGTCAGACTGGAATCCGGACGACGAGGAGGCGCTGAAGGCGCTGATCCGAAAAACCATCCGTTCGGCGGGGGAGATCGACCCCGCCGCCATTCCTTCGAAGGTCAAGGAGCGGCTGCGCGGCCAGGCCACCGGCGATCTCGATGTGGACGCCTATATCCGCGAATTGCTGGGTCCGCGACGCGCAGGCGGTGATGGCAAGAGCTGACAGCTGGAGCCAATTGCGTTCAACGCAATTCACCATTGGCTCTGGATTGTTCAGTGTAGAGCGCGCCCGCGAGCCGCAAAACCGTCAGTCCGCTGTTGCTGCGATACGCTCTAAAGCGCGCTTTCCGCCGCCGTTTTGTCTTCCTTGGCGAACAGCGGCGGCGCGACGCGCGGCGGGGCGCGCATGGCGTCGATCCGGGCGCGCTCCTGTCTGAAGCGCTCAAGCTCGGCGCCGGCGAGCGTTTTGCCGGTGGTGGAGATCTTGAGGCGCTGCGGGTTCACCGCCTTGCCGTTGAGATGCACCTCGTAATGCAGGTGCGGCCCGGTGGAGCGGCCCGTGGTGCCCACATAGCCGATAATGTCGCCCTGGCGCACGCGCCTGCCTTTGCGCACGCCGCGGCGGAACCCCTTGAGATGGGCATAGGCCGTCTTGTAGCCGTTGGCGTGCCGTATGCGGATGTAATTGCCGAAACTGCCGTAGCGGTCGGCGCGTTCGACGACGCCGTCGCCGGCGGCCTTGATCGGCGTGCCGCGCGGCGCGGCGAAGTCGACGCCCTTGTGCGCGCGGCGATAGCCGAGGATCGGATGGCGGCGGGTGCCGAAGCCTGAGGACAGCCGCGCCCCGTCGATCGGGGTTTTCATGAGCAGGCGCCGCGCGCTCTGTCCGGTCGCGTCGTAAAAGTCGGCGCGGCCCCCGTCCTCCGCGGACGCGAAGCGGTAATAGCCTTTTTCCTCCCGCCGGCCGCGCCAGTTGAGGCGCGCATAGACGATGTCGCCGGCGGCGGCGAGGACGCCGCGATCATCGTACTTCACTTCGAAGATCGCTTCGAACTCGTCGCCGCCGAAAATCTCGCGCTGGAAATCGACGTCGTAGGAAAAAGCGTCCGCGAGGTCGGCGATAATCTGGTCCGGCGCGCCGACCGCCTTGGCGGACTCATAGAGGCTGCCGTTGATCACGCCGGAAATCGCCATGGTCCGGGTGGTGAGGGGCACGATCCGCGTTTCCGCGTCGTAGCCGCCCGCGGCGTTGCGGCGGATGACGATGCGGTTCTGCGCATCGGAGCGGAAGTCGAGCGCCAGCAGGCGGGCCGGCGGCTCTTCGCCCGCGGCGGCGAGCTGGAACAGGGTCTGGTTCGGCCAGCCGAGGGTGAGGTCGAATTCCTGGCCGGGGCGCAGCCGGCGCAGATTGTAATGCTTGCCGAAGGCGTAGGCCGCGGCGTTGCGGTCGGCTGCGCCGACGCCCGCCCGTTTCAGCGCGTCCACGAAGGTCTCGCCCCGGTCGACGCGCACCTGGCGGCGCGCAAACGCCCGGTCGATGTCGCCGGCGAGGGCCAGCGCCGCCGGCCTGCGCACGATCTCGCGCCGCTCCATGTCGCCCGGAAAAAAGAACGGCGGCGGGCGGTCTTCAGCGGCGGCGAGCCGGACGCCGTCAAGGCGCAAGGGCCGCACGCCGGCGTTCGCCCGTCGGGCGGCGACAAGGCGCGCCGGTTTCAGGCGCGGGGCGAAGCCGCGCGCGGCGGGCGTGCTTGTATCGGCCGGCTTTACGGCGCGCGCCTCTTCCGGCCGCGCGCTTTCGCCCGGTCCGGGGGCTGTCGCCCCGGCGCGCAGGGCGCGGGATTGGGCGATGGCCTCGCGCGCGGCGGCGAGCCGTTCGGCGGCGCCCGCCGGCGGCGCGCTTGCCATGGGTCCGTCTTTCGGGGGCGCGCCGTTTCCGGGCGCATCCGTCCGGGACGGCTTTGTCTTATTCGTCTTCTCAGGGATCTGGGCTGAGGTCTCGTTGGGGCTCTGGCGCGCCTTGAGCGCGGCGCTCAGCGCGCCCGCCCTCGGCGGCGCGTCCTTCTGTCCCAGCAGGCTGTAGCCGAAAACGCCGGCGCCGAGGGCGAACATCGCCATCGCCGCCACCAGCGCCGCCGGCCCGCGCCGTTTGCGCTCGATCGGACAATAGGGCGAACCTTCCCGGGAGAAGGTGAGGCCGGTTTCTTCAAACTGGGAACGCATCAGACCTGAAACTCATTCATCCTGGATCCTGCGGGCGAGGAGCGTCTTCGTCTCGGCCCTTCGCGCCCTGAGATACGGCGGCGCCGCCGTCCTCTGCGCCGTCATTCTCCGCGCCGCTATTCCGCGCCGCGACTCCGCGCCGACGCGCCGCGCCTGCAAGTCTCCGGCCTCGATCGGTCCGTTCTGATACCCCGAACCCATCGGCCGATCCAGCCCCTGACGCAAGCCGGGAAACGGCCGCGAGGGGTCATTAGATGAAAACATCTTTAACTAATAGCGAAAACCGCCGATGATGTTTGAGACGATGAGGTAAGGGGGGAGTAAGTGCGGCCCTCGCGCATCCTGTTGGGGTTCATGCTGGTTCTCGCGGTCCTGGCCCTGGGCGTTTATGCGCTGCGCCTGCCGATTGCGGGCTGGGCCCTGCGCGCCGCCATGGCCTCGGTCGGGCTGGAGGCGCCGCGGGCCAGGGTGACGGCGCTTTCCCTGTCGCGGTTGCGGATCGAAGACGTCGCCGCCGGCGGCGACGGACGGGACGGTTTTCTGGTTGAAACGCTGGAGGCGGACTACCGCCTGTCCCGTCTCTGGACGCGCCGGACCGTCGATGCGGTGCGGCTGGGGCCGGCCAGCGTGCGCGTCTCGGTCGACGCGGAGGGGGCGATCTCCCTGGCGGGGCTTGAGATGAAACCGGGCGGGCCCCGGTCCGGCGCCGAGCGCGCCCCGGGCCGGTCCGCTTTCGGGCCGCTGCCTTTCGACGCCCTCGCCGCGCGCGGCATCGAGCTTGTCGCGCAGACCCCGCAAGGGCGCGCGCGGGCGCTGATCGACGCCGATTACGACGTCCGCCGGGGCGGGCGGGCGACGCTCGCCGCGACGACGCAGGCCATGGCGTACAAGGCGTTCCGCGTCGAGAACGCGGCGCTGGAGCTTGACCTTGTCCTGGCCGGGGATGGCGCGGCCCGGATCAACGCCGCGCTTGCGGGCGACGCCTTCTCCCCCGACGGCGCCGTGCGCAATGCGGACGTCGCGTTGCGCGGGGAGGGCCGGCCCTGGTCCGCCCTGGCGCAGGGGCGCATCGATGCGTTTGCGTTCGGCGGCGTCCTGGAGATCGACACGCTCGCCGTTCCCGTGGAAACGGTTCCCGCGCTCGCCGAGGCGGCCGTCTCGCCGGCCTATGCGGCGGCGCGCGGCGCGCCGGTCCGCGTCCTGACCGTGTCGGGCGACGCGGCGGTCGACCTGCGCAACGGGGCGCTGGCGGTCGGCGCGGGGCCGCGCCCGCTCGCCCTGCGCGCCGACACCGGGCTCGCCTTGACGGCGACCGCCCTTGACGGCGCGCCGTTCTACGCGCGCGGGGACGGCGCGGAGGCCCTCTCCCTCGCCTATGCGGTGCGGGGCGGCCCCGTCGACGCCAGCGGCGGGCTGAGCGCGCGAACCCTCGGCGAGGGCTGGCGCGTCGCCGCCTCCGCCGAGGTCGGGGCGTTCGACGGGGATCGCCTCTCGCTTCAGCCCGCGAACCTCGCGCTCGACGGCGTTGTCGCCGCCGACCGGGTGGAGGCCGACATCGCCCTGGCGACGGCGGTGAACCGGGCGGCCCTCGGCGACTATGTCCTGGAGGATGCGCCGATCGACGTCGCCGCCTCGGTGCTTGTCGATCCGCAGGCGGAGGAAGCCGCGGCGAGCCTCGCCGGGGGGTGCCTCGCCGTTCCGCGCCTCACCGTCGCCGGCGGCGCGCCGGCCATGCAGATGCGCCTGTCGGGCGCGGCTCTCTGCCCGCGGGAGAAAACCCTGGCGCGCGTGGGCTGGGGCGACGGCGTCGCGCTGGAGGCCGCGGGCGAGTTCAAGGCGGAGACGCTGCGTTATCGCATGGGCGAGACGGCCCTCGCCGGCGCGCCGCCCGTAATCTCGTTCGACGCCGCTTTTTCCGCGGCGGACGGAATGTCGGTCTCCGGCGAGCTTCGCGGCGGGCGCATGATCCTTAACGACATGGCGGTCGCGGAACGTCCCGAAGGCGATTTTTCCCTAAGTCTCGGCGCCGGCGATCCGCAGGCGGATCTTCGCCTTGACAGGGTGCGCCTTGCGCAGAAAGCGACGCTGGAAATGGCCGCGCCCGTGATCGCCGCCGGCGATCTGTCCCTGCGGGAGGGCCGGGCGCGCTTCGCCTATCGCCTCGCGACCCCGGCCGGCGCGGCGCTGGGCAAGGGCGGGGGCGTCCACCATCTTGAGACCGGCCGGGGGGAGACGACCTTCCGCAGCGGGCGGCTCGCCTTCACGCCCGGCGGCCTCCAGCCGGAACGGCTGTTCCCGGTGCTGCGCGGCGTCGTCGACAACGCGGCCGGGGCGATCGCGGCCGAGGCGAAGGTTGCATGGGCGCCGGACGCGCTTTCCTCCGGGGCCGTCATATCGTTCGAGGACGTCAGTTTCGCCGGTCCGACCCGGGTGGTGACGCGCACGCGCGGCGTCAACGGCGCCCTCGCCTTCGACAGCCTGGCGCCGGTCGCCACCGCCGGGGAGCAGACCATCACGGTTGACGGCGTCGATCTCGACGCGCTCGTGCTTGAAAACGGGGAAATCGCGTTCGACATGCCGGGCGACGAGACCGTGCGCATCGCCCGCGCGTTCTTCCCCTGGTTCGGCGGGACGCTCGGGGTTTACGACGCCAGCGCCTCCATGGCGAGCGGGGAGGCGTTCGCCGACCTGCGCGTGGACCGGATCGATCTCGACCGGGTGCTGACCTATTTCGACATGGACGGTCTCGACGGCGAGGGCATTTTGAGCGGCGTCCTGCCGCTTGCGGTGCGGGACGGGCGGGCGTTCATCGAGGACGGGCGCCTGGAATCGCAAGGCCCCGGCGCGGTGCGCTATGAGAGCGCGGCGACGGATCAGGCGGCGGCCGCCGGCGGCGAGGCGGAGATCGCTTTCGATATTCTGCGCGACCTGCAATATGATTCCCTCAGTATCGGAATCAACGGTCCGCTGGACGGCCGGCTGGCGTTCGAGATGCGCTTCAAGGGCTCCGGCGAAGTGAGCGCCAACAGCCAGACCGTCCGGGTCCCGGTCAATTACAACATCACCCTCGATGCGGCGCTGCTGGAGCTGGTCAACCAGGCGAACCTGTCGCGCGATCTGGAAATGCAGATCAGGCGCGGCCTCGCCGAACAACAGGACGGGGAGGGCGCGGCGCGTTCCGACGGCGGCGGTTAGGGGCTCCCCGGGGCCCGGCGCGCCAGGTTGCGGCGCCGATGAGGCGAAAAAGGGGCCGCGGCGCGGGCCGGCGTCGTGTTTTCGCCATGTCGCCGATTTATGCTAGGACAGTTTTAGAAGCGGCTGCGGCGGGCGGCTGCGGCGGGCGGCGGCGAGACGTCATTGCGGGAGGCACTATGACACCACTATCAATTTCCAACAGCGTCTCGCGGACGTCCCTTGCGACGTGCGAACGCGGCGCCGCCGATCGCGTCAGGAAAGCGGTTTTTTCGCTTGTTCTTGCCGCGGCCGGCGCCGGCGCGCTGGCGGGGTGCACCACGGTGACGCTGCAGGGCGGCGACAAGCCCATCGAAGTGAACCTGAACGTCAAGATCGATCAGGAAGTGCGCGTCAAGCTCGACCGCGAAATCGAAGACCTGATCGCCGAGAACCCGGACATTTTCTAGGAGAGGGCCGATCCCATGCCAGCTATGCGCTTTTCAACCTTTCGCCGCGCGGGCGCGGCGCTTTTCCTGGCGGCGCTCGCGCCGCTTGCGAGCCTGGCGGCGAACTCGATCATCGACGACGCCAAGGCCCGCTGCCTCATCGGCGAACAGACCGACGGCTATCTCGGCGTCGTCGCCGGCAGAAGCCCCAACGCCGAGGTGCGCCGTGAGATGCGCGACGTCAACCAGCAGCGCAAGAACGCTTATACGCGTCTCGCCGAACGCAATGGCGTGACGGTGGAGGTGACGGCGGCGCTGACGGCGGAAAAGCTGATCTCCCAGGCTGCGCCCGGCCATTGCGTGCGCAGGGCCGACGGTTCGTGGACGGAGATCAGGTAATTTTCCCGTTTCGGCGCAACGACTTGCCGGCGGCGGGCGCGGCGCGCGCGAATCAGCGATAAGGGATCTTTTTGATCCAGGGAGCCCTCGCCCATGTCGGAAGCCGCCGATCTGACGCCGCCGCATCATCAGGAGCCTGACAGCATCGCCCTGTCGGCGCTCCTGTCCTCTCGGCTCTGCCACGATCTGATCAATCCGTTGGGGGCGCTGTCCTCCGGCCTCGACGTGCTCGACGATCCGGAAATGGACGGCGCCATGCGCGAGGCGGCTTTCGACCTCATTCGCTCCGGCTCCAAGAAAGCGATCGCTCTGCTCACCTATGCGCGGCTCGCCTATGGCGCGGCGGGCGGTTTCGGCGCGCAGATCGCCCTGGAGGACGCGCAAAAGGCGCTGGTCGACCTTTACGCGACGACCAAGGCGGACCTGGTCTGGAACATCGGCGCGGGCCTGGCCGCCAAGGAGAACGTCAAGGTGTTGATGATCCTCGCCTATGCCGCGGCGGACAGCGTGCCGCGCGGCGGGACCGCGACCATCGACGGGTCGATCGACGAATTCGTCATCACCGCCACCGGCAAGAAAGTGATCCTGCAGGAAGCTTTCGTCCGCGCCCTGTCCGGCGATGCGGCGGAGCTCACGCCGAAACTGACCCCCGCTTATATCGCCGCCGGGATCGTCGCCTCCACGGGCGGCTCTGTGTCGGCGGCGCTTGTGGACGACGTCGCGACGTTTCGCGCCTCGTTCGGCGGCGCGGCGCCGGCGTAAGGCCGCTTTTTACGGTTAACGAACGCCGCCCCGTTAACGCAAGAATAAGACCCGTCTGCGATCATGGAACCTGCATTCAATTCGGATTGGGCTTACCGATGGGCGCCAAGAAAACCTGTCTTATTGTCGACGATTCCGAGGTGATCCGGGAGATCGCCGCGCGGATCGTCACCGATCTCGGGCTCGAAGCGGCGCAGGCGGAAAACGCCGCCCTCGCCATCGCCCATTGCCGCGCGGAAAAACCGGATGCGGTGTTCCTGGACTGGGATCTGCCGTCCATGGGAGCGCTGGATTTCCTGCACGGGATCGCCGAGGCGCCGGAGGACGAGCGGCCGGTCATCATTCTTTCGGCGACCGAAAACGATCCGCAGCAATTCACCCTCGCCAGGGCCGCGGGGGCCGCCTATCACGTGCTGAAGCCCTTCGATAAAGTCGTGCTCGCCGCCAAGCTTCGCGAAGCGGGACTGATTGAGGGCGACGACGAGACCCTGCTCAGCGCCGTCAGCCAATAAGCGCTGGAACGGCGGGCGCATGCCCGGTACCAGGGCCTCGGCGATAGGCCGCCGGGATAGGGGCGCTGGCCACAGGGGGCGCTGGCCACAGGGGGGCCATGACGGCGTTATAGCCTCGTCAACGCAAACAGGCCTATGAACCGTCCATGCCCATCGTCCAACTGATCGTCCTCGCCGTCATTCAAGGGATTACGGAGTTTCTGCCGGTCTCCTCCTCGGCCCATCTCGTCCTTGCGCCGTTGTTCGTGGACGGATGGGCCGACCAGGGACCGCTGATCGACATCGCCGCTCATGTGGGCTCGCTGATCGCCGTCCTCATCTACTTCCGCGACGAGACGGCGATGCTGATCCGCGGCGGGATCGATACGCTGCGCTTTCGCGCAGGCCCCGACCGCAGGCTTTTCCTGTATGTCGCCGGCGCCACGATTCCGATCCTCGCCGCCGCAAGCGTCATGGTGCTCCTGGACCTGACCTCTGCCTTGCGGACGGCGGCGGTGATCGGCTGGGCCAACATCGTTCTCGGCGCGCTGTTGTGGCTCGCCGACCGCGCGCCGCAGACCCATGAAGGGCTCGGCCGGATCGGCTGGCGCGAGGCGCTGACGATCGGCGCGGCGCAAATGCTCGCCCTGATCCCCGGCGGCTCGCGTTCGGGCTGCACCATGATGGCGGCGCGCTATCTCGGCTGGACCCGAACCGAAGCGGCCCGGTTCTCCATGCTGCTGGCGATCCCGACGATCGCGGCGTTCGGCCTGTTCGCCGGGCTGGAGCTGGCGCGGGAGGGGTCCGGCGGGGACATGGCCGGGGCGGGGATCGTCGCGGCGCTTTCCTTCGCCGTCGCCTACGCCAGCATCGCGTTTTTCATGCGGCTCACGCGCATGATCAGCTTTACGCCTTTCGTGATTTATCGCATCCTTCTGGGGATTGGATTGCTGGCCTTCGCGGGCGCATTTCTGAAGGGGTAGGACGATGGGACACGTGCTGGGCGTCGGCGGCGTGTTTTTCCGCGCAGCGGACCCGGATGCGGTGATTGCGTGGTACAAGGACAATCTCGATCTCGATATTGGCGGCGGCGCGGTGTGGATGCAGGAGGCGGGGCCGACCGTCTATGCGCCGTTCGAGGCGGATACGGACTATTTCGGCGACGCCGGGCGGCAGTTCATGGTCAACCTGCGCGTGCGCGATCTCGACGGGCTGGTGAAAAAATTAACCGCCAACGGCGTGCCGGTGCGGAGGGACCCGGCTTGGGATTCGCCAGGCGTCGGCCGCTTCGCGCGCATTCACGACCCGGCCGGCACGCCCATCGAATTGTGGGAGCCGCCGCCGGGCGCGGCGCGGTAACATCACGCGGCGGTGATCGTGATCCGGCGTTACTCGCGTGGATGGTGAAAAAATCGCGCTTTTGTAACAATGAGTTGGTGAAGTCGACCCGATGGCGGGCCATTTCGCGGGTGCAAAAACCGCCATTGAAATGTTATGTTCGGGCTCTATATCCAATGAGAAGAGTCAGAATTGGCGTTAATCGCCGGGCGCATGAATAAGGCCGTAGGGCTGCTTATCAAAATAGTAACCGCCCTCGCTGCAAGTCCGTCATCCGCGTTCACGCTTTGATAGCCAATCTGGCGCACAGTAACCATGTAGCTGCAAGCGCATAAAGGAACTCAAATGGCGTCGCAAAAAAACCATTTTTTTGAAGACGATTCCCTTCGCAAGTCCTTGACCCAGCGCGAGTTCGCCGAGCTGGGCGGGCGCAAACTCGTTTATATTCGAGCCGTCGTTGCGCGCGACGTAATGGAAGACCTTCGCGATGACGACGGCGACATCAGCTTCGAAGTCCACGAAGAGGACGTTCTTTATTCCGTACACTCCGCCGGCGGAGAGCGCATCGCGCTGGTCGGCGACCGCGAACTCGCCTTCGCCGCCGCGCGCCAGTACGAGATGAACCCCGTCAGCGTTCATTAAAGGCGAGCCCTCAGCAAAGCGGTTCGCGGTTGACGGTCCGTGCGTCGCTCGCGTCCGCAACGCCCTTTAATACTATCCTTGAAACAAAGCCTTTAGCGCCGTCTGGACGAATCGCATGTCCTCCAAACGGCCCCTGCGGATCGCGCCGTCAAGCTGAAGCGGCGCCGCCGCTTCATCCGGGCGAAACGCTTTTAAGGCGGCGTTACAAAAGACAAAGCGGCTCAGGCCGACGGCCCGGCCATCAGTTTTGCTACGGATTTTCCGAATGCTGAATAAAGCGCGTCGTTCCCTGTCGCCCGGGGGCTGTGCGCCTGCCTTCAACCGGGGGTCAGGCCGCGTAATCCTTGCGGTCGCGGGTTGCGATCGCGAACAGCGCTTCCTCGGAATCCGCGCCGCGCAGTGCGTCGCAGGCCTGCCGGTCGCGCAACAGGCGCGAGACCTTCGCCAGCGCCTTCAGGTGGGCGGCGGTCGCGTTCGCCGGGGCCAGCAACATGAAGACGATGTCCACCGGCTGATCGTCCACGGCGTCGAAACTCACCGGTTTTTCCAGCCTTGCGAGAAGGCCGGTAATCGCGCCAAGGCCTTCGATCTTGCCGTGGGGGATGGCGACGCCGTCGCCGACGCCGGTCGAGCCGAGCTGCTCGCGCTCCAGAAGCGTCGACATGATGTCCGCCGCCGGCTTGCCGACAAGCGTTTCGGCTTTTTCCGCAAGGGTCTGCAACGCCTCGCGCTTGCAGCGCGCCTTCAGGTTACAGATCACGCCCGACGGGCTCAACAGGTCTTCAAGTCCCATAACACCAACTCTACCGGCGCCCCGAAGGGCGGTCGCAGGGTCCACAATGCAGCCTTTACGCCACGAAGGTTACTTTTTCGCCTTTACCAAAAGCGTGGTTAACGACGTCCGTGCCTGAGCGGCGCAAGGCGGACCGCGCGGGCGTTGACGCGCCAGTCCCGGCGCGGCGATCCATACCGTTACCTGACGGCGGGATCAATCCACCCTATATGGCCGTCCCGGCGGCGATACACAACATTGATTCCGCCGTGTGCGGCGTTCTTGAAGACAACCACCGGTTGCTCACCCAGATCGAGCTGCATGACCGCCGATCCGACGGTCATTTCCCGCAAGGCCGTCTCGCTTTCGGCCACCACCACCGGGGACGGGTCCTCCGCCGCAGCGTCGTCGTCGGCGTCGTCTTCCTCCGGCAGCGGCTGCAGCAGGTAGAACGAGGCCTGCTCCGCCGGCAGCGGCTCCTTCCCGTTGACGTGGTGGTTTTTCAGCCGCCGCTTGTAGCGGCGAATGCGTTTTTCCAGTTTCGCCAGGCTCTCCTCGAAGGCGCCGTAGGCGTCGCCGCCTTCGCCATGGGCGTTCAGATAGACGCCGGAGGCGAGGTGCGCGGTCAGGTCGCACTCCACCAGATGGCGCTCGCGGCTGAACGTGACGCTCGCTTCCGCGCCGCGTTCGAAATATTTCTGAACGCCGTCGCTGAGCTTTTCGGCGACATGGGTCTGGAGCGCGTCGCCGAGATCCATGTTCTTGCCGCTGACTTGGATTTCCATGATCGTCACCTCGCTAGGAAGCCGCGCCCTGAAGGACGCTTCAACGTTGACCGGCGCGCTTGGCAAAGCGCTTTAGCGCACGGGGGTAGCGGTCTAAATCGCGGTTTGCAAGAGCGCTCTGCGACGCTGGACCGAAGAGGGAATATTCAAGGTTTCCCGATATTTAGCAACTGTCCTGCGGGCGATGTCGACGCCTTCGCCTTGCAGGATCTCCACGATCTTGTCGTCGGACAGGACCGTGTCCTTGGTCTCCGCATCGATCAGTTCGCGGATGCGGCAGCGCACCGCTTCGGCCGAATGGGCTTCGCCGCCGGTCGACGAACCGATGGCGGCGGTGAAAAAGTATTTCAGCTCGAACAGTCCCCGCGGGCTCGCCAGGTACTTGTTGGACGTGACCCGAGAGACCGTCGATTCGTGCATTTCGATCGCGTCGGCGACGGCCTTCAGGTTCAGGGGCCGCAGGTGCTTCACGCCGTAGGCGAAAAAGCCGTCCTGCTGGCGCACGATCTCGCTCGCCACCTTGAGGATCGTGCGCGCGCGCTGGTCGAGACTCTTGGCGAGCCAGTTGGCGTTCGCGAATTGCTCCGAGACATAGACCTTGTCTTCTTCCTCGGAACTGGCGTTGGCGATCTCTGCGTAATAGTGCTGATTGACGAGCACCCGGGGCAGGGTGTCGTTGTTGAGTTCGACCTTCCACCCGCCGTCCGGCGCCTGGCGTACGAAGACGTCGGGTTCGACGGTCTGGACCGTTCCCCCGCCATAGGCGTAACCCGGCTTGGGCGTTAAGGCGCGCACCTCGGCGATCATGTCGCGCACGTCTTCTTCGTCAGCCTGCGTTGCTTTGACGAGGCCCTTGAGGTCGCCCTTGGCCAGAAGCTCGATATTGTCGATGAACGCCTGCATCGCCGGGTCGTAGCGGTCGGCTTCGATCAGTTGAAGCTTCAGGCATTCCTTGAGGTGGCGCGCGCCGACGCCGCACGGGTCGAACCCGGTGATCAGGGCGTGGGTGTTTTCCACCTCGGAAAGATCCGCCCCAAGACGGTCGGCGATTGTGTCGAGGGGCTCGCGCAGATACCCCGCCTCGTCGATCAGGTCGATCAGGTAGGAGCCGATAAAGAGCCGCGTCGCGTCGCGCGTCGCCATGTGAAGCTGCTCGGTGAGGTGATCGGCGAGCGATATTTCCTTCGACAGGGTGGCGTCGAAAGCGCGCTCGTCGCCGTCGAACCCGCCGCCCGAGCGCACGCTCGACCAGTCGTTGGTTCCGTAGTCCTCCGCCGCGGCGTCGCTGCGCGACGCGCCCGGGTCGATGTCCTCGTAATCCGCGTCGAGGGAGTCGCGCGCCTCCCTGGCTTCGGCGCTGTCGCCGAGATTCAGCTCGCCGCCGCCCTCCGCGCCGTCGCCGGTCCGGGCGGGCGCGTCTTCCGGCGTTTTCTCGCCGCGGCGCTCGACCGGGGCGTCGGGCGGGGCGTCGTTGCGTTCAAGGAAAGGGTTCTGTTCGAGCTGCTCTTCGACATATTCCGCAAGCTCCAGATTCGACAATTGCAGCAGCTTGATCGCCTGCTGCAATTGCGGCGTCATCACAAGCTGCTGTGATTGCCGGAACTCGAGTGTGGGAGCTAACGCCACGCGCCCCTAGCCTTTCTGCCTACATCTGGAAGCGATCGCCAAGATAAACCCGCCGCACGTCCTTGTCGCCGACAATGTCGCCGGGGGCTCCCTCAAGCAGTACTTCGCCTTCGTGAATAATGTATGCACGGTCGATGATGTCGAGCGTCTCCCGCACATTATGATCCGTAATCAGAACGCCCAGGCCGCGCTCCTTGAGATGCGTGACCAGCTCGCGGATCTCGGCGATGGCGAGCGGGTCGATGCCCGCGAAGGGTTCGTCCAGCAGCATGAACGAGGGCGCCGTCGCCAGCGCGCGGGCGATCTCCACCCGGCGGCGCTCGCCGCCGGACAGCGCCAGCGCCGGCGCGCCGCGCAGATGGGTGATGTGAAATTCGTTCAGCAGGTCGTCGATGATCGCCTGCTGCTTGTCCTTGTTGTTTTCGACCAGTTCGACCACGGCGCGCAGGTTCTGCTCGACGCTGAGGCCGCGGAAGATCGAGGCTTCCTGCGGCAGGTAGCCGACCCCGAGGCGCGCGCGCTGATACATGGGCAGGTTGGTGACGTCCGCGCCGTCGATGAAGATGCGTCCGCGATCCGCCGGGATCAGCCCCGTGATCATGTAAAAACAGGTGGTCTTGCCGGCGCCGTTCGGGCCGAGCAGGCCGACCACCTCGCCGCGCTCGACCCGCATGGAGACCCCCCGCACCACCGGGCGGCGCTTGAAGGTCTTGCCGAGATTTTCAGCCGCCAGGCCGCCGCCGCCCTCGACAACGGTGGGCTTCAGTCGCTTCGGCGCCTCGTCGGCTTCGGGGGCTCGCGGTTGCGGTTCCATAGCGTCGGTCATTAAAAGGCGCCTCTCTTTAACGTTAGATGAACTTTAAGGCTTTGCGCCTGTCCGTTCGCGTGTCGTTCGCGCGTCGCGCTGGGGTCAGGACTGGTCGGCGTCCCCGTCGGTGTAAAAGATCCCGCGGATCCGGCGGCCCTCCTCGGGATAAAACCGGACCTGTCCCGTATCGATCCAGTAGACCACCCGGCCGGCCGACATCACCTGCTTGCCCTGGGTGACGAGGACGTCCTCGGTCATGGTGATGGTGCGGGCGGTCTCGTCGTAAACGCCGCGCCGCCCGGTAATCGCCTCCTTGCCGTTGGAATAGCGCACCGAGCCGATGGCGGTGATGGTGGTGAAATCCCCGTCGTCGTTGAGCGACGCCTCCAGGCGGTCGGCGGTGAGGATGGCTTCGCCCTGGACCACGCGGACATTGCCCGTCCAGACGAGCAAATCGTCCTGGAACTCCGCCGTATCGCCGGTGATGTCGACCGGACCGTCGCCCTGCGGGGCGAGCTGGGCGCGCGCCGGGCTGAGCGGGGCGCCGGCCAGGACAGCGATGATGGCTGCGGCGATGAAGGGGGCGGCGAGGATGGCGGCGGCGCGCGCGGCGCGGGGGGCGGGGGCGGTCATTGCGAGGGGTCGATCTCCACGTCTTTAAGCGCCGGGCGCCCGGACGACGTATCCGGGGCCGATGCATCCTGAGGCGTTGTCTTTTCCGGCGTTGTCTTGTCCGGCGCTGGGTTTTCAGCGCCCGCGGCGGGCTCTCCCTTTTTTCCGGGATAAAAGCGCATGCTGACATTCCCCTCGAAAACCACCCGTCCTTCGGCGTTATAGGCTTTCATGCGGTCGGCTTTCAATGCGCCGCCGTCGGGGCCTTCCCCGCCGACGCCGGCGGTCGAGGTGACGACCTCGTCGTCGATCGACACGGTCGCCGCCGGGGAGCGGAAGACATAGACGTCCCTGCCGATCGCGTGCTCCAGCGTGACGTTGTCCTCCAGTTCGAGGATGTTGGTCTCCGACTGGTAAACGCCGGTGTCCGCCGTCACGATCGTCTTGTCCCCTTCCTCGCCCTGAACGGCGCGGGGCCGTTCCAGGCCGATGACCTCCTTCTCGCCCGGCGCCTGGATCGCCCATTCCGCCTGGATCTCAAACGGTTTGCCCTCGTCGTCGATGCCGGCGAAGCGCGGATTGGCCATGCGCAGTTCTTCGGTCGCGGCGGTCAGGTCCTCGAAATCCTCAAGGAACGCCTCGTCGACCCCGTTCGACTGGGTGTTGAACACGAACGCCGCGATCAGGAGCGCCGCCACGACGGGCAGGGCGATGCGCAGCCGCCGGATGGTGCGCGAGCGGGCGGCGGCGGCGGCGCTGGTCGTGCGCGCCCGCGAGGGAAGGCTGTCGAGGGCGCGCCGCCCCGTGATCGGCTGTCCGCGCGCCGGTCCGGGCGCGGCGCGATCATGGTCGCTGACGGCTGCATTCATAGCGCGTGTTTACCTCTCTGGCCGGGGCGGGCGCACGCAGATCGTCGACGCTTCGCCTAGCGGCCGCCCCTTCCCCTGAGCCTGCCCTGAGCCTGCCTTGAGCATGCCTTGAGCATGCCCCTGGGCCTGCTTCTGTGCCTGCCCCTGTCCCTTTACTGTCTTTCATATAATCCGACAGGTGCGGCGCGGGAAGCGCACGGCTTGCGAAAGTTCGCTGCGCCCGGCCGGCTGGCCGGCTGAAAATCGCGCCCCGGTCGGCGCCAGCGGCGAAAAAAGCCCGATTTTCCGCCGCGACAGGCTCAGGAGTGGGCGAAAATATCCACGTCCGGCCAGCCGGCGAGGTCGATTTCCGCCCGCGCCGGCAGGAAGTCGAAGCATGCCTGGGCAAGTTCCGCGCGGCCCTCGCGCGCCAGCATCGCGCTGAGCTTTTCTTTCAGCGCATGGAGGTGGAGGACGTCGGAGGCGGCGTATTCGAGCTGGGCTTCGGTGAGGGTCTCCGCGCCCCAGTCCGAGGACTGCTGCTGTTTCGACATTTCGATGCCCAGAAGCTCGCGCGTGACGTCCTTCAGCCCGTGCCGGTCGGTATAGGTGCGGCTCAGCCGCGAGGCGATCTTGGTGCAGTAGACCGGCGAGGTGTCGACGCCGAGCCAGTACTTGAAGGCGGCGATGTCGAAACGGGCGAAATGAAACAGCTTGACCACCGACGGATCGGCGAGCAGCGCCTTGAGGCGCGGCGCGCGGTAGCTGGTCCGGTCGAGCTGCACGATGTGGGCGTCGCCGTCCCCGGCGGAGAGCTGCACCACGCAGAGCGGATCGCGCTGTGGGATCAGCCCCATGGTTTCGCTGTCAACGGCCACGACGGGACCCATGGCGAGTCCGTCGGGGAGATCTCCTTTATGGAGGTAGTTCGTCATGTCTGGCCTTTCTACGCCGCTTCACGCGATGCGCGCGTTTGGCGAACGCAACCCGCATAAAGAGTGCCACGGATTTTGTGAAGTCGCGATTAAAAACCGCGTCATTCCGTCCCGAGACATCCGGGTATCGGAGCCGTCCCCCAATTCAAACCGCCTGTTACGGCTCCCCGTTTTAGGGGATGGCCGCCATTTCAGGCCGCTTTGCGCACAATCACCGAGCCGGCGGAATAGCCGGCGCCGAATCCGCTGATTACGCCCACCTCGCCGACGGCAAAGTCGTCGCGGTGTTTGTGAAAGGCGATGATCGAGCCTGCCGACGAGGTGTTGGCGTATGCGTCGAGCACCACCGGCGCCTCCTCGCGCGTCGCGTCGCGGCCCAGCACCTTGCGCGCGATGAACTCGTTCATGGAAAGGTTCGCCTGGTGCAGCCAGAACCGCTTGACGTCGCCGACATCGACGCCGACATCGGCGAGGTGGCCGGCAATCAGTTCCCCAACCATCGGCACGACGTCCTTGAAAACCTTGCGCCCTTCCTGCTTGAACAGTTTATCCGTAAACGGATCGGCCTGGCGGTCCGCGTCGCCGCCGTCGGCCCGTTCGCAGTGGTTGAGAAAACCGAAATTGTTGCGGATGTTGTTCGAAAACCTGGTTTTGAGCCGTGTGCCGAGAATGTCCCACGCTTCGCCGTGGCTCGGTTCGTCGGCGCGCTCCAGGATGACCGCGGTGGCGACGTCGCCGAAGATGAAGTGGCTGTCGCGGTCGCGGAAATTGAGATGCGCGGTGCAGATCTCGGGGTTGACCATCAGAATGCGCCGCGCGCCGGCGCGGATCAGGCCGAGACCGGTTTCGATGCCGAAGGCGGCCGAGGCGCAGGCGACGTTCATGTCGAAGCCGAAGCCGTCGACGCCGAGCGCGTCCTGGATTTCCACCGCCATGGCCGGATAGCCGCGCTGCATGTTGGAGGCGGCGCAGATCACGCCGTCGATGTCCTGCGGGCCGATGTCGCCGGCGCGCATGGCGTCGCGGGCCGCGGCGACGGCGATTTCGGCGAGGACGGACAATTCGTCATTGCCGCGGGGCGCGAGCCGCGGCGCCATGCGCCCGGCGTCGAGAATGCCGTCCTTGTCGAGCACGTAGCGCGCCTTGATGCCGGAGGCTTTCTCGATGAACGCCGCGGAGGAGGGCTGGAGCGGGGCGGTCTCGCCGGCGGCGATGGCGCCCGCATGCTCCTCGTTGAAGCGTTCCACATAAGCGTTGAACGCCTCGACGAGTTCCTCGTTGGTGATCGAATGCGGCGGGGTGAACAGGCCGGTGGAGATGATGCGCACGTCTGGCGCGGGAAGGGGCGCGGCGGTCTCGGTCATAAACGGGCTTTCTGGTGAGCAGTCTTTTTCTGCACTTTGATCTTTTCGCCGGGCCGGCGCAACCGCGCGATCAGGCGCGCGCGGACTTTTGAACGGCTTCCCGCCGCGGACAGCCGATTTCGTGGTCATTGACCATGCCGACGGCCTGCATGAAGGCGTAGACGATCACGGGGCCGCAGAATTTGAACCCGCGCGCCTTGAGCGCCTTGGCCATCGCCTCGCTCTCCGGCGATTTCACCGGCGCCTTGCGGTAGTCCGTGATCCGGTTAATCATAGGCGCGCCGCCGACGAAGCTCCACAGGAAGCCGGAAAACCCGCCGGGCTCGGTTTCCATCACGTCGAGCCACGCCCGGGCGTTGCCGACCGTCGCCTCGATCTTCGAACGCGAGCGGATGATGCCCTTGTCCTGCAGGAGCCGCTCGACTTTCCCCGGCGTGTAGCGGGCGATCCTAGCCGGCTCGAAACCGTCGAACGCGCGGCGGAAATTCTCCCGTTTGTAGAGGATGGTCCGCCAGGACAACCCCGCCTGGAAGCCGTCGAGAACAAGTTTTTCGAACAACGCGCGGTCGTCGTATTCCGGCACGCCCCATTCTTCGTCATGGTACCGACGATAAACTTCGTCCCCCTCCGGGGCCCACAGGCAATGCAGCTTCCCCGGTGACGCCGCCGCCATGGATCAGGCGATCCCCGAAAGCCGCGCGAGCCAGATCAGCAGGATGACGATCTGGACGAAGTAAAAGCCGAAGCGGATCATCACGAACGGCCGGCTGGTCGACATGGCGTGTACGGTCGATTGCGCCAGCCGCGCGGCGAGAAGCGGATAGGCGAGCGCGTCCGTGACGCCGGTCTGGCCGGAGGCGATGGCGTAGAGGAGGACGGCGGCGACGGCGGGCAGGTTCTCGTAGCAATTGGCGTGGGCGCGCGTCAGGCGCCGGCCGAAGCCTTCAAGGTCGTCGCCCGATGCGGAAAACGAGTTGGCGGCGCGCCCGGCGGTCGTCACCAGGACGGCGCGGTAGACGCCGACGCCCATCACGAGGGCGATCGTCCAGGCGACGTAACCGAGGAGTGCGGCGGCGGTGGCGGACATGCGGTCCTCTCCTTTTCTTGTTCTTGTTGTATCGGGGGACAGCCTAATCCTGTTCGAGGTAGTCGGGGAACGACAAAACCGCCTCGGCGCCGTTCACTACTGACATTTCGCCGGCGGCCCTGGCCTTGTCCCAGCGGTCGAGCCGGATCAGGGCGAGGGCGCGGCTCTTCGAGGCGTCCGCGGTCCCTTTGCCGTTCGCGTGGTTTTCCATTGTTTCGGCGCTCAGGATCTCGCCGAGGGTCGACGCGCCCGCCGTCACCGGCGCTCCGCGCTGCGGCGCCGGGCCGTCCAGCGCCGCCAGGAGCGTGCGTTTTCGCACTTCTCCCTTGCGCTTCATCCGGCTCGCCACCTCCTGACCGACAAAGCATCCCTTGCGGTAGCTGACGCCGGCGAGGGCGTCGTAATTGACGTCCATCGGAAACATCTCGCCGCCGTCGAAATCCTTGCCGAATTCCGGCGCGCCCACCGCCAGCCGGCGGGCCTCGTAGGCGCCGCCGTCCGCGCCCGCATCGCCCTTCGCGGGCGCGACAAGCCGCCAGCCGAGGCCGGGATGGCGCGGGTCGGGCGCCGCCTCGGCGCCGTCGACCGCGAACGGCGCGTCATGGGCGAACACGCCAAGGTCAGCGGCCGGCTCGATCGTCACGTCGGCGCGCAGCTTGTAAAGGGCGAGGCGTTTCGACAGGGCCGGCGCCGCCTGCGCGCAGCCGTCGACAAGGAGCGCGTCCCCGTCCTCGTGAATGAGGAAATCAAACAGGATCTTGCCCTGGGGCGTCAGCAGCGCCGCGAATATCGGCGCGTCCGGCGACAGGGCGTCGATATCCTGGGTGATCAGCCCCTGGAGAAACGTTTTGCGCTCGTCGCCGGCGATGCGGATCACGGCGCGGTCTGTCAGACGTTCCGGATTGCTCATTACCGCCATGTAGGCGTTTCAGTCCAAGATGCAAACGGTTCGCATGCGAGCGCGCGCGGTTTTTTTACCGCCGGGCTGCGCCTTTCGCATTGGGGGCGTTGCGCTGTTGCTTTGCGCGGGAGAGGGCGTTGCGCGGCGGCGGGGGCGCGGTGTGGAGGCGCGGCGTTTCAGGCGCTGCCGGCGGTGGTCGATCCCGGACGCTTGGGGTCGTTCGCGGGGCGATTGACAATGCGCGGGATCGGCATGTGTTCGGCGTAGCGGCGCGATGATCCGTACAGCCGCAAAAACCGGGCGGCGGTCCGGCTGATCGAAGGCTCCGACGCAATGGCGGGGGCGTGCTCCGCCGGCCGCGTCGTCTGTGTTTTCGCCACCGCCTTGAAGCTCGCCAGGAAGCCGCGCATGGCGGGATGCTTCATCACCGCGGCGTATTGCGGCGAGGCGTGAAAGGCGGCGAGGGACAGGAAGTCGTAGTCGTCCTCGGCGGCGATCTTGGAAACCGGCACCACCTGCATGTCCCAGCCTTCAAGGACGCGCGTGCTGATTTCCTCCTCGACGATGATGGCGACGCCGGAATGGCGCTGATCCTTCTCGATGCGCGCCATGGTTGCAAGAACGACCTGGTTCGGCCCTTCCATAAGCTGCGCGAAACTGCCGTCATTGTAGATCAGCAGCGAGGATACGCCTTCAGCGCTGTTGCGCTGGCGAGCGACGCGCATGATGTCGTTCAGCTCCCTGGCTGTCGTGAAATGCGTCGCCGCGCTTATGAAGAATAGTCTCAACATCTTGAAGCCGATTTTGTTCATCGGCCAGTGTTTTATCAAAGTGTTAAGGGGGCGTGTTGAAAAGCGCTTAACGGGCGTTAAGGATTTTGCCGCGCAGGCTTCTCCATCGGCGCGGGCTGCGCGCCGGTTTCGGGACTGACGGTGAAAAGCGCCGCTTCGTCCCGGTCCAGCGTCTCATGAAGCGGTCTGACCAGCCTGGCGACGATGATTTCCGCGCGCTCAGATTGTGCTGCGGCATAATCTCGCGCTCTCCGGTTGCAGACGGGATAGCGCCGCCGGGCGGCGCCATAGGCGCGGTTAAAGGCCGTGATCATTGCCTGACGGGCGTCGGGAAGGGGCGCTTCCAGGTCGATCAGGGTTTTCATGCGCTCGCGCCACACATCGGCTTCAGCGCGCGGCTCGCACTGGCGGCGGATATGATGGAGATCGCCGAACACGCCGGCGAGGGCGGCGAGGTCCTGCTGGCGCTGGCGGTAATCCTCATAGCCTGCGGCCCGCGCGGCGCCGGCGGGAAGGCCCGCCGTCAACCCGGCGAACAGGAGCGTCATCATGATGGCGAGGCCGCGTTTCATAACGATATGCGTCTAACCCTGAAAATGCAGCCGCATTATGGCGCGTCGCGCGCTCCGGCGCGAGCCTTGTCCTGCGGCCTTCGTCCCCTGCGGTCGTCGTCTTGCGGCGCCTACAGTTTCGACCGTCGCCCGGCGATCGCGCCGCGCGCGCCGGCGTTGCGGATCTCCTGAGCCCGCGCCAGCGCTTCGCGGGTCGCATCCCAGGAGAGGCGAGCGATCGCGGTCTCAAGGCTGACGAACTCCGCCGCCGCGGCGTCGTCCCCGGCGACGGGCTCGCCCGCCTTCCACTCGGCGACATAGTCGATGATCACCGTGTGGCGTAAAAACCCGTCGCCGGTTTCCCGCGGCAGGGCGTCGAAGACGTCGAGCAGGGCGATGACCTCGATCTCAAGCCCGGTTTCCTCGCGCACCTCGCGTTTCACCGCGTCGATGACCCGTTCGCCGTGTTCGAGCCCGCCCCCCGGGATCGACCACGCGCCCTCGAAGGGGGGCTTGCCGCGCTTGATGATGAGGACTTCGTCGCCGCGAAACACGACGGCGCCGACGCCGATGGCGATCGTCTCTTTCGTTTTCATGACGTCCGTCTTACGTCATTTTCATGTGCGGACGCTATTATCTGAAATCGCCGCCGGCGGACGTCGCCGCGCTGTTCGGCGTCGACGTGCGGGACAATTTCCCCCCGCGCTACAACATCGCCCCGACGCAGCCCATCGCCGTCATTCGCAACGACGCGCGGGGCCGGCGCGAATACGCCCTGGTGCGCTGGGGCTTCGCGCCCGCCTGGGCGCGCAAGATCGAGGGCAGGCCGCTGATCAACGCGCGCAGCGAGACCGTCGCCGAAAAACCGACTTTCCGCGCCGCCTACCGGCGCCGCCGCTGCCTCATTCCGGCGGACGGGTTTTACGAATGGACCGGCGTTGCGGGGGCGGGCCGCGCCAGGCGGGCGCATTGCATCCGCCGCGCCGCCGCCGGCGGGGCGCCGGCGGGCGGTCTGTTCGCCTTCGCCGGCGTCTGGGAGACCGTGACCGATCCTGACGGCGGCGAGATCGACACCGCCGCCATCCTCACCGCCGCCGCCGGACCGGACCTGAAAGCCCTCCACCACCGCGAGCCGGTCTATATTGCGCCGGCGCGCCATGCGCTGTGGCTGGACGCCGATGAGCGCGACATCGCGCAACTGGCCGCGCTGACCGCGCCCTCGCGCGCCGGCGACTGGACCCATCACGAGGTATCCGCGCTGGTCAACAGCGTGCGTAACGACGGCCCGGAACTGATCGCGCCGGACGGGGACCTGCCGCTTTTTTCGTAAAGACGTATACGAAACGTCATGGTAAGGACGAAACCGCGCGAAACGGCGGACCGCCGGGCGCCTTCGCGGCCGTATCCAAACAAGCCGACAGGCGGGCCGGGGGAGGATCGGCGCGGCCCGGACGGCCGGCGGGCCGGGCGCGGGCCGGGCGGCCGCTCTTGACCCGGCCCCCGCCGCGGCGCAGAAAAGAAAAAACGCCGGCGCGCCGCGCATCTTTGCCCCCATGCCTCTTTAGGCGCAGGGCGCAGGACGCCTGGAGCGGGACGCTAAAGGAACGGCCCGGCGGGTATAGGCTGACGGCAACCGGCGTGAAAGGAACGGCGAGACCATGACCGTGACGACCATTGAGGAAGTCCTACGCGCGGCCAGCGTGATCCCGGTACTGGAAGTGGCGGCGCTCGATGCGGCCGCGCCCCTGGCCGGAGCGCTCGCGGCCGGGGGCCTGCGGGTGGCGGAGCTGACCCTGCGCACGGACTGCGCGCTGGAGGCGCTCGCGGCCATGCGCGAGGCGGCGCCGGATTTGATTGTCGGTATGGGGACGATCCGCACGCCAGGGGATGTCGAGCGTTCGCTGGCGGCGGGCGCGGCGTTTCTTGTCAGTCCCGGCGCGGATGCGCGTCTCCTGTCGGCGCTCGCCGACAGCGGCGCGCCGGCCCTGCCCGGCGTGGCCACGGCGAGCGAAGCGATGACCGCGGCGGCGGCCGGCCACCGCGCCATGAAGTTTTTCCCGGCCGAACCCGCCGGCGGGATCGCCTATCTCAAATCACTCGCCGGACCGCTGCCCGATATCGCGTTCTGTCCCACCGGCGGGATCAGCGCCGAGCGCGCGCCGGACTATCTGGCGCTCTCCAACGTCGCCTGCGTCGGCGGATCTTGGATCGCGAGCAAGGCCATGATCGCCGGCGGCGAGTGGGACGCCATCACGGCGAACGCCCGCCGCGCCGCCGCCATGAAATAGACTTCACAATTGCGTTCAAAATAAAATCATAGTCGAATCTTCGCTGAATCGAGTTTTACTTGAGACGCGTATGGGGCGTTGTTCTGTCCCCGGATTGGCGGCGAAGTCGAAAAAGACTATACGTAACAAACCCCATTTTGATTTCGAAACAATAAAATTTTAAAAGCCCTCTTTGATTTTTCTGGCGTTTTTGAATTAATTATTATTTTTTTAACTGTATTTATAAAGTGAATCTTAGATTCGCGCGGGTTTTCTACTCGGCGCGGGAAATCATTCCCGATAGTAGCCGGAGTAAAACCTATGAAGTCCAAAGACATCAGAAAAGAACAGATTGCGCTTTTGAAGTTCGAGCGTGTTCTTCCGGAACAGGCCAAGAAGCTGGCGAATGGCGGTCGGGTCAGTCGCCTTTCCGTCGCGGGCGGACTGGCGTCCGTTGTCGGCGCCTCGTTCGTCGCCTCTTACAAGCTTGGCTCCGTGGAGCCTATTGCGCACGCTGCGAACGGTGTTGTAGCTTACGCCGGGAACGTAATGCAGGGCGATAAGCTGCTTGTCAGTGTGGCGAATGCAATTTCAGACGGACATGCTGCTGTCGAACAGCTCGCCGTCGGCGGCGGCCTGCGCCTGCTTGAGGCAGGGGGCGGCACGCATAAAGACGTGTCCGCCGCAATGGTGGTGAAATCGATACTGGGTCTTTAATCGTACCAGTCGGATACGCGGCCTTAGGGGGAGCGGCGCTTTTGCTCGCCCTTTGGTCGCGGTCCAAGAATTACGCCGTCGCCGGTCTCATCGTGATCCTCGACTGGCTCCTGTCCAATTATCTCGTGGCCCAGTTCGGCGCCCGCGCGGTGAATTACATCGCGCCGATGACGTTCCTCTTTCTCGGGGCGTTCTGGTATCTGAAAAACCATCCCATTTTCAACGGCCGCCTGATCTATTCCATCATGTACTGGCTTTATTGGCTCTACGCTGCCGTTTATGTCTGGCATCTGACGATGCGCTTCGTCTTTCCGCAAGCCTGGCCGGCGAGTTATCACTACGCGCTTTTCGCCGCCAACGGAGTATTCTGGGCGATTTGCGTCGCGCTCATCCTGTTCGGCTTTCTGAAAGGGATCGACAATCGCGTCAAAGGCGGACTCACGGGCGTTCTCGACCGGTTGCTGCGGCGGCGCGATTAGAGAGTGTTGCAGCAAAAGCCGATCGCCGGTTTTGCGGATCGCGGGCGCGCGCCACTTTAGAATCCTGCGCCAAGGGTGAATCGCGCTCTACGCGATTGGCTCTAAGCGCTTGAACCGTTCGCTCGCCAGGGGCGGGAGGCGACGCATTCGTTTCCGCAAGAACAATTCGCAACCGGACAGGAAAAAGCCGGGCGCCCCGCGCCCGGCTTTTCTTCATTTCTCCGTCGGCTTCGTTGTCGGCGCGTTCTTCAGGCCGCCATCGAGCGCAGCATCCAGGCGGTTTTTTCATGCGTCTGGATACGGACCGTCAGGAGGTCGGCGCTGGCGGCGTCGCCCGCGTCCTCGGCGACCGAGAGGGCTTCGCGCGCGCGCTTGATCAACTCCTCGTGGCCGGCGAGCGCGCGCTTGATCATGTCCGCCGCCGCCGGCGGTTCGCCGTCGGCGTCGTCGATCGCGGAAAGCTTCGCCATTTCCTTGCCGCTCGTCAGCGCGTAGACGCCGAGCGCGCGCACCCGTTCGGCGATTTCGTCGAGGGCGGCCCACATTTCGCGGTACTGCTCCTCGAACATGACGTGCAGGGTGTGGAACTGCGGACCTTCTACGTTCCAGTGATAGGCGTGGGTCTTCATGTACAGCGCGTAGGTGTCGGCGAGTGTTTGATTGAGAGACGCCGCGACCGCTTTGCGGGCGTTCTCATCGAGACCGGTATTGACGTTTGACATATGCGTTTTCCCTTCAGGTTCCCTTCAGGCGGCGTGGCGGCGCGCGATGCGCGCGCTCGCGCCCCCTCGTGATAGAGCGGTTGTCCGGATCGCTCCAGCCCTCTACATAGGCGCCATCTGGCCATTGATCAAATGAATTAAATCTACCTCCTGGTTCGGTTTAATCGATAGATCAGCCGAGCGCCGCACAGAACCGCTGGATGCGCTCGCAGGCGTCTTTCAGTTGCGCCGTCGAGGCGGCGTAGGAAATCCGGAAATGCGGCGAGAGGCCGAACGCCGCGCCGAACACCACCGCCGCGCCTTCCGCCTCCAGAAGCTCTGCGGCGAAATCCCCATCTGTTTCGATCACCTTGCCGGAGGGGGCCTTTTTCCCGATCACGCCGGCGCAGGAGGGATAGACGTAGAACGCCCCTTCCGGCGTCGCGCAGGAAAGGCCCTCGGCGTCGTTCAGCATGGAGACGACCATGTCGCGCCGCTCCTTGAAGGCGGCGTTGCGCTCGGCGAGGAAGCTGTGATCGCCGTTGAGGCCGGCCGCGACCGCCCACTGGCTGATGGAGCACGGGTTGGAGGTCGATTGCGACATCACCTTGGCCATGGCCTTGATGAGCGACGCCGGTCCGCCGGCGTAGCCGATGCGCCAGCCGGTCATGGCGTAAGCCTTCGAGGCGCCGTTTACCGTCAGTGTACGGTCGTAAAGCGCCGGCTCCACGGCGGCGGGGGTGGCGAAGCGAAAGCCGTCATAGACGATGTGTTCGTACATGTCGTCGGACATCACCAGGACGTGCGGATGGCGCAGAAGCACGTCGGTCAGCGCCTTCAACTCGTCATGGGTATAGGCCGCGCCCGTCGGGTTGGAGGGCGAGTTGAACATGAACCACCGGGTGCGCGGGGTGATCGCGCGCTCCAGCGCCTCCGGCGTCAGCTTGAAGGCCGTCTCCGCGCTGGCGGGAACGATCACCGGCTCGCCGCCGGCGAGCCGCGTCATGTCCGGATAGGACACCCAGTAGGGCGCCGGGATGATTACCTCGTCGCCCGGATTGAGGGTGGCGACAAGGGCGTTGTAGATCACCGCCTTGCCGCCCGGACCGACATTGATCTGCGAGACGTCGTAGGAAAGGTCGTTGTCGCGCCTGAATTTCGCGGCGATCGCCTCTTTCAGCTCGGGGACGCCGTCGACGGCGGTGTATTTGGTCTTCCCGGCGCGGATGGCCTCGATCGCCGCTTCCTTGATGTAGTCCGGCGTATCGAAATCCGGCTCTCCGGCGCCGAGGGAGATCACGTCCCGCCCGGCGGCTTTCAACTCGCGGGCCTTTTGCGTCACGGCGATGGTCGGCGACGGCTGGACGCGGGCGAGGGCGGCGGACTGTTCGATAACGGTCATGGTCAGGACTTTCCGGTGGCCGGCGCTTGCCGCGTCCGGCGGGTTAGGGTGAACGATCTGTCGTGGCTATACCAAGCTTATGGCCGATGGTCATGGTGCGGCGCAATATTTTTCACCCGGATTTTACGCCGCCTCGCCGCGTCGCAGCAAAATCGGAACGCCCGTTTTGCGGCGCCGCGCGCTGTATTTTCAGCAGAATGAAGAGACGGGGACAAGACCTTGAAAAGCAATCCGAAAGACCGCGGCGGCGTATTTTTTCTATGGTGATGAGCAGAATGTTTCTATTTCGAAGGAGTTTTCTTTGCGATATGGTGCGCGCTGCGATGGCATTCTGACGGAGAGCAGATGATAGCGCAGTTGCAGACGGCTGTTTCCAACGTGCCGAGCCGCAAAGCCCGGCTGAAAGGGCTGACCCAGGTCGAAAGCGTCAAGATCAAGGTCGAGCGCGCCGCGCTCCTCTTCCGCGGCGCGCCGGTGGCCATCGCCGTAAGCGCCGTGAACGCGCTGATCACCCTCGCGGTGGCCTGGTCCGACATCGACCGCGGCGCCCTCCTGATCTGGGCCGGCGCCGTGCTCGCGCTCGCCTTCGTGCGCATGGGGCTGTGGCTGCGCCACCGCATGATCGGCGCCTCGGCGCGCAACCTGTCGCAGTTCGCCAGGGCGCATGTGGCGCTGATGGGCCTGAACGGCGCCATGTGGGGCGCGCTCGCGCCGATTTTTGCCGTGCACGGAATGATCGGCAACGCCTTCCTCCCCTTCGTGATCGCCGGCACGGCGGCGGGGGCGATCGTCTCGTCGGGCGCGTCCTGGCGGGCGGTGCTCGCTTTCAACATTCCCGCGCTGGCGCCGCTGGCGGTCGTCTATGCGGCGATGGGCGGGCCGGACGGCGCCGCCGTCGCGGGCGTCGTCATGCTGTTCTGCATGGCGACGGCCTATCTCGGCTTCGCCACCCAGCGCATGATCGACCGGTCGATCCTGTTGCATACGAAAAATGACAAGCTTTTCTCCGCCCTGCAGAAACAGGCGGACGACGCCCACGAGGCCGAACAGCGTTTCCGCGCCCTGGTCGAGGCGTCGCTGGAAGTGACGGTGATTTTCTCGCCCGAGGGCCGCGTCACCTACGCCAGTCCTTCCGTGGAAAGAGCATTGGGCGTCAAGGCGGACGCGCTTGTCGGGCGCACCACCAAGGACATCGTGCATCCGGACGACATGGCTGTTTTTCGCGCCGTGGGCGAGCGGTCCCTGTCCCAGCTGGGGGAGGTGATGGCGCTGCCGCATATCTGCATGCGCGCGCCGGACGCCGCGGATTACGCGGTGCTGAGCGGGCGGCTGACGAACATGCTCTACGTGCCGGGGGTGGAGGGCTTCGTCTTCGCCGGCGCCGTGCGCGACAGCGCCGGCGCGATGCGCCACCACGCCGCGGAATAAGCTGCGCTTCCGTCACGTCGCGTCTTCGCGTCTCCTCAGCCTGCGGTCTTTTGCCCGCATCCTTTTAGAGGCGTCTTTCCGCATTCGCTTTCAACCCGCGCCGGACCTGCTGCGTTGGGGGCTTGCCTGCGCCGCGGCGGGCGCCATGATGGCGCGCGCCTCAAGCGTCCGCCCGATCAGGAGAAATCATCGTCATGGCAATGTTGTCCGGCCTGCGCGTCGTCGAATTCGAAGGGCTCGGCCCCGGCCCGTTCTGCGGCATGCTGCTGGCCGATCTCGGCGCCGACGTCGTCCTGATCGAGCGCGCCGGCGGCGTCGACGCGGGCGCCGCCGGGATCTACAAACGCGGCAAGCGCTCGATCGTCCTTGACCTGAAGACCGGGGCGCACCGCGACGCCGCGCTCGCCATCGTCGCCGGCGCCGACGCCCTGATCGAGGGGATGCGCCCCGGCGTGATGGAGCGCCTCGGCCTCGGGCCGGAAGAGGCGCGCGCGCGCAACAAAAAGCTCGTCTACGGACGGCTTACCGGCTGGGGCCAGACCGGCCCGCTGTCGCGCGCCGCCGGGCACGACATCAACTACGCCGCGCTCGCCGGCGCCCTGTGGTATGCGGGCGGCCATGACGCGCAGGCCGGCGCGCGCCCGCCGGTTCCCCCGCCGACCCTGGTCGGCGATGTGGGCGGCGGCGCGCTTTACCTTGCCGTCGGCATCCTCGCCGGGGTCATGCGCGCGCGCGAGACGGGGGAGGGAACGGTGATCGACGCGGCCATCGTCGACGGCGCGGCGCATATGATGAACCTGCTTTATTCTCTGCGGGCGGCGGGCGGCCTGCCGGAAGCGCGCGGGGGCAGCATGCTCGACGGCGCGCATTTTTACGACGTCTACGAATGCGCCGACGGCGGATGGATCAGCATCGGCCCGCTGGAGCCGAAATTCTACGCCGAGCTGGTGCGCCGCCTCGGGCTGGAGGGCGACGCCGCCTTCGCGGGCCAGTACGACCGGGAGCGGTGGCCGGCGCTGAAACAGCGCCTGCGCGCGCTCTTCGGGGAAAAGCCGCGCGCCCACTGGGTCGATCTTCTTCACGGTACGGATGTCTGCTTCGCGCCGGTCCTGAGCCCCGCCGAGGCGCTGGACGATCCGCACATGCGCGCGAGGGGCGTCTTGCGCGAGGTCGGCGGCGTGTTGCAGGCGGCGGCCGCGCCCCGGTTCGACGGCGCCGCGCCGGCGGACCCCGCGCCGGTTCCCGCGCCCGGACAGCACACGGCGGAAATCCTGAAGGAGGCGGGGCTTGACGCGGCCGCCATCGCTGCCCTGACATCGCCGCCCTGACGGGGTAAGCCGCGCATACGGACGGTCTATAACAGCCGGGCGAGGGCGGCGATGCGCGGGGCGTCCTTCTCCCGGCCCATCAGGCGCAGGATCTCGATCTGCTCGGCGACCGACGGGATGAAAAGGCGCCCGCGCCGAATGCGGGTTTTCGGCTCGACCGTCACCCAGTCGCCCTGCGCGGTCCGGATCTCGAAACCGGCCATCGCCTCGACGGGAAAGGGCGTCTCGAAGCGGTGAAACGCGGCGGAGCGGAACGTCGCGCTCGGCGCCGGGCCGCTGGCGGGCAGGGCGCGCCAGCGCGCTTTCAGCGCCGCGATATCGCGCATGCTGAGCAACAGGTCGATGTCCCGGACGGCCCCCGCGTCCGCCCCGGCGAGGATGGCGGCTGCGCTGCCGATAATGCGCCACGGATCGCGAAAGGCCGCCGACGCCTCGGCGATCATGGCGAGGGCGGTCTCGAACCCGCTGTCGTCCTCCTGCGTCATCGCTCGGTCCCCATGCCAGCGCGCCGTTCGTTGATTCGCCGCGTCACGGATGTTTCAGCCGCACGCCGACGCCGCCGCCATTCGGGTCGATGAACTCGACGCCGCCGCGTTCGAGATATTTCTGAACGGCGTCCACATTGGCCGCCGTGCCGTTGATGGGGCCGCTCGCGCCTTCCCAGCGACGCAAGGTCGGAATGCTGACCCCTGTTTCTTCCGCGATCTCTTCCTGTTTCACCCGCAACAGTCCGCGTGCAGCCCTCAACTGCTCTGATGTGATCATTTTGATATTTTCCTATAATTTTTGAGCAATAGGTGTTGTTAAGAGAGATCACTAGTGATATTATAATATCATTAGTGATTAAACTGAGAAAGGTTATCCATGTCACACACCGATGAACAGGACAAGACTCTCGACGACCTTCACGACGATGCGTTCACCAGCCTGATGTGGCTGCGCGCGCATGTGAGAAGCCTGCGGTCGGGTTTAGACAGCGCCAGGCAGATGGCCGACAGGATGGCGGCGGAAACGAACATCCTTCGCGATTATCTGGTCCAGGGCGACATGCTCGACCAGAACGGCCGGGAGGCGGTCGGCATCCTGCATGATCACATTACGGAAGCGTATATCGACCTGTGTCAGGTGATCGAGGAAGGGCGGGGCGCGCGCTGACCCCCGCTCCGGGGCGCTTGGCGCCGTATGCGGATCAGGGGCGGTTGTTTCCGCCGTTATCCTTCGAGGCTCGCCGCGTTGCGGCCGCTGGCGACGGGCGGAAACCATCAACCGCGGACCGCTCTTGCGGTCAACGCGCCTTAATCAAACAGGCTCGACACCGATTCCTCGTTGGCGATGCGCCGGATCGCTTCGGCCAGGAGGGAGGCGATCGAGACCTCCTCGATCTTGGGGCAGGCGGCGACCTCCGGCGTTGTCTCGATGGAGTCGCTGATGATCAGGCGCTTCAGCGCGTCGGACGCCATCACCCGCCGCTCGGCGTGGTCGGACAGGACCCCGTGCGTCACGCAGGCGACGACGCTTTTCGCGCCCTTGTCCATGAGCGCCTCAGCGGCGTTGCACAGCGTGCCGCCGGAATCGACGATGTCGTCGAAGATCAGGCAGTGCCGGTCCTTCACGTCGCCGATGATGTTCATCACCTCGGACTTGCCCGGCCCCTCGCGCCGCTTGTCGACGATCGCCAGCGGGCGGTCGTCGAGGCGCTTGGACAGGGCGCGCGCGCGCACCACGCCGCCGACATCCGGCGAGACCACGGTGAGGCCGTCCAGCGCGCCCTGATGGTCGGCGCGGATGCGTCTTTCGAACTCCTTCACCGCGTAGAGATTGTCCGTGGGGATGTCGAAAAAGCCCTGGATCTGGCCGGCGTGGAGATCGACGGTGAGCACCCGGTCGGCGCCCGCGGTGGTGATCAGGTTGGCGACGAGCTTGGCGGAAATCGGCGTGCGCGGGCCGGCCTTGCGGTCCTGCCGGGCGTAGCCGAAATAGGGAATGACCGCGGTCACGCGGCTCGCCGAGGCGCGGGTCAGCGCGTCGATGGTGATCAGCAGTTCGAGCAGGTTGTCGTTCGCCGGGTTGGACGTCGACTGGATCACGAAGACGTCTTCGCCGCGCACGTTTTCCTGGATTTCAACGAAGACCTCGCCGTCCTTGAAGGTGCGGATGTCGGCTTCGGCGAGGCCGGTGGCGAGCTTGGCGGAGATGGCTTCGCTTAACCGTCGGTTTGAGTTTCCGGCGATCAGTTTCATGGCCCCGCCCCTCGCTGTTGCCTGGCTGCGCTGTCCTCTCGATAGGCGCTACATGACGGTTTATTGACAGGGGCGCAACCCGAAATTTGCGAAAATTTATTGCAGTGCGATGGCCGACAGGTTGCGGCCGTAATCGACCGCCACGTCCGCCGGCGCCGCCCGGCGCGCGGCGCGATAGCTGAAATAGCGCGACGGCGCGCCAAGGGTGCATGCGCGCGTGTCGTCGATAGTCGCGACGCCGCATTCCATGAGCCTCCAGGCGCCGAAGCCGGCGAGGTCGAGTTGGCGCTTGTCCGCGGCGACGCCCGGCGCGAAGAACCGCTCCGCGCCCGGCCGGCGCGCGGCGAAGGCGTCGACGAGGTCGAGCCCGACCTCGAAATTCGGTTGGCGCAGGCAGGGGCCGAGGGCGGCGCGAATGCGGTCCGGCGCCGCGCCGTGCTCGACCATCAGGGCGACGGTGTTTTCCAGAACCCCCGCCAGCGCGCCGCGCCAGCCCGCATGGGCGGCGGCGACGACGCCGGCTTGCGGATCGGCGAGGAGCCAGGGCATGCAGTCCGCGGCCAGGGCGCCGAGGGCGAGGCCCGGCGTTCTGGTGACCATGGCGTCGGCCCGCGCGGGCGCGTCCGGCCATGGCGCGTCGATGAAGACCGCCTCGGCGGAGTGGATCTGGTGTGCGGTGACGAGACGGTCCGCGCCGACCCCCAGCGCAGCGGCGCAGCGCCGGCGGTTTTCCGCAACCGCCCGCCGGTCGTCGTCGGAGCCGGGACCGGCGTTGAGCGAGGCGTAGATCCCCGCCGACACCCCGCCCGCGCGGCCGAAAAAGCCGTGCGCGAGCCCCGGCGCGTCGAGCGCGCGCGCGGTCAGATGCGGCGGCGCGCTCACTTGCCCTCGAAGCCCGCCGGCGCGGGCTGGTTCGGTCCGGACAGGCACAGCGCCTTGAAGATCTCGCCCATCTCGTTGGGCGCGGCGATGCGGCTGGCGCCGGCGCGCACGGCGGCGGCTTCCTCCGGGGATTTGTCCTTACACAGCGTTTCCACCCGCAGGGAGAGGCCGAGGCTTTCCAGGAACCGCCCCTGCGTCACCGGTCCGTAGACCGCCGCGCCGTGATCGATGGCGCGCCGCGCCAGCGCCTCGAAATCCACATGGGCGGTGACGTCGGCGCGGCCGGGGGCGGCCAGCGGCGGCCAGTACTGGTGGCGGCGCACCGCCTGCAGCGTGTCGCCGAGGCCCGACGTCACATGGCCGTAATCGATGATAAGCGCGCAGCCGCCCTGGGCCGACACCATGTCGGCGATCTCGGCGGCGCAGTCCCGCGCGTCCGGCGAGGCTTCGAAAATGTCCCCCGGCGCGGCGCGGTCGGGGAAGTCGATCCCCGGCGCCGGCGGCGCGTCCGCCAGGGTGAAGGCCAGCCGCTCGGTCCCGCCCGCGTCGGCGCCGATCCCGACCAGCCGCTCGCGCCAGCCCCGCTCCGTGTACTGATACTGGCGGATCGGCAGACAGTCGAAAAACTCGTTGGCGACGATCAGCGACGGCGCCGGCGGGATATCCGCCAGGTCGTCCGCCCACAGCGGTTTCACCCCGCTGGCGCGCAGGCGCTTTTGCTGCTCGTGGCGCAGCCGGCCCGAGGTCTCCAGGAGCCACAGGCAGGCGCCGCGCACGAAATCGGGCCGCAGCCGCGCGGCGCGCAGGATGTCCTCCATCAGGACGCCGCGGCCGGGGCCGAGCTCGATCAGGTTGAAGCTCGCCGGCGCGCCCATGCCGCGCCACGCCTCCAGCAGCCACAACCCGATCAGCTCGCCGAACACCTGGCTGACTTCCGGCGCGGTGATGAAATCCCCCTCGGCGCCGATGGCTTTCTGCGCCATGTAATAGCCCTCATGAGGATGGCCGATGGCGTCGGCCATGTAGTCGGCGACGCTGATCGGGCCTTTCAGCTTGATCAGGCTGACAAGGCGCTCTTCCAGCGGCGTGCGTTCTGCGGCGTCCTCCGGGGGCGTGTCGGTCATGCCTCGGTCATGCTTCGGTTAGGCGGTCGTGTTTGTCTTGCCGTCCCGGGCGGCGGCGGGGGCCGGCGAGGCGGGCGCGGCGCCCTTCGCCGCGTCTTTCGCCGGGGCCTTGTTGCGCGCCCTGGCGCGGGCGTAAAGGATCAGCCAGGCGCCGAGGGCGATCATCGGTACGGAGAGGAACATGCCCATGGTGAAGCCGAACGGGAACAGCGGCATGTGCGCGTCCGGCTCGCGGAAGAACTCGACGAAGGTGCGCGCTGCGCCGTAGCCGGCGAGGAACAGGCCGATCCCCGCGCCGGGGGTTTTCAACAGGCCCAGGCGATGGGTCGCGATGCGCATGACGACGAACAGGGCGAGCCCTTCCAGCGCGGCCTCGTAAAGCTGGCTCGGATGACGCGCAACCTGCGCCGGGTCCGTCGGGAAGACCATCGACCAGGGCCCGTCCCATGGCCGTCCGTAAAGCTCCGCGTTGATGAAATTGGCGATGCGCCCGAAGAACAGGCCGATCGGCGCGGCGGCGGCGAAGAGGTCGCCGACCGAGAGCGCGTTGAGCTTGTGCTTGCGGCAGAAGAGATAGCCCGCCACGGCGACGCCGATCAGCCCGCCGTGGAACGACATGCCGCCCTTCCACAGCATCAGCGCCGGCGGGAAGGGCAAAAACCCCAGGATCGGCTCCCACGGGCGGATCAGGAGCGCCGGCTCGTAGAACAGGACATAGCCGAGCCGCCCGCCGCCCATGACGCCGATCGCCACCCAGAACACCACGTCGTCAAGCAGCGCGCGCGTCATTGGCGCGCCGGCTTGGGGCGCGCCGCTTCGGGGCGCCGCGTTCCAGATCGCGCCGTTCTTCAGCAGGCGGGTGAGATACCACCAGCCGCCGGCGATGCCGGCGATATAGGCGAGCGAGTACCAGCGGATCGGGACCGGACCCAACTGCAAGGCGACGGGGTCGATATCGGGATAAGGGATCATGGCCGGAGTATGACGCCGTTTCGTTCGTGTTGACCGTGGTGCGACGCCGGACCCCGCCGATACCGGCCCTGATCGGGCGTCGCGTCTGTTTCCGGCGCAGCAGCTGCGCCGCGTCTCAATAGCGCGCTTTGGCCCCCCTGTCGCCCCGCCCGCGAGCGTTTATAACAAAGCCGGAAAGGATTAAGGCTTATGCAAACCCAAAGCGCATTTTTTGACGAATTGGCGAAACTGATGGGCGAGGCGGCGGGCGCCGCCGACGGCGTGCGCCGCGAGGCCGAGACCGTCTTCCGCAGCCAGTTGCAGCGTCTGGTCGCCGATATGGAGTTCGTCTCCCGCGAGGAGTTCGAGGCGGTGCGCGACATGGCCCGCGCCGCGCGCGAGGAGAACGAGGCGCTCGCCGCGCGAATCGCGGCGCTGGAACAGCGTCTTGAGGAAAACAATTGAAATCGAATCATTTGTCAGCGTTCCGAATCGCCGCGTCATGACGGTTGAGACGGTCGGGAAAGCGTCCCGCTAACCGGGAATATCCCGACCGGAGACCCCGAACAAAGACCGGGGCCGCAGGCCGCAATACCGGGACCGAAACCCCGGGAACAAGGGAACGCCGATGTCCATCGAGCTTATTCAGTCGCCGAACCGTAGCGTCGATCCTCTGGAAATCATCGAGGCCGCCGCGGCGGGTCTCGACGTCGAAACCGAAAAAGTCGGCGAGGCGGAGTTGCATGTCATGCTGCCGGGCGTATGGCGCGACATCGGCCTGTGGTTTACGTGGCGCCCGGAGCTTTGCACCCTGCAAATGGGCGCGCCCCTCGACCTGAAAGCGCCGGTCGGGCGGCTCGAAGCGGCGAGCGCGCTCGTCACCATGGTCAACGAACGGCTCTGGGTCGGGCACTTCGATTTGTGGACGGACGATAACGCGATCGTCTACCGCAACGCCTCGATCCTGCCGGCCTCGGGCGCGGTCGACGAAGGCCAGGCGCAGTTGCTGATCAAGGCGGCGAACGAGGCGGTGGACCGCTTCTACCCGGCCTTCAACTTCCTGATCTGGGGCGGCAAGAGCCCGCAGGACGCGCTCAAAGCCTCGCTGTTCGAGACGGCGGGGAGCGCCTGACCCGCGGCCCGCGCTGATCTGCGACGTCAATGCTGACGCAGGGTCGCTCTTGAGCGGGCAAACCGCCGCCGGCGGGTCCGACGCTAAGCCTTGAGCGCGATGTTGAGCCGCACCGCCGGTTCGGTCAGTGTGGTCTTGGCGGTCGCGCCGATCCTGTCCTCATGGCGGCATATCCATGATCCGGCGACGGTTCCGAAGGCGTTTTTCAGCGGCGAGTGGGCATGATGCGGGCATGAACAAGGCTTTTTCTTTATCCGGGCCGGTGATCGGCCTTTACGCCGGAAAGCCGGAGGCGCTGTGGCCGGGCAAGCCGCCCTCGGCGATCCGCAAGCGCCCGCTCGACGGGCCTGTCGAGATCGACGCGAGCGGTCTTGTCGGCGACCTCCAGGCGGATCTCGCCGTTCACGGCGGCCCCGAGAAAGCCGTCCATCACTACGCGGCCGAGCACATGGCGTTCTGGCGGACCATGTATCCCGGCCGCGCGGATTTCTTCAGGCCGGGCTGTTTCGGCGAGAACGTCTCCACGACAGGGATTACCGAACACGCGTTGTGCATCGGCGACGTTCTTTCGCTGGGATCGGCGAGGGTCCAGGTCTGCCAGGGGCGCCAGCCCTGCTGGAAGCTGAGCGCCCATGTCGGCCTCAAGGACATGGCCGCGCAGTTCCAGCTGACGGGCCGCACGGGGTGGTACTACCGCGTCCTGAAGGGCGGCTCGGCCGCCGCCGGCGACGAGATGCGGCTCCTCGACCGTCTGCATCCCGATCTCTCCGTACACGCCGTGACGCAGGCGCGCTTCGCCCGCCGCCTCGATCCGGCGATGGCCGAACGGCTCGCCGCCCTCGACGCGCTGTCGGAAAACTGGCGCGCCGCGTTCGCGAAAAAAACCGACCGCTTCTATCGGGAGGATGCGCGCGCCCGCCTTGACGGCCCGTAAGGCGCGGGCGGATAAGTCGAAGGACGGGTTAGGCGAAAGATGCGGGGCGGCTTCGCGCCTTCCGTTTTGCCGCGGATGCGCTACACAAGTGGCCATGACCGATTTCAGACCTTCCGTCGCGCTGATCGGCGCGGGCGCCATGGGCGGCGCGATGCTCAGGGGCTGGCTTGAGGCGGGCGCGATCGACGTCGACGGGTCGGCCCTGTTCGATCCCGCCCCGCCGCAGGAGATCGCCGACCTCGCCGACGCCCGCGGGCTCGCCGTGAACCCCGCTTCGGGCGCGCAATCCCTGTGCGTTGACGTCCTCGTCTGCGCGGTGAAGCCCCAGGCCGCGGCGGACGCGCTGCCTGCTTACGCGGCCCTGGCGGCGGACGCGGTCGTCGTCTCCGTGATGGCCGGCAAGAGCGTTGCGCGAATTTCCGCGCTGCTCGGCGGGGCGCCGCGCATCGTGCGCGCGATGCCCAACCTGCCGGCGTCGGTCGGCCGCGGCGTTTCCGGCCTTTACGCCGGGGAGGCGGTGACGGCGTCGCAGCGCGACGTGGTGGAGCGGCTGATGCGCGCGGCCGGCGGGACCGTCTGGGTGGACAGCGAGGCGGCCATCGACGCGGTGACGGCGATATCCGGCTCCGGACCGGCTTACTTCTTCCTCATGGTCGAGGCCCTGTCGGAAGCGGGCGAGGCCCTTGGCTTGCCGCGTGACGCCGCCGAAACGCTCGCCCGCGCCGCCGCCGCCGGGGCCGGCGCGCTGCTCGACGCGGATCGGCGATCCGCCGCGCAGATGCGCGAGGCCGTCACGTCTCCCGGCGGGACGACGGCCGCCGCCCTCAAGGTCCTCGACGCCGGCGACGCGCCCCTGCGCCGACTCATGAAGGAAGCGACGGCCGCCGCCGCCCGGCGCGCCGGGGAACTGACCGAGTAGCCGGGCCGCCGATCCGAATGGATGCCGGTCCCAAAGGACCTGATCGGCGCGCTTAAACCGGCAGACGGATCGAGGCGCGCAGGCCCCCCATGGGCGATGCGCTCAACACCGCGTCGCCGCCATGGGCGCGGGCGACGTCGCGCACCACCGTCAGGCCCAGCCCCATGCCGCTTTCGTTGAGGTTGCGCGCGTCGTCCAGGCGCGTGAAGGGTTTGAAGACGTCCGCATACAGGGACGGATCGATGCCCGGCCCGTCGTCGTCGACGATGATGTCCACATGGCGGTCCGTCGCCTTCGCCGACACTTTTACCGCGTCGCCGTGGCGCAGGCCGTTGGCCACCAGGTTGCCGACGGCCCGCTTCAGCGCGCTTCGCCGGGCGGTGACGACGATGCGCTCAGGCGCCTCGGTTTCGATGCGCCGCCCGCCGCGGCGGGCCTCGCGCTCGATTTCGTCGATCATGGCGGCGAGATTGAAGGCGTCCGGGTCTTCGTCCGCCGCCTCGTCGCGGGCGAATTCGAGATAGGCTTCGACCATCCGCTCCATGTCGCGCACGTCGTTTTTCAGATCGTTGCGTTCCGGGCTGTCGGGCTGCATCTCCAGGGCGAGGCGGATGCGGGTCAGCGGCGTTCTGAGATCGTGGCTGACGCCGGCGAGCATCGCGGTGCGCTGTTCGATCTGGCGCTTGATGCGCTCGCGCATGGCGATGAAGGCGTAGCCGGCCCGGCGCACCTCCGTCGCGCCGCTCGGGCGGTAGTCCGGCGCGTCGCGCCCGCGCCCGAACGCCTCGGCCGCCGTCGCCAGGCGCAGGATCGAGCGCACCTGGTTGCGCAGGAAGACGATGGCGATCGCGCCGAGCAGCACCGACGTGCCGACGAGCCAGAACAGGAACAGCGGGCCGGTGGTCGCGAACACCCGGTCGCGATAGGCGAAGAAGACGAGCTGGCCCTCGCGGAGCTGAACGCGCACCTCGACAAAGGCGGGCCAACTCTGGGTGTTGAACCAGTAAGGCTGGTCGAGACTGTCGCCGAGCTGCTGGTCGAAGGTGGAGTTATAGACGTTGAAGATAGACAGTTTGTCCGTTTGCGGAATGCTCGCCCCGTCGTCGTAGCGCACGCTGAGATCGAGGTCGTTGAGGGCCCATTGCTCGATTTCCTCGCGCGCCTCGTCGAGCGGGGTTTCCTCGTACAGCCGCGCGACAAGGGCGATCTGCCCCGCCACATTGGCCGACAGGTTCGCCGTGACGAGTTCCCAGTGGCGGGCGAAAAAGACGTAGGTGACGACCGCCTGCATCAGGAAAATCGGCAGGATGACGATCAGCACCACCCGCGCGTAAAGACTTTTCGGAAGATATCGGCGCAGCATCGCCGTTAGTCCGCCATCAGCACGTAGCCGACGCCGCGCACCGTTTGCAGATAGATCGGCGCGCGCGCATCCTCCTCGATTTTCTTGCGCAGGCGCGTGACCTGAACGTCGATCGAGCGCTCCATCGCCGTCGAGGTCTGTTCCGCGAGGGCCTGGCGGGAGATCGGCTCGCCCGGCTTTTGCGCCAGCGCTTTGAGAAGCGCCGCCTCGCCGGTAGTGAGCTTGACCAGTTCGCCGTTGCGGCGCAATTCGCCGCGTCCGACGGAAAACGAGCACGCGCCGAAAGTCAGCTCCTGGCGGTCAAGCGCGCGCGGCCGCGCCCGGCGCAGGAGGGCGTTGATGCGCAGCACCAGTTCGCGCGGCTCGAACGGTTTGGAGAGGTAGTCGTCCGCCCCGTGCTCCAGCCCCTCGATCCGGTCCTGCGGCAGGCCGCGCGCGGTGAGCAGCAGGATCGGCACCAGCGACGCCGCGCGCACCGCCCGGGTGAGCTGGAACCCGTTCTCGCCCGGCATCATCACGTCGAGGATCAGCATGTCGAATTCGACCCCGCTCATCAGCGCGCGCGCCTCGCCGGCGGCGCCGGCGACGGAGACGCGAAATCCATTCTCTGACAGATACCGCTTCAGGAGTTCGCGGATGCGGTCGTCGTCGTCCACCACCAGAAGGTGCGGCGCGTCCTCGGCGAGCGGCGACGGGCCGGGGGATGACGCGCCGGGGGATGACGCGCCATGAGGCGACAGGTGGATGTTGCTGCGCTCCGACATGGGCCTTTCGGTCTTGTTGTCGCCGCTTCTGCTACCGGTTTTCCTCGCGCAACATACGCGCGGCGCGCACAGCATAGTCCGCGCCGGTCCAAAAGGTAAGGACGCCCGCCACCCAGAGCAGCCCCGTCGCGGCGGGGCGCAGGGGCGCGCCTGCGACGCCCCCGGGCGCGGCGGCGATGAGCGCCCCGACAGCGGCCAGTTGCAGGGCGGTCTTCCATTTCGCCAGCCCGGTGACCGGCAAGGCGCCGCCGCGCGCGGACACCGCCTCGCGCAGGCCGCTGACGGCGACCTCGCGCAGGACGATCATCAGGACGGGGAGGACGCCGGCGCCGGAGACGACGCCGTTGCGCGTCAGCAGGATCAGGGCCGCCGCGACGAGCATTTTGTCGGCCAGCGGATCGAGGGCCGCGCCGAGGGCGGAGACCTCGCCCCTGGCCCGGGCGATGCGCCCGTCGAGGAAATCCGTCGCCGCGGCGAGGACGAAAATCGCCAGCGCCGCGGTCATGGCCCAGGCGGCGCCGACGAAGAAAACCGCAACGAAAGGCGCGATCAGGGCGATCCGGGCGAGGGTGAGGGCGTTGGCCATGGCCCAGATCTGACGGAAACGGCGCGATTGCGCAAGCCGGCCCGCCGCCAGGAAACGCCGCCGGCAAAGCGGTTACGAAATGCAGACATGGAAACGCGATAAGGCCGGCGTAATCGAGGCGCGTGGAAAAAAGGTCAACATCTAAGTGCCGAGGAATTTCTCTCTAATAGTTCACGTCCTATGGTTAATAAAGGGGGTTTTGTCTGGGTGCTTGCTCGGGCGAGGGCGGCGGTCCCCTCAGGCTAACGCCCCGCGCCGCCGCCTCGGTTTCGCGTCTCGCGTCGGGCGCGCCGTTAACCATGCCGACCAGTGCAGGCCGTGTTGCGCTTGGCCGGCGCGGACCTGCGCCGCCGAATCGCAAAAAATGCTTCTATTCGGGCCCGCTTTCTTATAGATGTCAGAGGGCTTGGGGGAAATTTGATATCGCAGAAGCGACGGCGCGGCGCAGCGCGTCGCCAAATGCGCCGACGCTTCATGAATTCGCCCGGGTCCATAGCCGCAATGTCGCGCAACTGGCGCTGTGTTGTTGCTTTATACATTGTAGAATAAAAGAACAGTCTTGCCTGCGTGGTGTGTTTTGCTTGATTTTTTTAAAAATATTGAAGAGATGTGCGTCTCTACCAGAAAAAGCTATTGTATTGATGATGAAAGTTTGAATTAATGGAAGGCGATTGAAAACAGTTTGTAATAGGGGCAAAACATTGAGCGAGAAAGATAGAGAAAGAGCTGAAAAACTATATTATCGGCTGCGAACGATCTTCGGCGACCGCCATGCGACGGAAAGACGAAAGAACAACGTTATTTCGTTTCCGGTTCAAGGCCGGGCTGATCAGCGCGCGAAAACGCCTCAATCAGCGAAAGCGCTCCGTCCCGGGCAATCTCCAACTCTCGAAGAAGGTCCCGCTCAGGATCGACCCCGTGGGATTGAAGGACTGCTAAGACAGTTATTTGAAGAGATTGCGACAGACGACTGATTTCGTCCGTTCCGTCAGCCGCGCCCGGCGCCGTGGGACGCCCTGACGCAGCGGGATGTCCTGACGCCGTTGGGTGCGAAGAATTTTCCGTATAAAGCAGAAGGTTTTGGAGGGCCAGCTCCAGATCCTCTTCGGCGAGCGACGAGGCGACGTTCAGGCCGCCGATTTTGGCCACCATGGCCTGAATGGCGTAACGCGCCGCCACCCGGCACAGGCGGCGCTCGCCGGTCTGTCGCTCGCGCGCCGCCGCGGCCGCCTTTTTTATATCCGTGCTCGGATCGACAACGGCCTCCACGGACACGCCGAGGGCGTGGGCGAAAGCTTCGGCCCACTCCTCGGTCAGCGGCGCGTCCGACTGTTCGAGCATGCGCAGCCGCCTTGTCGTCACGCCCAGGCGGTCGGCAAGTTGTTTCGGCGTCAGTAACAACTGAAGCCGCATCGCTTTCACATTATTTGCGGTCGCTTTCATCCAGGGCGCTTCCATGGCGTTTACTCTATTCGCTATGGAAGTGATCGTAAATCCGTTGCGCCAGCGCGGCGGAGACGCCGTCGACCGCCGCCAGGTCCTGCGCCTTGGCGCGGGCCACCGCCCGCGCGGAGCCGAAATGGTTGAGCAGCGCGCGTTTTCGCTTGCCGCCGATGCCCGGAATGTCGTCCAGCGGATTGGCGCTTACCGCTTTTTTGCGCTTTTCCCGGTGCGCGCCGATGGCGAACCGGTGCGCCTCGTCGCGCAGGCGCTGGAGATAGAACAGCGCCGGGTCCCGCGCCGGAAGCGTGAATGGGGCCCGGTCGGGCATGAACACCTGTTCGCCGGTGGCGCTCATGGTGCGGTCCGTGCGTTTTTCTCCGCTCTCGGTCTCGCGCCGTCCCTTGGCGACGCCGATGAACGCAATCCCTTCGGTCGCCGGATCGACGCCCGCTTCGCTGACGGCCTCCAGGACGGCGCCGAGCTGTCCCTTGCCGCCGTCCACGATTACGAGATCGGGGCGCTCGGCGGTCTCTTCCCTGACGAGGCGGGCGAAGCGCCGGGTCATCACCTCGCGCATCATGCCGTAGTCGTCGCCGGGGGCGAGGGAGGCGGTCTTGATGTTGAACTTCCGGTACTGGTTTTTCAAAAACCCTTCCGGCCCCGCGACGACCATGGCGCCGACCGCGTTCGAGCCCTGGATATGGGAATTGTCGTAGACCTCGATGCGCTCCGGCGGGGCGTCGAGGCCGAGGGCCTCGGCCAGCCGCTCAAGGCTGCGCCGCTGGGTCGCGGTCTCGGCGAGGCGCCGCGCCAGCGCCTCGCGGGCGTTCATCAGAGCGGCGTTGACGAGGTCGCGCTTTTCTCCGCGCCGGGGCGTCGCGACCTCCACCTTGCGCCCGGCGCGCAGGCTCAGGGCTTCGCCGAGAAGCGCCGCCTGCGCCGGCGGCTCGCTGGTCAGGACAAGCCGCGGCGGTTCGCGCCCGTCATAGAACTGGGCGATGAAGGCGCCGAGGATGTCGGGCAGGGCGTCAATCTTGTCGTGGCGGGGAAAATAGGCGTGGTTGCCCCAGTTCTGTCCCGCCCGGAAGAAAAACACCTGCACGCAGGCCTGGCCGCTTTCTTCATGGATGGCGAAGACGTCGGCTTCCGAGACGGCGCTGGTGTTGATGTCCTGCGCGCTTTGCACATAGCTGAGCGCGCGGATGCGGTCGCGTAACGAAGCGGCGCGTTCGAAGTCGAGCGCCGCCGCCGCTTCCTCCATCTGCCGCGACAGGGTCTGCTGGACCGCTGCGTTGTCTCCGGACAGGAACTTTTTCGCCTCGCCGACCAGCGCGGCGTATTCCGCCGCGCCCACCAGCCCCACGCACGGCGCGGCGCAGCGCTTGATCTGATGCAGGAGGCAGGGGCGCGTGCGCGCTTCATAAACGCTGTCCGAGCAGGAGCGCAGGAGAAACGCCTTTTGCAGGGTGTTCAGGGTGCGGTTCACCGCCCCGGCGGAGGCGAAGGGGCCGTAATAGGCGCCCTTGCGCTTGCGCGCGCCGCGGTGCTTGAGGATTTGCGGCGCTTCGTGATCTTCCGCAACCAGAATAAACGGAAACGACTTGTCGTCCCGAAGCAGCACGTTGTAACGCGGACGCAGCTGCTTGATGAGGTTGGCTTCAAGCAGCAGCGCCTCGGTCTCCGTGGCGGTGATGACGAATTCCATCGCCCGCGTATCGGCGATCATGCGCATGATCCGGTTCGAATGCCCGCCGGATTTGGCGTAGGAGCCGACGCGGTTTTTCAGGTTTTTCGCCTTGCCCACATAGAGAACCTCCCCCTTGGCGCCCATCATCCGGTAGACGCCGGGCTTGGCGGGCAGGCGCCGGACCGTGTCGGCGATCAGCGCCGCGCCCGCGAGCGCGTTCCCCGCTTCGTCCGCGGGGACGCCCGTGTGGAAACCTTTCGGATCGCCCGCCGCGCCCCCGGCCGGACCGGCGGCCGCATCGGCGACCGCCTCGCCGCTTGGGGCGTTCCCGGTTTCAGAGTGCTTGTCTGTGGGCTGTTCCGGCGTAATGATCACGGGCGACGGGTGTTTGCGGCGCGGCGGTTAACGGGTCGTTCACGATAGGCTTCATACCATGAAAAAGAGCTAACGCCGCCGCATCGGCAGGTCAAACGGCGGCCGGCGGGAACCATAAGGGAAAGGGCCATGCAGGGGCCTGCGACGCACGACTGGACGATACAGGGCGGAACGCTTCGGCGCCAGGCGCTTCGGGACGCGGCGCTTCGCAAGCGGGCGGGGACGGACATGGACGACACGTTAAAAAGCCGCTCCGACGTCTCGATCGTCCTCGTTTTCTTCATCGCGCTGACGATCGCGGGGGCCGCGGCCGCCGGCTACGCCGTCAATGATTATGCGCGCGCGCGGGCGAGCGCGGCCTGGCCTGTCTATGACGGCGTGGTCCTGAGCGCGCGCGGGCGCGGCGACGACATGCGCTATGTCTATTCCGTGAACGGGCGCATCTATGAAGGGGCGCGGCGGCGGTTCTTTTCCGGTCTCTTCTCGCGCGACGGCGAGTCGCTGACGGCGGCGCCGGGCGAGACGGTGCGGGTTTATGTCGACCCTGAAAATCACGGTTTCGCGGTCCTCGCGCCGGGCGGGTCCGGGGCGGTCTTCGTGATCGCTTTGGTTCTCGCCGGGAGCTGCGTTTTTCTCGGCGTCGGCGGGATCGTTCGCACCCTGACGGTGGCGGGCGCGCAGGACGCGGCCGGGTCGTGACCGCCGCGTGCGCCGCCGGCGGGCTCAGCGCTTGGTGCGGATGATTTCCACGCCCGCCGCCTCGGCCTCGGCGATCGCATGCGGCTTTTCGACCCGCACCGCGATGGCTTCCACCATGGGGTGCGACAGGGCCAGTTCGGCGATGCGCTCGGCCAGGGTTTCGACAAGCTTGATGTGGCCCTCGGCGATGATCGCCTTGATGCCTTGCGTCAGCCGGTTGTAGCACATGACGTCTTCGAGCCGGTCGCCGATGGGCTCGGACGGTTCGGCGACCTCCGCCTCCAGATTGATTCGCACCGGCTGGGCGACGCCCTGTTCGCTGTCATAAGCGCCGATTTGCGCATCGAGGGTCAGGTTGCGCAGGAACACCTTGCGCCGCGGCGCATTCGCCGCGCGGGGCAGGGCCGCCACGTTTGCGGCGCCGCCGGCGGAAGGCTCGTCCGAAGGGGGACGGACAGACGGCCGCTTGGCCATAACGCTACTCCTTCACCATCACGTCGGGGGTCGCCCAGGAGAGATGCTGACCGCCGTCGACAGCGATCATCTGGCCCGTCACCGATGTCGCGTCAACAAAATAGAGAAGCGCGCCGGCGACGTCTTGCGGCGTCGCGCCGCGCCCGAGGATCGTCGCCTCGTTCTGGCGCCGCCAGTCCTCTTCCGACTGGCGCGTGTTGCGCAGGACCGGCCCCGGTCCGACGCCGTTGACCCGCACGCCTTTCGGCCCCAGCGCCTGCGCGAGGGTCTTGGTCAGGGTAAGGAGCGCCGCCTTGGATAGGGTGTAGGACAGAAACTGCGGCGTCAGTTTCAGGACGCGCTGGTCGATGATGTTGACGATCAGGTTGTTCGCGCCCGCTTCCGCCTGGGCCGCGAAATCCTGCGCCAGTTTGAGGGGCGCGCGCAGATTGGTCTCCATATGCATGTCCCAGCTTTCGCGGGTCATGGTGTCGATCTCGTCATGCTCGAAGACGGAGGCGGAGTTGACGAGCAGCGTCGCCGGTCCCAGGGCCTGCCGTGCGGCGGGGATCAGCGCCGCCGTTTCGGCTTCCCTGGAAAGGTCCGCCTGAAGCGCGACGGCGCGCCGCCCCATGGCGGTTATCTGCGCCAGCGTGTCGTCCACGTCGGCCTTCGAGGTGCGGTAATGGGCGGCGATGTCGTATCCCGCCGCCGCGAGGGCGAGGGCGAGGGTCTTGCCGATGCGTTTGCCCGCGCCGGTGACGAGCGCGGCGCCGGCGGATGCGCGCCCGGCGTTCATGACGCGCCCCCGCCGGACTGGACCGCCAGCAGGATGATGAAGCCGGCGTAAGCGAGGAACATCGCCGCGCCCGCTGCGCGCCCGATGTCGCGTTTGGTCGCCACGAAGAACGAGAGCGCGAGGGCGGCCGCGATCATCACCGGGATTTCCGTTTGCAGCGAGGCCGGATCGAACGCCGCCGTGCCGGCGAGGCCCGCCGCGCCGCCGACCGCGAGAATGTTGAAGATGTTGGAGCCGATGATGCCGCCGATGGCGACGTCCGACTTGCGGTGCAGCGCGGCGGCGGCCACGGTCGCCAGTTCCGGCAGGGACGTGCCGAAGGCGACGATCGTCAGTCCAATGACTTCCTCGCGCACGCCGAAGCCGGCGGCGAGGGCCGCGCCGTTCGTCACCAGGAGGTGCGCCCCGACGGGAAGGCCGACAAGGCCGGCGATCACGAACGCGATCACCTTCGGCGAAATCCGGTTCGCATCCTGAAACTCCTCGACTTCGTCAAGGACCGGATCATTGCCCGCGCCCTTTCGCGCGCGCGCCCACATATAGGCGATATAAAGAAGAATGCCTGAAAACAGCGCCGCGCCGATGCGCGTGTCGATGAAGCCCGCCGCAAAAGCCGCGCCGACAAAGGCCGCGGTCGCCAGCAGCATGACGACGAGATGGCGGCGCAGGCCCGGCACATGAGTGCTGATGGGGTAGATGACCGCCGGCAGTCCGAGCACGAGCAGCACATTGGCGATGTTGGACCCGATGATGTTGCCAAGGGCGATGCCGTCATTGTCGCTGAGAACCGCCTGGACGGTGACCACAAGCTCCGGCGCGGAGGTGCCGAACGCGACAATGGTGAGGCTGATGATCAGCGTCGGCACGTTGAGCGCCGCGGCGAGGCCGACGGCGCCGCGCACCAGGAGATCGCCGGCGACCAGGAGGAGGATCAACCCGAGGACGACGAGAACGATCTCAGCAAACATGAAGGGGAAAAACCATTGGGGAAAACCTTTGCGGCGGTTGGGCGAGGGCGGCGCCGGCGGCTATGGGCGGCATCGGGGCGTATCGAGCGCGCGCCCTCCGACGGCGCCGGGGGCCGCGGACGGGCGGCGGCGCGGTCTGTTCGTTTGCGTGCGATGTTTCTGCATCCGGTTCCCTGCAACTGCTTGCCCGCACCGCCCGGCTTTTCTGTCCCGTTCCGTCCGGAGCGCGGCGCAGGAGCCTACATGGCGCGTGCGCCGCGTCTTTTAAAGGCGTCTGCGTCCGCCGTCCGCGTCTTACGGCGTCCCGCCGGGAGACGGGAACGCCGCGCTTGTCGTTCCGAACGAACGTGAAACCATGCAGCGCCGCGGGGCGTGATCGGCGCTAAGACCGGTTGGAGCGGCGCCCGTTTGATCCGGAGCCCATCTTATCAGAAGCCCATCTTATCCGAATACTAGCCGTGGCACCGGCCTGAATGGAGAGCCGGGATCGGCTGGCGGGATCGGAGGCTGGGGATCAGGGGCTGGACGGCGAGGCCCGGCCGCATGCGGCCGGCGTTAGTCCACGCTGCCTTTTTCGACCAGGTTCAGGACGGCGAAAACGCCGATAAATACTGCGATCATGATCACGCCGATCCAAGCTGCGCCCATCGGGAAACCCCTCCTTGTAACTTGAAGCCCTCGCTATATAGGGCGCGCCGGGCCATGCGTCACCCCTCTTTCGCGCTCGAGCCCACCCTGCGCCCGGCTCCACGTCCATTTCCGCGCCCGGCCCCCGCCCGCCTTGCGGGCCTGTCGCGCCCCCGGCGCATGCCGTCGAATTTCGCAAAACTGGAGCGATTTCGGCAATCCTCTCTTCAGACCCGCTTCCTACGCTTTCGGCCATAAAGTGAGGGGGGATCGATGCAGTCTGAGCTTGCGCCAGCGCCGGCGGGACTTGTCCGGCGGTTCAGGGAACGGCGTCTGACCCGGCGCGTTGAGGCGGTGTGGCGGGAAAGGGCGCGCCGGCGCCTGCCGTCATGGCGTGAGCTGCGCGACGACGCGCTCGGCGAGGATCTCGCCTTTTGTTTCGCCGTCGACATGCGGATCTCCGACACGAGGCCGTATTTCGTGTTCGTCGGCGACGCCCTGTGGCGGTTCTCTAGTCTTTATCTCGCCGGCAAAAAACAGTGGGAGACCGCGCTGATCGACGTGGCGGCGGCGAAAATGAACGAGGCCGCGCTCAACAAGGCGCCGGTATCCTATGTCGGGGTTCTGCGGCTCGACGGCGGCGGACGCATGACCTTCCGTTCGGTGATCCTGCCGCTTGCCGAGGACGGTGTGGACGTCACCCATGTATTCGGCGCCGCCAGCGGGCGTTCGTCGTGATCGGGGGCCGCGATTGGGCGTCGCGATGCGGGCGCGCTTTCGCAGGTCGCGGCGAAAACGTCCGTTAGGCTTAACCAATTGCGTTGTCGGCGATGAAAAATGCGCGCCCCGTCGCAACATCCTGATCACGCCTCTTGCCTATCCTTTATCGCGACAGGGACAACCAACGCTGGGGGCGACGGCGATGTGGAACAGTGCGGCGGCTTTGTTTGAAGCGCAGGATCTCGCGCCCGCCGCCGACCGACGCCTGACCCGCCGGCTGATCGACGCCTGGGCGCGCGCCGCGCGCGGCCGGTTCCCGAGCTGGGCGGCCCTGCGCGAGCGCGATCTCGGCGAGGACTGGGGCTGGGTCTTTGCGGTGGACCTGGAGAAGAGCGCCGGTTTTCCCTACTTCATTTATCTCGGCGAGCATCTCGGCAAGCTTTCCAACATCTACCTGACCGGCGAAACCGATTGGACCATGACCGTGCTGGAAAAGGCGGTGGCGGACATGGAAGCGGCGGTCGCCGCCGAGGGGCCGCATTATCGCGAGAGCACCCTGACCCTGTGCAACGGGCGCAAGGTTCTGTTCCGCGCGGTCACTGCGCCGCTCGCCGACGATGGCGAAACCATCACCCACGTGGTCGGCGCCGCCAACGGGCGCTTCGCCCCCTGCGGCCCATAAGCGCCGTTCCCTGAGCCCCGTTCTCTGAGCCCCGTTCTCTGAGCGCTGCGACTTGAGCGCCCTTGATGGGAGCGCTATGGGGGGATTTTCGACAATTTGGCTGCGAAACCGGTTTTCACCCCGGTTTTTGCCCTCTAGGGTCCGCCGCGACGGCGAAGGGGCTCCGCGCCGCGCGCGCCATTGCGCGGGCAAGCCCCGTCCCGTCGTCATGATACCGGGGGCTGAAACCGGGTCCGAGACGCGGAACCGGGGACGGCGACGGCAAGACGCCAACGACAAGACGAACAACGTCGCGACGACAAGTAGGAAAGGAAACGGCGATGACGACGCAACAGGGGCACTTCATCAACGGCGCGCGGGTCGCGGGCGAGGGCGGGCGGACGCATGATATCTTCAACCCGACGACGGGGGAGGTGCAGTCCAGCGTCGCGCTGGCGACGCGCGAGGAGATGGCCAGGGCCGTCGACGCCGCGCAGAAGGCCTTTCCCGCCTGGGCCGCGGTCAATCCCCAGAAGCGCGCCCGCGTCATGTTCCGTTTCAAGGAGCTTGTCGAAAAGGACATGGAGCATCTGGCCACGCTGATCTCGTCCGAGCACGGAAAAACCCTGCCGGACGCGCGCGGCGACGTGCAGCGCGGCCTCGAAGTGGTGGAGTTCGCCTGCGGCATCCCGCATCTCCAGAAGGGCGAGTACACCGAGGCCGCCGGTCCCGGCATCGACGTCTATTCGATGCGCCAGCCGCTCGGCGTCGTCGCCGGGATCACGCCGTTCAACTTTCCCGCGATGATCCCGATGTGGATGTTCGGCGTCGCCATCGCCTGCGGCAACACGTTCATCAACAAGCCGTCGGAAAAAGATCCGTCCACGCCGCTTCGCCTAGCCGAGCTGATGATGGAGGCGGGCGCGCCGGAAGGCGTTCTGAACGTCGTCAACGGCGACAAGGAAGCGGTCGACGCGATCATCGAGGACCCGCGGGTCAAGGCGATCAGCTTCGTCGGCTCGTCCGACATCGCGCATTACATCTATTCCAACGGCGCGGCCCACGGCAAACGGGTGCAGGCGTTCGGCGGCGCGAAGAACCACATGGTCATCCTGCCCGACGCGGACATGGAAAACGTGGTCAACCAGTTGCTCGGCGCGGCCTACGGCTCGGCGGGCGAGCGCTGCATGGCGACGCCGGTCGCCGTGCCGGTGGGCGAGGAGACGGCCGATACGCTGATCTCCATGCTGAAACCCCGCGTCGAAGGCTTGCGCATCGGTCCGTCGCTGTCGGAGGATTCCGATCTCGGCCCGCTCGTCACCGCGGCCCATCGCGACCGCGTCGCCAACTACATCCAGATGGCGGTGGACGAGGGCCAGGAACTCGTCGTCGACGGGCGCGACTTCTCGCTGCAAGGCTATGAGAACGGCTTTTTCATGGGCGGCACGCTGCTCGACCGGGCGAAGCCGGGGCACAAGTCCTATGACGAGGAGATTTTCGGCCCCGTCCTGCAGGTCGTCCGCGCCGGGAATTTCGAGGACGCGGTGGCGCTCCCCTCGCAGCATCAATATGGCAACGGCGTCGCCATCTTCACCCGCAACGGCGCGGCGGCGCGCGAGTTCGCGCAGCGGGTCAATGTCGGCATGGTCGGCGTCAACGTGCCGATCCCGGTGCCGGTCGCCTATCACACTTTCGGCGGCTGGAAGCGCTCGGGCTTCGGCGACACCAACCAGCACGGGCCGGAAGGCGTGAAGTTCTGGACCAAGGTCAAGACCGTCACCCAGCGCTGGCCGGAAGACGTGTCCGGCTCGGAGTTCGTTATCCCGACGATGGGTTAGGGCGATGGCTGGCTGGCAATCCCCGAAACGCTCCGCCGTCACGCCCATCGTCATGGTCGAGAACGCCATGAAGGCGGTCGAGTTCGCGCGCGCCGTTCTCGACGCCGAGCCGGTCGGCGCGCCGCTGATGCGCGCCGACGGCTCGCTGTGGAACGCCGAGATGAAAATCGGCGATTCCACCGTGATGTTCACGGACGCCGCCGGGGGCCACGCCATGCCCGCCTTCATCTACGTTCATGTCCCCGACGCCGACGCCGTCTACGAAAAGGCGCTGGCGGCCGGGGCGGAAACGGTCATGCCGCCGGCGGAGCAGTTTTACGGCGCCTATGACGGCGGCGTGAAAGACACCTGCGGCAACATCTGGTGGGTCTCGACCCATCGCAAGCTCATGAGCGACGACGACCTGGCCGCCGCCGCCCGCGCCTTCGAGGAGAAAACCCGATGACCCCTGCGGATACGCCCGCCCCGAACAAAGCCCCGCCCGCGCGCCTGTCGGGCCGCTGCCTGTGCGGCGCCGTCGCGTTCGCCGTCGATGCGCGGGATCTGCGCGAGCCCGGCCTGTGCCACTGCTCCCAATGCCGGCGCTGGTCTGGACATGTCTGGGCCGCCGTCAATGCGCCGCTCGGCGATTTCGACATCCTCAAGGGCGAGGACGCGCTGACATGGTTCAAATCGTCCGAGGAGGCGCGCCGCGGATTTTGCCGCGAATGCGGCTCGGCCCTGTTCTGGCATGCGGACGGCCTTGCCGAGCACAAGGACCGCATGTCCGTTGCGATGGGCGCGCTCGACGCGCCGACGGGGCTTCGTCTTGACGGGCATATTTTCGTCGCGGACAAGGGCGATTACTACGATATCGCCGACGGGCTGCCGCAGAAGGCGACCTTTTAAAAGGAGTAAGCTCAATGTTTTTCGGGCTCGGCGCGGACGACATGAGCATGCTGACGGGAATGGCGCTCTATCTCGCGCTGTTCGTCCTGCCCTTCGTGCAGGAGGACGCGGCGGTTATCGGCGCCGCGACGGCGTCGCTCGGCGGGGCGGGCTCGACCGGGCTCATTGTCCTGTCGGTGATGTGCGGTCTTGTCTGTTCCGACGCCTGGAAATACTGGCTGGGCCACTTCGCCAGGCGCCATCGCTGGGCCCACAAATTCGCGGAAAAGCCCGGCGTGTCGGTCGCCGGCGACCTTGTCCGCAAGGAGTTCATCCAGACCATGCTCACCGCGCGGTTCGTGCCCGGCACGCGGATTCCGACCTATATCGCCTGCGGTTTTTTCCAGGCCGACTACCCGCGTTACGTGATCGTGCTGATCATGACCGCCTCGCTCTATGTCGGGCTCATGTTCGTCCTTTTCCACACGGTCGGCGCGGTGGTCGGCGAACAGGCGAAGGTCTGGCTGCCGGTGATCGCGATCGCCATCCTGACGCTATATGTCGCCTATCGCTGGATCCGGCACAAGCGTAACAAGGCCCTGGGGCCGATGACGCCGCTCAGCGACGAGCCGGACCGCCCCCTGCCGGAGATGGCGGACGGCGCTGCGCCGTCCGCCGGCGGGAACGATAACAAGACCGTGCATCAGACGAGGTTGCATCATGACGCGATGCATCGGACGGGGATGCGCAAGACAAGGGAGTAACGTCGGATGGATTTTGCGCTGACGGAGGAGCAGGAAGCCATTCAGGAGATGGCGCGCCGCTTCGCGGCGGACGAACTGGCGCCGCATGCGGGGGAATGGGACGAGAAGAAGCATTTTCCGGTCGATGTGATCAGGCGGTCGGCGGAACTCGGCCTCGCGGGCATCTACACCAGCGACGACGTCGGCGGCTCGGGGCTCGGCCGCCTCGACGCCGCCCTGGTGTTCGAGGCCCTGTCGGAAGGCTGCGTGTCCACGGCGGCCTATATCTCCATTCACAATATGTGCGCCTGGATGATCGACCGTTTCGGGTCCGAGGATCTGCGCCGCAAATACTGCCCCAGACTGACCTCCATGGAGATGCTGTCGAGCTATTGCCTGACCGAGCCGGGCTCGGGCTCAGACGCGGCGGCGCTGAAGACGAAGGCCGTGCGCGACGGCGACGAGTATGTGCTCAACGGCTCGAAGGCGTTCATCTCCGGCGCCGGCGTGTCGGATCTTTACGTTGTCATGGTTCGCACCGGCGGGGACGGGCCGAAGGGCGTTTCCACGGTCCTGGTGGAAAAGGACGCGCCCGGCCTTTCCTTCGGCGCCAATGAGCGCAAGATGGGCTGGAATTCTCAGCCCACGGCCATTGTCACGTTCGAGGACTGCCGCATTCCCGTCGCCAATCGCGTCGGCGAGGAGGGCGACGGTTTCAGGTTCGCCATGATGGGGCTCGACGGCGGCCGGCTCAACATCGCCGCCTGTTCCCTCGGCGCGGCCAACGCGGCGCTCAGGGCCGCCCTCGACTACGCCAATGAGCGCCGCGCCTTCGGCAAGCGCCTCAACGAGCAGCAGGCGCTCCAGTTTAAACTCGCCGACATGGCGACCGAGCTGGAGGCCGCCCGCGTCATGCTGTACCAGGCGGCGTGGAAGCTCGACAGGAAGACGCCGGACGCGACCCGCTTCTGCGCCATGGCCAAGCGCCTTGTCACCGACCGCGGCTTCGACATCGTCAACGAGGCGCTGCAACTGCATGGCGGGTACGGATATTTGCGCGACTACCCGCTGGAGCGGATGCTGCGCGACGTGCGCGTGCACCAGATCCTCGAAGGAACCAACGAGATTATGCGCGTCATCGTCGCGCGGGATCTGTTGAAGGACTATCAGGCGTAACCGTCAATGCGCTCCGGAGGCGGAGCGGAACAGGAACAGGATGCGACTGCTGATTTCGGCGCTGCTGCTGATCGCCGCCTGCGGCCTCGTCGCCTATTCCTATATCGGCGCCTATGTGGAGCTGGTGCGCGAAATGGAGCGCTCCGAGACCCTCGACCAGGTTTCGGTCCCCGTCCTTCAACTGATGGAATACCTGGTCGCCGGCGGCGCGCCGCAATATGCGGGATTTCTCTATTTCGGGCTTCTGCTCTTTGCGATCGCCGTCGTCGCGCTTATTGTGCGCGACAGGCCGGAAAACGGCTGACATTTTGGGAAGGGCTCCAACAATGACGAGAGTGCTGTCTTGCGCGGCCTTGCTTTTCTTCTGCGGGGCCGCGGCGCAGGCCGCGACGCCGCCATCGACGCCATCGCTCGCCGACCTCCTCGATCTTGAGGGCGACTGGCGCGGGGAGCTTGCCTATCTCGACTACGGAACCGGCCGGCGCGCGAAGATCGGCATGGCGGCGCGCCTGTCAGCGACGCCCGACGCGGCCTTTCTTGTCACCGAAGCGCGCTACACCGATCCCGGCTTCGACGTTTTCATCATGACGATCGCCACCATCGACGCGGCGAGCGGCGCGCTGGTCGAGAGCTATCACCGCGACAACGAGATCGAAAAATTCGTATACAGCTTTAAAAGCGCGGCGCAGACCGAGACCGGGTGGGTCTTCACCTTCGAAGACAAGGGCGTCGATGACGATCGGCCGGCGATGATCCGCCGGACCTTTTCCCTCGACGGCGACGTTTACACCCAGCGCAAGGAGGTCGATTTTCTCGACGACATGGGGCCGAACTTCACCTTCCGCAACGAAACGGTGCTGCGCCGGAGCGACGCGCCGGTGACGTTCGGCGATTTCAGACAAAGGGAGCCTGAAGAGCAATGACCGACGAGATTGTGTTCGACCGGGTCGGCGTCTGGGGCGTCGTTACCCTCAACCGGCCCAAGGCGCTGAATGCGCTGACCATGGACATGGTCGCGGCGTTTCGCGCCAGGCTGGCCGAATGGGCGGACGATCACGGCGTCTCGGCCGTGCTCGTCAAGGGCGCCGGCGAAAAGGCGTTCTGCGCCGGCGGCGACATCCGCTGGCTCCATGACGAGGCCAGGAAAGACCCCGCCTCGGCGTGCGAATTCTTTCGCGAGGAATACCGCAACAACGCTGCGATCCATCATTTCCCGAAACCCTATGTGGCGCTGATCGACGGCGTCGTCATGGGCGGCGGCGTCGGCGTGTCCGTCCACGGAGATTTTCGCGTCGCCGGAGACCGCACGCTGTTCGCCATGCCTGAAACCGGCATCGGCCTGTTCCCGGATGTGGGCGGCGGCCATTTCATGCCGCGCCTCGGCGGCGGTCTCGGCCTTTATCTCGCGCTGACCGGCGCGCGGGCGAAAGCCGCCGACTGCCTCTATTCCGGCGTCGCCACCCATTACGCGCCGACCGACAAAATGCCCGCGCTGGAAGCGGCGCTGACGGATGCGGATCTTTCCGGTGATCCGGGCTCGGTGATCGGCCATATCCTCGACACCTATGCCGAGGACGCGGGCGCGCCGACGCTCGACGATCACCGTCAGGCGATTGACCGGCATTTCGCGGGCAAAGCCGGTCTTGACGACATCATCGAGGCCCTGCGCGCCGACGACAGCGCGTTCGCCGCCGAAACCCTCGACGTTCTGGAGCGGATGTCGCCCACATCCATGCGCCTGACCTTCGAACAGATGAAACGCGGCGCCGGGCTTGGGTTCGACGAGGTCATGAAGATGGAGTTCCGGATGGTGCGCCGCGTGATGGAAGGCCACGATTTTTTCGAGGGCGTCCGTGCGCAGATCATCGACAAGGACCGAGCGCCGCAATGGCGTCCGGCCGAAATCGCCGGCGTCGGCGAGGCGGACGTGGCTCGGTATTTCGACGATCTCGGCGACGCGGAGCTGGTCCTGCCGTGACGCGCCCGTTCCTGTGCGGACGACCGGCGCGCCGCGCGTCGTGAGGCCCGCTTATTTGCCGCGTGGCGCTTAGGCGTGCAGCGTTCCCGCGAAGATTTCGGAGGAGACTTGAAACTATGACTATAACCATCGGATTTATCGGGCTGGGCAATATGGGCGGGCCCATGGCGGCGAATCTGGCCAAGGCGGGGTTCGACGTGACGGCGACGGATCTTTCCATCGGCGCCGTCGACCGCGCGGTCGAGGCGGGATGCAAGCGCGGCGAAACGGTCGCCGCCGCGGTGAAAGACGCCGATGTCGTCGTCTCCATGCTGCCCGCGGGGGCGCATGTGAAATCAGTCTATACGGATGATTACGGCGTGATCGCCAACGCCAGGCCGGGCGCGCTGTTTATCGATTCCTCCACCATCGACGTGGAGAGCGCACGCGCGGTCAGCGCCGCCGCCGTCGGCAAGGGGTTCGCCATGGTCGACGCGCCGGTCTCGGGCGGCGTCGCCGCCGCGACGGGCGGTACGCTGACCTTCATGGTTGGCGGCGAGGCGGCGTCGTTCGAACGCGCAAGGCCCGTGCTGGAAGCGATGGGCAAGAACATCTTTCACGCCGGCGCCGCCGGCAACGGTCAGGTCGCCAAGATCGCCAACAACATGCTGCTCGGCGTCACGATGATCGCTACCTGCGAGGCGTTCAACCTGGCGGAAAAGCTTGGCCTCGACGCGCAGACGTTCTTCGACATTTCGTCCACGGCTTCCGGGCAATCCTGGTCGATGACGAGCTATTGTCCCGCGCCCGGTCCGGTGCCCGCCGCGCCGTCCAATCGCGACTATCAGCCGGGCTTCGCCGCCGGCATGATGCTGAAGGACATGCGTCTCGCCCAGGAAGCGGCGCACCAGGCCAAGGCCGCGACCCCGCTCGGCGCGCAGGCCGAGGCGCTCTACGCCCTGATGGAGGCCGCGGGCCGGGACGATCTCGACTTTTCCGGGATCATGAAGCTGATCAAGGGTGCGCTGTAGCCGTTCCGTCGTCGAGGAACGTCAGTCCGTATTCGCCTTTTCCGCGCCAGACGATCCGTGCGCGCCGGGGCGGCGTCGCGAACCCGACGTGCAGCATGACGCGATGGGGGAAGGCGTCCTCGCGCTCGATGGCGATGCGCGCCCCGCCTTCGCTGAGATTGCTGACGATGCAGGCGGCCGCGCCGCCCTCGCCGTAAACGATCCTGGCGGGTTTGAAGACGGCGCGGCGCGGCGCGCGGCGCGTGTCCCGCCGGCGGGACACGCTGCGGCCCGCGTCCTCGCATCGCGATGCGGCGAACTCGCTCACGCCAAGCGGCGCCGGCGCTTCGGCCGAGGCGAGCTTTGCGAGCCTGTCCTGGAGATTGCATCCCGAATGCTTTTGTCCGGAGCGTTTCTGTCCAGAATGTTTGTGTTCAGGGCGTTTCATCGAGGTCCGGCGGTAAGACTGGGGGTGGCGCATGAGATATCAGCAGGAGGATCCAAAGTTCAACCCGTGCGCGTATCAATTTTCTCGATTCGCCTTATGGTTAAAAAAGTCTTTCGCCCTTCGCGGCGGGAAAAATGAGCCTTTGTTCTAGCCATTGGGCGTGAGGACGCCCATCTTGCCGACATGACCCCGAACATGAGCGACAATCTGGAGACCCTGGGCGAGGCGACGCCGTTTGCGCGCTCGGTCCGGCGCATGCTGGCGGTGATGTTCCGTCCCGAGATGAAACGCTGGCGCTTTCGCATCGCTCTGGCGGTCGCCCTGACGGTGCTCGCCAAGGGGATGTCGGTGACGGCGCCGATTTTCATGGGCGAAGGCATCAACATCCTCGCCGGGGCCGGTTCGGGCGGCGATGCGGCGCGGGCCGCAACGGGCGCCGACGCCAGCGCCGCGGGAACGCTCGGCGCGGCCGGCTTTTCCTTCGCGGCGTTCTTCGTTTTCTTCGCGGCGGCGCGGTTCATGGCCAACGCCCTGCCGTCGGCGCGGGACGCTTTTTTCGCCGCCGTGACGCAGGACGCCCAGCGGCTCGTCACGGTGGACGCCTTCGCCCATGCGCAGCGTCTCAATCTTCAGTTTCACCTGACCCGCCGCGCCGGCGCCCTCAACCGCGTGATCGAGCGCGGGGGCGCGGCGATGGAATATCTTCTCCGCTTTCTGGTGTTCAATATCGGCCCGACGCTGATCGAACTGGCGCTTGCCGCGGCGGTGCTGGCGGCGGTTTACGGCGTTCAGTTTTCCGTCGCCGCGGTGGCGACCGTCGCCGCCTACGCCGCCTTCACCATTGTCGTGACGGAATGGCGCAACAAACAGCGCCGGGTGATGAACGAAGCGGATACAAGGCTTCGCGGCGTCGCCCTCGACACGCTGACGAATTTCGAAACGGTGAAATCCTTCGCCGCCGAAGCGCGCGAGGCGGCGCGCTACGACGACGCGACGCGGCGCTATAACCATCTTTACACCCGCGTCATGCAGTCGCTGGCGGCGCTCAATATCGGCCAGGAATTCATCATGACCGGCGGCCTCCTGGCGGTGGCGGTCATGGCCGGCTATGGCGCGATGACCGGGGCGATGCAGGTCGGGGACGTGACCGCCGTTATTCTGATGCTGACGAATATCTATCGCCCGCTGAACATTCTCGGTTGGGCCTGGCGCGAGATCAAGCAGGGCGCCGTCGACATCGAAAAGCTGTTCACCCTGATGGACCGGCGTTCGGAGGTGCCGGACAGGGAGGGCGCCGCGGCGTTCGTTCCTGATGGCGGCGCCATCCGCTTCGACGGCGTTAGTTTTTCCCATGAAGGGCGCGCGAGCGGGCTTGAGGAGGTCACGTTTTCGGTTCCCGGCGGGGCCTATGTGGGCGTCGTCGGCCCCTCCGGCGCGGGCAAGTCGACGGTTTTGAAACTCCTGTTCCGGTTCTATGATCCGGCCGCGGGCGCGGTCAGCATCGACGGGCAGGACGTGCGCGACGTCACGCAAACGTCCCTGCGCCGGTCGCTCGGCCTGGTGCCGCAGGAGGTGGTGCTGTTCAACGACACGCTGCGGTTCAACATCGCCTACGCCCGGCCGGATGCGACGGACGCGGAAATCATGGCGGCGGCGCGCCGGGCGCAGCTCGGCGACTTCATCGACAGCCTGCCCGAGGGGCTGGAGACCCGCGTCGGCGAGCGCGGGCTCAAGCTTTCCGGCGGCGAGAAGCAGCGGGTGGGCGTCGCTCGGGCGATCCTCCTCGATCCGCCGATCCTCATCCTCGACGAGGCGACCTCCTCGCTCGATTCAACAACGGAGCAGGAAGTCCAGGCCGCCCTCAACGAGGCGGCGCGTGGGCGCACCACCATCGCCGTCGCGCACCGGCTGTCGACCATCGCCGGCGCGGATCTCATCCTCGTTTTCGACAACGGCCGGATCGTGGAGCGCGGGACCCATGAAACGCTGATCGCCGCGGACGGCCTTTACGCCTCGCTGTGGCGGCGTCAGACCGGCGCCGTGGAGACGCCGGTCGCGGATCGCGATCCCGCGCCGTCGGCGGCCGTCTCCGGTCTCGGCTAGTCGGCCCCGGCTATTCAGGTCCCGGCACGCCGGTCGGCGGGCGCGGCCGGGGGCGCGTCATCGCGCGCGCCGGTCCAGCGTTTCAGGATGTCCGCCAGGGCGTCCTGTTTCACCGGTTTGGGGAGGTAGTCGTCCATGCCGGCGTCGAGACAGCGCTGGCGGTCCTCGCGCAGGGCGTGGGCGGTAACGCCGATGATCGGCGCGCGCGCGCCGGTCCGTTCCTGATGACGCCGGATATGGCCCGTCGCTTCCTCGCCGTCCATCTCCGGCATCGAAATGTCCATGAGAATGATGTCGGCGCCGTTGTTGATGTATTCCTCGACCGCGAGCGCGCCGTTGCCCGCGATGATGACGTCGCAGCCGAGCTTGGTCAGCATCGCCTTGACCACCATCTGATTGACGCTGTTGTCCTCCGCGACAAGGACTTTCAGTCGCCCGCCGTCGGTTCTGCAAAGCGACGGCGGGGGTTCGGCGTCCCCGCCGCTTCGCATGGTCCGGGCCTGTTTGCGCAGGGCGCCGACGGCGCTGTCGTTCAATGTGCTGATAATGCAGTCGAGCAGCATCGACGCCCGCGCCGGCTTGACGAGATAGGCGGCGAACAGATCGTCGTTCAGTCCCTTGAGGTCGCCCTTGGCTCCCGTCGAGGTCAACAGGATCAGCGGCGTGTCGGCGAGCGCGGCGTCGCCCTTGATTCGCTGCGCCAGCGCGGCGCCGTCCGTATCCGGCATTTGCATGTCCAGAATGGCGATCGCATAAGGCGCGCCGGCTTCGGCGGCGCGCTTCATGGCGGCGCATGCATCGTCGGCGGCGTCGAAAGCGCTTGCGGCAAAGCCCCAGGCGCCGAGCTGTTCCTGGAGGATGACCCTGTTGACTTCGTTATCGTCGACGATCAGCGCGCGCATGTTCTCGAAAGAAAGAAGCGTGGGTGGATAGTCCGGCGCGTCCTCGTCGCTGATCGCAAGCGGCACGCTGATGCTGAAGCGCGAGCCTTTGTCGACGACGCTTTCAACCGAGATTTCCCCGCCCATCGCCTCGACCATCCGCTTGCTGATGGCGAGGCCGAGCCCGGCGCCGTCATGGCGCCGCGCAGCCGAGGAATCCACCTGTTCGAATTCCTCGAAAATGCTGTTCAGCTTGTCCTGCGGGATGCCGCAGCCGGTGTCGGCCACGGTGATGGAGATATCGGCGATCTCGCCGCGGCGCCGGCCGCTTACGTCGACCAGAATGTGACCGCTCTCGGTGAACTTCACCGCGTTGCCGAGAAGGTTGGTGACGAGCTGGCGGAGGCGGCCGGGATCGCCGATGAAATGGTCGCCGAGATCGGGCTGGTAACGCAGCATCAGCTCCAGGCGCTTTTCCTCGACCGGCAGCGTCAGCAGCGCGGCGACGTCCTCGATCGAGGCGCGCAGGTTGAACCGTTCGCGCGCGAGGCGGAACTTGCGCGCTTCCAGGCGGGAGAAGTCGAGAATATCGTTGATGATCTTCAACAGCGCGTCGCCCGAACTGACGATGACGCGGGCCATGTCGGCCTGTTTCTTGTTCAGCCGGGTGTCGAGCAGGAGCGAGGCCATCCCCACGATCCCGTTCATCGGGGTGCGGATTTCATGGCTCATATTGGCCAGGAACTCCGACTTCGCCCGGTTGGCCGCCTCGGAGGCGTCGCGCGACAGGGTCAGCTCTTCGGAGAGCTGGCGCAACTCGTCCTCGCGCGCCTGGGCGAGGGTGATGTCGCTGTACGTGACCACGACGCCGCCGGCGGGGCGGCGGCGGACATTTTCCTCGATCACCTGTCCGTCGCGCTGACGGCGCAGGGCGCGAAACTCGATCCCCCTGTTCAGATGGGTGATGCAGTCTTTGAAATACGCCTCGACGCTGTCATATTCGTAAAGTCCGTGGCGGATGCCGATTTCCAGCACGTCCTTGATTTTCGCTCCCGGCCGCCAGACCGATTCCGGCAGTCCCGACATGCGCCAGGCTTTTTCATTGCGCTCGACGATCGCGTAATCGTTGTCGAGCACGACGATTCCCTGCGCCATGGTTTCGAGCACTTCCTGCACCATGCGTGTGCGGATTTCCAGGGCGGCGGTGCGCTCCTTGACGATGTCTTCAAGCCGCGCGTTCGTTTCCTCAAGCTGCCGGCGGGCGAGGGCGGTCTCCTGGCGGGCGCGGATTTTCGCCGTCACTTCGCGGCAGACGCCGCGATAGCCCATGAATTCGCCGTTGTCGTTTCGCACTGGCCGGCCGCTCTGGCTGATCCAGGCGAGTTCCCCGTCCGGTTTTTCGACCTGAAAGATGACGTTCTTGAACGGCGCGCGCGCCTCCAGCTGTTCAACGAGCCGGAAAGTTTCCGCCTCGCTTTCACGGCGGCCGGTCGCCAGGATCGACCCGCCCAGAAGGGCGTGGCGGTCGACGGCGTCCGCGGCGCTTTCGGCGATGTAGGAATAGTTGAGGTCGGCGTCGGTTTCCCACGCCCAGTCCCCGGCGCTTTCCGCGAGGTCGCGGTACCGCTCCTCGCTGCGCTTGAGGCGTTTTTCGGCTTCGGCCTGAGCGGTAATGTCCTTGGTCCAGCCGACATAGCCGATGAATTCTCCGTTCTCGTCATAACGCGGCATGCCGGTGGTCGACAGGGTGAGCGTTTGACCGCGGGCGTTCTTTCCGGTCTGACGAATGTCGTGCATGGGTTCGCGCCGGGCAAACAGGGTGCGCAGTCGCTGCAGCGTTTCCTCGCATTTGCCGCCGGGATGGCGGTCGTAATAGACTTCGTGGCTCTGGTTGAGAATGTCGTCCACAGGCTGCCCGGTAATGGTCTCGAAACTGGGTGAGAGGTAGATAATTCGTCCGCTCACGTCGGTTTCCCAGGCCCAGTCGGAGGCGGTTTCAATGAAGTTCAAAAACCGCTTGTTGATCCGGCCCGCCTTGTCGGCGAGAACCTGTTCGCGGGTGGCGAGATCCGCCAGCAGCCCGCCCACATGGGCGTATTGCAGATGGCTGATGAAAATCGCCGACAGAACCATGCCGGCGAAACTCATCAGCATGCCGTCTCCGGTGACGAGCAGATAGATCCCGAACGGAACGAAACAGCTCACCATCGCCGCCGTCGCCGCGCGCGGGGCGGCCGTCATGGCCATGCCGGACCCGATGCCGCAAAACGCGCACCAGCAGCCGAGCAGGATCAATTCGTTCAGGCTTGCGTGCCGCGCCAGGTAAAAGGCCGTCATCGTGCACACCGCGCCGAGCAGGACCGCCGCCGGGGTGATCATGTCGAGCCGGCGGCGTTTCTGGCCGAGCGTCAGCGCGCGGATGTCGAGCCGGAACCAGTAGAACAGGGCGGCGGCGAGGAACCCCGCATAGAGCGCGTTGCCCGCGATGATGAACCCCGGCGCGGCGCCCAGAAAATGATAGCTGACGATGGCCGAGCACACGCCGATGCCGACAAGAATGCGCGGCAGCTGCCGTTTCAGGTCCTGCAGTTGACGGTCCGCCGCCGCTTCGGACGGAGCGCCGGAAACGGTGCAAAACAAACGCGCAAGTTTATTTTCGCCGTCCGCCATGAGTGTTGCCGTTTCTTTTGGTAATCGCTTTCAATTACCATGGGATAAGATAGTTAAGGCCGGGTTAGGGGCGCGGCGCGGCGCGCGGCGGGCAACTGATTTTTCACCGAACCGGAGTATTCACTGGACCATGAGCCTGCGCACGCCGTCAGACCGGAGCGAATTTGCGGGGTTCGGCGCGTTTTACGACGCCGAAATCGCCCCTTATCTCCGCGCGCGCGAGGATGCGCGCCAGGAGGCGGTGCTGCATCTGGGGCTGATCGTCATCGCGACGGCGGTGGCCGCCTTCGCGGTTTATCGCTTCGCGCCGCTTGGCGGCGGCGCGCTTCAGGGCGCTCTTTTCACCGCCATGGCCGGCGCCGCGCTCGCCGCGTGGCGGCTTAACCGGACGCGCCGGTCGATCGCCGGCGGGCTGATGCACAAGATCTGCGCCCGGCTGGGCTTTCGCTTTACGTTAACCATGAACCGCCCGGATTATTGCGCCGATTTCGACCGCCTGGGCCTGTTGCCCAGTTTTAACCGCGAACACTGGGAGGACGAAGTGCGCGGCGCCCGCGGCGGCGCCGACTTCGTCCTGTGCGAGGCGCATCTGAAATACAGGACCCACGGCAAGAACAGCAGTACAAGGACGGTTTTCCACGGTCAGCTCCTGGTGATCGACTATCACCGGCCGTTCCTGGGAGAGACCGTGATCAAGCGCGACCGCGGCGTGTTCAACCGGCTGATGAAACCCGGCGGGCGGTTTCAGCGGGTCGGCCTCGCCTCGCCCCGGTTCGAGAAGATCTTCGAGGCGTGGTCGACAGACCAGGTGGAGGCGCGCATGCTGCTCGACCCGGTCGTGCTCGAACGGTTCGAGGAGCTTGACCGGATCTTCGACGGGGCCAGGCTGCGCGCGGCGTTTTCCGGCGGCCGGCTATACGTCGCGATGGAGACCGGCGACAAGCTGAACATGGGCTCCATGTTCAGGAACCTTGAAAGTCCCACCCGCGTGGAGGCGATCCTGAAGGAGATCGATCTGGTTTTCGACCTCATCGACGTCCTGACGGCGCGCATCGAGGGCCGGCTCGACGGCGCGTTTTCCGTCGAGGCGGTGCGCAACCGGGACAGCGTCACCGCACCAGGATCAGGCGCTCCGCCGCGCGGGTGACGGCGGTGTAGAGCCAGCGCTGGCGGTGCTCGCGGAAGGCGAAGCTTTCATCGAACAGGACGACCTTGTCCCATTGCGAGCCCTGCGCCTTGTGCACCGTGAGGGCGTACCCGTAGTCGAACTCGTCCGCGCCCTTGCGTTGCAGGAACGGCACGGTTTCCGGCCCGTCGGTGAAAAACGCGCGCGGCACCGACACGTTGACGGACTTGCCGCCTTCTTCCGGCATGACGGAAAACCGCACGCGCCCGCCCTTCGGCTTCTGGCGCAGGCCGACGGTCCAGACGCCGCCGTTGAGCAGCCCCTTTTTCTTGTTGTTCCGCAGACAGACGAGCTTTTCGCCCGCTTCCGGGGTCTCCTCGGAAAACCCGTGCAGCTCGCGCAGGCGCTCGTTATAGCGCTTGCGGGTCCGGTTGGTGCCGACAAGGATCTGGTCCGCCGCCATGATGTCGGCCGCATCGACGTCGCGCTTGCCGATCATACGGCATGCGTCCGACTGTTCGTCGAACTCGGTTCCCTCGCGGATCGCCATGGAAAGGCGGATGATCGGGTTGTCCGCCGCCTGGCGATGGATCTGCGTCAGCATGAAATCCGCCGCCCCCTCGGTGAAATACCCGCCGCCCTTGACCGGCGGCAATTGCGCCGGGTCGCCGAGCACCAGCACCGGTTTGCCGAAGGAGAGAAGGTCGCGGCCTAAATCCTCGTCCACCATGGAGCATTCGTCGATAATGATGAGATCGGCTTTCGACGCCGGCGCGTCGTGGCGCAGGGCGAAGGCGGGCTCGCCTTCTTCCTCGGCCGAGGCGGGGCGGTAGATGAGCGAGTGGATCGTGGTCGCCCCGGCGCAGCCCTTCTGGCGCATCACATGGGCCGCCTTGCCGGTGAACGCGCCGAAGGCGACCTCGCCGCCGGCGTGCTCGGCGAAATGACGCGCCAGCGTCGTCTTGCCCGCGCCGGCGTAGCCGAACAGGCGAAAGACCTGGCTGTCGCCCTTGTGCAGCCACTGATCGACGGCGCGCAGCGCGTCGTCCTGTTCCGGAGACCATTTCATGAACTCAACTCCACCCACACCGGCACATGGTCGGAAGGTTTTTCCTTGCCGCGTTCTTTCCGGTCGACGCCGGCGTTTTGAAAGCGGTCCGCGGCCTGCGGGCTGAGCAGGAGGTGGTCGATGCGGATGCCGTGATCCTTTTCCCAGGCGCCGCGCTGATAGTCCCAGAAGGTGTAGCGCACGCCGGCGGGATCGGCCTGACGCACGGCGTCGGTGAGGCCGAGATGGAGGATTTCGCGGAAGGCCGCGCGGGTCTGCGGCAGGAACAGCGCGTCCTCGGCCCAGGCCGCGGGGTCGTAGACGTCCTCCGCCTGCGGAATGACGTTGTAGTCGCCGGCGAGGACGAACGCCTCTTCGTCCCGCAGCAGCGTTTCGGCGCGCTTTTTCAGCCGCTTCATCCATTTCAGCTTGTAGTCGTATTTCGGCCCCGGCGCCGGGTTGCCGTTGGGCAGATAGAGCCCGCCGACGCGCACCGGTCCGGCGTCTTCGGGGCAGACAAGCCCCTCGATATAGCGCGCCTGGTCGTCGTCCCTGTCGCCGGGCAGGCCGCGGACGATATCCTCCACCGGATGTTTCGACAGGAGCGCGACGCCGTTATAGGTCTTCTGTCCGTGAACCGCGACATTGTAGCCGCGATCCTCGAAATCCGCCGCCGGGAACTTCTCGTCGACGCACTTGATCTCCTGCAACACGGCGACGTCCGGGGCGGCGGCGTCGAACCATTCAAGGATCCGCGGCAGGCGGGCGTTGATGGAGTTGACGTTGAAGGTCGCGATTTTCATCCGGGGTTTTCCGCTTTCTCTTTGACGCGCGCCAGCGCCGCCCTCAGGTAGCCGGGCCACAGCGTCTTGACAATGAACCACAAAAGGGGCTCGGCGACCGGACCGGCGGGGGTGAAAAAATAGGTCCAGTCGATCTGGCTCTTCCCGGCGCCGACCCGGGTGAAGTGCCATTCCGCGCGCGCCTCCCGCGCCAGGGCGGCGAACAGCCCGGTGAACCCCGTCACCGCATAGGCGTAAGTCTGGCCGCGGCAGAAGCCCGTCAACTCTTCGCTTACGGAGGAATTGTCGGACAGGCGGTAGCGCCGGCGCTGTCCGGGCGCGCTCCAGGCGGCGTCATGGCCCTCCACGTCGACGATGCCGGGCAGGGGGCCGTAGGGCCGGATGAGGGCGCGCGGGTCCATGCCGGCGGCGGTCTCGAAAACGGCGTCGAGACCGGCGTTGACGATAACGGCGACGGATGTCTGCACGGAGGCGTTGGCGGCGCCGGGCATGAAACTCCCTTTGTCAAAACGCCGCCGTCGGGTGCGGCGGACGATGCGATTACTCGGCGATGAAGGTCGCGAACTCTTCCACCGACGCGCGGGCGGAGCGCAGGGCGTTCACCGGCGCGTCCGGATCGGCGTGGCCGAGCGCCATGCCGCAATAAAGCTGTTCGCCCTCATCAAGGCCGAGAAACGCCGAGACGGTCCTCGCCCGCGCGGCCCAGGCTTCCTGCATGCAGGTGGCGAGCCCCTTTTCGGCGGCGACGAGGGCGATCGTCTGCATGAACATGCCGAGATGCGCCCACTGGCCCTTGTCGAAGCGCCGGTCGAGGGAAAAGAACAGCCCCGCCGGCGCGCCGAAAAACGCATAATTGTTGAGCAGCCATGTGAGGCGCGCGCCCTTGTCCTCGCGCGGGATGCCGAGGCGCGCGTACATCTGCTCGCCCAGCTCGAACCGGCGCGAGCGCCACGGTTCGGCGAGGCCGGGCGGATAGATCGCAAGCTCCGCCTCGTCGCCGAGCGGATTGGCGGCGATCGCCTGTTTCACGGTCTCGACCAGCCGGTCGCGGGCCGCGCCCGTCACCACATGGACGCGCCAGGGCTGGAGGTTGCCGCCGGACGGCGCCCAGCGCGCGATGTCGAGGATGGCGCGGATCTCCGCCTCCGGGACGGGCGCGTCGAGAAAGGCGCGCACGGAGATGCGGGTTTTGACGGCTTCTGTGACGTTCATGACTGCCTATATAAAAGCTCAGGGCGGCGAAGGCTTCAGGAAACGGCCCGGAAAAGACCGGGACTCTGAAAAAACCAGGACCCGGAAAAAATGGGAAACGGCCAGGAAACGTAATGACCCAGGCGCAGCGGCTAAGACTGAACCAGATCGCGCTTTTTCTCATGTGCGTTATACTGGTGTTTCTCGCCTGGCAAAGCGAGCAGCGCATTTTCCTGACCGGCGCCCGCCTCGCCGTGACCGAGGAGGCGCCGGGGACCGTGCGTTTCGCCTGGCGCAGCCCCGTCGCCGCACCCATGGCGCGGCGCTTCGAGGACGCTTTCGAGGAGTGGCGCGGCCGCAGCGAGCGCATCATCATCGATCTCAACTCTCCCGGCGGTTCGCTGGCCGAGGGGCGGGCGGTGATCGGCGTGATCGACGAGATGAAGCGCAGCCACACGGTCGAGACGCGGGTCGGGCCGGGCCGCGCCTGCCTGTCCATGTGCGTGCCGATTTTCCTCACGGGCGAGGTGCGCGTTGCGGCGCCGTCCTCGCGCTGGATGTTCCACGAGCCCACGGCCATGGACGCGGTGACCGGCGAGGAAGTTCGCATCCCCGAATTCGAGCGCCGCTACGCCAGCGACAAGTTCGTGCGCGACTTCTTCGTCAATTCGGATATCAACACCGCCTGGCTCGACGGGTTGGTCGCGGAATGGCGCGGCCGGGACGTCTGGCGCACGGGGCGTGAGTTGATGGACGAGGGCTCGGGGATCATACAGCGGCTGGAGTGAGGCCGGCGGCTTCCGCACAGCCCCATCTATTGACCGGCGGTCTCAGAGGGAAAAGCTGGTGCCGCAGCCGCAGGACGCGGTGGCGTTCGGGTTCTCGATCTTGAAAGCCGCGCCGATCAGCTCGTCGGAGAAATCGATGACGGAGCCGGAAAGATACTCCACCGACACCGAATCGATCAGCACCTGCCGGCCTTCGGCGTCGAGGGCCAGATCGTCGTCCTCGCGCGTCTCGACGATGTCGAACTTGTACTGAAAGCCGGAACAGCCGCCGCCCTCGACCGCGACGCGCAGCATCGCGGCGTCCGATTCCGTTGACAGGATCTTGGCGATCCGCGCTGCCGCGCGGGCCGATACGGTGACGGGCGTATTGTCGGAACGCGTCTGGTCGGTCACGGTGCTGGCGGTCATGATTCTCTCTTTGGAAGCGACGTGTAATACATATAGGGTTGCGGTTCGATTTTCGAGGGGGGCCTTTTAGGCTTGACGATAGAATCGCCTGAAAGTCTTTCCCATTCGCTGGCCCAGTCGCCGGTCGGTATGCGGCGAATGGCGTTCCATCGCTTCGCGCCGCGCCTTTGGAAAATCCTTTAAATCATTGATGTAAATGCGCAATTCAGAAACATCCTCGCCCATTGCGTTTCCCGCGCCGCTGACGCCATACGCGGCGCGGGCCGAGGCGACCCGCGGCCGGCTCCACGAAGAGGGCGAGAGCGCGACGCGAACGCCCTTCCAGCGCGACCGGGACCGGATCATTCACGCCGTGGCGTTCCGCCGCCTGAAGCACAAGACCCAGGTCTTCATCTCCCATGAGGGGGACCATTACCGCACCCGGCTCACGCACTCGCTGGAGGTGGCGCAGATCGCCCGCACGCTGGCGCGCAGCCTCAAGCTCGACGAGGATCTCGCCGAGAGCCTGGCGCTTGCGCACGACCTCGGCCATCCGCCTTTCGGCCATACGGGCGAGGATGTGCTGAAGGAATGCATGGCGCCCTATGACGGCTTCGATCACAACGCCCAGACGCTGCGGCTCCTGACCAAGCTCGAACGGCGGCACGCGGCGTTCGACGGGCTCAACCTGACCTGGGAGACCCTTGAGGGGGTGGTCAAGCATAACGGTCCGCTGATCGGGCCGCTGGCGGAAAAGGACGACCCGCTCCCGGCGGCTATCGTCGAATACGCCGCGAGCCACGACCTCTGGCTCGACAGCTTCCCCTCGCTGGAGGCGCAGGTCGCGGCCATCGCCGACGACATCGCCTACAATAACCACGATGTCGACGACGGGCTGCGGGCGGGGCTGTTCGACCTTGACGAAGCGCGCGCGCTGCCGCTGGTGGGCGACGCGCTCGCCGCGGTGGCGGCGCGCTGGCCTGATGCGCCCCGCGGGGTCCTGATCGGCGAGGCGGTCTCGGACCTGATCGGCGCCATGGTGAGCGACGTGCAGGCGGAAACCGAGCGGCGGCTGACCATGGCGGCGCCGGCCGACGCCGACGCGGTGCGCCGGGCGGGGCGGGCGCTGTGCGGCTTTTCAGACGAGATGAACGCCCAGGTGCGCGCGCTGCGGGACTTTCTCCACCGCAACATGTACCGCCACTACAAGGTCAACCGCGCCCGCAGCCAGGCCAAGCGGATCGTGAAATCGCTGTTCGAGGTGTTCTTTTCCGAGCCCGGGACCTTGCCGCCGGAATGGCGCGCCCGCTATGAAAGCGGCCTTGAGGCCCGGAGTTCGGATGCGGGGGAAGCGCGGCTGGCCCGGGTCGTCTGCGATTATATTGCAGGCATGACGGACCGATATGCTGCGCGGGAATACCGCCGCCTGTTCGGCGGGCATTTTCTCGAATAGCGCGCTCTGTCATTTCGTTCGCCGGTGGTAAACTGCCGGACGGCGATGATTCGGGACGCAACCGTCCCGCCGATCGCCGCCGGCGCGCGAAAGAGACGGGCGAGACAAAAGACGGGCGAGACAAGAGACGGGCGGGAAGAAACATAAGACCGCTGGGAGCGCCGACGAAGGAGCGTCTTGGATCATGACGAACGCGAACGAAACATTCGACGAAGAATACGAGGATTACGACGCTTTCGAGGATGACGAGGAAGAGCGGGGGCTTTCCGGTCTCGTCGTCCTGTTGATGGGCGTGGTCATGATCTGCGCTTTTTTCGCGGTGGTGTGGATCGCCTACCAGCAGGGCATCAAGACCGGACAAAACGGCCTCGGCGCGGAAACGCCCTATGTCGCCGCCGATCCGGAACCGATCAAGATCGAAACCGCCGGAGCCGACGGCGACGCCGCCGCCGACCGGGAAGTCTACGATGCGTTTGACGGCGACGCGGAGGAACCGGTGACGGTCCTCGCCGAGGGGCCGGAGGAGCCGGTCAGCCGCGACAGCGCGGACCCGATCGGCGCGCTCGCCGCGGACGCCGGGGACGCCCCTGCCGACGCCGCCGCTGAAGACCTGAGCGACGCGGTGGAAAGCCGCCTCGCCAGCCTCGCCGCCGAGGATGCGGCGCTTTTCGAGGACGCCGAGCCGCAATCGGCGCCCGCGGTTCCCGCCCGGGCGCCGTCCCGCGCGCCCGCGCGCGAGGCCGCTCGCCCCACGCCCGCCAGCGCGTCGTCCCAGTCTCAGTCGCCTCAGTCGTCCCAGTCTGCGACGACGCCGACCGCGGCGAGCGTCACGCCGGCGCGAATGCCCGCGTCCGGCCCCCTGTCGGGCACCCATCTCGTCCAGGTCGGCGCCTTCCGGTCCAACGAGGAAGCCGCCGCGCAGTGGTCCCGCATGGAAGCGCGCCTGGGCGATTACCTTGAGGGCAAACTGCCCGACGTTGAGCGCGCCGATCTTGGCGCGCGCGGCGTCTATCACCGCCTGCGCGTCGGTCCGTTCGCCTCGTCCGAGGATGCGCGGCGCTATTGCGCCGGCCTGAAGGAGCGCGGTCAGGATTGTCTGGTGAAATCCATCTGAGACGTCTTTTCGACGCGCGCCGCCCCGGCCCCGTCTTCGTTGCGTAAAGGTCCGATCCCATGCCCACAGCCGCCGTTTTCGACTGCGAAGGTCCGCGCATGAGCGCGGAGGAAAAAGCGTTTTTCCGCGACGTCGATCCCTGGGGCTTCATCGTTTTCGCCCGCCATTGCCAGAGCGCCGATGCGTTGCGCGCCCATTGCGACGAACTGCGCGAGGCCGTCGGCCGGGAAGACGCGCCGATCCTGATCGACCAGGAAGGCGGGCGCGTGGCGCGCATGGCGCCCCCGGCTTTTCCGAAGCATCCGGCGCCGGCGGTTTTCGGCGAATTGTGGCGTCTTGATCCGGCGAAGGCGAAGGAGGCGGCGCGGCTCAACGCCCGTCTTTTGGGGCGGATGGCGTCAGACTGCGGCGTCACCCTGAATTGCGTTCCCATGCTGGATGTCCCGCAAATCGACGCCGATCCGGCGGTGATCGGCGACCGCGCCATCGCCAGACACCCCGAGATCATCGCCGCCCTGGGCGCGGAGGCGGTCGCGGGCAGCCTGGAGGGCGGCGCGCTTCCGGTTATCAAGCACCTGCCGGGGCACGGGCGGTCCTTGTGCGACAGCCATCACGACCTGCCGCGCATCGCCGCCCCGAAGGAGGATTTGCGGGCGACGGATTTCCCGCCCTTCCGCGCCTTGCGCGACGCGCCCCTGGGCATGACCGGCCACCTGGTGTTCGAGGCTTACGACGATGCGCGCTGCGCGACCCTGTCGCCCGTCGTGATCGAAGAGGTTGTCCGCGGCGAAATCGGCTTCGACGGCCTTCTGTTTACGGACGATCTCAAGATGAAGGCGCTGCGCGGGCCCCTCGACGCACGCATCTCGGGCGCTTACGCGGCCGGCTGCGACGTTGCCTGCTGCTGCAATTTCACCATGGATGAAAAGAACGAGGCCGGGCCCGCCCTGCGGCCCCTCGACGGGCGCGCCGGGGCGCGCGCGGCGGCGGCCCTGGCCTTGCTGGCGCCGGTCGAGCGCGATGATGTCGCGGCGCATTACGAACGCCTCGACGCGCTCCTGAAACCGGCGCTTGCCTGAGGCTGACCGCCTTCACGTCGGGGGCGGGCGCCTAAGGGCTGGCGCTTTACTCAACAGGCGCGTTGTTGGGCGGGGGCGAGCCGGGGCGCTGCGATCCGCAAGCGGATCGGATATGATGAACTTTACCCTGTTGAATTGGCGAGGTTTCGATCCCTGGCGCCGGCGTCGCTCGCCCCGAAAGCGCGTCCGGCGATAGACAGAAACCAGAATCGCCCCAAACATGGACGAATGGCGGATGGCGAACATATGACTGTGATCGTGCAGGGCGGCGGGGGCGGCGCCGGCGGTCCCGACGGCGACGGGGAAGCGCCATTCGATACGCCCGTGCGCACGCCGGCGAGCGACGCCGGCGGGGTGGATATTGATGCGCTGGTCGTCAATCTCGACGGCTATGAAGGCCCGCTCGACGTTCTCCTTGATCTCGCGCGCACGCAGAAGGTCGATATCCGCAAGATCTCCATGGCCGCGCTGGTCGATCAGTATCTTGAGTTCGTCGCCATCGCCAAGGAGCGCAATCTTGAACTGGCCGCCGATTATCTCGTCATGGCCTCCTGGCTCGCCTTCCTCAAATCGAAACTGCTCCTGCCGGTGGAGGAGGATCACGGGGAAGAGCCGACGGCGGACGAAATGGCGGCGCGCCTCGCGTTCCAGCTTCAGCGCCTCGAAGCGATGCGCAAGGCGGTCGACGACATTCAGGCGCTGCCGCAGCTTGGCGTGCACTTTTTCCCGCGCGGCGCGCCGGAGGGGGTGCGCGTCCGGCGCAAGGCGGAATGGCGGGCGGATCTGTACGATCTCCTGCGCGCCTATGCGACCCAGCGGATCGCCGCGGTTGATCGCGATTATCATATCGAGCCGCCCCGCGTGTATTCCATCGAGCGGGCGCGCGAGCGCCTCGCGCGCATTCTCGGCGCCATTCCCGACTGGACCGAACTGCGCAGCCTGGCGCGGGTGGACGATGTCGACGCGCCGGCCTCGTCGATGATTGCGAGCGCTTTCAACGCCGCGCTTGAGTTCGCCAAGAACGGGCGGATCGAGCTGCGCCAGCTGGGGGCGTTCGAACCGATTTACATCCGCGCCCGTCAGGAGACGGAAGAAGGCGAGGGCGAGGCCGGGCGCCCGCGGGCGCCACGGGGAGATGAATAGCGTTATGAGTGCTGACATGGATCTGGACAGGGACTTCAAGGGGCTCGACGCCCGCGGCGCACAACAGGCGCTCGCCGAGGAGCTGAACGCCGACACCGAGGAACCGGGGGGGGAGCCGGGCGAAGAGGCGGCGTCCTCCCCCGCTTCTTCTTCACCTCCTTCCGGCGATGCGGACAGAGGCGCGGAAGGGGGCGCGGAAGGGCGCGCGAAAGACGCTGAAAATCTCGGTACGGATGAAATGGCGGCGGTTCAGGACGACGGAGGCCAGGGCGACGGGGCTAAGGATGAAAGGGCGGAGGAAGCCGGGGCGGCGGTCGATCCGGAGTGGACCGAGGACGACATCCGCGCCCACATGCGCATGGCCGAGGCCCTTGTCTTCGCCGCGGCCGAGCCCCTCGACGCCAGGACCATCGCCGAACGCCTGCCCGTCGGGGCGGCGGTCGACGCGGTGATGGCGCGCCTCGCCGAAGACTATGCGGCGCGCGGCGTCGTCCTGAAAACCGTCGAGGGCAAGTGGCGTTTCGTCACCGCCCCTGACGTCGCCCATGTGCTGACGAAGGAACAGACCGCGCCGCGCAAGCTTTCTCGGGCCGCGCTGGAGACGCTGGCGATCATCGCCTATCACCAGCCCTGCACGCGCGCCGACATCGAGGACGTGCGCGGCGTCCAGGTCGCCAAGGGCTCCCTCGACCAGCTTCTCGAAATCGGCTGGGTGCGGCTGCGCGGCAAGCGCAGGGACGCGCCGGGCCGGCCCACATTATACGGAACCTCGCAAGCCTTTCTTGAGCATTTCGGGCTAGAGTCGATCCAGGATCTGCCGGGCCAGGCGGACCTGAAAGCGGCCGGCCTGCTCGATGCGCGCCTGCCGCCGGGCTTTTCCGTGCCGACCCCGGCGGATGCGGACGACGAGGAGGTCGAGGACGAGGACGGCGAGGAAACGGAATTCGCCGCGAACTTCCTCGCCGCCGAAGACGCATCGCCTGACGACGCAACGCCCGATGACGGCGGCGACGAGGAAGACTAGGCCCGGGCGCGAGCGCGCACGATTCCGCAGGGTTCCGGCGCACGCCGCAACGCCGCGTTTGCGTCCGCGCTCTCACGGTACTACCTATAGGGCCCACAGGCTGTTTTTATGAAAGATGAGGCGCATCATGGGCGCGATTGGACCTTGGCAGATTGTCATCATTCTTGTTCTCGCGGTGCTGCTGTTCGGCGGACGCGGGCGCATTTCGTCGATCATGGGCGACTTCGCCAAAGGCATTAAGTCCTTTCGCAAGGGCCTTCAGGAGGACGAGAAGTCCCTTGACGAAAAGTCCCTGGAGAACAGGGGCGACCAGGCGGTCGACATCACCCCCGCCGCCCCTCACGCGTCTGGTGAAGAGCGCAAGACCGGCGCCGCCGAATAGGCCTGCGCCGCTTTTCCGGCCCGCCGCGCCGTTTCAGTCTCTCCGGAAGGAGACCCGCGTTCCATGAGCCTGATCCCCCAATTCGGATTCTTCGAGCTGATGCTGGTCGCCGTGGTGGCGCTGATCGTCGTTGGCCCGAAGGACCTGCCCAAGCTGATGCGTTCGGCCGGGCGCATGGTGGCGAAAGCGAGGGCCATGGCGCGCGAGTTCTCCATGGCCTTCGACCAGATGGCGCGGGAGGCGGAGATGGAGGACTTGCGCCGCGAACTCGATGACCTGAAGCGCAACAATCCGGTGGCCGACGTCAAGCGCGCGATGGACGAGACCCTTGCCCCCATCGACAAGGAACTGCGCGACGAGGCGAACGAAGTCCGCGACGCCGTCTCCCGGCCGGCCGGCGCGGGAAGCGACGCCCGAACGGACCGGGCCCCGTCCCCGAAGGCGGCGCCAGACGCCCCCGCAAGCGGAGCGGCGGCGCCCGATACGGCCGCGCCCGGTTCGGCGGCGAGTAGGGCGGCCGCGAGCGGCGCAGGCGCGAAATCATGAGCGCGTCCGACGCCAAGGGGCGTTTCGAGGAAGACGACGAGGTGGAGTCTTCCGCTGCGCCGCTGATGGATCACCTCGTCGAACTGCGCCGCCGGCTGATGATTTCCATCGCCGCGATCGCGGTCTGCTTCGCGTTGTGTTTCGTGTTCTCGGTCCAGATCTACGAGGTGCTGGTCATTCCGTTCAAGAACGCGGTGGGCGCGGTCAATGACGAGCCGACGCTGTATTTCGCGCCGCTGGAATTTTTCTTTACCCGGGTCAAGCTGTCCGTCCTCGGCGGCGTTGCGCTCGCCTTTCCCGTCGTGGCGCACCAGATCTACAAGTTCGTCGCTCCGGGGCTTTACCGCCGCGAGCGCCAGGCCGTTCTGCCGTTCCTGCTGGCGATGCCAGTCCTGTTCTCGCTCGGCGCGGCGCTGGTCTACTTCGTGCTGATGCCCTTCGTAATGCAGTTCGCGGTGGGGATGGAGCGTGATGCGGCGCAAGGTTCGGGCGTCGCGATCGAACTCCTGACGCGGGTCGGCGATTACCTCGCCCTCATCACGACTCTGATCATGGCGTTCGGCTTTGCCTTTCAGTTGCCGGTGTTTCTCACCCTGCTGGCGCGGGCGGGCCTTGTGACCGCCGGCTTTCTCAGCCGCAACCGGCGCTATGCGATCGTGATCATTTTCATCTTCGCCGCCTTCCTGACCCCGCCGGACCCGATCAGCCAGCTTGTCCTCGGGGCGGCGGTGATCGCGCTTTACGAGGTCTCGGTCCTGTCGGTGCGCCTCGCCGAGCGCAAGGCCGCCCAAGGCTCGGAGGAAGCGGGGCAAGCCTCGGCGTAAACCCGCCCCGGAGGTCGCTTTACCTTCGCTTTCAACCCGGCTAACCAGAGCCCCATGTTCGACATCAAGTTCATTCGCGACAATCCCGACGCTTTCGATGCGGGGCTCGCCCGCCGCGGCCTGCCCCCGCGGGCCGGCGAGATCATCGCCCTCGACAAGGAGGCGCGCAAATACACCGAAGCGCTGAACGAGCTTCAGGCCAAGCGCAACGCCGCCTCGAAGGAGATCGGCGCGGCCAAGGCGCGCGGCGACGAGGATGCCTTCAACCGCCTGCGCGAGGACGTCGAGCGCATCAAGCGCCAGATGCCGACGGCGGAAGCCGAGCGGAAGAAAAAACTCGATACGATCAACGATATTCTTTCCACCCTGCCGAACCTGCCGCACGCCGAGACGCCCGACGGCGCGGACGAGGACGCCAATGTGGAAATCCGCAAATGGGGCGAGCCCGGGCGCGTCAACGACGCGAAGGAGCATTTCGATCTCGGCGAGGCGCTGGGGCTCATGGATTTCGAGGCCGCGGCTAGGATGTCCGGCGCGCGCTTCGTGCTGCTCAAGGGCGGGCTGGCGCGGCTCGAACGCGCGCTCGCAAATTTCATGCTCGATCTGCATACGACGGAATTCGGCTATACCGAGTGCCAGCCGCCCCTGCTGGTCCGCGACGAGGCGCTTTACGGGACGGGCCAGTTGCCGAAATTCGCCGAGGACCTTTTCCGCACGACCGGGGACCACTGGCTGATCCCCACCGCGGAAGTCTCGCTGACCAATATCGTGCGCGAGGACATCATCGAGGACGAGGCGCTGCCCCTGCGGTTCACCGCCTGGACGCCGTGCTTCCGCTCCGAGGCGGGGGCGGCGGGGCGCGACACCCGCGGCATGATCCGCATGCACCAGTTCTCCAAGGTCGAACTCGTTTCGGTCACGACGCCGGAGCAATCCAACGAAGAGCACGAGCGCATGACCGAATGCGCCGAAACCGTGCTGAAACGGCTGGAGCTTCCCTACCGCACCGTGGTCCTGTGCACGGGCGACATGGGTTTTTCGGCGCGCAAGACCTACGACATCGAGGTCTGGCTGCCGGGCCAGGGGCGTTACCGCGAGATTTCCTCCTGCTCCAACTGCGGCGACTTCCAGGCGCGGCGGATGAACGCCCGCTACCGGCCGGCGGAAGACAAGACGGTGCGCTTCGTCCACACGCTGAACGGCTCGGGGCTGGCGATCGGCCGCGCCATGGTTGCGATTATGGAAAACTATCAGCAGCCGGACGGCGCCGTCGCCGTGCCCGCGGCGTTGCAGCCCTATATGGGGGGACTGAAGACAATCGAGGCGATCTGAGCGAGGCGCTTCTGGCGCCGATTGAGCCCCCGGCGACGCGGATCTCGCGGCGCGCGCCTCGCGATGACGCCAGTTTCATGTTGAATCCGTCCCTTTACGATGAGGCTGCGCCTCGGCGCGGTCCCGAAGGATGAGGGACGCCGCAAATGAGGACGCCATGAGAATTCTCTGCTCCAACGATGACGGCGTGCATGCGCGCGGCCTGGAAAGCCTCGTGAAGATCGCGCGCGAGCTGTCGGACGACGTCTGGGTCGTCGCCCCCCAGGATGAGCAGTCCGGCGCCGCCCGCGCGCTGACGCTCGCCCATCCGATCCGCATCAACGAATACGACCCGCGGCGGTTTTCGGTCACCGGCACGCCCAGCGACGCGGTGCTGATGGGCGTCACCAAGATCCTCAAGGACAAAAAGCCGGACCTGATCCTTTCCGGCGTCAATAACGGCCAGAACATCGCCGAGGACGTCACCGTCTCCGGCACCATCGCCGCCGCCTTTCAGGGCATGACCATGGGCGTTCCGTCGATCGCCCTCTCCCTGTCGCGCTTTTCCCGCGACACCGCGCGCTGGGCGACGCCGGAGGTCCATGCGCCCGCCATCATCCGCAAGCTGCTGGACGCGGGCTGGCCGCACGACGTGGTGATCAACGTCAACTTTCCGGACCGCGACCCGGACGACGTCGCCGGCGTCGAGGCGACGGTGCAGGGGCGGCGCGACGCGGTGCAGCTTTTCGCGGAGGAGCGCAAGGACCTGCGCGGCGGGGTCTATTACTGGTACGGCTATACGGGCGAATTGTCCGATCCGCCGCAGGGGACCGATCTGAAGGCGATCTATGAGGGGCGCATCTCGATTACGCCGCTTCACCTTGAACTGACCCATGCCGACAGCCACGCCGCGCTGAAAAAGGCCTTCGCCGCCGATTAGTCGCGGTCGAAGCCCCGGTGTTAACGCCATGTTAACCAAAGTTTACAAACACTCGTCCCCGAATCTGTGTCCTATGAACGGACGGGAGAGGGGCGAATGTTCATACGCGCCTTAGGGCTTCGAAGCGCCGGCCTGCGGCGTGTCATGCTGGCGTCGGCCGCCGCTGCGTCCGGCCTCGTGCTGGCGGCCTGCGGGTCGCACCAGTCTGCGCCCATCGTCTACGGATCGGGCGACGGCCACACGGGCCGGATCTACAATTCGCCGGAGGAGATCTACGCCAAGCAGCGTCTTGAGCGCGCCCAACTGGAGCGCGTGCAGGCCGCCCAGCGTCCGGCGGCGTCCTACGCTGCGGCCGGCGCCCGCGATTTCGAAACGGTGAGCCTGAAGCCGGTCGCTGAGGCCGGTTCGGACGGGCGTCCCGAAGCGCAAGCGCGCCGCCCGGCGAAGGGCTATATCGAGGTGCAGCGCGGCGACACGGTCTACGCGCTCAGCCAGCGTTTCGACGTTGCCCCGAAAGAGATCATCGAGGCCAACGACCTCGCCGCGCCGTATACGCTGCGCGTCGGCCAGGCGCTCAAACTGCCGCGCGGGGCGAGCGTCGTCGAGGCGCCGGCCGCGACCCGGCGGGTGGTCGCCCGCGACACGCTCTACACGGTGCGCAAGGGCGACACGCTCTATTCGATTTCGCGCGCCTCGAAGGTTTCCGTCGACGCCATCGCCAGCGCCAACCGCCTGCGCGCCCCTTATGCGATCGATGTCGGCCAGCAGCTTGTCATCCCGCAGGCGCATATCGGCGACGCGCCCCGGACCCGGACCGCCGCCGCGCCCGCGCCGCGGCCGGCATCCGCCGCAAAACCCGCTTCTTCCGCCGCCGCCCCGGCCAGCGTCAGCGAACTGACTCGGCAGGTGTCCTATGCCGCGCCATCCTCGTCATCGGCCTTCGAGTGGCCCCTGCGCGGCGCGATCGTCTCCGAATTCGGCATGGGCGAACTGGGCCGGCGCAATGACGGGATCAACATCGCCGCGCCCGCGGGCGCTCCGGTGCGTGCTGCCGCCGCGGGCGAGGTCGTCTATCGCGGCTCGGAACTGGACGGGTTCGGCAATCTCCTCCTGATCAAGCATGACGGCGGCTATGTCACCGCCTACGCCCACAACGACGCCATGCTGGTGCGCAAGGGGGACCGGGTGCGCCAGGGACAGGTGATCGCCAAGGTCGGCCAGACCGGGGACGTCAAGACACCGCAACTGCATTTCGAGATACGCCGGGAGCTGAAGGCGGTCGATCCGACGTCGCTCCTGGGAACGCAATAGGCGGGACGCAACGGCACGGGGCGCGCGGCGACGGCGCCCGGGACGAACCGCTCCCGATACGGATTATAATAAGACCGGTACAGTACCAATTGGCGGACCGCTTCGGTCCGCCATTTTCTTTGGGGCGGGGGCGAGCGCGCTATCCGATCCGGCCGGGCCGGCTGGCGATCAGGCGCCGTGCGAGAAACTCCGGGCTCGCGTCCAGAAAGCCCTCGGAAATGAACGGCGTTTCGGAAAAATGCGCCAGCGTCAGTTCCGCTTCGTAGGCGGCGCGCAGGGCCGCCCCGACCCGCTTGGTGGCGTCGAACTTGGTGACGATGCAGCGCTGAACGCCGATCTCGCGAAAGGCGAGCGCCCAGTCCGCATATTCCTCCGCGTCGCCGCTGGCCGGCAGGACCAGCACCGGCTCGGCGTTGCAGGCCTCGCAATAGCTGCGCAGGGCGGCGACGTCGCCGCCGTCATAGGGGCTGACCCCCGGGGTGTCGAGGATGATGACGCCGTTCGGGCGTTCGGCGCGCAGCACCTGCTGCACGTCGAGCGGGGATTCCACGATGTAATAGTCCGCGCCCAGCGCTTCGCTGTAGGAGCGGATCTGCTCCACGGCGCCCGCGCGGCCGATATCGGCGGTCATCATGAACGCCCCCTCGCCCTTGCCGACGGCGGCGGCGGCGAGCTTCGCGGCGGACGACGTCTTCCCGGCGCCGGTCGGCCCGACCAGCATGATCGGCGCGGCGGGCGAAAACACGATCGGCGCGAAGGCGAAGGACGAAGCGAAGGCGGTCTCCAGGCGGTGAAGGTCGTCGTCGATGCGCGCCTGGCGCGCGCCGTCCACCAGCGCCGCCAGCAGCTTGTTGCCGACGCCGTGGGGCGTCAGGATTTCCGCCATGGCGCGCACCGCCGCGTCGCCCATGTCGATCATGCGCGCCGCCTTGCCGCCGCCCGCAAGGGTTCCGCTGAGGCGGGCGAGCGCCTCTTCGGAAAACTTGTGCTCGATGCTCTCGTTGAGCCGCGCCCCGGCGCTGGAGCGGAACGGGCCTTCGTCCACCGCGTCTCGGGCCGCGCCGGCGTATCGCGCCTTGGGGGCGGGTTCGGGCGCGGCGGGAGCGGGTTTGTCCGAGGCGGTCACTTCCACGTCGCCGCTCGGCAGGTCGCGCGCCGAAAGGATCGCCGCGCCGTCTCCGAGCGCGCGGCGCGCTTTCGCTTTGGCGGCTTCAAGGTCGGAGGCGATAAATTTCATCATGGATGCGCGGCCGCCCGGATGATCTGCAAAATCAGTATGGTCCCGAATTGCATCTTGGGAAAGCGCTTACAAGGGGCGCCCCAGGGCCGATCCGGAGATTTCTCCTTCCATGGGCCGCGCGGGCGCCGGCGGATCCGGTCGCCGATAAAAAAACCCGCGCCGGAGGGGCGCGGGCGGAAAGGCGTTGTTTTTGTCGTTATGGAGGGGATCAGCGATATTGCTGGACGCGGGTGGCGCGCAGGCCGGGCAGGCCGAACTGGTCGATGGCTTTTTGCCAGGACAAAAACTCCTCGACCGTCAGCTGGTAGCGGTCGCAGGCTTCCTCAAGGGTCAGCAAGCCGCCGCGCACGGCTGCAACCACCTCCGCCTTGCGCCGGATGACCCAGCGCTTGGTTGACGGCGGCGGCAGATCCTTCAAAGTCAGCGGCGTGCCGTCAGGCCCGATCACATACGGGTCCTTGATGGCGGCGGACGCCGTGTTGTTTGCAGCAACACTCATTGGCTTTCCAAATCCCCTTGGTACACAACAATATTGACTTGGAGATTAGTCGCGCGCGCTTAAAAAACGCCTAAACGTCAAGGTAAAAGCTTCTATAAGCGGTTGATTAATCATGAAAAAAATAGTTCAAGGAAATTGTATCAGGACAAAACAAAACCCGCCCTCGGACCTTGGAAAACCGTTCCGAAAGAGGGCGCGGCGCGCGCTTTTGCCAAGTTTTTCAACGCCGCAGCGCGGCGCCGGACGGATGAGCCGCGCCCGGGCGCACGCTGTCCCGCCCGGGGACGGAGGCCGCGGCGCCCGGCGCGGGGGTTAACGAAAGCTCTATGCGGGCGCCCTTGCCGCGCCTGACAGGGTCAATCAACTGGTTTTCATTTAAGGCAATTGCCGCGCGGCGGGCGCCGTCCCGCCGTCGCCGCCAGCGGGCGGGCGCGGGCTTTTATCCCGGCGGCGTCGCGCTTATGTTCCCCAACGCGCAAGGAAGAACCGATGACGATGCTGACGGACATATCCCTCGCCGGCGACCTGCCGCGCCTCGATCTCGGCGTGCCGAAGGGCGCGCGCGTGGTGGTGGCCATGTCCGGCGGGGTCGATTCCTCCGTGACCGCGGCCCTGTGCAAGCTTTCCGGCTATGATGTCGTCGGCGTCACCCTGCAACTTTACGATCACGGCGTCGCCATCCAGAAAAAAGGCGCGTGCTGCGCCGGACAGGATATTCATGACGCCCGGCGCGTCGCCGAGGCCATGGGCTTTCCCCATTACGTGCTCGACTATGAAAGCCGGTTCGGCGAAGCGGTGATGGAGGATTTCGCCGACACCTATCTCGCCGGGGCGACGCCGATCCCGTGCGTGCGATGCAACGAGCGGGTGAAGTTCAGGGACCTGTTGGAGACGGCGCGCGATCTCGGCGGCGCGGCCATGGCGACGGGCCACTACATCCGCCGGGTCGAGGGCGCCGAAGGGCCGCAGTTGCGGCGCGCCCATGACGCGTCCAAGGACCAGAGCTACTTCCTGTTCTCGACGACCAAAGAGCAGCTCGATTTTCTGCGCTTCCCGCTGGGGGAGATGCCCAAGGACGAGGTGCGCCGCATCGCGGCCGCGCTCGGTCTCGTCGTGGCGGACAAGCCCGACAGCCAGGATATCTGTTTCGTTCCGGAAGGAAAATACGCCGCCGTGGTCGAGCGCCTGCGGCCCGGCGCGGCCGAACCCGGCGAGATTGTGCATGTCGACGGAAGCGTGATGGGCCGCCATCCGGGCGTTATTCATTACACGGTCGGTCAGCGCCGGGGCCTTGGCGTCGCCACCGGCGATCCGCTTTACGTCGTTCGCCTCGACCCCGAGCGTCGGCGGGTTGTGGTCGGCCCGCGCGAGGCGCTGCTGGTGCGGCGCATTCACCTCAAGGACGTCGCCTGGCTCGGCGACGGCGAGGGCGAGGCGGCGGCGCGCGCCGGGGCGCCCGTGGCGGTGAAAGTGCGCTCCACGCGCCCGCCGGCGCCGGCGGCCCTCGCCTGGGACGCGGCGAGCCCGAGCGGCTGGGCCGTCGATCTCGCCGAGCCGGAGGAGGGCGTCGCGCCGGGGCAGGCCTGCGTCTTCTATTCGCCGGACCCCGCCCACGATCGCGTTCTCGGCGGCGGCTGGATCGCGGCGACCGCCGCTGCGCCCCGTGTGACGCCGGTTCGCGCCTGAACGCGGCGGGCGAAGCCGGCCGTTCCCGCGATCGCCGGCCCGCCGGCGAGGGCGAAACCGCCGGGCGACTTTTCCACGACAGGCTTGCAACATTGAGCGAGTTCGTTCAGTACCGGCGTTCCGAATAGTTTTCCGCCGGGGAGATGGATGGCCAAGAAGCTGTACGATTGCCTGAAGTGCACCGCCTATTGTTGTTCCTACACGCACATTCCCGTCAACAAGACGGACATCAAGCGGCTGGCGAAGCATCACGGCGTCAGCGTCGAGAAGGCCGAAAAGAAGTACACCAAGAAGGGCGACGCGGAAAACCCGCGCGTCCTGCGCCATACCGACGACGAGTTTTACGGCTCGACCTGCATGTTTCTCGACAAGGAAACCCGAAACTGCACCATCTATGAGGGCCGCCCGAAAATCTGCCGGGACTTTCCGACCCAGAAACGCTGCGGCTATTACGAGTTCCTGATCTGGGAGCGCGAGGTGCAGGACGACCCGGAATGGGTCGCCACCACCGACTAGGACGGGCAACGCCCCTGCCGCCCGTTCCCCCGGCTCTCTTTCCCGTCCGCGACTCCGCCTGCCGGCGGGGTCCGCGGCGGGCGGAGCGCCTGAGATCTTTCGGCGATAGCGCTTGCGGGCGGCGCCAAGCCCCGCTATAGAACGCGGCTCGCGGGGCGGCCAGGGCTCCTCCGCGGCCCGGATGGCGGGGTAGCTCAGTTGGTGAGAGCGCAGGATTCATAACCCTGAGGTCGCGAGTTCAAGTCTCGCCCCCGCTACCATTTTCATGATCCATGCGGCGCGAGCGACAGCCGCCGACGCCTTCGGCGGCGCCCGCGCGCGGACGCTTTCCTGTGATCGCGCTTTCCTGAAGATGCCCCCCGGCGACAATGCGCGCCGTTCCCTCGCTTAACGAATAACCCGTGGGCGCTTGGCCGCGAGGAACGTGTCGCGCCCGCCGTCATTCTCCCATCGCGTGCGGCGCGCGCCGCGGCTCGGCGCAAAACGCGCCGTGTACGGAACAAACACGGCCGTTGCCAGGCCCGCGGCGCCCGAAGCGTAATCGTCCGGATCAAGACCGGCAGCCGCGTGGAAACCCATTCCTGCGCCAAGAACAAAATTCCGAACTAAATATAGTTTTCGGCACTAGTCGTCATTCACTTAATAAAGTACCGAAAAGAAAAATCCCGTAAGGGTCCAGAAGGGGTGATGAAATGACTAGTGACAAGAAATGTTTGGGGGCGTTCTTTTCAGGCGTTCTCGCGGCCGCGATCGCCGCCGCGCCCGGCGCGCGGGCAATTGCGATGACGACTGACGACATGACGGCGGGGGACGGCGCGGCTGACGAGATTCTGGTCACCGCGGACCGCAGCGGCGCGCCGCTTTCCGAAGCGCCCGTCTTCGCCATCGGGATCGGCGGCGGCGCGCTTGTCGACAGCGGGATTTTCACGGTGGACGCGCTTTACGACCGCCTGCCCAACCTGACCTTCGGCGCGGATTTCACCAGCCGCACCAACCCGGTCGGGTGCCGCGGCCTGACGCTGTTGCCGAACGGGCCCGCGCCTTGCGCCTTCGTCGTCGACGGGGTGCAGGTGATCGACGCGCGGCTGACGCCGTTGGACCTGTTCGGAATCGATGACGCGGTGTTCACCACCGGCCCGCACGGCGCTTACTACGCCAACGCGCTCGCCGGCGCGGTCGTTATCAACACCGCCCGGCCGGGCGACGCGTTTGCGGCCGAAGGGCTCGTGCGCGGCGGCAATGGCGGGCTGTTCCGCGCGCAAGGGGGCGTTTCGGGACCGGTCGCCGACGGGCTGGGGCTGAGGCTCGACGGGTTTTACGAAACCGACGGCGGGCGGATCGAGAATACGTTCCTGAACGAAAACGTTGATTTCGTAGACGGCAATTACGGCTTGCGTCTGCGCGGCGTCTATGCGCCGAGCGACCGCGTGGAAATCGATCTGCAGGGGCGCTACGTCTTTTTCAACCAGGGCACGGCCGCTTACTCCTTCGTCACCGAGAACGATTTCGACGCGGTTCCTCCGCCCACATCCAATCGTCTCGGGCGCTCGCGCGGGGAGGAAATCGGCGCGACCCTGGCTGCGCGGGTCGATCTCGGCGCGGTCGACCTGCTGAGCATCAGCGGATTTTCGCACCTTAACGAGCGGAACCGCCAGGATCTCGACTACAGCAACGGGCTCGAAAACCCCTTCGGCGCCTTCGGCGAGGGCGGCTCGGCCGGGGCGTCGTCGCAGAACATCGATTCCTTTACACAGGAGCTGCGCCTGTCCTTGAGCGAACCCGCTAGCGGCATTCTGAACGCCGCCGACATCGGCGCGGTCTATACCCATGTCGACATCGAATTCCCGGCCACCTTCCGCGTCGACGACGGAAGCCTTGACCGCGCGGCATTCTTCTCCCCCGCCAATCCGGCGCCGGTCCTGTTCGCCCAGGAACGGGAGGATACGACGGAAATCTGGGCCGCTTACGCCAGCGCGTCCTTTTCCCTGACCGACCGGCTCTCGCTCGACGCGGCTCTCAGGGTCGAGGGCCAGCGCGTCGAGACCCGCGAAGCCTTGTCCGGCTTCAGCGCGGAGGAAACGGTGGTCTCCACCCCTTATGACGTGACTTTGTCATACCAGGCCGGCCCCTATCTCCTGTTTGCCGGGGTCGGCTCGGCGACGCGCGGGCCTGTCCCTAATTCGGCGGGACTGCCCTTCGGCGCGGAGGAAACCGCCCGTACGGCGGAGGGCGGCGTCAAGGCGGGCCTGATGGGCGGACGGCTCAATGTCAGCGCGACCGGCTTTTGCATGAGGGTTGAGGATTATCAGATCTTCACCCTCGTGGACGCGGCGCAATTCGTCGTCAATTTCGACCGCGTGCGGATTTGCGGCGCGGAGGGCGCGTTCGACTTCGCCGCCGGCGACCGATTGTCCCTGTACGGGAATTTCGGCGCCGTCGACACGACGATCCGCGACGCCGGGCCGCGCCCGGATCTCGAAGGAAACGAAACCCCCAACACGATCCGCACCACGTTCAATCTCGGCGGCGCCTTTCGCCAGCCCATCGGCGGCGGCGTCGACCTTGTCGCCACCCTCGACGCGAGCCGCCAGGGACGGCGCGTCTGGAATGCGGAAAACACCGCCGTTGAGGACCCGGCCTTTTTCCTGAACGCGCGCGCCGGCGTCGCCTTCGGCGGCGTCGAACTGGCCGGGTTCGTCAGTAACGCAACCGATACGGATTATACCGAAAACACGCTCGGTTTTGAAAATACCGGACGCCCCAACGCCCTCTCCGTTGTCGGGCGTCCGCGCCGGTACGGCGTTGAACTCAGAGGGAGATTTTAAATGACAGCGACCAGCCACACCGTAACCGACAATGACGACGTCACCGTCGTGACAGTTGACTATGACGCGATCGATTATGCGGACTGCGTTTCGGACGATCCGGAAAAACGGGCGCGCTTTCAAAAGGCGGTGTTTCGCGACTTTACCGAGCGCGGCTGGGCGGTGATCGAAAAGACGCCGCTGAACGAGATGTTCCCGGTCATCAACGATTGCGCCGTGCGCGCCCATAATCTGAGCGGCGACGTCAAGAAGGCGTTGAAGCCGGAACTGCTCAACCAGCACGGTTTCCAGAATGTCGGCGCCGACAAGATGGGATGGCGCGACGTCTTCGGCTTTCTTCGCGAACAGCCCGCGGGCGTTCCCCCGAACGTTCACGCCTTCCGGCAGCCTGACGACGTGGATTTCGACGCTTACCTGCCAGGCGTCACCGCGGTAATGGATGAGGCGGCGGAGAAAACCGAAGAGATCGCCGCCAACGTGCTGAGGGCGATTTCCGTGGGGCTGGGCGAGGATCAAAGCTTCTTCGACGCCTGCATGGAGTATTCGTTCATCGACATCCGGCTTAATCGCTACCCGCCGGTCGAGCCAAAGGAACGCATCCTGAAGCACCCCGATTTCGGCCTGGTCTCCGTCGTCCTGAGCGAGGAGCCGGGCCTGCAGGTGAAAATTGACGACGACCATTACGGCGCGGTCACCCCCGGGGCCGGGGGGATCGTCATCTTCGCTGCGAAAGCGCTGGAAATCGCAACGGCGGGACTGATAAAAACCCTTCACCATCGCGTCTATGTCGCCGACCCCGCCGCCGCGCGTCGATCCGTGAACATCTTTGTCGGCGGCGGCGATTTCGCGCCGATGCCGTTCTTCGGCGACAAGTCCAGCAATCCTTATCTCCGCGAATGCCCGCATTATGACGGCATGACCCCGCTGCTCATCGCCATCGCGGAATGGGAGCGTTTCAGCAAGCATAATATCGACTCGATCGTCGAGTTCGACCAGAAAATCCGTAAACGGATTGAAGGGCGCATGGCGGTCGGGGGATAAAGCGCGCCGCGCCTGCCGCCGCGCGCCGGCCTTCTCGGGGCGTCGCTTTTCCATGGTGGGCGGCCGGTCTCGTCATATCGACGGAGCGCAGGTTCCAGTTCAAATTCGGCCGGTGGAGACAAATGGGGTTTCCGGATTAACACTCCGTTCAGGAATTGGCGAATACCGTCCGCCTCGGGATGAAATGACGCCGCCATGCCGGACATGGCGATGCCGGGGACAGCGACAATGAAACGTGTTACGCCGATCAAACTGAATGTGAGCGAGATCGATCTGCCGGACAGGGTTGACGGGTTTGAAAGCTACGCCGACCAGGCCGGTCAAAGCGCCGACAATGACGCAAGCGCCGGCCGCTCCGCGTTGTCGCGTTCGGCGATCAAGCTCGCCGTGCCGATTGTCCTGGTCTCCGGCTTCTTGTTTCTCGCTTCGCAAACCTGGGACATCGGCGGTTACGCCTCCATGGCGGTGCGCGCCGACGGGACGATGTTTTCCGACAGGGCGGGACCGGATGCGCAGCAGGCGCAGGGCGTTCTCAATTGTGCAGAGGACGGTTCCGCACGGCCGGGCGCGACGTCGGAGGAATTCGTCAGGAAAGAGAGCGTCGATGGCAGGACGTATCTTGCTCTGGCGGCGGTGTCGAAAAACGTGGGAGGCGAGGACTGCCTCCAGGGCGCGCTTAAAAAAGCGGCCGCCGCCGGGAGAAAGAACGCATACGGCGCAATCGCCACTATCGGCGAGGCGTCCTATGTGTCGATGAATCCCGTCAGCGCGTCGTTGGGCGCGGACGAGTCGGAAACCAAAATCAGTATTTCACTGGTGTTTGAGACCGATGACGTCACGGCCGAACTGCTGCTTGATCACGGGCGCGCCGTCAACGAGGTCCTGGCGTCGATTCTGACGTCGATGGATCAGGCGAGCCTTCATGAGTTAACTGCGCCGGAGCAGATTTCCGAGCAACTGCTGGAAAAAATCACCGCCCTCCTGCCCGAGGCCGCCATCGAAGACATTCTGGTCGAGGAATTCGTCATCCTCTGATCCGCTCCAGGACGTCGCAGGCCGGATCCGGCGAGGCCGGCGTTCGTCTTTTCGGCGTCATAAATCTTTATACAGAATTTCATGGTGCTGACTCGGCATTGACTGCGCATCATGTGCGGCGCGCGCCGGGCGCATCCGTAAAAATGTAAATTTAATACGAGAATAAAACCGCGGTCTTAGGCTTTCGCGGTATCGCCTGATATTCATAACGAGATATTTTTATGTCATTACGAACAAGCATTAAGATACTGGTCGTGGATGATACGTCCACAAGCCGCGGGCTGATCACCGCCGCCCTGGACGAAATCGGCGTTTCCGATTACGCGTCGGAAAAGGACGGTGCGGCGGCGATCAGGAGCATTGAAAACGCGCCGGTTCATCTTGTCATATCCGACTACAATATGCCGGTGATGGACGGTCTTGAACTGCTCGAAGCCATCCGTTCGAATCCCAAAACAAAGGAAACGGGATTCATTCTGATCACGGGCTCGCAGGATGCGGAGGTCGTCAACCGGGGCAACGCCCTTGGAATGAACAACTATCTCGCAAAGCCGTTCACCAGCGCGTCCCTGCGGGGCTGCATCGAGGCGGTGACGGGTCCGCTCTAGGCGACGCCGCCCCTTGCGAAGCGCCTGGCCCGCATGCGCCACCCCGGACGCATGCCCAGATGCGTCGCGGCAAGTCCGACGTCGCCGCCCGTGATGAGACGCGCCGCGAATGGGTTTTATCTTGCGCATCGCGGATGGCGTCGACCGAATGAAAAGCTACTCGCTGCGTATGACCAGAACAGAACAATCGGCGCGGAGCGCCGTTTGCGACGCATGCGAACCGAACAGGTGGTCCGTCAGTTTCGGATGATGCGTCGCCATCACCACGAAGTCGATTTCACAATCCCTGACAACATCGCGAATCACACGATCCACGGATTCGTGGCTGCGGAAGAGCGCCTCGAACCGGCAGCCGTGCTTTTCCGCCAAGGACGCGACATAATCCTCGAACGCCGGTTGATGAATTTCAGGCATTTCGGTGATGGCGTCGCCCAACGGCCTGGCCACGGTCAATACCGAGATGCGCGCCCCCGTCTGACGGGCGAACCACGCGGCGGCGTCCATCGCCGTTTCAGACGCGTCGCGGTGGCGCATATCGACCGGCGCGAGGATATGATTGATGCGGATGGGGCATTGTGGTGCGGGCGGGGAATCGGAAGAGTCGGTCATGGCGTTCACTCTGTACGGATGAGTTTTCTAGACAAGATCGCGGGCCGTTTCCCGCGACCAGCTTCGGCAGAATACGCGCCGCTCATGATAACCCGCCTGTTCGTAGGCGTCGACCTGCGCTTCAAGCTGGAAGGATTTCGCCGTAGACGTCAGAATTGTTCGGGTTTCCGTGCGGATCCGCCAGTCGCCGCGCGCAAGACCGCGCCGCCACAATGTCTCGCCGGAAACAGAGCTGAAGTCGTTTCCACGGGCACGGTACCATTCCCACGCTGCGGCGTCGACTTCCAGGTCGATATCCTCCAGACGCCAGCAGCCGCGATCATTGGTGACGTCAAGCACCGAAACGTCGCTCGCCAGATCGCGGCGCACCGTCCATGCGTGCGCTTCGGGACGCAGCAGATGACGCGTCGGCGCGGCGGCGCCTTCCGGCGGCGCGAACGCGATCACCGACGCGTCGGCCCGCCCGTCGGACCGGCGCGTCGGCAGAACGAAGCGGCTATGCCGCAGATGAAACGTCAACCGCACGGGCTCAGGCGGCGGCCATGCGAGCGGCCAATAGGAACTCGATAGCGACAGGCGCAGTTTATGGCCGGCGGGAAATGACTGGGCGATTTCGTTGAGCTGCAACCGGATGCGGTAGCGCCGCCCGGGTTCGAGCGGCGCGGGGCGTTCGCTGCCGTCGCGATGCGCCAGGTTGAGAAGGCCGTAAGTGACGCGCGTCGCTTCGTCGTTCGGGCGTATGTCGGAAAGTCGGGCTGCGATCATCGCGACCGGCTTGTCGGCGCAGACGTCTATTTCCAGCGTTGGCGCGCCGAGAATCTCAAGCGGTTCCGACAAGGGAGCGCTGTCGAAGACAAGCGCGCCGCCGTCTTCCTGGCGTTGGTCATGGGCGAGATCCGGGCCGGAAGCGTAAGAACACCATTTCCCGGCGAACAGCCCCACTGTCAGCGGAGATTGAACGGAGACTGTCTCGCTGGCCGCGGCGGCGGTCTCCGCTCGCTCCGTCAGCCCGCAAGGCGAGAGGCTGAACACCCGGAGATCCATCGCGTCGGGCGGCCAACTGCGTTCGCCGACCCAGCGGCCCGGCCGATGGGCGTACTGACTTGTAGGCGGCGCGCTCTCCTGCATCCATGCGCGCAGCATCGGTTCGTCCATGACGCCGGTGTCGACGCCTTTCAGCCAGTGATCCAGCCAGCGCAGCGCTTCCTGAAGGAATCCGATCGCCGGACCGGGCGCGCCGAAATGAGGGTAGCGATGTCCCCATGGGCCAATCAGTCCCAGTCTGGGGACGGAAAGATTCGCCAGCAGGCGGAACACGGCGTTGGAATAGCCGTCGGCCCACCCACCCACGGCGAAAACCGGGCACGCGACGGCGCCATAATCCTCGCAGACCGATCCGCGGCGCCAATAGGCGTCCCGGCGTTGATGAGCGAGCCAGGTTTCGAGCCAGGGCGTGACATGTGCGAGCCGCTCCAGCCACATTTCCCGCCAGCGCGCGCCGACAAGCGCGGGGTCCGGCGGCAGGGTGTTATAGGACAGCATGACCGACGCCCAGGAAAGATTATCGCCAAGCAGGCACCCGCCCATATGGTGTATGTCGTCGGCGTACCGATCATCGGTGGAGGACAGCGTTATGACGGTCTTCAGCGCCTTCGGCCGGCGCGCCGCGAGCTGCAGCGCGTTAAACCCGCCCCAGGATATTCCCATCATGGCGACCTGGCCGTCGCACCAGGGCTGGCGCGCGATCCAGTCGATGACCGCCTCGCCGTCGGCGAGTTCCTGTTCCAGGTATTCGTCGCGCAGAACGCCGTCCGATTCGCCGCTGCCGCGAAGGTCGACCCGCACACAGGCATAGCCGTGCCCGGCGAGATATCCGTGCGTGACGGCGTCGCGGACAGTGGTGCCGAAACGTTTCCGGTAAGGAATGTATTCGAGAATGGCGGGCGACGGCGCGTCGTTCGGTGCGTCCGGCCGCCAGATCCGCGCCGCCAGCCGGGCGCCGTCCGGCATGGAGATGAAGACGTTCTCCTCCTCGATCACCGCCGCCGGCAATTCCCTCACCGTCTTCATGTCGCGGCCCTCATCTTTCGGTCTCGGGCGGCGCGAATTCGAAGGGAAGAAGGCGCGCCGCGGCCCGGTATTTCTCCAACAGGGCTTCTTGCGACGATGCGCCCACGAACAACTCCGCAATTTCATAGCTGTAGCTGTCCTGATAGGGCATGTGCGACAGGCGTTCGCCGGGCGCCGTCATAATTCGTACACGAATATCCGGCGCCTGCTGGTTGAGTGTCGCGAGGTCCGATGCATCCGGCGCCCGGCGTATGACTGCGTCCTCGAATACGCGCATCATGAATTTCGCCGCAATCCGGTGGGGCCCCTCGCGTTCCGGAATGCGCGGTCTTTTCCCCAGGGCGAGGTCGAGCGCAATCTGCTGATGCGGCGCGCCGTCGACCATGGCGAACAAGGGACTGTGCGATTTGGAAATCCGCGTGTTCACTTCGAGCAGGCGAATCCTGTCGTCGACCGGCGACCAGTAGAACTCCATGTTGAACGGCGCACTGTCGTAGCCGATCCGCCGCATGTAAAGAGCCGCAGCCTCTATCATTCGGGTCTGAACGCCGGCGGGGAGGCGGGAGGGATATTGATAACGTGAAAACGACGAGCGGTGACGCCCCTCGCGGATTGAATCGACCACGCCATAGACCGTCGTTTTGCCGTCCTGGACGTATCCTTCAAGCGTGCATTGGCTTCCTTCCGAGATGATGGTTTCGGCGATGCAGTGATTGCCGTCGATCGGCGCGACTTGTGCGGGCACGTCGACCGATTGCAAGAATGTATTGAACGGCTCGCCGAAATGGCCGATCCCGGCGCGTATCAGCGGCAGGACGCGGGCGAAATCCGCCTCGCCGTCGATCTTGAATCCAAGATAGGAGGAATGGGCCTTGACGGGTTTGATCCAGAACGGCGTCGGCAGGTCGATCGTCCGCCATGGATCGTCCGTAAACGGATCCAGCGCCTGAAACCGGGGAACGAGATCGGGCAGGACGGCGGCCTGTTCGAGACGCGACCAGTATTTGTGTTCGCAGGCGGCGACCGCTTCCAGCGCCGGACCGGGCAGGCCATGGCGGCGTTTCAACAGCGGCGCAATCGCCGAGGTCGGAAAGTCCCACCAGCCGATGACCGCGTCGAGCGGCGCGGGGAGATCGCCTATGCGGCGCTCCGCAAGGGCGACAAGGGCGTCGAAGTCAATGCGGCCCGACGCCGGACGAACCGCTTCTTCATAGTCGAGCAGTCCGTGAAAGGCGAAGCCGTGGGGATCGCGAAGCTCGCTCAGCAGCTCCCGATTGAACGCATCGTATCCGACAACGCCGACATTTTTCATGGGGCCGCATTATGCTCATGGAAAGGCGTTGCTCATTGCTCTGGCTCAATGCAAAACCGGTAAAAACCGGGAAGCGCACAGCCGTAAGGCCCGGTATGATCGGATGCGGCCCCTCGGCAATGCGTTGATCGAGATCAAGTTTCTTTCGGGGGGCGGGGTTAGGCTAACCGGAACCATGCGACAGGCTTGTTCAGGCGGCGGGCTGGCTGAAGCGACAAGTTTGCTCAAGCGACAAGTTTGCTCAAGCGACGGGGGCGACGGCGAAAATGCTCAAGCTGAAGAATGTTGCGGTCGACACCGCGCCGGAAAACACCGCGTTCCTTTCCAGGAACTGCGTCGCGTACCGGGCCGAGGAGTTCACGGCTCTGAAAAAGATCGAGGTTGTCAGCGATCACAAGACAATCCTTGCGACGCTGATTATCGCTGACGATGACGGCATTGTGCGCGCGGATGAACTGGGGCTGGCCTCGCCCGCTTTCCGGCGGCTTGGTCTCGCCGAGGGGGCCGAGGTTTCGATCGCGCAGGCCGCGCCCCGCAAAAGCCTCGACGCGGTGCGCGCAAAGATCGACGGTGCGGAAATGACGCCGTCGCAGATTGAAGCGGTGATCGGGGACATCGCCGCCTTTCGCTATTCGCCGATGGAAATCGCGGCGTTTCTGATTTCCTCGGCAAGTTTCATGACGACGCGGGAAGTCCTGTCCCTGACACGGGCGATGGCGAATGCGGGCCGGTCCCTGCGATGGGACTGGCCGATCGTCGTCGACAAGCATTGCATCGGGGGCGTGCCGGGCAACCGGACGTCGATGATCGTCACGCCGATTGTCGCTGCGCACGGTCTTTACATGCCGAAAACCTCGTCGCGCGCGATCACGTCCCCCGCCGGTACGGCGGATACGATGGAAGTCCTGGCGCGCGTCGATCTCACCGCGGAGGAAATGCGCGCCGTGGTCGAGCGGGAAAAGGCGTGCCTGGTGTGGGGCGGGCATGTCAATCTGTCCCCCGCTGACGACGTTCTGATCTCCGTGGAGCGCCCCTTGCGCATCGATACGAGAGAACAGATGGTCGCGTCGATCCTCTCCAAGAAAGTCGCGGCGGGGTCGACGCATCTGCTGATCGACATTCCCGTCGGCCCAAGCGCGAAAGTCCGCTCACGAAGCGAAGCGATCGGCCTACGGAAGCTTTTTGAATTTGTCGGCGATGAGATGGGGCTGTCGCTTGACGTGATCCTGACGGACGGCAGCCAACCGGTCGGCCGCGGCGTCGGCCCCGTTCTCGAAGCGCGCGACGTCATGGCGGTGCTGCGCAATTCGCCTCGGGCGCCGGGCGACTTGAGGGCGCGGGCGTTGCTGCTGGCCGGTAAGGTGCTGGAGTTCGATCCGGATTTGCGCGGCGGCGCCGGGCGGGCGAGGGCGCAGGCGCTGTTGGATTCCGGGGCGGCGCTGGCGGCGATGGAGCGGATCGTCGAGGCGCAGGGCGCCGCGCCGCAGCAATACGCCCTGGGCGCCATCACCGCGGATGTCCAGGCGGCGCGGTCCGGCGTCGTCAGCGCCATGGACTGCCATCGGTTAGGCCGGGTCGCGCGCCTTGCGGGCGCGCCGATGGACAAGGGCGCCGGCATCGACCTGTTCAAGAAAATCGGCGAGCCGGTTGTAAAAGGCGAGCCCTTGTACAGGGTGCATTCCTGCTTTCAGTCCGACTTCGAGTTTGCGATGGAGCTTGTCGAGGAAAACGCCGGCGTCGTCATCGGCGAAAAACGAACGAGCAACGAGAACGCGCCATGTTACGAGACGTAGTGATCGCGGCGACGCCGGAAAACATGGCCGCGGCGCACGCCCTGGCGGCGGTGACGGGATTCGCCGCGGCGCCGATCGACGCGCGGCGTTTCCCCGATGGCGAGACGCGGGTGCGTGCGAACGGCGCCGCGGAAACAACGATACTGGTGCACGCGCTCGATCATCCCGACGAAAAACTGACGCCGCTCATTCTTGCCGCGTCCGCCCTTCGCGATCTGGGCGCCGAAACCATTATTCTTGTCGCGCCCTATCTGTGTTACATGCGCCAGGACAAGGCGTTTTCCTCCGGCGAGGCGGTGTCGCAACGGGTGATCGCGAAAATGCTGTCGCCGTGGATCGACGGACTTGTCACCGTGGAGCCCCATTTGCACCGGGTCAAAAGCCTCGATCTTGTTTTTCCCGATATTCGCGCCGTTGCGCTTTCCGCGTCGCCGGTTCTGGCCGAGATGATCATGGCGCGCGGGGCTCGCGACAACACGCTTCTCGTCGGTCCCGATGAGGAAGCGCGGGCATGGACGCAGCGGACGGCGCAGTGTGCGAATATTCCCTATACGGTCTTGTCGAAGGTGCGGCATGGCGACCGCACGGTCTCCGTCAGCGCTGACGACAAAACACGGTTCGCCGGCAAACATGTCTGCCTTTTGGACGATGTCGTATCGTCCGGCGCCACCCTCGCCGCGGCATGCCGCATGGTGCTGGACAGCGGGGCCGCTTCCGCCGAGGCGCTGGTCGTGCACGCCCTGTGTTCCGCCGAAGACCTTGAGGCGTTGCGCGCCGCGGGGCTCGACGGCGTCAGAAGCACCGATACGATCGCCCATGTGACGAACGCCGGCGCCGTTGCGCCGTTGATCGCCGAGGCGCTGCGCCGGGAGTTCATAACATGAAGACTGCGATCAAGTTCTTCGGCGCCGCCGGCACGGTGACGGGCTCGTGCTACCTGATTAGGCATAACGGGCTGAAATTTCTCGTCGATTGCGGGATGTTCCAGGGCTCGAAGACGCTGAAAAGCCTTAACTATGCGGATTTTCCGTTCGCGCCGGAAGGCGTTGACTTCGTCCTGCTGACCCATGCCCATATCGACCATAGCGGGCTCGTGCCGAAACTCATCAAACAGGGCTTCCAGGGGCGCGTTTATGCAACCGAGGGTACGCGCGATCTGTTGCGATTCATGCTGCCCGACAGCGGCTACATTCAGGAATCGGAAGTTGAGTTTCTCAACCGCCGCAACCAGCAGCGCGGCAAGGCGCCCGTCGATCCGATCTATACGCAGGCGGATGGCGAGGCGGCGATGGAACGGTTCAACCCCGTCAGTTATCAGGCGTGGTTCTCGCCGGGCCGGGGGGTGCGTGTCCGGTTCTGGAACGCCGGTCACATATTGGGCGCCGCGTCGGTTGAAATCGAACTCGCCCAGGAACATGGCGGCGGCGATCCGATGCGGCTGCTGTTCTCCGGCGATATCGGCCCGGAGCACAAACTGTTTCATCCCGACCCGGACGGACCGAGCGGCGTCGATTATCTCATATGCGAAGCAACCTATGGCGATGAAACCCGCGAAGCGCTGACGCCGGCGGCGCGCCGCGACAGGCTTGCCGCGGTCATCCGGCGCGCCATGGCGAATAACGGCGTTCTGGTGATCCCCGCCTTCAGCGTCGAGCGCACGCAGGAATTGCTCGCGGACATCAGCCGGCTGATGAACGGCGGCGCCATCGAGGAGCATCTCGTTTTCCTGGATTCGCCGCTGGCGATCCGGGCGACGAAGACGTTTGCGCGCCACGCCGACGCCCTGGAAGACATGTCGCCGGGGCGCGATCTGTTCCGCAACGAAAACTTCGTGTTCACCGAAAGCGTCAACGAAAGCAAAAAAATCAATCAGTACAGAAGCGGCGTGATCATCGTCGCCGCCAGCGGCATGTGCGAGGCGGGCCGCATTCGCCATCACCTGAAGCGGCGATTGTGGGACCGGCATGCGACCGTTCTCCTGGTCGGGTATCAGGCGCCGGGAACGCTTGGCGCGCTCTTGCTTGCGGGCAAGAGGGCGGTGCGCATCCAGGGAGAGGACGTCAAGGTGCGCGCGCGGATTCAGAAGCTCGACATTTACTCGGGCCACGCCGACGCCCTGGAATTGCAGGAATGGATCCTGGCGCGCATGCCGATCCGGCGCGGCGTGTTCCTGACCCATGGCGAGCAGCCCGCGCGCGAAGCGTTGAAGGCGCGGTTGGCGGACGCCGGATTATCCGGAGACAGGGTTGTGCTCCCGGCGCTGGACGACGAGTTCGAGCTGTCGTTTCCTGCGGCCAGGGAGAAACCGGCGCCGCGGCCGCGTATCGACCCGCTCGCCGTCGCGCAGCTTGACTGGCACAACGACCTTGCGCAGCTGTCGCTGGACATCCGCGAGGCGCTGGAAGGCGCCGCCGACGAGCGCTCGCGCCGAAAAATACTCCGCCGGCTCAGCCGCGCCCTGGAAGAAGACGGCGCAGAAAAGCCATAAGGGCGGCCGGCTCGCCGCTACGCGTCGAGACTACTGCCGACGCTGGGGGTGATTGATTCAATCGCCGGGATGAGCACCGCTCTTTCGTCCCTACGCCCTTTATCCCGGGACGCCGGCCGACGGCGGGGGGTGAAAAAAAGGGCCGAAAAACGGCCCTTTCTTCTTTGCGTTACGCGCTTTGACACGGGTCAAAACAGTAAAGACAAAATCCGTGAAGACTTCAGCGGATTAGCATTTGGACGGGCCAAAGCTGCAACCGAAGTTGATGAGCGTATTGACGTTGGTCGGACCGCCTTCGGGAAATGCGGTGTTGTTGCCGAACCGGGACGCGCCCTGGATTTTGATCGAGTCGTCGACAAAGCCCCAGCTGGTGACGCCGGCCACTCTGTTGCGATTCGAATCCACCGCCGGGGTGCCCGTATAGCCGTCGGACTTGCCGAAGTTATGAAGCCACGGGCCTCCGCTGCTGCCGCCCGTCGTGTTGGAGCCGATGACGACCTGGTTGAAATCCGTATCCGGCCCGAGCGCCAGCGGAGAATCCTGAACCGCAACCGATTCGTTCTGAATCATCCGGACGCCCGTATACCCGGCCTGAGGATAAGAGATCTGCGTCAGATGCGCCGCCAGATCGCCGTCGCCGCCGAGTTCAGTATACCCCTGATCGTTCTGGTAAAGGCTGTACCTGCCGACAATGTCGCCGATTTCTTCTTCGACGCCCTTGTCGTTGATGCGGGCGTTCATCACCAGAATGGCGATGTCGTTTTCGCACACAATGCCTATGGCGCCGGGCAGGCAGCGGTCGGTGCCGTTGAAGTAAACGCCCGGAATGATGATGGACTGCGATGTCCACTCTCCGTAGGGCAAGCTGTCGTTATGTCTGGCGGGCTGGAAAAACACCTCGTCCGCAAAGCCCGCATTGCCCTGGCCGAAATTATGCACGCAGTGCGCTGCGGTCAGGACCAGGCCGGGCCGGATGACGGACGCGGAGCAGACAAAGAAACTTTGTCCGAAACGCATGAAGAGTTTGCCGGTCTGGCGATAGGGGGCCGCGTTGACCGGGGCGCCGTTATCGGAATTCGGCCGTTGCGCGACAATCCTCGACGTAAAAGGAAAGCCGCCGAAACTGCCAAAGGCTTGAGGCGAAAATTCGGACTCCGATTCCTGCAACAGCCCGATATTGGGAAGCTGGCTGATATCCTTCAGCAGCGGCAGGCGCGGTTTCGCATTCTCCATCTGCGCGGCCGTCATTTTATTCGCCGGGGCGAAAGACGGCGTATAGGCGACCGCGTTTCCGTTGTTGTTCATTGTCACTGTCTGAGCCGCAGCCGCCGACGCCAATCCGACGGCGAGAAAGCCGGCAATCGCTGATCTTAAAAGGAATTTTTTTCCCATAGGGATCTCCTCTAATTTTATTGACAATACACTTTAAGCACGAATCTGAAATCATAAAAAGAGGCTGTGTATTAACTAAATAAAATTCTTGTCATGATATTGAAGAAGATAAGGCGTCTGCGGGCGAGGCCATCACATAAGGCAATGCGTAAGACAACCGCATCAGACGCAGAGCGTTGAACGGTCAAACGCCGGGCCGGCGCCGCTGGTCGGAATGGTTTAAGGGAAATCCTTCAGGGTAAGCCCTTCGTGGGAAATCTTTCAGGGGAACTTTTTCAGGGGAGGTCGTTTAAGGGAGGTCGTTCAGGCGAGGCCGGCGATGGCGATGTCTCGCCTCCTTCCATCCCGGGGCCCCTTCCATCTTGGGGCGCCGCCGCCCCGGTCGAGGCGAATGGGGGCGGCGGGAATTAATCGCCAAAAGCCGGCGTTAGCGTCGGTGAACAAGTCTTTTCAAGCGGCCCCTTTTCAGACCGTCATCGCCGCCTACGCCAGCGCCGATATGGACGTAACGGCGCGGCTCAACCTCGCCGCGTCGGTCCGCTATGAGGAGGACCGGCGC
>LYSZ01000018.1 GCA_001657385.1 Parvularcula sp. BBD 1991-13 | reverse complement strand
AGCAGCGACAAAGAGCCCACAGGCGCCGACGGGGCGGCGACGATCCCTTCCAGAAGACGCTCGAAATGACCCATCAAACGCTCGATCGTCGGGAGATCGAAGCGTCGCCGGTCGAAAACGACCCTGACCGACAAGGCGTCGCCGGGAGCGATCAGCACCGTCATGGGGTAGTTGGTTTGTTCGACGGAACGAACGCCTTCGATCCGGAAACTGGCGGCGCCGGCCGTAAGCGACTTGCTGATCGGGTAATTTTCGAACGCCAGAATAACGTTGAACAGGGGCGTTTGCCTGGAAACGCCGCTCCATTCCTGAACCTGCATCAGCGGGCTGTATTCGTACTCGCTCATCTCCGCCTGCTGCGCCTGCAACGCGCCCAGCCAGTCGAGCAGCGCCGCATCGCATTCGATCTGCACACGAACGGGAAGCGTATTGATGAAAAGGCCGACGCTCTGTTCGACGCCGGCCAGGGACGCCGGCCGGCCGGAAACGACGGCGCCGAAGATCACGTCGTCGCTGTCGGCGTAACGGCCTTGCAGCAGCGCCCACGCCCCCTGAACGATCGTGTTCATCGTCAACCGGCGACGGCGCGCGAGGTCCTGAAGGCCGGCGGTCAGGGTCTCGCTCAGGTGAACCTGGCGTTCGGCAAACCCTTCCGGCGCGCCGTCGCCGGCCGGCGCGGCGACGCTCGGCGGGAGATAGGATGGCGACGTCACGCCGGCGAGAACCTTGCGCCAGAACGCTTCCGCCCTCGCGGCGTCCCGCCGCCCGAGCCATTCAATGTAGGACGCATACGGAACGGCAGACTCCAGGCCGGCGCTCCGGCCGCCTCGGCTCGCCTCGTACAGCAAAAAAACGTCCCTGAGCACCAGATAAACAGCCCAGCCGTCGAGCAACAGGTGGTGAAACGACCAGAAGAACCGATGCGTGTTTTCGCCCGTGCGCAACAGCCCCAGCCGCATCAGCGGCGCTTGACCGAGATCAAACCCTCTCAGCCGGTCCTCATGGAGATAGGCCGATAGTTTTTCGTCGCGTTCGACCTCTTCCATGCCGCGCCAGTCCTCCACCGCGAAGGGGGGCGGCGCATCCTCGCAGACAACGGCCAACGGCTCGGCGACGCGCCCCCAGACATAGCGCGTGCGCAGGATCTCGTGCCGCCGCACCGTCTCCCGCCAGGCCTCCTGAAAAACCGCGATGTCGAGGTCGCCTGCCAGGTCGCAACTCATTTGGTTGACATAGACCCCGGAGTCCGGCGCGACGAGACTGTGATAGAGCAACCCCTGCTGAAGCGGCGCAAGCGGATAAACAGTCTCGACAGGTTGCGACGGGTCGAAGACCGTCTCGGCCAGCGTCGCCGCGTCAAGCCTCGCCAGGGTCTTTTCCGCGAGGGGAAAATCGACGGCGCTCAACAACGCTGTCTGCGGCTCGCGGCTGTCCGCGGTCGACGCCCTGATAAAAGCCGCAGCTTGCTCGACCAGACCCTGCGCCGTTGCGCGCCGGTGCAGATCGCGGCTGAACCTGATGCTGAGATGCAGTTGCCCGCCCGTGACGAAGGCCGTCGCCTCCAGGAGATATGGCCGCGCCTGCATGGGGCTGCGGTCCGGCGCCGCCGCATCGAGCGCCCTTGCGAAAAATGGCGACTCTTTCAGGGTTCCATCGAACTGCCCGAGATAGTTGAAGCTGATCCATGCCGGAGGCCCCTCGCGCAGGGCGTCCCTCACCGCGGCATCGTATGCGGAATAGCGCAGCAACCCGTAGCCGAGACCCCGACGCGGGATCGCGCGCAGCGCCTGCTTGGTCGCGGCGACGGCGCTAAGCGGGTCCCGCGCTTCCGCGTAATCAAGAAAAACAGGGTACAGGGCGGTGAACCAGCCGACCGTCCGCGAAACATCGACGCCGTCGAACAGGTCTTCACGGCCGTGCCCCTCGACATCGAAAAGTAGCGGCCCGCCAGCCCATGCGGAAACAGCCTGCGCGAACGCGGCGAGCAGGACTTCGTGAACGGATGCGCGCAGGACCTTCGGCGCCCGTTCGAGCAGGTGCGCCGTCTCCTCCTCGCCGAGCGTCAGCCGCGCCCATTCCGCCGATCCTTCGACATTTCTTCCGCCCGGAAAGTCGACCGGCGCCGGCGACGTCTTTTTTGCGGCGACATCGAGCCAGTAGGCCGAATCCTCGCGATGCGCCGCCGAAGCGGCGAAGTCGTCGAGCCGTTCCGCCCAGGCTTTCCATGACGTTGTTTTGGCCGGCAATTTGGCCGCCTCCCCGCGCCGCAACTGGCCATAGATCGTGTGCAAATCTTCCAACAGGATGCGCCACGACACGCCGTCGACGGCGAGATGGTGAACGACGATAAACAGACGGTCCGGCGACCGGCCGCCGAACGACAGCAGCCGCGCCTTGATCAGCGACCCGGCCTCCAGGTCCAGCCCGCCCTGCAACTCCGCGCAGGCGCGCCCGACGGCTTCCAAGGCTTCACCCTCATCGGCGGCGGTCAATTCGCGCCAGGTAAAGATCTCATCACTGACGGCTTCCTCGTTAAATTGCGTCCACCCGGTTTCCGACCGGCGAAAGCGCAGCCGGAGCGCGTCATGGTGCGCGGCGAGATGGCGAAAGGCCTCTTCGAGCAGGCGCGCGTCGAGCGTCTCGCGCGCTTCCAGCATCACGGACTGGTTATGATGATGCGGTTCGGCCAGCGCCTGCTCGAAAAACCAGCGCTGGACAGGCGTCAACGGCGCTTCGCCGCTGACCGGCGTCTGTTCCGCGCTGTTCGCGTCAGTCGGCGCATAGGCTTCCGACAATCGCGCGATGGTCTGGTGTTCGAAAAAATGGCTGGTTCGCAACTGGATCCCCTGCTGGTTCAACCTGGCCAGGATCTGCAGGATAAGGATGGAATCGCCGCCCAGTTCGAATATGTTGTCGTGGATGCCGACCGTCTCCAGGTCGAGCACATCGCGCCAGGCGTCGGCGACGGTCTCCTCGAACCGGTTGCGGGGCGGCGCCGATTCCGGACGGACCGGCGCCGTCTCGCCCGGCGCCGGCAGCTTGTCATGGGCGATTTTCCCATTGGGAAGCAGCGGCAGGCGGTCGAGAAAAACATATGCCGACGGCGCCATGAAACTTGGCAGGGCCTGCTGCACGAAACCCGACAGCTCGACCTCGAACCCCGGCGCCGGGTCGCGCGCGACGACATAGGCGATGAGTTGCTTCGCGCCCTGGACGCCGTCAAGCGCCATGACGGCGCAGTCGACAACACCGGCATGCGCCGACACCGCCGCCTCGACCTCGCCCAGCTCGATGCGGTGGCCGCGGATCTTGACCTGGGAGTCGATGCGTCCACGGAAGACAATCTCGCCGCCGGGCAGGAAACGGCCGCGATCGCCCGTCTTGTACATCAGGTAATGGCGTTCGGCGCCGATCCGCCGCGCGGCTTCGGCGTTCTTGACCCCTGTAAAACTCCAGACCGCATAGTGCTGAAGGCCGTCCCGGCTCATCACCGCGTAGGGCAGCTTGTACACCGACACCCCGTCGGCGCCGAGATCGATGAGAAGACGCACCAGTTGCAGCTTGTCGTCCTCTGCGCGACGGCCGCGGACGATGCGCGCTTCCGGAGGCGTGTAGGTGAGCGGGTTCTGCACGTCGCCGTCATCGACGCCGACAACCGGCAACAGCGTCTGGATCGCGAAACGACCGCCTTCCTTCAGCACGGAGAAAAGGTTCTCAAGCATGTTGCGCGGGTTCGCAAGCCTGTCGAGGAGGAGCGTGGAGATGGCGAAATCCTGGGCGCCCGGTTCGACGCCGCTGACGGCCGCAAACTCCGACGGCGGCAGGTCGACCTTGACCATCTCCGCTTCCAGCGAGGCGTCGCGCGCTTTCTGGACGAACACCGGGTTGAAATCGAGACCTTTGACGGCGGCGCCCATCCCGTGCAGGGTTTTCAGGATTTCCCCGGCGCCGAAACCGAAATCAACGCCGCGCATTCCCGTAAAGCTTTCAAACGGCAGCAGGCGGCGCAGCACCTCCGGATTGATTCCGCGGGACGCGTAAGACCCGTTGACGCCCTCCAGCAGATACCGGCTGAACGCGCCGTAGACGGCGCTGTCTTCCGCATGCTGCCTGATAAAGGCATGCGTTTTCAGGATAAGATCCGGACTTAACGAGTCGATCAGTTTAAAGATCATGGACGGTGAAATATGGTCCGGCCATGTCTTCGGCTCGGACCGCGTCGGCGTGAAATCGGAATGGCGCGCGCGCCGTTCGAAGTCCCGGATCTCCGCAATGGCGGTCTGGGCTTCGAGCGGGTCGTGCTCGGTGAAACCGTCGTAGATCAGGAAAGGGTTGGGCAGGAACTTTGCCGCCGTCGCCGCGGGATTGTTGAGATAGCCGCGCGCAACGCCCGGCCCCGAGATATAGATCTCGCCGGTGACGCCGAGCGGCGCGGGGTTCAACCGGTCATCGAGAATATACGTCCTCGTTTTATCGATCGGAAACCCGATGGGCACCGCGCCCGTGGGCGCCGGCGCCTCTTCCGGAGCCACGTTCCACAAATGCGAATAGACCGTGTATTCCGTCGGGCCGTAGGCGTTTGCGAACCGGCACAGGCGCGACCACCGCGACGCCAGTTCCGGCGGGCAGGCCTCGCCGACGGCGACGACGCTCAGCGCTTCCGGGCGTTCCAGCCCGTCCGGGTCGAGCGTCTTCAGCATTGACGGAACCTGCACCATGACGTTGATGCGATGCCGGTTGACGGCCTCGACGAGGGATTGGGCGGCGAGATCCTCCCGCTCCAACATCACCAGCGTCGCGCCGTTCAGGAGCGCCATGCAGGTTTCGCCGACAGCGGCGTCGAAACTGTACGAGGCGAATTGCGAGATCCGGCTCTCGACCGTCAGGGCGAACTGGCGCGCCTGCCACCGGACAAGGTTGGCCAGACCGAAATGTTCAACCGACACGCCTTTCGGATTGCCGGTGGAGCCGGAGGTGTAAATGACATAGGCGAGATTGGCCGGGGATGTTTCAACCTTGGGCGCGGCCTCGCTCTCCTGCGCGATCTCGACCGCGGCGTCTTCCAGGCAGATGACTTGCGCCCAGACGGAGGGCAGCCGGTCGAGCAAGCGCTCCTGGGTCAGCAACACCGGCGCGGCGGAATCCTCCAGCATGTGCGCCAGCCTTTCGAGAGGATATGTCGGGTCCAGCGGCAGGTACGCGCCGCCGGCCTTGAGCACGCCCAGAACCGCGATCACCATGTCGATCGAGCGCTCAAGACACAGTCCGACGATGACTTCAGGCCCCACGCCGAGCCCCCGCAGATAGTGGGCGAGCTGATTGGCGCGGGCGTTCAGTTCGCCGTAGGAAAGACGCGCCTCGCCGGCGATCACCGCCGTCCTGTCGGGCGCGGCCGCGGCATGACGCTCGAAGAGGTGATGGAGACAGACGGCGCGTTCGGGCGGCATATCGGATGTCGCTTCCGCTAATGCGGCATACGGAGCGGCCGTCGGCGCGTTAAAATCCTGCAACAGCAGGCGGCGCTCCGCCGGCGGCATGATCGGCATCTCCGAGATCGACTGCGACGGGTCGCCTGTCGCTGCTTCAAGGATCGTCCGGAAATGGCCGAACAGGCGTTCCACGGTCGAGCGGTCGAAAATGTCCGTGTTGTACTCGAGCGAACCGCCCAGTGCGCCGGGCGCCTCGACAACGGTCAGGATCAGATCGAAACCGACCGTTCCGTTCGAAACCGTGAAGGGTTCGATCGCCAGATCCGTCAGTTGAATCGCCTCGGCGGGGGTGTTCTGGACGACCAGCTTTACCTGGAACAGGGGCGCATAACTCAGGCTGCGCTCGGGCTGAAGCGCCGCCACAAGCTGCTCGAAAGGCAGGTCCTGATTGGCGAATGCTTCGAGCGAGACAGTCCTGACGCGCGCGAGCAACTCGCTGAAGGTCGGGTTGCCGGAGACGTCCGTACGCAAAGCGAGCTGATTGATAAAGAACCCGATCAGCCCCTCGGTTCCGGACCAGTTGCGGTTGGCGACGTCGGTGCCGACGGTGATGTCGCGCTGGCCGGTGTAGCGATGGAGCAGAATGATGAAGCCCGTCAGCAGCACCATGAACAGGGTCGCGCCCTCGCGCTGGCGCAAGTTGAGGATGGCCTGCGACAGCGGTTCGGAAAAATTGAATTCAAGCGCCGAGCCGCGGAAAGACTGTTCCGCCATGCGCGGCCGGTCCGTCGGCAAATCCACCAGCGGCGGCATGTCCGCAAGCTGGTTCTTCCAGTAGTCGAGCTGGCGCGCAAACAGCTTCCGGTGGGCCGGTTGACGCTGCCAAATGGCGTAATCCGCGTACTGGATTTTCATCTCGGGGAGCAACGCCGGCGCGCCGTCGTTTAACGCGCGATAAAGCTCGTTCAGCTCGCGCACCATGATGCCGAGAGACCAGGCGTCCGAAATGATGTGGTGCATCGTCAGCGCAAGCACGTGGTCGGCGTCGTCGAGCCGGAAAAGAGCAAGGCGCAGCAACGGCCCCGCCGCCAGGTCGAACGGCCTCCCCGCCTCCGCCGCGGCCAGGCGCCCGGCCTGCGCTTCCCGCTCGTTTTCAGGCAGATGACTTAACGACGTCACGGGCAGGCGGACCTTTTCGGCGGCGCCGATCTTCTGTATGGGCGCGCCGTCGACCGCGGGGAACGTCGTCCTCAGGCTTTCGTGACGGCGAACGATTTCCGACAGCGCGTCTTCGAGCGCTCTCGTCTGTAACGGTCCTCTCAACCGGATGGCGGCGGGGATGTTGTAGGTGGCGTCGCCGGGCCGAAGCTGGTCGAGGAACCACAACCGCTGCTGCGCGAATGAGAGCGGCGGGCGCTCGTCGCGCCGTTCCACCGAAATCCCGGCGGGCGAAGAAGAGGGCCCCTTCCGGGTCACCTTCAGCTTCGCCGCCAGCGCGCCGCGCTGCTCGGGAGACAGGTCGACAATTCGCTTCGAAAGGTTGCTCATGCCTTGGGCTCGCTTTGCCATGTGAATAATCCGGCCTGGGTCGACCGTCGCCGCGCGAGAACCGGTCGCCCCTGTTCAGGGGGACCGTCCGCCTAGAGCTGTTGCATCCGCCGGGCGCCGGCGGTGAAGTCCTTCAACCTGTTCAGAGACGTCAGGCCGTCCAGAATCGTTTCCATTTCAAGACCGAAATCGAGAAGACAGGCGACTTCGTCCACATCGATCGCTTTCAGCGCGCTGATCATCCGGCGACAGCTTTCCGGCGTACCGAGAAGCGCGCTGGCGTTGAAATACCGCTCGAAAGCGAAATCGAGCAGCGTCTCCCGATCCTGCGCCGCCATCTCCGTTCCGCCGTTCGCTCCCTGCAAGCCGGGCAGCAGGCTGGTCTTGGTCATACGCAGGAACGAACGCAGATAATCGCCGAAAGGCGCGCGCACGGTTTCCTTCACCCTGTCCAGATCCTCACCGAGAAAGGTGTGAAGCATCACCGCCACCCGGCCGTCCTCCGGGTTCGATCCGTTTTCGGACAATGAGCGCCGATAAGCCCTGATGCACTCGCCGCACTGCTCCACGCTCTGTTCCATCAGCCCCGTCAGCACGTTTGCGCCGATTTTCCCAGCCTCGACAAAAGTGTCCTTGTGCGTCGCCGTGATCCAGACCGGCGGTTCCGGCTGAACCGGGTTCGGATAAATCCGCACCTGCGTTTCCTCGCCCTTCCCGTTGCTCAACCGGAGGGACTCGCCGCGCCAGAGCTTCAGCACCGTCTGGATTTCCTGAAACATCAACTCCTTTCGCGCGCCGTAGCGCTCCGGCGCCAGAACGAAATCATCGGCCAGCCATCCGGATGCGAACGCGATGGCGACCCGCCCGCCCGAGAGGTTGTCGACGACCGCCCATTCCTCGGCGACCCGCAGCGGATGGTGCAGAGGCAGCACGACCGACCCCGCGCGAAGCTGAACGCGCGTCGTCAGCACGGCCAGCGCCGCCGCGATGACGGACGGGTTCGGATAGAGCCCGCCGAATGGCTTGAAATGGCGCTCCGGGGTCCAAACCGCCGCGAACCCGTTGTCGTCCGCATATTTCGCGCACTCCATGAGCAGACGGTATTTGTCGGAATTCGTGGTTGCGCCGTCACCGGAGAAAAACAGCAGGCTGAAATCAAGATCGGCGCCGGGGTCCGTCCCGGCATTCGCGCCGGCGTCGGGCGCAGACGGTCGGGGATCGTTTTGGCTATGCTGCGCCGCCATCATCGGCTCATCTCCAGACCCATCTCCCGGCGCGCCGGAACCCGGCGCGGCCCCACGCTCGCCCAGACGCCGTTCGAGCAGGGCCTTTTTCCCGGGAGAGAGCGCTGCGATACGGTCCCTGATCTTGTCGTTCGTCATTTGGCGCCCTCGGGCGCGCGTTCCTTCGCCAGGGCCGCGCCGCCGTCGTCGCCGCTCCGGCTCTGCTGCATATCGGCGTCGTCGAATTCGGCGAAAATATCGTCGATGACATCGGCGTTTTCCTGCTCCGTCTTGCTACTGAGGATAGCGACGGCAAGGCCATCGATGGTCGTCACCTCGAAAAGACTGCTCAGCGGAAGGTCCACCTCGAAGGTTTCGCGCACCCGCGAGATCAGCCGCGTCGCCAGCAGGGAGTGGCCGCCCAGCTCGAAGAAGTCATCGTAGATCCCGACTTTTTCCGCACCCAGAATTTCGCTCCAGATTGCCGCCAATTCCTGTTCCAGCTCGTTGCGCGGAGCGACATAAGCCTGGTCGATCTCCGGGCGCCCGGCGCCCGGCGCGGGCAGCGCGCGCCTGTCGATCTTGCCGCTCGGCGTCATCGGCAGACCGTCAGCGAACATGAACCGGGAGGGAATCATGTAGGCTGGCAGGGATTCGCTCAAGTAACCCCGCAATTCGCCGGCCGCCAGCGTTGCGCCGTCACGCGGGACGATATGGGCGACCAGGCGCGCGTCCCCCGGCGCCTCCTCGTAAGCGACAACGGCGACGTCGCGCACCGCTTCATGCCGGCGGATCGCCGCTTCCACTTCGCCGGCTTCGATGCGGAAACCGCGGATCTTCATCTGGTTGTCGGCTCGCCCGAGATAGTCGATCTCCAGATCGCCGACGAACCGGGCGCGGTCCCCGGTCCGGTAAAGACGCGCGCCGGCCTGTGCGCTGAAGGGGTTCGGCGCGAAGCGTTCCGCAGTCAGTCCCGGCCGGTTCAAATATCCGCGCGCAAGGCCCGATCCTCCGACATAAAGCTCGCCGGGGACGTTGACCGGGACTGGCCGCATTTGCGTATCGAGAATGTAGGTCTGCAGATCAGACAGCGGCGCGCCGATCGGACTTCTCGACAGCGAGGGATAGTCGTCCGCACTGATCGGGCGATAGGTGACGTGGACGGTCGTTTCGGTAATGCCGTACATGTTCACAAGGCGGGGGCGATCAAACCCGTGGCGGTCGAACCATGGCGTCAGGCTGTCGAGATCGAGCGCCTCGCCCCCGAATATGACGAGCCTCAGCTTCAGCGGCTCGGACAGGTCGGCGGCGACGCCGAGAAACTCCCGAAAGACGGACGGCGTGATACTGAGCACCGTCACGTCCTGCGCCGCCAGGAGGTCGTACAACGCCCGCGGGGACTGGCTGGTCTCTTCGGGAACGACGACCAGACGACCGCCGTAACGCAGGGCGCCCCACATTTCCCATACGGAAAAATCAAACGCGTAGGAGTGGAACATCGTCCAGACGTCGGCCTCGCCGAACCCGTAAGGCTCGTTCGCGGCGTCGAACAGCCGCGCAGCGTTGCCATGGGTAAGCAAGACGCCTTTCGGCGCGCCGGTCGAACCCGAGGTGTAGATGACGTAAATGAGATTGTCCGGTCCCGCCAGCGGAACCGGATTGTCCGCACCGCACTCGCCGATCGCCGCCTGCGCTTCCTTGAGATCGACGACCTTGAGCCCGGCCGATGCGAGCCGATCCCTGTAGTCCTGTTGCGTGAGCAGCACCGGCGCCCCGGAATCCTCCAGCATATGCGTCAACCGCTCGCGCGGATGGTTCGGGTCCAGGGGCAAGTACGCGCCGCCGGCCTTGAGTACGCCGAGGATCGCAACGATCATGTCCGCGGATCGCTCAAGGCACAGCCCGACGATCACCTCCGGCCCGACGCCGAGGCCTCGCAAGTAATGGGCGAGCCGGTTGGCGCGGGCGTTCAGCTCGCCATAGGAAAGACGCTCATCGCCGGCGACCAGCGCCGTCCTGTCGGGCGCCGCCGCGGCCTGCCGCTCGAATAAATGGTGCAGACACGGCGCCGGTTCGGCTGACGCACCGGGCGCCGCGGTGGATAACGGGGCGGGCGGAGAGACGGACGGCGATATCGGCGGAGATAAAGACGGGTCGTTGAACTCCTGCACCAGCAGGCGGCGCTCCGCCGGCGGCATGATCGACAATCCGGAGATCGGCCGCGCGGGGTCGGCGGCGATATCCGCAAGCAGGGTCTCCAAGTGCTGCGACAAGCGCGCCACGGTCGCTTCTTCGAACCGGCGGCTGTCGAAAACAACGACTAGCGACAGGGCGTCTCCCGGTTCGACGACAATGGTCAGCGGATAGGTCGTCCTCGTATGATGAACCACCAGCGAGCGAACCTTCAGGCCGAAATCGACATTGCGCATCACCTCGCCGATCGGCTGGTTCTGGAACGACACAATGCTCTCGAAGAGCGGCAGGCCGCGCGGCACGTCGCTCCAGCCATGCACCTGAACAAGCGGGCTGTGCTCATATTGCCGCGCTTCGACGAGTTGTCCCTGGAGGGTTTTCAACCAGTCCGCAACCGCCATCCCGGTTTCGATCCGTGCCCTGACGGGCAGCGTGTTGACGAACATGCCGACCATGTCGTTGGCGTCAGCCAGTTGCGGCGAGCGCCCCGATACGGTCGCCCCGATCACCACGTCCGTCTGGCCGCTGTAACGGCTCAGCAGCAACGCCCACGCGCCGAGCACCAGCGTATTCAACGTCACCTGCTGCTGACGGCTGAACGATTCCAGACGCGCGGTGATTTCAGCGGAGAAAGTAAAATCAGCTTCTTGATAAACCGCATCGCCGTGGTCGAGCACCTCGCCGGAGCGCAGGTCCACGCCCAGCGGCGTCGGCGCAGGAAACCCGCCCAGCGTGCGCCGCCAGAACGCCGCCGCATCCGGAAGATGCTGTTCCTGCAACCACTCGACGTAATCCCTGAACGGGCGCGGCGCGGGCATGTCGATCTCTTCGCCGCTGCGCACCGCCTGATAGGCGACGAAAAAGTCTCGCAGCACCAGCGGTATCGACCAGCCGTCGAGGATCAGGTGGTGAAACGTCCACACGAATTCGTGGGTCGTCTCTCCGGTTTTCGCAAGCAGGTAGCGGGTTAACGGCGCCTGCGAGAGTTCGAATCCGCGCCGGCGGTCCTCGTTAAGAAACGCGCCGAGACGCGCCTCGCGCTCCTGCGGCGAGAGACCGCGCCAGTCCTGATAGTCGCTGACGACGTCGACCGCCTCGCGCACCACCTGGACCGGCTCGTCCAGCCCTTCCCACAGGAACGCAGTGCGCAAAATCGGATGCCGCGCGAGCACCCTTCTCCAGGCTTCTTCAAAGCAGGCAAGGTCGAGATCGCCGTCGATGCTGGAACTGATATGCTCGATGTAAGCGCCCGAATCGGGAGCGTAAAGCGCGTGAAACAACATTCCCTGCTGCATCGGCGAGAGCGGATAGATGTCCTCGACGCCTTTCATTGACGGCACTCCCTGTTGAATTGCATGGCGTTGAACTGCATGGCGCGGCGCCAGCGGCGGGCAAGTCAAGTCGTGTGTCGAATTCCGGATTGTCGTTGAGTCATCGTCCGCCTACTGAGGCGGCGTTTTGATGTACGGACCATAACGCTACTGCCCCTTCCTTTGCAAGTCGTTCGAAATGATTTTGATTGCACGAAAAGTCGTACACAGAACTTTATCAATGTCATTCAGACGCGCCGGCGGGTCCGCGCATCGGCGCGGGTTCCGGCGTCGTCCCGGACTTTCGGCGATAGCGCGCCCCGTCGGTTACGCGCGCTTTCGCCAATAACAGGTTTTGCATTCACGCTACAGACAAGTCCTTTACTGCGTGATGGACTTGTCAGCCTTCTCAAGCAGTTTGAACACGTGTTCGAGTTTCTTCGAATTAAGATCGGCAAGCGGAAAATCCGATGGCGTATAGACTTCCGCATCGACCGCAACGCAATGATCGATCAGCGCCTTGATCCCGTTTCGGTGCGCGTCAGCCAGATTTTGCACGGCCTCCTCATCCGCACGCATGCGGTCGTAACCCCAGTTGACATGCAACCGCCCTGCGAGAACGAATGACTGAACCGTCAGCGCGTAACCGCCCGTCGCCGGCGTCTCGTTGCGGATCAGCGGCGCCGACGAATGCAGACGCAAGCCGTTCGCCGGCGACGGCGCGTCTTCGAACGCGCCCAGGTAAGCGAACGCGACCGCCGGCTGCGGCGGCGATTCCGCATCACCGCGCATGATGCGAACCAGATCAAAGGTCGAACCGGCGCGCGGGACCGCGCGCAACTGTTCCTTGACCGATGTCAGAAGCGCGCCGGGATCGTCACCCCCGGGAGCCTCCAGGACAATCGGCGCAATGCTGGCGAACGGGCCGACCGCGTCTTTCAGCGAACCGCCGGGAAGACGGTCGAGCCGGCTGTGATAGTCGATCCAGACATGGTTCTCGCCTGCGCGGGCGCATAAAACGTTCACCAGCGCGGCGAGCGCAAAATCCTCGACCCGGGCGTGGTAGGCGCGCAGCGCCTTGTCCAGAAGCGCCCGCGTGTCGCGAGGCTCCAGGCTGATCTGGAAAAACGCCGGCGACGGCGTGTCAGCCCCTCGCTCAGGAGCCGCGGCGGGCCATGACGATAGCGGCCTGTCGCGCATTGCGCTCCAGAAATCCATCTCCCTGTCCGCTGTCGACGATTGCGCGAATTCATGCGCCCAGTCGGCGGCCGTCAGGACCCCCGGAGAGGCCGATCCGCGCTCCCCGGGCGCAGGGCCCGCCGCCGACTGTAGATCCCCGATCAGTATCCGGACCGAATCGAGATCGACAGCGGCCGGATGGCCGACAATGAGCAGCGCCGGCCGTTCGCCGTCGCCCGTCCGGAAAAACACGAACCTCACCAAAGGCCCCTCTTCCATCCGGAATTCCGACCGTATGCGTTCGGCGACGTCGGCAATCGCCTGTAACCGGTCCGCCTGCGCAACGCCGCCGATATCGACGGTTTCGAGCGGCGCGCGCTCGGGAACGGGAGCGACGGACGGCGCCGCCTGCGGCCCTGCGGCCGAAAAGCGAAGGCGCAGCGCATCATATGCGGCGAACAGCGACAACACGCGCTGTTCCAGCGACGGCATGTCGATCGCCGGATCGGCCTCGAGCAGCAGGGACCAGCCGGCGGGGCGCAGGCCGTCAGCGAGGGATGCAAAAAACCGGCGCTGGGCGGGCAGCAGGGGAGCCGTCCGGTCTGAGCCGGCGTGCGCATCCATTTCCGCCCCGCCCATCAACACCGCCAGTTCGGCGATGGTCGGATACTGGAACAATTGCTGTACGTTGAAGCTCAGCCCCGCCTTTTTGGCGTTGGCCATGATCTGAATGGCGAGAACGGAGTTGCCGCCCAGTTCGAAGAAATTATCGTGACGCCCCACCTCGTCTATGCCCAGACATTCGCGCCAGACCGCCGCCAGACGGCGTTCAAGGTCGTTTGCGGGCGGAACGAAGTCCGTTTCCAGGCCCGGCCTGGCATGGGTGGACGGCGCCGGCAGGGCTTCGGCCCTCGCCTCATAACTGTCGGCGTTCGCTTGCCGCGCCCATTCGATGACGGCGGGCAGGCTGTTGGGGGAGACCACCACCTGCGGCGGAACCGAGCGGGCAAGCATGCGCGCGAAGACGTCCACCCCTTCCGCCGGAGAGACGCCGCGGCTCAACGCCTCGTCATAATGACTCGGCGCCGCTTTGCGAGGCGCCTCGCGAGGCGCGGCCGGCAGGCGGTCGTCGCCGAACAGGTTGCCCGCCATCAGGGTGCTGACGGCCTTGCCGATTTCATTGATCCGCTTGTGGCTGAACCGCTCGATCTCGGCGAGCACGGTCCCGTCTTCCGCGATGATGTCGACATCGAAGCACGTCATTTCCGCGTTTGTGGCGAGATCCTGTCCGCCCCGCGAGTAAATATACATGCGCTGCCGCATCGGCGCGTGAAACGTCAGCTTGCCGTAAGAAAACGGCAGATAACCGCCCTGATGTTCAACCAGGAACAGGAGCCCGATGCCGGCGGCCCGATCCAGGAGAGCGGGGTGCAGCCGGAAATGCTCAAGGTCGCCGCAATATTCGTCCGGCAACCGCAGCTCCGCCACCAGCCTGTCGTCGTCGCTGTGAATTCGGTTGGCGCATTGCCACCGGGGTCCCAGGCTCTCGTCGAAGAAGTTTTCTTCCGTAAGCCGAAGGTCCCGGCGGCCGCATTCGGCGATCAGGCTCGGAACGTCGACCCGGAGGGGCGGGACGTCGGGGCGCGCCGAAATCTTGCCGATAACATGCCGCAACCAAGCGCCGTCTTCACCCGCGCCGGTCGACGGCGCGCTTTCGACATGGAAGTCGTACGCCTCGCCGGACCGCTCCAGAACAAGCCGGACGTCCCTCGCCTCGTCATCCTTCATCCGAAGCGGCGTCAGGAAATAGACATCGCTGATCTCGGTCGCGCCGGCATGCACCGCTTTCTGGAACGCGGCGCGCGCCATCTCGAGATAGGTCACGCCAGGCGCCACCGCCGCGCCGAGAATACGGTGCTCGTCGAGCACCCAGTGAGACGAAACGGCGAAACGGGAGCGGAAGACGTGACGGTCAGGACCTTGAAAAACATACCGGTCGATCAGCGGGTGGATGAACGGCGCCGCCGCCCGATCCTCCGACCGGTCCTCGCCATACTCCTCGCGGGGCGCCGCCGGACGCGCGGACGCATCGCGCGCAGCGCGATGCGCGGCCGCGGTGTCCGCAAGCATCCCGACATCCTGCCAGGCGGGCCAGTTGACCGACACCACGAATTCGCCTGTCCGCTTCCGGCGCTTGTGTGCGAAAGCGTCGAGAAATGCGTTCGCGGCCGTGTAGTCGACACTGCCGAGACCGCCCAGGAGCGCGCTCCGCGAGGAGCAGAGGATCGCGAAATCGAGGGGCCGCCCGCCATCCGCGCGCTGCGCGTCCAGCGCGGCGAACAGCGCGCGCGCGCCCCCCACTTTGGCGGCGAGCACTTTGTCGGCCTTGTCGGCGGTCTTTAGCTGGATGAGGCCGTCGCCAGGCACGCCCGCTGCGTGAAAGACCCCGTCAACCGGGCCGAACCGGTCGCCGATCTGCGCCACAACTTCGTTGAGGCGCTTGGCGTCCGACACGTCCGCGCTGAAATAGTCCGCTTGCGCCCCATCCGTTTCCAGCGCGAGAACGCTGGCGATAGCCGCGCCCTCGCGGCTCTCCTCGCCATGGGTTTCGAGCCACTCGCGCCATTGCTCCCGAGGCGGCAGGGGCGAGCGCCCGACCAGCGCAAGACGCGCCCCGCGCACCGTGCGCGCGAGATAACCGGCCACGGCGAGCCCCATGCCGCCAAGCCCGCCGGTAATGAGGTAAACGCCGCCCTGCCGAAGCCTGAACGGCAGGTCGGGCGCCTCCTCCAGCCTGACCTGTTCGAAGACTTGCACCCAGCGATGACCGTTGCGGTAGGCGACGGTCTCAACGCCCGGCTCGCGCAGATCCTCAAGCAGATCCTGCGGCAGTCGCGCGGCAGGCGGCCCGCCGCTCTGGGCCGCGGTCTCGGCGAAGTCGATATCGATCAGCCTGCAGGCGACGCCGGCGTATTCCTGCGGAATGACCAGGCGCGGTCCCGCCAGGGTCGATTGATCCGGACAAAGCGCCTCCGCGCCCGTCACCTCGTTGACGTTGGCGGCGACGATATCAATATGGATGGATCGTCGGTCTGCGGCCGGCCCCAATGCCTGCGCAATGTAGAGCAGGCTGTAAAAGCTCGCCGGCGCGGCCCGCGACGGGTCGGACGCGGCCGGTTCCGGCGCCGGCGGGACCACCCCCCACGCATGCACGATCCGGTCGGGCGTGAGACTTTCGCGCTCAAGTTCATCGAACAGGCGCTGGTAATCTTCCGGATTCGACGGATCGAGTTCGTATTCCAGCGCCCCCAGCCTGGCGAACCGTTCCGCCGGCGCGACGGTGATCACGGTAAGCGCGAACGGGCGCATCCAGTCGGCCATCTGGGCGGCAACGCCGAAACCGTCGATGAAAAAGAGCCAGCGCCCGCTTTCCGCTTCACCCGCCTCGCCGGCTTGCGCGGGCTGGACCGCCCGTTTCCACGAAGGGACGTAGAACCAGTTCGACGGGTCCGGATCTTTTTCCAGCGACCCCGAAGCGCCGGCGGCGTCCGCGGCGCCGGCGTCGATCCAGTATCGCTTGCGCTCGAACGGATAGGTCGGCAGTTGCGCCCGCCCGCGCGGGTCCGATGCATGCAGCGCGTCCCAGTCCGGCTCGACGCCCGACGTCCAGAGTTGCCCCAGGGTCAGGAGCGCGACGTCCGCGCTGGAGCGATTCGAGTCCGGCGCCGGCAGAGAGTGAAGGACCATCTGGCCGGCGGCTTTTTGCGGATGCCGGCGCGCAATGCTCATCAGCGCGCGGCCCGGCCCCACCTCAAGCAGGATCCGGGCGGGATCTTCGAAAAGAACGCCGAGGCCGCGGCCGAACTGGACCGGGCGCCGCAGATGCTCGGCCCAGTAGGATGGGGACGTCGCTTCGGAATTGGCGATCCACCCGCCGGTCAGCGTGGAGACGTACGGCCGGCTCGGCGGCTGAAGCGTGATGTCGTCGAACACGCGAAGGAAGTCGCCGATGATGGGCTCCATCATGGAGGAATGAAACGCATGCGACGTATGAAGACGCAGGCAGCCCACGCCCTGTTCGATCAGGTCGGACTCAAACGCGGCGACGGCGTCGCGCCCGCCCGAGACGACGCAGAGCGACGGCGAATTGACCGCCGCGAGTTCCAGACCTTGGCCGATGCGCGAGCCGAGGCGGGCGCGCGTCTCCTCCTCCGAAAGCGACACCGACAACATTCCGCCTTCCGGCAGGGCGTCCATCAGCGCGCCGCGCGCCGCCACCAGCTTCAACCCGTCTTCGAGGGAGAAAACGCCGCTGAGACAGGCCGCCGCATACTCGCCGAGACTGTGGCCGATCATCGCCTGCGGCTGGATTCCCCATTCCATGAACAGCCTCGCCAGCGCGTATTCGATGACGAACAGGGCCGGTTGGGCGTATTTCGTCCGCCGCAGCGTTTCAGCGGTTTGCGCGGCGCGCGCCTCCGGCGCGAACAGAAGCTCCTGCAAGGGCCGGCCCAGATGCGGCTCCAACAGCGTCGCGCACCGGTCCACCTCGCGGCGGAAGATCTCCTCTGCCGCGTAAAGGTCAGCGGCCGCGTTGACATGCTGCGAGCCCTGGCCAGGGAACATGAAGGCGACCGGGTGGTTGACCGCCTCTTTCGCCCCGGTGACGACGCGGCCCACATCCGACATGCCGAGCACCGACACGGCGTCGTCCCGATCCCTGCAGACAAGGGCGCGGCGCTGCCCCAGCGCGCGCCGGCCGACCTGCAACGTGTAGGCGACGTCGCCCAGGTCCAGCGCCGGCCGTTTGCGCAGGTGGTCGGCCAGATTGGCGCCCATCGTTTCGAGCGCCGACTTGGTTTTCGCCGACAAGACGAGCAGATGCCGACGCCGCGACGATGGCGGGCGCGCCACCGCCGGCGCCTCCTCGACGATGACATGGGCGTTCGTTCCCCCGATCCCGAAGGAGCTGACGCCGGCCATGCGTGGGGCCCCGTCCGTTTCCCAGTCTTGCAGCGTCGCGTTCACGCGGAACGGCGATCCGGCGAAGTCGATGCGCGGGTTCGGCTCGGAAAAATGCAGGCTGGGCGGCAACTGGCGATGTTGAAGCGCCAGCGTGGTCTTGATGAGCCCGGCGATCCCAGCGGCGGTGTCCAGATGACCGATATTCGTTTTCACCGATCCGATAGCGCAAAACCCCTTCCGCTCGGTTGCGCTGCGGAAAGCCTGGGTCAGGGCTTCGATTTCGATCGGATCGCCGAGCGGCGTGCCTGTGCCGTGCGCCTCGATGTAGCTGATCTCTTCGGGAGAAATCCCGGCAATGGCCTGCGCCATGGCGATCGCCTGCGCCTGCCCGCTGACGCTCGGCGCGCTGTAGCCGATCTTGTCCGATCCGTCGTTATTCACGGCGGTGCTCCGGATCACCGCCCGGATGACGTCTCCTTCCGACAGAGCGTCCGACAACCGCTTCAGCGCCACCACGCCGGCGCCGCTGCCGCTGACGGTCCCATTGGCCTGCGCGTCGAAGGCGCGGCAATGACCGTCCGGAGACCCGATACCGCCTTCCTGGTGCAGATAGCCGATCCGGTTTGGCGTTGAAACGGCGACGCCGCCGGCCAACGCCATGTCGCAATGGTAACTGATGAGCGCCTGGCAGGCCATATGAACCGCCACCAGCGACGTCGAGCAGGCCGTTTGCACCGTCACGCTCGGGCCTTTGAGGTTTAATTTGTATGCGGTGTGTGTCGTCAGGTGATCGGCGCGGTTGATCATGGCCGTTTGCAGCAGCCCCATCGCGTCGATCAGTCGCCGGTTGGTAAGAAGGTTGTTGATCAGATAAGAATTGATACCGCCGCCGCCATAAAGGCCGATCACGCCCGGATAGCGGGCGGCGTCGCAGCCGGCGTCTTCGAGCGCCTCCCACACGCATTCAAGAAAGATCCTATGCTGAGGGTCGGCCATTTCCGCTTCGCGCGGCGTAAAGCCGAAAAACGCCGCGTCAAAAAGGTCGATATCGTCAAGGGCGGCCCTGGCCTTGACATAGGCCGGATTGCCGAGCAAGTGCGCGGGAACGCCCTCGCCCGCCAGTTCTTCGTCCGTAAAGAAACGGATTGATTCGACCCCGTTTTTCAGGTTGTCCCAGAAATCGTCGAGAGTCTTCGCACCGGGAAAACGTCCAGCCAGGCCGACGATCGCCACGGCTTCATACGCCTCGTTCTCATCATCGGCGGTTTCAGACTCGCGCACGGCCCCGGCGCCAGCGTTAAGTTCGGACATCGTCATTATCTGCCTTTCCGTCCTTTGGACGCCTGTTTGCGTTGCTTGACCGCTTTTCTGATCTTTCCGGCCCGCGCCTGCGCGCCGTCGAATTTCGCCGCCGGCGCCGCGTCGTCGCTCTTTCCCCGAAGCAGTTCGGCCAAGGCGGCGACGGTCGGATGCTCGAAGACGTCGATCATCGATATGTCCGCCTCGAACGCCTCGCACAGGCGGCGATGAAGCTGGACCAGCAGCAGGGAATGTCCGCCCAGGTCGAAGAAATTATCCTGTAGGCCGACTTGCTCCAGATCGAGGACCTGCCGCCAGATCGCCGCAACCTTCTTTTCGAGCCCCGTTTGCGGCGCAAGATAATCCTCGCCGTCGCGGGTCATCGCGCTGTCCGATGCGGCAAGGGCGGCGCGGTCGATCTTGCCGTTTCTCGTCAGCGGCATCTCGTCCAGCAACGCCACGGCGGCCGGCGTCATGTAGTCGGGCAGTTTTTCCTTGAGAAAGGCGCGCAGGTCCTCCGCTGTCAGAATGTCCGCTGAGGCATCGCTCTTGCAAAGGGCGATCCGCTGTCCGGCGCTCTCCGGGTGAAGGCCGTCACGGCTAGCGTAGAAATTATACCGGTCCGTGCCGGAAAGCTCCTCATCCTGCACCGCAAGGGTTTCAAAGCCGTGACGCTCCAGCAACGCCGAGATTTCCCGCAGCCGCCCCTCCGTCTCGCTCCCGGTCGCATCATGCGCCTCCATGACCACCTGGCGGATCTTCGGCCAGTGCGCATCGTCTATTCCTTCAAGCACATCTAGTTCCGCACGCTGAACGTCAATCTTCAGAAGGTCGATCCGCTCCACCTGTTCGCCGGCGATGACGTCGGACAGCCGCCGCAGGGCGCACTCATAGGTCTCGGCCATGAACCGTCCGGCCAAAAGTTCGTCCGCGTGCTCCATCAATTCGCCGGCCTCGCCCGGCGCTTCCGCCTCGCGATTTTCAAGATAGCGCTTGATCACGTCGATATCAGCGTCGGCATTCGAATAGCCCGTCCGGCCCGACATCACGCTGTAATGGGGGTAATAGGTGAACCCCGTCGTTTCGTTTCGGCTGGACAGGCCGAAGGGGAACAGCTTGACGGACGGCGCGTATAGCTCCGCGTTGATCCGGCAGACATTGAAAATCGGCGGGACAGGTTCGAAAGCGTAAATCGCCGCATCCGGAAAATGTTCAGCGACAAACAGCGAGAAGAGCCCGATATTTGCGCCGATATCGAACACCACGGCCTTTTCAGGGATAGCGAGGCCATGGCGAAGATAAGTCTGTTGCTCGAAAATCTCCTTGTAGAGATAGTCGGTCTCGTTCTTGTTGCGATGGGCGACCGCCCTGCCGTTAGGCAGCGTGCGCCGCGCCTGGCCGTCAATCTTTTTCATGTTGCGCCGTTGCGGCAGGACATAGCCGATCAGCCTCGGGACGTTCCGTTTCCCCGTCGCGACGACAACCGCAGCCTCGCGCACGGCCGGGTGGTCGCGCAGCGCCTTTTCGATCTCGGGAAGTTCGATTCGGATGCCTTGCAATTTAATCTGGTGGTCGCAGCGTCCGACATAATCAAGACGCCCATCGCCGCGGCGCCGGACCATGTCGCCCGTTCGATACATCCGGGCGCCGGGCGCCGCCGCGTAGGGATCGGGGAGGAATCTCCCGGCGGTCAAGTCCGGCCGGTTCAGATATCCGCGCGCCAGGCCCTCGCCGCCGACATAGAGCTGCCCCGTGAGGCCGGTCGGCGTCGGGCGCAGGGTCTCGTCCAGCACATAGGCACGCGCATTCGCCACCGGCGCGCCGATGGTTGGCGCGTCTTCGCGGATTTCATCAATCGTGGCGTCGACGGTGCATTCGGTCGGTCCGTAGACGTTGTAACACCGTTTTCCGGGGGCGTCGCGCAACAGCCGCCACAGCGTCTCGTCGAGCGCCTCGCCGCCAATGAGAAGCGTGGACGGCAAACCTTCAAGGGTTTGCGCCATGCCTGCGGCGAGCCAGAGATTAATCTGCGACGGGGTGCAGTCCATCGCGTCAACCCGGTGCGCATCGAGATAGGCGACGAGCCCGGCCGGGTCGCGCCGCAACCGCTCGGGGATGAAGCATATGCAATGACCGTTGAGCACCTGAATCAGTTGCTTGACCGAGGCGTCGAAGACCAGCGGCGCGTTCACGCCCACCGTCAGCCGGGCGCCGGTTTCGCCGTAGACCTGGCGCTGAAGAGCGAATGCGAGATTCACCGCCGAGCGGTGCCGCACCATCACCCCTTGCGGCTTTCCCGTCGAACCGGACGTGTAGATGACGTAAGCCAGGTTGTCGGGCGATACGCGCATCTGCGGCGCCTCATCGTCCGTACAAAAATGATCTTCGCCGGAATAATCGTTTTCGGAATCAACCCGGATAAGCGGAAGATCGATAGCGTCGGACACTGTATCGGCCAGGCTCGATTGCGTCACGATAGCGCGGCACCCCGCATCCGCGGCGACGAAAGCCAGCCTTTCTCGCGGTTGACCCGGGTCGATGGGCGCATAGGCGCCGCCGGCTTTCCAGATTCCGAGCATGGCGGCGAGCGCCAGGCAGGACGGTTCGAGGCACAGCCCGACGACAGCCTCCGGTCCGACTCCCAGCCGCCGCAAGGCGCGCGCTAGGCGCTCGGCGCGGGCGTTCAGCGCCGCAAAGGTAAAGCTCGCCCGTTCACAGCGGACGGCGTCGGCGTCGGGCGCGCCGGCGGCCCGGGTTTCGAAAATCTCGTGCAGGCATAGATCCCGCGGAAAGGACACACCCGTTTCGTTCCATTCCTCCAGCACTCGCCGGCGCTCCGACGGCGGCAACAAAGAAGCGCTCTTGACCGGACGATCCGGCGCCGCCGCAATGTCGGCAAGCAGGGTCGCGAAGCGCTCCGCCAGCAGGGAAACAGACCCATGGGAATAAACCGCCGGATCGTAATCGAAATGCAGCCCCACCGCCTCGTCGGTGTCAACGCAGGTCAACTTGAGGTCGAACGGATCGATTGCGGAAGACAGGTGCAGCAGCGAAAATTGCAGGTCGCCGCCCTGTATCTGTTCCTGTGCGCTGCGCCATTCAATCTTGATCGGCTCGGGCGCACGCCGCGCCGATGCGCCCGCCTGCGTCATCGGGCTTCCGGGCGCGTAATCGTCCTGACCGGCCTCCGCGCTGGCGAGCGCTTCGACGGTTCGACGCAAAACATCTGTAAACGTATAATCGTCTTCAATACGGAACGCCGCCGGCAGATATTTCGCAAACAATCCCACCGCGTTATCCAGCCCCTGCATCAGCCGGCCCTCGAAAAGAATCCCGAGGGTCGGCGCCCGTTGCTCGCGCAGCCGCCAGATGAGCACGCCGAACCCGGCCAGCACCGCAGAACGCAGATCCGCCCCACGATCGGACGACAGCGCTTTCAATCGCCCTGTCAGGCTGGGATCGAGGGTTGCGGTCACGGTCGCCCCCATCTCCCCCGGCGCATCATCCGGCGCGGGTTCCAACGGCAGGGACGCGGGCCCGTCCGACGGCGCGCCTGTGGAATAGGCCGGCTTCGAATCCCGGTTAGCAACCAGTTCGTTCTGCCATTCACTGTAATCCGCATACTGCACGATTGTGTCGGCGGCGCCGATTTGACCGTCCGCGCATAACGCCGCCAGTTCGGCGCAGATATTGGCGAGACTTGCAGCGTCGGCGTTCATCGGCGAAAGGGTGATCAGGAGCGCGCTCTTATCCGCAGCAAATTCCAGAAAGACGAAACGGGCCGGAAAAGCCTTGTCTCCGTCCTTGCTTGCGGTGCGCGCGTCGCGTCGAAGATGGTCGCCGACGGCCTTACCCATGTCCGGCGCACCGGCGAGGCGGCGAACCTCGAAATGGATGTCCGGATCTTCGAGGATCACCTGAATGGGAACGTCCATGCCCGGCAGGAAGCGAAACGTCGTGCGCAGCGATTCATGCCGGGCGACGATCGTTCGCACGACACTTTCGACCAACGCCGGAGACGCGCCGCCGTCAATGCGAATGGCGCATTGCGAACAGTACCGGGCGCTGGCGGGCGCCGAAAGCCAGAAATGCCGTTGCTGCGGCGAAAGCGGAAACCCTTCGAGCACCTCGTCCTGCACGCCGCTATCCTCTTCGTTCATTGATCACCCATTCGTCAAACCGTCTCGGATCGTGCGGTGGCGCCGAGCGTGAAACGCTCCGCCATCGCCACGAGAATTTCCCGCGGCCCTGTAAACGGCTCTCGGCCATGGGATGTGAGGAAATTATCCAGCAGCAGAATATCGCCCTGTCGCCAGTCGAAGGCGACCATCGCGCGGTCATATGTCTTGCGCACCTCGTCCATCATCGCGTCGGGAATGGGCGAGCCGTCGCCAAAAAAGGCGTTACGCGGAACTTCGTCATCGTCGAATTGCGCCAGCAGCCCCGCGCGGACATCCGCGCTCAAATTCGAAAGATGAAACATGTGCGCGTGGTTGAACCAAAGTGAACAGCCGAGCTTCGGATGAGACACCATGACGTGACGCACGGCGCGGGTCCGCAACCGCCCCTCGCCTCTCCATTCGCACGTCATGCCCGCCTCGCGGCAGTAACGCTCGACAACGGCGGGATCGTCCGTCTGAAAAGCGTCCTGCCAGCACAGGTCCAGGCCGTTGCCGTAATTCTTGACGTACATGACGCCCTTGCGGCGAAATGCGTCCTTGATCGACGGCGACAGCATGTCGACGACCTTCCGGTCGTCGGCAATCGGCGTCCGGCCGCCTGTCCTCGGCGGGAGACTGCAATAAAACCAGATCTTTGTCGGCCAGCTATGCGAATAGGACATCTCGTGGTGCAGCGGAATTCGCTGATCGGCCGGATACGCCGTCGAGGTGTAAACCTGGGCGGCGACCTCGCTGCGGGCGGCCGCCCGCTCCCGGTAATCCATCTGTTCATCGGTAAGCGAGCTGACGAATTGCGAGAAATCGTCGACGGTGTCATTGCGAAACCCGCGAAACAGAACGGCGCCGTGATCCAGCAACGCACCCTCGATAAGCGCTTTGCGCTCCCCGGCCCATGCGACGAGATTCAGGTCTTCAACGCCCGGCGCGATCACAAGCGGAAACTTCGCCGTGTCGTCGAAATACTCGAAGCGGACCAGGTCCCGGTCGGACAGCCGAACCCCTTTTCGCCTGCGCGGAATTGCGTCTCGCATCGTCTCGATCCCTCGTTAACAAAGCCTCGCCCGGCGGCGCGGGGCTTGCGAATGATTCGACCTGCTAAATCTTCACGACGGGAGCCGGCCCCGCCTGCGTGTGTTGCTATTTCATCTGCGCGCTGGCGCCGGGTCGACCGCCGGCCAGTCGCAAGGTTGCGCCATGCCGACGACGACCTGGCGCGTCCCCTCGAAAGGTTCGCGGCCATGGGCGCACAGCATGTTGTCGAGCATGAGCACGTCGCCTTCACGCCACGGAAACATCGTCTTTTCTGCGAGATAGGCGGCGCGCAGTTCCTCAAGCACCGCCGGCGGAATCGGCTTTCCGTCCCCGTAATAGGTTTGGTTGGGGAGCGCTTCATCGCCAAACTCGGCGCGCAACCTGTGCTGGATTTCCTCGTCCAGCGTGGAGAGATGGAAAAAGGTTGCATGGTTGAACCACGCAAGATCGCCCGTCGTCGGATGACGCGCGGTGACGCGCCGCACTTGCCATGTCCGCAGGCGCCCGCCCTTCTTCCATTCGAAGTCGATATCGCTGTCCCGGCAATACGCTTCAACGGCGGCGGGGTCTTCGGTTTGAAACGCCGTGCGCCAGTTCAGTCCGAAACCGTCCGAGAAATTGCGCACATACATGTACCCGTTCTCTTCGAAGCGGCGGCGCGTCGGCGCCGACAGTCCCTTGAGCACGCGCCGCGTATCGGCGATCGGCGTCTGTCCGCCGATCGCACTGGGCGCGAGGCAATAGAAAAAAATTCGCATCGGGAACGTCGTATTGTAAGACTGCTCGTTATGCAGAAAAATCGGGTGCGCCGGCGGGTAGTCTGTCGAGGTGTAAATGCCGCCCCGCACCTGGCTGCGGGGCGACGACCGTTCGCTGTAGGCCAGCGGCTCGCCGCTGGTGTCGCGGACGAACCGCTCGAAATCGGGAACGCCTTCCGACCGGAACCCTCTGAAAAGGATGGCGCCGTGAAGGCCGAGCTTTTCGTCAATGAAGCTGAGATTCTTCTTCGCCCAGTTCGCCAGGTTCAAGCCCTCGACCGACGGCTCCACGACCAGCGGGCAGGATTGTCCGGCCTCGAAAAATCGCGTCTTGACCAGCGCTTCCTGCGAGATGCGGACCGACTGTCGCCGCCGGAAAATCGGCTCGCGGACCGGCCGGGGGCTATCCTCTGCGCTCATGAACGGTTTCCTCTGCATTCCATCGGGCTACTCGCCTTACTGTTCTTTCGGCAGGGTAATCGGCTTTCTGCGGACCCGCGCCAACTGAGCCTGGCGCGCATCAGCATCCCTCAGCGCCGCCGCCGCCATTTCGTCTTTCTCGGCGCCGCGCGTCATGTCGAGGTCGGAAATGCGCGCATCCGGGTCCTCAACCGCGCTCGCCAGCAGCGAGACAAAGCGCCCGTGCCAACGTTCAATCGTTTCCATGCGGAAAAGGTCACTTCGATAAGTCCATTTGACCCCGAGCCCATCGGCGCTATCGGAAATCCAGACCGTCAGGTCGTAACGCACCGCCTCATACTTCACAGGATAGGCGGAAAGCGTCAGTCCGGACCCGTCAAGCCGGGCCGGCGGCTGATTCTGGAGGCCGAACGCCGCCTGGAAAAACGGAGAACGCCCCGGGCGCCGCTCGGGCTTCAACTCGTCCACCAGCAGGTCGAACGGCAGGTCCTGATGCGCGTATGCGCCGAGCGTCGTCTCCCTGACCCGCGTCAACAACTCACGGAAGCGGGGGTCGCCCGACATGTCGGTCCGCAGAACCAGCATGTTGACGAAACAGCCGATCAGGTTTTCAACCTCCATGCGGCTGCGCCCCTCGACCGCGGACCCGACAACGATATCGTCATCGCCCGTCAGGCGCGCCAGCAGCACGTTGAACGCCGCGAAAAGCGTCATGAAAAGCGTCATTCCCTCCCGGCGGCTGAGCCGGCGAAGCTGTTCGGCCAGCTCGGCGGGGATCACGAAATGCCTGTATTCGCCGCGAAATCCGGTCGATGACGATCTGGGCGCGTCGGCGGGCAATTCCTGGACCGAGGACACGCCGCTGAGCGCGCTTCGCCAGTAATCAAGGTGAACGTCAAGACCGCCCCGCTGCGCCTGCGCCCGCTGCCAGCAGGCGTAATCCGCATACTGTACAGGCAGGGCCGGCAACCGGGAGCGGGCGCCGTTGAGAAACGCCAGATAGAGCTGTCCGATCTCCTGCGTCATCAGTCCCGCAGACCAGCCGTCGAAGATAATGTGGTGCGCCGTCATCAGGGCGACATGCTCGGTTTCGCCGAGCCGCAACAACCTGAACCGGAAAAGAGGCCCCTCGGAAAGATCGAACGGTTCGCTGATCTCCCGCGCCGCGATGTCGTCGGTGCGCCGCGCCTGTTCTTCCGCGGAAAGACCCGACAGGTCGTCGACGACAACCGGCGTCTCGGGGACGGCGTGAACGGTCTGTACAGGTCGATCGTTCTTTAAACGGAAGGTCGTTCGCAACACTTCATGCCGATTCGTCAATTCGCGGATGGTCTTCTCGAAAGCCAGAAGGTCCAAAGGCCCCTCGATGCGCATGGCGGCGGGCATGTTGTAAGCCGCACTGTCCGGTGCGAGCTGATGATCGAACCATATGCGCTGCTGCGCGAATGACAGCGGCAGGTCCTCATCGCGCGACGCCTTGCGAATGGCGGGCAGCGCGGGCGCCGGCGCCTTCTGCTGTTGCGACGTCAGCCAGGCCGACAGCTCGGCGACGGTGGGGGACTGGAACACCCGCTTCACAGGAAGCTCGACCCGCACCACCTCGCGCAGTCTGGCGATCATCCGTGTGGCGATGAGCGAGTGACCGCCCAGTTCGAAGAAATCGTCATCCGGCCCGACGCCGCTCACTTTCAGAACGTCCTCCCACACGGCCGCGACAAGTTCCTCCATGGCGGTAAGCCCGGACGCCGCGCCGCCGCTTTTCGCGATCGGCAACGCCTCCGCCGCCAGCCGGGTCAACTGCGCCCAGTCGATCTTGCCGTTCGGCGTCACCGGCAGGGCCGACAGCGACGCGATCACCGTCGGAGCCATGTAATCCGGCAATCGCTCGTGAAGATGCGAACGCAGCGCCTCCCGCGAGGGCGCGGGCGCGCCCTCCCGCGGGACGACGAACGCCGCCAGCCGCTTGTCGGGCGGCCCGCCCGCGATCGGCGCCTGAGGCGGACCGGCGATGACGGCCGCCGCATTGGCGATGTCGGGATGGGACAACAGCGCCGCCTCGATTTCTTCCAGTTCGATGCGGAACCCGCGCAATTTGACCTGGCGATCCGCGCGGCCCAGAAATTCCAGCGCGCCGTCGGAACGCCAGCGGCCGAGATCGCCCGTCCGATAAAAACGCGCGCCCCATTCGCGGCTGAAGGGGTCGGGGAGAAAACGCTCGGCGGTCTGCGCCGGGGCGTTCAGGTAGGCGAGCGCCATCTGATCGCCCGCAAGATAGATTTCGCCGATCACGCCGACCGGAACCGGCTGGCCTTCCCGGTCCAACAGATAAGTCCGGCTGTTTGCGACCGGGCGCCCGATCGGCGGCAGGGGCGGCCAGTCGCCGGCCTGCGCCGGCAGATCGAAGGTCGTGACCACATGGGTCTCCGTCGGCCCGTAGTGATTATGCAGCCGGCAATCCTTCAGCCGGGAGAAGAAACCGGTGATCTGCGGCGTGACGCGCAACTGCTCGCCGGCGGTGACGATCTCGCCGAGCTTCAGATCCAGATCGGCGAACGCCCGGTCATCTATGTCGAACGCCGCCTCGGCGAGCGCCTGCAGCGCGCTGTAAGGCAGAAACAGGCGGTCGATTGCACGTTCGGAAAGATGCCGGAGCAAAGCCGGGAAATCCTGCCTCAAACTGTCGTCGATCAGTTCAAGCGTCGCGCCCGCGCACAACGTGCTGAAAATCTCCTGAAAGGCGACATCGAAGCCGAGCGCGGCGAATTGCAGGCACCGCCCCGGGGCTTTCCCGGCGGAATCAGCGGTTTGCCATGCGATCAGGTTCGCCAGCGGACGATGCGGCATCGCCACGCCCTTCGGCCGGCCGGTTGATCCTGACGTGTAGATCACATACGCCAGACGCTCCGGGGCCAGACCGGTCTCCGCGCGAACCGGATTGGCGTCAGACTCTCCCGCCCAGCGCTCACAATCGGCATCCAGATCGATGCGCGCGGCGCGCTCAATCGTTCTGTCGACAAGTGAAAGAACCTTTTGCGGCGTTTGGCCGTGGGTGAGCACCACCGTCGGTGCGCTGTCCTTCAGCATGTAGGCGAGCCGTTCCGAAGGGTAGGACGCATCCAGCGGCACATAAGCGCCGCCCGCCTTGAGCGCGGCAAGCAGGGCGACAACCATCTCGGGACCGCGTTCGAGGCAGATCGCGACCCGCGTTTCCGGCCCGACGCCGCGCGCGCGCAGGAAATGCGCCAGCCGGTTGGCGCGGGCGTTCAACGCCGCGTAGGTGACGCGATGGTCCTTGAAGGTCAGCGCCAGCGCCTGCGGGGAGGCCGCGGCCTGCGCTTCGAACATTTCGTGTACGCATTGATCGGGCGGCGGCGCGGCCGCCGGCGCCGTTCCCCATTCCTCAAGCAGCTTGCGCTGCTCCGGCTCGGCCAACAGCGGCAACTGATCGACCCTCGCCGCGTCTTCCGCCGCCATCGCCTCAAGCAACCGCCGCCAATATCCGAGATAGCGATCTATCGTGCGCCGATCGAACAGCGAGGTTGCATATTCCAGCGCGCCGGTAATAGCCTCGCCGTCTTCGCGCAGCGACAGCGTCAAATCGAATATCGCCGTCACGCGAGGCGTCTCCAGCGGGGCGATCGTCAATTCCGGCAGGTCGATGCGGCCCTCCGGCGTATTCTGCCAGGCGAACATGACCTGGAAGATCGGCGCGTGCGAAAGACTCCGCGACGGCTGCGTAATCTCCACCACCTGCTCGAAAGGAATGTCCTGGCGCTGCTGCGCTTCAAGCGTCAGCACCCTGACCCTTTCCAGCAACGTCTCGACTGTCGGCGCGCCTTTCAGATCGACGCGCAGCGCCAGCGTGTTGGCGCACAGACCGATCAGCGGCTCGGTCTGCACCCGCATCCGGTTGGCGACGGGGGCGCCGATGACGATGTCGTCCTGCCCGGAGAGCCTCGCCATCAACGCCGACCACCCCGCCAGCAGAACGCCGTAAAGGGTGGTTCCGTGGCGACGGCCGAGGGCTCTCAGATCGCCGGCCAGCTTTTCGTCCAGTTCGACCCTGACCGCCGCGCCGGCGTAATCCTGATCGGCCCGGCGCGGACGGTCGCAAGGCAGGTCCAGCAACGCCGGCGCGCCGTTCAGCGTCTCTTTCCAGTATGAAGCCTGCCGCTCCAGAAGATCCCCGTCCAGCCACCGCCGCTGCCATGCGGCGTAATCTGCATACTGAATGGAAAGCTCGGGCAAGTCGGCCGGCGCGCCCTCGCGGAACGCGCGGTAGAGCGCGCCCAGTTCATTGATCAGGACCCCCATGGACCAGCCGTCCGAGACGATATGGTGAAGCGTGATCAAAAGCGCATGCTCGTTCCAGCCCAGTTGCGCCAGCCGTCCGCGGATGAGCGGACCCCGTTCGAGGTCGAAAGGCTCGCTCGCTTCCCGTTCGGCGAGCCGCGTCAGCGCGGCGTCCGGATCAAGCGCATGGCGCAGGTCGACCAGTTCCAGCGGGAAGCCGCTGTCCGCGGGACCGACGATCTGAACCGGCTGACCGTCGGCCTGCGAAAATGTGGTTCGCAGCGTTTCATGCCGCGCCACGATCGCGTTGAGCGCGCGGCGCAACGCATCGCGGTCGAGAACGCCTGTCAGCCTGACGCCGCCGGCGATATGGTAGGCGAGGTTCGCCCCCTCGAACTGGGCCAGGAACCACAGTCTCTGCTGCGCGAAGGAGAGAGGGAGCGGTTCGCCGCGGGGCAGGCGCTCGATCGGCCGCGCGCGCTGGTCGTCCCCCG
>LYSZ01000017.1 GCA_001657385.1 Parvularcula sp. BBD 1991-13 | reverse complement strand
CGCCGCGTGATCGACCAAAAGCCTCCTTATGCGTCCCCCTTTCAATAAATCTCCGCGACGCGGCTTCCTCGACACAAGACCGCCCCCCCCCTAACAAGCGCGTCTTGAATCAAAATTCGCGCGTCATGCTAATCTATTGTCAACATGGCCTAACCTCCCATCCCCAGACACATAAAAGCTTGGGAGTTTTTTGCGGTTTCAGGAAGATATCTACCAGCAAGGTATTTACTATGGGCAGAATAACAATTTAATAAATTTACGGGATTTAATAAAGCGGACGCCAGACATAGTTGAGGGATGCATTGATGTGGCTGGATTCTGGCGCTTCACCCAATTGATTTACAAGGATTTTTTATCGCCTGCATCCGTTTCGGCGCTCTATCTTTTGAGCTGCGGTACGGCAACCGTAGAGGAAGGATCATCTATTGGCAGGGTTGCGCTCCCATTGGGCGCTCAAACGCTTGAGCAAATCTGGAATACGGAGCAATTGGCTCCCGGCCTTTGGCGCGATGAAATTGTACGCGAGATGAAGCATGCGCCAGAGGTTATCTGGACATAGCGCTCCCAACCTATGCAAAACAGGCTTGCCCTTGACGAGACGATGGCTTGCGCAGGCAGAACATCCCTGACGCGCTGACACAGGAGTCATTTCCCTACCCGGGCGCCGCTCAGCAGACCTATGAAATAGTGCGTGTAGGCGATTATCAAAGTCGTAAACCCGCCCTGAACGTGACCGAAGCAGGACAACTTGAAAAATGTGAAATTCAGCTTCAGCGCCTGAATGACACGCCAGCCTTTGCGGACAGCCCCTGGCGCATCAATATTCTTGAAGTCGATCTTGATCGATTTGACGGCCGCGCAGCGCTCGGCCTTGCGGGTCAGAAAGTCGCCAGGGTGGAGCCCGTAACGGAAATCGCGGCGCGAGAGGGGGCGTTAGCGGCGGTCAATGCGAGCTTCTTTGTAATGTCCGACGAGAACGGCGTCGTAGGCGATATTGCCGGTCTTGGCGTCTACAATGGAACGTTCATCAGCGAAGGCCTCATCGGACGCAGCGCGTTGCTATTGAAAAATGGGCCGCGCAATAGAGCCGTAATTGCCCGCTATAACCCCGATATCAGGTTGGCATGGCTGAACGGCGAGATAACGGTCGCCGACGGAATAAATCGCCGCCCCGGATTTACGCAAAATTGCGGCAATGTCGGCGATACGCCGACCTCCATACCGGTGCATGACAAGACCTGTACGGGCGCAGACGAGTTGATCCTTTTCAACGAATATGCCGGCTTTGAGCCAGACACGGCGGACGCGCTGACAATCGCGATTAACGATGAGGGTCAGATCACGAAGGGAAAATCTGACGCCTGGTCGGAGGGCGAAGGCTATTTGCTCGTCGCCACAGGCGATCGCGCCCGAGAGATATCAGAAAAGCTTAGAGATTACGCGACTGTCGATATCAGCATTGGCGGGGAAGACGAGGACGCGCCGTCCTACGCCGTAAATGGCGCGCCGACGCTTCTGGAAAACGGCGCCAGCGTGGATTAGGCGGATCAGGAAGGATGGCCGCTGAACCCTAGCGCCTCTCCCGCACATGCCGACGCTGTTCATCGCTGGTTTAACATGCGCAACCCGCGCACTGCGGCAGGCATAACAAGAGACGGCCGACTGCTGCTTGTCACCGTCGACGGGCGCCTGCCCGAAGTCAGCATTGGCGGAACTATTCAGGAAATACGCGCATTAATGCGTTCGTTAGGAGCAGTGGACTCCATAAATCTGGACGGCGGCCGCTCGACAACCATGGTTGTGGGCGAGGCTGTGATCAATAGGCCATCTGACCCGGAAGGCCTCAGGCCAGTGGCAGATGCGCTGCTCCTGCCGCACCCGGCGCATTGAACAAAAAATCACAAAAAATCGCACCTTTCATCAAGGCGTAACAAATCTTACCTATTTATTAATTCCGCCACAGTATTTAATTAATTCTGCGGCGGTAATCCTTGCCTATTGGTCTCCTCACGGGTCATTGGCGCGGGCGAACGACTATGTCAGTGAGGGGTACCCATGAAAACCATTATGAGAGGCTTGGCGCAATCCACGCTCCTGGCGAGCGCGTCCTTGGCCGCAATCGCTACGGTTCCAGCGTTAGCGCAGGAGGCTGAAGGCGAAGCCTCCGTCCAAGATACGATTTTTGTCACGGGCGTTCGCAGTTCAATCCTGAACAGCCTCGATCAAAAGCGGGATGCCGCGGGATTTGTTGATGCGATATCCGCTGAAGATCTCGGGAAGTTCCCCGATCTCAATATTTCCGAATCTCTCCAGCGCGTTCCAGGCGTCACCCTTTTCCGCAACAACACCGGCGACGGCCAGTCAATCAACCTTCGCGGCCTGGGCGCAGAGTTTACGCGCATCGAGATCAATGGCGTCACCGGCACCAGCAACGGCACCGCCGGCCGTTTCGGCGGCAGCGCTTTCGGCGTTAGCGGCGGCTTCAACTTCGAAATTCTTGCGTCAGAACTGTTCGACAATGTAACGGTGAAGAAATCGCCTGCGGCGTCTGATATCGAGGGCGGCCTAGCTGGTCTCGTTCAGCTTTCAACGCCTCGCGCCTTCGACCGGGACGGTCTCAATTTCTCCGTTTCCGGTCAAGCACAGATCAGCGAAACCGCCGACGACGTCGGCCCGCGGCTCGCTGCAGTCCTCAGCCAGAACTGGAACGATACGTTCGGCGTCACGGCGTCCGTCGCCTTCTCCGACACCGCGTTCAAAACTGACAGCAACGGGGGCATCAGCGTTCGCCCGCTTTCAGCCCCCGCAACGGACGACCTTCGCGCGAGCGCGACGGAAGAACAACTGAATGCGCTTCTTCCCCAAACCATCAACTACCAGGTTGATGTCGAGGACCGCAAAACGCTTGGCGTTACCGGCGGCTTTCAGTTCCGCCCGTCGGATAAGATCGAGCTTACCGTTGATGCGATCTATGCCGAGATCGATTCGGACCGGTTCTTCACGCGCGCGGACGCGCCGCCAGAAAGCCAGATTTCCGCGGTGACAAACGATGTAATTCAAGACGGCGTATTCACGTCGGGCGCCTTCTCAACCGTTCAACAGCGTATCGCTGCAAATGATCTGTCATCGGACGAGGACTTCTTCCAACTCTCCGGCAAGGTCGACTTTAAACTTGGCGACGATTGGACGGTGACGCCTTTCGTAGGCTATTCGAAGCGTGACATCGAGCGTCAAGGTCAGCTTCTGTCGTTTGCGCGCGGCAACCTCGCCACAGGTCAGCAAACGCGTGAAGATGTCACCTTCGACATCAATGGCGACTTCATCGAATTCTCAACGCCTGGAACTGACTATTCGGCCGACTCCGATCCGTCAGAATTCTTCATCAACGTATTCTTGCTGCGCCCAGCCGACGACGAAGACGAAGAGTTCAGCACCAAGCTCGATTTCGTCAAGGAATTCGATAACAGCCCGCTCACGCGTTTCAATTTCGGCGCGCGTTACTCAGACCGCAAGATATCTCGTCGCTCCTTTGAAGTTCGCGTAGACAACGCTGCGGCGGATACAGATCTTCGCACCCTGCCATCGCTTGCAGACGCGCTTGTTGTGAATGACTTCGACATCGATGGCGCGCCGGCATCGTTCCCAAGCACGATTATCACGGCCGACCCGCGCCAGATCCTGGAACTCTATCTGCCGAACGGCTTTGATGAGAGCCTCTTCAACACGCCGATTACCGGTCCCGTAAGCGTCGTCGATGTAGCCGGCATCGCTATTGACGGCGCAATCTTCCGGGACTTCCAACAGAACACGGCCAGCCGGACGTTCAGCGGCGAAGAAGAAACCTTCGCCGCCTATGCAGAAGCAACGTTCGAATTCGATAATCTTCTCGTAAACGCCGGCCTTCGTTATGTCGACACAACGCAAACCTCTGACGGCTTTTCCGTAGGCAATGGCGTTTCAACGCCGACCTCGATCGAGAACGACTATCAGGAATTCCTTCCAAGCATAACCGCGCGTTATACTGTCAATGACGATGTGATCCTGCGCGGCGCCTACTCCCGCACGCTTACGCGCCCGACGCTGTTCGATCTTCGCGTGTCTGAAGTATTCTCCGGCATCGACGAATCGGGCGGTTCGGGCTCTCGCGGCAACCCGCTTCTGGAGCCCTTCACATCCGACAATATCGACATCGGTGCTGAATGGTACTTCGCTGAAGAATCACTTCTGGCTGTAAATTTCTTTCACAAGAATATTGATGGCCTGATCGTTTCGGGTACGTTCACGGATGACCGGACCTTCTTCTCCCAGGTGACGAATGAAGAAGTCACGGCGCCTATCACGTTCTCCGTGCCAGTGAATGGCGAACAGACCAGCATAAACGGCATTGAAGTCCTCGCGCAAAGCCGCTTCGACTTCCTGCCGGGCGTCCTTTCCAACATGGGCGGCATCTTCAACTACACCTATGCGGACAGCGACGCGGCTTTCGAAGAAGGCGACGACTCTTCGGAAATCAACGGCCTTCCGGGACTGTCGAAAAACAGCTTCAACGCCATCCTTTACTACGATGACGGCCGCCTTGACGGGCGCCTGTCTTATGCATGGCGTGATGAGTTCGTTGAAAACCTGGCCGGATCCTTTGGCCAGCCAGTGTTTCAGGAAGCCTTCGGTCAACTTGACCTTTCGGTCAATTACGACGTGACCGATAGCCTGACCCTGCAATTGCAGGGCCTCAACCTCACGAACGAGCTTCTGAAGATCAACTCCCTTCAGAACGCGCCGCACACGACGTCACAGCTTGATCGTCGCTGGTTCATTGGTGCACGGTACTTTTTGTAACGCCGATCGAGAATTCCGGCGGAGCGAAGACAGCGCCCCGCCGGACCCATTGAGCCGAACAGGTTCCGACCAAAACCCCTTTTAAAAGGGGAATAACAATAATAGATTTTTTGTAACTGTACTGATTATAGTGCGATAGTACGGCGCAATCATAAACGGCTTTGAATACAAGCTTGTTGATGCGCCCGCATTGCGTATGCCTTTCACGAAACACAACGGGTAATCCCACCCGCCAATCGACCGCAACCCCGGTCGGACAAAGAAAGGAGTCTATCCAAGCCATGAAGAAAATCAGCCTTAAAGTCGCCCTGACGTCCTGCGTCGCCCTGACAGCTGCGTCAGTAACGGAAGAAGCCTACGCTCAGAGCGGCTTCACCCTGAACAAAATCCCGAGCAGCTGGACGACCGGCGGCAAACTATTTACCAATGTCGAAGGATACATCCTCGACATCGCGGACTACAACAATGTCCATGTCGAGGCGCCGAATTTGGAAACGTATTATCTCAGCTGCTGGTCAATGAGCGACAGCGCAGACTTTTACGAAGAGTATAACGCCTGCAACGATGGCATCAGAAACTACACCTGTGCGGATCTGTACCAGAACTCGCAGCACCGCCCTTCGCGTTACGCCGACCTTGTACCGGCGCTTCCGGTAACAGCCTGGGCCGCCGTTTACGATCGGGACAAGCCGGGTAAAAAAGCCGTTTCTTTCAACCTAGGTTTTTTTGAAACCGACCCTTTCCCGAATCGTTCGACCAATCAAAACCAATTCAAGCCGATCTACCAGGAGCCCTGTGCGCTGAACCTCGGCACCTATCGTCCGGACGCCGGCAACGCCGATTTCGTCAGCCGATACACCAATAGGGAAGTCACCAACGGCGTGACCGACCGCCCCTTCGGCACGCTTCGCTTCAAGGGCGGCGGTTCCGGCGGCCTCGGCAGACGTACAACCCAGGATATGGACAGCCTGATTGTCGCTGGCGATCTCGGCATCAACGGCGTGTGGATCCGTTACAACGGCACCAACACCAGCACCAGCACCTGGCCGCAATTCGTCATCGACAAGCAGAACTCAGCTGTCGGACGTACGGCAATCGGAATTGATCCAGCTACGGATAAAATGCGAGTCGTGGTCATCCAGCCGAGCCGGAACGCAGGCAACACGGGTGCGACGATTGACGACATCAGACGGTTCTTCCTTGCTTCCACCTATCCAAACGTCCTGCTACTAGACGGCAGCGGATCCTCCCAGATGGCGATGAACTTCAACGCCTCAACGTCCCTCGGCACAACAACGACCGGCCGGTCCTCGTGTGATTACACCGGCGTCACAGAATGCGCTCTCTATGGCGATTCCGTTGAAAAGAGCTTTGTCGACCATTATCACCCCGCCTTCCGTCAACAGGACCCGAACAATTCGGCCAACTACCTAATCGACCGTCCCGTCCCGAACGTGATGGTCATCTACGAACAGTAAACATGTCGAACCGCTTTAATGCATTACATTATTGAACGACGGTAACATCGAGACAGTCCGGCGGCGTAATCGCCGCCGGACGTTTCGAAAATGATGAACGCGGGGTTGATAGAGCGGTCCCCGCGCACCCTTTAACACGAGTCAAAATGGATTCATGCGGGATATGGTTTACGAAATGAAGGCTATGAGATTCCCATTTCTGAAACGCCGCAGCAGAACGCCCTTTTTCTGGGTTTCGCTACTGCTCGCGTCGGCCTGCACCGATGTTCAGGTTGATCGATCTGAAACCTTTTCGGAGTTGGATTCGCCAGCGGTCAGCAAACCCGAAATTGTCCCGACCGAGGAAGAAGGCAACGCGCCTGCGGCTGCCACTGCGATCTCGACAGACGCATGCTCCTATCTTTCTGGCGATATTCTCCAAGCTGACATCGAAGCGGACGACGACGGAGTCGAGGTTGATCACGATGCCCTTCCTGCATCGAGTAAAGTCGACCCCTGCCATCAGCTTGAGCGAACGCAGGCGGAACAAAAACTCGCGCGTCTTCGCGCCGTGAGCCGACAGGCCGACCTTTATACGGTAGCGGAGGCGCTTCTGGCCGAAATGGACCGCGACGCAGACGGCGTTCTTTCGGGCAATGAATTGAACCCCAACGCCAGGATCGTTCAATCCTATATGTCTAAGCAACCAAGCGGCCCGCCGCAAGACGGTCAACCACCCAGATCGGTATCGACGAGCGTCGAAAATAAAAATATTTCACTCTTCGCACCGGATCTAGCGGTGATTCTGATGGAGTACTTCGAGATGTCAGACAAAAACGCAAACGGCGTTCTCGACCCTGACGAATCTGAATGGCTGGCGAGTACAGTCTATCCGGATGAAGCCGCCACCCTGGCTCGGCTCTCTGAAGAATAAATCGCGGCAATCACATGAAACTGCGCCACGGCGTCTGAACTGCGATAACATAAATCCGGGCAATTATTCGCCACCAGTTAGAGGACGCTCGCCCGCAGGCGCTAAAATCAGTGAACAGGCCCACCGAACGACCATCGCCGTCGTTCTCTCAATTTTCGAGATCGTGCATCTGAAGGATCTCGACCTCATGCAGAACCATGAATTGCTGAAAGTTTTCAGCTTCCGCGTCGGTATTGAGCGCGCCGTCGCCATCACTGTCCGCATCATCGAAGAAATGCAGAACCACATCCTTCACGTCCTCGCGCGAGAACCGGACAACCTCCACAGGTTCAGCGTTTTCCTCGCCCGCAACAAGCTCAAGGGGTTCGACCGACATGAAGCGGCGGCCGTTCACGATGGGCGAGCGGTCCGGAAACTCTGTGCTCAAAATGATCCCGTCGCCGTCCGCATCGAATTCCTCCATGAGGCGATCGACATAAGCGTCAACATCGTCGCGTGTCTTTACGCGTTTGATGATCGCCACTTTCTCCCGCGCGGCCAAGACTTTCGGGGGAGCCTGCTCGGCGCGTTCGCCGGCAGACCCGGCGCTCGCCGAAGACCGGGCCTCTCGCTCCGAAGTATTATCCGAGCACGCAGTAACCGTGCCGGCCGCAAGCAAACTAATGGTGGCGGCAAGTTTCTTTTTCACAGCGTTCATCCTCTGATTTCAGTTCGGCAAGGAAGGAAAAGAAAAACCCAGCTTAAGAGAATTTTATCATGCAGCATCTGTACAGGCAACGACGAGATGCGAATTCAGCAAGACTTACGGCCTTCTTTTTCGGTCGCTGGAACCAAGAGCGCACATAGTTCGTATAGCGAAGGTATATACAAGGCGAGACGGCCGTTTTCATACTCGGCAATATTGATATCGAATTGGCCGGGTTTAGAAAGCTGAACCTGCTTTCAGCGGATCATCTATCAACTGGTCAATTGGCGGCGCAAAATTGCAAACAGAGACAAATGGCCCAATACCCTTGATCCGACCCCTTTGAACGCAACCGCTCGCAAGTAGTAAAATGACTGTATTGGTCCGCTCCCGGACTTGCCCTCGCCGGAGGCTATGGTTTTCCGGTTCTTTTACGTTAACGCGCAGGTTCCGACGCAAGTCCGTCGTTAGGGCCGTCGAAACGCTCGAACCCATTCTCTACCGGTTTTCAGCATCTTCTGACAACGCCGCCCGCCGGGCAAGCGTCAGCGTCCCGGCATGTCGATGCATGCCGATACATCTCGCTCCTAGCCTGCGCGCCTCAGCATATTCTTGGCAGCGGATCGCCCGTCAGCCAGTCGACAAGGCGTTTGCCGCCGAAAGCGGTTTCCATCTGCACGAAATTGTCCGGATCCTCGACGACTTCGCCGATGATCGCGGCTTCGGCGCCGAGCGGATGCGCGCGCAGGACCGCGAGCGCGTCCGTCGCCGCTTCCGGCGCGACAATAGCGATCATTTTCCCTTCATTGGCGAGGTATAGCGGATCGACGCCGAGAAGTTCGCACGCCGCCTCCACGGGCCGTTTGATCGGGATGGCCTCTTCCCTTAACAGCGCGCCCGTTCCGCTCGATCTGCAAATCTCGTTGACCGCGGTTGCAAGCCCGCCGCGCGTCGGATCGCGCAAGGCGCGCACGCCGTCCACATCGGCAAGGAGCCGCATGGCGAGCCTGTTCAGCGCCGCGCTATCGCTCCGGATCGGACCGGTCAGCGGCAACGCCTCGCGCGCCGCCAATATCGTGACGCCATGATCGCCGATGGCGCCGGAGACCAAAATGAGGTCGCCCGGTCTGGCGTTCGCCGCCGAGGGCGCGCGCCGCAACCCCGCCGGAATAAACCCGACGCCGGTCGTGTTGATGAAGACGCCATCCCCCTTGCCGCGCTCGACGACCTTGGTGTCGCCGGCGACGATCGCCACACCCGCCTCGCCGGCGGCGGCGGCCATGGAATCGACGATGCGGCGCAAATCGCTCAGCGGGAAGCCCTCTTCAAGAATGAACCCCGCCGTCAGGTATTTCGGCTCGGCCCCTGCCATCGCGACGTCGTTGACCGTGCCGTGAACCGCAAGCGCGCCGATGTCGCCCCCCGGGAAGAACAGCGGACTGACCACATGGGAATCGGTGGCGACGACAAGCCGCGCTGCGCCGACGCATTGCGCCCCGTCATCTCCCCGATCGAGGGCCTCATTGGCGAAAGCCGGCCGGAAAAGCTCCTCGAAAAGCTGCGCGGAAGCCTTGCCGCCCGCTCCATGAGTCAGTTCGACACAGCCCCTGGCGAAGTCGAGCTTCCTGGAGAAGAGCCGGCGGCGGCGGGGGGAAACGGTCGTCTTCATGGCGCGCCTCACGCCGCCTCTGTCCGGTTATTCTTTACGACGGGCGGCGTCGAAGTCCTGTATCGTCCGTAGAGATAGTACGCCGCGCAGGCGCCTTCCGGCGAAACCATGCACGAGCCGAGCGGATGCTCCGGGGTGCAGGCGCGTGCGAACACCTTGCAGTCGACCGGCGACTTTTCTCCCCGCAGGATTTCCGCACAGGCGCACGCTTTGTGATCGGCCTTCGGCGCATATGTGAGGGCGAAGCGTTTCTCCGCGTCGAATTCCTCATAACCGTCCGAAAGACGCAGCGCGCTGGCCGGTATGTCGCCCAGCCCCCGCCATTCAAAACTGTCCCTCAGTGTAAAGACCTCTTCACAGAGCGCCTGGGCGGCGCGGTTGCCGCCCGGCCGGACAGCCCGCGCGAAGGCGTTTTCAACCCGCGCCTCGCCGCGGTTCGCCTGAACGACAAGCCTGTGCACCGCGTTCATGAGGTCGTTGGGCTCGAAGCCCGCAATCACGATCGGCTTGCCCCATTTGTCCACGGCGCCCTGATAGGCTTCCGCGCCGATAATCGTCGAGACATGGCCCGGCCCGACAAAGCCGTCGAGTCGCGCCCGCGCATCGCCCGAGCCCGTCGTCATGATGGCGTCGATGGCGGCCGGCGTCAGCACGTGATTGCAAAGCGCCGAAAAATTTCTAAGCCCCGAGGCTTTTGCCGATTTCAACGCCGCGGCGGTGGGCGGCGTGGTGGTTTCGAACCCGATGGCGAAGAAAACAACCTCCCGGTCCGGATATTCCCTGGCGAGATCGACCGCCTGGGCCGTCGAATAGATCATCCGAACATCGGCGCCGCGCGCCTTGGCGGACAACAGGGAGGCGCCGTTTCCGCCGGGCACGCGCATCATGTCCCCATAGGTGAGAAGGATGACTTCCGGCCGCGAAAGGGCAAGTTCTATCGCAAGGTCGAGCCGTCCCACAGGCAACACGCAGACCGGGCAGCCTGGCCCGTGGATCATCCTGATATTGTCAGGCAACAGATCTTCGAGGCCAAAGCGGCACAGGGCGTGCGTGTGCCCGCCGCAAAACTCCATGAACGCATAGTTTCGATCCGGATCGACGTCACGGCGGATCCGCGCGGCAATGGCCCTGGCCGTCTTCGGATCGCGGAATTCATCGACGTATTTCATGCCGGTTCTCCCTCCTGCGTCGGCGCCGTCGCGCCGGACATCAGCGCCAGTTGTTCCGCAGCGGTTTCGGGGTCAATTCTGGAAAGCGCGTAACCGACATGAACGACCACATAATCGCCGACGGTCACGTCTTCCAGAAACGCCAGTGAAACGGGGGTCTCGACGCCGTCGAGACTGACCGTGGCGACATCGCCCTCGATGGCGACAACTTCCGCCGGCAACGCTAAGCACATGACCCGTCTCCCTTCTGATTTTCTGCTGCCAATGAGGCAATCCATGCCTGACCGAGGCTGAGGCCGCCGTCATTGGCCGGCGCCGCTCGCGGCGTCAGGAGATCGATCCCACGCCGCCCGAGCGCCGAGCGGAGCAGCCGCGCCAGGACGTTGTTCTGGAGACAGCCGCCCGATGCGGCGACCCGCCGCAAGGGAAAACCGACCGCCGCGAGCCGGCAGGCGACAAAGTCCGCCAGGCCCTCCGCCAGCGTGCCGTGGAAGAGATCCGCGCCGGTGGCCGGGTCGACGTCGCATAACGCCGCCAACAGGGGTGAAAAATCGAGCCTTTCGCCGCGGATCTCGTACCCGCCCGGCAGCGCCGCAGGCGAGCGCGCCAGAGCCTCCAATCGCATCGCCGCCTCGCCTTCGAAGGATGCGACCGGCGTTACGCCGAGAATGCCGCAGGCGGCGTCAAACAATCTTCCTGCGGATGACGTGTGCGGCGCATTGACGTCGCGTTCCAATACTTCAGCAACCAAGCCAGCGCCATCCTGTTCCCGGAAGCGCCGGGCAATATCCGCGCCGCGCCCCAGCGCGTGCAGCGCCGCCGCGCCCATCCGCCAGGGCTCGCGCGCGGCGCGCTCGCCTCCAGGCTGGCGCAAGGGCGCAAGGGCGCCGACCCGGCGCATGGCGGGCCCTTCCACGACAAGCAGTTCGCCGCCCCAGTTCTCTTCGCCGTCGGCGCCAAGACCAAAACCGTCAAGGGCAAGACCAGCAAGCGGTCCGTCAATGCGATGCTCAGCGGCGACGGCGGCGATATGCGCGTGGTGATGCTGAACCCTGACGACGGGGACGTCCCAATCCGCCGCGAATTGCGTCGAGAGAAAGTCCGGGTGCAGATCGCAAGCGACCGTCTCCGGCTCGATTTCAAGAATGTCGACGAGATGCGCCGCGGTTTCCTTGTAGAAACGATAGGTCGCGGCGTTATCTAAGTCGCCGATATGCTGAGACAGGAAAGCCTCGTCGTCGCGGATGGCGCATATCGTCGTCTTTAGATGGCCGCCAAGCCCGAGCGCGGGCGGCATGGCGCGCGACAGTTTGATCGGCGACGGACAGGCGCCGCGCGCGCGGCGAAGATAAGCGGGCGCGCCGTCGATCACGCGCATGACGCTGTCGTCGCATCGCGTGACAATGTCCCGGTCGTGCCCGACGATGACGTCGGCGATGGCGCCGAGCCTTTCGCGCGCCTCACTGTCGGACGTCACGAGGGGCTCGCCGCCCGGATTGGCGCTCGTCATCACCAGCGCAAAGTCATGATGTTCTTCAAGCCAGGCGCGACCCGGCGGGCGCCCCGCCGCTTCGTGAAAGATGAGATAGTGAAGTGGGGTATAGGGAAGAAACAGCCCGATATCGCCAAGTCCGCGCGTGACGCCGGACGCCAGGCCCGCGCTCTTTTCAAGACGGCACACGACGATCGGCCGCGCCCGGCTCGTGAGAAGCGCCGCCTCCGCGTCGTCAAGCCGGGCCAGTCCCGCCGCGGATAAGCGGGAAGCGACCATCACCGCGAAAGGTTTGCCGTCGCGCCTTTTTCGGGCGCGCAACCGGTCGACCGCCGCTTCGTTGCGCGCGTCCACGGCGAGATGGAAACCGCCGAGCCCCTTCAGCGCCACGATCTCCCCGCCTTTCAGCCGCGCGACAATGTCGGCGATGCCGGCGGAAAGGCGCGGACCGCATTCGGGACAGGCGTTGGGCTGCGCATGAAACCGCCGGTCGGCGGGATCGTCATATTCCGCCCGGCACGCAGGACACATCGCGAACGGGGCCATGCTGGTCTGCGCCCGGTCGTAGGGCAGCCGGCGGGTGATCGTATAGCGCGGCCCGCAATTGGTGCAGTTCGTAAACGGATATGCATACCGCCGGTTCGACGGATCGAAGATATCCAAAAGACAGTCATCGCACACCGCGACATCGGGCGTGATCATCGTGCGCGCACCGGCGCGGCGCGCGCTTGTGCGGATTTCGAAAGCCGGTGCGCCGCTGCGCGCTGCGGGCGCGCGTTCGATTTCGTCGATGCGCGACAGGGGCGGCGCGTCGGCGCGGAGGCGATAGGCAAACACGTCAAGCCCGGAACCTTCGGCGTGGATCAACACGCCGTCTTCGTCATTCAGGACCCAGCCGGAAAGGCCCAGTTCCCTGGCGAGGCTCCAGACGAATGGCCGGAAACCGACACCCTGCACCGCGCCGCGCACGCGGATGCGCGCGGCGTCGTAACGGGGGCTGACGATACGGCTTCCGTCCGGCACGGCCCTACTCCGCCGCAATCGCCGGCGCACGGCCGGACATGACGGCCCCGTGCTTGCCCTTCAGCCAGGCAAGCCAGTAGCCAAGCCCCGGGGCGCCGCGCGCGGACGCGGTCACCACTTCCAGCCCCGGCCTGACCCGGCGCGCATTGTCGATCAGTACATCGACATCGAAATCGAGATGAGGCAAAAGATCCGCTTTCGTCACGACCATCAGATCCGCGGAGGCGAACATGTCGGGGTATTTGAGCGGCTTGTCTTCGCCTTCGGTCACGGAGGCGAGAACGACGCGGCGCGACTCGCCAAGATCGAACGAGGCCGGGCAGACGAGATTGCCGACATTTTCGATGAAAAGGAGACCGCCGGCACTCAGGGAAAGCCGGTCGATGGCCTTGCCGACCATTTCAGCGTCGAGGTGACACCCCTTGCCGGTGTTCACCTGGACCGCCTGTACGCCAGTTTCGCGAATGCGCGCCGCATCATTGGACGTCTGCTGATCGCCCTCTATGACCGCGACGGCCGCAGCATCGCCCAGCGCTTTCAGCGTCTCGACCAGAAGCGTGGTTTTGCCGGAACCGGGGCTCGACATGAGGTTCAGCGTGAAGACGCCGATCCCTTCCAGCCGGGTCCGGTTGGCGGCGGCCAGTGCGTCGTTATGGGCGAGAACGCCGCGTTCGATCTCTATCAGCCGCGCTTGCGGCTGGCCGGGAACCGACGCGCCGGCGGGGCCCTGTCCAAAGTCAAGCGGCGCGTCGTCGTGTTGACGCCCATGACGATGCGCGTGGCCATGCTGATGGTCATGGTCGTGATCATGGCCATGCTCATGATCGTGGTCATGTTCATGGTGGGGGACGGACGCCCTGCGAGGGTCGCCGCCTTCGATATTCGCGCCTTTGCCGTCACATCCGCATACGGTGCACATGTCAGTTAACCTCCACTGCTTTCACTCTCAGATCGTCGCCGCCCGTAATCATAAGCTTGTGCGACCCGCAATGCGGACAGGCCGCCGCGCGGGTCGTCACTTCCACTTCCCGGTCGCAATCGAAACAGCGCGCCGCGCCGGCCGTTCGTTCGATTTTCAGGCTGGCGCCGGCGGCGATGGTGCCCCGCGTCGCCGCGCCGAAGCTGAAATCGAGCGCATGCGGATCGACGCAGGAAAGCGCGCCGACTTCGAGAATAACCGCCGTCACGGCGTTCACGTCCCGCCGCGCCGCCTCCTCCTCGACGATCCGGACCACCGATTGCGCCAGCGCCAGTTCATGCATGGCCGGACTCCGCCACGATCGACACCTCGCACGGCGCACAGGGGTCAAAAGCCTGAACGAGCCAGGCCGCGTTCGCGCGCAGCCGGTCATCCGCCGGCAACCGGGCGGCGAGTTGCGAGACCGGTCCGTTCTCCGCGAAATTGAGGTCGGTCGGCGCCAGCGATTTCCAGTCCCGCACCTTGCCGTTCTCAAGCGTGAGGGCATGGCGCAGGCGCCCGCGCGCGGTCACCGCCACCCCGAATCCCGTTCCGGTCAGTTCGCCCGGCGCCGGCCCAGATACCAGCGCCGACACCGGCGCGGCAGGCTGGCCGCTCATCTCCAGCAGTTCGGGCAAACGACCAGCCAGCCAGTCAAGATGCCTGATCTGGGCGTCGAACCAGTCCGCGCAGTCGATGCGGTCCTGCGGCGTCGCCGGCGCATGCAGGGTGCGCGGCGTTTCTTCCGTAGCCGTCGCAATCGGCTCCCCGGACAGCGTGGCGGCGTTTCCGCTCGCCGTCGCCGCACCGCGATGCGTCTCGACGGAAAAGCCTGGGATGTCCGCCAGCACCGTTTCGGCGCGCGAGGCGACGCGACGCGCGGTTTCGGCCAGGACGCTAACGGCCAGCGCCGCGGCGTCGAGGTCGAGGCGCACGCCGCCCCCGCCGGGCCGCGCCCACGGGCCGTCGAAAACCGCCATTGCAAGCGCCTGGCTCGCCCCGCGCGCCGCGCGGCAATCCTCTATCATCGGCGCCCGGCCGAGTTCGCGCAGCCAGACGAGATCGTGACGCATGATGCAGCCGACCACCGCCTCGGCGTAAACCAGAAGGTCGCGGGCGGCCGTCCGGACAGGCGACGGAGCGATCCCCGCGAGCGACTCTGCGGCGTTAAGCGCGGCCGCCTGATGCGCGCGCGGACAGATCGGAAACAGGAGGGACGCCAATTCAAGGGCGTTTTCAAACGCGGCGCCGCGGGCGACGGCGAGCGGCTCGGCGCCCCCGTGCTGCCTCACGGCGGCCGTCACGCCGTCGGCGCCGGGCGTTAACGTCAGCGTGAGGCGTCTATGCACATTCGCCTTGCTCATCCCGCGCTTGTCACGCCTCCATGCTCATGTCGGCGCGCCGTTCCGCGTCAGGAGGAACCGTCGCGTCATTCTCGGCGGCGGCGCGGGTTCCGGGGCCTCGAACAGGCCATCCGCCGCCGCCTGCGCCGCGGCCCGCGCGACCGCCTGCTCGCCGAAATCGTCCATGGGCGAAAACAGCGAACAGGTTTCGATGAGGCCGGCCCCCTCAAGACGGCCAAGCGTGAACGTATAGGCGCCCGACGGAAAGACGTGGCTGCGTTTCGACCCGACAGCGCCCGGCGGCGGCGCGTCAGGCCCGCCGGGGACCACCGTAACGTTCATGCACCAGGGGGTGACGACCACCCCAGCAAAACCGTCTTTGTGGGGACGAAAGCCGACTGCTTCGACCTCCAGCGCCGGGTTGTGGACGGGCAATCCGATCATCGATTTTTCGGCTTTTCGATACGCCGCGACAATATCCCCGATGCGCTGATCGACACCGGTCGGCCGGGGCGCCGGTCGCCGCGTCCCGCCCGCGTCGCGCACCATGAATTTGTCTTTCGACGCGTCGCAGGAAGGACAACGCCACTCGGCCGGGAGATCGGCAAAGGCGGTTCCCGCCGGAACGTCCCAACTTTCGCAGCCTTCGGACGGATCGTACGAACGCCAGCACACGCCGCATTCCAGAACCGCGTCGGGGTTGAGAACGCCGTTGACCGAACTCTCGAATGCTCCGCTCATGATACATACGCCTGTCTAATCTCGTCGAGGCGCGCGGCGCTGTCCTCGAAGTCCTGAACCGATGCGAGGACCGAAGCCGGAACGTCGCCGACCTCAATCGTATCGAGAATGACAGCGCCCAGGCCGTTGAGGTACTGAACGGCCCAGACATTGCGCAGCGCGGTCATGATGACTCGCGCCGCGCCATACCCGCCCGAAGAAACGCGCACGCCGGCCTCGCCCAGCACCTTCGCAAGAAAAGCCGTATCCGCCTGCGTCATCGGAAACAGCGTGAAGTTCAGCACGTGGTTTTGCGTCCCCGGCCGCCAAGCGGCGGCCCGCGCCCTGATCTCGGCCAGAACGCCCATCACGTTCATCGCGTCTCGCGGCGGCGTTAGCGCGTCGAACGGAATATCGTCGCGCGGACGCGCCGCCGCCGCCTCGCGCAGCGCCCGCGGCGCGTCGGCGACCTCGACCCAGTGCGCCGCCGGGGCGCCGTCCGTGTCCTCCGCAAGGCCGAGCCAGACTCCCGGCAACACGGTCTCCCCGATCTGGGCGAGCCCCTCGCCCGGCGCGCCGGGCGAAAGCGTCATGCTGACTTCGCCCCTGCCGAGCGCATCCTGCAGGACCGTTCGTTCCGATACGGACAAATGATCGAGACGCCGGCGCCAGGCGCGCCCCTCCCGCGCGGCGTCAAGGGCGTCGGCAATATTGCCGAGCATGTCGAGAACCGGCGCGGAAGCTTCGCCGAGGTCGGCAAGGTCGCGGGATTTCGCCTTGCGGCCGACTTCAGGCAATCCCAGCAGCGACAGCGCCTCGCCCGCCGCGCCGTCATCGCCTTCGAAGGGGTTCAACACACCGTCAGGCGCCTCGTCATCCCACATGGCTGGGCGCTCCGTCAGCCGAAGATTATCAATGTCAGCCATGGGCAAGCTCCTCTTCTCCGCGACCGTCGGCGGCGCGCGCCAGGATGGCAGGGATTTTTTCTTCGTAAACGGACCAGTTCTGCACTTTCGGAATGGTTTCGAGATGCCGCTCGCCGGCGTAAAAAACGACGCTCGGCAGGGTTCCGACCTGGTAGTCGCTCATCAGCGCCTTTTCATCTTTGCGGTCGACGACGGCGAGGCGCAACGCGCCGCCGGCGCCGCGCTTGACCTCGCGCAGGACGACCGCAAGATCCGCCGTCTCGAGTTTCTTGTCCGGATCGCCGGTAAAAAACAACGCGCTTGCGCGATCCGGGACGGCGCGCAGGAAATCGCCGATGCTGCCCGCATCGACCAGCACCGCGTCTCCGCACGCGATCATGCCGTCAATAATCGCCTGTCCCATCGGCGTTCTCCCTGTCCGCTGTCGTTGATTTCTGATCCCGCAGATGCGGGGGAAGCTCCGGCTCCCGGTCCGCCAGATCCTGGATCAGATGCTCGAAACGCTCGCCCCGCGCGGCGCACGCCATGGCCTCAAGCGCGTCGCCGATCCGGCGCGCTTCGTCAGCGTCAAGAATGCGCATCGCCGAGCCGAGATAAACAAGCACATGCTCGCCGGCCCCGACCGGCCCGGTCAGCGCGAGCGACACCTGCGCAAGGCCGTCGGCGCCCTCGCAGACGGCGCCGAGACCGTCGACGCTCAGGATCCGCATGGGCGCGCCGAGACACATCAGTCCGCTCCCTGCGTTACGCACAGCCGCGCAAGAACCCGTTCGTCGCCGACCCGGCATGCTTCATCTGCGCCGGGCCGCCCCGTCTCATAGGCGGCGCGCGCCACTTCCTTCGGCATCAGCGACAAGGGCGCGGACCGCCCTTCGGTCCGGGGCCGCAGCGCAAAGCCCCAGCGGTCGAGTTCGCCCGCGGCGCATTCGACCGCCGGCCCGATCTGGGCCGAAACCGCCGGCGTCAGGCCCCCGCCGTAATCCTCCAGCGCCGCCGGCTGACAACCGACAAGGGTAATCGCCTCGGGGGCGCCGTCCGCCATCAACTCCGCGACGGCAAGGATTTCCATCATGGAGGTCTGGTGGAGGGACACCTTCTTGCCGGCGACAAAGCGCGGCACCGCGTCGCCGCGCGCCACGATCAGCTCGCCGGGCGCCGCGTCGAAATCGACCGCGTCGAAAATCAGGACACGGCGCGCCTGGGCGAGATCGTTCACAAGAGCGAGCCCTTGCGTGCCGCCGTCGACGACCGTAACGCTTTCAGGCAGATCGAAAGCCTCCGCGAAGGCTTCCGCGCAGCGCACGCCGAAGCCTTCATCCGCCCAGAGAATGTTTCCAACACCGAGGACGAGCGCCCCGGCCCCTTGCCGCGACGCGCTCATTTCTCGTCATCCTTGAAGTAGCGCCAACCGGACACCATCGTCGAGATCAGGCTCTGCCGGCTCATGATGTCCTCGCGCAGGGCGGCGTAGATATGAACGATGGAAAAGACGACGATGAACCACATGAACAGGTGATGATAGGTATGGACCGCGAACGAGTTGTCGCCGAACAGCCCGAACACCCAGCCGAACATCGCGTGCATCCAGCCATCGGTTCCGGCCCCCTCCGCATAAAGCGCAAACCCCGTCAGGATTTGCAGGACCAGCGGCACGATCAGGAGAAAAAACATCGCGAACTGGGCCAGCGGATTGTGGCCGATATATTTCTTCGGGGTGGGCGTCGCAAACGCATACCATTTGATCTCATGCCAGATCTCGCCCCACCATTTCGCGCTCCATACGGGAAGGAGGAAAATCTGCCGCGCGTGATGATTGCCTGCGAACGCCCAGTAGATCCGGCCCAGAAAGGCCACCGCAAGCACCTGCCCGGCGGCGAAATGCACCATGCGGATATTGCCGAGCACGAAATGATCGGACGCTTCGCCATAGACGCTCGGCGGCGGGGTTGCGATGAAATAGCCGGTGACGCAAAGCAGGATGATGCAGATCGCGTTGACCCAGTGCCACAACCGCAGAGGCGCTTCGTACACGTAGATTTTTTCAGCCGGCGTCGTCGTCTCGGTCGCTTCCTGAACGATCCGGTCGAAAACGCCGTCCTGCCGCGGCGGTTTGCGAGTCGGCGCCTTGCTGACGGGCGTGTTGACCATATCACCCTCCGCTACCGAACCTTGACGGCGGCGAGATCCTCGCCGTCCTTCGTCATCACATGCGTCGAACAGGCGAGACACGGATCAAATGAATGGACCGTGCGCAGAATTTCAAGCGGCTGTTCCGGATCGGCCATCGGCGTGTCGAGCAGGGACGCCTCATAGGCGCCGATATTGCCTTGCGCATCGCGCGGGCCGGCGTTCCATGTCGTCGGGACGACGCATTGGTAATTGTCTATTTTTCCGTCCTCGATGCGCACCCAGTGACCGAGCGCGCCGCGCGGCGCTTCGGTGAACCCCACGCCCTTGGCGGATTTCGGCCAGCTTTCCGGGTCCCATTTCTGGATATTGGCGGTCGTGACGTCGCCAGCCTTGATATTGGCCATCAGCTTTTCGTAGAAATAGAGCATCTTCCGCGCCGCCCACTGACATTCAAGACCGCGCGCGGCGGTGCGCCCGAGCGTTGAGAACAGCGCCGCTACCGGCAGGCCCAACTGACGCAGCGCGGCTTCCGTCGGCTCCTTGAATTCCGGGATGCCTCGCGCATAGCCGATAATGTACCGCGCGAGCGGCCCGACCTCCATCGCGTTGCCCTTCCAGCGGGGGCTTTTTATCCAGGAGTATTTGGCGTTCTCGTCGAGTTCCTCGATATGGACCTTCGAGCCCTTCGCATTGGGGCCGAGAACGTAATTCGGGTCGGTCACGCCGTCCCACGGATGCAGGCCGATCGCATCGTCGACATAGGAATACCACGAATGGGAAACGAACTCCTGGATTTCGTCCGGGTTGCGCTGATCGACGTCATGGATCTCATTAAGGTCGCCATTGATGATGGCGCCGCGCGGCAACAACAGGTTGTCCCCTGAGTAATCATTGGCGTGGTCGGGAATGTCGCCGTAGCTCAGGACCGATTTCGAGGAGAGACCGCCGCCATAAGTCCATTCCTTGTAAAAGGACGCGATCGCCAGAAGGTCCGGCAGGTAGACTTTCTCGGTGAATTCGATGGACTGGTCGATGATCGACTTGACCAGGTTCAGGCGCTCAATGTTGACCGCGCCCACGGCCCCAACATCCTCGATATTGATCGGGCTCGGGACCCCGCCGACAAGCCAGTTCGGATGCGGATTTTTCCCGCCGAACACCGTGTGGATCTTCTTGATCTCCTTCTGGAAGTCGAGCGCCTCCAGATAATGCGCGACCGCCATCAGATTGGCTTCGGGCGGCAGCTTGTAGGCCGGATGGCCCCAATAGGCGTTGCGGAACAGGCCAAGCTGGCCGGACTCGACGAATTTCTTGAGCTTGTTCTGCAAGTCGCGGAAATAACCGGGACTTGAGAGCGGCCAGGATGAAATCGATTGCGCCAGTTCGGACGTCGCCTTCGGGTCCGCCGACAGCGAGGAGACGACGTCGACCCAATCGAGCGCATGCAGATGATAAAAGTGCACGATATGATCGTGCACCTGCAGCGCGAGCTGCATCATGTTGCGGATGGAATTGGCGTTTTCGGGGATCTCGATGCCGAGCGCGTCCTCGACGGCGCGCACGGAGGTCAGCGCGTGCGTGCCGGTGCAAACGCCGCAGATACGCTGGGTAAACGCCCAGGCGTCGCGCGGATCGCGCCCCTTCAAGATCACTTCGAGGCCGCGCCACATCGTGCCGGTCGAGACCGCGTTGCGGATGACATTCGCCTCGTCGACATTGACCTCGATCCGCAGGTGCCCTTCGATGCGCGTGACAGGATCGACGACGACGCGCCGGCCGCCGTCGTCAAGGGTGAAGCCGTTCGGAGTCTGCACCGTCATTGTTCCGCTCCCTCTTCAACCTTGCGCCCGCCTGCGGGCGCTGATTTGTCCCGCGCGCGCTTCAGCGCCGAGAGGCCCGCATGGGCCGCGACCGCCGCGCCGACAAGGCCGGTCGCCGCGAACCCGATCTGATCGGCGTTCGCTTCGGCGCCAAGGGGCGTGTTGACCTTGGCGAGACGGTCGTAAAACGGGCCGTTGTCCCAGAACTCTTCCTCGGAGCAGCCGATGCATCCGTGTCCTGACTGAATGGGAAAGGAAACGCCACCGTTCCAGCGAATGGTCGAACAGGCGTTATAGGTCGTCGGTCCCCGGCATCCCATCTTGTAAAGACAGTAGCCCTTGCGCGAGCCTTCGTCGTCCCAGGCTTCGGCGAACTGGCCGGCGTCGAAATGCGGCCGGCGGTAGCATTTGTCGTGAATGCGCTGCCCGTAGAACATTTGCGGGCGCCCCAGCCGATCAAGCGGCGGCACGCGGTCGAATGTCAGCATGTAGGTGATCACGCCGGTCATCACTTCCGCGATGGGCGGGCAACCGGGCACCTTGATGATCGGCTTGTTGCGGATCACCTTGTGGATCGGCGTCGCCCGGGTCGGATTGGGCGCGGCGGCCTGCACGCACCCGTTCGACGCGCACGAGCCCCAGGCGATGACGGCCTTCGCATCCGCCGCCATTTCCTTCAATTGCTCGACAAAGGGGCGCCCCCCGATAATGCAATACATGCCGTCCGCATTGAGCGGCGGATTGCCCTCGACCGCGAGGATATAGTTGCCCTTATGCTCCTTGCGGATGTCGTGCAGGATCTGCTCCGCTTGGTGGCCCGCCGACGCCATCAACACATGCGAGTAATCGAGAGACAGCATCGACAAGACGACGTCCGACACGAGCGGATGTCCGGATCGAATGAAGCTTTCCGAGCAGCAGGTGCATTCAAGGCCGTTGAGCCAGACAACCGGCGTTCGCGGTTTCGTCTCCATGGCATTGGCGATCTGTCCGACATAGGCCGGCGACAGGCCCAGCGACGTCGCCGTCAGGGAGCAGAATTTCATGAAGGAGCGACGGCTGACGCCCTGCTTGCGGATCAATTCGTAGAATGTTTCGGGCATGAACCTGTCCGACGGCCTCCCTTTTTCACCCAGCCCATGGAACATGGGCGGACCATTCCTTCGCAGGCGCGGCGCAGTACGTAATCAAAGGCGTGTCGCGCCCTGCTTCAGTATTTTGCACCGCAAACAAAACCTACCGACTGAGATGCGAATTTTTGGATGGTGACTCAAATCGGCCTGCGTAAATTGATGTGGGTCAAATTACCGGCGCGCAATTCGACTAAAGGCGTATGACGATGGGAAAGCGAGCCGGGCCGTTGCGGCGCGCCGGAATGCTGGCGGTGTCGCAGCGTCCCTTAGAAAGACAGGGTGCAGCGCCGCCGAAAGCAACGCCGCACGCCTGGAACGCCGCATGAAAGGATTTCTGGAACGCTTCGAAGGCTTGCGGGCGTCGATGACCGTCCGGTACGATACTTCCGAGGCATTCTTTTTTTGCGTCGTTGAACGATCAGCCTGGAGACAACCCCGGAAAGGAAACCGATGACTCATCTTTCATCTGGACAGCGGCTTGCCGCAACGCTCGCCTTTGCGGCCCTGCTTTTCACGACCTCGGCGGCGGCGCATGGCGGCGACGCCCACGCGTCCTCGCTTTTGTCGCCGCTGTCGGCCGGCTTTTTTCACCCGATCACCGGGTGGGATCACCTTCTGGTCATCGCCATGACGGGCGCATTCGCCGCGCGCCAGCCACGCGGCGCCAGGCTGGCAGCCCCTTTTCTCTTCACCGCCATGATGCTGGCCGGCTTCGTGATCGGACGCTTCGCCGCTCCCGTCGGGTTTGTCGAGGTCGTCATCGTCCTTTCGCTGCTGGGCATGATCGCCATGCTTGTCGCGCCGCGGACATTCGCGCGGCCGGCGCCCGCGCTTTTTGCGGTTTTCGGCGCGGCGCACGGCGTCGCCCACGGCCTTGAAGCGCCCGCGGGCGGATCGCTATGGTTCGCGGCGGGCATGGTCGCCGCGACCGCGGCGCTGCAAGTCGCGGCCTTCGCTGGCGCGCGCGCGCTGGGGCTTGGCGGCGCGCGCGGGACGGGCGCGCCGGAATAAGCGGCTCCAGGCCCTTCGTGGCGGGGCCTCCCCCGCAAATCGCCTGTTATCGTCAAACACATCGTCGAACGCATCGTCGAACGCCCGATGCCGAACGGCTTGGCGTTTGCATTACTCGCGCCCGTCGCGCCGTTCCACAAGCTGCGCTTCATCCGGGTACAGAAAACGCGCGAACATGCGGCCTTCCTCGGCGACCAGCAAGAGACGCCTCGCCCACGTCTCAATACCCTGCGTTAGGAACATTAGCTCATATCCTTTTTCTGGTTCGCCTGTCCGACAGCGCCGACATGCAAAAAACCAAACCGCCGGCCAAAAGTTTACCCTCTAAGAAACGCCCGGCGAAGATAGGTCTTCGCCACGCTTTCCGTCGCGTCGGTATTATCGAAACCGGTTCTTACCGAGCGATACTTGAGAGCCGAAGAAGGCCGAGATTACTTCTCTCAGACGACCATCACGTTCGACGCGCGACGGTCCACGAGACAGCGCCAGGGCTCGCCTTCCCGAATCGATAAACCGAACGGGACGCCGACCAGGGGCGCCGCTATCCGGCGCCCTCCACCCTCGCCAGGCAGTCCTTCAGCAATTGCGCGAGGACCGAAACATGGGGCTCGGAAACCATTTCATGATGGGCGCCGGGAACTTCGAATACGTCCACGCCGCCGCGGGCAAGCGCGCCCCATCCCAGCGTTTCATCCGTCCCGGGAAGATCAAACTTCGTTCTCAACAGCGTTACGCGCCCCGGATAAGGTCGGGCTGAATAGCGACGGACCGCCTGAACGTTCGCCGTGTATACCTTGAGGTACGATCGAACCTCGGCTTCCCCGACGCTCGGAGGGATGAGGTTGAGCCGCTTCGCGTGACGCAGGAAAAATGCAATCCTTTGCTCGGCGCTCATACTTTCGAAAGACGCGGCGTCAGCCTCGACCGCGCCGTCGAGAAACCGCCGCATCACGGACACTTCGTCCAGGGTTTCCCCGGCGTCGCCCGGCGCCGGCGGCATATGGTCGAGGAGCGCAAGAAACGCAACCTCCTGCCCACGGCGGACAAGCTGTTGCGCCATTTCATACGCCACGATCGCGCCCATCGACCAGCCGCCCAGCAGATAAGGCCCGGAAGGCTGCGCCCCGACGACCGCTTCAAGATACTGGGCGGCCATCTCCTCGATTCGGTCAGGCGGCGGCCTTTCCGAATCGAATCCGGACGATTGCAAACCGTAAAACGGCCTGTCCGTACCCATACGATCTGCCAGGCCGGCATAGCACAATACATTGCCGCCTGCGGGGTGGACGAAAAACAGCGGCCGTTCGCGCCCTGCCGGCTGAATGGCGACGAGCGCCCCGGAAGCCCGGTCAGACGGATCCATGAGCCGCGGGGCGAGCTTTTCAACCGCGCCGTCCTCGAAAAGCGTCGCCAGCGGCAGGGATACGCCGGTAGCCTTTTTAATCTGCGCCATCAGCCGCACGGCCAGCAGGGAGTGGCCGCCCAGGTCGAAGAAATCGTCGTGAACGCCGATCGGGCTGACTTTCAGGACGTCCTCCCAGATCCGGCAAAGCGTCCGCTCCATATCGTTGCGCGGCGCCACATACGGGTTCTCCGTATCAGGACGGTCTGTGCCTGGCGCCGGCAATGCTTTCCTGTCAATCTTGCCATTCGGCAAAAGCGGCATTTTCTCCAGCGGAACGAAATGAGAGGGGTGATGATGTTTCGGCAGCTCGCGGCGGACCAGCGCGCGGAGGCTCGCAACGGACAATGAGCGTCCCGGTTTGGCGGTGATGTAGGCGACCAGCCGCGGATCGTCGTCAGGCTCGCCTTTCACCGCAGCCACGCATGCGTCGACGTCCGGATGCGCGGCGACGACCGACTGAATCTCGCCCAGCTCGATGCGCACGCCGCGGATCTTGACCTGGTGGTCGAGACGGCCGCGCACTTCAAGCAGGCCGTCGGCCCGGTACGCGCCGCGATCGCCGGTATAGTACAGGATATCTTCGTGATCGTCGCGATACGGATTGACGATGAACTTGCCGCTCGCCGCATCGTCGGCGTTGATGTAACCGAGACTGCGATACGGCGTGCGGATGACGATTTCGCCCGGCTCGCACAGGCCGCATGGCCGGCCGGCCTTGTTCACGACCAGCCCCTGCGCGCCCGGAAGCGGACGACCGACCGGCTGAACGCCCGTCCAGGGCGGGTCGGGAACGGGATGCCAGAATTTCGCCAGCGTGGTCTCCGTCGGCCCGTAAAGATTAGCGATATCGCCGCTCTCGGGGAAAGCGCCGCGCCATCGGCGCACCAGTTGGTCGGTAAGCGCTTCCCCGGCGAACAGGGCCCAGCGCAAACGCCGCAGCCTGACGTCGGGCGAAAGGCTCGCGAGGCTGGCCGCCGCGACGGCCGGCACGATATGGACAAGGGAAATCGACTGCGCCTCCAGCCAGTCAAGGATCTGACTCGTATCGAAACGCGTCTGGTCGGGGGGAAGACACAAGGTCGCCCCGCTCGCAAGCGGCAGAAAGATATCCCGCATCGCCACGTCGAAGGACAGCCTGGACAGTTGCGCCACGCGGTCGGCGGGGCCGACGGCGAAGGCGTCGCGCTCCCATGCGATGAAATGCGAAAGACCGCGATGGGTTCCGAGAACCCCCTTGGGAACGCCGGTGGAGCCCGATGTAAAACATATATACGCCGGATCGTCAGTACCTGGCCTGAATGCCGGAAGAGGCGCATCGGGATCGGTTTCGCCGAGGGGCGAGCCGTCGGCGGCGTCGATACCGATCACCGGCAGGGGAGCGAGGTCGCCCGGATCGACTTCCGCCCGGTCGTTTTCACGCACGTCGAGGATCTGACGCGCGCCGCCTTCGGCCAGCAATTGCCTGCGGCGCTTTTCCGGATGAGTACGGTCGATCAGCAACAGAACGCCGCCGCTCTGCATCACCGCGATGATGCCGGCGATCAGGCCGACGCTGCGCGGGCCGAGCACGGCCACCGCGTCGCCGGGGCGAAGCCCTTCGCCGGCCAATCGCCGCGAAATCCGATCCGCAAGCTCCTGGAGCCGCCCGTATGAAAGCGCGCGCCCCAGTTGATCGACCGCCGGCGCCTCGGGCGTGTGGACGGCCCAGCGCCTGACCATGTCCGTGACCGGCTCAACCGGCGGCGCGGTCATCGGCGCGCATGGGTCCGGCAACAGATCGCGCGTTTCAGGCGCGCACAGCGAATACTCGTCGATCGACGTATCCGGCGCCTCGACGATCTGTTCAAGGAGGTACACATACTGCGCCAGCACAGCTTCCATCCGTTCAACGGAAAACAACGCGCGCTGATAGACCAGCGAGAGGGCGACCCGGTCGTCCATTTCGTCGGCATAGAGCGTAACAGCGTGTTTGGCCTGCGCGTCGGCGAGTTCGATCAAACTGAGTGAAAGCCCCTCCAGGCTCGCCGTCGCACGGGGCATGTTCCCGTAATTGAACAGGATTTCAAACAGCGGGTTTTTCCCCGCGCTGCGTTCCGGTTTCAGTTCCTCAACCAGTTTTTCGAAAGGCGCGGACTGGTTCGCCAGCGCGCCAAGCGACACCGTCTTGACGCGCCGCAGGACGTCAATAAATGTCGGTCCGCCTGATATGTCCGTACGCAGAACGAGCGTATTGACAAAAAACCCGATGAGGGGCTCGGTCTCCGCCCGCTGCCGGCCCGACACCGCCGTTCCCAGAACCAAGTCCTCCTGGCCGGTATGACGATAGAGCAGCGTTTTAAAAGCCGCGAGAAGCGTCATGAAAAGCGTTGCGCCCTCCGACCGGCTGAGGCGGGAGAGCGCTTCCGTCATTCGCCGATCGATAAGGCGGGCGCAGCCGGCGCCGCGATAATCCTGCTGCGCAGGCCGAGGGTAGTCGGTCTGCAACTCCAGTTTCGGCAACTGGCCGCCGAGCTGCTTGCGCCAATAGTCGATCTCCGCCTTGAAGCCGTCTCCTTCCAGCCACGTCCGCTGCCAGCGCGCATAATCCGTATATTGAATAGGCAGTTCCGGCAGCGGCGACGACCGGCCGTCCAGGGCCGCCTTGTAAAGCGCGGCGAGTTCGCGAACCAGGATCGCCGTCGACCAGCCGTCGGTGACAATGTGGTGAAGATTGATCAGGATGATGTGGTCCTTGTCGGCGAGGCGCAACAGGACCATCCGGCATAACGGCCCCTGTTCTAGGTCGAAAGGGCGGCGCACCGCCTCCATGACGATATCCATAGCGGCGCGCTCGCGCGCATCCTCTTCGAGCGCGCTCAGATCCTGCTCCGTTGGCTCGACCGGCGCCGGGGGGTGCACGAACTGGCGCGGTTCGCCATCGACGTCGGAAAGGGTCGTTCGCAAAACCGCATGGCGCCGCACCACCTCGTCGAAACTCTTCTTGAGGGCGTCGACGTCCAGCGCGCCCTTGAGGCGAAGCGCGGCCGGCATGACATAGCCGATGGTTCCGGGTTCCAGGCGGTCGAGAAACCACAGGCGCTGCTGGCCGAAAGACACTGGATGGGCCTGCGGCCGTTCCGCCTTCTCCCGCAGCAGCCGCGCGAGCAATGCGCGTTTCTCCTCAGGCGGAAGGTTCGCCGCGCGGCGCTGCGCCGTGTTCATCGCTCGTCGCCCTCCACCAGCAGATCGTCCAGCAGCGTGTCGATTTCCGCATCCGACAGCTCATCGATTTTCGACAGCAGGGTTTCCTCCTCCCCGGTCTCGGCCCGGATGATGTCCGGCGCCGCGCCGAGGTCGACGCCCTCCCGGACGACGGCGGCGGCGAACCCGCCGAGATCCGGCCACTCGAAAATGCAGCGGATCGGCACGTCGAGGCCGAACGCCTCGCGCACTCTCGACATGACCCGGATCGCCAGCAGGGAATGCCCCCCGAGATCGAAAAAGTTATCGAGCGCGCCAACCCGTTCGATCTCCAGGACATCGGCCCAGATGGCGGCAAGCTTCTCCTCCTCGGGACTTTGCGGCGCGATATAGTCATGCGCCGCCGTTTCGCGCCCGTCGCTCAGCGATGAGAGATGAGCGCGGTCGATCTTGCCATTTGCGTTCACCGGCATCGCGTCCAGGCGGACAAGAGACGTCGGCGTCATATAGTCCGGCAACCGTTGCTTCAAAAACGCGCGCAACGCCGCGTGTGAAAGCCCCGAATCGTCGGATGTGAAATACGCGGCCAGAAGCGTATCGCCCCCCGCGGTTTCTCGGACGGCGACCGCCGCTTCGCGCACCGCCGAATGCGCGGCGATGGCCGCCTCTATTTCTCCCGGCTCTATGCGGAAACCGCGGATCTTCACCTGGTGATCAACGCGGCCGCAGAATTGCAGATTGCCGTCCGGCAGGTATCGCACCCGGTCGCCGCTTCGATAGAGCCTGCCGCCGGGCGCTGCGAAGGGGTCCGGAACAAACCGCTCGGCCGTCATCCCGGGGCGGCCAAGATAGCCTCGCGCCAGCCCGGCGCCGCCGATATACAGTTCTCCGACCGCGCCGACCGGAACCGGCCGACAACGCTTGTCCAGGACGTAAAGCCGCGTGTTGTGAATCGGTCGGCCGATCGGGACCGCGCCCGCCATGTCGGCGTCAGCGGGGGCCTCGTAAATCGCACACCCCACCGTCGCCTCTGTCGGCCCGTACTCATTGATGAGACGGATCCCCGGCGATTGCCGGCGCCAGAAAGCGATGCGCGCCGCATCGAGGGCTTCGCCGCCGATGACGAATGCGTTCGCCGCCTCGTCGCGGGCGGCTTGGGGGTAGCCGTGCTGAAGCAGGCTCAAATGCGCAGGCGTCAGCTTGGCCAGCGAATAGCCCCTGCCGGCGGCGAGTTCGTCGGCCAGCGCAGGCAACTCCTCCACGCCCTCCGGCAGGAGAACGATCCGGGCGCCGCTGATCAATGGCGCCCACAGGCTTGTAACCGTCGCATCGAACGATAACGAGGTATTGACCGGCGCGCCGGCGCCGTCGGCGACGGCGTATCTTTCCGCGGCGAAGCGAAGGTAATTGACGACGCCGTCATGGGGCAGCAACACGCCTTTCGGCCCGCCCGTCGATCCGGATGTGTAAATGACGTAAGCGAGGTTATCGGCCTGCGCCCCGCTTCGCGGCGCGGAGACAGGCTGAGCGGCGATCGACGCCCGGTCCCGGTCGCTGACGCAGCGCCCCGCGTAAGCCGACGCCTGTTCCCGGAACCGATCGTCAGTCAACAGGACCGGCGCGCCCGTATCGCGGAGCATGAAAAGGAGCCGTTCGGCGGGATGGCCCGGATCGAGCGGCAGGTAAGCCCCGCCCGCCTTGAGAATTCCCAACAGTCCGACCACCATCGACAGGGAACGCGGCATGCACACCCCCACCACCGTTTCCGGTCCCACGCCGAGGCGCTGAAGATAGTGGCCAAGCTGGTTCGACTGCTCGTCCAACTCACGATAGGTTAGACGGTCGTCCCCACATGTGGCGGCGACCGCGTCCGGCGTGCGCGCGGCCTGTTCGGAAAAAAGCTCGTGCACACATTGGTTCGTCGAGCCGGGGCGAGCAGTGTCGTTCCACTCGACAAGCAGTTCATGACGCCGATCCGGCCTCATCAACGGCAACTGCGACAGCGATTGCAGCGCATTCTCGCTCACCGCTTCGAGCACGCATCGATAGCTCTCGATCAGGCTGTCGACGGTGCTCGCGTCGAACAGATCCGTCGCATACTCCACACGGCCCCACAAACCGGCTTCGGTTTCGAAACAGTCGATCGACAGATCGAACTTGGCGCTCGTATTCTCGCTCGCGATGGGCGCCAGCGTCAGCCCGGGGAGCTTCAATTCGCTCGACGGCGTATTCTGAAGCGTGAACATGACCTGGAAAAGCGGCTGGCGCGACAGGTCCCGTTCCGGCTGGAGTTCCGCCACCAGCTTTTCGAACGGAATGTCCTGGTGCGTATAGGCGCCGAGGGCCGCATCTTTCACCCGGGCCAGCAACGCCGTGAAGCTGGGATCTCCCGACAGATCCGAACGCAGGACCAGGGTGTTCGTGAAAAATCCGATCAGCCCCTCGGTCTCTTTGTCCGTACGCCCGGCGATGGGCGAGCCGACCGCAACATCGTCCTGGCCGCTCCAGCGGCCCAGCATCGCCTGCAACGCGCCCAGCAACACCATGTACAATGTTGCGTCTTCACGGCGGCCCAGCGCCTGCAACCGCTCGACGCAATCCGCGTCCAGCTCAAATGTCCGGCGCGCGCCCCTGAAACTCGGAACGCTCGGACGCGGCCGGTCGGTCGGCAGGTTGAGCGCCGCGTCCATGCCGGCGAGCCGCGCGCGCCAATAGGCGAGTTGTTCCTCCAGCACCTCCCCCTGCAACCATTCGCGCTGCCACAGCGCATAATCCGCATATTGAACAGTCGGCTCAGCAAGCGGCGACGGCCGGCCGCTGCTGAACGCCTCGTAGAGGTCTTTCACCTCCTGAATGAAGATGGTCATCGACCAGCCGTCGCTGGCGATGTGATGCATGGTGGCCAGGACCACATGGGTCTCCGGCGCCAGACGCAGGAGACGAACCCTGAACGGCGGCCCGTCCCTCAGGTTGAACGGCCGTCCGGCCTCTTCGTTGAGAATGCCGGACAGGACGGCCTCCTGCTTGCCGGCGGGCGCGGCGGTGAGGTCTTCGACCTGAAAGGCCGCCGGCTCGGGGGCGCGGACCACCTGAACCGCCTGTCCGTCGACCTCCCGGAACCGTGTCCTCAAAACCTCGTGACGCCGGACGATTTCGGTCACGGCGCGTTCCAGCGCGCCGACGTCAAGCCGGCCTTCGAGCCGCACCGCCGCCGGCATGTTGTAGGCGGCGCTGTTCGGTTCGAGAAGATCGAGAAACCAGAGCCGCTGCTGCGCGAACGACAATGGCGGGTTTTCCTCGCCGGGCGGCCTGGCGCGCAGGGCAGGCTTCGATCTCGACGCCTCGCCGCGCAACCCCTCGAGACGTTGCGCGAGGGCCGCCGCGGTCGGCGCCTCGAACAGAAGACGCAGCGAAACATCCGTATCGAACGCTTCGCGAATTCTGGAGACGGCCTGGGTCGCCAGCAGAGAGTGCCCGCCGAGGTCGAAAAAATTGTCGGCGACGCTGATGCGGTCTTGTTGCAGCACCTCGCCGAACACCCGGGCCACGGTTTCCTCCGCGGCGGTGCGCGGCGCAATATAGGGCCGGTCCTGTGCGGTCGCGGCCTCTATCGCGCTGAGCGCCTTACGGTCGATCTTGCCATTCGGCGTCAGCGGCATCTTTTCCAGAACGACGTAGGCGGAAGGGCGCATATACTCGGGCAGTTTCTCGCCGAGATCGTCCTTCAGCCGCGATACGGTCTCAGCCGCGATGCCCGCCCGCAACGGCGCGCTCGCACAGGCGGACAAAGTCTCGGGCGCGTCTTCGTCATCCGTCCATTTCAAAAGCGGCAAGTCGCCCGCGCCGCGGCGCACCGCGACATCGTAGCTTCCGTCGGCTGCGGCCCTCGCCCAGCTCAGCTCCACCTGGAGCCCTTCGCGGCGTCCCATCTCCCACCATTGCTCCGGGTCGAGACCGTTCGCTTGCGCGCTGCTGACCGCCTCGCGCAATGCGCCCACCGCGTCTGTTTCAGCCATTTCACTCAATGCCTCGGCCGCGGCGACGGCCTTTTCCGTCCTGGCGTTGGCGACGCCTCTCACAAACGCTTCGCCCGCGCCGCCGGCTTTCACCTCGCGGGCGATGTCTTCGGGCGCGACGTCCGGGCGCCATTCACGCCATTGCGCCGGCGTCGCCGTTTCGCTGTCGAGGCGGATGAGGACGTCGTAGCGGAAGGCGTTGAGTTCGTTCCGGTAGCCGCCTCGCTTGGGCCGGATGTCGACAGCCCCGATGCGCGCGAACCGCCTCTGGAGCGCAGCGAACAGGCGCGGGTCGAGCACCAGTTCAGGATCGTCCCGCACCGCCGCCTCCACGCGCGCGCGCAACGGCCCCGCCGGCGCGCCCGGTTCCGCCCGCTCGAGCGCCACGGACGCATGCAGCGCGGGCAGCAGCGGCAGGCTGCGAAGATCGCCCAGGAAAATCCGCCC
>LYSZ01000016.1 GCA_001657385.1 Parvularcula sp. BBD 1991-13 | reverse complement strand
GATCGAGGCCGGCAAGGTTGGGCTCTACGTCTTCGCCGACAACGTGACCGACGCTTTTTTCTACGACAATTTCTTCGGCCCGCCGGACAACTCGCGTCCGTTTGCGCTCGGCGCGATCAACCCGCCGCGCCTGATCGGCGCGGAACTGCGGGTTGCGTTCTGATGACCGGCGCGGCGAATGACGACCACCGGCCCGCTCAACGGGCGAAACATACTTACTGCATCCCGGCGGGGCGCATCCACTATTGCGCCTGCGGCGTTGCTGTCACCGGCCCGGCCTATCTGTGCCGGGATGACGAGGGGTTTTTCTGGAATTGCCCCGGCTTGGACGGCAAGCCATGCCCGCCCGAAATTCCTGACCAGTCTTGGCAGACAGCGTCAGGGCAGGGGCCGCACGCATCTCTCCCTCCGATCATCGATGGCGTGCGGCCCCGAATCCAGAACGGCGCTCTGCAAGCGGATGATGCGGGGCCGGGCCTGTCGGTGCGCGAGTGGGTGGCCGCGCTGGGCGGCGTCGCAAGAGTTGCGAAAGCGTGCAGGCTGACGACCAGTGCGGTGCACAAGTGGTTACAGTATTCGCGCTTTCCTACCAATGCCTGGCCGCTTCTTGTGCAGATCGATGGCGGCAGGCTCGGCTATGACGAGTTACACCGGCTATGGGAAGAGGTCGAGGCGCGAGAAGTCAAACCATGGCGCAGGTGAGACCGACGCCGCAACGCGAAAGCGCCTCAAGCCTCCAAATGATATGTGTACGTAACAACGGAGCGAGACGAGTTGATGAAACATCCAGACACCCCGGACAACATGCCCGTTGCCCTGACGATGCGCATCCATGCGGAGACGATTGATGACGTGAAGGACGCGCTGATCGAAATGGTGGGGCGGGTAACAACGGGGGATCTGGCGGTCAAGGAGCGCACCCGCATGGAGCAGGCGCGCTACGTCACCGCTTATTACTTCGAGAATGACGAGCCCCCCCTTTCTGGCGCCGGGGAGGGCCGTTGAGATGGATATGACCGCTTTTCTCGACCTTGCGCCGGTGTTCGGCGCGGTTATCTCGTTTTTCACGACCCTTTTTTTGCTTGCCTCGCCGTTCATCTGGCGGCGCGTTCTGTGGCGGGAGCGGCATGAGGTGGCGCAGGCCATGCTGGATATCCTGGCGAGCATGGAGCCGGAGAAGGCTCAACGCTATCTCTGGACGAGACGGATACGCAAGAACGGCTCGCAGTCGAACTGAGAGGCGGCGGCGCCTTCAGCCTAGAACGAGCCGCCGTAAGCCTCGCGGATGCGATTGAGACGGCCCATGAGGTCGTCGCAGTGCTTCTGCGCGACGCTGCGGCGCGTCACTTCGCTGTCCGAGCACAGGTCGGTCAGGCGAAAGCCTTCATCAACAAAGAATTGAGTGATGGTCTCGCGCATGTTGCGCTCGTAAGCGCAATACGCTTCGGTCATGTCGTCGGCGGTGTTCATATAGTCAGTGCTCAAATTAACCCGCCCCCGCCATTGGCGGGAGCGGGCGAAAAAGGCCCTTGTTTGCGGCGGCCCGCTAAGCGACGCGGCGGCCGGTGATTAATGGATTTTCAGTAATGGCTCCCAAGTTCCGACATGAGAACGGAACGGGAACAAAGAGTCAAGCGCTATTTGGAGCGGCCGAAGCGTTCAATAGCCCAGAAGCAAAGCGCCGCCAGAACCATGAGCGAGGGGAGGGCAATGTAAGAGAATGTTGCAAATTCAGTCATTTTCATCCTCCAGCCTATTAAGGGCTAGGTGTGCGATCATATGGAAATACGCACCAGCAAATACATAAGCAAACGCTACCAGGATATCAACGGGGGCGCCAGGAGCGAGAAATGGCACCACAGCGCCGGCTATAGCCGCAATGCCGAGCGAATTCATGAAGCTGGAGAACAGGCGCCGGCGTTCATTTCTGATTTTTGAGGGCGTCATGGCAAGGTCCGGGCAAGGCGGCGCTTAGAAAGAGGCAAGGCAAACCGGAAAGAAGGCGTCCGGTCAAGGGGGGATTTTCATGAGTTTTCTGACTGACTGGACGCTGTTTAAAAGTGTGCGACTTTGGACCGGAAAGCGTACTTGAACGGTACTCGGGAAATTTTTAAGGCATTGATTTTAAAAGGAAAATATAGCGCATTTTAAGAGGGCATCAAATTAGGAATCTGATGCTCTATCCTGCTGAGCTACGGGGACGCTGAAAAGCGACCATAGCCAAACTCGCGCCGCAACAAAACCGCCTTGCCTGAAAACGCCGCGCCCTCGTCCCGATGTGCATCAGGGCAGGGGGCGTCAGGGGCGCGTCAGGCGCCTCAGAGGCGCTTCCTTGAGGGGCAAGGCGGCGAACTTTGTCCTCGGCGACGTCGAATCGTTTCGCTTCCGCTCAATCCTCGCCATAATCGTCCTGCAGAGTGCTCGACGGAGCGGCGACAGCAGGGGAGGAAATCCATGGCGCGGAAAAACGCGGCGATCTTTATGGCGGGGGTCCTGGCGGCGTTCGCGATCGGGCTGGTGCTCGGCAGGACGTCCGCCCCGGCTGGCGGCGGCGATAATCCCAACAGCCAGGCGGTCGCCTCGGCCGAACCCGGGACGGGCCAGCGCGAGGACCGCCCGGCGCGCCGGCGCCCCTTCCAGGAGCCGCGCGCCGCGGACGCCCCGCGCCCGGCGCCGCAAGCGCCGGAGGGGTTCGCTTATCGCCGGCTGACCCTCGACACGAGCGGCGAGACGCCGCGCGCCTGTTTCCAGTTCACCGAGCCGCTCGACGACGCCGGCGACGTCGATTACGCCGATTTCGTGCGCCTGACGCCGGAGGCCGGCGCTGCGGTCGAGGTCGACGGCGCGTTCCTGTGCCTTGCCGGGCTCGGCTTCGACCGGGACTACCGCGCGCGCCTGCGCCAGGGGCTGCCCGCGCGCAGCGGGGCGCGCCTCGAACGCCCGCAGGAGGTGACCGTCGCCTTCGGCGACAAGCCCGCTTATGTGGGCTTCGCCGGCGACGGCGTCATCCTGCCCCGGCTTGAGGCCGACGGCCTCGGCGTCGAGACCGTCAATGTCGAGAAGATCGCCATCGCCGTGCGCCGCGTTTCCGACCGCGCCCTCGCCCGCAAGACCATGGTGGCGGGAGAATCGGCGGGGGAGAACCGTTATTCCTACATATGGGACAAGGAAGACGGGGAGGATGTGGGCGCGCTGGTCTGGGAGGGCGAGCTTGAGATCGAGGCCGCGCGCAACGAAGCCGCGACGACGGTCTTTCCCCTTGGCGCCGCGCTCCAGTCCCTGAAACCCGGCGCCTATTTCATCCGCGCGCGCGACGCCTCCGCCGGCGCCGATGCGCGCCGGCCGGCCCAGGCCTGGCGCTGGGTGATGTTCACCGACATGGCCCTGACGACCTATAGCGGCGCGGACGGGGTGGACGTTTTTGTCCGCTCGATCGCCACGGCGCGGCCCGTCGCCGGGGCGGAGCTGACGCTGATCGCTCAGAACAACGACATCCTCGCGACGGCGGTCGCCAACGCCGACGGGCGCGCGCGCTTCGACGGGGCCGCGGTCAACGGCGACGGGCCGCTGCGCCCGCGCATGATCATGGCCTACGGCCCCCAGGACGATTTCGCCGCGCTCGACCTTTCCCGCGCGCCGCTCGACCTTTCCAGCCGAAACGTGGAGGGACGCCCCGCGCCTTCCCGGCTCGACGCCTATATCTATCTCGACCGGGGGATTTACCGTCCGGGGGAGACCGCGCATGTCACGGGACTGTTGCGCGACCGGGCGGGCCGCGCGGTTTCCGACCGCCCGCTGACGGTTTCCGTGCGCCGGCCCAATGGGACCGAGGCGCTGACCCGGCGCATCGACGCGCTCGATGTCGGCGGCTTTTCCTTCGCTTACGACGTGCCGGCCGCCGCCGCGCGCGGGGTGTGGACGCTGAGCGTGACGGCGGACGGCCTCGACCGGCCCGTCGGGTCGGCCCGCTTTTCCGTTGAGGATTTCGTGCCGCAGCGCCTGGAGGTCCGGCTCGAAGGCGACGAGACGACGCCGATCCGGCCGGAGACCCCGCGGGAAATGACGGTGGCGAGCCGGTACCTTTACGGCGCGCCGGCGAGCGGCCTCGCCGTGGAGGCCGAGGCGCGACTGCGGCTCGATCCCAATCCGTTCCCGGACTTTTCCGGCTTCCGCTTCGGCCCGCTGGACGCGCGTTTCGACGAACGCTTCCTGACCCTGCCCAGGACGACCACCGACGCCGACGGCGCCGCGGCGATCCGGCTTGACGCCGGGGAGGCGCCGAGGGGCGTCGGGGCGCCGTTGCGCGCGGACCTGGTTGTCGGCGTGGTCGAGCCAGGCGGGCGCGTCGTGCGCGAAAGCGCGCGCATTCCGGTGCGTCCGGACGAATATTATGTGGGATTGAAGCTTGCCGGCGACAAACGCAGTTTCGGCGAAGGCGACACGGTCGCGGTCGAGGCCGCGCTGCTCGACCGCGAGGGCGCCGTTTCCGAGGGCGAGCTGGAGTGGCGGCTGGTCGAGGAAGATTACTGGTTCGACTGGTATCGCGAGGGCGGCGAGTGGCGCTGGCGGCGCTCTTTCCGCGACATTCCGGTTGCGGAAGGCCGCGAGACGGCCGGCCCCGAAGCCCTTGCCGAGCTTGTCTCCCGCCGGCTTGATCCGGGGACCTATCGGTTGCGGGTCGCCTATCCCGGCGGCGGGACGGGAGAGAAAGCGGTGAGCGACATTCGCTTCCATGTGGGCTGGCGCTCCCACGCCGCCGGCGCCGACGCGCCGGACGAGGCGGCGCTGACCCTTCAGACCGAAAAGGTCGCGCCCGGCGCGCGCGCGCGGTTTTATCTCAACCCGCCTTACGAAGGCGAAGCCATTGTCGTCGTCGCCACCGACCGCGTTCACGAGGTGCAGCGCGTCAAGGTTGGCGCGGCGGGGCGTGAAATCATCATCGACACCGATCCCGCCTGGGGCGCGGGGTTTTACGTGCTCGCGACGGTGGTCACGCCCCGGGACGCGGGCGCGCGGCCGACCCCGCGCCGCGCCATGGCGCTCGCCTACGCGCCGTTCGACATGAGCGCGCGCAAGCTGTCCGTGGCGCTGAACGCGCCGGACATGGTCCGTCCCCGGCAGGTTCTCGATCTCGACATCGAGGTGGCCGGCGTCGCCCCCGGCGCCCGTGTGATGCTGAGCCTCGCCGCGGTGGACGAGGGCATCCTGCGCCTGACCAAGTTTCGCTCCCCCGACCCGGTCGATTACTTCTATGGCAAAAAACGCCTCGGCGTCGCGGTGCGCGATGATTACGGCCGCATGCTGAACGCCAATCTCGGCGCGCCCGCGCGCTTCGGCGGCGACCAACTCGGGGGTGAGGGCCTGACCGTCGTGCCGACGAAATCCGTCGCGCTTTTCTCCGGGCTCGTTACGGTGGGCGATGACGGCAGGGCGGCCGCGCCGATCGAAGTACCCGATTTCAACGGCGAACTTCGCCTGATGGCCGTCGCATGGTCCGCGGACAAGATCGGCGCCGCGTCCGAGCCGCTGACGGTGCGCGATCCCGTTCCGGCGACGCTTGCGCTTCCGCGTTTTCTCGCGCCGGGCGACCGGGCGAGCGCAACCCTCCTGATCGACAATGTCGACGGCGCCGCCGGCGACTATGTGGTTTCCGTCACGGGCGAGGGGCCGGTCGGCGTCGATGAAACGAGAACTTTCGCCCTGGCGCAGGGGGAACAGGCGAGCGCCCTCTTTCCGATCGAGGCGGGCGCCGCCGGCGTCGGGGCGGTGTCCCTGAGCGTCGCCGGGCCGGACGGTTTTTCCGTATCGAGATCCTATCCGATACAGTCGCGCACGCCGTATTTTCCGGTAACGGAGGTGCGCACGGCGGCGCTGGCGCCAGGGGAGGCGTTTGCGCTCACCGACGCCGTCCTTGCGCCCTATACGGAAGGCTCGGCCAGCGTCGCGGTGTCGTTCTCGCGCCTGCGCGGGGTGGAGCCGGGGCCGCTGCTCGACGCGCTTTACCGTTACCCTTATGGCTGTACGGAGCAACTGACCAGTTCGGCGATGCCGCTCCTGTTCGTCGACGCCCTCGGCGCGGAAGCCGGCCGCGGGCCGGAGCGCGCCGTGCGTCCCCGGGTGCAGAACGCGGTCAACGCGATCCTGAACCGTCAGTCTCCGGACGGCGCTTTCGGTCTGTGGCGCGTCGGCGACCGGTACGCCAGCCCCTGGCTTGGCCCTTATGTCGCCGACTTCCTCTACCGCGCCCGGGGGGAAGGCTACGGCGTGCCGCAGACGGCGCTTGACGGCGCCTATCGCTCCCTCGCCGAGATTGCGCGCCTCGACCGGTGGTACCCGGCGAGTTACCAGACCGACGTTTATGCGGAGGGCGGAGACGATACGCGCGAGCGGTTGCGGCGCCGGTCCGCCGCCTACGCCCTTTACGTGCTGGCGCGGGCGGGCCGCGCCGATCTGTCGGACCTGCGCTATTTTCACGACGCCTTGCTTGAGGAAACGCCGAGCCCGCTTGCGCGCGCTCACATCGGCGCGGCGCTCGCCATGATGGGCGACCGGGCCCGCGCGTCCAGCGCTTTCGACCGGGCCGAGGCGGCGCTCGGCTGGGACAACAGCGGCGACTACTACCAGACGCCCCTGCGCGATGCGGCGGGCGTCCTGGCGCTGGCGGCGGAAAGCGGCGAGGCGGATCGCCTGGAGCGGCTCACCGGCCGGTTCCAGTCGTTCATGAAAGATCCGACGGCGATGCAGACCCAGGAGAAGGCCCATGTCCTTCTCGCCGCGCAGGCGCTGCTGCGGCGCGCCGGTCCGCTCGCCCTCAGCGTCAACGGCGAGCCGCTCGCCGACCCGGCCCCGGCCCCGTCGTTTGTTCCGTCAACGGCGGACATCATCGCTGGCGTTGAATACGGCAACGAGGGGGAGGGAGACATATTCCGTTCCTTGAGCATTTCCGGCGCTCCCAAAACAGCGCCGCCGGCGACGGACCGGGGCCTGTCCCTGAGCAAGCGCATCGCGACCCGCGACGGCAGGCCGGCCGACCTGTCGACGGTGCGCCAGAACGATCGCCTTGTGGTGGTGCTGAGCGGAACGGCGTCCGACGATCGTCTGCACCCGGCGATTATCGCCGACCTCCTGCCCGCCGGGTTCGAAATCGAAACCGTGCTGCGGCCCGAGGACGGCGCGCGGGACCCGTCAAGGGGCGGCGGCGAGGGCGACGGTCCCTATCAATGGGCGGGCGTTCTGTCCTACCCCCGGATCGCCGAGGCGCGGGACGACCGTTTCGTCGCGGCGGTCGATATCCGCGGGCGGTCGCGCTTCACCGTCGCCTATATCGTGCGCGCGGTCACGCCGGGCGCCTATGCGCTGCCCGGCGCGGTGATGGAAGACATGTACCGCCCGGGCGTTTTCGCCCGCACGGCGACGCGCCGTGTCGACATCGCCGCGGCGCCGTAACCGATGCTTCGGTCCGTATACGGCAAGGTGCGGGGGGCGACGGGCGGCGAGGTCCGGGGCCGCCGGCGCGCATCACGCGCGGCGAAGATCGCCGGGCTGATCGTCGCCGGCCTTCTCGCCGTCGCCGCCGCCGACCGTCTGTTGCCGCCGCCGCTGGAGCTGGCGTTCCGGACGTCGCCGGTGGCGCTCGACCGCAACGGGGCGTGGCTGCACGGATTTGTGACCGGGGAAGGGCGGTGGCGCTTCGCCGTCGATCTCGACGCGGTCGATCCGGTATTCGTCGACCGGGTGATCGCCGTCGAGGACAAGCGTTTCCGCGCCCACTGGGGCGTCGACCCGCTCGCGGTGCTGCGCGCCGCCGCCGCGTCGGCGCGCGCCGGGCGGATCGTTTCCGGCGCCTCGACCATCACCATGCAGACGGCGCGCCTTATCGAGCCGCGGCCGCGCACCCTCCGTTCAAAGATGATCGAGATGATCCGCGCGGTGCAGATCGAGCGGCGCCTGACCAAGGACGAGATCCTCTCGCTTTACCTGACCCTCGCCCCCTATGGCGGCAATATCGAGGGCGTGCGCGCGGCGAGCCTTCTTTACTTCGGCAAGGAGCCCGCGCGCCTGACCGATGCGGAACAGGCGCTGCTGATCGCGCTTCCCCAGGCGCCGGAGGCGCGCCGGCCGGACCGCCGGCCGGCGGCCGCGAAGGCGGCCCGGGCGGAGGTTCTCGGCAAGCTTCGACGCGCGGGCGCGATCAGCGCGCAGCGGGCGGCGGAAGCGGACGCGGCGCGGCTTGCGCAGCGCCGCCGGGCGTTGCCGCGCCTTGCCTATCACGCGGCGCATCGTCTTGCCGCTGAGGGCGGGACGACGCCGACCACCCTGGACCGCGGGCTTCAGGCGCGCGCCGAAGCGATCCTGCGCGCCCATGTCGAGCGCCATAACCGGGAAGCGGCGGACGACGCGACGGCGGCTCTTGTCATCGTCGAGACGGCGACACGCGCGGTGCGCGCCTATATCGGCTCGTCCGGCGTCGACGCGCGCGGCGGCTGGATCGACCTGGCGGGCGCCGCGCGTTCTCCGGGCTCGACGTTGAAGCCTTTTATCTACGCCCTCGCGCTGGAGGACGGGATCGCCGGACCGGCGACCGTGATCGACGACATGCCCCGCGCATTCGGCGATTACGCGCCGGAGAATTTCGATCGCGTCTTTCGCGGCGAAGTCCGGCTCAGCGAAGCCTTGCAGCATTCGCTCAACGTGCCGGCGGTGCGCGCTCTCGATCGCGTCGGCGCGCCGCGTTTCGCCGCGCTCCTGCAATCCGCCGGGATCGGCCTGAAAACGCCGGCCCGCGCCGACGATGCGCCGGGCCTCGCCCTGGCGCTGGGCGGCGCCGGCGTATCGGCCCGCGATCTCGCCATGCTTTATGCGGCGCTCGGCGATGACGGCCGGGTGCGTCCGCTTGTCTGGCGGCCTACGGATGAATCGCCGGTCGGCTATCGGCTGATGTCGGCGCGCACGGCGGCGCGCATCAGCGATATCCTCAAGGGAGGCCCTGCGCTCGCGGGCCGCGCGCCGGCGCATCTGTCGCAGGGCGCGCCCGCTGTCGCGTTCAAGACCGGCACGTCCTATGGCTATCGCGACGCCTGGGCCGCCGGTCACGGCGGGGGGTACGCGGTCGTCGCGTGGGTCGGCCGGGCCGACGGCGCCGCGCGGCCCGGCTGGACAGGTCGCAAGGCGGCGGCGCCGTTGCTGTACGACATTTTCGACATGCTTGACCGGGAAGGCGCTCTTGCCGGCGGCGCGCGCGGCGGCATGGCGCCCGTAGAAACGACCGGGCCGCAGGCGATGGCGCGGCTGGGCGCGTCGCCCGCTGATGCGGCGCCGGAAATCGTCTTTCCCCGCGACGGCGTTTCCGTGTTCCTCTCCCCGCGCGGCCTCGCGCTTTCCGCCCGGGGCGGCGCGCGGAATTATCGCTGGTATGTGGACGGAAACCCTCTTGATACGGAGGAGACCGGCGCCCGCGCGATCTGGCGGCCGGAACATGCGGGCTTTTACGACGTGACGGTCGTCGACGGGGAGGGACGGGCCGCGCGGGCGAAAGTGCGCGTGCATGCGGGCTAGGATGCGGCGACGCGCTTTTCTCGCCGGCGCTGCGGCGCTGGGCGCCGCCGGATCCCGGCGCGCGCGGGCCGACGGCGCCGCGCCGTTCCAAGCGTTGAGCGGCGACCGGTTTCGTCGCGGCGATACGGAATATCGCCTGGCTGACGTTCTGGCGCCGCCGCTTTACGTCCTTGGGGATGCGCCGCCGGTTCATTTCGATGCGTCAAAACGGGCGTTGCAGCGGCTCCTCAATGCCGGCGCGCCGACGCTTGCGGCGGTCGGCGCGCCCGACCGCTGGGGCGTCGCCGGGGTCATCGTCTCGACATTCACAGGCGACGCCAAGGGCGAGGACGTCGCCGCCCTGCTGGCCGCGGGCGGCGCTGTCCGCGTTGCGCCGCAGACGGACGATCTGGCGCGCATCGACCGGCTGCTGGCGGCGGAGCGCGCCGCGCGCCGCGACCGGCGGGGTTTGTGGGCCCATGACGCCTATCGCTTGCGCCGGGCCGGCGACCTTGAGGACGCGGCGGCGGGCGTTGGCGGCTTTCACGTGTTGGAGGGCGCGGTTCTCAGCACCGGCGCTGGCGGCGGCCGGGTCTATCTCAATTTCGGCGACGATTACCGTACGGATTTCACCGCTTCGGCCGCAACCCGCCTGGCGCGGCGGTGGAAGGCCGCCGGGCTCGACCTTGCCGCGCTTGGCGGCGCGCGGGTTCGCGTGCGCGGTTATGTCGAGGCGATCAACGGGCCGTCCGTCGACCTTGCCCATGTCAGGCAGCTTGAAATCCTCGGGACCGACGCGGCGGCGGGGGCGTCGCCCGGCCGCCGCGACGATCCTTCAGGACGCTGACGCCGCCGCGGTTTTCTTGCGCAGGCAACTTTCGAGTTCCTCGATTGCGGCGCCGAGATCGGCCTTGCGCACGGCGGCGACTTCGCGCGCCATCCGGTCGAGGGCGGCTTCGAACAGTTGGCGTTCGGAATAGCTCTGCTCGGGCTGGTCGTCGGCGCGGTAAAGATCGCGCACCACTTCGGCCACCAACTTGATGTCGCCGGAATTGATCTTGGCGTCGTATTCCTGCGCCCGGCGGCTCCACATGGTGCGCTTGACCCGTGCGCGGCCCTTGAGCGTGGAGATGGCGTCCTTGATCGCCTTGTCGCTCGACAGCGGACGCATGCCCGCCGCCTTCGCCTTGCCGGTCGGCACGCGGAGTTTCATCTTTTCCTGGTCGAAGTCGATCACGAACAGTTCGATGGCGATGCCGGCCACTTCCTGTTTTTCAAGGCCGACGATCTGTCCGACGCCATGGGCGGGATACACGATCTGATCGTTGACCTTGAAGTCGAGCTTGGCCGAACTCGATTCCTTCGCCGTCGCCGCGGCCGGCTCGTCGGCTTCCGGCGCGTCGCGCGACGGCGCCTGGCTGGGCACCGGGATCGAGGCGGCGAAGGTGGTCTTGCGCGGCGCCTGGCCCACATTGGCGGGTTTTTTCGGCGTCTCCGCCGCGGCGTCGTCCGCCGCCGGCGCGGCCGATTTGGCGCTCGGCTTTTTCACCGCCTTGGCGGCGGTCTTTACGGGCGTCTTGGCGGGCGCGGCTTTTTGGGACGCGGTCTTCTTGCCCGCGGCGGCGGTCTTCGAGGCCGCTTTTTGAGACGTTTTCTTCTGCTCCGACTTGGGCGCGGTTTTCGGCGCGGACGCGGCTTTTTTCGTCGCGCCCCCCGTTTTGGCGGCCGTTTTGGCCGCGGTTTTCGCTCCGGTCGACTTGGCCGGGGATTTCGGCGCTGTCTTGGCGGCGGTTTTCTTGGCGCTCGCCGGCTTTTTCACCGCCGCCTTGGCCGTCGCCCTTTTCGCGGTCGCGGGTTTCGACGCGGCTTTCTTGGCGGCGGTTTTTGTCGGCGCGGCTTTTTTCGCCGCCTTTGTCGCCGTCTTGGCCTTGGCGGGGGCCGCTTTTTTGGTCGCGGTTTTCGCCGCCGGCGTTTTTTTCGCGGCGGTTTTGCGCGCCGCCGGCTTTTGAACGGTCCTGGAGGCTGTATTCTTGGTTTTAGGCTTCGCAGCCGATTTCGTCGCCATAGTGGTTCTAAATCTCTCTTAAACGCCGGGCGGAAGCCGGCGGGTCTTGGTACACGTCAAATACTGGTCCGCCGCGCGCCTTCAAGGCGTTTGCAAGCCGTGTTCGCCGGACGCCGCCCCGAACACGGTCTGCATTGCCCCTGTCCCGGTCGACCCACTCTCCCGGTCGACCTGCGCTCTTGGCCGACCCACTTTCCTGGCCGGCTGTTTCGGCCGGGGCGCACCCGCAAGCGATTAGAAAGCAAAATGATGAAATAAGCCTTCCGGTCGCGCCGGAAATACATTCATTGGCGTATTTCAATGATTTAGAATGCTTTCTGAAGGCGCTCGATCAAGCTGGGCGATGCCGACGAAGAACCAATATTTTCTATCACATTAGCACAAAATTGTAATTAGCGCCATGGCTTTCACTGACCGGCGCGGCTGCGCCCGTGATGCGCCCGCGATGCGCCGGTTCCGCTGTCGAGACGCTCGACGCCGAGCGAGGAGCCCGAACCGCCCGGCCCCGACCAGGGCGGCCCGTCTCAAGACCCTTCGCCCGGTTTGTCGCTGAAATACTTCTCGAATTTGCCGTTTTCCTCGGCGAACTTGTCGGCGTCGGCGGGCGGATCAATTTTCTGTGTGATGTTCGGCCATTCCGCGGCGTATTTGGTGTTCAGTTCGAGCCATTTTTCGGCCTCGGGCTCGGTGTCCGGGATGATCGCTTCCGCCGGGCATTCCGGCTCGCAGACGCCGCAGTCGATGCATTCGTCCGGATGAATAACCAGCATGTTTTCGCCTTCGTAGAAACAGTCCACGGGGCAGACTTCGACGCAGTCGGTGTACTTGCACTTGATGCATGCCTCGGTCACCACAAAGGTCATGGCGCGCGCGCTCCTTGTTCCTCAACCTGAACGCCTCTGTTTACCTGCTCATATCGCCGAAGCAAGCCGGTTCGTGGTCAGAAATTCTTATCCTGCGCCTAGTCGCGCTTCGCCAGTCTGGCCTCGACGCGCTGGCGCGCTTCGCCGCTGACGCGGTCGTCGACATAGATGAGGCCGCAAATCCGGCGCATGAGCGTGTCCTCGAACGGATCCCGCTCTCCGTCGGACAGGACGATTTCCCACAGGCGCTCAAGCAGCGCGACTTTTTCCTCTGCGGCAAGTTCCTTGGCGTGACGGGTAAAGCGCTGGATGTCCGTCGCCGCGGCTTGCGCCGTTTCGCCGCGTTCGCGCAGCGCCCCGGCCTCCGCCGGCGACAACGAGAATTTGCGCGCAAGCGCCTCGTCGATCAGCTTTTTTTCGCTGTCCTCATAATTGTTGTCGGCGCGCGCGGCTTCGACCAGAAGCGCGGCGACCGCCTGGCGGAGATCGCCGGCGTCGCCGTCGCCACCGCCGGGGGCGGCCGGGCCGTCGGCGGCGCCGACGAGTCGGGAGAGGAGTTTTTCGATCATTCGCAAGGCTTTCCGTATCTGTCGGGGGTGAAGAAGAAATCAGGGGGAGGCGCGGCGAGGCCACCGATGGTCACTCGCCGCCGCGCAGGGCGTCAAGAGAGCGCCGGTCGCGCTTGGTCGGGCGCCCGGACCCGGCCTCGCGGGCGAAGGGCGCCGGCGTCGCATCGCGTTTCGGCGACGGCGGGGGCGGCGGCGACCGGTCGGCGTAGAGCGTCGCGGCTTCGCCGGCCGGTCCGCGCCGCACCGCGCTGGCGCTCACCTCGATAATGCGCAGCCTGTCGCGCCTTGTGAACACCAGGGTGTCGCCGGCGCGAACAAGGGCGCTGGGCTTGACGATCCGCACCGGAGCCGAGGCGCCGCCGCCGCGCTGTGAGCGGGTGAGGCGGATGCGCCCTTCGCTGACGAATTTCGCGGCGAGGGCGCGGGTTTTGAAAAAGCGCGCGCACCAGAGCCAGCGGTCGATGCGCTGGCCCTCGTCCGCGCTGGCGGGCGCGTTCCCCGCATCGCTGCGAGCGGCGCTCCCCGGGGCGTCGCCCGGCGCCGGGACTGGAGGCGTGACCCAAGCCTGGCCCGGGCGGGGCGGCGTCATTCAGCCTTCTCGGATTCTTTCGAAGGTTTTTTCTGGCCGGTCATCTCTGACTTCAAGGCGGCGAGGACGGCGAAAGGCGAGTTGGGGTCTGGCTGTTTTTCGCGCGGCGGGCGACGCTTGCCGCCGCCATGGCCGCCGCCCTGATTCTGGCCCTTGCCGCCCTTGGCGGCGCGCTGGGGTTTGCCGCCCTGGTTGCCTTTGCCGGCGTCGCGTTGGGGGCGGCCGCGCTCGCCCGGCTTGCCGCCTGCTTTCTGATCGCGGCGCTGGGGCGGTTTGCGTGGCGCGGGGCGCCACAGAACCACTTCGATCTCTTCGGGGACGTCGTCTGCGCTCCCGTCCGGCGCGGCCGGGACGTCGCCGGACGGGGTTTCCGGCGTCTCGACCTGGGCCGCGGCGTCGCTCGCCCCTGGCGTCTCGCCCTGATCGACCGCGTTCCTCGCTTGCGCCGCCTGGCTTGCGCTCTGCGACGCCGCTTCGTGTGGCGCGTCGCCGGTCCGGGCCGCGCTCTGCGACGCCGCGCCGGTTGGCCCATCTGTGCCTGTAGATCCGTCTGTGCCTGTAGATCTGTCTGCGGACCCGCCTGCAGCCCCGCCCGCCGATCCTTCCGCGGCGCCGGTCTCGTCGCCGGACGCCGGCGTCGGCGCGGGATCGGGCGCCGGCTTGCGCCTGACCACGTTCCTGCGCAGCCCGAGGGAGCGCAGCACCGCCTCGAAATCCTCGCCCGAGCAGCCGACCAGCGACATCATCTGCGGCGTTGCCGCGAAGCCCTCGCGCATGTCGGCGTCGTTGCGCGCGGCGCGGATGAGGCCCGCCAGCCGCTCCAGCATGTCGATGCGCACCGCGCGCTTGCCGGAAGGGCGGTAGCCCGCGGCGTAATAGTACGCATGCGGAAGGCTTTCGTTCATCTCGATGGAGACGAGGCCGGCCTTCGGCGGCGGCGTCTCGCTTAAGGGGCGCTCGGCCCACAGCGCCCACAACAGGGTGAGAAGCCTTGCGGGCGCGGGTTTCAGGAGCGCCGGCATGTGCAGTGTGTACTCCCCGAAGCGCACGCCGAGCCGGCGCATTTTCGCGCGCTCGTCCTGGTCGATCTGTTTCAGGTCGTCGCCGAACTGGGCGCGCGAGGTGGCGCCGAAATTCTCCACCAGCCGGTAGGCGACCCCCTTTGTCAGGCCTTTCAGCGCATCGTCGCCTTCAGCGTTGGCGGCGTTTTGCAGGGCGATCAGCGGCGCCAGCGCGCCCTCGATCCTGGCGGCGATAAAATCCTTCAGCCGATCTTCCACCCGCGCGCGCATGTTCGGCGTTATGTCGTCGAGCCCCGATACGGCGAGGTCGGGACGCAGGGGCGCCGGCCCTTTCTGCAACCGCGCCACCAGCGCCGAACGCCATTTGACCGCGCCCTCGTCGGTCAGGGTCAGCTCCTCCGGCCCCGCATTGGCCAGCGCCGCGGCGCGCGCGGCGAGCACCGGGCGCAGCGCCTTTTCGCCCGCGGCGCGAAGCGATTTCGCTTCGACGCCGCTGGCGCGCGGATCGACGATGAACTCGAACCCTAAAAGCCGGCCGATGAATTGGCCTTCCACAATCACTTCTCCGTCGTCGGTGACGCCTGCAAGCAACGGCGCGTCGTCTTTCAAGCGTTGCAGCAAGGTTGACGTGCGCCGGTCCACGAAACGTTGCGTAAGCTTGTCGTGCAACGCGTCTGACAACCTATCTTCTATCGCGCGCGTGCGCTCTTGCCAATAAGCGGCGTTTTCCAGCCATGCCGGGCGGTGCGATAAATATGTCCAGCTGCGAATATGCGCGATGCGCGAGGACAGGGCGTCGATGTCGCCGTCGACGCGGTCGAGCCGCTCGATGCGCGCGGCGAGCCAGTCGTCGTCGATCCGGCCCTTGTCCATCAGCAGCAGATAGAGATCGGTCAGCAGCCGCGCATGGGGCTCGGCCCCGAGCTTGCGAAAGTCCGGTATCTGACAAATGTCCCACAAAGCGGCGAGCGCCGCCCCGCCCCGCGCGATGTCGCGGATCTCGTCCTGCGCGGCGAGGCGGGCGAGCGCGTCCTCGTCGTCCTCGCGGCGTGAGCGGACGAACTCCCGGCGCGGCGGCGGCGTGCCGAGAGAGCGCACCAGCGCGGGCAGGGACGACAGATCGATCCGCTCCGTGCGCCATTGCAGGGACTGCACGGGATCGAACTCGTGATTTTCGATCGCCGCGACCATGTCTTCGTCGAGCGGCGGACAGTCGCCGGTGACCCCGAAAGCCCCGTCGCGCACATGGCGCCCGGCGCGCCCCGCGATCTGGGCGAGTTCGGCGGCGGTGAGATTGCGCGGGCGGCGGCCGTCGAATTTGCGTTTCGCGGCGAAGGCGACATGGTCGATGTCCATGTTGAGGCCCATGCCGATGGCGTCGGTGGCGATCAGGAAATCGACATGGCCCGACTGGTAAAGCTCGGCCTGGGCGTTGCGGGTGCGCGGCGAGAGGGCGCCGAGCACCACCGCGGCGCCGCCCCTCTGTCTACGGATCAGTTCCGCGGTGGCGTAGACCGTGTCCGCCGAAAACGCGACGATGGCGGTGCGCCGCGGCAGGCGCGTGACCTTTCGCGGTCCCGCATAGGAAAGGGTTGAAAAGCGCTCGCGCGTCAGAAACTGGATGTTGTGAAACAGCCGTTGCAGGATCGGTCGCATGGCGTCGGAGCCGAGAAACAGGGTTTCTTCAAGACCCCGGGCGTGGAGCAGGCGGGAGGTGAACACCCGCCCGCGTTCGGGATCGGCGGCGAGCTGGATCTCGTCGATGGCGAGAAACTCGACCTCGCGCTCAAGCGGCATCGCCTCCACCGTTGCGACCCAGTAGCGGGCCGACGGAGGGATGATCTTTTCCTCGCCGGTGACGAGCGCCACCTCGCGCCGGTCGCGCCTTGCGACGATGCGGTCGTAAATCTCGCGGGCCAGAAGCCGCAGGGGCAGGCCGATCATGCCGGACCGGTGCGCCAGCATGCGCTCCAGGGCGTAATGGGTCTTGCCCGTGTTGGTCGGCCCGAGCACCGCCGTCACGCGCCCGCCGCCCGCCGGCGTCATCTGGTCGAAAGCTGCGGAGGCGGGCATGAAACAATCCCGGGGCGTTGCAAGGGCGGACGCGGGCTTTTCAAGTCGCCGCACCGATTAATATAGGCCGCGCCGGGTCAGACTCAACCGCGGCCCGCGCGAGAGCCGCGCCGCAGCGCCGGAAACGGGCTGTTGCGACACGGGCTTGAACAAGCGGGAATGGGGCTCAGGACGATGCGTCCGCATGCGGGTCCGGCGCCGCCCGCGGCGGCCGGCGCGCGCCGCCATTCAGCGCCGCGTCGATCCCCGGCGCTGCGCGCGGCGCCCATTTGCCCAGCATGGCCGCGATCTTTTCCTTGTTGATCGGCTTGGCGATATAGTCGTCCATGTCCTTTTCGAGGCAGATTTCGCGCTGCCCCTCCAGGGCGTGCGCGGTCATGCAGATAATCGGAGTGCGGACAAGACCGCGCTCGCGCTCATGGGCGCGGATCAGCCGCGTCGCCTCGTACCCGTCCACATCCGGCATGGAGATGTCCATCAGGATCAGCGCCGCCGGATGGGCCGTGAACCGCTCCACCGCCTCGCGTCCGTTGCGGGCGAACGCCACGTCGTAACGTTCCGTATCGATCATGCTTTTGAGCACGAGGCGGTTTACTTCGTTATCCTCGGCCGCAAGCACGCTGATGCGCGTCTCGGCGCCGGGCTCTGATCGCGCAATGCCGGGACGCCCGTCGGCGCGCGGTGGAACACCGCCGTCGCGTTCGCCGTCGCTTGCGTCGCCTGCGGCCTCGCGCGGCGCGCTTTTTTCCGCGCCGGCGCCGGCGCCGGCGAGCGGGAGCGCCACCCTGAAGGTGAACGTCGACCCTTCGCCCAGGGTCGAGCGCACGGCGATATGGCCGCCCATGGCTTCGGCGAGGCGCTGGGAAATGGAAAGGCCGAGACCGCTGCCCTCGAACCGTCTGTTGGCGGCGCTCTCGACCTGCGCGAATTTGGAAAAGATCATGTCGAGCTTGTCTTCCGGGATGCCGACGCCGGTGTCGGTCACGATGAAGGCGAGATAGACGCGCTCCTCGCTGCGCGCCGCGTTGATGCGGATGCTGACGGCGCCGTCGCTCGTAAATTTGACCGCGTTGCCCACCAGGTTGATCAGGATCTGCCGGATCCGGCTTTCATCGCCGATCACCATGCCGGCGGCGCCGCCGGCGAGGGCGAGGGAGAAGTCGAGCCCCTTGCTCTCCGCCTGCGGGGCGAAGAGCATCTCGATCTGCCGGGCGAGCCTGGCGAGGTCGAAAGGCGCGGGGCGCACGTCCACATGGCCGGCCTCGATCCTGGAAAGATCAAGAATGTCGTTGATCACCGACAACAGCGCCTCGCCGGAGGCCGAGATCGTTTCGGCGTAGACTTTCTGCCTGGCGTCGAGGTCGGTCTCCCGCAGCAATTGCGACATGCCGATGATGCCGTTCATGGGGGTGCGGATTTCGTGGCTCATATTGGCGAGGAAATCCGTCTTGGCCTGATTGGCGGTCTTGGCCGCGTCCAGGGCCTCGCTGAGCTTGACCGCCGCGCGCTCCATCTCGCGCTGGAAGATCGCCGCGCTGCCGATCAGGACGACGAGGGTAAGCGACAGCCCGAAGCAGAGCCACCATGACAACAGCTCGACCGAGAGAAGATCCTCGTAGACGCTGGGCGAAAGCGTCGGGTGCAGACGATGCAGCCCGGCATAGGTCAGGAGCACGATCAGCCCCGCCGCGAGGCCGTGTCGCCAGCCGAGGAACAGCGTCGCCATCATCGCCGCGGGCAGCATGAACATCGGCGCGCGCGAGAACATGCCCCCGGCGATCAGCGCCACCGAGAGCATGGCGAGATAGGTTGCGCCGAGAAAGAAATACGCCACCGCGCGCAGATTGTCGGTGACGGCGATCAGCACCGGACACAAGAGGAAGACGAGGGGGAAGCCGAGCCCGATGACGGTCTGGACCGGATAAGCCGCGAACGAGGCTTCGAGGTTGCGCGATCCCGAGACCACGCCCACCACCGCCGCCGCCATGCACATGACGATCAGACAGCGCCGCCGTGCGGCGTCGAGATAGTCGCCGTCAACCACGGGCGGCCAGAGAAAAGCAGCAAGACGCGGCGCCATATCGGTATCCAGACCTTCCGGCGTTACGGAAACTAAGAAGGTAAATTGTTATTATTGCTTTGCTTTTCTGGCAAGTCCGCGTCGGCTTGACCTGACGCGCCGGGGCGGGTAAACAACCCGCCTTCGTTTCAAGGTTTCACCGCGGCGATCGCGCCCCAATCAGGCGGCGGCGCTGCATTTTACCGAGGCAAAAACCATGGCGCGCCGCTGCGAACTCACCGGGACCGGTCCGATCACCGGGCACAACGTATCCCATGCCAACAACAAGACCAAGCGGCGGTTTCTGCCCAATCTCTGCAACGTGACCCTGCATTCCGACAAGTTGGGGCAGGGCTTCAAGTTCCGGATCGCCGCGTCGACGCTGCGCTCGGTCGATCATATGGGCGGCCTCGACGCTTTCCTGGCCAAGGCCGATGACGGCCAACTCTCGCCGGGGGCCTTGAAAGTGAAGCGCAAACTGGCCAAAGCTTCTTAAAGACGCGCCAGCCCGCCCGGAACAGGACGGGAGACCGATGGAAGCAATGCGCGCCGTTGAGAAACGGCAGCCCAAGGAAACGCCGCTTCAGCGGCTCGCCCGCCAGTCGGCGGACGCCGCCGCCGCTCTCGGGCGGCTCGGCCTCATGGCGCTGCTGCTGACGCCGCTCCTGCTCGCCGCCATCCTCACGCTGGACATTCCGATGCGCGCCTTCGACCGGTTTTTCGGCGCCGCCGTCGCCGTGCGGCCGTCCAACTGGCTGACCAACGGCGCCTTCGTCATGGGCTTGGCGCCCTTCCTGGTAATGCTGTTCGCGCGCCGCGTCGGCGGCGAGGAAGCCTCGCGCGTGGTCACCGCCGCCTGGGGCCTCGCCGCGATCGCCGTGCTCGCCGAGCTGTCCTATCTCGCGCCGGCGCTCGGTGATGCGGACCTGCCGGGGGTGCGGTTCACGGTCGCGTTCGTTGCCGCGGCCATGGCGGCGCAATACATGGCCGTCAACATCTATGACGTAACCCGCGGCGGCGGGCGCTGGTGGCGCGCGCCGCTCTATGGCGGCCTGGCGGCGGCCCTGTCCTATGCGGTCATCTATTTTCCCGGCGTTTACGCGGGCTCGGGCGCGCCCTGGCTGAGCTGGATGATCGGCGACGTCGCCATCAAGACCTTGTGCGCGGCCGGGTTCCTCGGCGTTTACGCTCTCCTGCGCAAGCGCCTGCGCCCGGCGCGCGGCTATGGCGGCGGCTGAGAGCCGCCCCGCGAACGGCCTCCGGGCCTCGGTGAGGGGCGGGGCGGCGGTTTATGCGCCGAGCCGGCGCGCCGCGTCCGGCGCGAAATAGGTGATGACGCCGTCGGCCCCGGCGCGCTTGAAGGCGAGGAGGGATTCCATCATCGCCCTTTCGCCGTCGATCCAGCCGTTCGCGGCGGCGGCCTTGATCATGGCGTATTCCCCGGACACCTGAAACGCGAAGGTGGGCGCGCCGAACGCGTCTTTGACCCGCCGCACGATGTCGAGATAGGCCATGCCCGGCTTGACCATGACGCTGTCGGCGCCTTCGGCAAGGTCGAGGGCGACCTCGCGCAACGCCTCCTCCGCGTTCGACGGGTCCATCTGATAGGTGCGTTTGTCGCCCTTCAGCACGCCCGCCGCGCCGATCGCCTCGCGATAGGGGCCGTAAAAGGCCGACGCGTATTTGGCGGCGTAGGCCATGATCTGAACATGGTCGAAGCCTTCCGCGTCAAGCCCTGCGCGAATCGCGCCGACGCGCCCGTCCATCATGTCGGACGGGGCGATGATGTCGAAACCGGCGCGGGCCTGGTTCACGGACTGGCGCACGAGGACGTCGACGGTTTCATCGTTAACGATCTCGCCCTCGCGGACCAGCCCGTCGTGACCGTGGTCGGTGTAGGGGTCGAGGGCGACGTCGGCCATCAGGCCGATCTCCGGTACGGCGTCCTTGATCGCGCGGGCGGTCCGGCACATCAGGTTGTCCGGGTCGAGGGCGGCGTCGCCCTCGGGCGTGCGCCCCTCGGCGTCGGTATGGGGAAACAGCGCCAGCGCCGGCAGGCCGAGGGCCTTCGCCTCCTGCGCCGCTTTCAGCGCCTCGTCCGGCGACAGCCGGCACACGCCGGGCATCGCTTCCACGGGCTCGCGCACGCCGTCGCCGTCTTTCAGGATCAGCGCCCAGATCAGGTCGTCGGGCGAGAGAACGGTTTCGCGGATCAGCCGGCGCGACCAGTCGGTGCGGCGCAGGCGGCGCATGCGCATGGCGGGAAAGCGGGAAAGGGGATGATTTTTCATGGTTATTTGAGGAATCGCCTGTTCGTACCGGACTATTACTGCACCGCCTAGAATTTGATTTCAAATTGAAGAGCAGGGCTTAACGGCGCCTTTAGACCTTGCCGCTACCGTTTTGCAAAACGGAAGTAAAGAGAGTAGGAAAATGGCGGTGAACGGGGCGGTTCAATCTCAGGTTATTGGGCAAGGCGAACCGAATGCGGGCGCGGACCCGGACGCATTGGAATCCGGTTATCTGCAACTGCTGCACCTCGTTGAACGGCTGCATCGCCAGCTTCTCGACGTCATCAAAGACGAACTGGAGCGGATCGGCCAGACCGACATCAATTCCGTGCAGGCGCTCCTGCTCTATAATATCGGCGATGCGGAGCTGACGCCCGGCGAGCTGCGCTCGCGCGGCCATTATCTCGGTTCGAACGTCTCCTACAATCTCAAACAACTGGTGGAAAAAGGCTATATCCGAGACGAGCGCTCGTCCACGGACCGCCGTTCCAAGCGCGTGTCGCTGACCCAGTCGGGCCTTGAAGTGCGCGATCAACTGGGCGGGTTGTTCCAGCGCCAGCTTTCTTCGGTGGAACAGGTCGGCGGCGTCAACCTCTCGCTCATCGAGGACACCAACAAGGCGTTGACGCGGCTGGAGCGGTTCTGGGCCGACCAGATCCGCTTCCGCCTCTAAGGTTTCCGCACCGGTCGTCTTCGGCGCTTTTTCCATTCCTTCACGCGTCAATCCCGCCGCGACGCCCCATCTTCCGGGCGCGCTTCGATGCGAGCGCCGTGCGTCAGGCGGGCGCGAAAAAAGAGCCGGGCGGAAACCGGCGGGTTTGGACCGCCAGTATTGTCGCGAACGATACTATTATTGATTCTGTTCAATACTATGTTTCACACCATATTGTGACTACGACTCTCTTGCCGGCGCCGGCCGCCGCTGTGACCATGGACATCAATGGGGGCGCGGCAAGCAGGAACGAACTCCGGCGCTCGCGCGGGGCGGCGCCAGGGTCGCGCCGATTCGCATCGCGCGTGGGTCGTGTGCGACATATGCCGGTTGTGAGAAGCTGCCGGTTGTGAGAAACGCCGTATCGGGAACGCCGTTCGCCGTGAACCGTTCGCATCCTGACCGGTTCCGGCCTAACCGGTACCTGCCTGGCTGGTTCTGTTTTGATTGAGGCTGTCTTAGTCGATCCTGGCCCGACTGATTCACCCCTGACGGCTCGGCCCTTGAGGCGATGGTCCGTGCAAGGGCGGGGCCTTCGGAACAATACGATCCGATCGCACGGGGGCGACCGATAAGCGCCTGTTCGTCAGGTCTTCCGGCTGTTCTCGCCTTTCCCCGACGCGTTAACCAAGGTCTTTGGCGAAAAGTTCGACCCCTGATGGAAGCGGGGCCGTTTTCGCCCGCCTCTCTTGCGGGTTTCCGCCTAGGTTTCCGCCAAAGGTTTGTTTCGCTGGTTTCTCTCGCGGCTGGTATTCGCCAGTATGCCGCCCGCCAAAATTACGTTCGCCAGTTCCCTGGCCGCGAGTATCCAGCAATGTCCCGTCGCCGCAAAACCGCGCCAGGCCGGCGCAAACTCGGCGGCGCGCGCAAGCTGGGGGAAGCAAAGTCCAGAGGCTTGCTCTGGGAGCCCGCTCTGAGGGCCGACTCTGTGGGCGCGCAATGTGTGAGCGCAGGGCGCGTAATGCGAGCGCAGGGCGCAACTATCGAAGCGGGTGACGCCGTCCCCTAGCGGCGAGCCCGCTTAACGATAGTTTGCCCTATGTTACGCGGCTTTGTTACGCGGCTTTTGTGCGTTTCTTACGCGCGGGCGCCCGTTTTTTTTTGACCGGCGCACGCTTTTTCGTGGCCGCGGTGCCGAGACCGATCTCCTTGGCGAATTGCGAGCGGCGCTTTGCGTAGTTTGGAGCGACCATCGGGTAGTCCGCGGGCAGGCCCCATTTGCGGCGATATTCCTCCGGGGACATATCATAATGCGTCCGCAGGTACCGCTTGAGCATTTTCAGTTTCTTGCCGTCTTCAAGGCAGATCACGAAATCGGGCGTGACGGATTTGTTGATCGGCACCGCCGGCTCGCGATTGCCGCCATAGACCGGATCGCCGGCGGCGAGGCCGGAAACCGCCGCGTATACCTGTTGCAGGAGATCAGGCAGTTGCTCGGATTTGACGGCGTTGTTGCTCACATAGGCCGCGACGATGTCGCTGGCCAGGTGGATGGTGTCAACGGGTTCGGATGACCCAGTTTTACTTGTCATGAATGTACTCTCCTAATTAAAAGACGGACGAAGCGTTCGATCTGGAATCCAGATAAGAATCGCGAATCCAGGCGGAACGCCCTCGTTCGGCTTTATTCCCAAAATAGAAAGACCCTCCCAAGTCTTCCATGCGCTAATCAGTTGCTTGCGGAAAATCAAGCGTCATCATCACAACTTTCTGTCGCAAACTCTTTTCTTCCTTTGTGCTCGTCCCGTTGGTTCGACCCCCGTTGACCGGACGCCGAGGCGGCGCGCCGGATAAGGAAGGCCGTGACCTCCGTGGCGGGCAATAATCGTTTTCATTCTTGAAAACGTGACAATTATCTGATTTTCATCGTTTTTTCTCCGTGCGCAACATGTTGCTGTATTCATTTAAGTAATATTGCGAAGATTTTAAAGTAGTATTTCTTAAAACTCTATGATCACATGGATCTTACCAGTTTTACAGGTTGGTAACAATAATAAAAACGCCGGTTCAAGAGGGTGTCGGCGAGCGGCGCCGGCTCGCGCGACGCGCGCGGGGGCCGCATTGCCGTCGCGGCGCGGCGCGCGTATATGAGCCCCATCGCCCGGTCTTGGGAGGGCCCAAAAAAATCCGGACGAAAAAGCGGAAGGAGCGCGTCCATGAGCGCAAGCGTCAGTGATTTTTCCTCGCAACGGTTTTTCCAGGACGGTCTGGAAAAGGTTGATTCGGATGTTTTCCGCAGCGTCAGCCGGGAGCTTGAGCGCCAGCAGGATCAAATCGAGCTGATCGCCTCGGAAAATATCGTCTCGCGCGCGGTGCTGGAGGCGCAGGGCTCCGTGCTGACCAATAAGTATGCGGAGGGCTATCCCGGCCGGCGCTATTACGGCGGCTGCGAATTTGTGGATGAGGTCGAGGAAATCGCCATCACGCGCGCCAAAAAACTATTCAACTGCGAAGAGGCGATCGTGCAGCCCCATTCCGGGAGCCAGGCGAACCAGGCTGTGTTCATGGCCGCGATCAAGCCGGGCGACACTTTTCTCGGCATGGACCTGGCTTCCGGCGGCCACCTGACCCATGGGGGCAAGGCGAACCAGTCCGGCAAGTGGTTCAACGCCGTTCACTACGGCGTGCGCGAGGGCGACTGCCTGATCGACTATGACGAGGTGGCGCGCCTCGCCGAGACGCACAAGCCGAAGATCATCATCGCCGGCGGCAGCGCCTATTCGCGCATCATCGACTTCAAGCGCTTCCGCGAGATCGCCGACGGCGTCGGCGCGATGCTGATGGTGGACATGGCGCATTTCGCGGGCCTCGTCGCCGGCGGCGTCTATCCGAACCCGCTCGACCACGCCCATGTGGCGACGTCGACGACCCACAAGACCCTGCGCGGGCCGCGCGGCGGCATCGTGCTCACCAACGACGCCGATTTCGCCAAGAAAGTCCGCTCCGCGCTTTTCCCCGGCATTCAGGGCGGACCGCTGATGCATGTGATCGCGGCGAAAGCCGTCGCTTTCGGCGAAGCGCTCCAGCCGGAGTTCCGGTCCTATTCGCGGGCGGTGGTGGAGAACGCGCGGGCCATGGCCGGCGCGCTGGTGGAGGCCGGCTACGCCGTCATCTCCGGCGGCACCGACACTCACCTTGCGCTTATCGACCTGCGGCCCAAGGGCGTGAAAGGCAACGCCGCGGAGGAGAGCCTCGAACGCGCCGGCATCACCTGCAACAAGAACGGCGTGCCGTTCGATCCGGAAAAATTCACGGTGACATCCGGTCTGCGCGTTGGCGCGCCGGCGGGCACGACCCGCGGTTTCGGCGTCGCCGAATTTCGCGAGATCGGCGTCATGATGGCGGAAGTGCTTGACGGCCTTGCGGCGGGCGGCGCATCCAATGCGGCGGCCGAGGCGCGCGTCGCCGAGCGCGTGAAGGCGCTGACGGCGCGGTTTCCGATCTACGGGTGACGGCCGTAACGAAAAACAGGTGAGGCGAACGGGATGCGGTGTCCTTTCTGCGGCAGCGACGAAACACAGGTAAAGGACTCCCGCCCCGCGGAGGACGGCGCCTCTGTTCGCCGCCGTCGCGAATGCTCCGCATGCGGCGGACGGTTCACGACGTTCGAGCGGGTGCAGCTGCGCGAGCTGTTCGTCGTCAAAAGCACCGGCAAGAAAGCCGCCTTCGACCGCGACAAGCTGATGCGCTCGATCCTCATCGCCACGCGCAAGCGCGACGTCGATCCCGAAAGCATCGAGCAGATGGCGTCCGGCATCGTCCGCCAGCTTGAATCCATGGGCGAGGCCGAGGTCGCCTCCAAGAAAATCGGCGAACTGGTGATGGAAGGGCTCGCCAAGCTCGATGACGTCGCCTATGTGCGTTATGCGTCCGTCTACAAGAATTTCCGTGAGGCGAGGGATTTCGAGCAGTTTCTCGGCGGCCTCGACGACGCCGAGCGCGCCCTGCGCGCGGGCGGGGAAGGCGCCGGTTCCGCCGTCCCCGACAGCCTTGCCGACGACGCCGGCGAAAGGGCTGGCCATGGCGCTTCCGGCGGCGCACATGACGAAAACGCCGCGGAGCGCCCATCCGACAGAACGTCCGGCCGCGGCGCAAACCGCACGCCAAATCGCACCTCAAAGCGCAAGGAACGGGCCGAGTGATGAGCCTAGCCGCCCCCGACGACAAGCCTTCAGGCCCGCGCAAGGCGCGCGGCGACAAGCCGGACGCCGGCGCGCCGGCGCGGTCCGCCGCGCGGCTCGCCGCGGTGCAGGCGCTCTACCAGATGGAGACCGCCGGGCAGGGGGTCGAGGCGACGATCCGCGAGTTCCGGGATCACCGTCTCGGCGGCGAGGTGGACGGGGAAATCCTCCACAAGGCCGATGCGGCGTTTTTCGGCGACATTCTGCGCGGCGCGGTCGAGGCGCAGGGCCGCCTTGACGGCTACCTGGAGCGCAGCCTGGCGGCGGGCTGGCGGCTGGCGCGGATCGACGCGACCGCCAGGGCGATCCTGCGCGCCGGGCTTTACGAGCTTATCCGCCGCCCGGACGTGCCGGCCAGGGTGGTGATCGACGAGTACATGAACATCGCCAACGCCTTTTTCAGCGGCGACGAGCCGGCCTTCGTCAACGGCGTTCTCGACAGGGCGGCGCGCGCCGCCCGCGAGGACGAGATGCCAGCTGCGGCGTCTTCCGATCCGGCCGCCTCCGGAAAGGCCGATGCAGACGGCTGACGGGGCTGACGGCTGATGAGCGAGTTCGACATCATTCGCGAGCATTTCGCGCCCCTGTCGGCGGACGCGCCGGGCGCGTTCGGACTGACGGACGATGCGGCGCTGACCGGGACGGGGCCGTTCGTCGTCTCCAAGGACATGATGATCGCCGGGGTGCATTTCCTGCCGCGCGATCCGCTCGACCTGGTGGCGCGCAAGCTGCTCAGGGTCAATCTGTCCGACCTCGCGGCGAAGGGCGCCAAGCCGATCGGCTATTTCCTCGGCTGCGCCTGGCCGGCGGGCGCGACGCGCGACCAGATCGCTCAGTTCGCCGATGGTCTGCGTGAGGATCAGGCGCAGTTCCGCATCGCGCTGTACGGCGGCGACACGACAAGGCACTCGTCCAAGGCCGGCCCGCTGACCCTCTCGGCGACCCTGTTCGGAACGCCGCCGAAACAGGGGGTCACGCCCCGCGGCGGCGCGCGCGCCGGCGACGACCTTTACGTTTCCGGCGCGATCGGCGACGCCGGGCTCGGCCTGGCCGTGTTGAAAAAGGAAATCCGCCTGACCCCCGTGGACAAGGCGTCCCTCGCCGGGCGCTATCACCTGCCGGAACCGCGCCTTGTCCTGGGCGCGGCGCTGGCGGGGTTCGCCACCGCGGCGATCGACGTCTCCGACGGGCTCGTCGCCGACGCCGGCCACCTGGCGCGGGCGAGCGGCCTGCGCGCGGAAATCGACGCGGTCTCGATACCCCGCTCGGCGGCGGCGGGCGCGTGGATCGCGACCCAGACGAACCGCTGGAAGGCGCTTGCCGCGCTCGCCGGGTTCGGCGACGATTACGAGATCCTGTTCGCCGCCCCGCCGGAACTGCGCCGGTCGGTGATGGTGGCGGCGAAAGCGTCGCGCACGGAGGTGACGCGCATCGGCGCCCTGAAGCGCGGCGAGGGGGCGGCGCTGCTCGATGAAACGGGCCGAGAGATCGCCTGCGCTTCGCAAGGGTTCGATCACTTCGGGCGGGACGGCGCGTGACGGGCGTTATCCGCCGTTTATTGTCTGTATAAAGATTTATTCGCGGCGGCGGGGGCGATCCGGACGCTTCCGGCGCGCGCGCCTTACTGGCCCGGAACCGGGCCTTCCTGGCCGATGCCGGCGGGCAGCTGGCCGACATTGCCGAGCAGTTGCTCCCAGAAATTCAACTCCTTGCCACGGGTGGGCGTCACGCGCGAGACGATGCGCACATTGTCGCCGTCCTCAAGCGAGAACCGTTCGACGTCGGAGACCGCGCCCTCTTCGTCGAAGTAGAACGCGACGACGTTTCGGCGCTGGGTTTTCGGCTTGAAAAAAGCGCGCGCGGTGTCGGTCGAGTTGAGATAGTACCAGGCGTTGCGGTCGATGACGCCGATCATCGACGGCTCGCCGAACTTGGCGAGGACGCTTTCCTTGGTGTCGAAGCCCGGCTCCGCCGTCAGCGCAGTCTGGTCGCGCTCCAGAATGTAGCCGTGGCTGGTGCGCACCGACACGCAGGCCTGGAGCATCAGGACCGCTCCCAGCAGAACAAAAACCCTTGCCGTCATTTTACCCTCGCGACGTGTGACCCTATATCCGGGCGCGCGGCGGCCCCCTTGCCGCGCCTTTTTCAGCGACCTTTGTCTCAGCGATCTTTGTCTCAGCGATCTTTGTCGACCTTCCTCCTGTCCCGGCATTTTTTGTCCCGGGCTTGTCCAAGGTCCCCGGACGCCCCTCGACAGGACGCATCCCTGGGGGCGATCTCGGACAAGATCGGCAAAAGAAGGACTTGATCGCAAGACGCTTCGCCAATACTTCCCAACCGATACCAGCGATCTCGCGGTTCTGCAAATGCTGGTGATTGATTTAGCCTATCGGTAACCATGATCCTGTCGTTCTTCAAAAAAGATCCCGCCCTCGACGCCGCCTCGGCGCTTTACGCCGCCGCCGTGGATCAGGCGCGCGAGCCCGTCCTGTACGAGCGGCTCGGCGCGCCGGACACGGTGGAGGGCCGCTTCGAGCAGGTGACCCTGCATGTCTATCTCATCCTGCGCCGTCTCAAGGGCGACGACCAGGCGGCGAGGGCGGTCGCCCAGAAACTGTTCGACGTGATGTTTCAGAACATGGACGACAGCCTGCGCGAGCTGGGGGTGGGCGATCTTTCCATCGGCAAGAAGATCCGCAAGATGGCGGAAAATTTCTACGGCCGCGTCGGCGCTTACGAGGACGCGCTCGGCCCCGACGCCGCCGAGGGCGCCCTGGCGGCGGCCCTCGGCCGCAATATCTTCGCCGACGAGGCGTCGCCGGCCGCCGCGCGACTCGCCTTTTACATGCGCGCCGCGGCGGCCGCCATCGACGCGCAGCCGCCGGCCCGGCTGGCCGGCGGGGTGGTGCGGTTCCCCGAGGCCGGCCCGTTGGTGGCGGCCGCGATCGCCGCGCAGGAAGACGCAGCGAAAGGCGAATTGGGGGGCGCTTCGGGGCGCGCGCCGGAAAGCGCCGGGGAGACGCCGTGAGCGATCCCGTAGATTCCAACGGCCCCGCGGATCCTGACGGGCCCGCCGGTCCGGAGCCCGCCGCGCCCGAATTCAGCGCGCCCCAGGACGTTCGCGCCCTTTGCGGACGCAGCAAGCGCTTCCGCCTCGAAGCCGATGCGCCGGCGCGCGCCCGCATCGCGGCGCGTCTTCGGGTCCCGGCGGTGGAGCGCCTCGAGGGCGACGTCGAGCTTGCGGTGACGAAAGCGGAAATCCGGGCGACGGGCGTCCTGCGCGCGGCGCTGACGCGCGAATGCGTCGCCAGCCTGGAGGAAATGACCGAGACGGTTGAGGACCCCTTCGACGTCGTTTTCCTGCGCGCCCGGCCTGACGCCGGCGCGGCGGCGTCGGGCGGCGAGACGGACGCCGGGACGGAACAGGCTGCCGAGGACTGGGACGCGCCGGAAGTTCACGAGGAAGACGTGTTCGACCTCGGCGAGTTCCTCACCCAGCAACTCTCCCTCGCTATGGATCCGTTTCCGCGCAAGCCGGGGGCGGAAAGCCTCGCGGCGCGGTATGGCGAGGACGGGCCTGTTTCGCCATTCGCCGATCTTGCCGCCAGGATAGAGGAAAGTTAAACAAGATCAAAATCTTATAACCGATATTGCATGATGGGAAAATGATCGCTTGCGTGCGTTGCAAGCCGCGGCGGGCGCTCATATTCTCCGCCGGCGCGATGGGAGCTGATGCGAGTTGACGACGATTGAGCAGCATAGGGAGGGACCGCCGCTGGTGCTGGCGATCGACGCCATGGGCGGCGACGCCGGGCCGCAGCCGGTGATCGACGGCGCGGCGCGCGCGGCGGCGCGTCTGGGCGCGCGGTTCGTGTTTTTCGGCGACGAGGCGACGCTGTCGCCGCTGATCGCCGAAAGAAAAGTCCTGGCGGGATCGCAAATCCGCCACGCCGCCGGCGCGGTGGCGATGACCGACAAGCCGATGCACGTGCTGCGGCGCGGCCAGGACACCTCCATGTGGGCCGCGGTCGAGGCGGTGAAGGCCGGCGCCGCCCATGCGGTGATCTCCGGCGGCAACACCGGCGCGCTGATGGCGGTGGCGAAAAAGCATCTGGAAATGATCGACGGCGTCGACCGGCCCGCGATTTCCGCCCTGTGGCCGACCCCGCGCGGGCGCACGGTCGTGCTCGATGTCGGCGCGAATGTGGAGGCGGACGAAAACCAGCTCGTTCAGTTCGCCATCATGGGCGAGGCGTTCTTCCGCGCGCTGACGGGCGAGGCCAAGCCCTCGGTCGGTCTCCTCAATGTCGGCTCGGAAGACCTGAAGGGACACGAGCTTATCCGCACCGCGGCGCGCGTCCTGCGCGAGGCGGACCCGGAGATGGCGTTCAAGGGCTTCATCGAGGGCGACGGGATTTCCAAGGGCGAGGCCGACGTGGTGGTCACGGACGGCTTTACCGGCAATATCGCGCTCAAATCGGCGGAAGGCGCAGCGCGCCTTGTCGGCGGCTGGGTGAAGGAGGCGCTCACCGGGACGCTGAACGCAAAGCTCGGGGCGATGATGATGATGCCCGGCCTGCGCAAGCTGAAGGATCGCATTGATCCGTCCTCGGTCAATGGCGGCGTGTTCCTCGGCCTGAACGGCATCGTGGTCAAGAGTCATGGCGGCGCGGATGCGCGCGGCGTTGCGAGCGCGGTCGAAATGGCCGCCAGCCTTGCGCGTCGTCCCTTCACGGACGAGGTCGCCGAGACCGTCCGCGCGGTGATGCGGCGGCGCGAGACAATGGCCGCCGGCGACGGCGGCGCAACCCCTTCAGTCACGGCGGCGGCGGAATGAGCCTCAAAAAAGCGGTACTCAGAGGATGCGGCGCATATCTGCCCGAGAAAACGCTGAGTAATGACGATCTCGCGAAAATGGTCGACACCAGCGACGCATGGATCAGCGAGCGGACCGGCATTCGCGAGCGCCATGTGGCCGCGGATGGAGAAAGGACCTCCGATCTCGCCGTCGAGGCGGCGCGGGCGGCGCTGACCGCGGCGGGGATGGGCGCCGGCGACATCGATCTGATCATCGTCGCCACGGCGACGCCGGACCTGACCTTTCCCTCCACGGCGGCGATCGTGCAGGGCAAACTCGGCGTTCGACAGGGCGCGGCGTTCGACATTCAGGCGGTCTGCACGGGCTTTGTCTACGCGCTCGCGACGGCCGAGAAATTCCTCGCGTCCGGCCAGCACAGCCGCGCTCTCGTCATCGGCGCGGAGACGTTCTCGCGCATCCTCGACTGGACCGACCGGACGACCTGCGTTCTGTTCGGCGACGGGGCCGGGGCGTTCGTCCTTGAAGCGGTGGAGGAGCGCGCAGCGGCGGGGCGCGGGGTGCTCGGCAGCGAGCTGCGATGCGACGGCTCCATGGTGGACCTGCTTTATGTCGACGGCGGCGTGTCGGCGACCCAGACCACCGGCCATCTGCGCATGCAGGGCAACAAGGTCTTTCGCGAGGCGGTGACGCGCATTTCCCAGGCCATGGAAACCGTTGTGGAAAAAGCGGGGATGGCCATGGACGATATCGACTGGTTCGTGCCTCACCAGGCCAATCAGCGTATCATTCAAGGGGTTGTGCGCAAGCTGGGTCTCAGAACGGAACAGGTGATTTCCACAATCGCCAGCCACGGCAATACGTCCGCGGCCTCGATCCCGCTCGCTTATTGCGCCGGCGTCGAGGACGGGCGCATCCGCGAGGGCGACATGGTGCTGTTCGAGGGGATGGGCGGCGGCCTCACCTGGGGCGCGGCGCTGATGCGGGCCTGACGGCGAGCTAAAAAACAGGCAATGGAATTCAATGGCTTATTGACCCAAACGCTTGTTTAAGCTTAACATTATCGCCTGATAGGGGAGAGCATCGAGGTAGTCCGCATGTCCGGAAACACGGTAACGCGCGCCGATCTCACCGAGGCGGTTTATCGCGCCCTCGGCGTATCGCGCAACGAATCGGCGGTTTTTGTCGAACGCATCCTGGAGGAAATTTCGTCTTCCCTGGAGCGCGGCGAAACCGTCAAGATCTCATCGTTCGGCACTTTTTCCGTCCGGGACAAGAAGCTCCGTATGGGGCGCAACCCGAAGACGGGCGAGGAAGTGCCGATCGAACCTCGGCGGGTGGTCACGTTTCGCGCCTCTCACGTGCTGAAAGACCACATCAATGACGGCCATCGCCGTCCGGACGCCGCCGAGTAAATTGTTCCCGCGCCGGCCCGGTGCGTGAGGGCGCCGGCGCGGTTTTTGGAGGTAAACGGATTTTTGTGGGTCTGATGAAACCGGGCGCGGCGCAGACGCAGCGTCGCCCCGCCGCGGGCGGCGCCTTATTCCCGCCGCGCCCTGGGCGCAATCGTCGCCTATGGAGCAGCGTGCGCAACGGCGGCGTGTGAAAATGCGGCTCCCTGTTTTCGCGCCGCGTTCCGGCCCGCTTATTGTCGCTCCGGCGACCAGCGGCCCTGCAATAACGGGCCCTGCGATAAGGGGCGCATGAAACCGGGCGCATGAAAACCAGGCGCCTTCGAGCCGGGCGCCGATCAACCGGGCGCTGACGATTGCAGACGCCGACAACCTGGACAACCGCACGTGGCCAAATCCGCCGAAGCCTTTCGAACGATCTCCGAAGCCGCAAAGGAACTCGACGTCCCGCAACATGTCCTGCGCCACTGGGAAGACGTCTTCGGGCAGGTCCGCCCCATGCGCCGGGCTGGCGGGCGGCGCTATTACCGGCCCCTCGACATCGACCTGCTCAGGGGCATTCGCGTGCTCCTCTACGATCAGCGCTACACCACCAAGGGGGTGCAGAAGATCTTCAAGGACGAAGGCGTCAAATACGTCTCCGAACTCGGACGACGCGCGGCGGCGGGGGCGCCGGTGGACGTGCGCCCGGTGTTCGACGAAGACGGCGGCGACGTTCCGCGGCCGGACGGTGCGGCGGACAGCGCAGCGGACGGGCGGGCCAACGGCGCCGGCGACGGGCATGACGCCCGGGCGCTTGACGCCGCGGACATGTCGCCCCAGGTGCGCCGGGTGCTGACCGCGCTGCTCGCCCGTCTCGAAAGAGTGCAGGAAGCGCTCGACGAGGCGACGCTCGCCCTCGATGCGATCGACGCGGAGGCGACCGATGCCGGCGCCGGACCGGCGGACAGTCCAACCGGCGCCGCCACGGAATGATCGCCGGGGGCGGCGGTCCGCCGCCAAATACGCGACCGGCGACCGCCTACAGAAAAGGCCAGGAGAAAACGCCGACGGGAAACGCGAAAATGCGCTCCGGCGCCCATTGCGGCGTGCGGGCGCCGCGCCTATAGTCCGCGCCTTCGCGGGGAAAGGCGCATCGCCCTTTCGCCGCCGGGTCGGAGCGTAGCGCAGCCTGGTAGCGCACTTGACTGGGGGTCAAGGGG
>LYSZ01000015.1:228-33695 GCA_001657385.1 Parvularcula sp. BBD 1991-13 | reverse complement strand
AACCGACCCATCATCGCGCATCTCCTCGACCAGCACAAAGATGAGTGAATCAGAGTTCGGCCGCTTTGACCCGGCGTTTTTCAACAATATCCATGGACAGTGGACATTCCGTGCCTCCAAGAACGGCGGCGGTGACGGCGTGCCGCTGGAAAAGCCTATTAAAGACATGGGCTCTGCCGGACCCCGCATCCGCCTTGAAAAACTGATCAAGGATGAATCAAGACCGGCCATTTACCTCCCGCCAAAAGAGTTATCTATTCAAATTCAATAAGTTAATTAATTCTCTCGTCAGCCAAACGGCTGAAAAGTCGCCTATTTCTACCGCCATTCATGTTCCTTCACGCTAAGCATTTGTTTTCAATTGACTATCAAGAATTACACTACAAAATTTGCTTATGTAGTGTACATGGTTTATGTACACTACATAACCAAGAGCCGTGGGGTACCAAATGGAGACTTTTCCCCTATCCGTCCAGACAACCTACCAGGACCTCCTCGAGGCCCACAAAATGCACGCCCTTAGCGCTCTAGGCGGCGCGCCCATTCTCAGGGACCTCGGAGCGAAAGGAAGTTACTGGTATGCGCGCCAGCGCATCGGGGACCGCGTTGTCGATCGGTATATCGGACGCGATTCACCCGAACTTCGTGACCAAATAGAAAAAGCGCGGGAGCGGATAGAAGAGCAGAAATCTTTCGAGAAAAGATGCGCCAGCATGGTGGCGCAGCTTCGCGCCGCAGGCTTGCCGGCCCTTGATCGCGAGACGGGGAAAGTTCTGAACGCCCTTGCGAAGGTCGGCGCCTTTCGGCTTGGAGGCACGCTTGTCGGTACGCATGCATTCCGTTCTTACAGCGCGGAACTTGGCGTGCGTCTTGGCGAAGCCCTCGCCGTCACCGGCGACGTCGATATCGCCTCCTTTGAAAACCTGAAGCTGGTCATAGACGACAAGGTCGATCCATCGCTTGCCGAAACGTTCAATGATCTGAAGTTAGCTCCCGCCCCCGGCCTTGATCGCAAAAACAGACCGACCCGATGGGCTATGCCTGGCGGCGGCGTCATGCTCGATTTTCTGGCGCCGCGCATGCGTGAAGAAAGCGACGTCATTATGCTCGAACCATTGGGCGTTTATGCACAGGCGCTCTCATTTCTGAACTTCCTGATCGCCGACCCGGTACCGGCTGTCGGGCTATATCGCAGCGGCGTCCTAGTACAGATACCGAGACCCGAACGGTACGCGATTCACAAACTCATCGTCGCTCAAAGGCGGGCGAAAGGCTCCGAGGCCAAAGCGCGAAAAGACCTCGCGCAGGCTGAAATCCTGATCGACGTGCTTACTGAAGATCGCCCTTACGCACTGCTGGAAGCCTATCAAACCGCAATCGACACAGGACCAAAATGGCTCGAAGCAATTGAAAAGTCTTTGCGGCAAAGGCCAAAAGCGATGGAAAGAATTAAATCGATCTCTCAATAGATATCAATGAAGCATCGACGCCCCTACGCCCCCCCCAACACCGGCGTCACCCGTATGCACGAACGTCATACGCCAGCCACCTGGGCGGCATGCAGATGACACAAGACAAGCAAGAGGCCCGATGCCACCACATCGATGCTTGCTTTCATTCAAAGCAATTCAAGTTGCAGGCCGAAAAATATCGCTAAGTTTTTTCATCCTAACACTGACAAACATGCACAAACGTGATACAGAATACGCCATGTTTGGGAACAAAATCACCCAAGCGTAATGAAGTGTTGGAACGATGCCTTGTATACGGATGATTTCACTCTCGCAAGATTTTGAAAGAAAAATCAGACTCGGGACGGTTGATTCGCTCTCCTGGGCGCCAACACCATGCCTAAATCACACGCGCATAAGAACGGCGCCGCCGCCCGCGCGCAGAGCCTCCAATGGGATTGCTAGAACGGGTTGAGGGTGTAGCCGTCCTGCTGCAACAGGGCGTGAGCGGTCATCGCCGACAGGGACATGCGCACCCCGGGAAGAAGATCGCTGGTCTTGACGTCGTAATAGGCGGCGCTCTGCCCGCAGACATAGATCTCGACGCCGTTTTCGATAAGCGCGGCGACGAGGTCAGCCGTCGCATTGTCGCCGCCGACCGCCTGGGCATAGCGCTCCTGGCCGACAACATCGTACACGGCGCGTCCGTGGATGACGAATGCAAGGCTCATGTCGTCCCGCGCCACCCCGGCCGCGTCGTGCATGTTGAGAAACCGTGCGCCGCTGTCGAGCGCGCGGTTGACGACGCCCGGATCGGCCTTTTGCGATACGTCGAAACTGATGCGGAACGCGGCGCCTTGCGGGATCGGGTCCCGCCCCTCGATCTCGGCGATCTTACCATACGCCTCGATGACCCGCCCGGCGCGAAACGCGCCGTCGCCGGCAAGCGCGCCGTCCGCCGCCGACCAGACGAGGCTATTCGAGAGCAAAAGCGCCGCCGCGGTCCTGTTAACATTCATGCCATCACTCCTTCGCCTGCACCCCTTCACCTGTCCGGCGCCGACTGATCATAAACCGGCCAGCGCCCAAGCTGAAGCCGCGCGCCGCACGTTGACAGTGCGGCATATCCTTCGCACTTTACCCGACGAAACGGCGTTGGGTAAGCGTCGCCGAACCGCCGGAAACATCGATGGGCCCACACACCGCCGACAGGAAGACCGCCGCCGACAAGGCAAGAAACGCCGGCGAAACACAGACCAAATGGCAATTCTGGATTGATCGCGGCGGCACCTTCACCGACGTCATCGCCCGCTCTCCCGACGGCGAGATCCTGACGCGCAAATATCTCTCCGACAATCCGCAAGCCTATGACGACGCCGCCCTGCACGGCATTCGCCAGGCGCTCGGCCTCGCGCCGGAGACGCCGATCCCGGCCGGCGCCATCGACGTCGTGAAGATGGGCACGACCGTCGCCACCAATGCGCTTCTGGAGAAACGCGGCGACGCGGTCGTCCTGGCGACCACGACCGGGTTTCGCGACGTGATCGAGATCGGATATCAGGCGCGGCCGAAGACCTTCGCGCTGCATGTCGTCAAGCCCGATCTCCTCTACGGCGACGTCGTCGAAATCCGGGAGCGGATGCGCGAGAACGGCGATGTCGAAACGCCGCTCGACCTCGACGGGGCGCGCGCCGCGCTTCAAGCCGCTTACGACAGGGGCTATCGCGCCGTCGCCATCGCCCTGATGCACGGCCACAAGCATCCGGCGCACGAACGTGCGGTCGCCCGCCTAGCGGAAGACATCGGGTACACGCAGATTTCCGCCAGCCATGACGTCAGCCCCCTGACGAAAATCGTTTCCCGCGGCGAGACGACGATTGTCGACGCTTATCTCACCCCGGTTCTGCGACGCTATGTGGACCGCATCGCCGGCGCGCTCGACGATGACGGCGCGCCCGGCCGGCTCCTGTTCATGCAGTCGTCGGGCGGGCTCGCCGACGCCGGCCGCTTTCGCGGACGCGACGCGATCCTGTCCGGTCCGGCGGGGGGCGTCGTCGGCTGCGTCCACACCGCGAAGCGCGCCGGGTTCGACAAAGTGATCGGTTTCGACATGGGAGGCACGTCGACGGACGTTTCGCATTACGCCGGCGCGTTCGAAAAAACCTACGAAACGCAAGTGGCGGGCGTGCGCATGCGCGCGCCGATGATGTATATCCACACGGTCGCCGCCGGCGGCGGGTCGCTCCTGACCTATGAAGGGGACCGGTTCCGCGTCGGGCCGGCCTCGGCGGGCGCGGACCCCGGCCCTGTCTGTTACCGGCGCGGCGGCAAGCTGGCGGTCACCGACATCAATGTCTGCCTCGGGAAACTGCAACCCGAGATGTTTCCGAAACTCTTCGGCCCCGGCCAGGACCTGCCGCTCGACCGCGAGGCGGCGCGCGCCGCGTTCGACGACATCGCCAGGTCGCTCGGAGACGGTCGGTCTGCGGAGGATGTGGCGGAGGGTTTTCTCGACATCGCCGTCGAGCACATGGCCCAGGCGATCAAGAAAATCTCGGTGTCGCGCGGCTACGACGTCAAGGACTACGTGCTGAACTGTTTCGGCGGCGCCGGCGGGCAGCACGCCTGTCTCGTGGCGCAACGCCTCGGCATGTCGAAAATCCTGCTGCACCCCCTGTCGGGCGTCCTGTCAGCCTACGGCATCGGACTCGCGGATATCGAAACCGAGCGGCAGCGCATGGTGGACGACGCGCTGGACGAGAGCCTGCTGAAGGCGCACGCGCCGGACCTGGACGCCATGAGGGCGCAGAACGCCGCCGACCTTCGCGGCCAGGGCGTCGCGGCGGACGCCGTGGTCCACGCCGCCTCGGCGCTGATGCGCTACAGGGGAACGGACACGACGATCAAGGTTCCCGTTGCGGACGCGCCGGGCATGCGCGCGGCGTTCGAGGATCATCACCGCCGCCGGTTCGGCTTCACCGCCCCCGGCAAGGCGATCATGCTCGACGCCCTGGTTGTGGAAAGCCGCGGCGGCGGCGGCGCGCCGGAAGAGCGGGCGCAAAGCCCCTGCGGCGGCGCCCCCGATCCGATTGCAAGCGTGCAGATCTACGCCAGGGGCGCATGGCTCGAAACGCCGGTTTTCGCGGTGGAAGATCTGCGCTTCGGACACGAGACGGCCGGCCCGGCGATCGTCAGGGAAGAAACGGGCACAATCGTAATCGAGCCGGGCTGGACCGGCGTCATCAACGCTTACGGCCACCTCATTCTCGAACGCCGGGACGCGGATGCGGCGCGCCGGTCGGGCGCCGCGGGACCAGCGTTCGATCCGGTGACGCTGGAGATTTTCAACAATCTCTATATGTCGATCGCGGAACAAATGGGCATTGTCCTGCGCAACACCTCGCAATCGGTCAACGTCAAGGAACGGCTGGATTTTTCCTGCGCCATTTTCGATCAGGACGGCAACCTCGTCGCCAACGCGCCGCACGTGCCCGTCCATCTCGGCTCCATGGACGCCAGCGTCAAGGTCATCATCAACAGCGGCCAGGCGATCAATCCGGGCGACGCGTTCGTCCAGAACAATCCGTATAATGGCGGTTCGCACCTGCCCGACATTACCGTCGTCTCGCCGGTTTTCGACGACGCCGGCGAGCGCGTTCTTTTCTACGTCGCCTCGCGCGCCCACCACGAAGATGTCGGCGGGATCGCGCCCGGCTCCATGTCGCCCCGGGCGAAGACCATCGAGGAGGAAGGCGTCGTCCTCGACAATCTGAAACTGGTCGAAGGCGGCGTTTTCATGACCGAGCGCATCACGGCCGCGTTCCGGTCAGGCCCCTACCCTGCGCGCAATGTCGATCAGAACATCGCCGACCTGATGGCGCAGGTCGCGGCGAACGCGACCGGCGCGGCGGAACTCGGCAAACTCGTCGACAGCCATGGCCTTGAGACCGTCCACGCCTATATGGGCCATATCCAGGACAGCGCCGAGGAGGCCGTGAGGCGGGTTATCGCCGCGCTCGACGATGGAGACTTTGCGCTCGAACGCGATGACGGCTCGCAGATTGCCGTCAGCGTCAGGATCGACAAGGCGCGGCGCGCCGCGACCGTCGACTTTACGGGCACAAGCGATCAGCGACCGAACAATTTCAACGCGCCCGGCGCCATCGCCCATGCGGCGGTGCTCTATGTGTTTCGCTGTCTCGTGGGCGACGCCATCCCGCTCAACGCCGGCTGCATGAAACCGCTAGACATTATCCTCCCCGAAGGCTCGATGCTCAATCCGCGCCCGCCCGCCGCCGTCGTCGCCGGCAATGTCGAGACGAGCCAGGCGGTGACGAACGCCCTGTTCGCCGCCCTCGGCGCGCTCGGTTCAAGCCAGGGCACCATGAACAACCTGACATTCGGCAATGAGCGTTACCAGTATTACGAAACCATCTGCTCCGGCGCGCCCGCAGGACCCGGCTTCGACGGCGCGGCGGCGGTGCATACGCATATGACCAACACCCGGCTCACCGACCCGGAAGTGCTGGAACAGCGCTATCCGGTTATTCTGGAGCGCTTTGTCATCGACCGCGACTCCGGCGGACGCGGCCGGTGGACCGCTGGCGACGGCGTCACGCGCAGCCTGCGGTTCCTAGAGGCGATGGAATGCTCCATTCTTTCAGACCACAGACGGGTTCCGCCTTTCGGCCTCAAGGGCGGCGAGCCGGGACGAACGGGTAAAAACTGGATCGACCGCGCCGACGGAACGGTCGAGACGCTTGAGGGATGCGCGCATGTTTCTGTCAAGCCAGGCGAACGCATCCACATCCGAACGCCCACCGGCGGCGGCTACGGCGCGGTCGAGGCGGATGCGGCGACGGCAGCGAGCAACGTGAAAGACGAGTCGGCATCGGGCGCGACAAACGAAACGGAAACGCGCCTCGGCCGCCGTGATCGTCAGGGGGAGGAAAGTTAGGCCCGTGCTGGACAGGATTCGTCAACTGGGACCCGGCGCGCTCGTCGCCGCCGCGTTCATCGGGCCGGGCACCGTCACCGCCTGCACCCTCGCGGGCGCGCGTTTCGGCTACGCGCTCCTCTGGGCGCTGCTGTTTACGACGCTGGCCACCGTCGCCCTGCAGGAGATGTCCGCCCGTCTCGGCGTCGTCACGCAGAAGGGGCTGGGCGAGGTTCTGGCTGAGACGCTGCAATCCTCTTTCTGGAAACGGCCGCTGTTCGCGCTGATCGGCGTCGCGCTCTACATGGGCAACGCCGCATACGAAGCGGGCAACGTATCCGGCGCCGCGCTCGGCGTCGCGGCGGTCATCGGCGAGTCCGACGCGGGGTTCAGGATCTCTGTGATAGTTATCTCCGCGATCGCTGCATCGCTCTTGTGGGCGGGCGGCTACAAACGGGTTGAAGCCGTCCTGATCGCGCTGGTCATGGTGATGGCCGCCGCCTTCGCGGCGACCGCCGTCATCGTGCGCCCGGACCTCGCCGCGCTTGCAACGGGGCTTACAAGGCCGGCGATCCCGCAAGACGGCCTGATGACGGTGATTGCGCTCATCGGCACCACGGTCGTTCCCTATAACCTGTTCCTGCACGCTTCGGCGGCGAAGGCGAAATGGACGGGCGCGGAAGATCTGAAGTCCGCGCGCGCGGACACGGCGCTCTCCGTCGGCCTCGGCGGCGTCATCGCCGTGCTCATCGTCTCCACCGCGGCGGCCAGCCTGTTCGCCGCCGGTCTTGACATAACAAGCGCCGCCGACATGGCGGCGCAGCTGGAACCGGCCTTCGGCGCGCAGTCGAAATACCTGCTCGGTCTCGGCTTTTTCGCCGCGGGCCTGTCAAGCGCCATCACGGCGCCGCTCGCCACCGGCTACGCGATGACGGAAATTTTCCGCATCCGCGGCGGATCGCGGTCGTTCGCATTCCGCGCCGTCGCCCTCAGCGTCGTTATCGTCGGCGCCGGATTGTCGCTGACGGGCGTCCGGCCGGTGACGATCATCGTCACGGCGCAGTTCGCCAACGGTCTTCTGCTCCCGGTGATCGCCGCCTTCCTGTTATTCGCCATGAACCGAAAGACGCTTCTCGGCCGCCACGCCAACGGACCCGCCGCCAATCTTGCGGGCGCCGTCGTGGTTGCGGTAACGGTGGGATTGGGCGCGCGCCTTGCGCTGGGGGCGCTCGGTCTTCTCTGAGGGCGCGTTGGCGCACGCCCTCAACCGAGCCGTTTTCCCTCCGTTTCCGGAAGGAAAAGCGCGGCGACAAACGTGGCGGCCAGAAAAAGCGAGATAAACGCAACCGTTGTCGTGAAGCTTCCCGCCACGAGAATGGCGCCGATGGCGACCGGCGCAATCGTATTCGCCACGCGCTGCAGCATGACGCCCCAGGCCGAGCCCGCCGCCCGGTTTGCGGTGTCGTAGATTTCGCCCATCCAGGTGTTCCAGACGCCCCAGGCGCCGAGGCTGAAGAACGACAACATGAAGTTCCACGCATAAAGCTGGGTCATCGTATCCGAATAAGCGAATCCGAACCCGGCGGCGGCGGCAAGGGCGACGAACGCCGTCATCACTTTTTTTCTTCCGTATACGCCGGTGAGAAAGCTCGCCGTCAGATAGCCCGGAAACATGAACAGGGCCGACAGGGCGATGAAGCCAAGTCCCTCCGGCGCGCTGAGCCCCTTGCGCGCGAGCAGCGACGGCAGCCACGACGTCATGCCCCAGTACCCCCAGGCGAAACAGAAATTGACGATGGTGTTGAGCACGGTGACCCGCAGCATCGGCCCCTGGAAAATCCCCGTGAAGGGCATGTGCGCCTCGCCCTGCGCCGTCGCAAGACCGCCGGCGGGAATGTTCCGTCCGGACAGGCGCCGGATCACGCCGCGCGCGTCGTCCGTTCGCCCGCGCGCGGCGAGCCAGTAGGCGGATTCCGGCGCCAGCAGATAGATCGGCGCGGCCCACAGGGAAACGATCGCGCTCGCGCCGAGAACCCAGCGCCAGCCGGCGTCGGCGAACAGGGTCGTCACCGCGACCGCCATCAGCGTGCCGACGGGCCAGCCGGCGGAAAGAAATACCGTGCCGCGACCGCGCCATTTCACCGGCAACAACTCCGTGAACAATGGAAACGTGACCACGAGCGCGCCCGACAGGACCACGCCCGCGAAAAACCGCACCCACCACAAGACTTCAAGGCTTGGCGCCGCGGCGCTCAGAAGTGGGAACACGCCGTAACCGCCGATGCTGATCATCAGGCTTTTCTTGCGGCCGATGACGTTGGACAGTTTGCCCCACAGAATGGACCCGGGGATCATGCCAAGAAAGATCGCACTAATCAGCGCACCGATCATCTGTGCGTCGGCCCCAAATGACGCACCGATATTCCCCGCGGAGAGAATGATGATCATCATCTCCCACGCCTCGATCACAAAAGCGAAGAAAAGCACGAAACCGGCGGCCCAGTGCGCCCGCGTCAGGGGCATGTCCTCGAACCAGTACCCCGCGGCGCGCGCCGCGCCCGGCGTTGCGCCATCGAAGCTGCTTGCCTCAGGCGCAGCGTTGGCCGCAGCATCGGAGGCGGTGTCCGGGGCGATGTCACGCGCCATATAACGGTCCTAATGCAACTGGTTCTTGTAGATGGCGCCGCCCTTCATGATCAGCGGCACGTGCGCGCCCTGATCCTGGAGGACGCCGAGATCGTCGAACGGATTGCCGTCCAGCACCAGAAGGTCGGCGACCGCGCCCTCCGAGATCTCGCCGAGCCGGCCGGCGCGGTTGAGGATCTCCGCATTGACGCGCGTCGCCGAGCGCAGGATTTCCCGCGGCGTTTCGATTTCAGAGCGGATCAGAAACTCCCTCGACTGGTGACCGAAAGTATCGCCTAGAAGATCCGTTCCAAGACCAAGCTTCACACCGGCTCGCTTGCAGATTTCGATGCTCGACAGTCCCGCCGACTTCACGACGGCGAGCTTGTCAAGCATCGCCTCGCTCCAGCCATGCTTGCGTCCCTCTTCCTCAAGCACGGTGTAGGTCACAAGGGTCGGGACCACATAGGCGCCCTTTTCGGCGGCAAGCCGCGCCGCTTCGTCGTCGATCATGTTGCCGTGCTCGATCGACCGCACGCCTTCTTCGAGGGCGACCTTGATTGCATCCGCGCCGTAGGCGTGGGCCATGACGTAGGTGTTGCGCCGCGTCGCCTCCTCGACGATGACGCGGATTTCTTCCGCCGAGTACTGATTGCATTCCAGCGGATCGTGGGGCGAGGACACGCCGCCCGATACGAAAATCTTGATCTGGTCGGCGCCGAGGCGCAGTTCCTCCCGTACCGCCTTGCGCACCTCGTCATGACCGTCGGCGATGACCCCGGTGATGGCGAGCGCGTCGGCGCAGCGGCACGGCGCGGCGGTTTCAGTGCGCCGGCGGCTGTCTCCATGGCCGCCAGTCTGCGACAGGGCGCGGCCGGCGATAAACATGCGTGGGCCGATGATCTCGTCTTCCTCGACCGCCTGCTTGATGCCCCAGTCGCCCCCCGCCGCGTCGCGGATCGTGGTGAACCCGCGCATCAGCATGCCGCGCATGATATTGCCCGCGCGCGCCGTCATCAGCGTCAGCGGCACTTCGTTGAGCCGGGCGAGGTTGACGTCGGCGAGAAAAGGGTGCGCGTGGCAGTCAATCAGCCCCGGCATGACAAATCGCCCGCCCGCATCGACCGCGTCGCCAGCGCTCGCCCGTCCCGCGGGCATGATTTCCCTGATTTCGCCATCGGCGACGACAATGTCCGACGGGTCGCCGGGGTCTTCTCGTTCAGTGTCCAGAATACGCGCGTTTTTTACGGTGATGCTCGCCAAAGCGCCTGCTCCCTTGGTATGTGACCGCCGCCGTCTCAGGCCTTGACGCCATAGATTTCCGCGGCTCTTTGCGCGGAAATATAGCCGTTTTTGATATCCTCCAAAATCCTTTCCCGCGGGCGCGCCTCGGGCGCGCCGTATCCGCCGCCCGAGGCGGTGTAGACCTTGACCACGTCATCCGGACCGAGCGGTACGGCGGTGCAGGCGGAATATCGCGTCGTTTCGCCGCCGGCGCGGACCACCTCCACATAATTCGTAGACCCTTCGTTCCCGCCTTCCAGGCCCCACGGGCCGACCTCAGAGCGCACATAGGCCATGGTCAGCCACCACTCCTCGGCCATAATGCGATAATCGAGACAGATGCCCCTGCCGCCGATGAACGCGCCCTCGCCGCCCGGCGCGTCGTTGAGACAGAGCCGGTCGACCATCAGCCCGTTGCGCTGTTCGGTGATCTCGACCGGCACGTTGAACGTGTCGCCATGAAACCCCGTATAGAGAGCATTGACGCCGTCGCCGTCGCGCGACGCGCCCCACCCGCCAAGCTGCGGCTCGACAATGCCGTGGTTGTGTCCCGTCTCCGGATGCGGCCCGCCCATGAAGGTGCCGCAGATCGAGGCGTAATGCCCCGCCGGAAGGCGATCCGGCATCGCCGGCGCCAGGGCCTTCCACAACAGGTCGAAGCTGATCATCGCGACTTCGTAGTAGACGCCCATCGCCGTCGGATATTCCGCTGCGAACATCGAGCCGTCGTCGACCAGCATTTCAATCGGGCGAAACGAACCGGCGTTGCCGAAGGTTTCGGGACTGGTGACGGCCTTGAAAATCATCTGGCAGTCGACAAACGTCGAATCGCGCGATGCGTTCAGGGACGACGTCTTGCTTTGCGACGGGTTGTCGCGAAGATCGACGATGAACTTCTCATCGGTGATGGTGATCTTGACCTTGATCCTGCGCCCGTCTTCGAGCGTTTCCTCCGCCGCGAACTCGCCCTTGGGCAAATCCTTCATGGCGCCGCGCGCGATCTTCTCTCCGAGCGCGATGTAATCGTCCATCGCAAAACGAACGGCGCCTGCGCCATACTTGTCGACCAGCGCCAGAAAACGCTTGCAGCCGGCGCGCATGGACGCAACGCCCGCCCAGAAATCGCCCTTCGTGGTTTCCGGCACCCGCGAGTTCGTAACGATAATGTCGAGCACCGCCTGGTTCACCCGGCCGCCTTCGATCACCTTGACGCCCGGAAGCTGCAAGCCCTCCTGGTAGATTTCCGTCGCGTCCGGACTGATCCCGCCGGGAAAAGCGCCGCCGATATCGACCCAGTGAGCCTTGTTCGACAGCCACCCGATCAGTTCCCCGCCGGCAAAGACGGGCATGATCATTACCACGTCGTTGATATGGCTGACGCCGCCCCTGTGAGGAATATTCAGCATGAAGATATCGCCGTCGCGCACCTCTTCGCCGACGTCGAATTTCTCCATGATCGCCTTGACCCCCGGCTCAAGCATGCCGATGAAGCCGGGAATGCCCGAACCGGAACTCGCCAGTTCGCCCCTCGCGTTGAACAGCGCAACGCCGAAGTCCAGCACCTCGTAAATGATGGAGCTCATCGCCGTGCGCCGCATCGTGGCGAACATTTCATCCGTAATCGCTGAAAGCGAGCTCTGGATGATTTCAATGGTGATCGGATCGTGTTCAGGTGTGAGATATTCCGTTGCCGCCGACATCATTCAGCCCCTTACAAATCGATATGGAGATTGCCGTAGTCGTCGACCGTAACATGCTGGTCGGGAAATACGACCGTGGTCGATCCGGCCTCTTCGACGATGGCCGGGCCCGCGAAAGTCGCCCCGCGGCCCAGTTTTGCGCGGTCGTAAATCGCAGCGTCGAATACCCCGTGCGGATCGAAATCGACGCGCCGGCTGCCTTTCAGCGCCGCGTCCGCGCCGCCTGTATTCGACAGCGGCGCAAGTTTCGGCCGGTCGACAGCAGCGAAGGCGACCACGGCGTAATTGACGATCTCGACCGCGTTATCGAGGCGGTAGGTGTATTCCTTCTCGTACGCATCCTTGAAATCGGCGACGATCCGTTCAACGTCGCTCCCGGCGACGGGCCCCGGTCTGATCGGCACGGCGACGGCGTGTTCCTGCCCCTCATAGCGCATCGACAGGGTTCTCTCTAGGCGCACGCGGTCCTGTTCAATACCCTCCGCCCTGTAGGCGCCGACGGCTTCCGCTTCCATTTCCGCAAAGGTGTCGCCGATAAGCTTCGCGCTCTCCGCACCGACGGCGGTCGGCCGTGTGCGGATGTAGTCGCGGCGCAGATCCGACATCAACATGCCCCATGCGGAGAATACCGCTGAATGCGCGGGAATGACGACTTTCGGGATTTTCAACTCCGCCGCGAGAGCCGTCGCATGCATGGCGCCGCCGCCGCCAAAGGCGATCATCGTGAAATCGCGCGGGTCATGGCCCCGGTTGATCGACACCAACTTCAAAGCGTTGGTCATATTGTTATTGGCGATGCGGACAACGCCCCGCGCGGCGTCTTCCGGCGACAGGCCGAGCTTGGCGCCAAGCGTCGCGAAGGCCGCATTCACCGCGGCCATGTCCGCTTTTATCTCTCCGCCAATGAAATACTCCGGATTAATCCTTTTCAGCATCAGGTTGGCGTCGGTCGTAGTCGGCGCCGCACCGCCCTTGCCATACGCCACCGGACCCGGCAGCGCGCCGGCGCTTTGCGGACCGACATGCATCTTTCCGTGCTCGTCGACCCAGCCGATGGAACCGCCGCCATTACCGATTTCGACGATATCGACGACCGGAGTCATGATCGGATAGCCCGCCGACTTGGTCGAGCGCTCAATCATATACTGGCTCGTGATGGCGACCTTCCCGTTTTCGACCAGCGAGCATTTCGCCGTCGTTCCGCCGATGTCGAAGGCGATGATGTTGTCTAGGCCGAGCGCTTTGCCGAGCGCCGCCGCGCCGAGAACCCCGCTGGCCGGACCGGATTCGACGATCGAAATCGGCGTGCGCCGCGTCGCCGTGACGGTGTCGATACCGCCGTTCGACTGCATGACGTAAAAAGACCCGTCAAACGCCCCTTGCCGAAGCCGGTCTTCCATTTTGCTGAGATAGGTTTGCGTCGTCGGCTGAACATAGGCGCACAGCGCCGCCGTATTGGCGCGTTCATATTCGCGCCATTCCCGGGAAATTTCGTGGGAAGCCACGACGGATACCTCCGGCCAACGCGCCTTGATGCGATCGACGACGGCGATTTCATGAGCCGGGTTGGCGTATGAATGCAGAAGACAGACAGCGATGGCTTCAACGCCCTCTTCCCTGAAAAAATCCGTGATGGGATCGACATCCGCCGCCTCAAGGGGGTGCAGCACCTCGCCCTTGTAATTCATCCGTTCGGATACTTCCAGGCGCAGATACCGCGGCACGAACGGCGCTGGTTTCCTGTAGCGCAGATTGAAAAAATCTGGCCTGTTGCCGCGGGCGATTTCAAGGATATCGCGAAAGCCCCGGGTCGTCATGAGGCCGGTTTTGACGCCCTTTCGCTCCGTCAGCGCGTTGATCACGACCGTCGTGCCGTGGGCGAAAAAATCAACGTCGCTCAAGGCGACGCCGGCCTTGTCGAACGCGTCCGCCACGCCCTTCTCGAAATTCGGCGGCGTGGTGTGGGCTTTCTCGGTTTCGACAGACCGCACCTCGCCGGTTTCGGCGTCGACCTCAAAATAGACAAGGTCGGTAAATGTTCCACCGACATCCGACGCGGCGCGAATCCTTGGCATAAACTCGTCCTGTTCCTATTCGTTCGTGTTGTCGTCAGGGAAGCATGCGGCCGCCGCCTCTTTCAGCGCGTCTGAGGCGTCGCCGCTCCAGTTATCGAGATCGAGCGCGAGATACTCCTCTGCTAACGAACCTTCGATCTCTGTCTCGAAACAGGCGCAGCCTTCTTCGATATTCGCCGCCCCGATCGACGCCATGGCCTCGGCGCATTTATCAGCGACCGGGCCGGCGATCGCCGTTCCGAAAAGCGCGGAAACGGCGCCGGCCGCCATCGTTATTCTCCACATGTCAATCGTTCCTTTTCTACCGATGCGAATTGCTCAGTACACATTGTACGTCAACGCTTACTCCGCCGCCGCAGTCTGTCGGTAAAACCGCGCCGCCTGCGCCGGCGTTACATAACCGTTCTTGAGATCGTCTCTCAGCGCCTCCTCGGAACGCTCCAGGGGGTCGCCCCATCCGCCGCCGGTGGCCGTGACGCATCGAACAATGTCGCCTTTTTTCATCCTGACCTGCGACGGCTTTCCGTACACCTCGCGGTTCCCGCCCGCCGCATCGGCGCGGAACAGTTCAACATAGTTCGGAGAGCCTTTGGCGCCGCCGGCCGCGCCCCAGGGCGGAAACTTGCAACGGCCGAAACTGCCGCTGAAATGCGCCTCGTCGCACAATACCTCGTAATCGAGATAAACGCCCTTGCCGCCGCGCTGGCGGCCTTCGCCGCCGTCTTCGTTGTGCAATGCGTACTGTTTGACGCGCACGCCGTAACGCGCTTCCTGTATTTCAACGGGAATGTTGTAGGTTTCGCCGTCGGCGACGGAAAACTGGCCGTTCAGGCCGTCGCGCTCTTTCATGGCGCCCCAACCGCCCACGAGCGGCTGCACCAGGATGACATCCTCCTGGGTTTCTGGATGCTTCGCCGACAGAATAAAAGCGCATACGGAAAGAACATGCCCTGCGGTGAGGCGGTCTGGCAGATGCTCGGCAAGCGCTTTCCAGATCAGATCCTCCGCGTAAAGCATGGTTTCCCAGTAAGTCGAGACCGGCGCCGGGCGTTCCGCGGTAAACACCGTTTTTTCCGGGCAGATCACTTCAAGCGCGCGGAAACAACCGCCATTCGAAGGGATCTGCGGATTGGTCAGCGCCTTGAAAATCGTGCGCACCGCGGCCACCAGCGCCGTTCGCCCGTGATTGATCGGCCCCAGCGCCTGCGGCGCGGAGCCGGTGAAGTCGACCCTGAACCTGTCTTCGGTGACTTCGATGCGCGCGCAGACGCGCAGCGGCTTGTCGCCGTGACCGTCGTCGTCGATCCAGTCCTCAGCTTCGTAAACGCCCTTCGGCAGTTTCTTCAGCTCCGCCGCGATCATTTCCTCGCCATAGTCCAGGAGGCCGGACATGGCCGCGTTCATGGCCTCGACGCCGTATTTTTCGTAAAGCCTGACGAGTCGTTCCGCGCCGACATTATTGGCCGCGACCCCGGCCCAGAAGTCCCCCAGCGATTCCTTCGGCAGGCGGATATTCGCCGCGATCAGGTCCAGCACCGGTTGCAACACAACGCCCTCGTCGATCACCTTCATGGTCGGGATCTGAAGCCCTTCCTGGTAAATCTCGGTCGATGACGGCGTAAAGCTGCCGGGCGTCATGCCGCCGACATCGATCCAGTGCGCCTTGTTGACCGCGAAGCCGACAAGCGCCTCTTCAAAGAAAATAGGCTTGGCGAGGGCCATGTCGGACAGGTGCGTTCCGAAATAGGGATCGTTGCTGATGAAGACGTCCCCGGGCTTGATGCTTCCGGACGGCCCGAATTTTTCGATGATCTGTTTGACCAGCGCATCAATCATGCCGAGGAAAACGGTCGTCCCGTTGCCCTGGGCGATCAAGTCGCCGGCCTTGTTCGTCAGCCCTACGGAATAATCCAGCACCTCGTAGATAATCGGGCTCATGCTCGACCGCGCCATCGCCTCGAACATTTCATCGCCGATGGCGACCAGCGCGTTCTTGATAATTTCCTGGCTGAACGGATCGGACTTGTGCTCGATCATGTCGTCCTCATCTCAATGTGAATGTTGCCATAGGCGTCCATTTCCGCACGCTTGCCGGGGGAAACGACTAGCGTCGCGGTCGGGTCCTCCAGAACGGCGGGACCGGATACGATCATGCCGGGCTCGAAGGCTCCAAGGTCGTAAATATCCGCATCGTGAACGCCTGCTTCGTCGAAATCGACGCGCCGCCGGCCCTTTGTGATATCGTCGACGCCCTTGCCTGTAACAGCGCGTTCTGGAAGCGGTTTCTTGTCGATGTCCGCAAAGACGACCACATGCAGATTGACCAGCTCGATCGGCGTATCGAGACGGAAGGTGTATTCCCGTTCGTGCGCATCATGGAAAACGGATGCGCTGCGCTCGACGGCGGCGGCGTCGAAGGACGTTTCCGGCATCGCGATTTTGACCGTATGTTCCTGACCGGCGTAACGCATGTCGGCGTAGCGCTCGATGCGCATGGCCTGTTCGGGGATGCCTTCGGCGAGACTGGTTTTCACCGCTTCTTTTTCCAGCGCGCGATAGGCGCTTTCGATATCGCCGGCTTCGTCCGCATTCAGCGTTTTGACGTTCGTTTTCAGAAAATCCCGCCGCAGGTCGCACATCAGCATTCCCCATGCGGAGAACACGGAGGAGTTCACGGGAACGATGACCTTAGGCGTCATCAGCTCTTCTGCAAGCGCGACCGCATGCATGCCGCCGCCGCCGCCGAAGGCGATCAGGGCGAAATCGCGCGGATCGTAGCCCCGGTTCAGGGAGACGAGCTTCAGGGCGTTGACCATATTGGCGTTCGCGAGCCGGATCACGCCGCGCGCGATGGCTTCCCTGCTCTCGCCCAGCCGCTCCTGCAACGGCGCGAAAGCGCGATTGACGTTGTCCCAGTCCGGTTGCTGCGCGCCGCCAAGGAAAAGGTCCGGATTGATCCGTCCAAGAACGAGGTTGGCGTCAGTGGTTGTAATGTTCCGGCCGCCTCGGCCGTAAGCGGCGGGTCCGGGCTGCGAGCCCGCGCTCTGCGGCCCCACATGCAGGCGGCCGCCATCGTCTATCCAGGCGATCGAGCCGCCGCCATTGCCGATCTCCACGAGGTCGACCACCGGCGTGCGGATAGGATAGCCGGGATTGGTCCGGTCCCATTCGATTTTGTAAGCGGTCGTAATCCTGGCCTCGCCGTCTTCGATGAGCGCGGTTTTCGCGGTCGTCCCGCCGATATCGAGGGCGATGAGATTCGGCTGCCCGATCTGCCGGCCCAGCGCCGCGGCGCCGAGGACGCCGCTTGCCGGACCGGATTCGACCATGGAGATGGGATCATTGCGCGCGCCCTCCACGGTGGCGACGCCGCCGTTCGAACGCATGATGAGCGGCTTCTTCGCCAGTCCGCGCGCGCTCATCTTCTCGTCGAGCGAAGCGAGATACCCTTTCGCCAACGGATGAACGTATGCGGAGAGAACCGCCGTGCTGGTCCGCTCGTATTCGCGCCATTCGCCGCAAACCTTGTGCGAGGCGATAACAGACACCTCCGGCCACAGCCTGCTGATTTCCTCTTCGATGGCTTTTTCGTGCGCCGGATTGATATAGGCGTGCAGGCACGCAACGGCGACCGACTCTACGCCCTCGGATTTGTACATATCGACAATCGCCGCGATTTCATCGAGCGCAACCGGCTCGACGACGCGCCCGAGATAATCCATGCGCTCCGTAATCTCGCATCGCAGATAGCGCGGCACGAACGGCGCGGGCTTCTCGAACGCAAGATTGAAGAGATCGGGACGATTGCCCCGCGCGATCTCCAATACGTCGCGAAAGCCGCGGGTCGTGATCAATCCCGTTGTCGCGCCGCGGCGCGACAACAGCGCATTGATGACGACCGTGGTGCCGTGAACGAAATCGTCGATGGCCGCAGGATCGATCCCGCCCTTTTCGACCGCATTCAGAACGCCCTGTTCAAAATCCGGAGGCGTCGTATCGGCTTTGGTAATGCGGATACCGCCGCCGTCAATACACACCAGATCCGTAAAGGTTCCTCCAACGTCGGTGGCAACACGCATTATCGTTTCCTGCGTTCGTGGTTATATGTCGTTCCCTGAAAACGCGCCCCGCCTCACCCGGAGGCGGGGCGCGGGAGGGATTCTAGAAGTTGACCCGCAGGTCGATGCGCCACAGGCGCGGCACGCCCGCATGGGCGAAGCCGCCGAGCACCCATTCGGAGTTGTATTCCTCGTCGGTCAGGTTTTCGACCGACGCCGTCAGCGCCCACTGGCCGTCATTCGCTTCGAAGCCGGCGCGCGCGTTGACGAGGTTAAGCGCCGAACGCGCGGTCGTATTCTCCGGGTCCCAGAACTGTTCGCCCCGCCGCTCGTAATCGACCCGGCCGAACACGCCAAGAACGTTGGTGATTGGCGTGCGATACTGAAGGCCCGTGTTAAAGGTCGTTTTCGCCACATACGGCGCCCGGTTGCCAATGGCGTCCGGATTGACCGTATACGCATCGATTTCGCTGTCGGCGAGGCCGAAGCCGGCGTAGAAATCGAGACCCTCGTAAAGATTCGCGGCAAGCTCGATCTCGCCGCCCCAGATTTCGATTTCGTCGATGGGAACGAGCACCTGCGCGCTGACCGCGCCGATAAACACGAAGTAAGGCGCGTTCTCCACGTTGGTGCGGTAGCCGGAGGCGTTCAGCGTGACGCCGTCCATCAGGGTCGATTTGAAGCCGAGTTCGTAGGTGGACGTCTCTTCCTGCGGCAAGAGGTCGGAAACGCCCTCAACGCCGGCCCCGGCGGCGACGGCGCCGACGCCGTTCTGGTTGAACTGGCCGGAGCGGAAGCCCTTGCCCCAGGAGGCGTAGAGGTTGAGATCGTCCAGCGCCGCGTAACGAACGGTCACCTTCGGCTGGAAGAGATCGAATTCTGCCGTGTTCAGCGAGCCGGGCGCCCCTGTGGGCGAGACGAATACGCCGTCGACATAATTGCCCTGCTGGGGCGAGACCTGCTGCTCGCGCTCGTCGCGGTCATACCGGCCGGCGAAGGCCACTTCCAGCCTGTCGGTCACGTCATAAGCGGCGTTGAAGAAAACCGCCCAGGCGTCGTTGTTGTTGTCGTCGGCGATGAAGCTCGTTTGCGGCGCAAGCGGATCGAACACCGGCGTGCGGCGCGACACCGTCGGCAAGCCGTTTTCAAGGTCGTTATAGATCGACGAGTTGATGAAACGGTCCGTCGACACATAATAGCCGCCGATCATCCACCGCAGGCGCTGATCGTCGGGAGACGTCAGCCGGATTTCCTGACTGAAGGCTTCCACTTCGATATGCTGCGACTGGATGCCGTCGCCCAGCGGAAACGGCGGCGCCGGCGTAATCGTGCTCGCCGCCGTGTACGGAAACTGATCGCTCGCGGTCGTCTGCTCGATGTGATCATACGCCGTCACGCTGCGCAGGGTGGCGAAGCCGAGATCGGCGTTGATACGCAAAGAGATCTGCTCGGCGTCGCGTTCGTCAATGCCCAGGTTGTTGGCCGTAAATTCGCGCTCCACAAGGTCGGCGTCGGCGATGGTGAAGTCGAACGCAGTCGGCAGGCCGGTGGACTTGTCGACGACCGCCGGCTGGTAGGAGTAGTTCAGCGAGCCGCCCTCGGTCTGGACCAGCGAACCGCGGAGGTCCGCCGTAATTGCATCGCTGACGATAAAGCGCAAATGTCCGCGCAGGGAGAAATCCTCGCTGTAGTCGACTTTTTCGTCGAGGATGACGTTTTCAAGAACGCCGTCGCGATCGGAATACCGCGCCGAAATTCGGCCGAGAAGCCGGCCGGGCACGATCGGTCCGGAGATAGACCCCTCGACCTGCACATCCTGGCCGCGGCCGTAGCTGACCTGCCCGTATCCCTCGACTTCGTCCGTGGGCATCGCCGTGTTGATGATGATCGCGCCGCCGGTCGCGTTGCGCCCGTAAAGCGCGCCTTGCGGCCCCCTCAGAACCTCGATGCTGTCGACATCGAACAGCGGCTGATCGAAGGAACGCGAATTGATCTGCAATACATCGTCAATCACGACGGCCACCGGCGCTTCGCCGTTGCGAACCTGCGATATGCCCCGGATGGTGATGAAGTTCGTGCCCGTGTCCTGGGCGTTTGCAAACGTCACGCCGGGCGTCAGGGCGAAAAAGTCATCAACCTGATCGATACGCGCATCGCGGATCGTCTCGGCCGTGAACACGGTTTCCGAGATCGGAATATCCTGAATGCTTTCCTCGCGGCCGCGGCCGATAACGATAATTTCATCGCGCCCCTCATCCGCGACGTTATCCTGCGCGTAAACAGGCGCAACCTGAATCGACGATAATGAGACGCCGCCCATTAACGCCGCGAATAGAGTTTTTCGAGTGCCTGTCATGGAACCCCTCCCATTAGTCAACAATATCTCAGTAATGTGTCAGCCTGCGGCGTCATCGCGCAAACGCAAATATGGGTGAGCAGGCGATTAATTCGGGTAAGGCCGAAAAGACACACTACCCGTTCGGGTAGGGAATGGCGGCGCCATGGGGGACGGGCGCTAGGGGTTCTCCGTCAGCCAACAACTATTGATCAGCACTTTGTTTTTCAAGAACTCTTCCGCTTCGCGGCGGCGAAAAAGCGCCTCGACGGCGTCAAAGCCGCTGACCACGCGGCCAAAGGCGGCGAAGCCGAGCCCGTCCGGATGGCGCGCACCCCCGAAATCAAGGGCCGGTTCGTCGCGCATGCAGATGAAAAAGCTGCCATAGGTCTCGCCCGGCCCGTTGCGCGCCGTGGAGACCGTCCACCGCTCGTGACGCAGGCCGGTCTCCGATGTGGGCTCATGACGGACCGGCGGCGCCGGCTGGGGATCGCCCTCGGTAAGTCCGCCCTGCACGACCTCGATGGGATTATCCGCGCGCAGCGATGCGTTGTCCTCGGCCACGATGCGAAAAAACGCCGCGCCGTCAAACGCCCCCGCCCGAATGATGTCGCGAAAATATCCCGCCGTCGCCGGCGCCTTGTCAAGCGCCAGCTCCACTTCAAACCCGCCGCACTGCGTATCGAAAACAGCCCTCATCGCCAGCCTCCCTTTGTCGTCGAAGGCCAGACATGGCCCATCGGCGACGCGCTAGTCAATAAGGCCGCGGCGGCGGGCTTCCGTCACCGCCTGAACCCGTTTGCTTACGGATAACTTGGAGAACAGGCTTTTGAGGTGAAACTTGACCGTGTTCTCGGTCAACTCCAGGGAACGGGCGATTTCCTTATTGGACAGGCCGTCGGCGAGCCTCGCCAGGACCTCGAACTCGCGGTCGCTTAGAATACCGGAGTCCTTGAGGGGATTGAGCGCTTTCGCGCGCTCCAGTATTCCGTCAACGAACTGAAGCGTGATCAGCTCGTTTTCGTCATGGCGCAGGCCGGACCGCACCTCGTTCAGCAGCCGCAGGATGCGGCGCTCCGCCAGGAACGGGCCGACAGCGCCCAGCGCCGTCGCCGTCTTCAGCGCATCCGCAAGCGCGGCTTTGGCCTCTTCCGATTCCTTGGCGTCCAGATGCGCCGCCGCCTTTTCCAGCCGCGTCGCGACAAGCCACGGCCCGGCGCCGAGCCGGCCTGCGAAATCGATCGCCGAAGACAGCGCCGAACGCGGGTCCTCTTTCCCGCCGCCGGTCTCCCGGTCGCCGATATCCATGTCCGCGGACTCGCGGTCGTCGGCTTCGCGGATGTCCGCCGATCCCGCGGCCAGCAGAAACGCCTGCCAGTCGCGCGGCGACGCCGTCTCGTCATACTCGACCGCAAAGTCATACGGAGACGGACCATCGGCGCGGGCGCCACCGACAGGCGGGGCCAGAGACCGCGCCGTCACGTCAACGAACCGTTTCAACCGCACCAGATTGCGCTGTTCGGCGAAAACGCCGAGTTTCCCGATGACGTCAACCGCTGTCTGGCGATCGGCGCATTGCCGCGACAACATGATGATGGAGACAAGCCCCGTGATATAAAGATCGGTCCATCCGTCATTGTCCACGGTGTGAAACAGAGCCTCCTTGAAGGGCTCCAGATCCTCGGGACCGCACGCGCCGCGCCATGTCTTCAACGACATTTCAAGCACCGAGGCGATCACTGTGAGCCCGCTGTCGGAACCGAAATTCTCTCCCGCCATCTTGCTCGCCCGGTCGATGTTCGCCGCCGCGGCGGCGAAATCCCCGCGATGGAAAGCGATATGAGCGGCGTGAATGTAACAGTAATTCAGTCCCAGGACAGACCCGCTCTGGCGCATCAACGCGAAAGCGTCGCGCACCTTCGCCTGGGCCGTGTCGAAGTCGCCGCGCGCCAGGCTGATCAGCACTTCCTCGCAGCGGATGGTGCCCCGCTCCAGCGCATCGAGATCGCCTTCGGAATCGTAGCGCGCCCGGATGCGGCAATGATCGTCGGTCCACGCCATTCTGTCTTCGTAGAGATTGATCATGGATTCGACGACCAGGCGGTCCTTGTCCCGCAACGCCCGGTCACCTTCGCACGGAACCTGCGCCGCAGCGTCCAAGACCGCCCGGGCTTCGGGAATCTCGCCATATTTGCAATGCAGATAGGCGCGCGCGATCAACAGCCGCGCGCTGGCGCCGATCACGTCATCCGGCAACAGCCGCAAGGCGTTGCGCAACACGCCGATGCCGTCATTGAGAATGATTTTCCATCCGCCGGCGGCGAGGATCAATCGTTCGCACTGCACGTAATCGCCCGCGCGCGCCGCGTAGCGCACGGCGTCAACAACCTGTTTCTTGTCGTAATACCAGGCGCTCGCGCGCAACTGGATCGCGTTCGCCCACGCCTGATTACGGCGGATTTGCACCTCCCGGAGATATTCCGCAAGCAAATGATGCAGCCTGTACCAGCGCCGCGACACGTCAAGGGGAACGATGAGCGCAGCGAAGGAGGAAAGCGCGTCAATTCGCGTCCAGGCGCCCTCCGTATCAAGAACGTGGTTGGTCAGTTCCGGATTGAAGCGATCCAGAAACGCGACCGCCAGCAGGAATTCCTGCGCCTCCGGCCCCAGCGTCGACAGGATCTGCTCCGTCAGATAAGAGGCGACAAGCCCGCCGTCGACGCCGGTCAACATCGGCTCCGACGGCTGTACCCGCTTTTGAACCAGCGCCAATTGCACGGCGACGGGCCAGCCTTCGGTCTGTTCATAGATGTCGGCGCCGCCGCGCTCGTCGATCACCCCGCTCAGAACCTGTAGCGTTTCCTCGCGCGTCAAGCGGAGTTGAGCCGCGCCGATTTCAATCGCGTCGCCCGATGCGATCAGGGAAAAAGCGTCGATATTCGGCTGACGCCGGCTGTCGATAAAGATCGTGAAATCCGCGAGCGTATCCCGGATCAACCGTTTGACGATCCGGTTGACCGCTTCGCACTCCGCATTGTGATAGTCTTCGAGGATCAGGATAATCTTGCGATTGTTTTCGTTCAGAACGCGGATCAGCTTCGACAGGACCGCAGCGACCGGCGCGTCCGCGAAACCGTCGCGCGCGCCGGTTTCCAGTCCCTCCAGGCGCAATCCGACCCGCGCCAGCAGGAGGACGAGATAGGCGAGAAACTGTTTTTCGTCGGCCTCGGCGCTTTCCAGGGTCAGCCAGCCATATTGAACGCCGCGCTCTTCGGCCTCCATCGCCCATTGCCCCAGCAGGGACGACTTCCCATAGCCGGCGGGCGCGATGATCAGCGCCAGTTTCTTCTCCGCCGCGTCGCGCATCTGCGCCAGCAGCCGGTCGCGACGCACCAGATCCAGCCGCGGCCGGTTTGGCTCGAACTTGGACTCGATCACCCAGGGAACGTCGAAATGGTGGGCGTCAAGCGTCATCATGGTCCATGCATCTTCATCAAAGGCGGCCGGCGGCGTTATTCGGGCAGTATGCTGAGTTCGTGGGAATCCTTGACCTCTTCCATCACGGGAAACGTCGATGTTTGCGACACGCCGGGCAGCTGCGCGATGACGTCCCCCAGCAAGGCGCGGTATGTCGTCATATTCTTTGTACGGACTTTAAGCAAGTAGTCGTATCCGCCCGAGAGCATGTGACACGACATGATTTCGGGCACGGCCTTGACCATCTTGTTGAACCGCTCCAACTGGCCGGTGGTCGTGCTTTCCAGCTTGACCTGGACGAACACAAGGTAGCCGCAATCGATTTTCGCGGGGTCGATCTCCGCGCGATAGCCGCGGATGACCCCGTTCTGCTCCAGACGGCGCAGCCGCTTCTGGCACGGGGTCTTCGAAAGCCCGATGCGATCGGCCAGTTCGACGACGGCGACGCGACCGTCGCGCTGAATCTCGTGCAACAGCTTCAGATCGAAGTTATCCATATGCCCATCAATCGCTCATCTAGAGGCCCCATGAGAACATAAGCTATCCGATTTTAGGCAAATCGGATAGGGAGCAGCCTAAAAAAGGTCACTATGCCCATCACGCGCGGGGTACGTTTCCCGCATGATGGAGGCGGCCATGGCGTTTGACGACAAACAATTCCCGGTATTGAATAATAAAGCCATTTCAGCGCTTTATACCTGTCCAGAAGATGAATGCGCGCGCCGTCTGGCGGCGTCCGCGCGGCTCTCGGAAACCGACCGGCGACAGATCGAGGCCAATGCGCGCGACATGGTCGAAGCGCTGCGCTGCGATGCGCCGCGGCCCGGTCCGGTGGACGCCCTTTTGCAGGAATACGGCCTCTCGACGGCGGAGGGGGTCTCCCTGATGCGTTTGTCCGAAGCGCTGATCCGCACGCCGGATTTTGCGACCGCGCGGCGGCTGGTGCGGGACAAGCTCGCCCCCGGAGGCTGGAGCGGACATCTCGGCGCGGACCGCCCGGCGGTCGTCAACGCCGCCAGCGCGGGCCTTGTGCTCGCGACGCGCTGGATCGCCGTGAGCGGCGGCGCGACGGCGTCGGGCGTCGCCGCGCGGCTGGGCGACCGCGCGCTCGTCGCCGCCGTCGAGCGGGCGATGGCGCTGATCGGCGAGCATTTCGTCCTGGGCGAGAGCATTTCCGATGCGCTGCAACGCGGGCGGCGGTATGCGCAGAAAGGCTACGCGTTCTCGTTCGACATGCTGGGCGAGGCGGCGCGCACCTATGCCGACGCGCAAGCGTATTTCGACAAATACATCCAGGCTGCCGAGGCCGTCGCCCTGGCCGGGACAGAGGGTAACGACAGGTCGGCGGCGCCGTCGCCGAACAATATCTCCGTCAAGCTCTCCGCCCTGCATCCGCGCTATGAATTCAATACCCTCGCCGAATGCGGACCGGCGCTGGTGGAAAAACTCGGCGCGATCGCCGCCGTCGCCCGCCGGTGCGGGTTTTCGATCACCATCGACGCGGAGGAAGCCGACCGCCTCGAGGCCTCGCTGGCCGTGTTCGAGCAGGCCCTGGCGCACGAGACGATTGCGGGCTGGGACGGCCTTGGCCTGGTCGTTCAGGCCTACCAGAAGCGTGCGCCGGCGGTTATCGACTGGATTGTCGACACGGCGCGCCGCACCGGCCGGCGCATCCCCGTCCGTCTGGTCAAGGGCGCCTACTGGGACACGGAGATCAAGCGCGCGCAGGAGATGGGTCTTGCCGACTACCCGGTATTCACGGAAAAGGCGCATACGGATCTGAGTTACATCGCCTGCGCGCGTCAGTTGCTCGACGCGGGCGACGACGCGGTGTTCGCGCAATTCGCCACCCACAACGCCCACAGCGCCGCGGCGATCCTGCACATGGCCGGCGACGCGCGCGGGTTCGAATTTCAGCGCCTGCACGGCATGGGCGAGGCGCTGCATGACAGGCTGATCGGCGCGGCGAGGGCGACAAGCCGTGTTTACGCGCCGGTCGGACGCCACAAGGAACTGCTTCCCTATCTCGTGCGGCGGCTTCTCGAAAACGGCGCCAACAGCTCTTTCGTCAATCAGGTGCACGATCAGGACGCGGATCTCGGCGCCATCGTCGCCGACCCCATTACGAAGAGCCAAGCCGCGTCCTTTGCGCCGAACCCCGCAATCGCGGCGCCGAGGGACCATCTGCTTGGAAGGCGCCTTGCGGCCCCCGGGGTCGACTGGACGCTCGGCGCCACGGCCGCGCGCCTGGAACAGGCGGCGGCGGACGCGCCGGCGGTCGACGCCGCATGCATCGTCAACGGCGAACACTGCGGCAGACCGGAGCAACGCTGCGTCTCGCCGACCGACACCCGGCGCGACATCGGCGCTGCGCGCCTCGCCGACGGGGCCATCGCCGCGCAGGCGGCGGACGCCGCGGCCCGGTCGCGATGGGCCGTGGAGACGACCGCCGAACAAAGGGCCGAGATTCTTCGCCGCGCGGCCGTCCTGCTCGACAAGGAGCAGGACCGGTTCATCGGCCTTTGCGTCGCGGAAGCCGGCAAGACCATTCCCGACGCCATTGCGGAGATCCGTGAAGCGATCGATTTCCTGACCTACTACGCCGACGAAGCCGCGAGCGCGCGCATGGCCGGACGCGCCCCACTGGGCGTTGTCGCCTGCATCTCCCCGTGGAATTTTCCGCTGGCGATTTTTCTGGGGCAGGTCTGCGCCGCGCTCGGCGTCGGCAACGCGGTGATCGCCAAACCCGCCGACCAGACGCCGCTGATCGCCTTCGAGGCGGTCAAGCTGCTGCACCGCGCCGGCGTTGCGGCCGACGCCCTGCATCTGTTGCTGGGCTCGGGCGCGGAAGTCGGCGAGGCGCTGATCCGCGACCCTCGCGTCGCCGGCGTGTGTTTCACCGGATCCACGGGGACAGCGATGCGCATCGCGCGCAATCTCGCCGATACGGGCCGGGGCGACGCGCCGCTCATCGCGGAGACCGGCGGCGTCAACGCCATGATCATCGACTCCACCGCGCTCCTGGAACAGGCGATCGGAGACGTTGTCGACTCGGCGTTCCAGAGCGCCGGACAACGATGCTCGGCCTGCCGCATCGTCGCCGTTCAGGACGATATCGCCGATGCGTTCGAAACCATGCTGCGCGGCGCCGTGGAAACGCTATCGCTCGGCGATCCGAAATTTCTGAAAACCGACATCGGCCCGGTGGTGGACCGCGCGGCGCGCGAGAAAATCTCGTCTTACATCGACAAGAAAAAAGCCGAATGGCCGGTGATCGCCGAAGGCGCGCCGCCGGCTTTATCCGCAGACGGTCATTTCATCGCGCCGGTTGCGTTTCGCGTCCCCAGCATCGCCGACGTCGCCGAGGAAATTTTCGGACCCGTCCTGCATGTCGTCTCATTCGCCGCCGACCGGGAGATGCAGGTCGTGGACGAGGTGAACGCGCTCGGCTTCGGCCTGACCATGGGCCTGCATACGCGCATCGACTCCCGCGCGGACGCGGTCGCCTCCCATGCGAAGGTGGGCAACCTTTATGTCAACCGCAACCAGATCGGGGCGGTCGTCGGCGTACAGCCTTTCGGCGGCGAGGGATTGTCCGGCACCGGACCGAAGGCGGGCGGGCCGCACTACCTGTTGCGCCTGACGCACGGGGCGCGCGCCGCTGCCCGGGATCTCCGGGAAACGGATGCGCCTTCGGCCGCGGCCCCCCTTGAGCCGCGGATGTCAGACAACGCCGGCCCTGACGACGCCGGCCCTGATGCATTCGCCGTCGTTGCGGCGCGCGCCGCCGCGGCCCAGGCGAAGTGGAGCCGAAGCGCCGACATCGAGGCGCGTCTGACGGTGGCGCGGACGCTGGCGGCGGCGCTGGAGACCCCCGCAGCCGAAACGCTGCGCGCCGCCAGTGACGCCGGCCTGCCCCTGCCCGGCCCGACCGGAGAGACCAACACGCTGCGCCTCGCGCCGCGCGGGGTTCTGGCGTCGTTCCCGCCCCGCGGGAACGACGCCGCCCTGCTCCCGATCGCCAGGGCGCTCGCCGCCGGAAACGCGGTCATCCTTCTCACCGGCGACGCCGAGGAGGAAAAGCGGGCTCGCGATATCCTTGCGCGCGTCGGCTCGGCGCCGCTGCCCGATGGTCTCCTTGCGACATGCGCGGCCGGCGCCCTGGGACCGGAAACGCTGAGGGCCGGCGGCGTCGCAGGGCTTATGGCGGGTCGGCCGGACGCCGGCAGGGCCGTCGCCCTGGCCGCGCCGGGGAGATTGGAGGGCGCGATCCTGCCGGTGCTGTCGCCGGACGATCCGTTCGAACGCTATTCCCTGGAGCGGGTCGTCACCGTCGATACGACCGCCGCCGGCGGCAATGCGTCCCTGCTCGCCAACAGCTGACGGCGGCGCTACCCGATCAGGTCTTCAGCATATTGCGCGGATAGACGTCGCCGCGCCCTGGCCGTCAGCTTTGTCTGGGGAGACAGGGCCCCGCGGCCGCGGCGCGGGTCAGGCTCCACCTCGAGGCCCAGCTTTTCGGCCAATTCGTCCGCGCCGCCGACAAACACGCCGTCGAGCCAGATCTGCGGCGTCGTCACCGGGGTTTTGTGGCCAATGATCGGCTTGACGCGCGCCAGCATCTCGTACATCGCGCCGGGATTCTTGACGACGTCGCGGTATTCGTAATCGACGCCCGCGCGCTCCAGATACGCCTTGGCGCGGGTGCAGTGGGGGCAGTTTTCCTTGCCGAACAGGATATCGCCCTCAATGTCGAAACGTCTGACATATTCGCGGATCACCGCCTCGGTCAGCACGCCCCGGTTCAGGGCGTCGCCCTGGCCGATCACCTTGTCGCCGACAAGCACGATCGGCGCATGCCAGCCCCCGCCCGCCAGAAGCGGCTCCCACCAGTAGGTAAGCCATTCCTTGACGGTGAAGGCGACCTTTGCGCCGGCCAGTTCGGTCGCCAGCGTATCTTCGATAACATCTTCGGTCAGCGCGCATTCGCCGCAGGGAATCTTCACCTTGAACGGCCCCCATTGTCCCGCCCATTTGTAAAGTCTCAACTGAACCGGCTGGTTACGGCGTCGGTCATCGCGTTTCGCCATGTGTGTCGCCTTTCAAACGTTCGACGTTCAGTAAGCCCCGGCCGCGTGACCGGCTCAAGACGGCGCGGTCACAATCGGCTTCACATTATCGCGCGCCAGCCCGCGCAATCTGCGCCGCGGCCCGGGCTCGCCCGCTCTGCGCCGCCCCGGTCGCAAACGCCGGTTCCGGCCCCCACCGGGTGAAATCGGGCCTATCGACAAAAAGGGAGTGGATTTACGCCGGAGCGTTTGCTATAGCCCTGCGTCTCAAGGCTATTCCCCGATAGCTCAGTTGGTAGAGCAGCTGACTGTTAATCAGCGGGTCACTGGTTCGAGTCCAGTTCGGGGAGCCACAACCTCTTGAAATTTCAGGATAAATTACCCCCAACTGAGATTGTGAGCCGCGTTGCGCTTTCTGTGCTACCGCTGCGCTACCATCTGAAACGGTTTCGCAATGACTTCTTAGGCCATTTTTTTGCGTCCCATCCGCGCCAGAAAACATGTCCAATCGTTTGGTCAGATCTAATGACTGATTGTGGTATGGAAGCTATCTACGTGATCGACAGGGTCAGGGATTACCATCCCAATCGAGTTCACTTTCTTCGATAGTAACCCATAATCCTTGAAGCGCGGCAAAACCAGCCGCGCGCCGAGCGTCGTGTTCGTTTGAGAATTCAATCGCGTCTTCAAAATTTGGCGTGAACGAAGTCAACTCTTGTTCTTCAGCAAAGCCCGAAAGGTAAAGCATTTCCCCAACGGGACGGTCATCGTCTTTGCCGGCCTTGAACGCCGCGACATATAATGGGTATGGACAAGCGCCTTCACTCATTCAACACCTCCCTGAACACTCGACCATTGCCGCGCCCATTCAGGGCGGTCGTTCAGCGATTTAGCCGGAGCGCTATCTGTTGCACAAGAAGGCTGAGTAGCTTCAGCCGCATCGCCCGAAAAGCTCTCAGCATCTTCGACGACAGCAGCTTCAACCACCTCTGACGTCTCTTTGCGCACCCTTGGCGGCGAAGGCGACCAGGCTTTTATATGCTGCCCAACATTTTCGTAGAATTCTGGAACCAGCAGCTCCAATTCTTCCACGAACTTTTTGCGGTTGTTGAATTTTGAAGATAAGTCACTGGCCATCTCCACGTTGAAGGAAGTGACTTCACCTAATGCTTTGAATTCATCCGTTTCAGGATCGATTTCATGCGCCATGGCGCCAAATCCAACACCGCGCCCTTTGGTGATGCAGAATATGCTGGCTTTCGACAAGTCGCTATTCTTGAGCTGACGAAGCAACCAATTCAGGCGCGCCGGGTTTCGAGCTTTATCTCCCGGCGCATTCAACTTCATCGAAACCCGTACTGCACGACGCAGGAAATCCGCTTCAACGAGGATCTTCCCCGCAGCATTAGGAACATCCAGTTCAAAAGACAGCGCACTCTTTGTACAAAAATCCTTTATCTCACCCTCGACCCATGAGGCATGGTCTGCCAGAAATTTCCGGGGCACGGAAATGCTCACCGGCTCTCGCAACCGCCGCGTCATGATAAGCGCGACGTCTCGCGCCTCTTGGTGCCAGTGCGTCACCATTTCTCTGACTTCCGGCGCCTTTGGATTTGGCGGATGCCCGCTTTGGACAGCTTTCACGATGTCAGGCCATTCCTTATGCATTTGGTCATGAGGCAACACGCCTGAAGCAGCGTGCTCAAGATACCGAATGAGTTCGCTTACCAGGAAAGCTTCATCGTCATTGCGGAATGGATCGTTTTTATCCGCCGCAAGCAGAAACGCTTGAGTAAATATCGACGCCCAAGACATATGAAAAAGTTGAAGCCCTTTTGGCAGGGCGCGTTTCCAGACAGGGTGAATTTCTGGCGATGGAGTCAACTGGTTCGTGATAGTGATGATTGCATCGACGCCATTCAGCTTCGCCAATTGTATGTAACGCTCAAGCTGTTCAGCTTCGATCACCGACTTTCCTACTTTCGCTTCAACAAGAGCCGACCAGGAATTCCTTCCATTCTTGACAACGATTAGTCCGTCTGGGCGGTCCTTCAGGTTTTTAATCTCATTCGTGAGCGTCACTTCAGTGTAGCAATCTACCATCGCCCGTTTCCCGAGTTTTTGCCCGATCATAGAGAAAATTCGCTCCGCAAACGGTTGAACCGATGTGAGCGTCGCAAGCGCAATCGAGAGCGTTTTTTGCTCTTTTTGGGAGTCTGGAAGGACCGGAAAAAGCCGCGCACGCTGCCCATGCTTTAGAAATTGCGTATCCATCTCGCGAAACTCCCTATCTTGTTTTGAATTTAGATATTCACAAATATAAAGCATATTAGAGTAACGCCTGTACATAGGAAGTTTAGGAAATGGCTTTCTTTCTGCTCTTAGGCTTATCTGACCCCGCGTTGAGTTATTATTCCCGCCCCATAACAAACCATTCTCCGCCTTTGAAAATCATTCGGGCTCACTAGCAAACAAGTGCGGGCTCGCATCTGCCCGAAAGCTTGACGTAACGCGCGGGCGATAGGGATTGCCCCCTATCGCCCGATCAGCGCCGTCTCGCCGTCATGTTCGATAAAGCGCACGCCGCAGCGCTTAAGCGCAGCGAGCATGTTCCTGACACCATACTCATTGTTCTTGCCGCCGCGCTTTTCCCAGTAGCGGACCGTACAGAAATGCACGCCCGCGCGTTCGGCAAGCTCGCGCTGGGTCAAACCCGCGAGGATGCGTGCCGCCCTCAACTGGTTCGCCGTGAAGAATGAATAATTCATTTTTCCTCGCCTATGATGTCTGAAAAACCATACTCAGGAACAGCAGCCCACAATAAGCGCTGCCGGTTTCCATCGAAACGGCCCGCCCGAGCACGCGCGCGTATTGTTCCAAAAACTATCATTGAACAATAATCGCCTTAGCCGTCGCCGGTTCCATCGCCGAATTCCTTCATAAACGGCCCGGCCGCCGCATTGTGTTATCAATCCGCTCCCTCTCCGCCCCCCCTCTCAAACGCATACTGCGTATGGTATAGCTCTATAGGCGGTACCCATACGGACCGCTAAATCACTAAAATCAGCGCTGACGAGTACTCATACGGAACGCAACGACCTTCTCTTCGGGCTTATCGGTACTCAGGAGGAACGCTACGGGCTTTTGTGTTCCGTCTCGGTACCGAGGATTATTTTTTTAGCTTTTTTTCGGCGGGCGTGCGCCATTCTTTCCAGGCGTTTGTCGCCGGCGCCGCGCTCGGGTGGTTGACGGGTTTGTCCGTCGCCGCCCATGTCGCCGCCTTGCGCTCGTACCAATGGCCTTGCGAGGTTTTGACGATGAAGCCTTTCCCCTGCAGCTCGTCAAAAGCGCGTTTTACGCTGGTTTTGCCAAGCCCGAGATAGTCGGCGGCCTCCCGGTAGCTGAGGCTGAGGTCGCCGTTATTGGCGCCGTTGTATCGGGCGCGAAGTTCGATGTAGACTTTCGCCGCTGCGCCGGAGAGCGACCGCCACGCATCGGACCGCACCATGGTGTGCGGGATAGGAACGAATTGGCCGCCCCCTTTGGAGCGGCCTGTTCTGTTTGAGCGCGCCATTTATGCCGCAGCGTTCTCGATAATTACCACCTCGGAACGCAACACGTACCGGGCATGCGTTCCGGGGAATTGACCGCAATGGCGCTCCGTGATCGTCTCGATACTGACGCCCTCGCCGCGCAGTACCCAGACGTAGTGGCTCCAGCGCGGCCCCGGCGTATCGATGGGCGTGCACCCTTTCTCGCCGGCGCAGATCAGATTGCGGAGCGCCCATGCGGGCCGCCCGTGAAACGTCTTGATCGTTCCATCCCAGAACCCAATGGTGATCGGAGGATATGATTCAAGGGAGTTCATGAAATGCCTCCCTCGCGCGGTTCGCCAAAGGCCAGATAGGCGATTTGCCGGGTGAGGGCGTCGCCAAGACCGAAGCGGGTTTTGAAAAGTTCAGCACGCAACGAATCGGCCGACACCGCACAGATAATGAAAGGCTTGCCATCGGCAAGCCGGCGTTCTACTTTTTTCATGTCAATAATTTCCTCGCCCTCGGACTGCGCTCATACGCAACCGGGGGCTTTTGTTTTTCAGGCTGCCGCGGGTTCGCTTGTGGAACGGCGCAGATTCGCCTCCACATAAGCGTCGAGGTCAGACAATCGATAACGAACGGCGACGCCAATTCGTGTGAAAGGAATTGCTGGCGCGCCGCTGACGCGCGCCTTGGCGAAGAATGATGCGCTGACGCCGAGATAACGAGCAGCCTGTTCCGTGTTCAGCAGTGTATCGGGGATCTTTGTCATAGACTATTTCGTCCTTGGTAAGCCCCGGATGCGCCGGGCCGCCAAGGAACACTGGAGGTGACCTGCGCCCCTGATGTCCTTCACCGATTAGGTGAGTCCTGCTGCTGAATAACTCATACGTTCGTTCTTTGCGAGCGCGCCGTGCGCGG
>LYSZ01000015.1:0-220 GCA_001657385.1 Parvularcula sp. BBD 1991-13 | reverse complement strand
TCAAGCGCTCGGCGCGCGGTCGCCGGCGATTGTCCGTTCAAGGCCGAGTGCGGCCTGATATTGTTGTAATCGTATCGCCACAGCGACAGCCGTTTCCGAGCGTCAGCGAGGCTTGCGAAGACCGTTTCGTTGAGAAGTTCATCGCGCAGCCGGCCATTGAATGACTCCACGAAGGCGTTCTGCGTCGGCTTGCCGGGAGCGATGTAATGCCAGGCGACGG
>LYSZ01000005.1 GCA_001657385.1 Parvularcula sp. BBD 1991-13 | reverse complement strand
GACGCCGTCAGACCCGAACGCTGCAGGTACCCGCGCGCCAAACCTGCGCCACCAAGATACAACTCACCAGGAAGACCAGACGCTACAGGCTCCATACGGTCGTTCAAAATGTAAACCGCGGTATTCGCAATCGGCCGCCCGATTGGCGGCGTCGCGGGCTCGCCGTCCGGCGAGACTTCGCAACTCGTCGCCACGACGCTGTATTCGGTCGGCCCGTAATGGTTGAACAGTTTCAACCCGAGACCGTGCGGCGGGCGGCGCAACAGTTTGTCGCCGCCGGTCAGCAGGGCTCTCGGCGCCGGGCGTTCGCGCCATGGCTCGTCCAGCACCGCCGCCGCCAGCGGCGTCGGCAGAAAGGCGATCGTCACCTCCCGCGCGGCGAGCCAGCTGCGCAGTTTCGACGGCGATTTCCGCTCCTCGGCGCCGGGAATATGAAGGCTGGCGCCGGCGGCGAGGTAAGGCCAGGCCTCCCAGACGGACGCATCGAACCCCGGCCCGGCGACCATCGTCGCCCTGTCCTGCGGCGTCACCGCATAGGCGCGCCGGTGCCAGGCGATCAAATTCATCAGCCCACGATGCTCTACGCCGACGCCTTTGGGCGTCCCGGTCGATCCCGACGTGTAAATGACGTAAGCCAGCTGAGCCGGGTCCGCGGGCCGGTCGGGATTGTCCGCGCGCCGCCCGGCGATATCCGGCCAGTCCGCATCGATGGAGATCACGCGCGCGTCGGCGGCCTCGAAACGGTCCGCGAGCGCGGCCGTCGTAACAAGAGTCTTCGCCCGCGAATCGGCCATCATGAAGTCCAGCCGCTGTTGAGGATAGTCCGGATCAAGCGCGACATAGGCGGCGCCGGCCTTGAAACATGCGAGCGCCGCGACGAGCGTATCGGCTGAACGCGGAAGGCAGATCGCGATCTTTTCCTCCAGGGCGCTTCCCATGCCGATCAGGTAGTGCGCCAGCCGGTTCGCGCGGGTGTTGAGTTCCCCATAGGTGAGATGCGCGCGCTCGTCCGCGACAGCCGGCGCGTCCGGCGTTTGCTGCGCCTGGCGTTCAACGAGATGATGCGCGCAGGCGGTCGCTTCTGGAAAAGCGGTTTGCGTTTCGTCGCAGGCGCGCAGAAGCCGGACGCGCTCCGCGTCGTCCAGCAACGGGATTTCGCCCAGCTTGAGGTCCGGCGTCGAGACCACCGCCTCCAGGACGCGGATATACCGCCGCCACATCTGAAGCACCGTAGACGGATTGAAAATATCGGCGTTGTACTCGAAGTGGGCCGAGATCTCCTGGGGAACATCCCCGCCGCCCTGGCCGACCAGTTGCTCCACATGCGGCAGGACAATAATCACGAAATCGAACTTGGCCGTCTGGTTATGCGTTTCCATCACGGTCAGCGAAAGCCCTGGCAGCGACAGCTCCCGCGTCGGCGCATCCATGAAGGCGAACATGCCCTGGAACATCGGCGCGTGACCGCGGCTGTGCTCTGGACGCATGACTTCGACGACTTTCTCGTACGGCACGTCCTGATGGGAGTACGCCCCGAGGCAAACCTTCCGCACCCTGTCGAGCAGTTCCCTGAATGATGGGGCGCCGCTCAGATCGGTGCGCAGGACCACCGTGTTCACCATCATCCCGAGAAGATCCTCAAGCTCCCGCGCCCGGCGGTTGGCGATGCCGGAGCCGAGGCTGATGTCCGTCTGCCCGGTATAATGATAGAGCAGGGCCTTGAACCCCGCGAGCATCGTCATGAACAGCGTAACGCCTTCGCGGCGGCTGAACGCGCGCAGGCGCGCGGCGAGTTCTGCGGGAATGACAAACTCAAGCTGGTCGCCGCGCGATGTGTGAACGGGCGGACGGGGCCGGTCCGTCGGCAGGTTCAGTCCCGGGTCGGCGCCGTCGAGATGGTCGCGCCAATAGGCAAGCTGGCGCTCAAGCTCCTCGCCCTGCATCCAGCGGCGCTGCCAGTAGGCGAAATCGGCGAACTGGAGGCGCGGCTCCGCCAGCGGCGACGGTTCGCCGTCAAGGAACGCGCGATAAAGCGCCAGAAATTCACGGATCAACACCCCTTGCGCCCAGCCGTCGTGGATCGCGTGGTGTTCGTTCAGGATCAGGACGTGTTCCTCGTCGCCAAGACGCGCCACGTTCAGCCGCAGCAGCGGCCCGTCTTCCAGGTTGAAGGGGCGCTGACCGTCCTGCAGGATCAAATCCTCGACCTCGCGTTCACGCTCGCTGTCGTCGACCGCGGTCAGGTCGACTACGGGAATACGAACCGGCGCCGGCTCATGGATGCGCTGAACCGGCCGTCCGTCGATCATCGCGAAGGTGGTGCGCAGTATCTCATGGCGCCGCACAAGCTCCGTAAACGTCTTTTCGAGCGCCTCGTGGTCGAGAAGGCCCTGAACCCGGATCGCCCGGATTATGAAATAGGACGCGCTTGTCGGGTCGAGCTTGCTTAAGAACCACATCCGTTCCTGCGGAAACGAAAGGGGAATGTCGACATCCCTGGGCGCAGGCGTGATCTCGGGCGCCTGCGGGGCGGTATCCGCCTCATCGGCGCTGCCGACATAGCGTGCGAAATCGGCAAGCGTGGGCTTTTCGAACAGGAGATAGAGCGGCAGGCCGGCGCCGAACGACTTGCGCAGCCGGCTGATGACTTGCGTGGCGAGCAGGGAATGGCCGCCGAGTTCGAAGAAATTGTCCTCGGGACCGACGCCGGCGACGCCCAGCACCTCTTCCCAGGCCGCCGCCACGAGCTCTTCCACCGGGGTCAGCGCTGCGGACGCTCCCGTTTTTTTCGCCGGCGTCGTCTCGGCGGCCAGCCGCGCCAGCGCGCGCCGGTCGGCCTTGCCGTTCGCGGTCAACGGCATCGCCTCGCGCAGCGCGATCAGCGACGGCGTCATATAGTCGGGCAACCGCTCGCGCAAATGCGACCGCAAATCGGCTTCCGAGCAGGAAACCGCCCCGGGCCGCGGGACGACGAACGCCGCCAGCCGCTTTGCGGCGTCCGTCGCCGCGACCACGACCGCCGCGTCGATCACGCCGGGGTGTGCGAGGAGCGCGGCTTCCACTTCCCCCAATTCAATCCGGAATCCGCGAATTTTGACCTGTTCGTCCGTACGCCCCAGGAACTCGACCTCGCCGTCGTCTACAAAGCGCGCCAGGTCGCCGGTGCGGTACAGCCGCGCCCCTGGCTCGCCGGAGAACGGATGCGGCAGGAAACGTGACGCCGTCAGCGACGGACGCGACAGATATCCCGGCGCCAGCCCCGGACCGCCAATGTAAAGCTCGCCGGGGACGCCGGCGGCGGCGGGCCTCATCCGCCTGTCAAGGATAAACAGTTCATTGTCGGCCGTCGGGCGCCCAATCGGCACGGCGTCCGTTTTCAACGCCGAAAGCGCGTCTTTTCCCTTCATGCTGAAAACGGTCGTATTGATCGACGCCTCCGTCGGACCGTAACCGTTATGGACGGCGCAATCGTCTCCAACGCGGTCGTAAATTTTCTCAACAGCGCTTCCGGTCAGCGGTTCGCCGCCGAGATGGACCGTCTTCAGCGCATCCAGACGGCCGCCCAGCAACAGCACATCCCGAAAATAGGACGGCGTCGTATGGATCGTGTTGATGCTGTTCTTCTCGATAAACTCACTGTAGAAATCAACGCCAGAAACCTGTTGCCGATCGGTGAAGTAGAGCGCGCCTCCGAACAGCATGGTCGTCAGAATCTCGAAAATACCGAAGTCGAAACAGTGCGACAGGTTCTGCAGAACGCGGGTCTCCTCGCCGAGGCCGAAACAGTCACGTCCCCAGCGCAACACCGGGACGAGGCTCTGGTGGCTGATAGGCACGCCCTTGGGCGCGCCGGTGGAGCCCGACGTGTAGATGACGTAAGCAAGGCGTTGAGGGTCCGCGGCGCCGTCGCGCGCGCCCGCCGGCGGTTGAATGTCGGCAAAGCTGCGCGCATCGTGAATTGTCGCGCCGCCTTCATCCGACTGAAGATCGCGCGCCGGATCATCCGTCGGATCGCCTTCGATCCGGTCAATGCAGATGATATGTTTGAGTCCGGGATTCGCTTCGGCCGCGCGCTTGGCTATATCGAGTTGTTTACGCTCCGTCACCAACAGTTCCAGCGCGCAATCCCGGACGATCAGGTTGATGCGTTCAGCGGGATAATTCGCGTCGATTGGAACGAACGCGCGCCCGGACTTGATAATGCCCATCATGCCGGTCAGCAGGTTCAGGTTCTGATCGGTCATCAAACCGATGAGTCCGTGTTGAAATGGCATTTGTCTTCCTTGTGCTTAACGGCTCAGGAACGGCATTCAGCATTCAATAGAAATCTTTAGACTGATCGACTGCGACCACGCGCAGCTCGCAGGCGTATTTTTCCCCCGACGCGCCGGGCAGCCAGGTTTGTTCTATTCCGGGCAGCATTTCGGCGACGGTGAAAGAACCGGTCTTGGTCTCATCCTCGCCAACAGCGCGCCTGACCATTTTGGCCAGTATTTCCACGTAAACAGGGCTTTCGAAGTCAATGTAGACGGGCTTGTCCTCACCGGGAAACCTGACGAACACGAAGCGCGGCAGTCCATGGTCGGCAATCCAGTTCCGGGCGTACGCATAGCGCTCCGCCTCCTCTTTCCGGAAGGCGAAGGTCGCGTCAGCAAGAGAGAAGCGCCATGCTTCCCGACAGATAATCAGGCGGTCAATGGCGACCCTCGGCACATACTCGTCGATATCGAATATCTTGAACTGGCTGGCGGTAACGTACTCTATGAGCTGGCCCAGTCCCGCGAGGAGATCGAGCTTCACCTGGCCATCACGTGTACGGAGGATCAATTCGTCGTCGACGTCTTCTACCACGAGAGATCCGATGGGTAAATATCTGGAGCCTTCGATTTGCGTCGCATCCGTCTGAAATGCGAGATAGTAGTCTTTCGGCGCCGTCAGCGCCGGGAAGACGCGCGTCACGTCGCCGAACGCGCCTTTCGGCACAATCGGCATGACGCGCGGCTCTTTCAGGTCAAGATCGACGCCGCGAAAGAGGTCGTCCGGCGACGGATGCTGTTCGATAAACAGCGGCCACCCCAGCGTATTCATGCCGGCATGCAACTCTCCGAGCACGACCTGATAGTCCCCCCGTCCGATTGCCTCCACGTCTTTGGCCGCGATCATAAGGTCGGGACTTTGATAGCGCGTGAGGCTGCGCGGACGCCTCGGAAGGGAAAACTCTTTCGCGACGGCCGCCTTCAGCGACGCCGACGAAACGTCGAGGCGGCTCCGATCCCGCGGCGGGGCGAGGATTTTCGCCCAGCGTTTCTGGAACTGGGACAGGGCCGCGGCGGCGACCTCTTCGCGGCGTTCGAAGAAGTAAAGCTGTATCTGGGTCCAGAACTTGACGAAATCGACCTGCGGCGAGCCTGCGGACCTGGCGAGCGACGCATAAAGGTTTCGGGATATTTTTTCGTATGCGTACCAAATCGCGTAGCTGAGCCAGCGCGCGCTGTCCAGCACCAGGCTGAGCGCCGGCCCCGTTTCCGCCAGCACGTCGGCGCCAAGCTCGACCTCGGCGTTCCGTACGCAATCCTCGTAAACCAGCGTCCGCCCGGCATATGTTTTGCCGGCCGAGCGGGTCGCCGCCTGACCGGTGAGCGCATTGAACTCGGTCTCGAGATCGCCGAGGCGCGCGCTGAGCGCATCGGCGTCGCCGGCCGCCGCGCCGATCCTGACAAAGGCCGCTTCGAGCCGGTCGAGCGCATTTTCCAGCGGCGCCTTCAGCTCTTCATCTTCGATCCGGGCAAGCGCGCCGCGCAAGGCGACTTCAGGCCGCAGATTTCTTGGCAGTTCAAACTTCCACCAGACCATCCCCCGCTCCCGCAGGCTCTCAAGAAGGTCGAACGCCTCCGCCTCCGAGCCCAGGGCGACGCCGGGATCACCCGCCATCTCGGCGGCGATGCGTTTGGCGACCCGCTCGCCGTCGCACGCCGCCAGGAGCGACCGCTCCGCAGGCGTAAGGTGCACGGGTTTCCTGAACGGCAGGCGTGCAACGCCGTCCTCTTCGTACATCGCGCAGTTGCGGCGCGGAGCGATCCACGGCAGGACATCCTGGCGGCGCTCGAACCCCTCGACGAGGGCGTCGATGCACCAGGATTCGAAATACAGATTGCGTTTCGCGATCAGCGAGGTTCCGTTGCGTACGCGCACGGCGCGTCCTCCGGGAGCGATGCGCGCCCACCCCACCGGGCCGAAGAAACCGATCGTGTCGTTTTTGGCGCAGTAGCGTTGCAGATAATTGGCGACCAGTTGTTCGCGCTGGCGGACCTTCGATCCGCGCCGCCCCGTCCCGCTTTCACGCAGCAACGGATCGACGCCCGTTTGCAGCGCCCGGCGGTTCTGCCAGGCAACGGCCTCCCGGAAGTCGGACCGGGCCGCGATCCGGCGGATGCTGTCCAATCCTCGGCGGGCGGCGGCGGCGAACGCTTCGTCGTATCGTTCCCTGGCCAATCCGTATGCGGACCGGCTTGTCTCCCATTCGGCTGCGGCCGTGCGAACCGTGCTGCAACGCGCCGGCGCGCCGGAAAACGCCCGCGATTGCAGCAGCCTGAGCGCCGCCTTCCTTGACGGTCGCCGCTCGCCGGTCGCGCTCACGGCCCGCTGTATCGCTACGACAGCCGCTTCGCAGGCGTCTGTTTCGCATTTTTTCGCCGCGTTCATGGCGTCGGCGGCGCCGGCGCATTCGGGCGCGCCGAGCGCTAACAGCATATCCACAGGAAACCCCGCCCCCCGAAGGGCCGCCCAGCGCCAAAGCGCCCAATCGCCGCCGGGCAGGTTCACCCGGTGTTCCGGCGCCGGGGAAGATCCCGGCGCCGACGATTGCGCGTTTCTGGCCTTGACTGAGGTTTCCATCGGTCGATCAGTGATAAAGGGTTTCCAAAGGCCGCCGCAGGCTTTCCAGGCTGATCCCGTTGCGCAGCGCGAGAAGGACGCCGGCCGCTTCCACGTAGTTTTCAACCTCGATGACGTTATCCATTTGCATGACGTCGCGATCGACGCCGAGAATGGTTGTGTTCTCGCGCACCGCGACGACCGGAACGCCCTGCTTGTGCGCCTGGATGGCGGGGATGCCCCCGAGGCAGGACGCAGGCGTGACAAGAGCGGAAAGATTGTTGACGTTGACGATATCGGCGATCCGCGCATTCGGCGGCGGCGCGATATGCGGCGCTTTCTTCAGGCCGACCAGGATGCAGGCGAGGCCGCTTTCGGAAGCGAACTCACCGGCGCCGCGGGCGTCGACTACATTTCGTTTCAGGTCGAGCTGTTTGACATTGATCATCGGCGCGTGCGCCGACGGGAGCGTGAAATGATTGGTGATCAGATAGGAAATGATCGCTTCGACGCCGCCGATGGGGTTAGCGTATTCCCCCTCGAAATGCCTGGCGTAGTTCTCCAGCGGCAAATCGCTGATATTGGTTGTCACGGCAATGGCGTTGGCGCCGCCGCGCACCAGCTTCTCGCACGCATCAAGAAGGACATTCGGATGATCGACCGTGCCGACGAAGCCCTTCGACTGGTTCTCCTGACAGCGTCCGCCAATGCTCTCCTCGGTGACCAGGACGTCCGTTATGTCAACGCCGTGAATCGCCCGCACGGCGTTGACGACGTTATACACAGTGTCGAGATTGCGCTCGTCCGTTTTCTCCACGATCAGACCCACGCGATTGCCGTAAGGAACATGGAGATCGACGGAACCGCTGGAGAAGAGGTCGATCGAATAACCGTCTGTATATAGAATATTTCCATTCTGGAGATTGATGAAGTTCGATGCGTTCACAGTGTTCGGATTGGCGATGAGATAATCCGAAACGCCGGCGAGAAGGTTGGAGACCGGCGCGGCGTCGCCGGCGAAACCGCCGATGCTGCAGCCGATGCCCGTCGGCACGACGTTCAGCGTTACGTTTCTGCCCGGGTAGAACGCACGCCCGGTCGAGGCGCCTGGTTGTCTGAGGCCCGCCTCATAGGTCGTGACCTCGATCACGAGTTCATCGGCGGACGACTGGGCGACGTACCAGCGCAGCACGTTTCCGCCTGCGGCCCTGCCGACCGCATCGTCGAGGGCGCCGGCGGCGAGGACGTCGGATTTCTTGAGCCTGATTTGATGGTTCTGTATCATGACAATATCTATCTAGCGTTGAGTTAGGTTTTCGATTAAGGCGGCTAATCTTGCGGCGTCGTCATTCAGTTGCGAGAAAGTCAGCGAGGCGTCGCGATGGACCGCGGCGATTTTCCCGGGAGTTTTCGCGACCTGGGCGTCGAACATGGCGTCGACCGTCGTGGACAGGGAATACCCTCCCTTGCCCTTGCTCCAACGCCCCAGGATGCGCTCGCGCTCATCCTCCGCGGCCATGGAAAGCCGGGAGACCGCCATCCCCGGCGACGCCGCTGCGGCGCCGAGCAGCTGCGAATAGTGAGCCGTCAGGCGCTTCATGTCTTCGCGGCGGAACAGGCTCGTGTTGAACTGCAACGAACAGAACAGGCCGCCTTCAGCCTCCAGAATTTCCAGTTCCAGATCGTTCCGCGCGCATTTTTTCTCAACCGGGACGAGCTTCACCGGCAAGTCGCCGAAATCGGCGCGCAGGCCTTCGTCCATGCGCAACGGCGTGCCGGAAGCGCCGAAAACCGGTTTCTGAAGGATGAACGAAACCGAGAACAGCGGCGAGCGGCTGGGATCGCGCGCCGTCACCAGTTTTTCCGCAAGCAGATGAGACGGATAGTGCTGACGCTCCAGCGCGGCGAGCACCTTGCCCCGGGTCTGCGCCAGGAGATCGGAGAACGTCGGATCGCCGGCGATAACGGAACGCAACGCCACGACATTGAAAAAACAGCCGACGACGCCTTCAAATCGGGCGCTCGGTCTGCCCTGCACCGGCGATCCGATCATAATATCGTCTGTATACGCATAACGATGCAATAACAGCTCGAAGGCGGTAAGCAGGACAACGTAAAGAGTCGTCCGGTTCGCCGCCGCGAGGCGGCCGAGACCCTCCGCCAGTTCGCGGTCGAGGTTGAACCGGACCTCATCGCCGTCGAATGTGCGCACCGGCGGCCGGCGGCGCGCCATCGGAAAATCGAGGGTCGGACTATCCTGCAACTCGTTCCGCCAGTATGACAGGAGGGCGTCGCCTTCCGGCCCGTCAAGCGCGCCGGCCTGCCACTGAACGAAATCCGAATAGTCGCACGCCAGGCGAGGCAGGCTGTCATCCCGGCCCGCCGCGCGCGCCTGATAAAGCGTCAGCGTCTCCTCCAGCAGGATCCACATCGACCGGCCGTCGGTGACGAGGTGATGGGCCATCAGCAAGAGGGTGTGGTCCCGGTCTGAGCGGGAAAACAGGGCGGCGCGGAACACAGGCCCGCGCTCCAGATCGAACGGCTCATGCGCCAGGTCGGTCATCGCCTTATCGGCCTCGCCCGCGGCGGCTTCGCCCGCGCAATCGATTTCCTCGAACGTCACCTGCTGGCGGGCGTGAATGACCTGTACCGGCCCGTCCGCCCCCATATCGAACGTAGTCCGCAGGGATGCATGCCGGTCGACGATATCCTGCAAGGCCCTGCGCAAGGCTTCCCGATTGACCGGCGCTTCGATCCGTATGGCGATCGGGACGTTGTAAGCCGGACTGGCCGGCGCGAGTTGCTGGGTCAGCCACAGCGAGCGCTGCATGTGAGAGAGCGGCGCGCCGCTCCCCGACGGCGCCGCCGGTCCCGCCGATTTCCTGACCGCGGGCGGCGCGGAGAGCTGCTGCACCGCATCGCGGGCCAGGTCCGCGATCGCCGCGCCGTCGAGCAGACGCGACAGGGAGACGGAGACGCGCAGATCGTCCTCGACGACATTCTTGAACTCGGCCGCGATCAGGGAATCGAGACCGAAGGATGCAAGGGGAACGTCAGTCTCCAGACGGCCGGACGGCGTTTTCAGCAAGCGGGCGGCCTGCTCCCGCAGATACGCCTCCAGCGGCGCCTGACGCGCCTCGGCGGGGATCGCCAGCAGGGTTTTCAGGATCACGCTCGCCTCTTCCGCAGGCGCTTCTTCGCGCGCCTCGACGCAATCTCGCGCGATCTCGCGCAATTCGCCGTTCAGGAAAGCCGCTTTACAGGCGTGTCGCTGGATCTTGCCGCTTGAGGTTTTGGGAATGGTTCCTTTCCTGATGAGCGCGACCGTGTGCGCCTGCAACTCGCATTTTTCCGAAACGGCTTTCCGGATCAGGTCGATGACGGCATCGGGATCGAACCCTTCGCGCCGCTCGATTTCCTGCACGATGACGAGCCGCTCCTCGCCGTCCCCTTCGTCGCTTTCCACGTCTATCGAGAAGGCGGCGCCGCATCCGGCGCGCAGCGCCGGATCGACGCCCTCGACAATTTCCTCGATGTCCTGTGGGTAATAGTTGGCGCCGCGAATAATGATCATGTCTTTCAGACGCCCGGTGACGTAAAGCTCGCCGTCCTCCAGAAATCCCAGATCGCCGGTGCGCAGGAACGGCCCTTCCCCGGTCTGCTCGAGACGGGCGCCGAAGGCGCGGCGGTTTTCTTCCGGCCGGTTCCAGTAGCCGCCGGCGACGCTCGGCCCCGAAACCCAGATTTCACCGACCTCGTCCGACTGACAGGGCGCGCCCGTATTCGGGTTCACAATGGCGAGGCGCTGCCCGCCGAGCACCCGGCCGCAGCTCACCAGGCGCGCGCCGTCATCGTCGCTTTCGCCGGCGGCCTCGGCGCGATGGGCCTCCAGGGCCGAACGGCTGAATGTCTTGCGCGCCAGGGGTCGACCGGCGCCGGCGCCGGACACCAGCAACGTCGCTTCCGCCAGTCCGTAGCAGGAATAAAACGCCCGTTCGCGAAACCCGTGCGGGGAGAAAACCCTGGCGAATTCGTCCAGCGTCCGCGCGCGAACCGGCTCCGCGCCGTTAAAGGCGAAGCGCCAGTTTTCCAGGTTCAGCGTCTCTCTTTGTTCCGGTCCGATCCGGCCGGCGCAAAGCCGATAGGCAAAATTGGGTCCGCCGCTCAGCGTCGCCCGGTGGTCGGTGATCGCCTGGAGCCAGCGCCGCGGGCTCTGCAGAAACGAGGCGGGAGCCATCAGGACCACGGGAACGCCCGCATATAACGGTTCGAGCAATCCGACCATGAAACCCATGTCGTGAAATGTCGGCAGCCAGGACACATACTTGTCGGCCGGCGTACACTCGGTCGCTTCGTAGACGAGTTGCGCGTTATGCAGAAGATTGGCGTGCGTGAGCTGAACCCCGCGCGGCGTTCCGGTCGAGCCGGACGTGTATTGCAGGAAAGCGACCGCATCCGGCGCGGCGGCGTCCTGCGGATATTCGTCTGCATCGGCCTCGACGGTTTCTGTTGCGATCCACTGGATGCGGTTGAGGTCGGGCGCGCGGCCCGCGGCCCGCCTCAACCCGTCCATGAGCGGAGACGTCGTCAGTATAAAGCGCACCTCGGCGTCGGCGGTCACCGCAATGAGTCGCCCGAAATTCCGGTTCATCCGGGGCGGATTGACCGGAACCGCCACCACGCCCGCATAAAGGCACCCAAAGAAAGCGACATGGAAATCAAGCCCGGGGCCGTAAAGCAACAGGGCGCGATCGCCTCTGGCGCGCTCGCGGCCCAGCCGCGCCGCAATCGCCCGCGCGAGCCGGTCAAGTTCCTGATATGTCAGCGTCGCCGACACGGCCCCGGCTTCGTCCAGAAATGTGTAGGCGACATCGTCGGGTCGCCCGCGCGCCCGGCGCTGCAAGAGATCGATAAGCGTGTGCGGAACATTGTCGCCTTCGAACGGGCTGCCATGGGCGTTAGACATTGTAGCGGCCATCCAGAACCTCCGAGCGGTTGATTTCCCCGGACGCGCGCTTCTCATCGGACGGCGCGCGCCATCGCCGTTCCGCCGCCGCATCGCCGGAAGGCTCAAGCGCTTTTCCAGCCTGCAGCTCGATGACGCGGTCAGCGATTTCGAAGTAGCGGTCGTCATGGCTGATCACCACGACGGCCTTGCCCCTTTGTTTCAGTTCGGGGAGGAGCTTGCGGTAAAAAACGTCCTTGAAGACAGGATCCTGATCGGCCGCCCACTCGTCGAAAACGTAAATGGGCCGGTCTTCGAGATAAGCGGTCAACAACGCCAGCCGCTTGCGCTGTCCCTGGGACAGCTCCGTCGTCGACAGAGAGCCGTCGCGCACCTTGACCTTGTGCGCGATTTGCAGCTCATCAAGATAAGCGGCGATCCGGTCGCCGGCCTGGGCGACGTTGATGCCGAGAAACCGATCGAAGAGAAAAAAGTCGAAAAAGACGGCGGAAAAATTCTGTCTGTAGGCGACGCGGTTTTCATCGTCGATGATCGTCCGATCAAGACGGATCTCTCCCGCGTCCGGCGCATAGAGGCCCGTCAACAGCTTCGCGAATGTCGTCTTCCCGGTGCCGTTGCCGCCCGTCACAAACACGATTTCACCTGGCGTCAGCCGCATGCTGATGGGGCCGACGGAAAAGCCGCGCCCTCCCTCGTCCGGGGGATAGTGGAATTCGACCCGGTCCAGATCCAGCGTTCGCCACTCCGGCGCCGGCGCCGCCGTCATGCGCTCGCTGGGCTGCGAGGCGAGCGACAGACCAAGCTTCTCGATATGCTGGAGGGCGATGTCCGCGCGGCTGAACACGGGAAGCACGTTCACGATGACTTCCAGCGGGCTCATCATGTAAAGCGCGACGAGCACGCAACCGGCGATCACCTCCATGCCGAGATTGAACGCGCTCCCGAGGCTGAAAATCAGGAGCCCAAGGAACCCGAACAGGAGCCCCTGCCCCAGGCTCGACGCCGCCGCATAAGTCGTCATGCCGGCGGTCATGTGGTGACGGACGCCCTCCGCGGAGACCTCCAGCACGTCCCCGGTGAACGTGTCGGCGCGCGGCTGGTGCAGTTTCAGCTCCTTGATGCCGCCGGTGAGTCCGTTGAAATTCTTGAACAAATCATTCTGCACCTCGCGCGCCAGACGCAAGCGGCGATTGGCGCGCGCCATCGGGGCGAGATAACAGACAACGCCGACGCCGATCGCGCCCAGCATGACGGCCAGCACCGGCAAGGAGAGATATCCGACGTATACGATGCAGCCAAACAATATGGCCATGTTGACGCAGACGACGGGGATGTTGACGACGGCGTTGGAAATAGCCGCCACGTCGTCGGTGAGCGCGGCCAGCAACCGGTGAACGCCGAGGTCTTCAAGATGGCGCAGCGGAACGGCGAGAATGCGCCCGCTGAGACCCATGCGCACATCGTATGTCATGCGCTGGCTAAGCCGGATGAGCAGCGTCGCCGACGCCAACCGCGTCAACGGCACGAGAGCGCACAGAGCCGCATAAAGGGCGATCAGCCCGGGCGTCGCCGGCTGCGGATTGCTCAGCGTCCTGTTGACGAGCGCGATCAGGACCGTGCTGCCGAGCCCGGCGACAACGCCGGCGCCCACCGAAAAGGCGACCAGATGAATCGCGTTTCCAGCAGCGAACCGAATGACTCTCATGACGAAAGAATCCTTCCCTAGCTTGCGGTCGCATCCGGAATTCGGTGCGCTGTCCCCGATCTGTCAGGAACGCACCGATCGATCACGTTGGAAACGCTGATGACCGCAACACTTGCGATCAAACTGCAAATTCAGTATCGGCGCGGCTTGCGACGCCCGCGGCGGGATGCGGGATAAGCCCGCGGAAAGGCGATAATCATCGATCTTCCACCAACCTTCGAGCGGTCTTTGAGCGGCCTTGGAACGGCCAGTGAGTGAAGTGGAAGATCGAACTTTTGTTATTGGACTCTACAATATTGAACGCATTTCGTTTGGTTTCGATAAAGCCAATTCAGGACGGTTCAAAGCGTGAGTTGCGCCGTGACCTTGTAATAATCGATTCAACTTTTCAAGCGCAATTGAAGCAATTCTTCTGACAATATTCTTAGGAATGCGCCCTGCTGACTGTCGATAAAAAAATGTCCGCCCGGGAACATTCTCAGCGCGCAGTCGCCTTCGGTCATGTCGCGCCACGCCGCCAGCCGCTCCTTGTCGACACGGGGGTCGCCAAGCCCGCCGCAAACCGTCATCGAACAATCCAGCGGGCAGTCCGGATGATATGTGTACGTTTCGTAAAGCTCGAAGTCCGCCCGAACCGTCGGCAGCATCAACGACAGCAGCTCGTCATTTTGCAGCGCCTCTTCGGGGACGCCGTCATATTCGCGGAGCTTTTCCACGAACGCCTCTTTCGGCAGACCGGAAACCGGCTCGTCCCTTACCCGCCGGTGCGGCGCCTCGGTCGCCGACAGGAACAAATGCGCCGGCTGAGGCAGGGTTTCCCGGCGCAGGCAACGCGCGGTTTCGAAACAGAGCACCGCGCCCATGCTGTGACCGAAGAAGGAAAACGGCCTGTCCAGATATTCCGACAATTCCTGCGACAGGACCCGGCTCAGCGGCAAGAGCCGTTTCATATGCGGCTCGCCCAGCCTGGCGCCGCGCCCGGGCAACTGAATGACGCCCAGTTCGACAGTCGACGGCAGATGCGCCGGCCAGCCGTAAAAATGCTGCCCGCTGCCCCCCGCATGATGAAAGCAGAACAGGCGCAGCGCCGCCGCCGGGTTGGGCCGCGGAAACAGCACCCATTTGCTCGGTCGCCCGCGCGTCACGCCACCCGTCCCTCTTCCTTGTCGACGCACCGCGAAACCTCCTTTAACGGAGTTTTCACCTTGTCCGCGTGCCGCGGGTAATGGAAAGGATGGTGAACGTATCTGACGCCCTCGATGACGCGGTCGAACGCGATGTGGCTGTGCCCGAAGACATGGGCGGCGCCGTTCAGCGCCCTGATCTGGCGGTCGAGACCCGGCGCGCCCGCTACCAGCGGCAAGCCCTTGAAACTGAGTTTTTCCACCGCAGGAAGAAGCTCCCGCCTTGGAAGGAAGTGCGACAGCGTCAGCACCGGCCCGTCATAGCGCCTGATCCTGGGTTCGTTCAGCCTCAGAAAGTAATCCGAAACCGACCCCATACGGAACGGCCATTTACAGAAATAGAAATCCGCCCACCCTTCCAGCGACGATGCATCCGCCTCCTTTTTCTCGTCGTAATCGGCTGTGTACCACGAGAACAGCGGAACGACCCAGTAGCGTCCGGCCCGGCCCGGCTGCGTTTGAACGCCCAGCTCCTCGCACAGACCGAGCACCCGGCGGAATTTCTCGATTGAATCACAGTCTCCGTTGCGGACCCATAATTCATGATTGCCTGGGACATAGAACACCTGACTGAAGCGCGAGCGCAATTCCTTCAGCGTCCAGCTGATAACCCGCATGTCGTCGGCGATGTCGCCAGCAACGAGCAGCGCATCGCCCTGGTAATCCAGCGACGATAGCTGCTGCAGCCGGTTTCGATTCTCAATAAAATCCGTATGCAAATCGGATATAGCGAAGATGCGCATAGGCGATGCCGCATGCCCCTCACAGTCTTCAATGGCGCGCAGGGAAGAACGGCGAGCGCTAGCTCGCCGCCGTCTCTTCCATTTTCTTGCGCAGGCTGAGCGGACGCATGTCCGTCCACACCTCCTCGATATAGGCGAGGCATTCAGCCTTGGAGCCGGTCTTGCCGGCGTCATTCCAGCCCAGCGCGTTTTCCCGGTCCGCGGGCCAGATCGAATATTGTTCCTCGTGATTGATGACTACCTTGTAGGTGGTGAGATCTTCGCTGTCGTCGTTCGTCATGTTTCCTCCTGGCGTGATGCGCTGGTCGACAAAGAGAACGTCGTTGATGGAGTAGACGTGATGGAGTAGACGTTTTGACCGTGCGCCCGCACGGCGTATCAGCGTGCGGGCAGGACGATCTCCTTTTTGCAGAAGAGACGCTCCGATTCAATCCCGCGCTCCCGACAAAGGTCGACGAATTTTTTCGATTCCCGCACAGGCCGGGAGTCTTCGCTCGCGTCGACCGCGATCATGAAGCTGAGCCACGGCTCCATCCCCATCGCGTAAACGTAAACCTGGTCAGGATTCAGAATACTGACGATCTCCATAGCCTTGTCGCAGTCCGAACCGTCGAACCGCCGCGATTGGTCCATGCTTCGCGGCAGGGAACGCATCAGCATCGGACCGTATATCCAGCTCAAGGGAGCGCCTTCGCACTCAAGACCGATAAAAAGAACATCCGCTGGCGGAATGGCGCAAGCGATATTCTCGTATATCCTCGATTCGATATTGTTGGAATCGGCCGCCATGACGACCGTGCGTCCCTTCAGGGTCACGACGAACGCAATCTTACTCTGAATGTTGAGATCGCCGTGTTCGCCGAGGAACGGAACGCCCAGGATGGACCCGCCCTGGACCTCGACCGCCTCCATTTCGTCGATCTCCTCAACGCGCGTGAAACCGATCTTTTTCAGCGCCATCTTCAAGGAAGGATCGGCGAGCGCGCCGGGATTGCTCTTCGGCGTCAGGATCGTCCCGATGCGATGCCGCAGTTGCAGCAGCGTCTCGAAAACGCAGTGATCCTGGTGGTTGTGCGTGATCAGCACGTAATCGAGTTTTTCCGGCAGGTCCTCATAGGTGAACCGGGGCGGCCCGTCGTCATAGGCGTAGCTGATCACGGGATCGCACAGCACCGAGACGTCTCGCGTTTCGATCAGCAGGCAGGCATGGCCGAAGTAACGGATCCGGACGCCGTCGCCGTCATATCCGCCCGCCCTCGTCGGCTCGGCGGTGAAGAAGGTCGAAAACAACGCCTCCTGTGCGGCGTCAATCTTCAGCAGCTCCTTGATGCGTTCATAATTTCCGGGCTCGTACTTCATACGGAACAAGTCGTCGAGCGCGGGATCGTTAAACCGGATCGGCAGGTCCACCGCCGCGTCGGAGGCCAACCTCGGAGTGCTGAACGCAAACGGGCGCCCGTCGCTTTCTGTCAGAAACATCGACACGCTCTGGCGGTCCTCGTCGAACAGCGGGCTCTGATACAAAAGCCCCTCGATAAAACGTATGGAAGGCGCGTGATTCATGTCGTAAACCAGTTCGACATAACCGCGCAGCGGGTCGGGCGCCTCGCTGTAAAGCGGTTCGAGCGAATGTCCGTCCGCCTTTTGCATGAGCAAGTCATGATAAGCCCGCACGGCCTTGGCGAAAGCCAGGGCCTGCGCATTGTCTTTGACAGTCTCGTCCATCAAGGCGCGAACCTCTTTCGCGCGCGAGGCCGGGTAGTCGATGAACGGGCCGCCGATCAGCTTGCGGTCCTGCAGCGCTTTTACATGCACCTGCGGCGCGGACGTGAAAGACTGCATGATCTTCAGGTGATGATTGGCGACATAAAGCGCCGAACTCACGGGCGAAATCAGGTAAGGCCAAGCATACCACCGATTGAACAGCGGTTCGACGACGAGGTTCGGTCTGACGAATACGTTTTCCGGTTCCATATCTTCCCGTTCGCTGGTCAACCGTTCACGAATTTTCCTGATGCCGCGACCACGGGATGGCGCAGGAGCGCCGCAAGAAAAACCGGGCGCCGTCATGGTCGCGACGATAATCTAAAACTCATGTCCCGCAAACGCAATTGCGCTTTGTGACGTGAACATGAAACTATGCTGATGATTTCATATCCTTCACTGAAACAATGGCGAAGGCGAGACCTCGCGGAATCGATTTTCCAACGAATACTGACTGAATTTTAAAGTTTCACGCCCATGCGGCGGACGCGCGCCTTTGCAAGGCCGCCCGTCCGCCGCCGCCCTACTCGATCAAGGCAATGGCGGACCCGGCGAAAAAGGTTCGACAATATCCGCCCACCCGTCTCGCTCATTCACGAAATCCCCGACCCAGTCGCGAAAGGCCACGCCCTGAGCTTCAAGGTCGTAATAAAGGTCGACCTCCGGACAGCCGAACTCCGCGAGGTCCGGGCTCAACAGGATGGTGTGCGTATAAACGGCGAAACGGTTGCAGGCTGGATTGGCGCCGCTGACGACGAACCGGCGGTAACGGTCCGGATGCGCCGCATTCACCGGATCGTGTCCGGCTTCAAGGATTTCGCGATAGCCGAACTGGGAAATGTCGGCGAAGGGCGGAAACCCCGGTACATTCACGCTCAGGAAACCGATATTGATGAAATCCCCGTCGGTGCTGTAAAACGCCTCCTTGATGGTGGCGTCATTGTCCAGGCGCCATTGGATCAGGCCCGTTTGTTGACCGAACGCATCGCAAAGCGCCGCCGTCACGCAGCTTTCCGGGTAATACTGATCGAATCGCCAGTCGGCCGCGCGCGCAGCGACGGCGTCAGGCGCGGCATCAGGGTCGACGGCGACGGGGCCGGCGTCGTTCAGGACGAAGAGATCCGTCCGGTTGCCGTAAAGCACCCGGGTCAGGAACGGCGCGAAAAACGATGCGCCGGCGCCGCCGCCGCTCGCCCCGGTCAGGAGAATTTTTTTCGGGCGTCGAAACTCCCTTCGCGCCGTCAGCAGTCCGGCGCTGAGATTGCGCAGGCCGCGATGATGCCGAACGCCGAAGGTCGGATCGTCTTCCACGGCGTTGTCGCCGATAAACACTGATCCGTCGCAATAGGGAAAATACGCCACCGACCAGTCGCTGAATTCGTTGGGCGTCGCGCCGTCCGGCGACGACGCAGCCAACAGACCGGGCAGGAATTCGGCGGGGGGCGGGAACTGCGCCTCCGCCGTGACATTGCAACTGTTAAAGCCCTCCCAGCAGGCGCCGCCGCCCTGGAGAAAAATGATCAGCTTGTCCGGGTCGCCCGCCTTCGTGAACATGGCGTAATCCGATCCGCCGACGCAGATCGGCCCATCCCCTTCGTCGCTGTCAAAAGTGTGCTTCACCCAGTCCCCGGCGAAGGGCTCCGACGAAACCGGGCGAAAGCGGGGGCGCAGATATCGGGTCATCCCGGAGCGCCGGATCTCGCGGCGGGCCTTCAGATTAAGACCGGGCCGCGCGCGTTTGAACTTGCCGGTGAACAGGGCGTCCGGGTCCGATGCGCTGTCCGCGTCTCGTCCGGCCGCATCCTCGCCGGTTTCGGCGCCCGCGACGGCGGGAAGGGCCAGCGCCAACATCGCGGCCAGCGCGCCCAGGCGAATTCTGCAGAGCATGTTACTGAACATTTTATTCTCTCCCTTCTTTAGTAAAAGAAAAGCGCTCTTGGCGCTCCCGACATGGAAATAGTCAGCGTATAGTGTGCATACGTCATTCATTGATTGGATGATCGAGAGGGGCAATGCCGCGAGGGATAACAATTGCGAGATAGGCGGCGGCTGTGTGGCGGCGGCGGCGTGGCCGCTACGATGCGCTCCGGCGCCACGGCCGCGGCAGAAATGAAAGTGTCCGCGCGGCGGCGGATCACGAGTCAAAGGCGCACAGGCGGAAAGGCCATGAACAACATCGCAAATGCTGTCAGCGTGTACGCCGTATCCATGACCGGCAAGTCGCTGGAGCGCGAAATCGACATCGCGCTCATGTGGATGTCCGGGAGCGAGCGCGAAAAATACCGGCGCTTTCGCTTCGACCGGCACCGGCGGGAATTCGCGCTGTCACGGTTTGTCATGAGAGGGGTTCTAGGCGCGTTGACCGGCAGCGGCCCGGAAGACGTCGACATTCGCCGCGACGGCGCCGAAAAGCCGTATCTCGGCGGGGACGCGCCGCCGAGCTTCAACCTTACCCATACTGACGACTTTGTTGCGTTGATCGCCGGCCCGGCCGGTTTGCCGCTCGGCGTCGACGCCGAACCCGTCGATCGCGATTTCGATGCGCAGCTGCTCGCCGAAGTCTTCACCGACGATGAACGACGCCGGATTGCCGACGACCGCGACGGCGACGCGCAGCCGGTCTCGTTCTGGACGGCGAAAGAAGCCTATCTGAAACAGATCGGCGCCGGACTGTCCATTCAACCGAAACGGCTGGCCCTGGCGCGGGGCGGGGCGCCCGGCGCGCGCGTATTCGTCGACGGCCGGCCGGACGCCGGCAGCCATTTTCATTTTGCAACGATCGGAAGGCATCGCTTATGCGCGGCGACGCCGGCGCCCAAGCCGCCGCAACTTTATCTTTATGACGGCGCCGCCTGGCGGCTGGAAAAAAGGCTATGGTCGCCGTGAAACGCTGCACGCGTCATTGCTGAATGACGGCGCCGGACCGTTCCAACCGCCAACCGGCCCGAACCGGGTCACCGCTTGTCGTCGCTGACGGAAACGCGCCCCGGCTTTCGCGCGTGGAAATAAAAATTGTCGCCCTCATCCACATAATTGCCGACGAACGCCAAGCCCGCTTCGTCAAGAAGCGCGCGGTAGGCGTCCTCGCCCAGGGAACGGCACGCCCGCCCGGTCATCGGGTCCACCCATTCGCAAACCTGATAGGGGGCCGTGAACAGGAAGCGGCCGCCGTCATTGAGAACGCGGGCGGCCTTGCCGACAAGCGTGCGCTGCGCGTCGGACGGCAGCAGGAACATAAGCCCGACGGCGACAACGCCGTCAAAGCTTCTGCCAAAGAAAGCCGACGTCTCAACCGGCTCGCAAGCGACGCCAGCCTGCGGCAAGCGCCGGCGAAATCGGGCGGCGAGCGTGGGCGACGCGTCAACGCCGTAAAGCGAGAAACCGTCTTCGGCGAGCGCCTCGGCGATGGGCGCGCCGGCGCCGCAGCCAAGGTCAAGGATCGCGGCGCCTCTCGGCAGCGCCCTCGCCCACGGCCTGACGACCTCAACGCCGATGGTGGACTGCTCGCGCGCCTCGATGAATTCGTCCGCCACGTCTTCCCAGCCGTCAGCCGGGCCGCTTGCAGGATCGGATAGTGACGTCACGGGCTTACTCGCTGCATCGGCGCGCTCAACAACGTTCTTCATACAAGTCTCGAAAACCCTTGCCAAGATTCGACGGGCCTCGCGACGCTTTGCGCGACACGCCTTACGCCGGGGGGGGACGATGACAAGGCGCGCCCGCAGAGGATTTTCCCTACGCAGATTGACGGATGTAAAGTCAAGGTGGAATATCGATTGAACAACCCGCCATTCTCCACTAAAAACACCCATGACTGATTACGAGAAAAATTTTGAAACCGATGTTGCGCGGCTGCTCGATATCGTCGCCAACGCGCTATACACCAATCCCGACGTCTTTCTGCGGGAACTGATTTCAAACGCCGCCGATGCGTGCGATCGCCTGCGATACGAAGGGATGCGCGATCCCGCCCTGATCGTCGGCGATCCGGATTTCAAGATCCGGGTGACGGTCGATCCGGACGCGAACACCTTGACGGTCGCCGATAACGGAATCGGCATGAACGACAAGGATCTTGCGGAAAATCTCGGCACAATCGCTCATTCCGGCGCCGCCGCCATGATGGAACAGGTCAAGGACGCCGGCGGCGATTTAAGCCTGATCGGGCAGTTCGGCGTCGGCTTTTATGCGTCGTTCATGGTCGCGGACACCGTTACGGTGATCTCGCGAAAGGCCGGGGAGGAAACGGTTTTCGCTTGGGAATCGGACGGACGCACCGGCTTCACGGTCAGGCAAGCCGACACGGCGCAGGCCGATGCGCTTCCGGGCGGACGCGGCGCCGCCGTCATCCTGAATCTGAAACCGACAGCGCGGGACTATCTTTCCTACGACACGCTGAAACGCGTTATACGGACCTATTCCGACCATGTATCCGTCCCGGTCCATGCGGGCGAGGAAGACGAACCCCTGAACGCAGCCGCGGCGCTCTGGATGCGCCCGAAAAGCGAAGTGAGAGAAGAACAGTATAAGGAATTTTATCGCCATATCGCGCAGGCGTTCGACGATCCGATCCTGACCTCCCACTGGCGCGCGGAAGGGAAGCTTGAATTTTCCGTCCTGCTTTTCGTGCCGTCAATGCGACCGTGGGACCTTTACGATCCGTCGCGGCGAGCCGCAGTTCGTCTTTACGTGAAACGGGTGTTCATCACGGACCAATCGGAACATCTGGTTTATCCGTGGCTGCGTTTCGTCCGCGGGGTGATCGACAGCGAGGACCTGCCGCTCAATATCTCGCGGGAAATGCTGCAACGAAACGCGATCGTGGACACCATCCGGCGAAGCGTTTCAAAACGCATCCTGAGCGACATCGCCAAGCTGGCGGATAACGACAAGCAGGCCTTCGACACCCTGTGGCGTCAGTTCGGCATGGTAATCAAGGAGGGTCTTTACGACGCGGTGGAGCATCGCGAGGAAATCTTCAAAATCTGCCGTTTCTTCTCTTCCGAAACCGGGGAGGAGATGATTTCCCTTGACGACTATCTGACCGGCATGAAAGAGGGCCAGACGTCGATTTACTACATGACCGGCGACGATCTCGACGCGCTGCGCGCCTCGCCGCAGCTTGAAGGCTTTCGGGCGCGCGGCCTCAACGTGCTGCTGATGACCGACGCGGTGGACGGCGCCTGGCTGCAAAACGTGCGGGAATACGACAAAACGCCTTTCCAGTCGGCGGCCAAGGGAGAAATCGACTTGTCGCGGTTCGACGCCGGCGATGAAAACACGGACGGCGACGCGGCCGCGGAAGGCGAACAACCCGACGATCAGTCGGCCAATGACCTGCTGGCGTTCCTGAAGGAGGCGCTGAAGGACGACGTTCACGACGTGCGTTTTTCGTCGCGTCTCACCCAATCGCCCGTATGTCTCGTCGCGCCGGATCTTGGCCTGGACATGCACATGGAAAGCGTTCTCCAGCTCTCGCAGAAGAGCAATCCTCGCACAAGGCCGGTTCTGGAGGTCAACAGGCGCCATCCTCTGATCACCTGCCTCGCGGGGTTGTCGGATGGCGCGGCGCGGACGGACGCCGCCCGTCTGCTCCTCGACCAGGCCCGGATCGTTCAGGGGCAGAACCTGCCCGATCCCGCGGCCTTCTCGCAGCGGATGGCGCATTTCATGGAGCGCGGCCTCGCCGGTCCGCGCTCCTGATGAATGGCGACATGCGCCCGCGGCCTGAACGCCGCCGTCAAAGCGAGATCAGGCAAACAGGGATCAAGCAAACAGGGGTCAGGTCGCGGGACGCATGAACGACAGTCCGGCGATTGTCCTGTCGGCTTCCCGAACGACGGCGGCGCTCGTCCCGGAGCGTTTTTTCTTCCGGTTCGCGCGTTTTCCGGCGCCCGGCGATTGCCGCGCCGGTCGCGATTTTTTTGCTTCGGCGCCGGCGCCGGGACCGCCAAAGCGTTCGCCGGTCAACCGCTCGATCGCGCGCAAGTCAGCGCGCTCCTCGGGGCTGCAAAACGAAATCGCGACGCCCGCCGCGCCGGCGCGCGCCGTGCGGCCGATCCGGTGGACATAGGTTTCGGGCACATTCGGCAGATCGAAATTGACCACGTGGGAAACGTCGCGGATATCGATGCCTCGCGCAGCGATGTCCGTCGCAACGAGAATGCGGATCGCGTCTGACTTGAACGCTTTCAGGGCGCGTTCGCGCTGGCCCTGGCTGCGGTTGCCGTGGATCGCCTGGGCGGCGAAGCCCGCCTTGTTCAGGCTTTTGACGATCTTATCCGCCCCGTGTTTGGTGCGTGAAAATACAAGCCCCCTTTCGAAGCTCTTTTCACTGACAACCTTGATCAAGGCGCCGATTTTCTCCGGTTTCGCCATGAATTCGACGGACTGGTCGATCTTGGGCGGGGCCTGGGTTTTCACCTCGACCCGCACGGGATCGTTCAACAGCGCGTGCGCAAGCCGGGCAATGCTTTGCGGCATCGTCGCGGAGAAAAACAGGCTTTGCCGCCGTTGCGGCAATTTTCCGGTGATCGCCCGGATCGCATGGATGAAGCCCATGTCGAGCATCTGATCCACTTCGTCGAGAACGAAGTATTCGACGCCGTCAAGCGAAACGGCGTTCTGCTTCATGAGATCTTCAAGCCGCCCGGGCGTCGCGATCAGGATATCGACGCCTTTGCGGATCATGCTTTTCTGCTTGCCGATGGACGCCCCGCCGATCACCAGGCCGGCGCGCAGCGTCGTACGCGAGCCGTAAGCGTTAACGCGGTCCCGCACCTGCCCTGCAAGCTCGCGGGTCGGGGTGAGGATGAGCGCCCGCGGGCCGCCCGCTTTCGCCTTGCCAGGCTTGTCAACAAGTTGCTGCAACAGCGGCAGGGTGAAGGCCGCCGTCTTGCCAGAGCCGGTTTGCGCCAGGCCGAGGAGGTCGCGGCCCGACAGGAGGGCGGGAATGGCCTGCGCCTGGATTGGCGTCGGCGTCTCATGGCCTTCGTCGCCGAGCGCCGCCAGGATGGGTTTTGCAAGGCCGAGGTCTTCAAAAGTCGTCACAAAAAATCTTTCTGGGCGCGAGGGGGCGGCGCTGTAAAAAGCGCGACGCGCCCGCGTCCCGGGTTCCAATGGAGGGACCCGCGTGTCTGGGCGCCTGATTGTCTGGATGATGGCCGTGGGAGATATCATCGCCATCCGGCGTCTCCCGCTACACGCGGCCTGAGCCACCATATGGCGCAGGCAGGGGTTAATAGCAAGTGAACGCCTGAAAATTATCCGGGGCCGCTACTTCAGAAGCGCTCTCAGCGCGCTCGATGACCCCGTCAGCATCGATGCCGCTACGGGTTTGTTAAGGGCGATCAGTCTTTTACCGACCGCGAACGACTCAGCGTCATTGACCGCCTCGACAGCGACGGGCTTTCCCGCCTTGAGATGCCAGACGGCGAACGACAAGGATTCGGCGTCGCCGCGTATTGCATACTCATCGGCCCCCTCGGCCAGCCCGACGGTCTGGAGCTTGACGTCGTACTGATCGGACCAGAACCAGGGCAACGGATCGTAGCAACCCTCCGCCCCCGTCATGTCCGCCGCCGCCGCCTTGGCGTGATCGATGGCGTTCGGCGCCGACTCAAGGCGCAGGCGACGACCATAGCGCGCGGACGGAAACCTTGCGCAATCGCCGGCGGCCCAGACGTTTTCCAGGCTGGCGCGGGCGCGGTCGTCGACGAGGACGCCGTCGTCGACGGCGAGGCCGGCCTCTTCGGCAAGCCGTGTCGACGGCGCCGCGCCGACGCCAATGAGCACGGCGTCGCAGTCAAGGACATGGCCGCTGGAAAGCTCCGCAGCGGCGACGGCGCCGCCGTCGCCGATCAAGCGATCGACGCTGGCGCCAAAGCGAAAATCCACACCGGCCTTCTCGTGCAGACGCTGGAAAAACGCCGAGATCGGCGGCCCCGCGACCCGCGCCAGGGCGCGTTCCGCCCTTTCCACGACCGTGACCCGCCTGCCGGCGCTTCGCAACGCGGCGGCGACCTCAAGACCGATATAGCCGGCGCCGACGATCAGGATACGGCCCTTGGCGGCGAAGACCGAACGCAGCCGGCAAGCATCCGTCAGTGTGCGCAGATAATGGACGCCGGCGTTTTCCGCGCCGGGAATGTTCAGCTTGCGGCTTGACGCCCCGGTCGCAAGGAGCAGCTTGTCGTATCCGACGTCTTCGCCGAGCGCCGTCGTCACCGTTTGGCGCGCGCAGTCGACCGCGCGAACGCCGCACCCGGTTCTGAGATCGATGTCGTTTTCCGTATAGTATGAGGGCGGGCGCAGATACAGCCGCGCCTCCTCCAGATCGCCTTTGAGAAAAGACTTTGACAGCGGCGGGCGCTGATAAGGCGGGGCGGCCTCCGCGCCAAACATGACGATCTCGCCGTCAAAGCCGGCCAGCCGGAGCGAGCCCGCCGCTTGGGCGCCCGCCTGCCCGGCGCCGATGATGACGATCCTGGTTACGGACAATTCCGCTGTCCTCCCGTTTGCGCTGTTGCTGACGTCAACGGACCATCGCGTCGGCAATCGCGTTTTGACATTTGCATGGACGCCAAGGGGAGAGACTCGCGCCATAAAGGCGAGGGAAAAGGTCAGCCCTGCGTTTCGGGGGTGCGCACGACGAGGCCGTCAAGCGCGTCGGTCATTGCGACCTGGCAGGCAAGCCGGGAATTCTCCCTGCGGTCCGCCGCGAACTCCAGCATCGACGCCTCCATCGGCGACGGCGCGCCGACGCGCGCGCGCCAGTCCGGCTCTATGTAGACGTGACAGGTGGCGCATGCGCATGCACCGCCGCAATCGGCATCTATTCCCGTTACGGAATGACGGATCGCCGCCTCCATAACGGACAGACCGTCTTCGACTTCCACCGTCCGGCTGTCGCCCGCGGCGCTGATAAACGTGACCTTAGGCATTGGATAGCATTAGGACAAAAGGCAGGCGACGACCGCCTGCCCCAGGGGGGCCGCGGAAGCGGGATTCTGCCCGGTGATCAGCCGCCCGTGCCGGCGAACGCACACGCCCCACGGGGCGGCCGCTTCGTAAACCGCCCCGGCTTCCTTGAGGCGAGTTTCCGTCAGCACCGGGAGCAGGGGCGTAATGTTCAACTCGTCGTTTTCAGCATTGCTGATCGCCGTCAGCGGTTTTCCGGCAACCAGCAAATCGCCGTTCGCGTCGCAGATGTCGGCCAGACTGACGACGCCGGTGCAGATCGCGGAGACGACCTTTTCCTTCGCTTCGAACGCCTCAAGCAGTCGTTTCAGGGCCGCGTTCTCGTGGAGATCGAAGGCCGCCCCGACGCCGCCGACGACAAAAACAGCGTCGTAGACGTCAGGGTCGACATCGGCCAGTTTTGCCGTATCGGCGATTTTCGCCATGACTTCCTGGCTTTCGAGCACGGACCGGCCGCTGTCGGACAACCACGGCGCGCCTTGGCTCGCGGGGTCGATTTGCGTTTCCCCACCGTCGGGGGAAGCGATATCGACTTCGTAACCAGCCTCGCGAAAAACCCCGTATGGCGCGGCGAACTCCTCAAGCCAGAAGCCGGTGGGATCGCCGGCGTCCAGCGTTTTCTTGGACGTGACAATGGCGAGGATCTTTTTCGACATGTATTTTTCCTCTTGAAACCGGACGCGATACGCAAAGGCGCGCGCGCCTTTTAGAATTGGTAGCGAATACGCGCGCCGTACCTTCTCGGCTGGTTCGGCCAGCGGATGTCGGACACAAGCGCGATCCACTCCTGCGCGTAAAACTCAACCGTGTAGTCGTGGTTCGACAGGTTCTCGACATAGGCGGTGATGGCGAGCGGTCCGTTTTCCAGCGTCACGCTGGCGTCGGCGATATGACGCTCCTTTTCCCGGTCAAGATTGTCGATATGCCAGAAATTGTCCCCCTGCGCCCGATAGTCGATGCGGCTGACGAGATCCCATTCAGGCGTGACGTTAACCGTGTACTGAGCGCCCAGCCGATAAGACCAGCCATACATGAGCGAGATCTGGTTGCCGATGACATTATCGGGCGAGACCAGAACCGTTCCCGGCGCCGTTTCGATCGTGCTGGAGAAATCCTTGATTTCGCTGTCGAGGATGCCGACCGCCGCGAAGATATCGAAGTTTTCAAACGGCCTGATAACAGCGTCCATTTCAAAACCGAAAATGTCCGTATCATCAACATTGAACAGCCCTTGCAAGCCCTGCACCAGGCTGAATTGCTGCATGTCTTTATAATTCGTGTAGAAACCGGCAAGATTGACCGTAACAAGGTTGTCGGCGAAATTCGCTTTGGCGCCGACTTCAATGCTGCGCGCTTCTTCCTGGTTGAAAACCAGCGGGAACACGGGTCCCGGGGCGTTAAAACCGCCGCTGCGGAAGCCTTTACCCGCCGATACATATGTCAGCAGGTTGTCCGACCAGCGGTAAGCAAGGGAGAATTTCGGCTGGAGGGAGTCGAAACTCGCCTTGCTTACAGCGCCGCCCGACAGAAAGTCGGTCTGTTCACGTTCGTCACGATCATAGCGCAGCGCCGCGGTAAACTCGAGATTGTCGATAATGTCGTAGTTGATCTGACCGTAAAACGCATAGGCCTCGTTTTTTTCAAAGGTGTCGGCGGTCGGCACGACCAGGTCAAGATTGCCCTCCGCCGGCGTTTCGATCAGGAACGTGGTGTTGATGGACTTGTCGATGTTCAGATAATAGGCGCCGACCATCCAGCGCAAGCGTTGATCGGACGGCGACGCAATGCGCAGGTCCTCGCTCCACGAGCTTGAATAGCGCGCCTGATCGAGACCGAAAATCGACTCCGGCAGCCAGTCAAGATCTTCGTGCAGGAAGAAATCGGTGATCGACCTTGCCGTGACCGATGTCAGCGTGAACCAGTCGAAATCGTAATCAATCTTCAGCGAATATTCTTCGTGCTCGCGGGTGGCGAAACCGATTTCATCGTTCTGCACCGGTATCGACGTGTTGTTCGGCTCGCCCGGCGGCAGCGGAATGAAGTAGGATGCGCCGCCGTCAAGATAGGAATAGCGCGCCCTCAGATCGAACGACAGCCGGTCCGTCGGCTTGAAAATCAGCTTGCCCAACAGGTTTGCTTCCGACCTGTTGTCCACCGTGACCGGCTCGCCGAGACCGCCGCCCCCGTTGGTGGTTGGGGCCGGCCTGCGGACCGTGACGTTTTCGATCAGTCCGTCGAAACTGGTCGCGGAGCCGGCGACGGAAAAAAAGAGCTTGTCGTCGACGATCGGGCCGCGGAACGCCGCCTTGGCCGCAACTTCCGATCCGTTCGCATACCGCCCTTCCACGAAACCTTCGAATTCGTCGCCCGGCTCCCTGGTTTCGACGACGATCGCCCCGCCGATGGCGTTACGCCCGTAAAGAGCACCCTGCGGTCCTTTGAGAACCTCGATCGAGGTAACGTCGAACAGGTCCTGGTTGACGATGTCCACCGATACGAGCTGTACGCCGTCGACGATGATCGCGACGGGGGGCTCGCCGTTGCGAACCTGACCGATCCCGCGAATGTTGATCAAGGAAAGCCCGGGATCCTGGGAATCGATGATGGAAATGTTCGGCAGAACGTCGATAGCGTCGTTAACCTGCCTTATGTCCTGACGCTGAATATCGGTTTCGCCGAAAGCCGACACCGAATCGGGCACGTCCTGAAGGTTCTCCTCCCGACGGCGCGAGGTGACGACGATGGTGTCGCGGACCGTCTCCCTGGCCTGATAGGCGCCTTCATCCTGAGCGGCGGCCTCCCCGGCCAGAACCGCGGCGATCGCCGCAATGCTGACGGCGCCGCCTACGCGCCATTGTTGGTTTTTTCCTATTAAAACTGAAGTTTTTTTCATTTTTCCCCTCCCGCGCCATTCTGGCGATCTGTTTACGGTTAGTCCAATGCGCCGGCCCGCCGACGGAACCGGCGCCATTCTTATTTGATAAAGTCAGCCCCCGGATGAGCACGCGGATACCGGCGCAGATAATCGTAAAATTTGGCCATGGACGTATCGACCTTGATCAGATTGCCTGGCTTCAGGCGGATCGAATCGAGAACGTCGCGATCCTCTTCAATCGTCCGGACTTCAAGATCGTCGGCCATCTTCAGGCGCTTCTGCGCTAGCGCGCGCCCTTCCGGCGTATCCTCGCCCTTCTCGACAGCGAAGATGTTGTAACAGTCCGTCAACCCCGGCCGCGGCAGCGAAAAGCCGGCGATATAGCCGAACCAGAAGTCCTCATACATCCCTTGCTGACGATAAAAGCTCGTGCCCCTGATGCCGAGCTGCCAGTCCAGCGACACGCCGCCCTGGTGGGTCGTCGCCACCCTGTAGTCGAAACCATGGTCGAGCCAGTCCACATCGTCATGCAGCGTATCGATAGCATCCTGCGGGACGTTGATGCCGTGAATGACGATCAGGTGCTGAAAGTCGAGCGTGTTGCAGCAGAACACCCACGGATCGCACTTGTAAGCCGGCTGGTGTTTATACGCATAAAAGATGAGATCATCCTCGTTTTTTTCGAATTTGGGAATATCCCACAGCGGCTCTTCGCCGTTGAACACCCAGACAACGCCGTAGCGTTCGGTTACGGGGTAAGCGAACAGACACGCCCGTTGCGGCGGCTTGGAACCGAACATCGTGCTGACGCATTCGCCGGAAGCATTGTACCGCCAGCCGTGAAACGCACACTGAATATCGTTGCCGACAACCTGGCCGACAGCGAGGTCGGCGCCGACATGGGGGCAATAGGCGCTGGTCACGTTAATCTTGCCGTCTTCGCCGCGGAAAATGACGACGCGCCCATCCAGGAAGTCACGGCCGATCACTTCGCCGGGGCGCACCTCGCTGGATAAACAGATGGCGTACCAACTTTGCGTGAACAGGCCATCCTCGCCTTCACTCTTGATGGGATTGACGCGCCGCTCCATGCCGCGCTTGCCGACATTGCGAACTTCGCCGGACGGCTGTTGGTTGCCTGACTGTGCCGGATGGAAGGCTTCGGGCGTGTTGTTGGCAGTCATACGTTCCCTCTCCAATGCGCATAGATCTTCAGAATGCGTTTCATTGTGATACTATTGTGACGCACGCCCCGTAACAACTACCCAAAAATAGGGGGCCCCATTCCGCCGGCGGCGCGGCGCCTGACCGAAACGGATAGGCGACAGGCGCTGCGCCCCGAATCTACAAAGGTTCGGATATCGACGTCACAATCGGCATGGAAATACGGGAGCGCATTCATGCAAGAACGGCACAGATTTCATCGCAGGGCGCTGGAGAAGGCTTTCGTATTTGCACAAGCCATCAAAGTCGGAGACCTGTTGTTCGTTTCCGGCTGCCTCAGCATGGACCTCGACGGAAACGCAATCGGCAAGAACGATTGGGATGCGCAGGTCGATGCTGTCTACCAGGAAATCAAAAACACTCTGGAAGAGTACGGCATGGCCATGGATCATATCGTCAAGGAGACCGTGTTCTGTACGGATATGGAAGGCATGACCGGCGCTAGCGACGTGCGGGCGCAGTTCTTCGACCCCGACCACGCGCCCACGGCGACCTGGGTGGAGATTTCTCGTCTCGTCAACCCGGACTGCCTGCTTGAGGTCGAAGTTATCGCCCACGCCTAAGGCCGCCATGCGCCTGATGCCTGGCCCAATACCTCTACTGACGACCGGCCGGGCGATGCGATTCGCAAAGATCGCCCTGGCCGCGCTCATCGCCTGTCTGCATTTCATCTACGCCGCCCAGAACGTCGTCAATGCGCCGGCCGCCGTCGGCGTCATGGCGTATGTCTTCAGCATGGCCGACCACACCGTTCATCCGAACGCGATCGGTCCCGCCGTCACTCACCCCCAGGTCATTTGGGTCGGGTTCGCCGTTATCATTGTCCTGGAATTCGCCGCAGCGCTGCTTGCAGGAGTCGGCGCGGCTGCGTTATGGGCGGTGCGGAGCAAGAGCGCGGCCGCGTTCAACGCCGCCAAGGGCTACGCGCTTCTGGGCGCTGGACTGGGTCTTGTCATCTGGTTCGGCTTTTTCATCGTCATCGGCGGCGGGTACTTCCAGATGTGGCAGACGCCGGCGGGTCAGGGGTCGTTAAACGGCGCATTCCAGTACGGCGTCATATGCGCGGCGTCTTTCATCATCATCGCCATGGCCGACACGGACCATCAAGGCTGAACGACGAGGCGCCCACAAAGCGCAGCGGCGACGGCGCCGACTTTACAGCAGATATCGCTTTCTTGCTTTGGCGGGATCAGGTGTTGTCAGCCTTTTGCAGACACTTCAAAATCTGGTCCATATAGCCGCGAATGTTCGAAACGGAAATCTGCGCCGCTTCCTCATGACTGACCCCCAGGGGCAGTTCATCGGACTCGAAATAAAAAATTGATTGACCCGGGCCGGCTCCGAATACGGACAGCTTTCCGGCATAATGCCCCCAGGGCAACGATCCGAAGTCGACGAAGGAATAGGAATAGCTCATCTTTCGGTCGCAATGGGCGTCGATCCGTTCGGTTATCCATTCTCCGCCCAGCGCATCGGAAAGGCGCATACGCCGGACGGCGCCCGCGCCTTTCCCTTCCACCTCGATCTCGGTAATGAAGTTCGCCATTGATTCCAGGTTGCCGACATCACCGACGACCCCCCACACCGCCGCCGCGGTGTGATCAAGTTTGCGGGCATACCGGACCCATGAATGGCCCTTGTCGACGCCTGTAACAAGGGTCTCGGTCGCGTTGTTTATCTCGATGCGTTCGCGTGTCATGACCGGCACAAGCAAAACCCCCGCTTATTCATTACCAAGACGTACGGCCCCGCCTTCGCTACTTGGCGAGAATTTCCGTCATCCAGCGATTGCCGTCGAAACCGGTCATTTCAAAACTGTCGCCGACGCTGCGGCCCTGCGGAACGATAACGCAGCCGGCCCAGGCGCCCGTCGCTTCGGCCAGGCACAACTCGTCGCCGTCAAGCGTCCATGTTCCCGAAGCGCCGGTATCCATGGTGAACTTACCGTCGGCGGTCAGATAATCCTTGACGACATCGCCTGTTTCCAGCGACGTCCATACCCACACGTTCCCGACGATCGCGTCGACGGTGTCATTCGCATATGCCGGCGCCGCCATTGCCGCAACCCCGGAAAGCCCCAGGAAAAGTAACGTTAACGCGCCCTTGCGGCGGTTGTTCTGCTTACCCATCAGATTCCCTCTCCCTCTTAATATTCCCAGTTTTCGCGGCCTTGCCGCAAGGCGCACCGTCGCCGCCGCCTTGCCATATGCAAGCCGCATCGCCACGACGCCAGTTTTCTGTGCGATTTACGGTATCAGCAGCATCCGCGCATGAAACCTATCCCATTTGGTTAGGTTGGCGCACGCATTGTCGCCTTCTGATTTCTTGATTAGGATAATCGGTCAGAACCATCGATAACCATCGATTGCGCTCGAACGGCGCCGCCGCCCCGGTCGCCGCGCCCCAACTCGAGAATAAAGGGCGCTAGGATAAAGTATGAGAGCCGAAGCCGTGGAATCGATTACCGGCGGATGCGCGCACCGCCCCAACACAGCCCAGCCCGCTGCGCCGCGAGACATTTTGTATAAGGATTGAAAAGCAATGCAGGATACCCGGCGCGAACAGCCGCGCTCAACGATCTCGCAGACCGCGTAAACAACCTCCATGGAAGACGAGTCCGACATCTGGCTGATCCGATCGAAGATGCATCCCTCCGGGGCGGACGTTCCGTTGCTTCATCGCGCAAGGCTGACCGAGAAAACGCTTTCGGACGGTCTCGCCCGGGTCGTCCTTGTCTCGGCGCCGCCGGGTTTCGGCAAGACCAGCTTCCTGTCCTCGCTCTTCCACCAGGTCAAAAGCCAGAGCGTCAACGCCGCGTGGCTGTCACTCGACGAGTTCGACAGGAAAAGCGAAACCTTTGCGGCTTATCTCATCACCGCGCTGAGCGAAGCCGGCGTCGACCTGGGCCACCTGCCGCGGCTTGCGGCGGAAGGCTTTCTGGGAAACAACATGGACGCGGCCTGGCAAACCCTCGTCAGCCGGATGGAGCTCGAAGACAGGCGAATCGTTCTCTTCCTCGACGATTACCACCTCGCCGCCACGCCGGATATCGACAAACGGCTGCGGTACTTTATCACGCATATGCCCGCCGATTGCCATATCGTGATCGGCTCAAGGGAACACCCGAATGTGGGCGTACCCAGACTGTTTTCACAAAGCAGGCTACAGCTCATCGGTCCGCAGTCGTTGAAATTCGACGTCGAGGAGCTCGACGCCTTCTTCGAGGCGTCGCTTGACGCGCCCCTTCTGAACGCCGTGATGGAAAGGACCGAGGGATGGCCGGTCGCGGTCAACCTTGCGAAAATATGGATGGAAAACCGCCGGGAGCCTTCCGACCTCTCCAACTTCTCAGGCCATATCAGCGACATCGCGAATTATCTGACCGAAGAAGTATTTTCGGGGTTATCGGACGACCACCAGCTCTTCATGATGCAGACCGCATTCCTTGAAAGGATCAACGGCGATCTGGCGAACGCAGTCTGCAACCGCTCCGACAGCTGGGAAACGCTGGAAGAACTGGAGAAACGCAACCTGTTTATAGTTCCGATCGGTCAGACTCGGAAGTGGCGCCGCTACCATCAGCTCATTCGAGAGTTCCTGCAGGATCGGTACCGGCGCCTTTATCCGGACGCCATCGCCGACCTGCATCGACGGGCGGCGGAATGGTTCTGCGACCATCTTTTTATCGATGAAGCATTGCGCCATGCGCAGAAAACCGCGGACCCGTTCTATGCGTTCGCGCTCATGGAAAACGCAGGCGGATGGCAGCTTGGCCTCACCCATGGCGTTCCCGCATTGAGATCCATCTGTACACTGCAAAACCCCGATATAATTCAATTTCCGCGCGTCGAACTGGCGCATATCTATCTGGCCCAGAAAGAAAGCCGGATCGACGACGCCGCCGCGCAATTGGAACGACTTGAAAAAGCGACAAGCGGATTTCAGGCGTTCTCGCCCAGCGTTTCAGACGCGACCGATATTCAGTACGACGCGCTGATCATCAAGTCGTTTATTGATTTTTACCGGGACAAGGAACTGACCCGGGCCAGGCTGCAAGACCAGTTTTCGCCGATTCTGGAGGCGCCGGATCTCAACCCGAAACTGAAAGTGCTGGCCAACAACATGATCAGCATCAGCATTGCGCTGGAGGGCGATTACGATCAGGCCATAGATTCCGGGCTTCGCGCATTAAGCGTAAACCGGGCGCTCGACCTTCATTACGGCGGCATGTATCTTTCCATCTATATTGGACTATCCTACCTGCAGGTTGCGGAGCCTTGCAAGGCGCTTGATTTTTACAATGAAATATCGCGTAACGCACTGAACAGCCTCGGCGTCGATAACAATATCTATACGAACTGTCAAATATTCTGCGCCGAAGCCAACTACCTGATGAACGACCTAAGCGCGGCGGAAAAACTGATCAGCATGTCATTCGACAATGCGGTTCACGGCGAGATTTACTACAACGTACTGTGGAGCGCCTATTCCACGGCGGCCTATATCGCAAGGCATAATCAAGACAAGGAACGCGCCCTTTCCCTTTTGCGCGAGTTGCAACGTCTGGCGGCGGAAAGACGGCTGGAGAGGCTTGCACAGATCGCAAGGTTTCGTGAAATTGACGAATTCATATATTGGGACGATCTCAACGAGGCGCGACGCGCGATTGAAGCTTCGTGCATACTGGATTTCGCAAACGCGCCAGTCGCCGCGCCGAACCGATCCGTTCACCCCCGCCTTGCCGCACAGAAGACTTACGCACGTTATCTGCTGGCGACAAAGGACTATTCAGCTGCGTACGACATAGCGAAAGCGGCTGGAACCGCTGCGGAACTTATGGGCCAACGTCTTCAACTGACTTGCCTTCGCCTGATAGCGTCGGTTGCGGCGGCGCATCTGGGCAATCGCAGCGAGGCCGCGTCGACCCTCGCATCCGCGATCGATTTTGCGTTGCCAAGGCGCTTACTGCGTCCCTTTACGGATGAATTAGCGGCTCATCACGATACCATAGCGCCGATCATCGCCTCCCTCGACGACGTATCCCAGGATGACCGCCAGACGGTCGTCAAGCTGTTCCAGCCTGACGCCTTCAAGGCCCATTCATTGTCCAGAGCGCTGACGATCCTGAACAAGCAGGGCGCCCCCCAGACCGTCACGGCAAGGGAAATGGACGTTTTGACCGCGATCGCGGACGGCCTCTCCAACAAGGAAATCGCCAGCCAACTCGGGCTTTCGGAAGCCACCATCAAATTCCACCGCAGGAACCTTTATCAGAAATTCACCGTGAACAGCCGCTCCAGGCTCATAGAAGCGGCAAAGGCGCAAGGCGTGATCAGTGCGTACAGGACAGACACCGGTCATTAGCGGGATCAGCGATAACGGAACGCCGCCTGGAATCTGGCGGCCAAGGCCGCAGCGTCACTTTCGTGACGGACCGGGCGGCGCATCGGCGCGCGCCTCGTCGTGAAGGTTCTCACCGGAAGTCTCTACGGCGGCGGAGGAACAATGCAGTTTCTGGAATTCCGTTTCTATCGCCCGGCCAAGCCACATGGCGTGATCGACCGATGAAAGGCAATTGTCGCGAACAATTTGTTTGTGCAGGCGGGAGGCCGTTCTGGCGCGATAGGTTTTTTTAGGCGCCCCCCGAAAATAATAGGAAGCGATGACTTCCTTCTTTTCCATATCCCTGTCGAGAACGAAGTAACCAAGCGGGTCCTCCCGAAAATCGAATTTCCTCCTGAGCCGGTCGAAAGTGAAATACGGTTTCGTTCGTTTACGAATAACATCAAGGTAACGCATGCGGTCATTGCGCGGGTCCAGACGAAGCGCATAGACCGTTCCGTTGAGCATCCGCAATCGAAGTCGGCACGACCGGGCCACATGCTCGGCCAGGGCGACTGTAAGAAAGGTGTTGGGCGTCCACGCACTCAAGAGATCCTGCGTGCGGAAGAGCGTGAAACAGTCGAGACAACCGTCTTCGGCAATGAAATTTATGGAGACAAAACAGGGTGTGGAACGAGCGTTGATGTCCCCGTCAACATCGCTGAATGTGTCGCGTCGGCTGTCCCACAATGACAGGAAAGCGGCTCTTGTGGTTTTGTTTTTTCTGAGTTTTTCGCATATGACATCAAGCTTGGACGCCTCAACGCCGTTCCGGCAAAAAAAACCGTTTAGTCGATTTCCATAGGAATAATCGGTCGACCGGGGTACGGCGCCGGAAAAAGCGCTGTCAACATATGCGCTTGTGCTTTCCTGATCGAAACCGTACTCCTCGAAATCCGCAAGCTGACCCTCATGCGGCGCAGATATTGAAAAGTGAACATTGCGCAACTCAAGTCTCGGGCCGTGAACCGTATCGATTTCCTCTCCGAATTGCAGGGTTTTCGCCACGAGATGCTCCCACGCTTCAGCGCATCCCTTTGCGACCACGCAATGCATCACCTCTGTCGACGAGGTCCTTAGTTGCGCAGCCCCGACCTTGCAGGGAAGCCTAGCCTCGCGGCGCTTCATTCGACGGGCGCCGGCGGCGTTTCCTCTCGGCGCTGTTTCAACAGCAGCATGTAAAGCCTTGTATGTTTCATCCATGGACACACGGTCGATATGCAGGAAATCCGGCCATCTGTACTCGCCGGAAACGTCAAGGTTTTCAATGAAAGGAAGCGGCGTCTCACATCCGTTCACGACAAGAGTCTCAGCCTGTCCCCCGTCATGATAGCGCACGCCGTTGCTGAGAATTTTTTGCAACGTTTCCACCGATGAAGGGTTCAGATTATTGCCGATAGCGAACAGAAAACGAATTTGCGGATTATACTGAAGATTACATAAAAGCTCTGCGATTCCTCCGCCATAAAAATTGCCGATAACGGCGATGCGCGCCGCCGCCCCGTTCGGACTGTCGGCGCGAGTAGCCTGAAGATCGCGCAATACCTGATCCTTGCTCGTCCACAAGGTCAAAACGCCGATATCCCCCGACGGATTTACAAGCCTCAACTGCTTTCCCAGCATGAGCGGCGCAAATGTCAATTTGTCAGCTTTTTTGTCGCCGTCCATGTCGCCCCTGTTTCTCATCTTGAAGCTGCTGGAAATTCTGATGCATCGAAACGCGATGCCTTAAGTCAGCCCGTTTACCGAAGCCCGGCCCCTGAAACCCGTTGACGAATGCGGGCGGCGATAAAAGCCGCATCAGCATGACTGACACACGTCCATAAGACCTGACTAATATCTTTACGCCAGCATAGCCTGCCGGCAGATACGGGACATCATCCCGACAAGTCCGCACGCGCCGCATAAGAGCCTATCACGTCCGCTATTTTCCTGTAGCAATAGGCCAGTTCGTCCGAACGGAGCTTGGGCGACAATCGCATCGGCGTTCTGGACACGTCGCAGACAAACAGCCTCCGGCTCGTCCGATCGACCAGAACGTCCAGCTCTCCAAGCTCCAGGTTTACAGCACGGGCGAACGCCAGCAGTTTTTCTTTTTCTTTATTCGAGAAAACCAGGTCCGGTTGCGCCAGCGCCATATATGTGGCGTAGGAACGGAAGGTATGGTCTTTGGTTTTGTATTTTTGCACGACATATAATATTTTGTCGCCGCCGACCCCGACGCGAAGATCGCATAGGTGCGGTTCGCCATCGAGCATGACGGTTGTGTCGATATACTCCTGAACGACTGTATCATGCGACATCAGCTTGCCGTCGCAGTCTCGACCAGGGGTCAGTACGCCGTCGTGCCGACAGTTTTCGTTCGATTTCACAACGAACAATTCATCTTCCCGGCCCTGCAGAGCGTCCCGCGTGAGGTTTAATCCGTAACCGAATACCTCAATATGCCTTTGATCGATGTACAATTTTGAAATATCAACGCACCTGCCGTTGATAACGGTTTTGTTGCGAAATTCATGTTTTGCAAACGTCGTTAGCGAGGGAGGCGAGCATGTGGCGTCGTGGAAGAAGAAGAGCAGGCGGCATTCGCTGACGCTGCTGTAGTAACGGATCATCCCTCCCGCCGCCCACACGGACCAGAATAAGAGATGGTGTCTTGTCGGACGTTCCGGAAAGACCATAACGTCGAATCGGCGTCCATGGCTGAGCCGAACGACGGTCGTAACGACCATGTTTTTGATTTTCTTGAGCCGCTTGCCGATATGTCTCGGCAGCAAGGCAGATATCCGGTCCAGCCGGCTTTGGCGTCGTCCGGCTTTTGGCGCGCGCGCGGTGTTTTGGCCGCTTTCACGATTTACGCCAGATGCATCTATACCCGTATCAATCATTCTGAGACCATGCGCCGCCGACCGCCCCTTCCTCAATGAATCAACATCCGAAGCGCCATGCGGCCGGATTTTCGCGGAGTTGCAAGAAAATGCAGAAAGCTGACGGACTCGCCAGCAATACAGGAAGGCGGCTTTTATTCTACCAGCAATGGCCCGAATTCATCAATTTAAATCGCGTGCGCCATCAAGGCGGGAATCTTCTTTCGAGCAGCCGTGATCGACGACCATTCCGGGCCAGCCATGGCCGGTTTCACATTGACTCTTTTCATAATCATCCTTAAACGCATTATTTTTCTTTCCGGCTTGAGGTTTTGATTGTATCGTATAACCTCTTATTAAAAATGAAGAGCTCCGCTTACAGGCGGCGCCATAAGAACCAAAACCGGGATAATCCGACTGAAATAATCCGTATGTCTTCAATCTCAAGATCGGGCTAACGGCAAAGCGCATCCCTCGCAGAGGCGAGAACACCGCAAAAATTTTGTCCCTTGTCGGATTCGTTTTGTCATGACGCTCGACCAGTTCAATACCGAACCCTTTCCCAAAAGAAAGAAGCCCGCGATGGATATTGGCAATCGATTGAAACCGGGAACCGAATGGGGCGATGCAGCGCGGGACGCGGAGACAGCGGCCCGCAAGCTGATGGCTGAAGTCGATACGCCCGAAGCGCTTATCGAAACGATTTGCGCGAAAAAGTTTGCGAAGTACATATACCCGATGGCGGCCTGGGTTGAGGACAGCGCCAGGCGCAGGGCCGTTGGAACCGCGTTCGTCATACACTGCTGGGGCGTCAAGCTGCTCGACGATATCATCGACGACGACACCGGTTATCGGCATCCGGACCTGGCGGTCGCCGGCATTCGGCTCTATGAACACGCCGCTTCCATATTGGCGAGCCAGGAGCTTTCGGATGCTTTTTTTCGGCTTTCCAGGGCGAAACTGCCTGCCATCTGGCGGCATTTGAAAAAGGAGCCCGACACGGCGTTGACATCTCTTGAAGAGTGGGATGCGTCGTCACGGGTCAAATGCGGGCACATCATGGCGTTTTATGCTCAGCTTGGAAATGAACTGAACGCGCGTCCCGCCGACGGCGGGATCATTCACGCCGCCATCGAACCTTTGGGCATTGTCTACACCGCCATTGACGATATCCGCGACGTCGGCAACGCCAAAGAAGAACACGCCAATCTGAAAGCCATGATCCAGAAAGGATATGTCGACCGGAGCGACGCAATCGTGATGCTTGACGACGCCTCGAACGAATTCGAGGCCAATATTGCGGCGGCGCCGCCAAGTTTCAACTTTCTGGATTACTTCCGTGACGATATCAACAAGTGCCGTCGGTGGCTGAACGACCCGGCGATGGCCGCGCTCTAGGCGGTCTTTACGGACGCGCCGGAGCAAAGCGCTGCGTCGGCATATCGCAACGCCTTTACTCGCCGATCCAGAAAACTTTCCCGTCGGCATTCCAACCTATAGTGATGAACATCGCTTCGCCCTGAACGCTCAGCCTGTAGCGCGCCAGCGTCCCGGGCCCAAAGGAATGCTCCTCACAGAGCGCGACCGCGTCCACGGCCATGGCCATGGCGCCGCCGGGAAAGGCGAGCGATCCGTATTTCCAGGTCAACGCCATTTCCGTTGTCATGGCAGATTCATCGAGGGTTTCCGGCGAAGCGGCAAATGCGCGAATGAAGTCGAGCCGTTCACCGGCCTCGAGCGGCTCAGGCGTCTTTGAATGATAGGTGGACCCCGGCGACAAGCTCTCCAGCACGTTCACCGCCAGGTCGAGAACCGCATGACTTGACGCTTTGGTGTTGACACAGATGAAGGCGCTTGCGCCAAGATCGGGAATCCGCACCCATACGGCGCGAAATCCGGGCGGCGCGCCGCCGTGCCAGTAGATGCGCCTTGCGCTTGTCACGCCTGCGAACCACCCATATCCGTAAGGGACCTGAACGCCGTTGGATAACGTTGCGGGTTCGTAACACTGCCCGTCAACGGCGGACAGCGGCGGCCGCGCAAGGGCGTCGCGCCATGCCTCGACATCGCGGGCACTCATCAACCCGCCGAAACCGCCGAGATCGGAAATGCTGTCATGCATCCGGTCCGCATGCATAAAGGCGTCGTGGACATGGACATACGGTTCCGCGCGCCCCTGAACAACGAACCGCGTCGAGTCGTGACATGCATCGGGCAGGCCCGCGCGCGCATACACCTCGTTTTCCATGACGTCTCTCAAGGTGCGGCCGGTCAGCGCTTCGATCAGCCAGCCGAGCAATATGTAATTAGTGTTGCTGTAGGTCCATGCCGAACCGGCAGGATAATCCGCCGCCATATCTTCAAAGATCGGCATAAGCGCGTCCCGCGCATGCGATTTTCCCCAGCCTGGAAGCCGTGCGTAACATTCGGGCAAGCCCGACGTATGCGTCAGCAGGCAATAAACCGGTACGGCGCGCCAGTCCTGCGGCAAACCGGGAAGCCGCGCGCCGATCGGGTCGGCCAGGCTCAACATTCCCCTGCCCCGCAGGGCGAGAACAAGACACGCAACCATGTGTTTCGAAACCGAGCCAATGTGGAAACGCGTCTTCTCGCAAACCCTCGCCCCGTGGGTAAGCGACGCATAACCATTGAGGTAACGGTAACTGCGCCCGTCACTGTCCCGAGCAATAACGGACATGCCGGCGATATTGCGGCGCCGCTGAAAAGTCCGCAGCAGGGTTTCAGCGCGCGCCGGAAACTCGACGCTTGTACGGACCGTGGCGGCGCGCATGCCGTTTCTCCTGGGTTGCGCGGGTTCAATGGCTCAAGCAGCGTCGGTCACGCCGGAACTGTCTGAGCGCGCCCGCCAGATCACGGGCAGACCGCTGCGGGAAAGCCGGCCCTTATAGGACATGGTTTCCCCCTCGGGTATGCGGAGGGTTTTCGGCCGGGGCGCCCAGCTTGCATCGTCGCCGGCGAGCCGCACGGCAAGCCCATAGCGCGGGCGGTCCGTCCGGTTGGGCCCGGCGCCATGGGCCGTCAGCGGATGATGCACAACTATATCGCCGGGGGAAAGCTCGAAAACCGTCAGCCGTGCGGTCTTGAAGTCGTCCGGAGAAAGACGTTTGTCTGCTTCTCGAGGCGCGTTCTTCGGTGTCGTCCAGCGATGCGAACCCGGCGCGTAGACGAGACCGCCGCAATCGGCTGACGACGCGGTCAACGCAATCCAGAGAAGCGGAATCTGCTCGCCGCGGACGGGATAAAACGGCAAGTCCCTGTGCCATGGCGTTGCGCTGTCGGTCATCGGCTCCTTGATGAAGAGATGATCGACAAGGTGACGCATCTGTAGAGACCGGCTCAATACACCGCCGATTTTTCCGACCAGAGGATCGCGGCAAAGCGCCCTGACGCGGTCAAGGCAATGGGAGGCGAAGTCGACAACGACCGCGTCGTTGCCTGCGGCGTTCCGGGCGCGCAACCGGTCCAGGTTCGCGCGGCATTCCTCAAACACCGCATTGACGCGGCTTTGCGCGAAGACACGGCGCAGAACGACGACCCCCGCCTGTTCGTATTCCCGGACGAGGCGATTGGAAATCGTCAGTGGTATGGCATGCTTGCCCATATCTGTAGCCATGCGAGACGCCGGGGCGGCATTGTCGATATTCCCAGTGGACAGGACCGCGACCTATTTTCCCGCGATCACGAAGGATGAAAGTATATTGTTTCTTTCGGGAAGTATTTTTACTATTTATACTAACTAATATCACAACAAACCGCGCAACGCCACAGGCGCGCAGAGAATATACCCGCCCTCGGAACGGAGCCGCGCTGCGCCGCCGGCGGCGTTTCTCCAACGCATCCCCTCCGGCGTCAGGCCGCGCACAACTCCAACCGGTCATATGCCCAGATTTATCGCCGCACAATCGGAACGTCTTTTTCTAAGCACGAACTATAAGGTCATGTTTACAACGCTGAAAGGCGACCCCGCCCTGCGAAGCGTCAACGAAGCGGAATTTTGCGCGCGCCTTGCCCGGTTCGGATTCGCCAACGACGCGCCTCGGCATTACATGCTCGTCCGGCACCCTTATGCGCGGGTCATTTCTTTTTTTTACGACAAGCTGAGACATGACCTTCGCGACAGGGAAAAATCGTCCTGGCAATATTCGCAAAGGAGACTGTTCCCGCTGGCCGGCGTTTCCGGAAGAGAAGATTTTGAAACGATTCGATCGGCGCTGCTAAAGATTGAACTCAGTGCGTTCATAGAATTTCTGCCGCGCATCACGGCCAACCGGCATCTTCGTCCGCAAACGCATATCATCAGCGGCGTCGCCGGATTGTTTCTGCGCGAAACCCATTTCCTCCGCATGGAATACGACCTTGAAGCGCTTCACAAAATCTTCGGCGTCAATATCCGGATAAAACGTAACCGAACCTCTCATCCGGACGCGCCAAGCCTGTTAACGCGAAACGACAGGGAGATATTGAACAGCGTCTATGCGCGCGATTTCGACGCCCTCCCCTATGAGTCCGCCTGAGCTTTCGCCAGCACCGGTTCAGCCGCGCTGTCGGCAACGAGCCGGCCCTCGTCTATGCGCAAGATCCGGGTGCCCAGCACCGCCAGATCTTCGCGATGGGTAATGACGATAGTCGCCTGGTGCGGCTGCATGCCATCGATGATTCTCTGGAGAACATCGACCTCAAGCTGGCGATGCAGGCCCGAGGTACCCTCGTCAATGATCTGCAGCGCGGCGTTGCTGGCGCACATTCTGGCGAGACACAGACGCTGACGCTCGCCGCCGGAAATGGAGACGTAATTTTCGCCGACCAGCGTATTCTCCCGCGCCGGCAGCTTATCGACGAAAGCTTCGCACCCCGTGATGCGTAAGGCGCGGCGCACTTCGGCCATGGATACCCGCGCGTCAAAAGCCGATACGTTTTCCGCCACGGCGCCAGGGAGCAGCATCGGCTCCTGCAAGGCGCAGGCGACAAAGCTGCGGCGCTCAGTCTCCGGAATATCCTGCAGGCAGACCCCGCGGACCTCGACGACGCCTTCCCTGACAGGCAGCAACCCCGATAGAAGCCTTACAAGGGTGCTTTTTCCCGATCCCGACGGCCCAAGGATAAAGACGACTTCCATGGGAGCGATGTCCATGCTCACATCCCGCAAGGCATAGTCCTTCGCGCCATCATAGCGAAATGACAGGTCGCTGACATGCAGAACAGGAGCGTCCGGTTTCGCCTCGGACCGCACGCTGGCGCTTTTATTATCCACGCGAATGGCGAGAAATTCATCCCAGTCCCTGAAGAAAGTTCGAACCCGTTCATAGCGCTGGATCATCAGACTGATCCGCCCAAACGGTTCAAAAAACCGAATGGCGAACATCTGAAACGCAATCAGCTGACCGATCGTCAACGTTCCCATGATGACATTGAACGCCCCCAGGGTGACGATTGTCGCCTCGGTGAAACGCGCAATCATCCTTGAAAAAGCCGTACCGTCCGCGGTCACTCTCGATGCGTGAAAGTTCTTCGCCAGAGCGGAATTCACCTTCTGCCGCGCCGCGCCCTCGAAAATGCCGGCCGCGCCGTAGACTTTCAAGGTTTCAATGGCGCCGACGGCGGTATGCAGCATGGCGCTGAACTGTTTATGTTCCTGAATCGATTCCGTCACCAGCGGTTTCAGCCTTCTGTGCGCCAGGGCGAGGAACGTCACCTGAACGACGAGCGCCAGCACCAGAAATCCGAACAACTGCGCATTGATCACAAACAGAACGAGCGAATAGACCGTGACCGAAAGGCAGATCTGTACGAAAAAGTCGATCAGCTCCCGAATTGAATCCTTGAAAAGATTGATCGTCGCGACGGTTTCCACCGTGCGCCGGCCCTGCTGACCGAGGAGGTGTTTCAAATCGACTGTGAAGATATGCCGGATCAGCAACGAAGCGAGCCGCGCGCTGATTTGTCCCGTCTTGAAGCTGATGATGCGCCCGCGCAATATGCTGACGAGGCCCTCGAATACGGCCGTGGTAAACAGGACGACGGCGACGATCTGAAGCGTCGACAGCGCGTTGTGCACGATGACGCGATCGATGATCGCCGCAACGGACAGCGGAAAAACGAACGTAAGAAGAAGCCCCAGCAGCGCCGATGCGACGATGGCGCCGAGCCCTTGCCTGGAATCAAGCAGGATGTCGAGGCTTCTTGTTTTCTCTTCCTGTGCTTCCGGCACGCTCAATCGCAAACCATGTCTTTCTGTCGCCGCCGTTAACCGGCGAAATCAAGCAGCTTCTTATCGCCGAAAAGCAGGGGGCATTTTTTCATATCTTCAAGCTCTTCGGGGTTGAACTTGGAGTATCGCCTGCCGGTCAGACGGTTTGCCTCGGTCCTGAAATGACAGGTGAGGCTGATCCGCGGCGCGGCGGAATGGTTGGCCGCGCTGCCGTGAAGGATACGGCTGCTGTGCAGGACGAAACGGTGCGGCGCAGCGGCCACATGTGTTTCGTTCCAGTCGATGCCGGCAGCATCGACAATGCTATGTTTGAGTTCGTCCAGCGAAATCTTGTGGGAAAACCCGCTTTGAACCGGAATTCGGACTTTGTGGGTTTTCCGTACATAGACCAAAGGGGCGCCGGCCGGGCCATTGTCGGTCAGGGGAATCCACGCGGTTACAAAGTCTCCTGCAAAAAAAGGGCTGTACTGACCGTCAAAATGCCAGCCGACATGCGTATTGCGATCGACGCCGGCCGGCTTTCGCAGGGCGTGGCAATACCAGAGCTGGGCGGCGCCGACGCCGAGAGTCTTCCCGATGGCGCAGGCGAGGTCAGGATGAGTCGCCAGCGCCCTGACGTCTTCGCTGACGAGATGAGGGTGGTCTATGCGCGTTTGTCCGGAGTCAACGCCGGCCTCGCCGTAAGCTGTCACCACGGCGCCGGCGCCCTCGGGGCAACGGTCAAATAAGCCCTGAAGCGCATCAAGCGCCCTCGCCGCCACGCCGTCGGCGAATGCGCGCGTATAGACCGCAAACCCTTCGGCGCGGTAGATGTCCGACTTGGCGCCGTCGAATGATTCTACACCGTACTGAGCGTTTCGTTCAGTCATGCGCGTGCATAATCGTCCCTGGTTGGCAAAACGTATGATATGAAATCTTCGCCGCTCCAATAGTGCAGCATGAAAGACGGGTCCTCGGCGATTAACTGGAAGTTGCGTTTGCTCCGGTCTGCGTTGGCGTGAAAGTCATTGAAGTTCGGATCGACCTGCACGCAGGTCGACGGCGCCACAATAACATTGGCGCCGCGCCAGGCGGTCACCATGGAGCGATGCACATGACCGCAAAGGACCAGCCTGACCTGAACGTGAGCGGCAAGCGTATCGCCAAGCCGCAACGCCCATGACGCATCCGGATCGTCGATATAGGTCGACACCGGAATTCGGCACTGGAAAGGGGGGTGATGCATGCAGACGATGGTCGGCGCGTTCGGGCGGTCGCATAACATGGCGTTCAAGGCCCGGGCGCGCTCCGCGGAAAATGACGGCCCTTCGCCGTCTCCAAGGCTGTTGATGAAAACAATGCGCAGATCTTCCAGATCCTTGCAGGCGCCGTCGCGCGCCCAGGCGTCGCTATTCGAAAACGCATCGCCAAAGACGCTGTTGAAAACACTCAGGTCGTCATGCCCGCCGGGCAATGCGAGATAGGGCGGTTTCAAGGCGTCGAGGATTGCACGCGCATGCCGGGTCTCGTCATCGCCGCCATTGTGGGTGAGATCGCCGGTCACGACGACAAAATCCGGCGCCGGATCAAGGGTGTTGATGCGTTTGACCGCCCTTTCGGCGAGCGCATTGGTGTCGAGAATATCCATCAGCTTGCGTCCCGGCGCCAGCGCGTGCAGGTCTGACAAATGCCCGATGATCATATCGCCGCTCCTCCCGGTTTTCGGCTCAAGCCGTGAGGCGCCGGCGGGTCCTGTCGCAGTCCGCGCGCTTGAACGTATTCCGCCTCTTTTATGTCCAGCCACGCCTCATGAAGGTCGCTTAAAAGACGGGTCAATCTGTTGAAGGATAAACGCCGCCCGCCATATTTGAGCGCATAAAGGGAGGCGACATCGTCAATACTGATCCGGCGCAAGGCTTTCAGCAGCAACTCAGGGCGATCGGTCGGCCCTTCGATGAGTTGCGTTTCGATAGCAAGGGTCAAAAGGCGGCGCGCGCCATCCGTAGCGCCGATCCCCTTTTGAGCCATGCGCTCGAAAAAAGCGTCAACCCACGAAGCCAACTCGCCCGGCAGCGGCGCCCGCCCGGCTTCTTCACCCACCGTCATACGATAATCCTTTTCTCAGGAGAGAACGCAACGCCTTTGCATACTCTGCATAGCAATGAAAAACTTTCGGCGCGATCATGGAAGACGGCATTCGTTGCGGCGTGCGCGATACATCGCATACATAGAGTTTGCGGTCGCGCCGGTCGCGCAAGATGTCCAGTTCGCCGATGTCGAGGCCGGCGAGACGGCATAATCGCATGATCGCCTCTGTTTCCGCGGGAGTGAAAGCGCCTTGAGGCGGCGTCAGAATGAAATGCGCCGTCTCCGGGTAGAACACGTTTTTCGCCAAACGCAGCTTTCTGATCACGAACAGGATGCGACCGTCGCCGACCCCGACACGATGATCGCAGACCCAGCTCTCGCCCCTGTAAGACACGCGCGTATCCACATATTTCTGGACGACCAGCCGGTCTTCGTCCAGTGCGGAAAGCGCGTCGTCTCTTGTAACGAGACGTCCCTGGTGGGCGGCGTTCGCGTTCGATTTCACAACAAAACGTTCATCGCGCGAAGCGGCAATCGCCGGTCTGTCCAGGTTCAAGCCATACCCGAAGGCTTTTTTGTGCAATATGTCCACATGGCGCTTCGATATGTCGAGACAAGAGCCGTTGATAACGTATATGCCGGGGCGCGACCGGCGTAACGCCTCGGTAAACGCCTGGGGCGAGGCCGTGTCGTCATGAAAAAAGCAGACAGCGCGCGCGTCGTTGCGCCCGTTATAGGAGACGCCGCGACAGCGCGCGGCGACGCAGACAACGCGCGCGGCATGATGGCGCGTCGGCGTTTCGGGGTAGTACTGAAAAGTGAAACTATTCTCGAAGGCATAACGAAGTCCGGCAATGGCCGCGAGGCCGTAATGCTTGACGTGCCGCAACGCTCTGATCTGTTTCGGCTTCAGCAATTTCAGCTGAAGCCGCCAGACGACCGGGGCAAGCCGTTCAAGCGCCCTGTCGAAAACACTGTCCGTGGGTATGGCCATGACTTCACACACCGGGAGCGCCTCATCTACCGTCGGACGACGACATCCTGGAACACGAACACATCAATCAGGGACTCGTAGAAGTCGTCGAGAACGTCCCGACATGTCAGGGCGATCGGCCGACCGCCGGCGTTGAGAGAGGTGTTGATCAGGGCGGGAACGCCGCTTTTCGCCTCAAATCGTTCGAGCAGATCATGGATCGCCGGATTTGCATCGGGGGCGACCGTTTGCGCCCGCGCCGTTCCGTCCACATGCATCGCGCCGTCAATATTTCTGCCGCATGCGTCATAGTTGAACAGCATGTAAGGAGAGGCCGGCTCATCCGGCCACAGGGCTGAAAACGTCTCCTCGCGCATAATCGGCGCCAGCGGGCGAAACCATTCCCGTTTCTTGATGTCCTCGCTAACCTTTTTCTTCTGATCAGGCTTTGAAGGGTCGGCGAGAATGGATCGGTTGCCCAGGGCGCGTGGACCGATCTCCGATACGCCCCGGAAAAACGCCGCAACCTTTCCCTCCGCCAGATCAGCCGCAACGCTGTCAGGGTCGTAATCCTCATAGGGGATATCATAGTCACAAAGCGTACGGACGATTGAATCGGCGCTCTCCTGCTCACCGTTGGCGTAAACGGAAAAGCTGTGGACGTCGCGCCCGAGATACGCTTTCTGGGCGTAGATCGCCGCGCCCAGGGCCTGACCCGCATCATTACACGCAGGCGGAATGGCGAGCGCCACGGGAAGCCGCTCGCGCAACGCCGCATTCGTGATGATGTTCAACGCACAGCCTCCGGAAAGAGCAATCCGTGAAACGCCGCCCCGCGCCGTGCGCGCCGCCAACGCTTCGCCCACAGCGGCGGTGAACAGGCGTTGTAACGCATTCACCATGCGGGCGTTGCCGTCGAACGACGATGCGTCCAGGGCGCCGAGGGGAAGACAGGCCGCCTCTTCAAGCTGGACGTCCGTCGCAACCTCAAGCAAGTCCGCGCGAACGCTGCGGATCGCATCCATTTCGGCGTCGCCCGCATGCGCAAAACCGGATAGCGCCATTACCTTCCCGGCGACGGACGGTCCCTTGCCGAAGCCAAGCCGCGCCCCGAAAGCAGACCAGGCGAAGCCCGTTCCGTACCACGGCAGAAAGTCGACATCCTCAAGACTGAACGCGCCATTATGGAAATGAAGCAAGGCGTTTCGAGAAAAAACGCCCCGTCCTTCATTGACCAGAATCAACGTATCATCCGTAAACTCTGCTTCAAGAAGGCCCATCGCCGCGTGAGCCGCTTCATGAGCGATGACGAGACAGGGATAATCTCGTCCCCAGAGCGCGCACCGGGACTCCGCATGCAGTTCCTTGCCAAGAATTCGTTTCATGGCGACGTCGTGATCTTTGACGTTGAGCATCGCCTGCCTTACGGGCGTACTGAGCGCGACCAGTTCTACGGCGTCTGGGTCAAACCGGTGATGCGCGCGAACCGCTTCGAGGGCTGGCGCAACGAAGCTGTCATGCCGGTTGCGTGTCAGCCGTTCCGTCTCAACGGAAAAGAGTAAGTGACCGTTCTCCCACAGACACGCGCCGGTATCGTGACCCGCAGAATGAACGCCAATGATCTGGCTTTTTTGCATGGGGCGCGCCTATGTCAAAAGTCGCGCACCGCATTGGTTCGCGATGCGATCAGGCTCGACAAACCCGTGACGACCGAACTGAATGTCTCCGGATTGACCAAGTGCCGCAAAAGGATTGGCGCCTTGCTTGGCCGAAGGTAGAAATCCTTGTAAGCATAACGCGATTTTTCCTCCGCATTCGGCGCAAGAACGCCAATACGGTCCGTACGCGCGCCCTTGATGTAATCCAGCCAATAATTTTCATCGATCTTGCCGGATGCGATGGCCTCGCGGTGCAGTTGAGTGCCAGGCAGCGGCGTCGCCGTATAAAAACTCGCGTAATCGAGCTTTAGGCTTTTGGCGAATTCCAGAGTCTGACGATACTGAAGCTCGGTCTCGCCAAGCCAGCCAACGATGAAATACGCGAATGTCTGTATGCCGGCGGCCTTCGCCGCGGCGACGGCGGCCGTGATCTGCTCCAGATCGGTTTTCTTGCGCATTCGCCGCAGGATGTCGACATCGCCGGATTCAATGCCAAACCGCAGCCGCACACAGCCGGCGCGCGCCATGGCGCGAAGCATATCGGGATCGACCAGATCAACGCGAGTCGGCGCCTCCCAGCGGACCTTGAGCCCGCGCTCGACAATCAGCGAACATATTTCGTATACGCGCTTTTTCTTCATGGTAAAGACGTCATCGTAAAACATGATCTCACGCACGCCATAGTCATGTACGAGACTGGACATTTCACCGACGACATCTTCAGCGCTGCGATACATGGATTTCTTGTCTACGGCCTGTTTGAAACAAAAGGCGCACTGGAAGGGACACCCGCGGCTGGAGATCATGGTGGCGAAAGGGTGCTTCGCCATGATGGAATGATAAAGGTTCACATCCATGGAATCGCGCGACGGCCATCCCATGCTTTCCAGGTTCAGCATCGGCGCAGGCGGGTTCCTGAAAGTGCGTGCGACGAGCCCGGGCACCGTCGACACGTCGCTCCCGTCGCGCAGCGCTTCGGCGAGACCGAGCATTGTGGTCACGCCCTCGCCGACGCCGACATAATCAATGAAATCTTGACAGAAGTTTTCCCGGTCGAAAACCTCTGTGTGCGGCCCGCCCAGAATAACGGTTGCGCCGGCCTCCTTCGCGACCTGACACGCTTCTACGGCGCCGGGTACCCCCGGCGTGGTGGTGGTGACGCCGACCAGGTCAGGACCGAAAGCGTTTACGCGTTCAACAAGGCCCTCCCGGTCGAGCACCAGCGCCTGCGCGTCTATGGTGACGACCTCAAAACCGGCCTTGCGCAGGGCGGTTTCAATATAGGCCAACCCCAGATGCGGCAGCACCCCCGCGCGTTTCTGCATCATTTTTATTTGCCGGGTATTAACACACTCATCATGGTTTCTTATCAATGCGACTCGCATGGACTCACCTGACATCAGTAAAACGACGGTTAACAGTGATCGATTGCAAAATATGGGGACGTTGAAAACGCCGATAATCGTAAGTCGGAAGCAAAGGCGTGCCGAAGGCGAAACCCGGGGCTGACATCTCTTCGAAGACACAGCCGGCAAAGTCATATGGAGCAAGCGTCAGTATGGTTATAAAATAAGCATTGTTGCAAGTCTTGTCGTAGCAAATTGTTCAAGTATTTTTTGCACAGAAAAATCCGTCCAAAAATTTTTTTATTCTTCTTCCGATTGGGAATGCAGAATGGAAGGAGCGCCGACGGTCGAGGGCGAAGCGCTATGCCTTTTGAGTGCACCGCCTCACCGAATCCGGCCAATGACGACAGGCATTTTCTCGGCATGCGTTCCTTTCAGTTCGCTCATTGCTTTATCGGCGACCGGATGCGCCATTACCGGAATTTCAGATTTCGTCCTTAAACCCCCTTTTCTATTTTGAGATAATCAATCAAAGTCGTTCGTTTGCAGACTTGATCTGTATGCGTAAAAGTATAATCCTCACTGTTTTATCCCATTAGACAATACAAACCCCACAGAACCCGCCATGATGCGACGCCAGATTTTTTCAACGATTGACTCAAGATTTTCTCATTTTTCGCACCAGACGTCGTTTCCCGCTGGTCCATCGCTCAAGATGGGCGCCGCGACTTTATGCGCCGGCGCACGCCGATGTGCGGCTTGAGCGGCGTCTGGTTTCGCAAGGCCGAAACCGCTGCATCTTTCAGCAATCACAGCCGCTGGTGCAAATACGCGCTCAGCGTGATGCGGCATCGCGGACCGGAAGGAAAAAAATGCGTGCAGGGAGAAAATTTTATCCTGTGCCATTCCCTGCTTGCATTCAGGAAGACCTATGGGGATGAGCAGCCGCTGCACGCGCATGGGTCGATCGCCGCATTCAACGGCGAGATCTACAATATGGAGGAGATCAAGGACACGCTCGGCCTTCATGCAAGAGCTGTATCGGAAATAGACGTCGTTTGCCGCGCCTATGCGCGTTTCGGGCGAAGTTTTCCGCGGCGTCTGAAAGGCATGTACGCCATCGCGCTGGTCGACGGATCGGATGGCGCGTTGCACTTGTTCAGAGACCCGCTCGGGAAAAAGCCGCTTTATTACCTTGAACAGGATAACGCGGTCTATTTCGCTTCGGAGCTTTCCCCGCTACTCGATGCGGCCCGCTCGCGCACCCTGTCGCCGATTGCGGTGCGCGACTATCTGCTTTTCAACTCGCTCCCGCCGGACCGGTGCATTCTCGCCGAAGCGGGCAAGGTCCCGCCCGGCGCTTCGGTCCGCTGGAACGGCGCGGCGCGCAACACGGAGCGGTTCTGGCGACCGACGCCGCAGGAAGACAGATCGCCGGACCGTCGCGCCTGCGCCGAAGAGCTTGAGCGCGTCCTTGTTACGGCGGTGCGCAGAAGGTTGCAGAGCGATACAGCAGAGCCCGGCCTTCTTGTCAGCGGCGGCCTCGATTCCGCGCTTGTCGCATCAATTGCAAGAGATCAGCATCGCGATCGGAAATGGCGCGCCTATTCAGGGCGCTTCGTCGGCGCCAGCTATGACGAAACGCCCGCCGCCGCGTTGCTGGCGCGCGCAACAGGACTTGAACACGTTCCGATCGACCTGACCGACGATGTTCTGGCCGCGGCCGCCATGAAATATTGCGCCGCCGTTGACGAACCCATCGCCGATCCGTCCTTTGTCGCCATGGGCGCAATACTGGAGCGCGCGCGGGAACGCAGCAAGTATCTTCTCACCGGCGACGGAGCGGACGATCTTTTTTTCGGTTATTCATTTTTCCGGATCGCCCGCGTTCTGGAAGCGTTGCATCGCCTGACCCCGCAGGCGCTCGCGGGATGGGCCGCGCATGCCTTGACCGGCCTGCCCGGGCGCGACGCCAACATGAACGCGGGCCTTGTTCTTGGCATGCTTGCGCGCGGTGTGGCCGCGCCGCCGGCATGGCGCTTTGCATATTGCACCTCCGCCTTTTCGCCCAACGAGATGACGCATTGCCTGACCCCGGCATTCGCCGGCGCGCATGACGCGGTTCCTCCTTTCCTCGACGAAGCTTCGAGCTCTCTTCGGCGCGCACAAGCGGGCATGTTCTACGGATTTCTGCAGGCGTCCATCCTGACCAAGCTCGACCGGGCATCGATGCTGAACTCGATGGAGCTGCGCAGCCCGTTTCTCGACATCGATGTCGTAGAAGCCTCGTTCAGATATCCAGCGCACGAACAAATCCGCGGCGGCGAGACAAAACAGATCGTCAGGTCCATTGCCGAGAAGTGGCTGCCCGGGGAGATTGTTCATCGCAAGAAACAGGGATTTCGCCTGCCTGTTCGCCGCCTTTCGCGCACCGTACTCGCAACCGAAATCAGGAAATATCTTTCCCCTGACGTCACGCGCGCCGTCGGCGTGTTTGCGCCGGATGCCGTCGAAAGAATATCCGCCGAGCATTTCGACAAGGGCCTCGATCACTCGAAGAAAATCTGGACAACCTACTGTCTGCAAAAATGGGCGGCGCACAAGCTTCATTCATTTTCATAGGAAAGGAATATTTCATGGGCCTTAGAATAATGATTGTCTGCGCGAGAACGTGGGGCCAGCTCGGCAACTTCATCGCCGCGAACAAGCTCGGCGCGGCGCTGGAGGAAAGCCTCCCGGATGCGGAAATCATTATCCAGCCCTTTGAGGAGTACTGCCGCTTCTTCGCGCAATCCGGCGAAAGAATAAGAGCGATTTACTCGTCGGGCGAGACGCCCGCCGAACGCAACGCCCTTTATGCTCAGTTCCTGGGAGAGATCGGTCGCCGTTTCGGCCCGCGGTTCGAATTCGACCCGGCGGTGACGGTCGAGGGCGTTGACCTGAAATCCATAGCGGAACGGATTTCAGCCCGAAACTGCGACGTCGTTTTTGGCCTGAAGGGACTCATTTCACGCATATGCTGGACGGCGATCAATCGCCACGCCCTGAAAAAACCGCCCGTGATCAATTATGTCACCAATGACGGCCTGCTGACGCTCGACGCCCATCACAGCCATGCGCCGATACTGCACATGGTTCAAACGCAATATGGGAGACGGCGCCTGCAAGACACCCTTCGCCAGGCGCCGGGCGCACAGGTCGATGTGGTCGGGCCGCTTGTCAAAAACCGCGTGCGGCCTGCCCTCCCCCGCCCTGCAAAGCAAGCCCCGAAGCCCTCGGTCGGCGTGCTCGTCAATCGCGGGGGACAGGAATATGCAAGTCTGTTGCAACGCCTGAGCGACATGGGGGACCTCATCAAGGCGGAGCTGATCTTCGTCGCCTCCGAAGACCTCTCAAGACAGGCCAAAGCTCTTGCGACGGAAAGAAACCTCGACTGGACGATTGACGACGCTTTGCCCCACGAGCTTTACCAGCAAAGGCTCGCCGCTCTTGCGGAAAAGCCCGCCTCGCTGATGGTCTGCAAGACTGCCCCCAACACCGTGTTCGAAGCTTTGTCGTTCGGCCTTCCGGTTGTCGGGCTTCAATCCGGCTTGCCAATGGAAGATTGGATTGGTACACTGATAGATCAGGAAAAAGTCGGCATGTCGACAACGGATGTCGCGACAGCCGGCGATTATATCAAGACATGGGCGGCAAGCCTCGACGAGGCTGAAGCGCTACGCCGCCGCGTTACTGAATTTTCGAATACTTTTTTTAATTACCATCGCACGCGCTCTGTTATTGCCGATCGCCTGACTGAAACAGCATTGTTGTCGCCCGGCCAGTAAACCAACACAACGGCGCGGCAAGACTTGTTTTATTGATACGGGAAAATCTATATGAAGAAGACATATGTGTCCGACATGCTTGAGGTGCTGATCGACGGCGAGGATGCGCGCAATATCGTGCGCGCGCAATGCGAACGGATCCTGGCCGGCGCGTCCCCGTCCGCGCAGGCGACCCTGTCCAAACCGCTGCATTACATCGCCGGAAAGTGCATGGGCTACCCTGCGGCGTGGCTGGTCAAGCACGCCTGCAATCTCGACAACAGGGATCTTGCGGCGCGCCTGGCCGCAACGCCGGGACCGGTCTATGTCAGCCTCACCACGTCAATCGCGGACGATTTTCTTGACAGGGAACAAAATGTCGGCGCATCGCAAATGATGCTGCTTTACCTCTTCATGTTCGAAGCGCTGCGAAACGCGCACTGGTTCAATGACGGGATCGAGCGGCAGTACAGCCGATCCGTCTATCCGGTCATCGACTTTTTCCTCCACGACCAATCCGACCGCAAAGCGATGACTGTCAATCAGTTCGCCGCCGCCGGCCAGAATCCAGGGCGGCGGATCGGCGCCTTTTTCGAAACCATAGCCAGAGGCCTGATCCCGCAGGAGACGGAACGCTCGGAAGCGGTCGTCAAGATCGCCGGAATGTTCGGCGACTGGTGCTCCCTGCTGGACGATATTCTAGATACGGAAAACGACATCGACGACGGCATATTCCTCTCTTATCCTATCTACCAAATCATGCACAAGTCGGAGGCGCTGGCTGGCGCCGTCATGCAGAAAAACGCAGCGGCCTGCCTCGCCTATACCCGTACGGACGAGTTTCTCAACCTGAACCTCGACCAGGCGGCCCGGGAGTTGAGCGACATACGCTCCCTGTCCGAAACTGAGGGGTTTGACGGGCTGGCGACGGCGCTTGAAGCGGTCGCCGACAGACTGCCCCGGATTTTAACACAACACAGAAATGTGTCGCTCGACTTATACGCCTCCCGAAACATTGCGGCGCAGCGCCGGACCGCCTAGCGGCGAGGCCGTCTTGGCGCGGCGCGTCGCGACGCCGAAGAGCCTCGCCGCGCAAGACAAAATTCGCACCCGTCGCGCCGGGCCCGTCAGGCGGCGTTTTCAATCTGCGGCTGGAGGCGCCCGCCCCAGGATATGTCGCTGATCGGTTTGTTGACCAGGCCCCTGATAATCAGTTCCGCCCACACCTGCATAAACCATAGGCCGTAGACGAACTTCAATATCCATTTTACAGCCGCAAAACGCAGCCCGTTGCTGAAGTCCGGAGGCGAATACGGCCAAAATCCGTAAAACAACATCTCGCGGGCATAATACCGGGCCTTGTTTATGTCGTAATGGGACAGGAACAGATGATGATGGATCAGCATTCTGCGAATGCGCGCAAGGCTCTGACCGCCCTCGCCGCCGACGAAATGCCTGCATCGCGCATCTTCAAGCAGGCGAAGGCGGCGAAGAGGGTTTTCTTCCCCGGGGGCCAGCAATTCAAAGCAGACATAGCCGTCATCGCTTGAAAAAATCGGAGGAATCTCAGGCCGCAGCACGCTTAAACTCACGATCATACAACACGCATGCGGATAATTTTCTGCCGGCCTGGTGAATGATTTCGCCCTGTGCAAAAAACGGGACGACCAGTTTTTCAGTGGTAGTCCGATCTTGCAGGCGCCGACGGCAAGCGGTCTGTCGCCGCTGGCGGCGTATGTCGTCGCAAGACGCGCCAGGCATTCTTCTTCCAGCTCGATATCGTCGTCCAGGAGGAATACCGCCTCGCAGTTCAAACGCTCCGCTTCCACGGTCAGGGCGTTTAGAGAATTGACCTTGCCGAAACCGGAAAGGCAAACGCCGGCGATCCCGGGACTGACGTTCAACGCGCGACACCCCACCGCGAGACGGTCAAGCAATTGCGCCAACGCTTGAATGGCGTCAGCCCGATTTTCCTCATGGGTCTGGATCGCGACAAGCGCTTCCGGAATCACTTGGGGAGCAAGGCGGCGCATTGCCGCCAGTTGCCGCGGCATATCCTCCAGCGCCTGAATTGGCGCGTCGACGGAGGAAAAAAGCGTCGGCAGATAAAGCGCAACCCGCAGACCGGTCTTGTCTTGCGACGCCTGCCTGCGGATCCAGTGAGGATCGAAGTTGCGGCGGGGCGGGTCAACGAACCCTTTCGCCGTCAGTTTTTGAAGCCGGGTGCGGTTGGGCGAGACCTTTTTCACGTCGCTCTCTCTCAACGTTCTCTGAAACTGGTGTTGACAGCACGCAGGATCGGATCAATGAAATAGTCCATGATGCGCCGCTTTCCGGTCACAATGTCAACCTGGGCGGCCATGCCGGGAACGAGAACCAGGCCGCGTTCCGCGATCTGCGCCGCGCTCTCTTCCACCGAGACATAAAGACGATACGTGCCCCGGCCGATATTGTCTTCAACCGTATCCGGCGATACGAACTTGACCCGCCCCTCAAGCGCGCCGTAACGGGTGAAAGGAAGGGAGTTCAGTTTGATGATAACAGGCTGGCCGGCCTGGACAAAAGCAATGTCTTTTTCGAGAATTCGGGTTTCGATAACAATTTCATCCGTTGAGGGAACAACTTTCGCCAGCGTCTGTCCCGCCGCGATCCAGCTTCCCGGCGCCGCCGAGGTAAGCCAGAAAATCTCCCCGGGAACAGACGCGCGCACGCGGCACCCCCTGAGGGCGCTTTCGGCGTCGGCGATTTTTTCCTCTATATGAGCGATCGTCTCAACGGCTTTTTCAATGCCGAGATAAATCGCCTCACGCTCGCTAAGCGCCTCCATATGGGCGGCAAGCTCAAGCTCCTCTTTTTCCGCCGCCGTTCTTGCGATTTCAAGCGATGAAATTTGCGCGGAGAGCGTTGTCGTTCTCGCGGCCGCGCGTTCCTCGGCCAGTTTCGACGCCGGCGCATATCCTTTTTCGGTCAGCGCACGCGTCAGTTCCAGCGATTGCCGCGCCAGCGCCGAATCAACTGCGGTTTTCTCCTTTTCAACCTCAAGCGCGGACAACCTCGCGTCGAACTTGGACACCGACCGTTCGGCAACCTTTGCGAGGGTGAGGTGCCGCTCGAGAAAAATCGTCGCGCTCTCGCGCGCAAAGGTCTCGTCGGCGTCGGCGAAGGCCCCGAAATGTGCGTGGAGGGCGCGGACAAGATCCTCATCGAAAACGGCCGAGGCAAGGGTCAACCCTCGCGCCAATACGCCCTGGGTCACGGCCAACTGGTTGACCAGAGCGGCGCGCTTGCTCTCTTCCGAAGCGCAGTTGAATTCAAGGATGAGGTCTCCGGGCGCGAGTCGGTCGCCGTCCACGGCGGATTTCACGGATAACTCCCCGGACCGGGGCGCCGACAAGGTGTAGTCTGTAAAATCGGGAGAAACCGATCCGTCCCCTGTAACCACAACATCGACTTTGGCCATGCAGCCGAGGGCAATACATGAGAGTAAGAACGCAGCAGCGACCAGCACCATCAACCGGTATCGCGACAGGATCGCCTGGGGAAACGGAATGTCTTCAGCTTTCGTCATATGCATCCGTCATCACGCAGAATGCGGGCCGAACGGGACGCGCACCCTTGCAATCTTACTGACAATGAACGACGCGCCTCCCCTTCAGTGTTCTTCAACGCCGGCGAACCCGGTATACGAAGGACGGCCCTCCATGGTTGATGGAAGAAGCGCGCCTATATAGGCGAGAAGAGAGAACGCCGCCACGTTGCTTTCCCGCTCGTTCTCAGCCAGGAAAGCCTCGGCGTTAAGTTTTTCCTGTTCCGCATTCAGAATATCAAGCGTCGTGCGCAAGCCAAGCGCATGCTCTTCGCGCACGCCCACAAGCGCCGTCTGCGCGGCCTGCAACTCCTTCTCCGCGCTGTCCCTTGAAACACGGGCGGCGGCCACGCGCGCCCAGGCTTTGGCGATATCGCTTTCCACCCGGCGTTCTTCGAACAGGACCTCCTGCCTTGCGGCGCGCAGAGTCGCCTTGGCTTCCCGCAATTTCGAACGGTTGAGCCCGCCGGTAAGGACCGGCACCGACAGCCGGGCGCCGTAAATCAGACTGTCGGAGTCTTGAACGAAAAAGCTGGGATTATCGGCAAGCTGATAGCTTACGCCAAGATCGATCGTCGGCGAAAACGCGGCATAGGCCATCCTCACCCGATAACGCGCCGCTTTTTCCCTGTGGCGGGCCATCACGATCCTCGGCTCAACCTCGCGCGCGATGCTCAACACATCTTCAAGCCGGTCGGGAATGGCGATCGGCGCGTCTAACGGCGCAATGACCTCCGGCGGCTTGCCGACCTGCTTTACATACTCCGCTCGCGATGATTCGAGGTTTGCCTTTGCCTGCGCCAGAAGCGATTGCGCTCTGGCGAGGCGCGATTGCGTTTGCGCTACATCCGTGAGCGTCGCAACGCCAAGCTCGCGTTCCTCTTCGGCTCTCCTGTTCTCCAGCATGAGGACCTCGACATTTTCCAGCCGCACATGATGGACTTTCCGATCACGCAACAGATCAAAATATGCAGCGGCGGCATCGCGTAAAACCGTTTGCGTCACAAGGTTCAGTTCCGCTTGCGACGCCTCGGACAAGGACGCGGCGCGCCGCCTGTTATTCAGGTTCCTGAACCCTGAAAAGACTTCGAGCGAGCCCGTCAGGCCGACTCCCCTGGTTTGAAAATCAAAAGCCTGTTCCCGAACGCCGCCGGAAGCATCGAACAAGGATGAATTGTCGATACGATTTTCCTCCAGACCCGCCGTAAAATTGACCTGCGGCAAGCTCTCCGCCTTCGCCTGAGCGCGTCCCTCGTCAATGATCGCCAGACGTTCTTCCTGCGCGCGTATCCTTGGATCGTTGTTGTAGACATAGTCGAGCATATCCGGCAGCGACTGAGCGCTAGCGCACGAAGCCGAAAATGCAGCCAGAATGCAGGCGGCGAATATCAGGATCTTGCCAGGCGCCAAGGCGACTCCTCGTTTGCAGGTATGGGATGTATTTTAAGGATGGAATTCAAGAGGTATAATGACGACATGCATAGCAGGAATGCAATCGATATTTTTTCATGCCGAAACGGTTTCTCAATCTTAATCGCCAGAAGGGGCATTAATCATTAGACGGGGAGCGCCGCAACGCAAAACGTCCATCATCCTTGTCATAGCGTTTCGCGCCGGGAAAGCCGGATATCGCAACCGGTTTAACACCAGCATAATAAGGAATGACGCCTGCATTTTTGATCGACTCGCCAGGTCGCGATTGACAACATGAAAAAGCGGTGTAATGATCATTATTATTTCAACATTTCTATCAGGAGAATGTTATGCGCTGCGGCGAAGTCGAAAAAATCATTTAGTACTTTTTTCAACAACAAAATTCCTTTCACCATCCAGTAGCAGCGCTGATGCGCTGCTATTTTTATGAGCGCGACTCGTCGCGCTACAAGAACGAGGAAATCACTTGCCGGCTTTAACGATCTTGATGACTCATTTTAACTGCGACGCCTATCTCAAGACCGCCATCGACAGTATTTTGTCTCAAACCTTCACCGACTTCGAACTTTTGATTGTCGATGACGCATCTCCGACAGACGCCTGGTTGAACGCCGCTGCGGCCTTCAGCAAGGACCGACGGCTGAAACTTTATCGAACCACTGAAAATGTTGGTCCCTATCGCATCAAGAATCGTATGCTCGATAGGGTAGACAGCACATTTCTCGCTTTTCATGATGCGGACGATTTCAGCCATCCGCTCAGACTTGAAAAGCAGATGGCGGCCATAAGAACCCCGAACTGCGACGTGGTGGGAACATCCTTCCATATTATCGACGAAACGGGGACAGTTATCGGCCGCCGCAAGATGGCGAAGCACTGTAACTTCTGGCGCACCCTTGGCAGGTCGTTCCTGCTCCTCCACCCTACCATGCTGACGCGCACCAGCGTTATGCGTACGCTTGGCGGATTTGACGGAGAAACGCGCATTGCCGGGGACGATGAATTTGTTTTCCGCGCCCTTCACGCCTTCGACATACGAAATCTTCCATTACCGCTTTATTATTATCGCAAACACGGCGGCGCGCTCACGGTCAAAAACGGCACGAACGCCGGCTCCGCGGTGCGACGGGCCTATATCGAAAAAATTCGCCGCCAGGAATCATCCCGGCGCAAGGCGCCACGCGGTGCTTTGTATGCTGCGGCCTCGAATAATGTGCTCTTCGACATCCGTCCGGTATGATGCAGCTAGCATACAGCCCTCGGGCGGCCCCATTTGCAGAGACCTTTTTCTCATCACCAGAAGAATGACATGGTCGCTTGAAGCAAGGTTTTCCGTCGTAGCTTTCGCGCCAACTGGCGTTGAGGCAGAACCTGGTCCAATCATCAATTCCATCAGCACTCAGCGCTTATACAAGGCGGCGCCGACATTCCGCACACTTAAGTTTTTTACTTTACATGATAAATTTTTGGTTGATGAAGCTGTCAAAAAAAATATATGCTTGAGCCATAACGACCAACATATAAAACATTTCTCAGGAGAATAATATGATTTTGAAAGAACAGGGCGCCTCCTCGACGGACGGAAAAAGCGTTTGGGACATCCCCGCCGAAACACTTGAACTGGTTTCCGGCGGCTTTGGCGACGGCAGGGCGTCGAACGGCGACATCGCGGACACCAGCGTCGAAGCGCCGTCCTCACTTGAAGAAGCCTGATTTTCCCGCTTTAGGCTTTTTAATCTTTATACAAACTTACAGTACGCAAAGGCCTGACAGCACAGGCCTGGGCTTACACGCTTTCGGCGACATCGCCTTGCCGAAAGCGTGTTTCCCCTCTTTACAGATAGACGGCTATCCCTTCTTTTCTAAAGGTTTCACGCTTCTCTTCCCGAAAAGTTGCGCGGCAAACCGCTCGCCTGAAAAAATCCCATGGATGTAAACCAGCTCAATCGCGAAACCGTATTCGAGTTTTTTTTCGGCGTTTCGTATGACTCATTTCTACAAACCGTGCTGGGGAAAAAATATGTAACCGGCTGTATTCTTTGTTCAGGAATCGATGCCGGTCAGCCGAAAACGCCTGTTTTGATCTCTCGGCGCGATTTTGCCGAAACGGTAAACCTGTCCGCAGACAGAACGAATGCGCTGAAAGTCGTCAACAGCGATCGTTCGCAGCAGCCCGCAATCACCTCGCGCGGGAAAGTAGATCTTCAGCAACTCTGGATGCGATACCATGATGGACAAACCATTGTTTATGAAGGGGCCCACCATCACCTGAATGTCTTCTCGACATTGGCGAGGCTGCTGTCTCTTGCGACGTCAAGGTCGGTTCATGCAAATCTCTACCTGACCCCTGCGTGGTCGCGGGGGTACAACCTCCATTATGACGTTCACGACGTCATTGTCCTGCAACTTGACGGAACAAAGACCTGGCGTATTTACGCCAAACCCGCTTCGGTCCCTGATCATCCGGCGTCCTTCAATCCGGACACGCCGCACGATGTTCTTGCGGAGACGCTGATCGATGAAAAAACGCTTGAGCCAGGCGATTGCCTTTATCTTCCGGCGGGCTTTCCTCACATCGCCCGGACGACAGGCGATGCGTCGCTGCATGTCACCTTCGGCTTAAGAGCGATCACGATTTTCGATATACTGCTACGCGCTCTGAGTACTGATCATGATCGCATGGGGATATTGAGAGAGCCTGCGCCCGCCAATCTGCTGTCCGATCCAACCTCGATCCAAGCCACCGCCGGAGATATCCGCAACGCCGCTCTGGAAGCTGTTGCGGGACTGGATTTCGCGCAGGCCTTGTCATCATGCCGGAATCGGGTGGCGGACGAACAGGGGATTTTTCCGACGCCGCTGACAGCGGGGTTGCGCGTTTCGGATTTGCACGATGATGATACGGTCGTGTTGCGCGATCTGCCCATGACTGTAAAACGGCTATCAACTTCGCAATGGATGCTCCAGGCGGGATTTAAAACGCTTACACTCAACAAAATCGCCTATGCAACGCTCGAACGACTTGAGGAACACCGACAGCTGACGATACGCGAACTCAAGGATACGAACGGCGCGGATCGCTTGCCGATCGATGCTCTTGCCTCGCTCGGCGTCATCGATGTCGTTACAGGCCGCCAACATGCCTGATCCCTTCACAGAGAAGAAGACGGCGCCCATGGAACTGGTGAGTCCGGTTCCAGAAATTGAACCTCTGAATCACTTCCTCGCGGAAGAAAACATCCTCGCGGCCGGCAAGCTTCTCAACGCGCTTCAGGCCCTGGACAATGCCGTCATTCATATACAGAAGACTACTGGCGCGTCGTTCACGCAGCAAGCGTGGATTGACCTTTTACGAGCGCATCCGCTTCCTGACGATACGTTTTCATGGTGTGAAATTCGCAGATACCTGAACGCGCCCATGCGCGCGTTAGACGAATTGAGATCGAGAGCCGATCCCGGCCCCGCCATCGCCCTGACACTTGAAAAAACCGCTTCGCGGGAGCTCTCCGTAGACGACCTTTTGTCGGTATCGGCGTTTCTGGGACCGAACGCAAAGCCGTCAATCCGCACCGTGGAGAATTTCACTGAGCCTGACCATTACGGGTTTCGAAAGGAATACTATAAGCCGCACACGCTACAGAGGGCGCTAAAGGAATTTTTGACAACCGCCAACCAAGGTTATGACGCGACGGAGGCCGAACTGATCAAGGCTGTCTGGGCGATGGCTGCGTTTCTCGCCATTCACCCCCTTGACGACGGCAATGGGCGCGTCTCCCGCAGCCTCTTTGTGATCCTGTTAGCCAAGGCGCGGATCATAGATTCCACGAGCCTTCCCATAGGGCCGCTGGCCTACCTCTCCCAGGGAGTTTTTGAGATAGCCGCGCGGCGGATCATGTATCACCGGAACATGGATTACATGCTGACCCTGCTGATCAAAGGCTTTGGTTCAATGTCGCATTGTCTTCAATCTCATTACGGCGTGTCAGGATGTTCGTAGACCAGAAGCGAAAAGTTATTTTCATTCATAATCCCAAGACAGCCGGTAGTTCGCTGATACGGAGTTTCGGCTACAAGGAAATAAGCCGCAACAATCGTTTCAGCCACACCCGGCCGCAGGAGGCGGTCGCCTGGATTTTTCAAGATACGTGGCCGACTTTCTACAGCTTCACATTCGTAAGGAATCCCTGGGATCGCTATGTGTCTCTTTATCATTATCAGAGGAGTACAGAATTCGCCCGTTTTTCGTCCTCCGCGTTGAGCCATACCCGGGCGCGGCGCTATTCGTTTGCCGAATGGCTGGAGGTGAACGAGTTTTCGCAGGAAAAATCCAACTGGTTCGGGACGCCGCAAATACACTGGTGCTGGGGCGTGACGGAGGTTTTTCTTTACGAAGACTACGCCGCCAGCATCAAGAGGCTTTCCGAAATGCATGGATACCCGCGAGACATTCTCAAACTCAACATGACGTCACGCCGTCACTATAAGGAATATTACGACAGCCAGGCGCTGATTGACCTGGTGGCCAGGATCGACTCGGAGGTCATCGAACGATTTGGTTATTCCTATTAACCTCTCAGCGCGCCCTGCGCCGAGCGGCCGGAAAAGGCGCCGCGCGTCGGGCCTGCGAATGTGACGCAAGCACGAGACAATGATTGACGATGGGCAAAGTGACAGACGATGGAGGTGATCCGCAGCCCCGTCCGACACGTTTATTAAGTGTACGCTTTTTTCAAAGATGGGGACATCCATGACCCGAAATGCGGAAAACCATAGCAAAAACAGTCCTTACCGAGGGGCCTGTGATCGCGCCGAGGCCTCTTCGCAAACACCGCGGGAATCTTCCGGGCGACGGCCCGCGCCCTATCACGGCGTATCGCGCCACCGGGCATTCAGCCATCTTTTCGATGATCTGATGAGTTGACCCGGGTGATGAGCACACGCACTCAGGAATGTACGCCCCCGCCGCAAAGCCATCACGACGTCGTCGAGCGGGGCTTGTCGCGGCGTATTCTCCGCTTCGCCGCCGCAACCTTCAGTCCGTTTCTCATCGCATGCGGCGCCGCGCAGGAAAATCAGGACGATAAACCCGACCGTTTCGCTGGCGCGGCCCCCAGCGCTGCGCAAATCGCGGCCGCGATCGACAATCAGCGCGCCAGCTTTGCCAACCCGGCGCCCGCTCAAGGCCAAGCACGGAACGCCCACCAGTTTACATTCGAGGGACTGATGGTGGACCACATTCCCCTGGCGGCGTTTCAGGGCGAGATTCTTCTTATCGTCAACACGGCCTCCCGGTGCGGCTTCACGCCGCAATATCGCGCGCTCCAGTCGCTCCACGAGGAATATGCCGGCTCAGGCTTCAGCGTCCTCGGTGTTCCGTCCAATGACTTTGGCGGACAGGAGCCCGGGAGCGCCGAAGAGATTCGGGAGTTCTGCGAGATCAACTACGGCGTTACCTTTCCCCTGGCGGCGAAAACGCCGGTCAGCGGCGCCAACGCCCATGAGTTTTATGCATGGGCCGCGGCCGAATACGGCGCAGACGCCATCCCCCGCTGGAACTTTCATAAAATCCTTATCGACCAGCACGGCGCCGTCGTCGGCGCTTTTCCGTCGAGCGTCGCTCCCGATTCCGAGGCCATCCGCACCGAGATCGAACGCCTCTTTTGATAAGGCGCCCAAACTTATCTAAAGCAGGTTCAGATCCTGAAGGATAGCAGGGATTTTTTTCTTGAGACCGAAAAACCCCTTGGGCGCATGCGGCCAGACCACGCGGTCGTAGCGGCGCGCACGCTCAACCAACAGAACGCCGTCCTGCGTCAGACGCTCTCGAAGCCGGTCCAGGAATTCCCTCGCGGGGCCGACAGGCGCAAAGGCGGTGACCACGGTGGAAAGGCCCTGCGCGCGCGCCCATCGGCGCACCGCGTCAACGTCCGGCCCCTCGGTGAGGCCGGGCTCGATGCGCTCGCAAGGCAATCCGTATACAGCTTCTATCCTTTTTAGTCCCTCGCTGACCGCCGCCTGGGCAAAATCCGCCGCCGCCGCCGATACCGGCAGCGGCGAGCGCAAAGCAGCACAGGACAAGCCGGCGGCGGCGACCGGCTGCACCCCGGCAAGCGCCTCGTCTTCGGGCATGCAGTCTTCTTCGGTGACGAGCAGGCCGGCCGGCGCCGGGATCGCGCCGCCCTCTTTCTTGGGCAACTGCATGGAGCGGGGCTCGACAGCGATTTCCTCCTCCAGGGGCTGCGCGCATTCGTCGAGCCGTCCGGCGGGGTAAAACCTTCCTTCCGTGTAACGCCGGATATTGTCAGCCCGCGCCAGGTAATGCTTTCCCCTGGTATGCAACCCGGCGACCCATCGCCATGAAAGCGTGTTCGAAGCCGGATCCCCGTCCAGCAGGAACCGGTAGAAAAAATCGGCGCCAAGAGACCAGGGAAGTCGGAGCGTGAAAATCCAGATGCTCGCGAACCACATGCGGGCGTGATTGTGCAGATACCCTGTGTCGCGCAACTCACGGGACCAGGCGTCAAAACAGTCGATCCCCGTTTCCCCGCCGACGGCATTCTCGTAACGACGCCGCAGCGCGCCGTCGCGGTCCATGGCCGCGACCAGATCGGTCACCTCGCGGCGATAGCGCCGCCAGACGTCGGGACGATGCTCAAGCCATCCCTTGAAATACCCGCGCCAGAATACCTCTTGTACGAACTTTTCGGCGCCTTCCAGGCCGGCGCCGCGCAGGGCGGCGTCCAGCACCTCCTCCTCCAGCAGCAACCGGCAGCGCAGCCATGGAGACAGCATGGAAACGTTGTCCCGCCTGGCCGGCCCGAAGTCGAAGTTCCGCGTTCTTGCGTAATGCGGCCCGGAAAGCGGCGCGAACGCCGCAAGGCGGGCCAGCGCCGCGTCGCGCGAGGGCGTCCATGAAGGCGCGGCCTCCGCCGCCGCGCGCGCGGCGGCCGCATCAACGCTCACAACCGCTTCCCGTTTCACACGCAGGCATGTAACCGACAGATCTCATCTATGATTGGCTCCTTCTATTCGAGCGGCAATGAAAGCTGCCCGTCGGCGCGCGGCGGCGTCTTGCGCCGGCCGGCCCGCCGCATGCCGCTCTTACGGCTGCCGTGGCGTTCCTGGATCGCCGCCGCCGTATCACGGTAAGCGGGCGACCCGCGCACGCCCCAGACCTTGCGCCGCGCTTCCCTGGCCGCTTCCAGATGATCGACGACCGGGTGGGGGTAGGTCTTGCCGAGCAGGTCAGGGGCCCCTTCCCAACGCCAGGGCTCATGCACGTATTCGGCGGGAACCGCCTCCAGTTCCGGCGCCCAGCGCTTGATGAAAATACCATCCGGGTCCTGATCGCGCCCCTGTTTCACGGGATTGTAAATGCGCACAGTGTTGATGCCGGTGGCACCGGACTGCATCTGCGCCTGGCTCCAGTGGATGCCGGGCTCATAGTCGACAAAGAGCCTTGCAAGATGTTCGCCGGGCTTGCGCCAGTCCAGCCAGAGATGAAAGCTCGCCACCGCCATCAGCATGGCGCGCATCCGGAAATTCATCCAGCCCGTCGCCGTCAGCGCGCGCATGCAGGCGTCGACAAAAGGCAGACCCGTTTCGCCATTGCGCCACGCCTCAAATCGCGCGGCGTCCGGCGTTTTCGGCCGCAATCCGTCATATGCCGGATGAAAATTCTCGAACTCGATGCGGGGCTCGTCTTCGAGTTTCTGCATGAAGTGGTCGCGCCAGTGCAGGCGGCTGGAAAACGACTTGAGGGAACCGCGCCAGCCGTTCCGCGCGTCGGCGGTCTTCAGCGTCCTTTGCCGCGTCCACGCAGCCTGCGCCGTCTCGCGCATGGATACCACGCCCCAGGCCAGAAAGGGGGACAGACGGGAGCAATGCGTGTACGCTGTAAGCGGACTGGACATTGCTTTGCGGTAGGGCGCGCCGCGTTGGTTCAGAAAACCCGAGAGCGTCGCCATGGCGGCCCGCCGCCCGCCGGCCTGGCGCTGCGGACACGGGTCCGCCGCGAGCCCGAGCGAAGCCGCCACGGGAACGGCGCCGGGATCGTCTTCGTCGGCGGGTTTCAGCGCGGCCGGCGGCGATACCACCGGTTCGGCCATGAAATCGTCCCAGCGCCTGGTCCAGCCATTGCGACTTTTCAATCGCCGGATCACCCCGGACTGGCGGAACTCCGCCCACGGAACGCCCGTCGCCCTTGCCCAGGCCGCGACCCGCCTGTCGCGCTCGAAAGTCCAGCCATTGCCTGTCTCTTCATGGGACCACAACCCGGCGACCGGGCGGCGCGACGCAATTTCTTCCAGCACTTCGACGACATCGCCGACGCGGATGACGAGCGGCTGGCCCAGCGCGCCGAGCGCCTCTTGAAGCTCGGCAAGGCACTCCGCAATGAAAGACCAGTGCCGGGCCGCCATGTCCGGCCCGCGCAACCATGCCGGCTCGGCGACATAGAGCGGCAGCACCGGGCCGCACCGGGCCGCTTCGGCCAGCGGGCGATGGTCGGCGATGCGCAGGTCCCGTTTGAACCAGACAATATGAACGGGGTCGGCCATGATGGTTTTTTATGCCCTCCGCGAGGGCCCTGCTTGGCGTCATTGTGTCGCGCGGCGCGGCGCGATGCGGCGCGGTCCGCGCCCGCTGGTGGCGCGTATGGGAGAGCATGACAACAACGAACACGGCGTCTGAACGGCAGGATGAAACCGGATTGGCGACGGCCGCCGCGAGCCCCCGCCCGACCGCGCGGATCGCCGTCGCCCTCGCCTATGGCTTTATCTGCCACGTCATTTTCGCTCTGGCGTCCCTCGCCATGGCGTATGGTCTCTTCACCGGCATGACGCAGACGTTCGGCGCCGCGCCGCAGCCCTTCGCCGCGCTCGCCAATGGCTTGCTGCTAATACAATTCCCTCTCGCCCACTCCTTTTTACTGTCGGCCCGCGGGCGCGCGGCCCTCGCTCGGCTCGCACCCCTGGGCTTTGGCAAAACCCTGGCGACGACGACTTACGCAACGATCGCATCGCTGCAATTGCTGGCGTTGTTCACCTTGTGGACGCCGACGGGCGTCATAGTCTGGCGCGCAGAGGGGGCGGCGTTTGCGGCGATGTCCGTCGCCTACGCGGCGAGCTGGGTGCTGCTGGCCAAGGCGAGTTCCGACGCCGGGCTTCAGTTGCAAAGCGGCGCTCTTGGCTGGGTCGCGCTGTTGCGCAACCGCGAGCCGGCGTTCCCGGACATGCCGGAAAAAGGGCTGTTCATGATCGTCAGACAACCGATTTATGTGTCATTTGCGCTTGTGCTCTGGACGACGCCGACCTGGACCGTCGACCAGCTTGCGATCGCCGGGCTTTATACAGCCTATTGCCTGTTTGCGCCGCTGCTGAAGGAAAGGCGTTTTCTCAGGCTCTACGGAGAGCGGTTTGCACGCTACCGCGCCCGCGTGCCCTACTGGCTCCCCTTCGGAAATCACAGGCCGTCGGCGGGCGGCGCTCGCGCGCGCAGCCGCCCCCCGCACGAAACCACGGGATCTGCATGATGGACAACGCTCTTACGGTCCTTTTCATCGCAAGCGCCGCCATTCTTCTCGGCGGGATGATCTTTTTTCCAACCGTCGTCGCGCCAAAGGTGTTCAGCGTACTGGATGAGCGCAGCGCCGGACAATTCCTGCGGGCGCTGTTCCCGGCATATTACATGTTTATCATTGCCGCCGCCGGCGTTGCGGCCCTGACCGGCGCTGGAGAAAAACCGGTTTACGCAGCGGTTTTCGCGCTAACCGCGGCGTCGACCCTCGCGATCCGCCAGGCGCTCGTCCCGCAGCTCAACGCATGGCGGGATGAGGCGGCGGCCGGGGACGGCCGGTCGGAACGGAAATTCGCACAGGGTCATCGCCTGAGCGTCATCGTCAACGCGGCGCAACTGATCGCTGTCGCCGCCGTCCTGATCGACTGGACCCTGACCCATGCAGCTTGAGTTGCCTGTGAGCCGCGCTTTTCCCGACGAAGGCGAGGCGCGTCTGCGTCGGCGCTGGCGCAAACTGGTGGACGAGGACATGCCCGCCGCCGCGGCGGCGCAACGCTGGCCCGTTCGATTGAACCACTGTTTCGCCCGAATTCTGCTGGACTGCGCCTGCGGGCGCCCATGGCGCGAGACGATCAGGCCGCCGGCATGGCGCAACGCGCCTGAAACGATTATCGAACGCGCGATTGACCTTGGCGAAGCGTGCCTGTCCGGCCGCGAAGATCTGCGGCGTCTCAATCGCCTCAGCTTGCAGCGCCGCGGAAGATGGCCGTCCGGCGCCGCCGCAAAAGCGCGGGAACGCCCGGCATGGTCTTGCTCAGGAAACGAATAAGGCCGTAGGCCGATTATCCGTACGGGTTGTTTCGTCGACCCATTTCGGCGCGGCCGGCGCGTCCCCGCCGCGCACGACGAACAGCGTCGTTTCGCCCTCGCCCGTCGCCCACCAGCTCCTGATCAGCCCTTTGGGAACGGTGATGGTGTCTCCCTTGCCGAGTTCAAGATACTTGTCGCCCCAGAACAGGGTCGCCGCGCCTTCCTGCACGAACACGACCTCCTCCTCGGCGCGCGCGTGCGGGGGAATGCGCCCACCCTTTCCGAAAAGCAGCTTGCGGAAATGAAACCCGTGAGGCGTGGATATCTTGGCCGCGGGCACGCCTTCGGCGTCGCTTGCCGGACCGAGAATCGGCGCCTCCGTCACATGCCTCGAATGGGCGGCGAGATCGGTCGTCGCGCTATGGCGCGCCTCGCCGTTAAGAACGACGCATGCGGTCATTTCCTCGCGCGACATCCGCCGGAACGAAGCGAGGTCGCTTTCCGATGTGGGGGCGCACGGTTCGTCGCCTTCCGGGATCGTCTCGCCCACGGCGGTGTCGACCAGCCGTCCGCCCTTGGTCAAGACAAGGCCGCGCCCTTCCGCCTCCTTGAACACATAGGGCGCCCAGGTGACGTGCCCCGGGTCGTCGCCGCCCAGAATGGCGAAAAGGAAGCTCTCGTCGTCGCAGACGCACTCAAATCCGCGGAACACGTTTACAGGAATGGAAATGACGTCGCCGGGATGCAGGATCACCTCGCCGTCGCCGCCGTCATGGCCCCAGCGAAACGCCCAGGCGCCGGAATGAACCAGGAAGACTTCCTCCGTCTCATGACTATGCTGTGAGTTGACGCATCCCTTCGGCTGGCGCGCGCCGCCGATGTTGAACCCGTGAGCGATTTTCACATGCACGTGCTGACCCGGGTTTTCCGCGACGCCGGGACCGATAATGCAGAAATTTTCCTTCTTGTCGCTGCCGGGGGTGCGCGCATCGATGAACGCGGTCTTGCAGGGCTCGAGCGCGCCGTAGCGCACCAGTCGGTTTTCCATGTCTTGTAAGGAAAAGGTCATAGAGCCGCGCTCCCCGTGATGTCGTTATGCGTCTTTGGTCGAGGAAATGTACTTCGAATGCAAAAAATCGGCAAGGCAATCCCGACGGCGCCGGCGTCAGCGCCGGTCGTCCCAGCCCTTGCCGTCGAGCAGGTCTCTGCCCAGTTGGCGAAACACATCGATGATATCGAGATGCACCCAGTTTTCGACGCATTCGCCGTTATCGTCGAAGCGCCAGAAATCCATATATTTCAGATTGATGCGCTTACCCGTCGGCTCCATGCCAAGAAACTCGCCGGAATGGGTCGCCTGCACCGAGCCATAGGCCGCGACGAGATCGCCATCCTCCAGGATGAGGTCGATCGTCGTATGCTTGTCCTTGAAAGCATTGAGAAAAGGACGCTGCCAGCCGTTCTGGAACTGTTCCAGCGACGTCTTGGTTCCGGGCCCGGCTCCGCCGCGCCAGACAAAGTTTTTCGCGAAATGCGCATCGATTCCGTCGATGACATGCTCGTTAAGCGCGTCATTCATGGCGATAATGCGCTCTTTGTAGCTTTTTTTATCCATCATAAGCTCCCAAAGGCCGCCGCGCCGGCGACCGGCCACGGATCTTACGTAGACTTTCTTGCATTCGCATGCAATCTGATTTTCAATGCTGCGCCGGGTCCTGAGAGACCGGGCCGACCGTCAACCCGATTGGAATTCGATGATGAGCGCCACGCCCGAAGCCCCTGAAATCACCAAGGTCGCCGTCACAGACATCAGCGCGTTGCTGCAACCGGCGCCGACCGGCCGGCGCATGCCCATGAAGGGATTCGACGAGGAGTTCGTCGACATCGCGGACTATATCATCCGCATTACCGACCGGATCTGGCATGAGCGCAGGATCGATCTGTGCCGGGCCTACTACGCCGAGGACAGCGTCATCCACACGCTCGGCGGCGACATCACCGGCGCGGCGACCGTGGAGGCGAACACCCGCGCAACACTTGTTTCGTTCCCGGACAGAACGCTCGACGGTGATAATGTGATCTGGTCCGGCGACGAAGACGCGGGCTATTACTCATCTCACCTGATCACCAGCCGGATGACTAATCTCGGCCCGTCTGAATTCGGCCCGGCGACCGGCAAGCGCGCGCGGATCAGGACAATCGCCGATTGCCTGTGCCGAGAAAATCTCATCGTCGAGGAATGGCTGATGCGCGACAACGCGGCGCTGGCCCTGCAACTGGGCCTCGATCCTGACGTGATCGCGAAAACCCAGGCGGCGGCCGACCGCGAGCGGGGTGCCGACCTGATCGGCGCGCTGACCGCCTGGCGCGAGGAAACGGTGCGGCGGCGCGCGGCCGCCGCCCCGCCGCCCCAATGCCCTGAAACCGACCCGCATGCCTTCGCCGCGGCGGTCATCGGCGGGGTCTGGAACGAAAAGAACCTTACGCTGTTGCCGGAGGCTTTCGATTTTCGCGTCGGCGCCCATCTCACCGCTAATCGCGACCTCTACGGAACAGTCGAATACGGAGAGTATCTGTCGGCCCTCTTCGCCGCCCTGCCCGACCTGACCGCAAGCATCGACCATGTGGCGAGCGTTCCCTATCTCGGCGACGCCAGGGATGTCGCCGTACGATGGTCGATCGCGGCAACGCACTCGGGCGACGGTCTCTTCGGACCGGCGTCAGGCGCGCCGCTTTACATCCTTGGCGCCACCCACTGGCGCATTATCAACGGGCGCGTGCGCGAAGAATGGACCGTGTTCGACGAACTGGCGGTGCTGCGCCAGATCGAAACATATCGTCGGTCCTCGTCCTGAAGCGGATAACCGACCAATGAGCAAGCTGCGCATTTACGACGCTCACCATCATTTGTGGGCGCTGGACCATTGCCGCTATCCGTGGCTCATGGCCAAGGGCGTCAGGCGTTTTTTCGGCGACCCGGCGCCTATCCAAAAGGACTATGGCGTCGCCGAATTCCTCGCCGACGCCGCGGACTACGAACTTGCCGGCTCGACCCATATCCAGGTCGGCGTCGCCGCCGAGGACGCCGTCAGGGAAACCCGCTGGCTGCAATCGCTGAGCGATCAGGCGCGGCGTCTTCCCACGGCGATCGTCGGATACGCCGATCTGACTGCGGACAATCTTGAACGCCAGCTCGACGCCCACCAGCAGTCCGGCGCCTTTCGCGGCGTGCGCCAGATTATCGGGCGTCACCCGGTCGAGGACGCGAGGACCGGCAGCGCGGCCCTGCTCGACAATCCGCGGTTCGCCGAAGGATTGAAACTTCTCGAACGCCGCAGGCTGAGCTTTGACCTTCAACTGACCGAAGCGCAATATGCGCGCGCGCTGGAGGTTTTCGCCGCAAGGCCCGGCCTGCGCGTCGCGATCTGTCATTTCGCGTCTCCATGGGACCTTTCGCCCTCCGGGTTTCAGCGCTGGCGGCGCGCGCTCGCCGGATTCGCCGCCTTGCCGAACTGCTGGCTGAAATTCTCCGGGTTCGGCATGTTCAAGCCGGACTGGACGGCGGCGGATATCGCTCCCTATGTGGAGACCGCGCTTGAGCTTTTCGGCGAGGGGCGTTGCATGGCGGGGTCGAATTTCCCTGTGGACAAGCTCTATGGCGGCTACGGGCGTATCTGGGCGGCGCTTGAAGACCTGATTTCAGGCCGCGACGCGCTGGCCGACATCGGCTGCGACAACGCCGCACGGTTTTACGGCGCGCCATTGCAATAACCGTCGAACTGATCGCGCAAGGAACTGGCGCCCCGCAGCAGGAAGGCGTGATCCGACTGCAGAATAAACAGGCTGGCGCCGGCGGCGCGCCATTTCGGGATCTCGCCGAGATCGCCGACGAACATGCCGATGCGTTTGCCCGCCCGGCGTCCCGCTTCGCAAACCCGCTCCACCAACGCGACGACCCGGCCGTCCCCCGGCGACGCGGCGCCGAGCGCCGCCGTCAGGTCGATGCGGCCGATAAACAGACAGTCCACGCCATCGACAGCGGCGATTTCGTCGATGCGCTCGACGGCGTCGAGATCTTCGACCTGGGCGATGACCGCCGTCTCCCGCGCCGCCGCGCCGAGAACCTCGCCCATCAGCTTCGTCGCATAGCCCGCCGCGCGGGACGAGCCGGCATAGCCTCGCCCGCCCGTGCCATACCGGCAGGCGCGGACGAAGGCCCCGGCCGCTTCGGCGTCCGTCACATGGGGGCCGACAAGGCCGGTCGCGCCGCAATCAAGCGCGTTCAGCGCGTGTTCCGGCGCAAGGCTGGGAACGCGCACCAGCGCCGGCATGCCGGCGGCGCGCAAGGAGGCGACGCAGCCGTCGATCGCCATCCGGTCGAACGGAGCATGTTCCGCATCGAGACAGATACAGTCGAGCGCGCTCAGCCCGAGCACGTCGGCGACGATCGGCGACGGCGTTTTCATCCACGCGCCGACCAGCGCCTCGCCACTGAGCAACCTGTCGCGGAAAAACGGCGCCGTCATGCGGCTCTCGACCAGAGCGCATCGCTGGCCAGGGCCGCGCCGTCGCCAAGCGCGCGAAGCTTGGCGTAAACGATGTCGGGGTCCACCGCGCCGAAACCGGCGAAGGTGGAAAACCCGCAATCAGTCCCGGCGATCACCCGCTCCCGCCCGACAATCTGGGCGAAACGAATAATCCGTTCAGCGACCAGTTTCGGATGCTCGATAAAGTTCGTGGTGGAATCGATGACGCCGGGAACGAGGATCTTGTCCTCGGGCAGGTCGGCGTCCTGGAAAACGCGCCATTCATGGGCGTGGCGCGGGTTGGCGGCCTCAAAGAGCAGCGCCTGGGGCTTGGCCTTGAGCGCAATCGGCAGCACCATTTCCATCGGCGCGTCGCAATGATGCGGCCCTTCATAATTGCCCCAGCAGACATGCAATCGCATCCTGTCCGCGGGAATGTTCCGCACTGCGTGGTTCAACGCCTCCACATGCAGGCTCGCCAAGGCTTCGTAGGCCGCGTCCTCCTCATCCTTGAACATCATGTGGCGCCCGAGTCCGAGATCCGGCGAATCAAGCTGGAGAACGAAGCCGGCGGCGACGATCGCCTCATATTCGTGGCGCATGGCGTTCGCCAGCGCTTCGAGATACGCTTCATGATTCGGGTAATACTCATTAGGCTGAAAAAGAGCGATCACCCCTGGCGAGGCGGCGTTCATGAACCCCTCGGCGGCGGGCGCAGCGGCGATCGCAGCCTTGAAATTGTCGATATCCGCCTCGACGGGCGCCATATCCTTGAGCGCGATTTCGCCAACGCATTTCGGCCGGCGGTAAGACGGCGTCCCGCCGCCCTTTGCCTGGCGCTGCAAGAACCCGGGAAATTCCTCCAGATCCCTGGGCGGGTTGCGCGCGCTGTCGCCGTCAAACCCGGAAATGCGGTCCTTGATGTATGTCGCGTAGGAGATCTTGCTCATTTCGCCGTCGCTGACGATGTCGACGCCGGCGTCCGCTTGTTTCGCCACCACGTCCTTCACCGCCGCGGCGATGGTCGCCCGGAAACCGTCGACGTCGGTCAATTCGCCTTTTTCATGGGCGAACACGCCGTCGGTCACCGCTTGCGAGCGCGGCAGGCTGCCGACATGGGTTGTCAAAATGCGTTCTGTACTGATTTTCATGAGTTTCGCTCCCCTTTTTCCAGTTGTTCGATCCAGTCTCTCAACAGCGTCGCGACGGCGTCCGGCGCCTCCATGGCGGACAAGTGTCCGCAACCGGAAAGAACGCGCAGGGACGAGCCGGCAATCGCATCGTGCATGGTTTCGTGAAGCTCGGGAGGACAGACCTCGTCCGCTTCCCCGGCGATGATCAGCGTCGGACAATCGATCGACGCCAGGGTTTCGACGCTGTCGGCGCGCGTCATCAAGGCATGGCTCTGACGCACGAAGACCTCCGGGCCGAGACGCTCGGCCATGGCGTAAATCGCATCCAGAAGCGTCCGGTCGTCCTTCCGCGCGGCGCCGAGATATATCGGCTTCAGTTCCTCCAGCACCACGTCCTGGAGGCGCCCCTCGCGCGCCCGGTCAATCTGGGACAATCGGACGGCGCGCCTTGCGGGCGCGTCGGCAAAGGGCGTGGTATTCAACAGGACCAGGCCCGCGATCCGCTCCCTCGCCTGGCGCCAGGCTTCGAACGCCACGATCCCGCCCATGGAAAGGCCGACCAGCACGCAGCGCGCCGGCGCCGCGGCGAGGAGCCGCCGCGCCATCCCGGCGATCGAATCGTCTTTTGAAAAATCCGCGAAGGCGACGCCGCGTCCGGCGCGCAACGCAGCCGCCTGCCGTTCGAACAGGCGGTCGTCGCACATCATGCCCGGCGCAAAAACGATGGGTGTCGCGATCATGGGTGGACAATAATGTACTTCGAAGTCAAAATCACCCCGCAATGCCGCCGCCGCTTCCGAAACCCGTTGATTTCCGTAGAAAAAGCATAAAACGCCGAACATGCCCCAAACCCTCTCACAAGACGCCCGGGACCGGGCGAAAGCGGTCGTCGCCCCGCTTCGCGCCGCGCTCTACGATTTCGAGGGCGAGGCTGTCCGCGCCGCCCTGAAGACAGCCTTCGCGCCGGATGCGGCTGTGCGGCTGGCCTTCCCGTTCGAGGACCTGGCCGGACCGGACGCGCTGTTCGAAAACGCCCTGCGCGCGCTGCACGGCGCGTTCGCGGACCTTGAACGGCGCGATACGATTGTCATGGCCGGGCCGACGGAGGACGGGCAGGTCTGGGTCGGCTGCTGCGGTTATTACGCCGGCGCCTTCACGCGCCCGTTCCTCGACATTCCGCCCAGCGGCCATTTTGCGACCATGCGTTACCACGAATTCTACCGCATCGAGGAGAATTGCGTCGTCGAGTTTCAGGGCCTGTGGGACATCCCGGAACTGATGCGCCAGGCCGGCGCGTGGCCGATGCCGCCGCAATTGGGGCGCGCCTGGTACGCGCCCGGACCGGCGACCCAGGACGGGCTCGCCATCGTCAATCGCGACGACGCCCATGCGCAGGCCAGTTTCACGCTTGTCACGTCCATGCTCGACGGCCTGTCGAAGTTCGCTGGCGGCGGCGTCGAGGCCATGCGGCTGCCGGACTACTGGCACCCCAGATGTTCATGGTACGGCCCGTTCGGCATCGGGACCTGCCGCGGGATCGAGGGGTTTCGCAACTGGCACCAGATTCCGTTCCTCAACGGCATGCCCGACCGCGAGGGAACCGGCGGCAAGGGCGGGTTTTTCGCAGACGGGGGTTATGTCGCCGTCACCGGCTGGCCGAACATGCGCGCCACCATTTCCCATGACGGATGGATGGGCATCGCGCCCGCCGGTCAGAAAATCACTCTGCGCAGCCTCGATTTCTGGCGTTGCGAAAACGGGATGATCCGGGAGAACTGGGTGCTGGTCGACCTTCTGGACGTCTACGCCCAGATCGGCGTCGACGTCCTTGCACGGATGAAAGAGTTCAACAAGGCCCGGACGGGCTGCTGACGTCCGGTCAACCGCAGGAGACCCCGATATGGCAGAAATGAAAGAAACGGCCCGCGCCTTTTTCGAGGCCTGCGAAACCGGCGAGGGGTGGGAGGGGTGTAAAGACTATTGCCATGCGGACGCCGCGTTTTCAGCCCAGGCCGAACCGCTCCTGGAAATCGGGACCGTCGCTGAATACGCCGAATGGATGAAATCGCTGCTCGGCCCCCTGCCGGACGGACGCTACGAGATAAAATCCTTCGCCGTCGACGACGAGCGCGGCGCCGTGTGCGCCTTCGCCGTGTTTCGGGGAACGCACACCGGCGAGGGCGGGCCGACGCCGCCGACGGGCAAGACCGTTGAGTCGGACTACGTCTATATCATGGTCTTCAGCGGCGACAGAATTTCTCATCTGACGAAAGTCTGGCACGCGGGTCTCGCCCTTGCGCAACTCGGCTGGGCCTGACGGCGAACCCGCAACCCTACGCTTCCTTGGCGTCGTCGAAAATGAGACGCCGAATGTCGTCGCGCAGCGCGCCGCCATCGGCCGTCGCAAGCGCGCCAAACACCCGCTCATGGGACAGAAAGTCCTGCTCGTCGGCAAGCGCGCCCGGCGTTACGATGACCTCAACGCCGGCGCGGCGCGCCGAGAGGGCGCTCACGGCCGTATCTTCGATCGCCAGCGCGTCCTCGGCGCCGTATCCCGTCCGCTGCAAGGCGTGCAGATAAGCCGCCGGGTCTGGCTTGCCGCGCGAAACGTCGTCGCGAGAGACCACGACTGCGAACCGGTCAAGCGGCAGGCGCCCGCCCGCGCCTTTTTCAATCGCCGCGATGTTCGCCGGATAGGTGCTGGTGACAAGGCCCAACGTCACCCCGCGCTCAAGACACGACGCGATCAGCGCTTCCACGCCCGGACGCAGATTGACCCCATCCTCGACAATACGCGCGCAGGCAAGCTCCGTCTTGCGCGCGTGGATGGCCGCGATCTGCGCATCCGACAGGCCGGCGCCGGCGGCGTCGCTCAGCAGCCGCAACCGGTCGCGGCCGCCGGGAAGTCCCAGCAAATCGCGGTAAACCCGCCGCTCCCAACGCCATGACAAGCCGGCCTCGCCAAGCGCCTGATTGTACGCTTCGCGCTGAATGTCGGAGGTCTCCGCGATCACGCCGATCGATCCGAGGAATACAATTGATTTCGCCAAGAGGTCCGCCTTCATGCTGCTGCACCGCCGGAAAGGGTACCGTTTCGCAACGCCCGCGCCAGCATCACGCACGCTCATGCAGTGAACTGAGCGGACGTTCCCGGTTTCAGGATGCCGGAAAAGACCCGCTTTTCATGCGGCGATCCGGGCTCTTCGATCATCGTCATCAGCATGGAAACCGCCGCTTCGGTCATGCGGCGCACCGGTTGGCGAATGGTGGTCAGGTCGTAGCTTTTCCAACTCGACGGACCGACCCCGTCAAATCCGACGACGGAGATATCCGCCGGCGCCGCCAGTCGGTGCTTGACGCGAAACGCGTCCAGCGCGCCGATCGCCATGACGTCGTTGGCGCAGATGACCGCGTCGGGCCGGGCGCTCCCCCTGTTCATAAGGTCGTCGGCGAGCGAGAAGCCGCTTTCATAGGAATAATCCCCCTGCAGAACGGGCGGGTCTTCCACGCCGAGTTCGTCCAACCGCTCCAGCGCGCCGGATTTACGCTCGACGCCGACGGCGGATTCCGGCGGGCCGGCGATAATCGCAAAGGTGCGATGCCCGGCCCGGTAAAGACCGTCCACCAACTGACGCGCCCCGTCTTCCTGATCGCAGCAGACGGAACTGACCGGCGCGCCGGTCAGGTGGCGGTTGTAGAACACTAGCGGCACGTCGCGCTTTTCGAATTCTCCAACATGATCGGGCGACAATTCCGCCGCCGCCACCACCCCGTCCACGCGATAGGGCCAGATCTGTTGCAGTGTTTCGTTAGCGTCGGCCTCGCTTTTCAGGGAGAACAGGAGAACGCGCACCCCGTGGGCCGAAAACCGCTGGGTCAGTTCCGCCAGCACTTCGGGGTAGTAAAGATTGGTGAGGTTGGAAATCAGGATGGCGACGAGGTTGGAGCGCCGCGTGATCAGGCTGCGCGCAATGGCGTTCGGTTCGTAGCCAAGCTCCTTCGCCGCCGTCATCACCCGTTCGCGCATCTTCGCTGAAACGCTGGCGCCAGGCTTGAAACATCTCGACACGGCCGATTGCGAAACCCCGGCGTGGCGGGCGACGTCGTAGGACGTCACCGGCTGTTTCACGGCCTTGATCGATACGACTTTCTCAGGCTGCGTTTTTCCCGCCATAGCGCCTTACACGAATGTCCGCCTGCTCCTTGTGGCCCGCGAACCCTTCCAGGGCGCAGAGCCGGGAGCAATACTCGCCCACCTGGACCGATGCCTCTTTTGTAACACGTTGATATGTGCAGGTTTTGATGAATTTGCCAACCCATAACCCGCCAGTGTAGCGCGCCGCCTTTTTCGTCGGCAAGGTGTGGTTGGTGCCGATCACCTTGTCGCCATACGACACATTGGTTTCCTCACCGAGGAAAAGCGCGCCGTAATTGGTCATGTTTTCAAGGAAGTAGTTCGGATCTCGGGTCATCACCTGAACATGCTCGGAAGCGATGCCGTCGGCCGTCCGGACCATTTCCTCGTAGCTGTCGCACACGATCACCTGGCCGTAATCGCGCCAAGCGGGGCCGGCCGTGTCCGCCGTGGGCAGGATCGTCAGTTGGCGCTCCACCTCAGCCATGGTTTCCCTTGCGAGCTTTTCGGAATTCGTCAGGAGAACGGCGGGCGAGTTCGTTCCGTGCTCGGCCTGCCCCAGAAGGTCGGCCGCGCACAGCTCCCCATCTACGGTTTCATCCGCGATGACGAGGGTTTCGGTCGGACCGGCGAACAGGTCGATCCCGACGCGCCCGAACAGCTGGCGCTTGGCTTCAGCAACGAAGGCGTTGCCCGGCCCGACGATCATGTCCACCGGCGCAATGGTTTGCGTACCGAGCGCCATGGCGCCCACCGCCTGTACGCCGCCCAGCACGTAAATCTCGTCGGCGCCGGCCATGTCCATGGCGACGACGATGGCCGGCGCGGGCCGGCCGTCGAAAGGCGGGGCGGCGGCGATGACGCGGGGAACCCCCGCAACCTTCGCCGTGACGACGCTCATATGCGCGCTGGCGACGAGCGGATACTTCCCGCCCGGCACATAACAGCCGACGCTGTTCATCGGGATGTTTTTATGCCCCAGGACAACCCCGGGCAGGGTTTCGACCTCCACATCCTTGAGCGCGTCGCGCTGATGCTGTGCGAAAGTTCTCACCTGTTCCTGGGCGAAACGGATGTCTTCGATGGCTTGCGGATCAAGTTCGTCGTAGCACGCCCGAATATCGTCCGTAGACAAACGAAAAGACGCCGGCGACCATCGGTCGAACTTTTCGGAGAGCGCGCGCACGGCCGCATCGCCGCGTTTTTCAATATCGGCGAGGATGTCTTCGACAGTCGCTCTCACCTTGGCGTCGTCGGTCGCGGCTTTTTCTTCCGAAACGCCTTCTTTCAGGTAACGTATCATCTTCCCTGTCTCCCTGTTTCCTCGTCCGGGCGAGGCCCGCCTCGCCCGCTCTCGCCGCGCGTCTTTGTCAGCGAGGCGCCGTCAGCGCGCACAACGCAACGCGCGCAAGGGTCCGATCAGTGGCGCGGCGCCGCAAATTCTTGCAATAATGGATCATTCCCATAGATTGCATTCGAATGCAATAGCCACTTTCCGCGTCGCGCAGGAGACAGAAAGATGATTGATAATCAGCGCCTTGAGAACAAAGTCGCGCTTGTGACCGGGGCCGGCCGCGGTCTCGGCCGGGCCATCGTGGAAAAGCTCCACGACGCCGGCGCGAGGGTGATCGCCGCAGCCCGGACCGAAGCCGATCTCAACGAGATCAGAGCGGCGCTGGGCGAGCGCGTCGACATCTGGGCGCAGGACGTGACCAGCGACGAATTCATCGACGCGGTCGCCGGGCTTCCCCGTCTCGACATCCTCGTCAACAACGCCGGCGCCAACCGGCCGGAGCCATTCATCGACGTATCGGCGGAGAATCTGGATTTCATCATCAATCTGAATATCCGATCCATGTTTCGCACGGCGCAGGCGGCGGCGCGCGTCATGCTGAAAGGCGGCGCCGAAGGCGGCGCGATTGTCCATATGTCGTCGCAAATGGGGCATGTAGGCTCGCCCGACCGCACCGTCTACTGCATGAGCAAGCACGCGATCGAGGGGCTCGTCAAAGCCATGGCGGTCGAGCTTGCGCCGAAGAATATCCGCGTCAACAGCGTCGCCCCGACCTTCATCGAAACGCCGATGACCAAGCCGATGCTGGACAAGCCCGAGTTCCGCGACTTCGTTTTCCGCATGATCCCGATGCAGAAAATCGGCAAGCCGGAAGACGTGGCCAACGCCGTTCTCTATCTCGCCTCGCCGGCCTCCGCGATGGTCACCGGCCACAGCCTTCTCGTCGACGGCGGGTGGACGGCGCAATAAGGCGCTGATCCTTGAAAAACAAACGGCTCTTTAATTTTTGCGGCTTTATCCGTCCGCACTCGGAAAAAGAAAAGGGACCGCCGCGGGCGGTCCCTTCCCTTTTCAAGGCGATATTGGGGACGTGCGCCTAGAAATCGGCGCGGAAACGCAAGCCGAAATTCCGCGGGTAAAGATAACTCGTCTGGACAATGTCGCTGCTGTTGTTGTTGCCGCGGGCGAGCACCGCCTCGTCCTCGATGTTCTCGACGAAGACCTCGATCGAATAATCGCCGAAGGTCTCCGGCGCGTCCCAGATCAGCCGCAGGTCCGTCTTGGTGAAGCTGTCCTGCTGCTGCAGCGGATCGATCGACAGGAGGTTCGAGGTGTTATAGCCGTCGCTGTAGTAGAACTGCACATAAGGGGTCAGCGTGCCGTATTCGCCGATATCGACCGCGTAAGACCCGAACAGGCTGGCGGTGAACTCCGGCGACCAGGGGGTCGTCTCGCCGGCCAGGTCGACGAAGCCCTGAACCTGTCCGTTCAGGAGCTGATACGGGTTGGTCTGTCCGAAGGCCTCGAATTCGGAACTCAGATAGGCGAGATTGGCGCCGAGCTGCAAACCGTCGACGGGAGCCCAGATCGTTTCAAGCTCCACGCCATACGCCTCGATTTCCCCGCCATTGATCGCCTGGGTGACGACGATGGAGGAGCCGTCCTCGAGCGTCTGCTGAACCTGGAACTGTCCGAGCAAGTTATCATAGGTCGTGTAATGTCCGGCGAGGTTGAACAGGAGCGTATTATTGAAAAGCTGGCTCTTCACCCCGGCCTCGATCACGCGCGACTGTTGGTCGTCCGTCTGGGAACCGCTGTTGTTGAGCGCGCCGGACAGGAAGCCCGTGCTCGCCGTCACGTAGAGGAGGGCATTGTCGCCGAGGTCGTATTCAACGCCCGCGCGCCAGGAAACATTGGTCGCGGCGTCCGGGTCGGCGCGGATCGCGTCATCCGCACCGGGATCGATTGCGAAAACGCCGAAAACGTCCGCGATGTCGAGGGAAAAGACGCCGTCGAAAGGCCCGCCCGGGAGCGCCGCGACCACCGGCGGCTCCGCAAGGCCGTCGCCGTCAGTGTCGCCCGTGAAATTGCTGCCCCCGCCGACAAGCTCCTTGTCTTCGTTGTCGTAGCGCACGCCGCCGATCAGGCGAAGCCGGTCGGAGAGCGAGTATTCGAACTGTCCGTAAACGCCGAAATAGGTCGTCTCAAGCGGGGTCGCGTCGGCGAAAAACCCGCCAAGCACGGGATCGTTGGAGACCACCGGCGTGCCGGTCAGCAGCGCGACCAGCAGCGGATCGCCCGCTTCGTCCAGCACCGGCTCGCCGGCGTTGTTCAGGACGGGAACGGCCCCGCCGCGCGGCGCGGCTTCGCGGAGATTGTTGATGAAGAAGTTGAAGTCCGTTTCGTCGCTGGAGAAGTACGCGCCCGTCGTCCACTGAAGGCGACTGTCATAGTTGGAGCTGAACTGTATCTCCTGGGTGAAATACTCGGCCGTTTCGTTGAAGCCGCCAACCTGGAACTGGGTGGGGCTGAAATCGAAATCGAAGCCAAGCAGGTTCTCGAACTCCGTATACGCGGAGATCGATTTCATCAGCACCGGGCCGAAATCGATATTGGCCTCAAGCTGCCAGACCTGTTCGCGAACCTGAGCGTCCGGAACGAAATCCTGCGACACGGTGTACGGACCGACGTCGTCGGCGGACGGCGCGCCGCTGGTTCCCGGATTAGGGTTGGCGCAGTCCTGCTGCGAGCCGAACGGATCGGTGTGGCCGGACGGCGTCGTGTTGCGGCAGATGAAAGTGTAGCCGAACAGACCCGCTTCACGGCCGTCCTCCTGAACGTCGCTGTACCGGGCCAGCAGGCTGATGCGGTCGGTCGGCTCCCACAGGGCGCTGATGCGCACGCCCTTGTCGTCCTGGGCGCCGAGATCGGGGCCGGCGAGGTTCTCGACATAGCCGTCGCTCTTGTCGAAGAATCCCGCAAAGCGCAGCGCGAACGTGTCCGAAAGCGGCAGGTTGAAATATCCGTCGAAACGCGCGCGGTCGAACCGTTCGTAGCTTGCGTTGAAGCCCGCGGCCATGCGCTCGAAATCGGGCGCGTTGGTATAAACGTTGAGGGCGCCGGCGAAAGTGTTGCGGCCGTAAAGCGTGCCCTGCGGGCCCTTCAGGAATTCCACCCGCTCGACATCGAAGAACGCGCGCGATTGCTGCGAGGCGCGCAACTTGTAAACGCCGTCGACATAGGCGCCCACGATCGAGGCGTTGTCGCCGAACGTATTGGTCGAGTTCGCGCCGCGGACGTTGAACTTGGCGTCATTGCCGACAAAAGCGAAGTTGACGCCGGACACGAGCAGTTCCAGCCGGGAAACGTCGGTAACGCCGCCTCTTTCAAGTCCCTCCTCGCCGAATGCCTGGATCGACAGGCTGACATCCTGAATGTTTTCTTCTTTTTTCTCGGCCGTCACGACGATCGTATCGACTTGCGCAAGCGCCGGCGGCGCAGCAAGGCAAAGCGCCCCCAGCCCCGCGCCGCTGTTCAGTATTCTGGAAAGCCTTTTATTGCTGCGATACATGGTACCCCTCCCTTGTTGGCGGATGCGTCGCTGAAACCGTGTCATAGAATCGTTACTTCGAATGCAGCTTTATCGCAATATCATTTTGACTTCGCATGCATTTCCGGTGCAAGGGCGTCTCAGGCGGTTGTCGCCATACGGGCCGAGGGCAATTTTATCCACCAAAATTATGCAATTAGCCGAGGATGACGCCCGGTCTCAACCTAGACGGATACGCTATTTTTTGATGTCTTCGACGTAGCCAGAGCATGAAACTAGCGCCAAACCGTTGCTTCATAGCAACACACGCCATGACTGCGGCAAACTTGTTGCATTCGAAGTACAACCCGTGTTTTCATCGCTGAATCCTCAACACCCCCGAGACCTCGCCGATCATGTCCGCAACAGCCATCAAGACCGCCCGAGCCCTCGCGCTCCAATACGCATCGAGCCAGCAAAGCGGGCCAGGCGAAACATTCGTTGATGGGCTGAAGGACTTCATCGCCGACGACGCCGCGTGGAACATTTCCTGCCCGATCGACGCCGTTGCGGGACGCGCGGCGCTGATCGAGGCGTTCTGGACGCCGTTGCTGGCGTCGTTCCCGGACCTGGGGCGACGCGTCGACATCATGCTCGCCGGCGTCTTCAGGGGCGGCGCCTGGGCCGCATCGACCGGTTATTTCGTCGGCACTTTCGAAAAAGACTGGCTCGGCATTCCGTCTAATGATCAAGCCGCCTTCATTCGATATGGTGAAATTCTGGAGATCACGGACGACAGAATAGAACGCGGCTTTTTGCTGCTCGACCTTGTCGGCCTTGCGCGTCAGGCGGGAACGGACCTGATCCCGCGGAGCCGCGGCGCGGAGATCCTTCCGCCCGCGCCGAGGGATCAGGACGGCGTGCGCCGCGAGGCGGGACCGCCCGAAGAGACGGCGCGGTCCATGGCGCTGGTCGAGGACATGGCCGCCGGCCTGCTGCGTTATGACGGCGAGTCGCTGGACAGCATGGGGCAGCACCGGTTCTGGAGCCCTGACATGATGTGGTACGGACCGTCCGGCATCGGAACGGCGAGGGGACTGGGGGGGTTCCAGCGCTATCACCAGAGACCGTTTCTCGACTTCGTCCCCGACCGGGTCGGCGGAAACCATTTCGCCCGCATCGCGGACGGCCCCTATGTCGCATCCGGCGGCTGGCCCAGCATATACGCAACCACAAGCGGCGCGCCGTGGATTTCAACCGCCCTGCCCGCAGGCGAAAAAATCTCCATGCGCGTTATGGACTTCTGGCGGCGCGAGGGCGGACGGCTCAGCGAAAACTGGGTGCTGATCGACATTCCGGATGTATTTCGCCAGTGCGGCGTTGACGTTTTTGCAGGACTGCGAGGGTCTTGACGCTATACAACAATGGCCGCCGAACGCGACCGGGAGGCAATCATGGGAAGTTTCGGCGCTCTGAACTGGAGCATCGTCGCCGGCTACCTGCTCGGCAATCTGGCGCTGGGCTTTCTGCTCAGTCGCCGGATCAAATCCGTTAAGGACTTCGAACTTGGCACCCGGATGACGCCCTGGTGGGCGATCGGCATCTCGGTGATCGCCACTTACGTCAGCGCGCTGTCCTTCCTCGGCGGCCCGGCCTGGGCCTATGGCGAGGGCATGGCGGCGCTCGCCATTCACATCAACTATCCTCTCGTTATTTTCGTGGTGGTGGTCGTTTTCCTGCCTTTTTTCTACAATAGCGGCATCGCGTCGATTTACGACTATCTGGAGCGCCGGTTCGGCGTTGCGTCCCGTTCGGTGATCTCCCTGCTCTTTCTGACGACGCAGACCATTGCGTCGGCCTCCATCCTGACGGCAACCGCCGTGGTCATTACGTTCGTCACGGGCATGGATGTGCGCTTCAGCATTATACTGATGACCCTCGTGGTCCTCGCCTACACCATGCTGGGGGGCATGAACGCGGTGATCTGGACGGATGTCCTGCAAGGGGTCATTCTTTTCCTCGGCGCCGGCGTCATCGCATGGAACGCCCTGGAGGCGACATCCCCGCTTTCATCGACGCTGCAAAGCCTTGCACAGGACGGCAAGCTGAACCCCATCAATACAACGCTCGACCTCTCCGTCGCGCCCACTATCTGGGCCGGCGTATTCGCCATGACGCTTTTCCACATTACCGTATACGGCGCAAATCAGATGATGGTGCAGCGCGCGCTGGCGGCGAAAACCATCGGCGACGCGAAGAAATCCTATCTGATGATGGGCTATGCGGCTTTTTTCATCTATTTCCTGTTCTTTTTCATCGGCGCCCTTCTCTATGTACATTTCGAAGGACGGCCGTTCGACCAGCCGAACGCCATCATTCTCGTCTTCGCGGAAAGCCTGGCGATCCCCGGCCTGCTCGGCATTCTCGCCGCAGCGGTCCTGTCCGCCTCCATGTCCAGCCTGTCATCCGCGTTCAACTCCCTCGCCACGGTGTCGATCACGGACTTTTACCAGCGGTTCTTCAGACGCGATGCGCCGGATGCGCACTATCTTCTGCTGGCGCGGGCCTTCACGGTCGTATGGGGATTGGCCGCGATCCCGATCGCCTTCGGCTTCGTGAACAGCGGCGGATCGATCCTTGAGCAACTGACCAAGGTCAGCTCATATTTCGTCGGCGCCAAGCTGGCGATGTATTTCCTGGGCTTCTTTTCAAAGCATGCGTCGGAACGCGGACTGCTGATCGGCGTCGTCGCCGGCTTCGCATCGCTGATCGTCGTCGTCAACGGCGTTCCCTTTGCGGGGGTGGCGCCGGTCGCCGTCGCCTGGCCATGGTATGTGGTGATCGGCGGCGCGGTGAACATCGCTGTCTCCTGGGGGGCGAGCGTTCTCCTCGACGGGTTTCAGGAGGAGTGGCACGAGCAGACGGTGCCCGGTCAGTTGAAACGCTTTCGCGAACAGGGACTGGCGGAGAAAAAAGACGGCTGGTTCGTCGCGCCGGGCAAGGTGGACCCGATATGCTGGGGCCTGCCGGTGTTCTTCGCCGCGACGGTCGGGTTCCTCGTTTATCTCGAAACCCTCGGCGGCTGACGGCGGGACGGAAGCGAGCCTACCCCGCGAAGGCGCGCTCAATGACGAAGTCGCCCGGCTGGGCGTTGGAGCCTTCGACAAGGCCCGCGGCCTCCACCAGCGCCTTGGTGTCGGCCAGCATCGCGGCGGACCCGCAGATCATCACGCGGTCATGTTCGCGATCCAAGGCGGGCAGGTCGAGATCGTCGAACAGCTTGCGATTGACAATCAGGTCCGTGATGCGTCCGGTGCGCGCGTATTCCTCACGGGTGACGGTGGCGTAATAGCGCACCGCCCCGGGGGCGGTGTCGCCGACCAGGGGATCGTCCTTCAAGCCGTCAACCAGCATCTCGCTGTAGGCCAGGTCCGCAACCGCGCGGCAGGTGTGCGTCAGCACCACCTCGTCGAATTTCTCATAGGTTTCCGGCTCGCGCAGCAGGCTGGCGAAGGGCGCAACGCCGGTGCCGGTGGAAAAGAGATAGAGGCGTTTCGCCGGCGTCAGGGCGTCAAGCACCAGGGTGCCGGTCGGTTTCTTGCCGAGCAGCACCTCGTCCCCCGGGGAGATTCGCTGCAAGCGGGAGGTCAACGGGCCGTTTGGGGCGATGATGGAGTAAAAATCAAGCCCGTCGTCCCAGGCGGGGCTGGCGACCGAATACGCCCTCAGCAAGGGGCGCCCGTCGACCATCAAGCCCAGCATGACGAATTCGCCGGAGCGAAACCGGAAGCTGGCCGGCCGGCTCAACCGGAATGAAAACAGCGCATCGGTCCAGTGGCGGACGTCAAGAACCTGTTCGCAGGTGACGTTTTTTGGCACGTCTAATCCGATGGACGTCATCGAGACGCTCCTTTTTGCAGTTCAACATTCTTCGTTCCGGGCGCGACAAGAACCTGCCGCCCGTTCGCCGGCAGATATAGGCGCGAGCCTAGTAATGCGCCAGCACCCGAGCAAGTGAGAATTACTTGCACCGCGCGTTAGCGCTTCTCATCGTTCCGGCGATGGATTTCCGCCTCCCATAACCTTCAACGATCCCGGAAGGCAATCCGGGCGAGTTGTCACGCCGAAAAACCGGAGCCTATCGCAAGACCTCAAACGGACGCGGATCGATCGCCGGCGCCGCGCCGGTCATCAGGTCCGCAAGCAGAACCGCCGAGCCCATCGCCATCGTCCAGCCGAGATGGCCGTGCCCGGCGTTGATCCACAGGCCCTCCGGCCCGGCGGCGCCGATGAACGGAACGCCGTCCGCGCTCATGGGACGCAACCCGGCCCATTCGAGAACCTTGTCGCGGTCCAGCGAGGCCGCCAGCGCCGGGTAAAGACGGTCGAGATGGTCGTAGAGATAAGCGGTCCGGGCCGGATCGACGCGTTCGTCTTCGCCCGTAAACTCGGCGATCGCCACGCAGCGCAGCCTGTCACCGAGGGGCGTGGCGCAAAACCGCGCCGCCTCGTCGACCACCGTCGTCGCGGGCCTGGCGTTCCAGCCGGCCATGTCGATGGTCAGGGAATAGCCTTTCGCCGGGGCGATGGGAACCCGCACGCCGGCCCGCCTTGCAAGGCGCGGGGTCGCCGCACCCGCCGCGACGACCACGCGCCTGGCCTCAATGCGGCCGCGATCCGTGTCGACCCCGGCGACCCGGCCGTTCTCGACATTGATGCGCAGGATTTTTTCATCGAGGCGCAACGCGCCGCCGAGCGCCCGGGCGCGCTCGCCGAGCGCGCGCGTGAACGCGCAGGCGTCCCCGGCGCGGTCGTCCGGGAAGTAAAGGCCGTCGAGATAATTGCCGCTGACATCGTTCAGTTGCGGCTCCTTCGCCGCCACCGCCTCGCGATCGAGCACGTCGTAGCGCAGGCCGAGGGGTTCAAGCTGCGCCGCAAGACGTTTTTGCGCCTCGAAAGCCGCCGGCGTTCTGAAAACCTTCAGCGTACCGCCCCCGTTCAGGCTGAAGCGGATATCGTCTTCGCACAGAACGCGCTCGGTCTGCGCGACGGAATAGCTGGCCAGCATGTAGTTGGCCTGCGTCGCCCGGCGAAACCGTGCGGGTACGGCGTTGCGAATGAACTGAAGCCCCCAGCGCGACAGCGCCGGGATCGCATGCGGACGCAGCCTGATCGACGCGCTGGCGGAAAACAGCGACTGGAAAAGGTGGCCGCCGACGCCGGGGCTGTTCCAGGGCGCCGGCAGCGACGGCGTCAGCATGCCGCCATTGGCGAAGCTCGCGCCGCCCGCAAGGCTCGACCGCGCCTCGATCAGCACCGCCTCACGCCCGCGCCGGACAAGTTCGTAAAACGCCGCGACGCCGGCCAGGCCGCCGCCGACGACAATAGTCCGGTCACCCCCGGTCATGAGTCATCCTCGCGCTTCATGCTCCATGCTTCCCGAATTCATGCCTGCCGGGAGGGTGCGCAGCGTTTTCCACCGGCGCTCCCCCGAACAGTCGCACACCCTAGCCGCGTTGCGCCGACATGCGAACCCGTTCCTGCGGGCGCCGTCGCTCACGGCGCGGATCGTCGCCCGGAGGGCCCCAGGTCCGGATCACCTTTTCGTGCGCTGCGCGCGCAAGCGCCCGGTTTCGCTGGCCCGGCGCGGCGGCGAGGCGGGCGCGCGCATCCGCAAGCCCTTGAAACGCAAAGGCCCGGTTCCAAGATCCCGGCTTCCGTAATCAAGATCCGAGCATTATCCGCAAACCTATCGGCGCGGCCTCACCAAGCGCAGAGGTCCGTGCTAGGCAGGCGGTCGTAAACAGAGGGCGGCCGCAAGCCCCCGAAACCGAAAAAAGACATCGCTTTCAACGATGCGCCGTACGGGCCTCCCCGCGCGGCGCGCGATGGAGATCGCCTCATGACCGGCAACGTCCCCGAGAGTCCCGAGCCTAACAGCGCCGCGCGCAACAGCCCGGGCGGCGACAGTCGCAACAAAAGCGACCGGCTGGCGTCCGGCGCGACGATCCGGACGCTCGCCCTCGCCCTCGCCGGCGCCGCGATCGTCGCCGTGGCGGCGATTGTCGGCGCCCGGCTCTCGCCCGAAGCGGCCACCGCGCAGGGCGACGGCCAGAACGCCGCCGGCCCCGTCGTCACCGTCGCCGCGCCGACGGTGCGCAGCATTGTCGAATGGGACGAGTACACCGGACGCTTCGAAGCCGTCGAAAACGTGGAAATCCGCGCCCGCGTCTCGGGCTATCTCACGGACATCGCCTTCACGCCCGGCGAGATCGTGGAGAAAGGCGATCTTCTGTTCCGCGTCGACCCGCGCCCGTTCGAGGCGACGCTCGCCGTCGCCGAGGCCGAACTCGCCGGCGCGGACGCCGCCCTGCAGAACGCGCGCGCGGAGTACGTCCGCGGCGAGCGACTGGTCGAGCGCGAGGCGATCAGCCAGGAAACCGTGGACCGGCGCCGCGAGGCCCTGCGCGTGGCCGAGGCGGCCCGCGCCGCCGCCGCGGCGACCATGCAACGGGCGAAACTGGACCTTGAGTTCACGGAAATCCGCGCGCCGATCAGCGGGCGCATCTCCGACGAATATGTGAGCAAGGGCAACCTGATCGTCGGCGGCGCGTCCGGCGGCACCCTCCTTTCCACCGTCGTCTCCATCGACCCGATCTATTTCGAGTTCACCGCCAGCGAGGCGGACTATCTGAAATACCGCCGCCTCGCCAGCGAGGGCGTGCGCGAAAGCGGCCGCGAGGTGCAGCATCCGGTTCGCGTCAAGCTGATGGATGAAAACGCCTTCGCCCATGAGGGCCGGCTTTCCTTCGTCGACAACCGGCTCGACCGCTCCACCGGCACCATGCGCGGACGCGCCACCATGGCCAACCCGGACGGGGTGTTCGCCCCCGGCATGTTCGGCCGCCTGCAGCTTCTGGGGTCCGGCGAGTACGAAGCGGTCCTGATCCCGGACGCGGCGGTGCAGACCGACCAGACCGAAAAGTTCGTCTGGCTGGCCACGGCCGACAACCGCGCCCAGCGCCAGACGGTGACGCTCGGCCCGATTGTCGACGGCTTGCGCGTCGTCCGCGAAGGCTTGTCGCCGGACGCCAGCGTCGTCGTTTCAGGCGCCCAGTTCGTTCAGCCCGACGGACCGATCCAGCCGCAGCCCGCGGAAACGGACCGCCTGGCGGAGCAACAGCGCGGTTAGCGGATAGGGGCGCCCAGGGAGCCAGAGGCATGCGGTTTTCACACTTTTTCATCGATCGGCCGATTTTCGCCAGCGTGATCTGGATCATCGTGGTGATGGTCGGCGCCATCGCCTACCGCTCCCTGCCCGTCGCGCAGTATCCCGACATCGCGCCGCCGACGATCCAGGTCAGCGCGGCCTATCCGGGGGCGTCCGCAGACGTCATCGCCGACACGGTGGCGGCGGTGATCGAGGAGGAGATCAACGGCGTCGAGGGGATGCTCTACATCACCTCGCAATCCACCTCCGCCGGCGCGGCGACGATCACGGTGACGTTCAATCCGGGTACGGATCTGGACACAGCGCAGGTGCTGGTGCAGAACAGGGTCGCGCTGGCCGAGCCGCGCCTGCCCGAACCGGTGCGCCGGCTCGGCGTTTCGACCGTCAAGGCGAACCCGGACGCGCTCCTGGTCGTTCACCTCTATTCCCCCGACGGGAGCCGCGACCAGCTGTACATTTCCAATTACGCGCGCCTGCAGATGCGCGACCAGTTGCAGCGCCTGGACGGCGTCGGCCAGATCCAGAGCTTCGGGTTTCGCGAGTTTTCCATGCGGATATGGATCGACCCGGAGCGCGCCGCGGCGTTCGAGCTTACCGGCGCGGATATCGTCGCGGCCCTGCGCGGTCAGAACGTACAGGTGGCGGGGGGCGTTCTCGACGCGCCGCCGACGGACAATCAGGGCGCCTTTGAGGTCAGCGTGCAAACCCTCGGCCGCCTGTCCGATCCGGGCCAGTTCGAAAATGTTATCGTGAAGAGCGGCGAGGACGGCCGTCAGGTGCGCCTGCGCGACATCGCCCGGGTGGAGCTCGGCGCGCGGGACTACAACACCAACGCCAAGCTCGACGGCGCGCCCGCCCTCGCCATGTTGTTCAACCAGCAGCCGGGCTCCAACGCCCTTGAAACCGCCGAGCGGATCCTGACGACGGTCGAGGACATGTCCCGCTCCTTTCCTGACGGCCTCGACTACGAAGTGATCTGGAACCCGACGGAATTCGTGGCGGAATCGATTCACGAGGTCGAAAAGACCATCATCGAGGCGGTGATCCTCGTCTCGCTGGTCATTTTCGTTTTTCTGCAGAGCATTCGCGCGGCGATCATCCCCATCATCGCCATCCCGATCTCGCTGGTCGGCGCCTTCATCGTCATGCAGGCGCTCGGTTTCTCCCTCAACACGCTGTCGCTGTTCGGCCTCGTCCTCGCCATCGGCATCGTCGTCGACGACGCCATCGTGGTGGTCGAGAATGTCGAGCGGAAAATCAACGAAGGCCTCGCCCCCAAGGACGCGGCCTTCGCCACCATGGACGAGGTCGGCGGGGCCCTCGTTTCCATGGGGCTCGTGCTGACGGCGGTGTTCGCGCCGACGGCTTTTCTGGAGGGGATCTCCGGGGAGTTCTATCGTCAGTTCGCGGTGACGGTCGCCGCCGCGACGGTGATCTCGGTCAGCGTGTCGCTGACCCTCTCCCCGGCGCTCGCCGCTCTTCTTTTGAAGCCGCACAAGACGGAAAAGACGCTCAAACCGTGGGAGCGCCCGCTGGCGGCGTTTTTCAACCGTTTCGACCGGGGCTTCGACGCGGTGAACGCGCGCTATGTCGGCCTTGTTCGCAAGCTGACGCGGATGAGCGTGATGATGATGGCGGTTTACGGCGGCCTGATCGCGCTCACGGTGTTCCAGATGGACCGCGCCCCGCGCGGGTTCATTCCGCCGGTCGACCAGAACTATCTCATCACCGTGGTCCAGTTGCCCCCGGGCGCGTCGCTCGCCCGCACCGAGGCGTTGATGGACCGCGTCATCGAGGACGGCCTTTCCCATCCGCAGGTGCGGCACGCGGCGGCCTTCGCCGGCCTCGACGGGGCCACGTTCACCACCGCGTCGAACGCCGCGGCGATCTTCTTCACCATGACGGATATCGGCGAGCGCGTCGGCGAGGGCTTCACCCGCGACCGGGTGATCGGCGACCTGCGCGCCGAGTTTTCCGCCTATCAGGACGCGCTGATCCTTGTCGTCCCGCCGCCGTCGGTGCGCGGCGTCGGCAATGCGGGCGGCTTCAAGGGCTATGTTCAGGACCGCTCCGGCTTCGGCTATGCGGCGCTGGAAGGGCAGGCATGGGCGCTTGCCGGCGGGGCCAACGCTTCGGACGCGGCGACCTCCGCCTTCACCGTGTTCAACACCAAGACGCCGCAACTCTTCACGGATATCGACCGGGTGAAGGCCGAACAACTCGGCGTCGCCATCGAGGACGTGTTCTCCACGCTCGAAGTCTATCTCGGCTCGGCCTATGTGAACGACTTCAACGCCTTCGGGCGCACCTTCCGGGTAACCGCGCAGGCGGAGGCGGATTTTCGCGATACGCCGGAAGACATCGCCCGGCTGCGCGCGCGCAACGCCAATGGCGACATGGTCCCCCTCGGATCGGTCGCGACGTTCGAGAACATCACCGGCCCCAACCGCGTGGCGCGCTATAATCTTTACCCCGCCGCGGCGGTGCAGGGAGACGTCGCCGTCGGCGCCTCGACCGGCGAAGCGCTCGACGCGGTCGAGGCCGCCGCGCAGGACCTCGCCCCCGGCTTCGGCTTCGAATGGACCGAACTCGCCCTTCAGGAGCGGCTCGCCGGCGGCACCGCCGCCATCGCCTTCACCCTTGCCGTGGTCTTCGTCTTTCTTCTCCTCGCGGCGCAGTATGAAAGCCTCGCTCTGCCGCTTTCGGTGATCCTGATCGTTCCGATGACGCTGCTCGCGTCGATCACCGGCGTCCTTCTGCGCGGCTTCGACATGAACATCCTTGTACAGATCGGTTTCGTCGTACTGATCGGGCTCGCCGCCAAGAACGCGATCCTTATCGTCGAGTTCGCCAAACAGGCCGAGGAGCGCGGCGCCTCGCGGCTGGAGGCGGCCGCGGAGGCGGCGCGGCTTCGCCTGCGGCCGATCGTGATGACCTCGTTCGCTTTCATTCTCGGCGTCGTGCCGTTGATGCTCGGCTCCGGCGCGGGCTACGAAATGCGGCAGTCCCTCGGCACGGCGGTATTTTTCGGCATGCTCGGGGTGACGCTGTTCGGCCTCGTCTTCACGCCGGTCTTCTACGTCGTCGCGCGCGCCCTCGCCGCCCGCCTCGGCGGCAAAGGGGCCGCCGAGGCGGGCTCGCCCTACCCGGCGCGCTGACCGGCGAACGGCGCGCCGGCCTCTGACGGGCCGAAAAACCCTTGGACATTCACCGTTGCTTCGGGCACAAGACCGTTCTCACGGTCCCGTAGTTCAGCTGGATAGAATGCCAGATTCCGAATCTGGAGGTCGCAGGTTCGAGTCCTGCCGGGACCGCCATTTTACATATCTCACGACAACTCGCTTCGCTTGTGTCTCCGATGGGACGGGCTGACCGCCCGGCCGAACCGCTTGCCGGCCGACGCCACGGCGCACGACCGCACTGAATGCGCGCCCGCCTCCGGCGACACCCCGGTAACAGCGCCGCCAGGCGAAAAATTTCGTTTTTCTAAGCTTTTTCGCGCGCCTTATCTCAAGCATACAATGCCGAAATTTTGTTTTTATGGTTTGAGCATTGTAGCGCCGGCATTGGCTGCTATAATGAAATTCGTTTTTCGAAATATCTCATCACATTATCCACTCCCGATCATCCGGGCATGGAATGCAAGGCAGTATGACCAGAATTCAGGAATCGCCCGAAGCCGGGCGCAAACAGGAATATGGGGACGACCCGTTGCAGGTCCGCGAGACGGACCACTACGTCAAGGAATATGTCCACGGGTTCGTGGAAAAGTGGGACGCCCTGATCGACTGGGACGCGCGCGCCAAAAGCGAGGGCCAGTTTTTCATCGACATCCTGCGTTCGCGCGGCAAAAAAACGGTGCTCGACGTGGCGACGGGCACGGGCTTCCACTCGGTCCAGCTGATCGAGGCCGGGTTTGACGTCGCCTCGGCCGACGGCTCTGCGGAAATGCTGACCAAGGCGTTTGAAAACGCCCGCCAGCGCGGCCATGTGCTCAAAACCGTGCATGCCGACTGGCGCTGGCTCAACAAGGATCTGACGGGCAAATACGACGCCATCGTCTGCCTGGGCAATTCTTTCACGCACCTGCATAACCAGCGCGACCGGCGCCGGGCGCTCGCGGAGTTCTACGCCGCGCTCAACCATGACGGCATCCTCATTCTCGACCACCGCAATTACGACGCGATTCTGGATGTCGGCTTCGACAGCAAGCACAAGTATTATTATTGCGGCGACCGCGTGACGGCGGAGCCGGAACATGTCGACGAGGGGCTGGCGCGGTTCAAATACGTCTTCGACGACGGCGCCGTCTATCACCTCAATATGTTCCCCTTGCGGAAGAAGTACATGACCGACCTGATGCAGCAGGTGGGTTTCCAGCGCGTCAAGACCTATGGCGACTTCCAGGAGGCCTATGGCGAACACGATCCCGACTTCCTGATCCACGTCGCCGAAAAATCCTACAATGAATAACGCCGCCCCGGGCGGGACGGAGAACGGAACCGGAAGCGTGACGCAAATCGTGGCGAAAAATGCGGGCAACGCCGCCGCAAAGGTGGCGGAAGACTATTACAACAGCGCCGACGCCGACCATTTCTACCAGACGGTGTGGGGCGGCGAGGACATTCACATCGGCCTTTACGAGCCGGGGGACGCAATTTCCGATGCGAGCCGCAAGACGGTCCGCGCCATGGCCGAACGTCTCGCGGGTCTCAAGCCGGGCGCGCGCGTTCTCGATCTCGGCGCCGGTTATGGCGGCGCGGCGCGCGCGCTCGCCGCCGATTACGGCGCGCATGTAACCTGCCTCAACCTTTCCACCGTCGAAAACCGGCGTAACCGCGAACTGACCGAGAAAGCGGGACTGTCGGACCGGATCGAGGTGATCGACGGCGCCTTTGAAAGCATACCGCTTGACGACGCCAGCGTGGACATCGCCTGGTCGCAGGACGCGATGCTGCATTCGGGCGACCGGCGGCGGGTCCTGAGCGAAACCGCGCGCGTGCTGCGCTCTGGCGGCGAGCTCATCTTCACCGACCCGATGCAGGCGGACGACCTCGACGATGCGGGCGCGCTGCAACCGATCTACGACCGGCTCCACCTGCGCGATCTCGGCTCGTTCGGCTTTTACCGGGAGACGCTGGCGGCGCTGGGGTTCGACGAGGTCGGCGTCGAGGACATGACCGATCAGATGGCGGTGCATTACGCCCGGATCGCAGAGGAGTTGAAGGCGCGGCGCGGCGACCTGGAATCGACGATCAGCAAGGACTACATCGATCGCATGCTGACCGGCCTCAACCACTGGGTCGTGGGCGCGAAAGAGCGCCGCCTCTCCTGGGGCATCCTCCATTTCAAAAAACGCTGACGTTTTAAAAACGACGCCGGGGCGGGCACGCGCTCGGGCGGCGACGCCGGCCAGGGCGTCTCGGTATGCGGCGCGAAACCCGTCGGGTGATCGCGCCCGGCTTCCCACAACCGAAAAGTGTTTCAGTTTGTAAACTTTTCTGGGTAGACTGCCTCATATGACAAAGATGATCGTGCTCTCCAACCGGACGGCGGCGGACACGGGGCTGCGCGCCGGCGGGCTTGCCGTCGCGGTCTTCGATGCGCTGAAAAGCTCGAACGGCGTCTGGCTGGGCTGGAGCGGAACCGTCTCCGAAAACGCGCCCCGCGGGGTGTCGTTCATCAATTCGGACGGGGTCGATTACGTTCTTTCCGATCTCAGCCAGCGCGAATTCGACGGCTACTACCTTCATTACGCCAACCGGATGATCTGGCCGGTCTTCCATTACCGCGTCGACCTCGCCCAGTTCGGACAGGACGAGTTCGACACATACAAATCCGTAAACCAACGGTTCGCCGACCTCGCCCTGACGCAAGCGCGCGACGGAGACGTCATCTGGGTGCACGACTACCACTTCCTGATGGCGGCGGAATCGCTGCGCCAGCGGGGGTGGAACGGACGCGTCGGCTTTTTCCTGCATATCCCGTTTCCCTCGCCGGAGATTTTTCGCGCCCTGCCGCAGCATCAATGGCTTGCGCGGGCCATGGCGCAATATGACGTGGTCGGTTTCCAGACCGAGCGCGACCTTTGGAATTTCCGGCATTACATGGAAGACGACTGCGACGCGACGCTCGGCGAGGACGGCGCGATCTCGGTCTTCGGACGCACCCTGACGGCCCGCGCCTATCCGATCGGGATCGATCCCGAGGCGTTCAGCGCGGCGGCGGAGTCGGAACCGGCCACCCATGCGGCGAAACGGATCGGCCGTTTTCTCGGCGAGAAACGCCACCTTATCATCGGCGTCGACCGCATGGATTACTCCAAGGGCCTGCCGGAACGGTTCGAGGCCGTCGGCCAGCTTTTCGATCAGTACAAGGATGTTCATGGCGCCGTCTCCTATACGCAGATCACGCCGCCTTCCCGCTCGAAAGTGGAGGAGTATCAGGTTCTGCGTACGGAGCTTGACGGGCTCGCCGGACGCATTAACGGCGACTACGGCGACCTCGACTGGATCCCGATCCGCTATCTGGCGCGGGCGTATGGCCGCGACGAACTCGCCGGGCTGTTTCGGATCGCCCGCGTCGGTCTGGTGACCCCGCTGCGCGACGGCATGAACCTTGTCGCCAAGGAGTTTGTAGCCGCTCAGAACCCGGAAGATCCGGGCGTTCTCATCCTGTCCGAGTTCGCGGGCGCGGCCGAACAGCTCAAGGACGCCATCCTGGTCAATCCGCATGATTACGGACAGGTGGCCGACGCGATCTACCACGCGCTGCAGATGCCGCGGGAGCGACGAATCGAGCTGTGGCGCGCGCTCTGGGACAATATCTCGAGCCATGACATATCATGGTGGCGGCGGCGTTTTCTCGACGATCTGAACCCGCCCCATCCGGCCTGACGGCCGCCGCCCGATCTGCTGCGTTCCGCCGGTTCCGTTTTCACCCATGTCCATGACGACCGTCCCGCCCCTTGATCCCGACAGCGCGCTGTTCCTCGATTTCGACGGGACGCTGGCGCCGCTTCAGGACGATCCGCAAACCGTGCGCCTGCCCCGCGACGGCGCGGCCGTGCTTGAAGAGCTGAACGACCGCCTGCACGGCGCGCTCGCGCTGATCAGCGGACGCGATCTGCGCGATCTCAGCCGGCGCACGCCGCAGGGCGTCTGGCGCATCGGCGGCCACGGCCTTGAACGATGCGCGCCGGGGGAGGCGCCGACGCCAGCGCCGGCGCCCGCGCCGGCCGCGCTGGCGGCCGCGTTGCAGGAAGCGTCGGCGAACCATCCGGGCGCATGGATCGAGGCCAAGGGCGAGGCCCTGGCCCTGCACTACCGCGCGGCGCCGCGCGCCGAGGCGGATCTGCTGCGGGCGGCGACCGCGTCCATTGCAGCGTATCCGGATTATGTGGTTCAGGCTGGCAAATGCGTGATCGAGGTCAAGCCGCGGCGCGCCGACAAGGGCGCGGCCCTGACCCGGCAGATGGACGAGCCCGCCTTCCGCAGCCGCGCGCCCCTGATGGTCGGCGACGACGCCACGGACGAGGACGCCATGCGCGCCGCGCGGCGGCTTGGCGGCGACGGCGTCAAGGTGGGACCGGGCGAGACGGCCGCCGCCTTTCGAATGCCGGACCCGGCCGCGGTCTGGACCTGGTTGCGTCATCATGCGAGGAACCTATGACCCTTGAACTCGGCATTATCGGCAACGGAACCGTGGCCGCGCTCGTCAACGAGGCGGCGGAAATCTCCTGGCTGTGCCTGCCGCGTCTCGACGGAGAGCCGGTGTTCAACGCCCTGCTGGGCGGCGGCGGGCGATTTGCGGTCGATCTCAACGGCTGCGTCCGGACGACGCAGTCCTATGTCCGCAACACCGCGATCATCGAGACCGTTCTCGAGGCGGAAGACGGCTCCGCGGTGCGGGTGACCGACTTCGCGCCGCGATTCTCCGCTCACGGACGCATGTTCCGGCCCGCCTCGATCGTGCGCCGCCTGACGCCTCTGCGCGGCCTGCCGCAGATCACAATTCGCCTCGCCGCCGAGGCGAACCGCGGCGCCCGGCCGATGCGGGTGGAGCGCGGCGTTTCCCATATCCGGTTTCTGGACGAGGATTGCCGGTTCCGCGTCACCACGGACGCGCCGGCCTCCTACATCCTGGAACAACGGCCCTTCGTTCTCGACCGCGAGATCAATTTCGTGCTCGGGCCGGACGAGACGCTGTCCGACGATGTCCGCGCCATCGCCCTTGACTGGCAGGACCGCACGAAATCCGCGTGGCAGATATGGTCGCGCCGCCTGGCGACGCCGCCGGAGTGGCAGGACGCGGTGATCCGCGCCGCGATCACGCTAAAACTATGCGTGTACGAAGAAACAGGCGGCATTGTCGCCGCGTTGACGACAAGCATTCCCGAGCACGCCGATTCGGGGCGCAACTGGGATTACCGTTTCTGCTGGCTGCGCGACGCCTATTTCACGGTGACGGCCCTGAACCGGCTGTCCGCCGTGGGCACGCTGGAGCGTTATCTTTCCTATTTGCGCAACATCGTTGCGCATACGGACGGCGGACATATCCAGCCGGTCTACGGCGTGGCGCTTGAAGCAGATCTGAAAGAGGAAATCGCCGACAGCCTGCCGGGCTATCGCGGCATGGGGCCTGTGCGCTTCGGCAATCAAGCTGCGGAGCATATCCAGCACGATGTTTACGGCCACGTGATCCTCGGCGCGTCGCAGACTTTCTTCGACCGACGCCTTTACGCCAACGCCGGGCCGATCGAGTTCGCCCATTTCGAAAAGGTGGGCGAGCGCGCCTATCAGGTCTACAACACCCCCGATGCGGGAATATGGGAGTATCGCGGGCGCGCCCAGGTGCACACCTCCTCCGCGATCATGTGCTGGGCGGCGTGCGACCGCCTCGCGCGGATCGCGGGCGTCCTCAACAAGCCTGACCGCGCGCGGTACTGGCGAACGCGCGCAGACGAAATCAGGGCGCATGTCCTGAGCGAGGCGTGGAACGAGCGGCGGCGGGCCTTCACCGGCGCCGTCGGCGACGAAGCCCTTGACGCATCGGTGCTGCTGATGGCGGAGATCGGGTTCATCGATCCGAAAGACCCGCGTTTCGTGGCCACGGTCGACCGCGTCAACGAGGAGCTTCGCGACGGCTATCACGTGTACCGCTACAAGCGCGCCGACGATTTCGGCGCGCCGCAGACGGCCTTCACCGCCTGCACCTTCTGGCATATCGACGCGCTCGCCCGCATCGGACGCGCCGCGGACGCCCGCGCCATGTTCGAGGATGTCCTGAAACACCGCACGCGCCTTGGTCTGTTGTCTGAGGATATCGACACGCGGACCGGGGAGCTTTGGGGCAACCTGCCGCAGACCTATTCCATGGTCGGCGTCATCAACGCCGCAGCCCGGCTCAGCCAGCCCTGGGACAGCGTGGTCTAGGCGGTTGCGGCGCCGAAAAAGAGCGATAGAGTGCCCGGTCCGTTGTTCGAGAGGCGCCGATTGATGAAAACCCAGGTTCTGCTGCGAAAGATCCACCACTGGGGGTCGCTTCTGATCATGCTGCAAATGGGTCTGGTGATCGGCGCGGGCGTTCTGTTGCTGCTGAAAAAAGAGATCGACTGGATTCAGCCGGCCACCCTGAACGGCGCCGCGCCCGACGCCGTGCCGGCGCAGACATTCGCCGATCTCTTCGCTGCGGCGCAGGGCGCGCCGGAACTCGAACTCGCGGACTGGCGCAACCTTGAGCGCGTCGACGTCAAACCCGGCAAGGGCGTCGTGAAGTTTGTAGCCGCCAACAACTGGGAAGCGCAGATCGACACCGCCACCGGCGAGGTGTTGCAGGTGGCCTACCGGCGTTCCGACATTATCGAAGCGCTGCACGACGGGTCGTTTTTCGCCGATTGGGTGAAGCTTTACGTCTTCCTGCCTTCCGGCGTCATCCTGCTGATCTTGTGGGGAACCGGGATCTACCTGTTCTTCCTGCCGCATGTGGCGCGCGCCCGACGCGCGGCCCGCAAGCGCGCGCGGCGGAACGCCCCGCCGGACGACGGGCGCCGATTGCGCCGGTCATAGCCTGATGCGGACGCCGCCGATCAGGGACCGCCCCGGCGCCGGCAGGCCGGCCTGGTTGAAAAGCGTGGCGTCAAACAAATTCCGCGCCGCCAGATAAAGTTCCACGTCCCTGCCGGCGCCTGACGCCAGCGCATAGCTTGCGCTCGCATTGAGCCTCGCCGCGCCGTCGAGCGCAACGAGATCGCCGTCGGGACCGAAGGAAAAGGCGCGCCCGGTATAGAGCGCCTCCACCCCCGCCGCGAAGCCCCCCGGCGCGTCGTAATCGAGCGCGGCCCGCCCGAGCAGTCCCGGCCGTTCGGCGAGCCGGTCGGACGCTTCCTCCGCACCCGTCAGATCCGCGCCGGTCTTGCGCCGCACGCGCGCCGCGGTGAAATTGCCGGCGAGGCGCCAGCGCTCGCCAAACGCCGCGGCGCCGGCGACCTCAACCCCCGCGACGGTCGAGCCGGCGAGATTGATGCGCTGGCGCAGTCCGTCCGTCTGCCGCTGATCGATGGTGTTATCGACGTCCTGTCCGAACACGACCAGCGACAGGTCCGCGGCGCCGGCGGTCGTTTCCAGCGCCAGTTCGGCCGTCGTGACGGTTTCCGGCCTGAGATCCGGATTGACCAGAAACCGGTTCAGGGCCGCGCCGAAAAGCTCGCGCATGGTGGGCATGCGCGACTTGCGCCCGAGGGCGGCGCGCACGCGAACGCCCTCGCCAATCCGGTAGGCGGCGCCGGCGCGCAAGACGGGCTTCGCGATGGCGCTAGCGGGGGGGAAAGCGCCGGTCTCAACGTAATCGACGCGGTCCACGCCCGCGCCAACGTCGACGGTCAGCCGGTCCGTCAGCGCGTATTCGGCGTCGGCGCCGATGCTGGCGGCAAGCTGGCGATATGTCCGCCGCGCCTGATCCCCCGCCGCCAGCGCATCGAATTCGGCGGCGCCTGCATCATCGGCGGAAAAATCCGTATCTGTTTGATCATGATCGGATACAAGTATGTTCGCCGACAAGCTGAGATCGAGCGCGCCGAGGCCGATATTGACGATCCCGCGCGCGCCGATGGTGAGATCGTCATCCTCCTGGCGGGCGTCGGCCACGGCATAGGTCGCATTCGGATAGCTGTCGATGGTCTGGCTGAAAGCCTGCGCCCACACCGCGCCCGTCAACTCGCTCCCGCCGCCGATCGCGGCGTCGCCGCTGACAACGCCCATGATGGTGCGCGCTTGCGGATAGCGCCAGAACCGCGCGTCGGCGCGGTCGCCTTCGGGCGCAACGCCCTTTTCGCCATCCGTATAAAGAAAAGTCGCCGCGAGCCTGGCGTTATCGAACGTCGCCTCGCCGCGCAACAGCGCGTTTTGTCTGGTCTGATCGGTGTTCAGCCTGATGTCCTCAGCCTGCTGATGGAAAAGCAAGGACGCGCCCGCCGGCAACGCATCGCCGTCGCGGCGAAAAGCGCCCCCCGCCGCAAGCAGGCCGAGGCGGCCGGCCCGCGCAGCGACAAATGCCTGCCCGCGCCGTTCGCCGGCCCCGCCGACGCTAAGATCGACAACAGCCTCGCCCCCCTCGCGCGGCAGGGCCGGCGGGGACAACGCCACCGCGCCAAGCGCGTTGACGCCGTATTGCGGCGACAAGGCGCCGCTTGCCGCGGCGGCGCGGCCGATCACGGCGGCAGGCAGGAGCGCAAGGTCGTAGCGATTGTCCCAGGGCGCGTTCAGCAGCGCGCCGTCAAAGAAAACGGCGGACTGGCGCTCGCCGGCGCCGCGCAGATAGACCAGAGTCTCGCCGCGGGAGTTGGTCGGCAGATGCGCCGCGGGCAGCCGCTGCAACAAATCGGCGGCGCTTCGCGGCTGGAAGCGTTCGTAATCAACGGGGCGCAGCCGGTGATGGGTCTCCGTGACGGGACCGCCGCCCGCCGGGCGTTCGGCGGTGACGAGCAGCGTCTCAACGGCGCCGGCGTCGTAGGCGCCCGCGGCCGCCATCGCGGCCTGCGCCGATCCGACCGGCCCGCCGCACGCAACGCCGAAAAGCAGGAAAAGCGGCGGCAGGCACGCCGAAAGCGCGCCGGGCCGTTTCGCCGCACCGGACGCCGTTCGGGAAAAAGCCCTGGCCACGCGCAGGGTCACGCCAATCCTACTCCCAACCTGTATCGCGCCCGCCCGAAGCGCGCGCCGGCGCGCTCAGGCGTGCGCAGGTTCGCGCGTTGAAGGGTCCGCCCGTTTAACGGTTCGCCCATAGGCCCGCAGGCGCGGCGCAAGGTCCCCGCCGGAATCGCCGCACGCGCAACCGGAGCGACCAGTTTTCCCAATAGAAGCAATACCTTCTAACCTGCAGAATTGCGTCCGCCGGCATTTGCGTCAATACTGCGGGCGGAACCGAAAGATGGTGAGGGAAAACAATGATCAAGAAAGAACGCGGCGCATTCCTGGCGACAGCCGTCGTGGCGGCATTCGTCCTTGTCGCATGCGGACCGCTCTGGGCCCAGCTTGAAGGCGAGGCGAAGGATGCTGGCGAAGAAACGATGCTGCTGTCCAGCGAGACGTTCAGCGGGCTGAAACTGCGACTGCTCGGGCCGGCGCTGATGTCGGGGCGGATTTCCGACATCGCCATCGATCAGGACAATCCCTCCACCTGGTATGTCGGCGTCGGCTCTGGCGGCGTCTGGAAAACCGTCAACGCCGGCACGACCTGGACCCCGATCTTCGACGGCGAAGCCAGCTACTCCATCGGCGCGGTGACGCTCGACCCGTCCAACGCCAATACGGTCTGGGTCGGCACCGGGGAGAACCACGGCGGGCGCCATCTGGGCTTCGGCGACGGGCTTTACCGTTCGCGCGACGGCGGCGCCAGCTGGGAAAAACGCGGCCTTGAAGCGTCCGAACACATCTCGAAAATCATTGTCCATCCGGAAGATCCGGACACGGTCTATGTCGCGGCGCAGGGCCCGCTCTGGTCCGAGGGCGGAGAGCGCGGCCTCTACAAGACGACGGACGGCGGCGAGACATGGGATAACATTCTGTCCGCCGGGGAATGGACCGGCGTTACCGACATCATGATGGACCCGCGCGATCCGGACAGGATCTACGCCGCCACGTGGCAGCGCCACCGCACGGTCGCGGCCTATATCGGCGGCGGACCGGAGAGCGGCGTCCACATGTCCGAGGACGGCGGCGAGACATGGCGCGAGCTGACCAACGGCCTGCCTGAAGGCAAGATGGGCAAGATCGGCCTCGCACAGTCGCCCATGCGCCCGGACGTTCTTTACGCGGCGATCGAACTCGATCTGCGCAAAGGCGGCGTCTGGCGCTCGGAAGACCGCGGCGCGTCCTGGACCAAGATGTCCGACGAGGTGTCCGGCGGCACCGGCCCGCACTATTATCAGGAGCTTTACGCCAGCCCCCACGTGTTCGACCGGATTTATCTCGTCAGCAACACCTCGCAGATCTCCGAAGACGGCGGCGAGACCTGGACCAGCATCAACAACAAATACAAGCACGGCGACGATCACGCGATCGCGTTCCGCGAGGACGACCCGGACTACATCCTCTGGGGATCGGACGGCGGGCTTTACGAAAGCCATGACAACGGCGCGTCCTGGCGCTTCATCAACAACCTGCCGCTGACTCAGTTCTACAAGGTGTCGGTGGACGACCGGGAGCCGTTCTACCAGGTCTATGGCGGCACCCAGGACAACAACTCCCAAGGCGCCCCGTCGCGCACGGACAATATTCACGGCATCCGCAATTCGGACTGGTTCATCACGCTGTTCGGCGACGGCCACGACACGGCGACGGAGCCCGGCAACCCGGACATCATGTATTCCGAATGGCAACAGGGCAATCTCGTCCGCGTGGACCGCACCACGGGGGAGTTCGTCTATATCAAACCGCAGCCGGCGCCCGGCGAACCGGCCGAACGGTTCAACTGGGACGCGCCTATCGAAGTCAGCTTCCATCAGCCGACGCGGGTCTATTTCGCATCCCAGCGCCTGTGGCGCACCGACGACCGGGGCGACACCTGGACCGCCATTTCCGGCGACTTGACGCGCAACGAAGACCGCATGCGCCTGCCCGTGATGGGACGGCAATGGTCGTGGGAGGCCGGCTGGGACCTCTACGCCATGTCCGACTACAACACCATCACGTCGATCGGCGAATCGCCGCTCGATGAAGACCTGATCTATGTGGGCACCGACGACGGCCTGATCCAGGTTACCGAGGACGGCGGCGAGACCTGGCGGCGGATCGAGGTCGGCAGCCTGCCGGGCCTGCCCGACACCGCCTTCGTCAACGACATCAAGGCGGACATGCACGATGCGAACACCGTGTACGCCGCTTTCGACAATCACAAATACGGCGATTTCGCGCCCTATCTCTACAAGAGCGCAAACCGCGGCCGCACCTGGACGTCGATCGGCGGCGACCTGCCCGAGCGTCATCTCGTCTGGCGCGTGGTCCAGGACCATGTGAAACCGGAACTGATGTTCGCGGCGACGGAGTTCGGGCTTTTCTTCACGATCGACGGCGGCGCGCGCTGGACCGAACTGACCGGCGACGTGCCGACCATTTCGTTCCGCGACGTGGTGATCCAGCGCCGGGAAGACGACCTCGTCGCCGCCTCGTTCGGCCGCGGCATCTACGTCCTAGACGATTACGGCGTCCTGCGGGACGTCGCCGAGGATGCGCTGGCGGACACGCCCATGCTGGACCCCGGCCGGCGCGCCTGGTGGTACATGCAGAGCCGTCCGATGGGCTTCGGCGAAGGCGCCACTCAGGGGAACAGTTTCTTCCGCGCGGAAAATCCCGACTTCGGCGCGGTGTTCACCTATTATCTGCCCGAGGATCTCCGGACCAAGGCGCAACAGCGCCAGGAAAGCGAAAAAGGCGCGCTGGAAACCTGGGAGGATACGCCCTTCGCCGGGTTCGACGCGATCCAGGACGAATTGCGCGAGGCCGAACCGGAAATCTGGCTGACCGTGCGCGATCAGGACGGCCAGGTCGTGCGCCGGCTTACCGGACCGACGACCAAGGGTTTCCACCGCGTCGCCTGGGACCTGCGGTTCCCGGCCATGCAGGCGCTGACCTCCGCGGTCGGCTATCCCAATGACGACCATGAGGGCTTTCTGGCCGCGCCCGGCGCCTACACCGTCACCCTGTCGCAACGGGTCGACGGGGAGACGACGGACCTTGCCGGTCCTCACGACTTCACCGTGGAGCGGATGCGCACCGGCGCGCTCCAGGGCGCCCCGCTTGAAGAAGTGACGGCGTTCTGGGACCGGCTCGCGCGGATGCAGCGCAGCGTCACCGGCGCCAACGAACGCCTCGGCGAACTGGAGAAAAAGATGGAATCGCTGCGCAAAGCCATCGCCCAGACCCGGGACGCGCCCACCGAACTGCGCGACGGCTGGCTCGCCGCGCGCACGCAGATGCAGGAACTCGACGCGCTCCTCAACGGCAACCAGGCGCAACAGGAAATGGGCGTCACCATGCCCGCGACCGTCACCTCGCGTCTCGACGCCGTCCTTACGGGAACGAGCTATTCCACCTACGGACCGACGCCGACGCATCTGGAGCAGATGCAGTACGCCGAGGAAGAGTATGCGGACATTCGCAACCGGCTCAACGCCCTTGCGGACGAGGACATCCCCGCCCTCGAAGCGCAGATCATCGCCGCCGACGGTCCGTGGGTCCCGGGCATGTCGGTCCCCGAATAAAACGCCCGCAGCGGCGACGCCGAGCAAGGGGCCGCCCGCCGAGGCGGCCCCTTTTTTATGCAACGGGCGCGAAAGCCTCCCACGCGCGCGCGTCAGGTGCGGATTGTTAATCCGTCCGCCAACGAGTTCTTGAAGGCCCGCCAGGCCGGGATCGCCCCGAGCAGGGCGGCGGCCAGCGTCACCGCGCCGGCCAGGGCGAGGTCCTGCACCCCCGGTCCGATATCGGCGAGCGCGACGCCCGTGCGCGCGGCAATCACCGGCGCCAGCGCGTAAAGCGCGCCATAGAGCAGCAACAGCGCCAGTGCGCAACCGAGCAACGCCAGCAGCGCCGCCTCGCTAACGAGAAGCGTAAAGACGTGATGCGGCCGCGCCCCGAGCGAGCGCAGCACCGCCATTTCGCGCCGGCGTTCGTTCAGGCTGGTAAGGATGCTGATCAGAATGGTCAGAAGACCGACGAAAATGACAAAGCCGGAGATGGAGGCGAGCGCTCTTTCCACGACCCCGACGACGCTCCATAGCTGGTTCAGCGCAACGCCCGGAATGGCCGCCTGCAACGGTTCGGACGGGTATGTATTGATCTCGCGCTGGAGCCGCAGGACGGCGATCTTCGACGCGAGGCCGAGATAGACGGCGGTCACCTGATCCGGCGTCAGGTCCATCTCTTCAACGCGGGCGGCGGTCGCCATGCGCGCCATCGGCGTCGGCCCGCCCCCGCGCCAGCCGATGTGAATGGCGCGCACGCCTTCCAGGCTGACCAGCACCGCGCGATCGACCGGCGTGCCCGTGGGCGCGAGAATGCCGGCGACGGTAAACGGCTTGTCGGCGTGGTCGGAAAAACTCACCGCGCCGAGCCCATGGCTCAGAACGATCTCTTCACCCACACGGTATCCCAGCCGCTTCGCCACGTCGGCGCCGATGACGGCCTCGAACACGCCCTGGAAGGGATCGCCCCGCGCCATGCGCACGGCCTGGCCGTCTCCATACTGATAGTGCTCGAAAAAGCTTTGATCCGTGCCGACGACCCGGAACCCGCGATGGGAGTCGCCTAGGGATATGGGGATCGCCCACGCGACCTCCGGACGCTCGGCGATCCGTAGATAGCTCCGCCAACTGATGTTGTTCGTCGGCGCCCCGATATGGAAAACGGAATAGAGCATGAGATTGACCGGGCCGCTGCGCGCCCCGACGATCAGGTCCGTCCCCGAAATCGTGTTTTCGAAACTCGTTCGGGCCCCGTGACGCGCCTTTTCCACGCCGAGATACAGCATCACGCTAAGCGCCACGGCGAGGACGGTCAGGAACCCTGTCAGCTTCCGGTTCCACAGGCTGCGCGCGGCCAGCTTCAAAATCGGCCCGGCGATCCGCATTACGCTGTCCCCCGCGGGCGATTGCCACGCGGACTGTCCCGGAAACTTCCAGGCGGGCTTTCTGGGAGAGGTTCTGGCGCGTCATTGATGGCGCGCAGGTCGACGGCGCGGTCGAAATGCTGCGCCAGCGCGGCGTCATGACTGACGAACAAAAGGCTGGCTTCGCTTTGGGCGCACTCCTCGATCAGGAGGTCGATAAATCCATCCCGCGCTTCGGCGTCCAGGGCCGAGGTCGGCTCGTCCGCGACGATCAGTTCCGGCGCGCCCATGAGCGCGCGGGCGACCGCGACCCGCTGCTGCTGGCCGACGCTCAACTGGCTCGCGCGACGGTCGTGAAAGGCGTCGCCGACGCCGAGACGGCCGAGAAGCCGCCGCGCCTCCTTCGCCGGCGAGCCGCTGCGCGCGGCCGCCTTTGCAGCGCGGGCTTTGGAAAACTCGGCCGGCAGGGTCACATTCTCCATGACGGGAAGATAAGGCAACAGATTGAACATCTGGAAGATCACGCCGAGATGCGCCGCGCGAAACGCATCGCGCTGCGCCGCGCCCATCGCCGTCAGATCTTTTCCGAGAACATTGAGTGCGCCGGCGCCCGGTTTCAGTACGCCGCTGATCAGACCAAGCAAGGTGGACTTGCCGCTGCCGCTCGGCCCCTTGAGGAACAGCTTTTCGCCGGCGCGCAATTGAAAATCCGACAGGGCGAGCACGACCGGCCCTCGCGGCCAGGCGAAACTGAGACGCGAAATCTCGACGACGGGACGGCCTGGCGGAATGGTCACTGAGGGTAGTCGTAGGGCTCGATCTTGCCGAGAGACAACGTGTATGCGGCGTTGCCGGTGTCGTTGAGGTGGCGCCTGGCGGCGAGTTCGCCCTCGGCGAAGATCGGCGACCAGATATCCCCGATCTCGACGGGCTCGTCGGCTGTCACATAGATAATCTGGTTCGGCGGCGGCGGCGGCGAATGGATGCAGGCGCCGAAATACGGGACCAGCAAAAATTCCGTATACAAACCCTCAGCGCTGAAATCGAATGGCACGACATAGCCGGGAATGCGGATCTCGGCGCCGTCGAGATCGGAAACGGTGTTGAAGGTGCCGATTTGCGTCATCTGGTCCAGGGGACTGCCCTCGCCGATCATGCCGGGATCAGCGCCCATGAAGGTAGAGCCGCCGCCGGCGCTCATCTCCTCCTGCAGGGCCGTCATGAACGCCGTGTACAGCTCTTCCAGCCGCTCCTCCTCGCCTTCCGGCATCAGATCGGCCCAGGAAAGCGCCATCGGCTCCGCAGCGCGCGCCGGCGCCGCCAGGAACCCGAGGGCGCATGCGACGAGACACAGGAAAGCGGCCGGATAAGCAAGCGGCGCGGAGAAGCGTGAGACAAGACCCATACTTTTACTCAAGCTCCAGTTTCGGTCGCTGCGGCGTCAGCGCGCCCGTGATCGCGGTCTCGCCGAGGTAGACGACGGTAATCGCCTCGATCCCGTCGAACAAGTCGAAAAGACGGGTTTCGAGGCCGCGCAACCGATCCAGCCCGTCGCAGGAATACATGTAACTGGCGATGATCTCCGCGTGACCAACCGCGCCCCGGTTGGAGCTTTCTTCGCCGCCCCCACCGCCGCCGCCCTCTTCACCGCGCCGGTCCTGATCTCGCTCATGGGGCTGGTCATGGAGCTGGCCGTTGCGGTGTTCGTGACGGGCCTCGAAACCATGACGGGCTTGCGGGGCGCGCGCGTCGGCGCCCCATGCGGGCTCCGTCAGAGCGACGTCGTCAAGCCTGCACCGCGCGCCGTCAAAGGACAGGAAGTCGCCCGCCTGCAACACATCGATCGCCGCGCGATAGGCGGTATTCTCGGCCGGGGATCGGGGCGCGTGCTCGAACCCCGCGATATTGACCAGCGGCGTGTTCAACTCTGCGTAAAGAACGTCGTCCTCGACGGCCAGGCTGAGCTCTGCGGCGCCGTGAACATGCGGCCCCAGCGGAGCGTGTTCATGCGTCTGGGCGACAGCGCCGAAGCTCGCGGCAAAAAAGCACGCCGCCGCGCCGCCTGCCGCCAGCATTCCTTTCATCGCAGGTTTTGTCATCGCCGACACCACTCCAGCGGAACCTCATGGCCTGAGCCGGCGCCGGCTTCAGCGGCGCAAATAAAAGCGTTATTTTATAACAAACTCCCCGGATGCAGGCAATCCTCAGGCCGCCCGCCTTTTCTCAAGCGCGCGTCCTGCTCCCCCACGGGGCCGGTTTCAAAGCGCCGCGCGGCTCCCGGCGGAATCGCTCAGATACGCCAACAGGCGACGGCTCGGCAGGAAGAAATAGCCGCCGCCGCGCATGCGGGTGAAGCGCGGCAGTTTCCGCAAGGCGACCGGCCCGTCGCGCGTCGGAACGGTGAACCCGTTCCCCTTCTCGCCGCCATCGACAACGATCGGGTCAGTTTCATCCGTAAGCCCATGAAAGCGCGTATTCACCATCCATGTCTGCTGAATGAACTCAAACTGGCGTTCGATGTCCGCGTTCAGACACATGAACATCAGCCCCTCCATCGCCTCGACCGAACCGTCGCCGCCATATCCGCGGCCGACGCGAAGAATGCGGTGCCGGTTGGAGATGTCGATCTGGTCCTGGCTTCCGGGGCTCAGACTGTCGCGCGGATTGGCACGGCGCACATGCGATCCGAAAGGGCAGCGCACGCCCTCAGGGTCCTCGACGCCGAAGAGAAAGTCGTTATCGGGACGAATGGGCGCCGGTCCGTCGCGCCGGTCCTGCCCGTCAACGCCCACGACCGATGGCTGAAGCGGCGCCGGAGGTTTTTCGATCGCGCTCCCGCCCGCTTCAAGCGGGACCGTTTTCGGCCGCAGCGTTTCCCCTGCGCCGGGGCTTTCGCCGCGGGCGGCGCGCCTGGCCATCTCCGTCGCGGAAATATATGGATATCGGACGATTGACGATCCGTCTTGCCAGCGGCCGATCATCCGTGCAGCGATAAACTCAGCCGTCATCTCGTAAGGCGGCGGCAGGCGGTCGGCGAGCCTTTCAGCTTCCGCCTCGCAATACTCCCGGAAAGCGTCCACATACTGATGAAGCTGGCGGATAACCAGGAACGAGCCGTTTCGCCCGATATCGCGCGGCAAATCCGCCGCCGCCCGTCCGTCGGCGTTATCCATCGCAATCGGCAACACGTGCTCCGGGTCGTGCGCGGCGTCGAGCGTCGGGCCCGGCGGAAAGTTTCCGCGGTCGTCGCGATAGCCGAGGAGAAACTCGCCGGGGGCGACGAGGTGAATGGAATCGGGATTGCGCAAGCCCCGGTAGGTTCCGCGCATGGCCGGTTGCGAAACGCCGTCCAGAAAACCGAACGGCTCCTTGCGTTCGTGCTTCGCCTCGGGAACATGGGTCAGCACGATCCGGCCGGCGACGGCGCAGTTTCCGTCCGACGCCTTGCGCTCGATGTCGGCGACCGCCGCCTCGGCGGCGGCGGGCGTCTCGCCATAGACAAGCAGCACGAGGTCGTCCGTCGTCTCGCCCCACGCCCAGGTCCTCGGTTCCTCGTCCCCCAGATCGCCGAGAACGCGCGAGCGCGCTTGCATCGTCATGCCGTCGCGGAAAGCGGCGGGAAAAGCCCCGATCGCCGTTTCGTCGAGACCGAGCTTGCGCAGACCCGACGGGCCAAGCGCGCATGTCACGGCGGCGCTTCCCCTGGTGTAGCGCCCGTCGCCGAACGCGATCAGCGGCGTCAACGCGGCGACGAACCGGCGCGCCTCGGCCGGATCCGGCGAAAGCGCGATGCGCAGTAAAGAGCCGTCGGGTTTGAAGCCGAGGCCGCCGAAGACGAGCGACTGGATCTCGCTGGTTTCAAGCTTCGAGTCAGGACGGCGCGCGCCGCCGAACAGGCTCAGCCAGACCTGCGCCTCCTCATCCGTCATGGCGGCGGCGAGGCCGCGGCGGATCGCGGCGTTGGCGCGGATATTATCCGTAGACAGATCGGGATAGGCGCTGTACCAGAAATATGTCGGCGTCATGGAACGGCGGGCGTAGCGTTTGAACCGCTCGCCGTCGGTGGCGCCGTCGAAAAACAGGTTGTTCGACCGGGGAAATCCTTGCGTGTTCGACCACACGCCGGTCAGGCCGTTATGCGCCTTGGTGATGAAATCTTCGAGATAGGACTCCCAGCTGCCGCCGTAATTCGACATGAAGACGAAATCGCGGGTCCCCGGCACGGTCACCCAGCGCGCGAAGTGAATGGCGCCGATATCGCCGAGATGGCCGGGCTTGAAAGTCTGCGCCCCGACCTTCGCGATCGCCCAGAAGGCGACGCGGATGGTCAGCCGGCGCACCAGCCCCGGCTTCATGCGCGTGACCGAAACCATGTGGTTTTGCGCAAAGCCGGTGTGGTTTTCGCGCTGCATGATCGCGTCGAGGACGGAGGGATCGATGGTTCGTTCGTCGGTCCAGTCGGTTTTTTCCTGGCGGCGAAGAGCGAGATACAATGCCAGGAGCGGCGCGGCCACGGCGACGAGGAAGGCGAAAACGAACCTGCCGAAAACGCCCGCGAGATGCTCGAACCAGTTTCCCTCCAGCGGCATCGCCATGACCAGGAACGCGGTCAGCAAAAGGGCGAGGGCGACGAGCGGCCAGAGAAAAACGCCCAGCGCGGACGGCAACAGGCGCCAGGCGATCAAGAGCGGGCCCGGATCGTCCCGGTTGTCCACAATGGGCGGCGGCGGGGTCTGCGTAACGAGAGGGGCGAGGCTGTCGTCATTCTCAATGACGCGCCGCACCCGGATCAACCGTTCGAGCGGACGCAAATCCTTCGGCTGTCCGCCCACGAGCGGGCGCACGCGCGCGGCAAGCCTCGCTTCGCCGAGTATGCGCTCGACGGACATGCCGGGATTGCCGACATGGGTAAGGCCCGGCGTCGACATCAGGCCGTAGCCGATGTCGACCCGATGCTTGCCGAGATAATATGCGAAGGGCGGCAGATAGTCGTCCGCCGACTCGAATATGGCCTCAAGCGTCTTGCCGATGGCGCCGTCCACCCTGGCGAGCGCGTCGGCGGGCGCGCCGTCCGCGGATATTTCCAGGATGAGAAATCCCGCGTCGCGATAGGTGGAGCGCGCGGCGAAAAGGCTCATGAAATGACAGAACCGGCCCTGCGCGGCGAGCGCATCGCGGATTTCAGGTCTGGCGGGGTTGCCGAGCAGGGCTTCGATGCGCGCGTTGACGGCGTCCACCTTGTCTGCGGCGAGCGGAGCGATAACGGTCAGAAGGCAATGCGCGGTCATGACGGCGTCCTTGAAAAACCAATCGGCAACTGATGGGGAAAAGGCCCGGCCCAACGCATCGCGCCGTTGACGCGATAACGCCGCTCGACGAGCAGGCTGACGAGCATCGGGATCTGAAGCGCGTTGACCCCGGCGCCGGCGCAAGGATGAAGGCCGCCGCCGAAGTGGAAATAGGCGCGGCGGTCGCGGTCGGCGCGCGCGGCTTTGGGGTCGGGAAAGGCGGAGGCATCGACCATCGCCGCATGGGTGAAGAGAAAAATCCGCATGCCCTTCCTGATTTTGCGCTTGCCGAGCGTTGTATCCGCCGCCGCTTCACGGATGACGATCGGGTTGTGCGGCCAGCGGCGCAGGGCTTCCAGGCAGAGCCCGTATCGCTCGAACGGCGTGGCGGCGCGCTCGAATTCGGCGCGGATGTCCGTGTCCGTATCGAGGACGCAGAGGATTTTCGCGACCGCCGACGCCGTGGTGTCGATCGCGCCCACCAGCATGCCGGCGAGAATCAACCGCGCCTCCTGCGGACCGGCGCCGCCGCGCAGGAGCGCGTCCATCAGATCGGGGCGGCCATAGGGAGGGGGCCGGCGGGCCAGCTCTTCCTCGAACCAGTGCCGGACCAGGCGTCCTGCGAGAACGGCCCGCTCGCGGATCGCATCGTTGTTTCCGAGGTTCAGGAAGGTGTGGCCGAAAATCGACCGTGACGCTTCAAGAAAGAGCGGGTCCTCCGGGCCGCCGATACCGAACAGGGCGCGCGCCGTGTGCGCGGCGACCTTGCGGGCGTAGCCGCCGACGGCGTCGACGGCGCCGCCCGACCGGTCGAGCAAAGTCTCCGCATAAGTCGTTGAGTCTGTCATGATCGCGTCGAGCGGCGCATCGCGCAGCGCCTTGTAGAGCGCCCGCCGCTGGGCGGCGTGAGCGGGCGAACGGTCCATGCCCAGGATAAACGGGCCGCTGACCTCCTCAATCTTGTTCCGGTTGACGGGGCCGATCAGGAAGTCGAGATCCCGCGCCAGGGCTTCTCTGACATGCTCGTGGCGCACGACGATGACGGCGTCGCCCAGGCGGAATGGCCTGCGGCCGCCGGCGAGTTTCGCCGCCGCGCGCGCAGCGAGGCCTGGCACGGCCCTTCCCCGGGCGATCGCGGCGAGGAAACCGCCGCCGCCGGCGGGCGTGGTTATCTTTTCAAGCTTGCGCGCCTCGTCGAGGGCAAGAAATTCCTGCGTCGGCGTCACCGCAACCATGGCCCTCCCCCCTCGCAATGCAAATTCTATTTTACTATATCTATATTTCTTTTTTATCTTAATATAAAGAATATTTTCTTTTTTCTTGTTCCGCCGCCGGTAAATACGAAAATCGGCGCTCTGCAATTGATGTTCTTCAGTTGATGTTCCGCAGGGGCGCGGCGCTTCCGTCGGCGCACGGGCGGCGGTCAGGGCGTCTGGTTTTTATGACAACGCCGGCGGCGCACGACGCCGGCGCCGCGCCGCCGGGCGATAGTCTCAATACTGATTTTACGATTTTGTTGCTGACGACGTCATTGCATCGCACCGTCGGCAACAGCGGCGCCTTACAGGGAGCCTTGCAGGAGGACGACGAGACGGTAACGCGCCTGAAAGTTCGTCGCGCGCCGGCAATGAGGCCGGGCAAGACCTGTTCAGACGGGCGGCGCCGGGCATTTCGGACGAAACGACCGGTTCCAGCCGAATGGATGGCTCAGGATTGTCCGCCGCCGACCGACTGCATCAGTGCAATCTTGTTTGCCCAGCCTGCATCGTCGACGGCGTCCGCCAGCACTGATGCGACGTCGCCGCGCGCCGCCTCGCCGCCGCTGTCGACATCGTCGCCGAGGCGTATGTTACCAGCGCCGTCATCATCCGTCAGCCTGACCGGCCGCACGATGGCGAACGCCAACCCGGACATTTTCAAATGTTCGTCGGCCTTATGCTTGGCTTGGAGATAATGGGCAAGGTCGCTGTCCGGATCGGGGGCCTCGGCCCCGACGGTGCTGAGCATGACAAAACGCGATATGTGGGCCTTTCTTGCAATATCTATCAGCCGCATGGCGCCGTCGCGGTCGACTTTATCAGTCATTTCCGAACTCGTGCCCGCGCCTGATCCAGCAGCGAAGACGACGGCGTCGCAACCGCGGCAAATGTCGTCCGGCAGGTCGGTTAAATCGCCAATGCGGGTTTCGACACCGTTCGGCAAGGGCCCGGTATCGGAGCTTTCCCTCACCATGGCGATCGGTTCGCGCCCGCGAGACTTCAGTTCGCCGACCAACCGTAAGCCGGTTTTGCCAGTGGCGCCTGCGACAAGTATTTTCATTTCAGTTCCAGTAGGTTGATGCTGCTGAGGGCGAAAGCGATGCGCCATTAGGGCAGGTAAACGGCCTTGGCGTTGACGAATTCCTTCATGCCGAAACCGCCATGTTCGCGTCCGTACCCGGAGTCTTTCATCCCGCCGAAAGGCATGTTGACGTCCGCCGCGCCGAAGGAGTTGATGCGAACCATGCCGGTGTCGAAATGGTCGCAGGCCAGAGAAACGGCCCTGTCCACGTCTTTGCAGAAGACGCCGCCGCCGAGACCGTAGCGGCTGTCATTGGCGATCCGCATCGCGTCGACGTCTCATGATCGATGACCAGGACATCGAACACTCCAGCCGGCAGTCCGGCCTCAAGGCAGAGATCGCGCAACAGCAGGCCGCTGCCGGTGCAAATCGCGGCATGTTTGAGGATGACAGTGTTGCCGGCCATCAAATTGGCCGCGAGAACGCGGACCGGCTGGTAAAAGGGAAAATTCCAGGGTTGGATGCTGTAGATCACGCCGATCGGCGAATAGGTTACGATCCCGCTTTTTTCGCCGCCGCTATGAACGCGCGCTTCATCGGCGAGTTCCGCGGGACCGTTCTCGGCGGTATAGTCGAAGATCTGCGCGCAAAGCTCCACTTCCATCTTGCCGTCCCGCAGCAATTTGCCCGTTTCCCGGGTCATGAGATCGGCGATGACATCCGCATTTGTCCGCAGCTTTGCGGCGATGGCTCGCAGGTATGGCGCGCGCACGTCATGGCTTTTGCGGCGCCATTCCTTGAAGGCGTCATGGGATGCTCGGAGTATCGCGAAAGCGATGTCTTCGCTCATCAACGCGTAGGCCGCAATTGGCTAATCGGTCGTCGGATTAACGGTGATGATATGCGTCATAATAAATGATCGTTGTACGTTTTAATACCTCGCCTTTGGCTGCGCCCGCGACCATCGCGCCCCTCATTGCCGCAAGACCCGTTGCCGCTGGAAAAGTGAGCCCGCCCTCACCCGTTCTCTCTGGGGGAGCGCCGCTCAACCTATTGCAAGAGAGCGAGGATGCGCTCCGCCGCGTCCTTCGACGAGGCCGGGTTCTGTCCCGTGACAAGCTTGCCGTCGGTCAGTACGAACGGCGCCCAGTCATCGCCTTTTTGGTAGTTTCCGCCGTTTGCCTTCAGCATGCCTTCAACCAGGAACGGCACGACGTCAGCGAGGCCGACCGCGCCCTCCTCGGTGTTGGCGACGCCGGTCACGGACTTGCCGTGTACCAGCGATTGACCGCCATCATTTTTCGCATGCGCGAAAACCGCGGGCGCATGACATACCGCACCGATCGGACGATCGGTCGACGCAAAGGTTTCGACGAGGGAAATTGCTGTCCGCGTCTGTCGCAAGATCCCAGAGCGGACCATGCCCACCGGGATAAAAAACCGCGTCGAAGCCGTCCGCGGAGACGGTGGACAGAATCGCGGTGTTCGCCAACTCTGCCCGGGCGTGTTCGTCGGATTTAAATCGTTCGCTCGCCTCGGTTTGGCCGTCTTCAGAATCGCTGGACGGGTCAAGCGGCGGCTGACCGCCCCTGGGAGAGGCCAGCACAACGTCCGCGCCCGCATCCTTGAAGACGTAATAAGGCGCCGCGAACTCCTCAAGCCAAAATCCCGTCTTCTTTCCCGTATCGCCCAACCGGTCATGTGATGTTAAAATCATGAGTATTTTCATGGACTGTCTCCATTGCGCCGGCAGCGCTTCGTCACGGGTCATTCCATGCGCGCATCGGCTATTGCACCCATTGAAACATCTCACATTGCCGTTCGTTCCCGATCGGCGAGCATGACGGAACAGGACGGATGGGAACGCTGACGCCGCGACGGCGGTATGCGGGCGATCCCAGCGGGGCCATGCGTCACGATGCCGGTTGAACTGGCGCTCTTGCGGCGTCCGGCCAAGCGGAGGTCCTTACTCCGCCGGAACGACAGCGCTTCGCCCTCTTGCGCACAGGGCCCGGGAAGCGCCGCCAGCTCACCTTGCCGGCAATCTCTCCTCCGCAAGCACAACGCCCCCGCAAGCGCGCCGAGAAGACATGGGCGGCATTGTCGCAAACGCTTTATTTTTCGCGAAATTCTCGCACAGTCGCCCTGACCCGAACCGCGTCGCATCATGCGGCGCAAAACGATGCGGATAAGGAGTGGCGCCAGGGGCGGCTTAATACAAACTCCGCACACGTTTGATATGATTTTTGAATCGGAATTTGTGAAAATCTGTATGCCAACGTATCGTCCATAGCGTTTATATTTAAACGCAGTTTGCTGCCGAAATCAAGCTAAAAGTGACTGTTGGCGATACGCTGAGAGCTTTAGAAAAACGATAAAACGAGTACGGATGAATTTCAAGAGCGTACATGCTTTGCCGTCAGTTTTTCTCCTGTAAAGGCGACGTATCGCCGTTGATGTCAGATAGCGTCAAGCACGTTTGAGGTCTTCTATTGCGTCTCTTATCGTGACACGCCTTTTCGTTACTTCCGCAAGCGTACGCCGACGCCTCCGCCATTCTCATCGATGAACTCGATGCCGGCAGCTTCAAGAGTGTTCCGGATAGCATCGAGGTTTTCTGGTGTCGGTATTCGCGCGCCACGTTCGAAATCTGCAACTGTCGAACGCCCTACACCGGCAGTGTCCGCGAGGTCCGATTGAGACAAATCAGTAAGAGCGCGTGCAGCGCGGCATTGTTTCGGAGATATCGTCATCTTTTTGGTCATACAAATTGTTTGACGTATTGGCTTTGATCAGGCTAAGTAGGCGCGTCAGACAAAGTGTATGACACATGAGTCGCAAGCAGCGCGAAAGGGTGCAGCAACACCCTTCCGCGCCTGACCACAACCCCGACTAACAAGGAGTCAGGATTATGGCTACCCGCAGCTTTATCACGAGTTATTCCCAACGCACCATTTGCGCCGCTGATCGCCCCGCCGGGCGAGGGAGGGCGTCATGACCGCACCCTCCAGACCGAACTACGAACCGCAGCCCACGCTCGCCGACCTGATCGAGATCTATGTCGGCCTCCTGGGCGCGATGCATACCGTCGACGGATGCGGCGTTCACGCTGCGTATTACGATGCGCTGACGCCGGCGGCGAAGCGCGCGCTTGACGATCAATCGGCCCGTCTCGACGAAGCGATCAACGAGATTTTCCGCCGCATATGCGACCGCGAAATCTCGTCGCTGCCCGACGCCATTCAGAAGCTGCGCTTCGATCTTATGGCGCACGGCCGAAGCCCGGAGATTGCCTATCGCACGATCCGCAACTTCGCCGACAAGTGGCTTATCGCTGCGTGAAAGGACTGCGTCATGCTCGACAATGGAACCCCCAGCGAGTCCGAAAAGCTCGCGATGCTCGGCGCGCGGATGACGCGTCGCGCACTCAAAACCGGCCGTCAAATTCATCGCGTCTTGCTTGTCGCCGGCGGCGCCAGCGCTGTCTTTTGTTTCTTCGCGGTATCGGCGTTTCAGGCGCCGACGCCCTGGCTGTTCGGCGTGCTGTTTGGAGCATTCGCCGTGGTGATTTCAACGACCAATCTCCGCCATATCGCGAGCATCGAGGAAGACATGAACGACCTCGGCATCGAAGCGGATATCGACGAAGTGTCAAAAAGCGATGCGGAAACGCCCCGTCAATCGTCTCACACTGTCGCATCGAACGCGCCGCGGCGGGGCCGCGCGCGAAAAGATTGAGTAACACACCTGACGTGGTCCCCACACGCAAAGAAAAGATGTTGTTTAACAAGGTGTTATTGGGTGGGTCTCAGCCGTATACGCTGTATACGCGACCTCTGCGGCGTATACAGTGTATACAGACAATCCCTAAGCGGTTGAATTTACTATGTATACATTGTCTACAGGTCATGAGCGATTTTTCGGTAGATAAATTCGGGCCCCGCCGCATGAGGTCAGCAAAGCTACTGGAATAATTTAGTGCTTGAAATCTCAGCTCGAAGAGAGCGCAATACTGTCGAAGGCGTGAATACTTCGCCAAGAAACGGCAGGACTGCCGTTCTGTTGGCGCCGATGAACAAGCGTTTAAATGGAGAAGGAGAAAGATGAGACATCGTGAAAATGAATGCGTAGAGGTTTCTGGCGGCGCGCAATTGACGTTGCTGGATCGCGACCTGAAGGGCGACAGCAAGGCGCAAGTCGCGCTTCAGAATCGCGCCCTCGTAGACGGAAATGAGGACGTGAAGCTGCGTAAATCGAAGCCGATTCTTGACCAGCCTCTCATCAAGGTCGACGAAATTTGCAAGCGGCTCAGCATCAGCCGGGCGACGATATACCGCCTGATGAAACAAAAGGACAATCCGTTCCCCGCGCCGATAAAAATCGGCAAGTCGTCACTCTGGGTTTGGAGCGAAATAGAAGCCTGGGTGCAGCGGCAAGCGGACAACCGCGCGAGATTATAAGCATGCGTGTTCAACGCGTTTGGCGCGCGTATTTCGCGTCTCAGATGGTATTCTCGACGGTCTCGCGGATATCCGGGGCGCGTTTAAACGACGCCTCGATCGCCTTGCGCCAGGCCACGCCATGTTCCAGCGCTTCGCTGAAGGCGGCGCCGAGTTCATGGGGACGCGCATCCGCGAGCGCCAGCGCCAGCGAGCGCGCCTGTTCAAGGTCCTTTTCGGCTTTGGCGCGCCCCGGACCGCGCCGACGCGACGCCACAATCAGCTTGTGAATTGCAAATCGCTCCGGCCTCGGAATTTGTACGAGCACGCCCTCCCGATAGAGCGCGACGGCGGGAATCGGATCACGGATAAGGAAGTTCAGGAAGTGCAGACCTTGCGACCAGACACCGAGCGCTTCGAGCTTTTGCGCGCCCTCTTTTTCGTCAAAAGACGGGCTGAGAAAATCGACGACAAAATCGCTGTCCGTCATGCGCCAGCGCGTCGGTTTGTTGCGATCAAGAGAGCTGACAGGGGACAGGCCGAGCGCGCTCAAGACTTCCGGCAATTCGGGCTCGGCGTGGTCGTCGAGCGCCAGCGACAGTTTTTCAAATGACGCCAGATCGACATCGGCGGTGATGGCGGTCGTTTTTGAGGAGAAGCGCGCGCCGAGTTCCAAATCGTAAAGCCTGTAAGCATGAGTACCGACAAGAACTCCACCGAGACGAAACGCGCCCGCCTGCGCCAGAGCGCGCAACACTTTTCCGGTCGTCATGTCGAGAGCGGGAAGACGCGCAGCCCGAAGCGCCGCAGCCTTTTCCGAAGCGTTGGCGCGAAACGCGCGAGCGTCGTCGCGCGCGGCCTTCCAGCGCTCGATCCGGGCGCGGGTCTTGTCGTCGTCAGGCCCGATGAAATGCTGCTTGTGCGCGCCCCCAGGCGCCCGGACAGTGACGTACCAGAACGCCTTGCCGCCGGTCTCCCGAAGATGCGGCGAGCCGGCCATTTCCGCGGGCGCACGGTCGAGATGCGCCTGCATAAGGTCCTGATATAAGGTCTGCAATATCAGCGGAATCGGCTTCATAAGAAGTGACTATACCACAAAATATAATTTGTGGTATATGAAAACGAATCTATGCTGCCTCTTGCCGTTCTCAATCGTACCGTCCAGAAAGTGTCATACAGCTCATTGGGTGCGAAAAACACTTATTCGCTTCAATTATTTGAGCAAATCGCGTCAACTATATTACCACCCAAGTAGAGCGCCATATGTCAGAGCATGACTTCTTTAAATATCCAATTCTGAATTCACCCTACGAGGAGCCCAGACAACATCACATCCTCGAGGACGGCCAGCCAACCAATCAACCGCCAACGAACGAGCGGCGCAGATCAGACCTTTACACCCCAGTCCCGAAAGCAAAGCGGGCGAGAAGAGGAGACGCTCAGCGCGACCTCCTGGAAGATGAGGAGTGGCAATATAATCCGACGCCGATCATCAATGAGATTCGCCAGCACATTCGCAGCTGGCGCAATTTGCCGAATCCAAAGGATTGGGGAGTCACGCCTGCCACCATGCGTTTGCTGGAACATTGGCGACGCCCCCAAGAACAATGGATCTCAGTTCGACCATTTTTCTGTCAGCGCGAAGCGGTCGAAACCATCATTTGGCTAACTGAAGTCGCCAGAGGTCAGAAGCGTTACAAGCATATTTTCGACCACATTAAGGGCGGCAACGACGAAGCAAATCCGGACCTCTATCGGCTGGCCATGAAAATGGCGACAGGCGCCGGCAAGACGACCGTCATGGCGATGCTAATCGCGTGGCAAACGGTCAACGCGGTGCGGATGCCATCGTCAAAGAATTACGCCAAAGGATTTCTTATCATCGCGCCAGGCATCACAATCCGCGATCGCTTGCGCGTACTCGACCCGACCGATCCTGACAGCTACTACGAAAGGCGCGAGCTTGTTCCATCAGACATGATGGATGATGTCGCCGCGGCAAAAGTTGTCGTAACAAACTATCACGCGTTTCAGCAGCGCGAGAAAACCAAAGTCGCGAAAGGTACGCGCGGCGCAATAGAAGGCTGGCGGGAAGAGAAGATTGTTACTGTAGAATCCGAGGGCGAGATGTTGCGTCGCGCCATCGGCGATCTTTTCAACATGAAAAATATTGTCGTCATCAATGACGAGGCGCATCATTGTTATCGGGAAAAGCCGGGCAGCGACGATGTTCAAAAATCGAAAGGCGACGACAAAAAAGAGGCTAAAGAGAATAACGAAGCCGCAAGACTGTGGATCAACGGCATTGCGGCGGTGAAACGCAAGGTGGGCGCCCGCGCCGTCTACGACCTTTCAGCGACGCCATTCTTTTTGCGCGGTTCCGGTTATCGCGAGGGCACGCTTTTTCCCTGGACCGTCTCCGACTTTTCACTGATGGATGCCATCGAATGCGGCATCGTGAAACTGCCCCGAGTGCCAATCCTCGATAATATGCCGATGGCGGACGGCAAGCCAATCTATCGCAATCTTTGGGACCATATTGGCAAGAAGATGCCGAAAAAGGGCCGCTCGAAAAGCGGCGGCGGAAATCCAGACGCGCTCGCTGAAGTCACGCCGCTTATCACGGCGCTGCGTTCGCTTTATGCGCATTACGTCAAAACTGATGAGGAATGGCGCGCGAGAGGTCACGATGTCCCCCCGGTGTTCATTGTTGTCTGCAATAACACAACGACGTCGCAAATCATCTATGATTGGATCGCCGGTTATATCACTCCGGAAACGGACGAGCACGGCGAAACATACATGCCCGGTCAGCTCGAAATGTTCAGAAATTTTGACGAGCACGGACAGCGCCTCGCAAAACCTAACACTCTCTTGATCGACTCGGTCCAAATCGACTCTGGCGAAGGACTCGACAAAATATTCCATAATGCCATGGCGCCGGAGATTGAGCAGTTCCGGCGCGAGAAAGCACAGCGCGAAGGCGCGGGCGGCGATGTAAAAATTACGGACGAAGACTTGCTGCGCGAAGTGATGAACACTGTAGGGGAGAAGGGGCGTCTCGGCGAATCGATCCGATGTGTGGTGTCGGTCTCTATGCTGACGGAAGGGTGGGACGCCAACACCGTCACGCATATCATCGGCGTGCGAGCCTTCGGCACCCAGCTTTTATGCGAGCAGGTGGTCGGTCGCGCCCTTCGTAGAAAGAGCTATGAGTTGAATAGCGACGGACATTTTGATGTCGAATATGCCGACATCATGGGCATTCCGTTTGATTTCACCGCGAAGCCGACCGTCGCGCCGCCGTCTGCGCCGAAGCCTGTCACACGCGTGCATGCCAAGCGCGACCGGGCACATCTCGCCATCCGCTTTCCGCGCGTCGCCGGCTACCGCACGGCGCTTCCCGATGAGACGATCACGGCACAGTTCAATGAGGATTCGCGGTTGCGAATCACACCCGAACTTGTCGGCGCGACCAGAACCCACATGTCGGGCGTTGTCGGCGAACAGGAAATCATGTCGCCCGAAGATCGGCTCGATGAATATGCGCGCCCAAACTCCATCGCTTATGTCATCACCAAACACCTTCTAATGACAAAGTTTCAGGACGAAGGCGGCATGAACATGGCGCTGTTCCCGCAAGTCAAACGCATTGTCATGCGCTGGCTGGACGAGGGCTATCTGGTCTGCGAGTCGGAAGGAACCTTTCCAGCCATGGCGGCGTGGCCGGGCGTCATCGAAAAAGCCGCCGAGCGCATTTTCCTCGCGTGCCAACGCTTCGACGATGGCGCCTCCCGTGTTACAGCGGTCATCGACTCCTTTAACCCGGAGGGCGATACGCGCTTTGTCAACTTCACGACGTCAAAGCCCTGTTTCGTGACCGATCCCAAGAAATGTCACGTCTCACATGTGGTCGAAGATTCGAACTGGGAGGCGGAGATGGCGCGCGTTTGCGAGGAACACCCGCGCGTTCTCGCCTATGTAAAGAATCAGGGGCTTGGCTTTGAGGTTCCCTATCGCAATGGTCCGGTCACGCGGCGTTACGTGCCGGACTTCATTGTACGCCTTAATGACGGACATGGAGAGGCGGACCCGCTTAATCTGGTGCTGGAGGTCAAGGGCTATCGCAACGACGACGCGAAAATGAAGGCGCAGACGATGAAGGAGCTTTGGGTTCCGGGCGTCAACAATCTTGGCCGTTTCGGGCGATGGGCGTTTGCGGAGTTCATCGAAGTCTTCGGCATGGAAAACGCCTTCAAGGAACTGATCGATAAATTTGTGATGGATAGCGCCAAAGCGGCGGAATAATCGAAAAGAGATATGGCCAGAAAAGCGACAAAGAGAACAAAGAAGAAAAAGCAGGTCGAAACGCTGACGCATGAAGAGGCGCGCCGGCGGAATATTCCGACAGCGGAATTACAGTCGATCAACGAGCGGCTCGAAGAGATTACGCCTCGGCCGCCGACGAAGTATAAGCGCGCACGCCCCTTGCCGAAGGGAGAGGTTCGCGAACGCGATGAAGACCTTGATCCGCAGATCATCTGGAACGGGATCAAGATCACGCTGACGAAGGAGCAGCGCGAACAGCTCACCGAGACAGGTCAAATAGAATTAGGCGACGCACAGCTCGTCTGGCGCGGCAAGGACCGGCAGGACTGGACGGACCTCGTCGTCAATGTGCCGCCCATTTATGTGCAGGAAAAGATCCACCCCAAGGCGCTGATCGACTATCTCGTCAAAATGTCGAAAGAAAAGAACGGCGACCACGCACCGGACCTCTTTGCGGAGTTCAACGGTCTCGACCCGGAGGCGAAGACGGAGTTCTACGAGCACGAACAGCACTGGTCGAACCGGATGATCCTCGGCGATTCACTACAAGTGATGGCGTCTCTGGCAGAGCGCGAGAAGTTACGCGGCAAGGTACAGGCGATCTATTTCGACCCGCCCTATGGCATCAAGTTCAATTCCAACTGGCAGGTCTCAACTCGTTCGCGCGATGTGAAGGACGGCAAGCTCGAAAGCCTGACCCGCGAGCCGGAACAGGTGAAGGCGTTTCGCGACACCTGGAAAGACGGCATCCACTCCTACCTCACCTATCTGCGTGACCGGCTGACGGTGATGCGCGATCTACTGACGGAGTCCGGATCGATCTTTGTACAGATCGGCGATGAAAATGTGCATCGCGTTCGCGCCGTGATGGATGAGGTGTTTGGGGAGGAGAATTTCCTCAGCGAAATTTCCGTTCAAAAAACTTACGGGTTTTCATCTGCCGTTGTTTCGAATGTACTAGATTACATCGTCTGGTACGCCAAGGATCGAACGGCCGTTAAGACAAGGCCGGTCTTTGCGAAAAAACCCTATGAGCTTGGTACCGGTAATGCGACTTGGCTGCAGTTGGAAGACTTTAGTTGTCGAGGGGTTAGCGCTGCGGAGAAACGCGGTGAAGTACTCATTCCTGATGGAGCATCACCATACAATCCGGACAATATGATTTCCCAAGGCCGCGCCTCCGAGCCGCAGCTCTTGTCGTATCGAAGCGTGAAGGTCGATCCTTACAAAGCCAATTCGCATTGGAAACCGTCACATCCGGTTGGAACCCAACGTCTAATTTATGCTGATCGTGTGCACGTCGCGGAAAGCAGTTTTCGCTACAAACGCTTTCACACCGACTTCGATGTTATGCCATTCTCGAATATTTGGACGGACACTGGAACAGGAAATTTTACTGATGAAAAGGTTTATGTAGTTCAAACAGGTAGTAAGACGATTGAGCGCTGTCTCCTCATGGCTACAGACCCCGGCGATCTTGTTCTCGACCCCACCTGCGGGTCCGGCACAACAGCGACGGTCGCTGAACAATGGGGACGGCGTTGGATCACGATCGACACTTCCCGCGTGGCGCTGGCGCTCGCCCGCCAGCGGCTGATGAGCGCACGTTATCCCTATTACTACCTTAAAGACTCCGCTGACGGACGAATGAAAGAAGCGGAAGTCACCGGCAAACCGCCCCAAAACGATGAGGTAAACGGACGGCCCCGCGACGACATACGAGAAGGGTTCGTCTATGAGCGCGCGCCGCACATCACGCTGAAATCCATCGCCAACAACGCCGAGATCGACGTCATCTGGGAGCAATACCAAGAGAAGCTGGAGCCTTTGCGCGCCGCGCTGAACAACGCCGTCGGCGAAACATGGGAAGAATGGGAAATCCCGCGCGAAGCTGATGACACCTGGTCGAAGAAAGCCAAAGACGCCCACGCGAAATGGTGGGAGAACCGCATTGAGCGTCAGCAGAAGATAGACGCCTCCATCGCCCGCGCGGCGGACGTCGAATATCTCTATGACCGTCCCTATGTCGACAACGCCCGTGTACGCGTCGCCGGGCCGTTCACGGTTGAAAGCTTATCGCCCCATCGCGTCGTCGCCATGGATGACGAGGAGCTGCTCGATGAGCCCCAAAAAGCGAAAAAACAGAAAAAGAAGAAGCGCAAAAGCGGCCTCTCCAACGAGGTCGATTTCGTTCAGGTGATCCTCGAAAACTTGCGCATCGCCGGCGTGCAGCAGGGCGCGAAGGAAGACCGCATCACCTTCAACCATATCACGCCTTGGGCGGGCGATATGGTTTGCGCTGAGGGTCACTTTGTCGAAGGTGAAGGCGCCAAGGCAATCGAGCGACGCGCCGCCATCATGATCGGTCCGGAATACGGCACGCTCCATCGCACCGACCTCATGGCCGCCGCGCGCGAGGCGACCGAGGCGCGCTTCGATATCCTGATTGCGCTCGCTTTCGGTTATGACGCCCACGCCAGCGAGGTGACGAAGCTTGGGCCGTTGCGGATCGTCAAGGCGAAGATGAATCCCGACCTTCACATGGCGGAGGATTTGCGACGCGATAAGAACGCGAACCTCTTCATGGTGATCGGCGAGCCGGACGTGACGATCACGGAACAAGGCGAAGACCTGACGGTCACGATTCGCGGCATGGATGTTTTTGTGCCCGCCACCGGTGAAATCCGCCATGGCGACACCGATGACATAATGGCCTGGTTTATCGACACCGATTATGACGAGGAAAGCTTCTTCGTTCGCCACGCCTATTTCCTCGGCGCTGGCGATCCGTACAAGTCTCTCAAAACCTCGCTCCGCGCCGAAATAGATGAAGACGCGTGGCGAACGCTTTACCGAGCTGCGTCGCGCCCATTCCCGCGCCCGTCGTCAGGCCGTATCGCGGTGAAGGTGATCAACCACTATGGCGACGAAGTGATGAAAGTTTTTTCGGTCTAGGAGAGGAAATGCTCTTTAAGAATTACGGACTTTTTTGGCGGCGAGAGAATGTCTTTTGGGGGCGTGGCCCAATTGCCGGGCATCTTAAAGGCAAAATTGTCGGCAAAAAGCGTTCAGAACCAATTGATTTTAAAGAACAGCAAGGAGTGTATGTTCTGTATGATGACCTGTTTCGCATCGTGTACGCGGGGCAAGTAGGAGCCGGAAAAAATCAAACACTTATTGGACGACTGGGGCAGCATCGCGACGATTCATTAGCGGACCGATGGGAAAGATTTTCGTGGTTTGGGGTGCGGTCTGTATTAAAGTCGGGGAAACTTCAAAAAGAAAAAACCGGTGCTCATAGCACGCGCTCGGAAGTGCTGAATCATATCGAAGCAATCTTACTAGCGGTCACCGAACCGCCACAGAATCGCCAAGGCGGCCGCTTTGGTGCGAAGGTGCAACAATATTTGCAATATCGCGATGATGACAATTTAGGCCTAAAGCAGCGTGAAATGATAGAAGAATTATACAAAATTCAAGTCGAAAACCAACGCTAGTATGAAATTCCTTATCGCCGATACATTCCAATCCGCGCTCGCCAAGCTCGACAATCAGTCGCAGAAGGCTGCGAAAATGGCGGCGTTTGACTTGCAGATGGACCCAACGGGCAAGGGCAAGTCATTTCATCGCATTGACGGCGCGAAGGACAAAAATTTTTGGTCCGTGCGCGCGAACCGCGACATACGCTTGATTGTCCACAAAACGGGCGAGCGGGTGGTGCTTTGCTATGTTGACCACCACGACGATGCATACGCATGGGCGACGCGGCGCATTTTTGAAGTCCATCCGCACACGCAAGCTTTGCAAATCGTTGAAATTGAAGAGACTGTTGAGACGCGCAAGCCAGCGCCGTCAGCACCAACCGAACCAGCGCCTGTATCTGCGCCGATATCTAGGCCTTTAGCGGCTTGCAGCGATGACGAGCTTTTGATCTATGGCGTGCCGACGCAGTGGTTGGACCGGCTACGTCAAGCAGACACAGATGAATTGCTTGATCTCGTCACGCACCTTCCGCAGGAGGCGCAAGAAGCCGTGCTTGCACTCGCGGTCGGTGAGACGCCAATCCCGCAAGTGTTCGAGCAAGCGATTTCGGACTCTGCGCTTCACCCTGACGCGCAGCGGCGCTTCAGGGTTGTTGAAGGGCGTGAAGCGCTCGAAGCAGCACTTGATTACCCCTGGGATCAATGGACAGTTTTTCTACATCCGAGCCAGCAGGTTCTCGTTGACAAGGAGTTCAACGGACCTGCTCGTGTTGGCGGCTCGGCCGGCACCGGCAAAACGGTTGTCGCTCTGCACCGCGCAAAACGATTGTCCGACCTTCCCGGCGCCAAAGTGTTGCTAACGACTTTCTCACGTCCCCTTGCATCATCTCTGCGCCGAAAACTGACCATCCTGACCGGTGGTGAGAAGCGTATCGTACCGTCGATTAATATAGCGTCTTTTGAAGACGCCGCCTCTGAACTCTATACACTTGCGCATGGCCGCGAACCGTATATCGCGAAAGAGAGAGACGTGCGCGTAATTCTTCAGCGCGAAGCGGCGGTCCTTGATGGATTTACGGAGCGCTTTGTCTGGGCCGAATGGCGTGATGTTGTCGACAATTGGCAAATTAACACACTGGACGACTACGTTGATGTCACGAGGAAAGGCAAACGCAGCCGTGTTGGCCGTAAGCAACGAGAAGCGCTGTGGCCGGTATTTGAACGAACGCGTGATGCGCTCACACGAAAAGGGATGTTAACCGCATCTGCTCTGTTCAGCGAAATGGGCGACTATTTCGCCGATCGACATGAAAAACCGTACACGCATATCGTCGTAGATGAAGCACAGGACTTAGGGCCGGGCGAGCTGCGGTTTCTCGCCGCCTTATCCGGAAGTGGAACAGACGGGCTATTCTTCACCGGAGATCTAGGTCAGCGGATTTTTCAGCATCCCTTTTCCTGGAAATCACTCGGGGTCGATGTCCGTGGCCGTTCGTCAACCCTGACCGTAAATTACCGAACGAGCCATCAAATCCGAGAAGCCGCTGACAGTCTCTTGCCGCGCATTATCCGGGATATGGACGGGAACGAAGACCGCCGCGTAGGCACAATTTCACTGTTTAATGGCCCCGCTCCGGAAGTGTATAAACTTAAAACAGCGGAAGAAGAGCAAACGACTGTAGCTGTATGGATAGAAGATCTTCTTGATAAGGGTATTCCCCCCAACGAAATTGGCGTTTTTGTTCGAGATAGAAGCTACTTGCCACGTGCGCGCGCAATGCTAGCGACCCTTGGCCAAGAAGGAGAAACCTTGAGCGGCGCCGAAGAGCATTTGTCCGAACGTATCGCACTCGGGACAATGCACCTTGCGAAGGGGCTAGAATACCGCGCGGTCGCCGTTATGGCTTGCGACGATGAAGCGTTGCCGCTGCAAGCGCGGATAGAAGACGTAACCGATGATGCAGAACTCGATGAAGTCTACGCGACGGAACGGCATCTCTTGTATGTCGCGTGCACACGCGCGCGAGAACACCTGTGCGTAACAGGAGTACGGCCCGTTTCAGAATTTCTTGACGCATTTTTATGATCTGAAACCGGTCTGCGCCTTCAACTCCTCCAGATACTCCGACCACCATTCCATCATGCGGACGCGTTCGTCCCAGTGTTCGCCACGGGCGTAGGCGCGGCGGACGTCGTTGCCTTCGACGTGGGCGAGCTGGCGTTCGATGGCGTCGGGGTTCCATTTACCGGATTCGTTCAGAAGCGTTGACGCGGTTGCGCGGAAGCCGTGAGCAGTAACTTCGTCTTTGGTGAAGCCCATCGTACGCAACGCAGCGTTCATCGCGGGCTCGGAGAGGGGCCGTTTGGTTGAGCGGACGCTGTGAAGAGGTAGCGGCCGAAACCCGTCACAACGTGGAGATCGCGGAGGATTTTCAGGACCGGCTGAGACAAGGGAACTTTATGCGGTCGTCGCATTTTTGTGCGCTCGGCCGGGATCGTCCAGACGCGGTTTTCGAAATCAATATCGGCCCATTCGGATTGCCGCAATTCGCCGGGGCGCGGGAAGAGATGCGCCATCAGAATGATGGCCGTACGCGTCGTAATGTGGCCGGTATAATCCTCGACGACGCGCAGCAAATTGCCGAGTTTTTCAGGATCCGTGATCGCCGCACGGGGCGTTACTTACGGCGTGATGAGCGCGCCCTGAAGCGCATATGTCGGATCGGCATCGAGGCGCGCGGTTGCAATCGCATAGCGGCAGACGGAACCGATCGTGGAGCGCAGTCTGCGCGCCGTTTCGTAATTGCCTTTCGCTTCCACGCGGCGGAGGCAGGTCAGGATTTCAGCGGGCTTGATGCCGGCGATTTCACGGTCGCCGAGATCGGGATAAGCGAGACCCAGCATCCATTCGTTTTTCTTTAGCGTCGCCTCAGCGCGGCCTTCGCGGCGGAGCTTTTCGAGATACTCTTCGGCGATGTATTTGAACGTCGCTTCCTCGATCCGTTGCTGGCGCTTGCGTTCTTTTTTCAACGCTGAAGGATCGATGCCCTGGATCACCTGTTTCTTGGCGACCGCCATCGCTTCGCGCGCTTCCTTCAGCGAGAACAGCGGATAGGGTCCGATGGTTATGCATTTCTGTTTACCGTCAAAGCGGTAAGCGTACCGCCATGACTTGCCGCATCGTCCGTCTTTGTTCGGGGGCGTCACCCACAGTTGCAGGCCGCCTCCATCGCTCAGTTTCCTGAGTTTGTTGGTCGTGATGGCGGCGTCGCAGGCCTTGGTCGTTAGTTTCATTTCCATAGTGGGCTCCTCAGTTTGAACGGGCTTCGAGCGAGGCGGTTTTTGCGCGCGTCGGTTGGCTGATGTGTTGGGCGAATGTCGGCGACAGACGCGTTTTGCCAACGCGGCGCGGGTTCGGTTCACGGGTCCGGAACCGATGTTGGTAATGACCGAAATTTTGTTGGTCTACGCCATCAGATCGACCAACGAAGACCAACGCTGGCGAGAGATCGGAAGAGATCGCGGGAAACCAATTGAGCCGATAACTTATTGTTTCAATTAGTTTTTTGAGCCGGCTAGAGATGGGGAAATTGCAGCAGAAAATGCTAAATGGTGCCCAGGGGCGGATTCGAACCACCGACACGCGGATTTTCAGTCCGCTGCTCTACCAACTGAGCTACCTGGGCGGCGCCGGCGAGCGAGAACGCGCGCAAGCGGGAAAGCGGCTTATAGGCCAGAAGAACGCCCCTTGTCCATGGCGGAAAACGCATTCTCAGGCGGCTTTTTCCATCGCGTTTTACAAGGGCGCGCCGCTCGGCGTAAAAGGACCGCGAGCGGCGAAACGCCAAAGCCCGGTCATCGCCGCATTCCTCCATCAACCGCCCAGCACCAAGCCCGGCCAAGCAAGAGCCCCCTTATGACGGCGCCAGCAGACACCCAAGCCCCTTCCCCGCAGAGCCCTCGCGCCGACGACCGGCAAGAGGGCGCCGACACGCTGCGCCAGCTTGGGGCGGCGACGTCCATTCCCGCCTCGCCCGAGGCGGCGGTGCTGGAAACGGCGCCCAATCCTCATGCCGGCGCGCTCTATCTCGCGCGGTTCACCGCGCCGGAGTTCACGTCCCTGTGCCCGGTGACCGGCCAGCCGGATTTCGCTCATCTCGTCATCGATTACGTCCCGGCGGCGCGGATCGTCGAGTCGAAATCCTTCAAGCTGTTTCTATCCTCGTTCCGAAACCATGGCGCCTTCCACGAAGACTGCACCATTGCGATCGCCAGGCGTCTGGTCGAGGCGGCGGCGCCGCAATGGCTGCGCATCGGCGGCTATTGGTATCCGCGCGGCGGCATTCCGATCGACGTTTTCTATCAGACCGGCGCGCCCCCCGAAGGACTGTGGCTGCCGGACCAGAACGTGCCGGCCTATCGCGGCCGCGGCTAGGCGAAAGGAACGCGCATGCCCGTCCAGCCGAATGATCCGCGCCCCGGCCGCGTCGTCGTCATCGCCGGAGCGGCCCTGCTTGCGCTCGGCGACGGCCTGGCGCCCGGCATGCGGCTGGCGCCGGCGGGCGCCGCGCCGCTGGAGGGCCAACGCAGTTCGGCCGAGATCCTCGCCGCCTCGGCAGCGTCCGACTGGCGCGCGCCCGATCCGGAAAGTCTCCTTTACATCGATCTCGACCGCGGACGGGTGATCGTCGAGCTTTCCGCCCATTTCGCCCCGGCTCATAAGGCGCAGATCAGGACGCTCGCCCGCCAGGGATATTATGAGGGCCTCAGTTTTTACCGCGTGATCGACGGGTTCGTCGCGCAAGCGGGCGACCTCATCGAAAACCGCGACAGGGGCGCGGCCGCCGAGACCCTGCCGCCGGAATTCGACCGGCCCCTTCTCGACGCCATGGGCTTCTCCCCGCTGCGGGACGCCGACGGGTATGCGGCGCGGATCGGCTTTGTCGACAGCATGCCGGTCGGATCGGACGCCGACGGAAAGCGCGCATGGCTGCTTCACTGCGCCGGCGCTTTCGCGTTCGGCAGGGAAACCGCGGCCGATACAGCAAGCACGGAGTTTTACGTCACGCTCCAGCCGCAGCGGTATCTCGACCGGAACCTGACGGTGGCGGGGCGCGTCATCGACGGCATGGAACATCTTCAGGCGCTGCGCCGGGTCGAACCCGCGAGCGGCCCGGAGGGAGACCTCGGCGAGACCATCGTCTCGATGCGCATCGCCTCAGACCTTCCGCAAGCGGAGCGCAAACCGCTGGAGGTGCTGGCGTCGGGAACGCAGACCTTCGCCGACTACATAGAGGCGAGACGCAACCGCGCGGAGGCGTTCTTCGTTCACCGTCCCGACTATATCGACATATGCCAGATCCCGGTCCCCGTGCGGCCGGCAAGGGCGACGCCGGAAACCCAACGATGACGTCCGACGGCGCCGGCGGCAAATTCATCAGGAAGGTCGGCCCATGGCGGGTCACGTCCGAGCGCGCCGCGTTCGATAATCCGTGGATCAATCTTACCGACCACCGCGTCATCCATCCCGACGGATCGCCGGGCGAGTACGGGGTCGTGCGGTTCAAGAACGTCGCCGTCGGCGTTCTCCCCGTCGCCGCGGACGGAACCGTGCCCCTCGTCGGACAGCATCGCTTTCCCCTCGACCGTTACAGCTGGGAGCTGCCCGAGGGCGGCGCCCCGCGCAGCGAGGAGCCGCTCGCCGCCGCCAAACGGGAGCTGGCGGAGGAAACCGGATTCACCGCCCGGTCCTGGCTCGAACTCGGCCGCTTCGACGTCTCCAATTCCGTTACGGACGAAATCGCGATTTGCTATCTCGCCTGGGACCTGACGCCGGGCGAGGCGGCGCCGGAACCGTCCGAGGCGTTACGCCTGAAAACAGTTTCTTTTAAGGCTTTGTTAGAAATGGTGATGTCAGGAGAGATTACCGACAGTCTCACGATCGTGATGACGCAGACAGCCTATATCAAGGCCTTGCGCGCAGCGGCGCCGGCGCCTATTTGCAAGCTCATTCTTGAAGCGTGCGGCTGAATAAGGGATAAAGCCTCATGAGCCATTCGCAGCCCGCAGACCCCTCCAACGTCGTCGATCTTTCGACCGACCAGACCTGGCCGCGCATGCGGGTCGAGGCCGCCACCGCCGCCGCGCAGGAACCGGCGCTGGCGAGCTTCCTGCACGCGACCATTCTCAACCACGAGAGCTACAAGGTGGCGCTGTCCTACCGGCTGGCGCAGAAAATGTCGGATGCGGAGATGAACGCCATGCAATGGCGCGAAGTCTGCGATGAGGCGTATGCGGAAGAAGATTCCATGGTCGAAGCCGCGCTGCACGACATTCGCGCCGTGTACACCCGCGATCCGGCCTGTCAGGATTTCATGCAGCCCTTTTTGTACTTCAAAGGGTATCTCGCGCTCCAGGCGCAGCGGGTTTCCAACTGGCTGTGGCGTCAGGACCGCTCGGCGCTCGCCCTCTATCTGCAGAGCCGGATTTCAGAGTTGTTCGCCGTGGACATTCATCCGGCGACGAAAATCGGCAAGGGCGTGTTCATGGACCACGCCACCGGCATCGTCATCGGCGAAACGGCAGTGATCGAGGACGACGTGTCGATCCTGCAGAACGTCACGCTCGGCGGCACTGGCAAGGAGAGCGGCGACCGCCATCCGAAGATCCGCCGGGGCGCCCTGGTGAGCGTCGGCGCCAAGGTGCTTGGCAACATCGAAGTCGGCGAAAACGCCAAGGTCGCCGCCGGCAGCGTAGTGCTGGCGGACGTGCCCGCCCACTGCACGGTCGCGGGGGTTCCAGCGAAACCCGTCGGGGCCTGCAAGGAAGCGACGCCCTCCGAAAGCATGGATCAGGGCTTCAACTACGAGACCTATTCGATCTAGGCTGTCCCGCCGCCAAAATCTGCCGCCGGGACCTGCTGCGGGGCCCGCGGCGGCGCAGTCCAAGCCGGACCGCCAGGCTCACATTATCGGCGACGAACGCAATCGCGGCTTCACGCAGTTGGGCTGAACGAACCGTATTGAACGCCCCGGGCTTTACGAACCAGGCCGGGCCGCCCGGCTGCGCTGCTGCGCGAAAGACCGCGTCAAAGTTTTATTTGAACATACATTTCTCCAAAAACGGGAGCTTCTTTGACACATTGTTTCTTCGTCACTAAATCGTAAAGTGAATTTTCAACGCCTGAGAAAGACTGCCGCCGTGTCTGAAAACGCCGCCGCACCGAGCAGGGCTTGCCCGCCCCCCGTGCGCGAGCAAGGGGAGAAAGCCCTCAGGCGACGGGCCTATGCGGCGACGGCGACGGTAACGAGGGGGGAACCGGCGCGCGCGCCAGACGCCAGCCCAATCCCCACACCGGAAGCCGCATCAGGCGCGATACCGGGCGGCGGCCCGCCGGCGGTCACGGATATGCGCTCTTTTCGCGACTGCGCCAGGAGTGCAATCGGCGGGATCGCATGGCCGACCATCGCCTTGTCGGTTCTGTCGCTGGCCGGTTTCCTCGCCGTCACCGGCGCGGCGGTCGCCGGCATCCTGCCGGCCTGGGCGGCGGGCCTTCTCAACATCCCCTGTTTCTTCGTCGCCTATACGGGCTTTCACGAGACGGTCCACGGCAACCTGCATGGAAACCGGGAGGGCTGCGCCTGGCTCAATCCGGTGCTGGGGACCGCGCTCGGCGCCATCTTCTTCTATCCCTACGTCGTGCACGCCTATATCCACCTGACGCACCATGCGCATACGAACGATCCCGATCTCGACCCCGACGCCTGGATGTCCGGGAACACGGTCTGGCGGGTCGCCGGGCGCGGGATGTCGCTGATCGGCCACTATATCGCTTTCATGGTCCGCAGACGCGCCGGGGAGCCGGGAGCAAGGCGGTTCTTTCGCCGCGCCTATCTGGAGTGGACGCCGCCGGTCCTCGCGCTGGCGCTCCTGATCGCGGCCGGCCACTGGCAGGTCGCGCTGTTCTCATGGGTCCTGTCCTATATCGTCAGCGTCGCCATTCTGGGCGTGTGCTTTGACTGGATCGTGCACCACCCCCATGACGACCGCAGCCTGTTCGGCGGCACGCGGACCTTTCGCGCCCGCAAGGGCTGGCGCCGGCCTGTGCTGAACTGGCTGCACCTGTTCCAGAACTATCACATCATTCATCACATGTATCCGCGCGTGCCCTTCTACAAACACGAAGAGGTGTTTGAACGCAGCGAAGCGTTCCTGCGCGGACAAGGGGCGAGGATCATCGAGATCTAAAGCGCCCCGCGCCCGCCGGGCCTTGCGATGAAAAGGCGGTCCCCTTTCGCTCAAAACCGGTATAGACTGGCCCCGACCGTCAAGGGGAGGAGCCGTCACATGACATTCGAGCGCAAAACGCTGCCCGAGCAGCACTACCTTTATGTCGACCGCGAGGCTTCATTCGCGGGGACCGAGATCGCGGACGCGATGGCCTCCGGCTTCGGCGCGGTCTTCGGCTATGTGGAAGAAAAAGGGATCAGGCCCCTCGCCATGCCGATGGCCGTTTACATGGAAATGCCCGCCGGCGGGACAATGAGGTTCCGCGCCGGCGTCCTTGTCGGCGCCGACGACGCCCGGTCCGCTGCGCAAGCGGGCGAAGGAGAAATCAAGGCAGGCGTCATCCCTGCGGGCGACGCCCTCACCACGACCCATATCGGCCCCTATGACACCCTGAACGAGACGCACAAGGCCATGTGGGACCATATGAAGGCGCAAGGCATGCCGGACGCCATGCCGGTCTGGGAGATCTACGTGGACGATCCGGGCAAGACGCCGCCGGCGGAACTCCGCACCCAGATCTATAAGGCGGTAGGCGGCTGACGGGCGGAGGCTGGGGAAGGCTGACAGGAAAACCCGCAGCCCCAACGCGCAACGGCAACAGCGCCCGGCGCTTCACAAAGGCGGCTTTGTGCTTTACCCCGCGCCTATGCGCGTGGACCATTTCGATTTCGACCTGCCGCAAGAGCGGATCGCCCTGGAGCCCGTCACGCCGCGCGACGCGGCGCGGCTCCTTCATGTGACGCGGAACGGCGGCGACGCCGGCCTTCACGACCGCATGGTGCGGGACCTGCCCGGGCTGCTGCGGCCCGGCGACGTCATGGTGGTGAACGACACCCGCGTCATCCCGGCGCAACTCGCCGGAACCCGGCCCGCGCGCGAGACCGGCGGCGGCGGCCCGGTCGCGGTCGAAGCGACCCTGCACAAGCGTCTCGACGACCGACGGGAGGACAGGGGCGGCGGCGCGCGCTGGCGCGCTTTCATGCGTCCGGCCAAGCGGCTGAAAGCCGGCGACGCCATCGACTTCGGCGCCGGGCTCAGCGCCGTCGTGGAAGACCGCGACGAGGCCGAGGCGACGCTGGTCTTCAACCGCGCCGGCGCGGCCTTCGACGCCGCGCTCGCCCGCGCCGGAGCAACGCCCCTGCCCCCGTACATAGCGCGCAAACGCGCCGTTTGCGACGCGGACCGCGCGCGTTACCAGACCGTCTACGCCGACAAAGACGGCTCCGTCGCCGCGCCAACCGCCGGCCTGCACTTCACCGAGCGGTTGTTATCGGCCGTCGAGGCCGCCGGCGTCGCGCGCATCGCCGTCACCCTGCATGTGGGGGCGGGCACGTTTCTGCCGGTGACGGCGGAAGAAACCCGGGACCACAAAATGCACGCCGAATGGGGCGAGGTCACCGCGGAACAGGCCGACGCCCTTAACGCGGCGCGGGCGAAAGGCGGGCGCATCCTCAGCATCGGGACCACTTCCATGCGGCTCCTTGAGAGCGCCGCCGGCGAAGACGGGATCATCCGCCCTTTCTGCAAGGAAACCGATATCTTCATCACCCCCGGCTACCGCTTTCGCGCGGTCGACCTGCTGATGACGAATTTTCACCTGCCGCGATCGACCCTGTTCATGCTGGTCTGCGCCTTTTCGGGTACGGATGAAATGAAAGCCGCCTACGCTCACGCCGTCGAGAACGAATACCGGTTCTACTCCTATGGCGACGCCTGCCTGCTGGAGCGAAAGCGCGAAGGCGGCGGGCGATGACGGCGGGTTTTTCCTTCGCGCTGGAGGCGAGCGACGGTGCGGCGCGCACCGGCCTGGTCTCGACGCCGCGGGGAGACATCCGCACCCCCGCCTTCATGCCGGTCGGCACGGCCGGCACGGTGAAGGCCATGCTCATGAGCCATGTGCGCGAGACCGGCGCAGACATCGTCCTCGGCAACACCTATCACCTTATGCTGCGGCCGACGGCCGAGCGCGTGGCGGCGCTTGGCGGACTGCACGCCTTCATGAACTGGCCGCGGCCGATCCTGACCGATTCCGGCGGCTTCCAGGTGATGTCGCTGTCCAAGCTTCGCAAGCTGACGGAAGACGGCGTCGCCTTTCAGTCGCATATCGACGGCTCCCGGCACATGCTGACGCCGGAACGGTCCGTCGAGATCCAGTGTCTGCTCGGCTCGGACATTCAGATGCAGCTCGACGAATGTCCCGCGATCCCGATTGCCGAGGATGACGCGCGCTCGTCCATGCTGCTTTCCGCGCGCTGGGCGGAACGCTCCAAGCGGGCCTTCGAGGAGAAATCCGCCTCCGGACAAGCTCTTTTCGGGATCGTTCAGGGTGCGAACTACGAGGCCCTGCGCCGCGAGAGCCTGGACCGGCTGATGGAGATCGGCTTTCCCGGCTACGCGGTCGGCGGGCTCGCGGTCGGCGAGGGGCGCGAGGAGATGTTTCGCGTTCTGGAATTCACCTGTCCCCACATGCCGGCGGGCAAGCCCCGCTACCTGATGGGCGTCGGCAAGCCCGCCGACATCGTCGGCGCCGTCGCCCGGGGGATCGACATGTTCGACTGTGTCGCGCCCACCCGCTCCGGCCGCCACGGCCAGGCCTGGACCCGGCAGGGGCCGGTCAACATCAAGAACGCCCGCTACGCCGACGACCCGGAACCGCTGGACCCCGACAGCGCCTGCCCGGCGAGCCGGGACTACGCCAAGGCCTATCTGCATCACCTGTTCCGCGCCGGGGAATATCTCGGACCGATGTTGCTGACATGGCACAATCTCCAGTATTATCAGGACCTTATGGCCAGCCTGCGCGGCGCCGTCCGCGAGGGCAGGCTCGGCCGCTTCATCGCCGATTTCAAGGCCGAAACCGGGGAAAGCGTGGTTTGAAAAAGCGACGGATTGACATCGCCAAGCCGGTTGACCGCACTGGGCGGGGCGATTATGGTCCGCGCTCCTGAAACGCGCATGCGCCGCTTCGACCTCGCCGGGGCGGCGTTGTTTTTGGGAACCGGCGCGCGCATCCTGCACATCCGCATCCGCGACGCGCGACACTGTGGGGCCCTTAGCTCAGCTGGTAGAGCAACTGACTTTTAATCAGTAGGTCGATGGTTCGAATCCATCAGGGCTCACCATTTACTGCCGCGCGGTCAATCGTCTCAGACAGTGAATGGTCTTGTAACGCCCTCCGAGGCAGACGCCCGACGGACCGCGGCGCAACGACGTCCCGGGAGATGCGGACCTGATCCTTTCGGGCTCGCCTCAATCGAACCATCATGACCTCAACCGCCTGGCGACTGGCGTTGCGCCGTCACCCCTCGCCTTCAACCAAAGAACCGTTTTCGCGGCTTCGACAACGAAGACCAGGGGCGCGGCGAGCGCAAGGATGATCAGCCAGTCGGCCGCATGAAGCGGAACCACGTGCAGCATGGCTTGCCCAAGCGGCGAGTAAAGCGCGGCGAGATGCAGCGCGGCCGTGCCGGCGACGGCGATGAGCAACCACGGATTGCCGAACAGACCGCTGCGCCAGACCGGCTCGCGCAGGGTTTTGAAATTGAACACGTTGAACTTTTCAAGGACGATGATTGCGGTGAAGGCGATTGTCTGCGCCCGCATCGCCGCGCCGGGATCATCGGACGTGAGATAATAATCATATAATCCATAGGCGGACAATCCGATGTAAAGCCCCAGTCCGGCAACGAGGGCGAGGCCCGCCCGGTCAAGCAGCTTTTCGTCCGGGTCGCGCGGCGGCCGCTTCATGACGTCGCGCTCGGCGGGCTCCACGCCCAGCGCCAGCGCCGACAGCCCGTCCGTCACCAGATTCATCCACAGGATCTGCACCGGCAACAGGATCAGCGGGCCGCCCGCCAGAATGTTGGCGACGATCGCAACGATCTCTCCTGTGTTGGACGTGAGCAAGTAGCGGACGAATTTCTTGATGTTCTCATATTGCCGCCGCCCCTCCTCCACGGCGCTGACAATGGACGCGTAATTATCATCCGTAAGCACCATGTCGGCGGCGGTCTTGGCGACATCCGTGCCGCGCACGCCCATGGCGATGCCGATATCGGCCCGTTTCAGGGCGGGCGCATCGTTGACCCCGTCGCCGGTCATCGCAACGACCGCGCCGCCGTCCTGCAACAGATCGACGATGCGTAATTTATCTTCAGGCGCGGTGCGCGCGAAGACAACGCGCTTTTCAATCAGCGCGCGCAGGGCCTCGTCGTCCAAATCGGCGAGGTCGGCGCCGCTGACCGCGGCTTCGGCGTTCATGCCGATCCGTTTCGCAATCGCCATCGCGGTCGGCGCGGCGTCGCCGGTGATCATGATCGTCCTGACGCCGGCTGCTTCGGCCGCCTCGATCGCCGCGCGCGCTTCCGGCCGGGGCGGATCAATAATGCCGACGACGCCAAGCAGGACAAGATCGCGCTCCACGGCGTCCGCATCAAAGGGCGCATTTGCCGGCAGGCGGCGATAGGCCAGCGCCAATGTGCGCAGCCCGTCTTCGGCCATCTGCGTGTAGGCGTTGCGGAACGCCTCCCGGTCGTCCGCGTCCAGCGGCGCCGGCCCGGCCTCCGTCTCGATGGCGCCGGCGCGTTCCAGCAGGACTTCCGGCGCGCCCTTGACGCGCGCGATCGCGCCCTCGCTGCCGCGCTCAATCACGGTCATGCGCTTGCGCGAGGAACTGAACGAAAACTCGCTTGCAGTTTTGCCGCCCCCGTCTTCGCAAGAGCCGTCCCTGTAAAGCCCCGCCTTGGCGGCGGCGACGATCAGCGCGGCCTCCGTCGCCTCACCGAGCTTCGTCCACTGGCCGTCGCGGAAAGCAAGCTCGGCGTGATTGCACAAGAGCCCCGTTTTCAGCAAAGCCGTCAGTACAGGATCCGCCTGCGGATCGATGACGGCGCCGTCAGCCTCGAACCGGCCCTCCGGCGCATAGCCGACGCCCGTGACCGACGCCTGCCGATGGCGCATCCAGACCGCCGCCACCGTCATTTCGTTCTCAGTCAGCGTGCCGGTCTTGTCCGTGCAGATGATCGACGCGCCGCCAAGCGTCTCCGCCGCCTGCAATCGCCGCAAGAGCGCGCGCCGGCGCACCATGGCGCGCACGCCCAGCGCAAGCGTAATCGTGACGACGGCCGGCAGCCCCTCAGGCACCACCGCGACGGCGAGGGAGACCCCGGTCATCAGCATTTCCCCCAACGGACGGCCGGACAGGAATCCCGCCAGGGCGATCAGTGCGGAAATGAAAATCGCCGCAAAACCGAGCTGGCGTCCGAGAACGCCGAGTTTTTTCTGCAACGGCGACGGCTCGCGGTCGATTTCCTCGGTCAGTTCGGCGATGCGGCCGAATTCCGTGTCCATGCCGATCGCCGTCACCAGCCCCAGCCCGTAACCGTTGACGACGGTCGTGCCCATGAAGGCCATGGACCGGCGTTCGGCGAGGGCGGCGTCCGCCGGCGCCGCCTCGACCGTCTTGGAGACGGAACCGGTCTCGCCGGTCAGCACCGACTCGTCGGTTTTCAGATTAACCGTTTCCACAAGGCGCAGGTCGGCGGGCGTGCGATCGCCGATCTTCAGCACTACGAGATCGCCCGGCGTCAGCTCCTTCGCATCAATCACCAATTTCTCGCCGCCGCGAATAACCGTGCATTCAAGCGACAGCATCCGCTGCAGGGCCTCAAGGGCGCGCTCAGCGCGCCATTCCTGCGCGAAGCCAAGGCCCGCGTTCAAGACCAGGATCGCTCCGATCGTCGCCGCGTCGCCCCAATGCCCCATCATGACGGAAAGCGCGGCGGCGGCCGCGAGGATGACAACCAGGGCGTTGACGAACTGCCGTACAAGGATTGTAAGCGGGCCGGCGCCGCCGGCGGATTCAAGCTGGTTGGGGCCGTATTGGGCGCGCCTCGCCTCGGCCTCCGTCCGCGAAAGGCCCTGCCGCGCATCGCTCGACAGGACCGCGGCCACGGCGTCGGGCGCCGCGGCGTGCGGCGCCGCCTCCCGCGCCTCTCCCCGCCTCTTCGCCTCGTCCGCCGGCGCGGACGGTTTCCGATCGTGACCGGAAGACGCGGCCGTGTCGAGGTCATCCGCCATGCGTCAATCGCCTTGCTGGATCGATGGTTGAATGGGGCGTCGCTTACGGGGTCAGTATATAGGTCCCTGGCGCCGGCGCCAATTTGGCGCCCTGGACCGGACCGCCGTAAGCATCAAGCTCGACCCAGCGCGGCGCCGGCGGCGCGACGCGCTCCGCGCCGGAGCGCCGTGCGAGCCAGTCGCTCCAGACGGGCCACCATGACCCGGTCTCGACGGCGGTTTCGCCGAGCCATGATTCCGGGTCCATGTAGAGATCGTCCGGATCGACCGTCAGCACACGATATTCACGTCCCGCGTGACCGGGTTCGCTGAGAATGCCCGCATTATGTCCGCCGTTCGTCAGGACGAAGGTGACGGCGGTATCGGCGAGCAGGTGGATCTTGAAGGCGGAACGCCACGGCGCCACGTGGTCGCCCGTCGCGCCGACGGAAAAAATCGGCGCGCGAATATCGGAGATGGCAACCGGGCGACCATTGACCCGAAACCGTCCCTCGGCAAGGTCGTTATTGAGAAAAAACCAGCGCAGATATTCCGAATGCATCCTGTACGGCATTCGAGTCGCATCCGCGTTCCACGCCATCAGATCGAACATCGCCCGGCGCTCGCCCATGAGGTAATCACGCTGCATGCGCGACCAGACAAGGTCGTTCGAACGCAACAGCTGAAAGGCCCCAGCCATCTGCATGGAATCCAGGTAGCCCTGCTCCCACATCACGTCTTCCAGAAACGTCACCTGGCTTTCATTGACGAACAAGGTCAGCTCGCCCGCCTCCTCGAAATCGAACTGGGCCGCGAAAAACGACAGGGTCGCGAAACGGCCGTCGCCGAGCCCCGCCATCGCCGCCGCCGTCAGACCGAGCAGCGTGCCGCCCAAACAGTAGCCGACGCCGTGGACGCGGGCGTCCTCAGTCAGTTCGCAAACCGCATCAAGCGCGGCCACCACGCCGAGACGGCGGTAATCATCCATGCCAAGGTCGCGGTCCTCCGGTCCCGGATTTTTCCACGAAATCATAAAAACCGTATGCCCCTGTTCCACGAGATACTTCACAAGGGAATTTTCCGGAGACAGATCGAGAATGTAGTATTTCATGATCCAGGCGGGAACGATCAGCACCGGCTCCGCGTGGACGTTCTGCGTCGCAGGGGCGTATTGGATAAGCTCGATCAGCGCATTGCGATAGACGACCGTCCCCGGCGTGACGGCGACGGTTTCGCCAACCCGGAACGCTTCTGCGCCCGCCGGCGGTTTGCCGCTGGCCGTCCGCTCGACGTCCTCAAGCCAGTTCCGCCATCCCCGCATGAGATTGGCGCCGCCTTCCTCCAGCGTTTTGCGGAGTATTTCCGGATTGGTGAAGACGCCGTTCGACGGCGACAACACATCGAGCATCTGGCGCGCAGCGAACTCCATGACGCGCTCATGTTGCGGCGTGACGCCGCGAACCCCCGTCGTCGCGTTGTGCCACCATTGCTGGGTCAGCAGGAAGCCCTGCGACATCAGGTTGAACGGCCATTCGCGCCAGCCTTCATGGCGAAACCGCTTGTCCTGGGGCAGAGGCGCGATGCAGTCGCCGTCGCTGGAGACGCCATACGGCGCGCAGCGCAGCGCGTAATTGGCGTAACGCGCCGCTTTCTTTTGCGCCTTCTGGACAAGTTGCGCCTGCTTGCCCGGCGAAAACGCAAGATGCGCGGCCCAGTCGAGATACGCCGCCGCCAGCGCGCTTGGCGACAAGCCCGCGGTGAGGCGGCCAAGACCCGCATGGATGGCGCGGTCCATAAGCTCCACGATCGCGGTCGAGGCGTAGGAATCGCGCTCCCATGGCTGGCGGGACGCGCCGGCCGGCGCCGTGACGCGATCGGCGCCGGCAATCGGGGGGGATCCGGCGGCGGTCCTGTGATCCGCGCCGCGCGCAATTGCTTTGCTGGACGGCACCGGTTTGCGGGACGGGGACGCCTTGCCGGACGCCTGCGGTTTGCCGGATGGGCCCGCGCCGGGATCGAATGTGTCGGTTTTGTCCAAGTGACGCTCTTCCCGATTGCATCGCCGCGGATCATCAGGCCGCCCCTTCAAGCGGGCCGCTGACGCATAAGCCGGTTACAGGGCGGCAGCCTCCTTGGGATTGACCTCCCTGGCGGCGGCGTCTTTGGCGCCGGCCGCCTTTTTCTCGGTTTTCATGACCGCCGGCTCGGCGGCCTTGTCAGGCGCGGAGAAGGCCAGCGTATGCGGCATGAGCTTGAACGCCATGTTCTGAAGCAACGTCATCTGGGCTTCGGCGTCTTCCGACAGACGCGTCATGGCCCTCGACGACAAATCTCCCCAAGCCTCGATGACTTCGGTCTGATCGGCGCTGTTGGTCAACAGGTGACCGAAATTCATCGCCGCTTTCGCCGCGTCATGACGGCGTTTGCACCAGCCGTTCAGGTAGTCCTCGATCTCGCTCACCATGTCGTTCTCGGCGCGCCAGAACCGCTCCGTCTGCCGCCCGAGCATTTCTCGCCCCTGCGCGTTGTTCATCACCTGTTTTGAAAGCTTTTCCGTCATGTTCTCAAATGATTTCGTCTGACTCATGTCTGCACTCCTGTCGCCCGATTTTGTCTCCTTGCACTTTACTTAGCGGTTTTTGACCCGCCCGCCCTTGACGCCGGTCAATCGACGGGCCGGTCGGCATTCGTGAATGGCGTTTTTCAGCGGGCGATTGATCGGCGTCAACGCACGCATTCAGCGAACCGACGATCATGACGCGCGCAATGGCGATTGACCAGCGCACTTCAAAACCATGATGGGAGACGACCGATGAACCGAGACCTTGCCCCGGCCCATGGGCGCCGGTTGCGGATGCGCCGACGCATGAGAGACCCTTTTGAACGCCTGCATCAGGGCGTGGAGCAGTTGCTTTCCGATCGTTTCGAGGCCCTGCCGCAAGTCTGGCCCGGCGCCAATGAAGATGGCGTGTTTCAGGCCGACCTTGACATCGGCGAAACGCCGGAAGATCTGAAAGTCACCCTCGACGTTCCGGGCGTCAACAACGAGGACATCGAGATTTCGCTCAGCGATCACGCGATTACCGTCAGGGGAGCGCGCGAAGCCCGCCGGGAAGAGGAAAAAGAGGACTATCACCGGCTGGAGCGCAGCTACGGCGCGTTCGAGCGGCGCGTCGTCCTTCCCTGCGACGTGGACGCCGACCGCGCCACGGCCAGCCTGGAAAAAGGGGTGTTGACCATCACCCTGCCGAAAACCGAAAAGGTCAAGGCCAGCGAGCGAAAGATCAAGATCGCGTCGCAATAGCAAAAATCACGTCAGGTGCAAAACCGAACCGGTATTGCAGCCGTGAAAGGAGGGGCTTCACGGCTGCTTTTTCTTCCGCGCGCGCGTCGCTAGACCATTCAATGAAGCAGGGCGCTGTCGGCGGACGCGATGCGCCGCAGCGCGCCGATGTTTTCAACCTGCAGATGCGTCGCCGTCCGTGCGGTGATGAACCCGCATTTGGCGAACTCGGTGATCTTGCGGCAGACGGTTTCCACGGAGAGCCCCAGATAATCGGCGATGTCGCTTCGCTGCATCGGTATGTCGATAACCGGCGCGCGTTCGCCGCGCCCCTCAAGACAAGGCGAGGGCTTGACCAGGCTCAACAGGAAGGTTGCGACCTTCTCGGTGGCGGACTTTCGTCCTAACACCAATAATTGCTCTTCCGCCGCCGCCAGCGATTGAGAGGCGTTCTCATACATCATGACGGCCACGGCGGCGTCCTTGCGCATAAGCGCGGCCAGGTCGGACTTCGGCCACGACCGTACGGACACATCCCCCAGCGCTTCGGCCGTGTGCCGGTGCGCCTTGCCGGCGAAGTCGGCAAGCCAGTCCCCAGCCTGGAGAAAGCGGACAATCTGACGTTTACCGTCGACGGACATTTTGTAGATCTTCACGGTTCCCGTCATCACCTGGAAGATAGCTTCGATCTCGTCGCCCTCAACGCAAATCGCCTCGTTCGCGCGATAGCATCGTCCGGTCTGGCTCAGCGACCAATCGGAAAAAGCCATTGAGAGGTCGCCGTGGCGGCGAAAACCGGCGGCCGCGCCCGAATGATCCTTACAACTTATTCTCATCTGCATCTCCTTCCGAACCCGAAGACCCACCCCCGAATTCGGAGAAGACCACAAACGCGACGCATCATGACGACGCTTGTGTAATATACGGAGTCAGATTGTTGCAGTTTGTGACGCGCTCCTTACATTGACCTCATAACAATACAACATCGACGAACCATCGGCATGGGCTGGAGCGACCACCTTGGTTGAAGAGGCGGGCCAGAGGCGGACGGCAATTCTGGTTGTGGACGACGATCCGCAAATCCGGAAGTTGTTGCGCCATTACCTTGAAGCGGAAGGCTTTGTCATTGACGAAGCGTCGACCGGGAGCGACGTGGACGCCGCCTTCGGTCGAAGGACCTATGACCTCGTGCTGCTGGATATTCTTCTTGGAAACGACAACGGCCTGGAAATCGCCCACGCCATCCGCACGTCGCACCGTACGCCAATTATATTCCTAACCGGGAAGGGGGACGTGGTCGACCGCATTGTGGGTCTTGAGCTTGGGGCGGACGACTACATCGCCAAACCGTTTCATTTGCGCGAGGTGCTCGCGCGCATCCGCTGCGTGCTGCGAAGAACGGCGTCCAGTCAGCCGGACCGGAACGGCCTTCCCGCTTTTTCGGACGCCGCCGACTGCCTGCACTTCGAAGGCTGGCGGTTTTATCCGTCCGCAAGAATGCTGCTCGATCCCGGTGGTTCGGAAAAAGAACTGACGACTGGCGAATTCGATCTGCTGTCGGCCTTTACAAGACGCCCGCAACGGCCGTTAAGCCGGGACCAGTTGATGACCCTGATAAAAGGCAAGGCATGGTCGCCTTACGATCGCGCCATCGACGCGCAGGTCAGACGCCTGCGCAAAAAGATAGAAATGGACCCGAGCACGCCGAAGTTCATTAAAACCGTCCGCGGCGTCGGCTACATGTTCGCCGCGGACGTTCATGCCCACTAGGGCCAATTGCGTCCAACGCGATTCACAATTGGTTCCGGTCATCATTGGCTCCGGATGCTGAAGCGGAGCGCGCCCGCGAACCGCGAAACCGTTGCTCCGCTTTTTCTGCAACATGCTCTAGCTTTACTGGCGGTCAGTCGCGCACCTCCATCCGCAAGACGCTGGCGGCGATATTCCGCCCCGCGCGGTCAGCATCGCAACGCGGCTCCAGCGCGTACGCAACGTCGCCGCCGCCGATGAGCGCGCCCTCCTTCAAACCATATTTCTCGATTTCGTCATGGGACGCCGAGCGATGCGTCCCCGTAAAGGATTTCCCTTCATCCGTGTATGGAACGTTATCCCGCTCCAGCCGCAGGACCGTCCAGCATAGAAAATCCTGCCGTGAAACGGCTGCGCCTTTCTCCACGTCGAACACTTGCGCAACATAACGTTTCAAGACGCCTGGCGCGCCGCGCCTGTTGAAATCGCAACGCAGGGATCGCTCTTGCTCAACGGCGATTCGGATGTCGCCGTCGAGGTAACAGTCCATGACGCCCAACACCTCGACGCCTTCATAAAGCGGCGCGGCGAACGCATTGCCGGTTGGAGCAACGCCGCACGCAACGGCGATCAATACGCCGCACGCCAGCCGTGGTTTCACGCCTTGCGTCATCCTCATTCTCCTCTCCGGCACGATCTTGCTCCCGGAATCAGAACAGCTTCGTCATCGACGTCATCGCGTAGCGGATACTCATTCTTTCGAAATCGAAGGACCATGCTCGGCTCCTGACTGCAGATCATCTCCGCGCCGTCATTGCGCGAGGCCTTGTCGGTTTTACTCTTTACACGTTGCTGCGACAGCCTGCGCTCGCGCCAGAAACTGAAATGCCGAGCCTTTTTCCGTATATCGAATGATTTCATGATCTTGCTCCCAGCCCTTTTCCGCTTGCAAAAACCATCGCCGCCGGCGCCGCGCGCCGAAGCGACGCCCGTCAGCGCCGGAACGCCCCGTACGACGCAAAACGCGCTACCACCGGTCAAGACGGTCCTTGCAATAGGACAGCAACTCAGCCTCCGGCATGTTTGTGAGATCCTTGTCCCAGACGGCGATGTATTTCTCCGTGGCCTCGCCTCGCAGGTAGCGCCGCAGGGTTGAAAGCGCCCGCGCCGGCGCGGCCAGAACGAGTTGATGAAACCTGCCCTCGCGCGCGGCTTCATTTAAAAACTGCGCAAGCGCGGTCACGAACTGTTCCCCGGCCTGATCGCTCGGGGAGGGTTCCTCGACGCTGTACCGGTTGCCGGAGCCGATCTTGCGATTGCGCGCCGGCGGCGCGCTGGACAACTCACGATCCGCCTTCCGCGCGTCAGCCTCGAACCATTCCCGCTCAAGCGCCCACGGCTTGGAAAAGCCTTCGCTTGAATAAAGGCGCGCCTTGGCGTGATCGGCGAACAGAAACCAGGTAATACGGTGGGTAACGGGCATCATCGCGCATTCATTTTTCCGTTTCATCACTGATCAAAGCACCTGCGCTCGCGACGGGAAATGACGGATGTCAATTTCAACGGCGGCCGCGCCATCGACGAACCGGTTGATACGGATCAACGCGGCAACCGTTGTTTTCTGTTATCCGAAAACGGCAACGCTCATGGAGAAAGACAATGCAGGTAAAAGACGCAATGCACGGCGACGCCTTGTGGCGGGAGCCGACAACGCCCCTCGCCGATATTGCCAGGCTGATGAAGGATCAGGACATCGGCTGCGTGCCGATCGGGGAGAACGACCGGCTGATCGGCATGGTGACGGACCGCGACATCACCGTTCGCGCCGTGGCAAACGGCGGCGAGCTGACCGGCAAGACCGCCCGGGACGTCATGACGGAAGACATCGTTTATTGCATGGCGAACGAAGACATCGCCGATGCGGTACACCTGATGGAGAACAAGAAACTCCGCCGCCTGCCGGTCATCGACGACAACAAAAGGCTTGTCGGCATGTTAAGCCTCGGCGATGTCGCTCACGCCGCCGATCAGGCGCTGTCAGGGGAATTGACAAAGGCGGTGTCGGCGCATCATTGACCGAAGGGACGACAATGCCGCATCGGCGCCGCCTCAGCGCCGCACCGGCTTCGCCAGTACAAACGCAACAAGCAAAGAACGGGATAACCGCCGGGCTGCCATTCAAGCCCGGCGGCCTCGCCGTCACGAAACGCGTAACTTATCCTTTACACTGACAACGCCGGGTGCGGACCAGACGGCGTCCTCAACAAGCTTGCGCTCGTACCAGGCTTTCACGTCGCCGTTGATCGTCACTTCGCCCCCGCTGACGTCGACATTGATATGCGAAGCCTCGACATTGGCGTTACGATGCAGCGCCGCCGTGATTTTTCTTTTCACATCGGCCGCCGAAGCCTTGGGCCGCAATTTTATCTGGTTGCTGACGCCCGTCACCCCGCGAATGGACGCAACCTGATTACGCGCGGTTTCACGCTGATAGTGCCAGTCAACCTCGCCTGTCAGAGTCACATAGCCGTTGCGGACCTCCGCTTTCACGTCGTTTTCCTGAAACGAGCTGTGCCAGTCGAAAAGCTGCGCAACCCGGTCGGCGATATCCTCGTCCGAGACGATTGTCTTGGGCGGATAATTGACTTTGATCTCCTCCGCGATGGCGCGCACGCCCTTGACGCGCCGCGCCGCCCGTTCGGCGGCGAGTTTTTCCGCATAACTGCTCACCGATCCGTAAAGGGAAACGGCGCCTTCCTTTACCGTAACGCCGATATCGGTGGAAGCAATCTGACGGTCCCAGTCAACCTCATCAAGAATATCCTGTTTGATGTCTTCATCGCTTCGCATTGCCACTCTCCTTTTAAAAACTTCAGTATCCACGACTATCGGCGAGCTGGCGCGCATCGCCATTGACTCCCGTCAAAACCCTATACAATCCCGGTACGAAATATTTTCCCGCAGCGCGGCGGATGTCTCGCGGGGCAGTCAGACGACCTGCCTGATACGGTCATCGGGACAACCGCCGACGGCCTCGCGGATGGCGCCGATAAAAGGGTCGGCTTTGTCGTCCCACGCGCCTGAACGGACTTCTTTTTCGAGCACGACCATGGCGGCGACGGCGGTCTTGCCGCACAGCGCCTCCATTTTCCTGAGCGCGCCTTCCCCGCCGGACCCCTGTTCGGTGCAAAAGACGGCGAGCTTGTTGATGAGCCGGCCTTGCGTTTTCAGCAATGTGCGCATGGGGGCGGCCATGTCGCCGGCCCACACCGGCGCACCCAGCACCACCAGGTCGTAGTCGGACAGGGACATCGACACCGGCATGATCCTCGCCGGCGTCTTGAACAGCACCTGCATCACGGTGCCGAGATGGGATAAACCGACGCCGCGCTTTTTCGCGTCGCGCAAGGGTTCCAAATCGGCCGGCAGCTTCGCGGCCAGAGACCGCGCGACCTGTTCCGTGTTGCCCGTCAGCGAGTAATACAAAACAAGGATGTTGGCCATGATTCAGATCCCCTGTCGCCGCGACGCCGTCCGCCATGTCCGCCATGCGACGCTTGCGATTATTGTAACGTCAACACACGCGGCCGCGAATTGACCTTGGTCAAGGCGCCGGCCGGCCGGACCGTTATCGTGACGTCTTGCACCGCCGGGCGCCGCGTCAGCGTTGCGGACGAAGAGATATGGGCGCAAAGATATGGGCAGACATGGACCATGGGGTTACATTCCTCATCAAGCAAGACTACCGTTGAAAGGACAAGCATGTTGCTGAAACGCCATTCCCCTTTTTTGCGTATTCTTTTTTTCCTGTTTCTATTGTTCGTCCTGTTGTTGGCGACCGGCGTTCTGCACGCGCAGATCGAAACCGCCGCCGACGAGGACGTGAACGCGGAAGGCGTTCTCCAGGACATCGCTTTCTTCGCCGCCGGCAATCTGAACCTGTCCGTGAAATCAATGGACGACATCTTCGCGGCGGGCGGCGACATCGACATGACCGGCGTGCAGGCGGACAAAATTCATCTCGCCGGCGCTGACGTCACCATGACGGATGTTGCTTTTCACGATGTCATCGCGGCGGGCGGCGATCTGAATTTCATCAGCGGAACCGTCACGGACGACGTCGTGGCGGCGGGCGGCGACCTCACCTTGTCCCGCGCTTTTTCCGTCGGCGGCTCGGCCATTCTGGCGGGGGGCGACATCGCCGTTGCGGCGCCGATCGACGGCGAGTTGCGCGCCGCCGCCGGGCGCCTCTCGGTGGCCGCGGACGTTGCCGGCGACGCGCGCCTTGTCGGCGATACCGTCCGTATCGGTCCGAACGTGACGATCGGCGGCGATCTGCGCTATCGCGCCAAGACGTTCGCGATGGACCCGAGCGCGGTCGTTAAAGGAGAGATCATCGAGCTTGATCCGGTTGCCGGCCCCGATATGGAACGCTGGAGCATTCAGGCCGCGGCGGCCGCCGCGGCGTTTTTCCTCATCTTCCTGGTCGGCGTTGCGGTGCTTGTGGTCGTGATCGCGCTTGCGCTCCCGGGACTGATGAACAGCGCATCGGACATGATACGCAACAAACCGCTCTCGACCCTGGGGATCGGGTTCTTGATCACAGCGGCGGCGCCGGTCGTCATCGCCGCTCTTTTCGCCACTGTCATCGGCGCGCCGCTGGCGGTGATGGTCACCGCGATCTATGTGGCGGTTGCGCCGGTCGCCATCGCGGTCGCGGTCTACTTCACGGCCATGTCGGTCCGCCGGCTGGCGTCGAAGGACGCCGGCGCCCCTGGGCCGGCCGCACGGACCGTCTGGACGCTTCTCGGCGGCGCGCTGTTCGTCGTTGTAGGCCTCGTCCCCATTCTCGGCGGCCTCGTCTGGTTCGTCGCTTACGTGTTCGGCCTCGGCGCCGCCATGACCCGCGGCGGCAAGGCCCTCGCCGCCGCTGGCGGCGAACAGGCGGCGTGAGCGCGCCTTTCCCGGTTGGAACGGGGGGGGGGCGGTCAGTAGTAAGGATAATAGTATGTCCGATCGGGGTCCTTCAGCTCGTATTGCGCCTGCAGGAAAGCGACGAGATCGATCAGTTGGTCAACGGTCATGACGTCGTTATAGTTGCGCATTTTCGAGACGCCGTCTTCCGAAACGGCTTCCATCGAATATCGCCTCGCCAGCCGGTGCGAAGGATTGATGACCGACGTCACCAGTTCGCCATAGGTTGCGATGCGCGGGGTTTCGCCGCCCAGCGCCACTGTCATTTCCGGCTCGAAGCCTTCGGGACGCAGGTCCTCATGCCCTGAAACGCTGTGACAGCTTGAGCAAGCCAGCTCGGAGAAAACCGCCTTGCCGCGTTCGGCCTCGCCTTCGGGCAGGGTAAAACCGCGACCGGACTTCGGGTCGGAACACGCCGCTCCTGACAGGAGAATTAATACGCATACCGCTCGTCTGGGTGAAAACCCGGTTGTTGAGACACTCATTCTCGCCCTCTTTTCACTGCATTGCGATCAGCCTATTTTCAATGAAAAATAGTTCCTGGAAATTGACCATCGTCAATATGGCGCGCTTCAATCGTGATATGTAACGCCTGTTCGGTCGGGAAAACATCGTACACCGTTTTTCACTGTCAGGATCAAGGGGCCGGCGCATGCCCCGAAGTGCATGCCTCGGCACGCCGTCGTGGCGCGGCTTGACGGCGGGCGCGCGTAGCCTGCGCCTGCGACCGGATTGACGGAACTGGAACCGGCGGCGCCCGCCGTTTGCGGGGAGAAGGCGCGCCGGGCAAAACGCCGGCTCCAGTTTCCCACATGCGCGCCGAGTTGTTCCATACGCCTTCTACCAATGATGAGGAAACCCCATGACCGATCTCAACGCCGCCGCCAAGGAGATTATGGCGGATCTCGATATCCTGTCCTCGACGGCGCCCCACGCCGGCGCCGCCTTTTCCATGCTCATGGCCTCCATCGGCAAAGTCTCGCCCGGCTCTCCCGGCATGCGCGCCCTGACCGGGGCGGCGCTCGGCGTCTCCGCGCGCTGCGAAGCGTGCGCCCGCCTTCACGCCCACGACGCGGCCCGCGCGGGCGTGAGCCGCGCCGCCATCAAACTCGCCCTTCAGCGCGGCGTGTTGATGGCGCGCGGTCCCGCCGGGATTTACGCCGCGCAGGCTTTGGTCGACTTCGACGAGGCGTGCGCGGGGACGCGCAAAAAGGCTTCAAAACCGCTTGCCGAGGCAAGGAAATCTCCACGGCCGCGAAAACCCTTCGTGCACAAACAGGTCAGTCCGACCGGCGTCGCGCCGGCGGCCTATACGCTCGATCATCAACCTCGCCATGACGGCGCGCGCCGCTGAACGGCTTTCCCGGCCGGCAAATTACCGGGCGTTGCCGGCGGCGCCGAGAAGGACGGGGTCGCCGGCGTTCTACGGCGCGCGCTCCTGCGCCGTAGGCGGTTCGTGCAAATCATGAATGCCGACGGGATAATCGCTATACGCCTTAAGCGATCTGTAGGCCAATAAGTCTATGTTGCATTCCGTCAGATCGATCCAAAGCGCGACGGCGCCTTCCTGTAGCTGCGCAGCAAGGAAATCGCCCTGCCGCGCGGGCAGGACTGCGTTCAGCAAGGCGCCGAACGGACGCCGCGGGCCGCCGCCGGAGCGGATCAGGAAAGCCGTCAGGCGGCCCATGCTCGCCAGCACGTAATCAGATTCGCCAATGGCGCCGACAACCGCCATGCCGGGTTTTGGCCGCACTGCGGCGCCGCGGCATTTCATGATCGTGCTTTCCGTATACTGTGCGTAATTTCGTATCAGAAGCTTTCTTGCCTTTTCTAAGGACAGGCGACAATCGAACACGGCGACCGCCTGGCGCAAAAAGCGTTTATGGTTCGTCATATGTTGGCGCCCCCAGGCGGCGCGCCTGGGCGCCGCTCAGATAGGGTCATTTCTCCCCCTGCGCCGGTAAGGATACGACGGCGCGCATCGGCGCGTGTTGACGCGCATCAATTCGCAAGTCCGCGGCCTTTCACAAAAGCGTCACCGCGGCCGGTGCCATCCTGAATGTTTTCAGCATGTCAGCGAGGATTTTCGCCCGCCGCACGAAGGACCTCACGGATCGCCTTCGCCAGTGCTTTCGCCGCATAGGGCTTTCGCAGAATGCGCTCATCGCCGCCGATGGACAACGCCTCTTCAGCGTAACCGGAGGTAAAAAGCACTTTCAACCCCGGCTTTCTGGCGCGCGCGCGTTGCGCAAGCTCAAAACCGTTCAGCGCCCCCGGCATGATGACATCCGTAAACAGAATGTCCGCTTCTCCCCCTGCATCAAAATAGGCGAGGGCCGACGCGCCGTTTTCCGCCTCGCAAACCCTGTAGCCTAACGCCTCCAGCCTGCGCCGCGTAACCGTGAGAACGCGTGGATCGTCCTCGACGATCAGGACCCGTTCGCCGGCGCCCTTTGCAAAACCTTGCGACGTGTCCGTCGTCTTCTTTTCCGGCTGTTCCCTGTTGCACCGCGGAAAAAACATGGTCACCGTCGCCCCATGACCGGCATCGCTGTAGATGCTGACATGGCCGCCGGACTGTTTCACAAAGCCATAGATCATGCTGAGCCCAAGACCGGAGCCCTTGCCCGCCTCCTTGGTCGTGAAAAACGGTTCGAAGGCGCGCCTGGTCACGTCCGGGGTCATGCCGCGTCCCGTATCCGTCACGGATACGGCGACATAATCGCCCGGCGTTACATCCTGGTGGATCGCCGCATAGTCTGCATCAAGATTGACCGAGCTTGTCTCGATGATCAGTTTCCCGCCCTCGGGCATGGCGTCGCGGGCGTTCAGCCCCAGGTTGAGTATGGCGTTCTGAAGCTGCGCCGGGTCGATCACCGTTTGCCAGAGGTTTTTGCCAAGAACCGCGCTGACGGAAATCGACTCCGAAATGGTGCGCTTCAGGATCTTGATCATCTTGATGATGAACTCGTTGACATCGACGCTTTGCGGCTCAAGCGGCAGGCGCCGTCCGAACGCCAACAGGCCGCGCGTCAACTCCGCGCCGATATTGACCGCCTCTTTAGCGTCCCTGAGAAAGGCGGCCTGGTGTTTTGCGCTTCTGCTGCTCTCGATCAGCTCCAGATTGCCGAGAATGACCGTCAACAGATTATTGAAGTCATGAGCGACGCCGCCCGTAAGCTGTCCCATGGCTTCCATTTTCTGACACTGAACAAGCTCTTCCTGGCGCTTCTTCTCAAGCGAAAGATCGCGCATGACGCCGCTGAAAACCCTGTCGTGATCGAACGACGCCTCGGCGATCGACAGATCGACCGGAATGAGCGCCCCGTCCTTGCGGCGCGCCAGCACCTCCATGCTCTTGCCGATGGCCTTTTTTTCTCCCGTACGCAGATAGGCGGCGATATAGCCGTCATGCTTCGCGCTATGCGGCTTAGGCATCAGTATACTGACGTTTTTGCCGAGAATGTCGTCCGCGCGATAGCCGAGCATGGCTTCCGCCGCGCGGCTGAAGGACTTGACGATGCCGGCGCAGTCAATGGTCACGATGCCGAGCTGCGCCGCCTGCAAAACGGAATCGAGCCGGGCGTTCTGTTCCTCCAGCCTGACCGCCATCTCATCACGCGGCGCGACGTCCCTGATTGAAAGCATGATCAGCGTACAGCGCGGGCCCGGCGCCGGGCGGGCGTTAATCAGCACGGAGGCGTTCGCGCGCGCCGGCCACTCGTTTTCAACGCGCAGCGCCGTAAAGCCTTTCCCGCCGGCGGTCATCGCCTTCAAGGCGCCGTACAGGGCGGGCATGTTCCGCTCGCCGCCCGCAAGCTTCGCGATCGGAACCCCCTGCGTTGCCGCGCAGGCGAGGGGGAACGCGTCGCGAAATGGCGGGTTTGCGAACACGACCGAAAGGCCGGGGTCAAGAATGAGGACCGGCTCCTGCGCCGCGGCGGCGAGCGCCTTGGCGATGCCGAGACCATCAGCGTTGCGTTCAGCATTCTGTTGCATTGGACGCGCCCGAGCCGCGATCCCCCTGGGATCGGTTCAGCAAGCAATCGGCCAGCCAGAGGAAGCCTAGCCTGAAGGCCTGCCGTTTATCCACACAAATCCTTTATGCCTGCAAATACGCCTGCTTGTCCACGTGCGGATGAGCGTCCCGCACAACCCTTGCGCTGGCGCCTGCCGCCGATCAGGGCCTATCGCCCGCCCTGGCGGATGCGCCGAAACGGCAGCCATAAGGACCAGCCGAGGCGGCCCGGCCCGTCGTCCTGGTGCTCGCCGAGACCGATGGTCATGGCGTCGTGACCGTCGCGCGGCTGCGCGGTATATGTGCGGAAAAGATAATCCCAGACCGACAGGAAAAACCCGTAATTGCTGTCGGTCTCCCGTGCGTATACGGAATGATGCACGCGGTGCATGTCCGGGGTCACGACAAGCCGCCGCAGCGCGCGGTCGACGCGGTCGGGCAGTCTGAGATTGGCGTGGTTGAAGAGCGCGGCGGCGTTCAACACGACTTCGAACGCGAACACCGCCAGAACGGGCGCGCCGAGCGCGGCGACGCAAACGAGCTTGTACGCCATGGACAGCACGATCTCCACGGGATGAAAGCGCACGCCCGTCGTCGCGTCGATATCGCGGTCCGCATGGTGAACCTTGTGAAAACGCCAGAGCAGCGGGATCCTGTGCGTCGCGACATGCTGCGCGTAGATCAGCATGTCCAGCAGCACAAAGGCGAGCGCAATCTCCGCCCAGGACGGCGCCGCCAGCATGTTGAACAGCCCCCAGCCATTGCGCTCGGCGATGGCCGCCATCCCCACCGCGAGCACCGGCATCGCAAGCCGCAGCGCGACGGCGTCGACGAGCACGAACGCGCCGTTGGTCAGCCATCGGCGCGACCGGGACGAAACGCGGGATTTGCGGGGAAACGCGGCCTCCAGCGCGATCATGAGCGCCAGCGCGCCCGCGAAAACGCCGAGCCGGATAGCGCCTTCATATTGATCGAGAAAGCTCATTCAGCCCGCTTCGTCTTCGCGGCGCACCCCGGCCCGCGCGGGGCGCCGAACGGGGCCGCCGAACACGGGGGTCAGGACCATTTCGGGGCTTCGCGCATCTTGATGAAGCCTTCGCGCAGGGAAGCCGACCATGCATCGCTCATGGCGCGGTAATTGGCGTCCTCCGCCTCGATACGCCGGTTCTCGGAAAAGCCGAAAATGTCGGCGGGCACGATCGCAAGGTCCAGCGGCATGCCGACCGAAAGATTGGACCGCAGGGTTGAGTCCATCGACAACAGGCAGGCGGTAAGGCCATCTTCAAGCGTGGAGTCATAGGTAATGACGCGGTCGATGATGGGCTTGCCGTATTTGAACTCCCCGAGCTGGAAGAACGGGGTGTCCTCGGTGGCCTCGATGAAGTTGCCGGCCGAATACACCATGAAAAGCCGGGGCTGCCCGCCGGCGCGCTGTCCCGCGACGAGCATGGTCGCGTAAATGGACTCGCTCATGGCGGTCACGCCCGCGCCCCACTTTTGCTGCGCGTCCTGCATCAGGCCGCCGACGATTTCAGCGATCCGGTAGATCGACGGCGCGCTCAGCACCGTGTCGCCCTCATGGGACGGGTCGGCGATGGCGTCTTCAAGCTGGGAAATCACCGACTGGGTCACCGCGAGATTGCCCGCGGTCATCATCGCCACCGCGCGCTCGCCCGGCACGGACCAGGTAAACATCTTCCGGAACCGCGAGACGTTGTCCACGCCCGCATTGGTGCGGGTGTCCGACAACATCACCAGACCGGCTTTCAGCCTTAACGCAACGCAATATGTCATGTCCTGATCTCCATCGCGAGGCCGGCCGCCGACGCTTGGCGCGACTTAATGACGGCGCGCCGCGGGGGTCAACCGGCCGCGCGGTCCTGATTTTCCACCGCCGCCTCGCCTTCGCCAAAGCCTTGCTTCAGTTCGATTTTCTGTTCCGCCGGCGGCGGGTTGGACGGCGCCTGCGCGGATTTGTCAGACGCGGCCGGCGCCGCGATCTCGGCCATCGGCGCGAAATAGTAATCGCGCGCGATCTGGACCGACAGCCAGTTGTTGCGCGCAATGAACCGGGTCAGGAATTCGTGCAGTCCGCCCTGGAAAATGGAGTCGATCGAACTGTCCGTCAATTCGGCGTAAATCGAGCCGCAGATCTCATGCGCGTCGTGACGCTCGGCGTAGAGCCGCGCAAGCCGGTTAAGGTGCTCGGTCGTCTTCTCCATGCAATAGGACAGGGAGCGCGAACTGTAGGGGTTCAGGATCAGAAAATCGACGATGTTGGCCGCTTCGTAACCGCCCCCGTAAACCCAGTTATAGGCCCGAAGGGAGGACGTCGCCCGCAACACCACCGTCCACTGATAAATGTCGACGCCGCCGGCGACCGGGTCTTCAGGCTTCAACAGGGCGTAGTACTTCACGTCCAGGAGGCGCGCGGTGCAGTCGGCCCGTTCGATGAACATGCCAAGACGGAGGAAATCGTAGGAATCGTTTCGCAGCATGGTGGAGTCCGCAACGCCGCGAAACAGCGCGCAGGAGCGCTTGACCCAGTCGAGAAACGGGGCGAGGCGCCCGCTGCCGGGCTCCACCCGCGGGCGGGCGCGCAACTCAAGCCAGAACTCGTTGAGCGCTTCCCACATCTCGATCGTGAAAGCCGTGCGCATGGAGCGGGCGTTATCCCGCGCACGGTCTATGCAGGACGCGATCGACGAGGCGTTCTGCGGCGCGTGGGCGAGAAAGTCGACGACATTGCGCTGGTTGATTTCCGGATAGAGCGCATCGTAGCTCTGGCGCGCGCCGGCGGCGGCCAGGATCGGCTCCCACTCGGACTGGTGCGCGCTGTCGCCAGGAATGGCGCTCATGCGCTTGCCGGTGTCAAGAAGGCGCGCCATATTCTCCGCGCGTTCCACATAGCGGCCGACCCAGTAAAGACTTTCCGCCGTCCTGCTCAGCAACGTCATCGGTTTTTCGCCTTCGCTGTGCGGTTGCCCCGTTGCGTCATCCTAACGCCTCAACACCCAAGTATCCTTAACACCCCCGCCCTGGCTTGAGTTCACCACGAGCGAGCCCTTTTTCATGGCGACGCGGGTCAGCCCGCCGGGGGTCAGCGACACCGCCATGCCGTCGCGGCCCGCCCCCACCAGCGCGAAGGGCCGCAAATCCACGTGCCGTCCGTCGATCTCGCCCCCCGCCAGCGTCGGGCAGGAGGAGAGCGCCAACGTCGGCTGGGCGATATAACCGGCGGGCCGGGCTTTTATTTTTTCGGCGAACGCGCCGCGCTCAGCTTCGCTGGCGTGGGGGCCGATCAACAGTCCGTACCCCCCCGATCCATGTACGTCCTTCACCACCAGCTTGTCGAGGTGGTCGAGGACGTAAGCGCGGTCCTCGCTGTCGGCGCATTTCCAGGTGGGCACGTTGGGCAGGATCGGCTCCTCCCCGAGATAGAACCGGATCATGTCAGGCACGTAGGTATAGACCGCCTTGTCGTCGGCGATGCCCGCGCCCGGCGCGCTGACAAGCGCGACCCCGCCGGCCTCGTAGGCGTCGATGATCCCCGGCACGCCCAGAACCGAATCCGGCCGAAAGCGCAACGGGTCGATGTAATCGTCGTCGATGCGGCGATAGAGCACGTCGACGCGTTTCGGGCCGCAGGTCGTGCGCATGTAGACAAGGCCGTCTTCCACGTAAAGATCGGCGCCTTCCACAAGCTGCGCGCCCATTTCGTCCGCAAGGAAACTGTGTTCGAAAAACGCGCTGTTGAACGGTCCCGGCGTCAGGATCGCAATCGTCGGCTTGCCTTCGCAGCGCGGCGGCGCGACGCTGGCGAGGGTCTTGCGCAGCAGCGCCGGATACTGCTCGACCGGAGCGACGGCCTCTTCCTCGAACAGGTCCGGAAAGAGCCGCATCATGATTTCCCGGTTTTCCAGCATGTAGGAAACGCCGGACGGGGTGCGGCAATTGTCTTCAAGCACGTAGAACTCATCGTCGCCGGTGCGGACGATATCGATGCCGACAATATGGCTGTACACGCGGCCGGGCGGATCGACGCCGCGCATCGACGGCTGATAAGCGGGATTGTCGAGAACGAGATCGCGCGGCACAATCCCGGCCTCGAGAATCTCCGCATCGTGATAAACATCCCAGATAAATCTGTTCAGGGCGATGGCGCGCTGCTCGATGCCCTTGGAGAGATGCGCCCATTCCGCCGCGCTGAACACGCGCGGGATCAGGTCGAACGGGATCAGCCGTTCCGGGTCGCCCGCTTCGTCGTACACGCAGAACGTGATGCCGACCTTGCGGAAAATGGTCTCCGCTTCAAGACGTTTTTGCTCAAGCGCGTCGGACTCGGTTTCGTTGATCCACGCGTTGATGCGTTCGTAAGGCGCGCGCACCGCTGACGGCGCGGCGCCCTCTCCCGCCGACGGATCGTCTGACGACGGTTTTCCAGAAGACTGATCTCCAGAAGATTGGTCTCCGGAAGACTGGACCTGCCGCTGGCGCTGGACGCTCGGCATGTCGCCGTCCGCGCCCGCGGCGCCCGCCGGCGTCAGCCCAAGCATTTCATTATACATTATCATCTATAGCCATATAGAGGCGCGCCCTTCCTGTCCGGCCCAAACATCGACCCCGCCAGCGTCGCGCAGTGACGGCGCAACATGGGTATATTTAATATTATTATGGCAAATGGCGCAATTTTTTCGCAGGATTGAGCCAAGGCCGGCCAAAGAAAGACGCTTCATGACCCTGAAAGTCGCGCTCACCCACCGCACGCGATACCGCTACGACAAGCCTGTGCTGCTGCACCCGCATCTGGTGCGCCTGCGCCCCGCGCCGCATGCGCGCACGCCGATCGAGAGCTATGGGCTGAAGATCACGCCCAAGGATCATTTCCTCAATTGGCAACAGGATCCGTTCGGCAATTACATGGCGCGGCTCGTCTTTCCGGAACGGACCGACGCGCTGGAAGTGGCGGTGGACCTTGTCGCGGATCTTTCCCCGATCAACCCGTTCGACTTTTTCCTCGATGACGACGCCGCCTTTGCGCCTTTCTCCTACGACGAAGACACGGCGAAGGATCTTGCGCCCTATCTTGAACCGGTTCCCGGCGGTCCGCTGTTCGAGGGGCTTGTCGCGCGCGAACAGGCCGAATGGCTGAGCAAGGCGGGGCGCAAGGGCGAAGAGGACGGTCTGCGCACCAACGATTTTCTCGTCGGCGTCAATCAGCGCCTGGAACAGGCGATCGCCTATACGACCCGGATGGAGCCCGGCGTGCAGACGCCGGAGGAAACCCTCGAAAAAGCGCTCGGCTCCTGCCGCGACACGGCCTGGCTGCTCGTGGCGCTGATGCGCCGGCTCGGCGTCGCGGCGCGTTTCGTTTCCGGCTACCTGATCCAGCTCAAGGCGGACGAGCCCTCCCTCAACGGTCCCTCCGGCCCGGCAGAGGATTTCACCGACCTGCACGCCTGGGCGGAAGTCTACGCCCCCGGCGCCGGCTGGATCGGGCTCGATCCGACCTCGGGCCTGTTCGCGGCGGAAGGCCACATCCCGCTCGCGGCCACCCCCGCGCCGCAGACCGCCGCAGCGATCACCGGCGCGCACGGGCCGGCGGAGGTGACATTCGACTTCGAGATGTCGGTTGCCCGCATCGAGGAATCCGCCCGCGTCACCCTGCCCCACAGCGACGCGCAGTGGCGCGCGGTCAGGGCCGCCGGCGAGGACATCGACGCCATGCTGGAAAGCGGGGACGTGCGCCTGACCATGGGCGGGGAGCCGACCTTCGTCGCCTCGTCCGACCGCGACGCGCCGGAATGGAACATCGACGCCGTCGGGCCGACCAAAAGGGCCTATGCCGACAAATTGATCCGTAAGCTGCGCGAACGTTTCGCGCCGACGGGCGTTCTGCAATACGGCCAGGGCAAATGGTATCCGGGCGAACAGTTGCCGCGCTGGGCCTTCGCCCTTTACTGGCGCGAGGACGGCGCGCCCCTGTGGGACGACGCCGGCATGATCGCGCGGGAGGACGGCGCCAACGCCGCGACGATCGCCGACGCGCAAACCCTGATGACGGCCTTGTGCGAGCATCTGGACGTCGATGGGGCGTGCGCCGCCCCGGCGTATGAAGACCCGGCGGCCTATGTCCTGCGCGAGGCGGACCTGCCGCCGAATGTCGATCCCGTCAACAACAGGCTGGAGGAGCCGGAGGAACGCGCGCGCCTCGCCCGCGTGTTCGAGCGCGGCCTGCACGTGGCGGCGGCCTATGTCCTGCCGTTGCAGGCGCAGCAGGCGAAGGCGAGCCAGACGCGCCGCGCCTATCGCTGGGCGAGCGAGCGCTGGCGCACCCGGCGCGGGCGCCTGTTTCTCAAACCCGGCGACAGCCCGTCCGGGTTCCGGCTCCCGCTCGGCTCGCTCGCCTATGTGGACCCGTCGCGCCGGCCGGAAGTCATTCCGCTGGACCCCTTCGCCGCGCGCGGCGCCCTGCCCGCGCGGACGCCTGTTTTCCAGCCACGGCCCGTCGGCGGCGATCCCTGCGGAACCGCGCCGCCAGCGGACGCGGGCGATCCGTTCGAAGCGCCGCCGCGGGATGGGGCGCAGCCGCAGGACGGCGCCATGCAGGATGTCGCGCCGGGGGAGGTCTTTTACGGCGCCGGCCCGGGCATCCGCACCGCCCTGGCGATCGAACCGCGGGACGGCGTCCTTTGCGTCTTCCTGCCGCCGGTGCGCTCGGCCGACGAATATGTCGACCTTGTCGCCGCGATCGAAGACGCGGCGGCAGAGACCGGCCTGCCCGTTCACATCGAAGGCTACCCGCCGCCGGCCGATCCGCGGCTCAACGTCATCAAGGTCACGCCCGACCCCGGCGTCATCGAGGTCAACGTGCATCCGTCCCGTTCCTGGGCGGAGCAGGTCGAGATCACCGAAGCGCTGTACCAAGCCGCGAAGGAATGCGGGCTCGAAGCCTCGAAATTCATGATCGACGGGCGCCCGACCGGCTCCGGCGGCGGCGCGCATATCGTCGTCGGCGGCGCGACGCCGCAGGACAGTCCGTTCCTGCGCCGCCCGGACCTCCTGGGCTCGCTGATCCGCTACTGGCAGAACCATCCGTCCCTCTCCTATTTCTTCTCCGGCCTGTTCATCGGCCCGACGAGCCAGGCGCCGCGCATCGACGAAGCCCGCACGGACACGCTGTACGAGATGGAAATCGCGCTGGCGCAGATCCCCGCCCCCCTCACCGCCGGCGGCGGGGAATGCCCGCCCTGGCTGGTGGACCGGATCTTCCGCCATCTTCTCACCGACGCGACCGGGAACACCCATCGCGCGGAAATCTGCATCGACAAGCTCTATTCGCCGGACGGACCGACGGGCCGCCTCGGTCTTGTCGAGTTCCGCGCCTTCGAGATGCCGCCGCATCCGCGCATGAACCTTGCTCAGCAACTGGTGCTCCGTTCCCTGATCGCCTGGTTCTGGAAGGCGCCCTACGCCGGCGCCCTTGAGCCCTTCGGCACGGCGCTTAACGACCGCTTCATGCTGCCCTATTTCCTGCGCCAGGATTTCAACGCGGTGCTGGCGGAGGTCTCGCGGGGGACCGGCGTAAGGCTCGATCCCGCGTGGTTCGACGCCCAGCACGAATTCCGGTTTCCCCTGCTCGGCGTCCTGCACGCCGGCGAGGCGACGCTGGAGCTGCGCACGGCGCTGGAACCGTGGCACGTGCTGGGCGAGGAAGGCGTCGCCGGCGGGACGGCGCGCTTCGTCGACAGCTCCCTTGAACGGGTGGAGGCGCGCATTACCGGGCTTGACGAAAAGCGATACGCCCTCGCCTGCAACGGCGTGCGCGTTCCGCTTACCGAGCTTCGGAACGGCGACGGCAAGATCGCCGGCGTCCGGTTCCGCGCCTGGCTGCCAGCGTCCTGCCTGCATCCGACCGTCCCGCCGCATGGACCCTTGGTCTTCGACATCTACGACCTCGATCACGGACGGGCCGTGGCCGGCTGCACCTACCACGCGGTTCATCCGGGCGGACGGAACTATGAATTGCAGCCGGTCAACGCCCTCGAAGCGGACGGGCGGCGCCAGTCCCGGTTTCAGCCCTTCGCCAGCGCGCCCGGCGCCTATCCGCTGCGCGAAGCGCCGGTCTCCCCGGCGTTCCCGACGACCCTGGATCTGCGCCGCTGCTGACGGCTATTCGTGGCCGCGCAAGGCGGCCGCCGCGCCGTAGAGCGCGGCGTCGTCGCGCACGATCAGCCGGACGGGCGTCGCCTCGACATAGCCGGTCATGCGGCCCTTGTCGTGAAAGCGCTCGACAAACCGGCTCGCCAGGAAGAGATCGCGGATCTTCGGCAGGATCCCGCCGCCGAGAACGACCCCGCCCCGCGCGCCGGTCGAAAGAACCGCGTCGGCGGCGACGGACCCCAGCACCGCGCAGAACATGTCCACCGCCCTGCCGGCGATCGGAAGCCGGTCGTCCCTCGCCGCGGCGGCGGCGGTGATTTCATCGGCGCGCAGCGATGCGCGCAGGACGCCCTCGACCGAGCACAGGGCGCGGTGAATGTTGACGAGCCCGCGGCCGGAAAGGAGCCGCTCCACGGAAACCCGCGGGTGTTCGCGGGCGATGAACTTCAACACCGCATATTCTTCGTCCGTACACGGCGCAAACGACACGTGACCGCCCTCGGTCGAGACGATGATCTCCCCTGCGGCCGAGGGCACGATCAGGGCCTGGCCCAGCCCGGTGCCGGGTCCGATCACCAGTCGCGGCGCGCGCGCGTCGCCGGCCCCCGCCTTCACCTCGATAAAGGCGTCGTCGGTCAGATGCGACACGCCCGCGGCCATGGCGTAGAAATCGTTGACGACAAGAAACGCGTCGAGACGCAGGAGCCGGCGCGCCTCCTGGGCGCGCAGCGTCCAGTGGGAATTGGTGAACGAGACGTTGCCGTCCTGAACAAAGCCCGCCGCCGCGAAACAGGCGCGCCTTGGCGCATCGGCGATTGATTCGAGGTAAGCGTCAGCGGCGTCGGCGACGGTTTCGAAATCCTCGGCCCGGAACCGCTGCACGTCGCGCACGACGATCCGGCCGTCGCGCTCCTCGGCGCAGGCAAAGCGGGCGTTCGTCCCGCCGATATCCGCAACCAGCAAAGGCTCCGCCATGCCGTTCTCTCCACACGCAATCGCCGTCGAAGCGGGATAGTTGCAGATCCGAACAAAGACATCCAGAGGCGCGGCGGCGAAAAAAACCCGCCGGCCCGCGCGGCGCGATCAACGCAACGCCGGTTCCCCGCACGGACCCCGCCGGCCGGTCCGCCTTCCCGTTGAACGCAAAACAGCGCCGCCTGGCGCAGGAAAGCGATGCGGTGTCCGGCATCGCGATTGCCGGCTTTAACAAAGCCAAGGCCGGAAGATCAGCCGAACGGGCCGTTCAACCGCACGATCCCGGCGTTGAGATACGCAGCGAACGCCACCCAGAAAAGATAGGGAACGAGAACAAGGCTCGCCGTGCGGGAAAACCTGGCGAGGAAGATGATCAGGGCAAGGACCGACAGCCACAGGGTGACGACCTCCGCCATGGCCCAGTCGGGGCGTTTCGCGCTGAAAAACAGAAAGCTCCACAACACGTTGAGGACGGCGTTGATGAAAAACAGGGAGATCAGCAACGCTCGGTCGCGGCTGGTCTTGGACGCGCGCCAGCCCTTGACCGCGGCGATGACCGCGAGGGCGTAAATCAGAGTCCAGGCGGGCGCGAAGAGCCAGTCCGGCGGGTTCAGGGCGGGCTTCGTCAGCCCTTCGTACCACGGCCCGACATCGGTCACGGCGCCGCCAAGCAACGCCACCGCAAGCGCGGTCATAACGGCGATGACGACAGGGTTGCGCATCATCGGCGGCGCGCCCCGGCCAGCGCTGAAAAGAAGTCGGAAACTAACGCTGGGGCGAGACCACGCCGAGCAGATGCGCAAGGTCCTTGAAGAAGATGCGCATATGGGCCGCCGGTTTTGCGCGCACCAGGCGCTTGTTCATATAGGCGTCCCATGTCAGCTTCTGCACGTCCTTGTCTTTGCAGATATTCACGAAACGCTCGCGGCGTTTGTCGTTACGATACCAGAAATGCTGCATGACGCCGAGGATAAAAAAGACTTTTCCGTGCTCGGCCATATAGCGCCTGCGCACGGCCGACAGGGCCTTGGCTTTCCCGGTCTCCAGAAATTCCTGCACGCCCTCCGCCGCATAGGCTCCGCCGAGCATGGCGTAGTAAATGCCTTCGCCGGAAGCGGGCGCGACGCACCCCGCCGCGTCCCCGGCGAGGATCACGTCCCTGCCGTTGTCCCAGCGCTTGAGCGGTTTCAGCGGGATCGGCGCGCCTTCGCAGCGCCTGGTCGCCGTCGCCGCAAGTCCGGTCTCGCGGCGCAAGTCCTCGACCGCTCCTTTCAGCGAGAACCCCTTTTGCGCGCTGCCGACGCCGACGCTGGTGGTTTGCCCGTGGGGAAACACCCAGGCGTAAAAGTCAGGTGACAGACGGCCCTGATAATAGATGTCGCAGCGCGCGCCGTCGAATGTCGGCGCCTCGTCGTTGGCGGGGGACTGAATAACTTCGTGATAGGCGAACACGCATGGGACGCGGTCCGCCCCGGTCATGGACTGGCGCGCAACCTTGGAGCGCGCGCCGTCGGCCCCGATCACCGCGCGGGCGCGCACCTTTTCCACCGGCGCGGTCTTGTCCGCGCCGTTCGGACGATAGCAAACGACCGCCGCGCCCGCCGCGTCGCGCTCGATCTCAGCGAAGACGCCGTTGCGGCGCACGGCGCCGGCGGCGGCGGCGCGTTCGCGCAACCATTCGTCGAAATGCTCGCGGTCGACCATGCCGACGGAACCGCCCTCGATCGGCATGTCGACCTCGCACCCGGCGGGGGAGATCATGCGCGCGGACTGGGCGCGGGCGACGATCAGGTCTTCCGGTATGTCGAAATCGCGAATGAGCCGCGGCGGGATGGCGCCGCCGCAGGGCTTGATGCGTCCCGCCTTGTCCAGCAACAGGACCGAACGCCCGCGCTGCGCCAGCGCGTGCGCCGCCGTCGCCCCGGCCGGGCCGCCGCCGACAACGACGGCGTCAAAGGTCTCCAGGTCACTTCTCTGCATAGGCGTCATGGAACGGCTCCTTGTTTTATCCTGCATGCCCCCGGCATTGTCCGCACGCCACGAGCGCCGGCGCGTTCATCCGTATAAGGCTATTCCGCCGGCAGCCCCTCGCCCGCCGGCATGGCCGGCAGTTTCATGGCGTCGGCGTCGGTGCGCCCCACCCGGACCGCAAGCCAAGCGGCGACAAGAAAGGCGAGCCCCTCCGCGCCGAATACAACCGCGAAGGCAAGCGACGTCTCGGACAAGGCGAAAATCTGGCGCGTCGCGTCGACGGCCGCCGCGCCGAGGAAGCCGCCCAGTCCGAAGGCGACGGCCTGGGACGCGCCCCAGAGCCCCATGCGGGTGCCCTCGCGCGATGACCGGCCGGCGCTGGCGAGCGTCATCATCGACCCGATGGCGGCGACCGCAAAGGCGCCGTTGGCGACGCCCAGCGCGAAAACGCTCGGCTTCAGCGGCCATGACGGCCCCACAACGGCGCCGGCGGCGAGCACCATGAGCGCAGCCGCGGACGCGATGCAGCCGCCGGTCGCCCAGCGGCGCATGAAGCCGGCGCGGGACTTGCCGACGGCGGATCCGATCACCGCCGTCAGGATCATGCCGATGAGAACGCCGCCGTTTTGCACGCCCGCAAGGCTGGTCGATTGCCCCGGGGTGTAGCCGTAAACAAGCCCGGCGAAAGGCTCCAGGATGAGATCCTGAGCGCTGTAGGCGAGCATGGAGACGAACACGAAGACCGTGAAGCGCCGCGCCTGCGGCTCGCGCCAGACCTCGGCCAGCGCGGCCTTGAAATCCGTATGCGAAATCGCGTCCGCGCGGCGCCGCGGCGGCGCATCCCCGTCCGGCCGCGTTCGCTCGACGCCCCAGAGCGCGAAAACCGTGACGATCACGGCAAGGATCGACACGACCGATGTAACGGCGATCAACCGCGACATCGTAAAGGGATCGAGCATCTGCCCGGCGATCCCGGCGGTCAGCACAAAGCCGAAAATCATCATGATCCAGACGATCGCCGCCGCCGCCGCCTTGCGCGCGGGCGCGGTATGCGTCGCCAGCATCGCCAACAGGTTGGTGCCCGACGCGCCGACGCCGACGCCGATGGCGAAGAACGCGAGCACCGCCCCAAAGAGACCGTATAGCGGCGCGCTCTGCATCAGCGCCGTCGCCCCTGCGGCCGCGACGGCGCCCGCGGCGAGAGTCGCCATCCCGCCGATGATCCACGGCGTGCGCGACCCGTTGACGTCGGCGCCGTATCCCCAGCGCGGCCGGGACAGCTGAACCGCGTAATGCCAGCCGACCAGCGCGCCCGGCAGCATGGCCGGCAACGCCAGTTCGACCACCATGACCCGATTAAGCGTGGACGTAGTCAAAATCACGATCGCGCCAAGCGCGGTCTGCACGAGGCCAAGCCTGACCACGCCGAGCCAGCCGAGCGTTGTCGGCGCGGGTGCGAATGCGGGCGCGGATGTCACAGAGCTCCTCCCTCGATGGAACGGACGGCGAAAGCGCTCGCCAGCATGCCGAGCACGTAAAGGCTCGTTCCCGTGGCGTTGTACCAGGGCGCTTTTTCGCGCGGGCTTTTCAGGAATTCTCGCATCAGGACGAGCTGTGCGGCCAGCAATCCGGTAACGATTGCGGCATGAATAAATTGTCCGTATACGGCGAGCCCGGCGATCACGACCAGTTGCGGCGCGATCATGACGAGGCAGGCGAAGCGCGCCGCGCGCGCCGGGCCCAATTGCACCGGCAGCGAGCGCACGCCCATTTCCCGGTCGCCTTCGATCGCCTTGAAGTCGTTCAGGGTCATGATGCCGTGCGCGCCGATGGAGTAGAGAAAGGCCAGCGCGATGATTTCAGCGCCCGGCAGCGCGCCGATCATGACGGCCGCGCCGGTGAACCAGGCGATCCCTTCATACGAAACGCCGACGGCGGCGTTGCCCCACCAGCCGTTCAGCTTCAGCCGCGCCGGCGGCGCGCTGTAGGCCCAGGCGAGGACGGCCGCGAGCACGCTCGCCCAGAACGCCCACTGGCCGAGCGCGGCGCCGAGCGCGAGGGACGCGGCGGTCCAGAAAATCGCGATATAAAGGCCCCACCGGCCGGGAATGCGTCCCGACGGGATCGGCCGGTTCGGCTCGTTGATGGCGTCCACATGGCGGTCGAACCAGTCGTTGACCGCCTGGCTCGCCGCGCAGGACAGCGGCCCGGCGAGAATGACGCCGCCGGCGAGATAAAGCCAACGATCGCCCAGCGCGACGCCGGAAGAAACGACGCCGCAGCCGAAAGCCCACATGGGCGCAAACCATGTAATCGGCTTGAAGAGCTCAAGCACCGCCGACGGCGAAGGCAGCGCTTTCGGCTGCAGGATGAGTTCCGAGCGAGACACATGTGTAAGTTATAGTTTACACATTTATTCGTCAAATAAAATTGACGGCCTCCCGGTGTAAATTTGCGCTGACAGTTTTGCCGCGGTCAACTCTGGTCGTCGATGCCGAAACGCCGCAGCTTGGAGTACAGCCCCTGACGGCTGAGGCCCAGCATTTCCGCCGCCGAGGCGCGGTTGTCCCGGGTAATTTCAAGAGCCGCTTCGATGCAGAGCTTTTCGATCAGGTCCGTCGATTCGCGGACGATTTCCTTCAGCGGCACCCGCCCGACAAGATCCGTCAGCTGATCAACCGAATTCGGCAACTGGTCGCTGATGCGCGCGCGCCCTTGCAGGCGCCGCGTCACATTGCGCAGGGAAAAACCGTATGCGGTCTGATTCTGGAACGGCGCGACGACGCCGGAAACCTCGACATCTTCCTCGACGCCGAACCGGTCGCGCAGCACTGTCTTGAAATTCCGCACGACGCCGTGGCTTTTCATGCTGGAGACCAGCACATTGAGATCGGTCGGCGACCGGCCGAGATAGTCCGACAGCCGCCCGCCGATAATCTGGCCGCGGCCCACCAGATGCGTCATCTCCACGAAGGCAAGGTTGGCCGCGACGATGCGCAGGTCCGGCCCGGCGACGACGAGACCATCGGGAAGCTGCTCCAGGAGGCCGAGAATATGACTCTGGGAAGGCTCGTCGCCAATCGCCACGGCGCCCGGCGCGGCGGCGATGAGCCGAACGATCAGCCTGGTGACGTTTTCCTGGCGAAAGGCCGACGCCGCGAAAGAACAGCTGCCGCTGTTTTTCAGCATCACGCCCTCGGCCCGCGCCATGCCGGCCGAAAGCGATTCGCCGATGGCCGCGTCGATCACGCGCCGCGATTTCTTCAGGAACAGATCCGGAAACTCCCCGCCGATCAGGGACGAGGCCGACACGCCCAGCACGCGGATGGCCGAGGGGTTCGCCTCTTCAATCTGCAGCGTCGTGGCGTTGACGACAAGGACGGCTTCGGACACGGACTCAAACAGCAGCTTGTAGCGCGCCTCGGCCTCGCGCAGCCGGAAATAATCGCGTTCAAGGTCCTGATGCGCCTCGATCAGCCGCTGCTGCATCGTCGCTGCGCCGCGCAGGTCGCGGCCGATAGCGACAATGCGTTCGGCCTTCGCCGTCGGCACGGCCATGTACTTGACCGGCAGGTCGCGCCGGCCCGAGGCGACATGATTGATATGGCGCCAGCGCGGTTTCTTGCCCGCGGCGCCGTGCAGAATATCCTCGATCTTGGTGCGGCTGTCGGACGTCACCGTCTCGATCCAGGGCTTGCCGCGCCACGACACGCCGGCCGCCTCGTCGAGCAGTTCCTCGTTGCTGATCGCAATGTCGCGAATGATGCCGCCATCGACAATCAGCGCAATGTCGGCCGCCGATTCGATTACCTTGGCTGTGGTTTTGGGATCGAGATCACCGAGAAAGCGCTTAGGGTTCTTGAACGTGACAAGAGTGTCTTCAGATGAAGTAGCCGCGTCCATTAGCGCACCAACAATTGATCAATCCATCAGCACCTAGCAGTGTAAACTGGAAGTGACAAGGAACTTTTTACACGTGTCAGGCGCGGTTTCCGCATCGGTTGACACGATGTCCGCGCCGAGTTCCGCAGCAATCTCAGGCGCATCGGCGAAAAAACGACCGCCGACCAGGACCTTGAGATCAGGGTTGCAGGAAGCCGCGCGGTAAAGGCGGATATCGTCCGCAAACTCCTTGATGTCTGGATCTCTTGACACCGAGAGCCCCAGCACGTCAAAAAAATTGTTTTCCAGAACGCTGACGATTTCGTCATGGGCGGCGCCCGGCGCGCCCCAGACGCGCCAGCCGGCCTTTTCGAAAAACTTCGAGACAATCACCAGGCCGAAAATGTGCTGATCGTCGCGCACATTGGTCAGCAACACGCTCGGCGCGGCGATGTCCGGGCGCGCCGTTCCCTCATCGTAGAGCAGGCTTTGCGCCCGCAGGATCTGGTGTAGCCGGCAAAGGCCGATGGTGACTTCAGTGAAGTCGCATCTGTCTTCTTCCCATAACTCTCCCAGGCGCTTTGCCGCGCCGCTCAGGAGATCGAGAAATATCGTCTCGCGCGACACGCCGCGCTCAAGCATGATTTGTATGCAACTCGACGCGTCCTTTGCACTGTCCGCGAGAATCGCCTTCAGGAACTGCTCCCTTTCATCCTCGGAAAGCGCCCTGCCCGACGGCGCCGGGGGCGCATCGGGCAAATCGCCGGCTTTGTGAATAAGCATCAGCCGGGGAATGATTTCGCCCTCGATGGTATGGAACATGGCCTTAGCGTAACCGTCTTCGCGCCCGGCGGCGCTCTGCATCTTTCGCTTTTCGCCGCGATAGAACGAGCGCAGCTTTTCGCCGAGATAGACAAATGCGGAAATCGCCTCGTCACGGTCGCGAGCGTCATGCCCGTGAGGGTCGTAACCCTGATTCAACTCCGTCATACGCTTTCCTTTCCGGAAAGGGCGGTCAAAGCGCGACTACGCAACGCACCCGCCGGACGCTTAGCCCCAAAAAATCACGTGGAAGCATCGCGCAGCTATTACGCCGTGTCACTCAAAAGATCCGCATCTATGGCAAGAAACCCAACCAGCCAGCCTTCGCAGACGCAACATGCAAAGAAACGAATAAAACCGTTCAAATCACGCTGACAGCATAACTTGGCGTCTGTCAGCCCAATACTAGTTTGCACACGGTGCACATTATGTCGAAAGAAACGCTAACACCTTTTTCCGATAAAAGGGAGACGTTTCTTTGATCCGATTTTTTACATTCCCCTCTGGAATGTCAATTCATTTTGACGTAAAGTTCTTTTTACAGTCGATCCGCGCCGCCCTGTTAGGCGCTGAAAACATTGAGAGACGCGGCCATCAATGATGCAATTTGATGCGAACAAGCCCGGGACAAGCGTGAACAGGCCCAACACGGACAGGCCCAACACGGACAGGCCCAGCGCGAACAGGACGGGCGCGGGCGGAACAGGCGCGAAACGGGCGCTTTACACGCCGGAGCAACGCGCGCGCCGGGACGAGTCCAAATGGACCCTGGTCCAGGGCGTGCTGGCGCCGGTCCAGTTCGTCATCTTCCTCGTCAGCCTGTGGCTGGTGATCGCCTATCTTCAAACGGGCGACGGGCTGGCGGCGGCGGCCATGTCGGTCGTCGTCAAAACCCTCGCCCTTTACGCCATCATGATCACCGGCGCCATCTGGGAAAAAGACGTATACGGCCAATATCTGTTCGCCCCCGCATTTTTCTGGGAAGACGTTCTTTCCATGCTCGTGCTGGCCTTGCACACAGCCTATCTGGCGGCGCTTTTCCTGAATATCGGCGACGCCCGCACGCAGATGATGATCGCGCTCGCCGGCTACGCCGCCTATGTCGTCAACGCGGGACAATATGTCTGGAAGCTGCGGGTCGCGCGTCTGGAAAGCACGCCCGACGAACACGCGCCCCGTCCCCAGGCAGCCCGTCCCGAAGCCGGGAGCGCCGCATGACCGCCCTGTTCGAACACGCCTCTCTTGCCGAAGCGCCCCAGAAGACCGGGGCCAGCGTCAACGCCCTGCGCGAACGCGGCCAGCGGGAAGTTTTCTGCGGCCTGACCGGCATTGTCTGGCTGCACCGAAAAATGCAGGACGCGTTTTTCCTAATCGTCGGCTCGCGCACCTGCGCCCATTTGATGCAGTCCGCGGCGGGCGTGATGATTTTCGCCGAACCCCGTTTCGCAACCGCCGTGATCGACGAACGCGACCTCGCCGGCCTCGCGGACGCGAACGAAGAGCTGGACAAAACGGTCCAGCGGCTCCTGAAGCGCCGCCCGGACATCAAGCTTCTGTTTCTGGTCGGCTCCTGCCCGTCGGAAGTCATCAAGCTCGACCTGTCCCGGGCCGCCGCGCGGCTGTCCCAGACCTATGCGCCGGATGTGCGTATCCTGAACTACTCCGGCAGCGGCATCGAGACGACGTTCACCCAGGGCGAGGACGCCTGTCTCGGCGCGCTGGTTCCCGAACTGCCGCAGGACGCGGCCGCCGACGCGCCCGCGCTGATGGTGGTCGGCGCCCTGGCCGACGTGGTGGAGGACCAGTTCAGACGCCTGTTCGAAGCGCTTGGCGTCGGTCCGGTGCATTTCCTGCCGGCGCGAACGGTCGATCGGCTGCCGCCGGTGGGTCCGAACACGCGCTACCTGTTGGCCCAACCCTTCGTCAACGACACCGCCCGCGCCCTTGAAGACCGCGGCGCGAGGCGCATCGCCGCGCCGTTCCCGTTCGGCGTGGAGGGTACGACCGCATGGCTGAAAGCCGCGGCGGACGCCTGGGGCGTTGACGCCGCAACCTTCAACGCCGTTGTCGAGCCGCCGCGGGCCCGGGCGACAAAAGCGTTGCAGCGCTACCGGGAAGCCCTGTCGGACAAAAGCGTTTTCTTCTTTCCGGATTCGCAGCTTGAAATCCCGCTGGCGCGGTTTTTGTCCGCCGAACTGGACATGCGCCTGACCGAAGTCGGCGCGCCCTACATTCACGCCGCGCACCTGCGGGAGGAACTCTCCCTGTTGCCGGACGGCGTCAGGCTGAGCGAAGGCCAGGACGTCGACAAGCAGCTTGACCGCTGCCGCGCGGCGAAGCCCGATATCACCGTATGCGGATTAGGCCTCGCGAACCCGCTTGAGGCCGAAGGGTTCACCACCAAGTGGGCGATCGAACTCGTCTTTACGCCCATCCACGGCTACGAGCAGGCCGGCGACCTCGCCGAGTTGTTCGCGCGCCCCCTGATCCGACGCACGAGGCTGCAAATCTGATGCAACTGACGGTTTGGACATATGAAGGCCCGCCCCATGTCGGCGCCATGCGCGTGGCGACGGGCATGAAAGACACTCATTACGTTCTGCATGCGCCGCAGGGCGATACGTATGCAGATCTTCTGTTTACGATGATCGAACGGCGGGACCAGCGCCCGCCGGTCACCTACACTACCTTTGAAGCCCGCGACCTGGGCTCGGACACGGCGGAAATCTTCAAGAAAGCGGCGCGCGACGCTTATGACCGGTTCCAGCCGAAAGCCATGATGGTCGGCGCGTCCTGTACGGCGGAATTGATCCAGGACGACCCCGGCGGCCTCGCCAAGGCGCTCGCCCTGCCCGTCCCGGTGGTCCCGCTGGAGTTGCCGTCTTATCAGCGCAAGGAAAATTGGGGCGCGTCGGAGACGTTTTACCAACTGGTGCGGAACCTCGTCGACCGCGGCGCGGAAAAGCGGTCGGCGGCCACGGGCCGTCCGAGCTGCAACCTGCTCGGCCCGACCGCTCTCGGCTTCCGTCATCGCGACGACGTTGCGGAAATCGCGAAACTGATGGCCGCCCTTGGCGTCGACGTCAATGCGACCGCGCCCATGGGGGCGGGACCGCAAGACATCGCGCGGCTCGCCGCCGCAGATTTCAACGTCGTCATGTATCCGGAAATCGCCGACGCGGCCGCGCGCTGGCTGAAACGCGAATGCGGCCAGCCCTACACGCAAACGGTCCCCATCGGCATCGGCGCGACGCGCGATTTCGTCGCCGAAGTCGCCCAGCTTGCGGGAATCGATCCGGATGCGGCAGACCTGCCCCAGTCGAACTTTCCATGGTGGTCGCGGTCGATCGATTCCAATTACCTCACCGGCAAGCGCGTGTTCATTTTCGGCGACGCCACCCACGCGGTCGCTGCGGCGCGCGTGGCGGTGGAAGAATTCGCGTTCGAGATCGCGGGCCTTGGCTGCTACAACCGCGAATTCGCCCGCGACGTGCGCGCCGCGGCCGCCCGTTACGGCGTTGAACCGCTGATTACGGACGATTACCTGGAGGTCGAGGAGAAAATCGCCGAGGCGCAACCGGAACTCGTGCTCGGCACCCAGATGGAGCGCCATATCGCCAAGCGGCTCGGCCTGCCCTGCGCCGTCATTTCCGCCCCGGTGCATGTGCAGGATTTTCCGGCCCGCTATTCGCCCCAGATGGGGTTCGAAGGGGCGAGCGTTCTGTTCGACACCTGGGTGCACCCGCTTGTGATGGGCCTTGAAGAACACCTGCTCGGCATGTTCCGCGAGGATTTCGAATTTCACGACGGCGCGGGGCCGTCTCACCTCGGCGGCCATGGCGGCGCGCGCGAGCAGGACGCGCCGCGGGCGGAGAGCGCGCCGGCCGGGGAGCGCGCGGTCCCAGAAGCGGCCCCAAAAGCGACCATGGAAGCGGCGCGGCAAACCGCCGAGGGCGCAGCCCCCGAAACGCCGAGTGACAACGCTGAAGCCAACCCGGCTGAAGCGGGCGCGGCTCAAGCAGAAACGGACGTCCTGACCTGGGCGCCGGACGCAGAGCGGGAGTTGAAAAAGATCCCGTTCTTCGTGCGCGGCAAGGCGCGGCGCAATACGGAAAACTACGCGACCGCGCAGAAGCTCGACACCATCACCGTGGACACCCTTTACGAGGCGAAAGCCCATTATGGCCGGTAAGCGCAGCGCGGCATATGACGCCCCCATCCGGGTGGTGATGATTTCGCTGGACAGCCACCTCGCCGGCGCGGTCGACCGCGCCCGCGTCAGCCTGCGCAAGGACCTTCCCGGCCTCGATCTCTCGCTGCACGTGGCCGCTGACTGGTCGCGCGACCCGAATGCGCTGGAGCGCTGCAAGGCCGCGATCGCGACGGCCGACGTCGTCGTTGCGACGATGCTGTTCATGGAAGACCAGATCAAGGCGATCCTGCCGAGTCTGGAGGCGCGGCGCGAGCACTGCGACGTCATGGTCGGGTGTCTCTCCGCGGCGGAAATCGTCAAGTTGACGCGCCTCGGCAGGTTTCGCATGGACAAGCCGCAATCGGGGCCGATTGCGCTCCTGAAGCGTCTGCGGGGTTCGAAAGACAAGGCGAACGCCGGCGCGCATCAGCTCAAGATGCTGCGCAATCTCCCGAAACTGCTGAAGTTCATTCCGGGTACGGCGCAGGATGTGCGCGCTTACTTCCTGACCCTGCAATATGTGCTCGCGGGGTCGGAGGGCAACATCGCCAACCTGGTGAAGTATCTTCTCGACCGCTATGCCGCCGGTCCGCGGGAATGCCTGCGCGGCGCGCTGGCCCCGGCGGCGCCGGTGGAATACCCGGATGTCGGCGTCTATCACCCGCGCATGAGCCCCGTCATCGCCGAAACGGCGGCGAAGCTGCCGCTTGCGCGCAGCAAAAAGCCGACCGTTGGCGTTCTGATCATGCGCTCCTATGTGCTTTCCGGCGACACCGGCCATTACGACGGCGCCATCGAGGCGCTGGAAGCGCGCGGGCTGCGCGTTATTCCGGCCTTTGCGAGCGGCCTTGACGCGCGGCCGGCGATTGAAAAATTCTTCATCAGGGACGGCGCGCCGGTGATCGATGCGATGGTGTCGCTGACCGGGTTTTCGCTCGTCGGCGGACCGGCCTATAACGACTCGGCCGCGGCGGCGAAAATCCTCGGCAAACTCGACATTCCCTACCTCTCCGCCCATGCGCTCGAATTCCAGACCCTTGAGGACTGGCGGCGCAGCGACAGCGGCCTGTCGCCCGTCGAAGCGACGATCATGATCGCCATCCCGGAACTGGACGGCGCCATCGAGCCGACTGTTTTCGGCGGACGCTCCGGCGGCGCCGGCGGCCATTGCGAAGGCTGCGAGCGCCGGTGCCGCGTCCACGGCGAAGGTCCGGCCATGATCGCTTGCGCGGAACGGGTGGAGGCGCTCGCCGCGCGGGTCGACAAACTTGTGAAACTGCGCCGGGCGAAGGACGCGGAGCGCAAGCTCGCCATCGTACTGTTCAACTTCCCGCCCAATGGGGGCGGCGTCGGCACCGCCGCGGGGCTCGCCGTATACGAATCATTGCACAACACCCTGAAAGCGCTGGCCGCCGCCGGTTACAAGGTGGACGTTCCCGACTCGGTCGCCGCGCTGCGCGCGCGCCTCCTTGAGGGCAATGCGTCGCGGTTCGGCGCGGACGCCAATGTCCATGCGCGCATACCGGCGAACGAGCATGTCCGGCGCGAGACGCGCCTTGCGCACATCGAACGCCAATGGGGCCCCGCGCCTGGCCGTCAGCAAACGGATGGCCGCACGATCCATATTCTCGGCGCCGAATTCGGCAACATTTTTGTCGGCGTGCAGCCCGCCTTTGGCTATGAAGGCGATCCGATGCGCCTTCTGTTCGAAAACAGCTTTGCGCCGACCCACGCTTTCGCCGCGTTCTACCGTTACCTGCGGGAGGATTTCGGCGCCGACGCGGTCCTGCATTTCGGCACCCATGGCGCGCTGGAGTTCATGCCCGGCAAGCAGACGGGGCTGACCGGCGAATGCTGGTCCGACTATCTGATCGGCGATGTGCCGAACTACTATTTCTACGCGGCCAACAACCCGTCCGAGGCAGCGATGGCCAAGCGACGCTCGGCGGCGACGACGGTCAGCTATCTGTCGCCGGCGATCACGAATGCGGGGCTTTACAAGGATCTCAGCGAACTGAAATCGGCGCTCGACCGCTGGCGCGGGACGCCGCCCGGCGACGGCAAGGAGCGCCGCGCGCTCGGCGAGTTCATCCAGGCCGAAGCCGCCGCACTGAACCTCGCGGCGGCAGAACCGCAATGGAGCGACGACGCGGAGCGCGAAGTCGGCCGTCTGCGCGGCAAGCTCGCCGAGATCGAGGAAACCCTCATCCCGCACGGATTGCACGTCGCGGGCGAAGCACCGGATGCGGAGGAACGCATCGACACGCTCGCCGCCATGTCCTACGGCCACGAGGACGGCGGAAGCGCCGAACCGCTGCCGCGCGCGGCGCTGGCCGACATCGTCAACGGCGCCGCCGTCGCCGAGGCCGCGCGCGCCCATCGGTTGACGGACCGCCTGCATGACCTCGAAGCGGCGTCGCACGTCAATCAGCAGTTGCAGGCGGACAACGAACTGCCAGCGCTCATCCACGCCCTTGACGGCGGCTTCATCGCGCCGGTCGCCGGCGGCGACCTCATCCACAACGCCGACATCCTGCCCACGGGGCGAAACATTCACGGCTTCGACCCCTATCGCCTGCCGAGCGCGTTCGCCGTCGCCGAGGGGCGGCGCTGCGCGGACCTTCTCCTCGCGCGTCACATGGCGGACGGCGCGCCGCTGCCGGAAACCGTCGCCATCGTTCTTTGGGGTACGGACAACCTCAAAAGCGAAGGCGCCCAGATTGCGCAGGCGCTGGCGCTTTTCGGCGCGAAGCCCCGATTCGACGGCTATGGCCGGCTCTGCGGCGCGGAACTGATCCCACTGGAGGATCTCGCACGCCCGCGGATCGACGTCGTGGCGACCCTCTCCGGCATTTTCCGCGACCTCCTGCCGTTGCAGACGCGCATGCTCGCCGAAGCGGCCCTTGCGGCCGCGGCGGCCGACGAACCGGCCGAGATGAATTTTGTGCGCAAGCACGCGCTCGCCTACCAGGCTCGGCATGGCTGCGACCTCGAAACAGCGGCGCTGCGCGTTTTCTCCAACGCCGACGGCGCCTATGGCGCGAATGTCAACCAGTTGGTCGACGCCGGCTGCTGGAACGACGAGGACGAACTGGCGGACGCCTACACCAAGCGAAAATGCTTCGCTTACGGCGCATCCGGCGCGCCGACGGCGCAGCCAGAACTCTTGGGCGAGATTTTCGGTCATGTCGATCTCGCCTACCAGAATCTCGAATCGGTCGAACTGGGCGTGACCACCATCGACCACTATTTCGATACGCTGGGCGGCATCGGCCGCGCCGTCAGCCGCGCCAGGGGCGAGGATGCGCCGGTCTATATCGGCGATCAGACCCGCGGCGACGGCGTCGTGCGCACCCTGTCCGAACAGGTGGCGCTGGAATCGCGCACGCGCACCCTCAATCCGAAATGGTATGAGGGCATGCTGAAACACGGTTATGAGGGCGTGCGTCAGATCGAGGCGCAGATCACCAATACAATGGGCTGGTCGGCCACCACCGGCCAGGTCGCCCCCTGGGTCTATCAGCGCCTCACGGAAACATTCATTCTTGATACGGAGCTGCGCGAACGGCTCTGCGCGTTGAACCCGAAATCCTGCGCGAAAGTGGCGAACCGTCTCCTTGAAGCCTGCGACCGCCAATACTGGACGCCGGATCCGGAGACCCTGGAAGCGCTGCAGCGCGCCGGCGAAGACATCGAAGACCGGATCGAAGGCATTGGCGCGCCGACCGGCGCGGCGGCCTGACGACGCCCGGCAAACACTGGAGGAAAGACGATGACATTGCTTGAGCTTGACCGTCCCGGCGTTGAGAAATCGTCGCGCATCGGCGCGCCGCCCGACGGCGAAGGCAGCGTTCAAGTCAAACCCGATCCATCCGTGCAGATCGAAACCGCCAAGGTGTTCGCGGTCTACGGCAAGGGCGGGATCGGCAAGTCGACGACCTCGTCAAATCTCTCCGTCGCGTTTTCCAAGCTCGGCAAGCGCGTTCTCCAGATCGGTTGCGATCCGAAGCACGATTCCACCTTCACCCTCACCAAGCGTCTGATGCCGACGGTGATCGACGTCCTGGAATCGGTCGATTTCCATTCCGAGGAACTGCGCACGGAGGACTTCGTCTTCGAAGGCTATAACGGCGTCATGTGCGTCGAGGCGGGCGGGCCGCCCGCGGGTACGGGCTGCGGCGGCTATGTGGTAGGCCAGACGGTGAAGCTCCTGAAGGAACACCACCTGCTTGAGGATACCGACGTCGTCATCTTCGACGTGCTTGGCGACGTCGTCTGCGGCGGTTTCGCCTCGCCCCTGCAACACGCCGAGCGCGGCCTCATCGTCACGGCGAACGACTTCGATTCGATCTTCGCCATGAACCGCATCGTCTCGGCGATCCAGGCCAAGGCCAAGAACTACGACGTTCGCCTGGGCGGCGTGATCGCCAACCGCAGTGCGGGGACGGATGAAATCGACCGCTACAACGAAGCGACGGGCATGCAGCGCCTGGCGCATTTTCCTGATCTCGACGCCATTCGCCGCTCGCGCCTGAAAAAACAGACGCTGTTCGAAATGGACCCGACGCCGGAACTCGAAGCGGTGCAGCAAGAGTATCTGCGCCTCGCCGCCAATCTCTGGGCGGGCGTCGAGCCGTTGAAAGCGCAACCGATGAAGGACCGCGAAATCTTCGACTTCCTGGGATTTGACTGATGACCGATCTTGCGACCTACGCCCGCACGCGCGGACGGCTTGAAACCTATTTCGACCGCACGGCGGCCGACGCCTGGGCTAAGCTGACGTCCGACGCGCCGGTCAGCGGCGTGCGCGCCACGGTGCGCGCGGGCCGCGACGCCATGCGCGCGACGCTGCTCGGCTGGCTTCCGGACGACATGACGGGCCGGCGTCTGCTCGACGCAGGCTGCGGCGCGGGACAATTGTCCATCGAGGCGGCGCGGCGCGGCGCGCATGTGGTCGGGGTGGACCTTTCGCGCACCCTCCTCGACCTCGCCCGGACGCGGTATGCGGACGAACAGCTTGCCGGGTCGGTTGAGTTTCACGCGGGCGACATGTTCGACAAGGGGCTCGGCGACTTCGACCATGTGGTCGCCATGGATTCGCTTATCCACTACCGCGCGGCGGACATCACCCGCGTTCTGGAAGCGTTTGCCGGACGCGCCAGCGCATCGGTCCTTTTCACCTTCGCGCCGAAAACCCCGCTGCTGAGCGTGATGCACGCCGTCGGCAAGCTCTTTCCCCAAGGCGACCGCGCCCCGATGATCGAACCCGTCGGCGAACGCAGCCTGCGCAAGCGTCTGGCCGGCTCGAACCTGCCGGCCGGCTGGAGCCCGCAGCGTACGGAGCGCATTCAGTCCGGCTTTTACACTTCCCAGGCGATGGAGCTTGCCCGCGCATGACGAAACAGCCTGAAAAGCTGGCGCATCTGTGGACGACGGTCGGAACGCGGTTCCTGCCCTTCGCCGACGCGGCGAGCGACGCCCTGCCGCTCAGCCGTCTGCTGCGCCTGTCGCTGTTTCAGGTCTCCGTCGGCATGGCCCTTGTCCTCCTGACAGGCACGATCAACCGGGTCATGATCGTCGAGCTTGGCGTGTCGGCCTGGCTGGTGGCGCTGATGGTCGCCCTGCCGCTGGTCTTCGCCCCCTTCCGCGCGCTGATCGGGCACAAATCGGACATGCATCGCTCCGTCCTCGGATGGCGCCGCACGCCCTATATCTGGTTCGGGTCGATGTTCCAGTTCGGCGGTCTCGCGATCATGCCTTTCGCGCTGATCATCCTCGCCGATCCGTCCTATAACGCGGTCCTGATCGGCCAGATTTGCGCGGCCATCGCCTTCCTCATGGTCGGCGCGGGTCTCCATGTCACGCAAACGGCGGGCCTTGCACTCGCCACCGACATCGCGCCGGAGGACGCCCGCCCCCGCGTCGTGGCGCTCCTTTACATCATGCTGCTCGTCGGCATGGGCGTGAGCGCCGTCATTTTCGGCCTCCTCCTGTCGGACTTCACGCAAGTCAAGCTGATCAAGGTGATTCAAGGGGCGGCCGTCGTCACCATGGCGCTCAACATCGTCGCGCTCTGGAAACAGGAGCCGCGCAACCCCGCGCTGACCGCCATGGACCGCGACCAGATCCCGTTCCGGACCGTCTGGCGCGAATTCACCCGCGACCCGCGCGCCAGGCGGCTCCTCGTCGCCGTCGGCCTCGGCTCGGCGGGCTTCAGTATGCAGGATGTCCTGCTCGAGCCTTATGGCGGCGAAATTCTCTTATTGTCCGTAGGCAAAACAACCCTTTTGACCGCGATCTTCGCGGGCGGCGCCCTTGCCGGGTTCGCCATCGCCGCGCGCCGCCTCACTCGCGGAGCGGAGCCGCACCGCCTCGCCGCCCTCGGCGCGCTGGTCGGGATTGTCGGGTTTTCCGCCATCATCACGGCCGCGCCGGTAGAATCGCCGCTACTCTTCAGGATCGGCGTTGCGCTGATCGGTCTCGGCGGCGGGCTCTTTTCCGTCTGCACCCTGACGGCGGTGATGGAGCTTGCGAAAGGCGCCGACAGCGGCATCGCGCTGGGCGCCTGGGGCGCGGTGCAGGCCACTGCCGCCGGCGTCGCGATCGCCCTTGGCGGCGCGCTGCGCGATCTCATCACAGCGCTTGCGGCGCAGGGCGCCCTCGGCCCGGCTTTTTCAACGCCGGCCGCCGGATACGGTTTTGTTTATCACCTGGAAATCCTGCTGCTGTTCGCCGCCCTGGCGGCGATCGGCCCGCTCGCCAAAACGGTTCGGACCGGCGATGGGGAAAAGCAGGAGAAATTCGGACTGGCGGCGTTCCCGGGCTAGTTCGCTCAACAAGGAGAAAGCGTCATGATCTTTGACGGCGAGTTTTTCAGAGGCTTCGACATGGTCTCGGTGTGCCTGTGGGCGTTCACTATATTTTTCTTTGGACTGATCTTCTATCTGCGTCGCGAGGACAGGCGCGAGGGCTATCCCCTCGAAGCCGATACAACGGGTAAGGAGGAACCGTCCGGCGTCTTCTGGTTCGCACCGCAAAAAACCTTCACCCTGCCCCATGATCGCGGAACCGTCACCGTGCCGCACGGCAAGCGCGACCGGCGCAAGCACGCTATGGCCCGCGCCGCCGTCTGGCCGGGCGCGCCTTACGTCCCAACGGGCGATCCGATGCGCGACGGCGTCGGGCCTGCATCCTTCGCCGAGCGAGAAGACATCGCCGATCTCACCAATGACGGCCGCGACCGGATCGTGCCCGCACGGCTCGGCGACGGGTTCGAGATCGCCAAGGGAGACCCCGACCCGCGCGGCATGAGCGTTTACGGCGGCGACGAAAAACCCGCCGGCAAGGTGACGGACATCTGGGTTGATCGCGCCGAAGCGCTGATCCGCTATCTCGAAGTGGAGACCGGCGAGGCGCCGATGAAAAAGCGCGTGCTCGTGCCGATGACCTTTGTGAAAGTCAATCGCGGCGCCAACCGGGTCGAGGTCGAAGCGGTGCTGGCGGAACACTTCGCCCACGCGCCGACGACCAAATCGCCGGATTCGGTCACCCGTCTCGAAGAGGACCGCATCGCCGGCTATTATGGCGGCGGCAAGCTCTACGCGACCCCTGAACGCGCGGAGCCGGTGACATGAGCCGCCTCTTTCACGATGAAGAAGATGGCAGCCCGGAGCCGGTTCCGGGACTGCCCGACGACCTCCCGGAAGGCGAGCGCATCATATGGCAGGGCCGTCCCGACGCCGTCGCCCTTGGGCTGCATGTCTTTCACATCCGCTTCATCATCGGCTATTTCCTCATCGCGACGGGCTGGCGGGCGGCGGAACTCTCCGCACGCGGCGCGAGCGCGGATGTTCCCGGCGCGGTCGCACTGTCCGCCGCAGCCGCGATCCTCGCCATCGGCGGGCTGATGATCCTTGCCTGGCTGATGGCGCGCTCCACCATATACACAATCACCACGAAACGGGTCGTCCTGCGCTACGGCGTCGCCATTCGCAAATACGTCAACGCGCCCTTCGCCCAGATCGCCGGCGTCGCCATGAAATCCCACGGCAAGCGCAAGGGCGACATCGCGCTTTCCATATCGGACGGCTCGCGCGTCGGCTATCTGCACATGTGGCCCCATGCGCGCCCGTTCCGTTTCGGCCGCTCAGAGCCAATGCTGCGCGCCATTCCCGACGCGCCCGACGTCGCCGGCGTTCTGTGCGAGGCGATCAGGGCCAACGCCCCGAGCGCGGTCAGCCTGACCCCGCCCGACGAGAGCGCCGCCAAGGGCGCGCGCGTTGAGGGCGACGTCGCCCCTCGGCCCGCCGACGCCGTCGCGGCGATGTAAAGGAGACGCGCGTCCCATGTCCCACGCTCATGATCTTGTCGTTCCGCGGCCCATGCTGCTCGCCGCGGCGTCGCTGGTCCTGTTCGCGCTCATTGTCACCGGCGCGGCCCGCCTGACCGGCGCGGGCATTGCGGAAGCGTCGCAGGCGGAGGTGGTGCAAACCCTCAACCTTCAGTTCAGGGACGAACCCGACGGCGGCGTTTCAGTCTACGACCATGACGCAGGCGAGCGCATCTGGCTTTACGAGCCGGAAACCGGCGGGTTCGTGCGCGTCGCCCTCAGGGCGCTCGCCCATGACCGGCTCGTGAAAGGCGGCGCGCCGGAAGACGCCTTCCGTCTCAACCGCCTCGCCAACGGACGCCTCGTCATCGAAGACCCCGTGACCGGCCGCTCTATCGGCCTCGAAGCCTTCGGCGACGACAACGAACAGGATTTCGCCCAATTGTTAAGCGTAAAAGGAGAGCGTCAATGACCACCATGACCGCCGTCGCCGGCGCGGACCAATCGCCGCGGAAATTCACCGTACCCTGCACCATCACGATCGAACACAACACCGAGACGCTTGAAGCGCATGTGGAATTGGACGGCGGCGTCGAACCGAGCGTCGGCGACCGGATCGTCGTGCACGGCGCGCCGATTTCCGTCCCGTTCGGCGAGAGCCTTGTCCTGCGGCGGCAGGCGACAGTGACGCGCGCGATGTTTTTTGAAAAGCTCCTGATACGTCTGAAAGCGTATTTCGAGCTTACCGAACTTTATGAAGTCAGCTTTTCTTCAGGGAGACTGTAATGAACGTACACACGCTGCCCGCATCCGACGTCCCGGTCGACGGCGACATCTCCAACACCAATGACGCGGCGTGCGAAAACACGATCCTGAGCCCGCGCTTTTACACCACCGATTTCGAGGCCATGGACAAGATGGATGTCAGCCTGGTGCGCGAGGAGTGGGACCCGTTGATCGCGGAGATGGAAGCGGACCCCAACAAGGGCCATTTCAAGCGCACGGACGAGTTCGAAAACATCCTTTACAAACTGCCCGCCGATCTGCGCCGGGAGTTCGTGGATTTTCTCGTCAGCTCCCTGACAGCGGAGTTTTCCGGCTGCGTTCTCTACAAGGAGATCGTCAAGCAGGTGGACAATCCGGACATGAAGGCGCTGTTCAAATATATGAGCCGCGACGAGGCGCGCCACGCCGGCTTCATCAACCATGTGCTGAAGGATTTCGGCATCGGCGTCGACCTCGGCTTCCTCACCAAGACGAAGAAGTATCACTTCTTCAAGCCGAAATTCATTTTCTACAGCGTCTATTTGTCGGAAAAGATCGGCTACGCCCGCTACATCACCATTTTCCGTCACCTGGAACGCAATCCGGACAAACGCTTCCATCCGATTTTCAAATGGTTCGAAGAGTGGTGCAATGACGAGTTCCGCCATGGCGAGGCCTTCGCCCTGCTGATGCGGGCCGATCCGAAACTGCTGACCGGCGCCAACAAGCTCTGGATACGGTTCTTCCTGCTCGCGGTGTACGCAACAATGTATGTGCGCGACCATCGCCGACCGGCGTTTCACGACGCGCTCGGGCTCGATCCGACCGAGTACGACTACAAGGTCTTCCAGACCTGCAACGAAATCGCGCGGCAGGTTTTCCCGGTCGAGCTGGATATCGACAATCCGAAATTCCGCAGCGCGATGGAAAGCCTGCGCCGCACCGCCGACGCCATGGAAGACGCAAAGCAGAAGGGCGGCCTTCTGTCGCCGCTGAAACGGGCCGGTCTCGCGCTAAAGACGGCGGCGACCTTTGCGCGGCTGTACTTCCTGCCGACGAAGAAAAACGAGCTGCCGCAAACAACGCGCCTCCAGCCTGTCTGGTAGGCGCGGCCGCGCGGATGCGCATGAAGGGGATCCGAAAGGACGCGATAGACGATAGGCCCGCACTTTGATGACGCCGCACATGGGTAATGTCGCATATGAATGATCTGGCTGCGCCGCTGGTTTTCGCCGCGTTGTTCTGGTGGCTGAGCACGGGGGTCATCCTCTGGCTCATCGGCCTCAACGCGCGAACCTTCAAGTGGACAGCCGCCGGCGCGGCCGTCGTGCTCGCCTTGTCGACATTCGCGCTGTTGATGCTGCGGGAGGATGTCAGCGTCGCCGGCGCTTACGCGGGCTTCACGGTCGGCGTCCTCCTGTGGGGCTGGCACGAGACCATGTTCCTTCTCGGCTTTATCAGCGGAACACGCAAAACCCCCTGCCCGGCAGGGCTTTCCACATGGTCCCGCTTCGTCGCTTCGGCGCAAACTGTGATCCATCACGAGATCGCCATCGCCGTGCACGCCGCCCTGATCGCGGCGCTGAGCTGGGGCGCGGCGAACCAATTCGCCGCATGGACGTTTTTTCTGTTGTGGGGAATGCGGATCAGCGCCAAGCTGGTGGTGTTTTTCGGCGCGCCCAATGTCGCCGACAGCTTCCTGCCCTCGCATATGGCCTATCTGAAATCCTATTTCGGCCGAAAGGCGGCGACGTCGTTTTTCCCTGTCGCCATCCTCACCGTCACATCGGCGGCGGCCGGTCTCGCCTACCTCGCCTCGCTGGAGCCGCTCGGATCGTTTCATTCGGCGGGATTCCTGCTCTTGGCGATGCTGGCCGGCCTTGCGGTTCTGGAGCATTGGGCGCTTGTCGTTCCGTTGCCGGACGGCGCATTGTGGGCCTGGGCGATGAGGAACCGAAACGACGACGCCGGAGGCCCGGCGCAATTTCTCGACCTAAAAAGAACGTCAACACAAGCCGCGGCGCGAAGCGTCGCCAGTAAAACAACTCTGCCGCAACGGAGGGACCCATGAACTACGAATCGTTTTTTCAACATCGACTGGAAGCCTTGAAAGACGAGGGCAATTACCGCGTCTTCGCCGATATCGAACGGCGGGCGGGCGCGTTTCCCCGAGCTTCGTTCCATGGCGCAGAGGGTCCCGGCGAAGTGACGGTGTGGTGCTCGAACGATTATCTCGGCATGGGCCAGCATCCGAAAGTGACAACAGCGATGCATGAAGCGATCGAACGCTGCGGCGCCGGCGCGGGCGGCACGCGCAATATTTCGGGCACCAACCATTACCACGTGCTGCTCGAAGAGGAATTGGCGGACCTCCACGGCAAGGAAGCGGCGCTTCTGTTTACCTCCGGATACGTCTCGAACTGGACCGCGCTGGGCACGCTCGGCGCGCGCATTCCCGGCTGCATCACCCTGTCGGACGAGTTGAACCACGCCTCGATGATCGAGGGGATTCGCCACAGCCGATGCGAAAAACATATCTTCAAGCACAACGATCCAGCCGACCTCGAGCGACGCCTGCGCGATCTCGACCCTGAGGCGCCGAAACTGATCGCATTCGAATCCGTGTACTCCATGGATGGCGACATCGCCCCCATCGCCGAGTTCTGCGACCTCGCCGAGCGCTACAACGCCATGACCTATCTGGACGAGGTGCACGCGGTCGGCCTTTACGGGCCGCGCGGCGGCGGCGTCGCCGAACGCGAAGGACTCATGGACCGCCTCACCGTCATCGAGGGCACGCTGGGCAAGGCCTTCGGCGTTCTTGGCGGTTACATTGCGGCGTCGACGGCGCTCTGCGACTTCATCCGCAGTTTCGCCTCGGGCTTCATCTTCACGACCGCGCTGCCCCCGGCCGTCGCCGCCGGCGCGCTCGCCAGCATCAAGCATCTAAAGGAAAGCGACGCGGAACGTCTGCAACAACGCGAGCGCGTGGCCGAAGTCCGCAGCCGCCTCGCCGAGATCGGGATCCCAACCCTCGACAATCCGAGCCATATCGTACCGGTGATGGTCGGCGACCCGGTAAAATGCAAATGGATCAGCGACTGGCTGATGACCGTACACGGCATTTACGTGCAGCCCATCAATTACCCGACCGTCCCGAAAGGAACGGAACGCCTCCGGATCACCCCCTCTCCCGTGCACAGCATGGAGGACATCGACAGGCTGGTGCATGCGTTGTCGGAGATATGGTCGCAATGCGCGCTAGCCCGGCAGGTGGCGTAAGACGGATTACATGAGACAGAATACTTGGCTGAACATAATTTTGTGAAATAAACTGTATAAAGATAGATTTTAATGTCTATCGATACAGACAGACGAACGGGCATAGCATCCGCCGCCTTTGTCGTTCCATGCTCCGCTATCCGGATGCGCTAGCGCCTTTACGTACCGCAGGCGCCGGGCTTTTTTAAACAGCCCGTGGTGCAATATCCAACTGGTAAACTAAGCCCTACAGGGGACTGCGCGCGACGCGATAGCCGTCTTGACATTTCCCTTTTTGATGTCGGGAATTATAATCCGAAAACCTCCCTTAGCCAGTCGCAAGCTGATGCCACGCCCCCTATCGCGCGACCTCTCCACGCCCTGTGAGATCAGGCTGTCAGCTAACGAAGCATGTCCAGAGCGACCCAGGGCCCTTGACACAAGTCTCAAGCCGAAAAAGGAAGGCCCCGAGAGCAATTCTCGTCATACAGCGCACACACGAATAGCTCCCCGTTGCCGGCAAGAGTTGTTCCTAACATAAAAAAGCCGCTCCAGCGAAAAGCCGGAGCGGCAAGTCCATGCGTACAGGTAGAAAGAAATCCCTTGCCTTGCGCAGCTGTTCGAAAAGGTCAGAACCGTGCAAAGCCGTTTTCAGCGCCCCACAGGAACCAGTTGTCGACGACCGTTCCCGTGAGCAGGATGCCGATGCCGCCTGTCAGTGGACAGAGGATCGCGAACCACCAGGCCCAACGGTGAATGGACTCCATGGAAGCGTTAAAGCCCATGGTCCAGCGCCAGAACAAGGCGGCCCGTTCCGACGCGGTGCCGCGGTCAACGATCTGCTCCACTTCCCGATCGCCGCCGTAACGGCCCACCGCAAGGATGGTCGCGGCGTGCATCGCGAACAGAAGCACCGATCCGTAGAGGAATACGATCGACAGCATATGGAACGGGTTATAGAAAAGATTGCCGTAGATGAGCGAGAAATTATTCGTCCAGTCGAGGTGACTGAAGATCCCGAAGGGCACCGCCTCGCTCCAGCTGCCCATGAAGACCGGGCGAATAAAGCCGACCACCAAATAAAGCCAGATGGCGGCGGCGAAGGCCCAGGCGACATGCGTTCCCATGCCGAGCTGACGCGCCCGGCGATAGGTCCGTATCCACCATAAAATGATGGACGCAGTCAGGAAGAACCCGGCCATGAGCCACCATCCGCCTTCGTCAAGGGGCGGAAAAATGCTGAGCCCGTGCTCCGGCAGCGGCGCGTCCAGCGACAGCCAAGGCAGCAGGCCGATAAACTTGATGGGATCCCAGCCAACGCTGGCCCACATATTCAACCCGATGATCTCAATCGCGACGATGCCGCAGAAAATCGAGGCGAGCCCTGTCCAGCCAAGGTAGATCGGCCCGATCTGCGCATCGCCAAGCTTGCCGAGCAGGTAACTGAAACCGCCGGTCTTTTCGCGGGGCTCGTCGCCGGCCGGCAATGCAACGCCTGCGTCGTAATGACCGCGCACCTGCACCTGGGTCAGGATGTTCTGATAATCAGCCATTGGTCCACATCCTTTTCATGTTCAACCGTTAATTCCAAATCGGGAGGTTCTTCCAACCGTCCCACCACTCGATCCACGAACCTTCGTAAAGCGGGCCAGAGATGATGATGCAGATCGCACTCCACAGGCCGGCGTTGAGCGCGAGGAACAGCCCTAGGCGATGAATGCCGAGAGGGCCGATGGAATAGCCCATCAAATCCCTGAAAAACGCGTTTTCATGTTCAGGATCCTTGACCTTTTCGCCGCGACCGGGATTGACCGCCGACAGGATCGCGCCGCCATGCAGCGCCAGGGCGAAGGTCGTCGTGAAGAAGAAGGTGATGGCGACCATATGCGCCGGGTTATAATGAAAATTTCCGTACTGATAACCGATATTCGAAACCCAGTCGAGGTGACTCATAATGCCGTAGGGGAAGCCGTGTCCCCAGGCGCCCATCAACAGCGGGCGAAACACTACCAGCGTTGAATAGGCGAGGATGGCGAAACTGAACGCGATCGGCACATGATAGCCGATACCGAGCTTGCGGCAGATTTCCACCTCTCTAAGCGCCCAGGAGATAAACGCGCCGTGAGCGCAAATCGTGATGATCTGCCACAGCCCGCCTTCGGTCATCGGCGCGAGGCTCAGCCCGTAACTGAGGTCGGGCGGGTCAATGCTGATCAGCCAGGGGTTCCAGGTATCGCCGATCGCGGCGCCGTAAAAGATAAACGCCGTTCCGAGGACGGCGAAAAACGCCGAGGTGACGCCGAAAAATCCGACATAAAAAGGCCCCACCCAGAAATCGAAAAGATCCCCGCCGATCAGGGTCCCCCCCTGTACGCGGTACTTTCTCTCAAAGCTTAGCAACGCCATGGGATCATCCTTTTTCGTCTTGACGGTTGCGGTCTTAACGCTGCGACGCGCATGAATTCACTTGCCCTCGCGCCGCAGCCTCTTTTGCGGAAGCGGCGTTCAGGGCGCGGGATGTGGAGCGTTCGAACCCCGCGCCTTCAGAGGGGGTTCGAACGCCGTTTCGTGTCAAACCATCCGGTGGATTTCAGTTGAAACCGGCGCCGAAAGGGAAGCGGTGTCCGCAGACGAACCGCCAAGGAAGTTAAAGCGATCCGTGCTCAGCATAATGAAATGCATGAAGAGCGCAAAACCGAGCAGGAAGATAAACAGTGCTATCAGCGCCCGTCTCGGATCAAAGAGAAGCCATATTCTCCACATGACGTTCCGTCTCCTATCCTAAGAACTGGCTGAACTGAAGCGCCGCATAGCTGACGCCCTCGACGAGAGAGCCATAGGTTCCGTCTTCATTCGGGAACCACGGCCAACGCCAAAGAATCGCTACCAAAAAATGGGCGAACACGGCGACAGCCGTGAAAAGCAAGAAGCTTTGTATAAAGAGCTTATGAAACTGCTGGGCCTCAGCCGGCGTCAATCCCGACAACGACTCAGACCGCGCAGGCGTATCACTAGCCATAGGTCTACCTCCTTTGTTTTTGCGACCACTGGTCTTCGCCGCATTTAACCCCTGCGACCCGGGTCTTCTGACGGCGCCAAAACGCCGCCAAGCTCTTGCCCGCGCGGCGCGCCGCGCGAAAACAGCGTCAACGCCCCGAGAAAACCCATGGCAGCGCGCTATAAACCGTGTCCGACGTTTCCCGAAAAACCGACGCCTTCGCGCCGTAAGAAACCTTTCGGCGGCGGCCCGGTGCGAGACGGCCGATGACGACCGCCATCAAAAAGATCGGGTAAGCAATGGCGAAATAAATTCTGTACTCCGCTCTTTCATTGCTTCGGTGATCGTGATCGTTCGTTATTGTGGTTACCGCCATCAGTCATGCCTCTCTAATATGAAACGCCTACATCACTGTTTAAGATACGCTGTTCAAACACGGTCACGCCGCCCTGTCTTTCATGACGGCGTCGCGGCACGCCTCGACATGCGGCCCCGTCACCTCATCCTCGCCGCAGCGCCGAGCTTCGCTTTCCGCATAGTCGCGGAGCTTTTTCGCCGCGGATATGCGCGTCAGCACGGGATAGGTTTCGACAATTTCGTCCAGCGCGCGGCTGGCGTCCTCGCGCCAGGGCAAAGGCTTGTGCAGGCGCGCCGGCGTCGCGTCGGCCTTGTCCATGTCCGCGCCGAGCGGCAGGATGTGGAACAGCGCATCGAAAAGGCCGTTGCAGAATTCCTGTACGATGTAGGTCGCGCCGGCGTATCCCATAAACGGCGTACCCGTATGGCGACGGATCACCGCGCCCGGAAAAGACGCGGGAATGTAAACCGACCGCGCCCCGCTTTCCTGAAGATACATGCGCTCGTTAAAACTGCCGAAAACAATAAACGGTTTGTGTGCGTCTATCGCCTCGCGCACCGCATCGTTATCGGGTTTTCGGCCCGCAGTACGGGCGAACGTAAACGCGCAGGGAAGGCCCAGATCGTTCTCGAAGAAATTGCTCAGCCCACGCGCATAGGTTTCGTTGGCGACAATGCCGACATTGGCCGTGCCGAAGAAATCCTGCGTCACGGACCGCCACAAATCCCACAAGGGTTTAATGGTCGTGTGCTTTTCCTTTTCGATGAACGGCGCAGGATCGAGATCGAGAAGTTCGCCCAGGGTTTCGAGGAACCGCGTTGTCGAATGCAGGCCGACCGGCGCCTGTAGGTACGGTTTTCCGAGCGCCTCGCACAGGGCGCGGCCGAACTCGCGATACATGCAGATATTGACGTCGGCGTCGATCAACCGCCGCGTATCCTCGATATGGGCGCCGAGCGGGAAAGCCATGTTGACCTCCGCCCCGAGGCCCTCGACCAGGCGGCGGATCTCCGCAAGGTCGGACGGCATGTTGAACATGCCATAGGACGGGCCGATGATATTCACCCTCGGCTTTTCGCCAGGCGCGCGCTTACGCGGCCGCGGGTCGCGGCCCTTGGTTTGTCCGTATTCGGTCCAGAGCCACAACAGCGCGCGGTCGGCGCTTTGCCACTGATCCTCATCGATAGTGCGCGGCAGGAAACGCTGAATATTGGCGCCCTCGGGCGTTACGCCGCCGCCGATCATCTCCGCGATCGACCCGGTGACCACCACCGCCGGCAGCTCGGGGTCGAGAACGCCCCGCGCCCGCTTCATGGCGTTTTCCGTGCCGTGCTGGCCCAACTCTTCCTCGGCGAGCCCGGTCACCACGATCGGCAATTCATGCGGCGGCAGGGCGTCCGTATAATGAAGAACTGACGTCACTGGCAGGTTTTCGCACCCGACCGGCCCGTCAATCACCACCTGAAGCCCCTTGACCGCCGTAAAGACGTATACAGAACCCCAATAGCCGCCAGCGCGGTCATGATCCTGGACTAGCATCCGACAGGCTCCTCCAGGCTGGCTTCGCGTTTGGCCTTGATCTCCAGCTTGCGCCGCTGCTTGCGGCGAAAATCGCCGTGGATGTCGGGCGTGTCTTCCCACACGCCGGCCTTGTCGCCCTCGCCGACGCCTTCAAAGAAGGCGCGCATCTCGTCAAAACGCGATTTCGACTTGATCGCGGCGTTGACCACTTGCGCGAGGGAGCCGGCGCCGGCGGGGCCCATCAGCGGGCGCGCCGAAATGAGGTTGGTGAAATAGAGCGCGGGCGTCGCTTTTTCCTTCGCCTTCTGCACAACCGGCGTCGTACCGATGGCGAGATCGGGCTGGAACTCTTCCATCGCCGCGACGTCCTGTTCAAGGGAGGCGCGATACTGCACCTGCGCGCCATGGGCCTCCAGCCATTCACGATCGCCGTCCGACCACTTCGTACGCGGACAGGCCGTGCCGACATACCGCACGTCGGCGCCGCTTTCGATGAGCAGTCGGGCAACCAGAAGCTCCGAGCCTTCATAGCCGGACAAGGTGATCCGGCCCTTGACCGGACAGGCGCCGAGGGCGCCGGCGATGGCGCCGAGGCTGGCGTTCTTAGCGGCGTCGATTTGCGCGCGGGCGACGCCGCAGGCCTCTCCGATCGCCTCCAGCCAGGCGGCGGTTCCGTCGCGCCCCACCGGCGCGGAGCCGACGACGGGGCGCCCCGCCGCCTCGAATTCGCGTATGGACGCGGTGTAGAACGGATGTATCGCGGCGACGACGGCGCCGTCGAGGGCGGCGTACAGTTCGCGCCATTCGCGGGTCGGCGCGACCGGGCCGGCGGCAAGGCCCATCGGCGCCAGCATCTGTCCGATGCCGATCGGATCGGCGGGAAACATTTCCCCGAGCATCGTGACCTTGGGCAAATCGGCGCGGTCGCTCGCCGCGCGCTGCACCGGCCCTTCCTCGGCTTCGCGCCGGGCGTAGTTGAGCATCGCCCCGGCGAGAATATCCTTGGCTTCCGCATGAGTCGGCACGCCGAAGCCCGGCACGTCGATGCCGATAATCCGCACCCCGTTGATTTCTTTCGGCAACAGGCGCAAGGGAACGCCGGACGCCGTCGGCACGCACAGATTGGTGACGACGATCGCGTCGTACTTGTCGGGGTCGGCGGTTTTTTCAACCGCCTCCTTGATGTCCTCGAACAGCTTGCCGGTGACCAGGGTTTCGGAGTTGAACGGCACGTAGCCGACGCTGCGCTTGGCGCCGTAAAAATGCGACGTGAAGGTCAATCCGTATACGCAGCAGGCGGAGCCGGACAGGATGGTCGCCGTGCGCTTCATGCGCAGCCCCACCCGCAGGGACCCGAAAGCGGGACACATGCTCTGCGGCTGGTCGTGCGGCCCTTGCGGATAGTCCTTGGCGTATTGCGCAAGGATCTCGCTTTTTCCGGCCTTTTCCGCGGCGCGGCGCATTTCGTCCGCCCCGGCGTGACAGCCCATGCCGTCGCCGGATCCCTCAGTCGCATGCTCTTCAGTCGCCGGCCTTTGCGCCGCGTCGCCGCCGGCAACCTCGCCGAGCGTGACCGGAGCAGCCCCGGCGTCGTCATAAACGACCTCGCCGACGTGATCGTTTCCGGATACGCCGTGGTCCAACAGAATATCGTCCTGCTTGCTCATCGCCGCTCACACCGTCTCGTAAATGACCTCTAGGGAAGGCTTCTCAACGGCGTTTTTGCCGCACATATCCGCCTGCGTCGCCGGCTCAAGGTCGAACCCGGCGCCGGTTTCCTCCGCCTTGAAAAGACCAAGAAGATCGTCATGGGACAGCGGCGTCGGCCGAACCGGCGGCGCCTCGGCGACATTTACGCCAAGCGCCTCGAAAAGCGGCCCCCACTGACTGTCCGGCTTGCCGACAATCTGGTAGTTCGCGCTTTTGCGCCGGATGTCCTCGTCGGCCGGGATCGCCGAGAGAATTGGAATGCCGACCGCCTTTGCGAAATTATGCGCCTCGCCGGTGCCGTCGTCCTTGTTCACGACCATGCCCGCGACGCCGACATTGCCGCCCAGCTTGCGGAAATACTCCACCGCCGAGCACACATTGTTGGCGACGTATAGCGATTGCAGGTCGTTGGAGCCGACGACGATCACCTTCTGGCACATGTCGCGCGCAATCGGCAGGCCGAACCCGCCGCACACGACGTCGCCGAGGAAATCGAGCAGGACATAATCGAAGTCCCAGTCATGGAAGCCGAGTTTTTCAAGCAGTTCGAAGCCGTGAATGATGCCCCGGCCGCCACAGCCGCGGCCCACCTCCGGCCCGCCGAGCTCCATGGCGAAAACGCCGTCCCGCTTGAAGCAGACGTCGCCGATCTCGACCTCCTCGCCGGCCTCTTTCTTGCGGCTGGACGTCTCGATGATGGTCGGACAGGCGCGCCCCTGAAACAGAAGCGAGGTGGTGTCGCTCTTGGGGTCGCAGCCGATGAGCAGGACCTTCTTGCCCTGCTGCGCCATCATGTAGCTGAGATTGGCGAGAGTGAAGCTCTTGCCGATGCCGCCCTTGCCGTAGATCGCGATAATCTGCGTTTCCTTGGTCGGGGGGGCGGTCGACGGCGCGTCCGGCTCTACAGCAGCCTCCGCGCGCAACGCATCGCGCATGCCGTGATCGCCGCCTGGGCGGCCGTTGAATTCTTCCCCGTCATAGGCGTCCGTCATGCATTTCCCTCCAATCGAGAACCATTTTGAGACAAGCGGAGTCTTCAAACGCAGTGCGGTACGCCTCCGGGGCGTCGCGCGCCGCGCAACGATGAGTAATCAGTCCGTCGAAGGACAAAGCGCCGTCGTCGAGCAGCGCCAGGACGCGCTCCAGATCAGACGGCGCCCATTCCGCAGCGACGCGCAGCCGCGCCTCCTTCATGAAGGCCGGCGGAAAGGTGAAAGACAGCGGCGTTGTGTAAAAGCCCGCCAGAACGATTTCGCCGCCGCGCGCCATATGCGCGACCAGCCTGTCGATGATGGAGGCGTCGCCGCTGACATCGTAAATCGAGCGGTAATCCGAGCGCCCGTCGCATTCCGGATCGATCACCGCATAACCGTCGCCGTCCGCCCGTTCGGGGTCGATCTCCCAGACCACGGGAGGTTGCGCGCCGACGGCGATGGCGATTCGCGCGAGCAGCCGGCCGAGCACGCCATGCCCGACGATCAGGTCCGGCGCGTCGGCGCCGGCCATCGCATGATAGGCGGTCGCCGCCAGCGCCAGCAGGACGCCGCCCTCGCCGAGACCGTCGTCAATCACCGTCGCCCTTTCGGCGGGGACGACCACGCGCGCAGCGGAAGCGCCGAAAAGGCCCTTCGCGTTTTTAAATCCATGAGACCCGGGAACGAAGACGCGCCGACCGAGCAGCGCCGGGCGGACGTCGGCGCGCGCGACGCGGCCGATCGCCTCGTAGCCGGGCACCAACGGATAGCCCATGCCTGGAAAGGGAGGCATGTCGCCGGACCACAACAGCCTTTCCGTGCCGGTGCTGACGCCGCTCCATTCGACGTCGACGACAATATCATCCGCATGCGGTTCTATCAGCTCCAGCTCCCGCAGGCCGAGCCGTTTATCGCCTTCGAACACAACCGCTTGCGCCGAGAGCCCGGCGGCGGCGTCCGCGCGGGCGGTGGGAAGCGCATCCGAAGGAGACAGGGGGGCGTCTAGCAAAGCATCCATAAGTGTCATAGTAAATTGACACACATATCTGTCAATCTAAAAAGACGTTTTTTCGTGATTTATCTTTATGTTGCAACGATCAAGCTGGTCAGCAGGGGTTGTCGCGTTGCAACATTCTTGACTTTCGGGAAGCCGGCGCGCTGTAAAAACGCCTTTAATTCCAGGGAAGAGCGCGGCCGCCCGGCGCCCATGGCCCACAGGTAAAGCCCGAAATACGCCTCTCCCATCGCCTCCGCGCCGGGGGTTTCGGCCATTGGCTCGGCGATCAGCAGCGGCCGGCCCTGCGGCAAGGCCTTGCGCGCAGCGCGTAAAATCACGTCGACGGCGTCATCGTCATGATCATGCAGCACCCTGATCAGCGTCATCACATCGGCGCCCTCGGGCAACGGATCGCGGAGGAAATCCCCGCCGAAACAGCTTGCGCGAGCCCCGAATCCCGCCTCGGCGAGCCGCGCCTCGGCGATCCGGGCGACCGCCGGCAAGTCGAACACCATCAGGTGAAGATGCGGCGCCGCCGCGCCGGCGGCGCGGACAAACGCCCCCGCCCCGCCGCCGACGTCCAGCAGGCGCCGGCAGTCGCGAAAGGAATATGCATCGAGTATTTCCTCGGCGACGAACGCCTGCGTCGAGGCCATCAGGTCGGAATAGGCCGCGACGTCTCCGGTCTGCAGCGCCTTTGCGCCCTCGCCCCTGGCGTATCGCCAGAATTCGGCGAGCTGCGTTTCCGAGGAACGCCGCCGCAACAGCGCCGCCGGGTCCTGTAAATCAGCATACAGAACAGCATGATGGCTGATCATGTCGAGGACGGACGGCGCGCCCAGCAGCGCCGCCCCGCGCTCGCCGAGACCGTAGCGCCCGTCGGCGCGCCGCCGCAACAGCTTCAACGAAGCCGCCGCGCGCGCCAGCCTGTCCGTTCCGTCCGCGGGCATCGCGATCCGCGCCGCCAGGGTCTCGACGTCCAGGGGCGCGTCGCGCACGATCCTGAGAATATCCAGCGCCACGCAGGTGTACAGCACCTGCGAATAGACAAACCCAGCGCACAGATCGAAAACCTCGCGCGCTTTGGCGCGCGCGATCGGCCGCGTGAGCGGGAACGAGGCGGCCCATTTCCGAAACCCGGCGTCGGTCAGGAGCCGGTTGCGCCAACGGTAAAAGCGCTCAGGCAAGCGCATAAGGTCTCCCGCGGTTGAACGCCGCCCCTGTCATCCAAGCCGCATCGGACGCGCCATGGCGCGACAGCCCGTCCTACGCAAGGCTGCGAATCAGGTCCTTGGGCGCAAGCCGGCGCGCCTGCGCGTAAACCAGCTCCCGCAAATTGTCTGCGCCCGCACAGTCGGGAACGGAATCGGCCGCATCGCGAATCAGCTCGTTCAGCTGATCGAACGCGCCCCGCAGCCCCAGCGTGTCCACCGCGTTGGGCCGCGCATTCGCCGCATCCTGTCCGGCGGGCTTGCCCAGCGCGTTTTCCTCCATGACGAAATCGCGAATGTCGTCGGCAATTTGGTAAGCTTCGCCAAGCCGGTCGCCCATGGCTCGCCAAGGCGTCTTGTCGGCCCCCATGGCGGCGGCGCCGGCGGTCGCGGCGGCGACGAACATCGCCCCGGTCTTGGAGCGATGATACCGGCTCAACTCGATTTCAGGCTCGCTCTCCCACGCCTGGCCGGCGACAATGCCGAAGGGGGGCCCCACCGCGCCGGCGATGATCGCAGTCAGGGCGCCGAGCCGCGACGGCGCGGCGCAGTCGCGCGAGAGCGTTTCGAACGCCATGACGATCATGGCGTCTCCGGCCAGCACGGCCAGCGCTTCGCCATAGGCGACATGCACGGACGGCTTTCCGCGCCGCAGTTCGGCGGCGTCGAAACAGGGCAGGTCGTCATGGATCAGCGAAGCGCAATGCAGAAGCTCGACCGCCGCAGCCGCCGCGACGGCGGGCTGGAAGTCGTCGTCCGTTCTCGCCCCGCAGGCGTGCGCCACCGCCAGGCAGAGCTGCGGGCGCACGCGCGCGCCGCCGGGAAAAAGCGCGTGGCGGATGGCGGCGATCAGTTTCGGCGGCGCCGCGCCGCGGTCGGCGGCGCAAACGGCGCGCTCCAGCGCGCGCTCGATGAAAGCGTCGGTGTCCATACGCGCTCTCCTTTTTTTGTCATGCTAGCTAGTCATTTTATAATGTCAATTTATATTGACACTTATCGGGCGACGAACGGACAAGGAAACGGGCAAGGACTAGCCGATGGCGCAGACGCAAAAACCACGAGTGGCCGTCATCGGCGCCGGCATGGGCGGGCTCGCCGCCGCCGTCGCCCTGTCGCGGCATTGCGAGGTGCGCCTGTTCGAACGGGCCGCGGCGCCGGGCGGCAAGGTCAGTCAGACCGCCATCGGCGACGCCCGCATCGATTCCGGCCCGACGGTCTTCACGATGCGCTGGGTGTTCGACGCGCTGTTCGAGAAAGCGGGCGCGCGCTTTGACGATCATGTGTCCCTGTCCATGCTGAACAGGCTGGCGCGGCACGGCTGGCGCGACGGATCGAGGCTTGATCTTTATCGCGACGAAGAGCGATCGGCGGCGGCGATCGCGGATTTCGCCGGGCGCGCGGAGGCCGAGCGCTATCGCAGTTTCCTGCGCCGGACGAAGGAGATGTACGAAACCCTGCGCGATCCGTTTCTCCTGAGCGACAGGCCGGACATGGTCGGCCTCCTGAAGGGCGCGAATCCGCTGGCCCTGGGCAATGTTCAGCCGTTCTCATCCATGTGGAAAGCCCTGTCCAAACAGTTTCGCGACCCCCGGCTGCGGCAACTGTTCGCCCGTTATGCTACCTATTGCGGCTCGTCGCCGTTCGATGCGCCGGCGACGCTGGCGCTGATCGCCCATGTGGAACAGAGCGGCGTGTGGACGCTGGACGGCGGCATGGCCGCCCTCGCCCGCGCGCTTGAAACCGTCGCGCGCGATAACGGCGTCGAGACGACCTATGACGCCCATGTGGAGGAGATCATCGCCCATCAGGGCCGGGCGCGCGGCGTGGTGCTGCAATCGGGCGCGCGCGTCGACGCCGACGCGGTCATCGTCAATGGCGACGCGGCCGCGGTGGCGAATGGCGGTTTCGGGCGCGCCGTCGCGGACGCGGTCCCGCCCGCCGCGCGCCACGCGCAGCGCTCGCAATCGGCGATGACCTGGACCATGCTGGGCGCGGCGTCCGGTTTCGACCTGTCCGTACACAATGTGTTTTTCTCGGACGATTACCGTGAGGAATTCGATTGCGTCTTCCGGCGCAAATCAATGGCGCCCACGCCCACGACCTATATCTTCGCCCCGGACCGGCAAGAGGACGGGCGACAGGGCGGAACGTCGCCGGGCGGCGACGCGGAAAGGCTGTTCTGCCTCGTCAACGCGCCGGCGATCGGCGACGCCCATGTCTTTACCGAACAGGAGATCGACCAATGCGAAGAGCGGATGAACGCGCATCTGCGCCAATGCGGCCTGACGATCGCCGCGCCGCCGGATCACAAACGCGCGGCGACCCCGAACGATTTCGCGGAACGGTTTCCGGGGACCGGGGGCGCGATCTACGGCATGGCGAGCCACGGCTGGCGGGCGTCGTTCCAGCGGCCGGGGGTGCGAACGACGCTGCGGGGCCTCTACCTGGCGGGGGGAAGCGTGCATCCGGGGCCGGGCGTGCCGATGGCGGCCCTCTCGGGGCAGGCGGCGGCGAGAGCGGTGCTCAAGGATTGCGGTTTGACCGCGGCGTCGCCCCCGGCGGCTACGCCTGGTGGTACGCGGACGCGCTAAGCGATGACGGCGTATACGGATTAACGGTTATCGCGTTCATCGGCAGCGTTTTTTCTCCCTATTACGCCTGGGCGGGACGGCGCGCGCCGCTCGACCATTGCGCCGTCAATGTCGCCCTTTACGGCCCGCGCGGCAGCCGCTGGGCGATGACCGAACGCCGCCGCGCGGATGTCGAAACCGAACCGGCGCGGCTGCGCATCGGGCCAAGCGCGCTGACAATCGACGGCGACACGCTCACGATCGAGATCGATGAGTGGACGGCGCCGGTTCCGCGCCGGCTCAAGGGCGTCATCCGCCTTCACCTGCCGGCGCTTGGCCGCGACGTCTTTTCCATCGATGCGGGCGGTCGCCATCGCTGGCGGCCCCTCGCCCCGTCCGCCCAAGTGGAGGCGGAATTTTCCTCGCCCGCTCTCGCCTGGCGCGGCGAAGGCTATGTCGATACGAATGACGGCGACGAACCGCTGGAGCAGGCTTTTTCCTATTGGGACTGGTCCCGCGCTCATCTTGGGCGCGGAGAGACCGCGATTCTTTACAACACCGACCCACGGAACGGGCCGGCGCGCTCGCTCGCCCTGCGGTTTACCGGCAACGGCGACGCCGAACCGTTCGATCCGCCAGCGGAGCACATGATTGCGCCGACTCCCGTCTGGCGCATCGAACGCCGCACGCGATCCGAAGCCCGCGACCGTCTCGCCGTCCTGAAGACATTCGAAGACACCCCGTTTTACAGCCGCTCGCTCATCGCCCAGCGGCTGTTCGGGGCCGAACGCATGGCCGTGCACGAAACTTTTTCGGGGAACCGGCTCCGCTCGCCGATCGTCAAGGCCCTGCTGCCTTTCCGCATGCCGCGCCTTTAATCCGCGCGCTCGCCGGTCCGTCGCGCCCGCTCCTCCTCCAGCGTTTTCTTGTGGAGAGCGTCGGTCTTGCGGTACTCCCAGACGGCCCACCCGATCAGGGCGCCATGCAAGACCAGAAGTTCAATCAGCGCAATTGAGTTCGCCATGGGCTCCGCCACCTCCGCCCTTCGACTATAGGCGATGACGGCGGGGGAAACAAAGGCGGCGCGGCGCATGAAAGGCCCGCAACCCTCCCCTAACGCGCGATATCCGCCACCGTGCGGTCGCGTTTTTCAAGTCGCATGAACAAGTCGATCACGGCGCCGAAGGAATCGTCCTGCGCCGCCGCCCGCAGACGGCCGGGTTGCGCATCAACGGCGTCGACGAGGAACCGCGCCGCCGGCAGGGGCGGCGCGTCGCGGACCGCCGCATCAGGCGTCGGCGCCGTCAGCGCCTCCAGCAACAGAACGAGCTTTCGACCGCCTGACGTGGTTGCGCGGCGGGTTATCGAATCATAGCCGTGCGCCGCAATCACCGCGCCGATATCCGCATAGATATGCGCGGCCGCGACAATGCTGGCGCGGCAACTGCCCGGCAACAGGGCGATGCCGGAAAGTCCGCGGGCGTAATAGTCCGCCGCCACGTCCAGCAGGCGTTTCGTCGCGGTGCGGACAGCTTCGTTCGGCGCCGGCGCCGAGAGCCAGGGCTCCACGTCGAGCCCCGCCTCGGTAAGCCAGTCATAGGGGATGTATATCCGTCCCGCCCTTGCATCCTCGCCCACGTCGCGGGCGATGTTCGTGAATTGCATGGCGACGCCAAGATCGCTTGCCCGCGCGATCGCCGAGGGCGAGCGCGCGCCCATCAGCACCGACATGATGGCGCCGACCGCCCCCGCAACGCGCACGGCGTAGTCGCACAAATCATCGAAGCTTTGATACCGCCGGCCCTGCGCGTCCCAGCAAAGCCCTTCCAGCAGAGCCGCCGGCAACGCCCTCGGCACGCCGTAGCGCAAGACCACATCGGCGAAGGCGCGATCGATGGGCGAGTCGTGGGGCGCGCCCGCATAAGCGGCGTCAAGCCGGCCGTAAAGCCGGCGGATATCGCCAAGACCGCCGCCGCCGAGATCGACGACGTCATCGGAATAGCGACAGAAGGCGTAAATCGCATAGGCGGCTTCGCGCGCCTCACGCGGCAGCAACAGGGAGGCGGCGAAAAAACTGCGCGACCCGCAGCGAATCATCCGTGCACACCGCTCATAGTCGCCGCGGCGCTCTCCTGCGCCGCTATCAAACATGTTGCGCATGGGGAACGACCCTGTTCAGCACGCGCGCCGAGGACAGAACGCCCGGCACGCCCGCGCCGGGGTGAGTCCCCGCGCCGACAAGATAGAGATTTTTAACCGCGCCGCTGCGGTTGTGCGGGCGGAACCACGCGCTCTGCATGAGCACCGGTTCAAGACTGAAACCCGCGCCGTTAAAGGCGCGAAGCTCGTCCTTGAAATGCTGCGGCGTCATGACGCGCGACGTGACGATGGTCTCCTCCAGATCGGGCATCATGGTCTCGACAAGACGGCGCTCGACCATCCGGCGATAAGCCTCGGCCTGCGCGGACCAGTCGACGCCGCTTTCAAGATTGGGCGTCGGCGACAACACGTAAAACGCATCGCACCCGTCCGGCGCCAGCGACGGATCGGCGCAGGTCGGCCGGTGCAGGTAGAGGCTAGCGTCTTCGGCAAGGATTTTCTTCGTGAAAATGTCCCGCAGCAAGGCGCGATAGCGCGGCGACAGGACGATCGTGTGGTGGCCGACATCGTCGTATTTCTTCCGGGTGCCGAAATACCATACGAACAGGCTCATGGAATGGCGCGCCTTCTCCACGCGCTTCGGCGTCCAGCGCCGTGCGAGCCCTTCGGGCAAAAGGTCGTGATAGGTTGTCGAGACGTCGGCGTTGGAGACGACCACATCGGCTTTCACAACGTCGCCATTGGCGAGCCTGACGCCCTTCGCCGCGCCTTCGTCCACCAGGATCTGCGAGACGTCGGCGTTGTAAACGATATCGCCGCCCTGTCCGCGGATCAGCTTGACAAGCCCCTCAACCAGCTTGCCCGTTCCACCCATGGCGAAGTGCACGCCCCAGCGACGCTCAAGATATGGAATAAGCGCATAGACAGCGCTTGCGGAAAACGGATTGCCGCCGATCAGCAACGGGTGAAAACTGAATACGATCCGCAGGCGCGGGTCCTTGATAAAATCGGAAACCACAGCGTAGACGGACCGCCGCCCCTGCAGGCGGACAAGATCCGGCAGAACCCGAAGCATTTCGCCGAAGCGATGAAAAGGCTTATCGCACAGACCTTCGAAGAGACTGTCGCAAAGCTCCTGACTGTAGGCCATGAACCGTTCGTACCCGGCGACATCGCCGGGCGAAAAGCGCTCTACCTCACGCCGCATCGCTTCAGGGTCGCCGCAATAGGAAAACACCGATCCGTCGTCGAACCGGATGCGATAGAACGGCGTCACCGGCTGAAGATCGACATCGTCCGCAAATCGCCGTCCGCACAAGGACCACAATTCCTCGAACAGGAACGGCGCGGTGATGATGGTCGGTCCGGCGTCGAAGACAAACCCGTCCTGGCGGAACACCCGCGCCCGCCCGCCCGGGGCGTCGAGCCGCTCCAGAACCTTCACGCGATAGCCCATCGCGCCAAGCCGGACCGCCGCGGCGAGGCCGCCAAACCCGCTGCCGATGACGAGCGCCGTCTTCCCGGCGCCGGGCTGTCCGTCAAGACCGGCGGGCGCGTCGGCGGCGCGCGATCCGTCGCCGCCGGGCGGCTTGATCGCCGCGTTGTCAAACGCCAGAGCGTCGGAACCTGTCAACATAAGTTGACATCTAACAGGGTCATGAAAAGAAAGGCAAGAGCGAACGGAACCGAAGGTCAGGCGTCCGTTTCTTTTTCGCGCCGGTGCAGAAGCTTGCGCGCGCGCCACACCCCGAACGCGGACAAGGCCAGCACGAAGGGCGCGCTCGCCCCCATCACGATCGCCGCGTCCAGGTTCGCGCCGGCCTTTTCAAGCCCCTTGGCCATGTAGCCGATGACGCCGACGATGTAATAGGTGATCGCCGCGATGGAGAGCCCCTCCACCGTCTGTTGCAGGCGAAGTTGCAGTTCCGCGCGGCGGTTCATGCTTTCGAGCACCGCCTGGTTCTGACGCTCCAGCGACATGTCGACCCGCGTCGACAGGAGTTGCGCCGCGCGCTCCACCCGTTCGGACAGGGCCGCCTGCCGCGCCGCGGCGGAGGCGCAGGTGCCCATGGCCGGCGCGAGCCGCCGCTCGGTGAATTCCCTGAAGGTCTGCATGCCGGTCAGCCGGTCTTCGCGCAATTCCTCGATGCGGCGCTGGACCAGCGCGTAATAGGCGGCGGCCGCGTTGAAGCGGAACTGGCTCTGGGTATGGCTGAGTTCGATCGCGGCCTGAAGCGTGGTGAGCCGGTCGAGCATTTTCGGCTCTTCCGCATCGCCCGCCCGGGTCATGGCGGCGGTGACCGCGGACAGGTCGTTTTCCCACGCGCTGAGATTCGGGCTCAGCCGCTGCGCCACCGGCAGGGCGAGCAGCGCCATGATTCGATAGGTCTCGATTTCGAGCAGCCGCTGGACAATCCGTCCCGCATGCCAGGGCGACATGGATTTGTTCCGTATCAGGAACCGGCTGGCCCCGTCATTATGAATGCGAAAATCGGTCAGCGCGGTCGCCGCGCCGCCGGTGATGTGCGAGCCGATCAGGGCCGCGCCGCTGAAATACCGTTCCGAAAAGGGGGTAAAATCGGAAACGTCCTCGCTGCCTTCCACCAGCGCCGCATTGGCGGCGACGATCAGCTTGCCGGGCAGGCCGGCGACCCATTCCGGCGGGGCCGCGTCGATCGCGGGGGAAGAAAACAGATCGTCCTCGTCGCCGCGGACGATAAAGGTGTAGCGGGTAAATTCCGTATGCCGTTCCCAGACCAGTCGGAAATCGCGCAGATCGACGCTGTAATGCTTCACGCCCTGACCCGGCGGCGTCGCGCCGTACCGGCTGGTGAGATCGACCACCACCCGCCGGTCGTCCTCGCGATAGGGCCAGTCGGTAATCAGCGCGATGCACGACACCTTCGCCGGCGCGGTCAGCGGCTCCGGCGGGCGCGCATGCACTTCGTTGCTCAGCTCGAAGCGCTGCTCATGATTGTCAGGAAGTTTTATCAAGGCGGCGATCAACTCCCCTGGCTACCGGGCCGTCCGAGGGACCCTAGCACAAGTTATAAAATTTACGAAAACGCGCCGATACGGATCATCCGCAACCGATGGGGCGAATGCGTCGCGCGCGCGCCGCTAGTCCGGCGCCCCGGCCCCGCTCGCCGCGCGGATCAGCGCCGCGATCTGCGCCGGGTCCTCTTCATGCGCGAGATGACCGAGCCCTGGCAGCAGCGTGTACCGCGCCCCCGGCGTGATCGCCGCCGCCTCGCGCGAGACCGAGGGCGGCACCGCGGCGTCTTTCTCCCCGGCGATAAACGTAACCGGCGCCGTCATCCGGCGCATGTCGGCGGCAAGGCCGGTCAGGTCCCAGTTGGCCATCATGGCGAGCGTGCCGGAAACGTGCTGCGGGCGTTGCAGAAGCTGTTCGTAACAGTCGATCTGCTCGGGCGGCGCGGTCGATCCCGTCTGGCCGATCAGCGCCTCCACGCGGGCGCGGCTCTGCGCGCGCCAGGCGAAAAAGTGCGACGTAAACGGATTAAGCATCAGCATTTTTGCAAACAGCGGGAAGAGATGTCCCGCCGGCCCGTCAAAGGGCTTCAGCGCGCCATTGATGCTGACCGCCCGCGCCGGCGCGGCGCCGGTCGCCATCAGCTTGAGCATCACCGCCGCCCCGGCGGAATGGCCGACGATCAGGACCGGATCGATCCCGAGCGTCTTGATCAGCCCGGCGACCGCGCCGGCCACATAGGGCAGCGTCGGCAGACGGTTGCGCAGATTTTGCGTGAACCCGTGCCCCGGCAGATCGATCGCCGTCAGTTGGAATTCTTCGGCGAGATACGGCGTCAGCGGCGCCCATGAATGAGTCGAGGCGCCCGCCCCATGGAGGAGCAGCGCCGACGGCCCCTCGCCGACGGTTTGCACGTGCCAGCGCTGGTCGCCGGCCTCCACCATCCGGCTGGCGTGGCGATTCGGCCAGCGGCGGGCGTCCGGGGTCCATCCATGACGGCTCAGCGCGGCGGACACGGACGCCCCCGCGGCTTTTTCATCTGAACACGGCGCATCTGAACACATTGCAATGACATCCCCATCATGCCCGCTTCTCCCGTTCCGCCATACGCTGGCGTACGGCGGACGACACGAGGCCCCCATCGACGAAGGGAAGCGGCTGATAGCGCGCGCCCATCGCCTCGCCGAGCCGCTCGGCGCGCCTGTCCGGTCGCGGAGAGACGTCGAAAAACAGCACCGGACAATCAAGGCTTCGCAACCGCCGCGCGGCGTTCATGGCGTCCTCCGCGGCGGCGTCGCGTCCCGGCTCGCCATTGCGCGCAATATTACCGCGCCCGTCCGACAGAAAGACGACATAGGGCGTTCGGCCTCTGCCTTTTTCGGCCGCGGCGAGCGCGTAGGCCGCGTCAACGCCCGCGGCGAGCGGCGTACCGCCGCCGCCGGGCAACTGCGCCAGCTCGCGCCGCGCCCGCACCAGCGAGCGGGTCGGCGCCAGGACGAGATCCGCCGTCGCGCCGCGAAACGCGATCAGCGCCGCGTGATCGCGCCGGGCGTAGCAATCGGCGAGCAGGCGCTCCACCGCGCCCTTTGCTTCGGCCATCCGGTTCATCGCCGCCGACCCGGACGCGTCGACGACGAAAATGATCGTGGACTCGGTCTGTTGCTTGAATTGCTTGACGTGAAAATCCTCGGGCCGCACCCGGATGCGGCCCGGTTTTCGGTCATAGGTTTTTCCGGCATGGGGTTTTCTAGCGTCAGGCTTTCCGGCGCGCGGCTTTTCAGAATGTAAAGAACCGTTCGACAGTCCGTCGGCCCCGCGCAGCTTCTGCCACGGAGACGCCGCGCGCAAGGTGGCGAGAATATCGAGACGGCCGTCACGGCGCGGATCGCCCTTGCGCGATCCGATCGGGCGCCCCTTGTGCCGGTTGCGGCTGACGTCGCCGGACTTGCCCAGGGCGGCGCTGCGTCCCGACGCGGATTTTCGCGCCTGCAGCCCGCTCAGCGGATTGGCCAGCGCCGCGCCGGTGAGCGCCTCGATCAGCATTTCCTCCGGCATGTCGGAAAGGTCGATATCCTTTTCACGATCGGGGTCCGCCGCCTCGTCGCGGCCGCTGTCCGGCGCCGGCGCATCGTCCGGCGCGCTATCCGGAGCGTCTTCGGGCGAAGCGTCTTCGGGCGCCGGCGGCGGGGGCGCATCGTCCGCAAGCGGATCGCCGGCGGGCGGCTGGGCCGCTCTCGGGCCCAGCACCAGACGGCACGCGATCTCGGCGTCGGCGTCCGTCGCCTGTGTTCGCCCCGACAGCGCGGCCGAGGCGCGCGCGGCGCGCGCGCAAAATTGCAGCACCCGGATCGAATGAGCGCCGACGGCGAGCGCGGCCATGTTGATCGCGTCGAGCAGCGCATCCGGCGTCTCGACCGTGTTCAGGATCCGGCGCGCATGCGCGACCTCGCCCGCAGTCCACGGGCACGGGCCGGCGGCGCGAATGGAAACCGCGTGAAGATCGAGCCGGAACGCCAGACGTTCAAGCAGCAGCGCCGGGGGGGATTCGTGATCGTCGACGCCTTCGTCCAGCAGAATAAGGGTAAACCGCGCGCGGTCCCGATGGGAAAAACCGTCCCGCTCCACGCGCACTAAGCCGTCGTCCAACGCGGCGGCGATGTTGGCCGCCGTCACCGGCGCCATCCGCTCGGCCATCGCCGCGATCAGCACGCCGCCATCGGCGTCCGCAAGCAAGCCGGTCTCGGCGACGGGTCGGCCCGCGGCCAGCGTCGCGGCGAGATCGAGCCCGCCGAGCAACCGGTCTTCGCTGGCGTTGAGGGGCAGGCGGCGCACCGGCGGCGCATCCGGCGCAAGGGCGAGAAACTGCGCCATCCAGCGCTCGCGCACCGGCCCGGCGCCGGCGGCCAGCGCCGCGCCCTTCAGCCCGGCCGGGTCGACCGCGATGAGGGCCGCGGCGTGCTGGGCGTCGTCCCATGCGGCCGCCGCGCCGTCGTCCGCTCCGGCCCGCGCCGCAAGCCGGTCATCCGCATACAGCGCATTGCCCGGAGCGGTCACGCCGCGAACAGATCGTCGATGGCGCGCGCCACCCGCGACGAGGCGTCGGTTTCGTCCAGCGGGTCCTTGCGCAGGCGGTGACGCATGGCCATCGGCGCCACATGACGCAGATCGTCCTCGGTCACGACCGGCTTGCCTTCAAGCGCGCACATCGCCCGCGCCGCGCGCATCAGAGTCAGCTCCCCGCGCAGACCGTCCGTACCAAGCGCGATGCACAGCGCCGCCGCCCGTTCGAGCACGGCGTCCGGCGTCTCGATATCGTCGAGGGATTGGCGCGCCTGGTCGATCTTCCTGCGCACCGCATTGTCCTTGCGGCGCCACTTGGCGATGAAGCCCTGCGGATCGCGTTCATAGGCGTCGCGGCGGCGGACGATTTCGATTCGGGCCGCCGGGTCGGTCGGCGTGCGGACATCAGCGGACAGGCCGAACCGGTCGAGCAGTTGCGGACGCAGTTCGCCCTCTTCCGGGTTGCCGCTGCCCACGAGAACGAACCGCGCCGGGTGGCGCACGCTCAGGCCCTCCCGTTCGACGACATTCTCGCCCGAGGCCGCAACGTCGAGAAGAACATCGACCAGATGGTCGTCGAGCAGGTTGACCTCGTCGATGTAAAGAAATCCACGATGGGCCCGCGCCAGCAGGCCGGGCTCGAAACGCTTTTCCCCCTGGACCAGCGCCTTTTCCAGATCGAGCGCGCCGACGACGCGGTCCTCCGTGGCGCCAAGGGGCAGATCGACGACCGGCGCCGGCTCCTGAACCGCATCGGGAGACGTCTTTTTTCCCGGCGCCCCCGTGCAAAGCTCGCATCGCCGGGCCGGCGCGCCCGGATCGCAGCGATAGGGGCAGTTTTTCACCACCGGCAGCTTGGGCAGCAGCGCCGCCAGCGCGCGGATCGCCGTTGACTTGCCGGTGCCGCGATCGCCGAAGGCGAGCACGCCGCCGACATTTCGATCCACGGCCGCAATCAACAGCGCTGTTTTGATTTCATCCTGACCGACAATCGCCGAAAACGGGTAAGCCGACATGCATCCTCTTCCGCTCTGCTGCGGATTGTATTGTTTTTATTAATATAACACGAAAAAAGCCGCCGGGACAAAAAAACCCGGCGGCTTTCTGCATAAATGCTGGCGTCGTCTACTGCGACTCGGCCTTGATATAGGCAATCACATCCGCCCGGTCCTGCTCGCTCGGCAGGCCAGGGAAGATCATGCGCGTACCCGGAATGTATTCTTGCGGGTTTTCGAGATATTCGAACAATACCTCTTCGGTCCACACGATTCCGGAATTCTTGTTGGCGTCGGAATAGTTGAAGCCCGGAACGGAGCCGGCTTCGCGACCGACAATGCCGTAAAGCGACGGACCGACCCGGTTTTGTCCTTCCTGCACGACGTGGCACGCCATGCACTTGACGAAGACGCGTTTGCCCGCGGCGGCGTCGCCGTCGAGGCTCGCCAGCACGGACGAGGCGCCGTCGGCGGCGGCTTCGGAAGCGCCGGCGGTCATGTTGGCGGTTTTTTCAGCAGCATCCCCCATCGACGCCGCGGCTTCAGTCACCGCCTCATCCATGGCGGCGGCGGCCTCCTCGGCTTGATCGGCAGCGCCCTGGGCTGCATCCTCGGCGGCGTCTTCCATTTTTTCAGCTTCTTCACGCACAGCGTCGGCGGCGTCGCTCGCGGCCTGCGATGCGTCGTCCATGGCGTCGCCAGCCGCGTCGGCGGCGGCGTTCGCGGCGTCCGAGGCGGCGTCGGCGGCGGCGTTCGCGGCGTCCGAGGCGGCGTCGCCAGCAGCCTCGGCCGCGTCGCGCGCTTCCTCAGCGGCGGCTTCGGCTTCTTCCATGGACCCCGGAACGGCGTCCTCGGTATTGTCCGCTGCGTTATCGGACGCCGACGCCTCAGCATTCGCCGCCGACTCCTCAGCGTCGCTTGAGCTTTCGCCGCCGCCGCACGCGGTCACGGTCGCAGCCAGCAGTACAGCCATCGCCGCGCCCGACGTCCTGTTCAACAAAACTCGCATTCAATACCCTCCGTATGCTTATAAAAGCGTGTTCCCCGAGCGAGTGTACCCACTCGCCGCTGAAAAGTCATCCAACGCGCCTGCTTCGTCTGCGGTCGCGTCCTGTACGAGACACCTACGCGCCGCAGCCAGTTCCAGACCACGCCAGCGTCAATTTACTGAAAAATCAAAAGAAACAAAACCCGTCGGCGATTTCGGCGGCGCAACATGAAAGGCGACGCGAGCGGACGCCGAATGACGACCCCCGCCGCCGCATCAGGGTCGCCGGAAGAGCATCCCCGGACAAGCCCCCCCGGACCAACCTCTCCGGGGACCAGCATCGCCGCGCCAGCGCCGCGCCCGAAAGCGGCCTCATTCGCGCACCAGGTCGTAGATCGATATCAGGATCGGCGCCGGGATATCCTGGTCCGAAGGCCAGGCGACGGCCAGCCGCACCGTATCGTCACGGGTATCGAAATGACGGGCGACGCCGATGCCGCCGACGACACCGACCCGGCCGGTCGGTTCGACAGCGGGGTCGGCGGGAAGGAAAACCGGATCGGACCAACTCGCCCCGGCGTCGACGGAATAGATGTACCGCACCTCGTTATCGGGGATGAAGCTGTGATAGAAGATGAACAGAACGCCGCCGAATTCAACGATCTGGGGGCGCGGCGCGACCGGGGCCCCAACCTCTATCATGTTATTGTCCCAGTTCGTCAGATCGCTCGACGACGCCAGGTGCATCGCTCTGGCGTCGTCGGAGCCGCGCTGGGTGAGGATGAACAAACGGTCGCCGAGGCTGGTCGCGCTCGGCTGGAACGCGCCGAACACGCCACCGCCCAGCGGCGACCGGGTAAACACCGTGCGTTCGTTGACGACCTCCTTGCCCGGCAAGTCCGCCAGCGTCAGATCGTCGCCGTCCCACCACGCCACATATCGCGCGCCTCGATGCATGAAGATCTCGGCCATGTAGTCCGACGTCGCGTTCAACGATTCGTTGGGGCAGCCGATGCGGCGGCTGCTGTTCCCCTGGGTGATCTGCAACTCGTCAAGCACGCCCTGGGTGACAAGCTTCACGCGCATCAAGGTGTTGTTGACGGCGTCGTAACTGACCGCGCCGGGCCCGATAACGCATGAGATCGACAGCGCCGGACGCCAGTCGAGAGGGGAAATGTCGGATCTCGATATCTTGCCGTTCCCCCAGATCATGTAAAGCCGGTTCTCGACCTCCCCGGCCTCGGTCAGATAAACGGTGTCGTCGGCAAAGGATGTGAAATCGAGACGCTTCGTTTCAACGAGCGACAACCGCGCCCCGCATGACGCGGCCATCGCCGCGGCGGCGCACAAGAACGCCGTTCTGATGACGCTAATCATCCGATCACCCTCCCCTTGATGGTGCGTCCTCTCGATGCTTCATCAGACCTGGAAAAGCCGCACGCTCCGGCAATCAGGCGATGCACTCGATCACAATAAACACAAATACAGTAAAATACAAATAATCGTTCTTCACATACATTCTTCACTTTTACAAGTGAACACCCGCGCCGCGCCTCATCCCGCCGCGCAGCTTGCAGCGGCGGCCCCCGCGGCGGTTGCGCGAGCGACGTTCAGCGCCCGGCGGTTTCGGCAGGCTCGCCGGCAAGAACCGGGATGCGGCGCGGTTTCATCCGCTGCCGGACTTTTTGCTGGTGATAGATGATCAGCGCCAGGCCCACGACCAGGGGCACGGCCCACAGCACCGGCGAGAGCGCCGCCTCGGGCAGCAGGCGGACCGCGCCGAAAGCGAAAAACGCCGTGTAGACGGATATTCCTGTACCGACGATCCCTTTGATATGTTCCAGCAGCCATCCCATCGGCCCGGGCGCGTCCTTGAGAATGAACCACAGGTTCGTTGCGACCGTGGCGAACCCGACAAGCGAAATCCCGACCATCATCGCCTGGCCGATGAGCGCTCCTTGCAGCGCGCAGTTCGCCGACGCGGCGGCGAGAAGCGCCTGCAGCGTCATGTTGCGCCAGTCCCGGTTCCGGAGATGGTCCGCGCGATTGACGATGCAGCGCCAACCGTACCATGCAAGGTTGATCGTCAGGATCGCCAGATACAGCATCATCCAGCCGAAGACGCCGCGGACGAGCGCCGGGTCCGAAAACTCCGGATGCGACGCAAGATGCGGATGGGTCGCCATCGGCGCGATCAGCGTTGTGACCGACATGACGGCGGCGACGGACGCGGTGAACAGCATCGCGAAGGTGAACGCCCTGCCCCAGAACTTGTGCGGGTCGCCGCCCTTTTTCATGATCACGGGCGCCCAGAAGGTCAACAGCCCCGGCGCGCCGCTCGTAATGTGCAAGGCGATCAGCACCTCGAAAAAATGATGAGTCGACAAGCTCAACTCTCCGCGCAATATTGTCCGTAAACGCCAGAAATAGCATAATGCCCGAAAACGCCGCTCTCTTCGAACCGCCCCGACCGTCTCACCTGCCGCCCGTCGCCGCGCTCATGCGCACGATATGGCGCGGCGACGGCGACCTGTTGAGCCTGTTGCCCGCGGCCGCCTATCGCATGGACGCCGGCGAGCTTGGCTATTCGCGCCGCTCGATCAAACTGTTCAACGACCCGGCGCTGGTGCGGGAAATTCTCGCCGATGACGGAACTTTGTTTCCGAAAAGCGATCTGATGGTCGGCGCCCTGGAGCCGCTGATCGGCGAATCGATCTTCGTCTCCGACGGCCCGAAATGGCGCCGTCAGCGCGCCATGATCGATCCCGCCTTCTCGATGATGCGCCTCGGCGTCGCCTTCGGGGCCATGACCGCGGCCGTCGACGACCATGAGCGCTGGCTCGCCGCCGCGGCGCGCCGGGGCGAGACGGTTTCGCTCGATCTCGCCATGAGCCACCTCACCGCTGACATCATCTGCCGCACGGTTTTTTCGGTCTCGCTGGAATCGACGGTCGCGCAGGACGTGTTCGACGATTTCGCCGTTTTCGAGCGCGGGGTCGGTCAGGTCAGGATCTGGCGCCTCATCGTCAGCCCGGCCTGGGCGACCGTGCCGCAGGACGCCGCCGTGCTTAAGGCGTGCGCGCGGATCAGGCGCCATATCGGCGCACTGGTCGACACCCATCGGGGCGCCGGCGCGGGGACCTATAACGATATCGCGACGGCGGTGATCGAGGCGCGCGACGCCGGAACCGGCGCGGCGTTTTCCCGCGACGAACTGATCGATCAGCTCGGGGTGTTTTTCCTGGCGGGGCACGAAACCACGGCGAGCGCCCTGACCTGGGCGTTCTACATCCTGTCGCAGCGGCCGGACGTCGCCGCGCGTCTTCGCGATGAAGTCGACGGCGCGTTCGGCGACGGGCCGGTCGATTTCGACGGCGTCAAGAAACTCGTCTTTACACGCAGCCTTTTCAAGGAAGTCCTGCGGCTGTACCCGCCGATCACCTTCATGCCGCGCGTCGCCATGCGCGCCGGCCATGTCGGCCGCCACCGCGTCCGGAAGGGCGCCCTGATCATGATCGCGCCATGGACGCTGCACCGTCACCGGGCCTATTGGCGCGATCCCGACCTGTTTGATCCGGATCGCTTCATGCCCGGGCGCGCGGACGATCTTGTCGACGGGGCCTATCTCCCGTTCGGGTCGGGACCCCACAGTTGCGTCGGCGCCGGCTTCGCCGCGATTGAAAGCGCGCTCATCCTGGCGCGCCTTTGGCGGCGCTTCGACTTCGACGTTGCGGGCGACAGCGAGGCGGTGCGCCCGGCCGCCCGCCTGACCACGCGCCCGGCGCGACAGATCATGGTCAAACCGCGGTTTCATGCGCCGTAAACGAATTTTCTGAGACGCGGACCGCGCCCGCCGCAGGGGCCGTCCCGGGGATTGCCCCGGAGACTGCGCCAGCAATTCCCCCAGGCCCCGTCGCCTGCGGCGGGCGCCATTCGATATCTCTCGTGGCGGCCTCGCCAAAAGCGGCGCCCTTGAAAATGACTTCGGCGAGGATCGGCCACGACGCCGGCGTCATCAGCAGGAACGGCGCCGGATCGCGCCACGACCACAACACATCGCGCGCGGCCAGCATCTGTCCGAGACGGCGCGCAAACAAACGTGGCCGGAACATCGCTTCATAAACCTTGACAAGCGTCGTATGGCCTTCCTGGAACTGCCCTTGCGGCTTCAGCTTGATCCCGCCGCCATCGCCGTCGCGCCGGTCGCCGGCGATGGCGGCGGCGAGATCGTCATGGTCGAAAAAATGAACGCCGCTCGTCAGGCGCGGATTGCATTCGATCGGCCAGACGCCCCCGTCGTCATCCGCAATGAAATCAAAGGCGATAAAGCCGGTCCATCCGGTTCGGGCCGTGAAGGCCGCGATCCAGGCCTCGACGGCGGGGGCGTCGTCGACGCGCGCGAAATTGGTCGCCACGGTCCCGGCGAAGACGCGCCCTTCATAGAGAACGCCGCCGAGAACGGCGCCCTCGCGGACAAAGGAGAGCGAACTGAGTTCGCGCCCGCGCACGCGCTCCTGCACGATTGTCGCCGGCGATGTTTCCGCCGCCGCGAGCGGTGCGCCCGCCGCGCCGAATCTGAGCCCCATGCCGGAACAGCCGAGTCTTGGCTTCACCACGTAATCGGCGCGTCGCGCCAGGGCCGCCGCGGCGGCGCTTGAGGCGACATGGGTTTCGGGCGCAGGCAATCCGGCTGAACGCGCCGTTTCAATAAATGTCAGCTTGTCATGAACGCGGATAAGCGCGTCGAACGGCGCCGTCAGGAGCGTAACGGAAGGCGGAAACCGGTCGGCGAGCCGCGCCACATAAAGCGCTTCTTCGGATACCGGCGCCACATGGGTGATCCCGTATTGCTCGATGATTGAAAGGATGTCGCTGTTGAACCGGTCAAGATCATGGTTCGGCGCCGCAACGCGAAAGCTGCGTTTGACGGCGCGCGACGGCATGGAAAGATGCGTCGCAAACGGATCGGCGACGTAGACTGACCATCCCGCCCGATGCAGGCAGCGCGCAAGCTCCAGTCCTTTCGGCAACCGGCCAAGCGTGAGAAGAACGGCACGATGCATGGGTTCGCCAAGCTCCGTTTTGCTGTAACTCTAGCTGGCTCCTTGCCATTGTCAATTATACTTGACGCTATACCGGACAGGCGGCGGCGCGACAGCGCCGAAGGGGATTACGCGCCACGACGGGCGCCAGGCGCCGGAGCGCATGTCGGCCAGACGCACGCGCACAGGCACACCCGCAGAGGCCCACCCGCGCATACGCATGCGGGCAGGCGCATGCGGGGCGGCACAGGCGGGACAGCTCAAGACGGGGTATACGAATTACTTTCCGGCGCGGGGCGGGCGGTCCGCGCCGAAGCTTCGATAGCTGAGGGCGAGAAATGTCGCGTGCAGGAATAGCGCCGCCAGCATCGGGATCGCGATGAGCGGCGCCTGCGCGCCGTCGAGGGAAAAACGCAGCGCGACCATCAAGGCCGCGCCGGATGCAAGAAAGAAAAACAGCGGCGCGATCAGAAATCCCCGCGCCGCCCGGCGCAACAGATAGGCAAGCGCCAGAAACTCAATGGCGACGGCCGCCAAGATGGCGTCGATCATCGGCGCGGTAAATTCGATCATCGGTTTATCCTGTTTCCTGAGCCGCAATTTTCATCACGACGGTTATGTTGGCGCTCTCGGGTTACGCGGCCCGCCTTCGCCAGCATATAGTAACGCCGCGACCCGCGGTGTAAAACCAACCCCTTGCCGGGTTTCACGATCGACGCCGCCCGGCTTTGTTTGTGTGCGGCATGAATGGCCGAGCCACCGCCGCCGCGCATAGCGGCAGACGATGCAAGCCGTTGCGAGCAAGATGATGGCGGAGCGTTTCGAACGAAGCTCAACCTCGGCGCAAGAACGCGACCGCGTTCCAGGCGGCCAGCCAAGCGAGCAAGCGTGAGATCGGCAATGGCGGAGAGAGAGGGATTCGAACCCTCGGTACGGTTGCCCGCACAACGGTTTTCGAGACCGCCCCGTTCGACCACTCCGGCACCTCTCCGGGGAACAGCGCCTATAGCGCTTCGGCGGGGATAGCGCAACATCGGCGAGGGCCGCCCGTCCGTCCCGCGGCGGCCGCCGCTTGCCGCTCGGTCCGTGCGGCCTGCGGACAGTTTTGTGACGGGACCGGTCGCGCGACCCCGCCCGCCGCGGAATAACCGGCTGAAAACAATAATGAAGTTCGTTTTCGAGATAGAACTGTCACAAAAGCACGATTTCATGGGAAGTCGGTTATCGCTACAGGCAGACCCATGCGGATACTCGCCCCTGTTCTCGCCATGCTCGCCTTCGGCGCCTGTTCCGCGCCGGACGACGCGGTGCGCATCTCCGGGTCATCCACGGTGTTTCCCTTTGCGCGCACGGTCGCTGAGCATTACGCGGTGAAGTTCAACGCCGCCGCGCCGGTCATCGAAATGACCGGCACCGGCGGCGGCTTCCAGGCCTTTTGCGCCGCAGGCAGCCCCATCGACATCGCCAACGCCTCGCGCGCCATCAAAAAGAGCGAACGGGACCTGTGCGCGCGCAACGGCCATGGCGAGATCGTTCAATTCCGCATCGGCCATGACGGCATCGTCATCGCGGCCAGCCGGAACAATCCGCTGCGCGCGCTGACCCTCGACCAGCTTTATCGAGGCCTCGCCAAGGATCTGCCGGCCGCGGACGGTTTCGCGCCGAACCCGCACGCGCTCTGGTCGGAGGTCGACCCGTCCCTGCCCGCCGTCCCGATCGAGGCGCACGGGCCGCCGCCCACCTCGGGCACGCGCGACGCCTTTGTCGAACTGGCCCTGGAGGCGGGCGCGCAGGCGACCCCGGCCCTCGCCGCCCTCAAGCAAACCGACCCGGACGCCTTCGCCGCCCGCGCCGGCGCGCTGCGCGAGGACGGACGCTGGATCGACGAGGGCGAGAACGACAACGCCATCATCCAGATCATTCGCCAGTCGCCCTATGCGCTGGGGGTGTTCGGCTATTCCTTTTACGACCAGAACCGGGCGATCATCGACGGCGTTGCGGTCGAGGGCGCGGCGCCGGATTTCGACGCCATCGCCGGCGGCGCCTACCCGCTTGCGCGTTCGCTGTACTTCTACACCGAGACGCAGCGCGCGAACCGCGAGGTGGCGGCTTACATCCTGGAGTTCACCAGCGAAAGCGCCGTCGGCCCCTATGGCTATGTGGTTGAAAAAGGCCTGATCCCGCTGGCGCCGGACGAACGGCGCGAAGAACGGCGCAAGGCGGCGGCGCTGGCGCAGCGCATCGAAGGAACCGGGCGCGAGACCGGCGCGGACGCCGGCGGCGTCGGCGGAGAAACGCCATGACCGGCGCGCTGTTCTGGCTCCTCGTACTTTCCGCCGTGATCGCGCTCGCCCGTTACGCAGGCCGGCGCCGGGCCGTCGCCGCGGCGGCGTTCGGCGACAAACGTCTGAACGAACGCTATGCGGGCCGCTTCGCCGCTTTCGCCGCGGCTGCGGCCATGGCGCTGGCGGGCCTTGTCGCGCTGGTCGCCCTGGACGGCGCGCCGCAGGCTTTCGCCTGGGCCGCCGCCGCCGGCGCGGCCGCGGGCGGCCTCGCCGCCTGGCGCGTGCGGCCGGCCTTTCACGCCCGCAAGGCGCTGGAAACATCCGCCACCGGCGTCATGGCCGGGATCGCGGGCATCGCCGTCATCACCACCTTCGGCATATTCCTGACCCTGATCGTTGAGTCGGTCCTGTTTTTCAGCAAGGTGCCGGTCCATGAATTTCTCTTCGGCGGCGCATGGAGCCCGCAAACCGCCATCCGCGCCGACCAGGTGGCGAGCGAAGGGGCGTTCGGCGTGTTGCCTCTCATCACCGGCACGCTGCTCGTGACCGGGATCGCCATGGCGGTCGCGGTTCCGATCGGCCTGATGGCGGCGATCTATCTTGAAACCTATGCAAGCCGGCGTCTTCGCGACGGGCTGAAGCTGGTCCTGGAGTTGCTCGCCGGCGTTCCGACCGTGGTATACGGATTTTTTGCGCTGCTGATCGTGGGTCCGGCGGTGAGCCGGTTCGCCATGGGGCTGGCGGCGAGCGCCGGGATCGCCCTCGACGTGCCGGCCCAGAACGCCCTCGCCGCCGGTCTGGTCATGGGGGTGATGATCATCCCGTTCGTGTCCTCCCTCAGCCACGACGTCATGTCGGCGATCCCGCCATCCTTGCGCGAAGGCTCGTACGCGCTGGGCGCCACCAAGTCGGAGACGATCCTGAAGGTGATCCTGCCCGCCGCCGCGCCGGGACTGGTCGGGGCGTTCCTCTTGGCGGTCTCGCGCGCGGTTGGCGAGACCATGATCGTCGTCATGGCGGCGAGCCGCAGCGCCAACCTCACCTTCAATCCGCTGGAGCGCGTCACCACCATGACCGTACAGATCGTCGCCCTGCTCACCGGCGACCAGGAATTCGACTCCGCCAAGACGCTCGCCGCCTTCGCCATCGGCCTGCTCCTGTTCCTGATCACGCTCGCGCTCAATGTCGTCGCGCTGCTCACCGTCAAGCAATTCAGGATGCGTTATGAGTGAGGGAATGCTGTCACGCCGCCAGCGCCGGCGGCGCTTCGAAATCGCCTTCCGCGCCGCGGGCCTCCTGTCGCTCGGCGCGGCCGCGGGCACCCTCGTCCTTTTGATCGGCGGGGTGCTGACGCTCGGGCTTGGCGCCTTCTGGCGTTACGATGTCGAACTCGATGTGACGCTGGACCGGGACACGCTGGCGCTGGAGGGCGAGGCGACGTCGCTTTCCGTTCGCACTGCGGACTACCGCAGCGTCGTTCGCAATGCGCTGCAGACGGCGTTCCCCGAGGTCGGCGACCGTGCCAACCTGCGCGCGCTTCAGGGACTGGTTTCTCCGGGGGCGGAATTCGACCTTGCCCGGCGCGTCGCCGACACGCCGGCGCTGATCGGCGAGCGGATTACAATCCGCGCCCCGCTTTCCGACGACGCGGACCTCTATCTGAAGGGCGCGGTATCGCGCGACGACCCGCCGGACCGTCGGATCCTGACCGACCGTCAAATGGACTGGATCGACGCGCTTGACGCGCAGGGGCGCATGCGGCGCAGCTTTAACGGCGGGTTCATCGCGCACGGGGATTCGAGTTATCCGGAACTGGCGGGCGTCATGGCCGGCGTGATCGGCTCGCTCATGGCCGTCGGGCTGGGCGTCGCCGTCGCCGCGCCGCTCGGCGTCGCGACCGCGGTCTTTCTGGAGGAATTCGCGCCGAAAAACCGCCTTACCGATTTTCTCGAGATCAACATCAACAATCTCGCCGCCGTTCCTTCCATCGTCTTCGGGCTTTTGGGACTGACCGCCTTCATCATCTTTTTCGGCCTGCCGCGCTCGGCGCCGCTGGTGGGCGGGCTTGTCCTGGCGCTGATGACCCTGCCGACGATCATCATCGCGACGCGCGCCGCCTTGCGCGCCCTGCCGCTGTCCCTGAAAGAAGGCGCGCAGGCGCTGGGCGCGTCGCGCCTTGACGCCGTGATGAACCCGATCCTGCCCGCCGCGGCGCCGGGGATCATCACCGGCGTCATCATCGGCTTCGCGCAGGCCCTGGGCGAGACCGCGCCGCTCCTGCTCATCGGCATGGTCGCCTTTGTCGCAACCCCGCCGTCGAGCGCGCTCGACCCCTCCTCGGCGCTGCCGGTGCTGGTTTATTTGTGGGCGGAATCGCCGGAACGCGCCTTCGTGGAAAAGACCGCCGGCGCCGTTATCGTCCTTCTCACCCTGCTGATCATGCTGAACGGCGCGGCCGCCTACGCCCGGCGTCGTTTCGATCCTTTCCGACGGTGATGTGATGAACGTAATCGACAGGACACAAAAAACGATGACGGACGATATTTTCCGCTGCCGGAAAGTCTCGTCCTATTTCGGCGACAAGAAAATCATCAAGGAGGTCGATCTGAGCATCAGCGACCGGCGCGTCACCGCTTTCATGGGGCCGTCCGGCTGCGGCAAGTCGACGATCCTGCGCACCCTGAACCGCATGCACGAAACGACGCCGGGCGCGCATGTGACGGGCGAGGTTTTTTTCGCCAGCGAGAATATTTACGGCGACGGCGTCGATCCGGTGGATGTGCGCGCCCAGATCGGCATGGTGTTTCAAAAGCCGAACCCGTTTCCAAAATCGATTTTCAACAACATCGCCTTCGGCCCGCGGGTGCTCGGCCTCGCCGCAAGCAGGAGCGATCTCGAAGCGCGCGTGGAGGGCGCCCTCAAGCGCGTCGGTTTGTGGGATGACGTCGCCGACAGGCTGGAGGAATCCGCCCTCGGACTGTCGGGCGGTCAGCAACAGCGGCTGGTGATCGCCCGCGCCATCGCCGCCGAACCGCGGGCGATTCTGCTGGACGAGCCGTGCTCGGCGCTCGACCCCAACGCCACCGCCCGGGTGGAGGCGTTGATCCGTGAGCTGCGCGAACAGTACTGCGTCGTCATCGTCACTCATTCGCTCGCCCAGGCGGGGCGGGTCGCCGACGATATCGCGTTCTTCCATTACGGCGAAATGATCGAATTCGGCCCGCCGAAGAAAATCCTGTCGGACCCGGACGATCAGCGCGTCAAGGATTACCTCGCCGGGCGCACAGGGTGAGCCGGACGCCGAGAACCGGCGCCCGCAACCGGGTCAAGCTTCTCGTTTCCGCGCATACCGCAAGCAGGTGACGGACAAAAACCCTCAACCGCAGCGCCAACATCGCGCACCCTTCAGAATACAGATGCTTTTGCGTCGCAAAGGATAGGGCGATGCAGATTGACGGTCCGGCGGTTTAGCGCGCGCCCGCGCGAAGCCGCATCCAGAGATCGCCATACGCTTCGCAATAGATATTGCCGCCCGCCACATAAGGGCCGCAGGCGATAGCGTAATTTTCGAAGGTGGCGCTGCCGCCGCCGCAAACGCTCGAAAACGCCTGGGCTTCGCGCTGATAGGCGGCGACGCTGGCGTTGAACGCGTCGATGCCGCTTTCATACTCCTCGCGCATGCGCAGGACGCGGCGCGGCGGCTCCTGGCGGCGGCGTTCGTAACGGTCGATGCTGCGCTCGTATTCGCTCGCCATGGCTTCAAGCTCTAGCTTGCGCGCCTCGACCGCGGTTCTGTTCGCGTCGAGCGTTGCGGCGGCCCCGGCGCAATAACGCAACTGGGCCACCGGCAGGGTGTTGTCGGCCGCCGGAGCGCCCGCGCCGGCCTGAGCGCCAGACTGGCCGTCGGCCTGCGCGGTGGAAGCCGGCGGCGGCGCATCGCCGGCGCCGTAAACAAGCGCAAACCTGATCGGCACACTGAAGGACAGTTCGTCATACTGCGTGCCTTCGGGAAATCTCGGCAGCCGCCGGATCCCGTCAATGGAGCGCTTGATCTCGCGGTCGAGCAGGGCGTGCCCGGTCTGTCGCCGGAACGACCACTGAACGATGCGGCCGTCGCGGTTGGCGAGCACGATGACCTGCGCCGATCCCGTCAGTCCCCGTTCGCGCGCTTCGCGCGGGTAGGAGAGGTTTTTCAGGATCGCCGTGCGGACGGCGTTGAGCCAGTCTTTCAGCGCCAGGTATTCTTCCAGCGTGATGCCGCCGCCCGAGCCGTCGCCGCGCCACAGGTCCGGCACCGCCCTCGGGCTGATATCCGGCAGATCGGGCAATTCCCGCGGCCGCGCCGGCGGCGCGGGGGGCGGCGAGTCGAAGGCGCGTTCCTCAATGACCTGTTCCTCGACCTCCGGGACAGGGTCCGGCGGCGGCGCTTCCGGGGGCGTGACCAGCGGCGCGAGCCGCACGCCAAGCGCCGGCCCCTGGTCGAGATCGACGGCGGCCGGCGCAACCGGCTCGGGCAGAAACGGCAAGGCGGCGAGCGCATGCGCCGCGACGGCGGCGCCCGCGCCGATCGCCCACAGGCGCGCACTGGGCGCCGGGGTCGACACATCTCCGAAAGGAGCGGGGTTATTTGTCTCTACACGGCTCATTCCGACGGCGCGCCCCCCACCGTGAGCAGGACAAGATATTGCGCCCCGGCCTCGCGCAGCAATTCCATCACTTCGATCACCCGGGCCGCGTCGGCGTCCGCGTCGGCCTTCAACTGGATCGAGCTGTCAGGCCTGACGGCGAACCAGACCGTCGCGGTGCGGACAAGCTCCGCGTCGCTCGGCATGACCTGCCCCTGGAACGCAACCGAACCGTCGGTGCCGATGAGGATGACGACATCTTCTTCGGCGCTCGCAAGCTCGGTTTCGGAGATCGGCGGCGTGACCTCGATTTCGTCCGGTTTCTCAATGGCGCCGGCGAGCATGAAGAACACCAGCAGGATGAACACCACGTCGATCAGCGGCGTGATGTTGACGAGTTCGCGCGGACGGCGGGCGGCGGTGATTTTCACGGCGCGCCTCCCGCATCGCCGTTATCTTCCGGCGGCGAAAAGGAAATGGACGCGGCGCCTGCGCGCCGCGCAGCGTCGTAAACCGTGATCGCCTCTTGCAGCGGAACGCCTTTTTCCGGACGCACCAGGAACACGCGGCCCGGATCGATGGCGACGACTTCGGCGATGCGCGCGCCCAGATCGTCTCGCTCAATCCCGTTGCCGTCGAAGGACAGAGCGCCGCTTTCGGCGATGAAGATCACGATCGCGCCCTCGCTGGTTTTCACCACCTCCGTCTCGCGCGGCGTTTCCACGCGGATCAGCCGATAGCTGGCGAAGTTGGTGGCGATCATGAAAAAGACCAGGAGGATGAACACCACGTCGATCAGGGGCGTGATGTTCAGGACTTTGACCGCTTCAGGCGAACGACGTATGCGCACCGTTCCAGCCTTTCCCTAAAAATGAAGCTTACGCCGCCGCGTCGTCTTTGTCGCCGCGGGCGGCCTCTTCGTACAGCGCGGCGGTGAAGACGCGGGTCGCCGCATCCTCCATATGCTGACCGGCGACCTCGACCGAGCGCTGAAGCCAGGTGAAAAACGCCGCCGCCGGGATGGCGACGCTGAGGCCGGCCGCCGTGGTGAGCAGCGCTTCCCAGATGCCGCCGGAGAGGATCGCCGGGTCGACGCGGTCGCCAGCGTTTTCAAGCTGCTGGAACGCCTCGATCATGCCGAGAACAGTGCCCAAAAGGCCAAGCAGCGGGCTGATGGTCGCTACCAGGCTGAGCAGCGGCAGGCCGCGTTCCAGCCCGTCAAGCTTGGCGCGCGCGACCCGCTCGACTTCCTCGCGAACATGGGTTTCGTCGTCGCTCAGCATCCGCCCGCGCAGCGCCGTCTCCATCACCCGCGCAATCACGCCGCGGCGCCTGGACAGAACGTCAAGGGCTTTCTTGTGTTCGCCGTCTTTCAACTGCTGCGCGATCTTCTCGACGAATTTGTGGTCGCCCACGCGAAGGGTCGCAAACTGAACAATCTTGACGATGATAATTGCGAGACTGATGATCGAGAGAATGCCGAGAATGACAATGATCGGACCGCCGGCGTCGACCAGGTCCGCGACGGGCTGAAGCCGTCCCGCCGCCGGCGCGTCGAGCCCGTCTGCGCCCTCCTCTTCCTCAAGCACTCCTTCCTCAAGCCCGTCTTCGTCAAGCGCTGCGTCTTCATCGGCCGCTTCGCCTGCGCCGTCCTCAGACGCCGGATCGCCCTCATCAGCCGAGGCTTCGTCGCCCGTTTCAGCGGTTTCCTCAGCCGCGCCCGCCTCATCGGCGCCAGCTTCGGCCGCAGGCGCATCGAGCGCCGCCGCGTCCGTCGCTTCAGGCTCGGCGGGCGCTTCCTGCGCCCCGGCCGATCCGGTGAAAACAACCGCCGACATGGCGACGAGGAACGCAGCGAGCGTGACAGCACGCGCTGACGATGAACCGAACAACCCCATTGGAAACCCCGCAACGTTAAGTGAGCGCAACAGTTTACGCGCTGATCTTGCTGCGTTTTATGACATCGTTATTTGACAAAAATATTGCAATGCAAAGATTCAGGCCGACTCGCCAGCAGCGCCGGTCCGATCGTCCGCCTCCCGGCGAACGCCGTTTCGAACCGGTCTCAGGCCTCCGGCGTGGAAAACCGTTCGCTCAATTGAAACGTCATGGCGCCGGTCTCCGCGCTCGTCACCAGACTGCGCATGCCCGCGAACAGTTCGCGGCCGGTCTGCCACCGGTCGCCGTCCAGGTTGCGCGCGCCCGCGTCTCTCTCGCCCAGGGTGCGTTCGTCCACCATTACCTCCAGAACGCCTTCCTCCGCATCGAGACGGATCATGTCGCCGTCGCGGATTTTCGAGATCGCCCCGCCGTCGAGCGCTTCCGGGCTCAGATGGATCGCCGCCGGCACCTTGCCGCTGGCGCCGGACATGCGCCCGTCGGTGACGAGCGCCACCTTGAAGCCTTTGTCCTGCAGGACGCCGAGCGGAGGCGTGAGCTTGTGCAGTTCCGGCATGCCGTTCGCCTGCGGCCCCTGGAACGGCACGACGGCGACAAAATCCCTGTTCAACTCGCCCGCCTTGAACCGGTCCATCAGCGCCTGCTGCGACGAGAAAACCACCGCCGGCGCCTCGACGACGCGGCGCTCCGGCTTCACGGCGGAAACCTTGATCACCGCGCGGCCGAGATTGCCTTTCAGCAAGACAAGCCCGCCCGTGGGCGAGACGGGATCGGACGCCGGGCGCAGGATGTCTTCGTTGCCGGAAACCGCCGGCGGTTCGCGCCAGCCGAGCGCGCCGTCCTCCAGCTGCGCCTCGGCGGCGAAACGGGAAAGCCCGTCGCCCATCACGGTCTTCACATCCTCATGCAGGAGCCCCGCATCGATCAGCTCACGAATGATAAAGCCCAGCCCGCCGGCGGCGTGGAAATGGTTCACATCCGCCGAGCCGTTCGGATAAATGCGCGCCAGCAGGGGAGTGACGTCGGACAGCGCTGAAAAGTCGTCCCAGTCGATGACGATCCCGGCGGCGCGCGCCATGGCGACGAGGTGGATGGTGTGGTTGGTCGAACCGCCGGTCGCGTGCAGGCCAACGATGGCGTTGACGATGGCGCGCTCGTCAATCACCTCGCAGAACGGAATGTATTCCCCGCCGAGGGCCGTTGCCGCCGCCGCGCGGCGCGCGGTCTCGCGCACGATCGCCTCGCGCAGGGGGGTGCCCGGATTAACGAAGGCGGAGCCCGGAACGTGAAGCCCCATAACCTCCATCATCATCTGGTTGGAATTGGCCGTGCCATAGAACGTGCAGGTGCCGGGCGAGTGATAACTCTCGCTTTCGGCCCGCAACAGCTCGTCGCGCCCGACCTTGCCCTCGGCGTAGAGCTGGCGCACGCGCGCCTTTTCATCGTTGGACAGGCCCGACCGCATGGGGCCGGCCGGCAGGAACAGAATCGGCAAATGACCGAACCGCGCCGCGCCGATAAACAATCCGGGTACGATCTTGTCGCAAACGCCCAGCATCAGCGCCGCATCGAACACGTTGTGGGACAGCGACACGGCGGTCGCCATGGCGATCACGTCGCGCGAGAACAGCGACAGATCCATCCCCGGCTGGCCCTGCGTGACGCCGTCGCACATGGCCGGCACGCCCCCGGCGATCTGCGCGGTCGCCCCTTCGGCGCTCAGGGTTTCCTTTATAATATCCGGATACGCACCAAGCGGCTGATGCGCGGAGAGCATGTCGTTATAGGCGGTGACGATGCCGACATTCGGGCCGCCGCCTTTCGCCAGCGCCTTCTTGTCCGAAGCCGAGCACGCCGCGGCCGCATGGGCGAGGTTGCCGCACGAAACGCTGGAGCGGTGCGGTCCTTCGGACGCGGCCGCGCGCATCTGGCGCAGATAGGCCGCGCGGGTTTCAAGGCTGCGCTCGCGCACCCTGTCCGTCACCCGGCGCAGTACGTCATTCAGAGTCGCCATCGGGGCCTCCTCATTATTGCTTCAGGGTCAGGGCGCCCAGCACGCCCAGATATCGGGCCGCGCGCGCAGGATCGCCCGCACCGGCATAGCCTCGACGGGTCCTTCCTCACGGGCCGCCTCGAACGCCGCGCGCTTCTCCTCGCCGGCGATCAGGAGACAGACAAATCGCGCCGACGCCGCATAGCCGAGCGTCATGGTCAGTCGGTCGAGACGATCGCCGGTCACCTCGCTTCGCCGCGCCCTGACATGCACGACCGCGCTTTGGGGCGACAGCGCGGCGGCCAGCCCGTCGGCATGGGGAAACCAGGACGCCGTATGGCCGTCCGTTCCCATGCCGAGGACGACCACGTCCAGCGGCCCGCCCAGCGCGGCGACGCGCCGATCCGCCGCCGTGGCGCCGTCGACGGGCGACGCCGCGCCGGACCACAGACCGACAATCTCGGCCACCCCAGCGTCGGCCGCAGCACCCTGCGCCAGCGTGGCGCGGACGAAGTCCTCGTTCGAGCCGTCGGCGCCGAGCGGAACCCATCGTTCGTCGACCAGCGGCGCCGCGATGCGCGGCCAGTCGAGCGGCCGGCGCGACAGGGCGTCGTACAGCGCCGCGGGGGTGGAGCCGCCGGACACCGCCAACAGGGCGCGTCCGGCATTGCGATGGGGTTCTTTTTCGCAAAGAGACCTTTTTTCGCAAAGTGACAGGGCGAGCCGCGCCTCGATCACGTCGGCGAGCCGCGCGGCCATCGCCTCGCGCGAGGCAAAGCAAATCAGCTCCGGCCCGTACTCCATAACATCTTTATCCGCGCCGCCGCTACCCATGATACCATTCGCGTCCGTCGCGGTCGAGCATCATGGCGGCCTGCGCCGGACCATCCGTACCCGCCGCATAGTGATGCACCGGCGTCGCATCCGCGCCCCAGGCGTCGAGAATGCCGTCGACCCAGCGCCAGGCCGCCTCCACTTCGTCGCGGCGCATGAACAGCGCGAGATCGCCGCGCACCACCGCCATCAAGAGGCGCTCGTAAGCGTCCGGATAGCGCGCGTCGAAGGCTTCTGCGTAGGAAAGGTTGAGCGGCACGTAACGCAGCCGCATGCCGCCGGGGCCGGGGTCCTTGGTCACCAGGAGAAGCTTCACCCCTTCGTCCGGCTGCAGACGGATGACCATCCGGGTCGGGGGCAGGCCGGCCCCCTTGTCGTCCACAAGAGCGTGGGCGACGTCCTTGAACTGAATGATGATCTCAGAATAGCGCGCGGTCATGCGCTTGCCCGTGCGCAGATAGAACGGCGCGCCTTTCCAGCGCCAGTTATCGACATTCGCCTTCAGCGCAACGAAGGTTTCCGTGTCGCTCGATGCGCCGAGTTCTTCGGCGTAGCTCGGCGCCACCGCGCCGCCGGCGGCGCCTTGTCCGTATTGTCCGCGCACGGTCGTCTCGCGGACGTTTTCGCGCGTGATCGGGCGCAGCGCCCGCAGGATCTTGATTTTCTCGTCGCGCACCGTATCCGGCTCGAGGTCGAGCGGCGGCTCCATCGCAACGAGACACAAAAGCTGGAGCAGGTGATTTTGCACCATGTCCCTCAGCGCGCCCGCCTTGTCATAATAGCTTGCCCGTCCGCCCGCGCCGATCGCCTCGGCGACGGTGATTTCCACGTGATCGATGGAATTGGCGTTCCAAACCGGCTCGAACAGGGAGTTCATGAATCTGAGGACGATGAGGTTCTGGACCGTTTCCTTGCCGAGATAGTGATCTATACGGAAGATCGCGTCCTCGTCGAACACCGCGCCCACCGCCTCGTTGATCTCCCGCGCCGAGACGAGGTCGTGGCCGATCGGCTTTTCCAGCACGATCCGCGCGCCCGGCGATTTCAGCCCGGCGGCGGCGATGTTGGCGCTGACGGCGCCGTAAAGCGAGGGCGGCAGCGCGAGATAGAACACCCGCTGCTTGCTTTCGCCGCCGGCGAGCGCCTCGGCGAGGCTGCCCCAGTCGCCGTCCTCGGCGCTGGCGTCCACTTCGCGGTAGAACAGAAGCTGCGAGAACGCGGCCCATTCCTTTTCATCGATGCTCTCGCCTGGATGAAACTCGCGAAAGCTCTTCAGCGCCAGGGCGCGGAAAGCTTCGTCGTCCATCGGCGTGCGCGACACGCCGATAATTCTCGATTCAGCCGGAATCTGGTCGTCGCGCCAGCGGTGAAACAAAGACGGGATGAGCTTACGCAGGCTCAGGTCTCCGGCGGCGCCAAACACCACCAGGTCAAACGCGGTTACGGGAACAAATTGCGGCGACGACATAAGACTCATCTTCTTGTTGTATCCGAAGAGGGCCTTATAAGCCTATCGGCGCTGAATTCATAAATAAAAAATCTATCGCCGTGATAAGACCGGATCGGTTTTACAGCGCGTTTTCTCGACTTGTCCCGCGCAGCGCAGCATTATCCGCGGACGTAATCGCCCGGCGCCGGCGGCAGCGGTTCGTTCTCGGGCAGGAGGTTGGTCGGCGTCGGCGCGCGCCGCGGCGCGCGGGCCGGGACGCGGCCCGGGCCGCGCGCGTTCAGCCATTCAACCCAGGTCGGCCACCACGAGCCCTCGCGCAATTCGGCGGCGGCGAGCCATTCGTCCGGCGCGAGGTAATGCTCCTGGTCGTCCTTGTGCAGGACGCGATGGCGCCGCCGCGCGCGTCCGGGCTCGCTGACGACGCCGGCGTTATGGCCGCCATTGGTCAGGGCGAACGTAACCTCTGTGTCCGCGAAAAGGTGGATCTTGAACACCGAGCGCCACGGCGCGATGTGATCTTTCTCCGTACCCAGTGCAAAAATCGGCGCGCGAATGTCGGAAACCGCCACGGGGCGTCCGTCCACGTCGAACCGGCCCTGCACGAAATCGTTGTTGAGGAAAAGACGGCGCAGATATTCCGAGTGCATCCGGTAGGGCATGCGCGTCGCGTCGGCGTTCCATGCGACGAGATCGAACATCTGCTCGGTTTCGCCGTAAAGATAGGCCCGCTGGTAACGCCGCCAGACAAGGTCGCGGCTGCGCAGCATCATGAACGCGGCCGACATCTGCTCCGCGTCGAGATATCCCTTGACGTCCATCGACGCGTCGAGGAGGTCGAGCTGGCCCTCGTCGATGAAGATCGACAACTCCCCCGGATCGCGGAAATCGGTCTGCGCGGCAAGCAGCGTCAGCGAGGCGAGCCGGTCGTCCCCGTCGCGCGCCAGCGCCGCGGCGGCGATCGACAACAGGGTGCCGCCGAGGCAGTAGCCGACGGCGTGGATCGGCTCACCGGGAACGAGCGCGCTCACCGCGTCGAGCGCGCTTAACACCCCTTGCGTGCGGTAATCGTCAAAGGACAACGCCCCGTCCTCGCCGTTGGGGTTGCGCCAGGAAATCATGAATACCGTGTAGCCCTGCTCCGTCAGGTAACGGACCAGGGAATTATGGGCCGAAAGGTCGAGGATGTAGTATTTCATGATCCAAGCCGGCGTGATCAGGACCGGCGTTGCATGAATGTCCTCCGTGGTCGGCTTGTACTGGATGAGTTCGATCAGATGGTTGCGGTAGACCACCGAGCCTTCCGTCGCCGCCAGCGTTTCGCCGACCCTGAACTCGCCGTTGAGCCTTTCCGTCCCCGTTTCACGGCCGAAATAGCGGCCGAAATCCGTCATCCAGTTAGTCCAGCCGCGCACCAGATTGGCGCCGCCCTCGCGCATGGTCCGGCGGATGGCGTCAGGATTGGTGAGGAGGTAGTTTTCCGGCCGCAGCGGCTCCAATTGCTGGCGGGCCGCGAAGCGCATCATCTCGCGATGGCGCAGGGAGACGCCGGGCGCGGCGTCCACCGCCTTGTCGATCCAGGCTTCCAGCGCGTCGAACGCATCGTACAGCACGGCGAGCGGCGTCTTACCTTCCGCTTCGGCCTTGGCGGCCGAGGTCAGCAGCATCGGCGACAGCCACAAGCCAAGGGCGGCGCGCTGCATGATGCCGGCGTAATCGGCGTAAAGGTCCATGCGCCGTCCGGGAGCCGTCATCATATGCGTCGCCCAGTCGAATCCGGCGGTGGCGAAGGCGAGCGGAGAAAGCCCGCCGGTCTGCCGCGCCAGCATCGCCATGACGGCGTCGTCGAGCGCGCGCGCGACCGGGCTCAGCGTCTCCCGCGCGCGCGCGTCGGCGGAACCGTTCGCATGCGCATCGGTTGAAACGGCGCCGGATGAAGGAGAGCCGGATGATGGAGATGAGGCGGCCGCTGTCTTCGCCGACATTGTGTTGATCGTTGGTCTTGTATCCATGACGCCGCCTTCCGTCGAACCGACCCCGCAGGGAGGCCCGCCGGCGCACCGGCCAGCCCGCGTCCTGCGCAAGGCGCGGTTCAGTAAATTGAGTTCGCGCGCTCGAACGAGCGCGGCCCGGCGGTCGCCGCTTTCGGGGCGGCGACCTTCGACCTGCAACCTGCCCCAGCAATGTGAAAACGCCATGACAGGCGCTTTCCGATATAAGCACAAGTGGTCGTAATTGAAGGTTTTTATCCCGGCCGCCGCATCCTTCGGCGCGCCCTGCGGCGCATCAATAGCCGATGGCGAGGCCGTCCTTTCGCATCTCCGTCGCGCCGGTGTAAACGCCCGTTTCGGGATCGCGCCACACCGCCTGATAACCGCCGAAACGAATGCCGTCGTCGATCACCTCGACGCGATGGCCCTTGGCGCGCAGCGCCTCGACCGTTGCGCCGGGAACGCCCGGCTCCACCGACAGGGTTCCAAGAAGGTCCGGCGCCGCGCCCGTCGGACGGCGCCCGCCGTCATGATTGAGCCGCGCCGCGTCCCCCGCTTCCTGGAGGTTCATGCCGTAGTCGACGATATTGACGAGGATCTGGATGTGGCCCTGGGGCTGCATGCCGCCGCCCATCACGCCGAAGCTCAGAAGCGGCGCGCCGTCCTTCATCACGAAGGCCGGAATGATGGTGGTGAACGGACGCTTGCCCGGCGCATAGACATTGGGATGGCCCGGCTCCAGCGAGAACAGCTCGCCCCGGTCCTGCAACATGAAGCCGAGACCGTCCGGCACCAGGCCGGAACCCATGCCGCGGTAATTCGACTGGATCAGCGAGACCATCATGCCGTCCTTGTCGGCGACCGAGAGATAGGTGGTGTCACCCTCGCCTTCCAGCCTTTCCGCCGCCGGTCCGGCGTCCGCCATGGCGCGGTCCGGATCGATCCGCGCGAACTGCTCGCGGCCGTACTCGTCCGACAGCAGCCGCTCCATGGGAAAATCCGTGAACGCCGGATCGGCGTAGAACCGCGCCAGATCCTCAAAGGCGAGGCGCTTGGCCTCGGTGATGTAGTGCAGCACCTTTTCGTGACCGCGCGACCACCGGGAAAGATCGACGTTCCTGAGGATGTTCGCCATCTGCAACGCCGCGAAGCCTTGCGTGTTCGGCGGCAGCTCGCAAAGGTCGTAGCCGCGGTAGTCGACGCAGGCCGGCTCCACCCACGCGCTCTCATGCGCGGCGAAATCCTCGTACCGAAGATCGCCGCCGATGCGCTTCATATAGGCGTCAATGGTGCGCGCGATCTCGCCCTTGTAAAAAGCGTCGCGCCCTTTGCGCGCAAGCATGCGATAGGTGTCGGCAAGGTCGGGGTTCGTGAAAATCTCTCCGGGTTTCGGCGCGCCGTCGGCGAAATAGGTCGCGCGCGCATTGTCGAATTCATCGATCATTTCCATCCGGCGCTCGAACCCGGCCAGGTTGCGATGGAAGTAATGGCTGATCACCGGCGCAACGGGATGGCCGTTCTCCGCATAGGCGATGGCCGGCGCCAGGATCCTCCGCATGGGAAGCTTGCCGAAGCGCCCGTGCAGCTCGAACCAGCCGTCGACCGCGCCCGGCACGCTGACCGGCAGATGACCGAGGGGGGGAATGGTCTCGCGCCCGTCAAGCTGATCGATCAGGTCTTCGTAGGAACGGCCCATCGGGCTGCGGCCCGAGGCGTTGAGGCCGTAAAGCTTTTCCGTTTCCGGGTCCCAGACGATGGCGAACAGGTCGCCGCCGATCCCGTTGCCGGTCGGCTCCATCAGGCCGAGGGCGGCGTTGGCGGCGATCGCCGCGTCCACCGCGCTGCCGCCGGATTTCAGGATTTCCAGCGCGATCTGACTGGCGAGAGGGTGAGCCGTCGCCGCCATGCCGTTGGCGCCGTAAACCGGACTGCGCGCCCAGTCCGCGCCGACCGGCCGGCCGCCGCCGCCGATCCCCGGTTCATCCGCCGCCGCGCGCCCCGTCGCAGGCGCGCCTTGCCCCGCGGCGGGCGCCGCGGCCGTCACGGCCATAAAGGCGGCGCAAACACAGGCTCCTATTGTAGCGCGAAAGGCGACGATCATGGCGTTATCCCTCTTCTTCTTTCGTCCCGGCATTCCTTGGCGAGGGCCATCGTCAGCGCCGGTTACCGGCCCTGCGAGCCCCCCGTAAAGCGAGCAATATCGCATGGATAACCGCCGCGAACCAGCGCCGGCCCCAGCCGCTAGACGCCATGCTCCGGCTTCAACGGTTTCGGGCCGGGATCGCGCGCCTCCAGCGCGGGCGCCAGCCATTTGTTCATGACCACGCAGGCGGCGAGGTCGCCGGTGACGTTCACCGCCGTCCGGCACATGTCGAGGATGCGGTCGACGCCGAGAATGATCGCCGCGCCCGCCGGCGGAATGCCGATCGACTGGAGGATAGTGGCGAGAATGACAATGCCGACGCCGGGGGTCGAGGGGCTGCCGATGGACGCCCCGACCACCGTCGCCATCAGCACCAGCAGGGTCGGCGGATCGAGGGAGACGCCAAACATCTGCGCCACGAACAGGGCGGCGACCACCTGGTACAGCGCCGTGCCGTCCATGTTCACCGTCGCCCCGAACGGGATGATGAACTTCGCGATCGCCGGGTCGACCCTGAGACGGTTTTCCGCGATCGCCATGGAAAGCGGCATCGTCGCGGCGGAACTGGACGTGGAAAAGGCGAGAAGCTGGGCGTCGGCGACCTGTCCCAGGAAGCGCAGCGGCGACCGCCCGCCGACAAGCGCGACGATGACGAGATAGACGCCGAGCAGGATGACGAGCCCGAGGACGACCGCAAGAATGTATACCGACATGCCGGCCAGGGCGCTGAAGCCGGCGCGCAGGACAAAGTCCGCAATCAGTCCGAACACCGCGAGCGGCGCGAGCAGCATCGCCCAGCCGACGATTTTCAGCGCCACTTCCTGAATGAGCTTCAAGAGTTGCAGCAGGGGCGCCATGCGCTTGTCGCCGAGGGCGGCGATGGCGACGCCGATGATCAGGGCGGCGACGACGATCTGCAGCATGTTGCGGTAGAGGGTCGCCTGGGACGGGTTTGCGGGAATGAGGTCGGCGATCTGCGCGGCGAGGCCAGGCCGGTCCTGCGGGGCGGTCATCGACGCTGCAATCTCGCTTTGTTCCGCTTGCAGATCGAATCCCGACGGATCGATGAACGCCCCGGGCTCCAGCCAATAGGCGAGCGTCGCCCCGATCGTCACCGCGATGCAGGTGGTGGCGACGAAATACGGCACGATGCGGAAAGACACCTTGCGCAGGAACGCGGGATCGCCGGTGGAGGTCACGCCGAGAATGATGGAGGTGGCGATCAGCGGGATCACCACCATCTGAATAAGGTTGAGAAAGAGCGACCCGGGCAGGCGCAGCCAGTCCCCGGCCGCGTCGGCGGCGCCGTCGGATATCGCCAGGGGCGAGCCTCCCGCCGGAGAGAAGACGAGGCCGGCGACGACGCCAAGCGTCATCGCCGCGAGGATCTGCGCCCACAGCCGCGTGCGGATAAGGAGGTGAATGTTCGCCAGCCCGCGATGCGGCCGGCCCGGCTCGATAAACTCTTCCGCAAGCGATCCCATTGTCGAGACGCCGCCTCCCTGTTGATGACGATTTTGATGACGATCCAAACGGGCCATCCAAACGAGCGATCCGGGGCGAGGAAACGCCCGCAAGGCTTGTCCGGGCGCGCGCCGACATCCGAAGGGCGGAGAGAAAGCGGCAAGGCGCGCCGGCGTCAAGTCGGGACCGCCCCAAACGCCCCAAAGAGGAAGCCCGCCGGGCAAGAGGGCCGTCAGGCCTCGACCGGGCGGCCTTCCGGCGCGCCGCCGTGGCGGTGACGGCGGATCGAAAACTTGTGCGTTTCCTCGACCAGGAAGAACGCCAGCGCCGCGGCGACCAACCCGGCGAAAACCGGCGGCGAGATCGGATGGATGTCGAGCACGCCGGAAAGCCCGGGAATGTGCATGGAGACGAGATGCAGCGCCAGCGCGCCCGGCGTCGCGATCGCCAGGAAGCGGTTCGCGAACGGCGCGATGGAGAACAGCGAGCGCGTCTCCGACCGGCTCGACAGCGCATGGACGTTGCCGAACAGAACCATCAGCATCAGCGTGATGTTGCGCGCGTCCGCATGGCCGAAAGCGTTGTAGGACATCCAGTAGACCGCGAAGGCGATCGCGCCCATGGCCGAGCCGGCGATCAACACATGCTCGACGATGTGGCGCTCGAAGATCGGCTCGTCCGGATGCCGCGGCTTGCGGGTCAGCTCGCCGCCTTCCTTCGGCTCGAAGGCGAGGGCCACGTCCTGCAGGCCGTTGGCCACCAGGTTCAGCCATAACAGTTGCACCGCCGTCAGCGGCATCGGCAGCCCGGCGAGGACGCTGAGAAAAAACAGGAGCAGCGCCGAGAAACCGGTGGCGGTCAACAGGCCGATCACCTTGCGGATGTTGTTGTAGACGATGCGCCCCTGCTCCACGCCGGACACGATGGACGCGAAATTGTCGTCGGTGATGATGATGTCCGCCGCCTCCTTGGCGACGTCCGCGCCGGACTTGCCCATGGCGACGCCCACATTGGCGCGGCGCATGGCCGGCGCGTCGTTCACCCCGTCGCCGGTGACCGCGACGAAATGGCCGTCGGCCATGAAGGTTTCGACGATCAGTTCCTTCTGCATCGGTTCGATGCGCGCGAAGACCCGCGCCGGCAGGATCAGGTCGCGCACCGCGTCGGGCCCCTTCTCGACGGCCTCGCGGATCATCGAGCCCGACACCACCGTCGCGTCGGCCGCGCACAGGCCCAGCTCCGCGCCGATGGCGCGCGCCGTCGCCGGGTGGTCGCCGGTGACCATGGCGACGCCGACGCCGCCGGTGTTGCAGCGGGCGATGGCGTCTCGCGCCTCGGGCCGGATCGGGTCGATCATTGCGACCATGCCCTGAAAGATGAGACCGTCAAGCGCCGCTTCCGTTTCCGCACCGTCGCGGTCGGGCGTCTCGGACGCCGGGCGGCGCGCCAGCGCGATCATGCGATAGCCCTGGCGCGCCATCGCCTCGAACTGTTCCTCGATCCGCTTGCGATCGACCGGCACGACCTCGCCGTCGATCTGCATCCGGTCCGACGCGGCGAGGATGCGTTCCGGGCTGCCCTTGGCGTAAAGATAGGCCGCCGTCCCGTCGCCGTTGATGCTGGCGCTGTAGGCGCGCTCGGACTCGTAGGGAATCAGCTTGCGCCGCTGGTGCGCGTCGCGCAGGGCGCCCAGGGACAGACCGAATTTCTTGGCGAAGACCAGGAAAGCGACGTCGACGATGTCGCCTTCCGCGGTCCATACCTTGTCGCCCGCATAATCAAGTTCGCTCTCATTGGCGAGCACGCCGGTCACGCAAAGATCGCGCAGCAGGGGATCGCCCGCGCCCTCCAGGTCGCCGGGCGCGATCCCGGCCCCGCTCGCCTTGAAGGTGCGCCCGGACGGCAGGATCGCCGAGTGGATGGTCAGTTCGTTGACGGTCAGCGTGCCGGTCTTGTCCGAACAGATAAACGTGCACGAGCCCAGCGCCTCGACCGCGACCAGCTTGCGGATGATCACGTTTTGATTGGCCATGCGGCGCATGCCGATGGCGAGCGCGACGGTCAGCGCCGCCGGCAGCCCCTCCGGAATGGTCGATACCGCAAGGCCGATGCCCATCATCACCATGGCCGTCGCCTCGTAGCCGCCGCGCCACAGCATCAGGCCGGCGAGGGCGACAATGGCGATCATGATCGCCCCCGCCACCTGGTAGGTGAAACGACGGATGCGGATCATCAGCGGCGGCTCGGAGACCCGCGCCTGGGTGACTTTCTCGGCGATGCCGCCGATCTCGGTATTGAGGCCGGTGGCGCTGACGACGCCCTGTCCGCGCCCGCGGGTCACGATGGCCCCGGCGAAGCACTGGTCATGGCGCTCGGCCAGCGGCGCGTCGGGCCGGGAGCGGTCGGCGGCGTCCTTCTCCACCGCAAGCGACTCTCCCGTCAGCATGGACTCGTCGACGCACAGCCCGTCCGTGTCCGTCAGCCGCATGTCGGCCGGTATCCGGTCGCCGGACGCGAGCAGCACCACGTCGCCGGGCACGATTTCCTCGATGTCGACGGACGTCGCATGCCCGTCGCGCATCACCCGGGCCAAGCCGCGCACCATGTCGCGCAGCGCCGCCGCCGAGCGCTCGGCCGAGAATTCCTGCACCGCGCCGATGCATGCGTTCAGCAGCAGGACCGCGACGATGAAGATCGCGCTCGGCAATTGCCCCACCGCGAGCGAGACCGCCGCGGCGACCATGAGGATGTAAATGAAGGGGCTGAGGAACTGGCGCAGGAAGACCACGGCGACGCTCGACGTCTTGGCCGCGGGCAACCGGTTCGGCCCGAATTCCTCAAGCCGCGCCAGGGCCTCCTCAGTCGTCAGGCCGGTCGTCGGGCCGGCCGTCAGGCCAGTCTGGTTTTCATTGCTGAGCGTTGATGACGACATATCGCGACCCGGTCCGTTCTGCGGGGAAAAATCGAACGATTTAAAGACGTTAACACCCGAGAGTCATGCCTTCGAATTGTGAAGCGGCGATGACAGTGCTGCAGGTGCGAAACGCCTTTCAGGGGTATAACGAAAAACACCGGGCGCTGTAAAACGCCCGGCGTGATAGGAATTTCTGATGCGGCGTTCGCATCGCCCGAACGAACCGGCGCGGCGGTCCGATCCGCCTGCGGATCGCTTCGCCTAGAAGCGGTAGGTCAGACCCGCGAACACCGCCGCGCGGTTGGCGGGCGTCAGCGCCCGCGCGTTTTGCGTCGCCTGGGACAGGACCGGCGTAATCCCGGCGGCGTAAGCGTCGTCGGTCAGGTTTTGCCCGGACGCGAACACGTCGATCTGGTCGCTGAGGCGCATCCCCGCCGTAAAGCCGACCGCGGTATAGGTCGGCGCCTCGGTCAGATTCTCGTGATCGACGAAGAACGAGCCGGCGCCGATTTCCACATTCGCCGCCGCATACCATCGTCCGTTCGCGTCGTAACGGATTTCGCCCCGATAGACATGCTGCGGCAGGCCGGCGAGGCGGGCGCCGTCAAGGTCGTCGTCGAGATCGCCGGCGTCGACGATGGTGAAGTCGTTATAGCTGTACGCGCTGCGCCAGGTGAGCGCGCCGCCGCCCCGGGCGAAACGCGCCGGAAACAGCGCAAGGTCGAGGCCGACCTCGACGCCTTTGTGGGTGGTGTCCGCAAGGTTGACGAGCACGCCGCCGACGCCGTTCGTTTCCGGATCGTCGATATTGACGATCTCGTTCTCCACATCGGTGTTGAAATAGGCGACGTCCCATGACGCCCAGTCGGAAAAGCGGCCGCGAAGGCCGCCTTCGTAGCCGAACGTGTCCTGCTCCTCGAGATCGTTGAACGCCAGGGGATTGTCGGAAATCAGCTCGCTGAAGGACGGCGGCTCGTAAAGCCGGGCGGCGTTCGCGAAAATCTCGAAACTGTCGGAAACCCGGTAGACGGCGCCGCCGCGGGCCGCGACGCCGGTGAAGCGCAACTCTTCGAAATCGCCGTCGTCGTCGGCGATATTCGGATCGCGGGTCGTCAGCTCCCTGTCGATAATCACCAGTTTCGCGCCGATATCGACCAGCAGGCGGCGCACGGGCCGGAACGCCGCTTCCGCATAGGCGTTGAGGTTCGAGGACCGGTGATCGCTTTCGATGGTCTGGTCGCCCTTCGCGCCGCTCAGGTTTTCGAACCGGTCGGAAGATTGTTCGCCTACAGAATAAGAACCGCCGACGCGATACTCGGTTTCCATGCCGAAAACCGACATCAGGCGCTTGACCGCCAGCCGCGCGCCCCATTCGTCGCCGGACTCGTCGATGACGCCGATAAAATTGACCTGCGGACTTTCCACGTCGCGCCGGGCGAAATGAAACCCCGCCTCGACGCCATGTCCGAGCAACCGGAAATTCGTCTGATTGGCGACGCGCCCGACAAAGAGGTCGCGGCCGACGTCGCCCTCTTCCGCGCCGTCGGCGAACGCGATGACCGGTCCGCCCGGGAACAGCGGACCGAGGGTGATCGGCGGCGCGGCCTGGAACGGATCGTCTTCGAGCTGCGCCTCGGTCAGGCCGCCGCCCTGGCGCGCTTCGCTGTAGACGCCGTCAACGAAGAACCGCGTCATGAAGGTCTCGGAAAAGCTGTATCCCACATTCGCGCTGAGGATGGCGTCCTGCAGGTCGTTGTTTTCCCGAAAGCCGGTTTCGTAGCCGCCGGAGAGACTGGCGTAAAAATCGAGCTTGCGCCCGTCGCCGCCGCCGGCGACGGCCGCGTGCGCGCGTCCGCCCGGATTGCCCTCGATGGACACGCCGACATCGCCGCGCGCGAGGCGCGCATCGCCAAGCTCCCGGCCGGTCGGCGAGACGAAGTTCACCGCGCCGCCAAGATTGTCGCCGGAAAGCCGCATGTCCCCGCCGCCGCGAATAACGTCGACGCGGGAGACGGCGCGCAGGTCGATCTCGCGCAGATTCGTATTGCCGTGCACGTCGGTCAGGGGCGCGCCGTCGCGAAACACCTGGGCGCTCGCGCGTTCCTGGCGGTTCTTGACGTCGAAGCCGCGGATGGCGATGCGCGGTTCGTTGGCGTCGAGCCCGTTGACGAAGACGCCCGGCGCGAAGAAGAACGCCTCGCCCGCGTCATTGATGTAATTGTCCAGATAGTCGCTCGCCTCGATCCTGTCGGCCGCTGCCGTCGCGCCCGTCGGTCCGGCGCCGCCCGATCCGACGTAATCGGACAGATCCCGATCGCGCAGGGCCGGCCGCGGGGGCGCGTCTTTTTGCCGGCGCGGCGCGCGCGTCGGGGCGGGCGCGGCGCGAAGGGACGGGGCCGGCGCGGCCGCCGGGGCCCGGCTGGAGACGGGCTCCTCCCCGCCGGCGGGCTTGATCACCGGGCCGACGACCGGCGCGGCGCCGGCTTCGACCGCGGCGAAAGCCGCCAGCGCCGCCCCGGCGGCGCATGCGGTCCTGGCGCCGGCGACGCCGTTACGCCGCTTGAATATTCCGTTTACAGACACTATCGCCCCCGCTTGCTGTCTTTTTTATACGCTGACGCCGGTAAACAGGCCGATGTCGGGATTGCTAAAATTAACCAGGCCCGGCAGGGCTTCCTGCTGCTCGCTTGCGTTGAGGCCGAACCAGCCGCCCAGCGTCGCCGCATACTGATCGACCGACGTCGTTGGAATGAGCCTGCCATTGCCGCTGTCGAGGCTGTGGCCGAGCGCGGCCTCCGGGAACTGACCGTACATCCGGTTGCCGGCGACGGCGCCGCCGACGACAAAGTGGTGCGCGCCCCAGCCATGGTCGGTGCCGTCGCGGTTCACCGTCAGCGCCCGACCGAAATCGGAGGCGGTGAAGGCGGTGACGTCGTTCTGAACGCCAAGCTCCATCGTCGCATCGTAGAACGCGCTCATCGAGGCCGCGATATTTGCGTGGAGGTTGGGAATCGACACCGCCTGGTTGGAATGGGTGTCGAAGCCGCCGGTCGAAACGAAAAAGACCTGGCGGCCGACGCCGAGCTGGCCGCGCAGGGCGATGATCTGCGCCACAACCCGGAGCTGGCGGCCGAGACGGCTGTCCGGAAACACGGTGGCGAAGGGCGAAGCGTTCTCGAACGACTCGCGCAGGACGCTGTTGGCGTCGATGGACGTGTCCACGACGTTGACGAAGTCCCGCCGCAGGAGATTGTTCAGCGACTGGCCTTCGGCGCGCAGATGGGATTCCAGGAGGCCGGGCAGCGCTTGCGATCCGTACAGAGAATTATTGCCGACGCCCTTGATTTCGGATGGGCCGTTGGTTCCGACCTGGTACTGACCGACGATTTCCCCCGACAGGAAGACGGTGTTGCCCGCCGCGGAAATCGCCGTGAAGGTGGCGTCGGGATTGGCGGCCGACGCCTGGGCGAAGTCGGCGATGCGCCCGCCCCAGCCGAAACTGGCGCCTTCCGGCTGCGAGGCCATCCACACCGACTGCTGATCGTTGTGGGAGAACAGGCGCGGCGGGCGCGGCGCGGACTCGTTGCGGAACTCCTCGCGCGTGAGCGGCGTGACGAGCGGCCCGACATTGGAAACGATCGCGCCGGCGCCTTGGTCGATCAACCGGTGCAGCGGCTGAAGCTCAGGGGGCAACGCGAATTGGCGGCCCGGAAAGTCCGACGCATTGACGAGGTTGAGCGGCAGGAGCTGGTCGCGCGTGCGGGTCGAGCCGATCTCACGCGCCGCATACTGATCAAAAAGTGCGCTGCGGATAGTGGCGTACTGGTTATAGCTTGGCGTATCGTAGGGAATGACCGTATCGTGACCGTCCATGCCCCCGAACAGGAAAACGCAGACCAGCGCCTTATAGCCGCCGACATCCGCCGCATAGGCGTTGAAACGATGCAGGTCGAAGGCGAACCCGGCGCCCGCGCCGAGCGACATCGCCGCCGCGGATCTCAGAAAATCTCTGCGTGACGTACCCATTCTCGCCCTCCTCAGCGCGCAATGATGTAATCGGATGAAGTCATCATGAACCAGACGGCGGCCTGGACCCGGCGTTCGTCCCGGGTGAAGCCGCCATTGTCCGACGTGATCGACGACACCGCCTGGATAACCCGCTCGCGCGTCGCCGCGTCCAGCGATCCGTAGGTCAGGATTTCGTCCAGATGGTCGACCAGCGCGGCGGGGTCGTTCGCCAGCGACAGCTCGTCCGCATAGTCGGGAAGAAACGCGGTGTCCGAGGCGTTGCCGGTCACGACGCGCTCCATGAAATTCGCATACCCCGTAACGCTTGACGCCGTGGTGATCTGAAGTTCCGGCGCGACGAGGCCCTGATCGGCGCTTTCACTGCCCGGCGAGACAAAGCCGGGGCGATAGAAGTTGAAGACGGACGGCGAGCGGTAAGCCTGTTGTCCCAGCCGGTCCGGTCCCGTCGTATCGCGGAAGACGCGGGCCGCGTCGACGTCGATCTCGCTGACGCCGAAGGCGCGCGCCCAGTGCGTCAGCCGCAGCACGGGCTCGCGAATCTTGCCGAAGAAAGGATCGCTCATCATCGCCGGGTCGCGCGCTTCCGGATCGAGCAGGATGGCGGCGATCACCGCCCGCATGTCGCCGCGCTGACCGCCTCCGGCAACCTGCCCGTTGGGCATCGCGAAGGAGCCTTCCTCGAAGGCGGTCGCCACCCTGAGCACATAAGCGGGACTGGGATTGCTGGTCACCAGGCGCTGGATCAGCTGGCGGGAAACGAACGGCGCGGTATTGGGATGATCGAACAGCGCATCGAGGGCGATGTCTATGCTGGTCGCGCCATCCGTGTTCGCCGGGATCGTCGTTCCCAGGAACGTCTTGGGTTCCGGCGAGTGCTGATCGTCGTACATCTCAAGGGGAAGATATTCCGACTCAAGCGTATCCGGATTGCCGAAGAAGCGGTCGCGACCGCCCCAGCTCAGCCCGGTAAACACCTTGGCGAGTTCGGTGACGTCCGTGTTGTCATATGTCTCGATCGGCTGACCGGCGCCGTCCAGGCGGGGCTCGCCGTTGGGTTGCAGCTCCAGCAGGCCGATGGTGAAAAGCTGCATGACCTCGCGCGCGTAGTTTTCATCCGGCACGACCTGGCGTTCCTCGTCGGCTTTCTGATTTTGCAGATAGGTGAGGTAGATCGCCATCGCCGGGCTGTAAGTGACGTTCTCCAGCGTCTGACGGAAATTGCCGAAGGCGCCGGCGGACATGATGTCCATGTAGTTGGCCATCAATACCGGGCGGCGTTCGATCTGGACGTCTTCGTAGGAGACCACGAAGAGTTGCGACAGGGCGTAGCCGACGCGCTGGCGCAACTGGTCGTCGCTGAGGATCGCCCGCGTCCAGAACGCTTCGCTCAGTTCGTCCGAACCGACATCAACGCCCGACGCTTCGGCGAGCAGGATTTGCTGGAGGAACGACTCCTGGGGTTTGGAAAACTCCGCCTGAAGCCAGGCGGACAGGCCGACGGTTTCAAGCCGGCCGACATCGACGCTCGACGGACCGAAGGTCGCCTGGCTCAGAAAGCGCGACGCCTCGCTGGTCGTCACCACGTCGCTGACGGTGACCGGCCCGGTCGGCGGCGCCGGCGATGTCGGCGGCGCCGGCGGCGCGACGCTGTCCGGCTCGCCGGACGAGTCGCAAGCGGCGACCACGACGCAGGCCGCAGCCGCGCACAGCGCCTGGCCGCCATATCGAAAGACGTTCGCCAAACCGGTCATGAGGCCCTCTTTCCGTTTCATGCGCTTCGGCTTTAGCGCGAGGTCGTAAATGAGAATGTAAGCAAGGGCCGCAATTTGACTAAATCTGTATCTCGATGAAGACGAATGCGATTAAATTTTAGCAATCGATCCAGAGATTACGCGCATGCTGACAAATGACGCGACGGTTTTGACGGTGAAAAGGCGCAATGCCGATTTCATTACGATTAGGTAAAGCGGATCCGCGCGCGAACTGATACGGACGGCTTTCCCCTCAACGGGTTTTCAGGACAATGGCTGCAACCGCCCGCGATGCGCGGGGCGCGTCCGCTTGACCGGCCGCTGAAACCGGGATGTGCTTCCAGTCATGAACCGTGACGACGACTTAACGACGGCCGCAGGCGCGGCGGAGACAACGCCGCCCGTTCACGCGCGCGCAGGCTCGCGCCTCGGGCTGGCGCTGGTGGTCCTGATCGCCGCCGCCGCCGTCATCGTTGCGTCCCTCAATGCGGACAAGCTCGCGGCGATGGCGGTCCACGCCGCCAACGCCTCGCCCGGATGGCTGTTCCTCGCCGTCCTGTCGCAATGCGCGGCGTTTCTGTGCACCGCCCTCGCCTGGCGGCGGGTTCTCGTGCGCCTGAAAGAACCGGTCGGCCTGCCCGCGCTCTATCCGCTCAGCATCGCCAAACTGTTTGCAGACCAGGCGCTGCCGTCTGGCGGGCTGTCCGGCGCGGCGTTCCTCCTGCATGCGCTGAAACGGCGCGGGGTCTCCTGGGACACCGCCTACACCGCCTTTCTGTTCGGGGCGGCCACTTTTTTCGCCGCGTTCCTGTTGTCCGCCGTCGTCAGTTTCGTCGCGGTCGCCGGCGCCGACAACACGCCGCGTATCGTCGCGGTCGCGGCGCGGACATTCACCATCTTACTCACCATGGCGGCCCTGGCGGCGGCGGGCGCGGCGGTCTTTCGATGGACCCGCGCGCCGCGGTTCATCGCGCGCTTTCCGGCGGCGGCGCGCGCACTGGCGATGTCGCGGAACGCAGCGCAGCGCATCGCCCGCGAAAAGGCGCTGTTCGCAAGGGTGGTCTGGATACAGATCATTCAGCGCCTGTTCGACGCGCTCACCCTGTGGTTCGTGTTCCAGGCGATCGGCGCGCCGACAACCTATGTCGCCTGCTTCATCGGCGTCACCCTGGCCTCGGTCGCGGCCACCGTCGCGCCGACCCCGATGGGCGTCGGCTCCTTTGAGGGCGGTCTCGTCGCGGCCTTCGCGGTGTTCGGAACGCCGGTGGACGAGGCGCTGACAAGCGCGCTGATCTATCGCGGCCTGTCGCTCTGGCTGCCGCTCATCCCAGGCTTTTTCGTGGTGCAGCGCGAATTCCTGTCCCAACGCAAAAGCGCCGGCGCGGAGGACCGCGCCGGCGCTTCGCCGTCGTAGATCAAGGCTGGCCGGGGACTATTCCGACACGGTTTGCAGATATGCAATCACGTCCGCGCGGTCCTTTTCACTGGGCAGGCCGGGGAAGATCATGCGCGTGCCGGGCATGAATTCCTGCGGCTTTTCGAGATATTCGAACAGCACCGCCGGCGTCCACACGACGCCGGATTCCTTGTTGGCGGAGGAGTAGTTCCTGAAGCCCTCGACGGTGCCGGCGGTCCTGCCGATAATGCCGTAGAGCGACGGGCCGACGCGATGCTGGCCTTCCTGCACCGCATGGCACGCCATGCACTTGGCGAAGACGCGCTTGCCGGCGGCGGCGTCGCCTTCCGCAAGCGCGGCGGGAACCGGGGCGGCGGCGTCGGCCGGGGCGGCGTCCGCGGTGACGTTGTCGACTTTCGCCGCGTCATCCGAGGCGGTCTGCGCCCTGGCGGCGTCGGGCGTGAAGCCGGCCGACAGCGCCAGCAACACACAGGCCGCCGCTGCGGCGACCGGTTTCGAATGGGAAACAAGCTGAGGCATGGATCTCTCTTTCGTTAATCGACTTTGCGAGCCATTGGTATTAACGCCATTAGACTGATCGCAACTTAAGCCGCGCCGAGAGCGAAGTCACTGCGACGCCGCGACCCCGGCCCTTATCTGCCGCCATGTCGGCTCCGCAAGGCCCCTTCCCCGGCGGACAAGACCGCCAAGGCGGCGCCGCGGCGGGGAAAAGACCGGATTTTGCAACCCGCCGCCCCGCCGGATAGACTGCCCCGGGTCGCATTGATGTTCACTTCTCAAGCAAAGTTGTCGCCCATGATGTCGCTTTCCCCGCGGTTGATGCTCTCCGCCGGCCTGACCCTTCTCGCCGCCGCCTGCGCGCGGGATGACGGCGCGCATGACGATGCGGGCCCTGCGCCCGCCGGCGCCCCGGTGATTTTCACCGGCGGCCCCATCTATACCGGCGTCGTCGATGCGCCGATGGCGGAGGCGGTCGCGGTGGTCGACGACAGGATCGCCGCCGTGGGCTCGGCGGGACTGGTGCTCGGCGCCGCCGGCGACGACGCCGTCGTGATCGATCTGGGCGGCGCGTCGCTCTATCCGGGGTTTGTCGACGCCCATGCGCACCTCCTCGGGATCGGCATGCGCGAGCTGACCCTTAACCTCGAAGGGGTCGGTTCCGTCGCCGAGCTGGTCGAGGCGGTCGCCGCGCGGCGCGCGGGGATGGACGCCGGCGAGACCCTGTACGGGCGCGGCTGGATCGAGACCGGCTGGCCGGAAGGACGCATGCCGAACCGGACCGACCTGGATGCGGCGAGCCCGGACGGCCCGGCGGTGCTGATCCGCGCGGACGGCCATGCGGCGGTGGTCAATTCCGCCGCCCTCGACGCCGCCGGGATCAACGCGGCGACGCCGGACCCGGCCGGCGGACGGATCGAGCGCGACGCGCAAGGCGCGGCCACGGGCGTCCTGATCGACAAGGCGATGGATCTCGTCGGCGCGCTGATCGACGCGCCCGGCCCGGAACAGAAGCGCGAGGCCTATGTCAAGGCGGGCGAGGTTTACACCGCCTACGGATGGACGGGGCTGCACAACATGTCCGTCGACCCGGACGACGTCGCGCTGATGGAAACGCTGTCGGACGAGGGCGTCCTGCCCTTGCGGATATACAACGCCATCGACCGCAGCGGCCTCGCCCGGCTCGCGGAGGAAGGCCCGCGCCGCAGCGACAACGGGCGCGTCGTCACCCGCGCCGTCAAGCTTTACGCGGACGGCGCGCTGGGATCGCGGGGGGCGGCCCTGTCCGAGCCCTACAGCGACCGGCCGGAGACGCGCGGGCTGCTGCTGATGCAGGAAGACGAAGCCGCCGCCGCGTTCGAAGAGGCGCTCGCGGGGGACATCCAGGTTGCGACGCACGCCATCGGCGATCGCGGCAACAAGCTGGTGCTCGACTGGTACGAAACCGTCTTCGCGGCCCATCCGGACGCGGCGGATCTGCGTTGGCGCGTTGAGCACGCACAAATCCTGCATACGGAGGATATTCCGCGTTTCGCCGAACTGGGCGTCATTCCCTCCATGCAGCCGAGCCACGCCATTGGCGATCTTTACTTCGCTCCGGATCGGCTCGGCCCCGACCGGCTCGACGGGGCCTATGCCTGGCGCTCGCTGATCGACGCCGGCGCGGTCATCGCCGGGGGCTCGGACGCCCCGGTCGAGCGCGGCGATCCCCTGATCGAGTTTTACGCCGCCGTCGCCAGGCGCGGACTCGACGGCGCGCAGACGCCGGACTGGCGCCCGGCCGAGGCGGCGAGCCGCGGGGAAGCCCTGAAGATGTTCACCGCCTGGCCCGCCTACGCCGCGTTCCAGGAGAACGCGCTGGGGACGGTCGAGGTCGGCAAACGCGCCGATTTTACCGTGTTTTCAAAAGACATCATGACCATTCCGGAGGCTGATATTTTAACGGCCAGGCCGGTGATGACGGTGATCGGCGGCGACATCGTGTTCGACGCGCGCGCCGAAAACTAGCGCGCCGCCGAGGGACGCGAGGCGCCGCATGGCGTGGCGGTTCACAAATCCCCCGGACCGGGTAGACTGTCGTGCGAACAGGGAGGGGTTATGCGTTGGTTTCGGTTTCATGTCGCCATCATAACGCTTATCGGCGTCGCTCTCGCACAGGGTCCGATCTCAGCTTGGGCGCAGCCTGCGGAGGAAGCCCGGGTCAACGGCTTCGGCGGTTTCTTTTTCAGCGCACAGGACCCTGAAGGGCTGGCTGACTGGTACTTTGAAAATCTCGGCATTGCGCGCGCGCCCGTTTCCTATGACGAGCGCCCGTGGCGTCAGGAGGCCGGTCCCACGGTATTTGGGCCGTTCCCCGCAACGTCACCCTTTTTCGAAGCTTCCGATAAAGTTTTTATGCTGAACTTCCGCACCCGTGATCTTGACGCCCTCGCGGCGCATCTGAGGAAGAATGGCGTCGCGGTCGATATCGATGGCGAGGTCTATCCCAACGGACGCTTTGCGCGGCTGACCGATCCTGAGGGCAATCTCATTCAGCTCTGGGAGCCGGCCGAGCCGCAACGCTAGACCTGCGGGGGCATGGCTTCGCCCCGTCCCCGCGGGCGCAGACGCGCTGACGCAAACGCCGGCAAGACAAAAGGCCGACCCCTTTTAAAAGGGACCGGCCTTGTCAAGTTCGGCGCCTGCTGTTCGTAACGCAACATGAGCGCAAGCGCTCTTTTATCCGCGGCGCGGCGCCCCTCGGCAGGGGAGGCCGGGAGCGGCCGACCGCGAAACGGTCTTCTTAACGGACCTAATTCTGTCCTGACGGGTCGCCGGCGCCGCCGCCGGCATGATCCGCGATGAAACGCTTCATGAAGCGCCGCACCTCGCGCGAGGCGCTGGTGTCCATCGCTTCGCAAAGGGACACGAAAGCATCGCGTTCGTCCGCATCGACGCGAATGATCAACTGGCTGTCCTTACGCTTTTTTTTGTCTTTTTCTTTTTTGCCAGCCATGAACGCCGCCACCAAAATGTATATACGATGTATATACAAAATTATCGCGCGTCAAGCCAAAAGGCGTAAAATGTGCGCTTTTTTGGCGCGCGCTTGAAAACGCCGCGCGATCAAAGGCTTACCCGACGGCGAAAAGCTGACCGGGATCGGTGAAGGACTTGAATTCGAGTGCGTTGCCCGCCGGGTCGCACAGGAAGAACGTGCGCTGTTCCCCGGGCTCGCCGGCGAATCGCACGCCGGGCTCGATGATGAACACGACGCCCGCCCGCTTCAGCCGGTCGGCGAGCGCTTGCCAGGCGTCGGCGGCGAGGACGACGCCGAAATGCTTGACCGGCACCTGCTTGCCGTCGACATGGCTGGTCGCCGCGGCGCGGCGCTCCTCCGGGGCGAAATGCACGACAAGCTGGTGGCCGAAGAAGTTGAAATCGATCCAGCGATCCGACCGCCGCCCCTGAGCGCACCCCATGGTTCCGCCGTAAAACCGTTCAGCCGCCTCTAGGTCGTCCACCGGGATTGCGAGATGAAACGGCGATAGGGACATGCGATGAACGCTTTCGGGTTTCGTCTGTTCATTAAACGTCGTTGCGACTATATGAAAAATAACACCAAGAGCAACGGAAAGGCCGTTCAATCGCCATGTCGGAAAAATTCAGACAGCTCGCCGAGGACTTCTGGGTGTCGCCGCAGTTCACTGTGGAAGACGTCGCCGAGGCCGGCGCCATGGGCGTGAAACTCATTATCAACAACCGGCCGGACGGCGAGGCGCCGGGCCAGCCGGACGGCGCGGAGATCGAGGCCGCGGCGAAAGCCGCCGGCCTGGCCTACGCCAACATTCCCGTCGGCATGAGCGGGATCACGCCGCAGCACACCGGCGCCCTCGAAGCCGCGCTCGACGATGTGGATAACGGCAAGGCCGTCGCTTACTGTGCGTCGGGCATGCGTTCCGTCCTCGTTTTCGCCTATGCGGAGGCGCGGTTCGGCAAGCCGGTGGACCTGATCATCGCCCAGGCTGCGGACGCGGGTTACGACATTTCCGGCCACGAACCGGCGCTGACCATGCTTTACGAAGCGCACAAGGCGCCGCGCACGGACCCACCGCTATAGGCCCCCGCAAAGAATGTCCCGCATACGGAGGTTTCAATGCTGATCGCCGCCCTTAGCGCAACCTTGGGCGCCACCCTGGGCGCCGCGCTTGCCGCACAAGCCTCGGCGCCGTCATTGTCCGAACCGCCGCCCATCCGCAGGCTGCAGGTGCCGCAATGCGTATGCGCCGGCGCGCCGCCTTCCGATTACATCGTACTGGAAGGGCTTGTGGTGGACGCGGAAGTCACGCTCGCGGCCAGCGGCCGCGCCGCGAACGCCCGCCAGGCGACGATTTTCGACGTCGCGCAGGCCGTCGAGGACGTCGCGGTCGGGCGCACCCGGGTCTTTCACACCACGAACGCCGAGGACTGCGGGATCAGCTTCGACTATGGCCGGCGTTACAGCGTCGCCGTCCGCAGGACCGAAGCGGACGAGCTGGAAACGAACGCCTGCCTCATGCGCGCGCTCGACGGACGCTGATGATCCTGCAACGGATTAGCGCCGCCCCGCACGGCCGGTCCGGTTGCGCCTAGCCACCCACGACCAGCAACGCGCGACCAATACTGCACGATCAGTCAAGATCAGTAATGCACGATGATCCGCGCGCTCGTCGCGGCTGCGGGAATGACCACTGTTTCCGTCAGCGTCACCCCGCAGCGCAACGTCGCCAGGTCGCGCCCGTCCGCATCGACGGCGCGCCTTTCGCTCCCCTCCCCACAGTCGAGAAAGCTCCCCCGAGCCTTCTCCACGACATAAAGCGTGTGCGGCGGCGCGGTGACATAAGCCCGGTCGATGATCCCGCCGGCGCCGTCGCCGATCGACAGCCCGCCGGCGGCGCCCGCGCGCGCGCCGTCTTCCGCCAGCGCCGCCGGAAAACCGGTTAAAATCATGGCGGCGAGGCCGGCCAGCGCGTTAAGGTTCTGTTTAGGAACGGCACACATGGGCCGGACGTCGCAAAAGCCGCGCCGGACGCCATTGACCAGGCGGCGGGCCCGGTCCGCCGCTCATCACGGCCTGTTTATTTCCTTGTCATCGCCGAAAAAGCCATGTTCATAGTGAGTTTCGAGCTGAAGCGGCGATGGTGGAAGCGGCCATGTCCTTTTTTGGCGATTTCAAAATTGACGGCAACCAACTGATCGCCAAGGAAACCGGCGCGCACCTGCCCATCACGGCGGAGGGCGCGCGGGAAGCCTGGCGCATCCTCAGTTTTGTCTGGCTGATTAACGCTGTTCGCGCCTCGCGCGTCATGAAGGGGCGCGAGCCCCGGGCGCGCATCTCCTTTTTCCCGAAAAAACCCCGCTCCTATTACGCCATATGGCCGGTGTGCCAGCTCGCCCATGTTCGGATCGTCGACGACCCGGCCGAGGCGGACCTGCATTTCTATTTCGAGGATACCGAGTTTCTGACCGCGCCGCGCGCGGCGCCCTCCGCCCGCCCGGCCTTCAATATCGGCTGCTTCGACATCCGCAAAAGCGTGGTGAGCCGGGTGTTCGAGGAGACCTTCGGCTACAGCCTGAAAATCGATCCGGCGACGTATCGCGGCCTCGCCGTGGAAAAGTCCGAGGCCAACGGCAAGCATGACGGACGGATCGTCGAATGCCCGCTCAATAGCCCGCGCAACGACCGGGTGTATCAGCGCCTGGTCGACAACACCTTCGACGGGCGCGAACATATCGACATCCGCACGCCCGTCGTCGGCGGGCGCATCCCCTTCGTCTATCTGAAACGCCGCACGCCGGCGCTGCGCTTTTCCAACGAAAACCACCGCGTCGACCTGATCGACGCGGACGCGATGCTGTCGCGAGGCGAGCAGAGCCGGATCCTCGCCTTCGCCGAGGCGATGCGCCTCGATTTCGGCGGGCTCGACGTTTTGCGCGACCGCGACAGCGGCCGCATCTTCATCGTCGACGCCAACAAGACCGATATGGGACCGCCCTCGGCGCTGTCCGGTCAGGAAAAGTTCCGCGCCATGCGCGGCCTTGCCGACGCCTTCGCCGCAATGGTAGACGACGCCCTGAAACAATAGCATCATGCAACGAAAGGGGCGCGCCCCTTGGCCGGCATTCCGTTCGTCAAGGACATCGATTTCACGCCCGGCGTTCCGGACGCCGTGCTGCCGGGCGTGCGTCGGATCATCGCCGACAATCCGGGGCCGTTCACCTATACGGGCAGCGGAACCTACATCGTCGGCGAAGGCGACGTCGCGGTCATCGATCCGGGTCCGGACAGTGCGGCCCATATCGACGCGCTGGCGGCCGCCCTGTCGGGGGAGACCGTCCGGTGCATCCTGATCACCCATACCCATCTTGACCATTGCGGCGGCGCGCGCGAACTCGCCCGGCGCTGCGGCGCGCCGATCCTCGCCTTCGGCGCCCACCCGGTGCGCCGCCGCGAAAGCGACGCGCCGGCGCTCGACGAAGGCGCCGATTACGGCTTCGCGCCGGACGAGACCATCGCCGACGGCGCGGCGATCGAAGGCGACGGCTGGCGCCTCGAAGCGGTGCACACGCCGGGACACCTGTCGAACCATCTGTGTTTCGCCCTGCCCCGGGAAAAAGCGCTGTTCACCGGCGATCACATGATGGGTTGGGCGACGACCGTGGTCGCGCCGCCGGACGGCGATATGGAAGCCTATCTGGCGAGCCTGGATGTGCTGCTCGCGCGCGACGACAGGATATACCTGCCCACCCATGGCGCGCCGATCGAGGCCCCGCATCGCTTCGTGCGGGCGGTCAAGACCCATCGCCTGATGCGCGACGCGCAGATCCTCGACCAGATCGGGAAAGGCCGAACCCGGATCAACGACATGGTGGCGGCGATGTACGCCGACATCGACAGGCGGCTGCACGGCGCGGCGGCGCTGAACGTGCTTGCGCACCTGATCCGTCTGGTGCGCAATGGCGCGGTGCGCTGCGACGGCGCGCCGGACCTGCGCGCCGACTACCGTCTTTCGGCGGACGGCTGATCCCCCAGCAAGGCGCGCCGCGCCTCGCCGATAAGGCGGCGCTGAATATCCGTGGGCGGCCCTTCGATTTCCGCCGTCGCCTCAAGCAGCCTGATCAACGCCGCTTTTTCAGCCGGCGTACAGATCTCGACGACCGGGCGCAGGATCTTTCGGGTTATGTTGCCGGCGTCGTTGATCTCGCCCACCGCCATCCGGGCGAAGGCGTAAAGCCCTTCCGCCGTGTCGCGGTCGGCCGAGAAGGTGTCGGCCATGCCCTCGATCATGCGCGCGTGCTGACGGTCCGTGACGGAACCGTCATAGGCCGCGATCTGATAGACCAGCACGGCGCCGGCCTCGCGCGGGTCGGAGAGATTTTCGACCAGGCGCTGGTCGATGCGGCGGTCCCACTTGCCGCGCCGGATCAGCCCCTTCGCGTCCCGCACGGCTTCGCGCCCCTCGTCAGCGGCCCGGACAAAATAGGTGAAGGCCCAGAAAGCCGCCGCCGCGGCGCCAAGCAGAGCGAGCAGAACATGCATGGGTGGTCGACCTTTTGACGTCGCGACGATCATAGCAGATTTTGACCGGACCGGCGACGCGGCGGCGGCCCCGAACGCTGCGGGGCGCGGGATAAAATCAGTGCTTGAAATTAAAAAATTAAAGTTATAGTTTAATTTTTGAAGGTAAGAATATGGATCGCCATGACCCAAGCTCCGGTTTCCGGCCGTTTCGCGACGGCGCTCGCCATGCTGACCCTGTTCGGCGCCGTCGCCATGCCCGTGACGGCGGCGCTCATCTGGCTGTTCTGGGATCACCTCGCGCCGCTGGCGTCGGCGGGCCTCCCCCGCGCCTATGACGTGACCAGTCTCGGCGCCGGCGCGCGCCTTGCCGGTTTCGGCCTTTCGCTCCTCGGCGCGGCGGTCCAGTCCTATGGTCTTTTAGGGGTGCGGCGCACCTTTCTCGAAGCGGCGGCGGGCCGGCCCCTCTCCGCCCCCGCCGTTGGCGGCTTTCGCCGGTTCGCATGGGTGTCCCTGACAATGGTGTTCGTCGAGGTGGTTCAACGCACCGGCCTGATCGCCATCGTCTCGGCGAGCGATCCGAATTTCCGGGGCGCGCTTTCCATCGAGGTCGGCACGAACGAGCTTGGCGGCCTTTTCATGGGACTCCTGCTCGTTTTCGTCGCCCATATCTTCGCGGAAGGCAAAAGGGCGAGCGACGAAAACGCCGCGTTTCTGTAGCCGGCGCGGCCATGAGAATCGTCATCAATCTCGACGTCATGCTCGCCAGAAGAAAGATGCGCCTGAAACAGCTGGCGGCGGCGATCGGCGTGACCGAACAGGCCCTGTCGATGATCAAGACCAACAAGGTGAAAGGCGTGCGCTTCGATACGCTGGCCAAGATCTGCAATGTCCTCGATTGTCAGCCTGGGGACATTCTTGAATTCGTGCGCGAGGAAACCGACAAGGGCGCGAACCGGAACTGAAGAGAACGCCCGTCCCCTGAAGGAAACCCCCATGACGACAACCGCCCTCATCCGCATCGCCCGGCGATGCGGCGCCGGCCTCGCCGCGTCCGCCATTGCGGCGTCGGCGCTTGCAGAACCGCCGCTGGCGAAACCGTCCCCGGCGGCCTTCGACGAAATCATCGTCACGACGGACCGAACCGCGGCCGATCCGACGCGGATCGCGCCCGACGCGGCCTCGCTGCTGGCGACGCCGGGGGACGTCAACGATCCGCTGAAGGCGCTGCTTTCCCTGCCGGGCGTCACATTCGGCGGCGGCGTCTTTTCGGCCGAACCGGTACGATTTGAGGAAACGTTCCAGCAAACGGAGCTTTACGCGAATGCGCGTTTGTCCGTGGCCGACAGGTTCAGTCTCGATCTCGGCGTTCACGGCGCGGCGGACCATTTTCTTGACGAGACCTTCATCGAGCCGCGCGCCGGCGCATCGTACCGGATCGGCGCCGGTCACAGCGCGTATGCCCGGTTCGGACGGCATCACGCCGCGCCGGACCCGCGCGCGCTCCTGACCCTCAACCGCCTCGCCGGGCGCCAGGAAAGCGAACGCTCGACCCAGGCGCTGATCGGCCAGCGCTGGGACATCGCCGGGGGCCCGGCTGACGGCTGGCGGCTGGCGGCTGCAAACGGAAGCCTGGTACAAGGATTTCGACAGGACGGAACTGATCGGCGCGCCGGTCGAACGCAGGATTACCGGCGAGGCCCACGGCCTTGACACGCTTATCGCCAGGCCCGTCGGGGGCCGGTTCTACGGCTGGGCCGCCCTTTCCCTCAGTGAGGGGAGATTTACCGACGCAGCAACGCGACTGACCGTCGACAGCCCCTTCGCCCCGCCCGTGAGCGCCACCGTCGCGGCAAGCTACGCGCTGGGCGGCGGCGGACGGTCGGCGCGAAATACCGCGTACAGAGCGGAGATCCGTTCACCCCGCTTTTATCCGTCGCGATCGATCCGGACACCGGCGCGCCGCGCCCGGATTTCGGCGAGCCTTTCAGCGAGCGGTTGCGCGCCTATCGCCGGCTTGACCCGCGCGTGGAAAAGCGCGCGCGCTACGGCTTCGGGGAGGTTCTCTATTACATCGACGCGCTTAACGTCACGGACCGCGTGAACGTCGCCAATCGCGCCTACCCCTTGCGCAACGCCCTGCCTGCGCCCGGGGGCGGGGCGACCATCCTGCCCGACGACGAGGAAGGCGTGCCGCGTTTCGTCGCCGTCGGCGTCAATTTTTCGTTCTGACGCGACGCGCGCAGGGTCAAGGAAACAGCTTTTCCGTACGCCAGGGCTGCGATGCGTCCTCGCGGCGAAACACGAGCCGGTCGTGCAGGCGGAAGGGCCGGTTGACCCAGAACTCGACCTGCAAGGGCGTCAGTCTGTATCCGGACCAGTGCGGCGGGCGCGGGATTTCCTTGAGGCCGAACTCGGCGGTTGTCGCCGCGACCTTTTTTTCCAGGGCGAACCGGCCCTCCATCGGGCGCGACTGGTCCGACGCCCAGGCGCCGATGCGCGAGCCGCGCGAGCGCGTCCTGAAATAGGCGTCGGCCTCCTCCGCGCTCACCGGCGCGACAGGCCCGCGAAAACGCACCTGACGGCGGATCGTCTTCCAGTGAAAACAGATTGCGGCCTGCGGATTGGCGGCGAGTTGCCCGCCCTTCGCGCTCATCGTGTTGGTGTAAAAAGTCAGGCCCGCCGCATCGATGTCCTTCAACAACACCATGCGCACGTCCGGCATGCCCGCCGCGTCCGCCGTCGCCAGCGCCATCGCGTTGGGATCGTTGGGCTCAGTCCTGCCGGCGAGCGCCAGCCATTCGGAGAACTGCGCGATCGGGTCGGCGAGCGTCAACACCTCCCCCTGGTCTTCGTCGACCGCGTAGGCTTCGTCGCTGGGGCTGTCGGGAATGAGTTTGTCCGCAGGCATGAGATCGGCCTTTCCACACTGTGACAGGGGCGTTAAGCCTTAGGCGACGTTCCCCGGCCATGCTAGGGTTTTCAGTCCTGACGAATTGACGCGAGATAAAAACCTTATGTCTTTCAACAGTTTCGGCCGCGTTTTCCGGATTGCGACCTGGGGCGAGTCGCACGGGCCGGCGCTGGGCGTGGTGATCGACGGCTGCCCGCCGGGGATCAGGCTGACGCCGGAGGAGATCCAGGCCGCCCTCGACAAGCGCAAGCCGGGCACGTCGAAATTCGTCACCCAGCGCAAGGAGCCGGACGCGGTGCGGATCCTGTCCGGCGTGTTCGAGGACGACCGGACGGACGGTCCGCGCACCACGGGAACGCCGATCAGCCTCCTGATCGAGAATGTCGATCAGCGCTCGAAGGATTACGCCGACATCCGCGACACGTATCGTCCGGGTCACGCGGATTTCACCTATGACGCCAAATACGGACTGCGCGACTATCGCGGCGGCGGACGCTCCTCCGCGCGGGAGACCGCTGCGCGCGTCGCCGCCGGCGTGGTCGCGCAAAAGGCGCTGGCGCATGTGATCGGCGGCGTTGAGATCCGCGCCTGCCTGGTGCAGATGGGGCCGCACAAGATCGACCGCGCGCGGTTCGACTGGGCCGAGGTCGACAACAATCCCTTCTGGTGTCCCGACCCGACGGCCGCGAAAGAATGGGAGGAACGCCTGAGCGCCGCGCGCAAGAACGGCTCGTCCATGGGCGCGGTGATCGAAGTGGCCGCGAGCGGCGTGCCGGCCGGCCTCGGCGCGCCGGTCTACGGCAAGCTCGACGCCGACCTCGCCAGCGCCATGATGTCCATCAACGCGGTCAAGGGAGTGGAGATCGGCGCCGGGTTCGACGCCGCCGCCTATTCGGGCGAAGACAACGCCGATGAAATCCGGATGCGGAACGGGGAACCGCATTTCCTGTCCAACCACGCAGGCGGCGTTCTCGGCGGCATATCGACCGGCCAGGAGATCGTCGTGCGCGCCGCCATCAAACCGACCTCGTCGATCCTGACGCCGCGCCGCACCGTCACGGCCCAGGGCGAGGAAACCGACATCGTCACCAAGGGCCGCCACGATCCTTGCGTCGGCATCCGCGGCGTTCCCGTGGGCGCGGCGATGATGGCCCTCGTCCTCGCCGATCACGCGCTGATGCACCGCGCCCAATGCGGATAGGCGATCTTCAGACAGAATATCGAAGACGGAAAACGGAACCGCCACAGGAGAACGCCCATGCGCATCGCGCTCGTCACTGTCCTTGTCCTCGTCATGGCGCTCGGCGGCGCTTTCGCCCTGTTGCGCACGCCGGACCTCGATCCTGCGGCCCTGACGGCGAAATACGCCAGCGAGGCGTCGCGATTCGCCGACAATGGCGCGGGCCTGCGCGTCCATTACCGCGACGAGGGCGATCCCGAGGGGCCGCCGGTCATCCTTGTCCACGGTTCGGGCGGGTCGCTGCATAACTGGGAGCGGTTGAAAGGCCATCTTGATGCGGACTACCGGCTGATCTCCTACACCCAGCCGGGTCACGGCCTGACCGGGCCGCATGCGCGGGACGACTATTCCTTTGCGGGCCTCGCGGAAGCGCTCGATCTCGTGATCGAGGAAACCGGGGTCGAACGCTTCGTGCTCGCCGGACACTCCATGGGCGGCTGGGTCGCCTGGCGCTACGCCCTCGCCCGGCCCGACCGGGTCTCGGCGCTGATACTGGTCGACGCCTCCGGCGCGCCCGATGCGCGCCGGAACGGCGCGGGCGCCGAAGAAGACGCCCCGCCGCCCCTGGCGTATCGTCTGGCGACGGGGCCGTTCGGACGGTTTTTCATCCAGCATGTCACGCCGCGCTTCCTGATCGAAAAAACGGCCTATGCCTTTGTCGCGGACCCCGCCGTCATGGACGAGTCGAGTGTTGATCGGTACTGGGAGCTTTTGCGCTATCCGGGCAATCGCCGGGCGGCTGCGTTGCGGATGAGCGTCGAACGCGAGCCGGCCTACGCCGACAGACTGCCGGAAATCACCGCCCCGACCTTGCTCGTCTGGGGCGCGGCGGACAAGCAGACGCCCGTCGGAATCGCGCAGACCTTTGCGGCGCGCCTGCCCGATGCGCGGTTGGCGATCTACGAGGGCGTCGGCCACATGCCGATGGAAGAAACACCGCGCCGCACGGCGGAGGATATCGACGCATTCCTGCGAGAGGTTCTGTCCGAACCCCAGGCCGGTCGGTAGGGCGTTTCACGGATACCCCGGAACGCCCGGTTGGCGTGCGTTTATCGTTGGATCGCGCTTTTCTTTTGCGGATACCCGCGCAACACGCCTAGGCGGCCTTTTCAAAGGTCGTCACCTTGGTCAGGAACGCCAGCGCATCGCGCCGGCGCGCAAGACCCGCGTCCGCGAACAACGCTCCGAGATCGGCGCGGCAATAGCTGTCATAGTAGGGTTCGTGGAAGCCGCGCGGAAAATTCTCGATCAGGATGTCGAGCCCTGGTTCGTCGCCATACTGAATGGTGTCCACAAGCACGAACACGCCGCCCGGCTTGAGAAGCCGCGCCGCCTCGGCGACGACATTACGCCGCGCGCGCGGGGGCAATTCGTGGAACAGATACACCGCCGTCACGATATCGAAGGCGGCGTCGTCGAGGCCGGTCTCCTCCGCATTCGCCTGCCGGTAGACGATGTCGGACCAGCGGCCCAGCTCGGCCCGGGCCTTGCCCAGATAAGCGGGAGACAGGTCGAGCGCGGTCGCCCGGATCGCCGGCCAGTTGTCCTTGACGTCGCGCAGGAAAGCGCCGGTGCCGCATCCGAGGTCGAGCAGGGAAAGCGAGGCGGCGTCGCGCCCGGCGACGGCGTCGGCGACGGCGGGCAGCGCCTGGCGCCGCATGGCGCCCGCCGCGCCGGTAAACAGCGTCTCCACCTGCATGTCGTAGCGATCAGCGCTGGCGGCGCTGAGCCAGCCGTCCGTCTGGTAATGAAAATTCTGGAGGTAGTAGCGCGGAAAGCGCTCCCGCGCGGCGTCGCTGAGCACTTCGGAGTGGCCGCCCCTGGTCTTGCGGCGCGCGACCTGCGCGGAGTCGCGCAGGTAATCGCGGCTGCGCCGCCACAGGCTCGACGGCGACGGCGCGCGCCGCATGTCGATGGGCATTTTGTAGACCCCGTCCCGCACATTGCGCCAGTCGGCTTCGAACAGCTCACGGAAGGCGGCGCCCATGCGCGCCCTGTCGAGCGGGGCGGACTTTTCCGCGTAGGGCGGATCGCCGGGTTCGGTGAGCGGCCCCATCAGCCGGCGTCCGGCGATGTAATGACCGGTGAACCAGAGAACGCGGGCCGCCTGCGAGGCCCCGTAAAAGGCGCGTTTCGCGGTGGTCGCGGCCGCCTTGACCGGCGCGGCCAGGACCGGGCCTGTCTTTGACGCCCGCCTTGCCGACGACTTTGTAATTGACGCGTGCGTCTCACACGCCTGCGACGCCGTTGCGGCGTCGCCCGCGGGGCTGGCTGCTGTATCCGACATGGCCGCACGATCCTCGATCAACGACTGCATTACCCCTCTAAAATAGGGCAAAAGCCGGGGCGCGGCCAGTTCCGCGCCGCCGGCAATGCATCTCATGCGGCGTTTCGACACCCGCCGGATCTTCCGTCGGGCGTCCGCCAGCGCCCAGGCGGGGCTTAAATCTCCCGCAGAACGCGCGTCAGCTTCGACGGCACGCCGGCCTTGCGCGACACGTGCCGCCAGCAGGACGAAAAGCGGTCGTTCGCATCAATGGCCGCGTAGAGGGACTTGCCCGCCGCCATGGCGGCGTCTTCATCGTTGCTTTCCACCGCGTCGGCCAGCGCGTTGAAGCGGTCGACAAGAACGTCGACGCGGCGCACCTCCGTCTGGCGGCCATAGTAACCGCAATCGGATTTCTGCTGCGCCATCAGCCGGCGCCAGTCCGAATCCGCGTCCTCAAGCGCGTCGACGGCGACGAGGCTCTCCACATCCTGATAGGTCGCCGCGGAAACCGCGACGGGAACCAGGCTAACCCCCAGTGCGCATAATAGTGCTTTCATCACTTCCTCCTATTCCATTCAATCGCGTGACGATGCGCCGGCCGGCGCCGGTATTGATCTGTACGCCAATCGCAGGACGGACGATGCGCCGGGCGCGTATTTTCCGCAATCGGCGAATCGGCGACCTGACGGCGACATGCGTTGAAGCGTCATTGAAGGTTTTGCGACGAAATCCTTAACGCGACGAAGCGTTGCGTATACGCGACGCGCCGAAGAGCCGGGGGACGGCGTGGGGAAAATGAGCGGAACGCGGGGCGGGCCCGCACAACGTCAGTCAATCGTCAGTGCACTATCTTATACATTCGCGTCCCTGACGCCGCAGACCAGGAACTCGCGGTTGCCGTCGCCGCCGTCGATCGGGCTCGGGATATAGCCTTCGGCGCGCCAGCCGGCCTGACCGTCGAGCCAGGCGCATATCCCCTCCGCCACGCCTTCCGCGTTCCGGCGGCCGGGCTTGACGAGCCCGCCCTTGCCGATCGCCGCGCGTCCGACCTCGAATTGCGGTTTCACGAGCGCGACGAGCCGCGCCCGCGGCGCGCCCAGGGCCAGCGCCGGCGGCAGGGCCTTCTTCAGGCTGATGAAACTCACATCGCAGGTCAGAAGCTCTATCGGCTCCGGCGCGGTCGACGCGCTCAGGTCCCTGGCGTGAGTCTTCTCCATATTGATGATGCGGGGATCGGCCGCGATCGACGGATCGAGCTGACCGGCGCCGACATCGACGGCGTAGATCCTGCGCGCGCCGGCGCGCAAAAGCACGTCGCAGAACCCGCCCGTCGACGCGCCGAGATCGAGGCAAACCCGGCCCTGCGCGTCAACGCCGAAATGGCGCAGCGCCGCCGCCAGCTTCAGCCCGCCGCGGGAGACGTAAGGATGCGCATCGCCGGCAATGTCGACGACGGCCCCCTCGCGCAGCATGTGGGACGGTTTCAGGCACACCGCGCCGTCAACGCGCACGCATCCGGCCTTGACCGCCTGCTGCGCGCGGGCGCGGCTTTTGAAAGCGCCGGTCTCAACCAGATAAAGGTCGAGCCGGGCGTGCGTCGCCTTGGAAAATGTCGCCATGCAAAGATCGACGTTCGGGAGAAACGGCGCCCCGACCAGTTCAAGGCTGGTTCTGACCACACCGCCACGCCATGCGCAACCGCGAGGTCCGCAGGCGGCCCATATCAGCGGTGGTGTTCAGCGCTCATGGCGCCGGCGGGCGATGCGATAAAACATTGGGCTGGGCATAAAGCTGGACAGAACATAACACCGGCCCCGCATGGGCGCCATGGACGCTGAAGAAAGCGTTGGAAAGACAAAAACGGGTCGACAGCGCCTTGCATGCGAAGAACGCAGCCGCGTCACCCCCGGACCTGGCCGAGTTTCTCCCTGAGATCTTGCAACACCCGGTCCTGCTCTCGAAGGCGTCCGTCAATGTCCTGCAGGGAGCCGACCGTGCGTTCGTCGCGCGCTTCGGCGCGGCGCAATTCCTGAGCGATCGAACTGAATCGCGTCTCCAGATAGCGGCTCAGCGAATCGATCGCCGCCTCCATCCGGGCCAACCGCTCTTCTGCAGTTTCAGGCATTAACTTCATTTATTCCACCCCCGAAAATTCAACTATAAACAGACATCAATACTTGGAGCGTGCCCAAATTTCATTACCGATGCTACAACAAATCAGGGGAGCCGGCGGATTTGTCAATTGGTTTTTCCGATTTTCCCGACGAGAAAGAAGATTCCGGTAAGCATTTTCGGTGCTTAGAAAAACCTGCGCGGCGAGGTGATTCGCCGCCCGGCGCGCCGGAGCGCGCGCTACCGCAGCGGTTGTTTTCCCGTTTCGGGGACAGACTGCGCGGTTATCCCGCTCGCTCGGGACGCGCGGGTCGCCGCCGCCGCCGCCGCCGCGGCCGGACCGGGTTGTGCTTCAGCGGTTGAGATCGAGGGCGACGATAAGCTGGCAGTCCCATTCGGCCTTGCTCAGCTCATATTCCTTTTCCGGATTATATTGCTTCACCACCCATGCGGCGGGCGTCTGCGCGACGAAGACCTTGAGCGCGGCCTTGGTCGCATTCGGATTGGATCCGCGCCTGGTGAAGATCGCCTCCTGGCCCGGCGCGGGGCGGCGATTAGGGTGAACCCAGACTAACTCGCCGGCGTTTATGCGCGGCTCCATGGTGTCCGAGATCACGTAGAACCCGTAAAGGCCCTTGACGTTGCCCCATTTGGACGGCTTCGGACGGTACTCCACCACATCGCTGGTGACGACCTGCTCGCCCTCGCTGCCCACCAGCGTCGCATAGACCGGTCCCGGATCATTGAGGGGTTGACCGGCTTCGCCGAAGCCGCCCTCCTCGCTCGGATAGGGATCGTAGCGCCGGCCCGCCTCGACGACTCCGCCGATCTCCAGCCACAGCGGACTGACGTCAAGAACGGCTGCAATCTTCTCGACAATATTGCGACGGGGTTCGGTTCCCCCTGTCTCCCACTCTGCAACTGCAGATTGAGACCGCCCAACTAATCGCGCCAGCTCCGCCTGCGAAATGCCGGCCTTCTTTCTGGCGTCTTTTATTCTATCGCCGATGCTCATGCCGCTAACTGCGGGAAAAGTCCCCGGAAAATCCATTCGGAATTTCCGGTCGTCAATTGGAAATACCGGTTGACCGGACTCGCCAGCCTCCATCTTTATTTTGTCAGCCAATTAAAAAACGCCCGCGGACAGACCGCCGATCATGTTTAAAATCATTCAATTAACTCGATACAATAATGATTTTCAGCATTTGAGCGCGCGCGTTAACGCATCGATAAGCACGGCCGGGACGTCCTTACCCCCTCAGATTCACAACATCGGCTGAAAACCCGAGCGCTTCGCGCGCCCGCTCGACGATATGCGACGCGTTCAGACCGGCCTTTTCATACATGTTGTACGGCGTGTCCTGGTCCTGGAAAACGTCCGGCAATGTCATGGTGCGGACTTTCAGCCCCGCATCGAGCATGCCGGCCCCGGCGAGATAGTGCATCACGAATGCGCCGAAACCGCCGACCGATCCTTCCTCGACGGTGATCAGCGCCTCGTGGTGACGCGCCAGCCGGTTGATCAGCTCATGGTCGAGCGGCTTGGCGAAACGCGCATCCGCAACGGTCGTCGACAATCCCTGCGCCTCCAGCGTATCCGCGGCCTTCAGCGCTTCCTGAAGGCGCCCGCCATAAGCCAGGATCGCGATCTTGGTTCCCTCGCGCACGATCCGCCCCTTGCCGATCTCAAGGATCTTGCCTTCTTCCGGCAGGTCGACGCCCGCGCCCTCGCCGCGCGGATAGCGGAAGGCGATCGGACCGGCGTCGTAGGCGGCGGCGGTCGCGGTCATATGCACCAGCTCCGCCTCGTCGCCTGCGGCCATCAGCACCATGTTGGGCAGGCAGCCGAGATAGGCGATGTCAAATGCGCCGGCGTGGGTCTGGCCGTCGGCCCCGACAAGACCGGCGCGGTCCATGGGAATGCGCACCGGCAGGTTCTGGATCGCCACGTCGTGCACGACGCTGTCATAGCCCCGCTGCAGGAAGGTCGAATAGATCGCGGCGAAGGGCTTCATGCCGTCCGCAGCCAGCCCGGCGGCGAACGTCACCGCGTGCTGTTCGGCGATGCCGACGTCGTAACAGCGGTCGGGAAAGGCTTCTGCGAACATGTCGAGAGACGTGCCGGACGGCATCGCCGCGGTGATGCCGATGATCCTATCGTCTTTCTCCGCTTCCCTGATCAGCGTCTTGGCGAAGACTTTCTGATAGGCGGGCGCGTTGGGCGTTCCCTTTTTCTGCTTGCCGGAGACCACGTCGAACTTGGCGACGCCGTGATACTTGTCGGCGGATTCCTCCGCAGGCGGATAACCCGCGCCCTTGCGCGTGACCACATGGACGAGCACCGGGCCTTCCTTCATGTCGCGCACATTTTCAAGGACGGGGACCAGCTGGTCGAGATTGTGCCCGTCGATCGGGCCGACATAATAAAAGCCCAGCTCCTCGAAGAGGGTGCCGCCGGTGACCATGCCGCGGCCGTATTCCTCGGCCTTGGCGAGCTGGTTGTAGACCGCCTCGGGCAGGCGCTTGGCGAGCTGCTTGCCGAAGGAGCGAAAGCCCTGATAGACGCCCGAGGAGGAGGCGCGCGCGAGATAGGCGCTCATGGCGCCGACCGGCGGGGCGATGGACATGTCGTTGTCGTTCAGGATGACGACCATTTTCGAGCCCAGATGGCCGGCGTTGTTGAGCCCCTCATAGGCCATGCCGCCGGACATGGAGCCGTCGCCGATCACCGCGATCGCCGTCGTCGGCTTGTTCTGGTGCCGGGCCGCCTCGGCGAAGCCGGTCGCCGCGGAAATCGACGTGGCCGCATGCGCCGCGCCGAAGGGGTCGTACTCGCTTTCGGAACGCTTGGTGAAGCCGGAGAGCCCGCCGCCCTGACGCAGGGTGCGGATGCGGTCGCGGCGGCCGGTAATGATCTTGTGCGGGTAGCACTGGTGGCCGACGTCCCAGACCAGCTTGTCGTCCGGCGTGTTGAAGACATAGTGGATCGCCGTCGTCAGTTCGACCACGCCGAGGCCGGACCCGAGATGGCCGCCGGTGACGGAGACCGCGTCGATCATTTCGGCGCGCAGTTCATCGGCGAACTGGCGCAGCTGGCTCTTGTCGAGCTTGCGCAGGTCTTCCGGGTAGGAGACGGTGTCGAGCAGCGGCGTTTCAACAGCCATGAGCATGTTCCCTTACAACGAGCCAACCGTGCGCAGCGCCGGGCTGGTCTGACAACGAAGGCCGGGTCGCGCGCCGCAAGCTGGCGGCTCTCCCGCCTTCCTGCAACAGCGGTTCATGGGCGAAACCGACATAAACCGACTTACCGCCGGAACCGGCGTTAAGCCAGGCTGGCGAAGACGTGCGCCGGACCGTGACGAAGTCCATTAACGATTGGCTATTACTAGCGTCTCGCTCGATTTTCTCCAGCCCTCTAGAGGTAAATTCAGGGCGAAAAGACGGACATTTAAGACGCGCCGCGGCATCCGCGCAACGCTTTGCATTTTAGTCGAATTGCGCCGGTTCGGTCTTCGGGCCGTCCCGATCCCCGCCATCCCGATCACCGCCCCCGGGACCGACGACGATCTTCTCGATCTTCTCCTGGGCCGATTTCAGCTTGGACTCGCAATGGGCCTTCAGCGCCGCGCCGCGTTCATAAAGCGCGATCGAAGCTTCCAGTTCGGCCGACCCGCTTTCCAGCTTGCGAACGATGTCCTCCAGCTCGGCGAGCGCCTTTTCGAAGGACAGTCCCTTGATGTCGTCTGTTTTTCCAGCCATGGCGGCAACCCTTACTCCGCCGCCGCGCGCGCTTCAACCTTCGCCGGCAAGCCCGCCGGCTCGTAAATCCGCCACGACCAGTAATGATTGCCGCCGTCGCGTTCGACCCGGCGCCAGCCCTCGCGCCGCAACTGGCGGTCGATCATCCAGTTGAGATAGCCGTGCGCGCATAACAGGACGTCCCCGTCCGCGGCGTGGCCGGCGAGCCGCGCGGTGATTTTCTTCACCCGCCCCCAGGTCTGGAAATGGGTCTCGACCCCCTGCGGCGCGTAGCCGACGAACCAGAAGCTGCGCGAGACGACGCCCCACGGGCCGGGGCGCAGCTTCAGGAACGGCACCGGCGGCGGCGGCAGCGGCGCCTCCACATAGATCGAATCGGCCGGCACCTCGCAGCGCCCGCCGGTGGCCTTGGCGGCGGTCTCGATCGCCCGGGGCAGCGTGGAGGACAGGACCGTCTGCGCCCCGTCGGCCAGGCGTATGAGCGCCTGCGGCGGACGTTCGTCCGGCGCGAGCCCGCTGGCGTCGTAACGCGCCCACCAGTCGCCATATTCGCGCGCGGTGATCCGTTGATCCCGCGCGAGATTGGGACGCCCGTGTCGCGCAGTGATAATGCGGCCGGTCATTTGCGCCTTCGCCCGTGATTACGCAGCCCTTATCGCGCAGTTCCGGGGCCGTTTTCAAGCAAGCGCAAAAAGGAAAACGCGCGCCGGCGGGAAACCGCGCCGTGTCACTGGGCCATCAGGGTTTTCACATGCGCCGCGGCGCTGGCGCCCAGCGCGTGCAGGTCGTAGCCGCCCTCCAGCACGGAAACGAGACGCCCCTGCGCCTTGTCGCGGGCGATGGCGGCGACTTCCCCGGTGATCCAGGCGAAATCCGCCTCCCGCAGGCTGAGCCCGCCCAGGGGGTCGGCCGCGTGGGCGTCGAACCCGGCCGAGATGACGATGAAATCCGGGTCGAAGTCGGACAGCGCCGGCAACAGGCGGTCTCCCCAGGCATGACGGAACGCATCGCCGTCCTCGCCGGTGGTGAGGGGGGCGTTGAAGATATTGTCATAGGCCCCGCGGTCGCTCGCGCGCCCGGTGCCGGGATATTGCGGCCATTCGTGGGACGAGGCGAAAAAGGCGTTTTCATCATGCCACAACGCCGCCTCGGTGCCGTTGCCATGGTGCACGTCGAAATCGACCACTGCGACGCGAACCGCCCCGTGGGCGCGGGCGCGCAGGGCGGCGATCGCCGCGTTATTGAAAAAGCAGAACCCCATCGCCCGTTCCGGCTCGGCGTGGTGGCCGGGGGGACGGGCGGCGACAAAGGCGTTGTCGGCCTCGCCGGCGCAGACCGCGTCGACCGCGGCGATCGCCCCGCCAGCGCCGCGCAGCGCCGCCTCCAGCGAGGACGGCCCCATGAACGTGTCCGCGTCGAACTGCGCAAGACCGCTGCGGGGGGCGTTTTCCTCGATAACGGTGCGATAGGCGGCGGAGTGAACGCGGTCGAGATCGGCGTCGTCGGCGAGCGGCGCCGCGCGCCGCTCAAGGCCGGCAAAATCCCCGTGGGACAGCGCCTTCTCAACCGCCGCGTAGCGCCCCGAATGCTCGACATGGCCGGGCGGCGTCTCGTGACGCTGGAACGACGGGTGCGCGAAGAGGAGCGTTGTCATCCCTTCAATATAGCGGTTCCGGCCGGCAAAGAAAATCAGCCCCCTCGCGCTTCAGCGAACAAGGGGGCGAACAAGCGGCAGGGGCAAAGCGCAGGGCCGCCGGCTCAGCCGTCGAGCATGCCCTGCATCATCGTCTCGGCGACGCCCGGCGGGGGCGTCGCCCAGTCCGGGACGAAAAAGTCCGGCGCCAGCTTTTTCGACGGGTCGACGCGGTATTGCTCGAAGTCGGTGACGCCGTTCTCGTAAAGCAGGATGTCGTCGATGAAGAAATTCCCGGTGCATTCGCGCGACGGCCTGGTGAAGATCAGATGCGCCGCGTCGGCCAGGATCTCCGGCGTGCGCGAGGCCTGCATCATGGCGTCGCCGCCCAGCGCGAACTTCACCGCCGCCGTGGCGATGGCCGTGCGCGGCCACAGGGCGTTGAAGGCGATCCCCTCGGCCTTGAACTCCTGCGCCATGCCGAGGACGCACAGGCTCATGCCGTATTTCGCCATGGTGTAGGCGACGTGGGGGGCGAACCATTTCGCGCTCATGTCGAGCGGCGGGGAGAGCATGAGAACGTGCGGGTTCTCGGCTTTTTTCAGGTGCGGAAGGCAGGTTTTCGAGGTCAGGAAGGTCCCGCGCGCATTGATCTGGTGCATCAGGTCCCAGCGCTTCATTTCCGTGGCTTCCGAACCCGTCAGGCTGATCGCCGAGGCGTTGTTGACGCAGATGTCGATGCCGCCGAATTTTTCCACCGTCCGGTCGACCGCCGCGCGCACCTGCTCCTCGAAACGGATGTCGCAGACGATGGGCAACGCCTGGCCGCCCGCCGCCTCGATCTCCTCCGCCGCGGTATAGATCGTCCCCGGTAGATGTTTGTGCGGCTCCGCCGATTTCGCCGCCACGGCGACGTTGGCGCCGTCTTTCGCCGCGCGCCTGGCGATGGCGAGACCGATCCCGCGCGACGCGCCGGTGATGAACAGGGTTTTTCCCTTGAGGGTCGTCATGATGGCCTCTCCCTTTATCGACTGCGGTTACGACGCCGCTTGCGCGCGGCCTCCACGTCCTCCCAGACGCGCAGGGCGTTCAGCCCCAGGATTTTCTCGATCGCCGCGTCGTCGTAACCGCGGTCGATCAGGCCCTGCACCAGCGTCGGATAGCTGGACGCATTCTTCAGTCCTTCGGGCAGCGTGTCCCCCACGCCGTCGTAATCGGAGCCGATGCCCACATGATCGACCCCGGCGAGGCCCACCGCGCGGTCGATATGGTCGAGCACGTCGTCGAGGGTGGCGAAGGGATAGGGGTTCTTTTCGCGCCAGGCGGCGTTGAAAGCGTCCTCTTCGGCCTCCGTCATGGCGCGCCCCATCTCGGCCTCGCGCGCCGCGCGCGCCGCGTCGCGGGGCGCGCCGTAGGCGTTGGCCGCCGCCGTCAGGAACGCCGAGCCGTAGTTGATCATCACGACGCCGCCGTTTTCCCCGACCTTGCGCACCAGGTCGTCGGGCATGTTCCGGCGCCAGCCCGGCGTGAAATGGCGCAGGGACGAGTGCGAGGCGATCACCGGCGCGCGGGTCGTCTCCAGGACGTCCAGCGCCGCCGCGTCGGTCAGGTGGCTGATGTCGATGATCATGCCGATATCGTTCATGGCGCGGACGAGTTCGAAACCGAAAGGCGACAGCCCGTCCCAGCGCTCCTCCTCGTCATAGGAGGAATCGGAAATGTGGTTGACCCGCCCATGGGCGAGGGTGATGTAGCGGACGCCGCGCTCGTAGAAATGTTCGAGATTATCGAGATCGCCCTCGATCGGCGAACCGTTTTCCATCCCGAGCGGGAGCGCGATCCGGCCTTCCGACGCAATGCGCCGGACGTCTTTCGGCGACAGCGCGATCTCGAACTTGTCCGGACGCCGCGCCGCGATCCCCTCCATCAGGCCGATGAGAATGTCCGCGCGCGCCTTGGCGCCGCCTTTGTCCTCATAGGCCGGCGCCACATAGATCGACATGAACGGCGCGTCGAGACCGCCGGCCCTGGCGCGCGGATAGTCAAAGTCCCGCGCCTTCTCCCCGGTGGCGAGGTTCGCGCCGCTGTTTGCAACGACCGACGGCGCGTCGATATGGCCGTCGACGATGATGAATTCCTGCGCCATGCGCCTGGCGCGCTCGGAGACGCCGCCCTCCGCGGCGTCCGCCGCCGCGAGCGAAACGCAAACCAGCACCGACAGGGAGACAAGGACGTCTTTCACGCTTTTTTCCTCTTCATCAGCTTACCGGATTCGTCAGTCTATGGGCTTCATCAGCATGTGGACAGGCGCATCACGCGGTGAGCAGTTCGGGATCGAGGCGCGCGACGACGCGCGCGCCGGCGGTCACCGCGGCGGTGAGCCCGACCGCCTCGGTCAGGGTATTGTCCGCATAGAAATGGGCAAGGGCGATCTTCGCCTCGTGATAGGCCGCATCGGCGGTTCCTTCATTGGCGGCGAGGGCCGAAGCGACGGCGCCGCGGGCGAGATAATAGCCGCCCGCCACATTGCCGAACTGTTTGAGATAGGGCGTCGCGGCGGCGAGGGCGTCTTCCTGCCCCTTGCCGGCGGTCTCCAGAAGCCATTCCGTAGACGTCTCAAGCGCCGCGACCGCCTCTTCGAGACGCACGCCGATGGCGGTCACGTCGTCGCGCCTGGCGGCCTTGGCGATAATCGCCTGCTCTTTCACGTTCTGGATAAAGGCCCGCGCCGCGGCGCCGCCGTCCCCCTGCAGCTTGCGGCCGACAAGGTCCATCGCCTGAATGCCGTTGGTGCCTTCGTAGATCGCGGCGATGCGCGCATCGCGCATGTGCTGCGCCGCGCCGGTCTCCTCGACATAGCCCATGCCGCCATGCACCTGGACGCCGATCGACGTGACCTCGTTGGCGCGATCAGTGGACCAAGCCTTCGAAACGGGGGTGAGCAGCCCTTCGAGCGCGGCGGCTTCCTTGCGGGTTTCCTCGTCCGGCGCGTTGCGCGCCAGGTCGTAGGCGACGGCGTTGGCGTAACAGACGCCGCGCGCGGCCTCGACCAGGGACTTCATCGTGTACAGCATGCGGCGCACGTCCGGATGTTCGTAAATCGCCACCGGCTCGCCGGCCTTCACGCCGGGCGCGCGGCCCTGGCGGCGATCGAGCGCGTAGGCCAGCGCGCGCTGATACGCCGCTTCGGCGACGCCGACCCCCTGCACGCCGACATCGAGGCGGGCGGAGTTCATCATGATGAACATGTTCCTGAGGCCCTTGTTCTCCTCGCCGAGAAGCGTGCCGTAACACTCGCCCCGCTCGCCGAACGCCATGACGCAGGTCGGGCTGCCGTGCAGGCCCATCTTCTCCTCAAGGCCGACGCAGGCGACGTCGTTGCGCTCGCCGAGCGAACCGTCCTCGTTGACGTGAACCTTCGGCACAAGGAACATCGAGATGCCGGCGGTCCCCTCCGGCGCGTCAGGCAGGCGCGCAAGCACGAGGTGCACGATGTTGTCGGCGAGATCGTGCTCGCCATAGGTGATGTAGATTTTCTGGCCGCTGATCCTGTAACGGCCGTCGCCGACGGGCTCGGCCTTGGTGCGCACCCCGGACAGGTCGGAGCCGGCCTGCGGCTCGGTGAGGTTCATGGTGCCGGTCCATTCGCCGGACACCATCTTTCCAAGGTAGAGCCGCTTTTGCTCGTCCGTGCCCACGGCTTTAAGCGCCTTGACCGCGCCGGTGGTCAGCGTGGTGCCGATGGCGAACGACATGCACGCGCCGTTCAGCGCGTCGACCAGCGCGACGGCGAGCGTCGCGGGCAATCCCTGCCCGCCGATCTCCTCGGGAAAGGCGAGGGAGTTCCAGCCGCCTTCCACATATTGCCGGTACGCCGCATCGAAGCCCGGCGTCGTGCGCACGACGCCGTTCTCCAGAACGGCGCCCTGCCGGTCGCTGGTCCAGTTGAGCGGCGCCACGGCGTTGTCGCAGTATTTCCCGAGTTCTTCGAGGATGGCCGAGACGAGATCATCGGAAAGATCCTCAAAAGCGCCGCTGCGCTGGAGGGCGTCAAACCCCGCCATGTGGTCGAGCGCGTAGCGCATGTCGCGGACAGGCGTTGCGAATGTCATGGGTGTCTTCTCCTGAAACTGGCGCGGCGCATTATGGCCGCTTCGACGGCCCGGCGACAGGGTTCCAAGCAGCTTGAAAAGCTGTCAAATCCGCGCGGCGCGTCCCGCGCCGTCCGGAGCGGCGCCCGGCGAACAGGGTTAAGGGCGGAAAGGCAAGGCCCCGTAAGCAAACCCCCGGCGGCGCGGCGTCCTCAACAAGAGGACGCCAGGCGACAGGAGAACGCTGACGAATGCTAAGCGCCGGCGTCTGCTAAGCGTCGGCGTCCTCGGCCTGCTTGATTTCGAGGCTCACGCGGCCGACGCGCAGGCCCCAATAACCGACAGTCGCGTTGTTGACGACAACCCCGTCGGCGCGTTTGTAGAGAATGTCGCGGAATTTCACCCTGCGTCCGCCTTCGCCGTTCTCGCCGCCGAGACGGATGAAATACTCCAGCCGGAAGCCCTCTTCGTCATAGAAGCCGACCGCCTCGCCGACCACGTCCTCGCGCGTGCCGACGAAAGTGCCGTCCGCCTGTTTGGTGAGCCGCCAGGTCTTGCGGTCCTTTTCGCCGTCGTCGAAGTTGAAATCCTCGACCAGCGTCAGCGTTTCGCCGTCCCACGCGCCATCAAGATACGCCGTGAAAGGCCGGTTGACGCCGGTGATCGCACTGAAGACGCCGCGCCCCACGGTTTTGCCCACGAGGTCGCGTTCGAGCACGAACCCGCCGCCGTCGGCCGCTTCGGCCGGGAGCGGCGGGCGGCCGGCGCATCCGAGAAGGGAGAACAGGCTGAGCATCAGCGCGGGCGCGGCGAATTTTGCGGTCATAGGAGCCTCGTTCAACGTTTGAAATCGATACGCGCGCCCCATATGACTTGGATCAGACACGCCCTTTTCCACCGCGGCCCCAAGGATCGAGCCCCATGAGCAAGGACCCCGACGACACCACGCCGAACGGGCGCGCCGCGCGCAACGGCGACGGCCGTCCGCAGGCGCTCAACGTCCTCGGCGGCCCCCTTGCCGTGTGTTCGCGCGATCCGCTGACAGGGTGGTTTCGCGACGGCTGTTGCCACACGGACGGCCACGACCGCGGCATGCACGTGGTCTGCGCGGAAATGACGGAGGCGTTCCTGGCGCATCAGCTCCGCGTCGGCAACGATCTTGTCACGCCCCGACCGGAATACGGCTTCGCCGGCTTGCAGCCGGGGGACAAATGGTGCGTATGCCTCAGCCGCTGGAAACAGGCGCTCGACGACGGCGCCGCGCCGCCCATCGTCCTCGCCGCCACCCATGAGGAAGCGCTGGCCGTCGTTCCGCTGGACACCCTGAAAGCGCACGCCCTCGACGCCGACCCCTTCGCGCCGGACCGTTCGGACGACCGGACGTGAGCGCCGCGCCGCGACCATGAATACGATCTCCGAAGCGCCGATCGGGGCGGCCGCGGCGGCGATCCGCGCGGGGCGGCTTGTCGCCATGCCGACGGAAACGGTCTACGGCCTCGCCGCGGACGCCTGCAACGACGACGCCGTCGCCAGGATTTTCGAAGCGAAGGGCCGGCCGCGCTTCAATCCGCTCATCGTTCACGTAGCGGACGCCGCCATGGCTGCGCGCTACGCGGCGTTCAGCCCCATGGCCGAACGCCTGGCCGGCGCGTTCTGGCCGGGCCCGCTTACCCTCGTCCTGCCGCGCCGCGCCGGGACGGGGCTGTCCTTCCTGGTCAGCGCCGGGCTCGACACCGTCGCCCTGCGCGCGCCGGACCATGCGATCGCGCAAGCGCTGATCAAGGCAAGCGGGCGCCCCCTCGCCGCGCCGAGCGCCAACCGGTCCGGATCGGTCAGCCCCACCGCCGCCGCTCATGTGCGCCAGTCCCTCGGCGACGCGGTCGACATTGTTCTCGACGGCGGTCCATGCTCCGTAGGCGTTGAATCGACCATCGTGAAGATCGAGGGCGCGCGCGCGACGCTGCTGCGCCCCGGCGGGATCGCCCGCGCCGGGATCGAAGCCGTCATCGGCGCGCCGCTGGCCGCGGCGCATGCCTCCCCCAGGCCGCAGGCGCCGGGCATGCTGACGAGCCACTACGCGCCCGCCGCGGCGCTGCGCCTGAACGCTCAAGCGCCGGCGGCGAACGAAGCGTTTCTCGGCTTCGGCGCGGTGTCGGCGGACGGCCCGCACGCTCTCAATCTCAGTCCCGGCGGGGATATGCGCGAGGCGGCGGCGAACCTGTTCGCCCATCTGCGCCGGCTCGACGCGCTGTGCGCCGCCCGCGGGATTTCAGGCATCGCCGCGGCGCCGGTTCCGGCGCACGGTCTCGGCGAGGCGATCAACGACCGCCTCGCTCGCGCGGCCGCGCCCAGGAATCGCGCCGACGGCGGAGACGCCGACCTCGACGCCGAACACGCCAGGGGCGCCGAAGACCCGGCGAAAGCTTGAAGTGCGCGCGGGCCGCGCTTATCCCTAACCGCATGACGCATCCGAGCCTCACCGCGCCGGCGCCAAGCGCCCTCGACGCCATTCGCGCCGTCGTCGGCGACAGGGGCGTGATCGGCGGCGATACGTCCGCTTATCTTACCGAATGGCGCGGGCGCTGGCGCGGCGAGACGCCGATGATCGTCGCCCCCGCCTCGACGCGGGAAGTCGCGGCGGTGGTGCGAATCTGCGCGGCCAACGGCGTCGCCATCACGCCACAGGGCGGCAACACCGGGCTCGTCGGCGGACAAATTCCGTTCGGGAACGAAATTCTTCTGTCCCTGAAGCGCATGCGCCGGATCCGCGATCTCTCGCCCCTCAACAACACCATGACCGTGGACGCGGGCCTCACCCTCGCCGAGGCGCAGGCCGCCGCGGAGAGCGCCGACCGCCTGTTTCCGCTGTCCATCGGCTCGGAAGGCTCCTGCCAGATCGGCGGCGTCGTCTCCACCAACGCCGGCGGCGTCAACGTCCTGCGTTACGGCAACACGCGCGAACTGGTGCTCGGCCTGGAAGCGGTGACCCCCGACGGAGAGATCTGGGACGGGCTGAGGCGGCTGCGCAAGAACAACACCGGCTACGACCTGAAACAGCTTTTCATCGGCGGGGAAGGCACACTCGGCATCGTCACCGGCGCGGTGCTGAAGCTGTTCCCCCGCCCGCGGGAAACAACGACCGCCTTTGTCGGCTGCGCCAGTCCCGCCGACGCCGTGGCTCTCCTGTCGCATGCGCAGGCGGCGACCGGCGGCGCGGCGACGAGCTTCGAGCTGATCCCGCGCCTCGGCCTCGACCTCGTGCTGAAACATATTCCGGGTACGCGCGATCCGCTGGACCAGCCGCATCCCTGGTGCGTGCTGATGGAGTTTTCCTCCGGCAAGGCCGCAAACCTGCGCGCCGCCGCCGAGGCCATGCTGGCGGAAGCCTATGAAAAGGGCCTCCTGCGCGACGCCGCCATCGCCGACAGCGAGGCGCAGGCGCAAATGTTCTGGCGCATCCGCCACGCCCTCTCCGAGGCGCTGAACGGCGAGGGCAAGGGCGTACGCCTTGACGTTTCCGTGGCGACCAGCGACATCCCGGCGTTTCTTGAACAAGCCGACGCCGCCGTGGCGCGCGCCGCGCCGGGCGCGCGCGTCGTCGCCTTCGGCCATGTCGGCGACGGCAATGTCCATTACGATCCGATCCCCGCGGACGGGGCGGCCAAAGACGCCCTCGACGACCGGCGCGAGGCGATCGAAGCGGCGGTCTATGACGTCGTCGACGCCTTTGGCGGCTCGATTTCGGCCGAACACGGCGTCGGACGCGCCCGCCGCGACGACCTCGCCCGCCTCAGAAGCCCGGTCGAACAGGCGATGATGCGCGCGGTGAAGAGCGCCCTCGACCCGAAAGGCATCATGAACCCCGGCAAAATGCTGTCCCCGTGACACAAGACGAAAGACGAACGCGCCCATGCTGATCCTCCTGTCCCCCGCCAAGAACCTCAATTTCGATCCCGCGCCGCACGCGCCGAAAGCGACGCGCCCGGCCTTTGCGAAGGAGGCCGGCGAATTGTCCGAGACGACGCGCAAGCTGACGCGCGCGAAGATCAAGACCCTGATGGGCGTTTCCGACAAGCTCGCCGATCTCAATTACGAGCGGTTTCAGGCGTTCGCGGCGAACGGCAAGGCGCCAAGCGTGAAACAGGCGGCCCTCGCCTTCAACGGCGACGTCTATCAGGGACTTGACGCCAACACACTCGATGCGGACGATCTCGCTTTCGCGCAGGAGCGCTTGCGCATTCTCTCCGGCCTTTACGGCCTCTTGCGCCCCCTGGACGCGATCCAGCCCTACCGTCTGGAGATGGGCTCGCGGCTGAAAAATCCGCGCGGGAACAATCTCTACGCGTTCTGGGGCGACAAGATCGCCAGGGCGATCGACAAGGCGGTGGGCGCCCATGACGACCCGACCGTCGTCAACCTCGCCTCCAACGAGTATTTTTCCGCCGTCGACCGAAGCGCCCTGAAAGCCCCGGTCGTCACGCCCGTCTTCAAGGAGGAAAAGGACGGGCGGCTGAAAAGCCTGATGTATTATGCAAAGCGCGCCCGCGGCGCCATGGCCCGCTGGGCCGTCGAGCGGCGCATCGAGACCGCGCAGGGGCTGAAAGACTTCGACGCGGACGGCTACCGCTTCCGGCCCGAGGGCTCCGACGAGACGACATGGCTGTTTACGCGCCCGCAGCCGGCGCCGAAAAAGTAAGCGGTCCACGCAGGAAAACAAAACTGCGTCAAGGCTTTGGATGTTTCGCCGCGCCGCCGAAAGGCGCACTTTTTGCGTACAACCGTTGACATTCGGCATTTTCGAGGAATGCCACGCGCCGCGCGAGGTTTGCGCCGCCCTCTGAGCGATAATCCGGTCTCGTCTATTCGGGAAGATGCTCGCGAAAGAACCGCACCGCGTTTTCCCCCATCACGGCGCGGATGGTCGCATCGTCCAGCCCGGCGTCCATTAGCGCCTGGGTCAGGACGGCCATCTGCGATGCGTCGATGGGCGTTTTCACCGCACCGTCGAAATCCGAGCCGAGCGCCACATGTTCCGCCCCGAGAAGATCGACGGCGTAGACGATCGCCCCGGCGATCGCCTGCGGCGTCGGCGCGCACACCGCCGCGTCCCAGAAACCGACGCCGACGAGCCCGCCATGCGCGGCGATCGCCTTCATCGTGGCGTCGGATATGTTGCGCGGCGTATCGCAATGGCCCTTCAGCCCGGTGTGCGAGATGATGACGGGCCGGTCCGTGAGCGCCAGCGTCTCCAGGACCACCGCCTCGGAGGAATGGGCGACGTCGACGATCATCCGCTTTTCCGCCGCCCGCAGGACGACCGCCCGGCCGAACTCGGTCAGCCCCGCGCCGGACAGCCCGTGCAGCGAGCCGCCCAGTTCATTGTCGAAAAAATGCTGCAATCCGACGACGCGCAGGCCCTCGTCATACAGCCGGTCGAGCTTGTCGAGATCGCCCTCCAGGGCGTGGGCGCCTTCAATGCCGAACACGCCGCCGAGGGCGTTCGCCGCCAGCGCCCGGTCGAGGTCTGATTTCGTCCGTACAAAGATGAGATCGCCGCCGGCGCGCGCCGCCGCGCGGTCGAGACGCCGCGCCTGGTGCACGGCGCGCTCAAAGAGGCTGTCCCAGGTTTTTCGGGGCCAGCGCTGCACCACCGTCAGCAGCGTCAGCTGGTCGTCGTCGCCGGCGTTGCGCTCGTAGTTCTGACCCCGGGGGGATTTGGTGACGGCGGTGAACACCTGCAGCCGCACGCCGCCTTCGAGCAACCGTGGCAGATCGGTCTGCCCGCGCCGATGGCGCTTCAAGGGATCGCGCATCCACAACAGCGTGTCCGCGTGAAGGTCCGCCACCGGCATGGTTGCATGAAGGGCTCGGGCCGCCTCGCCGACGACAATACCGCCATGGCCCAGCACCGCGTTCTCCCGGGCGTCGTAGCGCGCCGGCAGGACGACGAACAAGAGCGCCGCGCCGGTTGCAGCCAGCGCGGCGGCGACGCCGCCGAACCACCATTTTCCAGCTCTGTGCATCGCCGGCGTCTCCTCTCCCAGTCCCCCGGTCCCCCCGGTCCCCGCCCCGCTCAGGACGAGCCTTCCTCCGCGGCGAGGATAGTGCCCGCGCGCGGCGGGCGTGGTCAACGCGCCGTCGCATGAGGGCCGAAATGGCCCAGATCCGCCGCTTCGTCCACATCGGCGAGAGTCTCGACCAGCGCCATGCGGAAGCCGGCGGGCAGGCTCGCCTGAGTATCGGCGAGGGCGCGGGGCGTCGACCAGCGCACGCCGCGAAAGAGATCCGGCGCCGCGCGCCGGCGGGCAAGGCCGACAAGCCAGTAGCCGCCGTCCGCCGCCGGGCCGAAAACGGCGTCGGCCCCGCGCAGGGCCGCGAACGCAGCGCGCGCATGACGGGCGCGAAAGCCCGGCGCATCGGCGCCGATGATCGCGACGGGTCCGCGCGGCAGCGCGTCCAGCACCCGGCGCATGCGCTCGCCGAGAGGTCCCGGCCCCTGCGCCAGGCGCGGCAGGCGCGGCGGCCAGACATTGTCCCATCCGGCGACGGCGGCGGCCGGATCGACCGCCAGTACGACGCGCGCCCCGGATTTTTCCGCCTCCAGGACCGTGCGCATGGTCATGGTCCGGAACAACGCAGCGGCCGCGCCCATGCCGATCTCCGCGCCGAGCCGGGTCTTGACCCTTCCCGCCGCCGGCGCCTTGACGAAAATGATCAGCGTTCCACGCATCAGCGATACCGCTTCGCCAGTTTTTGCGGCGATACGCCGGCGTGGTACTGCGCCCGCAGCCAGAGATTTCTCAACACCCGCGCGGCGTAGCCGTCGCGCTCATAGCGGTCGGCGGCGGTGACGGCCCGCGCCTTGAAAACATGAAGCGCCCCGCGTCCGCCGTGACGGATAAGCCGCGCGATGATGTCGACATCCTCGAACAGCGGCATGTCGCTGAACCCGCCGATGGCGTCGTAAAGGCGGCGGGGGATCAGGAGCCCCTGATCGCCATATGGACTTTTCAGGAGCCGGGTGCGCGCCATGGCGCCGGCGGCGACCATGCGCGGGGCGAGACCGCGCGCGTCGAACGCAAGGGTGAAGACCGCGGCGCGGTCCTCCCCGTTCCGCATGAACGCGGCCGCCTCATCGAGCCAGCCCGGTTCGAGCACGGTGTCGGCATGGAGAAAGAGCAGCCATGCGCCGCGCGCCGCAGCGGCGCCGGTTTTGAGCTGACCGCCGCGCCCCGGCGGCGCGTGGAGCACCCGCGCCCCGAAGGCGTCGGCGATGGCCGCGGTCTCGTCCCGCGAGCCCCCGTCGACGACGATCGCCTCGCGCAGCAGCCCGGCGAGGCTTCCCGCCGCCAGGGCCTCAAGCGCGGCCGGCAGGCGCGCCGCCGCATTGAGAGCGGGGATCACGACGGAGGCCGGCGCCGGTCGAACCGGGGCCGGATGCGTCGCGTCGGACAATTCCAGGGCGGCGTCAAAGCTCATAGCCGCACTTGCATAATGCGCAGAGCGGAGGCGGCAAGAGCGAAAACGGGGCGCTCTCGCCTTTTTGCCTCGCCTTTTTTCGCACGGGAGCCGCCTACATAGGGGCCGCCTGCACGGGGGTTGGCGAAATCGCCTGGCCTGGGGATGCGGGCGCGCGGGCCGGCAAGGGCCGCCCGTTCGCCGCAGCCCCGCCGTTGCGCCGGCGCAAAACTCCCGGATCAAGCCGCGACCGCAAGGCGCTGGTCCGGACGCTTCGCCGCGACGGCGACGAGTTTGTCGGTCGCCTGTTCCCAGCCGCCGGCTGCGCCGGATTTCGCCGGCGCGGCTTGAGGAAAAAATGTTCTTGTTTTGTTCTGATTTGTTTGATACATGCAAGTCATGGCGCGCGCCGCACCCCTCTCCTTCCGTCCTCACCGCCCCTCCGAGGACGCCCCCAAAAACCCGGGGGGTCCGTCACCCAGGGAGACGGGGCGCGGCGCGCGCTCCAATGAAAGCGGCCGTTACGAAAACGAAAAGCGCGAGGTCGCCGACGACGGCTGGCGCGACGCGGAAGAAGCGGGGCGCTTCAACGACGGCGAGGAATTGCCGCCCCTGCGCACGGAGGTCACGCTGGAGACCCCGCGCCGGATCATCACCTACAACAAGTCGCCTTATGTGGGCTTCGACCGGTCCATCAACCCCTATCGCGGCTGCGAGCATGGCTGCATCTACTGCTTCGCGCGGCCCAGCCACGCCTATATGGGGCTGTCGCCGGGGCTTGATTTCGAAACCCGCCTGTTCGCCAAACCCTCCGCCCAAAAACTGTTGGAAAAGGAACTGGCGGACCCGCGCTACAAGCCGCGCGTCGTCGCCATGGGCACGAATACCGACCCCTATCAGCCGGTCGAACGCCGGTTCCAGATCATGCGCGGCGTCCTGTCCGTCTTTTCACGCTTCAACCATCCGGTGACGGTCCTCACCAAGGGGCATCTGATCACCCGCGACGTCGACATCCTGGCGCCGATGGCGGCGAAGAACCTGACCCGGGCCATGATCTCGATCACGACCGAGGACAGAAAGCTCGCCCGGTCGATGGAGCCGCGGGCCTCCGCGCCCGGGCGGCGGTTTGACGCCGTCAAGACGCTCGCCGACGCCGGCGTGCCGGTTGGGATCATGACCGGCCCGATGATCCCCGGCCTCAACGACAGCGAGATGGAGGCGATCATGGAACGGGCCGCGGATCTCGGCGCGACGTTTTCCGCCCACACCATACTGCGCCTGCCGCTGGAGGTCTCGCCCCTGTTCCAGGAATGGCTGGAGACCTTCGCCCCGAACCGGGCGGCGCGCATCCTGCGCCATATCCGCGAGATGAACGGGGGGCGCGACTACGATCCGCACTGGTCGCGCGGCCGCGAGATCTCCACGCCCTATGCGCGCCTTATCGATCAACGCAACGCGGTCGCCCGCGCCCGGCTCGGCTTCGACCGGGAAAACGCGCCGCTGGACCTGTCGCAATTTCGCGTGCCGTCGCAGGCGTCGGGGCAGTACGATCTTTTCGAGGCGTGAAAGCCGCCCTGAAGCCTCGCGGCGGACTAGAAGCCTTGCGGCGGATTGAACGGCCCGGGCGACTCGCGGGAGGATCGAAAAAATAAAAAATTCGAGCCCCCGCCCCGCGCCAGCAACGGACCCCATGCCCGAAACGCCGAGCTTCGACCTTGAAAACGCCTTGCCTGGCCGGCCGGGCCGCATCGCCGGGATTGACGAGGCGGGGCGCGGCCCCCTCGCCGGGCCGGTGGTGGCGGCGGCGGTCGTGCTTGATCCCGCGACCATGCCGGCGGGCTTGCGCGATTCCAAAACCCTGACGGAAAAACGCCGGGAGGCGCTCGCCGACGCGCTCATGGAATGCGCCGCCGTCGGCGTCGGCGTCGCCGAGGTCGAGGAAATCGATCGGATCAATATCCTGCAGGCGACGCTTGCGGCCATGGCCCGGGCCGAGGCGGCCCTGCCCTTTCCGCCCGACGCCTGCCTCGTGGACGGGAACGCCCGCCCGCCGCTGAAGGCGGCGACGCATCTGGTGGTCAAGGGCGACGCCAAAAGCCATTCCATCGCCGCCGCGTCGATCGTCGCGAAGGTGACGCGCGACCGCATCATGCGCGATCTGGCGAGGCTTTATCCCGAGTATGCCTGGGAGAAAAACAAGGGCTATGGCGCGAAGGCCCATCTCGACGCGATCGCTCGCCACGGCCCGACGCCCCATCACCGCAAAAGCTTCAGGCCGATCGCCGATCTCGTCGGCGCCGGACGCGCATAACGCGGCGCCGCGTGAAACCGTTTTCGGTTTACGCGCCCCGGCCTTCCAGTTCGGCGATACGTTGGCGCAAGGCGCGATTTTCCGCCTCCGCGGCCGCCAGCTTTTCCATGTGGGGCGCGAGCGCGGCGCGCACCTCGTCCTCGGTAAAGCGCGGCGTGATGAACTGCGGGCAGTTCCAGTCGAAAGCCTCGACCCGGAACGTGAACAGCCGCTCGACCCGGCCCGCGCCGTCGCCGCCAAGATGCGCCGCGCGGTCGGGATCGTCCGCCGCCTCGACGACGTCGGCCCGGGCAAGGATCTTCAGCCGCGCCCGGTTGGGGTAATCCATCAGGAACAGAGCGACGCGATTGTCCCGTTTCAGATTGCCGGTGGAGACATACTGCCTGTTGCCGCGATAATCAGCCATGGCCAGCGTCGTCCGGTCGAGCGGCCTTAAAAACCCCGCCGGCCCGCCGCGATGCTGAACATAGGGCCAGCCGGTTTCCGTCACGCTCGCCATGTAGAAGCTGTCGCGCGCCGCGATGAACGCCGCCTCGCGCTCGCCCAGCCCATCCGGCGCCGGGCGTGCGGTCATCGCGGCGTAGCCTTCGCGCGAGCCGCGCCGGACCTGCTCGGCCTTGACCGCGTCGGTAAACATGATGTCGCCGAAATGTTGCATGCGCGCCGCGTCCTTTCCGTTGTTTTCTGAAAAGGTAGGCCCGGCGGGGGAGAGGTCCAGTCACAACATCTTGTGGTCCGGACGCGACGCAAGCGGACGAATTGTAACTTTTTGAATCCGTTAACCCTTTTTTCCGCATGCGACTCTTGACGGAAAAAGCCCGCGGACTCAAAGTGCCGGCCTTCAACCGATGCGGGAAAACGATGGCTGCGAATAGAAAGAAGTCGCCGCGCAAGGCGGATATCGCGCAACATCTCGATACGATCATCGAGGGCGACTGCATCCGGGCGATGCGCGCCCTGCCCGATGCGTGCGTCGATCTCGTTTTCGCCGACCCCCCCTACAACCTCCAACTCGGCGGCGACCTCACCCGGCCGGACAATTCCCGCGTCGACGGCGTCGACGACGAGTGGGACAAGTTCGACTCGTTCCGAGACTATGACGCGTTCACGAGGGGCTGGCTCGCCGAAGCCCGGCGCCTTCTGAAACCCGACGGGGCCATCTGGGTCATCGGCTCCTATCATAATATCTTCCGTGTCGGGACGGCTATTCAGGATACCGGATTCTGGATCCTGAACGACGTCATCTGGCGCAAATCGAATCCGATGCCGAATTTCCGCGGCACGCGGCTGACCAACGCCCATGAGACCCTGATCTGGGCGGCGAAATCGCAGAAATCAAAGTACACGTTCAATTATCGGGCGCTGAAAACAGGCAATGACGACCTGCAAATGCGCTCGGACTGGGAATTTCCGATCTGCACCGGCGCCGAGCGCATAAAAGACGAGAACGGATCGAAGACCCACCCGACGCAAAAGCCGGAATCGTTGTTGTACCGCCTGCTGATCGCTTCGACCAGGAAAGGCGACGTGGTGCTCGATCCGTTTTTCGGCTCGGGCACGACCGGCGCCGCCGCCAAGTATCTTGGCCGCCGCTTTATCGGCGTCGAGCGCGACCGGGCCTATATCGCGGCGGCGAAAAAGCGCATCGCCCGGGTCGCGCCTCTAAAGGACGACGATCTGCGAACCCAGCCCTCGCCGAAAACCGCCCCGCGCGTTCCGTTCGGCGCGGTGGTGGAGCGCAAGTTTCTCAAGCCCGGCGCAAAGCTTTATTCTCCGCGCAAGAACCATTCGGCCAAGGTTCGCGCCGACGGCTCGCTGTACGTGAAGGACGGCGAGACCGAAATCCAGGGATCGATCCACAAGGTGGGCGCCGCGGTCCAGAACGCACAGGCCTGCAACGGCTGGACCTACTGGCATTACGAGGAAAAGACCGGCCTCAAACCGATTGATTTCCTTCGCAACAAAATCCGCAAGGAAATGCAGGGCTGAACCGCACGGCGTCAACGACCGCGCGCACCGAGACCCCCGACGGGCAGGCGCCGCGCGAGATGGAAAGACGCTGCATAATCAGCATAAAAATTTTTTGACGAATGGAACCCGCGCGATTGCGCCGAGCGCATCCATGACGCGGGCTATCCCGGCGCCTGACCGTCAAGAAATGTTTACCCCCCAAGGGTTAAACGCCGACGCTACAATTAATCGGACAGCGGAAAGGACAAGGCCGCGTTCACCGCCTTTTTCATCACCGTCGGCAGTTTCGCATCGCGCGGCGCGATCCATTCCTGACCCGCCCTGCGGCGAAAGCCTTTCGGCGCCCGCGCCACGAAGACGTCGAGCGTCAGGCGGAAATGGGTGAACACGTGCTCCACCGCGCCGGCGCGGCCCCAGTCCGCCGGCCTCAGCCGCCCGCCGGGCGCGCTTTCCGCCGGCGGCGCGCCGGCGTTTTCGTCCGTCCACGGTGTTCCGGGCAGCCCCAGCATGCCCCCGAGCAAGCCCTTTTCCGGCCGCCGCTCGAACAGCATCTCGCCCTTCGCGTTGACCATCGCGTAGACGGCCCCGCGGCGCGACGGCTTGGGCTTTCTCGGCGCCTTTTTCGGATAATCCTCGCCCGCCCCCTTCGCATACGCTTCGCAGGCTGAGGAAATAGGGCAAAGAAGACACATCGGCGCTTTCGGCCTGCATATCCCGGCGCCCAGATCCATCAGCCCTTGCGCGAAATCCCCGGACCGGCGCCGGGGCCAGATTTCGCCGGCGCGCCGCTTTATCTCCGCCTTGGCGCTGGGCAGCGGCGCGCCGATCGCAAAAAGGCGGGCGACGACGCGCTCGATATTGCCGTCGACGACGACGGCGCGCCGGTCGAAGGCAATCGCCGCCACGGCCGCCGCCGTGTAATCGCCGACGCCCGGCAATGCGCGCAAGCCTTCTTCCGTGTCGGGAAAATCGCCGCCGTGATCCTCGACCACCGCGCGCGCGCATCGATGCAGGTTGCGCGCGCGCGCATAATAGCCAAGGCCCGCCCACTGGCCCAGAACATCCGCCTGCGGCGCGGCGGCCATGGCCGCCACATCCGGCCAGCGCTCCAGAAAAGCCTCATAGCGCGGCAGCACCGTCGCCACGGTCGTCTGCTGCAGCATGATCTCGGAAAGCCATACGCGGTAGGGGTCGGGGGTCCGGCCGGCCTTGCGCTCGGCCGGACCGATCCGCCAGGGCAGGTCGCGCGCATTCGCGTCGTACCAGGCGAGCAGGGCCGATGCGACCGGGGAAAGCTTTTTCGTCTCGCGCGTTTCGTAAGCCATCGCATATGTTTATGATGTGTTTTCCTGAAAACCCAGACCCGCCCGGCCATCAAGCCCGGCGCAAGGCCGCATGACCATGCCCCGCCCCTACGCCAAATCCCCGTCGCGTCCCCTGCCGCCGTCGCCGGCGGCCGCGATCCAGACAAGGGCGGCCCGGCGCGCGGCCCCGACCGCAGGGGCCGCGGCGGCGAAAGTGTTCGCGGCTCTCGCCCGAAAGACGAAATACGCCGATCCGGAACTGGTGGGCCACTGGCCGACCATCGCCGGCAAACCGCTGGCGGCGCTCTGCCGTCCGGGCCGGATCACGGGGACGAAGACGGGCCGCACCCTGGAGGTGATCGTGGAAAGCGGCGGCGCCGCCGCCGAGACGCAGATGCGCGCGGACGACCTGTTGATCAGGGTAAACCGCTTTCTCGGCCCCGGGGCCGTGAACCGCCTCGTCATCCGGCAACATGGCGCGCGCGCGGGCGCATCAGCGCGCGGCGGCCAGGCCGGCGGCCCGTCCGAGGGGCCATCCTCGCCCCTCGGCAAGGCGCTGTCGTCGTTCCGCAGCGCCGTCGCCCGGCGCAACGGCGCGCCTTGAACGGACCGGCGCCGGGAAAGCGGGCGCCCGGCGGAAGACCGGGATTCCCTTTCGTGAAGACTTGCGCTCCGCAAGGGGTTGCGCGATTTTAAGGGCTTGACGGTTTCAGCAATCATTCCGACCGCCCCAACCCAGCGGGCGGTTCATTGCGCCACGCTTCAAAGGGCGCCCAGGAATACTAGGAAAGGATGTTATCGATGATCTCACTGTCCGCCGCTCTGCGGTCCGCCCTTCTGCCCGGCGCCATGGCCCTGGCTCTCGCCGCCTGCGACGGCGCGTCGTCGTCCGGCGCGACCGGCTCTGAAGCGGCGGCGTCATCGCCCGAGGCCGGGGCCGGCGCGTCCGACGGCGTCGGCGCGCTGGCGGAGATGGCCGTGGGCGACGAGGACGCGGCGGTGACGGTGATCGAATACGCGTCCCTGACCTGCCCGCACTGCGCGACGTTCCACGAGACCATCTATCCCGAGATCAAGGAGAAATACGTCGACACCGGGAAGGTCCGCTTTATCTTCCGGGAATTCCCGACCGCCCCGGCGGAGCTTTCCATCGCCGCCTCCATGCTGGCGCGCTGCGCCGCGGACAAGGGCGGCCAGGATGCGTATTTCCTGGTGCTGGGCTCGCTGTTCAAGACCCAGCGGGCGTGGATCACCGGCGATTCCCCGCGGGCCGAACTGATCAAGGTGGCCAACCAGACCGGCATGGACGAGGCGGCTTTCGACGCCTGCATGAAACGGGAGGAATTGCTCGACCTGATCAACGGCAACGTCAACGACGCGCGCAACCGGTATGACGTCAGGTCGACGCCGAGCTTCATCGTCAACGGCGATCTGCGCCATTTTTCAACCGTTGAAGACTTTTCCGGCGCCATCGACGAAGCGCTCGAAAAAGCCGGCGCGGAGTAACCCCGCGCCCTTGGCCTCGCGTCAGAATCGGCGATCATTAAGGTTTAAACGGGCGGCTCCCTGGATGTGGGCCTCGGGGCCGCCATTGCCGGGAAAAGACGCGTGAAATTCACCAATGTCCGACTGGTCGGGTTCAAGTCCTTCGTCGAACCGACCGACTTCGAAATCAGAGACGGCCTGACCGGGATCGTCGGCCCCAACGGGTGCGGCAAGTCCAACCTGCTCGAAGCCCTGCGCTGGGTGATGGGGGCGACGTCCGCCAAGGCCCTGCGCGGCGACGGCATGGACGCGGTGATCTTCGCAGGCACCTCCATGCGGCCGGCGCGCAACTGGGCGGAGGTCATTCTCACCCTCGACAATTCCGACCGCACCGCCCCGGCGGAGTACAACGAGCACGACACGCTGGAGGTCTCCCGCCGCATCATCCGCAAGGAAGAGGGCACCCAGTCGATCTACCGCATCAATTCCAAGGAGGTTCGGGCCCGGGACGTCCAGCTCCTGTTCGCGGACGCCTCGACCGGGGCGAACTCCCCGGCGCTGGTGCGCCAGGGCCAGGTCGCCGAACTGATCAACGCCAAGCCGCAGAACCGCCGCCGCCTTCTGGAAGAGGCCGCCGGCGTCACCGGCCTGCACTCGCGCCGCCACGAGGCGGAACTGCGCCTGCGCGCGACCGAACAGAACCTGGAACGGCTCGACGACGTCATCGGCGAGCTGGAAACGCAAAAGGCCGCCCTCGCCCGGCAGGCGCGCCAGGCGACCCGGTACCGCAATGTCTCGGGCGATATCCGCCGCACCGAAGCGATGCTCTGCTACCTGCGCTGGCGCGAAGCGGTGGAGGCGCAGGAAAAAGCCGCCGCCGGCCTTGCCGAGATCTCCGGGCTGATCGCAGAGACGACCCGCGCCGCCGCCGCCGCCGCGACCGCCCAGTCGAACGCCCACGAAGCCCTCGACCCCTTGCGCATGGCGGAGGCGGAGGCCGCCGCGGCCCTGCACCGGCTGACGGTGGCGCGCGAAAACCTCGACGATGAAGCGCGCCGGGCGGAAGCGGAACTCGCCCGCCTCGACGCGGAACTGGAGCAGCTTGAAACCGACCTGTCGCGGGAAAAAGGCCTTTTGAGCGAGGCCGAGGACGCCGCCGGCGCCCTTGCCGGCGAACGCGACGCCCTGTCCGCCGGCCAGACCAGCGAAAGCGAGCGCGTGGAACAGGCGAACGCCGCCCTCGCCGCCGCCGCCGAGACCCTTGAGGCCGTCGAGGCCGAGTACGACCGCAGGAGCGGCGAAGCGGCGGCGATCGACGCCAGGCGCAAGACCGTCGACGGCGGCCTTGCCGACGCCGCCCGGCGGCTGGAGAAAATCGCCGGCGAGGCCAGCCGCTTCCGCGAGGAACGCGACGCCATCGCGCCGACGCCGGAACAGGCCCGCGCCCTGGAGGACGCCGACGCGCGCTTCGCCGCGGCGGAAGAAGCGGCCCGCGCCGCCGAGACCGCCTATCAGCGTGCGGAGGAAGAGCGCGGCGCGGCGGAGGACGAGGAAACCGCGCTGCGCGCGCCCCTGCGCGACGCGGAGGAGCGCCGAAGCAGGATCGACGCCGAGCGCGAGGCCCTCGGGCGGGTCCTCGCCGCCAACGACGCCGAGGACTGGCCGGCCCTGATCGAGCTGATCGAGGTCGAGCCGGGCTATGAAAACGCCCTCGCCGCCGCCCTTGGCGACGATCTCGGCGCCGCCATAGACGAGGACGCGCCGAGCCACTGGTCCGCCCTCGGAGAAAACCTCGTTCCCGCCGAACTGCCGCCGGGGACCGCGCCGCTCAGCCGCTTCGTGCGGGCGCCGGCGGTCCTGAACCGGCGCCTCGCCGCAATCGGCGTGATCGAAGACGCGATCGACGGCGGGATCGAAGGCGGGGCCGGGAACGGGGATGCGCTCCGCGCACAGCTTAAATCCGGACAGCGGCTCGTCTCGCGCGACGGCGATCTGTGGCGTTGGGACGGGTTCGCCTCGCGCGCCGACGCCAAGACCGCCGCCGCCATCCGCCTGGAGCAGCGAAACCGCCTGGCCGAACTGGATGCGCAATACGACGCCGTCGCCCGCGACGCCGACGCCGCGCGCGCGCGCCACGAGGCGGCCGCCGAAACGCTGAAGGAAAAGCAGCGCTTCGAAAAGGAAGCGCGCGCGCTCTTCGCCGACGCGCGCCGCGCCCTCGACGGCGCCCGAAACGCCCTGACGGACCTTGAACGCAAGCACGAACGCGCGGCCTCGCGCCTGACGTCGATCGATGAAAACCTCGCGCGTCTCGCGGAGGAAGAAACCGATACGCGCGAGCGCCATGACCGGCTGCTCGAAGACCGGGGCGCGCTTCCCGACGCCGACGCCATCGCCGCGGGGGTCGCCGCCGCGCGCGAACAGGTCGCCGAGGCGCGCGCCGCAGCGAGCGACGCCCGCGCCGCGCACGCCTCCCTCGAACGCGAGGCCCAGGCGCGCGCCCAGCGTCTCGCGGCGATCGGGCGCGAGAGCGAGATGTGGACCGGCCGCCGCGACGCGGCGGCGGCGCGCATCGCCGAACTTGAAGGCCGGCTTGTCCAGACGCGCGAGGCGCATGGGGCGGCCAAGGACGCGCCCGCGCGCCTTGAGGAAAAGCGCAAGGCCCTGCTCGACCAGATCGCCGAGGCGGAGACCCGGCGCAACAACGCCGCCGACGCCCTGGCGCAGGCGGTGACGACGGCGCAGGAAGCGGACAAGACCGCGCGAGCCGCCGAAACCGAAGCCGGCGAAGCGCGCGAGGAGCGCGCGCGGCTCGAAGCCCAGGGCGAAGCGGCCGCCGAGCGCGTGACCGAGGCGGTCGCGCTTACCCACGAGACCTGCGAATGCGAGCCGGACGCTCTTCTCGCCATGGCCGAGCACAAGGACGACAAGCCGCTGCCCGCGCGCGACGACATGGAGCGCAAGCTTGAGCGTTACAAGCGCGAGCGCGAAAATCTCGGCGGCGTCAATCTGCGTGCGGACGAAGAAATGCAGGAAGTGGCCGAGCGCCTGGAACAGCTCGCCGTCGAGCGGGAAGACTGCGAAGCGGCGACGCGCAAGCTGCGCACCGCCATCGGCGGGCTTAACCGCGAAGCCCGCCAGCGCCTCATGGAGGCGTTCGAGACCGTCAACTCGAATTTCGCAACGCTCTTTACCCGTCTTTTCAACGGCGGCCAGGCGGAACTGCGCCTGATCGAATCCGACGATCCGCTCGAAGCGGGGCTGGAGATTTTCGCCTCCCCGCCGGGCAAGAAGCTCGCTTCCCTTTCGCTGATGTCCGGGGGCGAACAGGCGCTGACCGCGACGGCCCTCATCTTTGCGGTCTTCATGGCGAACCCGGCGCCGGTCTGCGTTCTCGACGAGGTCGACGCGCCGCTCGACGACGCCAATGTGGAGCGCTTCTGCCGCCTGCTGCACCAGATGGCGGAGGAAACCGAGACGCGCTTCATCATCATCACCCACCATGCGCTCTCCATGTCGCGCATGAACCGCCTGTTCGGCGTGACCATGATCGAGCGCGGCGTCTCGCAACTGGTCTCGGTGGATCTTTCCAAGGCCGAACAACTTGCGGCGGCGGAGTAGCCGGTGCATGCGCCCGCGGCGATCCTCTGGCCGGTCGCGGCGCATCTTGCGTTGATCTTCGCCCTTTACGGATGGCTGACGCTGGAGCGCAAGGCCGCCGTCCGGCGGGGCGATGCGCATATGAGCGATTACCGCCTTTACGAGCGCGAGCCCCTGCGCGCGCGCCTGATCGCCAACAACCTCGCCAACCAGTTCGAACTGCCGCTCCTGTTTTACGTGCTGGCCGCGATCCTTTATCACTCCGGCGCCGTGGCTTCGATCCAGGTGTTTCTCGCCTGGGTCTTCGTCGCCGGGCGCATCGCCCACGCCTTCGTCCATATCCTGAGCCCGGATGTCGGCTTGCGCGGCAATGTCTTCACGGTGAACTTCCTCGCCCTCGCCGCCATGTGGGGGCTGTTTCTGCGCGACGCGCTCGCCTGAGTCGAAAAACACCGTCCGCGTCAGCGCATTGCCGCCGCCGGATGCTGCGCTTTCTCGCCGCGCTCTTTTTCTCTCTTTATTTTCAGTGATTTACCTGGGAAAACCCTTGCTTGACGGTGCGATGCGGCGCCTATATGGTCCGCCGCGATTTCTAGAGGCGTTCTGCGGTCCTCGCGGACGCTTTGTTTTCGGGCATGCTCATGGCGAACGATCTCGATGAGGACGGCGCCGGCAGAGACACGCCGCCCTCGCTTGAGGATTTCTCTCAGCGGCTCGGCGCAATGCGCGGCGAGCCTGAAAAGGAGAAGCCTTCCGGCGCCGGGGCGGGTCTTGGACAGGCGTTGCGCCTGTCCTCGGAACTGCTCGCCGGACTGTTGGTCGGGGGCGCGCTTGGATACGGCCTTGACCGGCTTTTGGAAACCTCGCCGTGGTTTCTGCTCGCCGGGATCGGCGTCGGCTTCGCCGCGGGGGTGCGCAACACCGCCCGCATGCTGAACAAGGATAACGAGACGGGAACGGAATAAAAAGACATGTACGGAATGAAAGCCGCCGGGCCGCTCGACCAGTTTCAAATTCATCCGATCGTCAATCTGAGTTTCGGGGGAACCGACATTTCCCTGACGAATTCAGCGCTTTGGATGCTCATCGGCGTCGCCGCCATCGTCGCGTTTTTCTTCGCCGCGACCCGCCGGGCCTCAATGATCCCGAACCGCATGCAGGGCGCGGCCGAGGTTCTTTACGAATTCATCTTCGACCTTGTTCGCGACACCGTCGGCGCCGAGGGCCGCAAGTTCTTTCCCTACGTCTTTACGCTGTTCATTTTCATCCTGGTCGCGAATTTCTTTGGCATGATCCCTTCGATCCCCGGCCTGCCCAAAGAGTTTCACACCTTCACGACCACCAGCCACCTGATCGTCACCTTCGCCCTCGCCATGCTGACAATCACCATCGTCGTCGTTTACGGCTTCTGGAAAAACGGCCTCGGCTTCCTGCGCCTGTTCGCGCCGTCGGGTCAGCCCCTGCCGATGTACGTCATCCTCGTGCCGGTCGAGCTTGTGTCCTTCCTGTCGCGGCCCCTGTCCCTCGCCATTCGTCTGTTCGCCAACATGTTCGCCGGGCACATCATTCTGAAGGTGTTCGCCGGGTTTGTCGTTTCGCTGTTCGGCGCGGGCGGCGCCTACGCGCTGATCGGCGTTTTCCCGTTTCTCGGCATTCTCGCCGTCACTCTTCTGGAATTCCTGATCGCCGCGCTGCAGGCTTATGTGTTCGCGATCCTCACCTGCATTTACCTCAGCGACGCGGCGCACGCGGCGGACCACTGACGACGACTTTCCCACGCGGGTTTCAGGAGCCATCCGCGGCATTGGGATCACCGGCTCAAGCGACAAAGAACAACTTAGGAGCACTACAATGGAAGCAGATGCAGCGAAACTGATTGGCGCAGGCCTGGCCTCTTTCCCCCTTGCGGGCGCCGCGATCGGCCTCGGCCTGATCTTCTCGAACTTCCTGTCGGGCGCGTTCCGCAACCCGTCGGCCGCGGCCCAGAACCAGCCGACCATGCTGCTGGCCTTCGCCCTGACGGAATTCACCGGCCTGCTCGGCTTCGTGATCGCGATCCTCATCCTCCTCAACATTTTCTGAGATCGGCGCTTTTCAAGCGCCCTTGATCTTTGACTGAAGGAGGGGATCGTTGTCCGTGCTTACGATCATCACCATGGCCGCCGCCGACGTCGCCGACAACGCGCATGACACCGCCGGGGCGGCGTCCGGCCTGCCGCAGCTTGATCCGACCTGGTGGCCGAGCCAGCTGTTCTGGCTCGCCGTCACGTTCGGTTTCCTCTACTGGCTGATGTCGGCGAAATTCCTGCCGGCGCTCGGCGCTGCCATTGAGGAGCGGCGCGACCGCATCGCCGACGACCTCGACCAGGCGAGCGAGTTCAAGCGCCAGGCCGAGGAGGCGGAGGCCGCCTACAACAAGTCCCTGTCCGACGCCAAGGCCCGCGCCCAGTCCATCGCCGCGGACACGAGGGCCGAGGTGGACAAGGAAATCGTCGCGATGCAGGCCGAAACCGGCAAGGCGCTTGACGCGCAGATCGCCGCCGCGGAAGCGCGCATCGCCGACATGAAGGCCCAGGCCGCGGCCAAGGTCCGCGAAGCCGCGAGCGACGCCGCGGGCGCCATCGTCGAAACCCTCATCGACGAAGCGCCGACCAGCGACGCCGTGTCCCGCGCCATCGCCAAGGTCGCCGACGCCGACCAACCCTCGCTTTAAGGACGCCCATTCATGACCGCCATCGCCAGCCTCGCCGCCGACGCCGCCGCCCGCGCTTCCGACGTCGTTTATGTCGCCGCCGGACCGTCCGAGGGCGGCGTTTTGCAGGACACCTCGCTCTGGGTGCTGCTTGCATTCCTGGCGGCGGCGGCGCTCCTGGCCCGGGCGGGGGTTCACAAGGCGATGAGCCAGGGACTTGACAAGCGCGCGCGGGGCATCGCCGACGAGATCAACGAGGCGCGCAAGATGCGCGAGGAGGCGCAGGAACTGCTCGCCGCCTATCAGCGTCGCCAGCGCGAAGCGGAGGAAGAAGCCGCCGCCATCATCGAACAGGCCAAGAAAGACGCCAAGCGCATGGCCGCCGAGGCGCACGAAAAAATCCAGGCCCAGACCGAACGCCGCGCCAAGGCGGCGGAAGACAAGATCGCCCGCGCCGAAGCCCAGGCGCTCGCCGAAGTGCGCAGCCAGGCCGCGGACCTCGCCGCCGCCGCCGCCGGGGAAATCATCCGTGAACGCATGGACGCCGGCGCGCAGGCTGCGTTCATCGACAAGGCGATCGCCGGCATTCGCCAGCAGGCCAACTAGAGCGCGCAGCGGCAAAATCGGACCGCCGGCTTTACGGTTCCAACACGCGCCACTCAAGAATCCGGAGCCGATCGTAAATCGCGTTAAACGCGACTGGCTCTCGCCTCCCTGAACACGCTTCGCCTTTCAGGCAGGCCAATCTCTTTTCCTCTTCCGCCCCGGCGTCGGCCCCTCGGGGGCGAGAAAAGTCTTGTGTTGACAAAAATGAAAGAACGGCGTCATTCGGGCGCGTGTGTTCGGCGCACCCGCCGCCGCATCTATTTGGCGCGTTGCGGAAAACCGCCGTTAAACGCGCCTTCCAGGACGACGCTTCCCCGTCCAAGCAGCCTTCTCGCGACCGGCTCAACGGCCCCGCGCGCCCGCGTTCAGCGCACGTATTCGTGGGGCGCCTTCGGCCGTTTCAGGGCGAGCAACTCGTCCAGCGGCAGGGACGTTCCGTCCTCCTGGACGATCCGAACGTGAAAGCGTTTCAGGCCCCTGGCGTGGGCCGCGCCGCAGGAATGCGCGATCATCGCCACGTCCTTGCGCATCTTCTCCACATAGCTCGCCGCCCGCACGGATTTCACTTTCGGGTCGAGACCGCCCTGGAGATGTTTCTTGTGCGTCGTCACCCCCGTCGGGCAATTGTTCGTGTGGCAACGAAGCGCCTGGATGCAGCCGATGGAGAACATGAAGCCCCTGCCCGTGTTGACGACGTCGGCGCCGGCGCAATAGGCCCAGGCGACGTCCGCCGGGGTGGCGAGCTTGCCCGAGGCGATGATGCGAATGCGATCGCGCAGGCCGCGACGCTCCAGCACATCCGTCAGCATGGGGAGCGCCGATTTCAGCGGCAGGCCGACATTGTCCATCAGCGACATGGGCGCGGCGCCCGTCCCGCCGTCGCCGCCGTCAAGGGTGATGAAATCCGGCGCCGCTTCGACGCCGCGCCGCTCGATGGCGTCGCAAAACTCGTCGAGCCAGCCATAGGCGCCGAGCACGGTTTTGAAGCCGGTCGGCAGCTTGGAAACGTCGCGCACGTGATTGATGAAATCCAGCAGCTCCTCGACATTGTCGATTTCCGGATGGCGGTTCGGCGAAACGGACGCCTCGCCCCGCGGAATGCCGCGAATGCCGGCGATCTCGCGCGTCACCTTCGAGGCCGGCAGGATGCCGCCCTTGCCGGGCTTCGCCCCCTGGGCGAGCTTGATCTCGACCATCTTCACCTGCGGCTGGGCGGCGAGTTTCGCCAGCTTCGCATCGTCCAGCCCGCCCTCCGCGTTGCGCACGCCGTATTTCGCCGTGCCGATCTGGAAGACAACGTCGCATCCTCCCTCAAGGTGATAGGGCGACAGGCCGCCTTCCCCTGTGTTCATGTAACAGCCGGCGAGCGCGGCGCCCCTCGACAGGGCGCGGATCGCCGGCTTGGACAGGGACCCGTAGCTCATGCCCGATACGTTGATGATCGAGGAGACGAGATACGGGTTCGGCGTATACGGACCGAATTCCACAGGCGGCGGGTCCGACGCCTCCTCGTCGAGACGCGGAAACGGGCAATTGACGAAGATCGGCGTGCCGACGAGATTGAGGTTGCGCGTCGACCCGAAGGGCGCGGTGTTGTTGCGGCCCTCCGCGGATTTGTAGATCCAGTCCCGCTCGGCGCGGTTGAACGGCATTTCCTCGCGATCAAGGGCGAAGAAATACTGCCGGAAAAATTCGCCGAGCCGGGTAAACAGCTCCCGGAAACGGCCGACGACCGGATAGTTATGGCGGATCGCGTCTTTCGACTGCGTAACGTCGGCCAGGAACATCAGGATAACGCTGAGCGCGCCGATCCCGACGATGACGATGAAGACCGTTGAGAGGACGCCAAGCCCCCTGATCGTAACCTCGGTGATGAATTCCATCGAGCGCCCCCTGACAACAGCCTTTTCGCTGGAGCGAAAGCTTAAGCGCGTTTACGCGCGCCGGAAAAGGGCGACCCGGCAATCGTGATCGCGGCCCGGTCGGACGGCTGCGGCGCCTCGCAAGACGCCGGCGCTCGCCGCGTCCTCTTAAGTCCGCCCGCCCCGGCGGGCGCGACGCTATTCGGCCGCCTGGCGGGGCGCCGGCGGCGTCCAGCGCAAGACCGGCTTGCGGGCCGCCGCGGTTTCGTCCAGCCGCCGTCGCGGCGCGAACACCGGCGCGGCCTTGAAGCCGTCGACCTCGCCCGCCTTGGCGCGGCGCGCCAGCGACAGGAGCGCGTCGCAAAACAGATCAAGCTCGCGCCTGGATTCCGATTCCGTCGGCTCGATCAGCATGGCGCCGTGAACCACCAGCGGGAAATACATGGTCATCGGATGATAGCCCTCGTCGATCATCGCCTTGGCGAAATCGATGGTTTCAACGCCCGTCCCTTTCAGGAAGCGGTCGTCGAACAGGGCCTCATGCATGCAATAGCCGTCAAACGCCGCGGTCATCTCCGTCTTGAGCCGCGCCAACACGTAATTCGCGTTGAGAACGGCGTCCTCCGCCGCCTGACGAACGCCGTCGACGCCGTGGCTCATCATATAGCTCAGCGCACGGACGAACATGCCCATCTGCCCGTGAAACGCAGTCAACCGGCCGAAGCTTTCCACGCTGTCGCCGCCTTCCGCTTTCGCCGCGCGGCGGGTCTCGACGAGATGATAGACGCCGTCTTCAACGACGACATGGGGGATCGGCGCATAAGGCGCGAGCGCCGCGGAAAGCACCGTCGGCCCGGAGCCCGGACCGCCGCCGCCATGGGGCGTGGAAAAGGTCTTGTGAAGATTGATATGCATGGCGTCGACGCCGAGATCGCCGGGACGCACCTTGCCGGCGATGGCGTTGAAATTGGCGCCGTCGCAATAAAAATACCCGCCCGCTTCGTGCACCGCGTCGGCGATGGAGCGGATGTCGCGCTCGAACAGGCCGCAGGTGTTGGGGTTCGTGACCATGATGCCGGCGATGTCGGGGCCGAGCTTCGCGCGGAACGCCTCAAGATCGACCCGGCCGGAGGCGTCGGCGGGGATGCCCTCGACCTTGAAGCCGCACTGCACGGCAGTCGCGGGGTTTGTTCCGTGGGCGGATTCCGGCGCCAGGACGCGGGTGCGCGTATCGCCCTCCCCGCGCGCGTCGATGGCCGCGCGGATCGACATCATGCCGCAAAGCTCGCCATGAGCGCCCGCCTTCGGCGACATCGCCACGGCGGGCATGCCCGTCAGTTCCTTCAGCCACCAGGCCAGCGTGTCGATCAGCTCCAGCGCGCCCTGCGCGGCGACCTGCGGCGTCAGGGGGTGAAGATCGGCGAAACCGGGCAACCGCGCCATCTTTTCGTTGAGACGCGGATTGTGTTTCATGGTGCAGGAGCCGAGTGGAAACGGCCCCATGTCGATAGCGTAGTTTTTCTGGCTGAGCCGCACGAAATGGCGCATCGCCTCCGGCTCTGACAGCCCCGGCAGGCCAATGTCGCCGGCGCGGCCCAGACCGCCGAGGCGGTCCCTCTCGCCGGGCGCGACCTCGCCCCTGGGTTCGGGCAAATCGACGCCGGCGCCGGAGAAATGGCCGAATTCGAAGATCAACGGCTCCTCGATCTGAAGCGCCCTGTTCCCGGTGAGCGTCGGCGCGGCGTCTTTAGCGGCGTCGGCAACGGCGCGCGTGGGGCGTCCTTGCGAGTTCATGCTCATGACAACGCTCCTTTCAGACGGCCGGTAAACGCATCGATATCGGCGTCGCGCACGCACTCGGTTGCGGCGACGATCAGCAGGTTCTCCGCCTGCGGAACGCCGGGCCAGAGGCGGCCGCCCGGGACGCCGGCGAGAACGCCGTCCTCGGCCAGCGCGTCGACGACGGGCGCGGCGGGTTTCGGCAGGCGCAGGGTGAACTCATTGAAATAGGCGGCGTTGATGACCTCGACGCCGGGTACGGCCCCAAGCGCGTCGGCCGTCCTGCACGCGGCTTCGTGGTTCAGCATGGCCAGGCGGCGCAGACCCGCCTCGCCCAGAAGGGTCATGTGCACGGTGAACGCCAGCGCGCACAGGCCCGAATTGGTGCAGATGTTGGACGTCGCCTTGTCCCGGCGGATATGCTGCTCGCGGGTGGACAGGGTCAGCACGAAACCGCGCTTGCCCTGCGCATCCGTCGTTTCGCCGCAGAGCCGGCCCGGCGCCTGGCGCAGATATTTCTGACGGGTGGCGAAAAGGCCCACATAAGGCCCGCCGAAGATAAGACCGTTGCCGATGGACTGCCCCTCGCCGACGACGATGTCGGCGCCCATCTCGCCCGGGCTTTTCACCGCGCCCAGGGAGACGACTTCCGTGACGACCGCGATCAGGAGCGCGCCTTTGGCGTGCGCGGCGTCGGCGATCGGCGCCAGGTCGCGCAGGTTTCCGAAAACGTCCGGCGTCTGAACGATGACGCAGGAGGTCTCGTCGTCGATCATCGCGGCGAGGTCTTCCTCGCCCGAAATGTCTATCGGCGCCTCGACCACCCTGTCCTTGTGCAGGCCGAGATTGGTGCGCGTCACGGCCGCGTAATGAGGGTGCAGACCGCCGGACAGGATCGCCTTGCCGCGCCTGGTCACCCGGCGCGCCATCAGCGCCGCTTCCGCGCAGGCGGTCGATCCGTCATACATGGAGGCGTTGGCCACCTCCATGCCGGTAAGCGCCGCGACCTGGGTCTGGAACTCGAACAGATATTGCAGGGTGCCCTGCGCAATCTCCGGCTGATAGGGCGTGTAGGAGGTCAGGAATTCCGAACGCTGAATGATGTGATCGACCGTCGCCGGCACATGATGCTTGTAGGCGCCGCAACCGATGAAAAAGGGCCCCGCGCCCGCGGCGCGGTTTTTCGCCGCCATCGCGCCGAGGGCGCGCTCGACGTCCAGCTCTCCCAGGTGGCCCGGAAGGTCGATATCGGCGTTCAGCGCGTCCGGCGGAACGTCCGTGAAAAGATCGTCGATCGCCTTGACGCCGATGACGTCAAGCATGGCGCGGCGGTCGGCGTCGTCTAGCGGCAGATAGCGCATGGGTTAACCATTCTCCACAAACTCTTTATACGCAGCGTCATCCATCATCGCGTCCAGCTCCTCCGGCTTCGACGCTTTCAGCTTGACGAACCAGGCCGCGCCCTGCGGGTCGTCATTGACCTTCGCCGGGTTGTCTACGATGGACTGATTGACTTCGATCACTTCGCCGGAAATCGGCGCGTAGACGTCGGACGCCGCTTTCACCGATTCGACGACCGCCATGTCGTCCCCTTGCGCGTACGTCGCGCCGATTTCGGGCAATTCGACGAAAACGACGTCGCCGAGCTGCTCGGCGGCGTGCGTCGAAATGCCCACCGTGTAAACGCCGTCGCCGGCGGCTTGCGTCCATTCGTGGTCCTTGGTGAATTTCACGGTCATGTCTGTCCTTCCCTGCGGCCCCTTCCGGCGCCCTCCCGGCGCCGTCATGACGCCCGTTTCGATGTAAGCCCGGCTCACCCCCGGAAGTAGCGATGCGGCGCGAAAGGCATGTCCGCGACGCGGGCGGCCAGCGGCTTGCCGCGCACGATGACGCGCACCGGGGTTCCCGTCTCGGCGTAGGCCGCCTCGACATAGCCCATGGCGACGGGCGCGCCGACGCTTGGGCCGAAGCCGCCCGAGGTGATCTTGCCGATGGTTTCGCCGTCCGTTGACTGAATTTCCGCGCCTTCCCGCGCCGGCGCGCGCCCTTCGAACGCGAACCCGACGCGCAGGCGGGACGGGCCTTCCGCCGCCTCGCGCCGGATGCGCGCCGCGCCGGGGAAGCCGCCTTCCTCGCGGCGGCGCTTGCCGGTCGCGAATTTGATGGCGCCCTCGATCGGCGAGGTCTCTTCGTCGAGGTCGTGCCCGTAAAGGCACAGCCCCGCCTCCAGCCGGAGGGAGTCGCGCGCGCCGAGGCCGATGGGCGCCGCGTCCGGGTGGGCCAGGAGAAGCCGCGCCAGCGTCTCGGCGTCGCTCCCCGCCACGGAAATCTCGTACCCGTCCTCGCCGGTATAGCCGGAACGACTGACCACGGCGGCGACGGGGCCGACCTGCATCTCGGCGAAGGACATGAACTTCATGTCCGCCGCAGCGGGCGCATGGTCCGCGAGCACGGCGGCCGCGCGCGGCCCCTGCAAGGCCAGCAGCGCACGGTCTTCGTGGGTTTCAAGCGTAACGCCCCGCGGCAGGCGCGCGCGCATGAGCGCGTAATCCTTGTCCTTGCAGGCGGCGTTGACCACGAGTTTCAACCGGCCGTCCGCATCGGGGCGCGACACCATGAGGTCGTCGACAATCCCGCCGGCGTCGTTCAGGAGCACGGTGTAGCGCTGGCGGCCGACGCCGAGTTTCAGCATTTCGCCGGGAACCAGGGCCTCCAGGGCGCGCGCCGTGGTTTCGTGGTCAGGACCGGCAAGCGTCGCCTGGCCCATATGGGAGACGTCGAACAGGCCCGCCTTGTCGCGGGTATGCAGGTGTTCTTTCAGCACGCCCGGCGGATAGTGCACCGGCATGTCGTAACCGGCGAAAGGCGTCATCTTCGCGCCCAGCTCCGTATGCAAAGCATGCAGGGGCGTTTTTTTCAAAATATCGGTCATTCGCGTGTCCCATGACTGCAACCGCCGCGCTTCGCGCGGCCGCCCCGGCTGTCATGGGCGCCTGAGAGATTTCACGGGTCATGCGCCGTGTCCGAAAACGCGCATCCGCCCGCTTACTCCTTCGGCGGGAGGGCCTTGCGGCCATCCGCTTTCCAGCCTTTCGTCTCCCCCTTGCGGTCCATTTGCCTGAGAGTTTCCGGGGCGGTTGCTCCTTCGGCGCTCGGCCCGTCGTCGCTCGACGCTGTCGACCGACGGTCCGAATCTCTCCCGCTTGGGGACCGGCCGCATCTAGCAAATCTTTCTTGCGACCGCCAGTCAGAATAATCGAGGTCGTATCTGAGTCAAACAGGTTCGGCGCGCGCCCGGCGGCGGCGTCACGCCGCGCAGTCCATGCATGCACCTTTGATTTCCAGCCGCGCCGTGCGCATCTTGAAGGCAGACGCTTTGAGCGCGGGGGCGATCTCGGTCTCGACCGAGACGGCCTCCAGCTCCTCGACCCTGGAGCAGCGTTCGCACACCAGGAACGTCTGCACCGAATGCGGGCCTTCATGGTTGCACAGGAGGAACGCGTTAAGCCCTTCGAGTTTGTGAATGATTCCCTTCGCCTCAAGCCCGTCCAGGGCGCGGTAGACCGTCATCGGCGCGCGCACGCCCTGTCCTTTGAGGGTGTCGAGGATTTCATACGCCTTCAGCGGCCCGTCCGCCGCGGCCATGGCCGTCCAGACAAGCGTTTCGTTTTTCGAAAGACCGCTCGGGCGCTCGCGCGGGGCGGCGGCGTCGGACGCCGTACTCGCTTCGTCAGTCATGCTCTTCCCTCCTCGGCGAGGGAAGATGTTATATCAGCGTTATATCACGCGAAACCCCATAGGTTGCATTTTCCGACGCAAGACATGCGCGGGCGCAGGCAGGCGCGGGGGCCGCAACGCGGGCGCTCAGGGCCAGCCGGCGCGGTCGAACACGCGCACCGCGGCGGGCTGATTTTCGCCCAGCGCCGTCACGGCGAGATCGTCTTCGCGAAACGCGCCCAGCGCGGCGATCGGTCCTTGGGCCGCAACGCCGGGAACGATCGGATATTCGTTGTTGCCGAGGGCGAACGCGCCCTGGGTGTCGTCGCGCAGCAAAAACGCCAGCAGGCGTTCCGCATTGTCCGGGTTCGGCGCATGCGCCATGACGCCGGCGCCGGAAATGTTGACGTGGGTCCCGACGCCGTTCTGGTTCGGGTACAGAACGCCCACGGCCTCGCCGATGGCGGCCTTGTCCGCGTCATCGGTATCGACGAACCGGGCCACGTAGTAGCTGTTGACAATGGCGAGGCGGCACAGGCCCGCCGCCACGGCCTCGATCTGGGCGGTGTCGTTGCCCTGCGGGCGGCGCGCGAAATTCTCGACCACGCCGCGCGCCCAGGCTTCCGCCGCCTCTTCGCCGCGATGGGCGATGATCGACGCCAGCAGCGACTGGTTGTAGATGTTCGAGGACGACCGCACACAAATCATATCGTCATAGGCCGGGTCGGCGAGATCGGCGTAGCGCTCAAGGCCCGCCGGCAGACCCGCCTCGCGGTTGTAGACGATCACCCGCGCGCGCTTGGCGAGACCGAACCACTTGCCCTCCGGGTGGCGAAACTTGTCCGGCACGCGCGCCGCCAGCGCCGCGTCGTCCGTCGCGCGGAACAGCCCGCGCTGATCGGCGCGCCAGAGCATGCCGGCGTCGGCGGTGATGAACAGATCGGCGGGGCTCGCCTCGCCTTCCTGGGCGATGCGCTCGATCAGGGCGTCGCCGCCCGCTTCGATCACATTGACTTCGATGCCGGTTTCCGCAGTGAAGGCGTCAAAAATCGCGATGTCGGAATCGTAATGGCGGCCGGAGTAGACATTGACGACGCCCGCGTTTTCGTCTGCGCCGGGCGAGGCGGTCGCCCCTTGCGAGGCCGCCTGCTCGTCGCCTGCGCCGCCGCACGCCGCCAGAAGCAACGCCGCGAAAATCGACGACGCCGCGACGACCGCCCTGTTCAGCAATCCCTTATTCAGCAATCCCGCGATCGCCCCCATAAAACCTCCCGAGCCTTAAATGAAAATCATTCTCAACTTCACTGACAATCGGCGATCCGCCAGCGAAATGCAAGGCCCGCGACGCCGCAAGACGGTCAATACGGTCAGAAAGCGCCGCTGACGGAAAGGGCGATCTCGCGGCCGGTGTCGCGCTCGCGCCGTTCCCGAAAATCCAACGGCGAGAGGCCGCGCGCCGCGGCGAATACCTGGCGGTCGCGGTCCGCGCCCTGATTGAGGGCGTTGTCGAGCCCCAGACGGACCCGCAGTTTGGCGAATCGGGTGGTTTCGACGAAGAAATCGAGATCCGGGCGGCTCTGGGAGCGGTTGTCCTCATCCAGGCCGAAAAAGCGCCGCGGACCGAAAAAGTTGATATCCCAGCCCCAGCTCCATTGCTGCACGGTGATGTCCTGGCGAAACTCGAACCGTGCGCGCCAGGGGCGCTCGTTGGAAAGCCGGCGCTCCTGTCCCGTCACCGGATCCGTGACCTGCGAGACCTGGTACCGGCCGAAAAAGTCGAGCCGGCCGCCGGCAAGGCCAAGCCCGTCCAGGGGGGCGGCGCCCTCGCCGCTGAACCCGTAGCGCACCCCGTCGCCGATATTGCCCGGCGCCTCCAGGCCCGCGCCGATGGGCGCCACGTCCGCGACGTCGGCGATCCAGTCGTGGAACGCCGTCACCGTGAGAACGCCGACCTCGCCGAATCGCCGCTCCAGGCTGGCGTCCACCGTCCAGGCGGTTTCCGGCGCGAGATCGGGATTGCCGAGCGACAGTTCCTCATCGCCGAGATCGGTGGAGCTGACGAAGTCGAAAAAATCGAGCTGCCCGATCTCGCGCACCCCCCGCAGGCGCAACTGGGTCTCGTCGTCCGGCGCATAGGTCGCCGTCAGGCTCGGCTTGACGAAGAAAAACGACCGTTCAGACGCGAACCCGCCGGTCTGTTCGATATGCGAGGTTTCGGCGGCGAAAACGCCGTCGAGCCCTACAGGCCCGACCGACCAGGAATCCGAAAGGGAGAAGTCGCCGCGCGTCTCGCGCACCTGCGTCACCGCGCCGGGCACGTCCTGAAGCGCAAGCCCCGCGCCGTCGTCCTCCAGCAGGGTGAACGCGCTGTCGAGACGATTGACGGCGCCTTCCGCCGCGATTTCGATGAGGTGGCCGGAAACGCCGCTGTAATCGAGTTCGAGGCGCAGGATCGATTCCGTATCGAGCGTATCGGAGATCGATACGGTTTCAAGCCGCGCCGCCTCGACCGTCGGCCCTTCCGCGAGATCGCCGTAATTGGTCTCGTCCTCACGGCGATAAAGACCGATCAGCTTGACGACGAATTCATTCCCCAGCGGACGTTCGATATCGCCGCCGATTTCCGCCGAGAATTCCTCGTCCGCGTCTCCTTGCAAAACAAAAAAGGCCGGGTCGCCGGCAACGGGCGCGCGTTCGGAGCGTTCCCCGCCGTCATCGTCGGCGTAGCTGACCGCGCCGTTCAGGCGGACGGCCCCGCGCCCGAGGGACAGTTCCGCATTGAAGCTGGCCGCGCCGCGGAAACCCTCATTCTCGAAGACCTCGCGCCGCAACTCGGCGAGCGCGCCGTCGCCGCCGATCAGCTCTTCAACGCCTTCGGAGCGATACTGGGTGCGCTCCGCCTCGGCCCCGACGGTGTAGGAGATGCGCCCCGCCCTGTCGCTGTAGGACAGCCGCCCGAAGGGAAACACGACCCCCGGCGAGGGCAGGTTGACGGTGTTGCGAATCTCCCAGGCGGCGGCGCCGCCGGCGTCCGCGCGCAGCACCACGTTCGCAACAACGCTCTGCCCGCGCAGGTCGAGACCACCCGTCTGCCCACGGATTAAATCGATGCGCTCAACGGCGCTGACGGCGGTTCTGGCGAGGACGTCGGAAGGGGTTTCGCTTTTCGCGGCGATGCGCTCGCCATTGATCAGCACGTTGCCCGCCGACCCGCCGAAGCCGCGCGAGTTGTCGCCGTCGTCGATCTGGAAGCCCGGCAGGTTGCGCAGCATGTCAAGCGCCGTAACCGGATTGTATCGGTCGAAAAATCTCGCGTCGTAAGCAATGATGCAGGCGCTTCGGGAACAGTCCTCGCGTTTCAGGGGGGCGTCCGCCGCGGCGGCGGGCGTGCGCGCCGTCTCGTCCGTTCCGGGACCAACGCGCGCGTCGCCGGGCGCGGCGCCATATGCGACAAACACCGTTGCAATACTCACGATACCGATAACCATGCGCCCCCTTGATCGTCCCAAGCCTCAGGGCCGTTCTACGCAACTCAGGCGCAAGTTCAAGGTCAAGCTGAAATCGCGTTTATTCGCCGCTGAAAACGAACGTGCGCGAAAGGTCGGCGACAAGGGTCATCAGGGCGCCGATGGCCGGCGCGGTTTCCATCCGCACGGCAAGCATGGCCGGATCGGCGACGCCTTCCAGACAGACGCGCCAGTCCGGGCCGACGAACCGCGCGTCGGCGACGCGAAACGCGCCGTCCCGGTCCGGAACCGCCGCCAGCGCCCCCTCGCGCAAGATGGCGAGGCCAGGCCCGTCGGCGCGGCCTCTCGCGGGAATCGCTCCTGCGGCGGTGTGCAGGACGCCGGCGGCGATGCGCCCGTCAAGCCGCTGACAACCGGGGAAGATCGATGCGCCCTCCGGCGTTTGCGGCGCCGCAAAAAGCGTCTGCGGCGCACCCGTCTCGATAATCCGCCCACCGCGCATGAAAGCGATGCGGTCGCCCAGGGCCAGCGCCTCCTCCGGATCGTGGGTGACGAGCATGACGGCGACATTGCGTTCCTTCAGAATACGGCGCAACTCTTCGCGCAGGCGGCGGCGCAGCGCGACGTCGATGCTGGCGAAGGGCTCGTCCATCAGCAGCGCCTCCGGCCGGCGCGCCAGGGCGCGGGCGAGCGCGGCGCGCTGCTGCTGGCCGCCGGAAAGCTCATGCGGATAGCGATGGCCGAGATCGCCGATGCGCAGCGCGTCCAGCTCGGCGGCGACCCGGGCCTTGACGTCGCGCGCGCCGCGAAGGCCGAACGCAACGTTCCGCGCCACGGTCATGTGCGGAAACAAGGCGTAATCCTGGAACACGAAGCCGATGGGGCGGCGCTCCGGCGGAATTTCCGCGCCCGGTTGCGCCAGCGTCTCGCCGCCCAGTTCGACCCTGCCCGCCTGCACCGGTTCGAACCCCGCGGCGATGCGCAACAGGGTCGTCTTGCCGGAGCCGGAATGGCCGAACAGGCACAGGATTTCTCCCGGCGCGACCTCGACGGCGGCGTCGCGCACCGCGGCGACCGCGCCGAAACGGCATGAAATGTCTTCCAGGATCAAACTCATCGGGCAACACGCATGATGTCGGCCTTTGGAAATGCCGCACTTTCGCCTAGATGTCGACGCCTGCGCCGCCGACGGCGCGGATGCAGGGCACGACGGAACAAGGGCGCGCAATCCATGGGCGAAGGCCGGCACGGCGAACAAGCAGGCATGCGGGGCGGCATTCAAGACGCCATGGGGCGCGTGCGCCGAACCGCGCCGCGGGGCGGCGCTGCGTGGGCGCCGAGCGCGCTGGCCGTCCTGGCGCTTCTCGTCGCCGCGCCAATCATCGCGGTCTTCGCCGGCGCCGTCGCGCCCTTCGGCGAAGCGCTCGGCGAGACGTCAGCGGCGACGCAGCGCCACGTCTGGTCCGTCAACGGACCGCGTTACCTGACGGCAACCATCTCCCTGTGCCTTCTCGTCGCGGTCGGCGCGACGGTAATCGGCGCCGGCGCCGCGCTGCTCGTCGCGCTGACGGACTTTCCGGGACGCCGGATCTTCGCCGTCGCGCTCGCCCTGCCCTTCGCCATTCCGGCTTATGTCGCCGCTTACGCCTATGGCGATGTCTTCGGCCCTTTCGGCCCCATCGCCGCGCTGCTCGGTCCGGAACTGGTTCGCGCGGGCGCCCTGCCGGAGATCCGGTCCCTGCCGGGCGCGGCCTTCGTCCTCGCCCTGGCGAGCTATCCTTACGTCTACCTCGCCATGCGCGCCTCCCTGTCGGCGCGGTCGGGCGCCTATCTGGAAGCGGCCAGAAGCCTCGGCGCCGCGCCGCTCTCGGCGTCGCTGCGCATTCTTCTCGCCGCCGGACGTCCCGCCCTGGTCGGGGGACTGGCGCTGGCGCTGATGGAGACTGCGGCCGATTACGGCGTCGCCGACTATTTCGGCGTCCCGACCCTCAGCGTGGGAATCTTTCGCACCTGGTACGGGCTGGGCGACCTCGCCGCGGCGACGCAGCTCGCCGCCGGGCTGTTCCTCGCGGTGCTGTTGCTGGTGGTGATGGAGGAGGCCGGGCGACGCGGCGGGGCGGCCGACGCCGCGCGCACGCACCGCGCCCGCAGGAGACTGCGCCTGTCGCCGGCGCACGCCGCGCTCGCCATCCTCGCCTGCGCCGCACCCGTGACGCTTGGTTTTGCAGTTCCGGTCGGCGTGCTGCTGGCCGCGATGGAGCCCGGTTCGTCCCTCGGCGCGGCGCGGGGCCTCGGCGCGGCGGCGCTGAACACCGGCGCCGTCGCCCTCGCCGGGGCCGCGGCGGCGACGCTGGCCGCGCTCGTTCTCGCCTATGCGGGACGGACGGCGAGGGGCGGCGCGGCGAAACTGTTCCTGCGGATCGCCACCTTCGGCTACGCCGTTCCGGGCGCGGTGATCGCAATCGGCGTGCTGGCGCTGACGGCCGGACTGGCGCGCGCGCCCGGCGCCGTCTGGATAAGCGGGGCCGGGGGGATCGGCGTTCTTCTCTACGCCTATGTGGCGCGGTTCCTGACCGCGGGCTACAACACCGCCGCCGGCGGGCTCGCGCAGATCGATCCGCAGACGGACGCCGCCGCAAAGTCGCTCGGGGCCGGCGCGGGACGCATTCTTCTGTCGCTGCACTGGCCGCTGGCGCGCGGCGCCGTTCTCGCCGGCGCGGCGATTGTCGCCATCGACATCGCCAAGGAACTGCCCGCGACGCTGTTGCTGCGGCCTTTCAACTTCGAAACCCTCAGCACACATATCTATCGTCTGGCGTCGGACGAACGGCTCGGCGACGCCGCGCCCGCGGCGCTGATCCTGATCGGCGTCAGCCTGATCCCCGCAACGCTCCTGAGCCTGGCGGGGGGCCCTATCGGGCGCCGGGGCGCCGCCCCGGCGGCGGACTCGTAACAAGCGGCGGGCTCGTTAGAAGCAGCGGGACCGGCAGAGGCAACTCGCCGCCGCGATCGGCGTCAGGGGATCTCGCCGCGCGAGAGGTCGCGGTAGCGCTCGCACGCCATCTTCAGGCGATGGCTGAGCCCTGGGCCTTGCCGTCGATGAACGCCGCCTCCAGCCGCGTCGTCAGCTCCAGGACGGCGCCGTTCTCGATCCGCTCGCCAGTCCCGGTCAGAACGACGGCCCCGGCGATGGGCGCCGTCTCGGACGGATAGGGGGCGTATGTGGAGGGGTAAGGGTCTCGGGTTCGGCCGCGCCGGTCCCGCCTCGCCGTCTTCAGCGCGCGAGGCCGCCCCCGCGCCGCCCGCCCGCGGCTCGGCGCGGGCGCTCAATCCCAGCGCGGCGAGCGCGGCGCAAAGGCCCGCCTTGCCCCATCCGGCCCATCAACACAGGGTTGTCCCCTTTCGTTGTCGCCAGGTATCTTTTTGGCCTGAAATCATCGTTGTGTCATATGATTAGCTCAAAACCGGGTCGCGCGCGGCTGTGCGGGACGCGCGAACCGGTTGACCGTTTGAAGCTTGGGAAATGGGAGACAGCTCAATGACACGGACCATAACGCGGCGCATGGCGCTAACGGGCGGGATCGCGGCCGGCGCGGCCTCATGCGCGCCGCAACCGCAACTGACGCCTTACGTCTCGGTCAGCGGCCGCGAGAGCGAAGTGTTCGCCCACGGCGTCGCCAGCGGCGATCCCGCCGGCAACAGCGTCATCCTGTGGACCCGGGTGAGCCTCGACGCGCCCGCCATGACCGTTCCCGTTTCCTGGGAGATCGCCGCGGACGAGGCGTTCACCGACCTGCGCGGGAGAGGCGACGCCGTCGCCGCGGCTTCGCGCGACTGGACCGTGAAGGTGGTCGCGGCCGGCCTCGCGCCCGGTCAGCGCTATTACTACCGGTTCCGGGCGGGCGCCGCCGTCTCGCCCGTGGGCCGCACGCGCACACTGCCCGCCGGGGCGCTGGAAAGCGCGCGCTTCGCGGTCATCTCGTGCTCGAACTACCCGTTCGGCTATTTCAACGTCTACGACCTGATTGCGCGGGAGGAGGACGTGGACGCGGTCCTGCATCTCGGCGACTATTTCTACGAATACGGCCCCGACGGGTATGGCGGCGAGACCGGCGCGCGGCTCGGCCGGGCCCATGCGCCGGCGCGCGAGACCGTGACCCTCGCCGACTACCGCACGCGCCACGCTCAGTACAAGGCCGATCCCGCGAGCCAGGCGATGCACGCCGCCCATCCGCTGATCCCGATCTGGGACGACCATGAATCCGCCAATAATTCGTGGAAGGACGGCGCGCAAAATCACCAGCCGGAAACCGAGGGCGACTGGGCCGCGCGCAAGCGCGCCGCGCTTCAGGCCTATTACGAATGGATGCCGGTGCGCGAACCGTCGCGGGGGCCGGAAGCTTTTTTCCGCAGCTATTCCTATGGCGATCTGTTGACCCTTGCGGCCATTGAAACCCGCCTTTTCGCGCGCGACCGCCAGCTTGAACACGCCGACATCCTGCCGACCCTGAAAACACCGGAAGACATCGAGCACTTCCGCGCCAACATTCTCCAGGACCAAACCCGCGAGATGCTGGGCGCGGCCCAGATCGATTATCTCGACCGGGCGTTTCGCACCTCCGTCGGCCAGGGACAGCCCTGGCGGCTCGTCGCCAACCAGATCATCATGGCGGAGGTGATCGCTCCGGATCTGACGAGCTATGTCAGCGAGGAAGACATCGTCGACCTTGAACGACAATGGGACCAGGCCCGGGCGTTCGTGCAAATGTCCGCCCTCGAACTGCCGATGAACTTCGACGCCTGGGACGGCTATCCGGCGGCGCGCGAGCGGTTCTACGCGATGGCGCGGAACGCCGGCGACGACGGCCTGATCGTCGTCACCGGCGACACCCACACCTGGTGGGCGAACGAGCTGTTCGCCCGCGGCGGGGAGCAGATGGGGGTCGAGTTCGGAACGCATTCCGTCACCTCCCCCTCGCCCTTCGGCGACAGCTTCCTCGGCGGCCGCGGCGACGATTACGCGCTGCTCGCCACGCGGCGGAACGAAGGGGTGCGCTATCTCTCTGGAAAGAACCACGGCTTTATCAGGCTCGACATCGCCCGCGACGGCGCACGCGCCGAGTTCATGGCCGTCGATACGATCGAGACCCGCCGCTACAACGCCTTCCGCAAGGCCGCGTTCGACGTCGCCAAAAGCGGCGGGACGGCGAAAATCGTCGGGACGCAAGGCCTGTCGATGAAGCAGCGGGCGGTCTACTGACGCCGCCGCGGAAAAGCGCCGGCGCCGGCTGGCGCGCCGGCGCCGCCCTGTTTATGCTGGCGCCATGTCCGACGCCGCACCCAGCAAAGACGCGTTGAAAGCCTTCGCCCTGGCCCTGCCCAAGGCGGAGCTTCACCTGCATATAGAAGGCAGCCTCGAGCCGGAGATGCTGTTCTCGCTCGCCGCGCGCAACGGCGTCGAGATCCCGTTCAGGTCGGTGGACGACGTTCGCGCCGCCTATCGGTTCTCCAGCCTGCAGGATTTTCTCGACATCTATTACCAGGGCATGAACGTTCTGCAGACTGAGGAAGATTTCTTCGATCTGACCATGGCCTATCTCAATCGCGTGCGCGCCGACAATGTGCGCCATGTGGAGATCTTTTTCGATCCGCAAGGCCACACCGGCCGGGGCGTTTCCTTCGACACGGCGATCAGCGGGATCCTGACCGCTCTCGGCCTGAGCAAGGCGCAGTTCGGCGTCACGTCAAAGCTGATCATGTGCTTTCTGCGCCACTTGCCAGAGGACGACGCCTTCGAAACCCTGAAACACGCCGAACCGTGGCTGGACCGGATTGAAGGGGTCGGGCTTGACTCCGCCGAGGCCGGCCACCCCCCGGAGGCCTTCAAGCGCGTGTTCGGGGCCGCCGCCGAACGCGGCCTGAAGCGCGTCGCCCATGCGGGCGAGGAAGGGCCGCCGGAATATGTCCGCAACGCGCTCGACATCCTGAAGGTCGACCGCATCGATCACGGCAACCGCTCGCTGGAGGACGCGGCGTTGACGCAGCGGCTTGTCGAAGCCGGCGTGACGCTCACCGTCTGCCCCCTGTCGAACCTGAAACTCTGCGTCGTCGACGACATGGCCGCGCATCCGTTGAAGCGCATGCTCGATCTCGGCCTTCGCGCCACCGTCAATTCGGACGACCCGTCCTATTTCGGCGGTTACGTGATGGACAATTTCGCCGCCGTCATCGACGCACTCGATCTGACCAGGGACGATATTCGAACGCTTGCGAAAAACAGCTTCGCCGGCTCGTTCCTGACGGAGAACGAAAAACGCGCGCACATGGCCGCGATCGACGCCGTCAGATAAAGCCGGCGCTCTTGTCCGGTTTACTCGACAGTCGCTATGCGACTTCCAAAAAACCGGCGGCGCCCCGTTGAAATCGCAGGAGCGATTTCAACTGTCAAGAAGATGATGGGCGCCGTTTTCCGGTTTGTTCGAAATCGCTACGCGACTTCGAACAAACCGGCGGCGCCCATGCCGCCGCCGACGCACATGGTGCAGACGACGTATTTCGCGCCGCGACGCTTGCCCTCGATCAAGGCGTGGCCGACCATGCGCGCGCCGGACATGCCGTAAGGATGGCCGATGGAGATGGCGCCGCCGTTGACGTTTAACAACTCGTCGGGGATGCCGAGCTTGTCGCGGCAGTAAATCACCTGCACCGCGAACGCCTCGTTCAGCTCCCACAGACCGATATCGTCCATCTTGAGGCTGAACTTCTCCAGCAGTTTCGGCACGGCGTAAACCGGTCCGACGCCCATTTCGTCCGGGTGCGTTCCGGCGACCGCCATGCCGCGATAGATCCCGAGCGGGGAAAGGCCGCGCTTCTCGGCTTCCTTCGCCTCCATCACCACGGCGGCCGAGGCGCCGTCCGAGAGCTGCGAGGCGTTGCCGGCAGTGATATATTCGCCTTGTTTGACGACCTGACCGCCCTGGAAAACGGGCTTCAGCCCGGCAAGGCCCTCAAGCGTCGTTTCCGGACGATTGCCCTCGTCTTTTTCCAGACGGGTCTCGACGTCGGAAACCTCTCCGGTTTCCTTGTTCTTGAACTTCATGACCGACGGCAAGGGAACGATCTCGTCGTCGAACTTGCCCGCCTGTTGCGCGGCGTGGGTGCGCTGTTGCGACCGCAGGGCGTATTCGTCCTGCGCCTCGCGGGACACGCCGTAGCGGTCGGCGACGATCTCCGCCGTTTCGATCATCTGCATGTACGTCGCCGGAAGGTTTTCCAGAAGCCACGGGTCCGGCCGCACGAACATGTCGCTCGTCTGGTTCGTCGAAATCGAATCGACGCCCGCGCCGACGGCGACCTGCATGTTGTCCATAACCACCTGCTTGGCCGCGATGGCGATCGCCATCATGCCGGACGCACACTGACGATCAACGGACATGCCCGACACGCCGATGGGAAAACCGGCGCGCAGGGCCGCCTGGCGCGCGACGTTCTGAAACGCGGTGCCCTGTTGCAGGGCGCAGCCCATGACGACATCCTCGACGTCCTCGGCGCCGACGCCGGCGCGCTCCGCCGCATGCTTGAGCGCATGGGCTCCGAGCGCCGGCGCCGTCGTGGCGTTGAAGGCGCCGCGATACGCCTTGCCGATCGGCGTGCGCGCGGTTGAAACGATAACGGCTTCTCTCATGGAACGCTCCTTTAGTTACCTTCCGCGAAGGCTTTCGCCCGGGACATGAAATTCGCCATCGGACCGGAACTGTTCTCGTAATAATTGACATGATCCGTGGACGAAATGACATCCCACTTCGCAGCGATGTTCTCCGGGGTCTGCTCGTCGGGCGGCAGGTACACGCCATCGGTCTCCACCACATAGGCTCGCGCATAACCGCCGCCGGCGCAACTGATAATCGCCCGGCTCGGCGCGTCCTCGGCGACGAGAAACAGCATCGCCGCCGTGATCGCCTCAGGCGTCATCTGTTCGAGCACAGGCTCGGGAATGCCGATATCCTCGGTCATGCGCGTGCGGGCGGAGGGCGACAGGAGGTTGGTGCGGATGTTGTATTTCGCGCCTTCCAGATGCAGCGCGTTCATCAGGCCGATCATGCCGGCCTTGGCGGCGCCGTAATTCGCCTGTCCGAAAATGCCGTGCAGGCCCGAGGGCGAGGACGTGCACACGATCCGCCCATATTGCTGTTCGCGCATCACCGGCCAGACCTTGTGGGTGACGAGCGCCGTGCCGATCAGGTGCACGTCGATCACCGCGCGGTAATCGGCGAAGTCCATCTTGTGAAACGTCTTGTCACGGAGAATGCCGGCATTGTTGACCAGGATGTCGACGCGGCCCCATTTGTCCGTGGCCGCCTTCACCATCGCGTCGACCTCGGCCTCGTCGGCGACATTCGCTCCGTCGGCGATCGCCTCGCCGCCGGCCGCGTTGATATGGTTGACGACCTCTTCCGCGGCGGAGATCGAGCCGCCCGTGCCGTCCCGCGCGCCGCCAAGATCGTTCACCACCACTTTCGCGCCGCGCGCGGCGAGCGCGATCGCGTGCGCCCGCCCGAGGCCGTTGCCGGCGCCGGTGACGATAGCGACTTTGCCGTCATATCTGATGGTCATGTTTCTGTCCTTACGCCAATCTTTTTAAACAAACTGCATGGTCAGCCATTCGGCTACGAGCGCCGGCTTGTCCTCGCCTTCGATTTCGACCCTGACAGCATATTTGAACGTCCACTGCCCCGGTATCTTCTGGTCCGCCGACATCAGCTTGAACCGGCCGCGAATGCGCTTGCCGGATTTGACGGGAGCGGAGAAACGAACCTTGTCGAAACCGTAATTGACGCCCATCTTCACGCCGTCCAGCACCACGACGCAGCCGGCCGCAAGCCTGGAGAGCATGGAAAGGCTCAAAAAACCGTGCGCGATCGTAGACCCGAAAGGCGTCGCTTTCGCCGCGTCCGGATCGACATGGATGAACTGGTGATCCTCGGTCACGTCGGCGAAAAGGTTGATCCGGTCCTGGTCGATCGTGATCCAGTCCGAAACGCCGGTTTCCCGTCCCACTAGCTCGGACGCCGTTTCAGGGCTCGCTGTCAGCATGGAATCGAACTCCTCAGCCTGCGCATCAGTACCCGCGCAACTGCGCAAGACGGTCGCTGTGGAAAGCGGCGTCGCCGAACATCTCCTGCGCGACGCGGATGCGTTTCATGTAAAAACCGATGTCGTACTCGTCGGTCATGCCGATGCCGCCATGCATCTGCACCGATTCCTGGCTGGCGAGCTTGGCGACCTCGCCCGCCTTGGCCTTGGCGAGCGCGCAGATCGGCCCCGCCATGCCGTAATGCGCGTCGAGGTCCTGAAGCGCTTTCAGGACCGCCGACTTCATCAGTTCGATTTCGGAATAAAGATGCGCCGCGCGATGCTGGAGCGCCTGGAAGGACCCGATTTCGGTTCCGAACTGCTTGCGCTCTTTCAGATAGTCCGTGGTCATCTTGAAGGCGGCCTGCGCGGCGCCGGACATTTCCGCCGCCAGGCCGGCGCGACCGGCGTTGAGGACCCCTTCGAGGGCCGCGTAACCGCCGTCGACCTCGCCGATGACGTCCTCGCCCGTGGCCTCGACCCCGTCGAAGGCGATGCGCGCGGCGTTGCGGCTGTCGACCATGATCGTCCGCTCGACGCGGACGCCTTTCGCCTTTGAATCGACCAGAAACAGGGTCAGGCCGTCCTCCTCGCCGGGCGCGCCGGCGGTGCGGGCGGCGACAATGATCTTGTCGGCGACATGGCCGTCGGCGACGAAGGTTTTGTCGCCGGAAAGCTTGAACCCGTTCCCGGCCCTTTCCGCGGCCATCGCGGTTTTTGCCGGGCCGTGCTTTCGGGTCTCGTCGACGGCGAGGGCGAACAGCGTCTCGCCCGCCGCGATCCCGGGCAGGAACTCCTGTTTGTGGGCGTCGCCGGCGAGCTTTTTCAGCGCGGCGGCGGCGAGAACGGAGGTCGACAGAAACGGCGAGGCCGTCAGGGTGCGGCCCATTTCCTCGGCGAGGACGCCGGCGCCGACGAAACCGAAATCCGCGCCGCCATATTCCTCGTCCACCAGGATGCCGGCCCAGCCCATCTCGGCCATCTCCTTCCAGAGGCCGCGGTCGAAGCCGGTTTCGTCATTCGCATCGCGCAGCTTTCGCAGCGCGCTGACGGGGGCTTTTTCATCGAGAAAACCGCGCGCGGAGTCGCGCAGCATTTCCTGTTCTTCGGTAAGGACCAGCGGCATCGAAACCTCCTTAAGCGCCAGGCAGTTCGAGAATGCGCTTGGCGATGATGTTGAGCTGCACTTCCGAGGTGCCGCCTTCGATGGAGTTGGCCTTGGTGCGCAGCCAGCTTCGGGCGAGCTTGCCGTCCTTGGTGCGCTCGCCCTCCCACTCCAGTTCGTCCGAACCGCCCGTATCCATCATCAACTCGTAACGGCGCTTGTTGAACTCGGTCCCGTAATATTTCAGCATCGAGGAATTGGCGCCGACCCCCTGCCCGGCCTTGGCCTCGTCCTTCATGCGCTCCAGGGTCAACAGGAACGCCCAGCCGTCGATTTCGGCCTGGGCGATCTTCGCCCGCAGCATCGGATCGGCCAGCCGGCCGTGCTCCAGACCGATATCCTGCGCCGCGACCTCGCCCATGCCGCGCCCGCCGAGAAGACCGCCGCCGCCCGCCGAGATCATTTCGCGCTCATGGGTGAGGAGATATTTCGCCACGTCCCAGCCGCGGTTGATCTCGCCCACCACGGCGCTGACGCCCGGCGCATATGCCTTGGGAACCTCGACATCGTCGAAGAATGTCTCGCAGAAGGGCGACTTGCCGGAAATCAGCTTGATCGGCTTGGTCGTCACGCCCTTGCTCGCCATGTCGATCAGGATGAAGCTGATGCCGTTATGCTTCGTCGCCGACGGATCGGTCCGCACCAGGACGAAAATCCAGTCCGATTGATCCGCGTATGACGTCCAGATCTTCTGGCCGTTCACCAGCCAACTGTCTTTCTTGTCCTCGCATTTGCACTGCAGCGAGGCGAGGTCGGAACCGGCGTTGGGCTCGGAATAGCCCTGGCACCAGCGGATCTCGCCGCGGGCGATGGGCGGCAGGAAGTGCAGCTTCTGTTCATGCGTACCATATTTCAGGAGCGCCGGCCCAAGCATCCAGATGCCGAAACTTTCCAGCGGCGAGCGCGCGCCGATCGCGCGCATCTCGGCTTTCAGGATCTTCGCCTCCTCCTTGGAAAGCCCGCCGCCGCCATATTCCTTCGGCCAGGTCGGCACGGTCCAGCCCTTTTCCGCCATGCGTTCCAGCCAGACTTTCTGGGCGTCGGACTGGAAAGTCCAATTGCGGCCGCCCCAGCAGATATTCTCCTCGCCGCCGAGATTGTCGCGCATTTCCTCCGGGCAGTTCTCAAGCAGCCACGCCTTCGTCTCGTTACGGAATGTTTTAAGATCGCTCATGGGTCAGACCTCTGTGTTAGTCGCTGACGCAGCGGCGCCGGTCAGCGTTGCTCGGGCGGAATGGGCTTCACGTTGTTGACGAACGCGGCGATGTCGCGGGCGCCGTAGACCGACCGCACCCGCTTCTCCGACGCCGGATGGTGGATGAGCCCCAGTCCGGTGCGGTATTCGCGGGCGGGACGGATCGGCCGCGGCGCGAAGCCGCCGCCGCAGTTGGGGCAGACATTGTGCAGCGTTGTTTCGACGCAGTCGGCGCAAAACGTGCACTCATAGCTGCAGATGCGCGCATCCTGCGAGTCGGGCGGCAGATCGGCGTCGCATAGCTCGCAATTGGGTCGCAGTTGAAGCATCGAAACTCCGTCTTGGTCGCCCCGATATGTCAGCCTCTTTCACGCGCGACGCAAGCCCTTCATGCAGTGGCGGCGCACCCCAGGCGGCGCGTCCCGCGCCGGACCGCCCGGCGCGTCCGGTTAACGCAGACCGCCCGGACGGCTTGCGGCTGTCAGGCCCGGCGAGACCGCCTAGACCGACAGCGTCGGCTTGTGCTGCAGCGCGGTCTTGCGAATGGTGATCTTGTCGAACTTGGCCGTGCCGAGCCGCGGCAGCGCGCCCGGCGAGACCCAGATCCGCTCGGGCACCTTGAAGGCCGCCAGATCCTCGGCCAGGAACGCGCGCAGGGCCTGCGCGTCGATTCGCGCCCCGTCCTTTGGATAGACGACCAGGCCCACGCGTTCGCCCAGCACCTCGTCGGGAACGGAAAAGACGGAGGCTTCCGCGACCGCCTCGTGCTGGTAAACGCGGTTTTCCACCTCAAGGCAGGAGATATTCTCGCCGCCCCGGATGATCAGGTCCTTGATGCGATCGACAATATAGAGAAAATCCTCCCCGTCCATGCGGCCGAGATCGCCGGTGCGGAACCAGCCCTCCGGCGTCAGCGCCCTGGCGGTGTCGTCCGGCAGGTTGAGATAGCCGCGGAAATTGGCCGGGCTGCGGATCCACACCTCGCCCACGGTTCCGCGAGGGCATTCCACGCCGTCGTCGTTCATGATCTTGATGTCGGTGAGCGGCGGCACCGGACGGCCGGTGGAGTCCGGGCGCTTCTGGTAATCGTCGAGCGAGATCACGCAGCCGAGGGCATTGGTCTCGGACAGTCCGTAGCCGGAGGACGGACGCGCCTGCTTGAACGTCTCGGCGAGCTTTTTCACATGCTCGGCCGGGCGCTTGGCGCCGCCGGAGCCGATATCGAGCAGGCTGGGCATGCCGCCCTCCCCCGCCGCCTGCATCAATTCGAAGGACTGGCTGGGCACGCCGACGAAATTGGTGAGCTTTTCCTGGTTGATGAGGGCCACCGCCGCGGCCGGGTCCCAGCGATACATCATCGCGATCCGCCGGCCGACGAGATAGGACAGGAGAAAAATCGAGTGAGAGCCGGTGACGTGAAACAACGGCACCGCGAGCAGGACGCCGGGATCGTCGCCGAACATGCTGACGCCGCCGCGCGCCTCCTTCAGCACCGTAGCGATAAAACCCCACGACATGAGCGTCGAGATACAACTGCGATGAGTGAGAACAACGCCCTTCGGGTTGCCTGTGGAGCCGGAGGTGTAGACGATGCAGAAATCGTCGTCCGGGGCGATCTCGACCGAGGGCGGCACGTCCTCGCTCGCGCCTTCAAGCAGCGCGTCATAGGTATGGTCGGCGCCGGCCCCCTCGTCGCGCGCAAGCACCAGCGTCAGGCCAAGCTCCTCCTTGTACGGTAGAATATACTCAAGCCGGCGGCCGTCGGCGATGACGGTTTTTGCGCCCGAGTCCTCAAGGCCGAACTTCAGCTCGTCCGCCTTCCACCAGGCGTTTAACGGCACCACCACCGCGCCGAGCGCGATCACCGCCATGTAGCTCACGCACCATTCGGGATAATTGCGCATGGCGAGGGCCACATGGTCGCCCTGCCCGACGCCCAGTTCCTCCCTCAAGGCGTGGGCGAGACGGCAGGCGCGCCGCCACGTCTCGGCGAAGCTCATGCGCTCGCCCTCGTAGTAAAGGAACTCCTTCTCGCCGTTCATCATCGCGCCGACGGTGAAGAGCGCCGGCAGGTTGGGGGGCGCGTTCTCGAACACCCTATAGGTGTTGCCGCGGATTTGCGCCTCTCCCACCTTGAATTTCGGGTCTTCCGTCAGGAGCTTGAAGGCGGCGGCGGCCAGCTTGGCCGGATCGAGCGGCGCGGCGTCACGACTCATGGCGGCGTTCTTCCCTTATCTGCCCCGCGCATGTCTTGCAGAGCGAATGGCGTTCGGAAACAAGTAGTTGTTTTGGTATAGTGATAGCCGAGACAAGCGCGGCAAGAAATAGCCCGGCGCAGTCGAACCGGCGCGTTTCGTTTTCGGACAGACGCGTCCGGACAGGCCAGGCGCGTCGGGATCGCGCCAGGGGGGCGCGGTTCCCGACGCACAAGGCTTGCGCTCTCGGCGCGCGCGCGTATGGTGCGCCGCCGTCCTTCGCCCGTCCGATCAAGCTGACTGTATTTTCCGATGCCGCACACGCCCACCCTTGTCTCGATCATGATCAACGCCGCGCGCAAGGCGGCGCGCCCCATGGCGCGCGACTTCGGCGAGGTGGAAGCGTTGCAGGTCTCGCGGAAAGGGGCGGCGGATTTCGTCAGCCGCGCCGACCTCGCCGCAGAGCAGACGATTTTCGAGGCGCTTTCCGCGGCGCGCCCCAAATACGGCTTCGTGATGGAAGAGCGCGGCGAAATCGAGGGCGCGGACAACTCCAACCGCTGGATCGTCGACCCGCTCGACGGCACCACCAATTTCCTTCACGGCCTGCCGCATTTCGCCATCTCCATCGCCCTTGAACGCGACCGCCAGCCCTATGCGGGCGTCGTCTATAATCCGGTGACGGACGAGTTGTTCTGGGCCGAAAAGGGGGAAGGCGCCTATCTCAACGACCGCCGCATCCGCGTATCGAGCCGGCGGGACTTGAGCGAATGCCTGTTCGCCTGCGGGCTGCCCTTCGCCGGACGGCCGGGCCGGGCCGACGCCCTGGCGGAGACGGACCGGGTGCTGGAAAAAACGGCCGGGGTCAGGCGGTTCGGCGCGGCGGCCCTCGACCTCGCCTTCGTCGCCGCCGGGCGCTACGACGCCTACTGGGAGCGGGGGCTCAACAGCTGGGACGTGGCGGCCGGCGCGATCATCGTGCGCGAAGCCGGCGGCATGGTCAGCGAAATCGAGGGCGGCCCGAAATTCCTCACCGCGGGATCGATCCTGGCGGCGAATTCGGAACTCTACGACCAGGCGCGGCGCCTGGTGCTCGGCTGATCACACGCAGCGATAATGGCGATAGCGCCAGCGCACGGACTGCCTGTCCACGGTCTCGCCGTCGAAGACGGCCCTGAGGCCGTAGGCCCCGCAATGGGATTGCGCCTCGGCGAGTAATTCGTCGGGATCGAAATCGTAAGGATCGTAAGGGATCGAGATCGACGGCTCCGTGCCGGCGCGGTACCCGTCGTCGCTGGCGCAGCCCGCCAGCGCGGCGGCGGCCGCCAGGAGCGCGGCGAGCGCTGTGTTTCTGGTCTCAACGATCATAAGCCCCACTTTCGATACCGCCCGCCAGAACGCCGCTTTCCAGAACGCTCCTGTCCCGAACGCTCCTGTCCCGAACACCAGGCGGCAACGCCCTCGCCAGGCCGGCGTAAGGGGGCAGGCTAGCAACAGACGGGCGATGAGAACAGGCGAGGCGCGAAAAAAGGGCGCGGCGGGGAAGACCGCGCCCTTTGCGCTTATTTTGCGCGTATGAAGCGAACGCCTTTACCGGCGTAATGATTTGTTTTTGTTTCTTTTTTCCGGCGCGCCGAGGTCAGGCGCGCCGGAGTATGGCGCACTAGGCGGCGTCGGCGTCCTTCAGGACTTTGACATTGCCGGCGGCGGCGCCGTTGATGCTGATTTTACGCGGTTTTTTGGTTTCGGGGATTTCCCGCTGAAGCTCGATGTTGAGCAGGCCGTTGACCAGCGACGCGCCGCTGACCTTCACATGCTCCGCAAGCTGGAAGCGCCGCTCGAAGGATCGCCCGGCGATGCCCTGGTAAAGAAAGCTGCGGTTTGCGTCCGCGTCGCTTCGCTCGCCGGTAATGGTGAGGGTGTTCTCGCGCAACTCCACGTCAAGGTCTTCCTCGGCGAAGCCGGCGACGGCCAGGGTAATGCGGTAGTCGTTCTCGTCCAGACGCTCGATATTGTAAGGCGGATAACCGCCGCTGTCGGTCTTTCCGGCGGCGTCGAGCAGGTCGAACATCCGGTCGAAACCGACGGTCGAACGATAAAGGGGGGTCAGGTCGAATGTACGCATGGATTGCTCCTCCTTGAAAAGCGAGGTTGTTAACGATGACGCCATGCAGTCCGCCGTCATGGCCGGACCGGCGCCGTCGAAGCCGCAATGGCCTCCGACAGTCGAGACATAGGATGCGCGGACGCGGTTTCAAGCTTTCGCGAGCGGCGACGCGTCATCGATAGACCCTGGCGTAAACCATGATAAAACCTGCCGGTTCTTATGGGAGATGCACGAATGATCAACGCCCCCGGCTCTGCCGTCGCCCCTTTCCTGGCCGGCGTCGCCGCCCTCTTCCTCGCCGCATGCGGCGGCGAGACGGCCCCGGACGCCGCCCCTCAGGAAGACGCCGCCGCGCCAAGCCGCGAGGAGATGCTCGCCGCCGTGCTCGCCGGCGACCACCGCACCGAGGCGGAGCGGGCCCGCGACCGGTATCGCAACCCGGCGGAAACGCTCCTGTTTTTCGGCGTCGAACCGGACATGACCGTGGTCGAGGTCTGGCCCGGCGGCGGCTGGTACACCCAGGTGATCGCCCCCTATCTGAAAGCCGGCGGCGGGACCTATTACGCCGCGAGCTTCGATCCGGAGAGCGACAGCGAGCGGGTCCAGGCGGGCCTCGCCGCCTTTCGCGAAGCCTATGCGGACAAGCCTGAAATCTACGGCGAGATCAACATGACCGCCCTCGGCGGCGACGCCATCGCCCCGGACGGATCGGCGGACGTGGTCCTGACTTTCCGCAACGTCCACAACTGGATCGGGCGCGGCTCGGCGGCGGAATATTTCGCGAAGTTCCATCGCGCGCTGAAGCCCGGCGGCGTGCTCGGCGTGGTCGACCACCGCGCCGACGGCGCGCCGGACGGGGACGATGCGTCCGACTTCGTCTACGAGGACGGCTCGGCGGGCTATGTGCTGGAAGCGGACGTCATCGCGCTCGCCGTCGCGGCCGGGTTCGAACTGGCCGAACGCTCGGAGATCAACGCCAATCCGAAGGACTCAAAGAACCATCCTTTCGGCGTATGGACGCTGCCGCCGACGCGGCGCTCCTCGGCCGTGCGCGGCGAGGAAGATCCGGACTTCGACCGCAGCGCCTATGACGCGATCGGCGAAAGCGACCGCATGACGCTGAAATTCGTCAAGCCGATCAGCGTGGACGGCGCGCTTCTGGAATAGGAGAGAGCCCATGCCGGCGGCGGACGACAACAGCGGCCAGTCAACCGACGCACTGGCGCGCGCGGCGGAAAAAGCGTTCGGATCGCCCTTCGGCGGCGTTCTGAAACTGGCGCCCGACCAGGGACCGGCCCTGTGGGTGGACGGGCGCGGCGCGCGGCCGGCGGTTTCGCCTGAGGCGCCCAGTCCAGCGCCGGCGGCGAAGGGCCGGCCCAAGGACCAGTCTGACACGAACGACGCGCCGGGCGACCGAGAAGACGCAGCGCTTTGCGTCTGGCGCGGCGCGCGCGAGTCCCTCATCCGCGCCCTCGCCGGCGAGCGCGCTTTTGAGAGCGCCTTTGTCTCGGGGCGCATCGCCGTGTCCGGGGATATGAGCCTCATGGCGCGCCTCGCCCTCGAAGGCGGACGGTGAACGCCTTGACCGCAGACTTTATCCGCATCGCGCAAAACCCTGTTCCGCCGCATGCGGAAGTTTTCCATTTTACCGCGCCCCCCGCGGGCCGGCATGCGACGGCGAAAGGGGCGGAAAAAGAGGCGGCAAGGCTTCGCGGCGCATTCTTCCCCGCGCCCGCGCCGCGCGGCAACGTCGTTCTGCTTAACGGACGATGCGAATTCATCGAGAAATATTTCGAGGTGATCGAGGATCTGCGCGGGCGCGGCCTGAACGTCGCGACGATGGACTGGCGCGGACAGGGCCTGTCGGCGCGCATGCTGGACGACCCCCTTCGCGGCCATATCGACGACTTTCAAACCTACACGGAGGATTTGCGCCTGTTCATCGAGACCGAGGCCGCGCCGCGATTCACGGACGGGCCGCGGCTTGTCATGACCCATTCCATGGGCGGGCTGCCGACGCTGCGCCTTCTCGCCGAGGGGTATGAGGGATTCGAGCGCGCGGTCCTGTGCGCGCCGATGCTGCGCCTCGCCATGCCCGCCGCGTTGCAGCTTTTCGCCCGCGCCGCCTCGGCGACCATGACGGCCGCCGGCGCGGGCGGCATGGCGATCGCCGGCGTCAAGGAGGACTCCCGGGAATTCGAGGGCAACGTGCTGACGGCCGATCGCGCGCGTCACGAGCGCTTCCGGCTGCTGCAGGAAGCCGCGCCCCGCGCCTGCGTCGCCGCGCCCACCTATGGCTGGCTAAACGCGGCGATGACGGCCATGGACGATCTCTTCAAACCCGGCCGGCTCGCCGGACTGAAAACACCGGTGCTGATCGTTTCCGCCGAGAACGACCGCCTGGTCAGTTCGACCGCGCACGAGGCGCTGGCGGCGTCTTACGAACTGATCGAGAACGTGACCGTCCCCCGCGCGCTGCACGAAATCCTGATGGAAGAGGACAACTTCCGAACGGCGTATTGGGCGCATTTCGACCGCTTCATCGAACCGGTCTTCGCCCTTGCCGCCGCAAACGGCGCGGCGCGGGCCTAGCGCCTGACCCTGACGAGGGCGCGGGCGGGCTCCACGAACCAGGCGTCGAACACCGGCAGGCGCACGCCCGGCCCGCCGCCCCGCCCCGGCTCGTCGTCTCCTTCGCGGGCCAGCATCACCGCGAACCCCATCTGCGCGCTTGAGAAGGTCAGGCCGATAAAGAAGGTGAGAACGGCGATGGCGAATGCGCCGGCGCTGTCACGGGCGGCGAGGCTGGCGATTCCGCTGACATCGCTCAGCAGCAGAACGCCGACGAACAGCGCGGCCAGGACGAACCCGACCACGGCGTGCCTGAACAAGAAGGTCAGCAATTTCGGCATTGTGTCCGTGTCCCGCTCAATCAATGCGAGGACAGTACAGGCCGATCGGCGCGGCGCCCATGCGGTGATCTGTCATCGGCGTTTTCCGCACCCGCCGTCCTTTTTCGAAACAGGTGTTATTCAATAGGAATTTACAATCGCCCGCGGCGTTGAAACGCGCCGGCGCGCATCCCCACTTCGAATGGCGACAGCGGCGACGCCGGCCCGAACGCGACCGGCCCTAATGTGAAAGGCGTCTTTTCATGAAACTGTCCTGGCCCTCTTCCGGCGGCAAGAAACAGGCGGCCTCCTCCGGCGCGGCGGCGCCCGCGTCCGCACCGGGCCGGACGACCGCATCGGGCCGGACCATCGACACCATGCTGATGGCGACGGATTTGTCCCCGCGGTCGGCGAACGCGCTTGCCCGCGCGATGGAGCGCGCCGCGGCGCGCCAGGCGCGCCTGACCGTTCTGCATGTTCTGGACGAGGATCTGCCGGCGACGGCGCGCGAGCGCGTCGCGGACGCCGCGCGCGAGGAAATCGGAGACCATATCGCCAGGATCGGGCGCCCGGACGGGCTCGACGTCTCCATCGAGGTCGTTCCCGGCAAGGATTATCAGGATATCCTGCGCGTTGCCGAAGCAAAGGGCGCAGACCTCATCGTTACCGGCGTTCACCGCACCGAAACAGGACTGCGCGCGGTTTCCGGCTCGACCATGGAGCGCGTCATCCGCAAGGGCGCATGGCCGGTGCTCGTGGTCGCCGATGAGGTCAGGGGCGCCTACGGGAAAATCGTCGTCGCCGTCGATTTTTCCGTCTACTCCCGGTTCGCCATCCGCAACGCGGTCGCCCTGGCGCCGGAGGCGGAATTTTACTTCGTACACGCCTTTATTGTCCCCTTCGCGGGCTTCCAGACCAGCCGCGAAATCCGCCAGGAAGTGCGCGAAGGCCGCGAGGAAGCGCTCGCCGCCGTCATCCGCGAGGAAATGGACGCGCTGATCGCCTCGACCCTCGGCGCGCCGGAAAGCCCGCAAGAGCCGAAAGGCGGCGCGCCCCGCCCCCTCGAAGAGCGCTGCCGCTGCATCGTCCGCCATGGAGACGTCAACACCGTGCTGATGGAGGAAATCGAGAGCCTTTCGCCTGACCTTCTGGTGCTCGGCACCCACGGCCGGGTCGGCATCGCTCACGCCGTCCTTGGCAGCGTCGCGGAGCGGTTTATCAACCACCCGCCTTGCGACGTGATGGCGGTGAAAGCCTGGTAACCCCCGGAAACCGGCGGACTCAGGCGCCGACAGGGGCGGCAAAGACTACGACAGCAGCTTGAGCGCGGCCTCGTGCAGGGCCGGCGTCGCAGCGGCGAGGATTTCCCCGCGGTCGTCCGTACCCAAAGGATCGCCGCGCCAGTTGGTGACGACGCCGCCGGCGCCTTCCACGACCGGGGCGAGCGCGGCGTAATCATGGTGCTGAAGCCCTGTCTCCACGACAAGGTCGAGGGCGCCGATCGCCAGGAGGCCATAGGCGTAGGCGTCGAAACTGAACCGGGCGACGCGCGTTGCATGGGCGATCCGGTCGAAGGCGGCGGCCTCCTCCTCGTTGAAATAGGCGACGGCCGGACGGGGGTCCGTAGTTGAAATGCGCGCATCGGCGAGCGCCGTTTCGCCGCTGGTCCGGCAGGGCGCCGCTTTGCCGTGGCGGACATATTCCGTGCGGCCTTCGGCGGCGATCCAGCATTCGTCCGTAAACGGCTGATCGATCAGGCCGAGCACGGGCGCCGCCCCCCGCTCCAGCGCGATCAGCGTCGCCCAGGACGCCGCGCCGCAGACGAAAGCGCGCGTCCCGTCGACCGGGTCGAGGATCCAGCGCCACTCGGCCTCGGCGCGCTCGGCGCCGAACTCCTCGCCGATAACGCCATGATCGGGATGCGCCTGCGCGATCATGGCGCGCATGACCCGTTCGGCCTCGCGGTCGGCGTCGGTGACGGGATCGTATTGCGGACCGTCCTTGGCGAACACGTCTCCGCCGCCGCGAAAGCGCGGCAGGGTTTCAAGCCGCGCGGCGGCGGCGAGCCGGCGCGCGAAGGATGCGTATTCCGATAAAGCGGGATGCGATAACGACATTGCGCGAGATCATGGCGATCGTCGCGCAAAAGGCAAGGGCCGGGCCTTGCGGCGCCGGCGTCAGTCGTCGCCGGAAAGCGCCCGGGCGAGATCGAGAAGGCGGCGGCGCGGCTCCTCGTTCAACTGGTAGTAATAGCGCACGAGGTCGATGGTTTCCTTGTCCTCGAGCACGGTTTCGGCCGGCGCGTCAGCGAACCCGTAAGCCCGCCGCGGCGCAAAGCCGGCGTCCGGTTCGGCGCCGGCGCCATTGCCGTTCAGCCCCTCGAAGAAATAGGCGACGGAAACGTCCAGCGCCTTGGCCAGCGACCACAGCCGCGAGGCGGAAATGCGGTTGGCGCCGCTTTCGTATTTCTGGATTTGCTGAAAGCGGATTTCAACGGCATGCGCAAGCTTCTCCTGCGTCAGACCGAGCAACCGCCGCCGTTGGCGCAACCGTCGCCCGACATGAATATCGATAGGATGAGGCATCGTCATTCCTCCAGAGTTCTTGCGGAGCCGGCGAACGCCTTTTCCGCGACACAACCTGCGACGACAAAACGCAAGGGTTGTGCCGAAACACCCAGAATTTCGACAAGACACTGTTTTTTAGGGGAAATTTAGAAATCCTGAAAAACAAACACACAGCCGGACCGTCACAACGACCAGTTTTATTGCACAAGCCCGTTGCACTTTAAAAGGCCGTCGCCCCGCTGGTGCGCGGCCGCTGCGCCGTTTCGAAACAGATTGTCCCGCCCCCGGCGTACCGACGCCCCGCTCAGTCGATCATTTTCGCCGAGCGCAGCCAGAACTCCTCATCGAAGCCGGGGATCTCAAGATTGGCGATGAACTGCCGCGACGCCGCCTCCCATGAGAAGTTTTCCGCCCAGGCGCGGCAGGCGTCCCGGTCGCCGTGCTCATAGGCGGCCAGGCAGGCGGCTTTCAGATCCTCGTTCATGGCGCCGCATTCGGGCGGCGCGCCGTTGAGGATTTCCAGCGGCCCGCGCACGGGATAGGCGGCGACCGGGACGCCGCAGGCGAGCGCCTCGACATTGACGAGGCCGAACGTATCGGTGCGGGACGGAAAGACGAAAACGTCAGAGGCCTGATAATACCGCGTCAGGTCGTCGCCGTATTTCGGGCCGACAAACACCGCATCGGGGTATTTTTCTTCCAGCTCGGCGCGCTGCGGCCCGTCGCCGACCAGTATCTTCGTGCCCGGAAGGTCAAGCTCGACGAAATCCTCGATGCTCTTTTCCACCGCAAGCCGGCCGACATAGAGGAAAATCGGGCGCGCATACTGGTCCAGGGGCGAGCGGTCGCCGGGAACGAACTGCTCCAGATCGACCCCGCGCGCCCACAGCTTCATGTTCTGGAAACCGCGCCCGCCCAGTTCCTCGACCAGGCCTGGCGTTGCAACCATCATGGTCTCGCCGTCCTTGTGAAAATCCTTCAGGACCGCGTAGCCCCACGTCGTCGGCACCTTCCAGCGTTCATTGGCGTATTCGGCGAAGCGGGTGTGAAAACTGGTGGTGAAGGGATAGCCGCGCCGCTTGCAAAAGCGCCGGGCGGCGCGCCCGATCGGCCCCTCGGTGGCGATATGGATGGCGTCCGGCTTGAACTCGTTAATGGTCTTGGCGACCTTCCGGTTCGGCATCAGCGACAGGCGGATTTCCGGATAGGACGGCAACGGCACGGACTTGAACTCGTTCGGCGTGATATAGAGCACCTCATTGCCGAAATCGGTCAGGATGCGGCCGAGAGTGTCGAGCGTGCGCACCACCCCGTTAAGCTGCGGTTTCCAGGCGTCGGTGGCGATGACGATTTTCAGGCCGCTGTCTCCGTTCGGCATGTCAAAACGTTTCCTTGGCTTTGTCAGCCTACCAACGCCGGAGCCGAGGCGGCGCAGGGCGCTTTTTTTCTTCTCCGACGGTGAAGCCTGATCGTGCATGTCCAGTTGTCCGAAATGATGGCCGCGATACGGCGCATTGCCGCTGGCCTACTGCAAAGCCGTTGAAAGCACAAATAGTCTCGGTTTCCGGACTAAAAAGAGGGCGGCAACCGGGGAAAAAACAGCCTTGACGCCCAAAAAAAGATGCTGCGCTGCAAAAAAATTATTGCGACGCAGCATCGAGGGGTCTATGGTTTATGTGCGGCGTCGTTGACGCTGCTGCCCATTTTTGGGCGTTTCCTCCCTATGACTTGGCCGCGGGTACGTCCCGCGGCTTTTTTTTGTGCGTGATATTACTCCGCAGCCTGCGGCGTCCACAAGTGGTCTAAACGCAACGCAGACAATTTTTCGATCAAAATCAACATGCTCTCGCGCAAACGATCGAAACCGTCCGTGCGCGCGATGCGGCGCTCGTCGAGATATAGCGCCCTGTTGATTTCGATCTGCAGGACGTGCACGCCGTTTTTCGGCCGGCCGTAGGCGGAAGCGACGTAACCGCCCGCATAGGGCGTGTTGCGCGCCACCTCGTAATCCATCCCGGCGAGGGTCTGCTCGGCGAGCAGGGTGATCGACGGGGCGCAGGACGAGCCAAACCGGTCGCCGAGTACGAAATCGATACGCCGCTCCCCCGCCCTCATGGGCGCACCCCCGGCAGACGGCATGGAATGACAGTCGAAGACGATGGCCCCGCCGAAACGCCGCCGGGCCGTCTCGATGAGTTTCGACAGCGCCTGATGGTAGGGGTCGTAATAGGCCGACAACCGCCGGCGCGCATCCAGATAATAGAGCTTGCGCCCGTAGATGTCCTGGCCGTCCGCGACGATGCGCGGGATGACGCCGAGCCCGGCGATCACCCGGCTGGAGCGCGTGTCGGCGCCTTTCGGCAGAGTGTCGGCGAACATGCGCGGGTCCAGTTCGTCCCGGGCGCGGTTCACGTCGACATAAGCCCGGGGAAACAGCGCGCGCAGCAGCGGCGCGCCGAACCGCGGCGCCTCGTCGAACAGGAGATCGACATAGCTGTCCTCGGACTGGCGCAGGGCGTGCTGGTCCAGGCGCGAGTGACGCAGGAGGTCCTGGGGATAGTCCCGCCCGGAATGGGGCGAGGCGAAAATCACCGGCGTCGTCAGCAGGCTCGGCGACAGCTCCTCGATGACGCGGCGCTTCGCGGCGCCGGCGCTTTTCGCATTATCTTCAGCCCCGCTGTGTCCGGACATTGAAGACCCCAGTCTTGCATTCATGACGACATCGGTCATGTTAGCGTGAAGTTGCAGGTTTCGTTAAGACTGCCGACTTAATAGCATGTTTCCGGCGGAGCGTTTTTTGCATCCCCCCGATCAAAAAACCGGGATTGGCGCGTAACGCGCCACTTTCAGAACGATTTTGAAACGATAAGGGTGATCTGATCATGGCGGCGATACTGTTGGCGGAAGATGATGAATCCATGCGCCGGTTTCTCAAGAAGGCGCTGGAGCGGGCCGGCCACGCGGTCATCGACGCCGGCCAGGGGGACGAGGCGCTGACGGAACTGCAACTGCGCGAATTCGACCTGCTGCTGACGGACATCGTCATGCCGGTCATGGACGGCATCGAACTGGCGCGTCGCGCCGCGGAAATCGATCCGGAAATGAAGATCATGTTCATCACCGGCTTCGCCGCCGTCGCCCTGAACGCGGCCAATCAGGCGCCGGAAGACGCCAAGGTTCTGTCCAAGCCGTTCCACCTGAAAGACCTGGTGCAGGAAGTCGACCGCGTCATCGCGGCGTAACCGCGCCGCGCGCGCCGTCTCGCTGAGGGACGGGCGCCGGGCGAAAGCGGGACAGTCGCAAGACGGGGGATCGCAAGACGGGCGCGAGACGGGCGATTTTTTGCGCCCCGGCGCGCGGCAAGTCTTGCCTCGGGCGATTTTTGCCGCTAGAGACCGATGCTTCGAAACGCCGGCTGTTCCGCCGGCCGATCGGGCGCGTAGCTCAGTGGGAGAGCACTACGTTGACATCGTAGGGGTCACAAGTTCAATCCTTGTCGCGCCCACCACTATAATCTAAGTAATATCAGCGCCCTAACGAAATCCCAAGCGCCATAACCAAACGCGAACGATAGGTTCCGTCGCCAAATATTGCCAGCCGGCATTCACTTATTGTTCGCAAGTCGAAGTCTTTATGGCAAAGCCGATGCAGCCGAAGGCGACATTTAGGATGCCGGTCTCGCTGTTGACAGTGACCGGTTTGACCCCTTCGCGACGCCGATAACGCTCACCAATCACGTCGGCGCCGCCAGCCCGCCAACGTGACGAAGCCGGAAAACTCTACCCGCCGGCGAGGGCAAGTTGGGGAGCGGAGCAAAGTTCGTTACGCACCCCCGTTCTTGTCGGCCTTCCGAACTTCCGGCGGGTCGAAAGCAAGCACTTCGATAACGTCATCCGAAGAGACAAGAGCATAGTGCTTTACCCCCTCTGGAAGTTCGTCATGGAGGTTTTCTTTTGCAGCCCAATCGAGGAACTCAGACGAAGACAGCTCGAAGCACCCTGACGAAGATATGCCATGCCGCTCGCGATACTTATGCGTGTCGCCTTCATCAAAGTTTCGGTAGCCGTAAGGGCCATCGAAGAGGAGTTCGTGGGTCTGCTGGTTTTCTCCGGTTCCCTTGATCAGGACAACCAATCCGTTCTCATCATCCACAAGCCGGAGCACTCTGAACGGTGGGTGGATGCCGTACTGAGCGTGAAAGTCCTTCGCCATCACTGGTCTCTCACCTCCGGGTCGTTATAGCGGATTTTCGTCTTGTTCTTACCGTCTTGGATTTCGATTGTCGGCCGTCCGTCGGAGCTGTTCGGGCGGACGTTGACGTTTCTTCCATCTGGTGTCTGTCCTGTCCGAAGACCATCGCCACGGTCTTCAACAGTGTCAGGATCAACGATGCTATCAAAATCATCGTTGGCTTGGTCAATCCCGCCAGTTGCCTCTCGGTTCTTAATCCGACCTTTTGTTTTCTCTCCGGGAGTCGTGCGGTCAACTCAACCCTCAGGGGGTGCTCCCTATGCACCAAAAAAACAGTGTGCAGACAGTGCGTTACGAGGATTTGGCGGCAAATCCGATGTTCGCTTTATCTTGCGTTTCCTCAAAATTAGGCGCCGTCACAAAGCTTGACCCTATTCTTGACTGTAAAACGTGTAACCCTTCGTCGGGACAAGTGAGAACACGCGCTCAAGCAGTCCCTGGGATCGGATGCTATCGATTTTCAAGGTGGGCGTATCGCCGATATTTGCGGTCCCGTATTCGCTTGATTGCCAGTCATCAAGGATCATACGCTTGGCTTTGTCGACTGCCGAATCTTCATCGGCGGCTGTCACTCGCCGGGTCGTCATAAACCCGATAATCGGTTCGGGAACCGAGGGCACTTTGATCCCCGTGCCTTCAACGACAACTACGAACGACGGCATCTAAATCAACCTCCGCAATCAAGCCTGCCCGTGCAACGGGTGCCTGTTATCGTATCGCCGTCAATCGACCAATAGCTAGACGAATCCGACTGCTGGGAGTCCTGAGATTCCGAATTGTTGTTGTCGGAAGACGAGTTTGCTCCCTGCGACTGATTGTTTTCGCTGGATGATTGCTGAGGTCCTACACATCCTGGCGAGCCAGGCGCGCATCCCCCCGAAATCAGGTTGATCGGGTCAAGCTGCTCTGCAACTTCCAAAACTGCAATCGAAGTTCCCAAAACGGCCGATGCGACTGACCAGAATGTGTGCCCTGTTTGCCCATCAGTCTGGAAATGGGGAAGGCCTGTTTTTCCGCTCCCATCCTTCAATTCGTGACCAGAATGGCGCATCACATCGTTCGGATTTCGTGCCGCGCCACGTTCGATGTGCCCCGCCATTTGCCGAGAACTAGCTTGGACGTTCTCACCGCGTTGCCTTGCCTGAATTGCATGCTTTTTATCGGCAAATGCTTTTACCCTTTTGACCCCGCCTTTCACGAGCCGAACGGACCAGGCGATTGCCCTTTGACCGTCTGGATCGGTCATATTTATAGGATCATTATGGACATAAGCATACCGATTAAAGTACTGCGGCCTCTGCGGGGCAAACCCCACCGGATCGTTGGAGAGGAACCTTCCGATGACGGGGTCGT
>LYSZ01000014.1 GCA_001657385.1 Parvularcula sp. BBD 1991-13 | reverse complement strand
GATCGAGGCCGGCAAGGTTGGGCTCTACGTCTTCGCCGACAACGTGACCGACGCTTTTTTCTACGACAATTTCTTCGGCCCGCCGGACAACGCCCGCGCCTTCGCGCTGGGCGCCGTCAACCGGCGCCGCCTCATTGGCGCCGAGATCCGCGCAGGGTTCTGAACGGCTCGCCAAGCTGACGGCGTCAAAGGACATGCCGGCGGATTTTCGGGTGGATTAGCTGGCGTCCCCGACAGGATTCGAACCTGTGACCCTCAGATTAGGAATCTGATGCTCTATCCTGCTGAGCTACGGGGACGCTGAAAAGCGACCATAGCCAAATTCGCCAGCGGGCAAAACCGTCTTATTCGGCAAAAGTGTTGGGATTGCATGACCGTAGGGGCTTATGGCCATATCAAAAGCGCTTCCGCGCCTGTTCTCCGCCGCTAAAAAATGAGCCTTTCTGAACAAGAACAAAACAAGACCGTGCGACCATGTACGACCCTTGTGCGAAGGTCGCACGTGCGACCTTTGTTCTTTTTTGCGTGTTGTATTATGCTGCGTTCCTGTTGTTTTTCGCCTTGGCGCGGGCCGTGGCGTCGGCGATCCAGCTATCGATGAGCTTGGCGATGGCGTCCATGAACTTATTCCTGAACCCGAGATTTGCCGCTCGCTTCTCGCCGCTCATGCGACCCAAATTGTAGGCGTCGATGATCTGGGCTTCCATAATGAGCGCAATCTGCTCGTCTGTGGGTTCTGTGTCTCCTTCCAGGATCGCCAGCAGAAGGTTATCCGGCAATGTCGGTAAATCGTCATAATCGCGACTCATGGAACCCCGCTTCCTTCGAGTTTTACTGTTACGCCAGCGTAATAAAACTAGAATGGATTTAAAGAACGATCAAAACATTCCTACGGGTCAGTTTTCCACAGGCTGCGCGGACGCAGCATCTCTATTTTTCTTGTCTGGGTTGTATTTCCTGCGCACGCTTTCGAGGATGCGCTTTTGAAAACGCATCGAGCGCCGGCTGATAATTCGCAGCATACTGATTATAAAGACATACAACCAAGTCAGGTCGAAAATCCGGTTACGCCAAAAAGCGTAGCCGTATTCCTCGTCGCGTTCCATGCCGAAATAGACGCCTGAGAGGTTGATCCATTTCAGCTCAACGAGGAAATGCAAGCCAATGAACAACCAATGGATGAAAAAAAGGTGACGCGCAAAAACGCGGTTGTGCGGTTGATGAAGGTACCGGCGGCCGTCCCTCGTTGTGCGGACTGATTTCTTCGCGTTCTTCCATGCAAGATAGAACGTGCAGATCAGGGCGACATCGAGGATCAGGTTGCCGAGCCCCATCGACCATCCGGTCATGCGCCAGAAGCGCGTGATGAACCAGGAAATGACGATGACCGTGATGGCGAAACGCAACATGCGATCGCGCGAAAAAATGGCCGCCGTGATTGTGGCGGCCAAGGCAAGGGCGTAGGCGACGAACACCGTTTCGTCGCCGATGAAGTCTTCTATCAAAAGCCCAATAGTGATTTTACGACTTCCGCAGTCTTCGACTTGTCGCCGCCGCTGACGTAGAACCATACATCGTAGCTACGGGCAGCGATTTCTAACATGACGTGATTATTGGTAACTGCCTCTGCCACGTCAACAAGTTCAGCGTCAAGCGCCTGCACATCGAGTTCGCCGGCCGCCGCGCTGGAGAGGCTGGCAGCCAGAGCTGACGCGGCTGTGGCGCAGGCTGCAACCTCGTTCCGGCCTTTGAAGGGGCCGAGCTTGGCGAGGGCGCTTTCGGCTGCGGCCGGAAGGCGGTTCAAGGCGCGTTGAAGGCGAGCGACTTCAGCCGGTGTCAGCTTTGAGCGGTCTTTTTCCGCCAACTGGATCAAGGCTCGTTCGGCGACGAGCAGGGTTCTTTGTTCCTTCTGGAGAGTGCGATCGGCTTCACTGGTATGCGTCATGTAGTCCTCCGTTGAGTTTCTTCACGGAGGAAAGACTAGGCGCCGATATGGTAACTATTCGCTAACGTCTCGGAAGATAGCGTTAATAGTCGATGCCTTGAGCATTTACCATCTTCACGAGTTTTTCGCCCGCCTGAGCGGCGTGGCTCTCACCGATCTGAATATAGTGTTGGGCGAGTTGGGTCATGTGTTCAGGATTGCTCCCGTGCCAAGCGCACAATTGCCAGAGATCGGCCCCGGCATTGGTCAGCCGTGTAATGGCCGTGTCGCGCAGATCCTGTGCGTTTAATTCGGGCACCGTATCGCCCAAGCGGTCGGTCGTCGCGCCGATCAGGCGCGGCTCGATCCGGCCGGCGAGAGCGCGCCGCTCGCGCCATAGATCATTGAAACGCTTGTGCTGGCGAATGCCGGATTTTTTGCTTTGTCGCCAGTAGGGTTTTTTCAACGTTTCATCAATGATCAGTTCACGGAAGGGGGCGACGTCTTGAAAGATTGCCCGCTTGCGGCGGATCATCTCCGGCAGGCGTTGTTTGAGGGCGCCGAGGACCGGGATTTCCAGAATGACGCCGGTTGTTTTTGCGGTCTTGGTGGGACGAAACACGATCGTGCCGTTCTCGTAGGCGTCCTCGATCATCGTCAGGCTGGTCTGAACACGGCAAGCTGTCCAGAGCATCATGATCAGCGCGTCGCCGCCGGATCGGCGCGGGCGCAACACCCGTTCGGCTTGCGGTAGGTCAAGCTCGTCATAGATCGACGCCGGATCGTCAAAGGCCCGCATCATGGCATTAAGCTCTGCCGGAAAGGCGACTCGAATGCGGCCAGCCGGTTTTGGCAAGCCGAGTTGATTAAAGGTGTCGCGCGCCGGGAGATAGCTGGCCCACCTGTTTTTTGTATGGCCCCAATTCAGCACTAGTCGCAGGACAACATAAGCGTAGTGTGCGGTTGTGTGTCCGCGTGCATCGCGGTCAGTGCGAAACACCTCTTCGATCAGCTCTGCGGTTACGTGTTTGGGTCTTTCCGGGCCGTACACTATTCGCAGATGCTTGATCGAGGACTCATATCCTTGTCGCGTGCTCGGGCCTTTCGCCTTGAACTCATCGCTATCCAGATAGTCTGTAAAAAGATCATTCATTGTCTTGACCCTCGGTCGAGCCACTACGGACCGTGTTGTGTTGGGCTTTTTTTCCTCTTCTGCTTGAGTTTTCGTCGGCGTTGCAAGAGCGATCGCATTCAGTTGCTCGGCAAGCTGAATGGCGAGGGAGGGGGCAAGCGGTTTGCTACCGCGATGATTAAGCTCAACAAGCTCGTTGAAGCCTTTGTCTTTGCATTCCTCAAGGGTGTAGGCGATGCCGTCCGCCCAAAGATCGACGCCCTTGTAGCCTTTGGCCCGTATGGCGGGGCCGGGATTCCAGCGGCCAAGCCAGAACTTATTGTCCTTGGGGCCTTTTAACGACCATGTGAGGTTATTGGTTTTCGATCTTGGTTTGCTCATGACATAACGCCGTCTATGTACACGCCCGCAACCGCGCCAGCATTCGCCGGTGCGCGGCGTCGATTTCGACAACAGTTCCGCAAGCCGTCTCGTCGGTCGTCTCGTCGTCTGGCGCGGCGCCGACCTGATCCGCAACTTGCGTGTAATGCGTCAGCGCCGCGAACCACGCCTTGACGTCCGCCCCGCGATATCGAGCGCGGAAGAAACGCGGGGGGCGCGGCGCGCCTTTGCGTTTTAAAAAGCGGTAGAGCGATGAGGCGTGATCATAGCCGCACCGCTTCGCCACGTCTTCGATGGTCAGTAGGTCGTCATCCGCAATGTCGCTGAAGCCCAGCATGTCGCCGCTCTCGATAAGGAATCGATGGCGTTAACTTTTAGCGATGTGAGAAAAAAAGCAAACCGAAATGTGCAAAAATACTCAAAATTGTGAGCATGTTTCACGTGAAACACTATCCCCTTGCTCGGGGAAGGCGCATTGACAGGACGGCGGCGCCGAAAATGGTGAGAGTCGCCGGGTCGGTGGAGTATACGTCGTGATCCCGATCATCGGTGCTTCCAGGCACGAGATAGGTGTCGCGGTAAATGCGCAGGACGTTCTTCTCACGGCGGTCGCCCATATCGTAAACCCTCGCGACGACAACGCTTCCAGTTTCGTAGGCCTCGCTGCGCTCAAGCAGGATGTAGTCGCCCGGAACGTATCCTTTCAGAGAGCAGGCCCTTGTATTGACGACCCAAAGGCTTTGATTGTCGCCTTCGGGTTTGATCATCACGCCTTCGGGCGCGGTTTTAAGGGGGCTGACGTCCTCAACGCCATAACCAAGGCTCCACTCGATCGGGCCGGGGGCGTTGTAATGCTTCTTGAGCGTGTCGATGATCTTGACGCTGAAGCCCTTAAAGCCGTCCTTGTCTTTGCGCTTGAGTGTCGTGTGGGCCATGCCGGCATTGGTTGCGAGCGGCCCGATGGCGAGCCCGTAAGTCGCCATGAGCCAATCGACCCAATCGCTTTGAATATCGGCGGTTTTTTTCACAACGCATACTATGCGCGAATCGATAAGCCAGTACACCTAGTAAATTTACTCTTGACGACGAAAATAAATCATCGGCGTTTTTAGTGCATTCACACGTTTGCATGGTGACGCCGGGAATGACCGAACGCAACCAACTCGCCAAAATAGGGAAAGCTGACGCCGAGGAGATCGCCCTGCGGGCGGAAATCTTTCACCTCGTCGATCTGGCGAAGGCGATGAGCGGATTGTCCGATTACGCCCTCTGCAAGGCGGCGAAGGTGGACAAGAGCACCTACTGGCGGATCAAGCAAAATCCTCATCGCTGGCAGCGCGCCACCATGCGGCGGTTGATCCGCGCCCTCACCACCTTGCAGGCGATGAAGGAAGCCGAACGGCGCGTCTTGGCTGACCGGATCAGCGCTATCGGCAAACGCCCGCGTTATCGGAAAAAATCGAACGAAAGGAACGCCGCATGAGCGCCCTTCCTTACATGGTGACGCTTATAATCTGTTTGCAAACTATTTCAGTTGCAGCGCTGTTCTATGCGATTTTTTGGCTGCACCGCTCTCAAAAACGACTGGAGAAAAGTAATGACCATTGAAAAAACCTTGTCCCTCGGCACGCACGAGCTGGCGAAGGCGATCCAACGAACGATTGTCGCCATGGAACCCGAACCCAGACCTGCGGTTTTCTATCTCGACGTTTTTACCAGTTTGATCGCGACCCTGCTCGCCGATGCGTCGCCCGAAGAACAAGGTCAATTCGTCAATATGCTGACGCTCAAAACCGTAACCTTGCTGAACGACATCAATACCGGCGACGAAAGCGTCGTGTACTCTTCAATCCATGAAGGGGTGCAGTGATGATGCCCCCATGGCGCGACTTATTTCTGGCTCTCGCGGCCTATGGCGGCGGCCCTGAAAGCCCGGCCGTGCGGCGCGATCTTGCGATTGCACGATTGCGATGCGGCGGCGCCGATCCGCAGAAAACGCGATGGCCGGGCCTGTGCCGCCTCGCCATGCTGGCGGCGCATGAAGTGATGCGGGAAGAGGCGGGCGGCCCCCGCGCGGTCGCGCTCGGCCGCGCGGCGTGGGTGATCGCCGATATCGAGCAAGGCGATGTTGGCAATATGCGGTTGCCGACGCGCGAGGCGGCGGCCCCCCATCAGTACAAGGATGATGACTGACCGATGACCACGCTGTCCGCGCCGCCGGGTCTTGATGAGCTTGCAGACGCCATCGCCGCGCAGCGCGCGCTGTCCATGGCGACGGCCGGGCTTGTGCTGCGCTCGGCGGCGATCCGCTTCGATGTCGGCCGCGCCGATCTGCGCCGCCCGGTGAAATGGCCGGACCCGGCGGCCAAGGCCAAGGCGGCGACGATCTATCTGCTTGTGACGGATGCCGGGTATTCGGTGGCGGCCGCCGGGGCGCTGGTCGGCGTCGCACGCAAGACGGCGGGCCTGTTGCGCGACCGCATGGCGGATTTGCGCGACGATCATCCGGAAATGGAAAGCTGGTTTGCGGATCTCGGCGAAGCGATCCGGGGCCGCGGCCTCGTCATGGCGACGGGCGAGGCGGCGTGACCAAGGACGACGACAAGCGCGGGCCGCATTACGATCCGGCGATCGTCAACGAGTCGATTTCGATCCGGCGGCTCGCGGAGGAGTTCGGCGGGGAGTTTCATCGCTCGGGCTCGACGCTGTTCACACGCTGCGTTTTTCGCGATCACGAGGACCGCACGCCGTCCTTTGCGATCTATGAGGACACCAATCATTTTTATTGTTATGGCTGTCAGCGCGGCGGCGATCCGCTGGCGCTGATCAGCTATTTTCATGACTGGACGGCGCGCAAGGATTTCCGCAAGGCGCTGCTGTTCGGCGCCCGGTTCGGCGGCGTTGCGCCGGATGCGGACGATGCGGCGATCGAGGAAGCGCGCCGCATAGTCCGAGAGAAACGCCAAGCGCAGGCGGCGCGCGAGGGCGAGGAACGCCGCGCCAAGGAAGAAAAGGCGGCAAAGCGCTGGCTCGCCGCCCGGCCGCTCACCGTGGACGATCTGCCTTACCGCTATTTCCGCGATCATCGCGGCGTTGACCTCGCCAAGCTTGCGCATTGGCCGAATGCGGTTCGCTATGATCCCGCATTTCGGTGGAACCATGGGATGCGCGATGCGCCGGACTGGCGCTCGCATCATGTCATCGTCACGGCGATGACGCGCGCGGCCAGGATCACCGCGACCCACCAGACTTTTCTGACGCCTGACGGCGCGTTGAACCGCGAGATCGGGCAAAAGGGGCGCATCGTTCTGGGCTCGCCGCGCGGCGCCATGATGATGCTGGCGCGGGGGAAATCCGGGCTTTCGCCGAAAGACGCATACGCCAAGCATGGCATGGACGACATGCTCGCGATCGCGGAGGGTCTGGAAGACGGGCTTTCGGTGGCCTCGCTCTTTCCCGAATGGCGCGTCGGCGCCGCGTATTCCCTCGACAACATGGGAAATATCGACCCGCCGGACTGCGCCGGGGAGGTTACGCTGTGTGCGGAGAATGACGCTTCTGCGGCGGCGAAGGACGCGCTTGCGCGCGTGCAGGCGAAAATGCTGTCTCGGGCGAAGGGGCGGACGGTGAAAGTCGCGTTTCCGCCGCCGGGTTTCAAGGACTGGAACGAGATCGACCAAGCGCATGAGTGATGACAAGGACAATAACGTCATTAAATTGACGAAAGACGCAGCGCGAAGGGCGGCCAAGGATGCGTTGAAAAGCGCGCGCCGCCTTGATCCGGTGCGGTTCTGGAAAACCTACACCCACGGGCCGGTTGAGATCAGCGGCGAGATCGTGGAGCCGGGCGCATGGCGGCCGGGACCGGACGGGTACTTGCCCCCATGGTGTCCGGTCAAGCCGCTCGGCCGCGACGGGGAGACGTTCTATTATCTGAATGTCGGGGGCGGCATATCGACCCTTCATGCCGACAAATGCGGCAAGGGGCGCATGAATGCGCTGTTCGCCGGGGCGATCGGGTTTCTGGTTCACGCATGGCCGCGTTTCGACAAAGAGCGCAACCATACGCCGGACAACTACAAGAATGAGGCGGCCGTCGCCGCGCTGTTCAACGCCGCGCACGACAAAGGCGCGTTCAACGGGTCTGATATTGTGCGGGGACGCGGGGCGTGGCGCGCGGCGAACGGGAAGCTGATCCTGCATTTGGGCGAGGAAATCGTCGCCGGGGGCGCGCCCTTGCCGCCGGGGGAGTATGACGGGCACGTCTATGTTTGGCGCCCGGAGCTGCCAGCCCCAGCCACGAGCGAGGGCGAGCGCCCATGCGGCGAGATCATGTTGGACGATCTGCGCACATGGAATTGGCGCCGGGGCGAGACGGATGCGCGGCTGATGCTCGGCTGGATCGGCGCGGCGATGCTGGGCGGATGGCTGTCTTGGCGGCCGAATACGTTCGTGACGGGCGACAAGGCGGTCGGCAAATCGGAGCTGCAAAAATACGTCAAGGGCGTCCTCGGCGATTTTTTCGTGGAAACCCATGACGCCACGGCGGCGGGCCTGCACCAGTATCTCGGCTATGACAGCGTTGGCGTCGGCGTCGATGAAATGGAGGCGGAGGTCGGCTCGGCGAAAACCCAAGCGGTGATCACGCTTGCGCGGCGGGCTTCATCGGGCGGGCGCATTCTGAGGGGCGGCGCGAACCATAAAGGCCAGGATTTTATCATTCAGTCCTGTTTCCTGTTCACGGCGATCGCGCCGCCCTCGATGCGGGGGCAGGATCTTTCCCGCCTGACCATCCTTGAGCTGAAGAAACTCGACCGTCCGGGGACGCCGCCCGCGCGCAATGTGACACGGCTCGGCACTCTGGGGCGGGAATATCTGAAGCGCCTTGTTGAATGGACCTCAGCGGACGGCGAGGAAGGCGATGAGGACGGCCTAGCGGCGACGCGGTTTGAAAATCTGATGATGATGTTCCGGCATCAACTGGAGGCGCAGGGTCACGGCAACCGCACCGCGCAGCAATTCGGGACGTTGCTTGCGTGCGCATGGGCGTCGGTGTGCGGCGACATGCCGGAGACGGAGGATTTGCACGGCGAGGGAAGCGACCTTGCGCAGTGGTGCGGCGAACTGAGACCCGATGCGATGGTCGAGGTGGAAGGGTTGATCGACACTTGGTTGAAGTGCTTTCAGCACATGCTGTTTGCGGTCGGCGAGCCGATCAGGAATACGTCCATGCCGTCGGCCGTGGAAGTGGTCCGCAGGCTGCGCAACCACTTGACCGACAGCGGCGAGGCGGAAGACGCCGAGAAAACCGACATCAAGGCCGCGAGGGCGCAGCTCGCCAAGATCGGGCTTGGCCTGACCGCGCCCCTAGACCCGGTGACGAAGCGGCCGACCGGGATCACATGGGCGAATCTGATGCTGTTCATTCCCCGCTCTCACCCGGAATTGTCAAAACTGTTCCGCGAGACGGATTGGGCGGCGCACGCGGGCGCGGATGGAACCTGGTTGTCGGTGCTGCGGCAGATGGATGACGATCTGTGGGAAAACCGGCGCGGGCGTATCCAGGGCGTGCAGTCCCACGGGCTTTGCGTGCGCGTCGCGCCCCTGTTCGAGCGGTATTTCGACGACAAACATGATGGAGGCGCTAATGGCGTGGACGGATAAAAAGGTCCGCTTGCTTCGAATTTTATGGAAATCGAACTGGACTCAAGCCGCGATCGGCGTTGCGCTGGACATGCCGTTAACGGCGGTCGGCAGAAAGATAAGACGGCTGCGCATCATTGAAGACGTTGATATTCTGATGGGCGACCTTGGCCGTAGCGTTATGGAGGCTATGGGCGTCGCCAAGATCGACGCGACACAGGCCCGTGCGTTGCTGGACATGCCGGGCTATGTGCAGGGTTTGCTTGATGACGACGCCGGAAAGGACGCGGCATGAGCAAGGAATCGCAGTCGCTGACGGACAGGGCGGGCGCCTTGGCGGCGTCTCTGACGGGAATGTCGCTCGACGAGCTTGGGCGTAAGCCGCGCCTGAAATCGGCCTGTATTGCGGACGATGTGCGCGAGGAAGGCGGCGCGGTCGTGATGGTGACGGTGCAGGTTTATCGCAATGAAAAGGCGTTCAAATCACGCTAGGCCAGCTCGACGGGCGTGCGCCTTGCAGGAAGCACTCAGTCAGCAAGGCGACGTGTGCGGGAATGTCCCGCTCGCCGTTTTCGTAACGACCTATCATTCGATTGAGGTTCTTGTCCGTGCCGGTATAACCCAAGGCGCGACCGAATTGCGCCATGTTCAGGCCCAACTCAAGGCGTGCATCGCGCAAATCGCTCCCGGTTTCGATCTTGCGTTCGGTCATGATTCCGGACATAGCTGAAATTGCTTCGACATGCCAGTTGAGGCGGCCCGCCGGTTTGAGCCTATGGCCCCGGCGGGCGTTTTTTTAAGCGGCGAGGGGAAGGACGAATTGTTCTTCCGGCTCGAACTCCGGCGGCGGTCCCAAAGGCCCCCATTGATCGGCCATGGCGTCGGCGATGCCCGGAAAAAAGCGCGAGCGCTCCAAACCGCGATCCGCCCCCGGACCCATCTTATGCACCCGCGCGCGCGCGCTGAACCCGTCAAGCGTCCCTGTAGCCCTCAAGGGCGGCAGGCCGCGCAACCAAAGGCAGGTGCGCTTCTTCTCGTTGTCCGGCCCGGCCGGATCGGTTCCGAAGTGCCATGGATGAAAGGATTGCGCGAAAGGTTGATAATTACGTATCCGCTTTTTCGCGTGTTTGTGCATGACCGGATTTTCCACGGCGACCCGAGGGCATTTCGCATTCCAGAGATCGGAGAAGAGGGCGGCTCCTTCCTCCAGCTCAGCCCACATTTCATCCAGAGAGCGCCCCGGCGGCGGCTTGTGAAGCCAGCGCACGCCCGAATTGCACAGGCGCGTGCAAGGCGGGTGCGCGACGATGATGCAATCCCAGCCCTCCAGATGGTTTCTGACGTCGTCTCGGATATGACGGTTTGATTTGTCCTCGGCCGGGCGGATGTCGCACGACCAAGCGTCGTGGCCGCGCGCTTCAAACGCGCGGCGCACGGTGCCGGAGGCTTCGCAGGCGATCAGGACTTTCATTGCGACGATCCCGGCGCGTATAGTTCAGCTTCTTCTTTTATCTCGATGATATCCGCAGACAGAAAACCGCAATGATCTTCATGGAATTGCGCTACGGCTGGCGCCATGTCTGTATCGAAAACAAACTCGCCATCTGCAAAGCCCATGGGCGAAGCATCGTCGAGGGTTGAAAGGTGCTCGCAGACTATTTTTTCAATTTGCTCTTTAGTCAGTGCAGCGTCTACTGAGTATGTGATTGTGACGGTCGCTTGTATTTCCATCGCTATTTCATGATGGGTCATAGCCAATCTCTTTTTGTGATGTGTTGATGCTGAAGGGGCGGGCATCCATGTGCCCGCCGCAATTTCTGTTTACTCGGCTGCAAGCAGATCGAGCTGTTGCGAGCCTTCTAATCGCGCCAAGGCGTTGCGCTGTATGCTTGAGAAATCAGCCTCAACAACTTCGATGGCCGGGCTAACGTCTTTCCAATCGTCCTTATACACCGTGCAATCAATGCCGACGTGAGGTTGTAGCATTGCGCCGGTATGTCGTTCATACTCGGCGCCGCGGCTGTTTTCCAATCGCTCATAAAACCGGTTGCCCGAGTATTTGAACGGCGCGGACATCGCAGGTAGAATAAAAGCAGCGTAATCTGAGTATTCAGCCGCTATATCGAGTACATGCAAGTCAAAATGACGGCCGCTGTAGCGGGGTGCGTTGCCTGTACGGCTGACGGTGCCAAACGGGGGATTACTGATGACCCAATCAAAACGACCTAGTTTGGACGGATTTAGTTTGAAAATGTCCGCGTTGATCCAATTTGCCCAAGGACAGAGCTTGCGGCCGATTTCCACATAGCGCGGATTTATTTCTACGCATGTTACGTCAAGACTAGTCCTTTTGCTGTGGTCATATTGTGAGCCCCAATGCACATGAGCAGCAAGAGTGCCTATGCCTGCGCATAGGTCCAGCACTCGGCCGGAAACGCCGATCGTTGCGTCATTTGCGAGGCTCGGAGGGGTAAAGAATGCCCCCGCCGCCCCGTTCATGTGTTCAGTGCCGGGATGAAAGTTTGTAAAAACATAATCGCGTTCATCGTCCGTAAGGCGATCTTTTCTCAGTATTCTAAGCGCTTCATTATGCGCCTTCATTTGTGGTTTTGTGAGTTTTGCCATGACTTGCGATCCTATTTCCCTATTTTAAGCTACCCGCACAGTGCCGTATTTATAGTCAATACGGATTATTTGTTTGCCGCCTTCTTTAAGCTGTAGGCGGATCGAATAGCCGAGAGACTGAAAGGCGCTTTCGATTCGATAAAGCCCCTCAAATGTTGAGGCGTGGCGGCCGGCTTCAAAAGCCATGTGACAGGGCGAGGAATAAAAATAGGGATTGCCGGGGGAAAAACAGTCACCGCCGTCGGAAACTCCCTCGAAGAATGGGATTGATAGATTGGTAGACATAAAACGTACTCCGATAGTTTGCCAGTTGATGACAAAGCAAATAGGACCGCTTGACCCTATTGTCAATATACAGAGAAAACTTTTTTGAACTTCAGTTTTGTTTGCGCGGGGATTTAATTCCCCGACCCATGCGGGGCGGGGTTGAACTCATCAGCGCCTTGCGCCCGCACCCCGAGAGCGCTAGGCTTTAATGGCTCTAGCCTATGGGTTTGGGGGTGTGTGACGCGGCGTCACATAACTACGCTGTATGCGTCACATAAAGAGCGTAAGTCTATCAATTACTTACTGGCATTGTGCCGCTTGTGCCGTTTGTGACGGCCAGTGCTGCATATGTGTGCGCTCGCGCGCGCGCATGTAGAGGTGGCATCACAAACATCACAACCGTCACAAGATATATAACCAGTTGATATAGAGCAGAAAAATATGTGACGCTTACGGCGTTTGCTTGTGATGCGGCGTCACATGATCAATCGCGCGACGCATCGTCATGCGTCAATCGTCAGCATAAAATCTAATGCTTTCGCCGCTTGCATCGACCTGAACGACGCATTGCGAGGGCAAGCGTTATGATGCTGCGCCATTGGATCTAAACAATGGGCTTTTGGAAAGATGACGGTCAAAGGCGTCAGCGCTGCGATCAAGGAAGCCGCCGGGCGGGAGGACGGCGACGGCGAGCTTGGCGATGATGAGCAGGCGGAATTGTTCGCCTCGTTTGAGGCGGGCGAGGACGCGATCAAGGGCGGGGAAGTGCGGGCGTGGTCGGGGCGAGGGCGCAAGCCGGGTTCGCGCAATGTCAACACGGCGGGCGTCGTCGATTACATCCTCAAGACCAAGCGTCATCCGCTGGTCGCGCTGGCGTCGGTTGTCAGCATGACGCCGGGCGAGGTTGCGCGGCATTTCGGGGTTTCGGACAAGGAGGCGGCGAGGCTCTGGCTGAAAGCGTGTGACAGTCTCGCGCCCTATGTGGCGTCCAAGATGCCCCAGACGATCGCGCTCGACGCGGGCGAGGGCTTCGCGCCGATCACGCTGGTTTTCGGCGAGGGCGAGCGGGCCGGGCCTGCGATCCGTGGCGGCGAACGCGGCGATCCGGCGGAACTGGCGCAATATGGACCGCCTAAACAAAATCAAGCACTTAGCGGCGACGATCCGGCGAAGGTCGCACAAGTCGAGGGTCGCACGATCAATGCAAGTGATTGATTTCCCTCGCTTTGATGCCCCTTCGCCCTCTAATCACAGATTAGAGGGCGGCGGCCATGCGCGCCGCGCGGCGAGCATGGCCGCCGCCCGCCCGGTCGCCCCGCGCCGCGCGATGGCGACGGCTCGCGTGATCGCCGACCCCACCGGGGGCCTCGCCGACCCCGCCCCCCGCGAGGCGAGGCGCCCCCCGTTCCCCGCCTCCCCCTATCGTTCCGTATCGGGAGGGGTTTTGAAAACCGAGGGCGAGATCCGCAAAACTTGGGACCGCTTGCTGGGGGTGAGGGTGCGGGCGTGATGGAAGATGCAGGCTTCTACTTGCAGTACCAACCGCCGGGGCCGGTCGCGAATGGATGGCTGAACTCTGTCAGCGAACAGGCGTTTATTGTCGGCCCCGTGGGGAGCGCGAAAACGACAACGGGAGTCATGAAATGCCTTCAGGTCACGAAGCTTCAACACCCCAGCACAAAAGACGGCATTCGTAAAGCGGTCATCGTCGCGGTCCGGATGAACTACCGCCGGATGCACGATACGCTGATCCCGAGCGTGCGGACCATGTTTCCGAAGACCGAATATCCGAAGGGAACGAAATTCAAGTACAACGGCGTGTGGTCCACGAACTCCGAAGGCTTGATGCAGTTTGATTTCCGCTGGGATGATTACGACGCCGGCGCGTGCCACATGACGATCCTGTTTCGCGCTTTCGGCGACCAGGACGTCGAAAGCTTCATCCGGGGATTTCAACCGACCGCATGGTGGCTGAATGAAGCCGATGAAATCCCCGAGGGCTCGCTCGGCCTGATGGCGCAGCGGGTCGGGCGCGCCTACATGAACGAGAAGCCGGACCCGAGCGTTGTCGCGCCGCCGGCGTATTCGGGCATCTTCGGCGACCTTAACGCGCCGGATGAGGATAGCTGGTTTTACCGCGACGTTTACGAGAACCCGAAACCGAATGTCGAGGTGTTTATTCAGCCGTCCGGTTTTTCTCCAAATGCGGAGAACTTGAAAGCGCTGCGGCGCCAGAATCCGGATTATTACAACTGGCTCGCCCGATCCATGGAAGAATGGCAGATCCGCCGGTTTATCCGAAATGAAATCGGCATGTCGCGGCACGGTACGCCGGTCTATCCGGAATACGACATCGATTGCGAGGTTGACGACCTGCAACCGGAGCCGAAACGCCGGATCGTGATCGGCGTCGATCAGGGCAACCGGCCGGCGGCGATCTTCACCCAGGTCGATAGCGATGCGCGCCTCTTGGTCTTTGACGAAGCGGTCCCGCCGCCCGACGTGATCACGAACGGGCGGGTCTTTGGCGCGGAAGTCGCGGAGATGATGCTGCTACGCTATCGGCCGTGGTGCGTGCAGGGCGGCTATGTGTTTTCCTTCGATCCGGCTTCCAAGGCGCGCGACAACGAGGAAAAGCGGTGGTACCAGCAATTTATGCTGGGCGTGATGGAAAAACTCCGCACTTGCCCGATATATTTTCCCTATACAAACAAGATTGATCCGCGCGTCGCGTCGGTGAAAACCTATTTGCGCGGGCGGGCGTTGCGCGGCGGCGGCCCGAGGCTGGTCGTATGCCGGAAAAAGTGCCCCGAGATCCGGCGCGGCTTTGCATCCGGGTACAGACTGTTAAAGCAGCAAAACACCACAGGCAAGGTCGTCTACAAGATCGACAAGAACCAATGGTCGGACCCGCATGACGGCCTTCAATACGCCGCGATGGCGCACGCCGCGCCGAGCCTTGAAGCTTCGGAACAGTATGGCGGCGCTGCGCAGCATCCATATTCACCGCCGCCGGATCGTTCCTACGAGGAACAGGGCGAAGTCGTTCACCACGTCTAGGGAGGTTTCATGGGACCGCGCATCACCAACGTAGAACAGGAAGCGCCGCCGGCGCCGGAAGCGGAAAGCCGCACCGCGCAGCGCGTCGCCAACGAGGCGCGCCGCCGCCGGGCGCGGGGCGGGCGGGCGCGGCTCATCCTCTCCAACCGCCGGGCGACGCAGGACAGCCAAAACACGAACCGGCAAATCACCGACCCGGCGCCACCGCAACCGCGCGTGATGGGCGACTTCAAATTCGGCTTCGCGGGCAATCGCGGCCGCGGCGCGCTGTTGAGGTAGCCATGAAAATCGAGGACGGCGCCGCCAAGAAGCTGAAAACCTACATCACCCAAGCGTTCGAGGATCTGCGCTCGGGCCGTTCGACGCACGAGGCGCAATGGCGTGAAATCCTGAAATGGTTCGCACCCAAGCGCTCGTTCGTGCTGGCGAAGGAGGGCAATCAGCTTCGCCAGCGGCGCATCGTCGATACGTCCGGCATTATCGCGGGGGAGCGTCTTTCGGCGACGCTGCACGGGTTCATGATGTCGCCCTATCAGCCATGGGTAGCGCCGATCCTGATGGACCGCGACGCGACGCGCGACGAACAGGAGTATCTTGAAGACACGCAAATGCGGATGCACCGTTTCCTGACAGGCACGCAATCGACCTTCCGCACGTCGAGCATCGAAACGGTTTACGACGCGGTGCAGTTCGGCAACGGCGTCCAGTGGGCCGGGCAGGCCCGCGTCGGCGGCAATCCGGTCTTTCGCGCCATCCCGCTATTGCAGAATTTCTGGCGCGAGAATGACGAGGGCGTGATCGACGTCAATTACCGTCATTACCCGGAAACGCTGTATCAGGCCGCGCGGCGCTTTCCGAACGCGGCCGAGATCCAGAAAAAGCGCCATGAGCAAAACGCGCGGCTCGACCACAAGCTGATGTTCATTCACGCCGTTGAGCCGAATACTGATGAATTGCGCAACCTGACCGGCATTGCGAAGCGCTATGTCTCGGTGATCTATTGCGAGGATACGCGCGAGATTTGCAGCGTGTCGGGGTATGATGATTTCCCCTACCAGATTTACCGCATCGCGCGCCAGTCTGGGGAAACCTACGGCACCGGCTTTGCCTGGACGGCGCTCCCGCTGGTGCGGCTTCTCAACGCCATGCAGGAGGAAATCATCCGCGCGGCGGAACTGGCGACCAATCCGCCATTGCTGGATATGTCGCCCCTGCAAAAGCTGGATCTGCGGGCGGGGGCGCGCAACCGCATGAACGCGGCGGAGAACATGCTCTTGACCGACGGGGCGGAGTTGATCCGCCGCCTATGGGACGGCGGCGACGTGACGATCGGCGTGGAGATGGTCCGCGAAGTCCGTGCGCAGATCGAGCAAATCTATTTCATCGACTGGATGGTGCCGCGCGAAGGCCCGGCGATGACGGCAACGGAAGTGAACGACCGGCGCGACAGCCGGTTCCGGGCCATGACGCCGATCGTGTCGCGCGGGGAAAGCGAGTTTTTGAACGGCGTCGCCGACCGCACGCACTCGCTCATGCAGCGCAGCAACCGGCTCGAACAGGCGCCCGCCAGCCTCAACAACGAGGAATTGGGCTGGTCCTACACCTCGCCGCTGGCGCAGGCGCAGCGTTCCTCCGAGCTGGAGACGACGGCGCGCGTGTTCCAGTTGCTTGAAGCGGCGGCGGCCTATGACGAGGACGCCCTCGACGTGATCGACATCAAGGCGATGTTGCGCGACGCCGTGGCGGCGGCCGGCGCGCCGGTGCGTCACACCCGCTCGGAGGACGAGGTTATCGAACTCGCCGAGCGCCGCGCCGAGCTGCGACGCGCGCAGGCCGAGCTGGAGCAGGCGCAGGCCGGAGCGTCGGCCGCCCGCGACGGCGCGCAGGCGGCGGCGAGCTTGCGGGCGGCGGCGTGATGACCCATCGTTCCGGCTTGATCGATCCGTATGGCGCGCATTCTTCATCCATGGAGGAACGCGAACAGCGACGCCTTGCGCGTGACGACGATTACCGGCGGGTGTTCGGCACCGAAACCGGGCGGCGCGTCCTTTCCGACATTCTCGGCTTCGCCGGGATCTTCACCGTCGATCCAACGCTTACGGACAAAAAGCAATACATGCTGGAGGGCCAGCGGGCGCTGGCGCTGCACATTTTCGACAAGGCGGGCGGGGCGCGTCAAAAGCTCCCCGCCGCAATGACCGTTGACAACCTGAAGGAGGCTATCGATGACGACGGAAACGACGAACCCGACGACGCAAGAGACAGGGAGCCCGCCATCCCAGACTACGAGCCCGCCGGAGACCCCCTCTTCGGAGACGACCTCATCGACGGGGACGAATGAGGCGAACCCGTTCGCCGGGCTCACCGATCAGGCGGCCATCGATCATGTCAGGAAGGCGGGATACACCTCGCTTGATGACGCCATGGGCGCCCTGATCAACGCGCAAAAGCTTGTCGGTCTGGACAAGGCGAATGTGTTGCGCGTGCCTTACGGCGACCGGACCATGGACGCGGAAGGCTGGGCCGCCGTCGATCGTGCGATCGGCGTTCCGGAAAATCCTGACGGCTACGGACAATTTCAGCCGCCCACCGGCAACCTGACGCTGCAAGCTGAACAAGTCACGGCGTTCGATGCGAGGATGCACGCCGCCGGCGCCAGTTCGGCCGCGCGCAACGCGGCGCTTGAAGCCTATCACGAGATGTCGGCGGAGAGCGAACAACGCCACGAGGAAGCCTACAGTACGGAAGTGACGCAAGGCATGGCCGCGCTGAAACAGGAACACGGGGCCAATCTTGACCCGCTCGTGAAGGCGGGGGAGGCGGCCGCGCTCGCCGTGTTGGGACAGGGCTATATCGATTTCATCAAGTCGTGCCGCATTGACGATCACCCGCAAGTCATGGGCGCCTATATCAAGCTGGCGCAGGCGGTGCAGGAGGACGGGCTGACCCTGCCGGGCGGCGGGGCGCCGACGAGCGAGACCCCGCAGCAGGCAAAGGCGAAAATCGCCGAGCTGCAGAAAGACCCGGCTTACATGAACGCAAACGACGTCAATCATGTGAGGGTCATCAATGAAATTCAGCGGCTTTTCGAGGTCGCTTACCCGGCCGGATAAAGGCCGCTTGACGGGAAAGGCAAATCACCTGTTCTTTTCCGTCAATACCGCGTCGTCCGCGTCGGGGAGTCCGTTCAGGGTCCGTCGCGGCCGCCGTCCACAGTCACGATACGACTGAGGCGCGGGTCCGGCCCATAGCCGGGTAGTCCAGCCGATTTTCACAACAATCTGTTTTGAAATGGAGCTGGGACTTATGGAATCCCAAGGCGATTTAAACAGGCTTTCGCCCGGACAGGTTCGGGCGTTCGCTTCCGCACTGCATCAGCGTGCGCAACAACGCAAAAGCCGCGCGGTCAACGCCGTGATGGCGGATCTGGGCTACTCGGAAAAAGGCGTTTCGTTTACGGATGAAATTCAGGAGCCGTTCGAGGCCGAAGATTTCGACGGCGACATTTCGCCGACGCCCTGGTCCACGACCCAACAAGCCCGCCGCGAGGGCCGGTTCAAGGGCATGGTGGTGTCGAGAATGGTCGGCACGAGGGACCGCGCGGAAAAGCTCGTCGATCCGACCAACGTAACGCTTCTGAACATGAGCGCGGCGCTTGAGCGAAAGCGGGACCGCAACATCATTGGCGTTATCGGCGGCGTAGGGGGTATTTTCGGCAACGCCTACGAAGTTGACGAGCATGACGATGTGAGCGTCGTCACCTTTCCCGATACTCAGAAAATCCCTTATGACTACAACAATTTCCATAGGGGGAAAGCGGATGGCGTAGCCCCGCCGAGCCAGACGCCAACCGTTTTTACTCGGAATAAAATCGCGCGGGGAAAAATCCTGCTCGATGCTTCCTTCTACGCAGACATGACGGAAAATCTGCCGGTCGTGATGCTGGAAGAAACCGACTTGCAAAATTACTGCACGTCCGAAGAAACCATCAACAAGGATTATGCAACCCACGACCTTGCAAATCTGGAGCGCCTGCGTAACGGAGAGATCGGCGTCTATAAAGGCTTGCGTTTCGTCAAGGTCGCCAAAGGGCTATTGCCAAAAGTGCCGGGCCAGTCGAACCGCTGGTACCTGCCGTTTTTTTACCCGGACGTTATGCTGTACAAGGAGCGACCGCTCGTGAAAACGCGGGTCGAGGAAATTCAGAATATGCGCTGGCGCTGGGGCGCGTATTACGAAGCTCAAAGGGGGACGTTGCGCAGAGAGGACAAGGGCATGGTCTGGATCGAGGTCGAGCGCTAGGCCCCCCCCGGCGGCGGCGCGGTCATCACCTCGCGCGCCGCCGCTTTCCCGCAATCTTTCATTGAACGGAGACAATCATGGTCACACCGCCAACTCACTATCTCGAACCGCTTGGCGCATCGCGCACGGGGCGCGAGAAGCCCCACCCGCAAGCCTTCTCCGAAGGCAAGTATCAAACGAAACGCGGCGCGGCGACGCTCGACGCGGCGCTGGGCGATACGGTCGGCCTGTTTTTCATCTCGTCGTCGGCGATCCTTTCAACGGCGATCACGGCGATCAAATGGGGACCGCTCGGTACGAACGCCGCCGGGGATATCGGTTTCGCCGACGACGATGCGCTCGGCATCGCCGGACAGGCGGCGGCGCTTGCGGCCGATGTCGATATGGCGGCGGCGGGCGAGGCCGCGATCGCGAACCCGTCGCTTGAGGACTGGAACAAGCGCGTCTACGAGCTGGCCGGGCTCGACAAAGATCCGAGGGCGGAAGTCCTTGTGCAGTTGACGCTGAAAGGCGCCAACCCGCAATCCGCGCGGATCGTTTTTGAACAGGGGTATATCCATTTCTAGGCGGCGTTTCAGGTCATTGCAGCCAGCCTGAAAGGATACCCCTTTCGCGGCGGCGACGGTTTTCCTTCGGCCGTCGCCGCCGCACCTCCAACAACGAGACGCCGCCCATGCCCGACCGCAGCAAGATCGATATCGCCAACCGCGCCCTTGACGTTCTCAAGCTTGCGGAGATGGCTAATCTCGAACATCCGCAGGGCGACGTCGAGGAAGCGATCGCGCGCAACATGGACGGGGCGCGGCGCGAGGCGGTCGAGAAAGGCGCATGGTCGCTGGCGCGGGTCAGCGTCTCTTTGCCGGGTAGGGCGATCGAGGACGACGACTACCCATACGAGATCACGCTCCCAACGGATTGCGCGAAGGTGTTGCGCGTCGGGCCGCCGCAGGCCCGCGCCGATTGCGCGTTCGACTACGGCCTCTCGCAGGTGCGCGGGATCGAGGCCCCGGCGCTCTATGAGCGGCTGCTGCGCTGGACTCGTCAGGCTGGACCCGGCGCCGGCGCGGTGCGCCTTAATGTCGAGCCGCCGGTGCAGGTGGTTTACGCCCGCCTTCCGGCGTCGCCGGAAATGAGCGAAGCGCTGTTCGAGCTGACGGCCGCGATTCTCGCGAACCGCGTCAAAGGCAAGACGTCGCTCTCTCGCGCCGAACGCGATGAGGTCGAGGCGAACGAGCGCAAGCGGCTCGCCGAGGCGGTGCTGGTCAACAAGGACGAGACCCCGGCGCCGACACGCGAGGGCTCGGCCATGCTCGATGTCATGGACGGCTGGTAATGGCTGACGGGCGGCTTCTCCTGACAAGCATGTCGGCGGGCGAGTTTTCGGCCCGCGCCCAAGACCGCCGCGACCTCGCCGCGTATTTTCAGGGCGCCGCCAAGCTCACCAATCTTTTGCCGACCGTCGAGGGGGCGCTGGTGCGCGCCATGGGGACGCAATTCGTCGCCGAGGTGAAGGAGAACAGGCGGCGCACGCGCCTTATTCCCTTCACGAAATCCGACCAGGACACGATCATGATCGAGGCGGGGGCCGGTTATTTCCGGTACTTCGACGGCGAGGGTCTTTTGCGCACGCTGGGCGGCGTTGAAACCCCGACGCCGTACGCGGAGGTCGATCTTGACCGCCTGTACTGGTCGCAATCGGCTGACGTCATGTTCCTGACCCTGACGAACTCGGCAAAGAAGCCGCGCGCCCTGCGGCGGTTTTCGGACACCAATTGGAGCCTCATCGAGTACGATGCGGTCAACGGCCCTTTTCTCGCGCGCGAAGGGCGCGGATCGCTGAACCCGACCGCCACCGGGCCGGGCGCGTCCACCCTTATCACCGCTGGCGTTTTCGCCTTCGACAGCCGCCATGTAGGGGCGCGGTTCCGGCTCTGGCAACCCTTGAACGCCATGCCCTATGAGGCGTGGGCGCCGGAAAGCGAGGTCGTGACCGGCCGCTCCTATGAATATCTGGGGCGGGTCTATTCCCCCGCGAGGGCCGGTACGACATCGCGCCAGCCGCCCGTCCATGAGGGCGGGACCGCGCCGGACAGCGACGCGGGGGACGCCGTGCGCTGGACGTATCAGCATGAGCTGGCGGGGATCGTGCGCATCACGTCCGTCACCAATGCGGCCGAGGCGGTCGGCGTCGTCGAGACGCGCCTGCCGAGCGGTGACGTCACGGACGAATATGCGGAAGGCGCATTTTCTGACGTGAACGGATGGCCGAAGCTGGTCGGGATCGTGCAGGGGCGGCTCTTTTTTGCGTCCACCGACCTGCAACCGGACACGATCTATATGAGCCGGATCGACGGGTTCACCGCCGAGCAGGCGGATTTCAAGCAATCGGACGGCAACGGCACGGTCGAGGACGATCACGCGGTCGTGCGGACCATGAGCCATGATGAAGTGAACGCGCCGGGCTGGGCGATTGTCGATGAATTTCTGGTGTTAGGCACTCCGCGCGGACTTATCCGCATTACCGGGCCGTCCGTTGACGAACCCATCACGCCTGCGGCGGCGCTCGCCAACCGCATTCCCGGCACGGCGCCGGCGGCGAGCGAGTGCCGGGGCATCCTCGCGGGGGATTCGATCGTTTACGCCTCGGTCGGCCAGCGCAAGCTGTTCGACTGGAGCCCGGATTACGGCCTGCGCAACCTGACGCTGCGGGCCGATCATGTGGGCTTTTCCCCGATCCGCCGCGTTGAATGGGCGGGCGAGCCTTACAACCGGCTCTACGCCCTTCGCGAGGACGGGCGGCTTTACTGCGCCGTGATCGAGCGCAACGAAAACGTGCTCGCATGGTGCGAGCTGCGGCCCGGCGGCGCGTTCGAGGGCGGCCCGGCGCTTGTCGATGACATCGCCGTCCTGAAAGACGGGCGCGGGCTGGAACGGTTGTGGATGATCGTCAGGCGGACGATCGGCGGTGAAGAAAAGCGCCATATCGAGCGCATCAACGACGACTGGCGCGCCGATGCGGCCCTGCCTGACGAGGCGAATTACCTTTCCGCCGCGCGGTCCTTCAACAATTGGAAAACCGCGAACGGCGTGATGCGTGTTGTCGCTGACGGCGATGCAAGAGCGGGCGATACGGTGCGGGTGAATGCGTCCATCGCTTTCGCTTTTCTCAACCGCGAGGGCCAGGAGCTTCATGTGCGCCGCCGCTTTGAGGTTGAAGGCAGGCCCGCCGCCATAATCTTGCGGTTGCGCGTCGATCGCGTGCTCGACGGGTCGCGCGCCGACTGCACGCTGTTGACCGATCCGGACCCGGACGGCCTTCTGGTCAACGCCAACATAGGCGAATGGGGGTTCGCCTTCGCCGAGTTGACGGTGCTGGGTCATCTGGAAGGCGAGGAAATCGCCGTCATGGGCGACGGCATGGATTTCGGGCGGCTTGTCGTTTCCAACGGACACGTCACGCTTCCGTCCCCGGCGGTGCGCGTCTGGGCGGGGCTGGCGACGGCGTTTCTCGGCCGCTCGCTCAAGCTCGCCGTTTCGACGGGGCTAGGGACGGGCAAGGGCAAGGTCATGTCGCTTACCGAGGGCTATGTCTCGCTGATCGAGACTGGGCCGGAGGCGGTCGAGATCCGGGTGATCGAGGACGGCCGGCGCGGCAAGGCGCAAATGATCGGTGGGCGGACAAGGGACGATCTTCTCGGCGCCGCCCCGGCGGTCGGCGATATCAGCCAGCGGTTTGCTTTCAGCAGCCGGGGCGGGCGCGACCTCGCCGTGGAGATCGCCGGCGACGGGCCGTTCCCGGTCACGTTGACATCCATAACCATGGAGTACCGCGTCGAATGACCCTGACAGTGATGCGATACGGCGTCGGCGACGCGGCGTTGCTGGATTTGCAAACGGCGCAACTTACCGATATGACGGCTACGGAACATGCAAGGCTGTCCGCGTTTGCGCCGGAAGGCGCGGCGTGGTCCTTCTGGCGTGGCGACGTGCTGGTCGGATGCGGCGGCATTCAGCTCGTGCGCGACGGCGTCGGGGAGGCATGGGCGATGATCGCCGCGCCGCGCCGCGCGGAATGGGGCGCGCTTCTGGAAATGGGGCGGGGCGCGCTGGCGATGTTTCCCGCCCGGCGCATCCAGGCGACGGCGACAATCAATCATCCGGGGGCGGACCGGGTGCTGGAGCGGCTGGGTTTTCAATTCGAGGGCGTGATGCGCGGCTACGCCGCCGATGGGGGCGACGCCAAGCTTTATGCGAGGGTGAGCTAATGGGATTGCCGACCGCGCTCGCCGCCGGCGCCGCCGGCGTTCAGGCCCTTGGCGGGTTTTTCGGCCGCCGCGCCCGCGCGCGTTCGCTCGCGGAGGATGCGCGCATTCAGACCCTTGCGGGGGAAAGCGAGGCCCGCGACCGGATGCGCGCCGGGTCGGCCGCCATGGCCGCCGGGGCGGCGCGGGGCGCGGCGTCGGGCTTCACGCTGGAAGGCTCGGCTACGGACGTGCTGGCGCAGATGGCGCGCGACGTCGAAGTCGATGCGGGACGGGCGCGCTGGGACGCGGCGTTGCGCGCCCGGCGCCTGCGCAACGAGGCGCGGCAGGAAAACCGCAACGCGGTCCTGGGGCTGGTCGGCGGCGGGCTGGCGGCCGGCGCGGGCGTTATCCGGGGCGCGCCGGGAAGGGCGGTATAATGGCGAGGATCGATGCACGCTTCGGCGCGCCGCGCGGGGTGCGTGCGGGGATCACCACCCCCGGCGGGCGTCCGGCCACGGACGAGGTGGCGCGCGGGCTCGCGGCGGGCGCCGCCGCCCTTGACGCGCGCCGGGCCGAGCATGAGGCGCTGACCGCCGAGCGCAACGCGGAAGAGGACCGGCTTGCGATCGCGTCGGCGCGATCGGCGGCGCAACTGGACTGGACGCGGGCGCTGGACGACGCCAATGAGGCGTTCGACGGGGGCGAAGAAGGCTTCGCGGCGAGCTTTGAAAAAGTTATCGGCGAGGAATTGAACGCGCGCGTCGCGGCCGCGCCGCGGCGTCGCCAGAACGATCTGCGCCTCGCGCTCATGGGCGTGACGCAAAGCCTCTCCCTCGCCGCCCTCGACATCGAGGACGGCAAGCGGCGCGCCTTCATGCTCACCCGCGCCAACGAGCAGGCCGACGCCGACATCAACGCGGTGCGCAGCGATCCGGCGTTCCTCGACGCGGCGCTTGAAAACCGCGACATGATCGCGGGGAGCCTGCCGCAAGCCCTTCGAGGTCAGTGGGCGAATGAACGCACCGAGGCGATTTACGCGGCCTATGGCGAGGCGCGGATCGATATCGACCCCGGCGGCTATCTCGACGAGCTGGAGGCCGGCTCGCTCGACGCGCATCTCGCCCCGGCGGACAAATCGCGTCAGGCCGGGGCGGCGAGGACCGCCCTTGACCGGCTTGAGCGCGAGATCGAGCGCCGGGCCGAGCAGGCCGAGCGCGAAGCGGGCGCGGCGGTGTCGGCGGAGCTGGACGCGATTGAGGCGGCGGCGAATGCCGGGCTGCCCGTGGACGAAGGCCGCTTCGACGCCATGGCGGCGACGGCGTTCAGGGCCGACGCGGCGACGCAAACGCTGTTTCAGGAGCAATCGGCGATCCTGCGCGGCGTCGCCGCCATGCAGGACATGCCGCTCGCCGACGCGGCGGCGTCGATCGCGGGCGAGCGCGCGCGGCTAAACGCAAAAGGGGACGCATCGGGCTTTGAGGCGCGCCGCGTCACGGCGCTGGAGGGCGCGCTGCGCGGCATGGGCGAAAAGCTGCGGGACGATCCGATCGGCTTCATGGTGGATCGCGGCCGGGCCGAACCGCTTGACATCGATAATCTTGATACGGATGGGCTCGCGGCGCGGGCGGCGCTTGCCGAGGCCGGGGCCGATTATTACGGTGTCGAGGCGCAGTATTTCAGCGATATCGAGCGCGAGGGGCTGGAGCGGCGTTTCCTCGCCGACCCGAAAGGCGCGATCGAGACGGCCGCGCTGGTCGCGGGGCATCCGCGCGGCGGCGCCATGCTCGCCGAGATCGCCCCGAAAGCGCCGGAGCTGGCCCATCTCGGAGGGCTTCTCGCCGCGCGGGGCGAGCCCGCTTTCATCGACGACGCGGGCCAAGGGGCGGAGCTGGTCCGCACCGAAGGCTTTAAAAGCGCCATGGGGCGCGAAGCGGCCGAGACGGCGGCGGCGTTGGTCGGCCCCGCGTTCATGCTGCATCCGGCGACCGGCGCGGCGGCGCAGGAAACCGCGCGCCTCGCCTATGAGGCCCGCGCCCGGCGTAAAGGGCTGACGCCGCTGGAGTTCGACGCCGATCTTTACGAGCGCACGCTGCAAGAGGCCGCCGGCGGCGTCTATGACCGGCGCGGCAATCTGTGGGGCGGCGTTCAAGAGTATCGCGGGCGGCGCGTGGTCGTGCCGCGCTGGATGCGCAATGGCGAGTTTTCGGGATTTTTCCGTTCCCTGACGGATGACGAGACGGGGCTCGCCTATGATGAAAGCGGCAACCGCATCGCCGCGCGCACGCTGCGGCGGGGAACGCCCGTCGCCGTCGCCGAGGCGACGTATTTCATTGCCATGGGCGACGCGGCGAGCGATCCGCAATGGGCGCTCGACGCCGGCGGTCAACCCCTCGCCATCGATTTCAACGCAATCCGGGCACGGCGGGAGCGCGCCGCCGCCGTGGCGGAAGATGAAGATAAAGGGCGCAAGGAAAGGACCACGCGATGACAACAACGAAACGAAAACCCGCCCCTGCAAAGAGGGGCGCCGCCGCCAAGCCGCAGGAAGCCGCCAAGGAAGTCGTGACCGGTGAGGACATGACCGCCGAGGATATGACCGCCGAGGCCCGTGCAGAACGGGCGCGGCGCGTTGCGGCGGCGATGAAGGATGACGACCGGCAACAGATCCGGACCATCAACGCCCAAGCGGCGACGTTCAAAAACGCAGGCGGGGCCTTTTTCACCGTTTGCGCGGCGCAGGACAAATGGGCGGCGTTCTGCAAGGACGTTGACGAGATGGCGGCCGAGGCCCGCGCGGGCGTCGAGGACCGCGCGCTCGAACGGATCGGCTACGTTCACGGAGAGGGCGACGCCGCGTGACGATCTTCACCGGCGCACCTGTCATTCACGGGTCCGGCGCGCGGGCGCCGGACGTCTCGGGCAGCGGCTTTTTCGGCCGCGCCCGAAATGTCGCAGCGAGCGTTCGGCGCACGGACGTTCTCGGGGGTTCGGAAACGCTGGCCCGCGAGGTTTACGCCCAGCAGGTCGCGGAGATCGCGGCGGAGCTGGGGGAGACGACGCCGACGCCGGAAAGCGGGGATTTTCCCGAGGTCGCGCAGGAGATCCGCGCGCTGGAGCGCGACATGCGCCGCGCCGGAATGCGCGGGAATGAAGTTCAGCGCGCCAAGGCGCAGGTCTATCGCCGCGCCTATGCGGCGCGCCTTGAGCGCCTTCGCGACAAGCACCCTGACGCCCGGAGCCTTTACGGCGAGGACGAAATCCGTACACGAATGGCGCGCCGCGCCCAGAGCTTCGAGGCGCGCGCGGGCGAGGCCGGGATCGCGGCGCAGATCGCGGGCGGCTTCGCGGCGGCGCCGTCAGACCCGCTTACTTATATCGGCCTCGGCGTCGGGGTGACGTCGAAAACCATCCTTGGCGCATTCGTGCGCGGGGCGGTCGTTAACGCCGCGCTGGAGACGTCGGTGCAGCCGGGCATCCAGAGCCAGCGCGATCAACTCGGGCTTGACGCCGGGTTCGCCCAAGGCGCGGCCAATGTGCTGTTCGCCGCCGGCGCCGGGGGCGCGCTGGAAGGGGCGGGGCGGGGCCTCGCCGCCGCGATCGGCGCGGCGCCGTCGCCCGTCCCGGCGTTTCAGGGGCTTCGCCGCCGCGCCGTCGCCGCGATCGGCCGCAAGAGCGACGATCCGGAACTGCGGGCCGGGGCGGCGGAGATCATGCGCGATGTCGAGGTCGAGGCGGATGTGGACGCCGCCGCCGGCGGCCGGGTGGACGCCAAGGGCCGGGCGCAGGCGAAAGAGCGCATGGCCGCGACCGAGCGCGTCATCGACGCGGAAAGCGCGGGCGATGCGCCGGACCCGGAGGATGTGCGCATGGCGCGCGGCGAGTATCCGCCGATCGAGGCGCGCCGCATCCGCGACGATATCGCGGTGACGCCGCGCGGGGAGGAAACCCCCGTAACCTACGCCATCGTCGATATCGAGGAACTTGTTCCGAGTCATGATCTTGCGATGGCGCGCAATCCGGCCTTTCCGGCGGAGCTGCAACCGCGCGACCGGGGCCGGGCGGCGAGCGGGGCGCAGGTGGCGCAGATCGCCGCGAGCCTCAATCCGCGCCTGTTGGGGGAAACCGCGAGCGCGGCGGAAGGCGCGCCGGTCATCCGCCCGGACGGCGTGGTGCTTTCGGGGAACGGGCGCACGCTGGCCCTGATGCGCGCTTATGAGCGAAACATGAAGGGGGCGGACGAATACCGCGCCTTTCTCGCCGAGGCGGGCTATCCGGTCGAGGACGCGGCGCGCCCGGCGCTGGTGCGCATCGCCCGCGATCTGCCCGACGAAGCGGCGTTCGCGCGCGACGCCAATCAGCGCACCACGGCCGCCATGTCCGCCGCCGAACAGGCGCGGGCCGACGCGGCCGAGATCCGGGTCGATGACCTGGCGCTGCTCGACGGAAACGGACCTGCAAACGCGCGCAACGCCGATTTCGTCCGCCGCGTCGTCGAGCGCATTTCGACGGAAGCCGAGCGCGGCGCGCTGATGGACCGCTACGGGCGGTTGTCCGATGCGGGCGCCGCGCGCGTGCGCAACGCGATTTTCGCTTACGCTTATGACGACGCGCCCTTGATCGACGCGCTTCTCGACGGCGGGGAGGAACTGGCCTCGCTTGGCAAGGCGATGATCGACGCGGCGCCGAGCTGGGCGCGGATGCGCGCGGAGCTGGACGCCGGGCTCATCGATCCGCGCGTCGATGTTCGCGCGCAACTGACCGACGCGGCGAAGATCGTCGCCGAGGCGCGGCGCGCAAGGCGCAATGTCGCCGAGTATGTGAGCCAGTCCGATATGTTCACCGGCGAGACGGACCCGAGGACGGCCGCGTTCCTGCGGCTGTTTTTCCGCAATGACGACTTTACCGGCGCGCGCGCGCGGGCCAAGATCGCCGAGGAGCTGCAATTTTATGCCGACGAAGCCAGAAAAACCTCAAGCGACGAAGGACTCTTCGGGACCGACCCCGACGACCCCAGCCGCCGCCTCATCGCCGCCGCTATCGGACGGGCTGAGCGCGACGGCGCCGCCGGTCAATCCCAGCTATTCGATTTTGGCGACGATGCTGGAGCGCCTTCCCTCGTATCCGGGGCAGGCGGAGGAAGCGGCGAGGCTGCGCCAGTTGTCGCGCGAGGAATAGAACCGCCGCAAGCCGCGTTCGACGATCCGCAGGGGCCGGGCCGCGCGGCGGGCGACGCGCAGGCGCAGCGGATCGCCGAGGATCTTGCCGGGCTCCCCGAGGACGAGGCGCTTGTGACCGGCGGCCTCGACGTTGATCAGCAGACGAAGGACATCACCGCCGCGACGCAGACGCGCGCCGAGCTGGAAGCGGAGTTCGCGGAAGACGCGGCCGTGATCGAGCGCTTGCGCGGGTGCGTGACGTGACTTGGGTTCGAGTATGAAACGGGGCAGGGCATGAGCTTCAAGGACTGCATCGACAATGGCGAAGCGGAAGGCGTGATCCCGAAGGAACGCGCCGACCGCGCCCGCGCCGATTATGATCAGTACCACGAGCAGTTACGGCTGGACTACGGCCCCGACGCGGCGGCGGAAGCCGCGCGCCGGGTGTTCGCCGAGATTGAGGCGGAAGCCGCCCGGCGGCGGCGGCTGAAACTGTTGCAGGCGGAAAAGGCCGGGGCGCTGGGGAAGTTGCAACAGGCTTTCACCGATCTTCAGGGGAGGGACAATCCGGGCGAGTTCATGGTGAACGTGATCGAGGATATCGGCGGCAAGGCGGGTACTTCGACGGTGAACGGCCGTTACAAGGCGGTGCTGGGCCGGGCGCACGGGCTGATGCAGGCGGCTATTACGAAATTCGAGCGCGACGCGCTGGGTCGCACGCGCAACCGGGCGGCGCTGGAGGACGTGGTGCGCGAAGCCTTCGGCCGCGACACCGGGTCGGCCGAGGCGAAGGCCCTCGCGGCGGCATGGGGGGAGGCCGCCGAGATGCTGCGGCGGCGGTTTAACGCCGCCGGCGGCGAGATCGGCAAGCTTGAAGATTGGGGAATGCCGCAGATGCACGACGCGATTTCGGTGGCGCGGGCCGGGCGGGACGAATGGAAGCGCGTCATTACGCCAATGCTCGACCGGGAGCGGATGATCGACCGGACGACCGGCCAGCCGTTCACGGATGAAAAGCTGTCCCTCGCCCTTGACGAAGCCTATGAGACGATCCGCACGAATGGCTGGGTGCGTCGCACGCCGGGCTTCGGCGGGGGAGCGGGCAAGAGCCTCGCCAATCAGCGCGCCGATCACCGTTTCCTGATCTTTCGCGATGCGGATGACTGGCTCGCCTATCAGAGCCGGTTCGGCGACTCAGATCCGTTCGCGGCCATGATGCACCATCTCGACCAGCTCGCGCGCGACGTGGCGTCGCTGGAAATTCTCGGGCCGAATCCGCGCGCGACGCTGACCTATCTCGGCGAGAACGCGCAACGGCTTGAAGCCCTGAAGGGAACCGGCGAGGGCGGGGCGCGCGCCGCCGGGCCGGTGAGACAGGCGCGGACCATGTACGATCTTTTCGTCGGCGCGCAGAACGTGCCGGTCAACGCCAAGTTCGCGCGGGCCGTCGGGGCGACGCGCGATTACCTGACATCGGCCATGCTGGGCTCGGCCTCGCTCTCGGCCGTCACGGACATCAAGACCCAGCGCATCGCTCGCGTCATGGCGGGCTCGCGCAATAATGGCGTCATTCGCGATATCGTCCGCACTCTGAGCCCCGCCGATCCAGAACACCGCCGCCTCGCGATCCGCTCGGGCCTCATCGCCGAGGGCGCGGCGCAGCATGGCATGGCCTACGCTCGTTACTTTGGGGAGCTGAACGCGCGCGGCTTCACCCGCTGGCTCGCGGATTCGACCTTGCGCTGGTCCGGGTTGTCGCCGTTCACGCAGGCCGGGCGCTGGGCGTTCGGCATGGAGATGTTAGGGAATCTCGCCGACCGCGCGGGGCGTTCGATCGCTGATCTGGAGGCCGGGGACGGCGCCGACCAGCGGTTCGTTGAATTGCTGCGGCGGCATCAACTGGACGGCGCTTGGGACGAGATCCGGGCGACGGCGCCCTACGAGCCGGAGAAAGGCGCCAAGTTCATCCGGCCGGAAGACATCGCCGCGCGGGAGGATCTTCTCCCCGGCCGGGCCGATCACCTCGCCGACCGGGTGCTGGAGATGATCGCCGGGGAAACCGAGTTCGCGGTGCCGACCGCGAGCCTTCGCGGCCGGGCGATCCTCGCCGGGCCGACGCGGCCGGGTTCGGTCGCGCGCGAGCTGTTAAACTCCGTGGCGCAGTTCAAGAGCTTTCCGACCACGGTGATGTACTTGCTCCATACACGGACGATGCAGGAGCGGCGGCTCAACGGCGACGGCTCGGCGGCGATGTACGCGGCCGGGGTGATCTTCGGCATGACCCTTTACGGCGCGCTCGCCGTGCAGTTGAAGAACGTCGCCAATGGCCGCGACCCGCAGGACATGACCGATCCGCGATTTTGGGGCGCGGCGACGATCCAGGGCGGCGGGCTCGGCATCATGGGCGATTTCCTGTTCGCCTCGGAAAGCCGGGCCGGGACCGGGCTTTCGACGACCCTCGCCGGGCCGCTGGGCGGCTTCGCCGGCGACACGCTGTCCCTGACCGTGGGGAACGTCGCTCAGGCCGTGCGGGGCGAGGAAACGCGCGCAGGGCGTGACGCCGTGCGCTACGCGCGGCGCTACACCCCGGCGTTCTCGTCGCTGTGGTATGCGCGGGCGGCCTATAACCGCATGGTGCTCGACAATCTTCAGCGGCTCGCCGATCCGGAGGCGGATCAGTATTTCCGCCGCCAGCGGCGGAACCGTCAGCGCAATTTCGGCAATGATTTCTACTGGTCGCCGGGCGAGACGCTGCCCGAGCGGGCGCCCGCGATCGACGCCATGGCGGGCGTCGATGGCTGACGCAATACCAACGCCTTAGCGGGCGCTGACCGCGACTTGCGACCCGCGCGCGGGGCAAGGGCTATAATCGCTTTGCAATGACCGTCCGCCGGGAGAGCCCGCGCCCATGACGGTGTCCACCATTACACGCCCGGCGATCTATGACGCTGACGGCCAGAGCGTCGAGTTCGTCATCCCGTGGATCGTCAGCGATCCGGCATGGGTGCGCGCGGGCGTCAGCGACGGCGAGCGTTTTATCGAAATGCAGCGAGGCGCGGACTTCGCCGTTAATGGCGACGCCGATGCGGGCTATGTGGTCCGCTTCGCCGCGCCGCCGGCGGCGGGGGACAGCCGCGTCGCGATCTGGCGCGCGACGCCGCCGACGCAACAGGTCTCCTTTCGCGATCTTCGCCGTCTCCCGGCGGAGAATATCGAGTTCGCGGCCGACCGGCTCACCGAGGCGCTTCAGGACGTCGCCAGCAGCGTCGAGAGTGCGTTGCAGACAGCGCCGACCGACCGGGGCCGGTTTTCGTTCATTCCGTCTTTCAGCGGCGACGAGACGCAGATCATGACCTTTCGCCGCGATCCGGCGGCGACGGGGCGCGTGCTGATCGAGTTCGGCGCGAGCGTCGAGGGCGTCGAGGAAGTGCGCCCGTTCCTGCCGCAGATCGAGGCGCTGGGCGAGCGCGCGGGGCTTCTCGACGCGCTGGGGGCGCCGGGCGTCCTCGCCGATATCGATGCGGTGAGCGAGCCGATCGTCATTGACCGGATTACCGCGCTGGGCGCGGCGGAAAGCCTTGATGCGATGGCGGCGATCAAGGCGGATTTCGATCTCGGGCCGCAGGGCTCGGCCATCCTCAATGCAGGCGCCAACGCCGCCGCCGCTGGCCAGTCCGCTGACGCGGCGGCGACATCGGCCGAAGCGGCCGCCATGTCAGCAGTGGACGCCGCGGGCGATGCAGGCGATGCGGAGCTTGCCGCCGCGCGTGCCGCCGGATCGGAGTATGCCGCGATTATCCGGTTCTTGCCTGGGGTTTACGCCAGCGCAACAGAGGCGGCGGCGGTTCCAGGCGCTGCTATCGGCTCGCGCTACACAGGCAGCGACGACGGCGATTATACGCTTCTGTCTCTTGATCCGCCGGAAGCACGCCTGAATAATTCTGCTTTGTCTACTGATCAATCAGCGAACCTTTCATCTATTCCAGCCCTTGAAGCCCTCGCCAACGCCAACGCCGATGCGATCGGCCGCATGGTTTCAGGCGCGGCGTCAACTGGATCGGGCGGGTCGTACGCCGTCGCCAGCTTAGGCGGCCGCCCCGCAGAAAGTCTGACGCGCGGATTGATCGTCATTTTTATCGCCAATCACACCAATACCGGTGCTGCAACACTCAACCTGGACACGCTCGGCGCCCGTGCGGTCAGGAAGTGGGGCGGCGGCGCATTGCGCGGCGGCGACATACAAGGCGGCGCGGCGGTGGCCGTTATCTATGACGGCGCTTCGTGGCAGCTTATCGGCCCTACTTCGAACCCTTCCTTGCGTGCGCTCGCTGATTTCAGCGGCGTCGCAAACCAGGTTCCTATGTTTTCAGCCGCTGACCAGCTCGTCGCGCTGGCGACATCATCCTTCGGCAGGTCTTGGCTGAATTTATCCGGCGCGAGCGCCGGCCGTTCGGCGCTGGGGCTTGGCTCCCTCGCCATCTTGAACCAGGTCGCGCCGGCCAACTTTAATGGCGTTCTGCCGACAAATAAGGGGGGGACTGGTTCAACTTCGCTGACGGCGTTGCGTTCGGCAATGAACGTCCTGTGGACGAATAGTCAGAACCTTGACCCATCCGGCTTCTGGCGCTTTTCGAACGGCATCACGCTTAACTGGGGGCGGCGGTCTTTTCTTGGGACGAGATACACAACGGTGAACCTTCCTCGATCGGTGACAAATTGGCAGTACACGTTCCTTGAGGGCGGCGTTGTCACTAATGACAGATTTCCCAACCCCCCGTTCGTCACGCAAAATCTGACCAACAGTTTCACCGCATACAACCCGATTGGGCAGTCGGTGATTTGTTCGTTTCTTTCGATCGGAGTTTAACGATGTTACCGATCACGCAAGATATTCGCATCATCTCGATTACGCATTTTGCCGGCGAGACCTATGAACCTCCAGAGCTGTCGAACCAGTTTCTAAGCCAGCGACGCAACATCCCTGTTCCCGGGGCGCCGGGCATCGAGGTCAGCTACTTCTATTACGACCCCAATCTGATCGCTGGCGATCCGCTCCCGGATAATATTGTTATCCTTGACGGCCGCCCGGTCATCCTTCCCGATCTCGATCAAGGCGATTTCTCTTACGTCTTTCTTTCTTCACAAGAGGTTTAGCATGGCATCCGATCCAGTCGATTTACGAACGCTTGGCCCGCTCCTGGCCTCGCTTTATGAGGCGTTAAACAATAGAAATGCGTATACAGATGATGAAAAGAGAAAAGTCGGTCATCTCACCGTTGAAACGGCGATCGATCTCGACGCCATAAAGGCGCGGATCGACGCCATGGCCGGCGGGTTTAGATACATGGGCGAGTGGGATGCGTCGTCGGGCGTCTTTCCCGGCGGCGGCCTCGCGCAAAATGGACAGACATGGCGTGTTTCTGCTAGTGGGGTGGTAGACGGCGTGTCCTTTGAAGTGGGCGACCGTATCGCGGCCCTTGCCGACGACGCTTCAACAAGCGCGTATCAAGGTCAATGGTTGAAAGAAGACTTTACCGATGACGTTAAGTCGGTAGCGACTCTGACCGGGGATATCACTGTCGAACAATTGCTCAGCGCGCTAGGCGTTGAGACGGGCGCGACTCAGAACCGGTCAGACGCTGAGCTTCTTGACCGGTCAAATCATCAGGGGATGCAGCCCATCGAGACAATTCAGGGGCTCGCCACAACGCTTGCAAGCTTCGCGAGCTTGTCGCATCAGCACACAGTCGCGGACGTCACCAATTTCGCTGTTCAATGGCGGGCGTTGTTCGACGCCACCCTGTTGCCTGGCGATGGTTATGACATCATTCAAAACCCGGACGGCAGTCGGCAGTTATTGATAACCGGCGCCGTCACCCCGCCGCCAGCGCAACCGGTGGCGCAAATCGATGACCAGCCGTCCGATCCGAACGAATGGGCTCGATTTGTCAACCGAGCGTATGGCGGCGCCGCGCCGACTGAGTACGAACGCGATGTAGCGCAGATTTCGCTCACACAGGAATTCGTTGATCAATTCGATCTGCAAAAAAACCCGATCCGAAAGACTGAACCTTCCTTGCGAACAGCCAGCACGCTTCCTGACCGCGACAACTGGAACGTATCGATCCTCAGTTCTCAATGGACGCGAATGATCGCGATCGATATGTTCGCGGGCGGCTCGCCTCTTATCAATCGGGCGTGGTACGCCCTGTCGCAATTCATCATTGTATCAACGGTCAATTCGGACGTTCGCCCGCATCACTTGTTGGCCTGGCACGACCTGATGCGCGAAAAAGTGCCGACGACGTTTCAGGAGTTGCTGCAAGCGGCGGCGCTTAACGCGGCCATGGCTTACAACCTGACGTTCATGGGAAAGACCAAGGCGGACCCGGTGACAGGTGTTCGGCCCGATCAGAACTTTGCACGGGAACTGATGCAGTTGTTTGCGATCGGAACGGTTATCTTGAACGACGACGGCACGCCAATGCTGAATGGTTTGGGTCTTCCAATTCCAGCATACACCCAACTTGACATCGAGCAGCTTTCGCGGGTTTTCACCGGCTTCGCCAATCCTGGCATGGTTGCGGCCGCCTATGCCGTCAAGGACCCCAAGACAGTATCTCCAGAATGGGCGGCGCAGGGGACGAGTAGTAATTTCGGTACGCCGATTGACTTTACCTTGCCACTTCATTGCTACACAGATGATCATGAATGGGGAGAAAAGACTTTCCTGGGATCAACAATTGACGCTGTAACGGACCCGGCGCTTCAAACCGTAGAAGCGGCCCGGAATGAGGTTCGAAAGGCTGTCGAGATTGTCTGCTCTCATTCAAACTTTGAAACCTTCGTCGCCAAACGGATGATACAGTTCATGATAAAGGAATCTCCGTCTGGAGATTATGTGCGATATGTTGGCGACGCTGGCAGGGCAGGACGGTTCGAGTTGCCGAACGGAACTGTTATCGGCTCAGGGCAGCGGAGCGATTTAAAAGCCATGCTGGCGGCGATGTTGTTCCACGAGGAAGCGCGCCAAATCGATCTTGCCGATCCGAATGCGGGCCGCATTCAAACGCCTTATCTCGCCATGGTGCAGTTTCAGCGCTATGTCAGCGGCAAGCCGGATCTCTATCCTGCGTCGCTTAATCCGCCGACGCTGCGCGACTTCATCCAGGACCTCGACAATCGGGAGTATCTACACTTTACCGAACAGGATGAACTCACGCCCTCGCAGGCGTTTTACTCGCAACCGTCAGTCTTCGGAAAGCGTCCAGGTTTTAAAGACATTGGCTCGCCGGCGGGCGACGCCGGGCTGGAGACGCCGGGTCTTCAAGGCTTCAACTGGTCGACGATGCTGGAGCTATGGGATTTTCAAGCGTGGATGTCCGGCGGCGGCTCAACCTACAAATATTCGTGGGAGCGCGGACATGAAATCGCCGGGGGATGGGCCGCTTTAAATCTCGCGATGAGTGCAGATCCAGACGGTTTCGTCGATACAATCAATCAGCATGTTCATGGCGGGTTACTGACGTTGCAGACTGTTGATCTGTTGAAACGGATCGCGCGCATCCGCGTGAACGAAGCTTCGTCGGGCGATGACACAGGGCTTGGCACAACCTCGCTTGGCGGGCCTCAAGGCGGCGCCATCGGTCTCATTTTCATTTCCATGCTAGCGACGGAATATTGGGTGCAGCGATGACTTTTAAAGCTTCAGTCTTCTTTCAGATTTTCGGGGCCTCTGACGTACTTGATTGGGTGTTGCCCTATGACGACGACACTTACAACGCATTTGCGGCGTTACGCTCGCCGTTGTTCGCGCAATACGCAACGGCTGGCGCGCCGCGCACGAAAGCGGCGCTGGCCGCTACTGTGCTTGCGCCGCGCAACGACGGTGCAGATGCGTTACCGCCGGGGCGTCAGTGGGCGATGAGCCCGCAAATGCCGAACATGGCGGCGATGTTTAACGAAGGCAACATCTCGATTGTTAGCGACATAGGTTCGCTCGTCGCGCCGACAACAAAGGCGATCATTCTCGCCGATCCGGTTCCGGGCGCCGACATTCCGCCAGAATTGCTCGCGCATAATCACCAACAGGAGTGGCTGCAATCGCTCGCTATCGATGGGCAGTCGCCGACGGGAATCGCGGGGCGCATCAACGATCTTTTGATCGCTAAATTCAATCTTGACCCGAGCCATGCACAGCTTGACCGGATTGCATTTTCTTCATCGACCTTTCTGACGGCCGCCAATAACGGTCCATTTCAGTTAACCGGTCGCGGCGAAGCGCTTCAGCTTACTGAGTTCGCAGAGCGCGGCCCGTCTTCGCTTAACAGGCTCGTCTACGCAGACGAATACAGCTTGTATCTTAATCTCATGAGCGGACCGGACGGGGTTAACTCGACCGACGATTTTTTTCAGCCACGCTGTTTGCGCGAAGCGTCACTTTGGCAGAAGAAAAAAGACCTCTTCACTATCGGGTCGGTCTTTACAGCTTGGGTCAACGAACCGATCCCTGCGCCGAATGATATGTTCGTTGCGCCGGCTCTCGATCCGGCGGATGTAGGCGGCGGTTTCGCGAACACTATTCCGAGCGTTCTTGACATGCTCGCGCGTCATGCTTCGGAAACGCCTGTCGCCGGCGGTCTCAATCATCTCATGATACACGTAACTGGGGGATATCCGAGCGCGGACAGTCACAACAACCAGGCTGACAGTGCGCCGAGGTCGCAGCGCTATCTCGACAACGCGATTGCAGCCTATTACCAGGGGCTTGTCGATCTCGGGCTTGAGGACGCTGTACAAACACGCATCGCGACTGAATTTGGACGAACTATTACGCCGAATTCGTCAGGTACGGATCATGCTTGGGCGACATATCATTTTTATATTGGCGGTCCTCAACTGCTTGCAAATTCGGGCGGCAAGTTTATTGGCGGCGCGCCGGTAGCCCCAGTGTTTGATCCGACAAACCCCGATGATCCGGCTGTGCCGTGGATTTACAACTCGCGCGGCTACATCATCCCGCGTCACTCGACTGAGCAGGCTATGGCGAATATGGGCCTGCATCTGGGGTTGACCGTCGATGAAATGGTGAACGGCATCATGACGCCTCAAGGGCTTGTGCCGGGCGCCTTTCCTAACTTGCCGAACTTTATTCCCGATGGGGGCGTGCTGGAAGACGCCGTTCTGCCGATCGTCTAGTGGAGCCTGATATGAAATCTATACGGATTATCGTTGACCGATTCCGGTCGGATCATGACGCGACACTATCGCGGGTGCGCGCCGAAGCACTGGACGGCGACGTTCTTTACTCCTGCTTTGGGCTGGAAGATGAAGCTCGTGCGATCAAGGTGTATGGCGAGACGCGCATTCCGGCTGGCGTCTATAAAGTAGGCGTGCGAACGGAAGGCGGGTTTCACCGCCGTTACAGCGAAGATCGCCGGTTCAGGGACATCCACGAAGGCATGCTGCACATTCTCGACGTGCCCGGGTTCGATTGGATCTTGATCCATGTGGGCAATAACGACGACGATACGGCCGGTTGCCTGCTGGTCGGGGAGTGCGCCGACACCAAGCGGATGATCATCACGCGCTCGGCCGCGGCCTACCGCGCGCTCTATCTCGCGGTGATCGGGGCGGCCAAGGCCGGGCGGCTCGTGATCGAGGTTCAGGACAATGACGGCGCGGATGACGCCCCTCGCGCCCTGCACGCCATCGGCGGAGCGGCGGCGTGAAGGGGGCGGGGTTTTCCGCGCTGGAGGGACTTCCGGCCGTCGCCGCCGCCAGCGCGTCGGCGATAATCGGCGTGACGACCGGGGACCAGGTCTTGTCGATCTTCGTGCCGTCGCTCATCGGCGCAGGGCTGTCGGCCTATATGCGGATGCGGGCGAAGGATCTGAAGCGGGCGGACCTTCTCATCGCCCTGGTCTCGGCCCTCGTCGTCGGGGTTCTGTTCGGGCCGTGGCTCGCCGGGCTGATGCCGAATGCGGCCGACGCGGTGCCGCCCTTGTGCTTTTTCTTCGCCATGGCGGGCGCCCAGCTCGCCGAGAGCATGACGCGGGCGCGGATCGATCTCGCAGAGTTCCTGCCATGGGTGAAGAAAGACAGTGACAAGGACAGGAACGGGGGCGGGCGGTGATCGCCTTGTGGCGATGGCTGGCGTCCTTCGGGGCGCCGATCGCGCTCGCTTTCTTCGCGGGGGTTTTCTTTCAGCAGGCCCGCGACGCGCGCGCGGAGGCGGCCGCGTTGGAACGGGCCTCGCGGGACGCGGCGGCGCAGATCGAGGCGGCGGGCGCCACCACCGTCGCGGCGATCGAGGCGGCGCGGCGCCGCGACCAGGAAAGGCAGGTCGATTATGAGAGGCTTCAGGCGGTTATCCGGCGCAACATGGCGCCGGCGGGCGATTGCGCTGCTGGCGCTGACGATGTTGAGCGCGTGCGCCTCAAAACGGACGCCGCCAACGGATACGCTCTTGGCGGCGTGCCGGGCGGATCTGGCGCAGGCGCGCGCGGCGAGTGAACGGCCGCCGCCGCCGCCGCTGCGGCCGATCGAGCCGGGGGAGAGCTATCGCCAGTATGCGGAGGATTACCTGATTCCGCGCTGGGCGCGGGATGTGCGGGCGTTGCTGGGGGAGTAGCGGCCTTATTGGCCGGTGCGCATTAGCAGTTATTCGTCGTTTGTTGTTCCAACATCTGTCAATACGTTAAGAGCGCCCGACGCATCGTCATCGTCATAAGCCGCGATCACTTTGATGATATCAAGCGTCATTTTCAGGCGACCTTCGCCAAGTCTGGAAATTAACATCCCTATTTCTGCGCGAAGGTCATCGGATTCGGAAGGCGACCCATCGGAAAGAGTGCCGGGAAAAAAATAAGCGAGCGGCTGTCCATACAGCTTTGCTACTGCAAACATGTTCCCCATGCTGATCCGTGTACTGCCGTTCTCCCAGCCTGAAATCGTTTTTTCACTTACCTCTAACGCGGCGGCGGCGTCTTTTTGCTTATAGCGTGCAGTCTTTCTAGCCATCTGCAAGCGTTCGCCGATGTACTTCATTTCAGTTTCGTGCGTCTGTAACAACGTCAAGGGTTCCTGATGCGTTCGTATCGTTATAAGTGATGACAGCCTTTATAATATCATATGTCATTCTAAGAGAATTTTCGTGCATTTCCAAAGTTAACATCGCTATCTGTGCCCGAAGGTTATCAGCTTCGGAAGGTGAGCCCCCGGAAAGGTCGTTAGGAAAGAAAAAACCGAGTGGCTGTCCATACAACTTCGCTGATGCGAACATGTTCCCCATGCCGATCCGAGTGCCGCCGTTTTCCCAGCCTGAAATTGTCTTATCGCTGACGCCCAAAACGGCCCCAGCGCTTTTTTGCGTATGGCCAGCTTTCTTTCTGGCCATCTGCAAACGCTCGCCGATGTACTTCATTTCAGCGTCTTCAAGTTGTGCGTCAGTAGACATGCGGTTTCGTTCTTGTGGTGCTGATCTGGGGTAAAAAATCGTCCAAGCGAGGCAATAGGCCAACGGCCTATCAAACTAGCATGGTCTTGGCCATGGGGGAGCAATTTCCCGCTCCGCGCGAACAATCAGATTTTCTTTCAGTAATGGAAAATCGCCAAAAGGTAATCCTTGTGTCGGGGTTTCAATAAAATACTTGAAGTATAGAATTACCTTTGGTACTCGTTGTTCAGTTTTGAGAGCGAGAGCAATGCAGGCTTCATCACAGGCTAAAAAGGATTTGGGCTGGGCGGAGATCGCCGAAGCCGCCGCTTGGCTGACGAATGCGGCAACTGATTCGCCTCTCACATTGTCTGACGTCGAGGGCGTGCAAAGTTTTTTTGCATTGTCAGAAAAACTCGGCGCGCGCGCGTCGGCGTTGGCTTCAGCGATAGAGATGTGCCAGCGCCAAAGGCCGCTGGTTTCGCTGATTTATGATCTTAATCCGTCAGAGAACGGCGAATATTTAGAGGTTTCAGCAAAAATAAGCCGTGCACTGACAGAGCCAAGTGCGCACAGGGCGTTGACGATGATCATCGATGCAGCGGTGAAAGAAGTGACCAAGCAGAGCTAGGCCGCCGGGCAGGGCGGCAATCCTGTCACCACACTTTTTGGACGGAGGTACAGCTCCCCGCTTCGCCTCCGACCAAGCGGGCGGCGCCCCTGCACCCCCTGTCGCGTCGCGCCGCCCGCAAGTCTCGCCGCCGAGAGGCGGTGAGAGCGGCCCGCTCATGAGGGCGTGAGCGACCGGGCCGCTGGTGGGGTGGAGAAGGCGCGGCCTAGCGAGGACGCGCCGACAAGGCGGCGGGCGGGGAGTCGTGGAAGCCCCCGCCCGCCAACTTTAACCGTACAGGGACGAAACAGCCCGCGCTCGCGCGGGAACGGCGCCCCTTTGCGCAAGTTTCTGGAGAACCCGGAGGAGGGGACATGAAAAAACACCAGATGACGACAACGGCTCTGGCGGCGCTCGCCGCCTGCGCCGCCCAGCCCGTTCACGCCAGCGCTGTCGCCGACGGCTACAGGGCCGAGACAGAGGAAATCATCGTCACCGCCGACCGGCGCGAGCGGCGGCTGGCCGAGGCGCCCGTCTTCGGCGTCGGCCTCGACGCCGGGGCGATCGTCGATCTCGGCGTGGTCGACGCCGACAGCCTGTTCGACGCCCTGCCGGGCGCTGAGTTCCGCACCGATTTCTCGCCCCGTTCGGGGCAGTGGATGTGCGGCGGGCTCTCCCAGGTGAATAACGGCCCGCCCCCTTGCGCCATCCTCATCGACGGGGTCCCGGTGTGGGACACGAAGTATTTTGGCGCCGCCGCGATCTTCAACGCCGAGAGCGTCGTCTACACCACCGGGCCGCTCGGCGCCTTCGCGCCCAATTCCCTGGCCGGCGTCATCGCCATCGAGACCAAGCGTCCGGACAAAGAGTTTACGGGGGACGCCGTCGCCCGCATAGGGGAAAACGGCCATGTGAGGGTGCAGGGCGGAGCCGGCGGTCCGTTGGCGGAGGATCTGGGCCTGCGCCTCGACGCCTTTTACGAGCGCGACGACGGGCGCAACGTCAACGCCTTCCTGAACGCGCCCATCGATTTCATCGACGGGCGCTGGGGCGTGTCGGCGCGGAGCGTTTATACGCCTGCGGACCGGATCGAGTTGGACCTGAAGGGGCGCTATTCCTTCTATAACCAGGGGAGCTGGCCCTACGCCATTGTGCGCGACGGGGCGGGGGATTTCGTCCTCGATCCGAATGTGGAGAGCGCCTCCATCGCCAACCGGCTCGGCCGGTCGCGGGGGGAGGACTGGGGCCTGACGGCGCGGCTGCGCGTCGATCTCGGCGAGGTCGCGGTCTCGACGATCACCGACTGGTCGCGCGGAACCGAGACCGGGCGCCTCGACAATGACGGGGGCAACCCCCGCGACCTGCCGGACGGGGCGTTCGGCTTCGGCGGCAATCTCATCGCGTTCGGTTACGATCTGTCGTCCTTCTTCCAGGATGTGCGCGTCTCGCGGCTAAACGACGAGACCCGGCGCTTCGGCTGGGACGCGGGCGCGTCGATCATTCGGGGGGACCAGGACTTTCCGGCGACGGGCTTTATCGACAATGATCCCTCCCTGACGACCGAGGACATCCTGTCGACGCCGGGGCTTGCGCCGGCGTTCTTTGCGCAGGATACGAATTTCGATGCGACCGTCATCGCCGCCTACGCCAGCGCCGATATGGACGTAACGGCGCGGCTCAACCTCGCCGCGTCGGTCCGCTATGAGGAGGACCGGCGC
>LYSZ01000004.1 GCA_001657385.1 Parvularcula sp. BBD 1991-13 | reverse complement strand
AACCGACCCATCATCGCGCATCTCCTCGACCAGCACAAAGATGAGTGAATCAGAGTTCGGCCGCTTTGACCCGGCGTTTTTCAACAATATCGGGCGTCTTAAGTCGGTCACAACTTCGACCATGACTGGCAGAAAAGGGCCAACATACGTTCTCACCCCATTGATCATTACCGAGACTGAATCACACGACCGCCTCATGAAACGGGAGCGCGATCTTCAGGAGTTGTTGCCGACGCCAGGCGAGGGATCCGCCGTCGCCGCGCCGCTGCACATAGCGGTCGGAATCAACCTTGATGCGCACGCTCAAACAGGCTCCGCTAAACGACCATGTAACCCGAAAAGTAGCCCGTTTTGTAGCCCGATTTTAACGCGAATCCGACAAGACGCCGACCATGACGACAATGCAAGGCCAACCAAACTTCAACATTTTCAAGATCTTGAGGGAGTAATGGAAGGAAGCGCGGAGGATGTCGGTGGTGCGCCTTGACGAAGACGCATTGAACCAAGTCTTCGAGACATTATCAGACTGGGAACGAATACTTCAAGAAGAAAACATTGATGTTTCAGCGCTTTCACGCCCTGCCCGCGACAATGAAATTGAAGGGGGGCCGGAATTATGACCGTCTCCCCGTCACAATCAGCGTTTTCAACGGTCGCTGCCGTCAAAAAAACCAAGGCCAAACGCCCGCCGCCATTTTCCATACGCTTTACGGATGACGAACGGGCGCGGCTGAACCATGAACGGGGCGTGCTGTCTCTCGCCGCCTATATCCGGCTGAAGCTGTTCACTGATCCGTCCAAGCAGCGCTCAGAGCGCAAGCGGCTTGTTCGGAAGCATTCCAGCCCCTCGGCTGAACTCGCGGCCCTATCGCACATGCTCGGCGGTCTGGGGCAATCCCGTCTTGCCTCCAACCTGAACCAGATCGCCAAGGCTGCAAATGTGGGGGCGCTGCCTGTCACGCCTGAGCTAGAAGCGGAGCTATTGGAAGCCTGCGCCGCCATTCAGGAGATGCGCAAATCCCTGATTGAAGGGCTGGGAGTGAAAGCCCAATGATCCTGAAAGGCAACGTGCGGGGCGGTGCGGCGGATTTATCGGCGCATCTACTCAAGGAAGAAAACGACCATGTTGAAGTCTATGAGCTACGCGGCTTCGCCTCTCATACGCTTACAGGCGCACTGAACGAGATTTACGCCCTCAGTCGGGGGACGAAGTGCCGTCAATATATGTATTCGCTCTCGCTCAACCCACCGGAAACGGCGCAAGTTTCCACGGCGGATTTCATCGCAGCGATTGAGCGCGTGGAGTCAAAGCTGGGCCTTAGCGGCCAGAGCCGCGCTGTTGTGTTTCATGAAAAGGAAGGCCGCCGCCATGCGCATTGCGTCTGGAGCCGCATCAACATTGCCGAAATGAAAGCCGTTCAACTCTCCTTTGACCGTAAGAAGCTGAAAACCGTCTCGCGGGAATTGTTCCTAGAACATGGCTGGCAAATGCCGCCCGGCCTTGTGCGGGAATCCGAACGCGACCCGCTCAATTTCACGCTGGATGAATGGCAACAGGCCAAACGGACCGGGCGCAGCGCCAAGGAGATCAAAGGCGCGATACAGGATGCCTGGGCGGTTTCGGACAACAAGGCTTCATTTGTCCATGCCCTTGAAGAACGTGGTTTCAGGCTTGCGCGAGGTGACAAAGCGCCGTTTGTCGCTGTGGACCATCACGGCGAAGTCTATTCGATCCCGCGCATGGTCCCGAATGTCAGAACAAGGGATGTGCGGATGCGCCTTGGCGATGAAAAGGCGCTGGCTTGCGTCAATAAGGTCACGGCGGAATTTGCGGGCGAGATGGCGCAGGCCATGGACGGCCACAAAGCCGAATTGGAAAAATCCAAACATATCCAGATTGCGGAATTAAAAGAGGACCGCCAGCGCCTTGTGGACAGCCAGCGCGAAGAGCGCCGGGCCTTGGCCGCTTCTTTAAGGGAGCGCCAGCAAAAGGAAGCCTTACAACGTCAAGCACGGTTCAGGAAAGGCTTGGGCGGGCTGTGGGACCGGATGCGCGGGGCGCATAAGCGCATACAGGCGCAGAATGAACGCGAGGCCGAGGCCAGCAGCAAGCGCGACGCGCAGGAAAAAGACCGCCTGATATTCAACCAACTGAACCAGAGGCGAATGCTCAAGCTCCGTATGGGTCGGTTCCGCCGCCGCCATATCGAGCAACGGCGCGAGATTGCCGCCGACAAATCAGCCTTTGAATTGAAAAAAGCGGAGTCCCTCCAAGCCTTACGGGATGAGGTCTTTAACAAGGCCGCGAAACCAAAGCCCAAAACCTGTACAAGGGGCCGAACGCAGCGGCGCGGCCCATCACCTGAACGTTAGAACGGAAAAACCATGCTTCCAGAGGATGAAAGACGTTTGCAGCGCGAGGCCGATATAGCAAAATCCGTGCGCGGCGCGGACACATTTTGGCTGGATAATTCGATTATGAAGGCCAAGAAAGCGGCGCGGGACGGGAGGCACGCGCAAAGTGTTGAGGATGCGCGGTATGCGGCGGCGATGGCTGAAATTGAAAGCATCATGGCCAGCGGCGCCCGTTTTGCGAATGCACAGCTAAAGGCTTCACGCCGCCGGACAACCGAGCGGATCAACAGACGGCGAGGCCCGTCTTTAAGCCTTTAGGCTTTTAGTATTCCCGGCAAGAGGTTTGCTGTCTCGATTGGGATGAACGCGGCCTTCACCCCGCGCCGGGGCCGCGTTCATTCCAATCGGCTGCAAACCGGGCGGGTATGCGCTGCGCTCTCCGCCCCGCGCCTGTTTCCCCCGTTTGCTGGCTTGATGGGTTTGATCCGGCCCTTCACTAAAACAAAAAAATCCGCCCCAATGGAGCGGACTGTTTCTTACTAGAATGAACTATCCCAAATTAAGGATGGTTCCTCACTGATCGAACAATAACCAGTCTCTATGAGGTTAAAATAGCGGTCTTCTCGAACAATTTCTATGATTGCTTGTCCCTGAGCCCGAGAATCTCTATCGCCTAGATCCAGCCGTTTTAGATACATGTATGCTCTAGCTTCATCGGCTGATACCTGCATTGAGAAGTGCCCTTGTCCAATTTGGGATACGTTAAGAGGGTGCGCCTTGCACGCTTTGTATCCTGCAGGGGTCTCCATCCGAAAGTAAAAGTCTTCTGGTCCTTGATCGCCGCCGGTATACCTGATCAAATTAGCTGAATCGTATACGAATAAGTTTTCTGCTGAGGATAAAATATCTGCGGTCGATGTGATTCCCAGAAGAACTTCAGGCGGTATTCCGAAGTATGTAGCAACTGCATCAAGCAACTCAGAGCAAAGAAAATCATTGGTACATTCCACTATGACATTCGCAAGACTATCTGCTTCGACGCGCTGATAAAAATCTACGACCCAAATACGCGAAACCGGATATACAGAGATGATTTCGGCAGGGCTGAGCGGAAGAGCAACAGCATTTGCAAGCAGCTCTCTTCTCTCGTCCGGTGTCGGGCTCATTTCTACAGGTTGGGTCGGTATGCTGGAAATAACCGCTAATTCGGCCTGAGGGTCGATTGCACGCTCTGCTTCTTCTTCCGCAGTACTTTCTTCTGTTGTGCTCGCTCCACTGCAAGCCGCTAAAGAAAACACAGAGGCAGCAATGACGAGGGTATTTAAGGAATCTCGTATCAATTTCACGATTGTCCCCAATGTTGAGTTGGCTTTACGCCCAATGATGAATTTCACATTTAAACAGTGTGGTGACTCTTCAAAGAGTATTAATTTGCGTCAGATGGCAGTAGCCGTTGTCGAGGCTTTTCCGATATCGGATCGCGCTGACCGATAGTCCGGATACTTTTGCCGAGATTAACTGCGAAAGCATCGCGTCCTGGTGTGGGTTGATGTCGGTGATATAAAAATGCCCGGTGGGGCATTCAGACGGCACGCCGTTATTTGACAGCTTGAAGGCGTAGAACCCTCTATTGACTGCAATTTCTGCGACGAAGCCATTTCCGGCTCCACCACTTCTTGGGTCAATTTGTGTGGGAGAACTGAATTTCAAAGGGTCGTCAAATGGCGAAGGATTTTGCGCGTATGCGCTGACCGAAGTTGAAACCAAGAAGAGGCTGACCAGAGCCGATTGAAGTATTTTGTTCATGTACCGCATATTTTTCCTATCTGGGTAGCTATGCAACGATATTTGGTTGCAAGAGTGGAGTGATGCGGACTTAAGCCTGTTACCTTAGGGAAGCCCCACCCTGTGGGGTGGTGTGAAACTATTTTTTGCAGACGTCAGCTTTATAGTCGGATCTTTCAATACTTATTTGCTTTGTATATTTAGCCATAAACCTGCCCAGGTAAGAATTGCGGCGGAATATCCGCACGATTTGGCCCTCTAAACTCACCTAGTCATATTTTCCTGTTTTGGCGATAAGCGCGGCAAGTTTATTTACACTTGTCTTTTGAAATACATTCTTGAGATGCCACTTGATCGTATTGTTGCTTATTGAAAGCATGCTGCAGATTTCCGCGTAGCTTTTCCCTTTGTGAATGAGTTCAACAATCGCCGTTTCCTTATCGGTAAAACCAAACCTATCACGCCAACCCTGATGGTCTGCCCCCTCCGAGCGCTTAACACTCAATAATCGAAATGCGCGATTTAGATGAGGAAGTATCTCTTTTGCCAATTCGACATCCTTACCGAGAAACATTTCTCCTTTTGGTCTGGTCAGGGAAATGCCTATAGTCTTATCAGGCAAATGGATGTCTAAGCAGAGTACATCATGAATATCGCTTGGCTTGTGCATATACTGATAGTAGTCGGAGCGCTCGTACTCACGACTATCTGAATTAGCCAGTAGGTGGATGACTGGTCCCTTTCCGGCCTGTATCAAAGGATGAATTGGGTCCTGACGGTGCAAGTCAGCTTGATATCGGGAAAAAGAATCCATCGCTATATTATACGTCGTTGCCATGGATGGAGTCCCGTCCTCAACAATGATTATTGCCCCCGCGTTTGCATCAAGCATGTTTGCGATTGCAGACAACCCTTGTTCGTGAGAGTTGCGTAGCAAGAAGTAATAATAAATTTCGTCGAGTAAGTGCTCTGTCAGCGCCACGTCATCGTCCTCGTTAACCGCAACGAACGCTCTATCTTTTCCCTATTAATTTAAACATTACAAATATAACGGGAAAGTGACAAAATTTTAGAATATCTATACTTTCAAGATGGCGGGTTTTAACAATCTAGCCTAAATACTGGGGCCAATGTTTTTCATTTTCAAACCGTCACGTATTTTCCAACATTAATATCGCCTTCCCGCTGGCGCATATGATAAGCATCATAGCGTGCCTGCATCCGCAAGAGCGTGTCCATTTTTACGCCGAACGCCTTTTCAACGCGCAACGCCATTTCTGGCGAGAGTGAAGCTCTTTCGTTCAGCAAATTAGATAAAGCAGGGCGACCTACGCCCAGAACTTCCGCTGCGTCCGTAACCGATAACCCATCGGGCAACACCGAGCGTTTGATAAAGCCGCCGGGATGTGGGGGCTTCATGCCTATTTTAATCGCCATAACTCATACTCCTTTCGTATTCAGTGGTAATCTTCGTAATCCACGTCATACAGTTCGTTTTCGTCTGCATCGTGCTTAAAGGTGATCCGCCAATTCGCCGTGACATGCAGGCTATAGGTTCCGGCGCGATCCCCGCTTAACAAATGCGGTTTGTACTTCTGGAGCGTCATCACCTCGTCGATGTCTTCGATCTCGATGAGGAACGCCATAATGTCGGTGATCTTATCGACATAATCTGCGGGCAGGCCCTTAGCGCTGTTTTTCTCGACAAGGCCCCGCAGGCCCTTATGGCGGATGTTCCTGATCTCCATAATCTAATGTAGCATATTGTATTGCGTAACGCAACAAGCAACAATCAGCGCATCAATTGACGCATAAAGGCCCCCGTGGGCCTTTATGCGTCAACCGAAACCCTTAGCGCCTCTGGCGCTTTAGGGTTTCCCTGAGAGAGATTTTTAACGAGAGGCCGGAGAGCCTCTCTTAAACAAGATTGCGTGGTACTACCACGCACTATCTTGCGCGGAGCGGGAAACATCTATGAAGCTCTGTTATACAAACATCACGGATACAAAGATGAGGCTTCATTAACTCATTTTAGATCGCTCGTTTCTGGGTAAGCATTCATATAGCTCGGTCGATAGTATCCCACCTTGAAATAAGCTGTGTATCCTTCAACTCCCCCCTGAAAGTGCTCATGTTCTAAGGAGACATTTTTGTCACGTACTGTTTGGGATGCGTCTTTGGATCGCAGTATGGCGGATTTCAACTCCAGCGGCATTTCTCGTGCGAGAGCTTTTGCACAAAGCGCCTCAGCGAGTCTGAGCAAGGTTTCAGTGCCAGCATCCGCGTGCTTACACTCGTTAATATTCAGCGTGAGTTGAAGTTGTTTGGCAATATCTTCGTCGCCATCAATTGTATATGAAATATGATTTGGCAGACCCCCGGCGCTCAGATCAATATGGTTAGAGCTTGCGTACCAGTCCGGGAGTTCAAGTGCTGTTCTTTGATACTCTCCTGAAGTTAAACCATGGTCAGCAAGAAACTCTTTCGCCAAATATGGTGACCAGCCTTCTTCAAAAGGAATAACAGGAGGATTTTTTTCCTTCTCATGACGACGAAATACGTCGCGAATCGAGTGCCTTACGTCACTTTTTGATTGAGGGTTCAAGAGTAAGGTATCGTGCTGCCATCTCCGGAGCAATTTGACGTTTTGACCAAAAGCCATGATTGATGCGAAGTGAGCATAGTCCCTTACCTTGGGATCTTTGATTTTAATTCCGATGACTGAAAATGTCGTTTCATAAATGGAGTAAACTGCCAGCCCGTACAGATAAGGTAAAAACAAAAATGTGAGAATGGGCGGTAACATAAAATCAGCGACTGTTTTTGTGCTGATAAAAGATGAGAAGTCCGAAAACAATCGCCAAAGCACATAGATTATTATGCCAGCACCTAGTAAGGCGGCGATATTTGTAAAAACAGTATGGGCGAGCTTTAAATCAGTCTTTCCTTTTGTAAACTCAATTAGATAAGTTACCACTGTTACAAACGGCAAAAGTAATAATTCAGCCCAAAGGTTAAGCGTATAAGTTGAAATTAGAAATTCGATCACAACAATCAGCTTTAGATTGTCCGCTATAACTTCCTTGAAATAACTGAAATCCTCCGCTTTTCTGTGAAGATTGATTTTGAAAAGTGACAAAAAGCCAACAGAAATCCCCCAAATAATCGTACTCTTGAGGTGGGCAAGATTCCAAACGCCAACTTGGGCAAGCAGAAAAACGATAAACGCAATGTAGAAAAATGTGATCGCGTAAACTTTGACAAGCCTTTTATGCAATCCGTGCTTTATAAGGCCGATCAGAAGGTTTCGGAAAGCACTTTGAGACAAGACATACGATAGCGCGACACATAGCCAAAATCCGAAAGCAAGTTCGCGTGTCGAAAAAACGTCGCTCATAAAGATTGAATTTCGGCACTAGGCGTCATTTGGTTTGTCGGCGTGGCTTGATTGGGTTGAGCAGGCTTTTTAAAACCATGTTGAAATCATGAGCTTGAACGAAAATAGTCATTTATCTCGTGGAACACTTTTTCGGTTTCATCCCGAAATTCAGGCGCGACGGATTTATTACCTGTAGTTAGCAAAGTGGTTTTGTCTGGTTTTTGCCGCGCTGGATTGTTCCGCACATCATCAGCGGGCTGTGCAACAAAATGAAAGTCAGGATACTCGCTTTGAAGAGGCGCAACCGTGCTTCTCTTATCATTGTCAAGTATGCCTGCCACCTTTGAAAATCCTAAATCTTTCAAGATCGAAGCAATTATGCTCATTTTGTCGGCTCCACCAACGCCCCAGCCATAAAAAGAACCATTCAGTTCGATCTTGAGGTCAGACAAAGCGCGGGGTAGGTAGAGAATATCTTCTTGGCCTTCCACAAGAACAACTTTGTCATCAAGAAAAAAGACTTCATTTGCATCTGATCCGAGCACATGCGGATTGTTCATATCGGACAAAAAACTTATGATTCTATCCCTCGTAGTGTCACTGAGCTCGTACAGAGTAACACCATTTTGAGTAATAGCAGTTCGCGCAATTTTTGCGCCCGCTGATATTGCCCACCAATCTATAAACTTTGGTGAGTGCGTTGATATGACGATTTGTCTGTCAGCTGACTTTTCGACGAGATAGTCACGCACTCTTGCCTGAAGTTGTGGATGCAGCGAAAGCTCAGGTTCGTCGATAACAATCATCGTTCCTGGCTCGGAATCATAAAGTGCATCGACTATAAAGAATGTGCTGACCAAACCTTCTCCCAGTCCGTCGCTACTGTGGGATTGTCCTTGATTAGTATATTTCAGGTAGTATTGCCCTTGCTCACTCTGCTCAATCGTCCAATCTGGAACCGGGTACAGAACTTTTTCCAAGTCAGCTTCAAAAGCGATGCGCTTTTCAGGCTTATTATTGATGTGGAATATACGTTGCGAAAAATCTGATTGCCCGCCTCTAGTGTCTTGTAATCGTTGTTGTTGCTCTATGTAGTCTGATCGCGCATTTTCGCTTTTGCCGAAAAACGGTGCAAATGTCCGACGTGACGGTAACACAAATATCTGATTTGGCCGCGGATTGGTCTCTTTGCCCTTAAATGTAGTTTCGCTTCCACCGCTCGCAACTGTGACTACGGTTTGTTTTACATCTTGCCCATCCGTGATTTCTATCATCACTTTTGAATCTGCAAATCGATTTCTCTTTCCCTCGCTAAAGGTCGGCGGCTGGCCTACGTGCTGTGTCACTGCCGTGATTGATTCAATAACGCTGGATTTACCAGAGTTGTTAGGTCCAACGATAATCGTCAACCCACTTCCCGGTACACCTGTTGGTTTTGCAAAGTTTAAGGTTTGAAGCGTGGAGAAGCCACGAAATCCTTTTACAGAAATCGATTTAATGTATGGGATTTGGGGAAGGCTAGGCGCTGAAGCAGGGTTTATCTGGTTCACAGCTTTTCTTCATTCTGTCTGATATGATTCAAAATAGCTAAACACTATTTAGCCGTTTAGCTATGTGTGCTTCAAGCTAATTGCCTTTAGTGGTGAGGCTTCTTAGGCTAGTAAACAAAAATCAGGCCGGATCGTTCCAGCCTGCCTGCTTCACACACGCTTAGAAGAGGATTTACGCGAGCGAATCCTTATCCGATGTCGTAAGTCTCAGCGGCTGATTAATAGGCGGCGAGGTCCACGTCCTCGCAAGGCTCCACCGGAGCCTCTGTTGCCTGTGGCGCGGCACCGGCCCGGTAAGGCTGGCTCATGCGCTTGTGGGTTCCGGAAACTATATGAGAAAATAGCCTAAATGATCGGGGCCAGACAGTGATAAGTAGGTTAGCTTTTCGCAGGTGAGTTTGCTTCTTGGCAGGGGCGCCGCCATTCGACTCTTTCTTTTGCCATAAGGGAGTATATTGCGTTGACGAGTTGTGGATCGGTACCAACGGGGCTGTATAAGCCTACCACCTGGGGGGTAAGCGTAACTTCCTTTGGGTCACGGTCTGGAGCTAAGAAGGCGGCACGGCTGGCACCGATTGCAAGGATGCCACTTTCAACCGTAGTCTGATCTATTTTGCTAGGTATAGGAAGTGAGACAGCGATTGCTGAACCATTTATCCCGATCATTTCGGAAGTCATAAATCCAGTTAACTTTCCTGCTGACGCTTCCGCTGCGATAGCAGAAAGTCCAGACAATGAAACCTTCCCTTTAAGGGCATCGATTTCAGCCGTTAATCGCATTCCGATTCCAACATAAACTGGGAATGTTACAATGGATTGCTCATTGTTTTCAAAAGTTTCTCGCGCTGTCTTTTCTTCGTATTGTCCAACGAAGTCGAGATTGTAGCTCGATATAAATAACGATGGATCTTGTTCGACATCTCTAAGCGCTTTACTAAGCGGGACGGTTTTCTCATCAATTACGGCACTTATAGCAACAGTGAAGGGCACAGTGTCGACATTTATGTAATCAACAACCGCACGGTAGCGCTGTCCCTCAACCGTCGTTTGGGAGGCGCCAAAAGAAATAGTCCCATTAGCCTGAATATTCGCTAGAGCGAACCGTGATGTGATGTTCGGTAAAGCCTGAAGAATAGGTTTCCACTCAGGATTTTCTTTGCAGCTATCGGCTTTGCGGTTTTGATCAACGGAAAGTCCGGTTAAAGGGATATAGCCATAGCTACCGTTTATTCGATCGTCGTTATAGCGCGTCGAAAATCCCGGAAAACTCGACGAGCATGAACTAATCGCCAAGCAAATAACAAATAACCCAACAAGTTTGATTTTCACTTTATCCCCCAAATCTATACGTGCAGGTCTATAAACAGGCTTTTCTCACTTGTCGAACATAAATTTATATTTCCATGTATTGACAATGAAAACTACAAATAGATAGCGATTTTTCTCGTAAAACAGGCCGGATCGCTCCGGCCTGTTTCCTTCACACACGCATAGAAGAGGATCGCGCGGGCGAATCCTTAACCGATGTCGTAAGCCTCGGCGGCTGACCTGTAGGCGGCGGGGTCCGCGTCCTCGCTTGGCTCCGCCGGGGTTTCTGCCGCCTGTGCTCCCGTCGCCGCCCTGTAAGGTTGGCTCATGCGCTTCATGACCATATCGGCCCGCAAGGTCGCCAGCACGGCCCCGGCGCGGGTTTCGATCCGGGCCAGATAGTCGGCCCTCATGGGCTTACCCGTACTGGCCTCAAAGCGCGCCCGATCCTCATCGGTGAGGTTCTTGGCTTTCTTGATGTTGTCGGCAGGAACGGCCACGCCGTTTTCATCATCAATCGTCACCAAGGCCAGCCCTTGCGCGGCAAGATCGTCAATGCTCTCCGGGACATAATTTTTAGTTTTGTCGGCATAGTCGATGCGGCTGTGAAAGCGGTCCGCGTCGATCCGGCTATTAAGTGCGCTCAGGGATTCCCGGTCTTCATCGGTGACGGGGCCGATCTTCTTGACGGTTCTGACGGGAACCAGTTCCCCGCCGTTGATGCTTAAATATTCTACTGACAATGGCTTACTCCTTAAATATGATGTTCACTATATGTTCTGTATAGGGAATATAATCCTGAGCCGCAAGACGGTCATACGCGGGTATGTTTAGGGTTATCAGAAAGTCGGGAGTATGAACGCTTGCCGCGCTTCTGTGCAGCAAGGCGGGCGTAAAACTAGGCTTGATTACGGTGAAAACTCTATTTTATCTGCATAGATACATTATTCGATAGAGTGTATTTTTCCTTGTGGCAATGCGGCTTTCGTGATTATTTTTCCGTAGTGGTTTGAGCGCCACACTGGACCAAAACGGGCTGAAACCCCCGGCCAGTCTCAAGCCTCCCGGCGGCAATACGGAATATCGAATTGGGTCATAAATGCGGGAAACCCGCGCTTTATGGGCCAAGGGAGATTTTTGATTGAGACTGCCGGGTAATGTCGCTTGTCGCGTGAATCGAGTTTATCGCTGTATGACGGTCTGGGCCGTCGAAAATACGTCACGGAACAGGAGCGCGACTCTCTCATCTGGACGGCTTCAAAGGCCGATCCGGTCCGCCGGACCTTCGTTCTGGTGCTGATCCATACAGGGTGCCGGATTTCCGAAGCGCTGGCGGTGCGCCCGGCGCAGATCGACATTCGGGGCCGCGCCATCGTTTTTCGCACGCTCAAGAAGCGCGGGCAGATCGTCTTTCGCACGGTGCCCGTGCCCTACACGCTGATCGTTGACCTTCTCCGCACCTTCAGACTCGATCCGCAAGATGGATCGGATCAGGGGCGGCTTTGGCCCGTCACGCGGAACACCGCTTATCGCTGGGTGAAAGACCTGATGGCGCTGGCGAAGATCCCGCCCGGCCCGCATTGCTGCCCGAAAGGCTTGCGGCATGGCTACGGGGTTTGCGCCCTCTTATCCGGAGTCGATCTCAAACAGCTATGCGGCTGGATGGGCCATTCGGATATTGCTGTCACCAGCATTTACGCCCGCGCCCTTGGGCCTGAAGAGCGGAAAATCGCAAAGCGTATGTGGCGGGCCTCGCCGCTGCAATGGCGGCGCTGGCTTCCGCCTTTGATGATCGGCTTGCCCGTCTGGTGGGAAAGCATCCTTTGCAAACTCAAAACGAGAAAACCCGATGAAAAGTAGTAATCCGGGGGTGAAACAGGCCATTTCGGCAATCCGCGAAGCGGCAGAGGCAGGCAACGCCCGAGCGCAATATCATCTCGGCTGGATGTACGCCAACGGCCTCGGCTTTGCGCAGAATTACAAACAGGCGGTGAAATGGTGGCGCAAGGCGGCGGCGCAGGGACAAACGGCGGCGCAATGCGACATGGGGCTGTTATATGCGCAAGGCCGTCTTGGTTCGGTTGATTACGGCAAAGCGGTGAAGTGGTTTCATCTCGCCGCCGAACAAGGCCACGGCGTGGCGCAATGGCATTTGGGGTGGTGTTACCGCGACGGGCTGGGCGTGATTAAAAACCATGAGGAAGCGATGAAGTGGCTGCATCTGGCGGCGCTGAAAGGCAACGCGGACGCGCAAAACGCCCTCGGCTCCATGTATGCAAAGGGCCTCGGCGCGGAAGCCAGCGAAATGACCGCGTTAAGCTGGTGGGAACGCGCCGCCATGCAGGGACAGCCTATTGCGCAATACCGTCTCGCCTGCGCCTATATCGACGGCTGGCCCGTCAAGCAGAACATGGCCAAGGGGTTGAAGTGGCTGACCCGCTCCGCCGCTTCAGGAACCCCTGAAGCCCTCGACCTGTTGAAAAAGATACCCGTTGAACTGCGCAGCCAGCGTCAGACGGGCTAATGCTGCGCCGCGCAAAAGGTTAACAATTCCTTCATGAGTATTCCGTATACTGTAATTCATGAAAAACGGGGCGTGTGTTTTTAGTATCGTTGAATTTCGGGTGTGGCGGGATACACCGGGGCGCGGGTCCGTGAACGAAGCGAATAGTCCTGCTATTCGCTTTCGCCGCTTGGCTGTAGGCAAGCGCGGGATTTCAGACAGCAGGGGTCGCGCATGACCTCCGGCGATTATCCAGACGAAACGAAGTACAAATTCATCGCCCGGCTTCAAAACGCCAAGGCGAACGCCGAGGATTTTGAGCGCAGCCAACGGGCGCTTGCCGGGCTGGAAACCGGGGACGGCTCCAATCACAATCATAAGGGCCGCGACAAGGGCCTTTATGCGAAAGGGCTTAAAGGCGGCTCGGCGCTCAGCGCCCTTGATCTGGCGTTGCAGGATGCGGAATACGCGGCCCGCTACAGCGCCTTTGGCGGTCTTCTGGATCGCTACGAAACCGCCGCTGAAAAAGCACTGGCGAAGGCAACCGCGGCACTCGATGATCTCATGGGCCGGGCCGTAAGACTGCCGGACGGGCGGGCGATCTTCCGCGATGCAAACGGTCATGTTTGGGCCGTAGACGGCGAACGGCTCGACCCGGATTTTGCCGCCGGGATCATCTGGCCCGATGATGCGCCGGGCTATGCGGACTACCGCCGGCGCAAACAGGATGTTGACGACATCCGCCGCTATCAAAGCGATGTGCTCGGCGCGGCGCGTGACCGCTATGAAGACGAAGAAACCCCGATCACGCGGAAAGAAATGGACAAACTTGAACATGACATTTCAGGGCATTCGATCCCGTTAATCCAGCGCGAATTAGAGCAATCCGCGCCGGATATGTTCACGGCCAACACTGGCGTTGCGCCTATAGATAAACCAACGCTTTAAGCTACCGTCCCGTATATATGAACGGCCCGCATTGCTTTTCGGCAACGGCCAGAATAACGCCCCGAGGGTGATAGTCGGGAAATCGTTTCATGGTTTCCAGTATCCGGTTGTATGCTGCTGCTTCATCTCTGCCGAACCAATCACTAAGGCAGGCCGCTTGGGCCTTGTCGTTCTGATCGGCAATCAATACGGCCATGCCGATTGATATGCGGATAAAGTATTCCTGGCTGTCGCGTTGCCACGATATAAATTCCGATGACTTGAAGGTTTCAGTGTTTTCGGACATGGCGATCTGTGGATAAAGTCCAGTCAAGAGGAAAATCAATATTGCCAATAACGAATATTTTAATGTCAACATAAGGGAACCCTTATGTTGATAGGATAAAATAACTGAAAATGATTACAGCATACTTGAAAGACGCTTATTTTTGGGGGAGTCTGCCATTTGCTCAAGCCGCAAAACCGCGCTCATGCGCTCAGACAAAAGGGTTCCCTTTTGAAAGCATGAGGAGTCGGCTATGATCGGGCTTTTTCCACCGAACGAACATGGGCGGCGCGTGGGCTATGCGCGGGTGTCAACCGACAAGCAAACGCTCTACCAGTACACCGATGCGCTCAAAGCAGCGGGTTGCAAAAAGAACTTCATTTTTACCGACGCAGCCACCTCAGCCGTGGCGAAGGACCGTCCCGGCCTGCAAGAAGCGCGGGCCGCGCTCAGGCCGGGGGACGTGTTTGTTGTCCTCACCATTGATCGGGCGTTCCGCTCCACCATTGAGGGCTTGTTATTCCTCGATGGTTTGCACAAGGAAGGCATTCATTTTCTGTCGATCTATCAAGAAATGGACACCCGTACCCCAGAAGGCCGAAAGCGTTTCATCTACGATGTGGCGGACGCCGAATATGAGCGGGCGATTATCTCGCGCCGAACGCGGGACAAGATGGCGGCGGCAAAGAAGCGCGGGCAACATCTGGGCCGTCCTTACAAGCTGAAAAAGCGCCGCGTTCTCAAAGCCTATGAACTGGTAACGCAGGAAAACGTGGCGCTTGCACAGGTCGCGGCCCGCTACCGGGTCTCCCCCGTGACGATCCAGCGGGCTTTTGAGCGCTACGGGCTAGAGGTAGCTTAGGGATGCCGCGTTTTAAGCCGAACCACATTGATTACAGGATCGGCAAGCGCCTGCGCCAGCGCCGCAATGCGCTCGGCATTTCAATGGCGGCCCTTGGCCTATTTATAGGTGTTGAACACCAGCAAATACAAAAATACGAAACCGCCAAAAACCGGATCAGCGCCGCCCAGCTTTATGAACTCGCTAACGCCATGAAGGTGCCGATAGGGTGGTTTTTCGAGGATCGAGTTTAAGGGCAACAGTGAGACGCTTTTAGCATTCATGCCCTCACAAAACCTCTATTTAAAATCAATAACTTACGAGATGTTTTAGCCGCTGGCTTTCTAGACAGAGCGTATACAAAAGCCTATGATCCCAAGTAACTAAAGAAGTGTTGTAAGGTTTCCATACTGACATTAGTACATGCGCTGTAAGTTCCGGAGTGCGAAATATGCCCAAAAACGTAGAACCCGAAAAACCAGCCCCAAAAGAAAAAAGGGGAAAAACAAAGCAGACCAGAAAACTAGGGCGTGAAAATGTACATGAAACGAGTAGTGTTCAACTGCCGCCCTCCACAAGGTTTTTTTTAGACGCATCCAAAACAGCACAAAGAAGTCTATACGAAGGAGACGCCCAGAGTTCCCAAGAAATGCTAAGGGGTCATTTGTGGCGATATTTTTCTTCATTAAGTGATAATTTCAAGTATAATAAATGGAGGAAAGCATCTAGAAAAGATATTGAAAAAGCAGAAATTGGATTTAATAAAGCTTTAGAAGAGTTGAAAAAAGATTATGACAAGTACAGTATAAGGGACGCCCTCAGAGGAATTTTTAGTCGGGCAGATGAAATTTCTTCACGGGCAGTTATGGGCACACCTGCCCGGTCTTCAGGATATAAAAAAAAGGTCCGGTCAAATGTTGGCTTTGAACCTGATGTTGTTGAATGGCTGAAAACGAAAGCAAAATCGGATCAGCACTTCTCGCACGTTAATTCAATCTTGAGGGCGTTAATGGAAGCAGAATTTAAGGAAGCAGAAAAAGTGATTTCCGAAGGTGAGCCTAAACCGCCTCACTAGGATTGCACAACCCTATTGACTAGGATTGCACAATCCTATATTTCGTTTTCAAGTGATCATTCCTGACGCATAGCGCGTCGCGGTGCGCACCGTTTCCCGCAGTAACGCTTGGAGACGGTACAATGGACTTTTATCTGGCACTCCGCATAATCGGGTGCATCATGCTGTTTGCGTTTGGGGGCGTATACCTCAAGCGCTTTACAGATTTCGGCGTTCCCGCCGATCTCGCCATATCGCTGGCCGCATATCTGTTGGCCAATCTCGCTTTTCTTGAAGTTCTCCGGCGCGGCCTTGGCTTCGGCATGGTCGTATCTTCAATGGGCCAGCTTTGCCTGATGGTGCTGGTTGGCGCGTTCGTTTTCGGCGAACGCATCAGGCCGATGCAAGGTCTCGGCGTTGCGCTCGCGCTGCTGGCTATGGCGGCCTTTGCCTATGACGCAGGGGCGCAGTCATGACCACAGACGAAGCGCTGCGCCTCGGGTTCATCGTCGCCGGGCCGATCCTGAGCGTTGCGGGGCTGTTTTTCGCCATCGCGATTTCGGCCAGTCCTTATCATAACCTTGTCGGGAAGGCGCTGGCGTGGCCGTTATCGCCCATGGCCGGGCTGGTGTCGGGGGCGCATTACGGCGGGACGCTCTTGCCCGGTTGGGAAGCATGGGGCGTGGCATGGTTCTACGGGCCGGGCTTCTTTGCGGTCTGGATGATCGCCGGGGCGCTGACCCATGATGATGTCACGCATGTTTACGGCGTGGGCTTTAAAAGGCTGTCGTCGCTAATTGCCCGCAGGCTGCGCGAACGCAGTACGGGCGCCGCGCCGAACGGCAAGGTCTATAAAGCCCGCGCAGGCCGCCACCCTCGGAACAGGGGGCGCGGGTAATGTTCAAATATCTCTTTAAGCAGATGAATGAGGCGGGGGCGCGCAACCCGGCGGCGCGGCTGCGGCGGCAATCGCGGCAGGCGAACCGGGCGATCAGGGCCATGGAAAAATCCGGGGCGCTGTCCAGAGGGCGACTCGCGATGCTGAAAGACGCGATCAAGGCCGGGATGCTCGAATGCGGCCCGCATGGTCTTCCTGTTGGTCAAATCGACGGTGATTTAATTTACGACAACTCGGACAGGCCAATTAACATCACAGGCGGTCCCGGCTCGCAAAAGTCCATGTCGGCGGGGTTTCCGATGGCTGCCGAGTGGCAGGGCAGCGCCGTTTTCATTGATGTCGATTGCGAGTATGCGCGGGGCGTTGCGCCGTACCGGGAAAGCCGCGGGCATCGCTCCGTCTTTCTGAACGCGGCCAGTCTCTATGGGCTGCAAACCTCGTTCTATAATCCGTTCGATCCGATCGTTGCGGCGCTCATGATAAGGGACGTTCACGGCGCTATCGAGCTTGCGCGTGATCTTGCTTTCATCCTCGTGCCCGACACGCCGGGTAAAAAAGGCTCATCGAGCGAATGGATCGACATCGCGGCGCGTGAAATCGCCGCCATGGCGCTGGTCTTTCTCGGCAAGGACCGTCCGGACCAGTGTTTCCCCGGCGGTCTTTACCGCTTCCTCATGCGCGCCGTTCAGGACATTCTGGACGACATTGGCGCGAACGCCTCCGAAGAATATCCGCTTCGCCGGGTGCTCAAGCTGCAAGCGGAACTGAACGCCGAAGCCTTTAAACAGCTTGAATGGAAATTTGAAAAGGCGTGCGAACCGCTGAGCATTTTTGAACCGGGTTCGCCCTATGACGGGGTCACGCGCCTGTCCAGTTTCGATCCGGCGGACGCCAAGAACGGCGCTGCGCCGCTTGATGTTTACCTGATGATCGACGGCACGAAGCTGGAAAGCGGCGGGGCGTATATCTCGCTTATGCTGTCCTCGATGATCGAGCGGATCGCCGGGGCGTCGGGCAATCGCTACACGCTCGTTCTGGCCGATGAATTTTCGCAAATCCCCAAGAGCCGGATCTTGATTAAATGCCTGCGGGCCTATCGCAAGCGTAAAATCCGCACCGTGACCATGACGCAATCGCGCCAGGCGACGATTGACCGCTACGGCGCGACGCTCGCCAAGGACATTGAGGCGATGGCGGGAACGAATATTTGGCTGTCGCCGCCTTACGAGGTTGCGCGGGAACTCAGCGAAAAATCCGGCGTCAAGGCCGTCTTTACGCAATCCTTCAGCGATAACCCCGCCAGTCCCAACAGTGTCGCCAGAAGCATATCGGAAACACAGGTTCCCAATCTGCATGTAGCCGAACTCGTTTTCGAGGGCGGGGACATGGACAACAAGGTGATCATCGAATGCAAGGCGCTGCCCGGTCTCGTCCTGACCGAGAAAGCCGCGTGGTATGAAATCTATCCCTATGCCGAGCAGTTAAGCGACGCCTATCTCGATGATTCAAACCGCCACGCGCCTGTGACGGAAAATACAGGGGGCGGCGATGATTGATTTCAAACGTCTTGACGGGTTGATTGATCTGGAGGTGATGCGCGGGGCGTCCATTGCGGGGATCGGAGCGGGCGGCGCGGCCAGCCTCTATGTCAATCTCGCCCGGCTCGGCATCGGCAAACTGACCATTTGCGATTTCGATACGGTGTCGGCAACCAACCCGGCGACGCAAGCCTATGGCGTACATGAAACAGGCCGCTACAAGGTTCATGCGCTGGCCGATCAAATCGCCGCCATTAATCCCGAATGCAAGGTGACGCCGATTGTCGGCAAGGTGGAATCCTTGCGGGCCGATCACGCAGCGCGGATGTTCGGCTGCGATCTCGTTCTGGCGATGACCGATGACTTCATGGTGCAGGCCGGGCTGAACCGTATCGCCTGTAAGCGCAAGATCGACATGATTTTCGCAGGCGGCTATCCGAACGGGTCCGCCGTCGAGATCGTCGGCACGTTCAGGGACGCTGTTGAAGCCGGGCGCGGGTGCCAGCGCTGTTACACCTTCCCGCGTTATCAGGCGTTTGCAAACGGCTATCAGGACCCGGCGAAAATCAATTCGCAAATCTTTCAGGCCGAACTGCGTAATGCACTGCTCGGGCATCTGATTGTGTCGCTGTTGCATATGCGCGCCGGTTCTTCACTAGGCAATCCCAACCTTGCCCGGCGCTTTATCAAAAACCCGCTGCTGATTACGCGGATCGACCCGGCTTACGCCGCGGCAGGCGATGAAGCCTTCGCCGATACGCCGCAAGGCTTCGGTCTTTTTACCTCAAGACAATGGCCGCGTGACTTACCGCCCGGCTTTGTATGCGCCGATTGTGGCGCCAGCCCCGACGCCGCAACGGGGTCAGATGATTGCGGCGCACCGAAAGGAAAACAGGCATGAGCAATGTCAAACCGTTTTCAACTACTCGCCGCCCAGCGCAAAGCGGCGTTCAAATGGAGCATTACGATCCCGTGATCGACGCTAATTTCGAGGAAGTCCGTGAAACTCTCAATACAGAGCGTTCCGCACGGGTTCCCGCGCAGAGCGAACGCAAAGGCCCCGTATCGGTGGGCCGTCTTTGCGCGGCCTGAAAACATAAACCAGCCGCTGCGTTCCAGTGAAGCGGGACGCGGCGGCGCAATCGGAATGCAGGCATGGAAGACCTTATCATTCGCGGCGTATTGACGCTTTCGGTCTTTGTTCTTTTTAAACTAGCGCTTGCACATGCAGGGTCTTTCATTGCGCTGTTAAGGCAAATCTGCGGAGCGATTATGCATAGGAATTCAGAGCCGACTACGCACGCCAAACCTACGCAATACGGCAAGCGCCCGCCGGGCTGGATCGGGTTTCACAAGAACGGGATGCTGTTTGAGTTTCAGGCGCTTCGTATAGGCGTGGGCTACCGCATCTATATTCTGGCGCACCCTTCCTACGGAAGCTTATCGACTACTAATCACGCGACGCACCGCTACCACGACAGGCAGCAACTTATCTATTACGTCTGTACCAAAATCCCGCCCCTCACTTTCACTCAAGCGAAAGAAGATGCGCGGGCGTGGTCTTACTATACCGAACATTACATTCGCACCGGGGAAATTCTAACCGCATAAGGAGCATATCCAATGGATAAAAATCTTATCCGCATGACGCCGCGTGTCTATCGCGATTACAAACGAACCATCGCCAAGCACCCGCCGGAAACGGCGGCGATCCTCGGCGGTCGGCTCGATGATCCGATGCTGATTACCGAGTTTAAATTCTGCCCGCCGCTTAAAAAGAACGGACGTTATCAGAGCGGCGGCGCGCATGTGGACATCGACGCCGACATGATGAACTGGGTGGTGCTCAACGAATGGGAACCGAACGGGCTTTACGTTCTCGGGTTCTGGCATTCCCACCCTCGCGGAGTTGCAAGCCCTTCGGGGCGCGGCGGCGATCTGGGGTTTTTTCAAAACTGCCTTGAAAACGAGGCCGCTATCGCCGCCGGGTGGGACCGTGTGCTTGCGCCGATTACGACTTTCGATGAAACGGGCAAGGACATGATTCACGGCTGGAGTTACGGCCGGGGCGAAAAACTGCCTGACATTGCTAGTGTCGTCATTGAGCATCAGGGCGAGACTTACGAGCCGGAAGAGTTTGAAGCGCTCGTCACCGCGCCGCCTGCGCCTTCCGCCGATACGCCCGCCATGCCGCCGCTCGCGCAAGACGCCGAAAGCCTTGTGTTGTCGCTTGCGCAGACCCGCGCCAGGTTGCGCCGCACGGACGGGCTGAACGCATGGGACCGTTTCATTCTGCTGCGCCAGAACGCCCGGCTGCAACGCGCCATGATGGCCGCGTTTATCCGCGATCACGATTTGCCGCCCGCCTTTGAAATGACGTTTCAACGGCGCTGACCCTTTTTTCAATTTCATACCATCGTCACCAGCATGAAAGGACAAGCCTATGACGAAACGACCGGACGACACGATCCGCGATGGCGCCCTGAAAGCGACCATCTGGGGCCGCGACTATAAAAGCGACAGCGGCAAGACCGGACGCGCATTCGATGTAACGATTGCGCGCTCCTACAAGGACAGAAACGGCGAATGGCGCGAAACCAATCAATTCTCCTCTAATGAATTGCTCCGGGTTTCGCGTATCTCCGAAAAGGCGCTGGATCGCATAGACGAGTTGCGCGAGATGTGGAGCGAAATCCGCAAGGAAGAAAAAGCGGCGGGCCGTGAACCTGAACGGGATAGGTAGGCCCGGACTGCCGGGCCGGAAAATAGATTCTTCTTGAGCAAATCAAAAAAAGAACGTATAAGGATGTTCTTGTTTTGTTCAAGCGAAGAGGAAAGGACGAAAACTATGGATAGCTCTTGAGATAAAAGGATCACAGGCATTGAAAGAACGGACAAAGGCAGACAGACAAAAGACAGCACCCCATAAAACACAGCACAAAGATCAATCAGATGGCCCGCCAGTCGTCACCATTGATTTTGAATATTACGAAAAATACCTCTCAGATTACGACATCAGCGACGATCAGAAGCGCGAACTCATAGCCGCTTTGGCAAGTATCATGATGGGGTTTGTCGATCTCGGCTTCGGGATCGCGCCCGGTCAAATTGCGTGTAAAGACGGCAAGAAAACGCGGGATAAAACGGGTGATTTTTCTTCTAAAAACCCCGGAAATCCGCTATACTTAGAGCAATATTCAACCAATATTATTGACCCGAATGCCGCCTTTTTCGCTGCGGCGAAAGAGAGAGATTCATGAATCCATTTTTATCAGAACAACACACCGCACCCGAGATTGCAAAATGCGTTTTGTACGCCCGCGTCTCTTCTAAAAAACAGGTCAAGGAAGGCTCTGGCATCAAGAGCCAGCTTACGCGCTGCCGCGATCACGCAAAATCGAAAAACTATAGCGTTGAAGATTTCTTTATTGACGAGGGCGTGTCCGGCGGCGATCTCGAACGGGAAGGTATGCGCGACCTGTTGGCGTTTCTGCGCGAACACGCCACGCCCGAAAATCCTTATGCCGTGGTCTTTGACGACATCAGCCGTTTTGCCAGAGACACCCGCGTTCACGATGATTTGCGCGAAGCGGTCATCGCGGCGGGGGGCGTGCTGGAATGTCCGAGCGTTCAGTTCCGCGAAGATGCAGACAGCCGGACAGTTGAGAAGGTACAGGCGGTTTTTGCAGAACATCAACGCAAGAAGAACGCGGAAACCACCCGTAACCGCCTCGCCGCGAGATGGAAGGACGGTTACTACACCGCCAACCCGCCCGTTGGATATAAATACACGCTTATCAAAGGGCGCGGCAAAATGCTTGTGCCCGATGAACCCCTTGCCTCTTACGTGCGCGAGGCGTTTGAGGGACTTGCTTGCGGGCGCTTTGCTTCGGCCACTGAAGTCAAACGCTATCTTGAAACCAAGCCGGATTTCCCGCGTAACACAATCGGCGAGGTTCGTTTGCAAACCGTCATCGACATGGTGCGCCGCGATACTTACGCGGGCTTCCTGTCCGTTAAATCAAGAGGCATTCACATGCAGCCCGCACAGCATGAACCGCTAATTGACGCGGCCACATGGGAAAAAGCAAACCGGCGGCTTGACGGCGTATCCCTCGCTCCGGCCAAAGCGAATATCTCACAGGATTTCCCGTTGCGCGGCTTCGTCACCTGCGGATGTTGCGGCGGCGTCTTAACCGCTGGATGGAATAAGGGCCGCAACAAGCGTTATCCAAACTACATGTGCCACAATCGCGGCTGCGCGATGAAGGGCAAGAGCATTAACCGTGAGAAGATCGAAGGCGAGTTTTTAGAGCTTGTCCGCCGCTTGCGTCCGGCCCCTAACCTGTTCGAGTTAGCAAAAGATATGTTCAAGCGGTTTTGGGATGCGCGCATCGGCGACGCTGAACACAGGCGCGATGCTTTAGGGCGCGAAGTCGCTGACATTGAACGCAAGATTGAAAGCCTGACAGAACGCTTGCTTGCTACCGATGTCCCGTCGGTGATCGCGGCTTACGAAAACCAGATCGGCAAGTTGGAGACGAAAAAAGCCGTGATGCGTCAACGGTGCGGCAGAGTGTTTGAACCGCAAAAACCATTTGAAGAAATGTTCAAGCAAGCGTGGGGCTTCTTTTCAAACCCTTGTAATCTATGGGAAAATGGCAGCTACGCCCATAAGCGCCTATTACTAAGAATGGCGTTTACGGACAAATTAGCCTATTCTCGCGATGATGGCTTTATAGACTGTTTGAACCGGAAAATCGCTGTCCCTTTCGGGGTTTACGGCGATCTTGAAAAAAACTCCGGTATGGTGCGGACGGGGGGACTCGAACCCCCACGAGGTCGCCCTCGACAGATTTTAAGTCTGTTGCGTCTACCGGTTCCGCCACGTCCGCGTCGATCCGAAGCGCCGATGTAGCACCCATCCTCAGCCGAGCAAAGGGCTCGCCGCCGGAAAAAGACCGCCAACCCTCGCCCGTCAGCACTCGACCACGTTCACAGCGAGCCCGCCCTCGCTTGTCTCCTTGTATTTCCGCGACATGTCGAGACCGGTCTGGCGCATGGTTTCGATCACCTGGTCGAGCGACACCTTGTGGCTTTCGGAAGCCCGGAGCGCGAGGCGGGCGGCGTTCACCGCCTTGACCGCGCCGATGGCGTTGCGCTCGATGCAGGGGATCTGCACCAGCCCGCCGACCGGGTCGCAGGTCAGGCCGAGATTGTGCTCCATGCCGATTTCGGCCGCGCGCTCGACCTGTCGCACCGCGCCGCCCCATACCGCCGCGAGGCCGCCCGCCGCCATGGAGCAGGCGACGCCGACTTCGCCCTGGCAGCCCATTTCCGCGCCGGAAATCGACGCGCGCTGTTTGTACAGCATGCCGATGCCCGCGGCGGTCGCGAGAAAGATCCGTATATGGCGTAGATTCGCCGCACCCTCCGCCGCGCAGTAATGTTTCAGGACCGCGGGAATGATGCCGGCCGCGCCGTTGGTCGGTGCGGTGACAACCCGGCCCCCGGCGGCGTTTTCCTCGTTCACCGCCATGGCGTAAACGTTCAGCCAGTCAAACAACTGCTCGCGCTCATTGGCCAGCGGCGCCTCCAGCAGTTTCTTGTAGAGAGAGGGCGCGCGCCGGGACACGGCGAGCCCGCCGGGCAGGACGCCCTCGGTCCGCAGGCCGCGATCGATACAGTCGCGCATCGCCGCCCATATGGCGTCGAGCCCCTGCTCGGTTTCCGTACGCAGACGAATTGCGTCCTCGTTCTCAAGGATCAGTTCATGGATGGCGAGACCGTCGCGCTCGCACAATGTCAGCAACTCCGCAGCTGATGCGAAAACCCTTCCCCCGCGACGGGGGCGGGCGATCAGGTCGTCGTCGGCAGGCGCGGAAAGTTGCTTCGCCGTGGCAATGAACCCGCCGCCGACGGAGTAATAATCCTGCTCGTAGAGAACCGCGCCGTCATCGCCGTAAAGCGCAAGATGCATCTCGTTGGGATGGATATCGGGGATGACGTCACCGCGCAGATCAATGTCGGCGCTGTAGTCGAACGCGATTTCGGGTCCCTGGCAGAGCGCCAGACGCCCTTCGCGCCGAACGGCGGCGAAAGCGGCTTCGGCCTCGTCCGGGTCTGTCCTGTCCGGCTCGAACCCCATCAACCCCAGGATCGTCGCCTTGTCGGAGCCGTGCCCCACGCCGGTAAGCGCAAGCGAACCATGCAGATCGGCTTTCACGCGCACGGCCCGGCCCAGCGCCCCGCGCGCGGCGGCCTCCTCCAGAAATCGCTTGCCGATGCGCATCGGCCCCACGGTGTGTGACGACGACGGGCCGATGCCGATTTTAAAGATGTCAAAAACGCTCAGCATAGAATGTTTTCCCGGTCACTTTCGGTCTTCAAGCAGCGGCTCGACCCCGAGCGCGCGCATCGCAGCGCAAACCGCGTCGATCGCGCGCGCCGCCGCCGCCGGGCTTTCCGAGCGGGCGACCACCGTCACGCCTTTCTCGTCGCCGTCGATCGGATAGCTGCCCAGGGCGACGTCCTTCAATCCGTCCTGAATTTCGCGCAGGGCGTCGGCGATTTTCGATTCCGGCAGGGCCGGCGCCGTCGCGGCCCTTGCGTGGATCACCGCGCCGCCCTCGATCGCGCCTTCCACCGCGTTCAGCATGCCCTGAAAAATGCGCGGCACGCCGGCCATGACGAAAATGTTCCCGACGCGCACGCCGGGCGCGCCGCTGACGGGATTGTCGATCAGGGCCGCGCCTTCCGGCATGCGCGCCATGCGCAGGCGCGCCTCGGTCGCCTCTTCGCCGCGCGCCTCGTACCAGGCGGCGATCATGGCGGCCGCCTCGGGGTTCGTGACGACGGGAACGCCCAGCGCCGCGGCGATGGCGTCAACGGTGATATCGTCATGGGTCGGACCGATGCCGCCGGACGTGAAGACATAATCGTAAGCCGCGCGCAAGGCGTTCAACGCCCCGGCGATGGCGTCGAGATCGTCGCCGACGAAGCGCGCCTCGCGCAGGGCGACGCCGCGCTCGGTGAGCCAGCCTGCAAGGTAATGCATATTGGCGTCGCGGGTGCGCCCGGACAGCAGCTCATCCCCGATCGCCAGGATCGCCGCCGTTATCGGCGCGCGCGGCTCATGGTCAGGCGTTGGCATAGGCGTTTCCTCGCTGGGCCTCGTCAGGGTCGAATGACCGCTGGGACATCGACCGGGTTTACTGCGCGCGCGCGGCAAGTGGAAGCCTTATTAGGCGCCCAGGAGCGTTGCGGCGGCGGACGTACGCGCGGAAAGCGGCCGTTCGGCTTGCCCTCGCCGGCGCTTGGCAGCATAACCCCGCGCATGAAATTCGCTTCCCCGCTTCTCTGCGGCGTTCTGCGCCGGCGTTACAAGCGCTTTCTCGCCGACATGACGCTCGACGACGGGCGCGAGATCACCGCCCATTGCGCCAATCCGGGCTCGATGATGGGCGTCGCCCCCGAGGGCGCACGGGTCTGGGTGAGCGAACATCACGGCAAGGGGCGCAAGCTTCCCTATTCCTGGGAACTGGTCGAGGTTGACGACACGCTGGTGGCGATCAACACCGGCAATCCCAACAAGATCGCCCATGAAGCGATCGCAAAGGGCGCGATCCCGGAGCTTTCCGGCTATGCCGAGATCCGCCCGGAGGTGAAGTACGGCGCTTCGAGCCGGATCGACCTGCTGCTCGACGGCGGCAAGGGCAAGCGCGCGGGCCGGCCCTGTTACGTGGAGATCAAGAACGTCCACCTGATGCGCAGGCCGGGCCTCGCCGAATTTCCCGATTCGGTGACAGCCCGCGGCGTCAAGCATCTGGGCGAGTTGTCGGCCATGGCGGCGCAGGGCGCGCGTTCGGTGATGCTGTTTATTGTGCAGCGCGGCGACTGCGCCCGGTTCGCGCCCGCGACCGACCTCGATCCCGCCTACGCCGCCGCACTCGTCAAGGCTGTTCACGCGGGAGTTGAAACCTTGTGTTATGATTGCGACATTACCACAAATGAAGTCGTATTGAGAAAACCGCTCGAAATCACCGTGGAGCCTTAATGTCGGAAACCGTCCTGCAAGACAGCGTTCTGCCGCACAGCGCCATCGCCATCCACGGACCGGAGGATTTCGAGGGCATGCGAAAGGCGGGCCGCCTGGCGGCCGAATGCCTTGACATGCTCACCGGGCATGTGGCGCCGGGCGTCACCACCCAGCATCTCGATACGCTGACGCGCGAATTCGTATTCGATCACGGCGCGGTGTCGGCCACGATCGGCTATCGCGGCTACCGCCACGCCAGCTGCATCTCGCTCAACCATGTCATCTGCCACGGCATCCCCGGCCCCAAGCCGCTGAAGAAAGGCGACATTCTCAATATCGACGTCACCGTGATCGTCGACGGCTGGCACGGGGATACGAGCCGGATGTATTACGCCGGCGAACCGAAGGTGAAGGCGCGCCGCCTGGTCGAGACGACCTACGACGCGATGATGGCGGGCGTCGCCGCGGTGCGCCCCGGCGCGTCACTGCGCGATATCGGCCGGGCGATACAGACTCTCGCCGAAGGCGAAGGGTTCTCGGTGGTGCGCGATTTCTGCGGCCACGGGCTCGGCCGGGTTTTCCATTCGCAGCCGAATGTCGTTCATTACGCGGAGTATTACGACCGCTTCGGCGCGCTGCACCAGGCCCCGGATATCGAGTTGAAGGAAGGCATGTTCTTCACGATCGAACCGATGATCAACGAGGGCAAGCCGGACGTGAAGATCCTCAAGGACGGCTGGACGGCGGTCTCGCGCGATCGTTCGTTGTCGGCGCAGTTTGAGCATTCGATCGGCGTGACGGCCGACGGAGCGGAGATCTTTACGAAGTCGCCCAAGGGCCTTGACCGGCCGCCCTACTGAGGGGCGGGGCGCATGAGCACCGATCCCGCAACGGCCCAGGCGGCCTCCGCGATCCCCAAACCAGCTGCGCCGGACGGGGTCGAAAAACACGCCGCCGGCCACAGGGAGCGCCTTCGCGCGCGGTTCGACAAGGCCGGCGTCGACGGTCTCCAGGATTACGAACTCCTTGAACTCGTTCTCTTCCGCGCCATTCCCCGGCGCGACGTCAAGCCGCTCGCCAAGGAGCTGATCATCCGTTTCGGCGGCTTTGCGCAAGTTATCGCCGCGCCGCCCGAGCGCCTGATGGAGATCAAGGGAATATCGGAAAACGTCGCCCGCGAACTGAGAATCGTCCACGCCGCAAGCGTCCGCCTGGCGCAGGAGCGGATTTTGAACCGGCCCGTGGTCTCGTCCTGGAACGATCTTCTCGCCTATTGCCGCGCGGCCATGGCGGATGAGAAAACGGAGATGTTCCGCATCCTGTTTCTCGACAAGAAAAACATTCTTATTGCTGACGAAATTCAACAGCGGGGAACGGTGGACCACACGCCGGTTTATCCGCGCGAGGTCGTCAAGCGCGCGCTGGAGCTGGGCGCGTCCGCCATCATTCTCGTCCACAACCACCCGTCCGGCGACCCGACCCCCTCGCGGGCGGACGTCGACATGACCAATGAAATTGTCAAGGCCGCACGGGCGCTGCACATCAAGGTGCATGACCACGTCATCGTGGGCCACCGCCGCCATGCGAGCTTCAAGTCGCTGGGCCTGCTCTGACGCGGGCCGCGCCGGAAAGGCGCCCGCCGGGGCGGGCGCCCTGTCGTGACGTGGACGGATGGATGAGCCCGTCCCGAAAGGTCAGCCCTGTTTCCCGGCGTATTTTCCGACATATTTTCTGCTGCGCGAGACGATGCGCAGACCGGCGAGGCCCGCCAGCATCAGCGGGAAAGCCGCCGGGACCGGCACGAGGGTCGGCGCCGTCGACGAAAAACTGCCGCCGCCGATAAAAATCGCCGAGTCGAGCAGGCCGTCCGCCGTGTCGGCGATGGCGAACTTCATGGAGTGCAGGCCCGGCGCCAGATCCGTCACCGAGATGACGATCGCCGTCGTCAGGCCGTCGACCACGAGGTCGACAACCGGCGACGAGGCGGGATTGTTGACGAAATAGTCGGCGTTGTCGCCGGGGTTGATGGTGTTCACCGAAATCGGGTCGTCGTCGACCAGCGCCACGTTCACGTCGTCGACGAAAAAGCCGAACACGTCATTAAAGGCGGTGTCCACGAATTCGAGATACTCTTCCGACGCAAACACGAAGCTGAAAAAAAGATCGCCGCCCGCGCCGTTGTCGAATTCGAAATCGAATTCGAGCACCGCCGCGTCATAGGTTTTCGTACCGACGATATCCATCAGATCGGCGTCGCCCCCGCCGCCATAGCTGGAGCTGAAGTCGTTGCTGTAAAAAAGATCGCCGCTGTTGGTCCCGACAATGCCGTTGACGTCGCCGGAGGACAGGACGACCCCGTCCTTGAGGCCGATGTCGCCGGCGCCGTAGATAAAGGTTCCCGCCTGGGCGCTGTCGGCGACGGTCAACGAAGCCTCGCCCACACGGGTTACGCCCGAACCGATCAGCGCATCGGCAAGCGCATTGGCGTCATTGCTCTCGATGATGACGGGCGCGGCCCAGGCGAGGCCGGCCATGAGGCCGGTTGCGCCCGCCGCGGCGGCGGCGAAGTGTTTAAAAAAAGACATGGAGATCTCCCTATCCATACGCGTCACAACAATGCGATTTAAATACGCCCCATTTTGTTAACAAATCATCAGCATACGTAAGCCGATGGTTAACGCCCGCCACCCAGGAGGGAGGCGCGCCGGCCATGCAACGCGCGCGGCGACCCGCGCCGGGCGCGAAACGCAAGCCGCCAGCCGGGAATTTACCGCCGGTTAACCCGATAAAGCCCTGCCGATGATAAGAACGGCGTCAGCGCGCCGGAAACGCCGGACGTTCAGTCGTCGTCGCCGTAGATCGCAATCATGCGGGTTGCGCCGGTCCTGACGCCGCGAAACATGCCGAGCGTATTGAACGGCATGGCGTATTCTCCGTCGGCGCCGAGAACGACGACCCCGCCCGTTCCGCCAAGCGCGTCGAGACGGTTGTGGATCACGTCGTCGGCCGCCTCGGCGACGGTTTTCCCGCCATATTCGACCTGTGCGCAGATATCGCGCGCGATGGTGAGTCGGATAAAGTACTCGCCATGGCCGGTGGCCGACACGGCGCAGGATTTGTTGTCGGCGAAAGTTCCCGCGCCGACCACCGGCGCGTCGCCGACGCGGCCATAGCGTTTGAAGGTCATTCCGCCGGTGGACGTGCCGGCGGCAAGATCGCCGTTCCGGTCGAGCGCGACGGCGCCCACGGTGCCGAACTTGAAATCAGCCGGCGCGGCGGCGTCCTTGTCCTCTTTCGAGCGCTCCAGCGCCTCCTCATAGGCGCGCCAGCGCCGCTCCGTATAGAAATAATCAGGCGTCACCATCTCACTCCCCCGCTCTCTGGCGAAGGCTTCCGCGCCGCTACCGGCGAACATGACGTGCTCGGAGTTTTCCATGACGTCCCGGGCGAGGCGGATGGGGTTTTTCACCGCCGTCACGCCGGCGACGGCGCCGGCGTTGAGCGTCGCCCCGTCCATGATCGAGGCGTCAAGCTCGTTCTTGCCCTCGCTGGTGAAGACCGCTCCCTTGCCGGCGTTGAAATGGGGCGCGTCCTCAAGAATGACGATCGCCGCCTCGACCGCATCGAGCGCCGCGCCGCCTTTTTCCAGGACGGCGTAACCGGCGTCCAGCGCCTCGCGCAGGCTTTGCTTGAACGCCGCCTCTTCCTCCGGCGAATACCGTCCGGGCGCAAGCGCCCCGGCGCCGCCGTGAATGACGATGGCGACGGGCGGCGCATCCGGCGCCGGGAGCTGATCCGCCGCCGCAATCCCCGCGGCAAGCCAGGCGCAGCCCGCCGCCGCGCGCGATAAAGCGATCGCCTTGGCCTTGATCATCGTCACAACCCTCCGTTTTGTCCCCATTGTCGAGGGAGCGCGCGCGGAGATCAAGACCGGGAAGCGGATCGGGGGCGCGGGAACGGATCATGGCCGGCCCTGCGAACGGCGAACAGCGAACGAGGCCGGGGCTAATCGATGTCAGGCAGCAGCATGCGCTGGGCGCGCCACTGTTCGACGATGCGCTCGACAAAGCTTTCATCGTCGATATCCACCAACCAGCCGTCGGTGAAGCTCGCCGTGATGCTGCGCGGCACCGCTTCGCGCGGCAAGGCGTCGAAACGGATGCGCGTCGGCATCGGCACCGCCTCGCCCAGCGCGATGGCCTCCCCCATCCCCAGCGACGGCAGGCAATTCAGGAGGCTGCTGGAAGCGTCGGCGATCGCCGCGCGCAGCGCGTCCTGGTCCGACTGGTTGGTCAGGCGCATGGCGAAGACGGTGTTGCATTGAGACAGGATCGTCGGGTCCAGCTCGGTCGGCCGCTGCGAGCAGAGCCACAGGGAAACGCCGCTTTTGCGTCCTTCCTTGGCGATCCGGATCAGCGAGCGGCGGGTCGGCGCGAACCCGTCCGACGGGTCGGCGGGGGCGTAGCGATGGGCGTCCTCGCAAACGATCGCGATGGGCGCGACGCCCTTGCTCCACTGGCCGAACTCGAAAGCGAGGCGCGAGACCACGGACACCACCACCTGCACCACCTCGACCGGCAGCCCGCCAAGCTCGATCACGCTGACGGGCTTGCGGCCGACGGGAATGCGGAAAAGATCGGAGAGGAACGCGGTCAGCGTATCCTGAACCGTCAGCCCGCCGAACATGAAGGCGTAGCGCGCATCCTGGCTGATGGTGTAGATTTTCGCGCGCAGGCGTTTGTACGGCGCGACGTTGCGGCCGCTGTCAAGACCGCCCAGCGCCTTGTCGATCAGGCCAAGCAGATCCGAGACGCGATAGGGCGTCGGCGTGTCCACGGTGATCGACGCCATGTCCGAGCGCAGCCGCCCGGCCCGCCCGCCCAGCGTCATTTTCTTCGCCGCCGGCAGAAGGTCGGCGAGGATTTCGATCTCCTCCTCGTAACCGCTGCGGCCGGGGTAAAGCACCTCCACAAGCTCGTCGAAGGTCAGCATCCAGTAAGGCAGGGTCAGCCGCGACGGATCGAACACGATGGCGCGGTCGCCGAAACAGTTCGCATATTCATTATGCTGATCGAGGATCACCACATGGGCGTGCGGGTAGCGTTCCAGCACCGCCCTGAGGAGCAGCGCGACGGCGCACGACTTCCCGGCGCCCGTGGCGCCGAGAATGGCGCAATGACGCGAAAAGACCTCCTCCACCGCGACCGTCGCCGGGATCTGTCCGTCCTGCTTGACGACGCCGACGCGCACGCTGGAATACCCGTTGATGGCGTAAAGCGCCGTCAACTCGTCGCGGGTCGCGACATGCACCGCATCGCCGAGCGCGGGATAGGAGGAAACGCCGCGGGAAAACTGCCCGGGCGCGTTCACCGTCGGTTTGGTGAATTCGCCGACAAGCTCGATTTCGATAATGCGGACCGCGCCGCTCGCGCCTTCAAGCGACGGCGCCGGCACGCTGAGCGCGGAAACGAGGCCAAGCACGACGCCGGCGCCCGCATCAACGCTCATGATTGCGCCCAGCGTCGGCCGGTCCGCAGGCGCATCGGCCCGTTCGCCGCCGTCCCCGTCGAGCATGACAAGCGCGTGCGAGCCGGTGACCGAAACGATCGAGCCGATGCGCGGCTTGTCCTGAAACGCCATGTCGAAGGCTTCGGCCGTCGGGGCCGCGGCGCCCTTGCGCACGAATGCGCCGCGCCGCCGCGCCGGCGCGCTGGGCGGCGTCATCGGGCGTCTCCGTCACCGGGCGCGGTTGCTTGGGCGGCGGGCGGCATGGCGACGATGACGAGCGCGCCCTCCCCCTTGCGGCTTCGGATCGAGAAGCGGCCGCCCTGAATGTCGACGAAGGTCTTGGCGACGGCGTAGCCGACGCTGGCGCCGGCGAAGGGCCGGTTCAGCCCGCGGTCCACCCGGTTGAGGGCGTCGAGCGCCTCCTGAATTTCGCCCGGCGCAAATCCCGCGCCGTTGTCGCGCACGGCGACGGCCGGCCAGCCGTCCCTGTTCACATAGGCCTTGGCGGCGACAACGCCGCCGCGGGCGGAGCTTTTCACCGCGATCTGCAACAGATGGTCGACGATCTGGCGCACCCGGTCCGGATCGCCCCAGGCGAGGTCCGCGCGCGCGTCGTCCTGTCTGTCGAGGACGACGCCCGCCGCCTGCGCGCGCAGCGCGACCGCGTCAAGGGCGTCGTCGAGAACCGCGCTCAGGTCGACCGCCGAGGCGCGCAGGTCCAGCGCGCCGCTGTCAAGGGCGGCGATCTCAAGGATCGTGTTGATATGCGCAAGGAGCAAATCGGCGGACTGGAGAATATAGTCCGCATACCCCTCCTGTTGCTCCCGGTCGAGATTGTAACTGGCGCCGTCGCGCAGCATGGTGGCGAAGCCGATAATGGCGTTGAGCGGCGTGCGCAGTTCGTGATTCATATTGGCGAGAAACTCCGAACGGGCCTTGACCGCGTGTTCGGCTTCCATGCGCGCGGTGCGGGCGGCGTCCTGCGCGTAACGGCGTTGAAGGGACTCCCCGACCCGCTCGGCGTATTCGGCGATCAGTGAACTTTTTGATTGCGACAACAACTGCACACGCGCCCCGCATTCGAAACTAGCTAAAATGGTATCGGATGAAGCGCTAACGCCGCGTTAAGCATTGGAGCGCAAAAAAACCGCTTAACAGCGCGTTAACGGGGCGTCTTGAGGGTGTCCCCGGCCGCGGCGGCGGGGCGGTCGGGTCTCGCCCCCTCGTCCTTCGCCCGTTCCCCTTTCGCGCCGACGCCTTTCGGGTCGTTTTTGCCTGCGCCCTTCGCGCCGCCCCTGGCGGGGCCGAGCTTGCCGGCCCGGTCCGGCGGGATATAGGCAAGGACACGGTCGCCAATCTCCGGCTTCAGCGGCGCCTCGCGCGAGGCGATCAGCAAGGTTCCCTTGCGGATCAGCAGAACGATTTCGTAGTTCTCGCCCAGTTCCTTGAAATACCGCTCGGGCGGATACTCTTCGGACAGGCGGGTGCGCTGGTAGATCCAGCCCTCGTAGTGGCGGCCCAGCAAGACGTCGAGCGGCGCGCCGGAATGCAGGAACGTGCGCCCCTGCAGCGTGTAGGAAAGCGCTCGGCGGTCGTCCTCGTCCTTGCCCCCGGCATTGACCTGGTAAATGGCGGCGCGGTCCATTTCCGGCGCCAGGTCGGTGGCGATCAGCGCGTTATGGGCCTCGTTGCCGCTCACCGCGAGGACAAAGCCGAAGCGGTTGAGGTCGATATGGTGCTCCGTCACCTCGGACAGGATCTCGCCGTGATAGGTCGGCACGTTGGCGAGCCGGGCGGGCTTCAGTCGGCGGTAGCTCTTGTCTGCGACGAGCACCGGGATCTCCATCTCTTTCAGTTTCGCCGCGAGGGCGGCCGACCACGGGCTCGCGCCCACGATCAGGACGCCCGGCCGCTCGCTGACGGCGAGCCCCAGCGCCTTTGCGAGAGGGCCGATGGTGAAGCCGTGCATCACAACCGTCGCGAAGACCATGGCGAAGGCCAGCGGGATCAGCTTTTCACCGTCCGCGTAGCCTTCCGCGGTCAGCGCCGCGCCGAAAAAGCTCGACACCGCAACGGCGACGATCCCGCGCGGCGCAACCCAGCCGACCAGGAGGCGCTCCTTCCAGGGCAGCCCGGCGCCGATGGTCGAAGCGAACACCGTCAGGGGGCGGACGATGAACAGCATCGCCGCAATCAGCCAGAAAGCCGACCAGTCAAGCAGCGAGAGCGACTGAAACGTCAGGTTGGCGGTAAGGATGATGAACACGCCGGACACCATCAGAACCGCGATGTTTTCCTTGAACAGACGCAGCTCGTTGATGCTGGCGATGCGCGCGTTCGCCATGGTGACGCCCATGGCCGTCACCGCGAGCAGGCCCGCCTCGTGCTGAAGCAGGTTCGCCGTTTCGAAACAAACGAGCACGAGGGCGAGCAGCGTCGGCGGCTTCAGATATTCCGGCACGTAACCGCGATGGAACAGAAAGGCGGCGAAGCTGCCGATGGCGAAGCCGAGCGCGGCGGCGAGCGCCGCAGCGAGGACGATCGAGCTGACGATGCCGCCTGAGGAAACGCCGGCCTGGCCCAGCACCAGGAATTCGTACACCAGCACGGCGAGCAGGGCGCCGATCGGGTCGTTGATGATGCCTTCCCATTTCAGCAGCGCGGCGGGGCGGGCGTTCAGTTTCGACTGCCGCAGCAGCGGGATGATCACCGTCGGCCCCGTCACCACCATGACCGCGCCGAACAGCATGGCGATCTGGATGGTCAGCCCGCCGACGAGATACGCCGCCGCGGCCCCCAGCCCCCAGGCGAGGAACGCGCCTGGAAAGATGAGCCGGCGCACGCCCTTCGTCACTTCGCGGATCTCGGAAAAATTGAGGGTCAGTCCGCCCTCGAACAGAATGACCGCAACCGCGACCGCGATGATCGGACGGTAGAATTGGCCGAGCAACGCCTCCATGGGCGGGGTTCCCGGCGCGGCGTCCGGGGCGGAGAAAACGCCCAGCACGGGACCGGCGAGAACGCCGGCGATGGCCATCAGGACGATTGCGGGCAGATTGAACCGCCAGGCGAGCCACTGTGCGCCGACGCCGAGCACGCCGATAATCGTGAAAGCAAGAACAAGATTATCCAAGGTGATCCGGCGCTCTTCCCGCTAGTTTCGGTGTTTTAGAGAGAAACGGGAGGTTTAGCCAGCCAGAAGGTTCTCCCTGGCGTAATCGGCGGTTTTCTCGGCCGCCTTCGCGACCGCTTCCCTGAAGCTGCCGCCGGCGAAACCCACGGCGATTTCGCCCCCGGATTGAATCCTCGCAACTTCAACGCCCTCGCTATCCAGGAAAACCGTCTCGATGGTCAACTCCCCCTTGCCGGCGCCGAAGCCGATGATATAGCGCGCGGCCCGGCTTCCCTTGTCGAGCTGGATAAACCTGTACCGGATCGTAAGCTCGTCGCCTTCGGAAAAACCGTCCTCCGCGTAAAGGTATTCGCGCAGCTTCTCCTCGTAATACTCCGCAAGGCCGTCTTCCACGGCGACGGTGTCGTCGCCGGTTTCGATCGACGCCGAAGAAAACCTGGCTTCGCTTTTCGCCGGCGCCAGAACCGTCGTTGTCCCGCTGGCGCAAGCCTGAACCAGCAATATAGCCAATAAGCCGTATAGAACCTTCACTTGACCTTCTCCCTACTGGCTCCCTACTGGTCCGGCGCGGCTTCCAACGCCCGCCGAACGCTGCTTCGGGAGCGTAGACCGGCGCTTATCGAAAAGACAATGTTTTTCAGTATTTTATTTGTTCTTGAAGCTCGGTTTGCGCTTTTCGGCGAAGGCCGCCATGCCTTCCTTCTGGTCTTCGAGGGCGAAGACAGAGTGGAAGACCCGCCGCTCGAAGCGCACGCCTTCCGACAGGGTGGTCTCGTAAGCGCGGTTGACCGCTTCCTTGGTCAGCATGGCGATGGGCCGGGAAAAACCGGCGATCTGCTTGGCGACGCGAATCGCCTCGTCGCGCAACTCGCCTTTGGGCACGATGCGGCTGACCAGGCCGCAGCGCTCGGCCTCCTCCGCGTCCATCATCCGACCGGTCAGGCACATTTCCATGGCCTTGGACTTGCCGATGAAACGCGCCAGACGCTGCGTGCCGCCGGCGCCGGGCATGGCGCCGATGGAGATTTCAGGCTGGCCGAACTTGGCGTTGTCCCCGGCGATAATGAAATCGCACATCAGGGCCAGTTCGCACCCGCCGCCGAGGGCGTATCCCGCCACCGCCGCGATGACCGGCTTTCTGGCGCGGGTGGTTTCCTCCCAGTTGGCGGTGATGAAGTCTTCCTTGAAGACGTCGATGTAATCCTTGGAGGCCATTTCCTTGATGTCGGCGCCGGCGGCGAAGGCTTTTTCCGAGCCTGTGACGACCAGGCAGCCCACCGCGTCGTCGGCTTCGAATTTCCTGACGGCGTCGGTCACCTCGTCCATCAGCTTGGCGTTGAACGCGTTCAGCGCCTCCGGCCGGTTCAGCGTGATGACGCCGACGCCGCCGTCGGTTTCGGTCAGGATGCATTCATAGGACATGAAAACCTCAAAATGTTCAGGTTAGGCCGATCAGCTTGATAACTTCCTGGCGCGCTTTTTCGTCTTCGCGGAACACGCCCATCATGCGGCTTGTTGTCATGATAACGCCGGGCGTTTCAACCCCGCGGCAGGTCATGCAGGCATGGGTCGCTTCCACCACCACGGCGACGCCGTAGGGATCGAGCACCTTGTGGATGCAGTCGGCGATCTCCGCCGTCAGCCGCTCCTGCACCTGGAGGCGCTTGGCGTAGGCGTGCACCACGCGGGCGAGCTTGGAAATGCCGACCACCTTGTCGCGGGGCAGGTAAGCGACATGGGCCTTGCCCAGGATCGGCGCCATGTGATGTTCGCAGTGCGAGTGGAACGGGATTTCCCGCAACAGCACGATCTCGTCATAGCCGCCGACCTGTTCGAAGGTGCGGGTGAGATATTCCTCGGGGTTTTGCTCATAGCCCTGGAAGTATTCCAGAAAAGCGTCGACGACCCGCCGGGGCGTATCCTTCAGACCTTCGCGTTCGGGATCGTCGCCGATCCAGCGAATAAGCTCGCGCACCGCCTCCTTGGCGCGTTCGCGTTCGGCGTCGCTCCGCGCCCGGGGAGAGGCCGTGTCTGTGGAAAGGTCCGTCATGCCATCCTTGCCCGCCGGACGCTAGCGCTGGCCGATGGGAACCACCTCGCGCTGCGCCGGCCCTGTATAATTCGACAGCGGGCGGATCAATTTGTTGTCCGCGAGCTGCTCCATGATATGCGCCGTCCATCCCGTGATGCGGCTCATCACGAAGATAGGCGTGAACATGGGAATTTCAAATCCCATGAGATAATAGGACGGACCGGCCGGAAAATCGAGATTGGGATAGATCCCCTTCTGCGCCACCATGGTCTCGTCGAGGATGCGCGACATGTCCCAGTACATTTTCGCTTCGTCGGTGCCGATGATGTCGACCATCGCCTTGTAGGCTTGCGTCATGGTCGGCACCCGGCTGTCGCCCGAACGATAGACCCGGTGGCCGAAGCCCATGATCTTTTTCTTGGTCGCAAGCGCGTCGAGCATCCACGCCCGCGCATTCTCGGCGGTCCCGACCTCTTTGAGCATGTGCATCACCGCCTCGTTGGCGCCGCCGTGAAGCGGGCCCTTGAGAGATCCGATCGCGCCGGTGACGGCGGAGTAAATCCCCGACAGGGAACTGGCGATGACGCGGGCCGTGAAGGTCGACGCGTTGAAGGAGTGCTCCGCATAAAGGGTCATCGACACGTCGAAGCACTTGACGACCTCGGGGGCCGGAACCTTGCCGAAACACATATGGAAGAAGTTTTCGGAAAAGCCGAGATCCGGGTCCGGCGCGATCGGCTCCAAGCCGTTGCGCAGGCGGTAATCGACCGCCACGATCTGCGGAAGCTTGGCGTAAAGGCTGATCGAGCGCTCGTAAAGCCGGTCCGTGGCGTGGTCGCCTTCGATATCCGCTTCGAGGCCGAGAAAACTCACCGCCGTGCGCAAGGTCGCCATCGGATGCGCGCCCTCGGGGAATTTGCGCATGACGGCGATGAGATCATCGGACAATCCGCGGTCGGCCTTTTCCTGGGCGATGAATTCGTCGAGCTTGCCCTGCGTCGGCAACTCGCCGTTCCAGATCAGGTAAGCCACCTCCTCGAAACGGCAGTGTTCCGCGAGATCCTGCACCGCGTATCCGCGATAGGTAAGCGAATTGGTTTCCGGCATCACCTTGGAAACGGCCGTGTCGTCCGTCATCACCCCCGCGAGGCCGTATTTTATGTCGCTGTCCGCCATGTTGTCGTCTCCTTAGGCTCTTTTCATTCCGTAGCTGCGCGTCACCCTGGCGACCCGCACCATATAATCGCTGTACCAATCTTTTCTGCCGCGCTGCTGCGCCGCCAGATGATCCGCATGCCGCTTCCAGTTCGCGATCGCGTCCTCGCTTTCCCAGTAGGAAACCGTGATCCCGAAACCGTCGCTTCCGCGCGCGGCCTCGTGCCCGAGATAGCCCGGCATGGTCCGCGCCAGCGTCTCCATCGCCGCCGCGGTCTCGTCATATCCGTGATGCTCATTCTTGCGCACGCTGGAAAAGATAACGGCGTAACAGGCGCGCTTCTCGTTCTGGCGGTCAGCGGTCATCTTACTCCATGGGCGTATCGCCCACCTGAAAATTATATATCGACTCATCGAACTTGTTATAGTCGTGGTAGCGCAAAAGATCGTAGAGATCGCGCCGGTGCTGCATGTCGTCCAGAATGGCGTTCTGGTCGCCGTCGGCGAGGATGCGGTCGAGACCGCGGTCGCACGCGCCCATGGCCAGGCGCAGCGTCGTCACCGGATAGATCACCACATTGAAGCCGAGATTTTCCAGCTCGGTCTTGTTCAGCAGGCGGCTTTTGCCGAATTCGGTCATGTTGGCGAGGATCGGAACGTCAAGGGCGGCGCGCACCGCCTCGAACTCCTGTTCCGACTTCATCGCTTCGGGAAAGATCATGTCGGCGCCGGCGTCCACATAAGCTTTCATCCGGTCGATGGCGCTGTCGAGCCCCTCAACCGCGCGGGCGTCGGACCGGGCGATCAGGACGAAATTCGCATCGCGCTTCGCTTCGGCGGCGGCCTTGACGCGCTGGACCATGATTTCCGTCGGCACGATTTCCTTGCCGTCGAGATGGCCGCAGCGCTTGGGCATCACCTGGTCCTCGATGTGACAGCCGGCAAGCCCCGCCTCCTCCATCGACCGGACGGTGCGCGCGGCCGCCATCGGCTCCCCGAAGCCGGTGTCGATGTCGATAAAGGCCGGCAGATCGCTCACGCGGGCGATTTGCTGGCCGCGCTCGACGAACTCCGTCATCGTCGCAAGACCGATATCGGGCAAGCACAGATCCGCGGCCATCACCGCGCCTGAGATATAGACCCCGTCAAACCCCTTGCGCTCGATCATCTGTGCGCAGAGCGGGTTGAATGCGCCCGGAAACTGCAACAGCTTCCCGGAGGCGAGGCCCTCGCGAAAAGCTTTGCGTTTTTCCGCAGGCGATTTTTCCGTAAACAACATATTCGTCTCCAATCTGAACGCCGTCGGCTCGGCGCCGGCGTTTGCCCGTCTCTTCGCCTCTTCGCCCCGCGCCTTCAGGCCGCGCCGACAAGCCGGCGCCAGCGGTCGAGCGCGGCGGGCGCCGCCGTTGACGCCGATCCTTAACCGCCCATGCAGAAAAAGTTCAGCTTGTTGCCGTCGGGGTCGCGCACGTAACCGCAGGTGGCCGCGCCGTTGAGGCGCGGGCCGGCCTCGCCCGCGCATGAGGCGCCGAGCGCAATCGCCTTGTCGTAGAGGGCTTTCACCTGCGCGGGATCCTTGGCGGCGATGGCGACCATATTGCCGTTGCCCGGCGACGCCTCGCCGCCGTCATAGGGCCGGGCGATCCCGAACATCGGCTGGCCCGGCGCCACGCCGTAACCGACGAAGCCCCCGTCCGGCCGCTCAAAAAGCACTTTGGCGCCGATCTCCTCGAACAGCGCGTCGTAGAATTTCCGCGCCGCGTCCATGTCGCTGACGCCGATGGTTGAATAAGCCAGCATGACGTTCTCCTTTGCTTCGGGCGCGTCCCGCGCCCTTTAGAAAATCCCCTTCGCCGGATTTTCCACCAGATAGCCCGCCGGAGCCACCGGATTGAGCAGTTTGACCTGTTCGGCAGACAGGTTCGGCAGTTGCTGCACGAGATCGAGGAAACGCTCCGATTCCGCCGGGTCGAGAATGTCCTCGGTCAGGGTCTTGAACTTTTTCACGTACTCCGCGCGGCCGAACGGGCGCGCGCCGAAGGGATGCGCGTTGGCGATGCCAAGCTCGTCGACGATTTCCGAGCCGTCCTCCATGGCGACGACAACCCGGGCGCCGAAGGCTTTCTCGTTCGGGTCCTGGCTGTGATAGCGCCGCGTCCATTCCGGGTCTTCGGTGGTCGAAATCTTATGCCAGAGCCGCACCGTGTCCTCGCGCCGCGCCCGTTCCGGCGCGTAGGACTTGACGTGATGCCATTCGCCGTCCTGAAGCGCGACTGCAAAGATGTACATGATCGAATGGTCGAGGGTCTCGCGGCTGGCGTTGGGGTCCATCTTTTGCGGATCGCCGGAACCGGTGCCGATGACGTAATGCGTGTGGTGAGACGTGTGCAGAACGATCGACTTGACCTTGTCGAAGCCGCCGCGCTCGACGATGACCTTCCCCATACGGAAGGCAAGGTCGATCAGCGCCTGTGACTGATACTCCGCCGAATGCTCCTTGGTGTAGGTCTCAAGGATCGCGCGCTTGGCCTCGCCCTTGGCCGGCAGGGGCACGTGATAAGTCGGCTCGTACGGGCTCTCGCCCCTGTCGCGGGCGGTGCGGCCGTTGAGAATGAACGAGATTACGGAATCCTCGCCCTCGTAAATCGGGCTCGGCGCGCCCTCGCCGCGCATGCAGCGGTCCACCGCCTCGATGGCGAGCTTGCCTGCATAGGCCGGCGCGAACGCCTTCCAGGTGGAGATCTCGCCCTTGCGCGACTGGCGCGTCGTCACCGTCGTATGCAGGCCCTGCTGCACCGACTGGTAGATGACCTCCGTGGGCAGACCAAGAAGCGTTCCGACCGCCGCGGAGGCGGACGGTCCGATATGCGCGATATGGTCGATCTTGTGCTCGTGCAGGCAAATCGCCTTGACGAGGTTCACCTGGATCTCGTAGCCCGTCGCGACGCCGCGCACGAGGTCGCGGCCGTCGCGGCCGCATTGCTGCGCCACGGCGAGCACCGGCGGAATGTTGTCGCCGGGGTGGGAATAGTCCGCCGCCAGAAACGTGTCGTGAAAGTCCAGCTCGCGCACCGCCGTCCCGTTCGCCCAGGCCGCCCATTCCGCACACACCGTATGCGCCGCGGGCAGGCCGAACAGGGTCGCGCCGCCGGAACGCGGATGGGCGTTCGCCATCGCCCGCGCCGACTTGATCGGCCCGCGGTTCAGCGAGGCGATCCCCACTGACGCGTTGTCGATGATGCGGTTGATGATCATGTCCGTCGCCTCGGCGTCGACCTCGACCGCGTCGGCGGCGACCTCGGCGATCTTCCAGGCGAGCTGGTCCTCCCGCTTCAGGTTGTCTTTGGAGCGATGCGCGCGGACGTCATGAATTTCCATGGAGATGCCTTCTCGGATAATAGAGCGTAACGTGTCGCCGCCGCGCGCATAAAAGGCCTTGCGGCGACAGCGGCGGCGATGTCACGCGCTACGTGCCCGACCTGCGACAGTCTGTCAAAGCAAACCCCTGTGGAAAACTGGCGGCATAACGCCTCTGGAAAACTTTTTTAATAAAAGCAGATACTTAGTAAAATTCTTGGGCGACAGCATACACCTTTTAATGGAAACGGTTGCGCTTCGCGCACGCTGCGCAAAAGGTGAGGGCGGGCGGCATGCCGGCCGTCAGAAGAACAGCAGCTTCACCGCCATCGCCGCCAGGGCGATGTAGAAAACCCGCTTGATCAGCCCCTCGCCCTTCGCCACGGCGGAGCCCGCGCCGAGCCAGCCGCCGATGGCGTATCCGCCGGCCAGCGCCGCGCCAAGGCCCCATTCGATCTCCACCCTGACGGCGAACACGGCCAGGGCGACGAAGGAGAACATCAGGGCGATGAACACCTTGTGCATGTTCACCCGGATCAGGTCGAGCCCCATCACGCGGTTGAGGATCGGCATCATGATAAAGCCGACCCCGATCTGGATGAAACCGCCCCAGACCCCGGCGCCGACCATGAGGAGATGACCGGCGAGCAGGTTGCGCGGCCGCGCCGCCGGATCGACCGGTTTCTGCCCGATGTCGGTCAGCATAATGACGAGCACCCCGATCATGATGACGGCGATGGTGCGGTCGAACCATACGCCGTCAAGCTCGGCGCCGACATTCGCGCCGAAGAACGCCCCGACGCAGGCCGCGCCGGCCAGCGTCGCGCTGAGGCGAAAATCCGAATAGCCCTTGCGGAAGAAGGTCGCGACCGAGGCGATGTTCTGGGTGATGATGCCGATGCGGTTGGTGCCGTTGGCGACAGGACCCGGCAGCCCCATGAACACCATCACCGGCACGGTGAGGATCGATCCGCCCCCCGCAAGCACGTTGATCCAGCCGGACGCCACGCCGGCGACGAAGAGGATGGCGAGCTGAAGGGGATCGGGGGTCATAACCGGAGACAACAAGGGAAGGAACGGCGCCGCGCGCCGCCTTTCCTTAAGCGGGACGGGGCGCTTTGGCAAACAGGCCGCGGAAGAAGAAACGCAGGATCAGACTTGAAGCGAGGCCGGCGCAGATCAGCCCCGCCGAAAACGCGGTGAGTTCGCGGTTGTCGAGAATGTTGACCGTACGCGCGATCAGACCGGCCGCAAGCGCCGCGACAAACGCCGCCGCATATCCCGCCCGTCCGCTCGCCCCATGCCACGCCGCAAGCGCGACTCCGGTTAGGAAGGCGGGGATGAGGCCGAAGACATAGGAAAGCAGACCGCCGATCGACAGAACAGCCAGAAAAGCGGGGACGGCCTTGAGTAATGCGCGCACTGACTCGGTATCAATGCCGGTCTCGACAATCCCCTTCCCGACAGCGGAAACGGCAAAGAACGCCGCAAGCACAGCCCACCCGAGCGGTGGGCCGAACGCGGCGTAGACCAGAATAATCCACAGGCCGGCATAGATGCGCGACGCCGGCGCTGCTTCGCGAAGGAAGCCGGTCGCCATGCTCACGCCTCCGCCAGCGCGACGAGAAACGCCACTTCGATCAGCACGGTGAGCGGCAGGCGCACGGCGAGATACCATGCGGGCGCGCCGGAGCCGCGCCGGGTGGCGTTCAGGTCGTCGACGAGCAGCGCCGCCGTCAGCGCCATGATGGCGACGAACTTCAGATGCAGCGCCCACGGAAGAAACAGCGGCAGCGCCAGCATGAGCGGCAGCGCGGAGCCGAGCAGGCTGCGAAGGGTCGGCCCCTCAGGCCGCATCACCGCGACGCCCCAGCGCACGCCGCCGAAAAAGACGATCAGCGCCGCGCCGTAAAGCGCCATCAGCTCCGGGACCGGTCCCGAACCGCCGTTCAGGGCGACGATGAGGAGAGCGGCGGCGATCAGCGGCGCGGCGGCGAGATAGGCGAGAAGCTGGGCCGCGCCGGTTGTCGGGCCAGACGCCGGCCCCCTTGCGGAAACCCGCGGCGGCCGGCGATTTGGAGACGTCCTGGCGCCCGGCGCCGTTTCGTCAGCGACATAAGCCTCGTAAGCCATCACCCGTCTCCTTTTCATGCTGCAAAGCCTGTTTTGTTCAGCGCCGTTACTCGCGCTTTTTCCCGACGAAGGGCTTCAGGAGATCCACCGCCTTCGATCCCATGCGGATCAACGGCAATAGCGAATCCTTCGGCAGATCCTTGACCTGGCCGTACCAGCCGTCGAAGAGATCGATCAGTTCGGCGATGTCGCTGAGGCGCCCGACCGCGACCGGACTGGCCGCCGGGTCGTTCCGCACGTCGTCGAGGCAGGTTTTCAGGACCGCCTTGGCGGGATCGATCTCGCGCGCCTTGCGGATCTCGACGATGCGCGCGACCATCTCCCAGACATCGCCCACCGCCTCGAAATGGTCGCGGCGCTCGCCGCGCACCGGCACGCGCCGGACAAGATCCCAACCCGTCAGGTCCTTGATCGATGTGGAGACATTGGACCGGGCGAGATTCAGGGTTTCCGCGATCTCGTCCGCCGGACGCGGACGGTCGCTGACCAGGAGCAGCGCGTGGACCTGCGCCACCGACCGGTTGACGCCCCAGGTCGCGCCCATGTCGCCCCAGTGAAGAATGAAGCGCTCCATGGCCGGGCTGAGCGTTTCCTTTTTTTCAGTTGTTTCTGTCATGACAGAAATATCAGATAAGAAGGACAGGAAATCGAGCTGACAGATTGCCGCAGCGCCCGGGATCCTGCGTCGTCATGCAAAGCGCTCGTGAAAGGACGGTGCAACAGGAAAATGGTCGCTTAATGTGGGATTAACCCCACAATTTCACAAAAAACGTCTTGCGCTCGTCCCACGCCCCTGCCATATGCGCCGAATTCGTCGAACCTGTTGTGGGAAAGATCCCAATGCCAGACATCCAAGACCTTATCGCCCGCGCCAAGTCCACCGCCGACAGGGCGGACCTGTCGCTGTCCACCGTCTCGCGGAAGCTCTTCAATGACGGCAAGGCCATCGCCCGGCTCGAGGCGGGCGGGCAGTGCACCCTGAAAACGCTGGAGACGGCCGAGGCGCGCCTCGCCGCGCTGGAAACCGAGCAGGCAAGGAAAAAGACCGCCGGAACGCCGGCCGCCGCCGCCGCGCCGGGCGCCCTCCTCTCGCCGACGCGCATGACCCACCTGGACCGCCTGGAAGCGGAAGCGATCCACATCCTGCGCGAGGTGGTCGCCGAAACCGAAAACCCGGTCATGCTGTACTCGATCGGCAAGGATTCGACCGTCATGCTGCATCTGGCGCGCAAGGCGTTCCACCCGGGCAAGCCGCCTTTCCCGCTGATGCATATCGACACCACCTGGAATTTCCGCGAGACGATCGAGTTTCGCGACCGCGTGGTGCGGGAGCTGGGGTTCGACCTGATCGTGCACGTCAACGAGGACGGCGTGAAACAGGGGATCACGCCCTTCAGCCACGGCTCGCAGATCTACACCGACGTTATGCTGACCCAGTCCCTGCGTCAGGGGCTCGACAAGCACGGTTTCGACGCCGCTTTCGGCGGCGGGCGGCGCGACGAGGAAAAGTCCCGCGCCAAGGAGCGCATCCTGTCCTTTCGCGCGCCGGGCCACCGCTGGGACCCGAAAAATCAGCGTCCGGAATTATGGTCGATCTACAACGCCCGCATCTCCGACGGACAGACCATCCGCGCCTTTCCGATCTCCAACTGGACCGAGTTGGACATCTGGCAATACATCTACCGCGAAAACATCGAGCTGCCGGGCGTCTATTTCGCGGCCGAGCGCCCTGTCGTCACGCGCGGCGGCGTCATGATCATGGTCGATGACGACCGCATGCCGCTCGACGGCCTGACGCCGAGCAACGAAATGGTCCGCTTCCGGACATTGGGCTGCTATCCGCTGACCGGCGCGGCCCGGTCCACGGCGACGACCCTGCCGGAGATCATCGAGGAAATGCTGCTCGCGCGCAATTCCGAACGCGAAGGCCGCGTCATCGACCATGACCAGTCGGCCTCCATGGAGAAGAAAAAACAGGAGGGGTACTTCTAATGTCGCAAGCGAACCTCATCGCCCCGTCGGACGACATCGCCGACTATCTCAGCGCCCACGAAAACAAGGGGCTGCTGCGCTTCATCACCTGCGGCAGCGTCGACGACGGCAAATCGACGCTGATCGGGCGCCTGCTCTACGATTCCAAGCTGATCTATGACGACCAATTGACGGCGCTGAAAAACGACGCCAAGAAATACGGCACCCAGGGCGACAAGATCGACTTCGCCCTGCTCGTGGACGGCCTCGCGGCGGAGCGCGAACAGGGCATCACCATCGACGTCGCCTACCGTTTTTTCTCCACCGACAAGCGCAAGTTCATCGTCGCCGACACGCCGGGCCACGAACAGTATACGCGCAACATGGCGACGGGCGCATCGACGGCGGACCTCGCCGTCATCCTGGTCGACGCGCGCCAGGGGGTCCTGACGCAGACGCGCCGCCACAGCTTTATCGTCTCCCTCCTCGGCATCCGCCACATCGTTCTCGCCGTCAACAAGATGGACCTCGTCGGCTACGAGGAAGACGCATTCCGGAAAATCGAAGAGGAATACCGCGCCTTCGCAAGCTCGCTGGACTTCGCCTCCATCGCCTGCATTCCCATCTCGGCGCTGGAAGGCGACAACATCACGAAAAGAAGTCCGCACACCGACTGGTATAACGGGCCGGCGCTGATGCCGTATCTTGAGACCGCGGACGTGCGCGCGGACCACGGCGACAAGCCGTTCCGCCTGCCGGTGCAATGGGTGAACCGGCCAAATCTCGACTTTCGCGGCTTTTCAGGCACGGTCGCCAGCGGCTCGATCCGGCCGGGCGACGACATCGTCGTTCTTCCCTCCGCCAAGCGATCGCGCGTCGCGCGCATCGTCACCATGGACGGCGACCTCGCCGAGGCTCGGCCCGACATGGCCGTCACCCTGACCCTTGAAGACGAAATCGACATCTCGCGCGGCGACGTGATTTGCGCCGGCAACGCCCCCGCCGAGCAGACCGACCAGTTCGCGGCGCATCTGTTGTGGATGGCGGAGGACTGTCTGCTGCCGGGGCGCCAGTATCTTCTCAAGACTGCGAACCGCACCGTCCCCGCCACGATCACGGCGCTGAAGCACAAGATCAACGTCAACACGCTGGCCAAGGAATCCGGCAAGACGCTGGAGCTGAACGAGGTCGGCGTGTGCAATCTGAACCTGGCGCAGCCGGTGGCTTTTGATCCCTATAAGGACAACCGCCGCACCGGCTCGTTCATCCTGATCGACCGCCGTTCGAACGCGACCATCGGCGCGGGGCTGATCGACTTTTCCCTGCGCCGCGCCCAGAACGTCCACTGGCAGGACCTCGACGTGGACAAGGCCGCGCGCGCGGTTGCGAAGAACCAGCGCCCATGCGTCCTGTGGTTCACCGGGCTTTCCGGGTCGGGCAAGTCAACGGTGGCGAACCTTGTCGAAAAGCGCCTGCACGACATGGGACGGCACACCTATACGCTGGACGGGGACAATGTGCGTCACGGCCTCAACAAGGATCTCGGCTTCACCGACGCCGACCGGGTGGAAAACATCCGCCGAGTCGGCGAGACCGCAAGGCTGATGACCGACGCCGGGCTGATCACGCTGGTGTCGTTCATCTCTCCCTTCCAGAGCGAGCGCCGCATGGCGCGGGAGTTGCTCCAGGACGGAGAGTTCATCGAAGTCTACGTCTCGACGCCGCTGGATGTCTGCGAGAAGCGCGACGTCAAGGGGCTCTACGCCAAGGCCCGGCGCGGCGAGATCAAGAACTTCACCGGCATTGATTCCGCCTACGAAGCGCCGAAAAACCCCGAGATCGACGTCAACACGGCCGATATCTCAGCGCAAGAAGCCGCCGAAATCATCGTGCGTTATCTCGACGAAAACGGTTATCTCAAGAGCGACGGCGACTGGAGCATCTAGCGCCCGGCGAAGGGCCGGCCTATTGCGGAATCGCGGCGAGCATGTCCGCGGCGAAGCGGGCGATGTCGAAGCGCGCGCCGCCATTGTCGTCGAACCCGCGCCGCACGATCAGGACGTTCCGTTCAGGGACAATCACGAGATACTGGCCCCTGTTGCCCATCGCGGCGTAGGTTCCGGAGGGCAGGCCGTCCGCCTCGCCGAACAGCCAGAACTGCGCGCCGTAACCGGGGCGCGGCGTCCCGTCGCGGCGCGGGCCGGGCTGGTCCGGCGCCGGCGCCGCCACAAAACCCGCCCACCCTTCGGGCAGGATGCGCCGGCCGTTCCATACGCCGTCGTTGAGATAGAGAAGACCAAGGCGGGCGAGATCGCGCGCGGTCGTCCACACCTGGCTCGACAAGACGAAATCGCCGTTCCAGTCGGTCTCCAGATAGGTGTTCCGCATGCCGATCGGAAGCAGCACGCGCTCGAACGGGAACCGCAGATAGGCGCGATCGTCATCCATCGCCTCGCGCAGGGCCCGCATGGCGATCATGGTGTCGTTATTGGCGTAGCGCCACCGGGTCCCCGGCGCGGCGACCAGCCGCCGCGACAGGGCGTGATCGACGATGCGCCCGCCGCCGAAATAGACGTCGTCCGTGCGGTTGCCGGCGGGTGTTGAATCAAGCCCGCTCGACATGTGCAGCAGGTTCTCCATGGTGATCGCCGCGCGCGGATCGCCCGGCGCGGACCACGCCGACAGCCCGGCCGGATCGCCGACGCGAACGATCCCCTCGTGAACCGCGGCGCCGATCACGGTCGCGGCGATCGATTTCGCGACGGACCATGTGCGTTGCGGGGTTTGCCGGTCGAAGCCGTCGCGGTAGCGCTCGGCGAGGATCACGCCGTCCTTGACGACAAGGGCGGCGGAGGTGTCGACGCCCGCGCCGTAGGTCTCGCGGTCAAAGGCCCTGGCGAGCGCGGCGTCGATGTCCGCATCGGCGGTCTGCGCGGACGGAAGCGGCGGCGTCGCCTCGCGGGTCTGGCGCACCCGGACTTCGGGCAGGACGCCCGCCGCCTCGATCCCCGCCCCCGACGGCAGTTGCGCGCAACCGAGATAGGGCCGCCACTGCGCGATGCGCGGGGGAAATCCGTCGGCGAAAGCGACCGAAACCGTCGCGGTTTCCTTGTCCACCACCGCGTCGGGCAAGCTCGCCAGCGCGTCGCGATAATCCGGGTAGATCCGGTTCAGCTCGTCGCCCGCGATTTCGTCCAGACTGCGGCCGGCGTTGAAATGCGCCGAGCATGTGAACGCCGCCTTGTAGCCGGCGGCCAGTGAACGATGCGCCGGATCGTCCGCCGCGGCGGCGAGGCCCGGCGCCGCGCACAACGCCAGCGCGCCCAGCGCGGGCCGATACAGGCGGGCCGCGCCCGGGACCTCGCGCAGGCCGGCGCGCAAGGCTGCATTCAGGGCGGCATTCACGCGCGCGCGGACGATCGCGGTTATGTTCATGTCATGCTCCCAACCCGGCGTTACCGCGCGGCGTAGGCGGCCATGAACGTCTCAACCGCCGCCGCGACAACCTTTTCCGTTTCCTCCGGCGTCACTTCAAGACCGACGATCAGCAACCGCGGCCAGAACACCACATCGTTGATCATGCCGAGAAACTGCCGCTTGGCCAGCGGTATGTCATCGATCGACAGCAGCCCCGCCTCGATTTCGCCGATCAGGTACACCCGCAGGCGGTCGAGATATGGCTTCTTGCCGCGCTCATGGAGTTCCTGGCCCAGTTCCGGAAAGCGCGGCGCTTCGGCGATGATCACCCGGTACAGGTCCAGCGTCTGCTGGCGCTGCAACAGCGCGGCGTAGTCCCGGCCGATCTGCAACAGCCCCGCGCGCGGGTCGCCGGCCGGCGGAACGCCCCCCTCGCCGGTTGCCTCGTTTTCCCACAGGCGGGCCATGATCCCCCCGAAAAGATCGGCCTTGGTGGGAAAATGCTTGTACACCGTCGCCGACGACACGCCGGCCGCCTTCGCCACCGCCTCCAGGGAGACGCGGTCATAGCCGTCCGACAAAAAAAGCGTAATCGCCGCATCCATCACCGCGGCGCGCTTCTCCCCCGCCACCCGGTCCTGATAGTCCTTCAGTCCTTTTGAAACAGCCATAATTCAAGCCCTTGTTCATCGTTAAATAGAAAAGTGACCGGCTTACCTTGTTATTTAAGGCCGGAGCGCAATCATGGCGAAAAGGGCCGTTCGTCATAGAGTTTTTCTCTTTTTTTCTTACCCAAGTTCGCCGCCCTGAAACCTTAGTACAGCGCTTGCAAGGGCTGTGCTATCAGTCTTTCCAGTTGCGACTGTCGCATGAGGCGGGCTGTCGCGTCCTCGCCACCGGTCGCAGACGGGGCCGCTGTCCGGAAAACGCCGCCTTATTCCAGCCTTGCCGCCATGACAGGCTTGACTTATTGCTTCTTCGCAGCGGCGTCGCGAACGCCGCTCGCCGGTGTCGGAAACCAGCCGTCGACGGCCGGAACGGATTGCGCCGGGGGCGGAGCAAGCGATTGCGAAAAAGGGCCGGCGGGCAAACCCGGACCGCGGATGGCCGAACAGCGAAAGGCCGGGTAAAAAGCCGGGCAGGAAAAGGGGATCGCCGGGAATGAGAACGCCGCTCGCTGTTTTGGGCCTCGCCGCAGCCCTCGCCGCCGCAAGCCCCCTCGCTGCCCAGGACACGCCGTCGCTGCGCCCGGATCCCCAGCGAACAGAGCCCCAGCGAATGAGCGCGCAGGCAGGCCGGGGCGACTTTCAGGCCTGGCTCGACGGCTTTCGCGCCGAGGCCGCCGCGGCGGGCGTGCGCGCCGACGTGATGGACGACGCTTTCGCCGGGCTCTCGGTCAACGCCCGCGTTTACGAACTCAACGACAACCAGCCGGAATTCTCCCGCGCGATCTGGGACTATCTCGACGGGGCCGTCTCGGCGCGGCGCATCGCCGACGGCCGCGCCAAGCTCGCAGAGCATCGCGACCTGCTCTCCCTGATCGAACAGGCTTACGGGGTCGACGCGGAAATTCTCGTCGCCATCTGGGGCCTGGAGACGTCCTACGGGGCGATCATGGGCGATTACGACGCCATCCAGGCGCTCGCCACCCTGGCGTTCGAGGGGCGGCGCACCGGCTACGGCCGCAGCCAGCTGATCGGCGCCCTGAAGATCATCCAGAACGGTTACGCCGACCGGGACGACCTCAAGGGCTCGTGGGCGGGCGCCATGGGCCACACCCAGTTCATTCCCACCACCTATCTCGCCTATGCGGTCGATCATAACGGCGACGGCCGCCGCGACATCTGGCGCAACATGGGCGACGTCTTCGCCTCCACCGCCAACTATCTCAGCGCCTCGGGCTATCGCGGCAACGAGGCGTGGGGCGCGGAAGTCTCCCTGCCCGAGGGCTTCGACTACGCCCTCGCCGACCGCAATGTGCGCAAGCCGGTCGTCGAATGGGCCGCCATGGGCGTGAAGCAGGCGCGGGGGGCGAGCCTGATCGGCGCCTACGACCCCAACGGCCGCGCCCGGCTGATCCTGCCGGCGGGCTCGCAGGGGCCGGCCTTTCTCGTCTTCGACAATTTCGGCGCCATTCTGAAGTACAACCGCTCGACCGCATACGCCCTCGCCGTGGCGCTGTTGAGCGAGGCCGCCGCCGGATCCGGCGGCGCGATCGTCGCCGGCTGGCCGCGGGACGACCGCCCGCTGTCCCTGAGCGAACGCAAGCAGCTGCAGGCGGCGCTGACGGCGCGCGGATACGATCCGGGCCCGGTGGACGGCATCGTCGGCGCGGGGACGCGTGCGGCGCTGCGCGCCTGGCAGCAGGACAACGGCCTGCCCGCGGACGGCTACGCCTCCGCGGCGGTGCTTCGGGCGATGGGCCTCTGAGCGGCCGGCGCTGCGGACCGGCCGGCGCCAGGGCCTCCTATCGCCGGGCCTCGAATATTCCCGTCGAAATCCGGACGCGGCCTCTTGTTGCAGCGCACAAAACGCTGTACACAATGCGCTGCGCCGCGGCCTGTCTTTCGTAATGCGCGCGTTACAAGCACAATCCGACATCGACTATAGGAGGCTGAAAATGCCGGCTGCCACGAGCAAGACCACCACCGCGGAGACCGCCGCCGAAACCGGAAAGACCGCTGCGGAATCCGTCTCTATACGAAGCAATAACGACAACATGTTTGCAAGCGCCGACGGTTTCGCCAACGCGGCCCGCGAACAGATGGAAACCCTGATGGGCGCCTTCACCGGCAACGCCGACGAGATGCGCGAAAAAGCCGAAGCGCTGAACGAAGAAATGCGCGCCCGGCTTGAGAAAACCCAGAAACACGTGACCGACATGAACAACGAGCTGATGGAAGCGGCGCGTACGGAAATGTCCGACGCCGTTCAGTTCGCCAATGACATGACGCAGGCGAAAAGCGTCGCCGACGCGCTGGAAATCCAGCGCGGATATTTCTCGAAACTGTTCGAAACCCGGATCGAGCGCGCCCGCGGCATGACCGAGCAATCGGTGGCGTTGGCGCGTGAAACGGCGGCGCCCGCCGACGGCGCTTTCACGAGCTATTTTGACATGAAGGCGTTCGAGAAATTCTTCCCGTTCTCCGGCAAAGCCTGAACACGGTTGCTTTCAGCGTAGAAACCGCGCGCCGGCCTTGCCGCCGGCGCGCGTTTTTTTGCCGGTTTGCGTTCTTCCCGCGTCCTTCTCCGGCGTCTTTTACCGCCCGTTTCCTTCCCGCCCTGGCCGCGTTATGCATGCCGCCAGTCGAAAGGAGACGCGGTGAGCGACGACAGAAAGATCAGACCGGCGCGGCTCGACTGGCGCGCCGAAGGCGCGGCCCCGCCCGCCCCGCGCTCGGTCGCATTCGACGACATCTATTTCGCTGAGGACGGACCGGCGGAGACAGCGCATGTTTTTCTGGCGGGCAACGGCCTCCCCGCCCGGTTCGCGACATCGGCGCGGTTTTGCGTCGGCGAGCTTGGGTTCGGCACGGGACTGAACTTTCTGTGTACGATGAAAGCCTGGAGCGAAGCGGCGAAGCCGCCAGGCGCGCGGCTGCACTTCTTCTCGACGGAAGCATATCCACTGTCCACGGAAGACATGGCGCGCGCCCATGCGGCCTGGCCGGCGCTGGCGCGCCAGTCGACGGAGCTGCGCAACGCCCTGCCGCCGGCGCAGCCGGGCTTTCATCAGCTTCATCCAAGTGCGGATGTCTCGCTGACGCTTTATTACGGCGACGCGCTGGAGGGACTGAGCCGGGCGGACGCCGCGATCAACGCCTGGTTTTTCGACGGCTTCGCGCCGGCGAAAAATCCGGCGATGTGGGCGCCGGCGCTGTTCCGGGAGGCGGCGCGCCTGTCGGCGCCGGGCGCGACCTGCTCGACCTTCACCGTCGCCGGCGCGGTGCGCCGGGGGCTTCGGGACGCCGGCTTCGCGGTTGAAAAACGCCCCGGCTTCGGCCGCAAACGCGAGATGCTGACGGGCCGGCTCGACGCGGCGGCGCCGTTCGCGCGCGCCCATGCGCCCTGGTTCGACACCCCGCCCGCCCGCATGCTCGGGCCGGGCGCGCGCGTCGCCGTGATCGGCGCGGGGATCGCCGGCGCAAGCCTCGTACGCGCGCTGGCGGGGGCGGGGCTCGCGCCCGTGCTGTGCGAGACCCTGACGCCGGCAAGCGGCGCGTCGGGCAATCCCGCCGGCCTCATCATGCCGCGCCTCGACGCGGACGACACGCCCGCGGGGCGTTTCCACGCGCAAAGCTATCTTCATGCGGTGCGCGTATTGCTGGCGTTGCAACGCGAATGCGACGCGCTCCTGTTCAATCCATGCGGCGTCCTGCTCCACGCCCGAGATGAAAAGGAACGCATACGGCAGAAAAAACTGATCGCGCGCGGCGCCCTGCCCGAGACATGGATGATCCCCCGGGAAGACGGGCTGTTTTTCCCGCAGGGCGGCGTCGTCGCGCCCCCGGCCTATGTGCGCGCGCTGCTTGGCGACGCCCCGCGGCAGGCCGGTAAAGTCCTTAAACTGACGAAAGAGCCGAACGGATGGCGCGTACGGACCGAAACGGGCCTTGCGCGCGTCGACGCGGCCGTCATCGCGAACGGGCTCGACGCCCTGCGTTTCGTGCAGATGCGATCGGTCCCGCTGGCGGGCTCGGCGGGGCAGGTCGACCATTTCCCGGATACGCCGGGACCGGCGCACGCGCACGCCTTCGGCCCCTACGCCGCGCCCGCGCCGGATAAAGGCGCCGGGGGAACGGTGATCGGCGCCACCTACGTCCCCTGCCGGCCGGGCGACGCAGCCGCGGCGAGCGCACGGGGAACCCGCGCCAATATCGCGGCCGTCGGCGCCGCCCTGCCCGAGCTTGCCGGCCTCGACCCGGCGGCCGCGCGCCCGCGGGCGAGCGTGCGCTGCGTCGCGCCGGACAGGCTGCCGGTCGTCGGCCCGGTTCCGGCCTGGGGGTTTTACGGGGGCGCCTATGACGGGCTGCGCGCCGGCAGACAGGTCGACGGCCCGCCCGGGGAGGTCGAGCCGGGACTTTACGTCCTTTCCGGCCTCGGCTCGCGCGGGCTCGTCACCGCGCCGCTCGCCGCCGCCATGATCGCCGCGCACATGACCGGCGCGCCGGCGCCCGTCGACCGCGCCGTCGCCGAGGCGCTTCATCCGGCCCGTTTTTTCATCCGCGACCTCAGGCGCGCGCGGATGCGCGCCGCCCGTTGAGCCGCCGCCGGCGCCTTGCCGCGGACGGCGGCGATAGGGTATGGCGGGCGCAAGGCATCGCAAAAAGGAAGCGTCTCATGAAGGATACGCCATACGGTCCTGTCTACGACAACGTGCTGGAGGGAATCGGCAAGACGCCGATGGTGAAAGTCTCCCATCTCGACACGGGGTCGTGCGATCTGTTCCTGAAGCTTGAGGCCAACAATCCCGGCGGGTCGATCAAGGACCGAATCGGGATCGCCATGCTGGAGGCCGCCGAACGCGAGGGCAAGATCAAGCCGGGCGGGACGATCATCGAGGCGACCGCCGGCAACACCGGGCTCGCCCTCGCCCTGGTGGCGGCGCAAAAGGGCTACAAGACAATCATCGTCGTGCCCGACAAGATGGCGCAGGAAAAGATCTTCCACCTCAAGGCGCTCGGCGCGGACGTGCGCCTGACCCGTTCAGACGTCGGCAAGGGACACCCGGAATATTATCAGGACATGGCCGAGCGCATCGCCGAGGAAACCGGGGCGTTTTTCGTCAACCAGTTCGGCAATCCCGCCAATCCGAAAGCCCATGTCGAGGGCACGGGGCCGGAAATTCTCGGCCAGATGGACGGCGACGTGGACGCCATCGTATGCGGCGTCGGCTCCGCGGGCACGATCACCGGCCTGTCGCAGTTCTACGAGGAGCATTCGCCGAAGACGGAGATCATCCTCGCCGATCCGAAGGGGTCGATCCTCGCCGACTACATCAATACCGGCGCGATCCCGAACCATGTCGGCTCCTGGCTGGTGGAAGGCATCGGCGAGGATTTCATCCCCGACATCGCCGACCTGTCCCACGTGAAAAAAGCGTTCGCGATCACCGACAAGGAAAGCTTCGAGGCGGCGCGCGATCTATTGAAAAAGGAAGGCGTGCTGGGCGGGTCGTCCTCCGGCACGATCATCGCGGCGGCGTTGAAATACTGCCGTGAACAGACGGAAAAAAAGCGCGTGGTGGCCTTTGTCTGCGACCGTGGCGACAAGTACCTCTCCAAGATGTTCAACGACTACTGGATGTACGACCAGGGGTTCCTGAAGCGCGCGCCGAAGGGCGATCTCACCGATCTCATCTCGCGGCGCCATTCAGAACGCGCCGCCGTCACCGTCAAGCCCGACGACACGCTGATGCAGGCCTACGGCAAGATGAAGCTCTACGACATCTCGCAGCTTCCCGTCCTCGACGAGGACGGAACGGTGGTCGGCCTGCTTGACGAGGAAGATCTCCTCTTCGCGGTGGTGCGCAATCGCGACAAGTTCAAGGACCCGGTCAAGGCCGCCATGACCTACCGGGTCGAGACGATGGAGGCCCATAAAAAACTGGAGGAACTGCTGCCCGTCTTCGCCCGCGGCCATGTGGCGGTGGTGCTGATGGACGGCAAGTTCGAGGGGCTGATCACCCGCACGGATCTGTTGAACTATCTGAGACTGCAGGTGGCGTGAGCCGGCCTGTCTCGGCCCGCCCCGGCCCTCGCCCTATTCGAAAGACGCCGATCATGAAACTCTTTGGACTGAAAAACTGCGATACCTGCCGCAAGGCGCTGAACGCCCTGAAGGATGCCGGGAAACAGCCGGACTTTCACGACGTGCGCGTCGACGGCGTCACCCGGGCGTATCTGACCAAATGGGCGAAAGCCGCGGGCTGGCAGGCGCTCCTTAACACCCGCTCGACCACCTGGCGCGGCCTCAGCGAGGAAGACAAAAGCAATGTGGACGAGGCCAAGGCCATCGCGCTGATGGAAGAAAACCCCGCCCTGATCAAGCGCCCGGTGATCGAAGCCGGCGGCAAGGTCACCATCGGCTGGACAAAGGACGTTCAGGACGCGCTGCTGAAGTAACCAGGCGCTCCGGGGTCAGTGCCGGAAATGACGCACGCCGGTAAAAGCCATGGCGAGCCCCGCATCGTCCGCCGCGGCGATCACCTCCTCGTCGCGGATCGACCCGCCCGGCTGGATCACCGCCGTCGCGCCGGCCTCCGCGGCCGCAAGAAGTCCATCCGCAAACGGAAAGAACGCATCGGAAGCGACCACCGATCCTCTCGTCAGCGGCGCCGCCTCGCCCGCCGCCTGCGCCGCGTCGGCGGCCTTGCGCGCGGCGATGCGGCTTGAGTCGAGCCGGCTCATCTGCCCGGCGCCGATGCCGACGCTGGCGCCGTCCTTCACATAAACGATAGCGTTCGACTTCACATGCTTGGCGATGCGAAAGGCGAGCAGCATGTCGTCGATCTCCCGCGGCTCGGGCCGGCGCTTCGTCACGACCTTCAGATCGTCGGGGCCGACCGTCCTGGCGTCGCGGTCCTGCAGGAGGAAGCCGCCGGCGATGGGGCGGATCGTCCTGCCGGGCGCGGACGGCGAGGGCAGGCCGCCGGCGATCAGGAGGCGGAGGTTTTTCTTTTTCGAAAACACCGCAAGCGCGGCGTCGTCCGCATCGGGCGCGATGACGACCTCGGTGAAAACCTCGACGATTTTTTCCGCCACCGGCCCGGTCAGGGTCTGGTTAAGCGCGACGATGCCGCCGAAGGCCGAGACCGGATCGCAGCGCAGGGCGCGCGCATAGGCCGTCTCCAAATCGTCGGCGACGGCGACCCCGCAAGGGTTGGCGTGCTTGATGATGGCGACGGCGGGGCGCGCGGGGTCGAACTCGGCAACCAGCTCATAGGCCGCGTCGGTGTCGTTGAGATTGTTGTAGGAGAGCGCCTTGCCCTGCGCCTGGCGCGCGCCGGCGACGCCGGGGCGCGCCTCGCCGGTTGCGTAAAACGCCGCGCGCTGGTGCGGGTTCTCGCCATAACGCAGCTCGCTGGCGAGCCGCCCGGCCACGGCGACGTGTTTCGGAAACGCCTCGCCGATCTCGCCGGCGAACCACCCGGAAATCGCCGCGTCGTATGCGGCCGTCTTGGCGTAGGCTTTCGCCGCGAGACGGCGCCGCGTCTCCTGCGCCAGCGCCCCCGCCTGTTCGATTTCGTTCGCCACCGTATCGTAATCGTCAGGGTCCGTCACGACGCCGACAAAGCGGTGGTTCTTGGCCGCCGCGCGGAGCATCGCCGGACCTCCGATATCGATGTTTTCGATGCAGGCGGCGAAATCGCCGCCGCCCCGCAGGGTTTCCTCGAACGGATAGAGATTGACCGCCAGGATGTCGATGCCGCCGATGCCGTGCGCTTCCATCGCACGCACATGCTCGTCATTGTCCCGCAGGGCGAGGAGCCCGCCATGTATGCGCGGATGCAGCGTCTTGACCCGCCCGTCCATCATTTCGGGAAACTCGGTGACGTCGGACACGTCGCGAACGTCAAGCCCGGCCTCGCGCAGGGCCCGGGCCGTGCCGCCGGTGGAAATCAGCTCGACGCCGGCGGCGGCGAGGCGGGCGGCGAAATCGACGACGCCCCTCTTGTCGGAAACGGAAATCAACGCGCGGCGGGCGCGATCGTCAGCGCTCATAATATACTCCGTAGGCAATGTATCGCCGCCGCGACCGGCGCGGGCGGCCAGGGTCATGGGTCAGGGTTGGGACTGTTTGCGCAGGCGCGCCGCCTTTTCAGAATAGGCGCTGAATTCCGGCACGAGATGGCGCACCGCCTCGTCGAGCCTTTCGCGTTCGCCCGCCGCCGCCGTCTCGACCACCTGGTTCAGGCGCGGGTTCAACAACGGCAGGTCGATCATCGCCGGCGCGGCCAGCAGCACGCCGTCGGCGCCGGTTTTCACGAGTTTGTCCGTATCAAGAAAGATTTCCTCGTAGAGCTTCTCGCCGGGCCTAAGCCCCGTGAATCTGATTTCGATGTCCTTGCCGGGGGTGAGGCCGTTCGCCTCGATCATCCGCGTGGCGAGATCGAGTATTTTCACCGGCTCGCCCATATCGAGGACGAAGACGCGCCCGTCATGGGTGACGATCTGCATCTCGGCGCTGTCGAGGCTCGCCGCCTGCAGGACAAGCTGCACCGCTTCGCGGGTGGTCATGAAGTAGCGCATGATGTCCGGATGGGTGACCGTCACCGGCCCGCCATACTCGATCTGGCGCTGGAACAGGAGCGCCGCCGAACCCGTGGAGCCGAGTACGTTGCCGAACCGCACGGTCACGAAACGGGTGTCGCTCTGCGCGACGTCGAGCGCCTGAGCGTAAAGTTCCGCGATCCGCTTGGTCGCGCCCATGAAGCTCGTCGGATTGACCGCCTTGTCGGTGGAGATGAACACCACCGTATCGGTCTTGTGGGCGATCGCCCGATCGAAAACGTTCCGGGCGCCGAGCACGTTGGTCAGCGCGCCGGCGCAGCGATTGTGCTCGACGATGGGCACATGCTTGAAGGCCGCCGCGTGAAGCACGATGTCGGGGCGCTCGCGCTCGAAGACGCGGTCCAGATGCGCGTCGCGGCACACGTCGGTCAGGTTGGCGGTGATCATGTCGCCATGCCCCCGCTCGCGCAGCTCAAGATCGATAGTGTAAAGCGCCAGCTCCCCGTTATCGACCAGCGCCAGGCGTTCGGGCTCCATCGCGGCGATCTGCCGGCAAAGCTCGGAGCCGATGGTGCCGCCCGCGCCGGTCACCAGCACCCGGCGTCCGGCGACCATGCGGCGGGCAAGGCGCAGGTCGATCTTGCGCGGCGGGCGCGCCAGCAGGGACGGCAGGTCGATGGCGTTGCGCGCGGCCAGTTTTTCAGCCGCCGCGTCCCGGCCAAACGCCCTGTTGATGAACTTCCTGATCATGCCTCGCCGCTTTCGCCCTCAACCGTCCCCCGTAAACGACATGCCCGTCATGAACGGCAGATTGGCCATAAACGAAGGCCGGGGACAAGTAAATCAAGCCTGTACCGCATCAAGGCGCCTGAGCGCCCAGCGTATGGCGACCCGCCCGCCGGACATGTCCGCCGCGCCGGGCGCCTCTGCGATCTCAGCCGGCGGACGCAGCACGATCTGCTCGGTCGCCGCCGGCGCCGCCCCGCCGCCGCAATAGACGCTTTTCTCAAGCTGGATCTGGGGGCAGTCGGCCTTGAAGCGCCAGCCCTCCTTGTTCGGCAGGAGGAGAATGACCGACCGCCGGTCGCGGGCGAGCGACGCGCGCACCGAAGGATGCAGATGAAACCGCAGCACCGCGTTGGCGACGAGGTCGCGGGGCGCGTCGAAGATCGCGTCTTCGCCCCGCATGTCCCCGCCGTCGGCGGAAAGGTAGAGCCGGCGCATGCAACTGGCGTTGTCGGTGCGCGCCGTCAGGATTTGCCGCTTGATTTCAAGGAGCTGCCCCTGCGCCTCCTCCGCGCGGCGATGGACGGTCTCGCCGAAGGACACCGGCGGCGATATCTCGAAAGACAGCGCCGTGTGGGCGGCGCGGCGCTCCAGCGCCTTGCGCCACTCCGCCGAGCGGTGGCCGCCATTGCCGCAATTGACAAAGAGCCGGGCGCGCCCGGAAGAAAAATGCAAGGAGCCGGCGCTTTTGAACGCATGCCGCTCGCCGGCGTCGCTCGCCGCGTCGACAATCAACAGGGAACGCGCCGCGCTGAGGCGGTGATAGCCGGAATGGCGCGCGAAATCAGCCGGCGCGGCGTCTGCGTCGACGGCTTTCTGCGCCGCCAGAACGGCCCGGCCGTCGTCTTCATAGCCGCCGTTGAACACCGCCAGACCGCCGTCGCCGCAACGGAAGAATACCGCCATGGCGCTCGCGCGCACGACCATATGGCGCAGGAAACCGGGCGGCTGGCCGCCGCGCGCGGCCATCGCCGCCGCGAGAGTCCGCAGACGCAGGGCGGCCTTGAGCTGCCGCGACGGGTTGCGGCTGACATGGCCGCCATCGGCGCGAAACTGCAACCGCAGCTCGCGGCGCACCATCTCCAGCCCGCGTTCGGCCGGCCCTTCGCAGCCGGGCAGGCAGAAGCCGGCGACGCTGAGGCCGAGCGCCGTCATCAGCCGTTCGAATCCGGTCTCGGCGCAATGGGCGGTGCGCGCGAGGTGGCGCGTCTGGCGCGCCATGGAGGTGAGGACCCGGCTGCGCCATAACGGATCGGCGCCGGAGAGGATCAGCGGGTAATGCGCGCACAGGGCGATCAGCCGCTCCGCGGTGAAATATGGCGTCCAGGCCTGCGCGGACCAGCGCTCGTAACGGTCGAGCCAGGCTTTCACGAGAACCCGCGCGGGCGCCCTGCCCGCCTCATCCAGCGCGTTCAGATGGACAAGCCACGAGAATTCCTGAAGATACGCATAAAGAAGACCGCCGCCGCGCGCACGGTCCCACAGGCTTTCCAGATCGCCCTCGCAGTCGACCGCTTCGTCGCCGAGGGCGATCCGTCCGCGCACCAAGGATTTCGCAAGATCGGCGTCGGGCGTCCTCGGGTCCTCGGGCTGGTGAAACAGCCGGTCCGGCGCCGGGCCTTTCAGTTGCGCCTGGTAGAACAGGCTTTCGCCCCAGGCCTTCCGCACGCGGCCAATCAAACCGCCGCCGTCTCCCGATCGCCCGTGGGGCGCGCTGATATGTTGCTTTGACGGCGGGCGCCTCATTCAGGCCCCGCCCCGGAACGGAGCGCGCTGATATTGGCCGCATAGCGCGCCGCGCCGCCGCGAAACACCGCCGATCCGGCGACCAGCATGTCCGCCCCGGCGGCGATCGCCCGCGGCGCGGTGTGCGGGTCCACGCCGCCGTCGACCTCCAGGGCGATGTCGCGGCCGGACGCATCGATCAGCGCTCGGATCTTTTCGATTTTCGCAAGCTGGGACGGGATGAATTTCTGACCGCCGAAACCGGGATTGACCGACATCACGAGCACGAGGTCGATATCGTCCAGCACCGGCTCGACGACCGCGACGGGCGTCGCCGGGTTGAGGGACACGCCGGCTTTGGCGCCGGCGGCCTTGATGGTCTGAAGGGTGCGGTGCAGATGCGGGCCCGCCTCGGGATGCACGGTGAGAATGTCCGCGCCCGCCTCGACAAAGGCCTCGATGTAAGGATCGACCGGCGAAATCATCAGGTGCACATCGAAGGGAAGGTCGGTCGCGCCGCGCACGGCCTTGACCACCGCCGGACCGATGGTGAGGTTCGGCACGAAATGTCCGTCCATGACGTCGACGTGGATGTAATCCGCGCCCGCGGCGGTCACGGCGGCGATTTCCTCGCCCAGGCGCGCGAAATCGGCGGCGAGGATGGACGGAGCGACGGCGATTTTTCTCATGGGTTCTGAGGTATCGCGATGTCGGCTGGCGAAGCAATATGCGGGGGCGGAAAATCATCCACAGGGGGACGGGCGCCGGCGGGACAGGCGGCGAATGCGCAAAAAAAAGCCCCGCTTTGCTAAGCGGGGCTTGAAGGGCGTGGTGTGCAAGCGAAGGGTGTCGGTCAGGTGGGCGCGAGCTCTTTTTTGCCTTCGGCGTGCGCCTCTCGAAACTGAAAATTTTATAGAAGCAGAATGGGGCGGAAATAAGACAAAACCGGCGGGCGATTTTCCAAATCACTGAAAATATTGGTTAATTCCCGTTAATCGTGATCTTCTGACGGCTGCGCCGCGCCAAGAGGCGCACCGCCCCGCGCCGCCACCGGGCGACCGTGACAATCGCGGCGACAGCAAGGCCGGCGCCGATGACGAGGCCCGCAATCCATTCGACGTCATAGAGCCCGGCGCCGGTGAGGACCACAAGGCCCGCCGCCGCCGTCACGCCCGCCCAGCGCAAGGGACCGCCCAGCGTTGCGCCGGCAAGCCGGCCGGCGGTTCTGGCCGCGACGCCCGCCGTCGTCGCCGCACCCCGCGCAGCGGTCCTCGCCGCCGTTCTGGCTGCGGCGCCGGCCGCGCCCGAAACGGCGCGCGCCGCCTTGCCCAAGCCGACGACGCGCCCGCCAACAAGACGCAGCGCGCCGGCGACGGCGCCGACAAGAGCCCCCGCCAGCATCCATTTGCCCGCCGCGACCGCCTTGGCGGGCGCTTCTGCCGCATCCCCCGCCGCGATCGTCGCGGCGGAGATCGCCGCCGGTTCGTTCGGCGCAGGCGCGGCGTCGCCGGCGGACGTGGCCGTCGCCGCCGCCAGCAGCGACGCCGCCGCGAGAAGCGCCGTTTTTCTTTTAGTGACGTGCTTCATCAAGCTCTCCATTCGCCGCGCCCGCTGCGCTATTGCCCGCTTCGTTCTCATGTAGGCGACGGATCCGCGCCGCTTCAGGGGTTTTGCAGCACAGCTTAATATAGGCCCACGGCGGGCAGGCTCCAAATCGCCGCCCACCCTCCTATACGCGCCCTATCCCGGCGATCGCGGCGCCGACGAGGAATAATGCTGTCGAAAAAGGGGATTTTAAGCCACACCCGCCGGCAAAGGCCGCGCGAACAGGCCCCGGAAACGTTGACTTTCGCCATGGCCGCTTCTACGTCACATCGCGTGATGACGCGGCGCGGCGCGCGCTCCCGGCCCGAAGGTTCCTGCAACCGGACGGCCCCACAATAAGACGCCAGCGCCCTGACCGGATTGCCCCCGGGCCTTTCATGGCCCGAAGCGAACCGGACCGGGATTTTCGCGCATATCGACATCACGCCGCGAACACGCTTCGCCTTCTGGCGGAAGGGGCGGCGCGTAAAACCCAAGACCGCCCGAGACGCCGCAACCGGACGCCTTAAACGGACCCATGACGACCGGGAAACGTTTACGAAACCAGCCCTACCAGCCGATTTCGAACGGAGCCGTCCGCCCCTTCGACGCAAGGATCGCTTGACACAGGTATTGCTTGACCAAGGCATTGCTTGACCAAGGGTCGCTCAAGGCGGGGGCCGCGCATCCGGCGCAAACCTGAAACGGAGCTTTAATGTCTTTTGACGATCTCGGCCTGGAGCCGAAAATTCTCAGCGCCATCGTTGACGCCGGCTACACGACGCCGACGCCGATCCAGAGGGAAGCCATCCCCGAGGCGTTGAAAGGACGCGACGTCCTCGGCATCGCCCAGACCGGCACGGGCAAGACCGCCTCCTTCACGCTGCCGATGATCCAGCGCCTCGCCAGGGGCCGCGCCAAGGCGCGCATGCCGCGCTCGCTGGTGCTTGCGCCCACGCGGGAACTGGCCGCGCAGGTGGCTGAAAACTTCGAAAAATACGGCGCCAACTGCAAGCTCTCGATGGCGCTCCTGATTGGCGGCGTCTCCTTCGGCGACCAGGACGCCAAGCTCACCCGCGGCGTGGACGTCCTGATCGCCACGCCGGGACGCCTGCTCGATCATTTCGAGCGCGGCCGGCTGCTGCTCACCGGCATCGAGGTCATGGTCGTCGACGAAGCCGACCGCATGCTCGACATGGGCTTCATCCCCGACATCGAGCGGATTTTCAAACTTACCCCGATGACGCGGCAGACGTTGTTTTTCTCCGCCACCATGCCGCCGGAAATCCAGCGCATCACCGACCAGTTCCTGTCGGCGCCGGCGCGAATCGAAGTGGCCAAGCCCGCCACCACCGCGGAGACCATCACCCAGCGGGTCGTGCGCGTGCCGAGCAAGGACGACAAGCTGAAACGGGCCGCCCTGCGCGAGCTTCTGCGTCATGAGGACGTGAAAAACGGCATCATTTTCTGCAACCGGAAATCGACCGTCGACGTCATCGCCAAGTCGCTTCAGAAACACGGCTTCAACGCGCGCCCGATCCACGGCGACCTGGCGCAGGCCTTCCGCATGGAAACCCTGGACAAGTTCCGCAGCGACGAGGTGCAGTTTCTCGTCGCTTCCGACGTCGCGGCGCGGGGGCTCGACATTCCGGCGGTCAGCCATGTTTTCAACTACGACGTTCCTATCCATGCGGACGATTACGTTCACCGCATTGGCCGCACCGGACGGGCCGGCCGAAAAGGCGCGGCGATGATGCTGATGACGCCGGCGGACGAGAAGTATTACGCCTCGATCCTGAAGACGATCGGCGCCGAAGAGATCCCGGCGCTCGATTTCAGCCGGTTTTTCGAGGACAACCCGGTCCCCGACGCGCGCCGCGCCCGCCGGGGCGCGAAGGACGACTCCGCCAGGCCGCGCAAGCCCGAAAAAGAGGAGACGCGGACGACGGACGATCCCGCCGCCGCATCGCCGCGGCGCAAACGCGGCAAGCCCGCCTCCGGATCGGGCCGGCGGGAAAGCCAGCCGGAAAAGGTTGTCGGCATGGGCGACCACGTGCCGGCCTTCCTGACGCGGACGGTCGCGAGCTAACGCCTTTCGAGGAATAGCGCGCGCGGCTTCTTCACCGGCGACGCGACAACCAACGCGCCAGCGCCTTGCCGCTGGTTCATTTGGAAAACAGTGGTTTGCGCACCATTCCGGGACGGAATGCGGGACATGGATGAGCGCTGCTGAATCCAGTTAAACATTTTCTTACGCCCTTGACCTAGACTCCGTCACGCTGCTGACAGTCGGGGGTCGGGGGAAATCGATGACGAGCGATGCGGAGAAGACATACAGGATCGGAGAGGCCGCGCTTGAGGAGCTGAAAAACGCCGGCCTTGCGGCGACTGCGTATAATTACGAGCTCTGGTATGCGCATCTGGAGGGCAAGAACCCCGCCCTCAGCCGGGCCCTTGAACGCGCCCTGAAAGCGACCGGCAAATTGTCGCAGGAGACGGCGCAACGGCTTTTCAGCACGCACATCCAGCATGCAGACAAGTCCCGCAGCGTCCTCGATCTCGTGGCCCGGATCAGGGAAGAAACCGCCGACCTGCAACACGCCCTTCAGGAGGGCGGAACGAGCGCCGCCAATCACAGCAGGGCGCTGAGCGAGCTGTCGGGCCAGCTGACGCATTCGGTCGAGGGCAATCCCGCCGCCGCCAGGCTCGCGGAGAGCATTGTCGGCGTCGCCGCGGATCTTTGCGAACACAACAGGCGGCTTGAAGCCCGCCTGGAAGAGGCGGCTGCGGAAATCGGCGCGTTGCAGGAAAACGCCCTCTCCATCCAGTCGGACGCCATGACCGACAAGCTCACCGGCGTTGCGAACCGCGACGGTTTCGACCGGATGCTGGAGGAAAGCTTCGCGTCCGCCGAACGGGACGGCGTCCCGCTCTGCATCCTGATGGCGGACATCGACAACTTCAATCAGTTCAACGAAAGGTGGGGACACCAGACCGGCGACCAGGTATTGAAACTCGTCGCGCAGGTGATGCTTTCCTGCATCCGCAATGAAGACAAGCTGGCGCGTTTCGGCGGCGAGGAATTCGCGGTTATCATGTCCAACGCTTCGGCGGCCCTAGCCGCGTCGATTGCGGAACAAATTCGCGGCGCCGTTGAGTCGCGCCGCCTGAAAAAGCGCCGCACCAACGAGGATCTCGGCGTCATCACCCTGTCCATGGGCGTCAGCGCGCGCCGGCGGGAAGACACGGCGGAGCAGTTGCTTGAGCGCGCCGACGAACAGCTCGCGGCGGCGAAGCGCGCCGGGCGCAATCGCGTCGCCTGCGAAGACGCCGCGCCGGCCGACGGCGCAAGCGACGGCCGCGGGGGCGTCGGGCAAAAGAACGCGCTGACGGCCTGAAGGGACCCGCGCGCGCCTCCTGTCCCCCACCCGGCGCGCAGCCCGGACCGGCCCCCAGCCCGGACCCCGCACGGCCTCGCACAGCCGTCGTTGCGCAAGCCCGCCTTACTCCGCGCCTTCGCGCGCCAGCCGGTCGAGCAGACGCACGCCGAAGCCAGACGCGCCGACGGGCACGGTCGGCAACGCTTCCTCGCGCCAGTCGACGCCGGCGATGTCGAGACCGGCCCAGGGGGTCTGCTCCTTGACGAAATGACCGATAAACGCCGCGCCGATGGAGGCGCCGGGACTGCCCGCGTCCGAGTTCTTGATGTCGGCGATCGGCGAGACCAGCTGCCGGTCGTGATTGGGATGCAGCGGCAGGCGCCACAGATCCTCGCCCGCCTCGTCGCCGGCGGCCGTCAGGCGTGCGGCGATGGAGTCGTCGCGGGCGAACAGGCCCGCATATTCATCGCTCAGGGCGCGGGCGACGGAGCCGGTCAGCGTCGCCACATGGACGAGCAGGCGCGGCTTGAACTCTTCCTGCGCGTACCAGACGGCGTCGGACAGGACGAGCCGGCCCTCGGCGTCGGTGGAGCGGATCTCGACCGTCAGGCCCGACATGGTCTTGACCACGTCGCCGGGCCGCTGCGCGCCGCCGTCGGGCATGTTCTCGACCAGGGGCGCGACCGCCACCACATTCACCGGCGCGCGGGACTTGGCGAGGGACATGACGGCGGCGGTGACGGCGGCGGCGCCGGTCATGTCGGATTTCATCAGCCACATGCCGCTGTTGGACTTCAGCGATATGCCGCCCGAGTCGAAGGTGATGCCCTTGCCGGCGAACACCACCGGCGCCGCGCCGGCCGCGCCGCCATTGTAACGAACGACGAGCAGTTGCGGCGGGCGCACGGATCCTTGCGCGACGCCGAGCAGCGCGCCCATGCCGAGACGCTCCATCTGGCGGCGGTTCAACACCGTGATCGACACGTCCGCAACGCCCTGGAACCCGGCGCGCGCGCGGCGTACGAACTCTTCCGGATAGAGAACATTCGCCGGTTCGGACTGCATGTTCCGCGCCCAGATGACGGCGTCCGCGAGGTGGCGCTCAACGCCGTCATAACGCGCGCCGGCGGCGCCGGCCTCGTCCGAGACAAAGGTCAGCGCCCCCTCGACGGGGCTGGCGTCGCTCTTGTAAAGATCGAAGGAATACTGCCCCAGGGCTGCGCCCATCGCCGCGTCGGCGAGATCCTCGGCGTCAGCGCCCGGCGCGAGTACGTAGACCGCCTCCGCCTTGCTCGACCGGGCGAGGCCGCCGGCGCGGCCGCCGAAATCCTCCCAGTCGCGGGCGCGCATCTCGTCCTCGCCGAGGCCGATAAGGTGGATTTCCCCGAACCGCGCCGCACCGGTCAGCAGCTGGGCCGTCGCGCCCCTGGCCGCGTCGAATCCCGCCGTCTCGACGGCGCGCGCAAGGGCGTCGCCGGCCTCCGGACCGATGACGCGCTTAATGGCGGACAGGTCGGCGACGTCGGCGACCCCGGCGATGAGCGCGCCGTCCGGCGCGGCCGCCTCCGCAAAATCAATGCTGCGCTGAGCGTGCGCCGGGGCGATGCACGCCAGAACGACGGCGATGAATAGCAGGTTGCGCAAAAGACCCTCCGTAGTTGTTATAATATCACACACCCATAAGCCAGGGGCGCGTCCTCAAGGCAAGATACAGTCTGTAAAAACAAAGACTTTTTGCAGCCGATCCGCAATCCCCAGCCGCAATCCCCAGCGGCAAGCCCCGATCGCACGCCCCGGCCGCACTCCATTGTCGCGTCCCCGCGAAAGCCGGGCGCAGCTATGGAGCCGCCGCCTATGAAATCGCCGAAGAACCCGCGCATTTAATCCGCCTACTGAGCGCTGGACAGTCCTTCCGGCCATTTTACGCCATCAGTCTCTGCAATCAGCCTCGGCGATCAGTCCCTGCGACCAATCCCTGCATTTGACCATAAGCCGCCTCTCGACGGAGCCCCGTGCGTGCGGTGCGGTGTAATTGCGCAACAATGACGCGAAGAATGTCGCATTGCAGAAAAAAAGCTGACACAAAAGCGTCAAACGTCGTTAACTTTCAATCCTGGGAACGCTAGGTGCGGCCGCGCCCCGGCCGTGTGGGAGAACTCGGGATTTCATCATGACATCACATGCTATCGCGCCGCGTCGCAGCGGCGCCGTTCGTCGCGGCCTTATGGGCCAAAGCCTTCTGAATAAAAGCCTTCCGAGCCGCCGCGCGCTGACGGCGGGCCTTGCCGCGGGCGCGTGCCTCGCCCTCGTCGCGCCATCCGCGCGCGCGCAGGACGCCGAGGTGGGCGACGGCCTCGACACCATTATCGTCAACGCGCAAAAACGCGAGGAAAACCAGCAGGAAGTGCCGATCTCCGTCGAGACCCTGTCGGCGGCGCGCTTCTCGGCCATCCAGGCGGCGGGCGAAGACATCCTGGCGCTCGCCGCGCGGGTGCCGAGCCTTTACGCGGAATCCTCCAACGGCCGGCTCGCGCCGCGCTTTTACATGCGCGGGCTCGGCAATGTGGATTTCGACGTCGCGGCCTCCCAACCGGTTTCGATCGTCATCGACGACGTGGTGCAGGAAAACGTGGTCCTGAAAAGCGCGCCTCTCTTCGACATCGAACAGGTGGAAGTCCTGCGCGGACCGCAGGGCACGCTCTTCGGGCGCAACACGCCCGCGGGCGTCGTGCGATTCGCGACCCGCAAGCCCACGGACGAATTCGACGCCGTCGGAGAGGTCGCCTATGGCAGCTACGACACCGTGACCGCCCAGGCCGGCGTCGGCGGGCCGCTGATCAAGGATCTTCTCTCCGTGCGCGTTTCCGGCCTTTACCAGCGCCGGGACGACTGGATCGACAACGCCGTCACCGGCGAGGACGACGCCCTTGGCGGGTTCGAGGAACTGGCCGGGCGTGTGCAGCTTCTTTATACGCCGACGGAAGATCTGAGCGTTCTCCTGAGCGCGCACGCCCGCGATTATGACGGCACGTCGGCGGTCTTCCGCGCCAATGTTTTCGACCCCGGCGGCAACCAGCTCAACGAAAACTTCGACCGCGACACCGTCTTTTTCGACGGCGGCGGCGACAATCCGCAGGACGCGGAGGGTTGGGGCGCGTCGGCGAAAATCGACTGGGATTTCGGCGCGGTGACGCTGACCTCCATCACCGCTTTCGAGGACGCCTCCAGCTCCAGCCGCGGCGATATCGACGGCGGCGCCGGCGCCGTTTTCCTTCCGGGCGGATCGTTTCCGGGCTTCATTCCGTTCCCTTCGGACACGACGGACGCCATCGACGATCTCGACCAGTTCACGCAGGAGCTGCGCCTCGCCTCCAACAGCGACGGCCCCCTCAACTGGCAGGTCGGCTTTTTCTATTTCGACACGGAGTTTCAAGTGTCGACCTTCGGCGCGGATTTTCCGCCGCGAACCACCGTCCTGCACGAAAACGACAGCTGGGCCCTGTTCGGGCAGGCGAGCTATGACGTCTCGGACCGCCTGAACGTGACGGCCGGCCTTCGCTATACCGAGGACAATCGCGACTTCGAGGCTCTGGTCGCCGGGCTGGGCGCGACGGTGAACCCGACCAGCGCGTCGGACGAAGACGTGAGTTGGGACGTGAGCGCGCTTTACCGCCTGCAGGACGGTCTCAACATCTATGCGCGCGTTGCGCGCGGCTTCCGCGGACCGACCATCCAGGGCCGGGACGTCGCCTTCGCCGGCGCGGACGCGGTCGATCCGCAAACCGTGGCGACGTCGGAAACCATCCTCTCCTACGAAGCGGGCTTCAAGTCGGAATTCCTCGACAACCGCGCGCGGCTGAACGCCGCCGCCTATTACTACACGGTGGACGACCAGCAGTTCTCCATCATCGGCGGCGCCGCCAACGTCAACCAGGTGATCAACGCCGACAAGGGCGTGGGCTGGGGTTTCGAGATCGACGCCGAAGCGCTGCTCACGGACAATCTCTTCATCGCGACCGGATTCAGCTACAACAACACCGAGATCAAGGACGAAGACCTCGCCACCGCGCCATGCGGATCGGGGCTTTGCACCGTGCTCGACCCGCTGAACGCCTTCGGACAGGCGCTGATCGACGGCAACCCGTTCCCCAACGCGCCGGAGCTGACCTTCAACACCTTCGTCGAATACACCCTGCCCTATCGCGACAAAGGCGAGTTCTTCGTCAATACCGACTGGGCGCTCCAGGGGAACACGAACCTGTTCCTCTACGAGGCGGCGGAATTCCGCACCAGCGGCAATATCGAGGGCGGACTTCGCCTCGGCTATCGCGATGCGGACGGCCGCTACGAAGCAGCCCTGTTCGCCCGCAACATCACGGACGAGCAGAACGTGCGCGGCGCGATCGACTTCAACAACCTGACGGGCTTCGTCAACGAGCCGCGCATCTTCGGCGTTCAACTGACCCTGCGCCGGTAGCGGCGAACGCCCCGGCGCGGGCCGGCGTTCAACAGGAAAAGCCCCGGCCTTGCGCCGGGGCTTTTATCGTAACGGGGCAATTTCGGCGTCGCTCGAAGCCCTCATTCCTCGGAAAAACTGTACATGGAATTCTTCGGGCGCTCGAACAGCTTCATGACCATGGGCTCGAACGCCGAAAGCGGCATGTGCTCGTAATCGGGATCGAACGCCGTCTGGTCGTATTTCTCGCAGAACTCGGCCGTATGCTGGAAATGCGGGTGGTCGCGAAACTGCTCGCGCATGTCCCGGTCCATGCCGAGATAATGGAAAAAATAGTACCCCTGAAAAATGCCGTGCTGCTGCACCATCCAGTGATTTTGCGCCGACACGAAGGGCTTCAGGATCGCCGCGGCGATGTCGGGATGGTTGTACGCGCCGAGCGTATCGCCAATGTCGTGCAGCAGCGCGCAGACCACATATTCCTCGTCGCGGCCGTCCTTGTAGGCGCGGGTCGCGGTTTGCAGGCAATGGGTCAGCCGGTCGACGGGAAACCCGCCATAGTCGCCGTCGAGCAGCCGCAAGTGATCGAGAACCCGCTTGCCGCCGCTGGCCGCGAACGGCGCGAAGGCGCCGGCGATGGCCATCCAGTCTTCTTGCGTGCCCTCTGTCATTGCGCGAAACTTGGCCCGCTGCGTGGGTGGCGCCCCGGCGCCGGGCTGGCCGTGATCAGGCATGCGCTCGCCTCCCTGTTGTTTATCGCGCGTTATGATCGACAGCCTACGATCACGGGACGCAACGTGACAAGGACCTTGAACATGACGCCAGCGCGGCGCCGACGGCGCGCAGACAGGCCGGCCCGGCGATGATCGCCCGCATCGCCACGACGCTTGTCGGCGTCGTTCTCATTCTTTACGGCGTGGTCGCGGCGATCTCGCCGCTGCCGCTGGGCGTCATCCTTATCGCGGTGGGGTTCGTCATGATCGCCGGGGCCAACCCGGCGGCGCGCCCGCTGATCCGGGCCATGCGCCGGCGCTGGCGCTGGTTCGACAAGCTGGTGCGCCTCGCCGCGCACCGCTCGCCGCCGCGCTTCAAGGACGTGATCGAGGAAACCGACCCCGGCGCCGCGCCGCGGGACGATCCGGGGCCGCCGGCGCGATAGGCGCCGCCGCGGGGTCAGCCGGCCTTTTCGACCTGGGTGAATTCAAGCTCCACCGGCGTTGCGCGGCCGAAGATCGACACCGCTACCTTGAGGCGGGTGGCTGCTTCGTCCACATCCTCGACGATGCCGGAAAAGGACGCAAACGGACCGTCGGTGACGCGCACGGTCTCGCCGATCTCGAAGGTGATGCTGGGACGCGGCCGGGCCTCGCCCTCCTCCATGACGCCGCGGATGCGGTCGACTTCCTTTTGCGGCACGGGCATGGGCTTCTGGCCGGCGCCGAGGAAGCCGGTGACTTTCGGCGTATCCTTGATCAGGTGATAGGTGTTCTCGTTCAGCTCCATCTTCACCAGCACATAGCCCGGGAAGAACCGGCGCTCGGTGTTGATCTTCCGTCCGCGGCGCACCTCGGTCACTTCCTCTGTCGGGACGAAGACCTCCTCGATCATGTCTTCAAGGCCCTTTTCGCGCGCCGACTGCCGGATCGATTCCGCGACCTTTTTTTCGAAGTTGGAGTATGCGTGAACGATGTACCAGTTCGTCGCCATGGCGGAGTTCCGTTCTTTTTGGTTTTAGCTCAACGCAACGCATTGGATGGGCAGGATATTGCACACGACATAGCGCAGGCTCTGGTCCACGGCGAAGAAGAAGACCGCCATGATCACGACCATGATCAGCACCATGATGGTGGAGACCATGGTTTCGTTGCGCGAGGTCCAGGTCACCTTGGAGCCTTCGCTGCGCACCTGTTGGAAGAATTCCAGCGGGCTGGTTTTCTTCTTTTTCTTCTTGCCGACCTCGTCGGCCTTGCCTTCGATCACCGGCGAGCCGCCGGATTTTTTGTTCTTCGCCATATCGCCCGTTCTCTGTTACGGCCCTTCCTCGAAGACACGATGCGGGGTGCGCCGCCTGGACGCTGCCGCTCTTCTTCTTGGATTATTGGAAGATTTTCCCTGAGATAACGCTTTTCGGCGCGCCGTCAAGGCGCGCGGCGAAGGAGAATCCGCGCCGCCGCCGGCCCGGCGCCCCGCGCGGCCTGGAGAATAACGCTCAATACTTTGTAATCATTAGAAAAATATCCGCTCTATCCGATCCGGGGACCAAGCACGGCGACAAGCACGGTGATCGCGGCCACCGCGATCAGGTTGACGCGCACGCCGATCCTGGCCATGCGCCCGACGCTCAGCGCGCCGGAAGCGTAGGCGACGGCGTTCGGCCCCGTCGCCATGGGCAGCATGAAGGCGCAGCTCGCCGCGAGCCCCACCGCCGCGGAGAGCAGGAGAAGGTCGGCCCCCGCCGCGATCGCGATCGCGGCGACCATGGGCATGATCGCCGAAACGGTCGCCACGTTGCTGATCACCTCCGTCAGCGCCAGCACCAGCGCCGTCAGCGCCAGGATCATGACGATGTCGGGCGCCCCGCCGAGTTTGGAAAACCCCGCCGCCAGAAACGCCGCCAGCCCGGTCTTGGCGATGGCCGAGGCGAGGCTTAGACCGCCGCCGAACAACAGCACGACGCCCCACGGAATGCGCTCGGCGCTCGCCCAGTCAAGCAGCGGCGCGCCCGGCTCGGCCTTCGAGCCCGACGGCAGGATGAAGAACACGATCGCCCCGGCGACGGCGATGATCTGATCGTTAAGGCGCTCAAGCCCCGGCGCATGCTGCAACTGCGCGCGAAAGATCCAGGCGCCCGCGATCAGCGCGAATACGATCAGGGTGCGGATTTCCGGCGCGGTAGCGGGGCCGAGCGCGGCCCGCGCCTCGCGCACCACACGCCCCGCCGCGGCCATGTCCGCGCCGGCGTCGCGCGCGCCGTATCGCACAAGCACCAGCCACGCCAGCGGCAGGATCGTCAGGACCGCCGGCAGGCCGAACCGCATCCAGTCGGAGAAGCCGACGGCGACCCCCTGCTCGGCGAGATACCCGATGACGATCAGGTTGGTGGGCGAGCCGACGGGCGTGCCGAGCCCGCCGATGGAGCAGGCGTAGGCGACCGCCAGCAACAGGGCGACGGCGAAGCGCGACTGCATCGCCGCCGGGCCGAGCACCGCATGGGCGACCGACAGGGCGATGGGGGTCATCATCAGCGCCGTCGCGGTGTTGGAGATCCACATGGACAACAGCGCCGCGGCGATCATGAACCCGGCGATCAGGGCCGGCGGGCGCGCGCCGATGCTGTCGACGATCGTGAGCGCGATCCGCTCGTGCAGGTTCCAGCGCTCAATGCCCTTGGCGATGATAAAGCCCGCCATCAACAAAACGACGATCGGGCTCATATAGGGCGCCGCCGCCTCGCGCATGGAGGCGACGCCGGCGAGCGGCAGAACCGCCAGCGGCAGGAGCGAGGTCGCCGCGATCGGCAGGGCCTCGCTGATCCACCACGCCACCATGAGCGCGGCCAGCGCGGCGGTGATCCACGCTTCCCGCGAGAGACCCTCGGGCGCCGGCGCCAGCATCATCGAGAAAAACACCGCCGCGCCCGCGAACAGCCCGACCCATTGTCCGGTCGTGCGGGAGCCGCCGGCGCCCGGCCCCGATGCGCCCGGCCCGGACGCGCCCGGCCCTGATGCGCCAGTTCCGGCGGCGCGCAAACCGGACGCCCCGGCGTCCGAAGCGCCCAAATCCGGGTCATCCGAATCTGAAACACCGCGCCGGCGCGCATTCGCCCGCTTCGCCGCCGCCTCAGCCTTTTGCGCATCGTCCATGGGCGTAAAATGAGGCGATTACGCCCGGCTTGGCAAGGCCGCAGCCGTCTTGCGCCGCAGCGAGCAGTGCGCCGCCTGCTTGCCGTGCGGCGGCGCCCGTGTAGTATGGGCGCAAATAGTCAGGGGAATGAATTCTTCGTCATCGCAGGACCGCCCGTTCCTTCTTCGGAGGCGGTCTTGTTTCCGGCCGGGCCTTTTCCGACCGGTTTCTTCCGATCGTTGTCTTCCGGTCGGGCGCTGGACCGGCGGCGCGGCGAGGAAGCTTGCGGCAAGGGCGTTGGCTTAAAAAAGGGCGTTCAAAAAAGAATGCTCAGGAAAAAGCGTTCAAGGATGGGTAACACGATGAAACGCGTATTTGTTATTGTTGCCGGGCTCGCCCTCCTGTCCGGCGCCATGGCGGGGCTCGGATACGGGGCCTTCACCATGCGCTTTCAGGCGAACCCGCCAAAGCCAAATTATCCGCAGCCGGAAAACCTGACGGAGGCGAGATTACAGGACCTCGATTATCTGTTAAGCCTTCCCTATACAGATCATAGCTTTTCGGATGAGGAAACCGCCCGGTTCCAGGACCATGTCCGCGCATTGCGGGCGCGCGCCGGCGAGATGAGCGAAGCCGAATTCGCCATGGGCGTCGCCGCGGCCGCCGCGATCGCCGATAACGGGCACACCAATCTTTACAGAGGGGATCTGTTCGGCGCCCTCAACAGCCTGCCGCTGCGCTTTTTCTGGTTCGCGGACGGGCTCCATGTCGTGCGCGCCCGTAAAGCGCATGAAGATCTTATCGGCGCGCGGGTCGTCGCTTATGACGGCGCGGCGCCGGAAGCGCTGCTGGCGGGTCTCGCCCCCTATTACGGCGGCAACGCGGCCTTTCTCAAATTCAACAGCCCGTATTTCTTCGCATCGCCGGCGGCGATGCACGCCGCCGGCCTGGCCGAGCGCCCCGACCGGGCGACGCTGACGCTTGCCTTTCCCGACGGGAGCGAGCGCGCGGTCGTCATCGGCCGGGAAGAAGAACCGACCGCCGTCGCCCGCGTCGACAGGACGCCGCTCCCCGTCGAGACAAGACAGGAAGCCGACAGCGGCCACGACTGGCGTTTCGCACCCGTCGATCCGGATGCGGGCGCGCATTACGGCCGCCATCCGGAAACCCATCACTGGACGGACGAACTGCCGGGCGGCGGTTTTTACATCCGTCTGCGGCTTATCCTGGATCAGGACGACCGCTCGCTCGGCCGCTGGCTCGACGGCCTGGCCAAAGGCCTGCGCGCCGAGCCGGCGGATTATCTCGTGATCGACGTTCGCTCGACATTCGGCGGGAACTACATGCTGGCGCGGAAGTTCGCGCGCGGCGTTCGCGACTTCGTGCGTCCCGGCGGGCGAATTTATCTGCTCACGGACGGCGGTACGTTTTCCGCGGCGATCGTGACCCAGGCGTTCGCGCTTCACGCCGCCGGCGAGCAGGGGGTCGTCGTCGGCGCGCCGATCGGCGACGAGGAACAGTTCTGGGCCGAAGGCGGCGGGGTATTGACGCTACCCAATTCAGGGTTCCGGATCTGGGTCACGACCGGATACCATGACTGGGAGAATGGCTGTCAGGACTGGTCGCGATGCTTCTGGCCGAACATTTTCCTCGGCGTCGCCGCCGGTCCGCTGGCCCCGGACATCGACGCGGCGCTGCGCTATGCCGACTACGCCTCGGGCGTCGACACGACGCTGCGGGCCGTGTTCGCCGCCGAAGGGCTCGCCCCCTGACCGAAAAGGATAAGGCCCGCCGGCGGCGGGCCCCTTCAGGCATTCATGCTATGGGCGTTCCTGCTACGGGCGTTCCTGCTAGCGGCACTCCTGCGCCACCCGGTCGAGCGCCGCCGACACGCCGCGCAGGGAGATGACATAGCTCGTCGCCGTGCCGCGCTGGGACACGGCGGACACCCGCATGTCCGCGCCCCGGCGCATGGCCCGGACAAGACGTTCTTCCTCGGCGGAGGCTTCGATAAACGCCTCGTTCTCGGATGTGTACATTTCCCACTTGTCCGAACCGATGCGCAGCGTCGGCTCCGGACGCGTGTTGAGATCATAGCCGGTCATCAGGCTGGGCTGGTTGGTCGCGGCGCCGGACTCCCAGCTTGCGACGAGGAAAAAGATATCGCCGTGGTTGACCGATTTGGGCGACTTGTCCTTGGCCTCCGTCGCCGCGAAGCAGACCTTCTTGTCGCCGTCGCCGCGCACGAAAACGCTCCAGTCGCGGAATGTCGCAACCGCCTTGGGCTCGGTCTCCTGGGCGCGTGCGCCGCCATCGGCGGACATGACGCAAACGCCTGAAATTACAGCAAAAACAACGGATCGGAACATGGCGACAAATGCCTCCTTCGGATCATCAAACGCAGGATTCGGTCCTACGCCTATCATAGTTCACATTTTGTCGCGAGCATGGCGGTTCGCCGAATTGAAAGCCGGGGCGCCTTGCGCCATAAGAACCAGGAATTTTCCGAACAGTTTCAACCGGAGGGACTTGAATGATACCCGGACGCGATACGCTCAACGTCAAAAAGACCCTTGCCGCCGGCGGCAAGACCTACGCCTATTACAGCCTCGCCGCAGCGGAAAAAGAGATCGGCGACGTCTCGCGCCTGCCCTTCTCCCTGAAAGTGCTTCTGGAAAACCTGTTGCGCTACGAAGACGGCCGCTCGGTGACGGTGGCCGACGTCAAGGCGTTCGCCGACTGGGTGAAGGACGGCAAGTCCACCCGCGAAATCGCCTACCGCCCGGCCCGCGTCCTGATGCAGGACTTCACCGGCGTTCCCGCCGTCGTCGACCTCGCCGCCATGCGCGACGCCATGAAGACGCTCGGCGAGGACCCGGAAAAGATCAACCCGCTCGCGCCGGTGGATCTCGTCATCGACCACTCGGTGATGGTCGACTATTTCGGCGGCCCGGACTCATTCAAGAAAAACGTCGACCGCGAGTATGAGCGCAACGGCGAGCGCTACAAGTTCCTGAAATGGGGCCAGGGCGCGTTCGACAATTTCCGCGTCGTCCCGCCGGGCACCGGCATCTGCCACCAGGTGAACCTCGAATATCTCGCCCAGACCGTCTGGACCGCCGACCATGACGGCGAGACCTACGCCTATCCCGACACCCTTGTCGGCACCGACAGCCACACCACCATGGTCAACGGCCTTTCGGTGCTGGGCTGGGGCGTCGGCGGCATCGAGGCGGAGGCGGCGATGCTCGGCCAGCCGGTCTCCATGCTGATCCCGGAAGTGATCGGCTTCAAGATGACCGGCAGGCTGCCGGAAGGCGCCACCGCGACCGACCTTGTGCTGACGGTGACGCAAATGCTGCGACAAAAGGGCGTGGTCGGAAAATTCGTCGAGTTCTACGGCCCCGGCCTAGACCACCTGTCGCTCGAGGACCAGGCGACCATCGCCAACATGGCGCCGGAATACGGCGCGACCTGCGGCTTCTTCCCCATCGACGAGGAAACCATCCGCTACCTGAAGGCTACGGGCCGCGCCGACGACCGCATCGCGCTCGTCGAAGCCTACGCCAGGGAGCAGGGCATGTGGCGCGACAAGAACACGCCGGACCCGGTCTTCACCGACACGCTGGAGCTGGACCTCGCCACGGTCGTGCCGTCCCTCGCCGGACCGAAACGCCCGCAGGACCGCGTTCTCCTCTCCGAAGCGCCGCAGGGCTTCGCGACCGCCCTCGACAAGGAATACGGCAAAGGCGCCGAGGCCGGCAAGCGGGTCCCCGTGCCGGGAGAGGATTTCGACATCGGCCATGGCGACGTCGCCATCGCGGCGATTACGTCGTGCACCAACACATCAAACCCGTCGGTGCTGATCGCCGCCGGCCTTGTCGCCCGCAACGCGCGCGAGAGAGGCCTTTCGGTCAAGCCGTGGGTGAAAACCTCCCTCGCGCCGGGCAGCCAGGTCGTGACCGACTATCTCGACAAGGCCGGGCTTTCCGACGATCTCGACGCCCTCGGCTTCAACCTCGTCGGCTATGGCTGCACCACCTGCATCGGCAATTCGGGGCCGCTGCCGCCGGCGATTTCCGAAGCGGTGAACGAGCACGACCTCGCCGTCGCGTCCGTCCTTTCCGGCAACCGCAATTTCGAGGGCCGCGTCTCGCCGGACGTGCGCGCGAACTATCTCGCCTCGCCGCCGCTCGTCGTCGCCTACGCCATCGCCGGCTCGATGAACATCAACCTCACCACCGAGCCGATCGGTCAGGACGCGGAGGGCAAGGACGTTTTCCTGAAGGACATCTGGCCGTCCAACAAGGAGATCGCCGAGGTCGTCCGCGAGCATGTGACGCGGGAGATGTTCGCCTCGCGCTATGCCGACGTGTTCAAGGGCGATGAGCAATGGCGGAAGATCGACGCCGGCGACAGCGAGACCTATCAGTGGCCGCCTTCGACCTATGTGGCGAACCCGCCCTATTTCGAGGGCATGTCGAAAGAGCCAAAGCCGGTTCAGCCGGTGCAGGGCGCGCGCATTCTGGCGCTCTTCGGGGACTCGATCACCACCGACCACATCTCGCCCGCCGGCGCGATCAAGGAAGACGGCCCCGCGGGCGAATACCTGAAATCGCACCAGGTGCCGGTGGAGGAGTTCAACTCCTTCGGTTCGCGCCGCGGCAACCATGAAGTGATGATGCGCGGCACGTTCGCCAACATCCGCATCAAGAACCAGATGCTCGACGGCGTCGAGGGCGGGTACACCAAACACATTCCGTCCGGGGAGCAACTGGCGATCTACGACGCGGCGATGAAATACAGGGACGCCGGCACGCCGCTGGTCGTCGTCGCCGGCGCGCAATACGGCACCGGCTCGTCCCGCGACTGGGCCGCGAAAGGCACGATCCTGCTCGGCGTGCGCGCGGTCATCGCCGAGAGCTTCGAGCGCATCCACCGCTCCAACCTGATCGGCATGGGCGTTCTGCCGCTGCAGTTCAAGGACGGCGATTCCTGGCAGTCCCTCGGGCTGACGGGCGACGAGGAGATCACTGTCCATGACGTCGAAACCATCGAGCCGCGCCAGGACGCGAAGATCACGGTCAAATACGCCAACGGCGATGCGAAAGACCTGACCGTTCTCGTGCGCATCGACACGGCGGACGAGCTCGACTACTTCCGCAATGGCGGCATCCTGCATTACGTCATCCGCAAGCTCGCCGCCTAAGCGACACCGAAAACCCGTCGACCGAAAAGGCGCAACGTCAAGTTGCGCCTTTTTTGCATGCGCGACTCCAGGTTCGTGGATCAATACTTTCCCTCGTGACATCATGACTGAAACTACTCAAGAAAAACCGATGGAAAAATCATGTGCAAATCAGTCAAGGCGAGTATTTTTCCTGACCCGTTCACGCCGCGGGGCCCGAAGCGGCGGGCGTTAGCGGGACAGACGTCAGCGGGATCGGCGTTGACGGCGCTGGCTGTCGCCGGCGCCGTCGCCGGGAGCGCCAGCGCCTCCCCCTGGGCGAGGGGCCAAAACGAGGCCCTGGTGATTTCACAGACCGGCGTTTTCACCAGCACCGAGCCGGTATCGGTCGACGGACAAATCGTCCGCCAGCGGTTCAACCGCCTTGAAACGGATTTGTACGTCGAATACGGCGTAACCCCCTCGATCATGATCGGCGGCAAGGCGATTTACGGAACCTCGGAGCTTCGCCGCGGGGGCGTCGAGGTTGAAACGGCCTCGGGCGTCAGCGAATATGGCGGCTTCCTGCAATACCAGTTCCTGCGCAACGACAGGCACGCCGCGTCGGCGCGCATCGGCGCGTTCTCGCCTTCGAGCCTTGACGACGGCGTGCGGACGGAAACGGCGGCGGAAGGCGTCGACGCCGACATCGCGCTGCTTTACGGCCGCAATGTCGACATCGCGCCGTTCGGGGTCTTTGTCGGCCTCGACGCCGGCTACCGGCGCCGTTTCGGCGACGCGGCCGACCAGATCCGCCTCCAGGCCGAGATCGGCGCTAAGCCCGGCAGGCGCTGGGTGCTCCTTATACAAAGCTTTGGGGAATTCTCCCTGCGCAACGAAACCGGCGCCGGCGCCGATTTCGACATCGTCAAGATCAACCCCTCCATTGTGCGCCGCTTCGGCGACGGGGAAACCGGCCGCTGGTCTCTGCAACTCGGCTACAGCGAGGAAATCGCCGGACGCAACGTCGCCCGCGGGCGCAAGGCGTTTGTCAGCGTGTGGACGGCGTTCTAGCCCCGTCTGGCGCCGGCGCCGCGCGCCCCGCTGCTTGACATTTGCCCGCCGCGACCCTTGATAAGGCGGATACGCGCGACAACGGCCGGACGGCATTCATGGGCAGCCTTGCAGACCACCCCTATCGAAAAATGAACGGGCTCGGCAACAGCTTCGTCATTCTCGACCTGCGCGATAGCGGCGCCGCGGTCGACGCCGACAGCGCGCGCCTGATCGCGGACCCGAAAACCGGACCGGGATGCGACCAGGTGATCACTATCGAACACCGCGACGGCGAGCGCTTCATGGGCGTGTGGAACGCGGACGGCTCCGAGGTCGGCGCCTGCGGCAACGCCGCGCGCTGCGTCGGCTGGCTGCTGATGGAGGAGCTTGGAAGCGACGCGGTCGCCTTCGCCACGGGCGAGGCGACGCTCGCCGCGACGCGCGTCGGCGACAAGCGCGTCGCCGTCGACATGGGGCCGCCGCGATTTCGCTGGCAGGATATTCCGCTGGCGGAGCAGATGGACGACACCCGTTTCATCGACATCAAGCTCGGCCCCATCGACAATCCCGTCCTGTGGGGACCGTCGGCGGTGAACATGGGCAACCCTCACTGCATCTTCTTCGTCGACGACGCGCAGGCCCAGGCCCTTGAGCGGTTCGGACCGATGGTGGAGAACCATCCGCTGTTTCCCGAGCGGGCGAACGTTTCCGTCGCCCAGGTGACGAGCCGGCACGCCATTCGCCTGCGGGTGTGGGAGCGCGGCGCCGGGATCACAAGGGCCTGCGGCACGGCCGCCTGCGCCGTCGTCGCCGCCGCCCATCGCCGCCGGCTCACAGGACGCAAGGCGACGGTGACGCTCGACGGCGGCGACCTCGCCGTCGAATGGCGCGAGGACGACGATCACATCGTCATGACCGGCCCCGTCGCTTTCGACGAGGAAGGCCGCCTGCCGGCGACGCTCTGAGGCGCGGCCCCCCGGCCCCATACCGATCCTTCACGGCCGCCCGGCCCCGACCCGGCTACAGAGCCAATCGCGTTCAACGCGCTCGCAATCGGCTCTGGATTTTCAAGCGGCGCGCACCCGCGAACCGCAAAAACCGATGATCCACCGTTGCTGCAATACGCTCTAGCCGAACGCCCCGTAATGGTCCGCGATGATGCGGCTCAACCGGTCGAGCAGACGGCTTACATGCTCAAGCGGGGCGATGATCTTTTCATGCAGGTCCGGATAGGCGCCGCCCTGCTGCTCGCCGTCGGGGATCTTTTCCTCAAGCCGCGCGAAAGCATGGCCGTTTTCGCTCTGCCTGGGGAAGATCATTTTCAGCGTTTCAATACTGTCCGCAAGCCGCATATCGGCGGTCATGCGCACAAGGTCGCCATTGTCGACGTCATGCCGGCGCGAAAAGGCAGGCGCCGCAGCGGCGAGAGAGACCGCGCGCGCCATCAGCGCCTGGCGGATGGCGTGAAGGATGGCGAGACGGTCGCCGCCCGGCGCGCGCGGCTTCGTCTCATCGCCCTCAAGCCGGGCGCACAGGGCGTCGAAACGGCGCAGGTCGCGCATGAGATAATCCGCAAGTCCGTCGACGGCGATCGCCGTCTTGCCGTCGCCGAGCGCGTCCTGCACCGCCTCGTATACTTCCGCCTTGCCCGCCGCGCGGGCGTTGGCCGCCAGCCGCGTCCAGTAGGAAGGGGCGTAAATGACGCCGTAAGCGCGCATGGCGGACACATCCGTCAGCGAGCGCGCATAATGGGTGTAGGCGATCAGCTCGCGCATGCGCGCCGAGCCGGCGATGTGATCGACAAGCCGCTCCGCCTCGCCGCCGGCCGCGCCGCCGACGCCGCCCGACACGTTGGAGGGAACGCCGAGCTGTTGCAGGACGGCGTTATGCGGGATCGCCCGCAACGCGCTGAGATCGGGACCGCCCTCGCCGCGCTTGGCCCGCTTGGACTGGCGCGAGCCGGTCTTGAACAGGAAATTCTGCGGAAAGGACGACAAGACGCGGCGATAGTCCTCGCGAGCGTAGAGCGCCTCCTGCCAGGATTTCAGGCCGCGGTAAAAATCCCATGAAAAATTGATGTCCTGATAGAACTGGTCCGCCGACTGATCGACATCCGGAACCGCCGCCGCATTGGCCCATACCGCGCTGAACGCATCCCGCGACAGGGCTTCGGTCTGGAAGTGCAGATACCCCTCGCCGCCCTGGAAACTGCACTCCGCGTTGAGGGCGATGCCGTGATCGGCGAAGCGCCGGCGCACCCAGGGGGTTGCGATGTGGTTGAGACGGTCCTCGAAGGAAACGGGATGGGCGCCCCGTCCCATGGACTCGCCATGGGTGTTGAAGATCAGCGCCTCGACGCCGGGAAGGTCCGCGGCCGTGAGCGCGCGCTGGAACAGGACCTGCAGCCGTTCCGCCGCGAGGGCGGCCGCCCCCTGTCCCATGAACCGTCCGGAATCGGAAAATCCGAGCTGGATCGCCATGCGCCCGCGCCCGGTCACGTAACGCCTGAAGGCGTCTTCCTGCAGGAGCCGCTCGATGAACCGTCCGCCGCGCTCCAACGCCGTCGGGGTCTCGAACAGGGGCGAGATGTCGAGCCGGTCGGCGACGCCGTAAAGCCGCGCCAGGTAAACCGCGCCCATGACCGTCGCCGGCGCCTCGCATTCGGCGATGAGGAAACGGATCGGCGTGTCGGCGTCGATATGCTTCAGGATTTGCGCGCACAGCATGAACTGGCGGCGAGCGGTCATTTTCTCCAGGAAGACAGAGCCGAAATTGATCGCTTTCGGTTCGGTCATGTCCGCTTTCTGCGCGGCGACATTGAGCGCGGAGCGCCCCATGAACCCGGCCTCCGGCTCAAGCCCCAGATCGACGCGCAGGGCCGAGCGCACCTGGGCGGCGTTGACCCGCAGATGGATGCGCGCGACGCCGAGCCCGCAGGCCTGCATCTCCGCGCGCAACAGAATAAGCGCCTCCTGCTTTTCCGCCTCGCCGGCAATCTCGCCAATGCGCCGGGTCAACGCGGCGATCATGGGCTGAAGACTGATCAGACGGCCGGGGTCGTCGGCGGTCATCAGGTTGGCGGCGGCCACCGCCCTGTCGGGATCGTCGAGATCGCCGGCGAACGCCTCGCTCTGGCGTTCCGCGAATGCCGCGCCGGCGGCGACCGCGTCGCGCATCGCCTCCAGCGTTTCATCCTCGCCGAGACCGAGAACGTCCGCCAGGGCGCGCTCGTAACGGCGCAGCTGCGCGGCCTTTTCTTCGAGCCGGATGCGGATCGTCTCGCCCCAGTGAATGTCCGTGCGTCCGTCGAGATCGTACCCGACCCAGGTGGCGATGCTGGCGGGTCGCGGTTCGAGCGAGGCCCAGGCGGCGGGGAAATGCGCACGCGCCGCGGCGAGGATCTCGGCGTTAAGCGCGCGCAGGGCGGCCTGCGCGTTGGCGATGGCCTTGCGGGCCTGGGCGTGTTCGTAGCGCAGGGTGATCGCCCGTTTCGGGGCTGGCGGCAATTCGCCGAGATCGCGCCGCCAGGCGGCGCGCGCGTCCTCATCGCCGTCCAGGGGATAGCGCTCCATCAGGTCGCGCTTTTGTTCTCCCAGGGAAAAGGTCGGATGCGCGGTGAAGACCACGCCCGCGCGGCATTGCTCCACAAGGCTCCGAAACGCCTCGAAGCCCCGGCCCGCGGCGGCGTCGAGAATCGCGCGAACCGGCGCGCCGCGGCTGCGGCGGCGATGAAAAGAAGCGGTGCGGTCCTCGAAAGCCTCCTCGCCCATTTCGATCACGACGCGCTCCAGGTCGGCGAGGGACGCAGCCCCCTCCTCAAGGACGCGGAAGATCTCCGAGGCGAGACGCCGGACCGGATTGGTCAGGGGATCGTCCTCCGCATCGGCCTTGTAACGCGCGAAGATCGCCTGCAGGGCGCCGGCGGCGAGGTCGTCAGCGGTTTGTATGATCTTGGTCATGGCGCATGCTTACGATCTGGCGCCGCATCATTCAAACCTTTCTTTCTGGCCGATGATTCCACGCCGGCGCAGAAAACAGCGCCGAACCGCGCGCCCGGCGCTAGTCTTCGCTCAGGACGCCGGCGTAGAAGGCCGGGTCCACGTTCCCCCCGCTCAGGACGACGGCGAGCGTTTCATGCGCGCGGTCGCATTTGCCGGCGAGGAGCGCGGCGAGCGCGACCGCCCCGCCCGGTTCCACCACGAGCTTCAGGGTGCGGAAGGCATAGCGCATGGCTTCGATCACCTCGTCTTCGGCGACGACAAGGCCGCCCGCGAGCAACTGCCTGTTGATGGGAAAGGTGAGTTTGCCGGGGGCCGGCGCCAGCAGCGCATCGCAGATGGAGGGGCGGCTGGCGTCGGCGGTTTCCCTGCGCCCGGACGCCAGCGACCTTGCATAATCGTCATAACCTTCCGGTTCGACCGCGTAGACGGCGGTCGCTGGATCGGCGTCCTTGATCGCCGTCGCGGTTCCCGCGACCAGACCGCCGCCGCCGCAACAGACCAGGACCGCGTCAAGACGGGCGCCGAGACGGCCGACGTCTTCACGGATTTCAAGCCCGACCGTACCCTGCCCGGCGATGATCCCGGGGTCGTCATAGGAGGGGATCAGCGTCGCGCCGCGCGCCGCGCACAGATCCCGGGCGATCGCCTCCCTGTCTTCCGTATAACGATCATAAAAAATGACCTCGGCGCCGTGCGCCCGGGTGTTGTCGATTTTCACCCCCGGCGCGTCGCCCGGCATGACGACGCTCGCCCGCACGCCAAGCAGCCGCGCCGCCGCCGCCACGCCCTGCCCGTGATTGCCGGACGACCAGGCGACCACGCCGGCCCGGCGCGCGGCCTCGTCCAGTTGCGACAGCCTGTTATAGGCGCCGCGGAACTTGAACGAACCGGTCCGCTGAAGGTTTTCCGGTTTGATGAAGACGCGCCGGCCGCACGCCTCGTTGAGGGCGGCGCTTTCCAGAAGGGGCGTGCGCGCGGCGACGCCGGCAAGGCGCGCCGCGGCGCGCTGAATATCGGAAATCCCGACCATGCCCATGGTCGTATCCGGTTCCGGCTTTTTTTGAAAGCGCCGAAATGGGCCGAATTGCGCCGGGCCGAATTGCGCCGGGACGGGCGGCGCTATGCGGCGGCGCGGGCCTCAGGCGCCAAGCTGACGCGCGTCGCCGCGGTTGTTTCCGTCGGACTTGAAGGAAACATGAACCCAGCCCGAATTCGGCCCGTCCTCCGGGCGGTGAAATTCAAGCAGAAGCTGATCGAAATAGAGATTTTGCCGGATCGACTGGAACAGGGCGACATTGCTGTACCCGAAACACTCAATATCGGCGGCCTGCCCTTTCATATGCTGGCTGTTGGCGCTGCCCCTGACCGCCGCGTTCAGCGCCTCGCTGCGGTAGCCGGAATTGATGTTGATTGGCCGGCTGATGAAATCCCGCAAGGGCTGCAGCACATTGTCGACGAGGGCGCGGATTTCCACGATCGCCGCCAGGGGCGGCGTGTTGTCGATCCCGTGGCGGGACGCCGTCTGGGAGCGCGTGAATTCGTAAAGCCAGAAATCCTTCGACAGTCTCATGACCGCCTCCCGTAAAGATCGAGCATCATTTGCGCCGTGATGTCGGCGCTCGGCCGGCTCTGGCCCCGCGCCTCTTTCCATCTGACAATCGCCTCGCGGGTGGCCGGGTCGGTGAGATCGCCGTTGCGCGCCGGGGCGCCGATCAGTCTCTGAACGGTTTTGACATCGTCCGTGCTCAGCCACTCCTTTTCAAAATCGGTCAGGGTCGCGCCGCCGCGCGAGCGATCGGCGTCGGCCGGGCCGGCGCCGGCGGGCAGAATGCCGCCTTCGGATCCGGTCCGGCCCGGAACGGCGTCTTTCTCCTTTTCCCCTTTATCGTCCGCAGGCGTCTTTCCCACCCGGCGAATGGCGACAAGCTTCGACAACAGATCGAACCAGAACGGCGCCCCCAGCGAAATTGCGATCGCGGTCAGAAGCCACCCGAAATAGCTCGCCGGCTTGGCAAGTTGTGCGAAAAAACCGCAATCGCCCGGGGCCGGAGGCGCGGCGGTCAGGGATAATGTGGGCGCAGGCGGCAGGAGGACGGGCGGTTCCTGCGCCGGCGCTGCGCCGGAAACGCCGCGATCGGGGGACGGCGCGCTGCAATATCCGATGGGCAGGCCGAGCGCGGAGACTTCCTGTTCGATCTCGCTGATCTGCCGCCGCTTCAACCGGATATAGTCCCTGGCGTCCTCCGAGGCCCCGTCGTCCTGCTCGGCTAACGTCGCCGCGAGTTTCGCGATCTCCTGGTCTGAGGCGGCCGCGTTGGCGAGGCGCTCGCGCAGGGTCGCGTTGCCGGCAAGCTCGGCCGTGATTGCGATGACGTTCACGTTGAAAATGACGGCGGTGAGGAAACCGACCGCCACCAGCCAGATCTGCGTCTCGCGCGCGTACCACCCGACAATGCGGTCGGTGGCGTCCTTGTAGTAGGCCCTCAGCCGCTTTTCCAGTTCGCCGCGCCCGACGGGCTTGCCGGGAAACAGTTCCTTGATGATCGAGGCGAGCCTGGACCCCGTCTGGTCGGCGCGCGCCGCCGCGCCGTAGTCGGGATCGTCCCCGGCGACGGGAAGATCCGTGTGCACTAGCGCCATGACGCCGGTCACGAAAGCGTCGGCGCCGATATAGGTCGGCAAGCGCCGCCGGTCCATGAGCGCCTTGATCGATTCAAGCCCGTAAAACCTCGCGGCGAGGGTGTCGTTTTTCGCCACCGAAAGGGTAACATAGGCGTTGCCCCCGAACAGGCGGCTGAACAAGGGGCGGCGCGGCCCCTCGCCGTCGAGCAGGTAGTATATGCCCAGCTCCTGCATGCGGGCCCGGCGGCGAAGCATCGCCGAAGCCAGCTCGACAATCGTCGTGGTCAGCAGGCTGAATAATGCGAAGATCAGGACAAGCCCGATCGAAACATCGAGAATCGCCTCGAAGGTCATGATGCATACGCCCCTTTCGTTGGACGTCCCGGCGCCGCAATACCCGGGAGCGGATTAGGCCGTCGGCAGTTCGACATGGTCCGCCCCCGTTACAAGCTGCAATGTTCCCGGAGTGAAGCCGGCGGCGCGTTCAAGATCGCGCAGCACAAGCCCGATCGGGGCGAAATAGCGATCGCCCGATCCGGTGGCCAGGAAGGTGGCGACGCCGAGGGCGAGGCCGAAACGATTGAAAACCATCGCGCCGCTGTCGCCCGGATTGCCGAAGCCGGCGTCGATCGCTTCGACGGACGTCGCCTCTCTCAGCAGGTAGGTTTTCGGTCCGGCGTCGATCGTATCGAACGTGAACGTGATCGAGCCTTGCCAGGCGTCCTTGACGCACCCCTTTTTCGGCCGCTCGTCGTCCTGGCCCACGATATAGACAAGCAGCCCCTCGTGACGAAAGGCGCTCCGCCCGGTCAGCGGGCCGACCCCTTTCATGGAGAGATCCACTGCGGCGGCGTTGCGGTCCACTTTCGCCAGCGCCGCATCCGAATGCCAGGCATCCCCCTGGCCATGCTGGTTCAGCGTCCGCGCGAACAGCGAGGCCACCCTAACGCCGGCCAGGGTCTCGATGTCGCGCCCGCCTCCGGGCGGCAGGTCGTGATAAGGCGCCAGGACGTGCGAGCACGATATCATGTAAATGGCGCCGGTGGCGTCGCCCCGAACCTGCGCGAAGCCCGCGATCGTGCCGATGCGGTTCGGCGCGCTTGCGTTCCTGATGGCCATGCCGGGACGGATCCGCTCCATGTTGCGCCTCACTTGCTCACATTGCCGGTAATGTAGGAAACCGTCGCAGGCCCCAGCGCGCCGTTGAGGTCGACTTGCTCGGCCTGAACGCCGCCGTCGCGCAGGGCGCGCAGTTGCACGCTCCAGATCGCTTTGCGCTCGCCCTCGTCTAAGGCGCCGTCCTGCTCGATGAAAGACCTGACATCGCGAAATCGTTCATCAGTATAAAGCGCTTTTTCGACTTTCCCGATCGTATCGGACGATGCGCCTTCACTCGCATGCGCGGCTTTGGTTTCGGGCAGTTTCAACACGGCCTCGCGGACCTTCGTCAGCACCGCCTGGTCAAGCCGGCCGTTCTGCGGCGACAGGCCGGATTTCTGTTGAAACGCCTTGACCTGCTGACTTGTCCTGGCGTCGTACTCGCCGGACAGGGGCAGGGCCTCATCCCCGCTTAATCCCAGCTCGCCGTTCAGGACCTTCTGCACCTGCGCGACCAGCTTCGGCAGTTTTTCAAGTTCATTGGCGTCGCCGATGATCCCCGGCGCGGAGGACGGCGCGCCCGACGCGGGCGGCACGACGACATCGAAATCGTCGCTGGCGCGGCCGTCCGCCGACGCGACGGTCAGATTGATTTTATCTTCCTTGGCGTCGAGCTTTTCATGCACCTTCACCGACATGGTGAATTCGTTCCTGTCAGCGTCCTTGACCTTGAACTCGGCTGTCGCGATGGTTTCTTCAGGCGCGCTCCGCTCATTCCGGTCCCACAGTTGCGGCGTCTCGCCGTCGCTCGCGGTGACGACGAAATCGCCTGTTGCGCCGCGCGCGATCGTCTTCGACGTCGGCGATACGGTCACCGTCGCCGGCGGACTGGCCGAGACGGCGATCGTCTTTATCTCGCGCCGGCCCTCAAGGCTGATTTCAACGACGGCGGTGGACGCTTTTGCGACGCTCTTCGCGGCGGTTAGGTCGATCGTGTAACGATCGACCGAAGCGGAATCGAGCGTCGGCCCGTCCACCGTCAGCACGTTCAGCGGGTCCTGAGTTTTGGCGACGACCGGTTTCTTGCCGGCCACAACCACAATCGTTTCCTTATCGCCCGCACCGAGGGAAATGATCGCCGCCTCAGGGGTGACGATGAGCGTCCGCGGGGAGACCGATTGCGGGCATTTGCCGGCGTCGCCTAGCTTGCCGACTTCCTTGGCGAATTGCGTCACAACGCCGTTCGCTTCCCGCGCCTGTTTCAGAAGAGTGTCGGTCGCGCCGTTCAGGGCGGCGATCTCGTCAGCCAAGGCGTCATCGGGCTTCCCGACCGACGTCGCCTGGTTTTCCGAACCGGGTTCGAGATCGCCGCCGGTCAGGGTCGCCAAACTCTGGGAGAGGTCCGTTCCTGCGTTTGCGGATGTGAAAAACGAGAGGGCCGCGTCCCGGGCCTGATTGAACGCCGCCGCCGCGCGTTCCGGGGTCGCCTCGCCCGGGATGAGTTGCGCGCGCAGGGCGTTCTCGATGCCTCTGACGGCGTCGTAAAGCTGCACGCCCGCGACATAGACGCCCGCCTTATATTCGGCGAACTGATCGCTGACGCGCGCGCTCCCGGCAAGCGCGGTGACGGCGCGCCGCAAGGCCAGATTGGCGCGCTCGTCCGTATTGCCGGACGGCAGCGTTTTGAGTTTCTGCTCAAGCGCCGATTTCGCCGCCTCGACCCGGTTCTCGGCCGACGAAAGCCTTTCCTCAAGGCTCAGGCCGCCCTGGGAGTCAAGCGCATTCTCGACAGCGCGAATGGCGGAACCGTCTTTGGCGCCGCTCGCGATCGCCTCAGCATGGGCGCGGCTGAGGGATATGGTCGGCGAAGCGGGGGCGCCGGAAGCCCCGGCGTCCTTGAACAGACGCGCCGCCCTGGCCTTGTCGATCACATAAGGGTCCGCCGCCGTCGTCAGACAGTCGAGGGCGCCGACGCCGTTCTGAATGATCGTCAATTGCGCTGTGGACGGCAGCAGCCGCGAGCCGCCGACCGCCGCCGCGCCGCCCAGTCCGAGGACCGTAAAAAGGTCGGGTCCGCCCGCGCCCGCGAGGGAAAGGCCCAGCGCGGACAGCAACGAACCGAACGTCACGGCGGCGGCGCCGGTCTGGATGCGGAGTTTCTCGTCGATCAGCGACTCCCAGGCTTTTTTCCGGTTGTCGGCATATTCCAGCGCGAGAGGCAGCGAAACATCGCCGGTCTCGAAATTCACGCTGTCCCCGAGCCTTCTGTTGCTGGTCCGTTGCTCAGTATTGAGAGCAATATCGTCTAGCGAGCCCTGAATTCGGGGCGTCACGGCGCACGCGTTCAGAGCGATCGCCGCAGCGACGCCGAGAAACAGCGATTTGCGAATAGCGGCCATACCCTCTCCAGTTTATGAATTAAACCCCCGAAATGAATTAAAAATCAAGTAAAATATTACATCGATTCACTTTTCTTCTGGTTTTCTTTTTATTTTCCAGATTATTGTTTTTATTGACATGACGCCCCGCGAAATCTCCGGATAATAGAAAAATAAGCCGCGTTTCCCCTGTCGGTTTTAAAGATCTGTCGAAGTCCATGAATTCACAGGGCCCAGTATTACTTCGATAGCTGGAGTTTCCGCACCGACAGGCGCCGTTCGCGAAACACGGTTGCCAGCGCAAACGCCAGACCTCGACATTTATCGGTATAAAGAGTAAAATGCCGCCGTGGCTCTCGCCGGTCCTGTCGGAGAGAACGCCTGCCGAAAGCTGGGAAGCAAGAGCACGCTCGGCGCTGTGTGCGAGCAAGATGATGGCGGAGCGTTTCGAACGAAGCTCAATCTCGGCGCAAGAACGCGACCGCGTTCCGGGCGGCCAGTCCGCCCGATCGGAGCGGCCAGCGAAGCGAGCAAGCGTGAGATCGACAATGGCGCACCCGAGAGGATTCGAACCTCTGACATCCGCCTTCGGAGGGGACGGGTAGCCGCCGAGATGGGGGTAAATGTCCATGACGCCCAGCGTCATCCATTTTCCCGCCATCTCGATCACGCGTGCGCACTCCGGCGCTGACACCGCATCGCGCTCGCCCACGGCGGCGACGCGCCTGTCCCGCATCAGGACGGCGCCGTTCCAGACGGCGACGTCAGCGCGCTTGCCCGGCTTAAGGGTTCCAAGCTCGGCCCCGAGACCGAAAAGAGCCGCTGGCGTCTCGGTCAGCGCGGCCAGCACCGCGTCGTAGTGCAAGCCGTTGGCGACGGCGTTGCCCGCCATTTGCGTCAGCAGGCGGAGGTTGTGGGACCCGGAAGGCGGATTGAAAAAGCCGATGCGCACGCCAGCGGCATGAAGCCGCGCGGCGTTTTTAAGGCTGGCGCCCGGATCACCGAACGCGCCCGGCAGGTTATGGAAAGGATAGAGCACGACCGGAACGTTCACCGCCGCCAGTTCGGCCGCGACGCGCCAGGCCTCGGCCCCGCCGACGACGATGACGCGAAGCTGGCAGGCGTTCTGCGAGTTCGTCGTCGGGATCGGCGCGCACTTCAACCGCGCGTGCGCGCTCGGAAATTAGGGTTGCATCTTCTTCTGGGACCGAACCGAGCAGCACGACGCCGGGTACAGACACTACTTCTTTTAGCAGAGCGCCTCAGCTTCCCAGCCTGTCACGTCTGATGTCGTCCATGACGAAGCCCACAGGACTGTCTTCCGAGGCAGGCAACGTTCGGATGAGCTGGCGTAGAGGAGGAATATCCGCCGCACTAAGACGACGGATCCGAAACCACCGCACCGTACGACGCAACGCTTTGGCGGCCTACCAGATCAAAGCGGACTTTCCGGCCCCTGAGGGTTTGACAATCAACGCAGCGCGCCGCTGTTCAAGACCGGCCGAAAACGCTGATCTGCTTCGGGGGCGCTCGGCTTGCGCAATTTCTAGATCCGAAAAAACAAAACGACGCGGCTGTTCAAACCGCGTCGTCATAGGGGCAATGAAAAAGCCGCCCCAGTTAATCATCGTCGTCTTCATCCTTGTTGCGGCGACGGACGGGTTCCAGCGGTTCGATCTGCCCGCGCAGTTCTCCCGGCGGAAATGCGGTCGTGTGCAGGTTGAAATAGATTCCGTCATTGTTGATTTCATTGGCGAGTGTTCTGAGATTGCTGATATTGCATGGGCCCCCGTCTTGCGGAAGCTGAACGTTGCGAATGCGCGCCACCACCGTATTTGAATCGAGCGTTGAGACTTCGCTATTGTCTTGCGCGATAGCGACCAGATCGACGAGGCCGACGGCAATCGGCCCATTGAGGCCCGCAACGTTGCAGTGCAGGTGAAGGCGGGTGAATTCGCCCTCCAAGTTGCTGAACGTAACCTTGATGTCGGCGCGGGTCATATTTCTATTGAAGCGAATGATGCCGTTTCCCAGCCCTTGCGAGCCGTTGCCGAGTGAGCCGTCGCCGAGCACTTCCTGCGCGCCTTCAATGACGCTTTTTGACTCAAGCGCTGTGCGGAAATCGCCAGCATGTGCGATTGCCGGCGCCGCCGACAACGCCAGACAGGCGAGTAAAGAATGTTTCATGTTGCTTCCCTTTCGATACCGGTTTCAAATCCGCGTCATTGCGCGAACGCGTGGTAAACGATCGGGCTAGGCGTTTTATTCGAATTTAAAGAGTATTTCATCTGATTACGGCCTTTAGCGTTTTACGGGCTGCGTACAGCCGGCTCATCACCGTTCCAATCGGTATATCCAGGATCTCGGCGACTTCTCGATAGGCGTATCCCTCGCCGAAAATCAACGTGACGACCGCACGTTGCGCCAGCGGTAATCTGTCGATCTCCCGCAACAGGCGTCCATGTTCGGCGGCGGTTTCCGGCGTCGCCTGCATTTCGTCAGCAACGTCGCGGTCAAAATCGTCGCCGAATTGGACGACCTGCTTTCGGCGTTTTTCGGAACGCCAGAGGTTCACCATCAACGTGAAGGCCCAGCGATCGATCTTAGTGCCGGGCTTGTAATGGGAGGCTTTTTCAAGCATGCGCAGACATGTGGCCTGGACAAGGTCCTCAGCGTGATCGCCAGCGCGGGTTAACGAGACCGCGAAGCGCCAGAGCCTAGGCAACAACGTGTCAAGCGCCTCTTCAATTTCTATGCGGGCCGGATCCTTCATATTGCTTCGTCGAGCGACGTCGGCGATCGGTTCAAGCGTAAACGAAGAGGGTTGCACTTTTATCAGCCATATTTGAGCGACGGGCATTCGCCTGAAAGATGAAGCAGCCCGTGCCCGTGGATATCGTCACGGCCGCGTTCGCCAAGATCGACCACGCTGGTCCTGACATCGGCCTTTACGAGGTCTATCCCGTCTGGGAGTTTGAGTTTCGGATCGGCCGCGATGCGCGCTGCAACGAGCGGTGCTGACATAGAAGTGCCGGACATAAATCGCGGCGCGCCGTTCAGTTGAACAAGGATGTCAACGCCCGGCGCAGCGACATCAATATGGCGGCCGCGGACAGCGTGCTCGTAAATTCTCGGAACGGCGTCCACAGCGGTGACGGCGATTACGTCCTCGAACGCCGCCGGATAGCGCGGCGGCGAGGCCGGGCCGGCATTGCCAGCCGCCGCCACCATGATCATGCCGGCGTCGCTCGCGCGCTGCACGGCTCTATCCAGTATTTTGTTGTACGGCCCCGCAAGACTGATATTGACGACTTGGACTTCATGGCTTGCAAGCCAGTTCAGCCCGCGGAGGATACCGTCAACGCCGGCCGCTTCCTCTCCGGAAGCGGTCTGACCCACAACGCCCGCGACGAATAGAGCCGGCTCCAGCAACAGGCGCTCTTCCGTCAATATCGCGACAATCGCATCTGCATGCCCGCCGGCCGCGAATTCGCCCGACGTAAAATTGTGCGCCGTCACCCTCGCCCGCCCTGCGTCTTCTGGGTTGAGCATCGCGTCGATCACTCCGATCCGGGCAAAAGCGGGGCAAGCCGTCGTCGGCCAGGCGATGAGTTCAAGCCCATAGTCGAGATATGTTCGCCGGGCCGGCGTCGCCTGAAGTTGATAGGCGTGATTGACGCCGGCGGTCGCCGTCGGCTCTATGCCTTCAAGCTCCCTGATGGCGCCGGGGCCGTCGCGGCCGTCCGGAATCTCCATCGTGATCATGATGAGATCTAGCGAATTCAGAGGCGTTTCGGCTTTGAGACGATAACCGCGCCGCAGCGCATTGACGGTCAAATTACTCGCGGCGCCGCGGGAATTGACGAGAACAACGATTTCGGAGGGGTCGACGACCTTGTCCGCCTCCGCCCGAACGACGGAGTCGTCTGGCGGCGACAACCGATAACTCTGGCAGGCTGAAAGGACGCTGAGAAAGCCAACAAGTATAACGCCCAGCCTGGCGCGGACGGCCGAATTCATCGTTTGAGACCATGTTGTCATGCGTCTTTGTCGCGAGGAGCGCCGATAGGTTCAATCCGGCCTAGAATTTTTTCGATGCCGTAACCCACAGCCGCCTTTCGTTCGCCCCAAACTGGTCGGCGGCGTATCGTGCAAACTCTATAGAAGCTTGGACGCCGCCCGCATTCGCGCGTAGCCCCATATCCCATTCTCGCCCATAGTCCTGATCGATCGCTTCAGCATCGAACCAGTGGCGGCGGAGAAAAGCCCTAACGCCGCGCACAGCGCCTAAGTCGCCAAAGGCGTAAGCGGCCATGACCGAGTAATCTATAACGCCGTTCTCCGGCGTTGTCAGGAAAAGATCCGCGCTACCCTGAAAAGCGTGTAGCGTGCCGAGCGGTGTCTGAAAGGCTCGGCCATTGCCGGCCCCCAGTTCTTCTTGCCGCAACGCAACGGTAAATCGGTTAAACTCGACCGAGCCGCCGACCAGGAAATACTCGGCTTTGTAGTCAATCGGGTTGTCAGCAAAATCACGTTGCACCGCATAGGAGGCTTCCCAAGCGGCGCCCCAATCTTCACGTTTCCAACTGCCTTCTAGGCGCAAGCCCGTGCTTGCGGAAGAATTGAGCGAAGCGCCGGGCGCCCCCGTGCGATCATCCAAATCGAATACGTAGTGAAATGCGGTCACGCGCCCGGCCGGCGTGATGACAGAGGTGTTCAGATAAAAGCTGTCGCCGCGAAATACGCCAGCCGGATTGCGACGCCCAAGAATGCGATTGGCGCGCCGAATGTAGCCGGCTTCTAACGAAATATTCTTGATCGGCGCTGCCGAGAGCGAAATGGCGTCAAACGTCTGATCGTTCTGGCGAAATGCGACCGCGCCGAGAAACCGCTCATCGTCGAGCGACAGTTTTTGGCGGCCGATCCGGATCTGCGAGCCCGCGCCCAGTCTTGCGCCGAAAACGAACCGGTTAAGCTCCACGCCACCAGGATCTGCGATGACCGGTCTGTCTAGGCGGGGACCGATCAGATCATCATAGACCCCGGCGAGGCGAGCGTTTCCTTCGCCTTCGACCAAGATCCATGCGCGCCGCCCGATCGGCGCTTCAACGCTGACCTTCCCGCGCAGGGTCAAAGCGTCGCTGTCGTTTTCGAAAGCGTCCGACCGTGCATGCTCAACTCTTAATCTAAGATCGCCATGCAGTCTTACGGATTCAGGTATCTGCTGAGCGGACGCCGCGCCGACAGAGGTGAAGCACAGCGCCGCCGTTAACGCGCCCACCCGCGCGCCGCTCGCGTTTTTTGTCGCAATCCGCCCCACCGACTATCCGCCCCGCGCACGGCGCCCTCTTAAGCCAATCTGTGATAATCATCACACGCACGCACCGCACGCGCCACCATTTCGGTTCATACAAAGAAATTCATCACAGTATTATGAACCGCTGGCGCCGCAGCGCGTCTAATAGGCAAAGGCAAGCGCGGGTCGACAAAGAGTCTGCTCGAATGTAGGTGACACGTGATGGAACGGCGCGACATTGAGGCGACGGCGGTTGAGGACTATCTCTGCGGCAGGTTAGATAAAAAAGCCAAGGCTGCTTTCGAGGCGGCGCTCGAAGCTGACCCAGGCCTTCGCGCGCAACTAGCGTTTGCGCGCCAAATTAAGGCGGCGGCGCGAAGCGATGCGCCGGCGGCGCCGGAATTGGGGTGGGCGCGCCTTAATCGTGCAATCGACAAGGAAAATGAGTCGCTGCGCGCCGGCGCTTTGCCGGGCAAGCGATTCACTGTCTGGCAGACCGCCGGCATCGCCGCATCCTTCGCGATCATCTGCAGTTTTGCGACCGCGTATTTCAGCGGCGGTCGGGAACCAGACATCTATCTTCCCGCCACCGCGGCGCCAGCCGATGCTCAGGCAAAGGTCGTGTTTCAACCGGACGCGCGTGTTGACGATATCAACGCTCTTCTAACCCGTGTAAACGCCCGCGTCATTGCAGGGCCCAGTGCGATCGGCGTCTATGATGTCCAGTTCGCCGGCAGTATCGAAATCGCGCCAGCGATCGCAGATCTTAAGGCGCAGGCCCATCTTGTTGAAATGGTCACCCCGGTCGACGATTAATCCGCGTACCGCTCAATGACCAGGCGAGCGAGGCGCCGCTTGGCGTGGAAGATGCGAGTCTTGATCGTACCCACCGCGACGCCTTCGATCTCAGCGATTTCAGCGTACGGCAACTCTTCGACGAACGCTAGGTAAATTGCGGCGCGGTGCTCTGCGCTCAATTCCTTGATGGCGTCTTGCACGATCGCGATGTCCTCGCTCTTTGCAACCACATGGAAGGGATCTGGCGCTTCGTCAATCGCGTCCCAGTCTTCGTCATATGGTTCGGTGCGTTTTGCTTTTCTGTAGCGATCAATGATCTTGTTTTTGGCGATCGAGAAAATCCAGGTTTTCACCGATGACCGACCGGCGAACCGGCCGGCGTTGCGCCACACATCCAGCATTGTGTCATGGAGTACGTCATTTGCAGAAGACGGCTCTATGGAGCGTGAGCAGATGAACTGGTGGACAGCCGCATAGTAGCGCTCGTAGAGGGTCTTCATAGCACCCCTGTCGCCAGCCGCAACTGCTTGCACCATCTCACGGTCGCTTGAATCTTGTTCAGCGTTCATCTTTCGCCATATCGAGAAAATGCCCCTCGCGTTCCGCACGCGCAGCCGGCGCGGGCGCCGGCTCGCCAACTGCGAATAAATATACTATCTTGCGCGTTTCTATTCTGCAAAGTCATCGAGGTGCGCCATGTCCTCCCGACCGCCAGGTCGCCGAAAAACAAAGGAGACAGTCGTCGATTCGCAAGATAGCGATTCGGGCGGCGCCGAGAATGACGCGGCTTTGAAAGAGGATCGGGCGATCCGAAAGGCTCTCAATGAGCGCCTCAAAGAGGCGCCCGTCGATCGAATGCGAATGAGACTCTCGGAAGCGAAAAAGCGCACTCAATCAAAAATAATTTTGTACAAGACCGAATAATTCAATTCATCTGCGCGTTCTTCCTTTGTCAGCACGCCTGACCGGTGCTTTGCAAACAAAGGAGAACTCCGATGAAATACTTCAGCGCGGCGATTGCCGCTGGCATTGGCGTCCTGGCGGGGGGCGCTGCAGCGGCCGATGACCGCAATTTCTACGTCTCCGCCAAATACGGCCTCGACCAACAGTCAGACGAAGCCATTCGCGGCGCCAATGTCGCCGGCGCGCCGCGAAATATCGATATCGAATTTGACGGGGGCCGCTACGCCGCCGCGGCGCTCGGCTATATCGCCGCGGATGGCGCTATGGGCCGTCTTCGGTTTGAAGTCGAGGCCGCTTATCATGAAAGTGACGTCGAGCGTCTCTTGCTCAACGATGTTGAGCGCGCCGTTCGCACGGGCTCGAATGTCTCTGCGACAACGGCCATGATCAACGCCTATTATGATACGCCTTTGATCGCGGATCGTTTCCGCGTCTTTGGCGGCGGCGGATTTGGCATCGGATCGATTGATCACGAAGTGCGTTATCTTGTCGAACGCCCGGCCGAGGCGGGGGGCAATCTCGCCATCGCCATTCCGAGTACGGAGACCACCTTCAGCTATCAAATCGGCGGCGGCCTTGAAGCGGTGATCACACCGTGGATCTCGCTGGTTGGCGACGTTCGTTATGTCGGCTTCGGCGACACGCAGGTGGAACGCTTTGTTTTGACCACCGGCGCTATCGACAGTGTTCTCGATACGGATAAATCAAGTATCGTCGCATCCGGCGGCGTGCGCTTCAGCTTTTAGCGCACCAGCGCGAAGCGGACGGCCCGATGCGTATCTTCGGGCCCCCGCTTTCTCTCAAGTCGCGCGACCTTGCGTTCACCGGACATGTTACGTAGAGCCGATGCGGCCTGTCCGGCTTCCTGATCGTCAAGTCCGGATTTGCGCGCATTTCATAGATGCAAGCGCCGACCAGCCATTGTCTGCTTTCAGCGGATTGCGTTGAAAAAGTCTCGGTTGTCTGTTGAGAGGGCTTAAAGAGAAGAGCGTTGCAGGCCCTCAGTGGATCGGCGCTATCGTGGTAGATCTTAATTTTGCGAGTTTTCTGAGGTTTTAACAATGGCGGCGAGGTGGAAACCGTCTCTTGCGCCGGTTGGGCCGCGTAATCGGAGCTGGCCGAGCTTCAATATGCGGACGAGGTGGGCTATCAGAACCACGGGTGTATCGGACAGGGCTTCCGCCGCCCGGCGTTCTAAGAACCGCTCAACCAACCCATCTTTGAATCTCCGACAGTTTGGCGCTATCGGCGCCGGCTTATTAGAAGTTTACAGATCGCCAATTGGAAGCGTGAGAGGCGCAATCTCGAAGATCGAAGAGGAATCGTCCTGTAGCGACCGAAAGCCACTGCAACACCGGTCCGCTGGCAGAGCACAGTCCTGAAACAGATGAAAAGATAGGCCGCCGCATCGCCAAACTTCGGAGCGGCCGGCGTCCAAACATGTCACTTACGTTTATCGCCAGCTTTAGGCCCGAATATCTCATCGAGAATGTCCCCGAACCAGCGCTCGAAGAGGGATACGCCGAGCGCATCCGCCAGCTTCCGGACACGGCGCGAGACGCTGGGTTGTCCAGTCCTAAGGCCAATCACAGCCTTTCTTAAGCTGCCCGTTTCCGCGACTGCCGGAAACAATTCGAGATCATGAAACTCGAGGCGCTTTGTCGGATGAAGATCGAGGGCTTCCATTCACAGCTCAGGTCGCAGCGCCGCGCGGCCGCGGTAGTGTCCGCACATGAACCAGACCTCCCGCGAAACGTCGCCTGACCGGACCGACGTGAGAGAGGAGTTTGTAGAGGCGGGTTCGGTCCGGGAATGGATCCGCATACGACTGTATCGACATGACTTCAACACTGGGTATGCTCGCCATGAACGCGGGCAGATCGTCAACGGTTACCCCCCAAGGCATCGGTGGGGCTTTGTAGTTCTTGGTGATATGCAGGCACCGCTGGGTCCTGAGGGAGACATGTGGCGTGATCGTATCGAAGAAGATCTCCGCGCCAGGAAAGCGCGGCGCCATTCGCGCCAGCAGGTCGCGGACCTCTGTTTCCGTGAAGTACATCAGCAGCCCGGCGGCGCTGATAAAAGGCTTTGTGCCGGGAGGAATAGCGTCCATCCAGCCGGGGTCGAGCGCCGAGCACGCTATCTGAATGGCCTCGGGGTGGTTGGGCAGCAGTCGCTTGCGGACATCAATCGCCTCCGGAAGATCGACACTGCACCAACACAGACTTGACTGCCTCAGACGCCAGAGCTGCGTCTCCAGGCCTTCGCCGAGGGCGATAACCATGGGCCTTTCCGGATGGCCCGCGACGAACGTCTTGATCAGATCGTCGGCGACCCGCGCGCGGATCGGATGGAAAACCGTTGGTTTGCCGAAACGGCCTTTGAAGTCGTAATCGATGCGCTCGACGAGTTCGACCGCCATCGGATCATCAATGAGACGATCCCGCCGGCCCGTCTCTGCCGCGCGGTTCCAGAGCGGCCAGAGCATGGTCTCTGGGACACCGCTCAGATCGGGCGCCACACGCTCCTGCCTCACCACCGTGCCTCCACCTCGATCCCGATGGCCCGCGGTGCGCCCACGGGGGCGTAGCGAACGCCGTCGCGCCCGAAGGCGAAATTGTCGAATGCGAGGCCTGAGAAGTAAGCCTCATCCGTCAGGTTCTCCGCGAACAGGGTCGTCGTGATAGGACCCCGCGTCCACGAAACGCCAGCATCAACCAGGGCATAGGTGTCCTGAACCACAGTGTTCTCAGGGTTGAGCGGCGTATCGCCCTGGAGGGAGAAGGAAGTGCGCGCGGCGAAGCCTTCGGCGAACCGCCATTCACCTCGCGCCTTGATTTCAAACTCAGGCGCGAATGCAGGCCGGTTTCCTGAAAAGTCCGTACCCGGGCCGAAAACATAGCGGACATACTCGCTGTCGATATAGGCCCCGGCGAGAGCTAGATCGAACGAATCCGCCGGAGACCAACTCACTTCGGCCTCGACCCCGCGGGAACGCACGTCGGCGTCGCTTGTGATCACCGTCGTGGAGGCGGCGGCTCCGGTCGGCGTCGTTGCTATTGAGAATTCCTGCCAATTGGCGGCTTCAATCCAGAACGACGCCGCGCTTGCGCGCATCCGGCCGTCTTGGCTCTGGACTTTGGCGCCAACCTCGTAACTCCACAGGCTTTCGCTGTCGAACTGGACCAAGCCCTTAGCGATGTCCGGGGAAACCGCAGAAAGGTTGAAACCTCCAGGCAGCCAGCCGCGCGAAGCCGAAGCGTAGAGCAGCCATTGCTCGCCGAGATCGAACTCGATAGCCGCCTTGGGCAAGAATTGCTCGAAGTTCGTTTCCAGATCCACCGCTGGCGTAATTAAGACCCCTGTTGGAAGATTGAATATCTGCTCTCGCTGGAGTGAACTGCGGCGCGCCCATTCATATCGGCCGCCCAAGGTCAGGCGTATATCGTTTCTTAGCGGAAGAATCGCTTGTCCAAAGATGGCGACGTCTCGCCCGTCGCGCGTCTGATCCGACGCAGGCGTAAGGCCCGACTCGCCAACCGCCAGATTCTGCGTCGCCAATTGCTGCGTATCGCTCTCGTCAAAATACGTGAGGCCGATCAGCCACTTTATGTTGGAGTCCGACGACGACGCCGCTCGAAGCTCCTGAGAGAAGAACCGTTCCTTATCCTGATCGGCTCCGCGGAACAAGGGAAGTCCGGCCAGATCGAATTCCGCACCCTCGCCGCGGTCGTTCTCCTTGCGGTACGCCGTCACGGCAACGACTTCGAACGCATCGAACCCATAGCGCAGGCGAAGCGCGCCGTTGACATTCTCTTCGCGGGTCGACTTGGCCGCATCCTGGAAAAGCTCGTTCCGGCCAACCCGGACGCCGCCGTTAAAAATATCAGCATAAAGATCGTTGTAGAGTTCCCGATCGACCGGCAGGTACTCCTGCTCGAAGACGCCGGGAGCGCTAAGTCGCTCATACCCGACGGTCAGATCAGCAATAAACCTGTCGGTGACATTGAACGAGAGGCGTCCACGGGTCGCAAACTCGTGGACTTCGCCTTCGCGTCCGTCTGACGCGCCCAGATTGCGTGTGAAAGCGTCGCCTGTTGTTCCCGCCACGGTAAGGCGTCCGGCAATACGGTCCGTGATGGGGCCGGAGATCGTGGCGCGCCCTGACCAAACGCCGCCGCTTGTGGAGAAGTTCTTGTAACCGCCGCCCAAGAATCCTTCGAACTCGTTGCCTGGCCGCGCCGAGGAAATGACGATGGCTCCCGCTTCCGGGTTGAGGCCATAGAGCGCGCTCTGGGGGCCGCGCAGGAACTCGACGCGCTCGAGATCCTCGAGCAGAAGCTCGTTGAGCTCACGGTACGGAACGTCGTCCACATAGACTGCCACCCGATTGACAACGAAAGGGTTCGAGGCGATGCCGCGAACCGTCAGAAACAGCCCGCCGACCTGTCCCAGCCTTTGCGTGTTGAGGTTCGGAAGCGCCCGCGTGATGTCGGAGACGCTGTCGATCCGGGCCGCACGCAACTCGTCCGCCGTGAGAATGCTTGCGCCGACGCCGGACCGGCTCAGATCAACGCCCGGCGTCTTGCTTCCGGTTACAACAATGACATCGAGTTCGGTCGGCGTTTCTTGGGGGCCTGACTCAAAAGCGGTCTGCGCAACAGCCGGCGCGCTCAGAAGCGATATCATTACGAAAGCGGATTCGACGAAATTCCTGCGTGTCACGTAGAGGCCCCTAGTTGAGAATGATGCTCAACATAACGGCGTGGCGCATGTTATAACATATCAGACTTCTTCGCGATCGCGACTTTCGCCTTCGCGATCCGGAAATAACCCTGCGCGAACTTTCTTCGGCGTCCCACGAACCGCGGATGGCGGAAACCCGAACCAGCGACCGAAGGCCACAGAAAACGCATTCGGCTGATAACCGACGGCGTAGGCGGCTTCAGCAACGCCAGCGCCCTCGCAGAGCATGCCTATTGCGACCTGCATTCGGCGATCAGTTACGAAAGCGGCTACGCTGACCCCGAAACGTTCGCGAAAAGCAGAGGAAAGTGTACGGACATTGACCCCGACGTTTCGTGCTATGATGTCCAATGTAATGTTCTCAGCCAGATGAGCTTCGATGTAATCGCGCGCCGCGTCTACCTTGCGGGTAAATCGAGCGTACGGAGTGGGAATCTCCTGACCACTACGCCACATATCGACGACGGCAATTAGCTCAAGCGCTCGCGCCTCGACGACAAGGTCTCTGGCTGAACCTTGAAACCATGGATCAATCGGCTCCAGAAGCGGAAGAACGCGCTTTATGAACGGTCCATTCTGCATTGTCTTAAGGAGCTGGCCGTTCATCGTTTCAACGAGCCTGAGAACGGCCTCTGGTGTCGTTTTACCGAGCAGATCAGGCTCAATGTGAACGCCGAAGGACCTTGATCGCCCCGCTTCCAGCGCCGTGTGGAAGTCGGCAGGCCCGGCAGTGAGGTCGAGGACGGAAAGAACGGGGCCGGATGCCGCGAAACCACCAACCCCATGCGCGCGCGTTTGCATCCGAGCCACCCCCAGCCCGATATGCAATCCCATTGGAACCGAGGCTTCATAACTGCTCGCGCTGTTGACGTCGCGCCGAGAGAGCCAGGCTGTTCCTATGTGAATCTGAGCGGACTCCAGGATACCGCCGGATTTTGAAGCAAGGTCGGCGAGCCGAGTCGAACTGGACATTGACCTGCGGATACCCCTTTTGTGGAACGCCGTTGAAAGTTAGCGCACTTGACAGTCATTCGCAAATAGGGCGCCGATCATATTGCAATAGTGAAGAATAGTTCGCATTTTCATCGCGCCTGGCCCGCCGGATGGTGGTCGAACTTCCAGCGGTCGAGTCGCGCGCAAGGGCTCTCGATCGCGAAACAGCCAACCATGTCGCAGGTGGCGGACAGGGTGGGATTCGAACCCACGAGACGGTTGCCCGCCTACACGCGTTCCAGGCGTGCGCCTTCGACCACTCGGCCACCTGTCCAATCGAGCGGCGGACTATAGTGACCGTGACGGAAATGGAAACCGGTTTCTGCAAGAAACTTGAGGCGCCGCCTACGGCCGACGCGGACCCGGCCGGCGCGCGCCGGCCCTGCTTCCCCGCCCTTCCGGCGTCGCCCGGACAGCCAGGAAAAGAAAAAATTATATAATAAAAACAGACATTTGAAATCAAGCGCCACGCTGATCCGCCGCGCCCGGCGCGCTCTCGGGCGTTTAAGGCGCACCGGGTGCGGTGGGCGGGACCGCGCATCCGGTGCGGCGATTGCCGCGCGCGCCCGGCCGGGTTAGTCTCGCTTTTTAGCAATAGCATTAACCGCTTCGAGGGGGCCTTTATGGCGGCGTTTCGTTTTGTTGCATGGGTTTTGGTGGCGATCGCGATTGCCCTGCTGGGCGCGGACGGCGTGAGTTCGCTGGAGACAGGCGAGCCGGTGATGCGCACGACGCAAACCATCATCGGCCTGATGGGTCTTGACGGCGCGGCGATCGTCGACAGCGCGCCCGGCGGCGTCTCCCAGGCGCTCTCGACGATCATGAGCCTGCCCCTGTGGGCCGTCGTCGGCCTGATCGGCGTCGTCCTGACGCTCGTCTTCCGACCGATCGACTGATCTCAGGCGCCGCCGCCTGGAACACGGCCGGAACACGCTTGGCCAAGGCCCGGCGCCTCGCCCGGCGCGACGGAACGAACGCGTGGAGAGACCGGCCGCGCACGCATGGCGGCCATGCGCCCAACGGTTCGCGCGATGCGACCGGCGGTGGGCTGAACATCTTTCCCGTTCGCGGCGAGCGACTTATCTCATCCTCATCGAAACGAGGAGAGAGACCCATGACCCGATTGATCACCATGCTGACCATGGCGGGCGTTCTGGCCGCCGCCGCCGCGCCGATTGTCTACGCCTATGCGTCCCTTGTCTGAGTTCGCGCCGCAAGGGTGAAGCGGCGGACAAACGCGGCGTAATCCTCGGGCGTGTCGACGCCCGGCGCGGCGACGCGAACCTCGCCGACGGCAATCGCCTCGCCCATTTCGAGGATCCGCAACTGCTCAAGCTGTTCGGCCGCTTCGAGCGCGCCGCACGGCGCCGCAGAGAAGACCGACAGGCTGCGCCTTGAAAAAGCGTAAACGCCCACATGCAGGAAATACCGCTCCGGCGCGGCGATGGCGCCGCCGCGATCGCGCGGGTAAGGACACAGGCGGCGGGTGAAATAGCGCGCCCGGCGCACGCCCGGCGCCAGCGCGTCGCCCAGGATGACTTTCACCGCCGACGGATCATCAGGCGATCCGGCGCCGCCGGTCGCGCCATGTGGAAAACGACAGGCGAGCGTCGAGGCGAAAAGCCCTTCGCGGCGCTGAATGCCGATCAGGACGTCGAGGTCGCGATGATCGATCTCCGGTTCGTCCCCTTGCAGATTAACGACGATGTCGGCGTCAAGGCGAGCCGCCGCCTCGGCGACCCTCGCCGTGCCCGAACGGTGATCCGGCGAGGTCATCACCGCCTCGCCGCCGAAAGCCGACACCGCTGAGGCGATGCGCTCGTCATCCGTGGCGACGATCACGCGCGTCGCGGCGCGCGCTTTCGCGGCCTGTTCATAGACATGCTGAATAAGCGGCTTGCCGGTTTCGGCCAGCAGCGGCTTGCCCGGAAGACGCGTCGAGGCGTAGCGCGCCGGGATGATGATCGCCGCGGTCACGCGGCCCGGGGCGAGACGACGCGCGAGACGACGCGCGCGGCGAGAAGCGCGCCGGCAAAGCCCGCCGCCGCGCCGAGGCCGTTGGCGACGGCGTCGGCGATCTCGGCCGCGCGCACGCCGCCCAGCCCCTGAAGCAACTCAAGGCCGCCGCCATAAGCGACGAGTGCAACCGGCGTCGCCCAGGGCGCCGCCGCGAACCGCACCCGCCCCCAGAACGCGAACGCGCCGAGCGCGGCGTAAGCCAGAAAATGCGCCACCTTGTCGCCGAGCGCGGGATCCGCGAACACGAACGCGGCGATGGCGCGCGCAAGGGCGAACCCGCTTTCGGCGCTGTCGGGATTGGCGGTCAGGGTGAGCCACGTCACCAGCGCGGCGAGCGCGGCGAAGGCGGCGCGCATCCACAGATAAACCCGCCCCATTACGCAGCGTCTCCCCGCTCGGCGTCCTTTTTCTTGGCCGCCTGGGCGCGCTCCCAGGCGAGCGCGGTCTCGACGATGAAATCGATGTCGTCATAGCGCGGGCGCCAGTTGAGTTCGGTGCGGATCGCCGCATTGTCGGCGATCAGCTGGGGCGGATCGCCGGGCCGGCGCTCGGTCACGTCATAGGACATCTCCTCGCCGGTCACCCGGCGGAAGGCGTCAAGCACTTCGAACACGGAATACCCGATCCCGTACCCGCAATTCAGCGTCAGCGAACGCGCGCCTTCGCGCAGCTTCTGCAACGCTTTCAAATGCGCCTGCGCCAGGTCGGATACGTGAACATAGTCGCGGATCGCGGCGCCATCCGGCGTCGGATAATCGCCGCCATAGACCTGGAATTTTTCCCGGCGCACGCCGGCGGCGATCTGCGCCGCGGCCTTGATGAGGTGGGTCGGCTTGCCGATCTCGCCGGCCCGCCCCGCCGGGTCCGCGCCCGCGACGTTGAAATAGCGCAGGATGGCGAAGCCGAGGCCGTGCGCCGCCGCCGCGTCCTCCAGAATGCGCTCGCTCATCGCCATGGAGGCGCCGTAAGGCGTAATCGAACGGATCGGCGCGTTTTCGGAAATCGGCACCCGTTCCGGGTTGCCGTAAACCGACGCGGTGGAGGAAAAGATGAAGCGCTTCACGCCGGCGTCGACGCAGGCGCGCAGAAGGGACAGGGTCGTCGCTGTGTTGTTGGCGTAATAGTCGAGCGGTCTGCGGATCGATTCCGGCACCAGGATCGATCCGGCGAAATGGATCACCGCCTCGACCTTGTGCGTCTCGAACGTCTCCATCAGCGCCGCGCGGTCGCCCGCGTCGGCCTCCACGAAGGGCGCGCTCGCCGGGGCCATCCAGCGCGCGCCGGTGGACAGATCGTCCAGCGCGACGGCGGCTTCGCCGGCGTCCTCGAGCGCGAGCAGCATATGCGCGCCGATATAGCCCGCCCCGCCGGTCACCAATACGCTCATGGTCCTAGCACTCCGCCTGTTTCGCCGCATCGGCCGCGCCGCGCGGCCCGTCTCTTGCGCAGCCCGTTCCCCGCACCGGGTGTCAACCTTGCGTTATAATGACTCTGTGACACTATTTTCATAACCGATTTCAAGGGGCGAGACTAAACCCTCGCCCGCAGAAACATAGTCAATGCTCGAAAACTTCTTCTCAAAAAGCCGAAAGCGCGCCAGCGCGCCGCCGGGCCTGCGCATTTACGCCATCGGCGACATCCATGGCTGCCGCGCGGAACTGAACGCGCTGACGGCCCGGATCGAAGCGGACGCGGCGGACGCCGAAGCCCGGAACGGGGTGCGCGCGCAGCTTGTTTTTCTGGGAGACTACGTGGATCGCGGGCCGGACGTAAAGGGCGTGATCGACGCGTTGCTGACGATAAAGACGCGCCGGCCCGACACGGTTTTTCTCAAGGGCAATCACGAGGCGGCGATGCTCGATTTCCTCGACCATCCCGAGGACCTGCCCGACTGGCTCGACTGGGGCGGGCGCGAGACGATGCTGAGTTACGCCCCCTCGGCCGCGGCGGCGGCCGGGCCGGACAATCGCAAGGCGGCCGCGGCCCTGGAGGCCGCCATTCCGGCCCCGCACATGGCGTTTTTCCGCTCGCTGAAGCTCTATCACGAAGCGGAAGACTACCTTTTCGTGCATGCGGGCGTCCGGCCGGGCCGGCCCCTCGCCGAACAGGAGGAACAGGATCTTCTGTGGATCCGCAGCTCCTTTCACAACGCCCGGCCCCCTCTGCGTCCGGGCCGCGTGGTCGTGCACGGACACCAGCCCTATGACCGGCCCGTGGATGCGGGCTGGCGCATCGGGATCGACACTGGCGTTTATTACAGCGGGATGCTGAGCGCGGTCGCGCTGGAAGGCGCGCGCCGCTGGTTCATCTCGGCCAAGGCCTGATCGTCGCCGCACCGCAACCGGCGACCGGCGATCAGCGATCAGGCGCTTTCGGCATGCCGGGTGTTTTCCGCGATCAGGCGCGGCCCGCCGACGGCGGCGAGAATGCCGCGCAGACTGTCGATGCTCGCCGGTCCTTGCGCGCCCGCCAGCGCGCGGCCGTATTCCGAGGCGTAGTTGGCGGCGTTGATCGAATAGGGACGGGGGCTGACGAAGACCATGCGGGCGCCCTGCATGATGGTCTCGCGCCAGCGCTCCATCATTTCGCGCTTGAAGCGCGCCGGCGCGATCAGGATATCCGGCTCGGCGGCGCGGCAGTCCGCTTCGGAAATAACGCGCGGTCCCCTGTCGCCGAGGCGCATCCGCTCGCGCGAGACCTGAGTGTCGACTGCGGCGCTGACCGCTCTGGCCGCAGGGCGGACCCATTGCAGCAGGGCTTCCGTTTGTTTGTCGGCGCCAAGAATATGCACCGTCTCGCCGCGGTTCGACGCAGCGTTCAACATCTCGATGAAGTCCGCGCGGACGTCGGCCAGGCGCTGTTCGAACGACTGGTAAGGTTGCACCGCGCGCATGGCGAGGGCGTTCTCCTCGTCCCACAGGGTCGCAAGGCGCTCATACCACGGATCGAAATCAAACTCGTCGTTGTCCGCATGGGTGATGAAAAGCCGGATCGATCCGCCCTCCTTGGAGGTCAGCGCGCCTTTGAAGACCTTCATGCCGGCGTCGCGGATCAGCCACTCCAGCACCGAAAGGGAGTACACGGCCGATACGCCCGCCTGAAGCGATTCAACCGCGTTTCGCGTCAGCACCAGGGGCGAATAAAGCGTTTCCAGAACGAACACGCCGTCCGCGACAAGACGGTCCTTCACGGCGGCGAGGAGCTTGCGCGGATCGTTGACGAATTCAAGAACCGAAATGGCGGTGATGATGTCGAAGCGCTTGTCGGCGAACGCCGCGTCCAGCGCCGGCGAGGGAAACGCCGCCTGCTCGGTCCGCGCCCAGTCGCCGATATCGCCGACATGCGGCGCGGGATCAACGCCGTACCGTTCGACCCAGCGCGGATAATAAGAGAGCAGCGCGCCGTCGGAACAGCCGATGTCGAGGGCGGCGCAATCGCGCCCGGAGATGATCTCAAGCGCTTCGGTGGCGGCGGCGCGCAGGTGATCGCGCGTTGAGGACCGCCGCGAGGACGGCGCCGAAGACTCGCTCGGCAGCACGCTCTCCGCCTGCATCAGGCCGCAGGCGCGCGCGTCGCGCGACGGGTCGCAAAGAACGTACCCGCCGTCGTTTTTGTCGAAGGGACGAAACCGCAGCATGGACGCCGCGGTCGGCATGGAAAACACCGGCGATAACGCCGCTGAACCGCATGCCCGGCATTTCGTTATGGTCTTCACGGCGCGCCCCGCCCTTCCGCATGTCTCTTGAAACCTTAAAGAAACCTCGCAGCACAGCGTAAACACGGCGTTAAAGCGCGCCCGTTCCGAAGTGGTCAATCGTCCGCTTACGTTGGTTAAGGAAATGTTGCGTTTCAGACGGCCATGCGCGCAATGAGGCGGCGCATGAACGCCGTTCCCGCCTCGACCTGCTCCAGGGTGATGTATTCGTCAGGCTGGTGCGCCTGATCGATCGACCCGGGACCGCAGATCACGGTCGAGAACCCCGCCTCCTGAAACTGCCCGGCCTCGGCGGCGTAGGGCACGACGCCTGTGGCGTTCCGGCCCGACACCGCCTTGGCGAGATCGGCCGCAGGATTGTCGTCGAGCGGCGCGAGAGGCGGGGCGTCGGTCATCTGTTCGATGGAAATGCGGCACAGGGACGATTTGGCGCGCATCTGCGCCTCGAGCCCGCGGGCGAAATCGGAAAACTCATCGACGATATCCTGCCGGCTGTCTCCCGGCACGACCCGCAGATCCCAGTCGAAAGTCGCCTCGCCCGCCATGATGTTGAGCTGCGTGCCGCCGCGCACCACGTTGACCGTCATCGTCGAATAAGGCGGGTCGAACGGGCAGCCCGGATCGGCGGCCCGCTCGCGGGCGGCGCGCATGTCGGCGATTTTGGAAATGAGCCGCGCCGCGGCCTCCACCGCCGAAACGCCGCGATCGGTCTGACTGGAATGGGTGGTGTAGCCCTTCACCGTCACCCGGAAAGAGGCGATGCCCTTGTGTCCGTTGATGACGTTCATGTTGGTCGGCTCGCCGACGATGACCGCCGCCGGCGCCGGGACCTTGCCGGCGATCTCCTCGATCATGCGCGGCGCGCCGAGGCAGCCGATTTCCTCGTCATAGGACAGGGCGAAGATCAGCGGGCGCTTCAGTTCGGCGTCCAGCATTTCCGGCGCGAGGGATAATCCGATGGCGGAGAAGCTTTTCATGTCCGCGACGCCGCGCCCGTAAAGACGCCCGTTCTTTTCCGTCACCGTCCACGGATCGGTCGACCAGTCCTGGCCGTCCACCGGCACCACGTCCGTATGGCCGGAAAGCACGACCCCGCCCTCGACGCGGGGGCCGACGACGGCGTAGAGGTTCGACTTCGTTCCCTCGTCGTTCTCGACACGGAAGGTTTCGACGCCGAGCCCGCCGAGATACGCCTCCACGTCCTCGATCAGGGCGAGGTTCGACCTGGACGAGGTGGTGTCGAACGCCACCAGCCGGGAGATCCATTCAAGCTGTTTCGCGATATCGGTCATGGAAGGACCATGCGATGAAGATCGCGGCGCCGCAAGGGGCGGTCTGTCTCACCCGGCGAGCGCGAACGGCTCCAGCCCGGAAAGGCGCATCGCCGTCTCGCGCGGGGCGACGACGCGCGGGGCGAGGCCGTCCATGGCGGCGGCGAAAGCCTCGATATGCGCAGGCGTCGTGCCGCAGCAGCCGCCGACGATGTTGAGAAGCCCGCTTTGCGCCCATTCCGACAGGTGCGCGGTCATGCTTTCCGGCGTCTCGTCATAGCCGCCGAACGCATTGGGCAGGCCGGCGTTGGGATAGGCCGACAGGAAACAGTCGGCGACGCCCGCAAGCTCGGCCACGAAGGGGCGCATCAGGTCCGGCCCGAGCGCGCAGTTGATGCCGACCGACAGCGGCCTGGCGTGACGCATGGCGTTCCAGAACGCCTCCGCGGTCTGGCCGGAAAGGGTTCGCCCGGACTGGTCGGTAATCGTCACCGAGAGCATGATCGGCACGTCGTATCCGAGCGCATCGAAAGTTTCCTGCACGGCGAAAACCGCCGCCTTGGCGTTCAGGGTGTCGAAGATCGTCTCGATGAGGATCGCGTCCGCCCCGCCCTCGAGCAGGCCCCGCGCCGCGTCGCCATAGGCCCTGGCGAGCGTGTCGAAATCGGTGTTGCGCTTGCCCGGATCGTTGACGTCCGGAGAAATCGACGCGGTGCGGTTGGTCGGTCCGATGGCGCCGGCGACGAAACGCGGCCGCGCCGGGCTCGCCGCAGCGTCCGCCGCCGCGCGGGCGAGCGCCGCGCCTTCGACATTCAGTTCATAGGCGAGGCGTTCCATGGCGTAGTCGCCCTGGGCGATGGTGGTGGCGGAAAAGGTGTTGGTTTCGATGATGTCGGCGCCGGCGCGCAGATACGCCTCGTGCATCTCGCGGATGATCTCCGGCCGCGACAGGTTCAGGATGTCGTTGTTGCCCTTGATGTCGCAGGACCAGTCGGCGAAACGCTCGCCCCTGTATCCCGCCTCGTCGAGATCGTATCCCTGGATGAAGGTGCCGGCCGCACCGTCGAGGATGACGATGCGCGCGTCCAGCGCTTCCTTCAGGGCGGCGATGCGGTTCTGTCGTTCGGGAAAGGGATCGCTCATGGCATCCTCGCGGGTTGGGGCGGAAATCCGTGTTCTCGCGATCATATAAAGAAATCTTTATATGATTTGCAACCCCGGCGGCGACTTCGCGCTCCCGCCCCTCCGCGCGCCAGGCGGGCCGCAAAACCGCCGCCGGCGAACAATTCGAACCCGGATTTGGAATATATCGCCGAACAACGAGATCCCGGAGGTCCATGGCCGCGACGCCGGATCGTCCATATTCGAAGCAGACGCCATCCTGATTAATCTCGCGGAAAAAGCGGGACGCAGCTGCTGCCGGCGGCGCCGGCGCGGCAGGAGAGAACGGCGTGAACGTCCCGGCGCTTTAGGACCGGGACGCCGCGACGCGAAGGCATTCGCGTCGAAACGGGCCAATTCGGGCAAATGAGGCCGCGCTAATGAGGCCGCAAAAGTCTGGGCAGCAATAGTCTGGGCCGCGCAGGTCAATCCGAACAGGTCAGACCGGCGCGGACGGAAACGGCGCCGATGGAGCGCGGCAGGGCGTTGCAGCGCCGCTTTGCAGCACCCCGCCCAAACCGCCCCGGCGCCTGTCGCCTTGAGCCGCTTTGCGGCGCTTGACGTCAGGCCGCCATGCGATGTTTCGCGTTAAGCCGCTTTGCGGCGGGACGCCCGGCGTTTCGCCGTGGTCTTCCTGGTCGCGGTCTTTTTCGCGGCTGGCTTGCGGGTGACGGTTTTTTTCGCCGCCGGACGCTTGGCCGCCGCTTTCTTCACGGTTTTTTTGGCCGTCTTCTTCGCCGCGGATTTTGCCGCGGTTTTGGACTTTTTCACCGCTTTCTTTTTCGCCGCCGGGGTCTTTTTGACCTTCAGCGCCGTTTTGCGCTCAGCCGTCTTGCGGACCGTGGCTTTGCGGGCGGTTGTCTTGCGCGCCGTTTTTTTCTTGGCGGCGGTCTTCGCCCTCGTTTTCGCCGTCGTTTTCTTTTTCGCGGCTTTTTTCACTGCTTGTCTCATGGATAAGGTTCCCCTGATGCGCTGACATGCCCGCCAGCATGTTACCCCACTACGACAAGGTTGGTTAACGAAGATTAAACAAGACGATCTTCTGTAAAAAAATCATTCCGTACCGGTGTCGTCCCAATACGGATTGTCGCCGAACGCCTCGACGAGGGCGTCGATGAAGGCGCGCACGCGCGCGGAGAGGCGGCGCGTCGGAGGATAAACCGCATAAAGACTCATCGCCGACCAGGCGTAATCGCTAAGGGCGGGCGCAAGCCGGCCGTCGCGAATGTGCCCATACAGAAAGAAGCTCGGTTCGATAAGATACCCGTGTCCGTCGACCGCCATCCCGGTCAGAAACTCTCCGTTGTTGGCGAGAACCTTGATATCCGCCGCAATCGAGCCGCTTTCGCCTTTCGGCCCCCAGTACGGAATGATCTCGGGCCGAACGATATTGGAGTATCGCAGGCATGGAAGCGCTTCGAGATCGCGCGGATGGGCGGGGGCGCCGTGTGCGCGCCAGAAAGACGGCGCGGCGACCACCATGCTGCGTATGGGACATAATTTGCGCGCGATGAGGCTGGAATCCGCGAGGGCGCCGATCCGCACGGCGGCGTCGACCCCCTCGTCGACAAGATCGACGCGGCGGTCCGAGAAGTCGATCTCGATTTCAAGACCGGGATGGCGCGCGGCGAAGCGGGACAGCACCGGCTGCAGGTGCTTCAACCCGAAAGACAGGGGGGCGGCGATTTTCAGCCTGCCCGTCAGCGCCGTCTGGGCGGCGCCCGCTTCGGCTTCCGCCTCGTCGAGATCGTCCATCACCCCTTGCGCCCGGCGCAGGAAAACGGCGCCGGCGTCGGTCAGGCTGATACGCCGCGTCGTGCGGTTGAAAAGCTGCACCCCGAGCCGCGCCTCAAGCTCCGCCAGGCGGCGGCTGACCGCCGATTTTGCGACATTCATGCGCGCCGCGGCGGCGCTGATCGATCCCGCCCGGGCAATTTCGATGAAGGTTTCGAGTTCAAGAAGCCGGTTCATTGTTCTTTTTTATAGAACAATCAATTACCGATTTATACGCTTATCGCCCCTCCAAGAACAAATTATCTCATGCCCGCCAGACGCGGCGGCGTCCCCGACAAACGCCGCGCCCGGCAATCGAAAGAGACAAGACGCCGGAGCGAGGCTCCGGGGCAATGAAAGGACGATTGCGATGTTTCGGTTTCTGAATCTCGGCGCGCCGCTGGGCCGCACCCTTCTCGGCGGTATTTTTCTTCTCTCCGGCCTGACCAAGATCGGCGCTTATGAAGCGACGCAAGGATACATGGAGGCCATGGGCGTGCCCGGCGCGCTGCTGCCGGCGGTGATCGCGTTTGAAATCCTCGCGCCGATCGCCCTGATTGTCGGGTTTTACGCCCGCAGCGCGGCGTTTCTCCTCGCCAGCTTCTCGATCCTCACGGCGCTGATCTTTCATTTCAACTTCGCCGACCAGATGCAGACGATCCTGTTTCTGAAGAACATGTCTATCGCCGGCGGCCTGTTGTTCCTGACCTCGGCCGGACCGGGCGCGATCAGCCTCGATCCGCGCCGCTAATGCTGTTCTGACCCCATCATCGCGATCCCCACAGAAAGGAGACCCCCATGTCCGCATCACCCCTCAACATCCTGCATGTCGCGGCAAGCGGCCGCACCGAGGGCTCTGTCAGCCGCGAGCTTGCGCGAACCTTCCTCGCCGACCTCAACGCCGCCGGCGTTCGGACCGCGGTCGTCGACCGCGATCTCGGCGGCGGCGTCCCGCATGTCGACGAGGACTGGATCAACGCCAATTTCACCCCGGCGGAAGACCGCAGCGCCGAGCAATCGGCCCGGCTGGGTCATTCCGACCGGCTTGTCGCGGAGTTGAAGGCCGCCGACGTGATTGTGATCAGTACGCCGATTTATAATTTCAGCATCCCTGCGGCGCTTAAAGCGTGGATCGACCTGATTGCGCGCGCCCGCGTGACCTTCCAGTACACCGAGACCGGGCCGGTCGGCCTTCTGGAGAACAAGCGCGCGGTGATCGCCGTCGCGTCGGGCGGCACGGCGGTCGGCTCGCCGCAGGATTTCGCGGTGGGCTATCTCAAACACCTGCTCGGCTTCATCGGCGTCAACGACGTCTGCGTCATCGCCGCGGATCAGTTGATGGTCGATCCGGACGCCGCCAGGGCGCGCGCAACGGCGCAAACGGGCGAGACCGTCAGGGCGCTCTCGGCCTGACGCCGGCATCGCCCCGCTGGCGCAATGCCCGCCGTCAACAGAAAACCCCCGCCGCACGGGCGGGGGTTTTCCGGTTCGCAAAAAGGTCACGCCCTGAAAAGGTCACGCCCTGAAGCGGGACGGCCTTTTAAAGAAACCTCTTCGCAAGGGCCGCCCAGGCGCGCGCCGGACTATTTCACCGCGACCAGTTCAACCTCGAAGATCAACGCCTCGTTCGGGCCGATCGGCCCGCCCGGCGTGCCGCGCTCGCCATAGCCGAGCGCGGGCGGGATGAAAAAGCGATACTTGTCGCCTTCGCTCATCAACTGCACCCCTTCGGTCCATCCTGGGATGACCCGGTTCAGGGGAAACTCGATGGTCTGTCCGCGCTTGTAGGAGGAATCGAATTCCGAGCCGTCAAGCAGCGTACCCTGATAATGCACCTCGACCGTATCGCTGGCGGACGGGCTTTTGCCGCCCTCCTCGCCTTCGGACAGCACCATGTATTGCAGTCCCGACTCGGTCGACTGAACGCCCTCTTTCTTGGCGTTTTCGGAAAGGAAGTCGGTCGCCTGCTGCAGGTTTCGTTCAGGGTTCGTCACTTTGATCAGCTCCACGTCAAAAATCAGCGCTTCGTTCGGACCGATCATCGGCCCGCTGCCCGAGGGGCCGTAGGCAAGATCCGGCGGCAGGAAGAAGCGGTAGGTGTCCCCCTCGCGCATCAGTTGCAGACCTTCGGTCCAGCCGCGGATGACCCGGTTCAGGGGAAAGCGCGCCGGCTCGCCCCGCGCGCGCGAGGAATCGAATTCCGAACCGTTGCGCAGTGTCCCGACGTAATGCACGGTTACGAGGTCGGTCGCGACGGGCGAGGCGCCGTCTTGCGAACCTTTTTCCAGCACCTTGTACTGAAGACCGCTTTCGGTGGTCTTGACGTCGCCGGCCTTGGCGTTTTCCTCCAGAAAGGCGGTCGATGCGGCGAGGTTCTCCGCCGCCAGGGTTTCGAACTGTTCGCGCAGACGGGCCTCGGTCTCGGCCGCGTCCGCCGCTTGCGCAGTCCCATCGCCGCCGTCTTCGGTTTTGGGACCCGCCGCGTCTTCGGACGGCGCTGCCGAGACGTCCGCCGGCTCTTCCGCCGCCTTTTCCGTCGCATCCTGTCCGCAAGCCGCCAGCATCAGCGCCGCCGCGCCCGCCGTTATCCATAAAGTGCGCAAGGAAAATCTCCTGTTGATGATTGCCTGATCGTCGCCATGTGTAGCGCAGTCCGGGCGCACCCTAACCTAACCCGTATGGCGGGGCCAAGCCGTGAACCGGCGCGCCGGCCTGCCCGGCCGGTGTCGAATTCTCATCCAAATCAGAGATTTAAATTAAGGTTCAGCAACAATCGCCGGGAAACGGCCGACATTGAGATGAAGGAGACGGCGAAACGCCCGAACAAAAACAGGAGATCTGACGCAATTTTGCCCTTTACAACGCAAAACACGTTATTTATGTCGCGATTCCGCCAATCCCATGGAACCTCTCCGCAAGATTGGCGCTTGGTCGAAGCTGCTTTTGCGAGGTTCCATGAGATGGAAAGGCACACTTCAGCGCTTGCGCTGGTCCTAGCGTCCAAACCGGACTTACCCGTTCATTGCGTGCGCCCCCACGCGGCGGAAAAAGCCGCCGACTGGTTCGTGCGCCGTTTTCCCGGCGACGTTCTGTATGCGGTGAAAGCCAACCCGCATCCGGCCGTCATCGACGCGGTCTGCCGCGCGGGCGTGTCCTGGTTCGACGTCGCCTCGCTGCCGGAAATCAAGCTGGTCGCGGAGCGCCGCCCGGAGGCAACCCTCGCCTTCATGCACCCCGTGAAATCCCGCGCGGCGATCCGCGCGGCGTATTTCGAATACGGCGTGCGTATTTTCGCCGTCGACACGGCGGAGGAGCTGGCCAAGCTGCTCGCCGAAACCGACAATGCGAAAGACCTGCATATCATCGTGCGCCTCGCCGTCGCGTCGGATTACGCCCAGCACAAGCTGGAGCGGAAATTCGGCGCCGAGGGCGCGGAGGCGGTGCTTCTCCTGCGCGAAGCGCGGCGCGCCGCCGAAGAGCTGGGGGTTTCGTTCCATGTCGGCTCGCAATGCATGCGGCCGGACGCCTGGCGCCTCGCCATGACGGCGGTCGGATCGACGATCCGCAAGGCGGGCGTCACCGTTGACATCGTCGATGTGGGCGGCGGGTTCCCTTGCGCCTATCCGGGCCTGACGCCGCCGCCGATGGAAGACTACGTCCGCGAAATCGAGACGGCGTTCGAAGCCATGCCGGTTCTGGAAAACGCCGATCTGTGGTGCGAACCGGGCCGCGCGCTCTGCGCCGAGGCGGGCAGTCACGTGGTGCGCGTCGAGTTGCGCAAGCGCGACGCGCTTTATCTCAATGACGGAGGGTACGGCGCGCTGTTCGACGCCGCCCATGGCGGGCTCGTATTTCCGGCGCGCCTCCTGCGCGAGGCCGGCGGCCCGCGCCGTCCTCTCGCGCCGTTCCGGTTATACGGGCCGACCTGCGATTCCATCGACGCCATGGCCGGCCCGTTCATGCTGCCGGCGGATGTGAGCGAGGGCGATTACATCGAAATCGGCCAGACCGGCGCCTATGGGGCGGCGCTCGCGGGCGGCTTCAACGGCTTCGGCGTTTACCGCGAGGCGGTGCTGGAGGACGCGCCTTTCGCCTCCGCTTACGCGGCGCCGCAAGCGGACAGCCTTTCCGCCTACGGACAACATATCGACTAACCCGGCAAGCCGCCGCCGCGCCGGCGGCGGCGCCGTAAAGGACCGCATCTCATGACCGACGCCCCCGCCGACAACCGCAAGGCCGAACTCCTCAGCCGGCCGGTCGAGCATTTCAACATCACCGCCTTCGACGCCCGCCCCGTGATCGACGCCTGGGAAAATATGTCTTTCACCTCACGCGACGCCGCCCGCGCGGCGCGCATCTACAACATGGCGCTGGAAGACAATGACTGCACGGTGTTTCTGACCCTCGCCGGCTCAACCTCGGCCGGCGGCTGCATGCATGTGTGGCGCGACATGGTGAAGAACAACATGATCGACGCCATCGTCGCCACCGGCGCCTCCATCGTCGACATGGACTTCTTCGAGGCGCTGGGCTTCAGGCACTATCAGGCGCGCGAGATCCCCGACGACCGGGTGCTGCGCGATCTTTACATCGACCGCATCTACGACACCTATATCGACGAGGAAGAGCTTCAGGCCTGCGACCACGCGATCTACGAGATCGCCGAAGCCCTGCCCGAGGGGCCTTTGTCCTCGCGCGGCTTCATTCACGCCATGGGCCGGTTCCTGGCCGAGGGCGGCGCGAAGAAGCCGGGCTCCCTGATCGAGGAGGCGTACAAGGCGGGCGTTCCGATCTTCTGCCCCGCCTTTACGGATTCCTCCGCCGGCTTCGGCCTCGTCAAGCATCAGGTCGAGCGCATCAAGGCGGGCAAGCCCTATCTATCGATCGACGCGGTCGCGGACTTCCGTGAGCTGACGGAAATCAAGATGCAGGCGGGCGCGTCCGGCCTGTTCATGGTCGGCGGCGGCGTGCCGAAAAACTTCGTTCAGGACACGGTTGTCTGCGCCGAAATCCTCGGCCAGGAGGTCGAGATGCACAAATATGCGGTGCAGATCACGGTCGCCGACGTGCGCGACGGCGCGTGCTCGTCCTCCACGCTCAAGGAAGCCTGTTCGTGGGGCAAGGTCGACGTCGCCTACGAGCAGATGGTGTTCGCCGAGGCCACCACCATCGCCCCGCTCATCGCCTCGGACGCCTATCACCGCGGCGCCTGGAAGGCGCGCAGCCCTCGCGGCTGGGCGCGCCTGTTCGCCTGAACCGCATACGGACGACGCCTTAACGCCCGTCGCGCGATTGCCCGCCGGGCGTTAAATCCTGTTTAGGATTCAGTAACCGCGCGACGACGCCGAACGCGCGCCCGGAGCGCTTTTTCGGCGCTTTCGAGCTGATTTCACCGATCCTGTTAACGTCATGTTTTCCCTCTTCTTTCATCTTCAGGCGCACTTGTTCACGCATGCTTTCCGAAGACGGGACACACCATGCCGCTATTTGCCAAACGCATCAGCGAAGCGCTCAGTCCGGGCGCAAAGGCGAGGCTCACCCGTCTTCAGCCCTATCCGACGCTCGACACCTGGCGCAATCCGCTGACCCGGGGCCTGGCGCGGCGCCTTGCGCACGAAGCCTGGCTGAAAATGCGCGATGAAATCGACTTCGATTTCCGCCTCACCGAGCTGAGCATCGCCGGCGTGCCCTGCATGCGCTATGAAACCGGCGCGACCCATGCCGGGGGCGACCTGATCCTGTATGTGCATGGCGGCGGTTTTCTCGCCGGCTCGCCCGAGGTCAACGCATCGACCGTTCTGCCCGCCTGCCAGCTGAGCGGGCTGGAAGCCATCGGCGTCGATTACGCGCTCCTGCCGGAAGCGCGGTTCCCGGTCGCCTATGACCAGATCGACGCGGTGTACCGCGCCCTTCTCGACCAGGCCCCCGACAGGCGCATCATCCTGCTCGCCGATTCCGTCGGCGGCTGTCTCGGCCTTGCGAACATGCTGCGCTGGCGCGACGAAGGCCTTGCCCTGCCGAGCGCGGCGGTGCTGATTTCGCCGGCCCTTGACGGCATGGGCCACAGCGACACCCACATCACCATCGACGGCCACGATCCGCTGATCGCCAGCAACGCCGGACGCAACGTGCGCAAACTGTTCCAGTTCTACGCGCCGGACGAAACGCTGGACGATCCGCGCGTCTCGCCGCTCTATGGCGACATGACCGGCCTGCCGCCGATGCTGATTCACGTAGGCACGCGGGAAGTGTGTCTCGGCGACTCCGCGCGGCTGGCGGAAAAGATGCGCGCCGCCGGCAACCCCGTCATCCTGCGCGCGTTCGACGGCATGTTTCACCTCTTCCACATGCACTGGGCCATGAACGAGGCCAAAAGCGCCTATGAAGACATCGCGCATTTCATGCGCGCGTGTCTGGAAACCGATGCAAAGCCGGGCGGCGGCCCCGCCGTTCCGTCGGGAACGACGCCGTCGCGCAACAGCGAGGCCGTGCAAACGCCTTCCGCGAAGGAACGGGCCGCGGGATAAAGGGACCGCGCGCGCGGGCCCTGAGATCCTCAGCAGGCGTTGTTGTACAGCTCCACGCCGAGCTTGACCGCGCGGTCCACCGTCGACGGCGAAAGCCGCGCGCCCCCCTTGCTCAACATGCATTCCAACACCGGCCGCAAGGCGAGAGACAGCCGATCCGTATCCGGATCGCCGCCGAGCTGAGACAGGGCGTCGTTGACGGCGATCGCCGCCTTGACGCCCATCGAGACGAAGCCGTCCGGCGTCGACGACGCGGTCGCCGGAGCGAAATGACCGTATACCGCGGCGATCGCCGTCTTCAGGGGCGCCGGCTCCAGGACAAGCGGCGCCGGCGCCGGCGCGTCAGGACGCGCAAGACCGTATCGCCCATCCTCGTAAAGCGCTTCCCACGTAACGGCGCCGCCGGTCGCCTCGATGATCATCCGCGCCAGGGCCGGCTTGGGCGCTTGCGCGCGGCTGATGATGCGATACAAGGTCTGTCGGGACGCGCCGACGCGAGCTGCGAAGTCTGTAATCGGTTCGTCTACGCTCATTAAATACTGCCTGAGCGGATGCATGCTGTTTCCGTCCAACCCCCAGCGAAATTGCGCTGACAATCCAGTATACGCCTTTTAGTTGCAATAATTGGTAAAAGTAATTACGCGCTGACCGGACCCATGGCCGCCCTGTTGTTGTCTCTTTCGAACATCGCGCTGACATTCGGCGGCGCGCCCCTTTTTACGAAGGTTGACCTTAACCTCGCGCCCGGCGCCCGCGTCGCGCTGGCGGGCCGCAACGGATCGGGCAAGTCGACGCTGATGAAAATCGCCGCCGGCCTTGTTGAGCCCGACGCAGGGGAGCGCTTCGTCGACCCCGGCGCGACGGTGCGCTATCTCGAACAGGCGCCCGACCCGGAAGGCTTTGCGACCGTGGGCGAGTACGCCGCATCCGCGCTCGGCCCGGCGGAGGACCCGAGCCTGGCGGCGGCGCTGCTGGAGGAACTCGGCCTTGATCCGGACCGCGCGCCGCGGGGGCTGTCCGGCGGGGAATGGCGGCGCGCAGCGATCGCAAGAACGCTGGCGGGCCGCCCGGACGTCGTCTTGCTGGACGAGCCGACCAACCATCTCGACCTGCCGTCGATCGCCTGGCTCGAGGCGCGCCTCGCCGCCATGAAAGCGGCGATGGCGATCATCAGTCACGACCGGCGCTTTCTCGAAACCGTCTCGACAGAAACCGTGTGGCTCGACCGCGGAGAAACGCGCGTTCTGAACAAGGGCTTCGCCGCGTTCGAGGACTGGCGAGACAAGACCCTGGAAGAGGAGGAAGAGGCCCGACACAAGCTTGGCCGAAAGATCGCCGCGGAAGAGGACTGGATGCGGTACGGCGTGACCGCCCGGCGCAAGCGCAACATGCGCCGCGTCGCCGAATTGCAGACGATGCGCAGCCGGCTGCGCGAGGAGCGCCGCCCGCAGGGCCAGGTGCGGTTCGCCGCGAGCGCGGGCGAACGCTCCGGCAAGCGGGTGATCGTCGCGAAAGGCGTTTCGAAGAGCTATGACGGACGCGCCGTCGTCGACGCCTTTTCAACCGAGATCACGCGGGGCGAACGCATCGGCGTCGTCGGCCCCAACGGCGCCGGCAAGACGACGCTGATCAATCTTCTCACCGGACGGCTGGCGCCGGACGCGGGCGCCGTCGAACTCGGCGCCGGGGTGCAGATGCTGTTCCTCGATCAGGGCCGCGACAGCCTCGACCCGGCCATGCGCGCGGCCGACGCGATTTCCGACGGGCGCGGCGACTGGGTGACGGCAGGCGGCGCGAAGAAACACGTCGCCACCTATCTGAAAGACTTTCTGTTTACGGAAGATCAATGGCGCTCGCCGGTGAGCGCGCTGTCCGGCGGGGAGCGGGCGCGGCTTGCGCTCGCGGCGGCGCTGGCCAAGCCATCCAACCTCATGGTGCTGGACGAGCCGACAAACGACCTCGATCTTGAAACCCTTGACCTTCTGGAGGATCTCCTCGCCGACTACGACGGCGCGCTGTTGCTGGTCAGCCACGACCGCAGCTTTCTCGACCGCATCGTGCAGTCGGTCATCACCACGGACCCGGAAAAACCGGGCGTGTGGCGGCGTTATGCGGGCGGCTATGACGACATGACCGCGCAGCGGGGAAGCGCGCCGGGCCTTGAGAAAAGCGCTCTTTCATTAAGGTACGGGCCCGTCGGCCCAACAGGGACGGGCGCGAAACCGAAAAAGCCCCGGCCGAAACCGGGCGATGCGGCCCCGCGCAAGCTGTCCTACAAGGAACAATATGCGCTGGAAAAGCTGCCCGGGGAGATGGAGGCGATGCAGGCGGAAATCGCCCGGCTGAAGGAGACCCTCGCCGACCCGGCGCTGTTCAGCCGCGACCCGGCGCTTTTCAACAGATCCGCGAAAACCCTGTCCGCCGTAGAACAAAAATTGGAGCACGCGGAGGAAGAATGGCTGCGCCTCGAAATGAAGCGCGAAGCGCTTGACGTCGACTGAATAAACACCCGCGAAGCCGCTCCCGCCAGGTCCGCCCGTAACGGCGGCGGCGAAGCCCTCGTCAGGACGGCAAGGCGAAGCGGCTTGAGAAGCAACGCGCCATCACAGCGCTGCGAAAAAGAACGATGCGACCATGGAAAGCGACATGAGACAAAGACGGAGGACGTTCCGATGACCGCCGCGCTGAAACATCTGTCGGCATATGTCGCGACGGGACTGGCGTTCCTCGCCATCGACCTGATCTGGCTCGCCGTCGTCGCACGCGATTTCTACCACGACGCCTATGGCGAGATTCTCGCCCAGCCCTTCAACCTGACAGGCGCGGCCTTTTTCTACTTTATCTATATTCTCGGCATTGTGATCTTCGCGGTTGCGCCGGCGCTGGCGAAACGGTCCCTGCCCCAGGCCGCGATCCAGGGCGGGCTGTTCGGATTCTTCTGTTACGCCGCGTACAACTTCACGGCGTTGTCCGTGATCAAGAACTTTCCTGCCGCCGCGATCCCGGTGGATCTCGCCTGGGGGGTGATGCTGACCGGATCGGCCGCGACCGGCGGCTATCTCCTGACGACGCTGTTTTTCAAGGGCGGCGCGCCGCGCGACGACCGGAGGACATAGCGGCGGTCAGACGACGTAAAACCCGCCATCCTCGTCGAGGGGCAGGTGCGGGTTCCAGGCCACCTCCCACAGGTGCCCCTCGGGATCGGCGAAGTATCCCGAATATCCGCCCCAGAACACGTCCTCGGCGGGCTTGACGATCCGCGCGCCGGCGGCTTCGGCCTGTTTCAGCATCTCCGGCACGTCCTCGCGTATGCGCACATTGTAGGCGAGCGACACCCCGCGAAACTCTGCGCTCCGGTCTGCGTCTTCATCCCCGCCCGGAACGCCCGCGTCGTCGGCCAGCGCTCGCCAGCCGTAAATCGCCAGCGCAAATCCGCCCATGTCGAAAAAGGCGATCGTCTCGGTCGAGGCGTCGGCCTCGCGAAACCCGAGCGCGCCGTAAAAATCCCGGGCGCGGTCGAGATCGCGCGCGCCAAGAGTGATAATGCTGATCCTTTGTTCCATTGCCGCTGCTCCCACAAGACTGACGCCGCAGCATTAACGCAAAGAAAAGAACAAATAAAGAACATTTTTCCGCGCGAACGGGCGATGACGCTTACCGCCCCGCCGGCTCGATCAGATCCCAGGGATTGCCGTAAAGGTCCTCGAACACGGCGACCTTGCCGTAGGGCTCCTCGCGCGGCGCTTCGCGGAAGCGCACATTGTTTCTCAGGAACACCGCATGGGTCGCGTCGAAATCGTCCGTAGCGAGAAAAAACGCGACGCGCCCGCCGGCCTGACGGCCGATGGCGGCCTCCTGTTCCGGCGTCGCGGCTTTCGCGAGCAGGAGGCTCGCCCCGCCCGCGCCTTTCGGCGCGACCCGGACCCACCTCTTCTCCTGCGACAGCACCGTGTCTTCCAGGAGGGCGAAACCGAGCTGACCGCAGAAGAAGGCGATCGCTTCATCGTAATCGCGCACGACGAATGTCGTCAGCACAAGCGCCATGGACGCGCTCATGTGAAGATCGCGACGCACTGGCGACCCGCGACGACCAGATCGCCGCGCCGGTTCCAGACCAGCATGTCCTGACTGGAATAGCCGCTCGCCGCATTTTCCGCGCGGGACTGCAACAGCCACCAGCCATCGTCCGTCTGCGGGGCATCGGCGAGGATATTCAGCATCCAGGTCATGGAACTGATCGGCGCCGCTTCGGCGAACATCGGCATCACCGCCGGCGGGGGCATGTCGGCGAGCGCGATGAGCGCGGCCAGCCCCCCCGCCGCCTCATCCCTGTGACGCACCCAGATATAGTGATCGTGGTCGCGCGAGGCGCTGACGGGACGTCCGCCCTTGAGAAGACGGGTTTCGAAATGCCGGGTGAAGCCGGGGCCGACCCCCTCGTCCATATAGGCGGGGCAGTCCTCCGGCGCGCGCAGCGCCGGCGCCGGCGCGTAGGTCGCATCGAAGGAAGACGCGCGCGCCTCTCCGAAGGCGAAGGCGGTGCGGGTGGCGAGACCTTTTTCCGCGGTCACCTCCGCCTCGACGAAACGCACCGACTTGCCCTCGCGCAGCATCGCGGCCCGGCCCTCCACGGCACCGCCCGCCGGACCGACGAAGGAAACCAGCGCCGAGCGAAGCGGCGGCAGGTCCGCAAAGGCCCGCCTTGCGGTTTCGTAACAGATCGCGGCGGAGAGCCCGCCATAGGTGGTGCGCCCCTGCATCCAGTCCTCGGGGATTGTCAGCACGTAGGCGCCGTTTTCGAATGCGCCGGCGCGCATCAGTTCGGTAAATGATGTGGTCATGGCCGCCTGCCTGTCTGCACAGTCGCGAACCAACACCCCGTCGCGGCCCGGGGCAAGCCCCGACGGCAGTCGGCCAGACCGCGGTCGCCATGAAATCTCGCAGGTTGCGCCAAGATCCCGCCCCGATTATCGACAACAAAGGCCGCAAGGCGTCACAATGACGGCGGGCGACGCCCGGCCCCGGAATGCAACCGGATTCCAGGGGCGGACGGACCGCAAGGGGCGAGGAACGAAAACCGATGTCGGACAGCGAAGGGCATTCAGGCGCGCCGAAGGCCGGCAAGACGGGAGCGGGGGGGAAGACCGCGGCCGCCGGCCTGCGAAAACTGCGCCTGTTCAGGGCGAACGCCGCCGGGCTCTACCGGGATTTCCTGCGCGGCGCGCGCGCCCTGCCGGGCGACGCCGCACGCCTGTTGCGCCCGCCTGCGCCCCGCGCCGCTGAAACCGAGACTCCGTCGCCGGCCGCGGAACCGTCCGAGACCGGGCGAACGGCCCGGCGGCGCGGCGCGCGCCGGCGTCTCGCGGGCAGCCTCGCCGGCGCGGCGACCTCGCTCTTTTTCACGCTCGCCATTGGCGGGCTGGCGACGACGTTCGTGGTCATGGCGCCGCGCATGCCGGCGGATGCGGATCTGTGGAACGTCAACCGCCAGCCGGCAATCGTCGTGCTCGACCGCAACGGCGAGGAAATCGCAGCGCGCGGCGCGCGGTACGGCGAACAGGTCGACCCGCGTGAGCTGCCGGATTACCTGATCGAAGCTTTTCTGTCTACGGAGGATCGCCGGTTTTACGAGCATCCCGGCGTCGACCTTCGCGGCACGCTGCGCGCGGCGCTGGCCAACGCCCGCTCCGGCGGCGTGGTCGAAGGCGGCTCCACGATCACGCAGCAACTGGCGCGCAACCTCTTCCTGTCGCCGGAACAGACCTATGACCGCAAGTTTCGCGAAGCGCTTCTGGCGCTGCGCCTCGAAGGACGCCTCAGCAAGGACGCCATCCTCTCGCTGTACCTGAACCGCATTTATCTCGGCGCCGGCGCCTACGGCATCGAGAGCGCGGCGCTGACCTATTTCGGCAAGTCCGCGCGCGACGTCACCCTCGCCGAGGCGGCGATGCTGGCCGGCCTGCCCAAGGCGCCGTCGAGCTACGCGCCGACCCACAATCTTGAGGGCGCGCGCCGGCGCGCCGAAGCGGTGATCGACAACCTGCTCGAAACCGACGCCATTACCCCTTTCGCCGCGCGTGAAGCCAAACTGCGCCCGGCCGAGATCGTCGACCAGAACCGCGACAGCGATGTCGGCTATTTCTTCGACTACGTCGCCGCCAGGGCCAGGGACCTGGCGCCCGCGGGCGTCGGCGACATCGTCGTCGCCACGACGATCGACCAGAAACTGCAACGCGACGCGGAGGCCGCGGTCAAGGCCGCGCTTGACGAGGAGGCGCTGGCCAAGGGCGCGGACCAGGCCGCGCTGATCGCCTATGACGCGGACGGCGCGCTGCGCGCCATGGTGGGCGGGCGTTCCTATCTGGAAAGCCAGTTCAACCGCGCCACGCAGGCGCGCCGACAGCCCGGCTCGGCCTTCAAGCCGTTCGTATACGTCGCCGCCCTGGAGGCGGGCATGACCCCGCAGTCGCGCTTCATCGACCAGCCGGTGAATTTCGACGGCTGGTCGCCCAAAAACTACGCCGGCGGGCATGTCGGCCCGGTGCGCATGACCGAAGCGGTGGCGAAATCGATCAACACCGTCGCGGCGCAGATCACCGTCAGCATCGGCCCGGAGAAAGTCGCCGAGGCGGCGATGCGCTTCGGCATGAAGGACATCCCCGCATTCCCGGCGATCGCCCTGGGCGCGGTGGACGTTACGCTGGAGGCGCTGACAAGCGCCTATCTCCCCTTCGCGTCGGGCGGCGACAAGATCGAGCCGCATGCGATCGAATGGATCGAGACCAGCGAGGGCATGGTGGTCTACCGGCGCCGGGACCGCCGTCCGGCGACGATCATCACCCCCGAGGTTTCCACGGACATGAACCACCTGCTTTACCAGGTCATGACGGACGGAACCGGATCGCGCGCCAGCCTCGGCCAGCGGGACGCCATGGGCAAGACCGGCACCACAAATGACTGGCGCGACGCGTGGTTCGTCGGCTACACGGCGCAATTGACCGCCGGGGTGTGGGTCGGCAACGACGCCTATGAACCGATGGGTGAAATCACCGGGGGCGCCATTCCGGCGGCGATCTGGCGCGATTTCATGATCGCGGCGCATCAGGGCCTGCCCCTGCGCTCGATGGAGGGCGCCTATCCCGCGATCACCTACGCGGCCGAGCCGGCCCTGATCAGCTTTTACGGCGAGGTCTCGCGCGGACTGTCGCGCGTGCGCCGGGACGGCAACCCGCGCCGCTACAGGCGTTCGCAACGCTAGCGCCGGGCGCGGCGCGCTAAAGCGTGTCGCAGCAAAAGCGGACCGCCCGTTTTGCGGTTCGCGCGCGCGCGCCGCTTCAAGATCCGGCGCCAGTTGTGAATCGCGTTGAACGCAATTGGCGCTAGCGTTCCGGAAAGCAAAGCTCCCCGGTGTGGCAAATGACCGGATTGCGGGGCGCGTCGCCCCGCAACGGCGCGAGCCCCGCGGCGGAGAGATACCCGCCCTCGCCCGTCGCCGCGGCGCCGGTCATGGCGTCGACAAAAGCCTGCGCCGCCGGGTTCTGCTCGACGGCCTGCGTCTTGACGTAAATGCGCAGGACGCGCGACAGCGGATAAGCGCCGTCGCCGATCGTCTCCAGGCTCGGCGCGACGCCGGAAATCGACGCCGCCGAGAGGGTTTCGGCGTAGTTCTGGTAAAACGGGTATCCGACCACGCCGAAGCTTTTCGGCATCACCTTGATTGCCGCGAGGAGAACATTGTCGTTCTCGCCCGCATCGATCCAGGCGCCGTCCGTACGCAGATTGGTGACGACCGCGTCAAAGGTCTTGCCGTCGGCGTATCGCAACTCGCGCATGCAATCGACATCCATCGCGCCCTCGCGCAGGGCGAGACTGATGAACGCCGAGCGCGTGCCCGACGTCAGCGGCGGGCCGTAAACCTCGATCGGCCAGTCTGGAAGGCCGTCGCGGATATCACTCCAGGTATAATGCGGGTTGTCGACCAGCTCGCAGGTTCCCGCGAAACGCACCGGCGTCCTGGCGGCGAGGGCCAGGAAAAGGTCCCGCACGGTGAGGTCGATCGGCTTTCTGCGCTTGCGCTGGGCGACGATGACGCCGCTGAGGCCAAGGTCGTAAGCCTTGATCTCGCCGACGCCGTTGCGGATGCACGCCTGGCGTTCGACTTCCTTGATCGGACGCGAGGCCATCACCACCGGGGCGAAGCTGGGGTCGCGGCTGTTGCAGAACAGGGAGAAGCCGCCGCCGGTGCCGGTCGCCTCGATAATGATGTGATCCCTGGCGGCGCCCATGTGCTCGCGCGCGATATACGCGAAGGCGGAAACGGTTGACGAACCGACGATCTTGGTGTCGTGGGCGGTCGCCGGCGCGCCGCTTGTCAGGAAGCCGGTCGCCGCAAACAGGATTGTCATGCAGACCCTGAACATCGGTCGAGGTCCTTCGGGATCAGGCCGCATCGCGTTTGTCCAGATAGCGCCTGGCGCATTCCACGATCGCGGCTTCATTGATTGGTTTACGGATAACTTCATCGAACCCGGCGTCGATGAGCCGTTCGCTGTCCTCGGGCAGGGCGTGGGCGGTGAGCGCCACCACGGGCAGGCGCGCGCGCTGGCGCTCGCGCAGGAGCTTCACCGCTTCGACGCCGTCCATGACCGGCATCTCGATATCCATGAAAACCGTGGCGATGGCGCTGTCGGCCAGCGCCGCGTCCACCGCCTCGCGGCCGTTTTCGGCGAAACTTACGTCGTAGCCGGCCTTTTTCAGATAGGCCGCGGCGATCATCCGGTTGGGCAGGTTGTCGTCGGCGACGAGGATTTTGCGCCCGCCGACGCCCTCCCGCGCCGGCGCCGCGGCGGCGGGCTTCGGCGCTTCCTCCGGCGCGGCCTTGCGGCGGAACAGACGCATGCGGATCAGGAAGGTGCTGCCCTTTTTCGAGGTTTCTTCCAGGCTGAGCTTGCCGCCCAGCGCTTCGATGATCGAGCGGCTGATGGCGAGACCGAGGCCGACGCCGCCTTCGCTGCGTTCGCCGAACTGTTCGGCCTGCTCGAACTCCTCGAAGATCTTTTCGCGCTTTTCAGGCGTGACGCCGCCGCCGGTGTCGATGACGCGGATTTCAATATCGAGACGCCCCCCGCCCAGGCCGCCGCCTGCACTGCCGCCCGCGCTGTCGCCTGCGCCGTCGCCCGGCTGGGCCTCGACCGGCGCGCTGTCGGCGGTGATGGTGATCCCGCCCCTGTGCGTGAATTTCACCGCGTTGCCGATCAGATTGATCAGCACCTGGCGGAAGCGGCGCGCGTCGATCATCACCGCGCCGTCGAAATCGGGCGACGGCAGGAACGTCAACGACAGGCCCTTCTCGTCGGTTTTCGTCTTCAACAGCCCGGCGACGCCCTCGATCTCCTGCACGAGGTCGGCCGGACCGATCGACAGTTCGAGCTTTCCGGCGTTGTATTGCTGCACGGTCAGCACATCGTTGGCGAGGGAGAGCATGTGATTGCCCGCGTCCTGAAGGTGTCGCACGTAAACCTGCTGCTGGTCGTCGAGGGGGGTGGCGCGCAACAGGTCGGTCATCCCGATCACGGCGTTCAGGGGCGTGCGGAATTCATGGCTCATGACCCGCAGGAAATTCGACTTCGCGTCATGGGCGATGTTGGCGCGGCGCGCCTCTTCCTGGGCGAGGCGCTCCGACTTTTCCGACTTGATGAGGCTGCTTTCAATCGCCCGGCCCACGGGTTCGAACAGGAAGACCGCCTCGGCGGCGAGCAGGATCAGAATGAGCGCCGTCAGGACCGACTGAACCAGTTTCGCGGTCTCGACCTCCCGGGCCGCGCGATAGGAAATGATCCTTGTAATGACGTCATGGGTCTGCATGACGGTGTTCATTCCGAGAAGATTGACCTCGCGCAACAGGAGGGAATCCGGCGTCAGCTCCTCCGGCGGCGTATCGGCGATAGCCTCCGCCCTGTCCAGGAAGGTGCGCAGCTCGCTGTCGAACGGGGACTCGCCGCCGAAGTAAATGTCGTCGAGTTCAGGCAGGTGCATCGGCGTCTCGCCGATGGTCGGACGCTGCTGCGTCAGATGTTCGTGTGCGGAAAGCATCTCCGCCGCCGCCGCGCGCAGTTCCGCACGCATGACCTCGCGTTCGGACGGATCGTTCGACGTGACCAGCGTGTTGGCGAAAAAGGAAATGCGCTGGCTGAGCGCTTTCTGGCCATAGGCCAGCATGGTCATTTCCGCCCGCCCCGCCTGGCGCGCGTTCTGTTCGTACATGATGTAAAGCGACGCGCAGGATAGTCCGGCCAACAGGAACAGTCCGATCAGGTACTTTCTGGTGAACAGCCGGCGAAACGCCCGCGCATGATGGGTCATCGTCTCCGCCTGTAATGGGCGTTTCTTCGCCAGCCATACATGCCTTTTAGTGGTAAAATTACGGTTTAATCGGCGGCGAACGACCCGCCTTCAGCAGGGAAAAACAACATGCTCGCCGCGAATTTGCGTCCTGCGTGCGCTTTTTCGCCAGGCCGCCGCCGCGGCGCAATCCTGCCCGCGGGGGACGTGACGGGTGCGTGAGAGGGAGGCCGTGAAGAGCGCGCGCGGCGCCAACCTCGCCATGCCCTGTCTTTCCCTTATAATGTAATTGCCGCCGCGCCGGCGGTGCGGCGGCATGCGGGACCGGAACCGTTGGAACGAAGGGCGAAACGATGAAAAAGCGTGATCAATCAATCGATTACGACGCCACGCCGACGGCGGACGCAACCCGCCGGCGGCTCGACGGGGCGCTCAACGGCGCGCTGTCGAAACTGCGCGGCGGCAAGGCCGACCCCGTGGATCCCGCCGCCGACAGGTCGGCGCATTGGGCGGCGCATGGGGCCGCACATGGGGCCGCCCCACACGAAAACACACGCGGGGACGCACGCGACCCTACACGGACTTTTTTTCCCAATTCTGCGCCTTTTCCCAACCCTGGGCCGTCCGCCGGCGAGACGGCGTTTTCGGCGACGGCGGCGGACGACAGCAGGCCAGGCGGCGCCGCGCTCGACGCCATGCTGGAGGACAGCGCCGCCTCGATCGACCGGCGCGCGGCCACCCTCGCCGCGACGGCCAATCGGCTGAACGCGCGCCTCGCCGAGCGCGCGGCGGGGGAAGTAACCCTGCATGCGCAGGGATTTCGCATTCTGGTCGGGTTTTTCTGGTTCGGCCTCGCCGCATGGCTCTATGTCTCTGCGCTGAATGCACAGGCGGCGGGCGACGGCGTTCTGTCGAGCGCCCTCGTCGACGGCATGGCCGTCGACGACGCCTATGTGCTGATGCGCGCCTTTGCGATCGTCGCCGCGGCGGGGATCGCCGTCGCCATCGGCATCGCGGGCCTGACCTACGGCTTCGGGCGCGGCGACGACCGCAAGGCGCGGGCGGCGGGCGAAGCCCTGGGGGCGGCCATCGCCGACGACGCGCACGACTTCAACAGCAGCCTGACGGAGTTGCGCGCTCAAATGGACCGCCGCGCGGCCGCCGGCGACGCGGTGGTCGACCTTTCCCGCGCGCATATGACGGCGCTGGAAGCCTGCGCCTATTTCCGCCGCCTGCCGTTCCTGACCGCAACCGACCCTGACCGCGCCGCGCGCCAGTTCGGCGAATTCCTGCAACGCCCGGCAAGCGGATTTTCCCTGTTCGACCTGGCCCTGGGCGCGCTTCTCGGCTTCCTGCTCGGCGCCGCCTACATATTCATGGCGTATGTGCCGAGCCCCGAACCGGCGCAGCCCGCAACGCCGCTGGCCATCATGCAGTACCCCTGGGCGGCCCTGAGCCTGCTCCTGGGCGGCGCCGCCTACGCCTTTGCCGGCGTCGGCTTCGCGCTCATCGGCAACCTCATCGCCGCCGACGCCGTGGGCAAGGCGCGCGCCGAGGCGCTGGACGGGTTGAACAGCGCCTTCACCGCCAGGGAAGCGCCGCGCCCCGCCGATGTGGTCCGGCGCATCAACGACGCGGTCGACGTCTTCCGCGCGCGCGTCGCCGGCGCCCGCCACGTCCCGAAGACGGCGACGGGCGCAATGACGGCGCCGGAAAATGCGCCGCGCACGCCCTCCGAGCGCGAGGCGAATCACCGCTTCGGCGCGGCGGACGGCCCGGACCCCGATTCGCCCCCCTGGCGACGGCGCGATTCGTCGGTGAAGTTCGTCGAAACCGGCTTCCAGGCCGCGCCGGCGCAGTGGCGCGCGGATCCGCAAGCGTTTTTTTCCGAAAAGGCGCCAGGGGCGAAACGAAGCTTTTTCGGGCTGAAAAACCCCTTTCGCGGTTAACCATTAGAGCGCACAATTTGCGCATGGTTAAGACCTTCTTAACCAAAAACTTTTGCCCACCAACCAACTTCATATTGACGTTGTTGCCGGGGTCTATCACTATATCTTGTGTCGGCGGCGAACGCTGACATATCATTGAAACAGTCGAAACGCCGCGCCGGATGCGGCCCCTAGGCGGGCGATCCGGGCCAAGGTTTTGCGCGCCTTTTTCGGGGGCGAAAAAGAAAAGGGACGAGGGATTCATGTCGTTGCAAGAAGCCGCCAAAGAGCTTGAAACCGCCGAGGCCGATCAAAGCGCGGCAGACGCCGCGGCGCGGCGCGAGGTTGCGCCCAACGACAAGACGCCCGCCCGCAAACCCTCGCTGAAAGTGGTGCGCGACATTGAAATCGACCCCTCGCGCGATGCGCTCCTGACCGATTTCGGCAAGAAAACCATGGAGGACCGCTATCTCCTGCCCGGCGAGTCGTTCCAGGACATGTTCGCCCGCGTTGCGCGCACCTATGGCGACGACGCCGACCACGCCCAGCGCCTATACGATTACATCTCGAAGCTGTGGTTCATGCCGGCGACGCCGGTCCTGTCCAACGGCGGCGCGGATCGCGGCCTGCCGATCTCGTGCTTTCTGAACGGCGTTGGCGATTCGCTCGACGAAATCGTCGGCACCTGGAACGAAAACGTCGCTCTCGCCTCCAATGGCGGCGGCATCGGCACCTATTGGGGCAATGTGCGCTCCATCGGCGAGAAGGTGAAGCACGCCGGCCAGACCTCCGGCATCATCCCGTTCATCCGCGTCATGGATTCGCTGACCCTGGCCATCAGCCAGGGCTCGCTGCGCCGCGGCTCGGCCGCCTGCTATCTCGACGTGCACCACCCGGAAATCGAGGAATTCCTCGAGATCCGCAAACCCTCCGGCGACTTCAACCGCAAGTCCCTCAACCTGCATCACGGCATCAACATCACCGACGCCTTCATGGAAGCGGTCGCCGCAGACGAGGAGTTCGGCCTGAAATCGCCGAAGACCGGCGAGGTGCTCCGCACCGTGAACGCCCGCAAGCTGTGGCAGAAAATCCTGGAAGTGCGCCTCGCCACCGGCGAGCCCTATCTTCTCTTCACCGACACGGTGAACCGTCAGATGGCCAAGCACCAGCGCGATCTCGGCCTGAAGGTGTCGACCTCGAACCTGTGCTCGGAAATCATGCTTCATACGGGCAAGGATCATCTGGGCGAGGAGCGCACCGCCGTGTGCTGTCTTTCCTCGATCAACGCGGAGAAATATTTCGAGTGGCGCGACGAGCCGCAATTCGTCGAGGACGTCATGCGCTTTCTCGACAACGTCCTGCAGGACTTCATCGACCGCGCGCCGGCGGCCATGGCGAAAGCCAGGTACTCGGCCATGCGCGAACGCTCGGTGGGTCTCGGCCTCATGGGCTTCCACTCCTTCCTGCAACAGCTCGGCGTGCCGTTCGAGAGCGCCATGGCGAAATCGTGGAACACGCGCCTGTTCAAGCATATCCGCATGGGCGCGGATGCGGCGTCGGTCAAACTCGCCGAAGAACGCGGGGCCTGTCCGGACGCGGAGGAACGCGGCATGAAACAGCGCTTCAGCCACAAGATGGCGATCGCGCCGACGGCCTCGATTTCCATCATTTGCGGCGGCGCGTCTCCGTGCATCGAGCCGATCCCGGCGAACGTCTACACCCACAAGACGCTGTCGGGCTCCTTCACGGTGAAGAACGCCGCGCTGCAGAAAATCCTCGCCGAAAAAGGCGCCGATACGGAGGAAACCTGGACCTCGATCATCGAGCACGAAGGTTCCGTCCAGCATCTCGACGTTCTCACCGACGATGAAAAGGACGTCTTCAAGACGGCCTTCGAGATCGACCAGCGCTGGGTGATCGAGCTTGCCGCCGACCGCAGCCCCTATATCTGCCAGGGCCAGTCGGTGAACGTGTTCCTGCCCGGCGACATCGACAAATGGGACCTGCACATGCTGCACTGGTCGGCATGGGAGAAAGGCGTGAAGTCGCTTTACTACTGCCGCTCAAAGTCGATCCAGCGCGCGAGCTACGCGGGCAAGGAAAACGCCGCCAATGACGGCGAGGCAGCCGAGGGCGCGGACGGCGTCGACAAGATGATGCAGGCCGCGGCGAAGACGGACTACGATGAATGCCTGGCGTGTCAGTGACGCGCCGCTGAAATCGTCCGGATGTCCGGCGCAATGCCGGACATGAGACACAAAACCGGCGGTCCATTTCCATTGCCGCGCCTGTTCGGCGAAACCGTCGCATGCCGGGCCGCGGCGCGACGCAGAGGCTTATGTCCCGGTGCAGGATCGGCGCGAGGAGTAGGCGGAACCTCGTGACGCCCTGTCGACAAATAGCGCGCGCCCAAGGCGCAGGCGTCGGAGAAGCACGCAGGGCAAACCCGATGCTGATGCAACGGCGCTGCGGAACGGCTGTTTCAGTGATCGTTGTCCATGCGCCCTCGCGGGGTTAAACAGGGCGAAAGCTGCCAAAGGCGACGCCCCATGTCCCCTCTCCTCATCGCCGCCGGTCTCGCCGGCTTCATCTCCGTCGCGCTCGGCGCCTTCGGCGCGCACGGGCTCGAAGGGCGACTGACCGCGGCGGGGAGCGAATGGTGGGCGACGGCGACCCTTTACGCCCTTGTCCACAGCGCGGCGGCGCTCGCCTGCGCCCTCGCCGCACGGCAGGGGGCTCGCGGACTGGCCGCGCCGGGCTGGGCCTTCATTATCGGAACGCTCGTTTTCGCCGGCACGCTCTATTCGATGGCACTGGGCGCCCCGCGCTGGCTGGGCGCCGTGACGCCCGTCGGCGGGGTCCTGCTTCTTGTCGGCTGGGGTCTGACCGTGGCGGCGGGCTTGCGGCCCCCACCCCGCGCATGAGGCCGCACACGCCCCCGCGCATGATCGTTTCGACATGACGGACAAGCCGGACCCGATCTGCCCCTTATGCGGGCGGCCGATCCCGGCCCATGCAAGGCAGAGCCTTCATCACCTGGTCCCGAAACTGAAAGGCGGCGCGAAAGGGCCGACGGCGCGCCTGCACGAAATCTGTCACCGCACGATCCACAGAACATTCAGCGAAGCGGAACTCGCGAGGTCCTACAACACGATCGAGGCGTTGCGCGCCCATCCGGCCATTGCGCGCTTCGTCGCCTGGATCGCGCACAAGGACCCCGCCTTTCACGCCCCGACGCTGGGGCGGCCGGAACGGCGGCGCTGACCGCCGGCGCGCCGCAGACGGCTCAGCGCGCGCGGATCACGAAGCTCGATGCGCCGATGACGGTGTTGAACGCAATAAAGCCGATCAAGGTAATTTCGATAACGCCCACTGTTCTCTCCCTCCACAGCAGCAAAGCCATGAAGCGCTTGCATCGGGGCGCAAATATGGCGGCATTGGCCTCATTCCAAGGCGCCGCCGGATCACGCCGGATCACGAAACCCGGCGTCCGGCCCGAAAGGCCGCAACGCAAGAAAAAGGGCGCGCGAAACGGCGCGCGCAATTAAAGGTTGCGCGCCTTCTTACGCCTTTCCGGCCGGCGACATTACATCTACTTCATCCTTACACGTATTTTATTTGAATTGTACGCGACCCGCTGATTACATAACCGCCGTCGCTTGAGACGCAACGGTCCGGCCTCTCGACGTCGCTTGCGATCATTCCCCGAAACCGAACCGGGGCGAACGCCAGGCAAGCCGGACGCTTCACCCAGCAACCCAAGGAGACTGTCATGACCAATCGCACAATCGCCATCGCCGCCGCAGCGCTCGCCGCCGGCATGGGCGCGGCCCTCGCCCAGAACGACGGAACCAGCTTCAGCGCTCTTGATACGGATAAATCAGGCGGCGTGTCCATGGCCGAACTGAAAGCCGCCGGCGCAACCGTGACCGCGGAAGCCTTCGCGCGCCACGACGCGGACGGTTCCGGCGAATTGTCGGCCAGCGAATTCGCCGCCTGGCGGGGCGCGCAGCAGTAACCCGCTGCGGCCGGCCGGGGCGCGGCTTTTTCCCTGCTGATTGCCTGCCGACCTCAGCGCGACCCGGGCTGCAACGCCTTCAGGAGGACGCGCCCGAAATCGGCCGCCATGACCAGAACGGCGAGCGCGACGGCGCGGTCGATCGCGCCCGTCGATCGATGCGCCTCGTAGCCGTACCACAGGGCGGCGCCGATAATTGCGATCCGTACAATGAACGATGCGCTGAAATTCACTGACTTTGCGGCCAGCCGCTTTTTGCGCTGGGCCGGCGTTTCGTCGAGCCGGATCTTGCTGATGCGCGAAAGGTCAGGCTCAAGGCTGACGCGTCGGCGCGGCGCAATGTCCGGCGTCGGCGCCGCTCCCGGCGAGGAGGCGTCTTTCTCCCTCTTGCCGGCGAGCGCGGCGAGACGGCCCGCGTCGACGCGCGGCGCGGCGTCCTGTTTGTTGAAAACCATGTTCGGCCCCGGCCCGTTGCCTCCGCCTTTATGAAAGCAAAACAAACCCTGCCGTTTCGTGACCCGGATTGTCGGCGTTTTAACAAAATGCGCCGCATGTCGGGCGCCGGTCCCGCAGAAAATGCGCCCCGAAAAGCGCCCCCGAAAGAAAAGCGGCGGGCGGCCCGAAAGCCGCCCGCCGCGCCGTCATCCCCTCTGACGCGGAACCGTTAGAAGGATTTGCGCACCGTCGCGCCGAAGGTGCGCGGTTCGTTAAGATAGCCGGAGAAGCTGCCCGGCTGCGCCACGGTCGGGAACGCGCTGACGAGATACTGGTCGTCAAGGGCGTTGCGGACCCAGCCCATCACTTCAAAGCCGTTTTCGAAGGCGAGGCCCGCGCTGATGTTCAGCATATTGACGGTGCGCGAGGCGATCGCAGGCGAGACATTGTCGACGACCTGCGTCTCGCTTTCATATTGATACTCGGTACGCAGATAACCTTGCGTGCCGTTGGCGAAATCATGCGTGTAGGTGGCCGCGGTCGAAATGCTCCACGGCGAGATGCCGGCGGGCGTCAGGCCGGACGCATCGAACGTCGTCGCCCCCGGCACGTCGCATGCCGGCACCTCGAACCCGACAAAAGACGTACACGGCGCACTCTGGAAGCTGTCGAATTCCGGGTCGAGATAGGTCAGCCCGAAGCTCACCACCAGCGGATCCCAGGGCTGGTACTGGGAGTCGATCTCGAAGCCGCGAACCGACTGCTCCTCGGCGTTCGCCAGGACGAAGGCGGTGCCGATGAAAAGGTTGGACTGGAAGTCCTCGATCGTCTGGTCGAACAGCGCGATGTTGATGAAGCCCCGGTCGAAGGCCGCCTTGATGCCGATTTCATAGAGCGTGACGTCCTCCGGGTTCGCCTCGCGGCCGAAACCGGTGACCGGGTCGGGCGGGCGCGTGTCGGACGACAGGTTGACCGCCGCCGCTTTCCAGCCCGTGGCGTAGGTGAAATAGGCGTTGAGGAAATCGGTCACGTCATAGGCGACGCGCGCGGTATAGGTGACCTTGTCGTCCTGGCGGATGCCGTCGTCGAGCGGGTTGCTCGGATCGGGCACGTTGACCGGAACGGCGAAGAGCTGAAGCGCCTGCAGCGGCAGGAGCGGGTTCACGGTCGGGTTTTCCTGGTTGGCGTCGGCGAAGGCCTGCGCGCCGCCCTGGATGGCGGCGAAAATCGCCGGCTGCGCCGTGGCGAAGGCCGCCACCGCCGCGTCGTCCGTGGGATCGACGCCGGCGTCGGCCAGCCCCTGGGCGAAGGCGCCCTGGAAAAGGAGCCCGTTGCCGACGCCGACCAGCGTGTCGCGTCCGGCGATAGAAAATCCTTCCGTCAGCACCTCGTTGGTCGTGTATTCCTTGCGGTCGTCGATATAGGAAACGCCGCCCGTCACGGTCAGGCGGTCCGTCAGGTTGATGTCGACCTGTCCAAACAGCGAGAAGGAGCGGTTGTCCATTTCATAGGCGCCGAAATGGCCCGACCCGTCGGCGAAGAACGAGCCTGCGGGGGTCATCGTGGCGGCCTCGATCGCGTCAAGCGCGCTGCCGCCCAGATCCGGCGAAAAGGCGAGCAGGTCGAAGAACGCGCGCGCTTCGGACCCGAACACGACGTCGCGGGTGGACTCCACCGCCTCGTCGAAGAAAAAGCCGCCCACGAGCCAGTCGACGAAATTGCTGCCGTTGGAGGCGATGCGGATTTCCTGGGTGAAGGTTTCGTATTTGCGCGACTGCGGGTTCACGCCGATGGCCGCGCCGGTGAAATCGGCGTCCGTGTTCGAATTGTCGGTTTGCTCGCGATAGGCGGTGATGGAGGTCACGGTCGCGAAATCCACGTCCCAGTCGGCCTGAAGCGATCCGCCGTAGCCCTCAAGCGTATTGATCGGGTTCTGATCGAAGGCGATGTTGTAATCATTGTCGCCGTCGGGATCGATCGCCCGGCCGAGGCCCAGGGGCGGCGGCGCGGCGACGGCAAGCGTCGGCGCGGCGTTCAGAAGCTGGATGGCGCCGCAGCACACTTCGTCGATCTTGTTGTAGTCGCCGATCAGCTTGAAGGACAGAACGTCGGTCGGCTCGAACAGGAGCTGGCCGCGAACCGCCCAGCGGTCGCGCTCGTTCACTTCCGTTCCGTCGATGGAGTTGGTGTAAAAGCCGTCCCGGCGATTGAAGCTGCCGGAAAGGCGGAACGCCGTCTTGTCGTTGATCGGGCCGGTCACGGTCCCGCGCAGGATGGCTTCGTTGAACTCGCCGTAGGTCGCCTCGAGATTGCCGCCCCATTCGTAGCGCGGCGCCTGGGTGGTGATGCTGATCGCGCCGGCGGACACGTTCTTGCCGAACAGCGTCGACTGCGGACCGCGAAGGATCTCGACCCGGTCGAGCACCGGCAGGTCGAGAAGCGCCGCGGCCGAGCGCGAGCGGTAGACGCCGTCGATAAAGACGCCGACGGAGCTTTCGATGCCGGGGTTGTTGGCGCCGTTGCCGAAGCCGCGAATGATGAAGTTCGTCTGCGAAGAGTTCTGCAGCTGTGAAATGCGCAGCGACGGCACGCTCGCCTGAAGATCGAAAAGATCCTGGATCTGCGCTTTCTCGACCGTGTCGGCGCCGACGACGCTGACCGCGATCGGCACTTCCTGCAGCGTCTGCGCGCGCTTGGTGGCGGTGACGATGATTTCGTCCGAAGACGACTGAGCCGCGGCCCCCGCCGCCGTCAGGGCGGAAAGCGCAGCGCCCGCCAGAAGCGTTTTGCTCATGGAGGCGAATGAATTCTTGGAAGTCATTTCTGGAACCCTTTCATTGCCCCTCCCTAAGGGGCCCCGGAATCGGATGAGTTAGATTTTTTCCGTGTTCGTTAACTTTTGCTTAGACTGAGAATGCGCGTCCAGACGCGGCGAAGGTCCAAGGTGCGGCAAAACGCAAACCGTTACAAAATTACAACATTACGATGACGCCTTGGCGCATGCTGCACCGCAAACACACCTGCTCCTTACAGTTAACGATATTGTTTAACGGCGGCTTAACCCGCCGCCCGATTTTGTTCCGGGTTGTTTTGAAAATTGTTCCGCGTCGCAACATAAGACGACGGCTTTTGCTGCGGCGCCGTTCCAGCGCGCCGTCTCAGCGCGCCATCCGCGGCCGCGGCCCTGGACATCGGGACGGCGTATTGATCCGGTCCCGGCGGGCTAGTCTTTCCCCGCGAGCCAGTTTTCAAGCCAGTGGATGTTGTAGTCGCCCTTCTGGAACTCGGGATCGTCGACAAGATCCATGAACAGCGGCAGGGTTGTTTCTATACCAATGAACGCCATCTCCGAGAGGGCGCGCCGAAGACGGGCGATGCAGGCGTCCCGGTCGTCGGCGAAAACAATCAGCTTACCAATCATTGAATCGTAATAGGGCGGTATGCGATAGCCTGTGTAAACGGCTGAATCGAACCGCACCCCCGGCCCGCCCGGCGCATGAAAGAAGCGGATTTCCCCCGGCGAGGGCGCGAAGGTGCGCGGATGCTCGGCGTTGATGCGACACTCGATGGCGTGGCCGCGATAGGAAACGTCCTCCTGGCGGAAGCTCAGGGGGTTGCCGGCGGCAACGGAGATCTGTTCGCGCACGAGGTCGATGCGCGTGACCTGCTCCGTAATCGGATGTTCAACCTGAAGACGGGTGTTCATTTCGATGAAATAGAACTCGCCGTTTTCGTAGAGGAACTCAACCGTGCCCGCGCCGAGATAGCCGAGCGCCTCGACGGCCGTCCTGACGGTCTCGCCGATCTCCTCGCGCTGGTCCGGGGTGAGCGCCGGCGACAGGGCCTCCTCCAGCACCTTCTGGTGGCGGCGCTGGAGCGAGCAGTCGCGCTCGCCGAGCTGCGCCACGTTCCCATGGCTGTCGGCGATCACCTGGATCTCGATATGGCGCGGGGTGATGAGATACTTCTCAAGATAGACGCTGTCGTCGCCGAAGGCGGCCATCGCCTCGGCCTTGGCGGTGGAGAGCGCCTCGGAGAGATGCTCGGCCGTCATCGCCACCTTCATGCCGCGCCCGCCGCCGCCCGCCGCCGCCTTGACCAGCACCGGATAGCCAATGGCGTCGGCGGCCTGTTTCGCCTCCGCCAGGTTCGTCACCGCCCCGTCCGAGCCCGGCACCAGCGGGATGCCGGCTCTGCCCACCGCCTCCTTGGCCGCGATCTTGTCGCCCATGACGCGGATATGCTCCGCCGTCGGACCAATGAAGACGATGTCATGGGCGTTGACGATTTCGGCGAACCGGGCGTTTTCCGACAGGAAGCCGTAGCCCGGATGGATTGCGTCCGCCCCGGTGATCTCCGCCGCGGAAATGATCGCCGGAATGTTGAGATAGCTGTCCTTGGGGGCGGGCGGGCCGACGCAGACGCTTTCGTCGGCGAGCCGCACATGCATGGCGTTTTCGTCCGCGGTCGAGTGAACGGCGACCGTGGCGATTCCAAGCTCTTTACAGGCGCGATGGATGCGAAGGGCGATTTCGCCGCGGTTGGCGATCAGGACTTTGTTGAACATGGGCGCACCATCATGGCGCGCCGACGGCGGACCGCCGGCGCGGGGCGGTTATTCGATAATCAGGAGCGCTTCGTCGAACTCGACCGGCTGGGCGTCGCTGACAAGCACTTTGGTGACGACGCCGCTGCGGGGCGCCGTAATCGGGTTCATGGTCTTCATCGCCTCGACGATCATCACGGTCTGGCCTTCCTTCACAGGTCCGCCCTCGGTGACGAACGGCGCCGCGCCGGGAGACGGCGCACGATAGGCGGTGCCGACCATGGGCGACTTCACCGCCCCCGGATGATCGGCGCCGGCGTGTTGGGCTTCGGCGGGCGCCGGCGTCGCCGCGGCCGACGCGGCAGGGGCGGGCGCGGGACCCGCCGCGGGAAGGGGCGCGCCGACCTGGCGCGCGACCCGCAGGCGCACGTCGTTTTTCTCAATCTCGATTTCGGTCAGGCCGGTTTCTTCCAGTATCCCGGCGAGTTCGCGTATCCATCCGGCTTCCAGCGCGTGGTCGGCGTTTTCTTTTGTTGTTTTCGACATGCGGGTTCCAGTTTCTTCCTTGCGGGCGACGGGCGTTTTCGATGGAGTTAAGCACGCCCCTTGTTGATTATGCGTTTAAGGGCGTCAAGCGCCAGCGGATACCCCGCCGCGCCCAGCCCCATGATCACGCCGCTCGCGGCGGCGGCGGTGACCGAATGCCGCCGGAACGTCTCGCGCGCGTGGATGTTCGACAGATGCAGCTCGATCACCGGGATGTCGACGGCGCTGAGCGCGTCGAGAAGGGCGATGGAGGTATGGGTGTAAGCCCCCGGATTGATGATCAGCCCCGCCGCCTCGGCCCGCGCGGTCTGCACCCAGTCGATCAGCTCGCCCTCGCTGTTGGACTGGCGGAAGACCAGCGACAATCCCAGGGATTCCGCCTTTTCGCGGCACGCCGCCTCGATTTCGGCGAGCGTCGTCGTCCCGTAAATCGCCGGCTCCCGCGCGCCCAGGAGGTTAAGGTTGGGCCCGTTCAGAATATGCGCCGCGTCTTCAGCCATGATAACCGTCAGCCATGATAGTCTTCAGCCATGATATGCGCCTGCCTGCTCCGGTCGCCGCGCCGCCCGCCAGCCCCCAGCCAGCCAGGCGGCCAGCCAGGCGGCCCGGTTGGCGACCCAGGCGACAAAATCTTATTGCGCCGCCTTCTTGCGAGCGGCGGAGAGCCTACATATACGAGGCGTTCAAGATCGACGGCAAGTGAGGAACAGGCTGAATTTCAATGGAAATTACCATCAACGGAGAAGAAAAGCGTTTCGACCGGCCGCTGAACGTCGACGATCTGCTGAAGGCTCTGGCGCTGGAGCCGCGCAAGATCGCCGTGGAGCGCAATCTGGAGATCGTGCCGAAGTCGCTTTACGCCGAGACGGCGCTCAGCGACGGCGACCGGATTGAAATCGTACAATTTGTAGGAGGCGGCTGAGCCATGGGCGACATCTTGGAGGTGGCGGGGCGCAAATTGTCCTCGCGGCTGATTATCGGCACCGGGAAATATGAAAGCTACGCCCAGAACGCCCGGGCCGCCGAGGCGGCGGGCGCGGAAATGATCACCGTCGCCGTGCGGCGGGTCAATCTCACCGACAGGGACAAGCCGATGCTGGTCGATTATCTCGACCCGGAAAAATACGTCTACCTGCCCAACACGGCCGGGTGCTTCACCGCCGACGACGCGATCCGCACGCTTCGCCTGGCGCGCGAGGCCGGCGGCTGGGATCTCGTCAAGCTGGAAGTGCTCGCCGATCAGAAAACGCTGTACCCGGACATGGAAGAGACCCTGCGCGCCGCAAAGCTCCTGATCGAGGACGGCTTCGAAGTCATGGTCTACTGCTCGGACGACCCGGTCTACGCCCGCAAGCTCGAGGACGCGGGCTGCTGCGCGATCATGCCCCTCGGCTCGCTCATCGGCTCCGGGCTCGGCGTGATGAACCCCGTCAACATCCGCCTGATCGTGGAGCAGTCCTCCGTGCCCGTTATCGTCGACGCCGGCGTCGGCACGGCCTCCGACGCGGCCGTCGCGATGGAGCTGGGCTGCGACGGGGTGCTGATGAACACAGCGATCGCCGAGGCCAAAGACCCGATCCTGATGGCCTCCGCCATGAAGCACGCGGTGATCGCGGGGCGCGAAGCCTATCTCGCCGGTCGCATGCCCAAAAAGCGCTACGCCGATCCGTCCTCGCCCCTGGCGGGATTGATCTAGCGGATCGAGCGGTCGGCCCGGCGCCTCGTCCTCCGCCCCGATGATTTCTCCAATCCCAAGTTTTTTGCCGGACCCGGCAAGCGCGGCAGCCGGCGCGAAAAAGCGCGCGGGACGACCTTGAGCCGTTCCGCGCGCTGGTTTGAAAGGACCGGTTAGCTGAGGTCGAACCGGTCGAGGTCCATGACCTTGGACCACGCTTCGACGAAATCGTTGACGAAGACTTCCTCCGCGTCCGCGTAGGCGTAGGATTCCGCCACCGCGCGCAGTTCGGAGTTGGAGCCGAAGATCAGGTCGACTTCCGTCGCCGTCCACTTCGCTTCGCCCGTGGCCCTGTCGCGGCCTTCGTAAAGCCCGCCCGAGGCCGGCCGCCACTGCGTGCCCATGTCGAGAAGATTGACCAGGAAGTCATTGCTCAGCACGCCCGGACGACCGGTCAGAACGCCATGCTCGGCGCCGCCGGCATTAGCGTCAAGGACGCGCATGCCGGCCGCCAGGACGGTCATTTCCGGAACCGTCAGGGAAAGGACGTCCGCCTTGTCCACCAGGAGTTCGGACGGCGACCGGCCCTGCACCTCGCCGACATAGTTGCGGAAACCGTCCGCCTGCGGTTCGAGCGCCGCGAAGGAGGCGACGTCGGTTTGCTCGGCCGAGGCGTCCATGCGGCCCGGCGTGAACGGAACCGTCACCGAATGGCCCGCCTCGCGCGCCGCCTGTTCGATGGCGGCCGCGCCGCCGAGGACGATCAGGTCGGCGAGGGAGACGCGCTTGGCGCCGGTCTGGGCGGCGTTGAAATCGCTCTGGATCATCTCCAGCGCGGCGATGACTTTCGCCAGTTCCCGCGGATTGTTGACGGCCCAGTCCTTCTGCGGCGCGAGGCGGATGCGCGCGCCGTTGGCGCCGCCCCGCATGTCCGTATCGCGGAAGGTCGACGCCGACGCCCAGGCCGTGCGCACCAGTTCGGACACGGAAAGCCCCGACGCCAGGATGTCCTCTTTCAGCGCGGCGATGTCGCCGTCATTGATCAGCGGGTGATCGACTTCCGGAATCGGGTCCTGCCAGATCAGGGCCTCGTCGGGAACTTCCGCACCGAGATAGCGTGCGCGCGGCCCCATGTCCCGGTGGGTCAGCTTGAACCAGGCCTTCGCGAAGGCCTGCTCGAACTCTTGCGGATTGTCGAGGAAGCGTTTCGAGATCTCGCGATAGACCGGATCTTCCTTCAGCGACAGGTCGGTCGTAAACATGATCGGCGCATGAAACTTGTCCGGATCGTGCGCATCCGGCACGAGCTGGGCCGCCGATTCGTCGGTGGGAATCCACTGCACCGCCCCCGCCGGGCTGCGCGTCTGTTTCCACTCGAACGAAAACAGATTCGTCAGATACTGGTGGGTCCACTGGGCCGGGCTGGAGGTCCAGGCGCCCTCAAGGCCGCTGGTGATCGTATCCGCACCCTTGCCCTCGCCGCATTCGTTGATCCAGCCGAGACCCTGGTGCTCGACCCCCGCCGCCGCGGGTTCCGGACCGACGCAGTTTTCCGGGCTGCGCGCGCCGTGGGCCTTGCCGAAGGTATGCCCGCCGGCGATCAGCGCCACGGTTTCCTCGTCGTTCATCGCCATGCGGCCGAAGGTGTCGCGGATGTCCTTCGCCGCAGCGAGCGGGTCGGGATTGCCGTTCGGGCCTTCCGGATTGACATAGATGAGCCCCATCTGCACCGCCGCAAGCGGGCGTTGCAGATCGCGCTCGCCACTGTAGCGCTGATCGGCGAGGAACTCGTTTTCCGGACCCCAGTAGACGAGATCGGGCTCCCATGCGTCCTCGCGGCCGCCGGCGAAACCGTAGGTTTCAAAGCCCATGGACTCCATGGCGACATTGCCGGTAAGCACCATCAGGTCGGCCCAGGAGATGCTGCGGCCGTATTTCTGTTTCACCGGCCAGAGCAGTCGCTGCGCCTTGTCGAGATTGGTGTTGTCGGGCCAGCTGTTGAGCGGCTCGAACCGCTGCTGCCCGGCGCCCGCGCCGCCGCGGCCGTCAAAGGTGCGGTAGGTGCCGGCGCTGTGCCAGGCCATGCGGATGAAGAACGGTCCGTAGTGACCGTAATCGGCCGGCCACCAGTCCTGGGACGTCGTCATCACCGCCTCGATGTCTTTCTTGACGGCGTCGAGATCGAGACTGGCGAAGGCTTCGGCGTAGTCGAAGTCGTCGCCCATGGGGTCGTGGTCGATGGCGTTCTGGCGCAGGACGGTGAGGTCGAGTTGCTCCGGCCACCAATCCTGCTTGGACTTCGCCTCGCCGACATCCCGCCCGTCGTCGCCCATTGGGCCGCCCGTTGCGCCGCTCATGGCGTCGCCGTCGGCGGAGGCCCGCTGCGCCGCAGCGTCCGCTTCGGCGGCGTAAATGTCGTCCTGCGACGTTTCGGCGGCGCCGTCGCGCGCGGTCTCGCTACCGCATGCGGCGGCGAACCCAAGCGCAAGCGTTGCGGCGCCCGCCAGCAATAGTGATTTCGTGTTCCGGTCCATATCGGTGCTCCCTGCAATCAATGGGTGAACTTTTATCCGCAGCCGAGCCATTTGTAAAATCGATTGTTTATATTTTGAACATCGATCTGAGCGATAAATAGGACCGCGGACGCTGACATCCGCGCGGGCCGCCCGAAAGCGTTGCAAACACGGGTCGCATGCCGTCCGCATTCAAATGAGGACGCAAGAACCAGGGTGGCCAATATTGAAGGCCAAGACCGAAGGACCAAAATCAAGGCGCCGGGATCGAGAGCAGGAACGCCGATCGGCCTGAGCGGGGGCCTGATCTGAGCAGGGCCTGAACAGGGCCTGAACAGGACCGGGCCGGAGCGGGGCCGGCGGTCCGCCGTCAGTCGCGCACCGCGTTCTCGATCTTGGTGCGCGGAGCGTTTTCATCGCGGATGAAGCGGCGCACCGCCTGCGCGCCGTCCTCAAGGCCGAACCGGTGGCGCTCGATCGCATTGGCCGCATGGATTTCAGCGCCTGTCAGGGTCTCCCGCGCGGCGCGGTTGAGCGCCGACGAGGCCAGGTCGTCCGCATACCCATCAAGGCTTACCGTGCGCTGGGCGGTGTCCAGTTCGGCGGCGAACATCGCCACCTGATTGACGAACACCTGGATCGACGTCGCCAGATTGCCCCGCGCGATGCCGTAGTCGGACAGATCATAGCGGCTGAGATAGGCCGCGCCCGACGGGTCGATGCCGGCGCTGGCGAAGGCGTAGCGGTAATTGAAGGCCCGCACCGTCTGCGGGTTCGGCGCGCCGTCGAAAATCGCCACCATGTTGAGGCCGACGCACTCGTCGCCCGTTGCGCCGCGACACGCGGTCGGCGCAAGGATGAAATTGATTATCCCGGCATAAGATGCGGCGATATAGGGCTGGGCGTTCGGCGGCGTTTGCAACTCCCAGGCGAGCCCCAGCTCATCGAGCAGCGGACCGACGGTCTGCGGACTGAAATCGGCGATGCTGCCTTGCGGATCGGCGATGGTCGGCGCCGCCTGGGCGAGCGCCGGCGCCGGCGCGCCAATTGCCGCAAGAGCGCTGCTCGCGACCATCGCCGCCATGCCCAGATACCGTATCATCGCCCGACCCCCCGTTTTCGTTCACTGCCTGTTAACCCGAAGCCTAGGTGAAAAAGCCGGACGTGACCAGCGGCGTGTCGAGCGGGGGCGTATCGAGCGGCTGAGAGGGCGCAAACGGGGTGACTTTCCGCCCGCCCCGTGGTTTACGCTCGGCCATGGAAACGATCATGACCGCTTCAACGGACACTTCGGGCGCCGACGCGCCGGGGAAGGGGCTCGCCCCGCGCCGCGCCGCCCTCGACATTCTCGAACGGGTGCGCGAGGGCGCCGCGCTTGACGACGCGCTCGCCCTCACCCGCTCGTTCTCGGAACTGGAAGGGCCGGACCGCGGCTTCGCCCGCGCCCTCGCCTCCACGGTGCTGCGCCGGCGCGGCGCCCTCGACCATGTGCTTGGCGCTTACATCGACCGCCCGCTGCCGAGAAAAGCCATGCGCGCGATGGACATCCTGCGTCTCGCCGCGGCCCAGAGCCTGCTTATGGAAACGCCCGCCCACGCGGCGGTGGCGACCGCCGTCGATCTCGCGGCGGAGCGCAAGGAAATCGCCGGCTACGCCAAGCTGATCAACGCGGTGGCGCGCAAGGTCGCCAAGGCGGGCCCGGCGGCCATCGCCGGCCTGCCCGCGCGGACGGACACGCCGGGCTGGCTCTGGCGGGCCTGGGAGCGCGGCTACGGCCCGGCCCGCGCCCGCGCAATTGCAGAGGCCCATCATCGCGAGGCGCCGCTGGATCTGACCCTCAAGGACCCGGCGACGGCGGACGCGTGGCTGGCGCGACTCGCCGAGGCCCATCCGGGCGCGGCGGCGACGCGGTTCGGCGGTCTGCGCCTCGCCCCGGTGCGCGATGTCGCCGCCCTGCCCGGCTTCGGCGAGGGCGCCTGGTGGGTGCAGGACGCGGCCGCAAGCCTGCCGGCCCGGCTCCTCGGCGACGTCGCCGGCAAGCGGGTGTTCGACCTCTGCGCCGCGCCAGGAGGCAAGACCCTGCAACTCGCCGCGGCGGGCGCGCGCACGGTCGCCATCGACAAGTCCGGCCCGCGCCTCAAGCGTCTGGCGGAAAACCTCGAACGCACCGGCCTTCGGGCGACCGTCGTCAAGGAGGACGTCCTGCGCTGGTCGTCCAAGGACAAGGCGGACGCGATCCTGCTCGACGCGCCCTGCACCGCGACCGGCACCATCCGGCGCCACCCGGACATCCCCTGGAGCAAGGACGAGACCGATCTCGCGGCGCTGGCGGCGTTGCAGGCGCAAATGATCGACCACGCCCTGACCCTGCTGAAACCTGGCGGAACGCTTGTTTATTGCGTCTGCTCGTTACAGCCGGAGGAGGGTGAGGCGCAGGCGAAAGCGGCGCTGGCGCGCCATCCGTCCCTGTCGCGCGTCGCCGTCGCGCCGGCGGAAATCGGCGGCTTTTCCGAGGCGGTCAACCGCGACGGCGACCTGCGCACGCTGCCGTCGATGCTCCCCGTCGATACGCACGAGCCCCGCGCGGGAGAGCCTGGCCCGCATGGGGGCGGCATGGACGGGTTCTTCGCGGCGCGTTTCGAATACGCCGGATAGCCGAAACGAATAGCCGCGGCGGGCGGCCGTCTTGCGAATGCGGGTGGATCAATTGGATTATCCTATCTTTTCAATAAACTAAGCCGTAGCGAAAACGCCTCCCAAAAACCGGAACCCCCTTGATAGAGGCCGCCGTCCGCACGATATTGGAGCAGGAAATCAGAAGAGACGCGCCATGGGCGCACAAGCTTCGAAAAGGAATAAAGGCACCATGAACGAACCTCGCAGACAGTACGGCGTTGCGAGCGCCGAAGGCGCCGCCATCGACCAGGGCCTGCGTCAGTACATGCTCGGCGTCTACAACTACATGGCGCTGGGGGTGGCGGCGACGGGCGTGTTCTCGATGCTGCTCGCCGCCAACCCCGCGCTGATGGCGACCATCGCCGGCGGCGCGATGAAATGGGTGCTCTTCGCGGGCATCATGGGAATCGGCTTTTTCGCGCCGCGGATCATCTTCTCAGGGTCGAAGGGCCTGGCCCACGCGATGTTCTGGAGCTACGCCGCGCTTTGGGGCGTCCTGATCGCCCCGTTCATCTTCGCGTTCCAGAGCGCCGGCGCGGCCGCGGACATCTATCGCGCGTTTTTCATCACCGCGACCGTGTTCGGCTCCATGAGCCTTTGGGGCTACACCACCAAGAAGGATCTCTCCGGCTGGGCGAGCTTCCTTTTCATGGCGACGGTCGGCCTACTGGTCGCGATCATCGTCAACGCGATCTTCTTCCAGAGCGGCATGGCGAGCCTGATCACGTCGAGCCTTGTCGTGCTCGTCTTCTCGGCCGTCACCGCCTATGAGACGCAGATGATCAAGTCGCTTTACCAGGAAGGCGGATCGATGAACGACCGCGCGGCGATCTTCGGCGCCTTCGCGCTCTACGGCTCCTTCGTCACGCTGTTCATCCACATCCTGAACATTCTCGGGATCATGCGCAGCGAATAAGGCGGCGCTCCCGCATCAATGCTTCGAACCCCCGCCCGCAAGGCGGGGGTTTGTCGTTTGCGCCTGCGTCCCGCGCGGCCGGCGTTCCCTCTCTGACCGTCTCGTGATCGCGCGTCAGCGGCTCTCCATTTGCCGGACGGGTCGTTCGCGCCTAGGGTCGGCGCCATGACAGCAACCGACAGACACAGCCTTTCCATCGCCGGCGCAGACCGGGACGCGGCGCGCGGCTACGACCGCTACGTGGCGGAGTTCCTGAGCTACGGATCGAACTTGCGCGACCTTTTCGCCGTCGCCGACGCCAATCCGGGCGCGCCGCTTCTCAGCGCCCATGCGGCGGCCCTTCACATGGCTTTCGAAGGCGCGGAGGGATGGACCGCCGCCGGGCCCTGTCTCGACAGGATGCGCGCCGCGCGGAAGGACGCAAGCGCGCGCGAACAGCTGTTCTGCGACGCCGTCGAAGCTTGGTCGCTCAAGCGGTTCCGGGCGGCGTTCAATGCCCTCGACGAGCTGACCGTGCGCTGGCCGGCGGATTTGTGCGCCCTCAAATGGGGCCAGTACCACGCCTTCAACCTCGGCGACCGGCACGCGCTCCTGCGCCTCGCCCAGCGCGCGCGGGTCGTTCATGAAGGCGCGCCCTACGCCCATGGCATGATCGCCTTCGCGCTGGAGCAGAACCATCGCCTCGACGAAGCCGAGGAGGATGGCCTTCGCGCCACAGAGATCGCCATTGACGACGCCTGGGCGCACCACGCGGTCGCCCATGTGATGGAAACACAGGGACGCGCCCGGGACGGCGCGCGCTGGCTCGACCGCTGCGCCCACACCTGGGAAAAGAAAGGCGTCTTCATCCGCGATCATAACTGGTGGCACGCGGCGCTGTTCAGCCTGGCGCTGGGCCGGGAGCAAGACGCGCTCGGCATTTACGACGCCCGGCTATGGGGCGCCTGGCCGGAATTCCCGCAGGAGCAGATCGGCGCCGTGTCGATGCTGTGGCGGCTGGATCTGCGCGGGATCGATGTGGGCGCGCGCTGGACGCCCGTGGTCGAGCAGGCCCGCGCCCGCGCCGGAGAACACCTCTTCCCCTTCCACGACCTTCACTATGTCTACGCCATCGCCCGCGCCGGCGAGGCCGGAGAAGCCGAGGCCTTTCTGTCGTCGCTTCGCGCCCACGCGGACGCCCAGGAAGGGGAAGCGGCCCTTGTCTGGCGGGAGACATGCCTGCCGGCGGCGGAGGCGATCGTCGATTTCCTCGCCGGCGCCTGCGACGCGGCGGCGCGCAAGCTGGCGTGGATCGCGCCCAGGCTCCACCGCATCGGCGGCAGCCACGCCCAGCGGCACATTTTCGAGGAAACCCGGATCGCCTGCCGCCGCGGCGGCGCGCTGGACGGGACAATACCCGATGGGAAAACAGAAGGCGGCGAGACCGGACGGCGTTCCGCCCGCTGAACGCCCACGGGCCGGTCAGGTGGCCAGCTTCACTTTCTGCCGGTCGAAGACGCGCAGCACCTGCGCGAGGTCATGGCCGCGCTTGAGGACGGCGCCGGTCATGGAAACCACGACATACGCTCCCTGCTTGCGGGCGAGCTTCGGGCGTTTTTCGATCCGGTAAAGCGGCATTTCCGACGCGCGGCGATAGATGCTGAACACCGCCGCGTCCTGAAGGCAGTCGATGGCGTAGTCGCGCCAGTCGCCAGCGGCGACGAACTGACCGTACAGGCTCAGGATTCGCGTCAGCTCCGTGCGCGTAAAGGCCACGGGCTCGCGTCGGTTATGCGGCTGGGGGCGGGTCTCGGCGGCGTGCATCAGCGCAACCATTGCGCGGATGGGCGCCAAGGGCAAGTCCCCCCGGACATGCGCATGCGGGACCGCGTGCGGGTTCGCCTTCCGCGCGCCCCGACCGTTGCGACAGGCCTCGCGGTTCTCAAAATCGCCTTATTTGATCCCTTTGGGCGCCCCATTCGCCGGGCATAGTGCAAGGGTCGGATGGGCAAACGGCATGAATTTTCCGGTTTTTAACCATCGCCCCCAGCCCCCGGGAGATTAGGCTTTAACCCATCCGGCGCCTCGCGCAACGCCCGCCCGGCCCTGCGCTTGACGCGCGGGCGCATCCGGCCCAGAAGGCCCGTTCCTCCACCAGAACGGCACCTGCCGGAACGCCGGGACCTTCGCTGCGCCCATGACCGCCGTCATCACCCTCGCCCTGCCGATCTTCGCCGTAATCGCCGTCGGCCTCGCCGCCGGCCGCCTGCGCCTGATGACCAACGCGGATTCCCAGACCCTCAACAAATTCGTCTTCCGCTTCGCCATGCCGGCGGCCCTGTTCGGGCTGACCGCCACCACCCCGCCGCCGGGCCCGGACTATCTCCCGCTGGCCGCGTCCTACGCGCTCGCGGGATTCGCGGCGATTTTCGGAACCTATCTCGCGGCGCAGGCGCTGTTTCCCATCACCCGGGAAGAAGCGGGCGCCCACGCCTTTGCCGCCACCATCGGCAACGCGGTGTTTCTCGGCCTGCCGATCGCGCTCGCGGTGGGGACCTGGGCGCGCGCCTATATCGTCCTGATGCTGATCGAGGGCGTGGCGGTCATCACCATCGGCGCGAGCCTGATGGCGCCGCGTGAAAACGGGCTGTCGCTGGCGGGTCGGTTGAAAAAGACGCTGAAAGCGCCGCTGACCAATCCGCTTGTCATCGCGTCGTCGTCGGGATTCGCGTTTTCCGCGCTGGGCCTCGACCTGCCCGAGAGCGGCGTGCAGTTCTTCAAGATCCTCGGCGCCGCGGCGGGACCGGCGGCGCTGTTTTCCCTCGGCCTCTTCCTCGCCACCAACCAGTATCCGGACATCGGCTCGATCGCGGGCCGGGCCGTCAGCATTCTCGCGGTGAAGCTCGCCTTCCTGCCCGCAACCGCGCTCGCCGCCGCGCGCCTCCTCGGCGTCGACGACCCGACGCATATGAGCGCGCTCGCCCTGTTCACCTTCATGCCTTCGGGCGTGACGTCCTTCGTCATGGCGAGCCAGTACGGAATCTACAAGACCGAGACCGCCTCCGCGCTCCTCCTCAGCACGGTGTGCGCGATCTTTACCGTGTCGGGCGTGCTGATCGTGTTTTCGTGAGGGATTCCGGGCTCGGTCCATTCCCACCCCTCAGGCGGCATGCGTCTGGGCGGCGGACATCCGGGGCGGCCGGCCGACGCCCGGTTAACGAATAATTCTGCTTCATCCTCTATTCATGAAACGCGCGCAGCCGCGCGAGGGACGACAGCATGGACAACAATCCCATCGACCGGTTCAAGCAGGGCAAATCCAACATCATCGGGCTCGTCGCCATGGCGCTCGCCACCGTCGCGCTTATCGGCGCGGTGGTTCACCTGTCGATGGGGCCGCTTGCGCCGCAGGAGCCGATCGAACGCACCATCGCGCAAACCGCGTTGGGCATCAAGGAAGCGGCGAAACGCGCGATCGCCGGCGAAGCCGAGCCGCAACCCGAACCGGCCAGGCGAAAAGCCGACATGGACAAGATCGTCGACGCCGCAGTGCTGGCGCTTGCCGGCGCAGCCATGCTGCTCGCGATTGTCGCGCTGTTCCGCCGGGAAGAGCGCATGCCGGCGCTGATCGGCTTTTCCCTTGGCGGCGGCGTCCTGTTGATGTCGTTTTTGCAGTGGGTCGCGATTTTGATTTGCGGCGCGATCATTCTTGCCGCGATCATCAGCAACCTCGACCAGATTCTGTCCTGACCGGCGCGGCGCCAAACCGAAAACCGCTCAGACAAAACCCGGAGCCGGCGGGATCAATCATGAACCGCGAACGGCGTCAGCCCCGGTCCAGCGCTTTTCTCACCGCCTCGACAAGCGCGCCGCGCTTCACCGTCGTCTGCGCCTGCCGGCCCTCGCGCCATTCGGCGTTGTCCTCGATCTCCCTTGAGAGTTCCGCGCCGAGAACGAGATCCTTGATCGTCACTTCGCCCTTCGCGCGTTCGTCTTCCCCCTGAATAATCGCCAGGGGCGCGGCGCGCTTGTCGGCGTATTTCAACTGCTTGGCGAAGTTCGACCCGCCGAGATAGACTTCCGCCCGAATACCGGCCGCACGCAGATCCGTCGCCATCGCCTGATAGGACGCCATCTGATCTTTTTCGAGCGCGAGAACGACCACCGGTCCGCGGGACGCCGCAGCGGCGCCTTGCAGCTCCAGCGCCGCCAGCAACCGCGAGACGCCGACCGAGATCCCGACCGCCGGGACCTCCACGCCCTTGAAGCGGGCGACGAGCCCGTCATAACGCCCGCCGGACGCGACCGAGCCGATCTGCACCGGGCGGCCCTTGGCGTCCTTGAGATCGAAGGCGAGTTCCGCCTCGAACACGGGACCAGTGTAGTATTCAAGCCCGCGGATCACCGAGAGGTCGATTTTGGCGCCGGCGTCGTCGAGGCCGAGCGCGGCCAGTTGCGCGGCCATGGCCGAGAGGGTCTCAACGCCCTTCGCTCCGGCCTCGGACGATCCGATAAGATCGGACAGCGCATCGCAGGTCGCCGCGTTCGTTTCCGCCGTCGCGCCCATGAAGCCCATGACGCGCGCGATGGAAGCGTCGTCAAGCTTCGCGCCCTCGGTATAGTCCCCGCTCTCGTCCTTGCGCCCCTCGCCGAGCAGCGCGGCGACGCCCGCCTCGCCCAGGCGGTCGAGCTTATCCATGGCGCGCAGGACGCCGAGCTTTGTCTGCGCGTCGCGCGCCTCGTCGATCCCGATCGTCTCCAGAAGGCCGGTCAAGACGTTGCGGTCGTTGATCCGGACGCGGTAATCCTCCCGTGCGAGCCCCGCCGCCTCCATCGCCTCGGACAGCATGACGACGCATTCCGCGTCGGCATGGGGCGCGGGCGCGCCCACCGTGTCCGCGTCGCACTGGGTGAACTGGCGGAAGCGCCCCGGCCCCGGCTTTTCGTTGCGCCAGACCGGCCCCACCTGATAGCGGCGAAAGGGCTTGGGCAGCGCGTCGTAATGCTCCGCCACGAAACGGGCGAGCGGCGCCGTCAGGTCGTAGCGCAGGCTCATCCACTGGTCGTCGTCGTCCTGCAGCGAGAAAACGCCCGCATTGGGCCGGTCCACGTCGGGCAGGAACTTGCCCAGCGCGTCGGTGAACTCGAACGCCGGGGTTTCCAGCGGGTCGAAGCCGTGCGCCTCGTAAACGGCGCTCACGCGGGCCAGCATTTCCCGCTCGGCGATCAGCTCGGGGCCGAGCCGGTCCTTGAACCCGCGCGGAATGCGCGCCTTGGGGCGGAAGGTTTTCTGTTTCTTGGCCATAGGACGCGGGAAATAGCCGATGACGCGGACAAGGGCAACGCCGCCGGGGCGAGAGCGTGGTGCAGCAAAAGCGGACTGCCGGTTTTGCGGTTCGCGGGCGCGCGCCGCCCCAAGAATCCGGAGCCAATCGTCAATCGCGTCGAACGCAATCGGCTCCAGCCGGCCGGATTTACTCGACAGGATCCACCCGCTCGATGAAAATCATCTCAAGCGGAACCTCGGCGGCGAACGGCCCGCCGGCGCCGGTTTCCACCGCGCCGATGGCGTCGGCGACGTCCATTCCCTCGACGACGCGGCCGAACACCGCGTAGCCATAGACCGTACCAAGATCGTTAACGCGATGGTCGAGCCGGTCATTGTCGCGCAGATTGACAAACCACTGCGCCTGGGCGCTCTGCGGATCGCCGCCGCGCGCCATGGCGATGGTTCCACGCTCGTTCTTGAGGCCGTTGTCGCCCTCATACGGGATCGGATCGCGCGTTACGCGCTCGGTATAGAGCCGCGAGTATCCGCCGCCCTGAATAACGAACCCCTTGACGACCCGGTGGAAGAGCGTGCGGTCGTAATGGCCGCTGGTCGCGTAAGCGAGGAAGTTTTCCACCGTCGCCGGGGCTTTATCCGGGTACAGTTCAACAACGATGTCGCCGAGGGAGGTCTGGATCCTGGCCCGCGGCGCCTGCGCATGCGCGGCGGCGAGGCTGAGCGCCAACGCGGCGAGGACGGCGGCGATGATTTTGATTGGCATGGGGATTAACCCTTCCCGTTACCGGCGCGGATGGCGTTCAACCGATTGATCAGCCCGTTGGTGGAGGCGTCATGGGCTTCAGCGAGCGCCATGTCCTCGCCGGCGGCGCCCAGCTCCGGCAGGATCGCCTTGGCCAGCACCTTGCCGAGTTCCACCCCCCACTGATCGAAGGAATTCACCCCCCACAGGACGCCCTGGCAGAAAATCTTGTGTTCATAAAGCGCGATCAGCGCGCCGAGGGTTTCCGGCGTCAGCCGCTCCATGACAATGGAATTGGTCGGCCGGTCGCCGGGAAACACCTTGTGCGGCGTCAGCCGCTCCACGTCCTGCGGCGGCTTTCCTTCGGCGATCAGGTCGTCTTTCGCCTCGGCTCTGGTCTTGCCGCGCATCAGCGCTTCGGTCTGGGCCAGGAAATTGGAGAGAAGCTTCTGGTGATGGTCGCCCAGATCCGCATGGGAAAAGGCCGGCGCGATGAAGTCCGCCGAAATCAGATCCGTCCCCTGATGGAGGAGCTGGTAAAAGGCGTGCTGTCCGTTGGTGCCGGGCTCGCCGAAGATCACCGGGCATGTAGCCGCCGGCGCGGCGGCGCCGTCCGCGGTCACGCGCTTGCCGTTCGATTCCATTTCCGCCTGCTGAAGATAGGCGGCGAGGCGATGGAGGTGCTGGTCGTAAGGCAGGACGGCGTGCGACGCGCAGCCCATGAAATTACGGTTCCACACGCCGACAAGCGCCATCAGGGCCGGCATGTTGTCGCGGATCGGCGCGGTGCGGAAATGCTCGTCCATGGCGTGCGCGCCGCGCAGGAGCCTTTCGAAATTCGAAAATCCGACCTGAAGCGCGATGGAAAGCCCGATCGCCGACCAGAGGGAAAACCGCCCGCCGACCCAGTCCCAGAACCGGAACATGTTTTCCGCATCGATCCCGAAGGCGGTGACCGCGACCTCGTTGGTGGAAAGCGCGATGAAATGTCTGGAGACGTCGCTTTCGGCGACGCCCATGGCGGCGCCTTTCGAGAGGAGCCAGGCCCGCGCGCTTTGCGCGTTCGTCATGGTCTCCTGGGTCGTGAAGGTCTTCGACGCGACGATGAAGAGGGTCGTCTGCGGATCGACCTGCGACAGCGTATCGGCGAGATGCTGTCCGTCCACATTGGAGACGAAATGCGCGCGCCGCCCCTCGATCCAGTAGGGCCGCAGCGCCTCCGTCGCCATCAGCGGGCCGAGATCGGAACCGCCGATGCCGATATTGACGACCGTCGTCAGCGGCTTGCCGGTGAAGCCTTTGTGGACGCCGGCGTGAACGCGGTCGGCGAACGCCTTCATCCGCGCGCGCTCGCGCTCCACCGCAGGGGAGACGTTCTCCCCGCCGACGTGATACGCGCGCATGGCGAAATCGCGCAACGCCACGTGGAGCACCGCGCGCCCCTCGGTGGCGTTGATCGGCTGGCCCGACGTCATCGCCTGGCGCGCCGCCTCCAGCTTCGCCGCCCCGGCCAGCGCCATCAGGTGATCGAGAACGTCGTCGGTGATCTTGTTCTTGGAATAGTCGAGGAACAGGCCCGCCGCCTCGACCGAATAGCGCGCGAAGCGCTTCGGGTCCTCAGCGAAGAGCGCGCGCATGGTCGTGTTTGCAAGGGCGTCGGCGTCCGCGCGCAGGGCGCGCCATTCGTCACTGTCGGCAAGCAAGGTCATAGGATCGGCGCCCTGGTTGGGGGTTAAACGCGCGAGCGGCGGGCCGCGTTGTTTCATGAGGCTTCTTACGGATTTTATGCGCCATGCTCAACGCGCGTTAAGGATGCGGGGGGTAAGCTGGCGCCATGATACGCAAGCCAGCCCTTCGCCCCGCCCTCGCCCGCCTCGTCTCCAGCCTCGCCGCCATCGCGGCCGTATGCGTCATCTTCGCCGTCAAGGCGGCCGAGCAGGGCGAGCGCGCGCCGACCCAGATCGCCGAGGCCGCGCCCGCGCGATAGCCGCCGCCCTCAGGAGGCCTCCTGGACGGGCTAGGTCCCGCCCTGCGCCAAGGCTTCGGCCAGCGCGGCGCGCAGGCGCTCCCGGGTCAGCGGAAGCGGCAGGACGCGCGCCCCGCCCGACGGATCGTAGACCGCATAGAGCGGCACGCCGCTCGCGCCGAACGCCTCCAGCGCCTCGGTGATCGCCGGATCGCGCAAGGTCCAGTCCGCGACCATGACGACGACCCCGGCGGCCTCGATCTCCCGCGCCAGCGCCTTGCTGGAAAAAATCGTCAGCTTGTTGAACTGGCAGGTGGCGCACCATGCGGCCGTGAAATCGACGAACACCGGGCGGCCCGCCGCGCGGTAAGCCGCCAGCGCGCCGGCGTCATAAGGCTCGGCGCGCAACGCGCCGTGCCGCAGGACCGCGTCCCCGGACGCGCTGAAGGCGGGGTCGGTCCGCATCGCCGGCGCCACCGCGGCGAGCGCGGCGAGCGCCGCCGCGGCCCGCATCGCCGCCAGGCGCGCGCCGCCGCTGGTCTTGCTGAGTTCGAACAGCCACGCCGCAAAGGCGAGAAAGACCGCGCCGGCAAGGGCGGCCGCAAGCCCCGCCCCGCCGGTCTGCTGCGCGAAGACCCACAGGAAATAGGCCGCGCCGGCGAAAACCGGAAACGCCAGCGCCTGTTTCATGACCCCCATCCAAGGCCCCGGCCTGGGCAGGACGCGGCCGAGCCCGGGCGCGAAGCTGAGCGCGAGGTACGGCGCGGCGAGGCCCAGCGCCATGGCGGCGAGAATGGAAAGACCGATCGCCGGCGGTTGCAGGAGCACCGCGCCCAGGGGCGCCGTCAGCAGCGGCCCGAGGCACGGCGCGGCAACCACCACCGCCAGGAGGCCGGTAAAGAACGCGCCGCTGCGCCCGCCCTTCGCGGCGAGCCCGCCGCCGGCGCCGGCGAGACTTTCGCCCGCGTGGAACACCCCCGCGAGATTGAGGCCGACCAGGAACAGGACATAGGCGGAAAGCGCGACCACCGGCGGCGACTGGAGGTGAAACCCCCAGCCGAGCTGTTCGCCCCCGGCGCGCAGGCTCAACAGGACGGCGCCGATGAACACGAACGCGGCGAGGACGCCGCCCGTGTAGAGAAGGCCGTGAACGCGGACCAGCGCTCTTTCGCCGGCGCCGGCCTCGCCCGCCGCCTGCATCAGCGCGGCCGCCTTGACGAAAATGATCGGAAAGACGCACGGCATGACGTTAAGAAGCGCGCCGCCGAGGAACGCGAACGCAAACAGAAGAGGCAGCGACGCGCCCGCGCCCGGTCCGTCGGCGGGCGACGCCCCTGCGCCTGTCCCGCTCCCGCTTCCTGTCCCGGCGAGACTCGCGGAGCGCGGCGCGTAGGAGGCCGCAATGTCAAGGCCGGCGCGGGCGCCGCCCTCATCGACAAAACCGAGAACGCCCCTGACCGTGTCGCCGTCATGGCCTTCGAAATAGCCGCGCGCCATCTCGACGGTAAGGACGCCGTTGCGGTAGCGGACTTTCTGCGGCGCGGCGGGAGTGATCAGACCGCTGACGGCCGGAAAGAAATAGGCGTCGCCGCGGTTCGCCCCGGAGAGCGCGCCAGGGAGCGTCCCGGCGTCGTCCTCGAGCGTCAGGCGATAGCCTTTTTTCGTCGCGGCGAAAACCGCCTCCCCCTCGAACGGCGCCGGCAGGGCGCGGCGGGCCGCCGCAAACAGCGCCGCGCGCCGCGGATCGGGGCGCGCGACATCGGCCGCCGGCAGGGAAAAAGACAGCGCCGCGGCCTCCGGCACGCAGATATCTTCGCAGACCTGCCATGACGCCCTGACGGCGAAGGACAACGCGCCGCCGGGCGCAACGGCGTCCCGGGGAAGGGTTTCCGGCGCTGTCATCCGTATCAGGAAGACCGGCGCGCCTTCATGGGCGAAATTGGCCAGGGGCCCATAGGAAAAATACTCAGGGACAGGATGAATTGGCGGGTCGGCGGAAAACCCTTCGGGCAGCGTCCACTGGAGATCGAGCGGCAGACCCGCATCGCCAGGATTTTCCCAGAAGACATGCCAGCCTGCCGCAACCTCTTGGCGAAGGGCGACCCAGAATGTCTGTCCCGCCGCGACGCCGTCCGTTTCCGGAACAAGCGTCGTGGCCGTGTAGTCGGTTTCAGCCCGCGCCGCATCCCCCGCCGGCGGCCACGCCTGCGGCGCGGATGCGTCCTGCGCCGACAGCGGCGAGGTCAGGGCGGCGGCGATGAAGGCGGCGGCGATAAAAACGGCGACGAGAAAAGCGGCGGCGGGCGCCGCCGCTCGACTGGAAATGGAGCTTCTCGTTGCCGGGCTGTTCATCGCCGGAGATGTAGCCGAGGCGCGCGCGCGCGCCAATCCCCTTCGCCCGCCGGGCGCGCGCCCTCGTCCGATTGTGAACGCGCCGCCGCCCGCTTTGACGGGGGCGCGGCCGTCAAGTTGTTTCAGCGCGGCGCGCGCCTCAGTTCATCACCTGATTGAGGATCTGATCCTCGGTCAGATTGAAACGCCGGGCGCGGCGCTGGAGGATCAGGCGCCAGTTGCCAAGGGACATCAGGAGCGCATGGACGATCGGCAGCATGCCATTTTTGCGCATTTCGATGATCTGCTCGTCGCTCAGCGCGTTAAAGCGCTCTTCGTCGATGCCGACATACTGGGCGAAGCTGCGCGGCTCGCTCGCGCCCGTCGGGGTGTACTGGCCCGTCTGCGGGCGGAGCAAATCGAAATCCAGCAGACGCTTGGCGAACTCTTCAGTCACCTGGCGGTCCTGCTCATACTTCTTGCAGAACTCGACCGCGGTCTGGGTCACCTGGGTCGGCTCGCCGTTTTCGAACAGCGCCTGCTCGCCGCCGTCGGCGACGCCGTCAAATCCCCTGTCGAGGACGACGGCCATGCGCTCGCCGCCGGTTTCGGAGGCAAGGCCGAACGGATGCCGGCGCACATAGGCCGGCACGTAGCGGTTTTCTTCCCAGTCGCCGTTCTCGTCCACGAACAGGTTCACATCGTCGATAAGGCCCGTCACGGCGAGCATGACCGGCTGTTCCTGGGACATGAAAATGATCGGATAATCCTTCATCGCCGAGGGCACTTCGCCGACCGTCAGCGGGATCGCGCGCGCGTCGGCGCAGAAACCGTAGCGTTTCTCCGGCGCCACGAGGCCGAGGCCGCCATGCTGTTCCTTGGTTAAAAGCTCCGGACGTTCGAAAAGGAACATCTTGCCCGTCACCTGCGGGCCCGCCTGGGTTTCGCTCATTGTCAGCCTTTCTGTTCGTTCCTGCGCCTGTTGACCGCCGCGTCGCCGGCCGCCGCCTTCCTGACTATCGTCTTCTTGACTATCGCCGCGGCGGCCGCAGGCGCCTGATCGGCGGTCCGTCAACAGCAATATCCGCCGCGTCCTCGCGGATTTCCGGCACGATTAGCAAAAAGACGCAGGCAGTCCAACACATAATGCCGGCGCCGGCGTCATCCCTCTGCGGCGAGGAACGCCGCGCAGCGGGCCGGGTCCTGCATCGGGGCGAGATGGCCGAGCCCGGAAGCGTCCTTCACCGACGCGCCGAGACGGCGCAGGCGGGCGCGCGCGAAGCGCCAGACCGTGCTCGACGGGGCGTCGGCGGCGAGCACCGAGACAGCCGGCCCCGCGGCGCGGACCGCCCCCCAGAAATCATGCGCCTGCGCGGCGTAGGTCGCAGCCTCCCAGGCGGGATCGCAGGCGAGGCGCGCGCCCGCCGGCGTGTCGACAAGACCGTCTTCGAGATAGTCCGCGAGAACGCCGGGCGCCCAATCGCGAAACAGCGGCTTCTGCGCGTAAGCCGCCGCTGCGTCCGCCCGCGACGGCCAGTCGGCGCGACGCCGCCGCGCCCCGGCGGCGAGCGGCATGCGCGGCCCCAGGAGCCGCCATAAGGGCGTTCGCGCGGCAAGGACGAGGAGCGAGGGCATCGCCACGGGCTCGATCAGCCGCAACGCGGCGACGTCGCGCCGCCCGCGCGCGGCGAGGCTGCTCACCACGCCGCCCATGGAGTGCCCGGCAAGTGTCCATCCATCGCGCGCCTGTCCGTCGAGAAACGCCTCGACGTCGCGGGCGTAAACCGCCCATGAGCGCAAGGACCGCGGCGCCGCCGGCAGCGCCGTGCGTCCGTGCCCGCGCATGTCCAGGGCGACGACGTCGAAACGCGGCGACAGCGCGCCCAGCATCCGTTTGTACGCAGAAGCGCAAAAGCCCGTGGCGTGACAGAACAGCAAGGGCGGCTTTTCAGGGGCCGGCCAGCGCCATCCGGCGAGGCGGCCCTCCCCGATCTCGACGGAAAAACGCTCCGCGGACGCCATTTCCGGTTGATTGTGTCCGTGCATCGTCATGACAGGCGCTTATCGCGGGGCCGCGCGCAACGCAATTGCCAGGCGCAGTGGCGCGCAGGCGCGTTTCGCGTCGCGGGGCGGCGCGCTCACCTGCGCTCGCCCTGGAAGCGGCGGTTTCACATGGACCGGGAGAGCGCGAACAGCGTTTGCATGTGCAGGACGTCGTCGCTTGCGCGGTGGCGGTGAGGCGCGATCACGGCGGCTTTCAACGCGGCCTCGCGCATGGCGTGCGGGGAAAGGCGCGCGAAGAGATCGCGGAAGTCCCAAAGCTCGAACGCCTGACGCATCTTCGCCGCCTGAAACAGACGATAGAGCCAGAACCCGTCCCAGTCCGGCGCGTCGGAATAGACTTTCACCCCACTGAGCGCAACATTGAGCGCGCTGCAAACCTGTTGCGGCGGCGCGCCGAGATTTTTAAGGTCGTCACGGGAGACGCCGTGCAGCGCTTCGGCCTTGGGGTCCCAGGCGCTTTCGCGCCAGTTAGGCGCGGTGCGGATCAAATGCGCCTGCGGGCGCCCGTCCGGAAAACACCACCCCACTTCGATCGGCCAGGAATCCGCGCCCAGGCCGGAGGCTTCGAGGTCAATGAAAGCGATGTCCGCCAAAAGGCCAGCCTTTTACCATGATGCGATCGTCCAGGGCGCGGTGCGCGGCGCGCTGGCAGACGAGCATCTGTAGCGGCGGCGACGCCTGTTTCGCAAGACGCGCCGGACGGGTCTATGGTTAAATCTGTCGCAATTTTTGAATGACGCCGATGCCGCACACGCTAACCATCGAGACCCCCGGCCGCGCGCTGGTCGACATCACGCCGCGGATCGCCGAGCTGACCGGCGCGGCGGCGCCCGTCTCGGGCCTGGCGCACCTGTTCGTGCAGCACACGTCCGCCTCGCTCCTGATCCAGGAAAACGCCGACCCGGACGTCCAGCGCGACCTGATCGCCTGGTTCGACAGGGCCGCCCCGGAAGGCGGTCCCTACCGCCACGGCGCGGAAGGCCCGGACGACATGCCCGCCCATATCAAGACGGCGCTGACCGCGTCGAGCCTGTCGATCCCGTTCGCGGACGGGCGCCTGTCGCTGGGAACCTGGCAGGGGATCTATCTTTTCGAGCATCGGCGGGCGCCGCAGCGCCGCCGCATTATCGTAAGCTTTATCGCCGCCGGATAAGCCTCAGCGGCTTTCTCCAGGGCGGCTTTCCCTGGGGCGGTAAACGCCGCTCAGCGGGTCGCGCTCATAATCGATGGTGCGCGGGTCCACATCGTCCCGCGATCCGCCCGCGGCCCGGCGACGCACTTCGTTGACCGCATCCTGGAAATCGCGGGTCTTCCTGTCCACGAAGCGATAGGCGGCGACCGCGCCGACGGCGGCGACAACGGTTGCGGCGAGGGTGGCGACTGCGCTCATTTCGGTTCTCCTGCCGTGCGGCGGCGCGGCGATCGGACGGTTTCATTTAGCCGCCGACACGGCTTGCGCGCTCCGACAGGATACGCCTCACAGGCCGTATCGGGACCACATCGCGCGCCGTTCGGCGGCGTCCAGCACCGCTTCCGCGTCGATCAGAGCCGTTGGCGCTGGTCGACGCGCAGCGGTTTCGCCGCCCGATAATAACCGTTTCAACAGCGATCCGCCATCGGGCGCGATACGTTTGACCTTAACATGTTTTCCGAAGCGCGTGCGCAGGAATGCGCCGAGCTGAGCGGTTCCGTCGACAAGCCCCAGCTCCTTGGCCCTGGCCCCGGTCCAGAAGGCGCCGGAGAAAAGCTCCGGATCGTCGCCGAGCCTGGCTTCGCGCCGCGCCTTGACCATGGCGATGAACTGCCCGTGAAGCTCGTCCAGCATGCTCTGGAGGCGCGCCTTGTCGCGCTCGTCTTCGGGTTTGAACGGATCGAGGATCGCCTTGTTTTCGCCGGCGGTGTAGACCCGCCGTTCGACGCCGATCCTCGCGATCGCCTCGTGCAGGCCGAAGCCGGCGGAGACGACCCCGATGGAGCCCACCACCGAGCTTTCGTCGGCGTAAATCTCGTCTCCAGCCAGCGCCAGGATATAGCCGCCGGACGCGCCCACATCCTCGATGAAAGCCAGCACCGGCACGTCCTTTTCCTCGGCCTTTCGGCGGATCGCGTCGTAGATGAGCCGCGACTGCACCGGCGAGCCGCCCGGGGAGTTCACCGCCAGCGCCACCGCCGCGAGACCGCCGGGCCGAAACGCCGCTTCGATCGATTTTTCCAATCGCTGAAGGGAGAGCCCGCGCCGCCCCGGCGCCGCGCTTCCGATAACGCCCTCAAGAGTCAGGACCGTCACTACCGGACCGTCCCCGCCGGTAAACGGCAAGGCCCGCCAGATCGTCTTCAGAACAGTATTTTTCTCAGGCATCGCGCGGAGATAGGCTGCCAGGGCGGATTATTCAACGCCCCGCGAGGGCCGCGCGGCCCGCCCGCTCACGGTCCGCCTGCAAGCGACGGCGGTCTGACGGGGATGTTACAGCGGTGATTCGCCGCTGACCGCCTTGTAAGGCTTTTTCTTGACCCGAATTGCCGCTAACACCAATCTCGTAATGACGATAACCTATTGAAAGGTTTTTCCTTGGGCGTCGCAGCGACCAGCAGCCAAACGACGAAGACCGACGGCGCGCCGGATTTCCTGAGCGCGGTCGCGGCGTTGCGGGCGCTGACCGCCCGCGACCTGGAGGCGGTGAACGCGGAGATCCTGGCCCGCATGCAGTCGCCGGTCGACATGATCCCGGAAATGGCGGGGCACCTCATCAACGCCGGCGGCAAGCGCATCCGTCCGATGCTGACCCTCGCCGCCGCGCGCCTCATCGGACAGGACGCCGACTACGACGGACGCCATCATGTGGCGCTCGCCGCCGCGGTGGAGCTGATCCACGGCGCGACGCTGCTCCATGACGACGTGGTGGACGCCTCCATCCTGCGCCGCGGGGCGAAGACCGCCAACATCATCTGGGGCAACAAGGAAAGCGTCCTCGTCGGCGATTTCATCTTTTCGCGCGCCTTCGAGCTGATGGTCGCGGCGAAGGATCTGCGGGTGTTGCAGGTGCTCTCGCGCGCCTCCAGCGTCATCGCCGAGGGCGAGGTCCTGCAACTGGCGACCCAGAAAAACATCGCGGCGACGGTGGACATGTACCTCGCCGTCGTCGAGGCCAAGACCGCGGCCCTGTTCGCCGCCGCCGCCCAGGCCGGCGCGCTGATCGCCGGCGCCGGCGCCGCCGGGGAGACGGCGCTGCGCGAGTACGGGCGCAATCTCGGCGTCGCCTATCAACTGGTCGACGACGCCCTCGATTACGCCGGGGCGGAAGGCGCGCTCGGAAAATCCGTGGGCGACGATTTTCGCGAAGGCAAGATGACCCTGCCGGTTGTTTACGCGGTGGACCGCGCCGCGCCGGAAGAAAAACCGTTCTGGCGGCGCGTCATCGCCGAGGGACGGGTCGAGGCGGAAGACTTCGATCGGGCCCGCGAGCTGATGCAGCGCGACAACGCCATCGCCGACACCATCGCGCTTGCGCGGCGATACGCGAAGGCGGCGATCGACAACCTTTCCGAAGTTCCGCGTAACGAGTATTCCGCCGCGCTCGCTGATCTCGTCGAATCCTCCGTATCGCGCGCTTTCTAGAGCGTGTTGCGGCAACAGCGGACCGCCGGTTTTGCGGTTCGCGGCCGCGCTCCGCTTGAGAATCCGGAGCCGATTGTGAATCGCCTTGAACGCCATTGACCTTGAACGCCGTTGACCTTGAACGCCATCGGCCTCAGCGCCGGCGGCCTCGGCAAGGCTACTCCGCCGCCTGGCGCGGCGCTTCGACCGCCTTGTCGGAACTGGCCGCAGGGGCGGGCGCGGAGAACAGCGCCGCGCGAACCGCGCGGCGGTAGACGCGCGCGGCCGGAACGGCGAAGACCGCCGCGAGCAACGCCGGCGCCAGCCACTGCCAGGCGCCGGGCAAGGCGAGCATGACGATCGCCGCCGCGGTCGAGATCGCCGTCAGGCCCATGTAGATCACCGCAACCTCGACATGCGTCGCGCCGAGCCGCAGCATGAGCTGGTAGAGATGCTCGCGATGCGCCGACAGGATGTTCTGTTTACGGATCGCCCGGTGCGCCAGGGTGACGGCGACGTCCATCAGGAACGGCAGGAAGATCACCGGCGCGACGAGGGCGCTCGCACGTCCGTCGGACCCGTTCGCCGCGATGACCGCAAGCGCGGCGACGATGAACCCGACCCCCTGGCTGCCATTGTCGCCCATGAAGAGACGCCCCCGCCTCATGTTCACGGGCATGAAGCCGAACAGCGCCGCCGCCAGCACGAAGGCCGCCGCCGCCGGAAAATAGGCGCCGGAAAAGGCCGCGATAACGCAAAAGCCGCACATCGCGGCGGCGGCGGTCCCGGACGCGAGACCGTTGGCGCCGTCCATGAAGTTGTAAGCGTTCATGAAGCCGACGATCCACGCCGCCGTCAGCGCGAAACCGACCGCGGGGGGCAGATCGACATAGCCGATCCCCGGCGCCGGCGCCGCGGCGAGCGGCCCGAACCACGCCGCGAACAACGCCGCGAGGGCGATCTGACCCGCAAACTTGAACAGTGGCGACGGGCTCAGCACATCATCCGCGAAGCCGAGCCCCAGGGCGGCGAGGCCCAACACGGACAAAAGCGCCGTATACGATACGATGTCGCGGGCCGGCGTGAAGGCCGCCAGCACGAACATGCCCGCCAGCCAGGCGCCGACAATGGCGATCCCGCCGGTTTTCGGCGTCGGGCGGGTATGGCTGGAGCGGTGATTGGGGTGGTCGCGCAGGGCGCGAAGCTGGGCGGCGAAACGGCTTCCCGCCGCGGCGACGAGATAGGCGAGCCATGCGGCGACGGCGAGGATCATCGGGCCTTCAAGCGCATGCGCCATCGAATTCATTCCAGTTTCAGCGCGCCGGCCAGTTTCGCCTTATCGGCCAGTTTCATCTTACGAGAAAGACGAATCGCGCCGTGCGGCGTCGTGCGGCCATTCTACCCCGTCCGCAAGCGCGAAGCCATGGCCCACCATCCCCGGGACCGGGCGTCCCGCGCAGCGCGGCGCGCCGCGTCCTCCGCCTCGAACAGGGCGAAACAGGTCGCGCCGGAACCCGACATGCGCGCGCAGAACGCGCCCTGCGCCGCGTCCAGCAGGTCCAGCACCTCGGCGATGACCGGCGCGCCCTCGACCGCGAAAGGTTGCAGATCGTTGCGCGCCCCCGCCAGGGCCTCCTTGAGGGGGGCGTAGGCGCGCGGCGCCGATGACGGCGGAGGCGATGACGGGATCGCCGCGAAGACCGGCTCGGGCGGCGCCGGATGAGCGGCGTCGAACGCGCGAAAAATCGGCCCCGTCGGCGTTTCGACGCCCGGATTGACGAGACAGACCCAGAGCGGCGGCAGCGCGGGACCGGCCGTCATCCGCTCGCCGGCGCCGCCGACATTGACCGGCGTCCCGGCAAGACAGGCCGGAATGTCCGCACCCAGCGCAAAGGCGAGCCGGGCGAGCGCCGCTTCGTCGATATCGAGGGTCCACAGCCGCGCCAGGGCGCGCAGGGCAGCCGCCGCGTCCGCCGATCCGCCGCCGATCCCCGCCGCGATCGGCAGGTTTTTCTCAAGCGTCAACGCCGCGCCGGCCGCAACGCCGCCCGCCTCGCGCAGGCGCGCGGCCGCCCGCATGACCAGATTGTCCGCCGCCGGCAGCGCGTCGAGCGCGGCCGCGAAAGGGCCCGTCACCTCAAGGCTCAGCCCCGCCGCCGGCGCGGCGCTGACGCGGTCGCCGTCCTCGGCGAAGACGAACAGACTCGCCAGCTCATGCAGGCCGTCGGCGCGCACCGGGCCCACATGGAGGTATAGGTTGATCTTGGCCGGGGCCGTCTCGGTAATCATTCCGTATGCGTTTTTGCCGCCGCAGGCGCCGGGTCGGCGAGACCGGATTTTAGCTTTTCGGCGACCGCCGCCTCCATGGCCTCGTCCGGATCGAGTTCAAGGACGCGCCGCCACTGGAACCGCGCTTCGCTCCGGCGACCGAGCCGCCAGTATACGTCGCCAAGGTGATCGGTAATGGTCGGATCGGCCGGCTCCAGGGAAGCCGCGTGTTCGAGATGGCCGACGGCGTCGTCATAGTTCCCGAGCTGATAATGCGCCCAGCCCAGGCTGTCGATGATCGCGCCCGAGGCCGGACGCAAGGAAACCGCCTTTTCGATCAGCGCAAAGGCTTCGTCGAGATAAAGCCCGCGCTCGGCCCAAGAATAACCGAGATAGTTGAGCGCGGTCGGTTCCTCCGGCGCGATGTCGACCGCGCGCTTGAGATCCGCCTCGGCGCGCGGCCAGTCGTCAAGCGCGAGATAGGACGCCCCGCGGGTGACGTAGTAGCGCCAGGCGTCCTCGTCCGGCTCGTCCGGCAGGCGGGCGATGACGGCGTTAAGGGCGTCGATCGCCTCCCCATGACGCTCGCGCGTCGCCAGGAGATTGCCAAGCGCGGCGCCGGCCTCCAGCGCCTCGGGGTTTCGCGCCATGGCCTTGCTCAGAAGCGCGATCGCCTCCTCGTCGCGTTCAAGCGCCGTCAGCGCGGACGCCCTGTCGATGATCGCCTGTTCGTAATAGGGCGAAGACCGCTTCAGCCGGCCCAGCACCTCAAGCGCCTTTTCGTGCTCGCCGTAATTGTTGAGGATCCAGCCGGTGAACCGCAGGGCGTCGTCAAGCTCGGGATCGAGGTGGAGCGCAAGCTGCACGAGCGCCAGCGGCAGGTTGTAATTCACCGGGCCGACGCGAAAGCCCGCCCGAGACGCGGCCTCGCGCTGACGCACATACTGGTCGTGCACCGCCGCGCCCATGGAATAAAGGGCAATGGCCGCCCCCTCGGACGGCGCGACCCCGGCGAAGGCCTGGCTCGCCCGGCCGGCGTCGAGGCGAGCAACACCCTGTTGCGCGCGGATGCGGTCGGGACCGGGATCGCGGGCGAGCAGGTCGTAGAATTCCCGCGCCGCGATCTCGTCCCCCGAACGCTCCAGAAAAGCGCCATAGGCGGTGCGCGCCACCGGTCCGCCAAGGGCCAGCACCGACACCTGGAACGCGGCCCGCGCCGCGGCCTCCTCGCCCGCCTTTTCGGCGAGCAGCGCTTCGTGCAGCGGGTTGAAGCCGCGCGACAGCTCCGCCGCCGGCTTGCTGAGCAGGGCCCGCGCGGCGTTCGGCCCTTCCAGGCCGGCGAGCGCCCAGGCGTCGACAATCGCGACCGCCGCGCTCAGATAGCTGACGTCGATATCTTCTTCCAGCAGGGTCCGCGCTTCGGCGTAGGCCCCCCGCTTGACGGCGTCGGCGGCGAGAACGGTGCGCGCAAGCCCGTCGTCGAGATCGGGTTCGGCGATCAGCTCCCGCGCGAGGGAAACCGCCGCCTCGACCCGGCCGGCGGCGAGCTGGAAGAAAAACGCATCGCGCAACAACTCCTCGGAGACCGGCGCTTCGCGGTGCGCGCTGGCGAAAGCCTCGGCGGCGCCGTCAATATCGTTGACGCGGGCGGCGAACCGGCCGGAGAGGTAATCGCCGACGACGCTCTCCTCGCGCGGCGGGGAAACGCAGGCGGACGCCGCGAGCGCCGCCGCGAGACAGGCCGCAGCCATGGCCGGGCGACGCGGCGCCGACGTTAAAGACGCTGAAAAGACGCGTTTTCTCGGCAAGATCCCAATCCTCATTGTTGCCGCCGCCCCGAGCGGCGGGGCCGGGCGCGGACGGCGCCCGGAAACGCGGCGCGTCCGGGCAACCCCGCCCCGGCGCGCCGACCGTCACATGTTCGGGTAATTCGGGCCGCCGCCGCCTTCGGGTGTCGTCCAGACGATATTTTGCGACGGATCCTTGATGTCGCAAGTTTTACAATGCACGCAGTTCTGCGCGTTGATCTGGAATTTGGGATTCGCGCCGCCGTCATCGGTCAAAACCTCGTACACCCCGGCCGGGCAGTAACGCTGGGCGGGCTCCGCATAGGTGGGAAGATTAACGCCGATCGGGATTGAGGGATCGTTAAGCTTAAGATGCGCCGGCTGGTCTTCCTCATGATTGGTCGCCGAGAAGGACACGTTGGTCAACCGGTCGAAGGTAATGACCCCGTCAGCGCGCGGATAATCGATCGGCCTGTGACGCGCCGCCGGCTCCGTCGCCGCCGCATCGGTCTTGTCGTGACGCAGCGTGCCGAAAACCGAAAAGCCGGACAGGACGGTGTTGGTCCACAGATCGAGGCCCGAAAGCGCGATCCCGCCAAGCAGCGTGCCGAACCTGGTCCAGAGCGGCTTGACGTTGCGCGCGCGCTGAAGCTCCTCGCGCACGGCGGAGGCGTTGAAAGCCTCGACATAGGCGTCGAGTTCGTCGCCTTCGCGGCCTTCAGCGATGGCGTCGAACGCGGCCTCCGCCGCCATCATGCCCGTCAGCATCGCGTTATGATTGCCCTTGATGCGCGGCACGTTCACGAAACCCGCGGAACAGCCGATCAGCGCGCCGCCCGGAAAGGTCAGTTTCGGGATCGCCTGGAACCCGCCCTCGGTAATCGCCCGCGAGCCGTAGGCAAGGCGCTTGCCGCCTTCCAAAAGCGCGGCGATTTCGGGATGGGTCTTGAACTTCTGAAACTCTCCATACGGATAAAGATACGGATTCTTGTAATTCAGGTGCACCACGAAGCCGAGCGCGATCGTGTTGTCGCTGTAATGGTAGAGGAACGAACCGCCGCCGACGTCGTCCGTCAGCGGCCAGCCGAAGCTGTGCTGAACATGGCCGGGACGGCTCTTCTCGGGGGCGATCTCCCACAGCTCCTTCAGGCCGATGCCGTATTTCTGCGGGTCGCTGTTGGCGTCGAGGCCGTATTTGGCGATCAGCTGTTTCGACAGCGATCCGCGCACGCCCTCGGCGATCAGCACATATTTGCCGACCAGCTCCATCCCCGGCTCGTAGCCGTCCTTGGGCTCGCCGTCCTTGCCGACGCCCATCTCGCCGACGACGACGCCGCGCACAGATCCGTCCTCGCGATAGAGCAACTGCGAGGCGGCCATGCCGGGATAGATCTCCACGCCCATGCCTTCGGCCTGTTCGGCGAGCCAGCGGCAGACATTGCCCATTGAGACGATGTAACAGCCGTGGTTTTTCACCATCGGCGGCATGGCGGCGACCGGCAGCGAAATCGATCCGCCCGCGCCCATCAGCTTGAAGTCCTCGGAAACCACCGGCGTATCCGTCGGCGCGCCGTCCATCTCGCGCCAGTCCGGGAACAGCCTGTCGAGGCCCGACGGGTCCAGCACCGCGCCGGACAGGATATGGGCGCCGACCTCGGACCCCTTTTCGACGACCACCACGGCCAGATCCTCGCCCTTTTCGGCGGCGAGCTGTTTCAGCCGGATCGCCGCGGACAGCCCCGCCGGGCCGGCGCCAACGATCACAACGTCGATTTCCATGGCTTCCCGTTCGGGCGCTTCAAAGGCCATTGATCTCTCTCTTTTTTTTTCCAGTTCAGCGTACGCGATGTTCCGTCATGCGGTTCTGGCAAAAAATGCGGCAAAAGGCCATGGCGCCTGGCGCCGCGCCTCGCGCCGGACGGCCGCCGGGTCCGGCGGCGACAGCCAATCGCTAAAGAAAACACGGGTCAAAAGTCCGTGACGGCGCCGGTTAAAGCAGCGGCCCGGGCGGCCGGAAAATCGCCGGCCCCAATGCTATCGAAGGCGGGCAGCGGAAAGGCGGGCGGCCTTAGCTTCGCCGTCGATTGATGATAAGGACATGCCGGTGAGCGAACCGGATCATGAGCAAAACGTCGTCGCATTGCTGCGATGGTACAGGGAGATGGGCGTCGACGAAGCCGTCGACCACGTCCCCGCGGATTTTTACTCATGGGCGCCGGCGCCCGCCCGGAACGGACCGCGAGACGCATCTGGCCCCGCCGGCGCGAACCGGTCCGCCGCAGCGCCCTCGCGGGAGGGCGCGGCCCCCCGCCCGGGAGGGGCGCCCCCGGGCCGCCCCCAGACCGGCCTCTTCACCGCGGCGCCCGCTGCGCCGAGCGTGGACGAAGCCGCCGCCGAGGCGGCGCGCCTCGCCGCCGCCTGCGACAGTTTCGACGCCCTGGAAAAGGCGGTGGCGGCGTTCGAGGGCTGCCCGCTCAAGGCCGGCGCGCGCAATACGGTGTTCGCCGACGGCGTTCCCGGCGCCGATCTCCTGGTGATCGGCGAGGCGCCCGGCCGCGACGAGGACCGCATCGGCAAGCCTTTCGTCGGGCGCGCCGGCCAGCTCCTCGACCGGATGCTCGCCGCCATCGACCGATCGCGCGAGCGCGACGTCCTGATCTCGAACGTGATTTACTGGCGCCCGCCGGGCAACCGCACGCCGACCCAGGCCGAAACCGCCATATGCCGTCCGTTCGTCGACCGGCTGATCGAACTTACCGCACCCAGGGCCGTGATGCTCGCCGGCGGCGCGCCGATGCAGGCCCTGCTGGGCGTGACCGGCATCATGCGCGCGCGCGGCGTATGGCGGGAGATCGAAACACCGGGCGGCGCGCGCGTTCCCGCCCTGCCGGTCTTTCACCCGGCTTTCCTGTTGCGGCAGCCGGCGCAGAAGCGCCTCGCCTGGAGCGACCTCCTCAATCTGCAGGCCAAGTTAAGGGAAGATTAAACATCCTTACGTAACATTAAAGAAATTTGACGGCGCGCGGACCGGCTGACATAGACTGGAAAGCCGCGCCGCGATCATGGTTAACAGGCTGGCATGGTTAACACGCTGGCGACAGGGATTTGTAATGGGGTTTGTCCGCGTATTTGGAATTGTTGCGTTGACGATGACGGCGAGCGTCGCCGGGGCCGCGCCGGCGTTGACGCAGGAAGCCCCGCAGAAGATAGAAGCCCAGACAGGGGCGCGGATAGAAGCGCAGGCGGCAACCGCGGCCGGACGGGAAGACGCCGCAAGCGGCCAAGCCGAGGAAAGCCGCCGCGACGCGCCGATGCGCATCCTCAGCGACGAAGACGCCGCGCTTTACCGCGAAATCTTCGCGCTCCAGGAAGACGGACAATGGGGCGCGGCGGACGCGAAAATCGACCGGCTCGAAAACGACGTCCTCCTCGGCTACGTCCTCTATCAGCGCTACATGCATCCGACGGCCTATCGCTCGAAATACGGCGAATTGAAACGCTGGATGGCCTATTACGCCGACCATCCGGAAGCGGATAAAATCTATCGCCTCGCCCTGAGGCGGCGCCCGCGCGGGGAATCCTCGCCGCAACGGCCGATTCCCCGCCAGTGGCCGAGCGCGCCGAAGGACGACAATCTGCACCCGGATCTCATCGCCGATTACGAACAAAAGAGCCGCCCGCGGCTGCGCCAGATCGAGGGACGGGTGCGCTATCTCGCGGGCCGCGAGCGCGCCATCGCCGCGCTGAAGGAAATCGACAGGCATCTCGCGCGGCGGACCATTACCGAACGACAATATGACCGCATGCGGTCATGGATCGCGGCGAGCCTTTACTACCAGGGATATGTCGATCGCGCGCGGGAACTGGCCGAAGCCTCCGCCGACCGCAACGGCGACAGCGCGGTGCTCGCCTATTGGATCGCGGGGCTGATCGCCTTCCGCCGCGACGACCTGGACGCCGCGCACGCCTATTTCACCGCCATGGCCGCGACTCCTTATCAGGATGATGATTTGCGCGCCGCCGGCGCCTTCTGGGCGGCGCGCACCGCGCTTGCGGGGGGCAAGGGCGCGGACGTCACGCCCAATCTCGAAATCGCCGCCGGCTTTCCGTTCACGTTCTACGGCCAGCTCGCCCTCGCCCAGCTGGGACGCGACTACGACTACAACTGGCGCGCGCCGGACGTCACGCGCGAAGCGTTCGACGCCCTGGCGGCGAGCGCGCCGCGCGTTGCGCGCGCCGTCGCCCTATGGCAGGCGGGCCGCCGCGACGACGCCGATGTGGAGATGCGCTGGGCGAACGGCGCAATCCCGCGGGAGATGGACGGAACCCTTCTCGGCGTGGCGGCGGCGCTTGATCTGCCCGCGGCGCAAATCGACATCGCCCTGGCCGGCGAGGGGCGCCATCTGGAAGCAGGGCTGTTCCCGGTGCCCGGCTACAGGCCGCAGGACGGCTTCAAGGTCGACCGGGCGCTGCTCTACGCGCTGATGCGCCAGGAATCGAAGTTCAAGGTCGAGGCGACCAGCCGCGTCGGCGCCCGCGGCCTGATGCAGCTCATGCCGCGCACCGCCAGCTATATCGCCAAGGACCGGTCGCTGCGCTACAGCAGCGGACGGGACCGTCTTTACGATCCCTCGCTCAACATGTCGCTCGGCCAGCGCTACGTGACCTATCTCGTCAATGGCGCCGCGCAAGGCGATCTTTTCCATCTCGCCGCCGCCTATAACGGCGGACCGGGGAATCTGCGCCGCTGGAAACGCGACGTCGCCATCGACGATCCTTTGTTGTTCATCGAAAGCATTCCGAACCGCGAAAGCCGCAATTTCGTCGAGAAGGTGCTGACAAATTTCTGGATCTACCGCGCGCGCCTCGGCCAGGCGGCGCCCTCGCGCGAGCGCGTCGCCGCCGGCGAGCTGCCGCTTTACGAAGCGCTCGATCAGATTACGGATCTTGAAGCGGAGTAAATCCGCGGCGGCGCAGACAGGTCGCGCTCCCCCTCAAATTTACTCCATCGCCATAATGCCCATGATCGCAGGCGACAGGATCACCGCGAACAGGACCGGCAGGAAGAAACCGATCATCGGCACAGTGAGTTTCGGCGGCAGGGCGGCGGCCTTTTTCTCCGCTTCCTGCATGCGCAGATCCCGGCTTTCGTCCGCCATGACGCGCAGGCTCTGGCCGAGGGGCGTGCCGTATTTTTCCGACTGGATCAGCGCCGTGACGACCGCCTTCACACTGTCGAGGCCGGTACGCGAGGCGAGGTTCACATAGGCCATCTTGCGTTCCTGAAGATAGGAAAGCTCCGCCGTCGTCAGGCCAAGCTCCTCGGCGAGTTCCGGACAATTGGGACCGACTTCCTCACCGACCTTCTGGAACGCCGCCTCGATCGACATGCCGGATTCAACGCAGATCAGCAACAGGTCGAGCGCGTCCGGCCACGCCATCTGGATCGCATGCTGACGTTTCGTGACGGCGTTGGAAATGTAGATGTTCGGCAGATAGGTGCCAGAAAGAAAACTGCCCACCGTGGCCAGAAGCCGGCCAAGACTGTCGAGTTGAAATCCGTCGAGCAGGTAGACGTAAACGCCGACGACCGCCGCCATCACGAAGGGAAGCCCCAGGCGCGCCGCCATGAACACGAACACCGGCCCCTGCCCCCGATGGCCGGCCATCATCAGTTTCTTGCGCGCCGATTCCGCGTCGAAGACTTCCAGCAGCTTGAGGTTTTCAACGACCTCTTTCAGGGCCCCCTGCGGCGATGTCTGGCGCAGGCGCGGATTGCTCTTCTTCGCCAGCATCTCGCGCTGCTGCTGGCGCAGGCTGTCGCGGTAATTGCCGACGGACTTCAGGCGCTCTTTCAGCTTGTCCTTGACCAGAAACGGTTCGAGTACGGTAAAAACCGTTCCGACTGCGGCGAGGGAAACAAGCACCGCGATCTGGAAACTCCGGTCCGTCACCGCATCGATAATCGCTTCCATGCCCGCCCCCTAGACCTTGATCTGCATCATCTTGTTCATCACGAAGATGCCGGTGCACATCCACATGCCCGCGCCGATCAACACGAAATTCCCGGTCGAGGTCGTAAACAACGGGGTCAGATAATCCGGCGAGGCGAGCTGAACCGCGCCCATGACGAGAAACGGCAGGGAACCGATAATGTACGCCGACGCCTTCGCCTCGGCGGAAAGCGCCTTGATCTTGCCTTCCATCAGCTTGCGTCCCCGCAGGACGTTGCCGAGATTGCCCAGCGCCTCGGCGAGGTTGCCGCCGGTCTGCTGCTGGATCAGCAAGACGATGCCGAAAAAATTGACTTCCTGCACCGGCATGCGCTCATGCATGCGCTCCAGCGCCTGCTCTAGCGACAGGCCGACGCGCAGCCCCTCGGTCAGGATATGGAATTCGTCGCATACAGGGCGCGGCGCCTCGCGCGCGATGATCTTCAGGCACTCGTTCACCGGCAGGCCCGATTTCACCCCGCGCACGATCACGTCGATGGCGTTGGAAAATTCGTCAACGAACTTTTTCTGCCGTTTCTTGCGGAGAAAATTGACGACCCAGCGCGGAAAGCCCAGCCCGCCGATCACCAAGAGAAGGCCGGTGACCCAGAGCTGTTGCCCGGACAACAGGCCGACCAGGCCGAAGATGAGCGCCAGCACCAGGGAGGCGAGGTAAAAATGCTCTTTCTTAACGGAAAGTCCGGCCTGCTCCAGCATCTGCTCCATCGACAGACGCTTTTTCTTTTTCAGGTTCTTGGTCTTGTCCTCGATATGCGCAAGGGACTCGGCGAGTTTTTTGCGCCGCTCCTTGTTCTGCGCCTCGGTGTTGGCGGCGCTGACGCCCCGACGCCCGCCCGAACCGGCCGCTTTCAGCGAGCCAAGACGTTTCTTGGCCTTGTCCTGCTCGGTCGGCGCCAGCAGCACGAAAGCCAGCGCCGCGAAGCAGAAAAGCCCCAGTCCCGCGATGATAATGAGATTCTGGCTCATCGGCGTCACTCCGCGGCGGCGTCGAGGGCGCCGGCGAGTTCGGCTTCCTTGCCGTAATACTTCGCCCTGTCCCAGAACGCCGGCCGGGCGATGCCGGTGGATTTGTGGCCGCCGATAATGCCGCCATTATCGTCCTCGCCCGTGATATCGTAGACGAACAGATCCTGCGTGATGATGGTGTCGCCCTCGGTGCCGAGAACCTCCGTAATATGGGTGATCCGGCGCGAACCGTCGCGCAGGCGCGCCGCCTGGATCACCACGTCGATCGAACCGACAATCATCTCACGGATCGTTTTCGACGGCAGGTTGTAGCCGCCCATGGTGATCATGGATTCGACCCGTTGCAAGGCTTCGCGCGGGCTGTTGGCGTGCAGGGTGCCCATGGAGCCGTCATGGCCGGTGTTCATCGCCTGAAGCAGGTCGAACGCTTCCGGTCCGCGAACCTCGCCGACGATGATCCGTTCAGGACGCATCCGCAGACAGTTCTTGACCAGGTCGCGCATGGTGACTTCGCCCTGCCCTTCGAGGTTCGGCGGACGGGTTTCAAGGCGCACCACGTGAGGCTGTTGCAATTGAAGTTCCGCCGCGTCCTCGCAGGTGATGATGCGCTCGTCATGCTCGATAAAGCCGGTCATGCAGTTCAGAAGGGTCGTCTTACCCGAACCCGTACCGCCGGAAATCAGCGTGTTGATGCGGCAATGGCCGATGATCTCCAGCACCTTCGCGCCTTCCGGCGAGATGGAGCCGAAATTGACGAGATCCTGAATGCGCAGCTTGTCTTTCTTGAACTTACGAATGGTGAGGGCGGCGCCGTCGATCGACAGCGGCGGCGCAATCACGTTGACCCGCGAGCCGTCGGGCAGGCGCGCGTCGCAGATCGGACTGGCTTCGTCGACGCGACGGCCGACCTGGCTTACGATCCGCTGGCAGATGTTCATCAACTGGGCGTTGTCGCGGAAGCGGACATTCGTAAGCTGAATTTTACCGCCGACCTCGATGAAGACCCGGCTCGATCCGTTGACCATGATATCGGCGATGTCGTCGCGGGCGAGCAACGGCTCCAGCGGGCCGTATCCCAGAACGTCGTTGCAGATGTCCTGCAACAGCGCTTCCTGCTCGGCGATCGACATCTGGACGTTCTTGATCGAGATGATCTCGTTGACGATGTCGCGGATTTCCTCCGCCGCCGATTCCGTATCCAGTTGCGCCAGTTGCGACAGGTCGATCGTATCGATCAGCGCGTTGAAAATCGTCGTCTTGGTCTGAAAATACTCGTCGCTGCGCCCGCCGATTTCGACCGGCTGTTCCGACGGTTTCGGGGCCGGCGCGGCGACGCGCGGCGGCGCAGCCGGCGCGTCGGCGGGCCGCTTCTTCGCCTGCGCCGGCGCGGGTTTCGGCGCGGCGGGCTTTGCCGGCTTCGACGCCGGGGCGGCGGGCGGTTGCGCAGGAGCCGTTCTGCGTCCGAACATCGGTCAACCCTACTTTCTTTTCTTGAACAACCCGGCGAGGCTGAACTTCGGTTTCGCAATGCCGGCTTCGGTCCGGCCGATCAGATCGGCGGCGAGTTCCTGAAGCGCGATGGCGGTCTTCGTTTTCGGGCCGACTTCAAGCAGGGGCGCGGCGTTGGTGGCCGCCGCCGCGAAAAGCTGCGGCTCCCATGCAAGAACCTGCGCCGGCTCGATGCCGACATGCTCGGCGAACTGGTCGGGCTGCACCGCCGACATCTTCGAGTCGAACTGGTTGATGACGAGAGTCGGCGACGAATCGTTCGGGCGCGCGCCGTTGAGGCTGTCGATCAGGTTCTTGGTGTTGCGGAAGGACGCAAGATCGGGGGTCGCGGTGATGACGATTTCGTCCGCGCTCATCAGGATGCGCTTGGACCAGTTGGTCCAGATATGGGGAACGTCGACGACGACGGTCGGCGCGGCGCTGCGGACCACGTCGACCACGGTTTCGAACGCCTGCTCGTCGAGATCGTAATCGCGATCGAGCATGCTCGGCGCGGTGAACAGGCTCAGATAATCCGTATGCTTTTGCAGGAGCCGGTCGAGAAGCACGTCGTCAAGCCGTTCGGGCGAGGACAGCGCCTCGAACAGGCCCGCCGAGGCTTCCTGATCGAAATCGAGGCTCGCCGTGCCGAACGGCAGGTCAAGGTCGAGAATGATCGTCGAGCTTTTGAACTCCTCGGCCGTGCACCACGCGACATTGTGCGCGACGGTGGACGAACCGACGCCGCCGCGTGCGCCGACAAAGGCGATGGTCTTGCCGATCGGCGGCGCAGCCGGGTCGACGTAAAGATCGGCGATCGTCTTGATGAGTTGCAGCGGCGAGCGCGGCCGCACGATGTATTCGCTGACGCCCTGCCGGATAAGCTCCCGGTACAGAATGATATCGTTGACCTGTCCGACAATGATGACCTTGGTCGAGGGGTCGCACACCTCGGCCAATTCCGAAAGCTGCGTGAAAATCTCCGCCCCGCTGGCGAGGGTTTCGAGGATGATCAGGTTCGGCGTCGCCGCGGTCTGAAACTGGTCGATGGCCTTGGCGACGCCGCCCATGTGGATCGTCAGGTGGGTTTTCGCCAGGCGGCGGTCGACGGCAGCCTTTTCCAGGAGTTCCGTCGTCGCCGGCGTTTCGCAAAAAGCATGAATCGAAATCCGCGGCACCGGGCGGTGATCGACCTCGCCTTCTCCAAGGTCGGTGATCTCGCCGCCATAGACGTCGTCCGCCGCGACCAGCGCGCCGGCGCCTTGCGCCTGCGGCTCGGCCGCTTCGCCGCGGGCGACGGCCCGCGCCGGCGCAACCTGTTGCAGGGCGTGGCGCGCGCCGGCCGCCATCGTCTCGTCATGGGCGCCGCCGTCTTCGGGACCGGTATGGGGATCGACGTCCGCTTCTTCCAGGCCGTCAAAAGACGCGTCGATATCGTCCTCGAACATCTCTTCTTCCGAAAAGTCGCCCGCAGTAAAATCACCCTCGGCGAAATCGTCTTCGGAAAATCCGTCTCTGGAATAATTATCGAGGGCGCCGGCCTCGTTCAGCAAGGGATCGTCGCCGAGGGCCTCCCCCTCAAAGTCCCCGGCGCTGAAATCTTCTTCGGCGAAATCGTCTTCGGCGAAATCTTCGGCGCTGAAATCTTCTTCGCCAAAACCGGCGTCGTCGAAGTCTTCCTCGCCCAGCGCGGCGAGTTCTTCGTCGGAAATCTCCTCGTCGAGCCAGGTCTCGTCGTCATAAGCGACCTGGTCATGCGCGCGCGTTGACGCCGGGCCGCCGTCCGGGCCGAGACTGGCGGCGCCGTCGGCGACGCCTTCCTCGTCTTCATCGCTATGGTAAGCGGATTTCACAGCGTCATTCATGGTGTACTCCCTGCGCCTCCCCTTATGCGCATCCTTTATTATTGTCCTGCGGCGTTGGGCTGGATGTTGCCGTCAACCTGCGAGGCGGTGACCTCCCCCTCGCGGTAGAGCCGCACGCCGCGCGCCGCGAGCGCCGCATCGCGTTCGTCTTCCGCGGCCGGCGCCACAAGGTCGCGCGGGTCGCCGACCATCGCCGCGATGTTGTTCATGGTGGCGCAGCCGAAATTCGGCGTGCGCAGGTTCCGGTAATCGCGCTCCTTGAGACCTTTCCACACGCCGCACTCGCTCGGCGTGGCCACATACCGGGTAAACGACATCACCAGCTGGCCGGTCTGCGCGCCGGTGCGGTAGGTGGCGCCGGTCAGGGACGACCACGGCGCACCGGCGTCATGCAGCGCCTTGCGGATGTCCGAGGCGGCCTCCTGACCGTCAAAGTCGCCCGCCCCGCCTGACGGCGCAGTGATCGTCAGCGGCCCGTGCCCGTTGTTCATGTAGGACGCGACGAAGGCGCGAAGCCGGGCGCGGTCCGTATCGGAAAGGTCCGTCGTGGACGGATCGGCGTCGATCGTCAGGGTGACGACCTGGCTGTCGACCGAAATCGGGTGCATCGTCGCAACCGTCTCGGCGTGTTCAGGGCCGTTGAAGGGGCCGCCGGTACATGCGGCGAGCGCGAGGGCGCAAAGAGCGATCGAGGCCTGTTTCATGTGGTTCGTCATCGCGTTCGCCTTCCTAATCGAGAATAAAGCCCAGCGGCCCCTGCAACGAGGCTTCCTGAACGCCCGCCCCGGCGAGGCCGTAGGTTGAAATCATCTTGCCCAGCAGAACCGACTGCGCGTCGCTTGCCGGCACGAACCCTTCCGACGGGTCCGTCAACTGGTTCGCATGGGACGGATCGACCAGATAGGGCGTCACCAGAACGACCAGTTCGGTTTCATTATTGTTGTAGCTCCGGCTACGGAAAAGCTGGCCGAGCACCGGCACGTCCTTCATGCCGGGCACGCCGTCGATATTGGCGCGCAGGTCTTCCTGCAACAGGCCCGCCATCATCAGGCTGCCGCCGGAAGGCAATTCGACCACCGTGTTCGCGCGGCGAACCGAAAGGCCGGGGATGGAAAGCCCCGCCGTCGTCACCGGATTGCCATCGGCGTCGAACGTCGTCTCGCCAGGGATGAAGAACGAGTTTTCCGTGGTGATCTCGCTGACCTCGGTCGCGACCTTCAGGTTGATGCGGCCCTTGCCCAGGACCAGCGGCGTGAAGCCGAGACCGACGCCGAATTCCTTGAATTCGATGGTGATCACGCCGTCGTCCTGTCCCACGGGCACGGGGAATTCGCCGCCCGCCAGGAAGCGCGCCGATTCGCCGGAAAGCGCGGTCAGGTTCGGCTCGGCGAGAACGCGCACGAGACCGGTCGATTCAAACGCCTGGAGGCTGGCGTCGATATCCTCAAGGTTGCCGGAACCGGTCCGGCTTCCATCCACGGCGAGGCCGCCGGCGTTGCTGATCGCATTGGCGGCGGCGAAATTGAACGACGCATTGGAAAGACGGACCGTTCCGTTCGTCTGGACGCCAAGCTGTTTCAGGAGCTGGCGCTGCATTTCAACGATGCGCACCTTCAGCATCACCTGCGCGCGATCGCGAATGCTCAGCATATTGATGACCTTTTCGTCGTCGCCATCGACGAAGCGGGCCGCCAGAAGCCGCGCGTTTTCCGCTTCGCTGGCGGTCTGGACGTCGCCGCGAAGAATCAGATTGTCGTTAATCGCCTCCACCTCGATGCGGCTGTCCGGCATCACCCGGCGCAACACGCCCGTGAGGGCGTCAACATCCCGCTCCACCTGGATCTCGAGGTTGAGAATCTGCCGGCCGCGGGAATCGAAAAAGAAGGCGTTGGTCTGTCCGATGGTCAGTCCCAGGAGGTACACCCGGCGCGGCGAGCGCACGACGGCGTCGACGACGGTCGGTTGCGAGACGAGCACATCCGCCGCCGCCTGGGGCAGTTCGACGATCGCCGCCTTGTTGAGCGGCAGCACGAGGCTTTTTGAAACGGCCGTCTCGCCGCCGCCGTCAATCGTGACCGGATAGGCGCCGCGCTGCGCGGCGGCGGGCGACGCCGTCACGGCGAGCGCGAGCAGCGCGCAGAACGCGGCGGCGAACGCGCCCGCGGCGCCGGACTTGATCGGGATGGCCTTCATCTTACGAGCGCCCATAGCGGATCACCTGAATTTCTCTGCGGCGCGTTTGCGATATCTGGGTTTCCGGCTCGAAAATGCTCCGCAGGGTGAGCTGAATCGAGCCTCGGGAGTTGCGCGCGGCGATGATGTACTCCGCGTCCTGCGGCGTCATCTCAAGCGTGACGTTGCTGCCTTCGATATGCGCCACTTCGGGGTCCTCGACATAAGCCGTGTCGATCGCCAGGACGCGGATATCTTCATTGACCGGCGTCAGCCTCACCTTGTCGTTGTCGTCGCGCTCGGCGTAATGGATGTCGACCCGGTCGCCGGGCAGGATAAATCCTCCGGACGCGGATTCCGCGTTAACGCGAACCGTCACCGCGCGCATGCCGGGCGACAGGAGCGCGGCCATCAGCCCCGAAGAGCCGGCGCGGACGATCTTGGCCTCGACCAGCGGTTCGCCCGCGACCATCATCGAGCGGGCGACGGCGTTCGACAGCTCTTCGCGCGCTTCCGGATTGTCGTTGGTGATAAACCCCTGCTGAACGTTCTTTTTCGGCCACGCGACCCAGGTCGTATCCTCAGGAGACAAACGGTCTCCCCGCGTCATGTTCCGGCCGGCCACGAGCACGCGCACCGTTTCTTCCTTGACGGGCTCGATAATCCTGACCGGTTCCTGGGTCGGCTCCTGACCGCTCATCATCAGGAAAAATGCTGCGCCGCCGGCCACCAGCGCCAGCCCCAGGATAGCGATGCGGTTTATATTCATGAGAGCCTACTTTCGCGTATACGCCGCCGCGTGCGGATGGTCTTTGGAGCGATGCTCGCGCAAAGTCCTCAAAAGTGCGTTAACCGGTCTTGTTAACCGCCAAAGGCCAATTGGAAGAAAGGCGTTTGGGAAAAGCTAACAAGTCCGCCCGCCGCGATTGCGACGCCGTAAGGCAGGTCGCCCTTGCGTTCATGCAGGCGGATGATCCAGGGCGCATGGGCGTAGATCGGCAGGATCGGCGTTTTGCGGAACATGATCATCGCGACGGTTAACGCGAGCCCGGCAAAGGCCGTATAGAGAAGAAACGGCCCGACCCCGCTGGCGCCCAGCCACGGCGCGGTCGCGGCGAGCAGCTTGGCGTCCCCGCCGCCGACGATGCGTCCGGCGAACAGCGCGAATCCGAGCGTCAGCGCCGCCGCGCCGATGATGAACCCTTCAAGGATGATTTGCGGCGGCGCGCTGACCGCGACGCCCGCCACCGGATAGGCGCAGATCATGGTGATCGCGATCCAGTTCGGGATCTTGAACTCATAAAGATCGTTGGCCGCCGCGATGAGTAACGCGGCGGGAAGGACGGATAGGGACAGATACGCAAGCACGGAACCAACTCCGATCATACTACTCGCGCAAGTCTACGGCCCGGCCTGTTAATGGCGAGTTAGGCAAAAGCGAAAAACCGCACCGATCGCGCGCGCCGTTCCCAGGCGCGCCCCCTCGGCTTTGCGCGCCGCCCCCGGCATCCGGACGGCGCGTCCGTACGAAATGTTTGTGCGAACCGCGCGTTAACCAAGTCCGGCAAGCGTGTTCAGCCGGCGGATGTCATTAACGACAAGCGCCGGATAGTCGCGCCGCGCCACACCGTCCTGGATCAGGGCGGCGACGGCGCTTGCCGCTTCCGCCTCCTCGACGCCGGCGCGCTCGGCCAGTTCGCGATGCTTGGGCATTTTCTCGATACGCCATTCGCCGCTCGCGGGCGCGCGCTCGACAAACTCCATCAGCGCCGCGAAGACCCGTTGTTCGGGCGGCGTCTGCGGCGCCTGGCGGTTGAACCGCAGCGCCGCCGCGTCGCGGGCGAGGCAACGGGCGATGTTGCGCATCAATGACGGACGCGCGGCGGCGAGCTTGCGGAAGGGTTCCATTTCAATGGCGAGCACCTGCGCCTCGTCGGCGGCGGTCACCGCCACGCGCGGACAGATCGCGTCGATCTCGTCGCTGAACGCGGCTTCAAGGCCGAACACCGCGCCGGGCCCGAAGCGCTCGATCACCATTTCGCCGTTCTCCGCGTCGACGATATTCAATTGCAACGCGCCCGACAGGACGATCAGGAATTCGTCGCCGTCATACTGGCCCATGGAAAAAACGGTGTGGCCGGCGCTGTAACGGCGCCGTTCGCTGTTTTCCCGCAGGTTCTCGACCACCTTGCGAGGCAGGCCCTCGAACAGGGGCGCCGCCTCAAGGACGTCCCCCGGCGCGTCGTCGGACACGTCCTCGTCTGCGTTGGCGATAACCGGCGTTGCGGACATGGTTGCGGGCATGGGGGCTCTCCGCCGGCGCGCAAGCCGGCATGCCTACGGTGCTAGCAACGGCGATTTAAAGCTCGGTAAAGCAGGTAGGCGCAATCCGCCGCTTCCGTCCGGGGCCGGTCCCGTCAATGCGGAGAACGGCCTTAAACGTTCGTTGACACCTCGGGCTTAGGCTCGCTGACGTTTAACGAGAGGAACAGGCCATGCGCAGCATTGTCATCGCCGCGGCGCTTTTTGCGATATCTAGCGCCGGCGCCGCCGCCGAGCAGATCTGGGTGACGATGGACCAGGTGCGTCCTTACAAATTGGAAACCGCCGCGCAGAAAATCGTCGTGGGCAATCCGTCGATCGCGGATATCCGCGTGGAAGACGATTCAACCCTCCTCCTGTTCGGCAAGGGGCCGGGCCTGACAAACATCTTCTTTTTCGACGAAAACGGCGAGACCATCAAAAATCTGATCGTGCGCGTGCGCACGGCGAGCGCGGACATGCTGGTGGTTCACCGCGGCGTGGCGCGCACGACCTATAACTGCACGGACAATTGCGAGGCCACGGTCACCGTCGGCGACGATCCGGTGGTGTTCAACGGCGTAACGGCGCAGGTCCAGTCGAAATTCGGCCAGGCCGCCGCCGCAGCCGGCGGGGACAGTTAACCGGGACGGTTAATTCGTGTGCGGTTCTTTGCCCGTGCCCGCCGGGGTCGAAGCAACCGGCGGCGCGGGCGGTCGCGCATCGAGGGCGTCAACGAAATTATAGATCCTCGGGCGTTCCTGCTGGCGCAGATTGCGTCGGCACCAGGCGTCGATGTCGCGCGCCGTTCTTTCGTTCGGCGCCGCGCCTTTTTCAAGAACGATATTGGCGATGAGACGGTTCACGCCGTCGCCGCGCCGCCCGTCGACCACCTCGCAGGCGGCGATCATGTCATGGCCGCGCAGGGCGCGCGCCACCTCGTCGGGGAAGACATTCACCGCGCCGATCTGCACCGCGCCGTCCTTGCGGCCCAACAGGCGGAACCGGCGCTCGTCGATCCACTCGATCACGTCCATGGCGGTGATCGCCCGGGCCCGCCCGTCCGCGCCCTCGCGCATCAGGGCGTCTTCGCTGCGCCGCCAGTGATCGCACAGAAGGAAGGGGTCCGCCGGGGCGTCGCGCCAGCCGACAAGGCCGGTTTCCGTTGATCCGTACAGCTCGCGCATGACGCCGAAACCGCTCTTGCGCATTTCCACAGCAAGGTCGGGCGTCATCGGCTCGCCGAACGAGACCGCCATCACATTGTCCGGCGCCGTCAGGGTTTCGCGCATCATGTAGCGCCACAGGGACGGCGTGGCGACGAGAACGTCGCCGAATTTAAGCGTTTGCGAGAGCGCTTCCGGCGTCATGCCCCGCGCGTCGACCGCATCGATCCGCAACAGATTCGGCGTCAGCACCGAAAGCTCGAATCCAAGAAGGCTGTGCGGCGCGACGAACGACAGGAGCCGGCGCCGGCCATAGAGGAGGTTCGCCGCCGCCGCCGCATCCTGGAAAATGTCCTCGGCGGCGTGGACGCACGACCCGTCGCGAGCGTCGCGCGCCGCGGATTTGAAGGAAAACCGCTCCAGCCGGGTCGACACGGCCTGGGCGGTCGCAGCGGCCCAGTCGGCGATACGCTCCGCAGACGGATCGGCGAGGGGCGCATCGTCCATGCCGAAAAAATCGGCGATGCGGCGAATGCAGGCTTCGCGCTCCTCCCCGTTCAGGTCCAGTCCGCCGGCGCCGAGAGGCGTTTCGGGCGAGGCCCAGGCGGCGATGGTCAGAAAATCGAAATGGCGGTTGAACCGCCGGGAAAGCTCGTCCGCCGCGGCGGCGCCGATGATTCCCGCGATTTGCGTCTCGGTGATCTGGAACGACTTCAAAGCTGCCTCGCGCGCTGTTCGACATCCTCGGTGAGGACCGCCCTATACCACATTTGCAGGCGCGACAGGAGCGCGTCCGCGCGGGTCGGCGCAGCGACGCCGCCGATGACGGCCGGCCGCACGCCCATCAGGCTGTTGGTCAGAATCAAGGCCCGCCCGGACAGTTCGGCGGGGGCGAGCGCCGCCTCGCGCACGGCGAAGCCGGCTTCGGCCCCCCGCGCCAACAGGAGCGCGCGCACGGTCCCCGGCAGCGCCCCTTCCCCAACAGGCGGGGTCGCAAGCGTCGCGTCATCCTTCAGCACAAAAACATTCGCCGCCGAAGCGCAGACGACGCGCCCGCGCTCGTTGAGCATGAGCGCGTCGTCCGCGCCGGCGGCGGCCGCATCGCCCCGCGCCATGAGGTTGTCGAGATATGTCGCCGTCTTGAAGCGCGACGACAGGCTCGCCGAACTCCTGCGCACTTTGCTCACCACCAGCGCCGCCGGTTCGTCAGGATACGGCGCCATCGCCTGCGCCGTCATCAACAGCGTCGGCGCGGCCTCGGCCGGAACGGGCGGAGCAAGGCCGCGCCCCGCGGGCCCGCGGGCGACCGTCAGGCGCAGGACGCCTGCGCCGGCGTCCGCACGGGCGCGCGCCGCAAGCTCGCGCGCCGCAGTCAGCGCAAACGCATCCGACCGCACCGGGAAACGCAGCGCTTCCAGCGCGTCGTCGAGCCGCGCGCGATGCGCGTCCCAGAATGCGGGAACCCCGTCGACAAGCAATATGGTCTCGAAAACCCCGTCGCCCAGCAGGAAACCGCGATCAGCCACGTCGATCGCGCGGGTCTCTTCCCGAAACGCGCCGTTCAACCAGAAGGTCATGCGCCGCGCCGGTCTTTACAGCAGGCGATAAAATTGCCGATCATTTTCAGGCCCTCCGTCGTCAACAGCGATTCCGGGTGGAACTGAACGCCGAACCACGGCCTTGCGCGATGCGCGACCGCCATCACCTCGCCCTCCTCGCTCCACGCAACCGGCGCGATCTCGCCGTCCGGCGCCGGCGTCGCGATCAGCGAGTGATAGCGCCCGATCTCGGTCGGCGATGCAACGCCTGCGAACAATCCGCTCCCGTCATGACGCAACACGCTCGACAGCCCATGCAGCGGCCGCCGCGCGCGCTCAACCGCGCCGCCGAACGCCCGGACAAGGCACTGGTGGCCGAGACACACGCCGAGAAGCGGCGTGTCGCCCGGCAGCGCCCGGATGATGTCCATGGAAACGCCCGCCTCCCCAGGGCCTTTCGGCCCCGGCGAGATCACGACCCCCGACGGAGCCAGCGCCAGCGCGTCGCCCACGGTGACGGCGTCGTTCCGTATAATGTGCGTTTCGGCTCCGGCCAGGCGCACATAGCGGGCGAGATTGTGCACAAAGGAATCGTAATTGTCGATCACGAGGATCACGAAACAGCCTCCATCGCGTCGGGCAAGGCGACGCCCAGCGCGCCAAGGGTGTCCCTGGCCTTGTCGATGGTTTCCTTATACTCGCTACACGGACTTGATTGCAGCGTCACGCCGCCGCCGACGGGCGCGACCAGACAGCGCCTGTCGGGCGTCGTAACGGCGGTGCGGATGGCGACGGCGAAATCCGCATTGCCGCGATCGTCGATATACCCCACTGCACCGCAGTAAGGGCCGCGACCGACGCCCTCGATCCGCGCGATCGCCTCCATCGCCGCAAGCTTGGGGGCGCCGGTGATCGATCCGCAGGGAAACAGCGCGGCGAATGCGTCGACCGCATTCGCGCCCGGCCGCAGAACGCCGCTGATCCGAGAGACGAGATGATGCACGTTCGCGTATGACCGCAGCTCGCAAATCGCCTCCTCGCATATCGACCGGTCCCGGCAGATGCGGGACAGATCGTTGCGCATCAGGTCGGCGATCATGACGTTCTCTGCACGATCTTTTTGATCCGAGAACAGATCTTCTGCGAGGCGCGCGTCTTCCGCCGGCGTCCGCCCGCGCGGCCGCGTTCCCTTGACCGGCTCGGCGACGATGCGCTGCTCCCCCGCCGGCGTCAGGTCGATGCGAAAGAAACGCTCCGGCGAATTGGAGAGGATGTCGCCCTCGGGATACTGCAGCAGGGCCGCAAAATCCGCGTCGCTGTCGCGCGCCATGACGCGAAACAGATCGTAGCTCGAAAACGCCCGTTGCGCACGAGCCGACAGCCGGTGAGAAAGGTTGGCCTGGTAATACTCCCCGTCAAGAATATCCTCGATGACCCCGGCGACCGCCGCGCGGTAGGCGTCCGGCGCGATATTCGACGCGGCGGCGCCGAACGCGGAGGGCGCCGCGCACCGCCCGGCATCGACGCCCGCATGGCCCGCCTCCAGCGCGTCGCGCAACCGCGCGCAGGCCCGCGCGTCGCGGCCGACGATCCACGCCCGGCGGCGCCGCCGCGAGAACGCCGCCGCCGCCTCGTACCGCCCGAACGCCAGATCGGGCAACGCAAGCGGCGAGGCGGGCAGACGCAGGGACGGCTCGACGAACCGCGCCGCCTCGTAGCCGGCAAAGCCGATCAGGCCGGAAACGAAAGGAAACGCCGCCAAGTCCGCCTCCGACATGTCCGACGCCGGGGGCGCGATCCGCGCGCGCAGGGCGGCAAGCGGATCGGCGGCGAAGGCGGGATCGGCGGCGCTGACGATCTCGGACGGGGACGCGACGATGATGGACCACGCGCCGTCGCGGGCGGCGGGGCCGGAATGCAACAGGTGCGCGTGGGCGCGCCCGGCGAAAGGCGCAAACGCCGTTTCGGGCGCGCGCCACGCCAGTTCCTGGACAATCACATCGCCGCCAGCCGTCATAGCCCCTTGCTACTCGCTCGCCGGCGCAAAGGAAAGCGCCAGCACCGGCGGCGCGGGCCGCACAGCGTTGGCGGCTGGCGGCGCCGGTCAAATCGTCCTAATGGAAACGCGAGGCTGCAGGAGACGACCATGCCCGACGACATCCGGCGCGCCGGCATCGCCCGAACCTTTTACGGGCTCGCAATCGCGGTTCTTATCGGCTTTGTGGCCTATGTCGGCCGGGGCGTGCTGATCCCGCTCGTGGTCGCAGGCTTTCTCGGCTTCCTGATTTTCACGCTGAAGGAAAACGTCCGCCGCACGCCGCTCATCGGGCGGTACATGCCGGACTGGGTCGGCTACATGATTGCGTTCATCCTGATCGGGGCCGGCGCGGTGATCTTTGTGGAAATCATCCGGGCGAATGTGGAAACCCTCCTCAGCGACTGGCCCAATTACGAACGTCGGCTGCGCGACCTGCTTGAAGACGGGCTCTCCTATCTGCGCGGCGTGGGCTTCGTTCCGGCGGAACTGGTCGGCGGCTTCGACCAGATCCAGCAGGCGGCGGTCGACATCATCCGTCCGTTCCTGGCCCAGGCCGCGGGCAGCCTGCGCGGGCTGACGTCGAATTTCCTTACGTTCATCACGGTTTTTCTTTACCTGGTCTTTCTGCTGATCGAGCGGGGCCGGCTGTTCAAGAAAATCAGCCTGCTCGGCGCCGACGAGCGCCAGCGCAGCATCATCAACGAAACCATCGCCGATATCGGCGTCATGGTGCGCCAGTACATCACCGTCAAAACCATGTCGAACCTGGTTACGGCGACGGCGAGCTACGTCATCATGTCGATTATCGGGGTCCAGTTCGCGGGCTTCTGGGCGCTGCTGATCTTTATCCTGAACTATATCCCGATTTTCGGCGCCGCCTCGGCGATTACGCTGCCGGTGCTCCTGGCGCTGGTGCAGCCGGAAGGCGGCGGCGTGCGCATGGCGGCGATCACGCTGGCGAGCCTGTTGACCGCGGAACAGGTGATGAGCAACGTCATCGAGCCGCGCATCGTCGGGCGGACGCTTAACCTCAGCCCGCTGGTGATCCTGTTCACCCTCGGCGTATGGGGGTCCATGTGGGGATTCGCCGGCCTTTTGCTCAGCGTGCCGATGACCGTGACGCTGATGATCGTGCTGACTCAGTTCCGCTCCACGCGGCCGATCGCGATCATGCTGTCGTCGGACGGGAAAATCGCCGAGATGAAGCACCCGCCGCTCGACGCTCCCGAAACGCACGCGCGCGAAAAGGACGGCGCGGGTCCGGCGTGAGCCGGCGGGATCAGAACTGGGCGGCGAAGACCTTGGCGACCGCCTCGGCTTCGTCGCGGCGGCCCGAGCCGCGCCGCCAGGCGACGCCGATCTTGCGCGACGGCTTGGGATCGCGGAACGGAATGGCGACGAGGCCGGCGGCCTTGGCGAGGCCGTCGCGCACCGCCATTTCCGGCAGCAGGGTCGCGCCGAGCCCGGTTCGCGCCATCTGCGCCAGGGTGAACAGGCTGGTCCCGCCGAAGGACGACGATGCGCTCCGGTTGGCGAGCTGGCAGGCGTCAATCGCATGCTCGCGAAGGCAATGACCGTCCTCCAGCAGCAACAGCTCACACCCCGCGAGGTCGTCGGTGTCAAGCGCATCGCGCCCGGCGAACTCGTGATCCGGGGCGCAGGCGAACCAGAACGGATCGTCCGCGATCTCGATGCTGTCGGCGCCGGCGATTTCATAGGGAAACGCCATGAGCGCCGCGTCGATCAGCCCCGCGGACAGCCGCTCGGCCAGCGCCGCCGTCAGGTCTTCGCGCAGGTAAAGCTCCAGCGTCGGATGCGACTTGTTGAGGTCCTGGGTCGCCCGCGGCAGCAGGAACGGCGCAACCGTCGGAATCACCCCGAGGTGGAACGCGCCTTCCAGCGGCCGGCGCCCGCTCGCCGCGCGCACCAGGTCCTCCGTGGCGGCCAGGATTTCCGAGGCGCGGGCGGCCACCTCCTCCCCCGCCGGGGTAAGGGCGAAGGAGCGGGTGGAACGGTCGACAAGCTGACGCCCCAGCAGCAATTCCATTTCCTTGATCGCCGAGGAAAGAGTGGATTGCGAAACGAAACAGTCGTCCGCGGCTTTGGAAAAGGACTGGCGCCGGATCAGCGCCATGAAGAACTGAAGCTGACGCAGGGTAGGCAGGGCGGGTATGGACATGATTCACTCTCAAAACGCCGACGCACATCGGAATAATCGATGCGAGTTAGAAACATAATCAATTTGCTTAAATTTCCAACTGGTCTATTGAAGGCGCATGGTTAGGACAGCCATATCTTTTTCCGTAATTCATGAATGATGAGGAGACCTCCCATGCTAGGCGTCGGAGACAAATTGCCGGATTTCACGGTTGTTGGCGTAAAACCAGGCTTTAACGCCCACGAAGAAGACGGCGTTTCGGCTTTCGAAGACATCACCCAGGACAGCTTTTCCGGAAAATGGAAAATCATCTACTTCTACCCGAAAGACTTCACCTTCGTCTGCCCGACGGAAATCGCCGAGTTCGGCCGGCTCGCGAAGGAATTTGAGGACCGCGACGCGGTCGTCATGGGCGGCAGCTCGGACAACGAGTTCTGCAAACTCGCATGGCGGCGCGACCATCCCGATCTCGACAAGCACCCGGCCTGGCAATTCGCCGACACCACGGGATCGCTGATCGACGGTCTTGGCATCCGCTCGGCGGAGGGCGTCGCCCTGCGCGCGACCTTCGTGGTCGATCCGCACAACGTCATTCAGCACGTCTACGTGAACAACCTGAATGTCGGCCGCAACCCGCAGGACACGCTTCGCGTGCTCGACGGTCTGCAAACGGACGAGCTTTGTCCGTGCAACCGCCCGGTCGGCGGCGACACGCTTTAAGCGGCGCGACGCCAAACCGATCCATGCCGGCGCGACCGCCAGACGCGGCGCGGTCCGCCGGCTTTAACACGACAAAGGAGCCATCATGAGCATCGACAGTTTACGGGACCGGATCCCGGATTACGCCAAGGACATTCGCCTCAATCTCGGCATGCTGTCGAGCGAAAGCGTTCTCTCGGACCAGCAGAAATGGGGCGCGTTTCTCGCCTCGGCGCATGCGACGGGCAATAGCGACGTGATCAAGGCGATCGAAGCCGAGGTCGCGCCCGTCTTGAGCGACGACGCCGTTGCCGGCGCCAAGGCCGCCGCGGCGATCATGGCGATGAACAACGTCTATTACCGCGCGACGCACCTGATGGAGACGAACGAATACGCAAAAATGCCGGCCAAGCTGCGCATGAACGTGATCGGCAAGCCCGGCGTCGACAAGGTCGATTTCGAACTCTGGTCGCTTGCCGTCTCCGCGGTCAATGGCTGCGGCATGTGCCTCGACTCCCATGAAAAGGTCGTGCGCAAAGCCGGTCTCACCCAGGAGCAGGTGCAGGCCGCCCTGCGCATCGCGTCCGTGGTCAACGCCGCCGCGGCGATCCTGACCGCGGAAGCCGCCGCCGCCTGAACCTGGCGAGACGCGGGCCATTTTGAGGGCCGGGCGGCGCATCGACCACTGGCGCGGACGCCCGCCCCGGCCTATTGTGACCTTTCCGGTTTGCACAGGGAGGGTTTTCGTGACGCTATCGCCCATCGGCGGCCGCGCCGCTTTCATCAGCATGATAAGCGCGAGCGCCGTCGTCGCCGCCTCGCCCGCAAGCGCTCAGATCGCCGGCCCGACCGCCGATCCGATCGCGCAATGCCGCGACAACGCCACCGGCCAGAGCGAACGCATCGCCTGTCTCGAAACAGCCATCCGCAAGCTCACGGGGGATGAAGGCGCCCGCGCCGAAAAAGCCTCCGAAAGCGCGCCCGACACTGCCGTCGCCCGGAATGACGGTGGCGAAGACCTCCCCGACGAAGGAGAGACCGATCCGCCGCCCGCCGCGCAGGTCGCGGCGGCGGATGACGGCGCCGGGAAAGACGACGCGACGCCGAACACCGCCGAAGCGCAGCCGACGGGACTTGGCGCGGAACAGGTCATCGCCAGAAACCGCGGTTCGGGCTCGGACGACGACGGCGATGAAAAAGAGGCTGAAACGCAAACGGCCAAGGTCGTTGATTTCGCGGTCACGCGAAACAAGAAATACATTTTCTTCCTGGAGAACGGCCAGATCTGGTGCCAGAAATCATCCGACGACAACCCGGCCCGGCTGTTCGGCAGTCGCGATTACACGGCGGAAGTCAAGCGCGGCGCCGTCAGCGGATACAGACTCTCGGTCAGCGGCGTAAAACGTCCGTTCCTCGTCGAACGGCTCAAATAACGGGCGGGCAGGCGCGGCGCCCGCATTCAGGTAATTTTTTCAAGAAACGGTCTTCGCCGATCACCGGCGCGGGCCCCCTCGCTCTTACCCTTTTTTGCGCCCCAAGGCCACGCCGCCATGTCATGGCGTGACGCAACCACGAACAGCTTACCGCGCAAAGGCGTCACGCCAAGAGCCCGCGCAAACAAAAACGCCCCGCCGGTATGGCGGGGCGTTCCTGGGTCTTGTTATCCCAACCGGGGTTGGGGGCGCCTCTGCTTAGAAGCGGATGTTGGCGCCGACAAAGATGAAGCGGCCAGCCGCGTCATAAACGCCGGCGACGGTGTTGCCTTCCGTGTTCGCGGTCGGCGACGGGCCGAACTGCGGCAGGATCGGCGGATCGTTGTCGAAGACATTGTTGACGCCGAAGCGCAGCTCAACATTTTCGGTCGCCGTCCAGAACGCGGCAATGTCGACATAGTTCTGCGCTTCAAGCGTCGCAGAGGTCAGGTTGCCGAGGCCGATATCGCCGAAGGTGGTGATCTCTCCGGTCGCGCCGTCGATCGAGTCGATGCGGTCAACCGCGCCGATGTAACGCCACAGAAGGTTGAACCGGACATCCCACGGCGTGTTGTAGCCGACCGTCATGTTGTGGCGGTACTGGAAGTCAGGGTCCTCACAACCGGCGTCATAGAAACCGACGCAGTCGAACGTTCCCTGGCCCGGCACCGGCGTCTGCTCGTTCTTCAGCTGGTAAGTGGAGTTATAGCCGAAGGCGAGGTCGCCGAGCGAACCGAGGTCGTAGGCGTACTGAACGGAGATATCGATGCCCGACGTGGCGAAGCCGCCGATATTCTGGTCGGACTCGTCGATGAACGACAGCTCGCGCGGGAAGAAGGTCAGCGTTCCGTCCGGTCCGCGTTGGATCAGCGAACAGAATTCCGGGCTGCCCGTCGCGAGACAGGTGTTGATGGTGAAGTCCGGCGGGATCGTATCGATCGCGTCCGTGATGTCGATGTTGTAGTAATCGACGGACACGGTCAGGTTCTCGATCTGACGCGGCTGAACAATGACGCCAACCGTATAGGTGTCGGCGATTTCAGGCGTCAGGTCCGGGTTGCCGCCGGTGCGCGTGTTCAGCTGACCGGAATCTTCCGGAACAAATCCGAACAGCGACGGATCGAGGCCGGTGTTGGCGCAAGCCGCAGCCGTCGCTGAAGGATCGGCGCCGGAGCAAGGATCCGAGAGGCTGGAAAGGCCGGTGTTGCGCGGCTGGAACAGCTCGTCCACGTTCGGCGCGCGGATGGCCCGCTGGAACTGCGCCCGGATGCGGATATCCGGAACCGGCGAGTAGGTGATGCCGGCCGCAAAGGTGTTCGTGCCGAAATTGCCGCCTTCGATGCCGTTGCGCAGGTCGGTGGAGGAGTATTCCGAACGACGGAACGCGCCGGAGATGCCGAACTCGTCAATGAGCGGAGCGTTCTGAATGACCGGGATCGCCGTTTCAAGGAAGAATTCGTAAAGCTCCGTGGACCCGTTGGTCGGCGTCACCGCGCCGCCCGAACCGACGAGGTCGCCGGCCTGGTTGGTGCCGTCAGCCTGACGGAACAATTGCTCCCGGCGATATTCCGCGCCGACCAGCAGGTTGATGCCGTCCTGAGCGAAGGGCGAAACGATGCCGTAATTGCCGAGGTCCGCCTGGGTGGTGGCGCCGAACACGGATTGCTGCGTGAAACCGGTGGTGAGCGTCGGCGTGTCGACATAGTCGCGCAGCGCTTCAGCGTCGACCTCGGCATTCGGATCGAAAGCCGTGGTGAAAGGAACGCAGTTCGGATCGAAATTCGGATCCGTGTCAGCGACCGTCGTCGAACGGCAGACAATGTTGCCCGACCCGTCATCGACGATGTCAAGCGCACGTTCCAGGTTCGTCAGCGTGACCTGGTTCGTCTGCAAACGGCTCAGGTCGGTGCGGCCGAACTGGCCGAAGACGTCCCACTCCCAGTGCTCGGCCGCGGTGCCTTTGAAACCGCCGACCACGCGATAGTTGGTAAGCGTGCGGTCGTCGGTCCGCGGACCGCCCTCGACGAAGCGGCGGCGGATGTTGGCCTGGCCGAAACCGTCGCCGTCTGGGTCTCGAGACCAGCTCGTGCCGTCGAAGGTGCCGCAGATCCGGGCGATCAACTCGTCCGAAAGCAGCGGGTTGTCGCAGTTCACGCGGTTGATGGTCGAGCCGAAAGCGGCCGACGGCGCGATGACCTGCGGCGAGTTGGAGCTGGTGAAGCCGAAATCGGCATACGCCTCGACATTGTCAGTGATGTCGTAATGCCCGCTGAACCCGGCGTTGAAACGCTCGACCGAACGGCGGATCGGGTTATCGGGGTTGAAGTTGAACGGGTTGTTCAGGCCGACCGTGAAGCCGTCCGGCGACAGCGAAAAGTCGCGGGAAAACACCGGCTCACCCTCAGAATCGAAAATCGGCGCACCGCTGGCGTCGACCAGCTGGACCGGGTCGCCCGTGGCGGTGCCGTCAACGGTTTCGCGGCTGACGACAAAGCTGGTCGGGAACGGACCCTGGTTCGAGCCGAGGCAGAACGGGGTTTCTTCGCCGAACTCGCCGAGCGCGCAGCGCGCGAAGTCGCGATCGCCCTGGTTGAGGCCATTGTTGCGCGCGTAGCGGAAATACGCGGTGACGTTGCCGCGGCCATCAGCCAGGTTGGAGCCGAAGACGCCGGAAATGTCGTAGGTCGCGTTGTCCGTGGCGCTGCCGTCGACCGGGTCCTCGCCGATCGCCAGAAGCGCGTCCTGAGCGAAATCGGTGTTGTTGTTGGACTGGTTGAAGCCGAACAGGCCGTCGATTTCAACGCCCTCGAAGTCGCGCTTGAGGATGAAGTTCGCAACGCCGGCGACGGCGTCCGAACCGTAAACGGCCGAAGCGCCGCCCGTCACGATTTCAACGCGCTCGACCAGCGGCGCGGGGATCAGGTTGACGTCCGACGGATAGCCCCCTTGCGTCGGCGCGCCCGGCGGCAAACGCTTGCCGTTGGCCAGGACGAGAGTCCGGACCGCGCCCAGCGCGCGAAGGTCCAGGGTCGACGTGCCGTTCGCGCCGTTGGCGAAGGCGGTCGTCTGGTCCGCATAAACCTGCGGCAGCGTGTTGACGAGATCGATGGTGTCGACCGTACCGCGAACATCGAACAACTCAGCTTCGATGGTCGTGATCGGGCTGGTCGCTTCGATGTTGGCGTCGGTCAGGCGCGAGCCGGTGACGATGATCGTATCGTCGATGTCGTCAACGGCGTCCTGGGCCAGCGCGGGCGCCGCCGCCGCGGCGGCGACGCCGCAAAGCATCGTGGTGCGCAGTAAACGCCCACAGAGACGATTGTTTGCCATTATTTGTTATCCCTCCGAGTTACAAAAGAGCTGGACCGATCTTGACTTGAAGATCGGCCCCGCGGACGCCCCACCGAGAAAGGGCGTTATGCTGTCGATTGGCAGATCGACACTGTCAAAAAGCTATTTCCGCTCTTGCAACATCGTCAACACGCAAGAGTAGCTGCGGCGCACTCTCCGCCCCAAGTGTGGTATTATCATCACATCTTTGCTTAACAGGGCATTAGGCGAACTTAACAAAGGGTTAACCAACCCCTTGTATGCAAACGATATTTTCTCTGCGCCCCTGCCCATGAACGGTTGACTTCTCCATGGACGGCTGACTTCGGGCCCGCGCGCGCCCTCGATCGTCAGCGCGCCCCTGACTTTTCCGACGCTCGGCCGCCATGGCGCGCCGGCGCCCCACGATCATCATGAAGATCGCCGCAAAGATCGCCGCTCAGATTACATCGCCGCTCAGATTACATTGACGGCGGCGGCCGCCTTGGTGTGTAAGCTTACAAATCGTGCTGAAAACGCTCTCCCGCGCCCGCCGCCTTGTCCGGACGGGCTCGGCCGCTTGAAAGGCGCCTTGATGACGTCTCGCCAGGACATCGCCATCGCCCTGCCCGGTTCGTTGACCATGCGCGCGCACCTTTACAAGGGGGGCGGGCGCACGCCCGCCTTGTGCATTCCCGGCCTGACGCGCAACGCTCGCGACTTCGAGGATCTGGCGCCGAAAATCGCCGCCGCCGGGCGCGACGTCATCGTCGTGTCGCTGCGCGGGCGCGCCGATTCGGACTATGATTCCGATTACGCCAACTATTTCCCCACCGTTTACAGCGACGACGTCATCGCGGCCCTGCGGCAGCTCGGCGTCGCCCAAGCGGTGTTCATCGGCACCTCGCTGGGCGGCATCATCACCATGCTGACGAATGAGAGGGCGCCGGCGCTGGTCCGCGCCGCGATCATCAACGACGTCGGCCCCGAACTGGAGCCCGAGGGGATCGCACGCATCGCCGGATATGTAGGCGGCGACGCGGCGGCGGCGGCGAGCCTGGACGAAGCGGCGGCGCGTATCCGGGCGATCAACGAGGTCGCTTTTCCGGACGCGGACGACGCCTTCTGGCGGGCCTTCGCCAGACGCACCTTCAGGCGGCTGGAAAGCGGCGAATGGACCCTCGATTACGACCCCGGCATCGCCCGCGCGCTGATCGAAAACGGCCCCGCGCCGGACCTCTGGCCGGCGTTCGAAAGCCTGAAAACAAAGCCCACCCTGCTGATACGCGGCGAAATCAGCGATCTCCTGACGCCGCCGATCGTCGACAGGATGCGCGCCGTTCATCCGTATTTCGACTATGCCGAGGTCGCGCGCGTCGGTCACGCGCCGATGCTGACCGAACCGGCGGCATGGGCCGCGATCGAGGCGTTTTTAGGCCGGATCGACTAAAGCCGATTGCGTTCGGCGCGATTCACAATTGGCGCTGTATTGCCAGCTGTATTGATAAATGGAGCGTGTCGCGAACGGCGAAAGCAGTGATCCGCTTTTGCTGCGACACGCTATAGACAGCATAAGCCGCGGCCGAACCAACCTGGCGGCGTCCCTTTTGCGGATTTTGTTAAGGATTTCTGGCGGGGCTTCGCCCGCGGCTGCGAGACCCGCCGCCTACGGACGACTGGCCGCTACCGCCCGTGAATGCCGCATTCGGTCTTGGCCGCGCCGCGCCAGCGCCCGGCGCGCACGTCGTCGCCCGCCGCCACCGGATGCGTGCACGGCCAGCAGCCGATGGAGGGATAGCCCTGGCCCGTCAGCGGATGACGCGGCAGGTCGTGCGCCAGCATGTACGCTTCCACATCGTCCTTACCCCAACGGATAAGCGGATTGACCTTGATATGGGTCGCGTTCGCCTCAAACGCCGGCAGGGCCGCGCGCCCGCCGCCGTGAAACTGCTTGCGCCCCGTAATCCAGGCGTCGAACGCTTTCAGGGCGCCGTCCAGCGGCCGCACCTTGCGCAGCGTACAGCAGGCGTCCGCGTCGCGCTTCCACAGGTCGCCCTGGCCGTCCTGCGCCGCGAGCGCGTCGCCGTCGGGGCGCAGTTCGCGAACGTCGGACAAGCCGAGGCGCTGGACAAGTTTTTTCTTGTAGCTGAGGGTCTGGGCGAAATGCTTGCCGGTCTCCAGAAACAGGACCGGCAGGGTGCGGTCGATTTCGGCGACCATGTGCAGCAGCACGGCCGATTCCGCGCCGAACGAAGAGACAAGCGCAATGCCGCCCGCGAATTCCTGCCCGATCGCGTGGGCGAGAATGTCCCGCGCGTCGGACGCGGAATACCGCATGGCGAGGCGACGCGCGCGCTCCTCGCGGGAGACGGTCGCGGCGGGTTCGGCGGGCAGGATGGCGGCGCTGGTTTTCATGAGCGGTTATCCCTAGGCCGCCGCGGCGATTTTCAACCGCCGCCGCCAGACCGGTTCGGCCGCGTCCGCCGCGGCCTGGTAAACGAAACTGAACTCGCGCAACGCTTCCTCCAGGCCGCCGATATCGTTTCCGTGGAAATCAAAAGCGTCGAACCCGCAGCGCGCCATGAACAGGATCTGGTCGCGCAGGACATGGCCCCGCGCGCGCAATTCGCCGGCATAGCCGAAGCGCTCGCGCAAGAGCCGCGCCTGGCTGTAGGCGCGCCCGTCCTTGAAAGTCGGAAAGTCGAGAATCACGACGTCGAACCGATTGAGCGCGGCGGCGTCGCGCCCGGCCAGGGCGTCCAGGCGCGCATCGTTCGAGATCGCCAGCGCCGTCGCCTCGGCATGAGCGTCGGGATCGGCGGTCCACGCCTCCAGCGAGACTTCGACAAGCGCCTCCTCAAGCGCCGGGGACAGACGGCCTTCGGACAGTTTAAGCAGCGGCATAAAGCGCCTCCTTGAATGGTTCCGCGCCGAGACGGCGATAGGTGTCGAGAAAACGTTCATGGTCCTGACGGACGTCGCGATAAAAGCCGACAAGCCGTTCGACCGCGTCCACCACCTCAGTCGAGGACAGGCCGCGCCCGACAATCTCGCCGATGGCGGCGTCTTCCGCGCCGGAGCCGCCGAGGGTGATCTGATAGAACTCCTCGCCTTTCTTATCGACGCCGAGAATGCCGATATGTCCGACATGGTGGTGGCCGCAGGCGTTGATGCAGCCGGAAATCTTGATCTTCAGCTCGCCGAGATCCTCCTGCCGGCCGAGATCGGCGAACCGTTCGGAAATGCGCTGAGCGACGGGGATCGAGCGGGCGTTGGCCAGATTGCAGTAATCGAGCCCCGGACAGGCGATGATGTCGCTGACCATGCCGAGATTGGCGGTGGCGAGATCGCGCTCCCCGAGCGCGCGCCAGACCGTATAAAGATCGTCTTGCCGCACATGCGGCAGGACAAGGTTCTGTTCATGGGTGACGCGGATCTCGTCCAGCGAATATTGCTCCGCGAGGTCGGCGACCGCGTCCATCTGAACGTCGCTCGCATCGCCCGGAATGCCGCCGATCGGTTTCAGCGAGACATTGACGATGGCGTAACCGGGCGTCTTGTGCGCGTGCGTGTTCACACGCAGCCAACGGTCGAATTCAGGCTCGCGCCCGCGCGCGCCTTCCAGCGCGGCGCTTTCCGCCGGCAGCGTCTCGAACGCCGGCGGCGCGAAGTAAGCGCGGATGCGCTCCATTTCCTCCGCTGGCAGATCGACGCCGTTCTTCGTCATGGCGGCCCATTCGGCCTCCACCATGTCGCGGAACGCATCGGCGCCGACGGCGTTCACCAGGATCTTGATGCGCGCCTTGTAAAGATTGTCGCGCCGCCCCTGCAGATTATAGACGCGCAGGATCGCCTCAAGATACGAAAGGAGGCTCTCCCTGGGCAGAAACTCCCGGATCGCATGCCCGACATAGGGCGTGCGGCCGAGCCCGCCGCCCACGATCACCCTGAAGCCAGTCTCGCCGGCGTCGTTCTTGCGAAGCTGAAGGCCGATATCGTGCACCTTCACCGCGGCGCGGTCGTTTTCCGCCGCCGTGACGGCGATCTTGAACTTGCGCGGCAGGAACGAAAACTCCGGATGAAAAGTCGACCACTGACGGATCATCTCGGCGTAGGGGCGCGGATCCTCCGCCTCGTCGGCCGCCGCGCCCGCATACTGGTCGGAGGTGACGTTGCGAATGCAGTTGCCGGAGGTCTGGATGGCGTGCATCTGCGCCTCGGCCAGATCCGACAGGATCTGCGGCACGTCGACCAGCGCCGGCCAGTTGAACTGAACGTTCTGGCGCGTGGTGAAATGCGCATATCCCTTGTCGTAGGTCCGCGCCACATGGGCGAGCCGGCGCATCTGGCGCGAGGACAGGGTTCCGTAGGGAATGGCGACCCGCAGCATATAGGCGTGAAGCTGGAGATAGAGCCCGTTCATCAGCCGCAGGGGCTTGAACTCGTCCTCGGAGATTTCCCCGGCGAGGCGGCGCGCCACCTGCCCGCGAAATTGCTCCGTACGCTCCTTGACCATGGTCGCGTCGAATTCGTCGTAGCGGTACATTACAAAGCCTCCGCCGGTTGCGCGGCCGGTTTCAGGGAAAGATCGCCTTCGACCCGCGCCACCCAGGCGCGGACATTGGGAAAACCGGAAAGGTCGAACCCGCCTTCATGGGCGACGCGGGTGTAGGCGACGAGGGCGATGTCGGCGAGGCTGAGCGCGTCGCCGGCCAGATAGGGGCTCTCGCCGACGGCGCGCTCCATGCGCTCGAGCGCGGCGCGCCCGCGGGTCAACAGCCTGGCGTCGATTTCGTCGTCGCCTTTGCCGGCGAGCAGTTTGAGAAAGCGCCGCACGGCGATGTAGGGCTCGTGGGAGTATTGCTCCCAGAACAGCCACTCGTTCATCTTTGCGCGGGCGTAAGCGTCCTGCGGGATGAGCGCGCTGCGCGTCAGTTCGGCGATGTAAAGAATGATCGCATTGGACTGGGCCAGGGGGCGCCCGTCCGGCAGGACCATCGTCGGGGTCTGACCGCTCGGGTTAAGCTTCAAAAACGCCTCGGTGCGGGACTGGCCCTGCATGATGTCGGTCTCGACCCAGTCGTAGTCGAGCCCGACAAGGTCCGCCGTCCAGCGCACCTTGAGGCAGTTGCCGCTGCGGCTGTCGCCGTAGATGACGAACGCGCCGGTCATCACGCCTCCGCCTGGTAGCCGAGATCGCGGCGCACGGTCGGCCCGGCGGTGCGGATGGTCTCGCGCAGGGTCGCGCGGCCCGCCGGCGCGCCGTCCTCGCCGATATCGATGAGATAGATGTCGGCGATCTCCGTCATGCGCAGTTTCGCATCGGCCAGGGCCGCTTCGCCCGCCTCGCCGTCGAAGCGCGCGGCGCGCCCGATCCGCGCCGTCCACCGACCGTTATCGTCAAGATAGACGACCGCGCCGTCTTCGAGCCGGTTTGCCGTAATCGCCTTCATGCGACGAGCCTTTCTTTTTCCAGGAGTTGCGAGAGCGTGTCGCCGTCCGCCATGGCCGCGACCTCGCCGATGACAAGGAGCGCGGGACCTTTGACGCCGGCGCGGCCGATCAGCGCCGGCAGTTCGCCAAGCGCGCCCTTGACGATGATCTGTTCCGGACGCGTCCCGTTTTCGATCACCGCGACCGGCGTCGATGCCGAACGCCCGCAGCGGATAAGGTTGCCGGCGATGGCCGCGGCCTTGCCCACGCCCATATAGACGACAAGGGTGTTTTTCAGCGCCGCCAGCGCGCCCCAGTCAAGGTCGGGTTCGGCGTCGCCCTTGGCGTGCCCGGTGACGAAGGTCACCGACTGGGCGGCGTCGCGATGGGTGAGCGCCATGCCGGCGGCGGCGGCGCACCCGGTCGCGGCGGTGACGCCGGGGGTCACGGCGGCGGCGATACCGGCGGCGCGCACGGCCTCCAGTTCCTCGCCGCCGCGACCGAACACGAACGGATCGCCGCCCTTGAGGCGCACCACCATCTTGCCCTCGCGGGCGAAGGCGATCATGCGCGCCTCGATGTCTTCCTGCGGAACGGCGTGGTCGGCTTTCGCCTTGCCGACATAAACCCGGTCGGCGTCGCGGCGCGCGAGATTCAGGATCTCGTTGCTGACGAGGCGGTCATAGAGAATAACGTCCGCCTGCTGAATGAGGCGGAAAGCCTTCAGGGTCAAAAGGTCCGGATCGCCGGGGCCGGCGCCGACAATATGCACGACGCCCGGCCCGGGCGCATCCTGCGGCCTGTTGAGCGTCTCGATCATGGCTTCGCGCGCGCCGGCCTCGTCGCCCGCCAGCGCCTTCGCCGCGACCGGCCCCTTGAAGAACCGCTCCCAGAAGGCGCGCCGGCCGCCTTCGCCGATCTTGGCCTTGACCGCATCGCGGTAGCCGGCGGCGAAATCGAGCAGCGCGCCGATCCGCGCGGGCAGCATCGCCTCGATCCGCGCCCGCAAATCGCGGCCGAAAACCGGCCCGGCGCCGTCGGTGGAAATGGCGATCACGAGGGCGCCGCGGTCGATGATGGACGGGGTGGTGAAATCGCACAGGGCCGGCCTGTCCACCACGTTGACGAGGGCGCCGGCCGTCTTCGCCAGTTCGGCCCAGCGGGCGGGGTCGTCCCCGTCTTCCACCGCGACGAAGACGATGCGCGCGCCGGCAAGGTCGGCCGCCGCCGGACGGCAATCGATGTATTCCGCCGCGTCGCCGAATTCGCGCTCGATCTCGGGGTCGATGTCAGGCCAGATGAACACCGGGCGCGCGCCGGCGGCGGCGACCAGCCGCGCCTTGCGCAAGGCCGCTACGCCGCCGCCGATGATCGGCGTGCGGCGGTTGTCCAGGTCGATGAATAGCGGATATTTTTTCATTGATAGATTTTCTACATTATGAAACGCAGCTGACATCCGGCGTTCGATGTCAGTGAAAAGCTAGTCGGCGGCATTACCGCCCTCAAACCATAATTTTTAAGCCGTTTAATAGGTTCGCTATAGAACCGGGCGTTCATCCGCGCAGCCGCCAACAAATTAGTTTTTCTGTTTGAATGATCGCGAGCTTGTGATATCCATAAAGCCGTTATCATATTAGTTTTTCTGAGAACAACTTATCGACTCCGCTCTGCGGCCAGAAAGGGAGAGCCACAGAAAATGAAGCGTTTGCCGCCTCTGAACGCGCTCCGTGTTTTTGAAGCCGCCGCCAGGCATTTAAGCTTCACTAAAGCAGCGGAAGAGCTTCACGTGACGCCCGGGGCCGTCAGCCAGCAGATCAAGGCCCTTGAGGATTTCCTGCAGACGCCGGTGTTCCGGCGGCAGAAGCGCGCGCTCCTGCTGACGGACGAGGCGCAGGCGAGCCTGCCGATCCTGCGCGAGGGGTTCGACAGGCTGGCGGAGGCGGGGAAAATCCTCGCGGCGAAGGCCGACACCAGCCGCCTTACCGTTTCGGTGGCGCCGTCCCTCGCCTCCAAATGGCTGGTGCCGCGTCTCGACCGGTTCCAGGCGGCGCATCCGGAAATCGACGTCTGGGTGTCCGCCGACATGGACGTGGTGGATTTCGCGGTCGACGATGTCGATCTCGCGATCCGGTACGGCGCCGGGCAATATCCGGACCTGGAAGTGTGTCACCTTATGGCTGAAAAGATCGTCCCGGTATGCAGCCCGTCGCTGATGACGGGAGAGCATCCGCTCAAGGCGCCGGCGGACCTGGTCCACCACACGCTCCTGCATGATTCCAGCGCCGACAACGATCCCAACTGCCCGACCTGGCCGATGTGGCTGAAAGCCGCCGGCGTCAGCCACAAGGAGGGCGAGCGGGGCCTGAAGTTCAACCAGTCGAGCCTCGTCATCGAGGCGGCGGTGGCGGGCAAGGGCGTGGCGCTGGCCAAGGCGGCGCTGGCGCTGGCCGACCTCGAAGCGGCGCGGCTGGTCATTCCATTCGATTTAACAACGCCTACGGATTTTGCGTATTACATCGTCCACCCGCCGTCGAAGTCGTCATCGCCGGCGGTCAATGCATTCAAGCAATGGCTGAAGGACGAAGCGGCGTTGACGTCGAACGCGTCCGACGCGCAGGAAGCCGCCGCGTGAGCCGCGCCCGCGCGGTTCGCGATTCAAAACGTCGCATGGGAAAGCGCCGTAAGAAAAAGCGTTATCGAAAAAGGGATCGCAACGGCCCGTAAGGGCGCCCGCGCCTTAGGGGGAGATCCGACGCGGGCGCTGCGCAGGGGCCGGCAGGGGGAGAGAACGCGGCCGCCTTCGCTGGACAATTAAGTAAAAATGCGCCGCGGTTTATCAAGTGCGAGCGCGGTTACATCTGCGTTATCGGGGAGATTTCATCGCCCGGACAAATGCGGAGGCCGGCGCCTTCACCGCGCCGCGATCTGATCGAGGCAATCGGCCACCGCCTCGAACACCAGCAGCGTGGAGGCGTGACGCTGAGGGTAATCGCGAATAGGCTCTAGCGCCGCCAGCGCCGCCCAGCGCGCGCCGGAAGGGGGCGGCGCGTTTTCCTTCAGCATGGCGCGCATCTCGTCGCGCAGCCTGTAAAGCGCGTCGGCGCGCGCCCCGATAATGTTGCGCGCGACGATGGAGGCCGCCGCCTGCCCCAGGGCGCAGGCGCGGGCGTTCATGCCGAACTCGGCGACGGCGCCGTCGGCGTCGATGGACAGGTCCACCTCAACCTCGGACCCGCACACGCGGCTGACTTTCTTCGCGCTCGCCTGCGGCGCGTCGAGACGCCGCGCCGGGGGAATGGCCGCCGCCGCATCCAGAATGCCGTCGGAATAAACATCGCTGATCATGGGGGATATGTGGCGCCTCATCGCCGTCAAATCAAATGCGGCGCGGCTATAACAGGATGATCGCGCCGGTCAGCACCGCGAGCAGGAAAGCCAGCGTCGCCGCGTTCACCTTGGCGGCGCGCTTGGCCGACACCCGCTCAAGCCAGGTGCGCGGGCGAACGCCCTTATACGCGAACACCGCCAGGGCGGCGAGATTGACGCAGACGACATTGACCGCGAGCAGGAGCGCGGCGCGGACGGCGTTTTCCGGATCGCCGCCGCCAAGATACATGCCCGCCGCGGCGGAGGGCGGCAGGAGCGCGACCGCGACCATCACGCCGACCAGCGCGGCCGGCAGCCCCGCGGCGATGGAAAGCGCCGCCGCGCCGCCGGACGCAAGCGCCAGCGCCACCGCGTCGAGCCCCAGCACGGTGCGCGCGGCCAGTTCGTCGCTGGCGAAATCGACCGGCAGCAACAGGCCGATCAGGAACGCAAGGCCGGCGCCGAGGGCGAGACCGGCGAGCGCGGTGCGCGCAGCGCGCAGAAGAAGCGGCAGATCCCCCAGGGCGGCGGCGAAGGAAAAGGCCAGCACCGGGCCGAGCAGCGGCGCGATCACCATGGCCCCGATGACGACGGCGACATTGTTCGCAGACAGACCAACCGCCGCGACGATGGTGGAAAGCAGCGTCAGCAGCACGAAATCGGCCGTGATCGCCGCGCCGCCGGAAACGCCGTGATAGATCTCCTCGCGCAGGGCGATGGTTTTCCGGCGCGCCTTTCGCCGCTCTTCGTCCCTGTCCGGCTCGGCGGGCGCGACCTTCGGCGCCGTCGCCTCCACTGGAATGATGATAATGCGCCACTTCGCCCCTTCCTCGAACAGGCCCTGAAGCGCATCGATCAATTCCTGCGCCTCGCCGCGGGCGAACAGCGCGCGCAATACGCACGCCTTGCCGTCGCCGGCGTCATCGATGCGCCAGTGGATAGGCTCGGCCAGTTCGGCGTACTTGACCACTTGTTCGCGAAAGCGCTCGGGGAACTCCGCCTCAACCAGCCGCATGGCGGATCAGGACCGCCGCCACGCGGCGCCGTCGGGGCCGTCCTCGATCACCACGCCCCGGGCGGCGAGGCTGTCGCGGATTTCATCGGCGCGGGCGAAGTTTTTCGCCTTGCGCGCCTCGGCCCGCTCGGCGAGAAGCGCCTCGATCTCCTCAGCAGACGGACCGTCAGGCGCGTCGCCTTTCGCAGCGCTTCCCGCTGCGCGCCCCGTCGCGCCCCTCGTCGCGCCCCCCGTCGCGCCATGGAACCAGTCGACGGGAACGACATTGAAAAAGCCCATCAGCCGGCCCGCCGCGCGTAGGCGCAGGATGGCGTTGGTCCGCGCCGCGCCGTCCGTCTGGGCCGCGATGTCGCGCAACGCGTGCAGGCCCGCGAAGGCTTCGGGCGTGTTGAGATCGTCCTCCAGCGCGAGGACGATGCTCTGCGGCGGCTCTGGATCGGGCGAGGACGGGTCTTCGGGAAGCTCCTGCAACAGGCGGTAGAACCGGTCGAGCTGGCGCCGCGACTGCGTCAGCAGATCGTCGGTCCATTCCAGCGGCTGTCGATAATGGGCCGACAGAAGCGCCCAGCGGACCGCCTCCCCCGGCCATCGCTTCAGCAAATCATGGGCGAGCACGATGTTGCCGAGCGACTTCGACATCTTGTCGCTTCCCATGCGGAGGAACCCGTTATGCATCCAGTAGCGCGCCAGCGGGGCGCCGCCATGGGCGCAGGCGCTCTGGGCGATCTCGTTTTCATGGTGCGGAAAACGCAGATCCTGGCCGCCGCCATGGATGTCGATGGTCTCGCCCAACTGACGGGCGATCATCGCCGAGCACTCAAGGTGCCAGCCGGGCCGGCCCGGCCCCTCAAGCCCCCAGCGCGCGGGCGTCTCCCAGCCGGGCTCGTCGGCCTTGCTCGGCTTCCACAAAACAAAATCCGCCGGATTCTTCTTATAGGGCGCGACCTCGACCCGCGCCCCGGCCAGCATCTCGTCCCGGTCGGCGCCGGAAAGCTGTCCGTAGGCTTCGTATGCGTCGATGGAGAAAAGGACGTGCCCCTCGGCGGCGTAGGCCGCACCCTCGCCCAGCAGGCGGTCGATCATCGCGATCATGTCGGCGATGTGGCCTGTCGCGGTCGGTTCGATATCGGGCCTCAGAACGCCCAGCGCCGCCATGTCCTCGCGGTAGGCGTCGGCGTATGTCTCGGTGATCCGGGCGATCGGCTCGCCGGTCTCGCGCGCGGCCTTGATGATCTTGTCGTCGATGTCGGTGATGTTGCGGGCGTAGACCACGCAATCCGCGCCGTAACGCCGGCGCAGGACGCGGTTCAGGAGATCGAACGCCACCGCGGCGCGGGCGTTGCCGATATGGGCGTAATTGTAGACCGTCGGACCGCACACATAAAGCGTCACCCGCTTCGGGTCGGCGGGGGCGAAGTCGCGCTTTTCGCGCGCCATGGAATCGTAGAGCTTCAGGCTCATGCGCGGGCGTTCCTTTCAACCCGTCCGTGCTAGCGACAAGCTCGGCAATGTGCAACATGGGATGGCCGCGACGACGCGGCTTCGTTGCGCCGCACCGGCGCGCTGGCAGGATCGCAGGGCATGACCGAAGAAAAGACCGGGAACAGGACCGTAAACAAGACCGGGAACGAAACAGAGAACAAGACGCGGACCGGAACGGGCGAGACGATTTTCGCCGACGCCGGCGCCCTTGGCGATCCGATCGAGGAGACCGCGGCGTTCGCGCCGAGGTTCAACGCCGACGGGCTGATCCCCGCCGTCGCGACCGACGCCGGCGACGGACGGCTGCTGATGCTCGCCTACATGAACGCCGACGCGCTGAAACGCACCATCGAGACCGGCGAAGCGTGGTACTGGTCGCGCTCGCGCGGGTCCTTATGGCGCAAGGGCGAAACGTCCGGCCACACGCAACAGGTCGTCGCCCTGCGCGTCGACTGCGACCAGGACGCGGTGGAGCTGGTGGTCGAACAGGCGGGGCCGGCCTGTCACACCGCGCGGCGTTCGTGTTTCTACCGGGAAGTGCGGCCGGACGGAAACGGCGGCGCCGTTCTCGCTTTCACCGATTGATCCGTCTGGAAATCATATCGCCTTGGCGTCGGCGGCGGACTCGCTCGCTGCGGCGGACTTGCTCGCTGCGGCGGCTCTGGCGGGCGCCTCGGGCAACGGCAGGCGACTGAGAAGCAAGTAGCCGGTAACGCCGGACAGGACCGAGCCCATCAGAACGCCGAGGCGCACGTCGTTGAGCCTCTCTGCGCTGTCAAATGCAAGCCCGCCGATGAAAAGGCTCATGGTGAAACCGACGCCGGTGAGGCAGGCGACGCCGGCGAGCTGCGGCCAGCCCATCGCGGGCGGCAGTTTCGCAACGCCCGCCTTCACCGCCAGGAAGGTCAGGCCGACGACCCCCAGCGGCTTGCCGAGATAAAGCCCGAGCGCGATGCCGATCGGCGCCGGCGCCAGCAGCGCGCCGAAGGACAGCCCCTCGAACGAAACCCCGGCGTTGGCGAAGGCGAAGATCGGCAGCACCATGAACGCCACCCAGGGATGCAGGTCGTGTTCGACCCTGTGCAGCGGCGATTGCGCCGCGGGCGTGTGGCCTTGGATCGGAATGACCAGCGCCGTCAGCACGCCCGCCAGCGTCGCATGCACCCCGGACTTCAGGACGCACACCCACATGAACGCGCCGATCAGGACATAGGGCGTCACCCGTTTCACGCCGAGGCGGTTCAGCGCGAGCAGACCGGCGAAGCCGGCGCCGGCAAGGCCGAGCGCGGCCAGAGAAAGGTCGGCGGTGTAAAACATCGCGATGATGACGATGGCGCCGAGATCGTCGATGATCGCCACGGCGAGAAGAAAAATCTTCAGACTGACGGGCGCGCGCGCGCCGAGCAATGCGAGGATGCCGAGCGCGAAGGCGATGTCGGTCGCCGCCGGGATCGCCCAGCCGCGGAGGGTCTCCGCGTCGCCCCAGTTGAACGACGCATAGACCAGCGCCGGGGCCGCCATGCCGCCGATGGCGGCGAAGATCGGCAGGGCCGCCTTGTCGAAGCTCGACAGCTCGCCTTGCAGCACTTCCCGTTTGATCTCCAGACCGACGAGAAAGAAGAACACCGCCATCAGACCGTCATTGATCCACAGGAGCAGCGGCTTGGCGATCTCGAGCGCGCCGACCTGCACGACCACGGGGGTGGACAACAGCGCGCCGTAGACCGGGCTCAGAAAGGTGTTGTTGGCGAACAGCGCCAACAGCGCGGCGATCATGAGGATGATGCCGCCGGCGGATTCCAGGCGCAGAAAATCCTGAATTTTCGAAACGATGGCGGCCATGGGTCGGGTACTCTTTTGCGTCAGCGGTTACTGTGGGGCGCCGGGCGCGGGGCTTTCTGTCGGGCCATGCGCCAGGCTGTGTGAGGGCCATGCGCCAGACTGTGCGCGGGCTGTGCGATTGCCGGTTTTTCGCGGCATTGTAGAAATGGGCGCGGAAAAGCTCTTGAAAACTGATCGCAAAGTGATACTTCGATAGAGTTTATCTATTGAGCAATGGAGCGCATTTTGGCACAGCCGGCGATGACGATGAAACAACTTCAATGCCTGCTGGCGGTCGAGGAAACGGCCCACTTTCGGCGCGCCGCCGAAATGTGCGGCGTGACCCAGCCGTCCCTCAGCGTGCAGATTCAGAATCTGGAGTCAGTGCTGGGCGTCCAGCTTATCGAGCGCAGCCGTTCCGGCGTCGCACTGACGCCGCTCGGCCGGGAAGTCGCCGCCCGCGCGCGGCGGATTGCAGACGAAGCGCAGGGCATTATCGACTTCACCGCCGGCGCCCAGCACGGCCTCGTCGGCACCATCCGCCTCGGCTCCAAGCCGACGCTGGGCCCATATCTTCTGCCGCACGTGGTCGCGGCGCTCCATCGCAAGCACAAGGAGCTGAACCTTTACGTGCGCGAGAGCGCGCCGCGCGACCTTGAACACGAGTTGAGCAAGGGGCTGCACGATCTCATCCTGTCGCAACTGCCCGCGGCGAGCGCGGATCACATCACCGCGCCGCTGTTCCGCGAGCCGCTTTACCTGGCGCTCGCCGTCGACCACCCGCTCGCCAATGACGAGGCGCTGACGGTCAATTCGCTGAAAAATCTCGACGTCCTGTCGCTCAGCCCGCAATACCACCTGCATGACCAGATCAATATTCTGTGTCAGGACTTCGGCGCGCGGCTGATCCGCGACTACGAGGGGACAAGCCTCGACGCCCTGCGTCAAATGGTCGGAATGGGCATGGGCGCGGCGTTCCTGCCCGCGCTGTACGTGCATTCGGAAATCCGCGCCCACAGCGAAGTGGTGGTCAAGCGCCTGAAGGGACGTTCGGTGACGCGGCCGATCGGCCTGATCTGGCGCAAGAGCGCGGGACGGGCGGAAACCTATCGTCAGATCGCCGACATTATTCGCGACGTCGCCAACCGCAAGTTCAAGGACCTGATTATCGAAACCGCCCGATAACCGGCGCGAATCAACGACCATAGATTAAGACTATCAAAAAATAGTTTTTAATCGATTGTTTATCGCCGCTGACGGACCATTTATACGGTGTAACGGCAAGACGAAAAACACCGAGAAACATCAGACCGAGAAAACGACAAAGGAGAACCATATCATGCTTCGGCTCGCCGCATTGGCCGCCGTCGCCATGGTTATCACCGCACACCTCCATGCGATTGCTGCGTTCCTCTAGCCCTTCCCCATCGTACTGAAGAGGAACGCAACCAACGGCTCCGCCACTCTCCCCCTTTGGCGGAGCCGTTTTTATTTCCACGCCGACTATTCTGCCCGGCCCCCTTGCTTATCGCATCTCCTGAAGCCGCGCGGCCAGCGCCGCGCCGAGCCCGTCGCCGCTCTGGAAAGCGAACTCGACCCGGGCGCCGAGGCACCAGTCGCCGATGGCGAAGAAACGCCCCGACGCGTCCTCGGCGTAAGGCGCGCCGAGCGGCGCCGTCGTCAGTGCATAGCGCCAACGATGAGCGCGCGCATAGTCGATGTCCGGCAGGGGTCCCGGCAACGCCGTCCTGAACATCGCGATCATGTCGTTCAGCACCGCGTCGGCATCCGCTTCGAGAAAGCGCAGGCTCCAGTCGGGCGAGGCGTGCACGACCCAGCCATCCCGATGCTGATCGCGCCCCGGCTTTGAGGCGTTGCGGCATATCCAAGAAAGCCCGCCCTCGCCCGAGCGCCAGGCATCGAAGCCAGGCTCGTACCGGGTTCCAAAGCCGATCATGACCGCCCAGCACGGGCTCATACGCACCGATGCGAGCGCCCGGGAGAGGTCCGGCGCGGCGTCCCGCGCCAGCGCCGCGGCCTGCGGCGCCGGAGCGGCGCAGATAACAACATCGTAGGGCTCGACCGCGCCTTGCGCGCCCCCTTCTTCCGCCGCGCCTTCGCTGGAATAAGGCTCGGGCGCGGTCTCCAGCAGCCAGCGCCCCCCGTCGCGGCGGACCGATACGGCGCGCCGCTCGAGGCGAAGATCGAGGCCGTCAGCATACGGCTTGATAAAGGAATTCATGGCCGGCGCGCCGACATAACGGGTCTCGCCGGTGCCGCCCCCATCGGCTCGCGCCTCGGCCAGGGAACCTTCGCCGGAAAGGTCCCCCGCCGCCGCGGCCGGCCGCCACGCCTTGAGCGTTCCTCCGGCTTCGCCTCGTTCCAGCGCCGTCCGGAACGGGTCGCTTCGGGCCGTGATGAATTGCGCGCCGTGATCGAAGCGCCAGCCGTCCCGCGTGCGGCGCGTGGCGACCCGCCCGCCGACGCCGCGGCTCTTTTCGAAGACGACCGGGTCCGCGCCCGCCGCTTTCAGCCGCCGGGCGCAGGCGAGGCCGGCAAGGCCGGCGCCGATAATGGCGATGCGCGGCGCGCCGCCGGCTGTCGAACCGTTTCGCATGTCCCCCCTTTTGAGAGTTCGACCTATTTAAGGCCGCGTTTCGTCAGGATGCGTTGCAGCGTGCGGCGGTGCATGCCGAGACGACGGGCGGTTTCGGAAATGTTGTGGCCATGGTCATGATAGACCTTTTCAATATGCGCAAGCCGCACTTCGTCGGCGGACATCGCGTTTTCAGGCGGTTCCGCATGGGCGCCGTCCGGCGCGGTCAGCGCCTTCTCCAGATCGTCCGCATCCGCAGGTTTCGGCAGGTAATCGATGGCGCCGGCCTTCACCGCGGCCACGGCTGTCGGAATGTTGCCGTAGCCGCTTAGGATAACGACGCGCGCGTCCGGGCGGACGGCGTGGATCGCATCGACAACGTCGAGCCCGCTGCCGTCGCCAAGGCGCAGGTCGACCACAGCGAAAGCCGGCGGCGTCGCCCGCGCCGCGTCGACCGCGTCCCTGACGCTGGAAGCGAGAACGGGATCGAAGCCGCGCCGAGCCATGGCTCGGCCAAGGCTCGCGCGCAGATCGTCATCGTCGTCGACGATCAGGATAGAGGCGTCGACAAGAGCCGCCGCCGCGTCGTCATCCTCCGAGGCGGCGGCGTTCAGAATTTGCGACGCCGCGATGCCGGCGTCGACGGTTTTCGCCGTAGGAGCAATTACGCTCATTCTGTCGGCGCTTATCGTATCTGCACTCGGAATATCGACGTTGCGGTCGGCGGACATACGCACTCTCCTGTGTTGATCCCATTACGCCTGCCGCCGCGAGGAGGATCAGGGCCGGGCGCGCTGGGAGCTGCGGCGAAACGCCCCGCGTCCGCATCCTGCGGCGCCGGTCCGCGCACGGCGTCCGCGCGTATTTTTGGTTATGAATAATACCACGCCGCAAAACAGTGCATCGTTAACCGTCTTCTTCGACGGCTCCTGTCCGCTCTGCATTCAGGAAATCGGGTTTTACCGCCGCCGCCGGGGCGCGGACGACATCGACTGGGTGGATGTCAGCGCCGAGGACGCGGCGACGCCGGCGGGCGTTCTTCGCGCCGTCCCGAGCCTTTCGCGCTGCGACGCGATGGCGAGGTTTCACGTCATGGACGCGGATGGAACGCTCCATTCCGGCGGCGACGCCTTCGCCCGGCTATGGTCGGCGCTGCCAGCCTTCCGCATTGTCGGCGCTGTTGCGCGCGTTCAACCGATCCGCTGGCTGCTGAACAAAGCTTATGACGGTTTTTTGCGTTTTCGCCCCGGGCTTCAGCGACTGGCGGCGGAGAAATCATGAAGCGCGTCGCCAAGGCCGACCTGCCGACAAAAATCTGTCCGGCATGCAACCGTCCCTTCGCCTGGCGAAAGAAATGGGCGCGCATGTGGGACGAGGTGCGGTATTGCTCCGAGCGCTGCCGATCCGACAGGTCGCGCAAGCGGCGCAGCGCTGACGATGGCGCGGCGGGCGAACCGCCTCCCTGAAACGCCGTTCATGCGAACGGCGCCGGAACTGACGCGCCGGCGCGCGCCTCTGGACATTGACGCCGCGCGGGCCCAGACCCTTGCGGCAAGGTCCTTGTTCTGGAGCGCCCGTGTCCTCCATGTCGGAAATCCGCGACGCCGGCCCCGGCGCCGTCACCTATCGCCGCATTCTGCGGCTCGCCTGGCCCGCCTCCGTCGCGGCGTCGGTGACGCCCTTGCTCGGCGCGGTCGACGTCTGGGCGCTTGGCCAGTCGGACAGGCCGCTGGACATCGCCGCCGTCGGCCTCGGCTCGGTGATTTTCTCCCTCGCCTACTGGACATTCGGCTTTATCCGCATGGGCGTCGCCGGCCTCGCCGCGCAGGCGTTCGGCGCCGGCGACGAGGTCGAAGCGCGCGCGGCGCTGGCGCGGGGGGCGGCCATCGGCGGCGGCGTCGGCCTGGCGCTGATCGTTCTCCAGGCGCCCATCGGCGCGCTTGCCTTTCACCTGCTGGCGGCGGGCTCGGATGTCAGCGACGCCACGCTGACCTCGGGACTTGCGTATTTCCATATCCGCATCTGGGGCGCGCCGTTCGCCCTCGCCTCCTACGCCGCCTTCGGCTGGCTGACGGCGCGCGAGCGCACGGACTACCTGATGGCGACGAGCCTGATCGTGACCGGGCTCAATATCGGGCTGAATGTGTGGTTCGTCCTTGGCCTCGGCTGGGGCGCCGCGGGCGTCGCCGCCGGCTCCCTGATCGCGGAGATCGCGGGATTCATGGTCGCGCTCGGCTTTGTCGGCAGGCTCCTGCACCGCTCCGGCGGGATCGCGGCCCACTGGCGGCGCGAGGCGCTCCTGGAACCGCAGGCGATCCGCCGGACGGTGTCGGTCAACCGCGACATTTTCGTCCGCACCCTCATTCTCGCCTTCTGCTTTTCCTGGTTCGTCCAGCGCGGCGGCGCTTTCGGCGACGAAACGCTGGCCGCCAATCAGACGCTGTTGCAGCTTTTCCTGTTTACCGGGCTCGCCCTCGACGGGACGGCCATCGCGGCGGAAACCCTGGTGGGGCAGGCGCTGGGCGCGCGCGACCGGGCGACCGGACGGCGGCGCTATCTGCTCGCCGTGCGGCGCAGCTTCATCCTCGCCCTGGCCGCGTCGATGTTCTTCGTCGCGCTTTACGGGCTCGCGGGCGACGCCCTGATCGGCCTTCTTATCGCCGACCCCGGCATCGCGGAAACCGCGGGCGCCTACCTGCCCTGGGTGGCGGTCAGTCCGCTGATCGTCGTCGTCGGGTTCCAGCTCGACGGGATTTTCATCGGCGCAACGCGGGCGCGGGAAATGCGCGATTCCATGATCCTGTCCGCCGTCGTCTTCCTGCCCGCCTCGCTGCTGCTTGCGGATGCGTTCGGCAATCACGGATTGTGGGCGGCGTTTTCGCTCTATTTCCTCCTGCGCGCCGGCACGCTCGGCTTTTTTCTCCCGCGCATCAAGAGCGCGTTCACGGCTTAGCGGATCGCCGCGCCCACCGCCTCGGAGACGGTCCGGAAACCGTCCGCATCAAGAAAGCCCGGCAGGTCCTCAAGGATGCGCCGCGCAAGCCCCGGCCCCTCATAGACGAGCGCGGTGTAAAGCTGAACGAGCCGCGCGCCGGAAAGAATCTTTTCATAAGCGTCCCGCGCGGAAAACACGCCGCCGACGCCGATGAGGGGCGTCGCGTCGCCGAGCGCGCGATGGAACTCGCCGAGCAGTTTTGTCGACGGCGCGAACAGCGGCCGCCCGGAAAGCCCGCCCTTTTCCCGCGCGCCGGCGCTGCGCAGGGAGGAGGGCCGCTCCACGGTGGTGTTGGAAACGATCAAAGCGTCCAGCGACAGCTCCGCGGCGACGGCGGCGATGTCCGCCTTGTCCGCATCGGCGAGGTCGGGCGCGATTTTCAGGAACACCGGCGCGCGCTGCGGGGTCGCGTCGCGGGCGGCGAGCACCCGCGTCATCAGCTCGACAAGGGCGGTCTTTCCCTGCAGCGCGCGCAGCCCCGCCGTGTTGGGCGAGGAGATATTGACCGTATAGAAATCAACCAGCCCCGCCAAAGCCTTCACCCCGGCCGCGTAATCCCCGATGCGGTCCTCGCTGTCCTTGTTGGCGCCGAGATTAACGCCGACGACGCCGCGCCTTTGCCTGGCGGCAAGCCGCGCGGCGACGGCGTCGAGCCCGTCATTGTTGAACCCGTAGCGATTAATGACGCCGGCGTCGGCGCGCAGGCGGAACACCCGCGGGCGTTCGTTGCCGGGCTGCGGGCGCGGCGTGACGGCGCCGACCTCGACGAAACCGAAACCGAGATCGAGCATCGCGTCCGGCGCCTCCGCGTTCTTGTCGAATCCGGCGGCAAGGCCGAGACAGTTCGGAAAGGAAAGCCCGGCGAACTCGACCGCGAGGCGCGGCGTCGCGAGGTCCGTCCGCGGCCCCCATCCTTTTTTCAGTAGGCGGACGGTGAGGCGGTGCGCCTCTTCCGGCCCCAGGGCGGCCATGGCCTTCGCGCCGAGATCGGCCAGGAAAAACGGCGTTCTCACGGGCTTTCCCCCGCAAGGGCGTCACCGACAGCGAACCCGTTCGGCGCCCGGTTCATCGTCAGCACCCGGCGCACATGGTCGCGGCGCAGGCGGGCGTAGAGATGGGGGAACGCCTCCCCGCGTTTCGGCGCGAGTTCGAATTTCACGTCGGCGGCGACAGCCTCGAGCGGGATCTCCAGCGCCAGCAGGTCGGCCGCATCGGCGAAGTGAAGATTGGCCGTCTCGACGAGTTGCGCCGCCGTGGACAGATGAACGTACCCGTCGCGCGCGTCGATCTCGCGCAGGGGAACAAGGCCGGTTTCCCGCGCCGCGCGCCATTCGGAAAGCGTGGCGAGGCGGTAGACGCAATCCGGCGGCGCTGGCCGAACGTCGGTCATGGAATGGTTCTGGAAACGGTCACGGGATCGGTCACGGGATCAGTCATCTGGCCATCAGGCATGCGCGGGCGCAGGTCCGCGTCTGTTATGCGCCCGGTCCGTCCATGGTCATGTGCCGGGCGCGGGCCGCGTGTTCGATCGCCTGGGCGCCGTCGTCGGGGATGGAAAGGGCGTTGCGGATCAGCTCCATGACGCGGATCTCGGTCATCTCCAACGTCTCGTCGGCGGTGACCACGTCGACCACCGCGGCGTAGGCGGTTTCCGCGAGGAAATCCGGCAGGGCCGCCGCCGCCGCTTCGAGCACCTTGTGCAGGCCGCCTTCCGAGGACATCAGCTTGCCGCACGCTTCGGAGGTCGCAACGAGGCCCTGCTCGTCAGCCTCGGAGAAGAGCGGAAAGGAGCGCACGACCCGGCCGATGGCCCGCAATTCCTCGTCGCGGATGGCCCCGTCCGAGGCCGACGCCATGACCATGAGATAGATGACCGCTTCCTGCGGGGTGAGCTGGGCGACGCCTTCAGCCATGAAGCTACTCCTTTGGGTTGCCCCCGTCGCGTTTCGGGGCGGGGGCGCATGCCGGGACGGGCGGAAGCTAGCCGCGCGCGGCGCCGCCCGCAACCGGTCGCGCGCGCGGGCGCGGCGAAACGTCGGACGGGCGCACCGAAAGGCCGGCGCCGGGCGCCCGGGAGTTGCCCGGGGGCGCCCAAAGCCCTAAACCGGCGGTCCCTCGATGCAACGGATGAACGAACATGGGCGACGTCCAACTGAAAACCTTCAGCCCCGAAGCGGCCGACAACGCAAAATCCTGGCCTTTCCAGGAAGCGCGCCGGCTCATCAAGCGCATGGAGCGCCTTCGCAAGGCGGGCAAGGACGGCGGCGGACCGGTCCTGTTCGAGACCGGCTACGGCCCGTCCGGCCTGCCGCATATCGGCACCTTTCAGGAGGTGGCGCGGACCACCATGGTCCGCCGCGCCTATGAGCTGCTGACGGGCGAGGAAACCAAGCTGATCTCCTTCTCCGACGACATGGACGGGCTGAGAAAGGTTCCGGACAACGTCCCCAACAAGGATCTCCTGGAACGCCACCTGCAGATGCCGCTGACGAAGGTTCCGGACCCGTTCGGCGACCATGAAAGCTTCGCCCATCACAACAATGCGCGGCTGCGCGCGTTTCTCGACCAGTTCGGATTCGACTACGAGTTCCGTTCGTCAACGGAGGAATACGCCTCGGGCAAGTTCGACGCCATGCTGGTCCGCATGCTGGAAAAGTACGACGATGTGATGGACATCATCCTGCCGACCATCGGCGACGAGCGCAAGGCGACATATTCCCCGTTCCTGCCGATTTCGCCGACCACGGGCCGCGTCCTCTACGTGCCGATGCTGGAGCGCGACGCGAAGGCGGGAACCGTCGTCTATGAAGACGAGAACGGCGACAAGGTGAAAACGTCCGTGACGGGCGGCGCGGTGAAGCTGCAATGGAAAGCGGACTGGGCCGGGCGCTGGTTCGCCCTCGGCGTGGATTACGAGATGGCCGGCGAGGACCTGACGGAATCGACAAAGCTCTCGTCACGGATCGTCCGAGCGCTCGGCGGCGAACCGCCGGAAGGCTTCAACTACCAGCTTTTCCTCGACGAGCACGGCAAGAAGATTTCGAAGTCAAAAGGCAACGGCATTTCCATCGAGGAATGGCTGACCTACGCCTCGCCGGAGAGCCTCGCTCTTTACGTGTTCCAGGCGCCGAAAAAAGCCAAGAAGCTTTACTTCGACGTTATCCCCAAGGCTGTGGACGAGTACTGGACCTTCGTGGAAAAGTACCGCGACCAGGAGGGGGAAAAGGCGCTCGACAATCCGGTATGGCACGTGCACGAGGGCAAGCCGCCGGCCGACGCGCCGCCGGTAAGCTTCGCGCTGCTGCTCAACCTCGTCAATGCATCGGGCGCGGCGGATCCGGACGTTCTACGCGGTTTCATCAAGGCGTACCGCCCCGACGCCAGCGACGCCTCGCTCGCCGCCGCCGACGCGATGCTCGCTTATGCCGGTCGGTACTTCGACGATTTTATCAAACCGAAGAAACAATATCGCGCGCCCGACGCGCGTGAGCGCAACGCGCTGGAGACGCTGTCCGCGCGGCTGAAGGAACTCGGCGAGGGCAAGAGCGAGGACGATTACCAGACCGCGGTTTTCGACGCCGGCAAGGCGCAGGACTACGAAAACATCCGCGACTGGTTCAAAGGGCTTTACGAGGTCGTGTTCGGCCAGAGCGAGGGGCCGCGCATGGGCGCCTTCACGCGCATTTTCGGCGCGCGGCAAACGGCGAAACTGATCGACGACGCGCTCGCCCGGACGTAAGGACGAACGCGGCGACGGACGGCCGCGTGCGTCGCGCCTCGCATGCGGGCGCGCCGAGGTCTTGCAACACATCCTGGCACTCACCCCGGCATAGCGCTAACGCGCGCTATTACTGCAAAAGAATCATCAACAATTCCAAAGCGCTGGCAGAAAGCTCCAAGCGCGCTTTTGCGACGCTGCGTCGCGCATTTTTTTACAGCGCGTTTTGCATTGCTGCGTCAGAGCGTTACGTTAATTGTGGCGGGAATTGGGGCGGGGTCGGATGAATTCGCCGTTCGCAGCAACAGCTTTATGTTGTATTGTTTCCTTGTAACAACACCGGCCGGCTCTTGCTCAGCCGCTCTTGCGTCGAAACGAATTATTAGGGTCCCCCATGTTAACTATCATTACCGAGGGGGCGGCGATGCAGAGAAAGCGGGCGCCGCTTTCAGGCCGCTGGCGGCGGGAGTTTGGCCGCATCGGTTCCGTGACGTCATCTCGCGCGATGCCGGACAATGAGGGCATTGGGACCGGACAATAAAGGCGTTAGGCGTTAAAGGCGTTAGGCGTTGCGGCGGACGCAAAGGCCGTGTGGGGCGGAACTGGTTTTCAACGAGACCGGGAGAAACGGCGCGACGTGGCGAGGAAGTGAAAGAAGCAGGGCGAAAAAGAACAAGACGGAGACGTACAGGCGACAAGCCGAGGCAAGCGACAGGCCAAGCCAAGCGACAGGCCAAGATGGGCGAAGGCGGGCGATAATCCGGGGTGCGGGCACGAGCATGGCGAAGGGCGCAGCGAACAGGCGCAGCGAACAGGCACAACGATGGGCATAGCGACGAGCGATAGAACCCTCTTCACGCAGAAGCGATCCGGGCGCGAATGCGCCGGTCTTGTTTCATCCTGCGCTGATCCCGATATGAAATATATGCAGTTATCGGGACATGGGCCGGCGTTTCACGATCCGGGTTCTCGCGACGGCGGCGCCAGCGCAAGCGGCAAGACCGCCGACAAAATCGTCCGAATGACCACAGAGCGTATTCGTAAGGGGCAACCAGCAAGGGCGGCGAGCGCCGGGTCGATTCGGACCGGCGCTTTTTTTGTCTCCGGCGGCGGCGCATCGGCCCCTTTGCGCCAGGCGAAGCGGCCGCAGGACATAACCAAGTGAGCGTGACGGACAATGACTGAGCAAAATCTCGACGTGTTTGACGTATTCTCGGAAAACTACACCCGCGTAAAGCAGGAGGCGATGAGCCTGCGCGATTATCTGCTCGCCGCGCGCGACGACGCCATGCTTTACGCCTCCCCCGCCGAGCGCATGATCGCCGCGATCGGCGAGCCGGAAATGATCGACACGTCGAAGGACCCGCGCCTCGCGCGCATTTTCTTCAACCGCACCATTCGTCGGTACAAGGCGTTTGACGGCTTCTTCGGCATGGAGGACACGATCGAGCGGATCGTTTCCTTCTTCCGTCACGCGGCCCAGGGGCTGGAGGAAAAACGCCAGATCATCTACCTGCTCGGCCCGGTCGGCGGCGGGAAGTCGTCGCTCGCCGAACGCCTGAAAGACCTGATGGAGGAACACCCCATCTACGTGCTGAAGGCCGGCGACGAGATATCGCCGGTGTTCGAGAGCCCGCTCGGCCTGTTCCAGTCGCCGCAGCTGAAAGATCTTCTTCTCGATAAATACAATATCGAGAAACGCCGCCTTACCGGCCTGATGAGCCCATGGGCCGTCAAGCGCCTGGACGAATTCAACGGCGACATTTCAAAATTCGAAGTGGTGCGCATGTTCCCGTCCAAGCTGCGCCAGATCGCCGTCTCGAAAACCGAGCCGGGCGACGAGAACAACCAGGACATTTCCGCCCTTGTCGGCAAGGTGGACATCCGCAAGCTGGAACATTTCAGCCAGGACGACACCGACGCCTATTCCTATTCCGGAGGCCTTTGCCGCGCCAACCAGGGGCTGCTTGAATTCGTCGAGATGTTCAAGGCGCCGATCAAGGTGCTCCACCCGCTCCTCACCGCCACGCAGGAAGGCAACTATGTCGGCACTGAGGCGCTGGGGCCGATCCCGTTCCAGGGCGTCATCCTCGCCCACTCCAACGAAAGCGAATGGCAGCAATTCCGCAACAACAAGAACAACGAAGCCTTCCTTGACCGGATCAACGTAATCAAGGTGCCCTATTGCCTGAGAGTCACGGAGGAGCGCCAGATCTACGAGAAGCTGCTGGCCCATTCCGAACTCTCCGAGGCGGCGTGCGCGCCGGAAACCCTTGGGCTGCTGGCGCGGTTCTCGGTGCTGACGCGCCTGCGCGAGCACGAAAATTCGAACCTCTTTTCCAAACTGCGGGTCTATGACGGGGACAAGCTGAAGGACACCGACCCGAAAGCGAAGTCCCATCAGGAATATCGCGACGCCGCCGGCATCGACGAGGGCATGGACGGCATCTCCACCCGCTTCGCCTACAAGGTGCTTTCGGAAACCTTCAACTTCGACACCGACGAAGTCGCCGCCGATCCGGTGCACATGATGTATGTGCTGGAAAACGCCATCAAGCGCGAACAGTATCCGGACGAGGTCGAGAAGAAATATCTCGACTTCATCAAGTCGGAGCTGTCCCAGCGCTATGCGGACTTTATCGGCAAGGAGATCCAGAAAGCCTATCTGGAAAGCTATGGCGAGTACGGACAGAACCTCTTCGACCGCTACATCGCCTACGCCGACGCCTGGATCGAGGATCAGGACTTCAAGGACCCGGACACCGGCCAGCTCCTTGACCGCGCGACCCTCGACGCGGAACTGTCGAAAATCGAAAAGCCGGCGGGCATCGCCAACCCGAAGGATTTCCGCAACGAGGTCGTCAAGTTCGCGCTGCGCGCCCGGGCCAACCATGAGGGCCGGAACCCGGCCTGGACCTCTTATGAGAAACTGCGCAACGTCATCGAAAAGCGCATGTTCTCCCAGGTGGAGGATCTGCTCCCGGTCATCTCCTTCGATTCCAAGAAGGATTCCGAGACCGAAGCCAAGCACGAAAACTTCGTCTCCCGCATGGTCGACCGCGGCTACACCCCCCGCCAGGTGCGGCGCCTCGTCGAGTGGTACATGCGCGTGAACAAGGCGGGATAGCCGGAGGGATGAGGGACTAGAGATTGGGGACTAGTCTGCATTTATCTGTTATCCTTGGTCTTACGTACTTATCCCCGGTCCCCTATGAACCTGAACCATTTCATCGACCGCCGCAAAAATCCCAAGGGCAAGTCCCTTGGGAACCGCCAGCGTTTTCTCAAGCGGGCGAAGTCGCAGATCAAGGACGCGGTGAACAAGTCCCTGCGCGACCGGTCGCTGAAGGAAATCGACAAGGGCGAGAAAATCTCGATTCCCTCAAAATCGACGGCCGAACCGCGCTTTCGTCTCGACCCCAATGCGGGCGAGCGCGAGGCGGCGCATCCCGGCAACAAGGAGTTTTCCGCCGGCGACCGCATCAAGAAACCGCCCAAGGGGGGCGGCAAGGGCCAGGGCAAGAAAGCGAGCGACTCCGGCGATTCCGAGGACTCGTTCCAGTTCACCCTGACCCAGGACGAGTTTCTCGACATTTTCTTCGAGGACCTGGAGCTGCCGAACCTCGTCAAGCGCTCCCTGAAGGAGATCAAGGCCTTCGCCTACAAGCGCGCGGGGATCACCGTGGCCGGCTCGCCCACCAACATGAATTTGATCCGCACCATGCGCAACGCCCATGGCCGGCGCCTGGCGCTGCGCCGTCCGTCCAACAAGGAAATGGCGGAGCTGAAGGAGCGCCTGTTCGAGCTGGAGCGCATCGCGCAACCCACCGACGAACAGATCGCGGAGAAAAAGGCGGTGCTGGCGCAACTGGAAGCGATGGAGGCGCGCCGGCGCTGGGCGCCGTTCATCGACCCGCTCGACGTGCGCTACAACGCCTACGAACCGACGCCGGTGGAGACCACCGCCGCGGTGATGTTCTGTCTGATGGACGTTTCCGGCTCCATGGGCGAGCGCGAGAAAGACCTCGCCAAGCGCTTCTACATGCTGCTCTATCTCTTTTTGAAGCGCCGCTATGAACGCGTCGAGGTGGTGTTCATCCGGCACACGCACCACGCCGAGGAAGTGGACGAGGAAACCTTTTTCTATTCGCGTCAGTCCGGCGGCACGGTCGTCTCCACCGCGCTGGAGAAAATGCTGGAGGTGCAGGGCGAGCGCTTCCCGGCCCATGAATGGAACATCTATGTGGCGCAGGCGTCCGACGGGTTCACCCAGTCCGGCGACGCGCGCCGCTGCGTCGAGATCCTCGACGACGCGGTGATGCCGATTTCTCAGTACTACGCCTATATCGAGATCCTTGACGAGCGCGAGCTGGAAGTCTTCTCCGACGCGGATTCGGGCGCCGAGCTGTGGCGCGCCTATCGCACCTTCGCGCCGGCCTGGCCGAATTTCGCCCAGACCCGCATCGCCAAACCCGCGGACATCTTTCCGGTCTTCCGCGAACTCTTTTCCAAAGGCAAGCAGGAGGCGGCGTGAGCGTCACGGCAGAAAAACCCGCCCTCCTCTTCGACGGCGCAGACTGGGACTTCGAGACGTTGCAGCGCACGCTGAACGCCATCGAGGATATCGGCCTCAACGACCTGAAGCTCGACATCTATCCCAACCAGATCGAGATCATTTCCTCCGAACAGATGCTCGACGCCTATTCCAGCCATGGCATGCCGCTGATGTACCGCCACTGGTCCTTCGGCAAGCATTTCGCCCGCGACCAGATGATGTATCAGAAGGGCTATACCGGCCTCGCCTACGAGATCGTCATCAACTCCAACCCCTGCATCGCCTATCTGATGGAGGAAAACACCATGACCATGCAGGCGTTGGTCATGGCGCACGCCAATTTCGGGCACAACCACTTTTTCAAGAACAACTACCTGTTTCGTCAGTGGACGGACGCTGACGGCATCCTCTCCTATCTCGACTTCGCCAAGAAGTATGTATCCAAATGCGAGGACGAATACGGCCTTGAAGAGGTCGAGGCGATCCTCGACGCCGCCCACGCGCTGATGGATCAGGGGGTGTTCCGCTATAACCGCCCGCCGCGCCTCTCCGAAGCCGACCGCCTGGCCAAACTCGCCCGCCGCGCCGAGCACGAGGAGATGACCTTCAACGACATCTGGCGCACCCTGCCCAATTCCGTCGAGGACGACGACGACAAGGAAGAACGCCAGGCTGAGGTGCGCAACATCAAGCTGCCGGAGGAAAACCTCCTTTACTTTATCGAGAAGGCGAGCCCGGTCCTGCGCCCATGGCAACGCGAACTCGTCCGTATCGTGCGCAACATCTCGCAATACTTCTACCCGCAGAAGCAGACCAAGGTGATGAACGAGGGCTGCGCCACCTTTGTCCACCACTACATCATGAACGAACTTTACAATCGCGGCATGATCACCGAAGGCGCGATCATGGAGTTTCTCCACTCCCATTCATCCGTCGTGTTCCAGCCGGATTTCGACGATCCGCGTTATTCCGGCATTAACCCTTACGCGCTCGGCTTCGCGATGATGGAGGACATCCGCCGCATCTGCGAGGCGCCGGAGCCGGAAGACCGCGAATGGTTCCCCGATATCGCCGGGATGGCGCAACGGGGCGGCGACTGGCGCGACGTCCTGAAAGAGGCGTGGGCGAACTATCGCGATGAAAGCTTCATCCTGCAATATCTCTCGCCGAAAGTGATGCGCGACTTCCACCTGTTCGTCATCGCCGACAACGCCGAGGACAATCACGTCGAAGTCGCGGCGATCCACGACGACAGCGGCTACAGGGCCGTGCGCGAGAAGCTCGCGGCGATGTACGATCTCGGCATGCACGAGCCGAACATCCAGGTCACCGGCGCCGATCTGGAGGGAGACCGCACGCTTTATCTGCGGCATATGGTGCATGACGGGCGGACGCTGTCGGCAAAGACGCGCGACGCGGTCCTCACCCATATCGAAGAACTGTGGGGGCACGAAGTGATCCTCGAAGAGGAAGACCTCTAACCCCCCTTGCGATAGGGTTGAGCCGCTTCGTCCTTCAAAGCGGGGGCCGGCGCCGCCTTCCCGGAATGAAAGCGTCGTCCTTCTAAACCGCCTTTATCCCGAGGGCCGGCGATACCGGCGTGTCCAGGGCTGAAGGAACAGCGGCGTTTCGGGGCGGGCGTCGGACAGGCTTCAGGCGACTTCAATCGGGCTCAAGGGCGGGCTCAGGGGCGGGCTCAGGGGCGGGCTTCCGGGCGCGCTAGCCGTCCCGATCGCCGGGATCGCCGGCCGGGCGTTTGTCGCGGCCGAAATTCGGCGCGGCAGTCTCCTGCCCCGCCTCGACGATGGCGCGGCGGAGATTTCGTCCGCGGGCGAAGGTTTTGTAAAGCGTTTCCCCGTCCCCCCAGCGGATCGCCCGTTGCAGCACCGTCAACTCCTCGCTGAACCGGGCCAGCGCCTCGAGCACGGCCTCCCTGTTGCCAAGAAAGACGTCCCGCCACATGACCGGGTCGGAGGCGGCGATGCGGGTGAAATCGCGAAATCCGCCAGCGGAGTATTTGACGATCTCCCCCTGGTTCAGGGTTTCGATGTCGTCGGCGGCGCCGACCAGCGTGAAGGCGATGAGGTGCGGCAGGTGGCTTGTCACCGCCAGGGCGAGATCGTGGTGGCCTGCGTCCATCATCTCCACATTGGCGCCGACCGCGCTCCATAACGCGCCGACCCGCTCCACCGCAGCCTTATAAGGGGCGTCGTCGCGCGCAAGCGGCGTGATGATGCACCAGCGGTCGCGGAAAAGGCTCGCGAAGCCGGCCTCCGGCCCCGATTGCTCCGTACCCGCCACCGGATGGCAGGGAACGAAGAGGATATCCTCGCGCAAGTCCTTCGCCGCCTCGGCCACCGCGCCCTTGACCGATCCGACGTCGATTACGACCGCGCCCGCCGGCGCATGGGCGTCAAGCGCGGCGCACAGGGACGCGATCGCCCCGACCGGGGTGGACAGAACGATCAGATCCGCGCCGGCGACAGCGGCGGGGAAGTCAGGCGCGATTTCGTCGACGACGCCCAGCGCCCTGGCGCGCGCGGCGACGTCAGCATCCTGATCATAGCCGACGAGATCGCCTGCGGCCCTGGCCTCGCGCATGGCGAGGGCGAGCGACGAGCCGATCAGGCCCGGTCCGATGATCGCCGCCCTGTCGAACAAAGGCCGGTCCGAAGTCATTCGCCGAACCGTTCGGCCAACAGATCGACAACGCGGCGGTTCGCCTCCTCGGTTCCGATGGACACGCGCAGGTACGAGCCGAGGCCGTAGGCGTTGACGTCGCGCACGATGACGCCGTTCGCGTTCAGGTGGTCGAGAATGTCGGCGGCGCGCCGGCCCTCCTCGTCGGGAAACTTCACCAGAATGAAATTGCCGAAACTCGGCGCGAAATCGAGACCGAGGCGGCCGAGTTGCTGGGCGAGCCGGTCGCGCTGGACGCGGTTGAAGTCGCGGTTGCGGATCACGAAATCCTGGTCTTCCAGCGCCGCGACGCCGGCGGCCTGCGCCGGGGCGGTGACGTTGAACGGCCCGCGAATGCGGTTGAGGACGTCGGCGATGGCCCGCGGGCAGTAGGCCCAGCCAAGGCGCAGCGCGGCAAGGCCGTAGATCTTCGAGAAGGTCCGGGTCATGACCACATTGTCGCCGTCGTCGACCATCGCGGCGCCGGCGGCGTAGTCGTCCTCCTCCATATACTCCGCATACGCAGCGTCAACGACGAGGATGATGTCCTCGCGCAACCGGTCGCGCAGGCGGCGCAGCTCGCTTTCGGGGATGTAGGACCCGGTCGGATTATTGGGATTGGCGATGAAAACCATGCGCGTGCGCGCGTCGACCAGGTCGAGGACCGCGTCGATGTCGGCCGTCAGGCGGTTTTCCTCGGCGAAGCGCGGCTCGGCGCCGCAGGATTTCGCCGCCAGCGCATAGACCAGAAAGCCGTGGCGGGTCTGGACGATGTTGTCGCCCTCGCCAACATACGCCTTGACGAGCAGTTGCAGGATCTCGTCCGAACCGGCGCCGCAGACAATGCGGTCCGGATCGAGATCGTGGATCTCGCCGAGCTTTTCGCGCAGGTCGACCGCGCCGCCGTCCGGATAGAGGAAAAGGCCGTCCGCGGCGGCGGCGTAAGCCTCGATCGCCTTTTCGCTCGCGCCGAGGGCGGATTCGTTGGACGACAGCTTGTAGACCGTCGCGCCGCCCGCGGCCTTCGAGGCGCCCGGAACATAGGGCTTGATGTCGAGAATGCCGGGACGGGGCGCCGGAGAGGCCATGAGATGCTCCTCGTTGTTTCTGAAAAGGGCTTGTTGGAAGGCATATAGCCGTTGCGCCGAGCCGGTTTCAAGGCGCGCCGCGTCGCTCAGGGCGCGGCGCGGCGCACCGGCTGCGGCGCCGCGATCGGGGTCGGCAACAGGGCGCGCCGCGCCCCGCGCGCCAGCCCCGCCGGAGCCAGCATGTCCTTCATCGCCTCGGCCATGATGACGCCGCCGAAGCCGGGCCACAGCCGCGCGCCCGCCCGTTCCCACGCATCCGCGGCGCGCAGCATGAAGCGCTGCTGAAAAGGCGGGAAATAGAGCGCGGCGTTCCAGTTGACGACCCGAAACATCGACGCCTCCAGGAGGGCGGTGAGCTGGCGCTTCAAATAGGGCCGGCCAGCGGCGAACGGGGTCGTGTCGATCACCGACCACGGCCCGCGGCGATGCGACGATATGACGATGACGCGCCCGTCGTCGGCGAGCACGCGCCAGACCTCGCGCATCAGCCGGCGCGGGTTGGAGGTTTCCTCCAGCCCGTGCACGATCAGGACGCGATCGAGGCTCGCATCGGGCAGCGGCCAGCGGTCGCCGTTCACCAGCGCGACGCGGCCCGGTCCCGCCTCGGGCCAGGGCGTCGCGCCCTGACCGCCCGGCGCCAGGGCGATCACGCGCGCGGCGTCGGGAAATGCGCCGAGAAACGGCGTCGCGTGGCCGAACCCCGCCACCGACAGCCGCGCCGCCGTCCCCCACGCTTCGACGAGGCGCGCGGCGATCGTCGCCCTGGCGAGATCGCCGAGGGGCGTGCGGTAAAACGCGTGAAGTTCGAGAATGTCAGTGCGCATGGGTTCCGGCTGCTGTAACGGCCGCTCCAGCCTTTGCTTTTCGCGACGCCCATCATGACGTATCGTGTGGAAAAGATTTATGAAGAGGTCCGGCTCGGTCCGTCAAATCCTTTGCGACGGCGCTGTTTCAGCGCGGTCCCCGTCCCACGGAGCGCGACAGCCATGCTCGATATTCGCCAGTTTCCCTGCCTCAGCGACAATTACGGCTATTTGATCCGCGACCGGCAAACCGGCGCCGTCGCGACCATTGACACGCCCGATCCCGACGCGATCAACGCGGCCCTCGCGGCCGAGGGCTGGCGGCTCACCCACATCCTGAACACCCATCACCACTGGGACCACGCCGGCGGCAACCTGGCGCTCAAGGAGCAATGGGGGTGCGAAGTCATCGGGCCGAAGGGCGAGGCGGCGCGCATTCCCGGCATCGACCGCGCGGTCGGCGAAGGCGACATCGTGACCCTCGGCGCGTCGGCGGCGGCCGTCATCGACACGCCGGGGCACACGGCGGGCCATATCGTCTACTATTTCGCGGAGGACGGGGCGGCGTTCGTCGGAGACACCATTTTCGCCATGGGATGCGGCCGGCTGTTCGAGGGCGCGCCGGAAGAGATGTGGGCTTCGCTGCGGAAAATCGCCGCCCTGCCGCCCGCGACGAAACTCTACTGCGCCCACGAATACACCCAGGCCAACGCCCGCTTCGCCCGCACCGTCGAGCCGGACAACGAGGCCCTGAAAGCCCGCGCGGCGGCGGTGGACGCCCTGCGCGCCGCGGGAACGCCCACCGTGCCGACGACCCTCGCCGAGGAACTGGCCACCAATCCGTTCCTGCGCGCCGAAGCGCCGGGCCTGAGAACGGCGCTTGGCATGCCCAAGGCGGACGCGGTCGCGGTGTTCGCCGAGACCCGCGCCCGCAAGGACGCGTTCTAGGCCCCGGCCGCCGTCGCGACGCGCCCCGAGACCTTGAGGAAACGATTGACGAAACCGTTCCGAGCGGGTAGATCCTCCCACCTCATTAACAACCGGGCGGCAGAAACCGGGGCGAAAAAGGACGCGAAGGCGCGACAAAGACGCGCCGATTGAGGTCGACCATGTACGCAGTCGTGAAGACTGGCGGTAAACAATACCGCGTTTCCAAAGACGACATTCTCCGGGTTGAAAAACTCGACGGCGACGCCGGCGACGTGATCACGCTTGACCACGTCCTGATGGTCGGCGGCGAGGGCGGCGACGTCACCGTTGGCGCGCCCACGATCGACGGCGCAAGCGTGGCCGCCGAAATCGTGGAGCAGATGCGCGACAAGAAAATCGTCATCTTCAAGAAGCGCCGGCGCCAGAACTACCGTCGCAAGAAAGGCCACCGCCAGCACCTGACGGTGTTGAAAATCACCGACATCCTGACCGACGGCGCCAAGCCGAAAGCCGCCGCCCAGAAAGCCGCGCCGAAACCTGACGCCGACACGTCCGCCCCGGCCGCGGCGGCACAAACCGCCGAGAGCGCCGAGGCCGCCGGGGGCGACGATCTGAAAAAACTTTCCGGCGTTGGCCCGGCCATTGAAAAGAAGCTGATCGAGGCCGGCGTCACCTCCTTTGCGCAGATCGCCGCCTGGACGGACGCCGACATCGCCGAGTTTGACGAGAAACTGTCATTCAAGGGCCGTATCGAACGCGAAGGCTGGGTCAACCAGGCCAAGGACCTCGCCAAGGGCGAAAAGGAGTAAGAGATGGCGCATAAAAAAGCAGGCGGCTCATCCCGCAACGGACGCGACAGCGCAGGCCGGCGCCTTGGCGTCAAGAAGTTCGGCGACGAACTGGTGACGCCGGGCAACATCATCGTGCGCCAGCGCGGCACCAAGTTTCACGCCGGCGACAATGTCGGCATCGGCAAGGACCACACCCTGTTCGCGCTGACGCCCGGCCGCGTTAAGTTCGCGACGAAATCGAACGGCCGCAATTACGTCTCCGTTCTTGCGGATAACGACTGAGCGACCGCCGGCATTCTGACGCGGCGCTCCCACGGCGCCGCCCGGCAAAACGCGACTGAAAACGCGGGAAAAAGCCAAAGGCGCCGGCATCGGCGCCTTTTTTATTGCTCTATTCCGGAGACGGTCATGTTTGTCATCGAAACCCGCCGCCTGACCCTGAGCCCGCTCGAACCCGACGACGCCACGCGCCTCGTCGAACTGTGCAACGACCGGGACATCGCCCGCAACACGGCCCGCATCGACAGCCCCTACACGCTTGAGGACGCACAGCACTTCATCGGCTACGCCGCCGGCGCGATGGCCGGGGGCGCGGAATTCCCTTTCGCGGTGCGCCGCGACGGCGTGGTCGTCGCCTGCGCCGGCGCCAAGCCCCACGGGGAGAACGCCTGCGAACTCGGCTACTGGGTCGGCGCGAAAGACCGCGGCCAGGGCGTCGCCACGGAGGCGGGGGACGCGGTCCTGCAATTCGCCTGCGCCCGGCTCGCCCCGGAAACCCTGACCTCCGGACATTTCGCCGACAATCCGGCGTCAGGCCGGGTGCTGGAAAAACTCGGCTTCAAACCGACCGGGGAGATCATGCAGATGCATTCGGCCGGGCGCGGCGAGACGGTCGACACGGTGCGCCTGGCGATGCCCGCCGGCGCCTACGCGCCGCTGGCGCCGGTGCGGATCGTCACGGCCGGCGCCTGAGCGCCGCTGCACGCCGTCATGGCGCGCGCGCCGGGACAGCGATACGCTAAACAGAGCCGACATCATCAGGACGCGCGCCCATGACCGAAATCGTCGCCTTCGAAGTCCGCAAGAACAGGCTCGCCGAGACCCGGCTCGCGCGCAAAGTCGCCCCGGAGTTGCAGGACGGGCAGGCCATGATCAAGGTGGACCGCTTCGCCTTCACCGCCAACAACGTCACTTACGGCGTCGTCGGCGAGCGCATCGGCTACTGGAAGTTCTTTCCAGCCGGCGGAAGCGATGAAAACGCGGGCGGCGAGGACGCGAGAGGGGATTGGGGGATCATCCCGGTATGGGGGTTCGGCGATGTCGTCGCGTCGCGATGCGCCGATCTGCCGGCGGGCGAGCGGCTTTACGGCTATTGGCCGATGGCGAGCCACCTCGTCATGACGCCGGCGAAAGTCGGCGATGCGCGTCTTTTCGACGGCGCGGCCCATCGCCAGGAGCTGCCCCCGGTCTACAACAGCTACGCCCGCGTGCGGAACGAGCCCGGCTACGACCCCGCCATGGACGACGAGCGCATGACGCTCTTCCCGCTCTACGCCACGTCTTTCTGCCTCTACGATTTTTTCAAGGACAATGACTGGTTCGGCGCCGAGCGGATCATTATCCCCAGCGCGTCGAGCAAGACCGCCATCGGCACGGCCTACGCCGTCCGGACCGATCCCGATCCGCGCCCGATGATCGCGCTTACCTCGCCGCGCAACAAGCCGGCGGTCGAGGCGCTGAAGCTCTATGACGACGTGCTGTCCTATGACGAGATCGACGCCCTGGACGCCGGCCGTCGCTCGGCGATCATCGACATGTCCGGCAACGGCGCGGTGCTTGGCCGGCTGCACCGGCGCCTCGGCGACAACATGACGTACACCGCCAATGTCGGTCTTACCCATTACGACGCGAACGCGATGGGGCCGGACGTCATCCGCGAGCGCAGCGCCATGTTCTTCGCCCCCGGCCATATCCAGAAGCGCGCGAAGGACTGGGGCCCCGGCGAGTTTGAAAAGCGCGCCTTCGCCTTCTGGCGCGATGCGGCGGTGAAAAGCCGCGACTGGCTCGCCATCCGGACCGGCGCCGGCGCGGAGGCGATCAGCAGCGCCTATCAGGAAGTGCTGAAAGGCGACACCCCGGCCGACGCGGCCTGGGCGCTGCGCTTCTGATAACACCGGGCGGGACAGTAAAGGCCAGTCCGTGACAATTCTTTGGCTTTATTGAAACCTTACAAAAGATGGCGCACTTGATGCGCATTATGTCGCAAAAATGACGTTTGTCTTTTTCGCAGAGTGTTCTTAGTTAATAAAAGTATCGGCATGGCGTTCGGGGCGACGGGGCAGAAGTCGGGGAACTTTCAGAGATGGCGGCAATCCAGCCTGCAACAAATCGCATGTCGTCACGCCGTGACGACGACGACCAGCGTCCAGTCGAGAAACAGGCGGCCAGCGCTTCCCAGGCCGAGGCCGGCGCATTCAGCGCCGGCGCGGCGGCCAACACCGACAATGGCGTGCATTACAATCCCGAAGCGGCGCGCGCGAAGGTGCGTCAGACGGTCCGCGCCCTCACCCGGGAGCTTGCGGAGATCTGGTGCGGGGGAACCGAAGCGGTCATCCCGATCTACGGCTCGTTCCAGGCGGTGATGGGCTATCAGGACAAGCCGCGCTTCCACCGCGTCCTGGCCATGCGCTTTTTCGCGCTGTGCGCACCGGCGCTGCTGATCGTCTTCGGCGTCGCCAGTTTCCTCTACACCTTCGCCTTCAGCGGCGAGGGCCGGGAAATGCTGACGAACGATCCCATGCGGATGAACCTGCTGTCGCTCGTCGGCGTCTTGCTGGTCGCCGGGCTGGTCTGGTTCATACAGCAGCAGCAGCTGGCGAACGAGACGACGAAGTTCGAAAAGTCCGTTTCCGACGCAGCGAGAAAAATCCACGACGCCTGCAACAATTTCATCTCCGCCAATTCGACGATCGTTTCCACCGCCGCCGCGCGGGTCAAGGGGGGCGTCTCCACGGAAGCGGAAATCCGGCCCACCAAGGAAGCGCTGATCGAGGCGCAAACCTACTGGCGCGCGCTTGAGCGCATGCCGCACTACGTTCGCCATGACTGGGACAACCACGTCCGCGACTGTCGCGACCAGCGGGAGTTGCCGAAAAACGAAAGCGGCCGGATCTTAAGCAACCTCGCCTTGTCGGCGGCGCTTCTCATCCTAGCCGGCGGCGGCGGCGCGCTCTATCTTCACGGCGCGGCGCTCGCACCCGGCATGGGCGACTGGCTGTCCCTCGCCGGCGGCGCCGTCGGCGCGGCGGCCATGTTCAGCCTTGTCTTCACCTACTGGCAGGGCGGCAATTACACCCGCGCCTGCGCGTACGCCTCAGTCCACCTGACCGAAGCCCTGCGCACCCACAAGAAAGAGCGCGCGCTCGACATTCTCGATATCGGTTTCGAGCGCTGGCTCGCCTTGCGCGGCGGCCGCGCGGACGGAACCTGGGACGATTGGCGGCCGGATTACGACGAACGCAAGAGCGAGGAATTGCGCGCGCAGGGCATGGACGAGCACGAGATCAAGCTCGCCCTGTCGGCCGATCCGGTGCTGTATGTGGGCAACAAGAATTCCATCAGGATCCAGATCCTGGGCGAGGACCCGACGATCAAGCTGATTGAGAACATCCCCTATCTCCTGAGCAACTGACCCCGGAAAAAGGGGGGCGGGCCGCGGATCGCCGACGCGCCGCCGGAAGGCTTCGACTTTGCCGCCGGCGCGATTATGATGGCGGGGAGGAGACCCCTTCATGCGCTATCAATTCATCAGGACCGAACGCGACAACCGGGTGGAGACCATTGCCTTCAACCGGCCGGAGGCCATGAACGCCTTCACGCCCGCGCTGCTGAGCGAACTCATCGCCGCGCTTGACGACGCCGCCCAGGACCGGGACTGCGCCTGCGTCGTCCTGGAGGGCGAAGGGCGCGCCTTCTCCGCCGGGGTCGACCTGAAACTGTTGCAGCGGGCGACCTTCTCCGCCGGCCGGGTGGACAATGTTTTCGGCGAGACCGCCGCGGCCGCCGCCGACAGGCTGCGGGCCCATCCCCTGCCGGTCATCGCCAAGGTGCACGGCTTTTGCTTCACCGGCGCGCTTGAGATCGCCCTGCACTGCGACTTTATTCTGACAACGGACGATACGAAATTCGGCGACACGCACGCCAGATGGGGGCTCCGGCCGAGCTGGGGCATGAGTCAGAACCTGGCGCGCGCCGTCGGCGTGCGCCGTGCGCGCGAGCTGTCCTTCGCGGCGGCGGCCTTTTCCGGCGAGGACGCAGCGCAATGGGGACTGGCGAACGCGTCGTTCCCCGACAAGGAGACCCTCGACGCCGAGACGGCGGCGCGGGCGGAAGCGGTCGCGGAAGGAAGCCGCGAAGCAATTGCTGCGTATAAGGATCTTTACCGGCTGCATGAAGAGTACCGCCCGCTTTCTGAGGCGCTGCGGGAGGAAGTGCGGCGAGACTATCCCGGCATCACCGACACGGCGGACCGGCTGAAAGGCTTCGGCGGATGAGCGGCGCAGGCGACGCCAGCAACGGCGAACGGCAACGGCTTCTGGTCGACATCGTCGCCGATCCGGTCTGCCCGTGGTGCTATGTCGGTCTGATCAGCTTTCAGCACGCCCGCGACCAGCTTTCGGGCGCGTTCCAGGTGTTGCCGCGCATTCGCGCCTATCAGCTCAACCCCGACACGCCGAGCGAGGGCGTCGACCGGGCGGCCTACTACGCACGGAAATTTCCGGACGAAACCCAACGCGCACAGATGGTCCATACGCTGAAAGCTGCCGCCGCGGGCGCCGGCTTCAGGTTCGATCCGCTGTTGCCGACGCGCCTGCCGAACACGCTGCGGGCGCAGCAACTCATCCGGTTCGCCCATTACAACGGCGCGCAGGAGCGCCTTTCGGTGTCGATCTACGACGCATACTGGAACGGCGACGCGGATATCGGCGATACCGAAACGCTCGTCGCCCTGGCGCAGAAAGCCGGCCTGGACGCGGACCATGCGCGACGGCTGCTCGCCGACGGCGACAACGCCGCCGAAGTTGAAGCCGAGGCGGAGAACTTCCGCGCCGCGGGCGTATCGGGCGTGCCGACCTTTATCGTTAACGAACGCACAGGCTTTTCCGGCGCCCTGCCGCCCGCGCGGCTGGCCGCCGCGCTGAAACAGGCGTCGGACCATACGACGCTGAACTAAGGCTCCGCCGCGAAGCGCGGCCATGGAAAGCGCACCCGCCGGCAATCGGTTTTTCCTATCAACTGAAAGGGCTTCTTTACACATGACGCCCGTTGGGCGCAGCCTTTCCTGCGTCACGCGCCGCCTTGCACAGAGCGCCGGCGCACCTTTGCGCACGCGGCGCCGGGTTGCAGCGCTTCGCCCTTACACGGATTGTTTGAGCACGGGCGGGCCGCGGCGCCGGTCGAACCATATTGGCCGATTAAACATTGATAACTAAATAGTATTGGCAAAATTCAATAAAAAATATCATGATGATTGCGCTTGACGCAGGCCTGTCGCCGCGTTGTACTTCACAGCGCGACTTTGTTTTGGCCGACTTTTATGAAACTCGCCTAGGGCCCGCTTCTCAAGTTTCCAAGACATGGTTGCCGAGCCGGCTGCGAGATTCGCAGCAAACGAAACTGGTAAAGGAGATCGACGACAATGGCTTCGGGCACCGTAAAGTGGTTTAACCCAACGAAGGGATATGGGTTTATCCAGCCTGACGACGGCGGAAAGGACGTATTCGTCCATATCACCGCCGTTCAGGCGGCAGGCCTTCAAGGACTGCAGGATGGTCAAAAAGTTTCTTACGAGTTGGCGGATCAGCGCGGTAAGACCGCCGCTTCTAACATAAGGGTCGAGTAACGGCCGTCTCCCCTGAAACTACATGAATTGAAAAGCGGTCGCCCTCCGGCGGCCGCTTTTTTCTTCTCATCTTTTTTGCATCTCATTTTTTGTAGGTCGTTTTTTTTCGCGTTCTTTCGCTTCAACGCCGCGCATTGCCGGATTTTCCCGATCCGGACCAGGCGGGCGATTTGCGAATACTGCGCCTGCGATGCGTCGCATGAAGATTTTATCCGCGACGTTCGCGCAGAGGAATGTATTCGCTCATTACACGGATAATGAAACGGCGACAGGATCTGATTGGGCGGTCCGGATCGACCGCATGCGCCCCGAGCGGCGGCGCAGCCATCCTAGGCCGGCGTCGCTCCAACTCAAGACCCGCCGTGGCGCGCCCGCCCGGCGCCGCGAAGGACGGACAGGCCGGTACGCCTGCGAAACGCTTGGGACGGGACGCCGCCTTCAGGCGCGGCGGCGGCCGCATCGGGGCTGGACCGCGGGCGCAAATCTGACCAAACATTCATGGGTCCGTCCGCGCCGCGCCATATTTCCGCCGCCGCAAGCGCGTTATTGCTGACGACAAGAACACCGGGACGCCGCATTCGGGCGTTTCCCCGCTGAACCAGTTTTAAAGGAGGCTGGATATGACCAATCGGCTGTTTTTGACGATCGCCGCCACCCTCGCCGCGCTTGCCCTGGCTGCGGCCCCGGCCGAGGCGCGATCCAAGGGAGAAAAAGCGGAGCGGCTGGTGGCCGACGCCGCCGAGACCGTCAGCTATTTCGCCCAGGATTCGGCCTATGAGCCGCTCTGGGATCTCGCCGACAGCGCCAAGGCCATGGTGGTGGTCCCGCGCTCCCTGCGCGGCGGGTTCATGTTCGGCGCCTCGGGCGGCAACGCCGTCATGGTGGCGCGCAAGGAGGACGGCGGCTGGTCGGAGCCGACCTTTTTCACCATCGGCTCGATTTCCTTCGGTTTTCAGGCCGGCGGCGAAGCCTCGGAAATCGTCCTTCTGGTCATGACCCAGCGCGGCGTGGAGCAGCTTTTGTCGACCTCGGTGAAGCTCGGCGGCGACCTCAGCCTCGCCGCGGGCCCGGTCGGCGGCGGCGCCAAGGCCCAGACCGCCGACATCCTGGCTTTTTCGCGCTCGCGCGGTCTTTACGGCGGCGTCAGCCTCGAAGGCGCGGTGTTGAAAACCCGCCATAGCTGGAACAGCGGCTATTACGGCGAGGAGGTCACCCCGGTCGACGTGATCTACCGCGAGAAAGTCGCCCAGCCGCAATCGGCGATCCTGCAGAACGCGGTATGGGCCCTCGCCAACCGCGACGGCGCCCCCGCCGGCCTTGCGCCGGGCAGCGTCGCGCCGGTTCAGCCCGCAGCGATCGATCCCGTGACCGGCGAGCCGCTCCCCGAAGAGCCGGTCTACGAGGACGACGCGATTTACGGCGAACCGCGGTAAACTCGCTGCAAACGACGCAATGCGCCCGTCAAGCGTGAAGGCCCGCCGGTCGCCGGCGGGCTTTTTTGCAGGCCCGGGCGGAGTGGGGTAAAATACAGGTCATGAGCGAGGCAGCTCCGGAAAAATCGCCGCCGGCGCGGAAACGGTTCCTCGATCCCGATGTCACCGCGGACGGCGCGCCCCGCGCGAAGGCGCCGTTCAGGGGCCTGGAGACCCTGTGGGTCAACACCGGCACGCTGTGCAATATCGAATGCGCCCACTGCTATATCGAGTCCTCGCCGACAAACGACCGCCTGATCTACATCACCGCCGCCGCGCTGGCCCCTTTTCTTGACGAGGCCGAAGCCATGGGCGCGGCGGAGATCGGCTTTACCGGCGGGGAGCCCTTCATGAACCCGGACATGACCGCCATGGCCGGGGACGCGCTGTCGCGCGGCCTGCGCGTTCTCATTCTCACCAACGCCATGCGCCCAATGATGCGCCCGAACGTCAGACAGGCGCTGGTCAGGCTGCGGGCGCGGTACGGCGCGCGGCTGTCCATGCGGGTCAGCATCGACCACTACGCCGCGCCGGTTCACGACGCCGAGCGCGGGGCCGGCGGGTTCGAGGCGACGATGGCGGGCCTCGCCTGGCTCGCCGAAGGCGGGTTCCGGCTCTCCGTGGCCGGACGGATGCGTTGGGACGAAGACGAGGACGCCGTGCGCGCCGGCTTCGCCAGGCTGTTCGCGCGGCGCGGCGCGCCGCTCGACGCGGCGAACCCGCAGGATCTCGTTCTTTTCCCGGAGATGGACGAGGCCGCGCCAGTTCCGGAAATCAGCGAGGGATGCTGGGGCGTCCTCGGCAAGCGCCCGGACGACGTCATGTGCGCGACATCGCGCATGGTGATCCATCGAAAGGGCGCGCCGGCGCCGAGCGTCGCCGCATGCACCCTCATCCCCTATGATCCGCGTTTCGAAATCGGCGCAAGCCTCGCCGAGGCGGCTCGACCGGTGGCGCTCAACCACCCCCACTGCGCCCGGTTCTGCGTTCTGGGCGGCGCGAGCTGTTCAGGATGAGCCGTTGCCGGTAAGACTGGCCCCATGACCGAACCGACCCCTCCATCCGCCCTAGAAGATCGCGCACAGGCCGGCGCGCGCCTGTTCTCGCCGTCGGTTGCGCGCAACTGGCGGCCGATCCGCGATGTTTTCCTCAAGCATATGCCGGCCTCGGGCGCGATCCTTGAACTCGGCGGCGGCACGGGCGAACACGCAGTCCGGCTCGCCGAGGCCCTGCCCGGCGCGCAGTGGCGCACCGGCGATCCGGACGACAAGGCGCGGGCGTCCATCGCCGCCTGGATCGAGACGGCGCAGCTTCCCAACCTTTCCGGACCGCACGCCATCGCAACGACGGACGCGGACTGGGGCGTCGACGACCTCGCGCCGCTCGCCGGGATGGTGTCCGTCAACATGATCCACATTGCGCCTTTCGATGCGGCGCGGGGGCTCTTCGCCGGCGCGGGACGCCTGCTCGGGGACGGCGACAAGCTGTTCCTTTACGGGCCGTTCTCTCGCCGCGGCGCGCACACCGCGCCCTCGAACGAAGCCTTCGACCGCAGCCTCAAAGCGCGCAACCCGGCATGGGGCGTGCGCGACCTTGAGCAGGATATTGCGCCGCTCGCGCAAGAAGCTGCGCTCCGCCTGGAAACCATTGTGGAAATGCCGGCGAACAATCTCGCCGTCATCTTCGTAAAAGACTGACAAACACCTGGAAAAGCCGGGTTATCTTTCCCTTCGCGCAGACCGCGCAAAATGTGGAAAAGAATGATTCGATCTTTTTTTAAAGATTGGTATCCTAACTATATTGATCGTTTCCCAAGGAATTTCTTGTCACCGCCTGGGCATTCGCCTGGCATGGGGTTCCGGGGACCGCATCAATGCACGCTGAGATCGGCGACGGGCTCTGACGTTTGTTGATCGATCGGTCGCAGGCGGATCTGATATGCGTGTGACGGACTTTTGAGCAGTCCTCTTTCTGTGCGACGTTTGCAAGAGCGACGAACAAGGAAGACCGGCATCGCTGTGTGCAGCGGGTCAAGCTGCAATTCAGCGCACGATACTGACCGTCAATGAAGGCTCCGTGTTGGATTTGACGAGAAGTAGCGTGGATCCTTACGGGTGCGGACACAATGGCGACGATGACGATCGTCCGCATGGAAACCGCAGCCGACGGATCCAGCGGTCGGAGTTCAGGGGCGGGCGCGCGAGCGACCATACCCTTGAGTTAACGACGGCGTTCGGAGACGCACATTCTCACTGGATTGGGGCTATCTCCGGCATTTTTCGCGAGCAGCGAAAGAAAGGGCGCGGCGCAAGCCGCGCCCTTTTTCTGTGCGACCCTGTTCGGAGCTGACGCATGGCGTCAGAAAGGCCGGTCTTTTCGGGCGCGCGTCCGGCGGCGGGAAACACGCTGCGCCCCGGCCTGATGCATATACGGCTTGGTCGTACACAGCTTGGTCATACGCGGCTTTGCGAAACCGCGAACTTGCAAGCCCGCACGGGCTTATGCCCCCAACGCAGACGCTTATGCTCCCAACGCAGACGATGTGGGCGCCGATAATGGGCGCGCAACCAAACATGCCGGCCCATGACCGGCGCGCGCCGCGGGCTTGTCACAATTCTGCGCAAGACGCCGCGTCTCCCGGCAAGTATACAATAGGTCAGGCACAGTCATTTTCCGCGAAACGAAAGCCTTCGTGAAACAAAGGATGCGATATGAAAATTTCCGCCGCTGAAGCGCCTCAGGCGCGCGCGCAACTCGGAGACATGGCGCGGGGCGTCGAGCAGGACGGCTACACCATGGCCCTGATGCAATTGCCCGCGGGCACGGACTTCTGCGCCTTTCTCAAAGGCCTGCCGCACGACCATTGCCAGTGCCCGCATTGGGGATACGTGCTGGAAGGTCGGATTCAGGTCGGCTACCAGGACGGCGGCGCTGAAACCGTCGAGGCGGGCGATCTCTACTACTGGCCGCCGGGCCACACCATCGCCGTGGAGACGGACACGAAGTATATCGAATTCAGCCCCAGCAGCCAGCTCAACGAAGTCCTCGACCATGTGGTGAAGGGGCTGCCCGCCTCCTAACGGATTGCGGGCGAGGGCCGAGCCGGCGGGCGGTCCGGAACGGGCGTCTCAGGCCGGCGCCGTGCGGAAATGCTTGGACAGCTTCAGCCCCTGCCCCTGATAGTTGGACTGAAGATCCGCGCCGTAAAGCCGCTGCGGGCGCGCGGCCATGCGTTCATAAACGAGCCGCGCGACAAGCTGGCCGTCTTCCAGCACGAACGGCGCGTCATGGCTGCGCACCTCCAGGACGGCGCGGCTGCCGTCGGGGCCGCCGCCATTCGCGCCGTCTCCGGACCAGCCGAAGCCGGGATCGAAGAACCCGGCGTAATGCACCCGGAACTCGCCGAGGCCGGGACTGATCGGCGTCATCTCCGCCGCCATGTCCGGCGGCACCGCCACCGCCTCCTTGGAGGCGAGAATATAGAACTCGTCCGGGTCAAGAATGATGAAGCCGGACTTCTGCGGGCCCAGGGGTTCGAAGAAATCGTTCGGATCAAGCGCGCCGGGCGCGTCCACGTCGATAAGGCCGGAATGGCGCCGCGCCCGCCAGCCGATCACCGCCGCGTCGCCGTCAGCGGACGCGCCCCCGCGAAGGCAGACGCTGACGCCCAGCCCGTCCGCGATGTCCGCGACCCCGTCCGTCAGGGGCCTGTCGCGGTGAAGCGCCGCCAGCGCGCCGTCGTCGACCCGGCAGACGCCGCGCTTCAGGCGAAGCTGGTTGAGGGACGAACCGGCCCGCGCCTGGATCGAAAAGCTGCGCGGGCTGATTTCCGCGTAGAGCGGTCCCCGGTAGCCTGGGGGCACGACGTCGAAGGCGGCGCCGTAATCGGTCACCAGCCGCACGAAAACGTCGATGCGGCCCGTGGAGCTTTTCGGATTGGCCGCCCCCTCAATCTCCGGCGGCAGGGCGAGGCGTTCGTTCAACTCCACCAGGTAGACGCAGCCGCGCTCGAACACCGCGCCGGCGCCGATGTCCATCTCCTTCATCGCGAGCCCGTCCTCAAGGCGCGCCGCGACGGTGCGCGCGCGGGAAGGCAGGAACGAAGCGCGCACCCGCCAGGCGCGCGCCCCGAGGGTAAGGTCGAGGCTCGCGGGCTGGAGCCGCGCCGGGTCGGCGTTCGAGACGGCGCCGGCCTCGATCAGGGCGGCGACGGCCTCGGCCGCAGCGACGCCGCCCCCCTGGCGCAGCGCCTCCAGCGCGGGGGAAGCGCCGGGCGCGGAACTGGTTAATGCCGTCATCGCTCCTGCCTTGCACGCTGCGCGCGGCCCGCGCAACCCCAAAAAACCCCTCCGGCGAACGCCGAAAACCCGCCATCGCCTTGGATTTGAAGGGCAAACGAGGCGCGCTCGGGACCTCGCGCACCCCTTCTCGTTGAATTGTTCGGCGCTCTCTGGCGCTCGACCGCAACGCCCTCTAAACTGGGGACGGAAAAAATTGAAACGGTCAGGAGCGGCGTCATGGCGGCGGACAGCGAAGACAGTATCGGCTTCAGCGAGCCGGGTTATCTCATGACGGAAGAGGAAGAGACAATCTATGAACGCATCACCAAGGGCATCCGGGTGAGCGTCAGCCCCTATTACATGGACGACCAGTCCGACCCGGACGAGCCGCGCTATGTCTGGGCCTATACCGTGCGCATCGACAACGAATCGAGCACGTCGGTCCGGCTGCGCACCCGGTACTGGCGGATCACGGATTCGCGCGGCCACACCGACGAGGTCATGGGCGACGGCGTGGTCGGCGAACAGCCGCTGATCCGTCCGGGGGAAGGCTTTGAGTACACCTCCGGCGCGCCGCTGACCACGCCCTCGGGCCTGATGGTCGGGGCCTACCGCATGGAAACCCCGGACGGCGAGGCGTTCGACGTGGACATTCCGGCGTTTTCCCTCGACAGCCCCTACGATCCGCGCCAGATCCACTAACCGCATCGGCGACACGCCGCCGGCGCCCCGTATGGACCTTTTGTCTGGACCTTTGTCTGGACCTTTCGGGCCGACGCGATCCATAACTGGCCGCCTTTACGGCGGCCTCGGCGAGGCGCAGCGCGGCGATCCGTTCATGGTCACTTTCCGTCCGGTTCTCCTGGTTACGGGGGCGCTCGTCGCCGCCCTCGGCGCCGCCATGCTGATCCCCATGGCGGCGAGCCTCCTGTCTGCCGATCCGCTGCACCGGGCGGACTGGAGCGGCTTCGCCCTCGGCGCGGCGATCTCGGTCCTGACCGGCGGCGCGGCCGTCGCCGCGAGCTGGGGACCGATCCAGTCGGTCTCGATCCGGCAGGGGTTCATGCTGACCGCGGCGAGCTGGCTCGGCCTTGCGGTGTTCGCGGCGGTCCCGCTGTCGCTCGGCGGCTTGCGGCTGTCCTACGCCGATGCGTTTTTCGAGGCGATGTCCGGCATCACCACAACCGGCTCCACCATTGTCGTCGGCCTCGACGACGCCCCGCCGGGCGCGCTCCTGTGGCGCTCGATGCTGCAATGGTTCGGCGGCGTGGGGATCATCATCATGGCGTTCGCCGTCCTGCCCGCGCTGCGGGTCGGCGGCATGCAGATCTTCAAGAGCGAAGCCTGGGACACGTCGGAGAAATTCGTCGCCAACGCGGCGCAGTACTCCTTCGCGCTGACGATGATCTACGCTTTCTTCACCGCCCTGTGCTTTTTATGCCTGTGGGGGTTCGGGATGCCGGCCTGGCATGCGCTCAACCACGCCATGACCACCGTGGCGACCGGCGGGTTTTCCACCAAGGACGCATCCCTCGGCGCGTTCCTCACCGTGGGGCGCGCGCCCCTCGACATGGTGGTGACGGCCTTCATGATCATCGGCAGCCTGCCTTTCGGCATTTTCCTCGGCGCGTTCCTGCGGGGAGACTGGCGCCGGCTGTTCACCGACAGCCAGATCCGGTTCTTCATCGCGGTCGTCACCGGCATCACGCTGTTGATGATGATCCGCGTTACGAACGCTTTCGAAACGGATCTGTTCACCGCCTTCCGCCTCTCCCTTTTCAACGTCGTTTCGATCATCACCGGCACCGGTTACGCCACTGCGGATTACAACGCATGGGGACCATTCGCCCACGGCATATTCTTCTGCATCATGTTCATCGGCGGATGCGCGGGATCGACCTCCTGCGGCATGAAAATCTTCCGCTTCCAGGTGGCGCTCGCGGCGATGAGCGTCTATGCGCGCCGGCTGGCGCATCCGAACGGGGTCTTCGTCGCGCGCTATAACGGGCGCCCGCTCACCGACGACGTCTTTATCTCGGTCCTGTCGTTCTTTTTCGTCTACTTTGCGTCCTTCGCCACCCTCGCCGTCATCCTCGCCGGGCTCGGCCTGGACACGCTGACCGCGCTGTCGGCCGCCGGCACCGCGATCGCCAATGTGGGGCCTGGGCTCGGCGACATCGTCGGCCCGGCGGGAAACTTCGCCAGCCTGCCCGACGCGGCCAAGCTCCTGATGGCGGCGGGCATGCTCCTCGGCCGGCTGGAGTTCTTCACCATCCTCGTCCTGTTCTCCCCGGCGTTCTGGCGTGGGTAGAAAGCGCGGCGCGCGGCGCAACCGGGCACCCTTTCCGCGCCGGGGCGGGCGCCTTGACTCCCCTCCTGACCCATAGGATTTTGCGGTCGAGGGGAATGTCAGGGGCTTTCGCATGAGCGGTTCGGGATACGGCACAAGGCTGGCGGCGACGGTGTTCACCGCGGGCCTGCTCGGGCTCGCGATCATGCAGCCGGACGCCGGACGGCACGCCGCGCGCAGGGCCGCCGACCTCGCCGCCGCGGCGAGCGCCGTCGCGGACGGGGCGCCGATGGCGACCCGCGCCTGCGCCATCGGCGAGCCGGCCCTGAAGGGACCCTTCGCCCCGCTGGAAGACGTGTTGAGCGTCTCCCCCCTCGGCGGCGTCACCGCGCCCGGCGAGCCCCTGCCCGCGCCTTACATCCGCGTCAACACCCAGCCCGGCGAGACCGCCTTCCAGCGCCGCGCGACCACCGCCCTCGCCCCCGCCCGCGCCGACATCGTCGCCATCGAGCGGCGCACCGACCGCGACGCCCAGGGCCGCGCCGCCGCCCGGTCCTGGCGGGTGCATTTCAGGACCTGCGAGGACATCTCCTTCTATTACGACCGCATCGACGCGCTCAGCGAGACAATCCTCGAACGCGCCGGCGGCCTCGACGCCTTCACCGAATTCGGCGGGCCGGACCACATCGCCCTGGAAACGCGCATCCGGGTCAACGCCGGGGAGGCGATCGGCGAGGCCGACGGGTTCGACATCGGCCTGCACGACCGCAGCGCCGCCCCGGTCGCCCTCGCCCGCCCGGAGCGGTACCGCACCAACCCCTACGCCCGCGCCGAGGTGTTCGACGCGCCGCCGAGCCTTGTGGCGGCGATCTCGCCGGGGACCGAGCATGCGCGCTGCGCCATCGACTACCTGCCGCGGGGCGAGCGGGAGAAATGGTCGAACAAGCTCGGCGACCGCTGGAACCTGCGCCGGGCCAGGGGCGAGAACGCCTGCCGCACCGCGCTCCTGGACACGCCCGACGCCGCCCAGGGCGCATGGTTCACCGACAGCGCCCACAACGCCGCCGCGAGCCGCGTCAGCGCGATCGCCCTCGCCGCCGACTCGATCGATCCGAACCGGCTGATCTTCGCCCTGCACGGACGGCTTTCCTCCCTGACGCCGGCGCTTGTCGGCCTCGCCCCGATGATGGAGGAGGAGCGCGAAGCCGCGGCGCGCGATTTCCTCTCCCTGCGGAAAGGCGACGGGCGGATCAATACAGGCTTCGACGACCTTACCGGCAACGGGGTCTATTGCTACGAACGCCTGCGCGCCAATTTCGTCGGTCCCCTGATCAATGGCGTGATCCTGGTGCAGCGCAAGGCGCGCGAGGACGGGCCGGACCTCCTGAAGATGGAAGCGCGCGGCGACGTCCTGTCCTGCATCGACCTTGACGAGCCCTGGACCTTCACCGGCAACGAAACCACGTTTTACCGCTAGAGCGCGCAGCAGCAAAAGCGGACCGCCGGTTTTGCGGTCCGCAACATGGGGCCCCAGGCTCGCCGCTCTAGGCCCGCGCTTTTTCCGGCGACGGGCGCATGGCGCGAAATTCCGGGCACTGCGCTTCCATCAGACGGTAGAAGTCGGCGAGCGTGCGCCCCCGCTCGGGCCGGAAGGCGCCCTCGGCACGGGCGGCGCGGATCCGGTCCAGGCGGAAGATGCGAAAATCGCCGCGCAGCTCGCACCACGCCGCCAGGGTCCACACCTTGCCCCAGAACCACAGGGCGAGCGGGCGCACGACCCGCCGGGTGAGGCGCGTGTCGGCGTCGGCGTAGTCCAGGGCGAGCCGGGTCCGCTCGTCGATCGCCTGCTCCACGATGTCGATCATGGCGCGGGTCCGGGGCGTCATCTCCAGCGCCATCGCATGGATCTCCACGCTGTCGGCGCGGCGTTTTTCCTTGTCCGGAAGAACCGTCTCGATCTTCACCAGCGCCTCCTCGGCGGCGCTGGCCATGGAGGCGCCGCCCCATGCGCGCAGGAGCCGCGCGCCGGCGACGAGCGCGACGATTTCGTCCCGCGTGAACATCAGCGGCGGCAGCTCGTAGCCGTCGCGCATGAGATAGCCGACGCCCGCCTCGCCGTCGATGGGCACGCCCGAAGCCTGAAGGTCGGTGATGTCCCGATAGATCGTCCGTTCGGAAACTTCCAGCCGTTCGGCCAGCATGGCGGCGGTCGTCAGCCGACCGCCCCGCAGATACTGCACGATTTGAAACAGGCGGTCGGCGCGGCGCATGGGCGCTCTCCGTCAGTTGTAGGCGAACACGCCGATGGAGTTGCGGTCCGGGTCGAGGCAATAGGCGAACCGGCCCGAGGGGATCGAGATGATGTCGGAGACGACCTCGCCGCCGGCGGCCTTCACCCGCGCAAGCGCGTCCTCCAGCGTGTCGGGACAGGCGAAGTGCACCGTCGGCCCGGCGCCGTCGCCGGCGGGCTTGCCGGGATAGAGGTGGCCGGCGACGCCGTCCGGGTCGGATGTGGGGAACATGGCCATGGGATTGGGGCCGGTCTCGTCCTTTTTCAGGGCGATCAGGAAAACGGCGTTGTAGAAGTCGATGGCGCGGTCAAGATCCGTAACCGGAATTTCCGACCAGACGGTGAAATGGGGCGGGGTGAACGGGGCGGCGGACGACATGGGGCCTCTCTTTTCGCGGCGGCCGGCGGGGTGCGCCGGCTGGGGTGGAACGGCGCCGGGCGGCGCCGCGATGGGCCCATGATCGCACGCCCCTCCTGACAACCTGCTGTCAGGAGCCTTGGCGGGTCCGCCGGAATTTTTCTTGAGCGCGCCGCCCCCGTCAAGCGCGGGGCGCCGCCGGTTTTCGGGTCAGCTTTTCGCGTCAGCTTTTCGGGGCCGGACACCAGCGCGCCTCGCCCGGCGCCGCGCCGAGCCCCGCCGCGCGCAGGGCCGCGCCGAGATCGCGCCCGTCGGCCTCGACCCTGGCGGCGACGCGGCCGGCGTATTTGCCGTGGCGGATGTCGTGCAGGGTGACCTCGCGGCCGCGCAGGAACCCCTCCACGAAGGTCTTGGCCGCCTCGCCCATCGCCTTTTCGTCGGGGCAGCCGGGGCGGAAAAGCTCCGGCGCGTCCACGTCGGCGAGCCGCACGGCGACGCGCAGCTCCTGGTCGAGCCACACCGCCACGCGCACGCGCACCGTGTCGCCGTCCACCACCCGCTCCACCGCCGCGCGCATGGGCGACAGAGGCGGCGGGGGCGACAGGGATGGCGGGGCCGAAAGGTCAGCGGCGGCGGCGCCCCCCATCGCGATCATTGTCGCGACCGTCGCCGCCGCCGCCGTCCCCCCCAAAGCGGCCGCCGCCTTGGCGGGAGCCGGGACGCGAATATGGGCGCGAATATGCGCGCGAGTGCGTGCATGAGGGCGGGCGGACCCGCGAGCGGTTGCTCGTGTGGGCGCTCGTGCGGGCGCTCGTGCGGGCGCTTGGGCCGAGGCCAACGCCGATAAGCCCGCCGACAGGAACACCAATATGTTTGCATCAATCACCATACACACGTCAAAGTAGTATGTTTTGGATTTGTTCTCAAGAGCCGGGAGACGATTCTTGCGCCCGCTAGCCCTCCCCTTGCTCGCGCGCCTCCTGTTCCTCCATCGACCGCTCGTCCTCCATGAAGCGGTTATGGGAATGGGTGACCGCCACATATTTGCGCAGCAACAGGCGCTGCGCCCGCGGCAGGGTGAAATAGTGGATGATGAACCGCACATCCTCCTGATCCTGCAGGATGGCGTCCGCAATGTCGGCCTTTCCGCCCATCGCCCTGGCTTCCTTTCACGATCATCGCGGCCGCATCGCGACGATACATACTATAGTTGATTATATCCGCACTGAATAACTGCTACTGACCCCGCAACCACTTTTGTAAACTTTTCTTTCCGTGTGGGGAACGAAATGCAGATCGAATTTGCGCACGCGACATGGATTAAAAACGAACCGCGTTTCGTCGTGTAATTATTTTCTTCATTTAGATGCTTCATCCATGGACAGGGGTGTTAAACTTCATATCGCGGAACAGATTCGGGCGGCGCGACGGGCCAAGGGGCTGACGCAGGAAGACCTCGCCATGCGGACCGACAGGACGCCGGAAAGCATTTCCAATCTTGAGCGCGGGAAAACCACGCCCAATCTCGACACGCTCATCGCCTTGGCCGACGTGCTGGAACTGTCCTTGTACGACTTTTTTGCGCCGGCGCGAGACTTCAAAACGGCGCATGACCGCCGCGCCCGGCTGGAAATTGAAATGAAAGGCCGCGAATTGCTGAAAACCCTGCCGGACGAGCATTTGTCCATCGCCATTCGCCAGCTGGCGGCGCTGTTGAACGAGTAACGGCGCGGGCGCCCGAGAGCCGGTGCGGCTATCCTTGAGACGGCAGCCAGCAGTATCTTAGCAATCTCGAAAACGGGAGGCGTAACCCCACCATCGTTACCGTTTATGAAATTGCGCAGGCCCTTAGAGTTAGAGCCAATTGCTTTCAACACGTTGAACGCAATTGGCTCCGGATTCTTAAGTGGAGCGTGTTGCAGCAAAACCGGCAGTCCACTTTTGCTGCAACACGCTCCAGCCGCCTCGATTTGTTGCGGCCGGACAAAAAGGCCCGCGACGAAGGGTAACGCCTGATGGGCAAGCGTTGGCCCATGCCATTTTGTTGAACGCGTAACGGCGCGGGCGCCCCCCTCAGGCAGGGGGTTCATCGGCCCCGCTGTCGCGAGACGAGCCGTCACCGGGATCATCCCCAGAGCCGCCCCCCGGCCCGGCCGGCGCCCGCTCCGGCCACTGCGAACTAAACAGCAAACGCCTCGGATCTTCCGGATCCGTATACGCACTTTTATCGAAACGCTCCGCCTTGAACTTGTCGGGCAATTTGGGCGGATTGTCCGTCGGCCACACCGCGGCGTCCAACTGGTCCTCGGTAAGCTCCGTTACCCCCGACAAATCGGCGCCCAGAAGGACAGCCCCCTCAAGACCAGCGCCGCCAAGGAAAGCCCCCTCAAGCCGGGCGCCGCGAAGGTCAGCCCCCTCAAGACGGGCGCCAGCAAGGTCAGCCCCCTCAAGCCGGGCGCCGCGAAGGTCAGCCCCCTCAAGACGGGCGACAGAAAGGTCAGCCCGCTCAAGACGGGCGCCGGAAAGGTCAGCCCCCTCAAGACGGGCGTTAACTAGGACAGCCCGCTCAAGATGGGCGCCCCAAAGCTGAGCTCCCTCAAGATGGGCTTTGCGAAGCTGAGCCCCCTGAAGATGGGCGCCCCGAAGGCCAGCCCCCTCAAGACGGGCGCCGGTGAAATTGCAATTCCTGAAATGAAATCCGTCAAGCTTCGCCTTGATCAGCACGGCGCCGGAGAAGTCCACGGGCTTGGCGCGCGGGCGTTGGCGCAAAATCCGGCTGACGACATTCATGGCCGCCCGCACCGGCTCGGTCGGCGGTTTCTGCGCCTCAAGCCACTCGTCCAGTTCCTTTTTGTAAGCCCTGAGCGACGCTTCCAGGTCGTCCCCACGCTCGAAGGCCGGCTTTTCCACAGCGGGGTATGAGGGGTATCCCTTATCGCCCCATTCTTCCGGATTTCGCGTCGTCCGCTCCCGGACGAAGCCGGCCAGCACCTCCAGCACCGTGTCATCGTAATTGCCGTCCGGCTCCAGCGCCAGGCGCCCCAGCGCATAGACCCCCGCCATGCGGACCGAGGCGTCATCATGGCTCAACAGTTCCGAGGCGCGCACGAAGCGTTCATTGCGCTCGCGCTCGCGTTCATTGCGCTCCTGCCCGCGCTTGGTTTCCGTGTCGATCCGGTTCAGCCGCGTGCGCGCCGCCGAATTGTGAAGCTGGAACAGGCCGAAGACCGCGCCGACAACGCCAGCGAGAGTCAGCGCAAAATTCCGAGATTGCTCCCAATCACCGGGAATTTCATCCGGGAAAAATTCATGGAAGGGAAACCAAACGCTACCCCAATACCAACCCGACACGACCGCAATAACGACTGAAAAACCAACGAAGGCAAAGACAAGGCGAAACAGAACTAGAAAAAAGTATTCTTGTGGATCCTCACCATTCTTCGGCGGGAAAAAGACTTCAACCACGACCTGCAAACGCTTTACGTCAGCGCGATCCCAGCGCGGCAGGAATTTAAGGCGCCGGTAGCGCTTCTCCCCCAACAGGCTGTAAACAATGGCGCGGAGCCGCTTTAGAAACTCTTTCAAAACGCCCCCGCGCCATGGCTTCTATTCCTTGTCTTTATTTACCTTATCTTCGTCGAGATACAACTGGGCGCCCATTTCCCTGTATTTGGCGCTCATCTGCGCCATGCCCTCGGCGGAGAGGCGCTCCAGGTCCTTTTTCTCGTTGTCGCTGAGGCCCTCGGCGTAGTCGCGCACGTCCTGGGTGATCTTCATGGAACAGAATTTCGGCCCGCACATGGAGCAGAAATGGGCGACCTTGTGCGCCTCCTTGGGCAGGGTCTGGTCGTGGAAGTCGCGGGCGGTCTCCGGGTCGAGGGACAGGTTGAACTGGTCCTCCCACCGGAACTCGAACCGCGCGCGGGAAAGCGCGTCGTCGCGCAACTGCGCCGCCGGGTGCCCCTTGGCGAGGTCGGCCGCGTGGGCCGCCAGCTTGTAGGTGATGACGCCGACTTTCACGTCGTCCCGGTCGGGCAGGCCCAGATGTTCCTTGGGCGTCACATAACACAGCATCGCCGTGCCGAACCAGCCGATCATCGCCGCGCCGATGCCGCTGGTGATGTGGTCGTAGCCCGGCGCGATGTCGGTCGTCAGCGGGCCGAGGGTGTAGAACGGCGCCTCGCCGCACTCCCTCAACTGCTTGTCCATGTTGACCTTGATCTTGTGCATGGGGACGTGGCCCGGCCCCTCGATCATCACCTGGCAGCCATGGTCCCAGGCGATTTTCGTCAGCTCGCCAAGGGTTTCCAGCTCCGCGAACTGGGCGCGGTCGTTGGCGTCGGCGATGGAGCCGGGGCGCAGCCCGTCCCCCAGCGAGAACGAGACGTCATAGGCCCGCATGATCTCGCAGATTTCCTCAAAGTTCGTGTAAAGAAAGCTTTCCCGGTGATGGGCCAGGCACCATTTCGCCATGATCGACCCGCCGCGGCTGACGATGCCCGTCACCCGGTCGGCGGTGAGGTGGATGTAAGGCAGGCGCACCCCGGCGTGGATAGTGAAATAGTCCACCCCCTGTTCGCACTGTTCGATCAGCGTGTCGCGATAGACCTCCCAGGTCAGGTCCTCGGCGACGCCGCCGACCTTTTCCAGCGCCTGATAGATCGGCACCGTGCCGATGGGGACCGGGGAATTGCGGATGATCCACTCGCGGGTGTTGTGGATGTTGCGGCCCGTGGACAGGTCCATGACATTGTCCGCCCCCCAACGGGTCGCCCAGACCATCTTCTCGACCTCTTCCTCCACGGAGGAGGCCACCGCCGAGTTGCCGATATTGGCGTTGATCTTGACAAGGAAGTTGCGGCCGATGATCTGCGGCTCCAGCTCCGGGTGGTTGATGTTGGAAGGGATGATCGCGCGCCCGCGGGCGATCTCCTCACGGACGAATTCCGGCGTGATGAAAGGCGGGATCTGCGCGCCGAAGCTCTCGCCCAGGGCCACGCGCGCCGCCGCGCCCTCCAGCATCTCTTTGCGGCCAAGGTTCTCGCGGATGGCGACGAACTCCATCTCGCGGGTGATCACGCCCGCTTTCGCGAACTCGTATTGCGTCACCGGGCCCGCGCCGGTCCCGCGCAAGGGGCGGTTCCTGACCGGGAATTCGCGGGCGAGATATTTGCCCGCGGCGCCGCCATTGTCCTCGGGCCTGACCTCGCGGCCGTCATATTCCTCGACATTGCTGCGCTCCATGATCCAGGCGGTCCGCGTGCGGGGCAGACCGCGCTCGACGTCGATCGCCGCCGCCGGGTCCGAATAGGGGCCGGAAGTGTCGTAGACCGGAACCGGCGGTTCGCCCGCGGAGGGGTGCAGGTCGATCTCGCGCACCGGCACGCGCAAATCCGGGTACTGATCGCCGGCGACGTAAACCTTGCGGCTCGACGGGAGCGGGCCGGTCGTCACCTCCGGCGTTTCGAACTCGGATTGGGGGGTGTGTTTGTTCATCGCCTCGGCTCCTCAAGCGCGTGTTCGTTCATGGGGATCAGGCGATAGGAGCATGGGCGCGCGTCGCCCGGCTTTTCCGTCCCTACGCCGGTCCCAACCGGATCAGGTTCAAAGGGTGCTCGCGCCATGGTTTCTCTGAGGACAGAGAAAACGCGATCTCAGCCGGCCCGCCGGCGCCCCTCGGAATAGGGCGTATGTAACCGGCGCGCGCCCTTTCATCAAGAGCGCGCGGCGCAGTCTGTAATAGGATTTTCCGGCGGCGCGTGCGGACGGCGGAGCCCGCGCCGCCCTGTCAGAAGGCCGCAGCCGCCGGAACCACGGTTCAGGGGAAATCTCTCCCGGGAAATTACCGCCTCAGGAATTGTCGCCCAGGAGAATTGTCGCCTTTTGGATAGCGGCCCGGGCCCGGATGCACTTATAGCGTGTACACACAGATCCGGCGGTTCGCCGACGATGCACCGAACGCGGTCCGAGAAAGCGGCCCATTACAGAGAAAGCAGCGACCCCGATACAGTGAAACGGTTCAAGACAGCGTTCGCGTGAAATCCCAGCGCCGGAACTCCCCGCGCTGGAGGTCTCCGCATCGGAAACACCTGCATCGGACGCCTGTCAGCGGTCCGCCGCGAGGTCCGCGCCGCATTCACGGCGCCGCCATCGCGACCGACCGCCATAAGACGTTCCGTCCCTGCGCCGGCATGACCCGGATCAGGTTCGAAGGGTTCGTCTCAGTCCCTTTGCCCTTTGTTCCCTGGCGCGCATTGCTCAAATCAATCCTGCTAAGGAGGATTTGCATCGAGTTGCGCGTCGCACGAACCGTCAATCAATGTTGACAGGCGGGACGCCCCTCGGAACGGGTTTAGATTGACACGAAAACCACAACCGCCGCAAGTAAATTCGACGCCGCCGCACCGATATCAGCCTGACGGCGCCCTTGGCGCCGAAACGCCGTCATGCTGCGCATGCGAACTACCTTACCGGCTGTCCAGCGCGCCAGGCCAGTTTTCGTCGCCCGCCGCAATTTCGTTTTCCAGGTCGGACAGCCAGCGGCGCTGGATGCGCTTGTTGACGTTTAGATAAAGCGTTCCGCCGTGTACGTACCAAGCCGCCGGATCGCCCTTGGCGAGTTGGCCGCGCGCCATGGCCCAGGCGCAATAACCGCCATAGGCAGGGGCGTAGCGCGCCGGATCGGCGTTGAAGGCGTCGAGATTTTCCTGAGTCGAAAACCGCCATTGAACGCCCTTGTACGTCGCCGTATAGGCGTCCTCGCCCGCGACGGGAGCGGCGTTCTCGTCAAGACCCTGATAGGCGACGACGTCATATCCGTCGACGGCGTATTCCCAGGCCTTGCTGAAGACCCCGCCCTCGTCGATATAAACCGCCGGCGCGCGCGCATGGGCGACAGCAACGGCGATGAACGTCGCCGCCAGCGCCGCGCCAATCGTTCGGCTAATAGTTCGTATGGGTTTCAACACAATCATCATGATCCGCGTTCTCCTTTATGCGTCTGCGACGCAGGCGATATCACCTACAGGAACGGATAACGAATGACGTTTTGTCAAAAGTCGGTGACAGGCGCGGCGCGTCATGCGCCGGAGGCGTCGCCGTCCGGATCCGCATCCGAACCGGCGTCCGGCCGTGAGGCGACCGCGATCGCCTGGGCAATGGCTGCGCGCATGGCGCGGGGCGAATGATCGATGGTCAGCATATCAATAGTCTCGCCGGTCTCCCGGTCGATCAACAGGGTAAAGCCCGTGGCCCCGGCGAACCGGCGATAAGCCTCGGCGAGGCCCTCGCGGCCCGCCAGCGCCTTGACGTCGGCGCGCTGGCCGAAGGTAAAGTCGAGCTTGACGAACTTGACCGGCTTGTCCGCGAAAGACGGCGCAACGTCCGACAGCCTCGGCTCCAGTATTCTGCACGGGGAGCACCAGGCGGCGTAGAACGTTGCGGCGACGATTTCCGGCTCGCCGTCATAAACATAATCCGGCGCGAGGTCGGCCGTGCGTCCGGAAAACGCATAAGCCGCGATCACCAGCGCGGCGACCGCCGGAAAAATGATGAATTTGTACCGCATCGCAACCGCCTCTCCGTTCAAGAATACTAAGCCCGCGCCGGCGCGGGCGCCACGGCCCGGCGCTTCACGTCTGCGCGAGACGGACGCCGCCTTCGTCAGTCCTGGAACGGATCGCGCATCAGGATCACGTCGTCCCGTTCGGGGCTGGTGGACACGAGCGCGACCGGGGTTTCGATCAGCTCCTCGATCCGGCGGACATATTTGACCGCTTCGGCCGGCAGCTCGGCCCAGGAACGCGCCCGCTCGGTCGAACCGGACCAGCCCGCCATGGTCTCGTATACCGGCGCCGCGGCCGCCTGGCGCTCCGCGCCGGCCGGAAGATAATCATAGGTCTCGCCGCCGATGCGATAGCCGACGCAGACTTTCAGTTCCTCAAATCCGTCGAGCACGTCGAGTTTGGTCAGCGCGATCCCGTCAACGCCCGCGATCTTGAGGGACTGGCGCACCAGCGCCGCGTCGAACCAGCCGCAGCGGCGCTTGCGCCCCGTGACCACGCCGAATTCGCGACCGCGCTCGCCCAGCCGCCTTCCGACATCGTCGTCAAGCTCGGTCGGGAACGGCCCTTCGCCGACGCGGGTGGTGTAGGCCTTGACGATGCCAAGAACGTAATCGACCGTACCCGGACCAAGGCCGGAGCCCGTCGCCGCCTGCCCCGCCACGGTGTTGGACGAAGTGACGAACGGGTATGTGCCGTGATCGACGTCCAGCAGGACCCCCTGCGCACCCTCGAACAGGATGCGCTTGCCCGCCTTGCGCGCCAGGTCCAGCTCGCGCCAGACCGGCGCGGCGAAGGGCGCGATCTTCGGCGCGATCTCCTTCAGCGTGTCAACCAGGGCGCCCGCGTCAAGTTCGGCCTCGCCAAACCCGCGCCTCAGCGCATTATGATGTACAAGGAGATTTTCGATCTTGGCGGGAAGCGTTTCGGGACTGGCGAGATCGACGACGCGCAGACCGCGCCGGCCTGCCTTGTCCTCATAGGCCGGCCCGATGCCGCGCTTGGTCGTGCCGATCTTGACGCCGGCGGCCGACGCCTCGCGCATCTGGTCCAGCTCGCTGTGAACCGGGAGGATGAGGGTGGCGTTTTCCGCAATGCGCAGATTGTCCGGCGTGATGGCGACGCCCTGCCCGGCGAGGCGGTCGATCTCCGCGATCAGCGCAAACGGATCGACCACCACGCCGGAGCCGATCACCCCGACGCAGCCCTTGCGTACGACGCCGGACGGCAGCAGGGAAAGCTTGTAGGTCTCGCCGTCGATCACCAGCGTGTGACCGGCGTTGTGACCGCCCTGGAAGCGCACCACCACGTCGGCGCGCGCCGACAGCCAGTCGACGATTTTCCCTTTGCCTTCGTCGCCCCACTGGGCGCCGATCACCGCGGCGTCGGCCATAAATGCAACCCTTTCGATAAGCGCGCACGCACCATAAGGATTGCGCCGCCGCGGTCAAACGATTCCCGGCGGCGGCGGGCGGCGGGCGCGCCGGTTGCGACACGGAACGTCAATGACCGCCCGCCCAACGACCATTGAGGGGCGGGAGGCGGGAGGCGGCGCGTCAGAAGGTCAGGGCCTTGGCCTGCATCACGTGGGGCAGCGAGCGGACTTTATCCAGGACCGCGTCGGTCACCGGGTCGTCCACGGCGATGAGGGCGATGGCGCTGACCCCTGGCTCCTCGCGCCCGAGATTGAAGGTGGCGATGTTGACGCCGGCCTCGCCGAGGGTCTGGCCAAGCGCGCCGATAAAGCCCGGCTTGTCTTCGTTGGTGACGTAAAGCATGTGCGGCGAGAACGCCGCTTCCATGTCGACGCCCTTGATCTCGACAATGCGCGGCGCGGGACCGAACACGGTGCCGGAGACCGTGCGCTCCTGCTTTTCCGTGACCAGCTTCAGGCGAATGACGCTGTCATAGGCGTCCGCCTCGTCGTTGCTGGTCTCGGAAACGGAAACGCCCCGGTCCTTGGCGATCACCGGCGCGTTGACGATGTTCACCTCAGAGAGCATCGGTTTCAGCACCCCCGCCACGGCGGACGCCACCAGCGGCTTGGTGTTGAGCGCGGCGACTTCGCCCTCGAAACTCACCTCGATTTTCTTCAGCGCGCTTTCCGTAAGCTGACCGGCGAAGGCGCCGAGCTTTTCGGCAAGCGCAATATAGGGCTTCAGGCGCGGCGCCTCCTCCGCCGTCACCGACGGGCTGTTCAGCGCGTTCGAAACCGCGCCGCGCATCAGATAATCCGCCATCTGCTCGGCGATCTGGATGGCGACGTTTTCCTGCGCCTCCTTGGTGGAGGCGCCGAGATGCGGCGTCGCCACCACGCGCGGATGGCCGAACAGCGGATGTTCCGTCGCCGGCTCCGTCTCATAGACGTCGAGGGCGGCCCCGGCGAGGCGCTCCTCGTCGAGAGCGGTTTTGAGCGCCGCCTCGTCCACGAGACCGCCGCGGGCGCAATTGACGAGATAGGCGCCGGATTTCAGCTTGGCCATGTTTTCAGCACCAAGAATATTTCGCGTCTTGTCGGTCAGCGGCGTGTGCAGCGTGACGATGTCCGCGCGGGCGAGAAGGGCGTCAAGCTCGACCTTTTCAACGCCAAGTTCGATGGCGCGCTCTTCGGTCAGGAAAGGATCGTAGGCGACGACCCGCATTTTGAGGCCGACCGCCCGGTCCGCGACGATCGAACCGATATTGCCGCAACCGATGACGCCGAGGGTTTTCCCGAACACCTCCGCGCCCATGAAAGCCGACTTCTCCCACTTGCCGGCATGGGTCGACTGGTTCGCCTGCGGAATTTTCCGCACTAGCGCGAACATCATGGCGATGGCGTGTTCCGCGGTCGTGATGGCGTTGCCGTAAGGCGTGTTCATGACGACGACGCCCGCCGCCGTCGCCGCGGGGATGTCGATATTGTCGACGCCGATGCCGGCGCGGCCGATGACTTTCAGGTTTCTGCCAGCCTCAAGCACCGGCGCCGTCGCCTTGGTGGCGGACCGCACCGCGAGGCCGTCATAATCGCCGATTACGGATAAAAGCTTGTCCTTTTCCTTGCCGAGGCCGGGCTGGTAATCGACGTCGACGCCGCGGTCCTTGAAAATATTGACGGCGGTTTCGCTCAACGCATCGGAAATAAGAACTTTGGGCATGGGATCTCTCTCATGAAAACGGGAATGAAGAATGCTGGGAAATGCGCGCGGCCTCAGCGCCCGGCGCGCGCCTCGGCGAAGGCCCAGTCGAGCCACGGACACAGGGCCTCGATGTCGCTCGTCTCCACCGTGGCGCCGCACCAGATGCGCAGGCCCGGCGGCGCGTCGCGATAGCCGCCGATGTCGAACGCTGCGCCTTCCGCCTCGAGCGCCTTTTCCATCGCCTTGACGAAAGCGCGCTGACCGGCGTCCTCAAGGGCGGTGACGGCGTCGTCGACGATTTTGAGGCATACGGAGGTGTTGGAGCGGATCGCCGGGTCCTCGCAAAGAAACCCAACCCATGGCGTCTTCTCGACCCACGCCGCCAGGGCGGCCGCGTTGGCGTCGGCGCGCGCATGCAGCGCCGGCAACCCGCCGAGTCCTTCGGCCCAGCCGAGGGCGTCCAGATAATCCTCCACGCAGAGCATGGACGGCGTATTGATGGTGGCGCCCTCGAAAATCCCCTCGATCAGCTTGCCGCCCTTGGTGAGGCGGAACAGCTTGGGCAGCGGCCGGGGCGGCGCATAGCTTTCGAGCCGCTCCACCGCGCGCGGCCCAAGGATCAGGACCCCATGGGCCGCCTCGCCGCCCAGCACCTTCTGCCAGGAATAGGTGACGACGTCGAGCTTGGGCCAGTCGAGATTCTGGGCGAAGATCGCCGAGGTCGCGTCGCAGATCGTGATCCCCTCGCGGGCGTCGCTGATCCAGTCCGCGTCGGGCGCGCGCACGCCGGACGTGGTCCCGTTCCAGGTGAAGACAACGTCATGGGACGGATCAACCGCGGCGAGATCGGCGATCTCGCCATACGGCGCTTCCAGCAGGCGCGCATCCAGTTGCAGTTGCTTGACCGCATCCGTGACCCATCCGGCGCCGAAGCTTTCCCAGGCGAGCATGTCGACGGGGCGCACGCCCAGCATGGTCCACATCGCCATTTCCACCGCGCCGGTGTCGGAGGCGGGAACGATGCCGATGCGATAGTCGTCCGGCACGCCGAGAAGCGCGCGCGTCCGGTCGATCGCCGCCTTGAGGCGCGCTTTGCCGGCCTTGGAGCGGTGCGATCGCCCCAGCGGCGCGTCGCTCAGACTGTCGGGGGACCATCCGGGGCGCTTGGCGCACGGTCCGGATGAGAAAAACGGCCGCGCGGGGCGCGTCGCCGGTAGCGTCTGTGTCATTTTGTATCTCCATCCTCACAGATGGCGCGCGCCTCGTTGGGGAGGCGTGGCCCGCGCGCACCCTTGCCCATTCCCCGGACGCGGTCAACGTAAATTTTTTGCAGCGCAAAAGAGTTTTTGTGTTGCGTCCCGCGCGCAGCCCCGATAGCGCCTTGACCATGTCCGCCCCCTTCGCAAAAACCGCAACCGGCGCAACGCTTTACGACTGGGCGCTGCTCGCGCTCATCGTCGCGTTCGGCGGCTCTTCCTTCGTGATGATCCGCACCGCAGTCGAGACCGCGCCGCCCGCGGTCGTCGGCGTCGGACGATTATGGGTGGGCGCGATCCTGCTCTATGGGCTGATGCGCGCGGCGGGCCGGCGCCTGCCGCCTTTCTTCATCCGCATCAGAACGAAAGAGGGAACCGCGTGGCGCATCCGCCGGTCATGGCGCTGGATGATCGCCGTCGGCGCCGTGGGCAACGTCCTGCCGTTTTTTATCTTTCCGTGGGCGCAACAGTTCGTCGACAGCGGTCTTGCGGGAATTTACATGGCGTTCATGCCGATCTGGACGCTTGCCCTCGCCTATCTCTTCGCCGGCGAATCCCTGAGCCGGAACAAGGCCGCCGGTTTTTTCATGGGGCTTGCCGGCGTCGTCACCCTGATGGGGCCGGACACGCTCGGCGGCGCGGCGTCGAGCGACGTGCGCGCGCAAGCCGCGCTCCTGTTCGCGACGTTTCTCTACGCCGCCGCGGCCGTGCTGGCGCGGCGCGCGCCGCCGATACGCCCGCGCGTGTTCGCCGCCGGCCTGATGATCGTCGCCGCCATAATGGCGAGTCCCGCCGCGTTGCTCGCCGAATGGCGCCCGCAGGACTGGTCGTTCGTCAGCATCGTGAGCGTCATCGGTCTTGGCGTCTTCCCGACCGGCCTCAACGCCGTCCTGATCATCATGCTGATCCGCCGCGCCGGAGCGGGGTTCATGGCGCTCAGCAATTACATCACGCCGCTCTGGGCGGTGGTCATGGGCGCGCTCGTCTACGGCGAACGCCTCGCCGCGTCTTCATTCGCCGCCCTCGCCGTCATCCTTGCGGGCGTTGCGATCAGCCAGCGCGCGCCGGGCCGCAAGAAGCTTCAGACGAAAAGCTGACCCTTTTGCATGAGAACGGCGGGCCCGCCGATGCGCACCGCCGCGACCGCGCCGTCCTTTATCTCCACCCGCGCGCCGATGCGGCTCGGCCGGCCCATTTCCGCCCCCTGCTGGATCACCCAGTCATGCCTCCCCTCACGCAGGGTTTCGCCCAGCGCAATCTGGCCCGGCAGCGCGGCCGCCGCCGAGCCGGTCGCCGGGTCCTCGAAAACGCCGGCGTCCGGGGCGAACATCCGCGCGTTATAGGCGACGTCCGGCGACATCCCGCCTTCCGTGTAGAGATAAAGCCCGACCGCGCCGTCCATGTCGAGATCGCGCCACGCCGCGCTGTCGAGGCGGGCCGCGCGCACGGCGTCCAGCGGCGCGCGCAGATAGAAGAAATCAACCCCGGCGCCGATCCGGCGCGGGCGGCGGGCGCCGCGATCGACGGCGCCGGACGGCAGCGACAGCGCCGCCTCCAGCCTGTCGGCGTCCGGCGCGGGGCCGGTCTCCCGCGGCAGGTTCGGATTGGAAAACGCCGCAACACCCCTGTCCCCGTCAGTTTCGACCTCGACCGGAAAGACGCCGGCGTTCAGTTCCAGCCTGATCTCGCCGCGCAAGCCCCGCGCGCGGGCGATCGCAATGCTGGTCCCGACGGTCGGGTGGCCGGCGAAGGGCATTTCGTAACCGGGGGTGAAGATGCGCAGGCGGGCGGCGTGCCGGGGATCTTCCGGCGGCAGCACGAAGGACGTTTCCGCGAGGTTGAATTCGCGAGCGACGGTTTGCATCTGCTCTGTCGTCAGCCCCCGCGCGTCCATGACGACGGCGAGCGGGTTGCCGGCGAATTTGGTTTCCGTAAAGACGTCATAGGTCTCGAACTCATAAGCGGGCATCAGGTTTCCTTCCTTGCGGCGGCGTTACGCGGTCCTGACTGTATGGGCGTGATTGAGCGGGCCCCTGCCGGCGCCGTAGCCCGGCGCGGTCCGGATCGCTTCCTGCACGTAACCGACGGCGCGCTCGACCGCCTGCGCCAGGGGCAGCCCCTGGGCGAGGCCGACGGCGCAGGCCGAGGCCAGGGTGCAGCCGGTGCCGTGGGTCGAGGTCGTCTCGATACGGTCGGTTTCAAAAACGTCGACGCCCCCGTCCGTCACCAGAATATCTTCGATTGTCGATCCGGGCAGATGGCCCCCGGTCGCCAGGACGGCGCCGGCGCCCGCGTTCACCATCGCCCGGCCGGCGGCGATCATGGTCTCCCGGTCGCAAACCTCAAGGCCGGTCAGCGCCGCCGCCTCGTCGATATTCGGCGTCATGAGGGTCGCGCGCGGAACAAGATGCGCGCGCAGGGTCTGCGCCACGCCGTCGCGCGCGAGCGCCTCTCCGCCGGTCGCCGCCAGCACCGGATCGATCACCACAGGGATCGCGCGCGCCCACGCATCCAGCGCCTCAACGACCGCTTGCGCCGCGTTGTCATCGCCGATCATGCCGATCTTGACCGCGTCGGCGCCTACATCGTCCATGACCGCATCGATCTGGGCGCGGATCAGCGCCGGCGAGACCGGATCGAATCCGGCGACGCCCTTCGTATTCTGTACGGTGAGCGCGGTAATCGCCGTCGCCGCATAGCCGCCGAGGGCCGTGACGGTCTTGACGTCGGCCTGCACGCCGGCGCCGCCCGAGGGGTCGGACCCGGCTATCACGAGAACGCGGCCTTTCATGGCGCCTTGCTTTCATCCTCACGGCTTCGCCCCATTGTTTTCAAACAAGCGCCGCGAATAGGCAATATGCCGGCGTCTTCACGCAACGAACAGGCGGTCGAGGGACCGCGAAGGGGAGAGCATCCATGTCCGCAACCGCACTGACCTGGGCCGGGCTGTCGTGCAGCCTGGCCGCGCTGGCCATCCAGGTGTTTCCGAACGCCGCCTTCCGGATGGGAATCGATGTCGGGGCCGCTTGGCTGATGCTCGGCTTCGGCGTCTTTCTGATCGCGGTGTCCGTGGCCCTGAACATCGCCGGTCGCGGGGATCGCCGGCTCTGACCGGTTTGACAGCGCCGCGCCGGAAGGCTACGCAGGTTCGGGGTCGAAGGCCCCCGCCGCTCGCAAGCGACACGCTCCGGTGAAGCCCTTCCCGCCCCCTTGGGCGGTCCTTCGTTGATTGCACGGCCCTTTTTCAACCCGGCATGCAGACCGATGGCAAGGCGAGCCCCATCCTCAACGCTGCATGACGAAAAGCGAGGGTTCGCCATGAACGACAGGAAGACAACGCCCCTGGTGGGCGAGTTGAAAGCCCAGGCGAGAGCATTGCGCGCGATGCTGGCCGAAGACGGCGTCATCATTTCCCACAGCGAAAGCCTTGAGCGGATCGCTGCGCGCTACGGACGGCGCGACTGGAACACCCTGCGCGCCGCCGCGGCGGCGCTGGACGCCGCCGCCTTGCCCTCCACCGTGTCCTCTGTCTTGCGGCCGGGGGCGCGGCTTGAGGGGCGCTACCTGCGGCGGCCCTTTTCGGGCGAGGTGGTCGGCGCCCGCCCCCTGCCCGGCGCGCGCATGCGGCTGACCGTCAGGTTCGACGCCCCGGTGGACGTCGTTTCCTTCGACAGCTTTTCATCCTTCCGTACACGGATTACAGCGGTCGTCGGCCCGTCCTGGACCACCACGGAGAAAACATCCGACGGAACGCCGCATCTGGTGATCGAGCGCGCCTGTCAAAAGGCCGTTCCCGCCGGAGCGCCGCGCTAAAGCCAATTGCGTTCAACGCGACTTACGATTGGCTCTGGTTGCAATTGACGCTGGATTCTCAAGTGGAGCGCGCCCGCGAAGCGCACAACCGGCGATCCGCTTTTGCCGCAACGCATTCTAGCCGTTGATGCGGAAATGGGCGTCGCCCAGCGCCACGGTCTTGCCGTCTTCGCCGGCGAGACCGACGCGCAAACGCGCGCCCGTGTTGCGTTCGACGATCTCCGCCGTGGGGGCGTCGCCTTCGGCAGGCAGATGCTTTTCGCCCCACTGCATCAGCGCCATCAGCGGCAGCGCCAGGTCCACGCCCATGGGCGTCAGGACATAACGATGGCGCAGCCGCGCCCCCGGCTCCTTGTAGGGACGTTTTGTCAGAACGCCCGCGGCGACCAGCCGCTTCAGCCGGTCGGACAGGACGGTGCGCGGCACGCCCAGATCCGTCTGCATGGCGTCGAACCGGGTCACGCCGTAAAGCGCCTCGCGCACCACGAGGAGGGTCCACTTGTCGCCGAGCAGGAGGGCCGCCCGCGCCATGCCGCAACGGTCAAGCGCGCCCGCCCCGCGCTCTTTTTTCACGGGCTTGTCCCCCGGCTTTTCCTTGGGCTTGTTCCCGCGATTGTCCGGGGCCGCGCCGGAGGTGTTCATGTCTGAATACGCCATATGGATCCGAGATAACCCGGTTCGACCTGGATGCGCAATATGGATCGCCGCGGACGCAATCCATGGAACGCCGGCGAAATGACGAACCGCCTCCCGCCGATGCTCACGAATCGTTGAAGGCGCTTTGCTCGGCCGGCGGGTTTTCGGCGCAAAGCCGCGCCAATGCCGCCGTATTTTCCGGCAAGATCGAATCTCATGGAAATCCGGCTGGGGCAGGCACGGAGATCTGACACATGAAACAGTTTTTCAGCGCAATCGCGGTCAAACCCATACTGGCCGGCGCGTTCGGCCTTCTCGCCCTCGGCGCGGGCGCCGCCCAGGCGGACAATCGCGGCCGTCACGCCGCCGACGGATACATTCCTGACGACTCGCGCGCCGGGCGCGTCACGCTCTCGGTCAATGTCAGAGACGGGCGCCATTACCGCGGCTACAAGCCCCGCCGGTACGCCGGCCGCGTCGTCAACCGCGACGTCTTCCAGACCCGGTTCCGCGCCCGGATTGTCCTTGTTGAGGAAATCGTGCGCCGCCCCAGGGGACCGCGTCTTGTCTGCACCGTGAGCGTTCGCGGACCGGAAGCGGGCTACGTCCCCAGGCGGCGCGTCCACCGCATCGCAAACCGGCACTGTTCGCCCCGCGCGCGAGTCCGCGTTTTCGCCTGAGGTTGCGTCGAAGACAGGCGTCAGGCCGCCGGCATGCGTTCCTTGCCGGCGGCCTTTTTTGCATCGTGTACAGACTATCTTTTATAGACCGCCGCATACAGCCTATCGCGCACAAACCGCACCGGCTAAGGCGCGCAAGCCGACAGGCCGGACAAACGCTCGATGATCAGGTCCGCCGCCGCGGCCGACGGCCCCTCCGCCGGCCCCTCCGCTGGATCGTCGGCCGGCGCATGGGGAAAACAGGCGGCCGGGATGTCCGACCAGCGTCGCAGCTCGTCCGCGATCTCTTCCGGCGCGCCATAGGCCGCGGAGGGCCGGGAAACGGCAAGCGCGGCCACTCTCGCCCCGCGTCGTTCGCAGGCTTCCAGCGCGGTCAGCGTGTGGGTGACGGCGCCGAGATAGTTCGCCGTCGCCATCACGACCGGCAGGTTCAGCGCCGTGGCGAGGTCGACGTTCAGATGCGTGTCCGTGACCGGAGAAAGAACGCCGCCCGCACCTTCCGCCAGAGAAAAATCCGCATCCGCCGCAAAAGCGCGCCGGACAAAGTCGACGAGATCGTCGAACCGGACCTCGACGCCGGCCCGCCGGGCGGCGACATTGGGGGCGAGCGCCTCTTCAAAGGAAAACCGGCAATAGCGCGGCAGGGTTTGCGCGCTCGCCGCGTCGCCGCAAGCCGCCGCCAGTTGTCCTGCGTCGCTCGCTTCCAGCGCGGCGTCGGAAAATCCGCTCATTACCGGTTTTACCGCGCATACGGAAAGCCCGCGCGAACGGGCGCGGCGCAAGAGCGCCGAGGAAACATAGGTCTTGCCGATTTCCGTGCCTGTCGCCAGCACAATCGACCGAAGTTTTCCGCTCACGCTCACGCCTCCGCCTTTGCCATTGCCTGCATCTGTTTCATGGCCTCGCAAAGCGCCTCGACATCCTCCTGTCTGTGTCCCGACGAAAACGATACGCGAAGGCGCGCCGTCCCCGCCGGCACGGTCGGCGGGCGGATCGCCGTGACCAGAAACCCATTTTCGGCCAGCCATTGCGACTGCGCCAGGGTCTCGTCCGCCGAGCCGAGAATAACCGGAACGATGGCGCTCTGCGCAGCCGGCAGGTCGAGCGCACGGGAGAACCGGCGCGCATGGGCCAGCGCCCGCGCCCCGCGCGCCGGCTCGGCCTTCATGATCCGCAACGCCTCGATCGCCGCGCCCAGCGCCGCCGGCGGCAGGCCGGTGGTGAAGACAAACCCGCGGGCGCGGTTGATCAGAAGGTCGATGAACGGGCGCGGCCCGCAGACATAGCCGCCGTAACCGCCAGCCGCCTTCGACAGGGTGCCCATCTGCAACGGCGCGGGATTGGGCGCGTCGACGACGCCGAACCCGTGGGCGTCGTCGGTCATCATCCATGCGCCGTGATCGGCGCACGCCTCGGCGATGGCGTCCAGCGGCGCCAGGTCGCCGTCCATGGAAAAAACCGTTTCCGTCAGGACGAGTTTGCGCGCCGCCGCCGAGGCGGCGAGCCGGGCGCGCAAGTCTTCCGCGTCGTTATGACGGAAGGTCTCCACGATCGCGCCGGAAAGCCGCGCGCCGGCGTGCATGCAGGCATGGGACAACGCATCGAGCAGGATATGGTCGCCCGGCCGCGCAAGAACCGGGATCACGCTGATATTGGCGAGGTAGCCCGAACCGAAGACAAGCGCAGCCTCGGTCCCCTTCATCGCCGCGAGCGCGGCTTCAAGCTCGGCGTAAAGCGGACAGTCGCCGGTGACGAGCCGCGACGCGCCGGCGCCCGCGCCATGGCGAAGCGCCGCATCCGCCGCCGCCTGTTTCACGCGCGGGTCGGTGCTGAGGCCCAGATAATCGTTGTCGCTGAACGAGACGAGGCGGCGCCCCTCGCGGTCGGCGCGCCCGCCTTCGCTCCGCAGCGTCGGACGCAGCCGCCGGTGCAGGCTGCGCGCCCTGATCCGGTCCAGTTTCTCCTCGGCGAACTCGGCGATGGCGCGCCGCGCCGCCGCCATTCGATCGGATGTTGCCATTCAACGCTCTTTCCGTGCTATGCCCGAGCCATGAGCGAGAAAACAGAACCCGCCTGGCTGGCCGACGGCCTTGATCACATATGGCTGCCTTACGTGCAAATGAAAACCGGCGCCCGGCCGATGGCGGCGCGCTCGACCCGCGGCGTGCGCATCACGCTGGCGGACGGTCGCGAACTGATCGACGGGGTTGCAAGCTGGTGGACCGCCGTACACGGATATAACCACCCGGCGCTGATCGACGCCGCGCGCCGCCAGCTTGAAACGATGCCGCATGTGATGCTCGGCGGCCTCGGCCATGAACAGCCCTACCGCCTCGCCATGCGCCTCGCCGAAATCGCGCCGGGAGACCTCAATCACGTTTTTTTCACCGAGTCCGGCTCCGTCGCCGTGGAAGTCGCGATGAAAATCGCCGTGCAGTACTGGCGCAACCGCAACGGCGCGGCGAAAACCAAATTCGTCTTCTTTCACGGCGGTTATCACGGCGACACCTTCGCCACCATGGCGGTATGCGACCCGGAAGAAGGCATGCACGCCTTTTTCGGCGAGGCGCTCGCCGCGCACATCGCGGCGGCTCTTCCGCAAACACAGAGCGAGACGGACCGGCTGCGCGCGCTGCTGGCGGATCGCGACGACATCGCCGCGATCATCGTCGAGCCGCTGATTCAGGGCGCCGGCGGCATGCGCATGCATGACGAGGCGACGCTGCGCCGGCTGCGCGCGATCTGCGACGAGGCCGGGGTCCTGCTCATTTTCGATGAGATTTTTACCGGGTTCGGACGAACCGGCGCCATGTTCGCCGGCGCCCGCGCCGGAATCGCGCCCGACATCATGACGCTGGGCAAGGCGCTGACCGGCGGGGTCGCGCCCCTCGCGGCGACGATCGCCAGCCGGGCGGTGTTTGCGGCCTTTTACGACGACGCCCCGGACAAGGCGCTGATGCACGGGCCGACCTATACCGGCCACGCGCTCGCCTGCGCGGTCGCCAACGCCTCCCTCGACCTGTTCGCGGGCGAACCGCGCCTGGAACAGGTCGCGGCGCTGGAGACGGCGCTGGAGACGGCCTTTCGTCCGCTGGAAAACAGGGACGCCGTCGCCGCGGTGCGGATCATGGGGGCGGTCGGCGCGGTGGAAATGCGCGCGCCCTTCGACGTCGAGCGCTCGCGCCAGCGTTTTATCGACCGGGGCGTTTTCGTCCGCCCGCTTGGCCGCGTGATCTATCTCACCCCGTCCTATACGATCTCGGCGGAGGACCTTGCGGCGCTGACGCGGGCGGTGGCGGCGGAAGTCGACTTTCTCTCCGCACACCCCTGATCAGGCCGAGGCGATGTCCTCCAGCGTCTGACGCACGCCGGCTTTCAGCATCGCCGCCGGCATGGCGGCCTTGATCAAAACGCGCAAGCCGAAGTAAAACGCCAACAGCTTTGCCGCCGTCATGTCGCGCAGCCGGTCATCGCGCGCATAGGGCGCGCCCGTAGCCAGCGCCTGCCGGAAAGCGCGCTCGACCCGGCGCATGGCGCCGTTGACGAAACTGCGCGCGTCGTCGTCAAGTTGCGCCTCGTCGGCGCTGGCGTTGCACAGGAAACACCCGCGCCTCGGCCCGTCTTCCTTCGTCTCCGACAGGACGTCGTCGAACAGGCGGCGGAAGCGCTCGCGCGGCGATCCCGGAGCGGCGAGGATGGCGCCCGCCCGCGCCACTTCCGTCTCATCGTAACGGCGCAGGGCGGCGAGGAACATCGCCCGCTTGTCGGCGTAAATCCGGTACAGGCTCTGCTTGTTGAGGCCCGTCGCCGCCTCGATGTCCTGCATCGACGTCCCCTCGAATCCGTTGCGCCAGAACACGCGCATGATCGCGTCCAGCGCTTCTTCGGGCTCGAATTCTCTCGGCCTCGCCATCGCCCTTTTCTCCTCACATCAATGTTACCGATTAGTCCGTTTCTTGTTGTTGACCAAACGGTCCGCAACAACATATGCATGGCGTCGCCGCTGGACAAGAAACGCCGCCGGGCGACGCCAGATGCATTGAACAACACGTCAAAAACGGGACCCGGATGGCCCCGAAAAAGGAGAAACAGATGAGCAGACTGCCCCAGATCACCGACGACGCCGCCGCCCCCGCCGCGAAAGAGCTGTTCGGCGCCATCAAGAGCAAGATCGGCGCGGTGCCGAATCTTTACCGCGTCATGGCCAACGAACCGGCGGTGCTGGCCGCCAATCTCGGTCTCGGCGAAGCCCTGGGCAAAGGCAGCTTCGACCAGAAAACCCGCGAGGCGATCGCCCTCGTCACCGCCGGCGCCAATCATTGCGACTACTGCGCTTCGGCGCATACGGCGATCTCGAAAAGCCTGAAAGTCGATGAAACGGAAATCGCCGCCCGCCTGCGGGGGGAGTCCGGCGATCCGAAGATCCAGGCGATCCTGACCTTCGCCAGGGCCGTGGTGGATGCGCGCGGTTTCGTGGCGGATGCGGATCTCGCCGCGGCGCGCGAGGCCGGCCTGACCGACGGCGAGATTGTCGAGACCGTGGCCAACGTGGTCGCCAACATCTTCACCAACTACATCAACCATGTCGCCGACACGGAAATCGACTTCCCCGTCGTGCGTACTCAGACGAACTAAGCCGATATGACAAGGCGGCCTCCGGGGCGCGGGCTCCGGAGCCGCTTCGGCCATACTCGTGGATAAAACCCGCCCGCCTAGGCCGCTTTTTCGACCGCCGCGCAAATGTCTTCGACCACCGCCCTGACCAGCGCTTCGTCGTCGGCCTCGCCCATCACGCGAATGAGCGGCTCCGTGCCGGATTTGCGGATGACGAGGCGGCCCTTCGCGCCCAGTCTCGCCTCGCCCGCCTTGATCGCCGCCTTGACCGCGTCATTGGACAACGGGTCGCCGCCGCAATAGCGCACATTCTGCAGGAGCTGCGGAAAGGGGTGGAAGTTGTTGCACACCTCGCTGACCCTGCGGCCTTCATCGGCGACCGCCGCCAGCACCTGAAGCCCCGTCACCAGGCCGTCGCCCGTGGTGGCGTGATCGCTCAGAATGACGTGGCCTGACGGTTCGCCCCCGACATTCATGCCCTTTTCCCGCATCGCCTCGACCACATAGCGGTCGCCGACCTTGGTGCGCTCAAGCGACAGCCCCTGACCCTGCAGGAATTTTTCAAGGCCCATATTCGCCATCACCGTGGAGACGACGCCGCCGCCTTTCAGCGCGCCGGTTTTCGCCCAACTGCGTGCGATCAGCGCAAGGATCTGATCTCCGTCGACAATGCGGCCCTTTTCGTCGCTGACGATCACCCGGTCGGCATCGCCGTCGAGCGCGATGCCGACATCGGCGCGATACTCCAGAACGGCGTCTTTCATGTTCTTGGTCGCGGTCGAGCCGCAGTCGCGGTTGATGTTGAACCCGTTCGGCTCAACGCCGATGGTCTTCACCTCCGCGCCCAACTCCCACAGCACCGTCGGCGCGACCTTGTACGCGGCGCCGTTGGCGCAGTCGATGACGATGCGCAGCCCTTCGAGCGAATAACGCCGGGGAAAGGTTGACTTGGCGAACTCGATATAGCGCGCGCCCGCGTCGTCGATGCGTTTCACGCGGCCAAGATCGCCGGGCGCGGCGAGCGCGGCCTCGGGACCTTCGTTCATCAGCCTTTCGATTTCAAGCTCCGTTTCGTCGGACAGCTTGAACCCGTCGGGGCCGAAAAATTTCACGCCATTATCATGGTACGGATTATGAGAGGCGGAAATCATCACCCCGAGATCGGCGCGCATCGAACGGGTGAGAAGCGCCATTGCCGGGGTCGGCAGCGGTCCGAGCAGGAACACATCCATGCCCGAGGCCGCGAAACCGGCGGTCAGCGCCGGTTCAATCATGTAGCCGGAAAGGCGCGTGTCCTTGCCGATAACGACCCGGTGGCGGTGCTGCCCGTTTTTGAACACGCGGCCGACCGCCATGCCCAGACGCAGGATGCGGTCCGGGGTCATGGCCCCGGCGTTGGCGAGGCCGCGCACCCCGTCGGTTCCGAATATCTCGCGTTTCCCGGTTATCTGATCGTCGCCTCGCATCGCCGCCGCTCCGCTTGATCGGCTATATACGCCGCATCGTTTCATAACTTCGTTAACTTAATCGCGCCAAAATGGCCAGCGCGTTAACCGCCCGCCGCCAGGCCGGACGCCCCCGCGCCCCACAAAGGCTTGAACGATAAATCGGTCCTTTTCAGGGCCGGCGGGCGGCGCGCGCAGCGAACGAACCGCAGCAGCAAGGGACGGCCAGCGTCCACATGAACCGTGAACCGCCGGAAACACTGGACAGGGCGCAACGCCGCGCCGAACGGGACGACGCCGTTTTCGGGGGCGCGCTTGCGCTGCTGACCGCGATCTGCATCGCCATGCGGCTGGACGGCGCAACGCCGGATGTGAGCTGGCTGATCTCCATGTGCGAGCGGATCCATGATGGAGAGGTCGCCTATGTCGACATCTTCGAGACGACGCCGCCCGTGCCGACGCTGCTCTACATGCCCGGCGTCGTTCTGTCCCGGTGGCTCCCGGTCGGCGCCGAAGCCGGCGTCTACGCCTCGGCGCTCGCCTCAGTCTTCTTTTCCCTGTGGCTTTCGGCGCGCATCCTGCCCGAACGGCTTGACGGCGTTATGCCGAGCCGGTGGACGGTGCTGTTCCCGGCGGCGGCGTTCCTGCTGGTGATCGCCAACGACGCCTTTGCGCAACGCGAGCATTTCGCAGCGGCCTTCGCCATGCCGATGGTCGCCGTCTTCGTTCGCCACGCGCAGCGGGGGGCGCAACAGGCGGCATGGCCGCCGGTCAGCCTGCGCGCATGGGCCGCCCTCCTCGCAGGACTGTCGGTCGCCGTCAAACCGCCCCTGTTCGCGGCGCCGGGGATAGCGCTCGCCCTCTATTACCTAATTCGCCTGCGTACTATTCGCTTCATCTATTCAAGCGGCCTGCTTGCGGCGGGCGCGGTCGGCGTTCTGGTCACGATCGCCTCGCTGGTTGCGTTCCCAGCCTATCTCGGCGGCGTGACGGCCCTGATGCGCGATGTCTACGTGCCGGTGCGCCTGCCTCTTGCAAGCGCGCTGAACCATGCCTTCTGGGGCGTCGCCGCGGTCTTCATGTTCGCGGCGATACTGCGACGAAGCGGCAAGGCGACGGCGGCGGCGCCCTTCCTGACCGCGAGTCTCGGCTATATCGGCGTCTATCTCGTCCAGGGCAAGTTCATGGCCTATCATCTCATTCCCGCGGGACTGTTCGGCCTGATCGCGCTCGCCGTCCTGTTGTGGGAACGAGGCGCGCCGATGACGGGGCGCCGCGGCCCGTCCGCCGCGACGCTGATTCACGCCATTGTCGCCGTTGGGGTATCGGCTATCATGTATGCGGGGTTCGAAGACTACCGCCCGCGGATGAAGGATTTGCGCTGGGCGCAGGACCTGGACCGGCCGACCGCCATGTCGATCACGCCCTATATAGACGGCGCGTTTCCTCTCGCCAGGCAAATCAACGCACAATGGGTGGATCGCATCCATAGCCAGTGGGTCGCAAACTACACCCGCTACGCCCTCGACAATCTTGACCTGTCGAAAGCACAGGCGGCCGTCGCCCGACGTTACCACGCAGCGGACATAGAACGTACGCGACGCGTTATTCTCGAACGACGGCCGGATATCATTATACAAACGGCTTCACCGCGAATGCAGTGGCTGCACGATGCGGTTGTCGAAACGTCGCCCTCGCCCCTCGACGCCTACGACATCGTCGCCGAAGAAGGGGTTTACCGCATCTGGCGCCGGCGCGACGTCGCGGCGACCAGAGCGCATGCGGAATAACCGTCTCAACCCGGCGCCGCGACAGGCTTTGCGACAAACAGCATTTGCTTGGCCAGCGGCTTGATCGGCGAGCGAAGATAAAGCTTGATCAGGAGGGGCGACACTGGCAGGCGCGACTTGATCGTCAGCGGCAAAAAGCGAGGATAACGTTCCGTCACGACGAAACCGTTGGCGTTCAGGAAATCGCCTAGCGAAATATGCGACCATACGGAGCAGTGGGTGTAATCGTCGAAATACTCCCGATAGGCGTAGGCGTAGTTGGGCTGTAGGATGGTGAGGGAGCCGGACGCGGACAGCTTGCGCCGAAGAGCGGCAAGCACCGCCGCAACCTTGTTCTGGGGAAGATGCTCGAAGATGTTGCTGGCAAAAGCGTAGTCGACCGATCCGTCCTCGATCGCCGACAAGTCCGACGCATCGCCGATAATCGTCTCCACGCCGGCCTCGGCGTGAACGCTGAGTCCCGGCCAGGCGTCGACGGCGATGCGGCGGCGTGCGGCCACCGTGTTGATGAAGTGGCCGTAACCGGCGCCGATGTCGAGCACACAGTCGTCCGCCCCGATCCGTTTGCTGAAATACGCATCCCAGAGGGTGCGCCAGAGAACGATTCGCCGGTCTTCCTCGCTGAACCGGGTCTCGTGATAGCCTTGTCTTGTCTCACCGTCCGCCATCAGCCTGCGCGCCATCCGAAGGTTACGCCGCGGATCATCCTGAACCCGACTTTCAGGGCGCGAATATTGTCAGTGTTGCCGCCCTTGCTGACGCCGACACGCGGATGAAACGTAATCGGACACTCTATATAGGTCAGGCCCGCCGCCAACGCCCTGTCGATAAAATGGGCGTTGAACTCAAGGTTGACCGACGGATCGAGCGCCGGCATGAGACGCATCAGGGCGTCGCGGCGGACGAGCTTGTAGGTGGTTCCCACATCCGTCAGCGTTCCCTTGCCCAGATGCTTGGCTTCCAGGAGCTTGGCCACGAACAGGTTTCCATAAAACATGAAGGTCGTAAGCTGGGTTTTGCGCTCGCGCAGAACCTCCACCGTACGCGTGCCGTTGACAATATCGGCATGCGGAGAATATGCGATCAGCTTGTCTATGTCGGCGGCGCGAAAGGTGCGGTCGCCCTCGCACAGGACAATGAAATCCGACGTCGCCGCTCGCAGCGTTTCCCGGTAACAGCGATATACGCACCGGCCGTAGCCGGCTTCTGGCTCGTTGACGACTCGCGCGCCCGCCCGAGCGGCGACCTCTTCCGTCCTGTCCGCGCTGTTGTTGGAAACGACGATGACCTCGCTGACGCGGGGATGGGCGATGAAATCCGCTACGGCGTCGCCGATGCTGGCCTCGTCATTATACGCCGTAAGAGCAACCGAAACCGTCGCCTCGCGCATGGCGTCTTCCCGGTATTGCCGGTGCGGACGCTTGCCGTCGAAAAAGATGAGAAGATCCATAAGCGCGAAGGCGATGCCGAGAAACATGGGCACGCCGCTATACCAGACGAGCCACGCCGCCGCCGGGCGCAGCATAGCGTCAAGGCCGAGCAGGAGGCGCGGCACGCCGAGCATGACGCCGGCAAGGTACATGCCGGTCCCGATCAGGAAAAGATAAACGCCGTACATCAGCCAGGGCTGGCTGCTGACCGCCCGGTAAAAACCGCGAAATCCCCGGCGATCAAACCCGGCCCGGCGCTCGCCCGTCCATGAGTTGTCGTTCTTACGCATCGCGCGGAACGCTCCGGTTAACCATGAGCGACGGACATAGCAGAGGAATGCAACCAAGCCCTTAACGGCGGCGCAGGCTGTGCGCAGGCGGCGGGCCGGTGGGCAGGACGTCAGGCCCCGATGGCGGCGGCGACGGCAAGGGCCTGGCGGGTGGCGGCGACATCGTGCACCCGGAAGATCGAAGCGCCGCGCGCGTATCCGGCCAGCACGGCGGCGATCGACCCGCCGAGGCGCTCCGCCGCCGGACCGTCCCGGTCGAGCGCGGCGATGAAACGCTTTCGCGACGCGCCCAGGAGGACCGGACGGCCCAGCGCCGCAAGCCGGTCGAGCCCGGCCATCAGCGCAAGGTTATGGTCCAGCGTCTTGCCGAAGCCAATCCCCGGATCGAGGATCAACCGGTCCTCATCGACGCCCGCGCGAATGCAAGCCTCCACCCGCCGGGCGAGGAAGGCGCGGACGTCCTCCACCACATCGTCATAACGCGGATCGTCCTGCATGGTTTCGGGATCGCCCTGCGCATGCATCAGCACGACGTCGCAATCCAGGCGAGCAGCGGTCTCAAGGCTGTCCGGCGCGTGGGTCAGCGCGGAAACGTCGTTCCAGATCGTCGCTCCGGCGGCGACGCAGGCCGCGGCGACGGCAGGTTTTCGCGTATCGATGGAAAGGCGCGCGGCGGTTCTGCCCGCCAGTGCCGTCAGCACGGGCGTCACCCGCGCCAGTTCCTCAGCCTCGCCGACGGGTTGCGCGCCGGGCCGGGTCGACTCACCGCCGATGTCGATGATGTCGGCCCCTTCTTCGACGAGCTGAAGCGCGCGGGCGACGGCTTTTCCCGCATCGAGGAACCGTCCGCCATCGGAGAAGCTGTCGGGCGTCGCGTTTACGACGCCCATGATCAGCGCGGTGGGGATGCGGGACGAGAAACGAGGGGTTGAGGGCGAGGGCTCAGCCATGGCGAGACGCGCGCACGGATCTTCTCAAAGTCCCCGGTTCCCGACCCGGCCCCTCAACGCTATGCGCCTTGCGGGCTGGGCTCCATGCCGCCGGGGCCGTCTCCCTTGTTGGCGCTGGACGCGCCGGCGCTCGGCACCGATGAGGGCGGCGTGTGATCCTGCGGATCGTTCGGATCTTCGCGGACCGGTTTTTCGCCCTTGAAGAGCTTCTGGATCTCGTCGCCGGAAAGCGTTTCAAACTCCAGAAGCGCCTGGGACAGAGCTTCCCACTGCTCGTTCTTCTCCGTCAGCACGCGCCGCGCGGTCTCGTAACCTTCGGAAACGAACCGCTTGATTTCATCCTCGATCAGCTTCGCCGTATCGGTTGAAATCGACTTGTTGCGCGCAATGCTCTGTCCAAGAAACACCTCGCCCTCGTCCTCGGCGTAGGCGATGGGGCCGAGTTTCTCGGACAGGCCGTATTGCGTGACCATGGCGCGGGCGATCTTGGTCGCATGCTCGATGTCCGAAGACGCGCCGGACGTCACTTTTTCCTTGCCGAATTTCAGCTCCTCGGCGACGCGCCCGCCCATGGCCATGGCGATCCGCGCCTTCATCTGCTCCAGCGTCATGGAATAGCGGTCCCGCTCGGGCAGCGACTGCACCATGCCGAGCGCGCGCCCGCGGGGAATGATCGTCGCCTTGTGCACGGGATCGTTGCCCGGCACATGGATGGCGACCATGGCGTGACCCGCTTCGTGATAGGCGGTGAGGGTCTTTTCCTCGTCGGTCATCACGAGGGAGCGGCGTTCCGCGCCCATCATCACCTTGTCCTTGGCGTCGTCGAATTCCTTGGCGGTGACATAGCGCTTGCCGCGCCGCGCCGCGAGAAGCGCCGCCTCGTTCACGAGGTTGGCGAGATCCGCGCCGGAAAAGCCGGGCGTGCCGCGCGCCACGGTGCGCACATTGACGTCGGGTGCCAGCGGCACTTTCTTGACGTGTACGGAGAGAATTTTCTCGCGGCCGACCACGTCCGGATTCGGCACCACGACCTGACGGTCGAACCGTCCGGGACGCAAGAGCGCCGGGTCGAGCACGTCGGGGCGGTTGGTCGCGGCGATGAGGATGATGCCTTCGTTCGATTCGAACCCGTCCATTTCCACAAGGAGCTGGTTCAGGGTCTGCTCGCGCTCGTCATTGCCGCCGCCAAGGCCGGCGCCGCGATGGCGCCCGACCGCGTCGATCTCGTCGATGAAGATGATGCAGGGCGCATTTTTCTTGGCCTGATCGAACATGTCGCGCACCCGCGAGGCGCCGACGCCCACGAACATTTCGACGAAGTCGGAACCGGAAATGGTGAAGAACGGCACGTTCGCCTCGCCCGCGATGGCGCGCGCGAGCAGCGTCTTGCCGGTGCCCGGAGGGCCGACCAGAAGCGCGCCTTTCGGGATCTTGCCGCCCAGACGCTGAAATTTCATGGGGTCTTTCAGGTACTCGACGATTTCCTCAAGCTCTTCCTTGGCCTCGTCGATGCCGGCCACGTCATCGAAGGTGACGCGCCCCTGGCGTTCCGTCAGCAGTTTCGCGCGGGACTTGCCAAAGCCCATGGCCTTGCCGCCCGCGCCCTGCATCTGGCGCATGACGAAGAAAAAGAAGGCGAGAAAAATCAGCAGCGGGAGAATGTTGAACAGGAGCGAAAGAACGATGGGCAGTTCTTCCTCGTTCCTGACCTGGGTCTCGACGCCGGCGGCGTTGAGGCGGTCGGCGATGGCCGTCTGGCCGCCGTCGGGAATGGTCGTGGCGAAGTCGGAACCGTCGGAAAGCTTGCCGACAACCTGGAGGCTGGACACCTCTGCCGTGCGCACGTCGCCAGCGTTAATCCTTTCGACGAACTCGGAATAGGTCAGATCCTGCGGCTGCGGCCCCGGCCCGGACACCTCGAAAAGCTGCAGGGCGACGAAAAAGAGGATGATGACCAGGCCCCAGATTAGAATGTTGCGTCCGTTCATTCGGGAGTTCCTTTACCGACAGTCTTTTGCGCGAGGCCGTTTAGCGGTTGATCCTACAGGATAGGCGTTAAAAAAGCCAAAGGCCAATGCCCGCCGGCGCAAAGGCCGGAGAGCGTCTAGAATCTGATGATTTCGCCGGCGAAGCGCTCTTGCGCCAGCGCTTCACAGGCAAAACGGGTCACTCTTCCAAATGATGCGCCCGCGACGCCAATCAAGGCGCCGTCGCAGTAAATCGCCGGCGTGCCCGCCGCGCCCGCCGCCGGCGCGGCCAACAGGGCGCGGCGCGCGCCCAGCGATGCGAGGTTGCGGCCAAGGGGTTCAACCGCAAAGGCTTTCTCCTGGTCGAGCGGACGCAGGATAAAGCGCCCGTCCCACAGTGTCGGACCGGTCAGCGGCGCCGAAGGCGCCGGCGCGACGCCGCTGCGTCCCAGTAGCGCAGCCGGTTCGCGCAAGAACCAGACCCGCCCGCGCGCCGTTCTGATCAAAGCCCCCGCCAGCGTCGCCGCCCCGGTCCCACACGCGGCGGCGAGGGCGTTGAACGCCTCGTCCGCGCCCGGGGGATGCGCCTCGCCGCTCGCCGCATGGATGAGGCGCGCGGCGAGACCGCCCATGTCCGGCGCCGCGGCGTCGGCGCGGTCGAGCGATACGCCCCCCCAGCCGTGAAAACACCCGCCGAGACGGTCGAACAGGCGCGCCTCCGCGGCGCGCAGGCGCCGGTCGGCGTCCCGAAGCCGCGCCGCCGTCCGGCCGAGGGCGGCGGGGGTCAGCAGCGCCTGCTCGTCGAGCGCGGCCAACAGGGCGCGCACCCGCACGCGCTCGAAGGCCGGGTCGTCATTCGCCGGATCGTCGAGGAAATCCTGCCCCGCCGCGCGCACGCTCGCCGTCAGTTGCGCCCGGGAAAACGGCAATAGCGGGCGCAGCAGGCGAACAGGCGCGCCCGCCCCAGCGGCGATGCGCGACGCTTCGGCCATGGCTGAAAGCCCCGCCGCGCCGGCGCCTCGCCTGAGGCGCATGAACACCGTTTCCGCCTGGTCGTCGGCGCTGTGGGCCGTCATCAGGGCGTCGACCCGATGCGCCGCGCAAGCCTCCGCGAGCAGGCGATAGCGGGCCCCGCGCGCCGCCGCCTGGACGCCGGACCCGGGCTTGTCGCCGCGCCATTGCAAAATGCGGGTCTCAAACCCCAGCGCCGAACACCACGCGGCGCACCGGCGCGCCGCGGCGCCGGAGCCCGCGCGAAGACCATGATCGACGGTAAGCGCCAGCACCCACGCGCCCGTGCGCTGCGCGTACGCCCGCGACAACAGCGCAAGCGCCATGGAATCGCGTCCGCCGGAAACGGCGATGGCGAAGCGCGCCGGCGCCGATGCGGGTCCTGACGGCGCCAATGCGTCGAGGCGCGCGGCGAAGGCGTCCGGGCTGACGATGTCGGTCGACGGCTCGTCGGGCAATGGGCCGCCTACTGACAGTTGATGCGCGCCATTTCCAGATCCGCACGCTGCATCACGGGGCCGGCGGCGTTGGGGAACTTCGTCTTCATGGTCTTGAAGACGGTGCACGCCTCGCCGGGCTTTTCAAGCCGCGCAAAGGCCGATCCGAGCTTCAGATAGGCTTCCGGCGCGCGCGGATCGTTCGGATAGTTGCGGATATGGGCGATGAACGCATCCGCCGCGGCGGCGTTCTCGCTGAGCGCAAGATGGATCTCGCCCAGGCGGAACTGGGCGTCGGGCGTGCGCGTGTGATTGGGGAACGCCTTGAGATAAAGCCCGAACGCGGCCTTGGCGCGCGGATAATCCCCCTTCAGCAGAAATTGCGAGGCGTAGTCGAAAGCCGAAGTCGGATCGAGCGGCAGCGCGACATCGTCGACAGCCTGCGCCGGCGCGCCCGCCGCGCCCGACGCCGGCGAAGCGGCGGGAAGGTCGCCCGCGGTAAGATCGACGGGCCCGGCGCTGGCGGCGGCGGCGGGGTCGAAACCGCCCGCGCCCGGCTCGGCGCCGTCGCCGGCCAGCGCGGCGCTGACCGCGTCAAGGCGCATATTCGCCTGCTCAAGCCGGAAGGTCAGCTCCTCGATGCGGCCGGTCAGCGACTGGATCTCGCGCTCAAGCTCGCCGATGCGCAAGATCGCCGCGCGATGCCCCTCAAGGCTTTGCTCCGCCTGCGTCATGCGTTGTTGCAGATCGCGCACGTCGTCCCGCACGCCCGCCGAGGCGGGGGCGGCGATGAGGGCCGCGGCGATGAGGGCGCCGGCGCCGGCCGCGGCGTTCAGGGCGGGAAGCTTGCTTGCGATTCTCATGATGGCAGTCCTTTACATCGTCCGTACGACATCTCGTTGCGATACTTCTTCGCGTTCGCGATTTCTTCACGGCATCGCTTCGAGCGACCCCGGCAGGGCGGACGCGCGCTCCGGCGACCGGGTATCCGCAAAATCATACCGCATTTTTCCGGCGGGCTCACCACCTCGCCCAGAGTGTGTTGCAGCAAAAGCGGATCACCGGGTTTGCGGTTCGCGGGCACGCTTCACCTGACTATACAGAGCCAATTGCGAATCGCATCGACGCAATTGGCGCTGAAGGCGATCCATGTAACGCCGAAAGCGCGACAGGATTATGGCGACGCGACGCGTTGCGGACGCGCCGAAACAGCAAAAACGCGCCGCTTGGAAACCAAGGGCGCGTTTTCAACAAACCGTAATCAGGCGTCGTTATGAGCCGATGGTCTGGATCGTGGTGGTCGCGTTGCGGTTCATCGCCCACGCTTCCTCGTTGGAACGCGGATCGATCGGACGCTCCTTGCCGTAGGAAACCGTGGTGATGCGCGAGCGGTCAACGCCGAGGCTGACGAGGTAAGCGCGCGCGGCTTCCGCCCGGCGGGCGCCGAGGGCGAGGTTGTATTCGCGCGTGCCGCGCTCGTCGCAATTGCCGGCGATCAGGATGCGGCTTTCCGGATATTCCTGCAGCCAGGCGGCCTGGCGGGACAGAGTCGCCTGCGCCTGCGGCGTCAGCGTGTACTGGTCGTACGCGAAGAAAACGCGGTGCCCGGCGTTCTGCTCAAGATCAGCCTGGCTGCCCGGAACCGGGCCTTGCGGCTCGGGCGCGACGTCGGTGGCCGTGTCCGCGGTGGTGTCGACGACCGGACCTTGCGTTGCGCAGGCGGAAAGAAGCGCCAAAGAAGCAAAAACGCCTGCGATTTTGATGATGTGTGACATAGTTCTCTTCTTGCTCCACTTTGCCCGAAAGCCGCCGCCCCGGCGGCCTCGACCCTTGTTATGGCTCGTGGCGAGCGCGCCCCCCGCCTAAGCCCCTGATTGCCATAATCGTACGCTACTACACCCTGCCGTCGCCGTCAGGCGCGCGATAAGCCTTTTTGCGGAATGATAATTGCCCCGCCTTTCCAATCTATGTCGGTCAAATCCTAAAATTTAACCAACGCGCCGAACCGTAGCGGCGTCCGGGGGCCCGATCAAGAACGGCTGTTCCGGCCCGAGAATGAATTTTCCGTTACGGTTGCGCATTACGTTCGCCTTTTCTGCCGCGAAACGCCTCGCCAGCGCTCCATTCCTGACGAAATCGCTGACGGAACAGCGCCCTAGGGGAGCAGCGGGGACCAGGCCGGATCCGACGCGTCCGCCGGCGTGCGCACCCGGCGCAGGTTGCGCCCGGTCAAATCCACAGACCACAGGGACGAGCCGCCGCCGGACCCGTCGCGCCGGGTCTGCGACTGGCGGTAGAACATCAGGACGCGCCCGTTCGGCGACCAGGTCGGCCCCTCCTCCAGATAACTCTCCGTCAACAGACGCTCCCCGGACCCGTCCGGACGAATGACCCCGATGTAAAAGCGTCCCTGGTATTGTCGCGTAAAGGCGATCAGATCCCCGCGCGGGCTCCAGACCGGCGTCTGGTAACGCCCCTGCCCGAAGGTGATGCGGCGCTGGCCGGACCCGTCCTCGTTCATGACGTAAATCTGCTGCGAGCCGCCGCGGTCCGACGTGAAGGCGATGCGCCGGCCGTCGGGGGACATGGTCGGCGAGGTGTCGATCGCCGGATTGTTGGTCAGGCGCGTCAGGCGCCGCGTGGCGAGATCCATCTTGAAGACGTCGGAATTGCCGCCCCGCTCCATCGACATCAGCACCTGGCGTCCGTCGGGCGAAAAGCGCGGCGCGAAGGTCATGCCGCGGAACGTGCCGAGCTGTTCCTGTTCGCCGGTCTCGATATTGAAGAGATAGACCTGGCCCGGACGGTTGTCGAACAGCGCCATATACGTGATCTGTTGCTGCGTCGGCGAGAAGCGCGGCGTCAGGACCTGGTAATTGACGCCGTCAGTCAGCGGCACCGGATTGGCGCCGTCCTGGTCCATGATCATGAGACGCTTGACGCGCCTTTCCTTCGGTCCGGTCTCGTGCACGAACACGACGCGGGTGTCGAAATACCCGTCCTCCCCGGTGAGCGACTTGTAAACGAAGTCCGAAACCTTGTGCGCCGCGCGCCGCCAGTTGTCCGCGGGCGTCTTGAACGCCACCGCGCCAAGCTGTTCGTTCGAGGTGACGTCCCAGACGCGGGTCGCCACCTGGATGCGTCCGTCCGGAAGCTGGCTCACCTCGCCGACGATCAGCACCTGCGCGTTGATGATGCGCCAGTTGGCGAAGGCCGGCCGGGAGTTGACGCCGCCCGCCGCGCGCACCTGCTCGGCGTCCCAGATATAAGCGCGCTGATCGATGACCTGGAACAGCCCCGACCGGTCGAGGTTGCTCATGACGACGCCGGTGATGTCGCGGCCAAGCTCGGACGCGGCCTCGTCGGCGCCGAGAAAGTTCGGCGCGGCCACCGGCACCGGATCGACATTGCCCTGCGTTACGTCGATCGTCACCCGCGCTTCGGCCGGGTCGACGGCGAACGCCGCCAGCATCAGGGCCAGCGCGGGCAGGAGCAGGAATAGAGTGCGGATCATCATGGTCACCTTACGTTTCGCTTCGGTCAGCGCCCCACCATTTCGCTCGGGTCGAAATTCACCCGGAATTCGCGCCAGCTTTCATAACGGTCCGAGGGCAGAAAGTCATAGGGCGCGCACGCGACCACCGCGCGCAGCGCCGTTTGTTCCGCGACCTTCCAGAACCGGTTGCCGGACAGGTTGATCTCCAGCGCGTTCGCAACACGCGGATCGGACGTCAGTTCGCCGTTTCGATCCAGTTCGAAATCGATCGACACGATCAGCGTCTCCGGATTCGGCGCGCCGATAATGGCGCCCGCGTTCCAGCAGCGGCTGACCGCAGCGACCATTTTCGCCTCGTCGCTCGCGGTCAGACGGTCGCCGGCGCCGACAGCGGCGCGCGGACGCTCTGCGACCTCGGTCGTCTCGGACGGGGTCTCCGCCGGCGGCGCGGCGCGCTCGTCCTCGCGCTCCCGGTCGATCAGTTGCGACAGAGCGTCAAGATCGAGCTCCGCAGTCCGCCGCGGTTCGGGTTCAGGCTCTGGTTCCGGCTCAGGCTCGGGCTCCGCTTCGGGCTCCGGCTCGCGTTCCGGCTCCGGCTCGACCGGGGCCGGTTCGGGCGCCGGCTCAGGCTCGGGCTCCTCGATGCGGGTCTGCGGCTCTTCCGGCGCGGCCTCGGGCAGGTCCGGCGCCTCCGGCTCCTCGACTTCGGGCTCGGGCTCGGGCTCCTCAGGCCGGGCGGCCGGAACGCTGGTGGTCAGGTCCAGTTCCGCTTCGGCGATAAGGTCGATCGGGATGGTCCGTTCGCGGTCGGCGAAATCGCGTCTCGTATCGGGCAATCCGATCAGCGCCAGCCCCACGACGGAAAAGTGGAGCAGGAGAGATGCCAAGACGCCAAACCGCATGAACCCCGACGGCCTTTCGTTATCGCTGTACGCGACGCGTCACTGCAATTCCGGATCGGTAACGAGACCGATCCGCCGGAAACCGGCGGCGTTGATCCGCCCCATCACCCGCACGACGTCGCCATAGGCGCGGTTCTGATCGCCGCGGATGAAAATGCGCTGGTCGTAGCCCGCCGTCGCGATCGCCTCCAGATGCGGGACGAGGTTTTCGTAGTCCACCGCCGTTTCCTGCACATAGATCGTGCCGTCGGCGGCGACGGTGACGGTCAGCGGCTCGCCCTGATCGGTAATCGGATTGGCCGCCGTCTCCGGCAGGTCCACGGCGACGCCCACGGTCAGCAGCGGCGCAGCCACCATGAAGACGATCAGCAACACCAGCATGACGTCCACGAAGGGGGTGACGTTGATTTCGGCCATGGGGCGGTTGCGCCCGGGCGCGCGCCGTCCGCCGCCGCTGTTGAGAACGGCGCCCATCAGCGCGCCCTTTCGTCGAGCTGGCGCGACAGGATCGCCGAGAACTCGTCCGCGAAGCCTTGCAGGCGCACCGCATAGGAGTTCAGCGCCGAGGAGTAGCGGTTATAGCCGACCACCGCCGGAATCGCCGCGAACAGGCCGAGCGCCGTCGCGAACAGGGCTTCGGCGATGCCGGGGGCGACGACCGCGAGGTTGGTGTCCTGCGTGATCGCGATCGCCTGGAAGGCGTTCATGATGCCCCAGACCGTGCCGAACAGGCCGACGAACGGCGCCGCAGAGCCGATGGTGGCGAGGACGCCGAGATTGCTTTCGGCCTTCTCAAGCTCGCGCGCGACGGTCACGTTCAGCACCTTGTCGATGCGGTCCTTGGCGCCGATCACCAGGGCTTCCGACTTGCCGATATCCTTGGAGCGGCTCCACTCCTCCATGGCGGCGGCGAAAACCCGCGCCATCGGATGATCCTGACGGTCGCCCATTTTGCGGTAGAGATCGTCGAGCGGCTTGCCGGACCAGAACTGGTCCTCGAACTTGTTCGCCTTGCGCCGCAGACGGCCATAGGAGAGCGACTTGTCGAACATCACCGCCCACGACCAGACCGAGGCGAGGACCAGGATCAGCATCACGCTCTTGACCACCCAGTCGGCCGCGAGGAACAAGTTGAAGAGGCTGAACTCGCCCCCGATCGCTGTCTGCGCGACTTCCGTTTCCATGTGTTTTACATCCCCTGATGCACGGCCCGCCCGTCATCGACGGGCGGGAGCGAACTGAACTCTTGGCCGCCGCCGCGCTTATGGCGCGGCCAATCATCTTCCCAATTGTCTCGGCCTCGCGCGCGAGGCCGCTCCATGGTTAACATTGATGCGGCGCGGGAACATCCCCCGCGCAGCGGGAATTTCGCCTCATTCGGCGCAAAATCAAGCCGGCCGTCGCCGCGAACGGTCGGCCGGCGCGCCGAGCGCGCCGTTTTGCGCGGTCATTCATGCGCCTATTCATGGCCAAGATTCAGGCGATTGCGCGGCGCGGAAAAGACGCCGGCCGCTCGATTGCCAAAGTTTAATGGCGCGTCCCCTCACGGCCCGCCCTTTCCGGGGTCCGCGGTCCGGGCGAACCGCGCGCGTCAAGCGCCGGCGCCGAAGCGCCTGATCATCTCCGCACTGAGCCGGCGCGGCCGGCCGGCCCGGGAAATACAGGCCGCCTCCACATCGGCGCGCGCCAGGAGGTCGTCTCCGCGGCCGATTTCCTGGCGCAGCAGCATCCGCGCGCCTTTCGCGGACGTGAACTGCGTGCGCACGTCCAGGAGATCGTCGATCCGCGCCGGCGACAGCCATTCCGTCGTCATCTTGCGGATGGCGAACACCAGCGGCTCCTCGCGCGCCAGCAATTGCGAATGGACGACGCCGCATGAGCGCAACGCTTCGGTCCGGCCGCGTTCGAAGAATTTCAGATACGCGGCGTGGTAGACGACGCCGGAAAAATCCGTGTCCTCGTAATAGACGCGCACCGTGTGGGTGAAAACCTGTTCGCGCTCCATGCGGCCATAGACGACGGCTCGCGCCGATTTGCAAGCCTCGCCGCACCCCGCCCATCCCGCGGCGGGCGCCGTTCAGCCGCGCGAATAGACGACGATATTGCCGATAAGATCGTCCGCGCCCTGTCCGACCGTCCAGAACATCGCGGCCATGCCGAGGGTGAACATGGTCCATACCGCGCCGAACATGAGCAGGAACTTGATCGACCGGTTGACGCCGTATGACAGCGCCGCGCGTTCCGGCGCGGACGGATCGTATCGCACGGCGACGGTAGCGTTCACCGGCAGCGCGCCGTGGATCTCGCGATGAAACGTCTCGCCGCTGGAAGCCATGTAGCCGAAGGCGATCCGGTCGCCCGTCAGCGCGCGCCCGAGCGCGTTGTAGGTGTAGGACACCTTGGCGCGGTAGGTCGTCCCGTCGCTGTCGGTGTCGACGACGAAATCCGACGCCGTAATCGTCCCCTGCGCGGTGGGCCAGGACGCCGCCCGCCGCGCCAGGTCCATGGAATGAAGCCCGTACCCCAGAATGGCGACGCCCACCGCAAGGAACAGGCCGAAAAACAGCGTCAGAAAAAACGAACCGCCCATTATCACGCCTCCCCGGTCGCGCGCCGCGCGCGGGAGCGATCATAGGCCGATTTCGCCAACGAATTATTGACGCGCGCCGCGCCCGGGCAAGGCGGGGGCGCTTCAGTCGAACAGGGCGCCGCCGCCCTGGCCGGGCGCGTCCGGCGCGGCCAGCCCGAGATGGCGCCATGCGCCCGCGGACAGGACCCGGCCTCTGGGCGTGCGCTGGATCAGGCCGCACTGGAGCAGGAACGGCTCGACCACGTCCTCCACCGCGTCGCGCGCTTCGGCGAGGGAGGCGGCGATGGTCTCCACACCCACCGGACCGCCGCCGAAATGCTCCGCAATCAGACGAAGATAGCGCCGGTCCAGCGGGTCGAGGCCGAGGGCGTCGATCTCCAGCCGCCGCAGGGCGCGGTCGGCGACGGCGGCGTCGATGACGCCCGCTCCCTCGACCGTCGCCACGTCGCGCACCCGGCGCAACAGCCGACCCGCCACCCGCGGCGTGCCGCGCGCGCGCCGGGCGATTTCCATGGCGCCGTCCTCGGCCATGATGGCGCCGAGCTTGTCCGCGCCGCGGCTGACGATCCGCCGTAAATCCGTATGGGAATAAAAATCGAGCCGCACCGGAATGCCGAACCGGTCAAGCAGCGGCTTGGCGAGAAGCCCGGACCGGGTGGTCGCGCCGATCAGGGTGAAGCGGGGCAGGTCGATCTTCACCGAGCGCGCGGACGGGCCCTCCCCGATCATGAGGTCGAGGGCGTAGTCCTCCATCGCCGGGTAGAGCACTTCCTCCACCGCCGGCGTCAGTCGGTGGATTTCGTCAATGAACAGAACATCGCCGGCTTCGAGATTGGTGAGGAGCGCGGCGAGGTCGCCGGGCTTGGTGATCACCGGGCCGGATGTCGAGCGGAAATTGACCTGCAGCTCGTTGGCGACGATCTGCGCCAGCGTCGTCTTGCCGAGGCCCGGCGGCCCGTGAAAGAGAACATGGTCGAGGGCCTCGCCGCGCGCGCGCGCCGCCTGCACGAACACGCTGAGATTATCCTTCGCCTGCGGCTGGCCGACGAAGTCGTCAAGGCGCCGCGGGCGAAGCGCCGCGCCGGTTTCGTCGGCCGCGTCTTCCGGCTTGCGCGCGCCGTCGATCAGGCGGTCGTCGTCAAAGGCGGGTTCGGACATCTGCTCTTCGTACTTCCCTTATCGGCGCGACAAAAGCCCATCCTCCGAAATGCCGGACCGCAAGCCCGCCCCTGGGGATGAAGCGATCTGTGTAAAGACGGTTCAAAACGGCCTCGCCTTCATCCTGAGGAGATCGCCGCAACGGCGGCGATCGTCTCGAAGGATCAGCCACAATCGAAATCATCCCAACATCTCTCATCACGCCGGCGCCAGCTCCTTCAGCGCCGCCTTGATCAGATCTTCCACACTATCGCCGCCGTTTTCCGCCGCAAGCGCCACGGCGCGGCGCGCCTCGCCGCCGTCATAGCCGAGGTGGGACAGCGCCGAAACCGCATCGGCGCGCGCCGCAAGCTTCGGGTCCGACGGGGCCGGCGCGGCCTTTTCCCGCGCGGCGACCGCAAAGCTTTCGCCCCCCGCGCCCGCAAGCGCGCCGGCCTTGGACTGAAGTTCGGTGACGATCCGCTGGGCGAGTTTCTTGCCGACCCCATGGGCGCGCGCGACCGTGGTTGCATCCTCCGCCGCCACGGCGTCGTAGAGGTCGGCGGGCGCCAGCACCTGCAACAGGGCGAGGGCGTGTTTGGCGCCGACGCCCTGCACCGATTGCAACAGGCGGAAACACTGGCGCTCGGCCTCGTTCTCGAAGCCATAGAGGCGGATCATGTCCTCACGCACGACCGTTTCGATTGACAGGGTCGCCGCCTCTCCCACAACGAGCTTCTGCAACAGGCGCGGCGGGGCGTAGGCTTCGTAGCCGACGCCCATCACGTCGATCAGCGCCGTTTCGGCGCCGAGCGCGACGATCGTCCCTTTCAGCCGGCCGATCATGACGCGGCCTCCAGCCGGCGCATGTCGCGGTGATGCGCGTGGCAGACCGCGACGGCCAGCGCGTCCGCCGCATCCGCCGCCAGCGCGCCGTCTCCGGCGCCCGATTGCGGCAGCAGCACGCGCACCATCGCCTGCACCTGGCGCTTGTCGGCATGGCCTTGTCCGACCACGGATTTCTTAACCGTGTTGGCGGCGTATTCCGCCACGGCGAGCCCCGCCGCGGCGGGCGCCAGCAGCGCCGCCCCCCGCGCCTGGCCCAGGATCAGCGCGTCGCGCGGGCTGGCGTTCACGAAGGTTTCCTCCACCGCCGCCTCGTCGGGGGCGTGGGCGCGGATGAGGGCGCTCAGCCGGTCGAAGATCTCCACGAGCTTTTGCGCGTGCGCGGCCTTGCGGCCGGGCCGGACGACGCCCGACGCCACGTAGGAAAGCCGGGCGCCGGCGCAGTCGACGACGCCCCAGCCGGTCGCGGCCGAGCCGGGGTCGATCCCGAAAATGCGAATCACCGATGTCATGCGCCGACCATAGAAGGTTCGGAACGAAACGGGAATCTTTTACCCGGGCCTGGTGAAAACCGCTTCAGTCGGCGCGGCCTCGCGCGCGCTTGCGCGCGCTGCGTTCGCGCCTTCCTGAACCGCGGCGAGGAAAGCGGCCGCGACAATGGCGGCGGCGGCGGCGACGAACGTCCACTTCGATTTCACTATCCCACTCCCCACATCGACGGGCGTTTCCATACGCGCATCCATAGGCGCGTCCAGGGGCGCGTCCAGGGGCGCATCCAGGGGCGTCCAGGCAAGCGCCGCGACCCGTTTCAGGGCGACGCTTTGCAAGCGGCGTTCCGGTGGCGCGCGCGAACGCCGCCCGGTCAGGCTTCGCGGATCGCCGTTTCGAACGCTCTCACCGCTGCGGCGGGCCCGTCCGGCACCGACCAGACCGCCGAGGAGACCGCGAGAAAATCGGCCCCGGCGCGGACCAGGCCGCCGCAGTTTTCCGGCGTAATCCCGCCGATGGCGACGCAGGGCACCGTCGTCACGAACGACCACCATTCCAGGATAGAGGGGTCGGCGGCGGTCGGAGCGTCCTTTGTCGGCGTCGGAAAAAACGCGCCGAACGCCACATAGTCCGCGCCCGCCTCACCGGCGACAAGCGCGAGATGTCTTGAATTGTGACAGGTCACGCCAATCGAGGCGTCATCGCCGAGGATCGCCCGCGCCCTGGCGTAGGGCGCGTCGCTCTGCCCGAGATGCACCCCGTCGGCGCCGGTTTTCAACGCGAGGTCCGGGCGGTCGTTCACCAGGAACGCCGCGTCGTAACGCTCCGCGATGGGGCGCAGCGCTTCGCCGGTCCGCAAGACGTCGTCATCCGGCGCGGCCTCGCCCGACGGGCCTTTCAGCCGCAATTGAACGCACGCCACGTCCGCGGCGTCGAGCGCGCGCTTGAAATCCTCACTGAAGGACGGCGGGTCCGGGATTGCCGGCGGCGTGATGAGATAAAGGCGACTTCGCTGGGTCACAAGGCGGTTGAGTATAAAGCGCCGCGCCCGCCATGGCGAGGGCCGGGGGCGCCGCGCGCCCGCCACCGGAGCGCGGGAAGCATATCCTTGGGATTATCCCGTCGGCGCGGAACGGATAAGGCTTTCGCTCGGCGCGCGGGGCGGCTACGCCGCTTTTTCGAGGTCCGACGTCCATTGCCCGAGCTGGGCGAGGCCGTTCATGCGCGCGCGATGGGCGAACGCCGCCTGGGCGGCGGGAACGTTCTCCACCTTGCCGCCCCACGCCTTCAGCGGCGCGGCCTGTAGCGCGCGGCCGTAGGAGAAGGAAAGCCCCCAGGGCATTTGATCCTTGTACCCTGCGTTCATCGCGTTGAGGTGGGCAGTCGCCTCTTCATCCGACTGTCCGCCGGAGAGGAACACGATCCCCGGCAGGGCGGCGGGCACGGCGGCGCGGAAACAGCGCACGGTTTTCTCCGCCACTTCCTCGACGCTCGCCTGGGTCGGACACCCCTTGCCGGCGATCACCATGTTCGGCTTGAGGATCGTTCCTTCAAGCGCCACGTCCTGCGCGTAAAGCTCGTCGAACAGGGATTTCAGCGTGAACTCCGTCACCTCGTAGCAGCGGTCGATGTCGTGATCGCCGTCCATCAGCACTTCCGGCTCGACGATGGGAACGATGTTCGCTTCCTGGCACAGGGCCGCATAGCGGGCGAGCGCATGCGCGTTTGTGGAAATGCAGTAACCGGAAGGGATCTCCTCCCCGGCGATGTCGATCACGGCGCGCCATTTGGCGAAGCGCGCGCCGAGCGCGTGATAGTCCGCCAGCCGCTCGCGCAGACCGTCGAGGCCCTCGGTCACCTTCTCCCCCGGCGCCCCGGCGAGATCCTTCGCGCCCTTGTCGACCTTGATGCCGGGGATCGAGCCCGCATCCTGGATCAGCTTCACCAGCGGCGTTCCGTCCGCGGCGTTCTGACGGATCGTCTCGTCGAACAGGATAACGCCGGAAATGTGGTCGCGCATCGCCTCTTCGGTGCGGAACAGCATCTCGCGATAGTCGCGGCGGTTCTCCTCGGTCGAGTCCACGCCGATCGAATCGAAGCGCTTCTTGATGGTGCCGCTCGATTCGTCCGCAGCGAGAATGCCCTTGCCGGGCGCAACCATCGCAACGGCAATAGCGTTCAGTGCGTCAAGATCCATCTTCCCGTATCCTTTGTTCATTGTCCGCCGCCGCCCCTTCTCGGCGGGCGGAGGAAGTTAAGACGCCTGGAGCGCCGCAACGCCCGGCAGCGTTTTGCCTTCGAGCCATTCAAGAAACGCGCCGCCCGCGGTCGATACATAGGTGAAATCGTCTGCGGCCTGAGCATGGTTCAGCGCCGCGACCGTGTCCCCGCCGCCGGCGACGGCGACCAGCCCCGCCTCCTTCACCCGCCGCGCGGCGAATTTCGCCGCCTCGACGGTGGCGGTGTCGAACGGCGGGATCTCGAACGCGCCGAGCGGCCCGTTCCAGACCAGCGTCTTGGCGCCTTCGATGGTTTGCGCGATGCGGTCGACGGTATCGGGACCGAGATCGAGGATCATGTCGTCCGCCGCGACGCCGCTCGCGGGCCTGACCTCGCGGGTCGCGCCTTCCTTGAACTCCTTCGCGACGACGACGTCGTCCGGCAGGATCAGGGCGCAGCCCGACTGCTCCGCCTGGGTCATGATCTCGCGCGCAGTGTCGGCGAGGTCCGGCTCGCACAGGGACTTGCCGACGCTGACGCCCTTCGCGAACAGGAACGTATTCGCCATGCCGCCGCCGACGACGAGGGCGTTCGCCTTGCCGACGAGGTTGAGCAGCAGTTCGATCTTGGTGGAGACTTTCGCCCCGCCGACCACCGCCATCATCGGGCGGACCGGCGCGCCCAGCGCCGCCTGGAGGTAGTCAAGCTCACGCTGCATCGCGCGGCCCGCCGCCGAGGGCAACAGCCGGGCCACGCCCTCGGTCGAGGCGTGGGCGCGATGCGCGGCGGAAAATGCGTCGTTCACGTAAAGATCGCCATTGGCGGCCAGCGCCCTGGCGAAGTCGGGATCGTTCTTTTCCTCGCCGGGGTGGAAACGGGTGTTTTCGAACAGCGCAACGTCGCCGTCGAGCATCGCCTTGACGACTTTTTCTGCCTGCGGACCGATACAGTCCCCGGCGAATTCCACCGGCCCGCCCAGCCGGTCCGACAGCGCGGCGGCGACGGGCTTCAGCGACATCTCCGGATCGGGCGCCCCCTTCGGCCTTCCGTAGTGGGACAATAACAGGACCCTGGCGCCGGCCCTGGACAGCGCCTCGATGGTCGGCAGGGCGCGATCGATGCGCGTTGCGTCCGTAATCGTTTTCCCGTTTGGGCCGTCCTGCATCGGCACGTTGAAATCGACGCGGACAAGCACGCGCTTGCCGGCGACGTCGAGATCGTCAAGAGTGCGGTACGCCGTCATCGCCTCTCCCCTGTTTTACCGTCGGCCGCGCATGGCTCAACTCTAAAGACGCCGCGCCATTTCCAGCGCCGTGTCGGTCATGCGGGTCGAAAAGCCCCATTCATTGTCGTACCAGGACAACACCCGGACAAGCTTGCCTTCTAGCACCTGCGTCTGCGGCAGGGCGAAGGTCGACGAATGCGGGTCGTGGTTGAAGTCGGACGACACGAGCGGCTGGTCGGTGACGCCGAGAACGCCCTTGAGCGCGCCGCGCGACGCCTCGGTCATGGCGGTGTTGATTTCCTCGACTGTCGTGTCGCGCTGCGGCGTAAAGACGAGATCGACGACGGAAACATTCTGCGTCGGCACGCGCACGGACGATCCGTCGAGCTTGCCGTTCAGCTCCGGCAGGACGAGGCCGACCGCCTTCGCCGCGCCGGTGGAGGTCGGGATCATGTTGCCCGCCGCCGCGCGGGCGCGATAAAGGTCCTTGTGCATCGTGTCGAGCGTCGGCTGGTCGCCGGTGAAGGCGTGGATCGTCGTCATGTAGCCGCGCTCGATGCCGACCGTGTCCTGGAGAACCTTCGCGACCGGCGCGAGGCAGTTGGTGGTGCACGAGGCGTTGGAGACGACGTGATCGTCGGCGGTCAGGCTGCCGTGGTTGACGCCGTAGACGATGGTCTTGTCGGCGCCGGACGCCGGCGCGGAAACGAGCACCCGCTTGGCGCCCGCCTCCAGATGCGCGGCGGCTTTCTCGCGGGCGGTGAAGATGCCGGTGCATTCGTAAACGATGTCGACGTCAAGCTCGCCCCAGGGCAGCTTCGACGGGTCGCGTTCGGCGAAGACCCTGATCGGTCCGGCGCCGACGTCGATCGTGTCGTTCAGCACCTTCACTTCATGCGGGAACCGTCCGTGCACGGTGTCGTAACGCACGAGATGGGCGTTGGTTTCGACCGAGCCGAGATCGTTGATCGCGACCACGTCGACGCCCTTGCGGCCCGTCTCCATGATCGAGCGCAGCGCGAGGCGTCCGATGCGTCCGAAACCGTTGATTGCAATTTTCAAAGTCATTGTCGTCTCCTAACCGATCAGTCGCCTGGCCTCGCTCGCGGCCGCGGCCGCGGTGATGCCGAAATGCTCGAACAAATCCCTGGCCGGGGCCGAAGCGCCGAACCCGGTCATGCCGATGAAACCGTCCTCGGGACGCAGGAACGCGTCCCATCCCTGACGCACCGCCGCTTCGATCCCGATGCGGGGCGCGTCGCCCAGGACCCGCGCGCGATAATCCGCCGACGCCTGCGCGAAAAGCTCGAAGCACGGCGCGGAAACGACCCGCGCCGAAACGCCGTCCCGTTTCAGCGCGGCCCGCGCGGCCATGGCGATTTCAACCTCGGAGCCCGACGCGATCAGGACCGCGTCCGCCGTCTCGCCCTCGCCCGCCGCCACATAGGCGCCCTTCGCGCAGAGGTTTTCATCCGTGTGGGTCGTGCGGACAGGCTCCAGGCCCTGACGCGTCAGGGCGATAACCGACGGCGTCGCGATATGCTTCAGGGCCAGCTCCCAGCATTCGGCGGTTTCCACCGCGTCGCAGGGCCGAAACAGGTTGAGGTTCGGGATCGCCCGCAGAGCCGCCAGGTGCTCGACCGGCTGGTGGGTCGGCCCGTCCTCGCCCAGGCCGATGGAGTCGTGCGTCATCACATAGACGACGCGCAGCCCCATCAGCGCCGACAGGCGGATCGCCGGGCGGCAATAGTCCGTGAACACCAGAAACGTGCCGCCATAGGGAACGACCCCGCCGTGAAGCGCCATGCCGTTCATGGCCGCGGCCATGCCGTGTTCGCGAATGCCGTAATGTAGATAGCGCCCGGCGTAGTGATCCGCCGACAGGACATCGAGCCCCTTGGTCCTGGTGTTGTTCGAGCCGGTGAGGTCCGCAGAACCGCCCACGGTTTCCGCGATAACCGCGTTGACGACCTCCAGCGCCATTTCCGACGCCTTGCGGGTGGCGACTTTTTTCGGCTCGTCGGCGAGGGTTTTCTTGTACTCTCGGACAGCCTCGCCCAGAACGCCGGCGTAATCGCCGGCCATGGCGGTTCTGAACGCCTCGCAGTCGGGATGCGCGATTGCGCGCGCCTCCCAGGCGGCGCGGGCCGCGTCCCCGCGCGCGCCGGCCGCGCGCCAGGCCGACAGAACGTCATCGGGAATCTCGAACGGCGCGTGCGGCCAGTCGAGCGCCTCGCGCGCGCCGGCGATCTCCTCCGGGCCGAGCGGCGCGCCATGGCTCGCCGCCTTGCCCTGCTTGGTCGGGGCGCCGCGGCCGATCACCGTGCGACAGGCGATAAGCGTCGGCCGGTCCGACGTCCGGGCTTTTGCGATCGCTTCGGCGAGCGCCGTCATGTCGTGGCCGTCGACGCGCATGGTCGCCCAGCCCGAGGCGGCGAAGCGCTCGGTCTGGCTAGTGGAGTCCGACAGCGACACCGGCCCGTCGATGGAAATCTCGTTATCGTCGAACAGAACGATCAGCTTGCGGAGCTTCAGGTGCCCGGCGAGGGAAATCGCCTCCTGGCTGATCCCCTCCATCAGGCAGCCGTCGCCGGCGACGACATAAGTATGGTGATCGACGAGGTCGTCGCCGAAGCGCGCGTTCAGATGCGCCTCCGCGATCGCCATGCCGACGGCGTTCGCCAGCCCCTGACCGAGGGGGCCGGTGGTGGTCTCGACCGCCGGCGCGTGGCCGTATTCCGGGTGCCCGGCGGTTTTCGATCCGAGCTGGCGGAAGTTCCTGATCTCGTCCAGCGGCATGCCGTCGTAGCCGAGCAGGTGGCCGAGCGCGTAGATCAGCATTGAGCCATGGCCCGCCGACAGGACGAAGCGGTCGCGGTCCGGCCAGGCCGGATCGGCGGCGTCGAATTTCAGAAACTGCGTGAACAGCACCGTCGCCGCATCCGCCATGCCCATCGGCATGCCGGGGTGGCCCGATTTCGCTTTTTCGACAGCATCCATGGAAAGGGCGCGAACGGCGTTGGCCATCTGCGGGGCCAGGTGTTGGAATTCCTCGCCCCAGGGCGTTTGTGCGGGCGCGCCAGCTGTCATTTTCGGGACGACCTTTATGCGTTTGAAAGCGAAATAAAAACGATGCGCGCTACATGCATCGCAGCGTCTTGAGGGTCAAGACCGGGCGGGGGCGTAGCGCGGGCTGGATCTGACGCGCGGGCGCTCTGGCTGTGGTCGGCTGGACAGAAGGCCCGGCGAGGCGCACATTGTCTCGCGCATTCACCACCGCATCGGCGTTCCCGGAACGCAGCTAGCTCAGCGGGGCGCGAAGCTTATGCCTTTATTGGAAAACGCGGTCAGCCACCTGGCCGAAGCGCTGGACAGGCTGGAGACCAGTCTCGACGCCCGCCTTGACGGGCAGATGGCCGATCGCGACGCCATCGCCGCCGCCCAGCGCTGCGCCAGGACGGCAAGGGCCCACACGCTCGAGGCCGGCGCCGGGCTGGGCGCGGCGATCAGCGATCTGAAAGCGCTTCTCTATCCCCCTGAAGCCCCCGAAGTTCCCGAAGCTCCCGAAGCAAGGACGCCGCCGCAGCCGGGTCCCGACGGCCCCGGCGCCCGCGAGGATGGAACGGAGGACGAGCCATGACCCAAGTCGACATTCGCGTGAACGGGCGCGACTACCGCGTGACCTGCGAAGACGGCCAGGAAGAGCGCCTGCAACAGCTTTCCGCGTTTTTCGACCGCCGGGTTTCCAGCCTCGGCAACGACCTCGGCCAGATCGGCGATGCGCGACTGATGCTGCTGGCCGCGCTGACCGTCTGCGACGAATTGTTCGAGGCGAGGGCGCGGGCGGGCGACCTGGAGGAAGCCGAGACGCCCATGGATCTCGATACAGTCGGCGGCGCAAGCCGCGCGGTGGACGCCGCGGCGGCCCGCATCAAGGACATGGCCGACCGGCTGGAGGACGCCTGAAACAGACCGCGGCGGACCTGGACCGGCCCCGCGAATGGCGCAACCGTCGATCTGCCCGGCCGGGCGCTGCGTAATCCTTCATGATACATAAGGATGTAATGCAAAGGCGGAAAATCCGGCGTCGCCCCGACGCCCCCCTTCCGACGGTCCCGATGGCGATGAAGAAACCCGACGACCCGTCCCCGGAGCGAGGACAGGCCGAGAGAGGACAAGATCAGCGCGGCCTCGCCGTGCCGAGCGCGCGCATGGCGCGGCTGGCGCGATTCGGCGGCCTCGGCGCGGGCATTGTCGGCAATATGGTGGCGGAGGGCGCGCAACGCCTGGCGCGCGGCCAGCGCCCGTCGCTTCAGGACCTCCTGCTGACCCCGTCAAACGCGGCCATGGCCGCGGACCAGTTATCGCGCCTGCGCGGCGCGGCGATGAAGCTCGGCCAGCTTCTCTCCATGGACGACGGCGACTTCGTGCCGCCGGAATTCGCCGAACCCCTGTCCCGGCTTCGCAGCAGCGCCCATGAAATGCCGCCGCGCCAGCTTCGCGGCGTGCTCGCCCGGGACTGGGGGCGCGACTGGCTCAGCCGGTTCGAGCAGTTCGACGTGCGCCCCATCGCCGCCGCGTCGATCGGGCAGGTCCACCGCGCCGTGACCAGGGACGGGCGCAAGCTCGCCCTGAAAGTCCAGTATCCCGGGGTTCGCGAAAGCATCGACAGCGACATCGACAATCTCGCCTCGATCATTCGCATCGCCGGCGTCCTGCCGAAGGAAGTGAACATCGCCCCGCTGCTGGAGGAAGCGAAAAAGCAGCTCGGGGAAGAAGCCGATTACGAACGGGAAAGCGCGCGCGTCAAGCGGTTCCAGGCGTTGCTCAAGGGGTCAGAGGACTTCGTCGTGCCGGACGTCCACGACGATTTCACCACGCGCAACATCCTCGCCATGTCCTACGCCCCGGGCGCGCCCATTGACGCGCTCACGGCGCTGCCCCAGGCGGAACGCGACCGCATCGCGACGGCGCTGATCGACCTGGCGCTGCGCGAGCTTTTCGAATTCCGCCTGATGCAGACCGACCCGAACTTCGCCAATTTCTTCCGCGACGAGGACACAGGGAAGATCATCCTGCTCGATTTCGGCGCCGCGCGGGATATCGAACCGGCCCTGGCCGAGGGATACCAGGCCCTGCTCGCCGCGGCGATCCGGGGCGACTGGGCCGACGCCCACGCCGCGGCCCTGCGCATGGGGCTGATCGACGACGACACGCCGGCGCGACTCGAAACGCTGCTGCGCGAGACTTACGACATCGCCATGGAGCCGATGCGCCACAAGGGGCCTTACGACTTCAGCGCCTCGGACCTGGCGGCGCGGCTGCGCGACAATGTCGTCGCCCTGCGCACCAGCGGCTTTTCACAGCCGCCGCCCCCCGCCGCCATGTTCATCCACCGCAAGCTGGGCGGGCTTTATCTGATCGCGACGAAGCTGGCCGCGCGCGTCGACATCAACGGGCTGGTGACCCGCTGGACCGCCTAAGGCGGCGCGCCGCGCCGCGCGAAAGACGCCGCGTCACCCCAGGGGCGGGATCGGCTGCGCCCGGTCCGCATCGAGATAGCGCGCCGCGACGGGCGCTGCGGAGCCGGCCTCCAGCTCGAACAGGAGCGGGTTGCCCGTGGGGATTTCCAGGCCGACGATATCCTCGTCGGAGACGTTGAGCAGGATCTTGACCAGCGCCCGCAGGGAGTTGCCGTGGGCGGCGACGATCAGCGACTTGCCGGCTTTAAGTTGCGGCGCGATCGTCTCGTCGAAATAGGGCGCGACCCGGTCCAGGGTCATTTTGAGGGATTCCGCCGCCGGCGCCTGCGCATCGTAAAGCGCGTAGCGCGGATCGTTCGCCATGTTGTGCTCGCTCTCCGGGTCCATCGGAGGCGGCGGCGTATCGAAGCTCCGGCGCCAGATTTTGACCTGGTCGGCGCCGTGCCGTTCGGCGGTTTCCGCCTTGTCCAGCCCGGTAAGACCGCCGTAATGGCGCTCGTTCAACTGCCACGCGCGCGTGACGGGCAGCCACATGCGGTCCATTTCGTCGAGAGCGATCCACAGGGTGCGGATCGCCCGTTTCTGCACCGAGGTAAAGCAGCCCGCGAACTCAAGCCCGGTCTCTTTCAGGAGCGCCCCCGCCTTTTGCGCCTCGGCGCGGCCCTTGTCCGTCAGGTCCACGTCCACCCAGCCGGTAAAGCGGTTTTCGAGGTTCCACTGGCTCTGGCCGTGGCGAACGAGGGCGAGGCTGGTCATGGGCGGCTCCTTGACGTGTGCGCATTGACTTGTTCGCGCATTGACGGCTGCGCGGATTGCGGCGTCGCGGCGAATGGGAGCATCCCCGCGCCCGCTTTCGATAGCAGCGCATATCCCATAACCCCGAAAAGGAAAACAGCCCGCCGTAAAACGCCGCCCCGGCGTGCGACGGACTTGACGCCGGCCCCGCCATCGAACAGGAAGCGATCGGGCGGCCGCGCCCGCCTATGCGGGCCGGGTCGCGGCAGTCAGGCGACAGGCGGCAGATGATAGGCCGCAAGTGATAGGCGGCAGATGGTAGGCGGCGGTCAGATGACGGAATGTATCGACAGGAGGTTCGCTTGACCGCTTCTTCGCCCGCAGCGCTCGCGCTTCACGGCGGCGCCGGCGCGCGAAAGGGCCGCGATTACGCCAGAGCCGAAGCCCATCTGTTCGACCTCGTGAAACGGGGCGAAGCGCTGTTGACGGACGGTGCGGCGGCGGTCGACGTCGTCGAAGCGCTGGTCGCGGAGATGGAAGCCTCGGGCTTTTACATCGCCGGGCGCGGCGCGGCGCCGAACAAGGCGGGCTACGCCGAGCTGGACGCGTCCATCATGGCGAGCGGGAACGCCGGGCTGAAACGCAGCGCCGGCGCCGTCGCGGCGGTCAAGCACCTGAAAAGCCCGATCCGGGCCGCGCGCGCCGTCATGGACGAAACGCCCCACGTGATGCTCGCCGGGCGCGGGGCGGAAAACTTCTGCCGTGGACGGAACTTCGACTTCGTGGACGACCCGGAACGCTACTACGTCACGCCGATCGGCATCGACCCGAAGGAGCTGACGCAAGCGGAAATGGGCCACGGCACCGTCGGCGCCGTCGCCCTTGACGCCCGGGGGCGCCTCGCCGCCGCCACCTCCACCGGCGGCGTCTTCGGCAAGCTGGAGGGCCGCGTCGGCGACACCCCGCTGATCGGATCGGGTACGTGGGCGGACGAATTCGTCGCCGCGTCCTGCACCGGCGTCGGAGAGTTTTTCATTCTCGCCGGCGGCGCCCAGGATGTCGCCAGCCGCATGCGATACCAGGGCGCCGCGCTGGGCCGGGCGAGCGAGGGACTGATCGAGGATGTCGGCCGCCTCGGCGGCGACGGCGGGGTCATCGCGGTCTCGCGCGAGGGCGAGATTGCCTTCGCCTGGAACTCCGACGGCATGAAACGCGCCGGCTTCGGCCCGAACCAGGCGCCGTTTTCGGCGACATTTTCAAGCTGACCGCACAGAACAGGAAACGCGCCGTTTATTGCCCTGCGCGCCGTTCGGTGACAACCAGGTCGCGCCAGACCAGTCTGTGATCGGAGCTTTCCACGGGAAAGCCGGGACCGACAAGGCCGTACTGGGGATCGCCCGGCGCCGGCCAGAAGACGCCCGAACCGGTTTCGACAAGCCCCGACCTCGACGCGATCACGTAATCGAGGCGCAGATTGCCGGCGCCGGTTTCGGGATCATCGTTGAAATCGGAGGTATCCTCGGCGGGATCGCCCCTATGGCGCGCATTGGCGCCGCCCTGAAGTTCGGCTTGCGCCGCGCCGCCGCGGCTGCGCGGCGCGCGGCCGGGCGCGGCCGCCGGCGCCTCGAGCAGTTGTCGGATCGAGCCCGGCGCGGCGCCGTCAGTCGGGTCCGCGTTGAGATCACCCATGATGACGAAACGCGCGCCCGGTTCAAGACCGCCCTCGCCCCCGGCGTCGTCATAGATATACGACCCGCGCCCGGGCGTCACATAATCCGCCCAGAAACGATTTTCGTCGAAATTGCGCCTGCCGTTGCGATCCTCCTCGCCGTCGAACCCCGGCGGCGTCGGATGGCTCGCCAGCACGTGAACCGCGCGCCCGCCGATCAGCACCGGAATGTCCCAGTGGCTTTTGGAGGAAAGACGGAACCTGTCCAGCGCCGGCCCGGCGTACCAGTCGGCCGGCTCGGGCGTGTCCGGATCGTCGGGCAGGCGCGCGCCCGGCATGTCTTTCCAGAGAAAGTTGCGGAACGTGCGCACGTCGTCTTCCGCGATCGGGTATTTCGATAGGAAAGCCATGGCGAACTTGCCCGGAAACTCCCCATAGCCGAAAGCGTCGCCGCCATAGTCGCGCGAGCCGGGCGCGGCGGCCACCGCGCCGTCGCGGTTGAGGTCCACCCCGGAATGAACGCCGGTGTTCGACGGCGCCAGAAACACATACGGGTAGACCGCGGGCGGCGCGCCGTTCCAGCTTTTCTCCAGGTAATTCTCCTGAAACAGGCGCAGCGCCTCGCCCGAAGGCTCATAGTCGAACTCATTGAGAAGAAGCACGTCCGGCGCCGTGCGCTGAATGATCTCCGCGACCTTGCGCGCCTGCGGGCTGTCGCCAGCGCGCATCTCGGCCAGGAGCGCGCCGGCTTCCGGACGGTTGAGATAGACGTTGAAGACGGCGAAACGCACCGCGGGCGCGGCGGCGGTCTCCCGCTCGACCATGGACGGCGCGCGGTCCGGACCGGCGCAGGCGCCAAGCGCCAGCGCGCCCGCCGAAACCAGTGCAAAACAAAACGCCCGCATGCCGTCCGTCCCCGTATTGATCATCCCCATATTGATCATCCCAGTATTGACAGCCCCAGTATTGACAGCCCCAGTATTGACAGCCCCAGTATTGACGCCGCCACGGCAACGGCGCCGGGAAACCCCGACGACCCCGCCGCGAGAGGATAGCGCGGTTTTATGTCGCGACGGTGATGCGCTCCGGGCGACGCCTATGAAAGAAACCCGACGATTTTCTTGACGTCGCGCACGATCGGGTCGGCGATCGCTGCGGCGCGCGCCGCCCCGTCGGACAGAACGCCGTGCAGGTAGCCGGGATCGGCCTCCAGCCGGTTCAACTCCGCGCTGATCGGCGCGATCTTGTCCACCACCAGCTCGGCCAGCGCGGGCTTGAAGACCCCGAAACCCTGCCCGCCGAATTCGGCGAGCACGTCGGCGTCGCCGCCTCCGGAAAGGGCGGCGTAAATGCCGACGAGATTGGCCGCCTCCGGACGGCCGTCGAGCCCCTCCGGCTCGGAAGGCAAGGGCTCGGGATCGGTCTTCGCCTTCTTGATCTTCCTGGCGATCGTATCGGCGTCGTCCTTGAGAAAGATGCACGCATTCTCCGACGGGTCCGATTTCGACATTTTCGACGTTCCGTCGCGCAGGGACATGATCCGGGCGCCGCTATTGCCGAACTGACCCTTGATCAGCGGCTCCGGCAGGGGGAAGAAATGCTCGGCCCCGAAATCGTGGTTGAACTTGGCGGCGATGTCGCGCGACAGCTCAAGATGCTGCTTCTGATCCTCGCCCACCGGCACATGGGTCGCTTTGTAAACAAGGATGTCCGCAGCCTGAAGGACCGGATACGTATAAAGTCCGACCGAGGCGCGCTCCTTGTCCTTGCCGGCCTTGTCCTTGAACTGGGTCATCCGGTCGAGCCAGCCGAGCCTGGCGACGCAGTTGAAGATCCAGGCCAGCTCCGCATGGGCGCGCACGGCCGACTGGTGGAAGATCACCGCCGTCTTCGGATCCACCCCGGCGGCGAGATAGCTCGCGGCGATGTTGTAGGTCTGCGCGCGCAGGGCCTCTGGCTCCTGCCAGACGGTGATGGCGTGCATGTCGGCGAGAAAGAAAAAGCATTCCATCTCGTGCTGGAGCGCGGCGAATTTCTTCAACGCGCCGAGATAGTTCCCCAGATGCAGCTTGCCGGAGGTCTGCACCCCGGAAAGGACGCGCGTCGGCCCCTGATACTCGCTCATAATCCTGCTCTTTTTTGGCTTCGGCCCTGAAGGCGCTTTGCGTCTTACGGCCTGTTGGTCAGGGCTTTGTAGTCGGAAGTCCGCACGGCGCCAAGCAGGAGCGCGAGAACCCCGTACAGCGCCGCCCCGAGGCCGGAAAGCGCGATCACCGCGATCCATTCGCGCCCCCAGAACAGCGCTGCGGCCTCGTCCGTATACGGCAGGACGGCGTAAAGCGCGCCCGCCAGCCCCGCAGTCGCCAGGATGATGCGCGCGAGCCGTCCGGCGAGCCGCCCGCCAGGCTGGAACTGGCCGCGCCGGTGAAGCTGGCGCGCCAGCAGGATCACCTGCACCCAGGCGGCGGCGGCCGTCGCGGTCGGCACGCTCAGAAAGCCGATGACGGGAAACAGCGCCAGCGCGAGGACGATGTTCACGACGATGGAGACAAGCGCGTAATTCATCGGCGTGCGCGTATCCTCGCGGGCGAAAAAAGCCGGCGAGAAAATCTTGTGCCAGACAAAAGCCGGCAGGCCGATCCCGAAGATCCCGAGCGCAAGCCCGGTCATCATCACGTCGTCTTCGGTGAACGCGGATTCGCGCGCGCCGAACAGCGACAAGGCGTCCCCCGCAACGCCGCGGAACAGCGCGTCGCAGATCGGCGCGCCCATGACCGCGAAGGCCGCGGCGGCGGGAAAGCACAACAGCGCCGACAGCTCCAGCGCGTTGTTGATGGCCCGCGCCGCGCCCTTTTCGTCGCCGGCCTTGACCCGCGCCGACAGCATCGGCAGCAACACCACGCCAAGGGCGATCCCGATCAGCGACAGCGGCAGCTGATAGAGCTGGTCGGCGTTCATCAGCCAGGAAACCGCGCCCGGCTCCTGGCTGGCGATGTTGGTCCCGACGATCAGGTTGATCTGCACCGCGCCGGCGCTGACGAAGCCCGGCGCGCCGAGCACGAACAGCCGCCGCACCGGCGCCGTCAGGCGCGGCGCGCGCAGGCGCAGCGCATATCCCTGCCGCGCCGCGCCGGCGAGAAGAATGGCGAGTTGAATCAGCCCGCCGGCGAAGACGCCCCAGGAGAGGGCGACGCCCGCGGTCTGCGTCGGCGCGTCGGCGAACATCACGATCGCCGCGATCAGGCAGACATTGAGCGCCAGCGGCGCGCCCGCCGCGGCGGCGAACCGGCCGAAGGAATTCAGGATGCCGCTGAAAAGCCCCACCAGCGACATCATGAAGAGATAGGGAAACATGATCCGTGTATAAAGCGTTGTCAGGCTGAATTTCTCCGGATCGTCCTGAAACCCGCTGGCGATGAGATAGACGAAGGCGGGCGCGGCGAGCTGCACCAGCGCCGTCAGCAGCGTGAGGATGAAGATCAGCGCCGCCATCACGTCTTCCGCGAACGCCTTCGCCGCGGCGTCGCCCTCATCGGCGCGCCGGCCCTGAAACAGAGGGATGAACGCGGCGTGAAAAGCGCCCTCGGCGAACAGGCGGCGGAACATGTTCGGCAGACGGAACGCCGCCCAGAAAGCGTCGGCGACCGGATTGCCGCCGGCGCCGATCACCCCGGCCATCAGGATCTGCCGCGCGAAGCCGAGCACGCGGCTCGCCATGGTCAAGCCGCTGACCGTCGCCAGGGATTTCAGTATAGCGCCGCTCATGAACCTGCTTTCGTTCTCCGCTTTTCCCCGCCCGCCGCCGTTTCTAGCCCGCAGAGGGTTAACGGTGTTTAGCCGGCGGAGCCACCGTCAAGGGTTTCCAGAAGGCGCTTTTCGACCCGCGCGAGGGTTTCGCGGTCGATCGCGTCGCGATGATCCGCGGTTTGCAGGTAAAATGCGTCGACGGCACGTTCGCCATAGGTCGCAATATGGGCCGACGCGATGGCGACGCCGCATTGAGACAACGCCGAGGCCAGTTCATAGAGCAGCCCCGGCCGGTTCAGTCCCTCGGCCTCGACGATCGCCACGTCCTCAAGATCGTCGCCCACGATGCGGACCTCAGGCTTGACGCTGAACAGGCCGCGCCGGTCGCCGATGCGGCGTTTCAGGACCGGTCCCGCCGCGGGCGGCGCTTTCGCCGCGGCGAGGAGGCCCGTATGCAGCCGCCGCGCCGTATCCCCGTCGTCCAGCGGCGCGGCGCCGTCGGGGGACTGGACGATGAAAATGTCGACGATCTTTCCGTCGCCGGCGGCGAGCGCGCGCACCGCGCGCACGTCAAGGCCCGCCCCGGCGATCACGCCCGCGAGATCGGCAAGCAGTCCCGGGCGGTCGTCGGCGTAAATGATCGCCTCCAGATCGCCGTCGCGCGGGCTCACCATCACCGCGCTCGCCACCCCGTCCGCTTCCGCCGCCTGAGCCAGCCGGGCGAAGCGCACCACCCGGTCGGGACCGAGGGTCACCAGCATGTCGTCGCTCAACCGCGCGAGCGCCGCGTCCTGGGCGGCCTCTTCCCAGTCGCCGAGACGCCTGACCACCTGCGCCCGGGCGGCGTCGGCGCGTTTTTTCAGCCGCCGGGCCAACGCCGCGTCGCCGCCTTCGAGCCAGACCGCGGTTCCCTGATGCAGCGCGGCAAGCTGGCGGCGGGTGATGTCGTCCCAGGACAAAGGACCGACGACGCGCAAATGGCACACCGCGACCACAAGCATGAGGTCGAGCCGCGCGCGCTCGCCGACGGTCCTCGCAAACGCCGCGACCGCCCGGGGGTCGGCGAGATTGCGCCGCGCAGCGGTGCGCACCAGCGCGCCGTAACGCGTCGCGGCGAAGGCGACAAGCGCCGCGTCCGCGCGCGTCAGACCGAGACGGCGGGCGATGCGCTGGACCAGCTTTTCGCTGGCGTCCGTCGAGCGGTCCTTCACGGTCCATGCGCTCTCGTGCAACAGAACCGCAAGATAGAGCGGAAACGGATCGTCCGCCTGCGACGCAATCTGCGTTGCGATGCGATGTTCGCGCTTTTCCTTGCCCCGGCGGATGCGCGTGAGCATGTCGATGCTGCGCAGCACGTGTTCGTCGAGCGTGAAGCGGCGGTAGAGGCCGTAATCGATGCGCCCAACAATGGCGCCGAAGGCCGGGACGTATTTCCCCAGGAGCCCGGTTTCGGTCATGATGCGCAACACCCGCATGGGGTCTTTCGACTGCGTCAGGACGCCCTTGAACAGGGCGGCGACCGCCGGGTCCTTTCGCACGTCGGAGGTGACCTTGGGCGTTTCCTCGGAAACAATCGCGAGGGCGTCGGGATGAAAATCGTAATCCGGGTTTTTGCCGTAGGCCCTGAACAGGCGAAAAAAGTCCCGCGGCGTCCGACGCGCCTTCGCCGCGCTCTCGAAATCGAGCCGCCCGTGGCGAATGCGCAGGTTCGGGCGCCCGCGCGCCTCGTCGGTCTCAAGCGCGCGCGGCAGCCGCTTGGGCAGTCGCGGGCGCCCCTTGGCCCGCTCTTCCTCCAGCCGCGCGCACAAGATCCGCGTCAGCCGCCCGACCTCGACCGTGTTCACGAAATAATGCTTCATCAGCCGTTCCGCCGCGCTCATGTCCGCCCGGTCCGCGTAGCCGAGGCGCGCGGCGATCTCCGGCTGGATATCGAAGGTCAGCCTTTCGTCCGCGCGGCCGCGCAGATCGTGAAGATGGACGCGCACGGACCATAAAAACCGTCCGGTTTTCTTCAGCGCCCGGCGCTCCTTGACATCGAGCACGCGGTCGATCTCGGCGTTGTCGCCGATATCGCCGCCGTAAACGTATTTATAGATCCAGCCGATCGTCTGCAGGTCTCGCAGGCCGCCCTTGCCTTCCTTCACGTCCGGCTCGACCAGGTACCGCGTTTCAAACGCCTTGACCTGGCGGGCGTCCTGCTCCTCCAGCTTGGCGGCCACGAACGCCGCCGGGGTGCGCCGGCGCAGCTTGTCGTAGGCATGCGCAAAGTCCTCATAAACCGGACGCGCGCCGCAGATGAACCGCGCGTCGAGATAGGCCGTGCGCGCGGTCATGTCCGCCTTGACAAGCGCGATCGCGCTTTTGGACGTGTGCGCTGCATAACCGAGCTTGAGGCCGGAATCCCACAAGGGATAGAGGAGCGGGTTCAACACCTCTTCCAGCGCGCCGTCCATGACGGGATCGTGCAGGAACAACAGGTCGACGTCAGAATAAGGCGCTAGGGCGCGCCGCCCGAAACCGCCGACCGCGCAAACCGCGAGCCGCGGCGCGCCCGCGCCGAAATTCGCCGCGTAGAGCGCCTTAACGAGCGTATCGACCCCCGCCGACAGGCGCGCGGCGATGCGGTCGCCGCGCCGTTCGTCGGCCATGGTGCGCGCGCGCAGTTCCGCAGCGGCGGCTTTCAGCGCTTTGCCCACCGCGCCATGGGCCTGTCCGGCGCGTTCGGCCGCAACGGCCTCGGCAAGCGCTTTGTAGACTGATGATTTATCCTGCATCTTGTGATGACGCGATGTCGACGCGCGCCAGCGCATGTGGCGGAACCGGAGAACCGGCTGAAGCGTATCTTTTTCTTTTCCCCATGCGGCGCAATAGACGCTGTTTGCCGCGCCGGCGCAAGCGCGGGAAACGCTATGCGCCCGCCCGCCCGTCGGCGTCGCCCTCCGGTCGCCCGTCCGCCTCGACATGCTCCGTCCCCTCCGCAAGACGCGCCTTGAGCGCGTAAAGCGCCTCCAGCGCATCGCGCGGCGACATGGCGTCAGGCTCCAGCGCCTCCAGGGCGGCGGCAAGCGCCTCAAGGCGCGGCGGCGCGGACCGCCCGTCGCCGGCAGCCTCGGCAGCCCGCGACAGCGAAGGCGCGTCGAGATTCGCGCTGGCGGCGAAGAGCGGCAGGTCCTCGATGCCGCCGCCCGCCTCGCGCCGGCTTTCCAGAAGCGCCAGCACCTCTTCGGCGCGGGCCACCACCGCCGGCGGCAGGCCGGCGAGGCGCCCCACCGCGACCCCGTAAGACCGGTCCGCCGGGCCGTGCGCCACCTCATGCAGGAAGACGACGTCGCCTTTCCACTCGCGCACCTTCATGGACATGTTGACGAGGCGGGGGAGCTTTTCCGAGAGCGCGGTCAACTCGTGGTAATGGGTGGCGAAAAGCCCGCGGCAGCGATTGCGGTCGTGCAGATGCTCCACCGCCGCCCAGGCAATCGAAAGCCCGTCGAACGTCGACGTGCCGCGCCCGATCTCGTCCAGCACCACCAGCGACCGCTCCGTGGCCTGATTGAGGATGGCGGCCGTCTCCACCATCTCCACCATGAAGGTCGAGCGCCCTCGCGCCAGATCGTCCGCGGCGCCGACGCGGGAGAAGACGCGGTCGACGATCCCGATTTCAGCCGACGCCGCCGGCACGTAACAGCCCGCCTGGGCCAGAATGGCGATCAGCGCGTTCTGGCGCAGGAACGTGGACTTGCCCGCCATGTTCGGCCCGGTGACGAGCCACAGACGCGCCTCCCCCGCCTCGCTGAGGCGACAGTCGTTCGGCACGAAGCCGGCGGCGCCCTCGGCGCGCAGGGACCATTCGACAACCGGATGGCGTCCGCCGCGAATGTCGAACGCGGCCGCATCCGTCAGTACGGGACGCACATACCCTTCCTCGATCGCGAGAACGGCGAGCGCGGCCGCGACGTCAAGTTCGGCGAGCGCGGCCGCCGCCGCGCTGACGGCGTCGCGCTGCGACAGGACCTGCTCGCACAAGGCGTCGAACAGCGCCAGTTCGCGCGCCAGGGACTCGTCCCGCGCGCGCGTGATCTTGGCGTCGAGATCGGCAAGCTCCGCCGTCGTGAACCGCACCGCGTTCGCCAGCGTCTGACGGTGGATGAAGGTTGCGTCATGCGGCGGCGCCATCAGCCTGTCGCCTTGCGAAGCCGGGGTTTCGACGAAATAGCCGAGCACGTTGTTGTGCTTCACCTTCAGGCTTTTTATCTCGGCGAGATCGCGGTAGCGCGCCTCCAGCCCGGCGATGACCCGCCGCGATTCGTCGCGCAGCATACGGACGGAATCAAGTCCCGGATCGTATCCCCTTGCGATGAACCCGCCGTCGCGCGCCAGCAGCGGCGGGTCCTTGTCCAACGCGCCGGCAAGCTCCGTCATGAGGGCGGAAAACCCCTCGCCGCCCCGGTTTTCCAGCGCGTCGAGGTTGGCGCGTATGACCGCGGGCAGGTTTCCGGGACTTTCCGCGTCCGCGATCGCGCGGGCGATGTCGCGCGCCGAGGCGAGGCCGTCGCGAATGGCGGCGAGGTCGCGCGGGCCGCCGCGCCCGAGGGCGAGCCGCGAGACCGATCGCGCAAGGTCCGGCGTCTCCTTCAACCGGGCGCGAAGACGATCGATCAGATCCGGCGCGGCCTCGAAAAAGCCGACGGCGTCAAGGCGCGCGGCGATCCCGCCGGGATCGGTCAGGGGCGCGGCGATGCGCGCCGCCAGCGCGCGCGCGCCCGGGCCGGTGACCGTGCGGTCGACGGCCCATAACAGGGAGCCCTTCCGGCCGCCGCCCTGGGCTTCCAGAAGTTCCAGCGAGCCGCGCGTCGCCGCGTCGATCGCCATGGCGCCGTCGGGGCTGAGGCGGCGCGGCGGCGACAGCGCCGGGGCCCGGCCCGCCTGGGTCATCTCCACATAGGCCAGAAGCGCGCCCATGGCGCCGCATTCGGCGCGGGTGAACGCGCCGAACCCGTCGAGGGAGGCGACGCCGAGCGCCTCCATCACCCGGCGCTGACCGGCGGCGCTGTCGAACTGCTGCGCCGGGCGGCGGGCGAGAGACAGGCGCGGCGCCAGCGCGTCGAGCCGGTCCCGCCACGGATCGCCTTCGTCCAACTCGGGAACGATCAGCTCCTTTGGCGCGATCGCGGCGAGGTCGGCGTCGAAGGAGATATCCGATACGGGGCTCACGGACAGTTCACCGGTGGAAACGTCAACCCAGGCGAGCGCCGCTGCGGCGCCGCCCTGCAACAGAGCCAGCGCGGCGAGATAGTTGTTTGCGCGCGCGTCGAGCAGGGAGTCTTCCAGGAGGGTGCCTTGCGTCACCACGCGGACGATCTCCCGCTTGACGACGGATTTCGACCCGCGCTTCTTCGCCTCCTGCGGGCTTTCCATCTGTTCGCAGATGGCCACCTTGAAGCCGGCGCGAATGAGCTTCGCAAGATAGGACTCGTAGGCGTGAAACGGCACGCCGCACATCGGGATGTCCTCGCCGCCATGCTGGCCGCGCCGCGTCAGCGTGATGTCAAGCGCGGCGGCCGCCTGAACCGCGTCGTCGAAGAACAGCTCGTAAAAATCCCCCATGCGGTAAAACAACAGCGCATCGCCCGCCTGTTCTTTCACCGCAAGGTATTGCATCATCATCGGCGTCGCCTGCGCGATTGACGCGCTCGCGTTTTTCGTTCTTTTCTGCGTCATGGCTTTTGGCGTAGCGGTTTGGGCATGTCGATTATCTCTCGGTCGATCATCGGTTGTTCGGTCATTGGTTGCTCGATTCTCGATTGATGAATTGTCGATAGGGTCAAACCGGTCTCACGTTTTTCGATTGGCATCGGCCGCCATGAATTAGCCGGCGGCCATTAATCCGGGCGTTCATAACAAACATGATTGATCTTTTCGCCAAACACGCAAGAGTATGCGCAAATTTAGTAGTGTAAGCATGTCCGTAAATCATATCACCAGAACGGAAATCAATATCGGCGCCGTCAGCGCGCCGCTGGTGGCGCGCGTCAATCGCCGCGCCAAGAAGCTGATCGTCAAGGTCGACCCGGTGACTGGGGAAATCCTCGTCACCGCCCCGTCCAGGCGCACCCTGCCGGACGCCATCGCGTTCGCCCATGAACGCGCCGACTGGATCGCCGGGCAGATGAAGAACGCAGTGCGCGCCAGGCCCTTCGCGCCGAACGCGATCATTCCCTATCGCGGCGTCGATCACGTAATTGTCCAGTGCGGCGGCCCGCGCGCGCCGGTGCGCGTCGACCACGGGTCGGGCCGCGATCATGCGACCGCCGGCGCCGAGCGCCGCCCCGAGATCCGCGTCGGCGGCGCCGCCGAACATGTCAATCGCCGCCTGACCGACTGGCTGAAGAAACAGGCGCGTCAACGGCTGATCGAGCGCGCCGATCATTACAGCGCCCGGCTCGGACGCAAGCGCGGCCCGGTCCGCGTGCGGGACATGCGCACCCGCTGGGGCTCGTGCACTTCCGACGGCGCCATGTCGTTTTCGTGGCGGCTGATCCTGACCCCGCCGGACATCCTCGATTACGTCGCCGCCCATGAATGCGCGCACCTGGTCCATATGGATCACTCGCGCGCCTTCTGGAGCCTTTTGTCAACGCTTGACGTCGATGCGCGCGCCGCCGCCGCGTGGTTTCGCGAGCACGGCCAGGCATTGTTCGCCTACGGCGTTTCCGGTTAAGCGGCGCAGCGCGCCCTATCCGCTGGTCTTGAGAATGGCAGCGATCGGATCGGCCGCCCCGTCTTCGGGCGGCGGCGCATGAAGCGGCAGGGCGCGGCGCATCATCTCGCTCCATACGCGCGCCGGCGCCCGCCCGCCGGTGACGCCCGGCATCGGCGCATTGTCGTCCCGCCCGATCCAGACGACGCCGACCAGCCCCGCCGCGTGGCCCGCGAACCAGGCGTCGCGGCTGTTCTGCGTCGTGCCGGTCTTGCCCGCCGCCGCGTAGCCCGGCGTCGCCGCGGCGCGGCCGCTGCCCCAGACGACGACGGCGCGCAACATGTCGTTGAGGGCGGCGATGGTCTGCGTGCTCGCCGCCTGGCCGAGAACCGAGCCGGGCCGGCGATACACCAGGTCGCCGTCGCTCGTTTCGATGCGGGTGATCACATGCGGCTCGATCCGCAGGCCGCCATTGGCGAACGGCGCGTAAACGCCCGCCAGTTGCAGCGGCGAGACCGCGTCCACGCCCAGCGCCAGCGACGGCCCGTGGGTGAGCCGCCCCGGCCAGCCGAGATCCTTCGCCATGCGCCGCACCCTGGCGCGGCCGGCATATTCCTGGGTGCGCACCGCCGCGCTGTTGAGCGAGCGCGCCATCGCCTCGCGCAGGGTGACGGCGCCGTAATACTTGCCCTTGTAATTGCCGGGCGACCACGTTCCGATCGTCACCGGCGCGTCCTCGACGACGGTTTCCGGGCTCGCGCCCGCCTCCAGCGCAGCCAGATACACCACCGGCTTGAAGGCGGAGCCGGGCTGCCGGCGCGCCTGCACCGCGCGATTGAACTGGCTCTTGCGGTAATCGCGCCCGCCGATCAGGGCGCGGACCGATCCCTCGCCGTCCATGATCACGACCGCCGCCTCGGCCGCGTCCGGCGCGCCGGCCTCTCCCGCCAGACCGGCGGCGAGACCGCGTTCGGCCGCCCGCTGCAACCGGGGATCGAAGGTCGTCCGTACAATGAGATCCGCATCCAGGGCGCCGCTCAGGGCGCGCGCCTCGGCGAGAGCGTAATCGACAAAGTAGGGCGCGGTGGAAAACCGCGAGGCGGCGAGCGTGATCGGCGCGGCGATGGCCGCCGCCGCTTCATCCGGCGTGAGAAAACCGCCCGCGCGCATCTGGTCGATGACAAGCCGCCCGCGCCGGCCCGCATGGTCCGGGTTCGCCGTCGGGGCGTAGCGGGACGGCGCCTTCAAAAGCCCCGCCAGCACCGCCGCCTCGCCGACGGAAAGCCGCCGCGCCGGCTTGGCGAAATACCGGTAGCTCGCCGCGTCGACGCCATACGCGCCGGCGCCGAAATAGACGCGGTTCAGATAAAGCGTGAGAATCTCGTCCTTGGTGAACTTCCACTCCAGCCAGAAGGCCAGCAACGCCTCCTGCACCTTGCGCCTCATCGTCTGATCCGGGCTGAGAAAGACGTTTTTCGCCAGTTGCTGGGTGATCGTCGAGCCGCCCTGACGCACGCCGCCCTCGCGCAGATTGACAATCAGCGCACGCACAATCGAAACCGGATTGACGCCCGCATGGTGATAGAAGTTGCGGTCCTCCACGGCGAGAATTGCGCCCGGTACGTGGGACGGCAGATCGGCGAGCCGCACCGGGGCCCCGGCGACGGCGCCGTGTATGGGAATGGGCGAGCCGTCGGCGGCGAGCAATGTGACCTTGGGCGCGCCGGAGCGGCTCCACAAGGACGCCGGATCGGGAAGATCGCGCGCAAAATAGGCGAACAGCGCCGCCAGGCCGATCAGCGTCATCATGCAGAAAACGCCGATATCCCCGATCAGCCGGGCATAGACGCCGGCGCGCGCGCGCCCATGCGGCCGCTTGCGGGGCCGCCGCCGGGGTTTTCTCCTGTAAACGCGCCGTTTCACCATGGCCCATGCTTTGAAGCGGATGGTTAACGGATCGTAAACAAACCCGAAGCGCACGCCGTTTCAGCCCTCTGGCCGCAGATGTTTATTCCTTTGACGAAAAAAATGCGCCATAAAAGCGGACGTTTTCCGTTGAGAAGAGAGGGAAAGGCGATCTCATGTCGGCGTCAGCCATCGGGCCCAGCGCGACAGCGGACAAGAAGACGGCCGCCATCGTCGACGCCGCGCGGGAAGCGTTTCTCGCCCGCGGCTTCGACGCCGCCAGCATGGACCAGATCGCTCTCGCCGCAGGCGTCTCCAAGCGCACGGTCTATAACCGCTTCCGCTCCAAGGAAGAGCTGTTCGGCGCTGCGATCACGGAATCATGCGCCAACCTTCTGCCCCTCGACATTACCGAGATCGAGGCGAGCCTGCCGCCCGCCGAGTTCATTCTCGCCCTGGCGCGGGAGGTCCTGCGCGGCATTCTCTCGCCGGAAGCCCTGTCGCTGAAACGCATCGCCGCCTTCGAAGCGGAGCGCACGCCGTCGATCGGCAAGGCGTATATGGAAAACGGGCCGAAATGCATGGTCGATCAGGCCGCGCCGATCATGGCGCGGCTGGCGCGGAAAGGCGTTTTCCGGATCGACGACGTTCACCAGGCGATCTGGCAACTGGGCGCGCTGATCACCGAACCGCTCTATACCCGCGTTCTCATGGGCGACGAGCCGGAGGACCTTGACGCCGCCATCGATGAACAGGCCGCGCGCGGCGTCGACGCCTTCATGAAAATCTACAAAGCCTAGAGCCGTTCGCAGCCGCATGGCTCGTCCGGACGGTTTCAGGCCGCCCGTTTAGGGCGGGCCGCGCCGCGGGACGTCGGCGGTTCTTGTCGAGGCGCCGCCCATAAGAAAACCGGCGCGCCATGGGCGCGCCGGTTTCAACTGTGCTGAAGGCGATCGCCTGCCGGCGAGGCCCCGCGCCTTATTCGAAGGAGATGGTCACGTCCGAACGACGGTTGAGCGGCTCGCGCACGCCGTCGGCAGTCGGCTTGGCCGGGTTCGTTTCGCCGAAAGCATCCACGCGGATGCGGTCCGCCGCAACGCCGTTGGCGACAAGCGCGTCGCGCACGACGCGGCCGCGGCGTTCGGACAGAGCCTGGTTGTACGCGGACGAACCGGACGTGTCGGTGTTGCCCTGGACGACCACCGTGTCGATGTCGTTTTCAAGCGCGCGCGCCGCGGCTTCCTGAATCAGGGTCAGGGCCTGGTCGGTCAGGTTCGACTTGTCGTAGTCGAAATAGACCGTGAAGTTGACCGGATCGAGATCGACCGCAGCCACTTCCTCGATCAGTTGCGGCGGGCACTCGGCGCTGACCGGCACGCTGGAGCCGTCCCAGCAGTCCTTGTACTGAACCGCCGGCGCGGCCGCCGGGGCGGCGCCGAAGTTCCAGCGCAGGCCGGCGAAGAGGTTGTGAGTCGAATAAGCGACGTCGTAAAGCGCCGGCGAACCGTTCAGGGCGCCGTCGATTTTGCCCTTGGCGGTGCCGAAATAGCGGTAGGACAGGTCGAGGGCGAGGTTCTCGGCCAGCGCGACCGCGACGCCCGCGATGCCCTGATAAGCGATGGTGGTGTCGCTGTCGTTATAGGCGATCGCAAGAGTCGGCGTCGGCGCGGCGTTGATGGCGGAGCCGTTGATGTTGTGATCGACGCTGGCGATGCCGAAGCCGCCGCCGATATAGGGCGTGAATACGGAACCGAGGTCGATGTCGTAGAGCGCGTTCACCAGTACGGCGTAGGATTGGGTGTCGCCGCTGATCGAACCGGCCGGGATGCCCGAGAATGCGTCGCTCGGATCGATCTGGTCGATGTCGTTGACGCGATAGGAGAACTCTAGCTCGGTGCGCCAGTTGTTGCCCCAGGCATAGCCCAGCGCCGTGTAGATGCCGATGCCCTTGTCGTAATCGGCGCTGCTGTCGAACAGGAACGGGCCGACGCCGGTGCCGTCATTGCTGACGTCGCGCTCTTCGACCATATAGGAAAGGCCGGCGCCGATCGAGCCGTAAAGACCTTTATACGCGTGCGCCGCCGGCGCGAAGGCCACCGTCGCTGCGGCCGCAAGCAGACTGTACTTCAACTTCATGGTTCCCCTCCTTAAGGTGGATCAAAGCGGACGACCGCAATGGCGCGGCCGAATAATCACGCAGCTCGTATTCCTGACTTCGTTCAAAAAGCAGCCGAATGGCTTCAATTTTTCATATAGCGTGAATATCGCGTTAGGATTATGGCATCAACACGTTTGGCGGCCATTCTTTGATAAAAATCGGGGCGGGGGTTGCAGGAAGGCAACACAACCGCGCCGCCTCCTTCCGGCGCCGGACGCGCCTGTTAAGCGAACCTGCGACGGCCTCCGATTTAAACGCGTATTTTCTATGGCCTATCAGCGATCCGTCGTTTAGCATCCCTTCGGGCAACAAACGTGGGGTGTCACTATGAAAGCCATTATCTGGTTGATTTTGCTTGTTCTTGCTGCGGCGGGCGTCGCGGCCATCGTCGATTACACGAAAGTCTACGACGTTCCGATGGTGGACGTCTCCAAACAGGCCGAAATCACCGAGTAACCTTGTTCCTGAAACATTGCGTAACAAAGCGCGTTCCGGACCAGGGCCGGAGCGCGCTTTTTTCGTTGGGCGGATTTTTTTCTTGGACGGATTTTCTGGCGCGGCTGAATTTCCCCCGGCGAACCGACATTCCCGACGGATTAATCTGCAAGGGAAGGATCGCCCCCAGCATCTAGTCGCCGGAAGACAGGCTTGCCTCCTTGCGCCAGAGCACTTCCCGAACGTTCATGCGGCGCGCCTCGAACCGCGCGGCGATGAACAGATAATCCGACAGTCGATTGAGATATTGCAGGGCCCGTTCCGCTTGCGCATCGGCGCGCAGAAACGCCGCCGCCGCCCGTTCGACGCGCCGGCACACCGTCCGCCCCACATGCAAAGAGGCGATCAGCGGCGCGCCGCCCGGCAGGATAAATTCCTTCAGCGGCGGCAGGTCCGCGTTCAGCGCCGCCGAAGCGTCGTCGAGACGCGCCACATGCCGCTCGGAAAGCAACGGCGCGCCCGGAAAACAAAGCGCGCCGCCGAGGTCGAACAGATCATGCTGCACGCCCGCGAGCACGTCGCGCACCGTCTCGCCCGGATCGTGGGAAAGGATCATCCCGATCCAGCTGTTGAGTTCGTCCACGTCGCCGAGAAGGGCGATGCGCGGGTCGTCCTTGGGCGTGCGCGTCCCGTCGCCGAGCGACGTCTCGCCCTTGTCGCCGCCTCGCGTGACGATTTTGGTCAACCGGTCAGACATGAAAAGACCTCCTGTCGATGACGCCGAGCGCGTTACGCGCCGGCTTTTTGCGGCGGATGCGTTCCGGGGGCCAGCGGCTCGGCGAGCTCGGCCTCGCCCGCAAGCGCGTGGGCGTGATCGTCCGTCAACGTATCAAGCCGCATCAGGCGCTTGATGAACGGCGCGACGAGCAACATGGCGAAGCCGATGCCCATGGCGATATAGCCGACCTGGGAGTACACCGATACATAGGTCGCCTTGGCGGCCGCAATATCCGTAAGCTGACCGCCGATGGTTTGCGCCCCGGTGGCGCGCGCGATCAGGCCGGCGAGGTAATTCGACAGGCCGGAATACAAAAACCACGCGCCCATGGTCATGCCCACGATCCGGGCGGGCGCGAGCCTCGTCACCGCCGACAGCCCGACGGGCGACAGCATCAGCTCGCCCATGGTGTGCAGCCAGTAGATGAGGAAGATGAAATAGACCGCCGTCAGGGCCGCGCCCGATCCCGAGGCGTTGATGCCGCCGACCAGCGCCAGGAAGCCGGCGCCGGCGAGAAAAACGCCGACGGCGAATTTCACCGGCGTCGACGGCTCCAGCCTGCGCTTGGCGAGGGCGACCCACAACCACGCCAGGATCGGCGCGAAGATGACGATGTACCCGGCGTTGAGCCCCTGGAACACCGGCGCGGGCACGGTCACGCCGAACATGGTCTTGTCCACCAGCCGCGCGGTGAACAGGTTGAGGGACGAGCCCGCCTGCTCGAACAGCGCCCAGAACGGAATCTGCGCCAGGATGAAATACATCGCCGCGAACATGCGCGCGCGCTCGTCCCCGTGCAGTTTGGTCACGGCGTAGCCGATCATGAAAATGAAGACGACGACGCCCAGCATGCCGACGAAGGTTTCAGGGATGAGATGCGCGTTCATCACCATCAGCATCGACACTGCGACGATGCCGACGCCGGTGAGGTAACAGGCCCACTCCACATTGATCGGTCCCAGGACCTTTTTCCCGAGCGTCTCAAGGCTGGGCGGGTCGGCCCGGCCCTCCAGCCAGGGCTGGCCCCACAGGAACACGACGAGGCCGGCGAGCATGCCGACGCCGGCGAGACCGAAGCCCCAGCTCCAGCCGTAGACGATGCCGATCACCCCGACCGTCACCGACGACAGGAAGGAGCCGAGATTGATGCCCATGTAGAAAATCGTGAAGCCGGAATCGCGGCGCAGGTCTTCATACCCGTAAAGCGCGCCGACGATGGTGGAGATGTTCGCCTTCAGAAACCCCACCCCGGCGATGATCAGCGCAAGCGCCAGATAGAGGATATTGACGTACAGCGCCTCCTGCTCGATCCGCGTCGCATACGCGTCCGCCGGAATGGACGCGGGCAGGCCGACGGCCTGCGGGTCGGCGATTTCCATCATCGCACCGCCATTGCTGAAGCCGATGACGGACTGTCCGGCGTCGGAAACGATCAGTTGCCTCGCATCGCCGCCCCGGCCGTCCAGGGCGATTTCATAATCCTGCCCCTGATAGGTGAGGATCTCCCGCGATCCCGAGCCTTCGAACGCCATCATGCCATGGCCCAGCACCAGCAGCAGCGCGCCGTAGGCGACCGCCTTGCGCTGGCCGAGATACCGGTCCGCAAGCGTGCCGCCGATGATCGTCATGATGAAAACAAGCGCCGTATAGGCGCCGTAGATTACCGACGAGCGCTCGTCGGAGAACAGAAAATGCTGCGTCAGGTAAATGACCAGCAGTCCGCGCATGCCGTAATAGGAAAAGCGCTCCCACATCTCGGTCAGAAAAAGGATCACCAGACCGCGCGGATGGCCGAAGATCGTTTTCTCCCCTGCGGGCTCGCGCCCCTCAACCGCGCCTTCCGGCGCGCCGACCGCGTCGCTCATCGCTTCTCCTCACATCATGTCGGGACGGTCCGCCCTCCCATGCGGGCAAGGGCGCGCCCTTTGTCATTATGAAACAGCGCCCTATGGGCTGGCGCGTGGCTGGCGCACACTCTAGGCCAACCGCGCGGCAAAAATCCAGACGGACGCCCCCGACGGCCTCAATCCATGCTGGAGCGGGCCGCCACGGACCGCACCAGACCGATGACGCTGATCGCGAGCCAGAACAGCTCGATCACGAAGGAGGCGAGATTGAACGTGAACGCCAGGGAAAAAAGAATAAGCAGCGCGCCGCATCCGTTGAGCGCCGGATAGAGCGGACGGCGCACGTCCATGCGCCCGATCTGCGACAGGAAATAGGTGCCGACGATGAAAGAAACGCCGACCAGCCCGACAATATCAGAACCGCCCAAATCCATTCGCCAGCCTTACGGCATTTTCCAACGCTTGCGAAGGCGCGCGCCCGAGGCTGCGCGGTAATGGCCGCGTGATAAGAGCCGCGCGATCAGGCTCGCCCGCGATCGGCGCCGGCGGTCAAAGGAAGACATGCGCCGCGAAGACGCCGATCCCCAGCGCGGCCGCCATGGCGACCAGCATGATCAGGCCGTCCCGCGCCGCGATGGCGAGCCCGAACAGCACCACGCCCCAGGACGGCGCGGCGACGACGAACGGCACGGCGTCGAACGGGATCATGACGAGCGCCAGCATGAAAACGACGATCGCCGCCGCCCGGCGCATCGCCTCGCCGGTCGCCCATTCCCAGCGCTTCGTGATGATCGTGTCGATGATTTCCAGCGGGCGGTGCGACTTGTCCCGCGCCTCGACCAGGCTTTTCAGCGCGACCGACTGGCGCAGGACTGCTTTCGGCAGCCAGACATGGACCATGCCGAAAATCATCTGCAGCGCGATGACGGCGATCACCACGCCGGTCATCGCCGACATGCCCGGAAAAATGGACAGCGGCGTGCCCGCGAAGAACCCGAGCGCAATGAAGAGCGGCCCGTAACTGCGGTCGCCCCAGGCGGCGAGCAACGCGCCGAGGGTGATCCGCCCGTCCTCCGCCTGCTCGATGGCGGCGTCGAGAATATCCTGAAGCGGGTGATCTTGCTCGGGCGCCGCCGGGAGCGCTTTCAGCGGGTTGAGGGGCTTGTTGTCGCGCTCAATTGACATCGCTCAAGGCGCCGGCACGCCATATACATGTTCCGACGACATCATAGCGGGCGCCGAGACGTTCGTAAAACGCAATTGCGGCCTTGTTCTCCGGCCGGACCGCCCAGGTCACGGCCATGCCGCCTTCCCGCGCCAGGCGAAAGACGCGCCGCATCAGGCTTTCGCCGACGCCGCGGCCGCGAAAGGCCGGGCGCACATAGACGTCGTCGAGCGCGATGCGGATCGCGCCGCTCCAGATATGGAAACGCGTCGCGAAGGTGGCGTAGCCGGCCGCCGCGCCGTCAGCGCGGGCGATCAGTCCGGCCCATTGCGGATCGTCGCCGCAGCCCGTTTGCGCCAGCCGCTCACGGGAAACGCCAAGATGCCCGCGCAGGCCTTCATGCTCGGCAAGCTCGCCCATCATCCCGATCAGCTCGCCGATATCCGCACGTGCGATCGACGCGATGTGAATGCCGCCGGTCATCGGGGCGTCCTCTAAGGCTAGGCCTGCATCGTCCAGCCTTCGACCCCCATCGCGGCCTGGCGCACCGCCTCGGAGCGGGTCGGATGCGCATGGCATGTGCGCGCGATGTCTTCCGACGAACCGCCGAATTCCATCGCCAGAACGACTTCGGCAATCAGTTCGCCCGCCTGGACGCCGATCATGTGCGCGCCGAGAACGCGGTCGGTCTCCGCGTCGGCGAGGATCTTCACGAAACCGTCCGTCTCGTGATTGGTTTTGGCGCGGCTGTTGGCGACGAACGGAAACTTGCCCGCCTTGTACTTGACCCCGTCCTGCTTCAGTTCTTCTTCCGTCCTGCCGACGCTGGCGACTTCCGGCCAGGTGTAAACGACATTCGGCACCGTTTCGTAATTCACATGTCCCGGCTTGCCCGCGATCAGCTCGGCGCAGGCCGCGCCGTCGTCCTCCGCCTTGTGGGCGAGCATCGGACCGGTAATGCAGTCGCCGACCGCCCATACGCCGGGAACGTTGGTTTGCAGATGGTCGGTGACGATGAACCCGCGATTGTCCTTCTCGACCCCGATCGTTTCGAGCCCCAGTCCCTCGGTATGGGGACGCCGCCCGATGGCGACCAGCACGGCGTCGGCGTCGATCACTTCGGTCTCGCCGCCGGCGGCCGGCTCGACGGAGAGCTTGACCTTGGTCTTCAGCTTTTCCGCGCCGGTCACCTTGCTCGACAGCTTGAATTCGACCCCCTGTTTTTTCAGGATGCGCTGGAACTGTTTCGAGACCTCGCCGTCCATGGTCGGCAGGATACGGTCGAGATATTCCACCACCGTCACCTTGGCGCCGAGGCGCCGCCAGACCGAGCCGAGTTCAAGGCCGATAACCCCGCCGCCGATGACGACGAGATGTTTGGGCACGGACGGAAAGTCGAGCGCGCCGGTGGAGGTGACGATCTGTTTCTCGTCGATCTCGACCCCCGGCAGGGGCGTAACCTCCGAACCCGTCGCGATGATGATGTTTTTCGTTTCCAGCTCGACGGTCTCATCGCCGGCGACCTTCACCCTGCCGGGCGCCAGGATTTCGCCGGCGCCGAGATAAACGTCGACCTTGTTCTTCTTCATCAGGAATTCGACGCCCTTGGTAAGCCCGTTCACGGCCTCGTCCTTCTGCTTCAGCATCTGCGGCAGATCGAGCGAGACCTTGCCGGTCTTGACGCCGAGGCCCTCGAACGTGTTCTCCGCCGCCTCGTATAGCTCGGAGGCGTGCAGAAGCGCCTTGGACGGAATGCAGCCGACATTGAGACAGGTGCCGCCGAGCTTTTTCGTTTCGCGCTTTTCGACGATGGCGGTTTTCAGGCCGAGCTGGCCCGCGCGGATCGCCGCGTTATAGCCGCCGGGCCCCGCGCCGATGATGACGACGTCGTACTGTTCTGCCATTGAATTGTCCTTAGAGGTCGAGAAGAAGGCGTTGCGGATCTTCGAGGTTTTCCTTCACCCGCACGAGGAACGTCACCGCGCCCTTGCCGTCGACGATGCGGTGATCGTAGGAGAGCGCGAGATACATCATCGGGCGCGCGATCACCTGGCCGTCGACGACGACCGGCCGCTGCTCGATGCGATGCATGCCGAGAATGCCCGATTGCGGCTGGTTCAGGATCGGCGTCGACATCAATGATCCGTAGACGCCGCCATTGGTGATGGAAAAGGTGCCGCCCTGCATCTCCTCGATGGTGAGCGAACCGTCGCGCGCGCGGCGTCCGAAATCGGCGATCTCAAGCTCGATCTCGGCGAGGGATTTCTGGTCCGCGTCGCGCAGCACCGGCACGACCAGGCCGCGATCGGTGCCCACCGCGATGCTGACGTCGTAATGGTTCTTGTAGATGATGTCGGTTCCGTCGATCTCCGCGTTGACGTCGGGCACCTCTTTCAGCGCATGAACGCACGCCTTGACGAAAAACGACATGAAACCGAGCTTGACGCCGTGCTTTTTCTCGAAAAGTTCCTTGTACTGTTTTCTGAGATCCATCACCGCCGTCATGTCGACGTCGTTGAAAGTGGTCAGCATCGCCGCGGTGTCCTGCGCCTCCTTCAGGCGACGGGCGATGGTCTGGCGCAGGCGGGACATCTTCACCCGCTCCTCGCGCGGGCCGAGATCGCGCGGCGCGGCCGGCGCCTGCGGCGCGCGCGCCTGACGGGCCGGCGCCGCGGCGGCGGCGAGCGCATCGCCCTTGGTGATGCGCCCGTCCTTGCCGGTGCCCTGGATGGCGGACGGGTCGAGCCCGCGCTCGGCCACGACCCGGCGCGGCGCAGGGGAAAGATCCGCGGACCCCGCTTGGGGCGCGGGGGCCGCGGCCGGTTCAGCCGCGCCATTGGTCTGGGGGGCCTTGGGCGACGCCGCGCCGCCGCTGGAAATCACCGCGAGCAGCGCGCCGACTTCCACCGTGTCCCCTTCGCCCACGGCGATTTCCTTGATCACGCCGGCGGCCGGCGCGGGCACGTCCATCGCCGCCTTGTCGGTTTCCAGGCTGACGATCGGCTCGTCGACCGCCACCGTGTCGCCGACCTTTTTCAGGATCTCGCCCACATCCGCCTCGGTGACGCTCTCGCCGGAGGCGGGCACGCGCACCTCGACGTCCTCGCCGGCGGCCTCGGCCTTCGCAGCGGGCGCCGACGCATCCTGAGACGTTGCCCGAGACGCGGCGGAGGAAGCCGACGCGGACGCCGCGGCGGCGCCGTTCTCGTCGATGCGCCCCAGAAGGGCGCCGACCTCGACCGTGTCGCCTTCATTGGCGACGATTTCGGAGAGAACGCCCGCGGCGGGCGCCGGCGCCTCGACCGACACCTTGTCGGTTTCCAGTTCCACCACCGGCTCGTCGGCGGCGACCGTCTCGCCCGCGTTTTTGAGCCATTTGCCGATCGTCGCCTCGGTCACCGATTCACCGAGCGCCGGCACGCGAATTTCCGTGGTCATCTCATTATTCTCCGTCAAAGGAACAAGGCGGCTAAAGGGTAAGCGCCTCATCCAGAAAGGCCTCGAGTTCCTGTCTGTGGCGGCTGGCGAGGCCGGTGGCCGGCGACGCCGACGCGGCGCGCCCGACATAGCGGGCCCGCTTGTTCTTGGCGCCGACCTGCGCCAGGGTCCATTCGATGTTCGGCTCCATGAAAGACCAGCCGCCCATGTTTTTCGGCTCTTCCTGGCACCAGACCATGTCCGCGCCCTTGAACCGTTGCAGTTCGGCGATCAGCGACTGGGCCGGGAACGGATAGAACTGCTCCACCCGCAGAAGGTAAATGTCGTCGACGCCGCGTTTCTCTCGCTCTTCCAGAAGGTCGTAATAGACCTTGCCCGAGCACAGGACCACGCGCTTGATCTTTGCGTCGGAGACAAGCTTGACCGTCGAGCCGGGCTTGTATTCGGCGTCGTCCCACAGAACGCGGTGGAAGGACGAGCCCGGACCCATTTCGTCGATCGTCGACACGCAGCGCTTGTGACGCAGGAGCGATTTCGGCGTCATCAGGATCAGGGGCTTGCGGAAGTTGCGGCGCATCTGCCGGCGCAGGATATGGAAGTAATTCGCCGGCGTGGTGCAGTTCGCGACCTGCATGTTGTCCTGGGCGCAGGCGTTGAGAAACCGTTCCAGGCGCGCCGAGGAATGCTCCGGACCCTGACCTTCATAGCCGTGCGGCAGCAGCATGACGAGCCCGCACATGCGCAGCCACTTGCGCTCGCCCGATGAGATGAACTGGTCGATGATGATCTGCGCGCCGTTGACGAAGTCGCCGAACTGCGCCTCCCACAGGACCAGCGTCTTCGGATTGGCGAGGGCGTAGCCGTATTCGAAGCCGAGAACGCCGAATTCCGAAAGATTGGAATCGTGCACCTCGAAGGCGCCTTCCGCGCCGTCTACGTGACACAGGGGCGTATAGGTGTTCTCCGTCTCCTGATCGATGAACACCGCATGACGCTGGGAGAAAGTGCCGCGGCGCGAATCCTGCCCGGACAGGCGCACGTTGAATCCGTCCTGCAGGAGCGATCCGAAAGCGAGGGCTTCCGCCGTGGCCCAGTCGATCCCCGCGCCCTCGTCGAGGGTTTTCTTCTTCTGCTTCAGGATCCGGGCGAGCGTCTTGTGGATGTTGAAATCCTTGGGGTAGCCGGTCAGCGTCGCGCCGACGCCTTTCAGGTCGTCGAGCCCGACGGCGGTATCGCCGCGGCGGTCGTCGTCGATCGGCTGCACGAAGCCGGACCACTGCCCGTCGAGCCAGTCGGCCTTGTTCGGCCGGAACTGGTTCGCCGCCTCGAACTCGTCGTCGAGAAACTTGCGGAACTTGTCGCGCTCGCTCTCCGCCTCGTCGGCGGTGATCACGCTCTCCGAAACCAGGCGGCGGGCGTAGATCTCGCGCGTCGTCGGCAGGCTGCGAATGGTCTTGTACATGCGCGGCTGGGTGAAGCTCGGCTCGTCGCCTTCATTGTGGCCGAACCGGCGGTAGCAGAACATGTCGATGACCACGTCGGCGCCGAATTTCTGGCGGAACTCGGTCGCGACCTTGGCGGCGTAGACCACCGCTTCCGGATCGTCGCCGTTCACGTGGAAGATCGGCGCGGAAACCATTTTCGCCACATCCGACGGATAGGGCGAGGACCGCGCGAATTGCGGGCTCGTGGTGAAGCCGATCTGGTTGTTGACGATGAAATGGATGGTCCCGCCGGTGTTGTAGCCGCGCAGGCCGGAGAGCCCGAAGCACTCCGCGACGATGCCCTGGCCGGCGAAGGCGGCGTCCCCGTGCAGCAGAAGCGGCAGGACGTGGGTGCGCGGCGCGTCAAGGTCCGGCGGCTCGATCCGGTCCTGTTTCGACCGCGCCTTGCCCAGCACCACCGGATTGACCGCCTCCAGGTGGGACGGGTTCGCAGTCAGCGACAGGTGCACCTTGTTTTGATCGAACTCGCGGTCCGACGAGGCGCCGAGGTGGTATTTCACGTCGCCCGAACCGCCGACGTCGTCAGGGGTGACGGACCCGCCCTTGAATTCGTGGAAAATGTGGTGATAGGGCTTGCCCATCACCGCGGCGAGCACGTTGAGGCGGCCGCGGTGCGGCATGCCGAGCACGATCTCCTTCACGCCCAGGGCGCCGCCGCGCTTGATGATCTGCTCCAGCGCCGGCACCATGGCTTCCGCGCCGTCGAGACCGAACCGCTTGGTTCCGGTGTACTTGATGTTGAGGAAGTTTTCGAAGCCTTCCGCCTCCACCAGCTTGTGAAAAATCGCCTTGCGGCCTTCCGGCGTGAAGGAAATGTCCTTGTCCGGACCTTCGATGCGCTCTTGCAGCCACGCCTTCTGCTCCGGGTCGGTCATGTGCATGAACTCGACCGCGAAGGTCCCGCAATAGGTGCGCTGGAGGATGGCGAGGATTTCGCGCAGCGTGGCGGTTTCGAGGCCGAGGACATAGTCGATAAAAATCGGTCGGTCCAGATCCGCCTCGGTGAAGCCGAGGGTCGCCGGGTCAAGTTCCGGGTGGATCTCTTTTTTCTGGAGGCCCAGCGGGTCGAGGTCGGCGATCAGATGGCCGCGGATGCGGTAGGCCCGGATCAGCATCAGGGCGCGCAGGGAATCCTTGGTGGCCTGACGAACCGCGTCGCTGTCCGCCGGCGCGCCCGCCGCCTCGGCCCGCGCCGCGATCTTTTTCTCCAGGACGGGCTCAAGGCCGGCCCAGTTGCCGTCGAGCGCGGCGGTCAGCTCGCCGTTGACGGCCCCGTAACCGTGGCTCGGCGGCCAGTCGGCGCGGGCCCAGCTCGGTCCGGGGCTTGGATCGGCGCCATTGGGCGCGCCGGCTTCGCGATCGAAAAAGGCGCGCCACTCGGCGCTGAGAGATGCGGGATTGGCCGCATACTGCGCATAAAGCTGTTCGAGGTAGTGGGCGTTGACGCCCGATAGCATGGTTTCGTCGGGGGCGCTGTCGCTATGATCCGGCGCCGCTCCATCCTTCGGCATGACGCATTCCAGTATTCGTTTTTTCGCGTGTCAGTGTGGATAGATACGCCAACCCGCGCGGGTTTCAACAATGAATCGCGCCAGCATACCGAAAATGTTCTTTATTTTTTGAGAACTTCGAGAAGGGTGCGTCCCATGGCCGCCGGCGTGGGCGATACGGCGACGCCCGCGGCGGTCATGGCCTCGATTTTCGCCGCCGCGGTGTCGTCCGCGCCCGACACGAGGGCGCCGGCGTGGCCCATGCGCCGTCCCGGCGGCGCCGTGACGCCTGCGATGAAGCCGACGGTCGGCTTTTTGATCTTGTGCCCGGCGAGGAATTTCGCCGCGTCCGCTTCGGCGGAGCCGCCGATCTCGCCGATCATGATGATCGAATGGGTGTCGTCGTCGTGCAGGAACATGTCAAGGATTTCAATAAAGTCCGTTCCCTTGACCGGGTCGCCGCCGATGCCGACGCAGGTCGACTGGCCAAGGCCGGCCTGCGTGGTCTGATGCACGGCCTCGTAGGTCAGGGTGCCGGAGCGCGAAATGATGCCCACATGACCCTTGCGGTGAATATGCCCCGGCATGATGCCGATCTTGCATTCCTCCGGAGTGATGACGCCGGGGCAGTTGGGGCCGACGAGGCGCGTTTTCGAACCGTCGAGCGCCCGCCGGACCTTCACCATGTCCTGTACCGGAATGCCCTCGGTGATGCAGATCGCCAGCGGGATCTCGGCCGCGACGGCCTCCAGGATGCCGTCGGCCGCGAAGGGCGGCGGCACGTAGATCACCGTCGCGTCGGCGCCGGTCTTTTCGCGCGCTTCTGCCACCGTATCGAACACCGGCAGGCTCGCCCCCTTGGCGTCGCCGCCCGCCTCCCAGGTCATGCCGCCCTTGCCGGGGGTGACGCCGCCGACCATCTGCGTGCCGTAGGCGATCGCCTGTTCGGTATGGAAAGTCCCCTGGCTTCCCGTAAGGCCCTGGCAGATAACTTTAGTGGATTTGTCGATGAGAATGGACATTGATGACGCTCGGTGTGAATGCGGTTTGCGGATTGATCGAATTGATTTCCTAGGGGTCTTAGCCGCGCCGGGCGCGCGCAGCAACCGCTAAGCCTCGCGCGAAAAGATTTACCCAGTCGCGTTTTTTTCACCGATCCGTCACAACTGCGCCGTAAATCCCTGCCACATCACTCGCGCTTTGATCACCGAGCAGTATGAGATTCAAAGCCCTCCGAGTATTGGGCGGTCGTGTGGCAGCGCGGCCGCCCGTTTGCACCGCCTTCCCCGACACCGACCGCCTTTCGCAACGCTGCGCAACACCGCGCCGCCGTGTCAGCGCGGGCCGCGCCCGCCGACGCGGGTTCAGGGCGTGGCGATATGCGGCAGGTCCCGCTTCGTGCGCGCGGTCTCGCGATCGCCGGTGTTGAGCGTGCCGGCGCTCTCAATCATCAGGATCCAGCATTCTTTCTCCGCGTCCGGCTTATGCTCGACCCCCGCCGGCACGACGATGAAGTCGCCCTCCTCCATCGCCACGTCGCGATCGCGGAAGCGCATGGTGAAAGCGCCGCGGACGACGAAAAACGCCTCGTCGACGCCCGCATGGGCGTGCCAGTCGAACGCGCCTTCGATCTTGGCGAGCCGCACTTCCTGGCCGTTCACGCGGGCGGCGACATGGGGCGACCAGTACTCCCCGATCTGGTCGAACGCGGCGGGAATATTGAGCTTTGTCGCCATCGCGGGCCTCGTCTGGCGGCGCAGTTAACTGCGCGGCTGTTTGCGCTCGGGCGGCGTGCGTTCGAACGCCGTCGCCCGGTCGATGAAAAACGCCGGCAAAGGCGCCGTGGTCTTGGTGCCGCGCAGGGCGTGGACGTAGGTAAGCGCGCCCTCGGTCAGGACCTCGTCCCCGCGCAGGATGATGAAGGCCGCGCTCATGGACGTCGTCCCGAGCCGCGCGCATCGCACGCCGATCCGCAGTTCGTCGTCGAACACCGCCGAGCCGCGATAGTCCGCTTCAGCCCGCACGGTGTAGAACTCCAGCGCCTCCGGGCCGATGAAGGAAAACCCCAGCGCGCGCATGTACTCCGTCATCGCCACGTCGAAATAAAGAAAATAGTTGACGTTGAAGACGATGCCCTGCGCGTCGCACTCGGACCAGCGCACGCGCAAGGGGTGGAAGAAGGTGAAGTCGGTTTCGCTCATTTGCTACGGTCGTTCGAAAAGGTCGCCTGACAGTTTGCCTTGAGAGATGGTCATTAGATTGCTCCCCGAAAGGACCCGAAGCCGGGGCGGGTCACGTCGATCGCGCCGCCCCGCATGGGTCCCTGAAATCCCTGAGGTCCCTGACGCGCGCCGGTATTTCATCCGTTCTTCGGAGCGCCTCGGGATAAGGAAGGCGTCCTTCGACGCGCGGCCCTTACCCCTTCACCGCCGCGACGATTTTCTGCGCGGCGTCCTCAAGATCGTCCGCAGGCGTAATTTCGAGACCCGAGGCGCCCAGGATCTCCTTGCCCTTCTCGACATTGGTGCCTTCGAGCCGGACGACGAGAGGAACGGAAAGCCCGACCTCCTTCACCGCGGCGATGACGCCCTCGGCGATGACGTCGCAACGCATGATGCCGCCGAAGATGTTGACGAGGATGCCTTTGACGCCGGGATCGGAGGTGATGATCTTGAACGCCTCGGTGACTTTCTCTTTCGTGGCGCCGCCGCCGACATCGAGGAAGTTGGCGGGCTCCGCGCCGTAATGCTTGATGATGTCCATGGTCGACATGGCGAGGCCGGCGCCGTTGACCATGCAGCCGATGTCGCCGTCGAGCTTGACGTAGGAAAGGTCGAATTCCGATGCTTTCAGCTCCGCCGGATCCTCCTCCGTCGTATCGCGCAGCTCCATGATGTCGGGATGGCGGAAGAGCGCGTTCGGGTCGAAGCCGACCTTGGCGTCGAGCACCTTCAGATCGCCGTCCTTGGTGACGATCAGCGGGTTGATCTCCAGAAGGCTCATGTCCTTTTCGACGAACGCCTGGTAGAGCGCCGGGATCAGCTTGCCGCACTGTTTCGCCTGGTCGCCCTTGAGGCCCAGCGCCTGGGCGATGCGGCGCGCGTGATGCGGCATGCAGCCCGTCGCCGGATCGACATGCACGGTGACGATTTTCTCAGGCGTCTCCTCGGCGACTTCCTCGATGTTCATGCCGCCCTCGGTGGAGGCGATGAAGGCGATCCGGCCCGTGCCGCGGTCGACCAGGGCGGACAGGTAAAGCTCGGTCTCGATGTCCGAGCCGTTCTCGATATAGATCCGGCCCACCTGCTTGCCGGCCTCGCCCGTCTGTTTGGTGACGAGGGTGTTCCCGAGCATCTGCCGCGTGAACTCGGCCGCTTCCGCCGGGGACTTGGCGAGGCGCACGCCGCCTTTTTCGCCGGCTTCCGGCTCCTTGAACGTTCCCTTGCCGCGCCCGCCGGCGTGGATCTGGGCCTTGACCACGTAAAGCGGCCCCGGCAGTTCGCCCGCCGCCGCCTCGGCCTTGTCCGCGTCCAGCACCGCGCGGCCCTCGGAAACCGGCGCGCCGTACTCTTTCAACAGGGCTTTGGCTTGATATTCGTGGATGTTCATGGGCTTCGGGTCCTGTGGCTTTGAAATCGCAATGAGCTTTGGAATCGCAATGATATGTCAGCGAATTACCCCGGAGAACGCCCAAGCGCAACCGCGCGCCGCCCGCGCAAAGGAAAACGGCCGCGCGAAGGAAAAAGGGGCGCCCGCGAACCGGGCGCCCCAACGCTGCGGCAAGGCGAAGCGAGGCGAGATTGGCCGGCGGGTTTATTCGGCGATCAGCGACTTGCGGACGGACACGCTCGTCATGGTGAACGTATCGGCGCCCTGCTCGATTGCGCGTCCCGTGGAAGAGGTCGCATAGGCGAGATTCCAGTTCGTCGTCATGGTCGGCCCGGAGGACGGGAACCCGATATAGCCCGTCCAGCCAGTCACGGACTGGCAGTCCTCGCTGGCGTTGGTCCACACGACGTCGAACGAGAGGACCTGGGTGTTGGCGTAGTACCACCCGGTGATCGGATAGGGCGTTCCCTGACAGGCGAAGCCGGGGGCGTTGTTGATATAGGAGCCGGACAGAGCGTAGACGCCGGCGCTCCCCTGTTCGGCGAAGACGAGGGACATCGTCGAGCCCTCGGTGTTGACCCAGGACGTGGCGCTGCCGGAGAGCATCTCCGCCGTCGCTTCCTTGCGGGACTTCGCATCCGCGGCGCCGGGAACGGCGGCGGTCAAGACAAACGAAATCAACAATAAGAACACTGATCTATTCATCTTCTTTTCCCTTTTTCTGAAAATTTCGGAGATACGCGACTGTAGTGTGAGCATGCTATAGGGAAGTTTTACTTGCGTGTATAGATCCGCGCGCCACTCTCATGACGAGCAGCGGCGACGACCAGCCTGGGGCGCGCTTAAAGGGCGGCGCGGATCTCGGCAAGGGACCGGCGCTGGCGGCCGTCTGCGTCGAAATTGCCGGGATCGAGCCACGCCTCGAAGGCCGCCTTCACCCTCGGCCACTCCGCGTCAATGATGGAAAACCATGCGGTGTCGCGGTTTTCGCCCTTCATCACCATGTCCTGACGGAAGACGCCCTCGAACTGAAAGCCCAACCGCTCCGCGGCGCGTTTCGAGGCGTCGTTGGCGTCGTGACATTTCCATTCGTACCGGCGGTAGCCGAGATCGTCGAACACGTGGCGCGCCATCAGGTACATCGCCTCCGTCGCGGCGCGGGTGCGTTGCAGGGCGCGGGAGAACACGATGCAGCCGACTTCCGTCGAGCCGTGGGCCGGACGGTTGCGCATGTAGCTCGCCATGCCGAGCGCGGCGCCGGTCTCGCGGTCGCGCAGAACCTGCGTTCGCCAGCCCTCCGTCTCGCGCATCTGCGTCATGACGGCGGCGAGGGCGTTCGGGTTCTCCATCGGCCCGATATAGATGTAGCGCCAGAGCTCGGCGTTTTCCGGCCCGCCCAGGACGGGAAAAAGGGCCGCGGCGTCTTCGGGCCAGCGCGCCATGTCGAGCCGCACCAGGCGGCCCGCCGCGCCGTCCGCGCCCGGCGTCCGGCGGGGCGTCCAGTTCCGGAGATCGTTCATGGCGCGACGCTTATCAGAGTTTTTCGAGGAGGTCCGCCGCAAAAACCGAAAGCGTGTCGTCGCGCGCGCCCATCACGACGATGCGGTCGCCGGGACGCGCAAGCTCGACGAGGCGCGCGCCGCACGCCGCCCGGTCGGCAAGCGCCTGCGCCGTTCGCCCGCCGGCGCGCACGCCGTCGGCGATGTCCCCGCTCGACACCGAACGGTCGACCGTGCCGCCGTAATAGACCGGCTCCGGCATCAACAGGGTATCATCCGTAGAAAGATTGTCGACGAAGCAGGCGACAAAATCCGCCTTCATCTTCTTTAGCGGCCCAAAACCGTGAGGCTGGAACATCACCAGCAGGCGGCCGGGAAACTCGTGCAGCGTTTGCAGGCTGGCGGCGATCTTGTCCGGATTGTGCGCGAAGTCGTCGATTACGGCGACGCCGTTCGCCCGCCCGACATAATCGAGACGGCGCCGCACGCCCTTGAAATCGTTCAACGCCGCCGCCGCCGCGTCCAGCGCAACGCCGCAGGCGCGCACCGCCGCGATGGCCGCGAGCGCGTTCGACACGTTATGCCGTCCGGGCATGGCGAGCCGGACGGCCGCGCAGTCGCCGGCGGGCTTTTCCGTGACCCGGAAGGAAACGCCGTCACGCCGGGACGAAATCTCCCCGGCCATGAGATCCGCCTCCGGATTGCCAAGGCTGTAGGTGACGGCCCGCGCCTTGCGCGCGGCGGCGAGCGCGGCCGTCTCCTCATTGTCGAGATTGAGCACCGCCGTCTCCGCCCGGTCGACAAATCCGCCGAACAGCGCGCGCAGTTCGTCCATCGACTTGTGATCGAGGGCGATATTGTTCAGCACCGCAATCTTCGGATTGAACATGGCGATGGACCCGTCGCTCTCGTCCACCTCGCTGACGAACGCCTCGCCCTCGCCGACGACGGCGCTGGCGAACAGCGCGTCGGGGGAGACGAAATTCTTCATCACCGCCCCGTTCATCACCGTCGGGTCAAGCCCTGCGTGATGAAGGATCCAGCCGGTCATGGCCGTTGTCGTCGACTTGCCGGACGTGCCGGCGACGCCGACGGGACATGGCGCCGCGTTGAACAGCCGCGCCAGCAGTTCGGCCCGCGACAGCCGGGCCGCGCCGGCCGCCTTCGCCGCCGCCACGTCCGGCACCGCATCCTCCACTGCGGCGGACGCGACCAGCGTCTGGCCGCCATGCCTCAGCCCGGACCCGTCCTGCGGGTGCAGGATTATCCCGAGGGAGCGCAGATAGTCGAACTTCTCGCCCGTGCGCCCCTGGTCCAGGGCCCGGTCGGAGCCCTCGACCCGCGCCCCTTGCGCGCGCAGGATCATCGCCAGCGGCAGCATGCCGGACCCGCCGACGCCGCAGAAGAAATATTCCCCCGCGCCGGCCGCATTTTCGTTGGATTTTTCCGTCATCATCGAACTTCTATAAACTGAATTAAGAAACAAGCCGTTATCATGGTTTACGATTTTATCGGCCCCGCCGCCGGCGGGCTTCAATAGCGGAAACATGCCGACCACGCGCATCGCCCTTGTCTGCCCCGGCGGACGCATCACGCCGGACCTAGCCGCGCAAACCGGCGAGATTGCGGCGGCGCGGTTCGGCGCGGCCGTCAGCCTGACGTTCCATCCGCAATGCTTTCTGTCCGCCGGCCATTTCGCCGGAACCGACGCGCAGCGCAGCGCGGCGTTCCTGGAGGTCGCGAACGACCCGGCCTATGACGCGGTGTGGTTCGCGCGCGGCGGCTACGGCGCCTGCCGGCTGGATGAAGCGCTGTTCGCGCGGTTGAACGACGCCGCGCGGGGCAAGATTTATCTCGGCTATTCCGACGCCGGGTTCCTGCTGGCGCGGCTCTACCGGCTCGGGATCGGCCGGCCGGTCCACGGGCCGATGCCGTCGGACCTGACCCGCGCGGGCGGGGCCGAAGCGGTCGCGCGCGCCCTCGATTATCTCGCCGGCGGCGCGGCGCGGACGCTGGATCCCTCGCTTGCGGAACCGCCGGCCCCGCGGCGGAACACCGTCGCCTTCAACATGACCGTCCTCGCCTGTCTCCTGGGGACCGACTGGGCGCCCGATCTGTCCGGCCATGCGGTGATGCTCGAAGAGGTCAGCGAATATCTCTACGCCGTCGACCGCACGATGTTCGCCATCGCCCAGGACGGCAATTTCCGCAAGGCGGCGGGCGTCATGCTCGGCCGCGTCGGCGACGTCCCGGAGAACGACCGTCCCTTCGGCGAGACGGCGGAAGAGATCGCAATGCGGTGGTGCGCGCAAGCCGGCGTTCCCTTTCTCGGCCGCGCCGATATCGGTCACGATGCGGACAATAAGATCGTGCCGTTCGGAGCGCCCGTTTCAGAACCGCGTCCCTGATCCTTTCCCGAACGGCGCTCGGCCCGCCGCCCGGCTTTTCTCCGGCCAGGCGCGAAGGGACCCGGGTTGACCCGAAGCCGAAAAGAGCGTTTGTGACGCCTTCCGCGCCCTACGCGCAAAGGAGATTACCCATGGACGTCAATGTCGCCCTTGTCGGCGCCACCGGCAATGTCGGCCAGGAAATGCTGGCCATCCTCGCTGAACGGCTGTTCCCGGTCGGGACCGTCTACGCCCTCGCCTCGCGCCAGTCGATCGGCCGCGAGGTCTCGTTCGGCGACCGGACGCTGAAATGCGTCGACCTTGAGACGTTCGACTTCTCCAAGGCGCATATCGCGCTGTTCGCCGCGGGCGGGTCCGTCGCCAAGGAATGGGCGCCGAAGGCCGCCGCCGCCGGCGCGATCGTTATCGACAATTCCTCGTTCTTCCGCATGGATCCGGACGTGCCGCTGGTCGTGCCGGAGGCGAACCCGGACGCCGTCGCCGGCTTCGCGAAGAAGAACATCATCGCCAACCCCAATTGCTCCACGGCGCAACTGGTGGTGGCGCTCAAGCCCCTGCACGACGCCGCGACGATCAGGCGCGTCGTGGTCTCGACCTATCAGTCGACCTCCGGCGCCGGCAAGGCGGCGATGGACGAGCTGTTCAACCAGACCAAGGGCATTTTCGTCAACGATGCGCCGACGCCCGACGCGTTCACCAAGCAGATCGCCTTCAACGTCATCCCCCATATCGACGTCTTCATGGAAGACGGCTTCACAAAAGAAGAATGGAAGATGACGGCGGAGACGAAAAAGATCCTCGATCCGAAGATCAGGCTGACCGCCACCTGCGTGCGCGTGCCGACATTCGTGGGCCACGCCGAGGCGGTGAACATCGAGTTCGACAACCCCATCTCCGACGACGAGGCGCGCGAAGTCCTGCGCGAAGCGCCGGGCCTTCTCGTGGTCGATAAGCGCGAGGACGGCGGATACGTGACGCCGGTCGAATGCGTCGGCGATTTCGCCACCTTCGTCAGCCGCGTGCGGGTCGACCCGACGGTCGAAAACGGCCTCGCGCTGTGGTGCGTCTCCGACAATCTGCGCAAGGGCGCGGCGCTCAACGCCGTCCAGATCGCCGAGTTGCTGCTGAACCGGGGCTGCCTCGGGGAAACGGCGTAACGCCCGCCGCCGGCGGGCGCTGACGATCTCCGCGGAAAGGCCGGGACCGGCCGCAAGAAACGGGTTGCCGGCGGGGCCGTTCAGGGCGTTTACTGAACGCGCGCGCCCGGATGATCGGGCGCATTCGCCCACGGAGCGCCGCGCCTCCGGACTTTCTGAAAAAGCCGCTTTTCCGGCGTTCCGACATGACCAATACGCAAGCTGACATTCCGCCTCCCGCTGTAAGCCCGCCCGCCCGCCTGTCCGGGTCGTCGACCGGGGGCGCAGACGCGCGCAGCGGCTTCATGTTCGCGGTGGCGGCCTATACGATGTGGGGCCTGCTCCCGATCTACCTCAAGGCGCTCGCCGGGATCGACGTTCTGGAGGTTCTCGCCCACCGCATATTCTGGTCCGCGCCCTTCGGCGCGGCGCTCCTGACCCTGCGCGGACAATGGCCGCAAGTGCGCGCCGCCGTCGCGGATCGCCGCGTCCTGATGATGCTCGCCGTCGCCGCCCTCGCCATCGCGACCAACTGGCTGATCTATGTCTGGTCGGTCAGCGCCAGCCGGGTCTTGGAGGCGAGCCTCGGCTACTATATCAATCCGCTGATGTACGTCGCGACGGGGGTCTTCATCCTCGGCGAAAAAATGCGCCGCATGCAGATCATCGCGGTCGCGCTGGCCGGGACGGGCGTTCTGGTCCTGACCCTCGGCGCCGGGGTGTTTCCGTGGGTGTCGCTGACCCTGGCGGCCCTGTTCACCACATACGGCTATATCCGCAAGACCACCGATGTCGGCGCCCTGCCGGGACTGTTTATCGAGGTGACGCTGCTCTCGCCGATCGCGCTGTTTTATCTTCTATGGGCGATGAACGCCGGCGAGGCGGTTTTCCTCAGCGGCGGCCAGGGCGGCCCCCCCGCCGGCGGCGCGGCGACGGACGCGCTCCTGATCGTCGCCGGCCCGATCACGGTGATCCCGCTGATGCTGTTCGCCCTGGCGGCGCGGCGACTGACGCTGACCACGCTTGGCTTCATTCAGTATATCGGCCCGACGCTGCAGTTCATCCTCGGCATCTGGTACGGCGAGGCGTTTACGGTGTTCCATGGGATCTGTTTCGGGCTGATCTGGATTGCGCTCGCGGTCTTCAGCGTCGACGCGGCGCGGGCGAACCGGGCGGCGAAGAAGCTGAGGGCGGCGGGCTGACCGCCGCTGCGCGGGCGCCGTCCGGCATGGCGTCCCGCTCCTTGTGTCGGCCGGGCTCACGTCGATACGCGCTTCAGGGTTCCGGAGAACGCCATCAGCGTCTCCCCTTCCGCGGTGACGAGGCCGCGCGCGAACATCAGCTTGCGGCCGACCCGGGTCGCCTCCCCGGCGGCCTCGATGAACGCCCCCACCGGGCCGGCGCCGACGAATTCCGCGTTCAGGGTGACCGTAACGCCGTTCAGCGCCCCGACCTCGCGGCGGCAGATGTCCCACAAGGCCATGTCGGCGAGGGTGAGGAGCGCGCCGCCGTGGATCACGCCGTTGAGGTTGGCGTGGCGCGGCTCGGAGAAAAACGCAACGCCCGGCGCCGCGCCCTCCTCGCGAAAGTAGTAAGGCCCCGCCTGACCGCTGAACGTGCCGAAATGGCGTTGCAGCACCCAGCCTTCCGGGGCCGGCGGGTAGGTCCTGTCCAAGGTTGCGTCGCTCATGTCTCCGCTCCTAGCGGCCCGGGGGTAAAAAGAAAATACCGGCGTGCAGCCGCCCATTGCGCCGCCGGGCGCGCCGGCGCAACAATGACCGCATGACGATTTCCTTTCCGGACCCGCGGATGGTCGACGCCGGCGGCGTCGGGCTCGCCGTATACGAAACGGACGGCGACCCCGCGCGGGCGCGCCCGCCGGTCGTTCTCGTCCATGGCTGGCCGGAACTCGCCTATTCCTGGCGCAACCAGATCGCGCCCCTCGCCGGCGCGGGCTGGCGCGTCATCGCCTTCGACCTGAAAGGGTTCGGGCGGTCCGACGCGCCCGCCGACACCGCGCTCTACGACGCGGCGCACATGACTGGCGATTTCACCGCTCTCCTCGATGCGCTCGACATCGAAAAGGCGGTGTTCTGCGGCCATGACTGGGGCGGCGCGCTCGTCTGGAGCATGGGGCAGTTGCACGCAAGCCGGGTCGCCGGCGTTATCGGCGTATGCACGCCGCTCAGACCCCGCCCGCCCGTCACGCCGCTGGCCATCATCGAAAAGCGGTTCACGGACAAACACTACTTCATCCAGTTTCAGGAAGACGGCGTCGTCGAGGCGCTGTTCGAGCGCGACCCGGATCTTTTCTTCCGCATCATGTTTCAGAAACCGGCGCCCCGCGCGCGCTGGGCGGATCTCGTACCGCAGGTCTTCGACCTGCCCGGACGCTTCCTGTCAGGAAAAGCGCCGCCTGCGGACAAGATGATCGTCGGCGAGGAGGTGATCGCAACCTATGCCGACGCCTACCGGCGCAGCGGATTTCGCGGCGGGATCAATCTTTACCGCAATATCGACCGCAACTGGGCGATGATGGAAGGCCGCCAGGAAACCGTCGCCGGCCCCTGCCTGTGGATCGGCGCCGAGCTTGACCTGTTCCTGCCGCCGGAAAGCGCCGACGGCATGGAAGCGCTCGTTCCCGACCTTGAAAAACACATCGTCGCCGGCGCCGGACACTGGGTGATGTGGGAGAAGCCGGACGCCCTCAACGCGATCATGATCGACTGGCTTGAAAGGCGCGTCTCCGATTCAAATTGATCTTTTTTTTCGGACTTTTCGTCGAAAAATGGGCCGGTCTGCGTAACCTGCGAGTCATTTCCGCGCTTCAACATTTTGTGACGAGGGCGGGAGTGATAATCATGCAGGCACCAATAGCATTGTTGGCGTCGGTTGCGGCGATGTCCGCGACGCCGGCGTTCTCAGAAGAGACGAACAATCTCAACCTGATCCACCTCAATGCGCCGAAACCGCGCACCATCAAGGCGTTTTCCGTCGCCGAACGGTCGATCGAAATGCGCGCCGTGACGCGCCGGGCGGCGGCGGACACGCCGCTGGGCCGGACCCGGATGGAAGAGGCGATCGACATGAAGGGCGTCTATCCCGGCTATCCGCAGCCGGCGCTGGTGACGATCGGCGTCGCCGTCAGGTTTTAACCGCCAAGGCGCGAATAGACTGCGTTCAGGAGCCGGACCGAGCGCGGATCGCCCACCAGATGCGGCGACATCCGGTTCATGACATAAGCCGCGGTGAGGCGGTTTTCCGGGTCGATCAGGACGCAGGAACCGCCGAACCCGGCATGACCGAACGCCGCCTCGTTCGGACCGAAATGGCGGTTGATGTTGCGCATCAGCCCCGCCGACCAGGACAGGCGGAACGGCAGCACCAAATCGTCGCCGCAGACGCGCTCCTTGAAGGCTGCGTCGAGGGCGGCTTGGGTCAGGACGGGCTTGCCGTTGCGCGCGCCGCCATTGACGAAAGGATGCAGGAACGTCGCGAGCGAGCGGGCGTCGGCGTGCATGTTCGAGGCGGGCAGTTCCGCGGCCATCCACGCCTCGCGCGCAACGCGGACCGGCGCCGCCCAGGGCTTCAGAAAGGCAAGCTCCGTATAGAGATTGATCTCGCCGAGATCGGGCGCGCGCGGCGGCTTGGGCATGTAGGCCGCCCGCGCCGCCTCCTGCGGCCCCATCCCGCAATAGAGCTGCAACCCGGCGTCGCGCAGATGCGCGCCGACGGTCTTCCCGCTCGCGCGGCGGATCAGCTCGCCGGCGACAAAGCCGACGGTTTGCGGATGATAGCCGCTGGCCGAGCCGGGCGGCCATAACGGCGCCATGGCGGCGAGGCGGTCCGCGACCGCATCCCAGTCGAGCCATGTCTCCGGCGGCATTTCGTCGGGGAAGCCGCAGAGCCCGCCCTGATGGGACAGCGCCTCGGCGAGGGTGATCGCTTCCTTGCCGTTCTGCGCGAATGCCGGCCAGTAGGCCGCGACCGGCGCGTCGTAGTCGAGCCGGCCCTCGCTGACCTCATGCGCGATCAGCAGCGCCGTCACCGCCTTGCCGCTGGAATAGATGCAGGCGAGCGTATCCTCCGCCCACGGCATTTCCTGCTTGCGGTCCGAATGGCCGCCGCGGATGTCGACGACAAGGGCGTCGTCGAGCATCACCGCGAAGGAAGCGCCAAGCTCCAGCCCCTCGGCGAAATTTTCGGCGAACGCATCGCCGACGCGGGAAAACGCCGGCGCAAGAACGCCGGCGCTGTTGGGAACGGAAGAGCGGAACGCGTCCATGCGGAATCTTCGTCGGCGCCTTTCCGGTCAGCGCGGGAACGCGCAGGATATGCCGGCCGCGCCGATGGCCGCGGCGGCGCGCGGATTGTCGATGTCGATCAGCGCGTCGAGCGCCTGTCCCGGGCTGGCCGCGGCGTTGAGCCCGGCGACGTACTGCGCCACATTGCGCATGTCGCCGCTGTCGAGACGCTCGTCCAGTTCCTCCGCGAGGCAGGCCGAGCGCGCGGGCGACAGGCCGAAATCGACGAAGCTCTGTTCCACGTCGGCGCGCGGCGACAGGCTGGCGCAGGCCATAAGCGCCAGACCGGCGCCGGCGGCGGCGAAGCGTTGCATCATTTCTCCCCTCCATCAATGGCGCGGCGGGATGCTCCCGACCGCAACGACGACCCTAGCGCGCGCGACCATAGGGCTAGGCGCGCGCCGCGTCCACGGGAACGGTAAACACGAACAAGATGACGGTTTGAAGGCTTAACGCTTCTGCTCCAGCCGCCAGATCAGCGCATCGATGCGGTCCTGGCCGAAAAAAGGCTCGCCGTCGAGCACCATCAGCGGCACGCCCCAGTGACGCTCCATATGAGCGGCCTCGTTGCGCGCGATGACCGCCTGGAGGCGCTCGCCATTCGCCGCCGCCCACGCGCCGAGGGCGTCGATGTCGAGGCCCTCCGCGCTCAGCGCGTCGCGCATCGCCTCGTCCTCATGCCAGTTCTTCGTCCCGCCCCAGATCCGGCGCCCCACGGCGCGGGCGAAGGCAAGGCCCCGCCCCGTCTCGGCCGCGGCGACGCCCAGCGCCATCAGGCGATCCATGATCGGCTGATCCGGCGCGACCTTGCCGCTCGCCATATCCATGTCTATGGGGTCGGGGTTGGGCGCGGCGAAGGCGAGGCCGAGCCGCTCGGCCTCGCGCGGCGCGTCCTGGAGGAGGTAGGGCAGGAACTGTTTGCGCCCGCGCTCGAAGAAGTCCGGTTCGCGCATGGCGAGGGGACGCACCGGGCGGAAATCGGTCTGCACCGGGTAATCCCGCTCGATCGCCATCAGCCTGTCGACGGCGAGATAGGAATAAGGACTGCGAAAAGAGTAATAGATCTCCAGCGTCGCCATGGCGGGGCTCCCTGACTGTTGCGCGCGGGTTGAGCGGCGTTGCGATTGAAACTTCGCGGCCCCGCCGCTAAGCGTCAACGGTCGCGTACAGTCGCGGCGACGCCGGCGCGCCGATACGCCCCGGCTGCGCCCCAGCGGAGACACACGCCCATGACCCGCCTGTTGAAAACCGCCGTGATCCAGACCGCCTTCGGCGAGGACATGAGCGAGAATATCGCCAGAACGGCGACGTTCATCCGCGCCGCCGCCAAGGACGGCGCGCAGATCATCCTCGCGCCGGAGCTTTTTCAGGGACCCTATTTCTGCAAAACCGAGGAAACGCGACGCTTCGCGGCAGCCTATCCCTATCGGGACCATCCGGTCGTCACGGCGCTGGCGCCGCTGGCGGGGGAGCTTGGCGTCGTCCTGCCGCTTTCGATCTTCGAGCGCGACGGCCAGGAGTATTACAACAGTCTCGTCATGGTCGACGCGGACGGATCGCTGATGGGCCTTTACCGAAAAAGCCATATCCCCGACGGGCCGGGTTACGAGGAGAAATTCTACTTCCGCCCCGGCGACACCGGGTTCAAGGTCTGGGACACCAAGGTCGGCCGCGTCGGCGTCGGCGTGTGCTGGGACCAGTGGTTTCCCGAAGCCGCCCGCATCATGACCCTGATGGGCGCGGAGATCCTGCTTTATCCGACCGCCATCGGCTCGGAGCCCGAAAACCCGGGGCTCGACACCCGCGACCGCTGGCGGCGCGCCATGATCGGCCACGCCGTTTCGAACGTCATCCCGGTCGCCGCGGCCAATCGCATCGGCAATGAGGACGGGCAGATCTTTTACGGCTCGTCATTCATCTGCGACCATGGCGGCGACTGCCTCGCCGATATGACGCGTACGGAGGAGGGCTTCGCGACGGCGGCGGTCGATCCGGACGCCGTCAACGAGGAGCGGGCGGGCTGGGGATTTTTCCGCGACCGCCGGCCGGACCTTTACGGTCCTCTCGCCGGGCGGACGGCCTAGCCGTCCGCGTCGCGCTTGACGAAGGTCACCGCGAACAGGGGCTCGCCGTCGAACAGATCTTTCGGCGGCTCGACGCCCTCGATCATCTTGAAGGCGCGGGGCGTGATGGAGCCCTCCATGCGATAGCCTTTCTCCGCCATCTTGCCGCGATGGAACTCAAGGGCGGCGGCGGTGAACTCGCGGGCGAGGATCGTAATGCGTTCAGGATCGTTGGACATTTCGGGGCCTTTTCGCGCTCGTGATTTGATTTGTCACATATTTTGGGCGGAATATGGACTTTGAGCGGAATATGACGGCGCGTACGCGGCTTGTCCACACCCATCGCCGGTTCGTCTCGACGGCGAAAGGCGGGACGGCGGGCGTCCCCGCAGAGGGGCGAAAACGCGCAAGACCAAAACGCCCGAAGCGGATTGACGACGCCGGCGCGGAACGGCGCAGAGAGGAGAGCGGCGATGGCGGTGCGCAACATCCTGACCATTGACGGCGGCGGCGTGCGCGGGCTTGTCGCCGCGATCGTGCTCGACGCCCTCCAGGGCGCGTTCCGGGCCGCCGGCGACACCCGGCCCGTCGCCGACAGCTTCGACCTGATCGCCGGCGCGTCGAGCGGCGCGATCATCGCCGCCGCCCTCGCCATGCCGCGCGCGGACGGCTCGGCCGCGCTCGGCGCCGCGGAGATCCGCCGTTTCTTCGAGGAGAATGCGCGGCGTATCTTTCCGCCGCGCCCGTTCTGCAACATCCCGGTCATCGGCCGCCTGCCCCAGCTCTTCGGACCGCTTTACGATCCGGCCCCGCTCGATGCGCTCCTCGCCGAAAGCCTGGGCGATCTCGTTTTCGCCAGCGCCCGCCGCAATGTGATGATCCCGGCCTATTCCATCGATCCGCGCGACATCGTTCTTTTCCGCGGCGGCCCCGCCTATCGCGAGGATGCGGAGGGCGAGCGCTTCGCCATGGTGCGGGTGCGCGACGCGGTTCTCGGATCGAGCGCCGCGCCGACCTTCTTCCCGCCGCACCGCATCGACGCGCCCAACGGCGAGGCAGGCTGGACGGCGATCGACGGCGGGGTCTATGTCAACGACCCGGCCATGGCCGCCGTCGCCGAGGCGATGCGCCTCTTTCCCGAGGACGAGTTGCGCGTCGTCTCCATCGGAACCGGCCGGCAAACCCGCGTCTACCCTTTCCGGCGCGCCCGCCGCTGGGGCTTCTCGCAATGGATCTCGCCGGCGGGCCGGTTTCGCACGCCCCTCCTCTCCGCCATCCAGGACGGACAGGCGCGCGCCGTGCACCGGCAACTGACCTATCTTCTCGGCGAGGATTACATCCGCTTCGACTATCGCCTCGAACGCGGGCGCGGCTCGGACAGGCTCGACGACGCCTCGCGCGGAAACCTCAACCGGCTGACCCGGGGCGCGACGGAAATGGTCGAGGAGATGCGACCGCAACTGCTCGCGCTCGCCGAAACGCTCGCCGGGGCCTGACCCGACGGCGCGGCGGCGGCGCTACGACCCGCGACGAAACGACGGCCGTTACCGCCGCCGGCTCACTTGTCGCGCCACTGCATCTGGTAGAGATCGAACCGCCGGTCGCGCAGATTGCGCACGGTGCCGTCCGCGCGCGCCCAGGCGAGATCCGTCAGGTCGAGATCGGCCACCGCGACGGTCTCCACATTCTCCGTACACTCCTCGGCCACCCCGTCGCGCGCAAAAGGAAAATCGCACGGCGTTATGATGCAACTCTGGGCGTAGTTGATGTCCATATTCTCTACGCCGGGCAGATTGCCCACATTGCCGGACATGACCACATAGCACTGGTTTTCAATCGCCCGCGCCTGCGCGCAATAGCGCACCCGCATGTAACCCTGCCGGTTGTCCGTACAGAACGGAACGAACAGGATGCGCGCGCCCTCGTCCGCCATGCGCCGGGCAAGCTCGGGGAATTCGCTGTCATAACAGATCAGCACCCCGACCGGGCCGCAATCGGTGTTGATCGCGCCGATCTCGTCCCCGCCCTTGATGTTCCAGTAATGGCGTTCGTTCGGCGTGGGGTGGATCTTCTCCTGCGCGTGCACCGAGCCGTCGCGCAAAAAGACATAGGCGATGTTCTGAATGTCGCCGTCGTCGGCCCGCGTCGGATGCGAGCCGCCGATGATATTGATGTTGTAGCCGACGGCGAGCTTCCTCATGGCCTCGACGAAGACCGGGGTGTATTCGGTCAGCCGTTCGATGGATTCGATCGTCGTCAGGCGCTTCTTGTCAAGGGCGAGAAGCGGCAGGGTGAACAGCTCCGGAAACACGACGAAGTCGGCGCGGTAGGCCGATACGGCGTCCACGAAGTATTCAACCCCGCCCATGAAGTCGTCGAAACTGTTCACCACGCGCATTTGCAACTGCACCGTGGCGACGCGGATGACGTCTTTCGGGGCCGGCTCCGGATCGGCGGCCTCGCGCGCCTCGGGGGCGTAGGCGTTGCGCCAGACCATGAGGGCCGCCGCGCCGCCGGAGTCCTTGTCCGAGGGCAGATAGTTCTCCAGGATCGCGCAGGCTTCGAACCCCTGGCGGAACTGGAAGTTCACCACCGGGTCGACGGCCTTGCGGTGGCGCACGGCGGCGAGATAATCCATCGGATTGGGATATTCCCTGCGCCGCCGGCGCCAGCCGGGCAGCCGGCCGCCGAATACGATGCCTTTCAGGTTTTTGTTTTCGCACAAGGCCTTGCGCGCATCGTAAAGACGCTCGCCGATGCGCAGGCGGCGCCGGTCCGGGTCGACGCAGACCTCCATCCCGTAGAGCCAGTCGCCGTTCGGATTGTGGCGCGAGCCGTAGCCGCCCCCGGTGATGCTGGCCCAGTCATGGGGCTCGAAGGCGTCCGCCTCCTTGATCATGAAACTGGCGGCGTAGCCGACGATCTCGCCCTCATACTCGACAATGAACTGACCTTCGGGGAAATTCGAGAGCTGTCCCTTCACTGTGCGCAAAGGATAGGTGCCCATGTTCGGATACACCCGGCCGACAAGACGGACCACGCCTTCGATGTCGGCGGGAACCGCGCGCCGGATCGTCAATTGCGCTTTTTCCTGTGCTCTGGCCATGCCTCAACCTTTTGCTGCGCCCGGAAACTAGATTGAAACGCCGCACGGGCATAAGGCGGCGGCGCTTAAATGACGAGCCGGCCTCCGGTGCGCAAGATCCAGATACGCAAAATTCGGCCGCGCAAAATCGAGGCGCGCCGCCCCGCATCGCGCCAGGCCTTGGGGAGAAGGCATTATCAAAGCCGGCGCGATTGCGCTATGGTCGGCCCGCCGCCGCGCCGGCGCCAGACGGCGACTGGCCCGCCCTTGCGGACGCATACGGAGAAACGATCATGACCAAATCCATACGCATCGAACAGCACGGCTCGCTTGGGGCGCTGTGGTTCGTCGGATGGCTCTTTACCATCGGCTTTTTACAGCTCGGCTTCTGGAAGGGCCTCCTGGCGCTGTTCGTCTGGCCGTACTTTCTCGGCGCGGATCTGGCGGCGCAACCGCTGGCGCCGGCCGCGCCGGCCCAACTCGACGGCGCGCCCGGCTAATTGAGGGGATAAAGATGACAAGGAGATAAAAAAGACGCCGTTTTACTCCGCCGGCGCCGCCGCGCGCCGCTTCATCATCGCGTCGAAATTCTCCCAGACGCCGTCGGCGCCGTGCCAAGCGCCCTTGGTGGCGGCCTTGGAATATTCCGTGGCCCGCGCTTCGAAGAAGTTCGCGTGTTCGACGCCGTTGAGGATTTCCGTCAGCCACGGGATCGGGTGTTTCTCCACCCCGTAGATCTTCGGCAGGTCCAACTGGCCGAGACGCCAGTCGGCGATGTAGCGGATATACTGCTTAATGTCCTTGGCCGTCATGCCCTCGACCGGGCCCATCTCGAAGGCGAGATCGATGAACTTGTCCTCCAGGCCGACCACCGTCCGGCAGCAATCGATGATGTCGTCCGCCACCGCCCTGGTGACGCAGCCCGTCTCCCGCGCGAAGGCGTGATAAAGCCGGACCATGCCCTCGCAGTGAAGCGACTCGTCGCGAACGGACCATGATACGATCTGTCCCATGCCCTTCATCTTGTTGAAGCGCGGGAAATTCATCAGCATGGCGAAGGATGCAAACAGCTGGAGCCCCTCGGTGAACGCGCCGAACATGGCGAGGGTGCGCGCGATGTCCTGGTCGCTGTCGACGCCGAATTCCTGCATGTAGTCGTGCTTGTCCGCCATTTCCTTGTATTCGAGGAACGCCGTGAACTCCGAATCCGGCATGCCGATGGTCTCGAGCAGGAGGGCGTAGGCGGCGATGTGGATCGTTTCCATGTTGGAGAACGCCGACAGCATCATCTTCACCTCGGTCGGCTTGAAGACGCGCGCATAGCGCTCCATGTAATTGTCGTTGACCTCCACGTCCGACTGGGTGAAGAAGCGGAAAATCTGCGTCAGCAGGTTGCGCTCCGCGTCGGAAAGCTTGTTCGCCCAGTCCTTGCAGTCCTCGCCCAGCGGCACCTCTTCAGGCATCCAGTGCACCTGCTGCTGTTTTTTCCAGAAATCATACGCCCACGGATAACGAAACGGCTTATAGGCGAAGGACGGCGTCATGAGACCGGGCGCGCCGGAAGGGGAAGCAACAGACGGAGAAGCGGGAGTCTGAGAAGCGGCAGTCGGGGCGGAAGCGTCGGGCATGGATGCGGAACCTTCATATCCAGGGGTTAGTAAACGACGGGTTGCCGGGCGATAACGACGTCGCTAAATCTACACAACATATTGCGACGGTTTCAGGCTACGACGCAAGATGTCGCGGTCATAACTTTTCCCGCCTTTCCCCGGACCGGCCCTCGGCGGGGATAAAACTGCGGAAAAACCGGGGACTGTTTCGCCGGCGGATCACTGGGCCGGCCCGGGCGCCGGCCGCCGGTTTTTCGCGCCTCTTCGGGCGGCGCTGGACAAGCGTGCGGATCCGCGCAAGAAAATCCGCGTTCGCCGATGCGCGCCAGAAAGCGCGCGCAAGAAACCGCGCGCCAAAAACCGCGTGCGAAAAACGTCCATCCCCGGCGCCCCCGCAAAGCGGCGCGCCGCGCCATACCAGGGACATGGAGATCATGCTTGAGGTTGAAAAGACAGCCCCCCTTACCGACGTGCTCGTCCTGACGCCGAAACGCTTCGCCGACGCGCGCGGCTTCTTCACCGAGACCTTCAACGCGGCGCGCTTCGCCGAGGCGGGCGTCGCGGTCGACTTCATTCAGGACAACCACTCGCATTCCGCGCGCGCGGGAACCGTCCGCGGCTTGCATTTCCAGGCGCCGCCCTTCGCCCAGTCCAAGCTGGTGCGGGTTCTGGCCGGCGCAATCATCGACGTCGCCGTGGACGCGCGCCTCGGCTCGCCCACCTACGGCCGGTGGGTCGGCGTGGAACTCTCCGCCGAGAACGGCAGGCAGATCTTCGTCCCGAAAGGGTTCCTGCACGGCTTCATCACCCTCGAACCCGACACCGCCGTCGCCTATAAGGTCGACGCCTATTACGACCGGGAAAGCGACGGCGCGGTGAAATGGGACGATCCGGACCTTGCTATCGACTGGGGGCCGACGGCGAAGGACGCCCTTCTTTCAGAGAAGGACGCCGGCGCGCAAAGCTGGGCCGCGTTCGCCTCGCCATTTCGCTTTGACGGATAAACGGGCCGGTTCAGCGCGCCGCCGCCATTGTCCGGATTGGCGCTGCCGCGCGGACGTCAAGCCGAGCAGGACTCGCGAACGATCAACTCCGTAGGCAGACGCTCTGAACGGATCTCGTGGCCGAGCGCTAGGCTCTGCACCTTCGACAGCATGAGACGCCCGGCGAGCATGACGTCCTGCGAGATGGTGGTCAGCGCCGGCTGGCTGTAGCGCGCAAGCTGAATGTCGTCATATCCGACGACGCAGATGTCGTCGGGAACGCGCAGGCCGCTGCGCATGGCGCCGCGGATCGCGCCCAGCGCGATCTGGTCGCTCGCCGCCACCACGGCGTCGAAGGTAACGCCGCTGGAGACGAACTGGTCGATGGCGCTTTCCGCCGATTCGATTTCGAAATGGGCGGGCGCCACCAGCGACGGGTCCTCGGGCAGCCCCGCCTCGTCCAGCGCCTGCAAATAGCCCTGGTAGCGCTGCATGACTTCCGGCGCCTCCGTGTCGCCGAGAAACGCGATGCGCCGGCGGCCGAGGCGCGCCAGGTGCGACGCAGCCCGCCTGCCGCCCTTGATATTATCGCTGCCCACGGAGCAATAGCGCTGCCCGGGCAGCGCCGCCCCCCAGACCACGAAGCGCGCATCGTTCTGCTCGGCCAGCCGGTTGAACCGTTCATGGAGAAAGCTCTGACCAAGGAAGATCACGCCTTCGGCCCGGCTCGACGACAGGATTCCCGACAGATCGTCATAGTTTTTCGGCGCGATATGCGAAACCATCATGTCGCAGCCGGCGTCGCGCGCCGCTTCGCCGATGCCGCCCAGAAGTTCGAGAAAGAACGGATCCGCCAGGCTGCCCCGGCGCCCCTGGGGCGTCGGGATCACCACGCCGACCGTTTTCGACGCGCTGGTCAGCATCGCCGGCATGTGGGGGCGGAAAGCGTAATCATTGTCGCGCGCGATCTGCCAGATCCGGCGCTTGGTCGCCTCGTTGACGGCCGGGCTGTCGTTCAGCGCGCGCGAGACCGTCGCAATGGAGACGTCCGCCAGCGCCGCAAGATCTTCAAGGCGCACGCTCCGCTTCACTGGTTCATCGTCCTTCAAGGCCTTTTTCCGTCAATCGCCCTGTCTCTCGCCCCGTCTCTCGCCCCATTTCCCGCGCCGGATCGTCGACGAACAGGGTTGCAAGGGCGGCGAGCCCCATGCACGCGCCGCCAAGAACGAGCGCGTAAATCGCCTGTCCGTCAACGACATATTTCACAAACACGCCAAGAACGCTAGCGGCGAGGAGTTGCGGAATGACGATAAAGAAATTGAATATGCCCATATAAACGCCCATTTTCCGCGCCGGCAAGGCGCCCGACAGGATGGAATAGGGCACCGACAGGATCGACGCCCAGGCGAACCCGACGCCGATCATCCCGACCCACAACAGCGCCGGGTCGCGAATCACCGCGAACGAGGCGAGGCCCGCGCCGCCGAGCAGGAGATTGATCACATGCGCCGTCTTGCGCGAGGTGCGCGCCGCCAGCCACGGGATGATGAAGGCCGCGAGCGCGGCGACGCCGTTGTAGACGGCGAACAGCAGACCGACCCAGTCCGCACCCTGATTATAGGCGAGAGACGTCGCGTCCGTCGCGCCGTAGTGATGAGCCGTCACCCCCGGCGTGGTGTGAATCCACATTGAAAAAAGCGCGAACCAGGAAAAAAACTGCACCACGGCAAGCTGGCGCATGCGCCTTGGCATGGCGAAGAGATCGTCCATAATCTCCGAAAACGGATTATCGACGGCGCCGCGCTGTTTCAACAGCCCGGCCGCGATCAGCATCAGGCCGAAAACCGCGAGCCCCGCGGTGACAAAGTATAGATCGTTGACTTGCAGCGCATCCTCAGCCAGGCGGATGCCGCCGGCGGCGACCTGGGCGACGATGACGCTCGCAAGCCCGCCGGTGAGGAAAAAGACGCCGCCGAGGCTGTAAAACCGGCGGGGGGAAGACCGCGCGCCGCCCCGCCCCGCGCTCTCGGCGCCGGCGCCGATGGGCGGCTCGGACGCCTCGAAGGCCGCGAGATCCGCCGGCGGATATTCCCGCGTTGAAAACACCGTCCACATCACCGCGATGAAAACGCAAGCTGCGCCGACATAAAAAGCGATTTTGACCGAATCCGGCACGACGCCCGCAGGCGCGGTGTTGGCGACGCCGAACCATTCGGCAAGCACCCAGGGCAGCGCGGAGGCGAACACGGCGCCGACGCCGATGAAAAAGCTCTGCATGGAAAAACCGGCCGTACGCTGACGGTGCGGCAGCATATCGCCGACAAAGGCGCGAAACGGCTCCATCGTCACGTTGATCGACGCGTCCATGATCCACAGCATCCCGGCGGCGATCCAAAGCGCCGGCGAATTCGGCATGATGAAAAGCGCCAGCGTCGTGGCGATGGCGCCGTAAAAGAAGTACGGCCGGCGCCGGCCGAGCCGCCCCCAGGTGCGGTCGCTCATATGGCCGATGACCGGCTGGACGAGAAGCCCGGTCATCGGCGCGGCGATCCACAGGATCGCCACCTTGTCCACCTCCGCGCCCAGGGTCTGAAAAATCCGCGTGACATTGGCGTTCTGCAGGGCGAAACCGACCTGTATCCCGAAGAACCCGAAACACATGTTCCAGATCTGCCAAAAACTGAGCGCCGGTTTTCTCATCGGAGGGCCTGTCCGGTTGATGTAATTTTTTGCAAATACTACGCAAAAGCGTCGCCGTGTCGAGCCCGCCCCGCCGGCGAAAGACGCCGCGCATCCCTGAAAAGCGTTCCTTTTTACTGTAAGGTCAGGGTTTTTTCTAATCGGGGACGGCGCGCCGGACCCTATGGCGGCGCATTCAAGCTCACCTGAAATGAAATTTATTTACATTCCGGCAGGGCTAGGCCGGCCCAGCCAGCTCAGGCGCGCGGCGTCACTCGCCCGCGTCGGCCTCATCCGATACGCCCAGCGCCATGGCGGCAAGATCCGCCTCCAGCGCGCGCAGATCGCGAACGCCGCTCTGGTTCAGCGCGACCCCGGCGACGAAGAGGCCGGCGTCCGGCAGCGCCAGCGCATCCGTTCCCCAGAAGCCGCCATGCCGATAGGTCTCGTAGCCATGGAGCGCTCCGGCGAAAAGTCCGATGCGGTAAGGGCTGCCCTCGGGCCGGCCCGGCGCCGCCATCATCAGGGACAGGGTTTCGGGCTTGTCGAACACAGCGCCGCCGAAAAGCGCGACGAAAAACCGGGCGACGTCCTCAACGCTCGCCACGAGCCCGCCGCCGCCATAGGCGTCGACGCTGCCGTGCAGGCCATGGGTGTCGATATCGCCAAGCCATTGGTGGGCGCGCGCCGGCGCCGACGGCGCCGGCGTTTCCGCGGCGTCCCACCAGACCGCGTCCAGGCCGATTTCGTCGAACTTCGTCAGTTTCCTGACGGCCTGACCGAGGGGCTCGTCCGCGATCCGTTCTATAACGTCCCCAAGCAGCAGGTAGCCGGTATCGGAATAGGAGAACCTTGCGCCCGGCGCCGCAACCGGATCGGTCGTATCCGTCATGACACGGACCTGCTCCGCGCGCGTCCACACGCGCCGCGGCTCGCGCAACGCCATATCCTTGAAAGCGTCCGTGGCGAAATGATCGTTGAGGCCGCCCGCATGCATCAAGAGGTGGCGGACGGCGATCGCGTCGGTATCGTATCCGTCCGCCCGCAGGGTCCGGTCATGCGCCGCGCTGATCAGCCCGCTGACCGGCGCGTCGAGATCGAGCCGCCCTTCTTCCCACAGACGCAGGACCGCCGCCGCAACCACGGTCTTGGTGATGGAAGCGATGCGAACCGGGACGCCGGCGGTCATCGCGCGCCCGTCGGGATCGGCCACGCCGGTCGCAGCGGAAAGCATGGTCCCGTCGGGCAGGACCAGCGCCAAGGCGAAGCCCGCCACGTCGGGCCGCGCCGCCTGGAGCGCGTCCAGGCGGTCTTGCAGCGTCTCGCCCGTTACCGGCGCCGCCGCCCCCGTCGCGTTGCGGCCGCCGCAGGAGGCGAGGGCGACAGCAATGACAAGGATAAACGCCGCGGCGCACATCGCCGACAATACCGGCCGTTTCGGCCAGACGACACCGTTCATGATCCGTCCCTCCCCGTCACTTCCGGCGAGACTCGCCCCCGCGGGCGCGCCCTCCAAGGAAGCCCCTGTTCGATAACGCGCCAAGCGAAGCCGTCGCGCGCTTTCCCTTGAACACGGCTTTTGCGCGCCGGGCAAGGCGGCGGGCGGGCAGAACGGCCCGGCGGGGCCCGCCTAGGTCATCCAGACGCTCAACCCCGCGTTGAATAGCAAGTAGATGATACCGCCGGCGATCACCTGAAAAACGGCGATGCCCAACCGGCTGCTTCCGGACCGGGAAAATCGCGATCGCCATGTTTCATCCTGGCCGCGGTCGACAAGACCTATCCACGCCCCGCGCATCATCCAGTAGCCCGAGAGAAGAAGCACGAAACACAGGAACGCCAGGAGACCGTTCGCCCGCGTGTCGATCCACAAATCGATCAGGGGGCCGACGACAGCGATCGTCAAGAGCCCGACCAGGATCACGGGCAAAAGAAAATTCACGAGATAATACGCAATCGCTTTCAATCGCTCCGTCGAGTTCGCGGAGAAGCCGGCCCGCGTTCCATTGGCGCCGCTGTACAAAGAAACGCTCCAGACGATGCGCACGCCCTCAAACGCAACGATGCCGGCCACGCCGACAGCGGTAATCAACCTGCTGCTTGCGGCCTCAAGCTCTATGGCGCCCACAACGGCGCTTATCAGGAATGCGACAATCCCGCCCCAAACGATAGAGAAGACCGCAAACCCTTTTCGCCCCAGGCTCCAGTTCGCCCATGCGTCCGCCGTTAGATAAAGCCAGAGCAGCACAAATATATGTCGCCAGTGGGAAGCGATCTGGATATCGACGCCAATAATACCGCTAACCCGGCGCGCAACAGCGCTCAGGAACGGATCCATCCAAATCAGGAGCAGCGAGACGAGCGAGTCGTAGAATTCGAGGATAACGAGCAGCGGGCTCACGAAGTCCGTATCGAATGCGAAGCGGACCAGAAGCACGAGCGACAGGACCCCGGTGACGAGGCCTATGTAACGAAAGATCCTCCACATGACGCCCCCGCTTCCCGTTCCTAGTCGGTGGAAAAATAGATCGTCTTGATTGCCTCGATGCATTGCCGATCCAAAAGAAGCGCCGCATCCGAAGACATTTTATCATTCCATTGGGCGGATTTTCTATTTGTTTTTTCCCTAATCCGGCAATATGCGGCGTATTCCGCTATCCAGGTGGCGGGGTCCACATTCAGTTGCTCGTCCAGCCTGCGCTCCACAAGGTCCTCATGGGCTTCGTATTTGAGCAAGCGCTGATCGGTTTTACGCACACGGTCCATTGTCGCCGGCGACCCGGTGGAGACGCTGAGAATATCGCGAAGAACCGCCGCCGAAACGAAATTGATCGCGCTTTGAACGCGGAGACGCCGGATGAATTTTTCCCAGCCATCGGCAATGTCCGTCAGCCGGCTGTCGAGTGCGTAGAACAGCGCCAGATACTTTTCCGCATGCTGTAGACTTTCCCACGCCCTTACCGCCAGGCTGTCCGCATGAAGCGGCGATGCGTTTTCCCGTTTCGAGAGCGACAGGCGCAGCCTTACGAGTTTCGCCGCGTCTTTGAGTGTCGACGCCGACGCCCGATCGGCGCCGGACGTTACAGGCGCGACCGCCCATGCGTGGAAAATATGAAGCGCCGCGGCCTCCGAGAAGGCGCGAAGGAGCAAGAAGTCTTTAGCCGGAAATTCGGATGCGGAAAGAATATCAAGAGACTGCGTCAGCGCTTCCTGCCCCTCCGACAGCGCCAGGTTGATGCGATTGAGGGCATCCGGGGACTGCGGCGCGCCGATCGCGCCGATACGGAAACGATAGGCCAGACCTCTTAAATAGAGGATGTCGATATATATCGTCCTTCCCTGCGCGCCGTCGCTCCTGCCGTCACGATCGAACAGTCTGACCTGATACGCCTGCCGGGCCATATCGGTAAATTGCGTGGCGTTATTCCAGTCGCTTGCGCTCAGGGCGATGGCCGAGGCGACCGCAAAAGTCAGTTCGGCGTTCTCAATCGCGTCGCCGGCCTCCTCTCTGTTCTTTTTAAGGCCGTCCGCCCAACCGCGCACGTCGCTGGGCGGCCCGCCGAGTTCCGGGTGAAGCACAAGCGGTACGCGGATCGGGTCGGCCGGCGGGTCGTCGAAAAAAGTCTCGATGATCGCTTCAGCAAGAGGTATCCAGCAGGCAATCGAGTTTTCAAGCAGTTGCGCGCGGAGCGACTTTATGAAGTCGGCGATCCGCCCGCGCGGATCGTTGTCGTTCTGCGCCGCGTCCATTCGCGGCAGCCGGTGATCAAGCAGGTCGGACCGAAACGACACAGCAGCACGCTCCATGGTGCGCCATGTGGAGATGACCCCGGACAGCGATTTGGAATCGAGCCCCGCGCCAACGTCGCCGCCATCCCTTTCCGCCTCCCGAATCTCGTCGATGAGCCGGCGGTAATCCTCCCGTTCGAGAATGGGTTTTTTCCCCTCGGCCGGCCCTACGTTCAACTCAACAATATCCAGCGCACGCAAGTCGCGCTTTCTTGAAATCGGCGCCCGCGATTTCGTGTTTTCGATATATGACAGATTGAGGGGCAACGCGGATATCTCCACGACCTGTTCAAGCGTATGCTTGAAGGCGGGGAAGAAATTCTCTTCGCTGGCGGCCGTGTTGTCCGCCAGCGTGAAAAGAGGAACATACTGGCCGACATACCGCATCAGAAAAGGCTGGCCGAATTCTCCGCTTTCCGGCGCGATCGACGAGTACCACCGGCGATAGGCGTTAAAGAGAATCTTGTCGGCGGTCAGAAACACGAAACGGACATTGGCGTTGGTGTTTGACGCGGACAGATATTCGCACAATGCAATGGATTTCGCATCGGTTATCACCGCGCCAAGGGAACGCACGCGTATGTCGCGATCGGCGACGTCGTCGATCTCGCTGGCGCGCTTTATTTGAATGCGTTCGTAAGTTTCGCACTCCGACTCGATCTGCTCCCGCCAGAAGCGGGCGAGCTTTTCAATCGACGATATGGTCTCGCGGTCTTTGTTCCGCACCAACCGGTCGAGCAGCTTGATTCGTTTTCTGAAGCCGCCATCGAGTATCCTATTGACCTGTTGCGCCGGTTCAAAGATCTCGTCCTTGGCCAGCAACCGCACCCCGATGCTTGAACGAAGCAGCGAGTCGATAAGCGCCGTATCGGCGGATCCGCCGCTCAGCATGTTTCTGACGTCGTCGACGAGCCGGCGATCCTCGTAGTCCAGACCCGTCTCATCATTGGTCGAGGCGGCGCGGTGATACCGGCGCACTTCATCTTCTATTTGTATACGGAGATCAATGGCGTTTTCTTCGGACGCCTTACCCAGCTTTTCAAGCAGCTCCTTCGATATTTTCGCGCTTCTGAACGCCCATTCGCTCATATGCTCATAGGTCATCCAGAACGAGCCGCCGCGCTGTCCCGGAAGCCCCCCGTTAAACAGGAATTCGAACGTGATGAGCGTGTTCTCCCAGCAATGCCGCTCCATCGCCCGGGACCTGTCCGAATGGCCGCGTCCATATGCGCCCCTGGGCGTATCCCAGTTGCGACTGTGAAAGCTCAGTTCGTTTCCACGCTGCTTTTGCGGCGCCACGAACAATTCAAAAAGATTGGCGTCGAAAATATAGATTATCTCCGCTTCGTCGGACGACGCCGCGAATTCAATGTCCTCGCTGAGTCTTTCCAGATCCCGGCCAATAGATAAAAACTGTAAGCAATGACGAATTACGCTTTCCAGCGCCGGGTGATCGTCATTCGGCCCCATCACGCCGCCTCGTCGTCTTCATCGTCGAGCTTGATGCTCAACGGCTCGTAAAACAGAAGGTCGTCCGCGAGCATCGATACTGAATTCACGTCCAACAGGGGGGCCGGTTTTCCCGTCGGCATTCCGTCTTCTGAGGAAATGAGAAAGCGCGACGTATTTTTCATAGTGGCCGGTGTCAGCCCGCGATCGCGGAAGAGCCTGTAAAGGGGCGCAATCCGGGCCGTATCGCCGCTCGCCGCGACAATGACCCCCACCACATCGCCCTGGCGGCTGGTCACAATGGCGCCCGCATCCTGCGCGGAAAAGTCATCGGCGTCGCTTGAGGTGATCTCCTGATCATACTCGTCGTGAAAAGACTTTTTCGCCATCAATTGAATCTCGATCAGGTTTGCGATTTCGTATTTGATGTCGCCATAGGATACGCTGGATATGCCGCGGTGGTATGTCGCCCGGCAGGGCGAGCGCGTGCCGTCCGGCCGATGACACTGTAAAAGCTCGGCCAGCACGGCGTCCGGGCGGGCGATGGTCCTGAATTGCTTGTTTTCGTTGGCCATGACGACGGTCATCCCGTGTGGAATCGGTTCAACCGAGAATAATCGGCCGCAATCCACAATATTCTCTGAAGAGCCCGGGAATTTCTGTCCCGTTTGCAGACTCAGTAATACAGCGAACAGGTCGTCGTTTGACTCTTTTTTATGACATCGCTTTTTCGCAACAAGCGACACGCGGCCAGTAAACTTGGGATTCAACTGATTTGCACGGCCAGGCAAGCGAAGCAGTTTCTCAGTCATTCGGCGTCAGCGCGGGCATCGTGGAAGGCGCGTCCTCTTCTCGCAGATCCAGAAGTTCAACCCCAAAAACAGGCGTTTGAATCCTGTCGAACCTGGCGACACAATAGTTTTCATTATCCTGACTTAATGTCTCATGGGTGCGGCACTCGTATCTCTCGCCCTCAATGTTCAAATCGACATAGGCATTTTTCGCCCATGACCGGATCATCTTATTCACCATGGCGAAACGGGATTCGGCAAACGCCACGGCGTCCTCGGGGGAGGTCGAACCGCCGATTGACGTTGCGTTGGCGTCGCTGGAGGCGTCAGCGCCGTTCTGGTACAAGGCAAGCCGGGACGGCGAAATCGGGTAGCCTTCCGGAACCCGTCCGGGCGGGATAATGCGCTGTTCCTGGTCCAGATAATCCGCGATCAGAAACTGCCTGAGCGCCAGGCTTACCGTGTGCTCGTCGTCACTGATGATATTCTCGATACTCGGCAGCGCCCCGTGCCTGACGACCAGGTCTTCTTCAGCGATGGAAATCGGTTTTACCGAGTCCGGCTTGAACAGCGCCGGCTTCGCATTATTCTTCAGGATCACGCCGCGCACCGGATAAATCTTCATTTGAGATTTCGCACAAGCGGCGTGCGCAAGCATAAGCTTGTGGATAGGCGCTGCGGTCGTCACGAACGGCGCCTCTTCCGGGTGCACGAGTTCGACCCTTTTTGCGTCGAGAAAACCTTTATTGAGAGAGGCTTTGAGCTTTTCGTCGAGATCGGGCTGAAGGCCCTGCAACTGCTCGACGGCTTCATTGTAGCAGTCTTTCAGGTTCCGCGTTATGTCTCCGTCCAGGCGCTCATTCATCAGCGCGTTGGCGATGTCTCTTTTCGACTTGCCGCCTTTGCCGGCGACGCGGCGCGTGCGGTTTACCGACCTTTCGATCTCGCTCGGCAGCGTCTTGACCGAACGCATCGCCATCAAGGCGTTTCGTTCGCCGTCCCGGATCGTTTTGCACACCGGCTCCTCGATCTCGGCCGCAAGCTCGATCGCCAGCCACCCGTCTCTGAAATCGCCGTGGACGAGGCGTAGGGCGTCGATCAAGGCGCCGTCGCCGCAACCGCTGATAACAACCTTGCGGTTTTTGTCAGGGCTCTGTCTTACCTCCCTTAACCGATCCGCGTTTTCAGCGATCCAGTCAGGCTTCCAGTAAGAGGTCGCCCCTCCAAGTTCTATGCTGTTTTCCGTCGCGTAACCGGTAGTGCAAATCACAAGTTCATAGGTCTCGCTCGACGGCTCGCCATCGCAATCGGGCGCGCTCGGCCGGTATTCGACGAGCACCCTCCCGTTTTGCCCCTGGTCCTTGGCGAGGGTCGTGACCCGCGTTTCCTTGAAAAATCGAAACGCTTCGTCATCGCCGCCGGGCGAAAGATACTCCTCCCAGTGATCGAGCAGCGCTTCGGTCAGCAGGCTGCACGGGCCCGCCAGCCAATCGAGAAAATTGATCTCCGTATTGTGTGCGATCGTCGGATGCGTAAGCGTTTGAAACGGCCACCTGGCCAGAAGGGGGTGGATGATCCTGTGATAGGCCGCATGCTGTGTGTCGAATGAGTTCGACTGCTCGAAAATATCAACAGAGCAGCCGTAAGCGCGTAACGCCGCCGCCGCCGTCAGGCCGGACAGGCCGGCGCCGATGACGGCGGTTTTCTTGGGCTTTTTCGTCGAGGCCGATATGAGCCGCTGCTGGGCCGCCAGCGCGCCGACGAGGTCCAGCGCCCGCTGCTGCTGAGAATAAAAACTCACCAAGGATGCGAAAGGACCGATGAAAAAGCAATCGGTCGTGTGCAAATAAGAAGCGTCGACTATTTGCTCGCAATAAAACCCGCGATGATTAGAAAAATCCTGGCTCACTGTATTGGCCCCGCACAATATTCTATCATTCTTGATTTTGGTTTACTGAAATCAACCTTGGGCGCCAAATTGAAATTTTACTGGATTTATACTATAAACAATTTTTCCATCCCGAAAACCCCGATTTCTCATACCGGCGCGGCGGCGGGCCGCATAACGACGTCTCCCGGCATTCTGTCTCCCAGCATCGTGCGATTATCGCGCTCGCCGCAGCGGGATCTGTCGAGAAGCAAAAGCCCCGCGGCCTGAACGTCCGCGCCTTTTCGCAGGATGACGCGCCACGGCGACGCCCCGGGTCAAGGACGGCTTCCTGTGATTTTTATTGTTGGAAAGCATGGATTTAGGTGGCGCCGCCTCCCCGGTTCGAACGGGGGACCTTTTGAGCCACAATCTATTCACTGGTTTTTCCAACCCAAGCGCTTCAGCCGATTTAATCATTTATTTTCAATATCTTAATTCATTTTATGGTTGAATCCGCATCCACGCGGGTTCACGGGAATCCACGCAAATCCAGGGCTTCGATGAACCTAAAATGAACCTAAAAACCGATTTTCGCCCGAAATCGGCCCGGCGACGATAAATCCTCTATCATTCTGGCTCTTTTTGCTAGATTCTAGCGCATTTTTCGGTGTTTTAGGTTCATTCTAGGTTCATTTTTCAGCCACCTAAAGAAAAAACTTTTTTATTCAGTCCCTTATAGAATCACGCACCACAAAAAAAGTTTGCGGTATAGCGACGTCATAGACAGTATCCCGCTCACCCTCCAGACCCGTTATCAAGACCTCGTTCAAGCCCGTCTCCACCATGCGCCGGAAGAGATGACGGGCTCGCCGCATCTGCGCGAAACGGGCGGCAAAGCGTATTGGTGCGTCACGGTCCGCGAGCCGGGAGGGCGTCACAGGCAGCAATTCATCGGTGCGGACGATGAAAAGACCCGTACGCGGATTGATGGCTGGCGCATGGCCCAGGAAAACACAATGTCCTTTCGCGCAAACGCGTCGGAAAAAGCTGCAGCGTTGAGGGCGGCGCGCCTCCCCGCCCTCGACATGACAACCGGAAAGGTTATGCGCGCCCTTGCCCGGGCCGGCGCCTTTCGCCTCGGCGGCGTCCTAGCAGGCACGCACGCCTTCCAGCTTTACGACCTGGAGCTCGGCGTCAGGATATCGTCAACAACGACGGCCATCACCGCTGATATCGATATCACCTGGTTTGAAAAGCTTTCGCTGACCGTAGACGATCGCGCCGACGCCAAACTCCCCCAGGTGCTTGCCTCGCTTGGCCTCTCCCCGATCAGCTCACTCGACCAGAAACGACCGACGCGATGGCGCATGACGCCCGGCGACTTCGTCGTGGATTTCCTTTCGCCCTCATTTGACGAACAGGAAGGCCCGCAGAAACTCGAAGGGCTCGGCGTCTGAGCGCGGGACCTTCATTTTCTGAACTTCCTCATCCGGAACCCGATCCCCGCCGTCGCGCTTTACCGCGAAGGCGTTCTCGTCCAGATCCCGCAGCCTGAACGCTACACCGTACACAAACTGATTGTCGCCACGCGGCGCCAGGGTCCTGGCCGCGCGCAATCGGAGAAGGATCAGGAAGCAGGCGCGACCCCTCATCACGGTTCTCGCCGAAGCGCGCCCGACGGAATTGTCAGCCGTCTATCAGGAGGCGCGCGCTGCAGAACTCATCGCCGATGAGACTTCACCGCGGGGTCCGCGCACAACTGGTTTGCGCCATTGAAAGTGATCAACTTGTGCCGCGCACCGGTCAGCTTCGTCGCCTCGACAAAAGAAGGGACAGGAACAGAATAAAAGCGCTTCCCAGGATCGCAGGCAAAAGGGCGCTTTTCAGAACTCGTTCCGTCGACAAAAAATCGGGCTTACCCGACTGCCAAAGCACCCACTCAGCACCGATATCGGACGCCAGCGACGAGTGACCGTTCACGAGCATGATATACGCATCATTTGTTTCTGGATTAATGCGCACCGACACATTGATCGCCGGTTCATTAGCGCCATCATGACCAAAAACTGAGTCGCCGGATTGTGTCGGCGCATAAAGCATTGTCCCAAACCCCCAAATGCCGGCGCCATAAACGAAGGCTTCCGGTTCACGCATGGACTGCAGAGTCTGCGCGCCGAGACCAAGCGCCGGGTCGGCGACCGCAATCGCCTTCACGAGGCGTGTCAAATCGGCGGCGGAACTCGCGAACCCCGTGGCGCCGGCGGCGGCGTATTGATATTGCGGCGCCGGTTTGCCCGTCGCATCAAATGACTTCGTCGCGCCGCCGATACCGCCAATAAAGTCGAATGACGAATTCGATATCCCAAGCGGATCCAATATCTTCTCTTTGATATAGCTCTGGTAGTCCTGGCCCGACGCCTCTTCGATCAGGAGTTGCAGGATGAGATAACCGCCCCCGGAATATGCAAACTCCTTTCCGGGTTCCGCGCCGATCGCGACTTCGACATTTCGCCCCGATGACGCGCGGGGTTTGATCAATGATTGTTCAATCGTCGGCAAGGTTTCGTCGGCTTCATAGTCGCCAAACCCCAAGCCGTCAGTGAGGCCCGCTGTATGACTGAGAAGGCGGCGAATTGTGACGCCGTCTTCGTCGTATGGACTATCCGGCAGCCGCCAGCGCGTCAGGTGAATGGATACCGGGTCGTCGAGATTGATCAGCCCATCTTCGACCAGTGACAAGACGCCAAGCGCCGTAATCCACTTGCTGAATGAGGCCGTCGGAAAAACGGTGTTTTTATCCACGCCATGCCGGTCTTGCCAATAGTGTTGACCGACGACGTCTCCGTTTTCCATCAAAACGAACGCGCTATTGCCGAGATTGGACGCCTCGATGATGCGCACCGCTTCGGCGTAGAACGCGGCGTGGTCGTCTCGTGGCGCAACCGGCTTCATCCACCAGCCATAAAACCCTACAAAGACGGCCAAGGCGGACCAGGCGGCGATTGCTGCTATTGAGCCAAGAACAACAAAGATAGGTTTCAACAATTTCATCTTTTCGCTCCGCGCGCCAGGGTCAGCGGCGCCGCGCTTCTATGCTAATGCATGATGTTGTACAGAATCACGGTCTGGCAGTGGCTGTCAGCCCACACATCAACTACGGACAATTTCCCGGTCCATCGGTCGATTATTTCTCTTGCGCAGTCTCGCCGCACAGCTTCGATTGTCGCCCGATAGGCGAGATTAGCGTTCTTGTATTCAAGAGCGGCCAGCGTTGTGTTGAAGCGATCGAGAAAAGTCGCCATGCCGGCGCCGGCGGTTCGCCAGACATCATGCGCATAGTCGCGCGCCATGATCACATCCTCGCGCGCGCCCAGTACCGAAACATGACCTGACAGAATATGATCAAATTCATACGCCAGGATCGTATCGAAGAACGTCATATAGGCGCCGACATCAGACGTGGCGCCGAAATTCATGAACGCAGCTTCGCCGGGCGTGATGGTGTCGACCGCCATGACAAATCTCTGCCGCGGCAGATACACGATCGTATCCATATCCTCGGCATGAAAGGACGCTGGCGTGAGCTCTACGGTTTCGCCGCCAAGCGAGAATTCATAGGGCGCATCATATGTTATGGTCGGGACGAGAATGCCGGGACGGGCCGCTCGTTCCATGCTTTGCACGGTCGCCGCATGGGCGACAATCTGCAGTCCTTCAACATCTCCAAATACGCTGGCGCCGCCAATATGATCGCTATGACCATGACTGTAGACGAGGTAGCGGATTATTATGCCGGGCGCGTGCTCAGCAATAACGTCGGGCAATTTGTGGGCGAAACTCGGCGGCGCGTCAAAGATGATGACGCCTTGCTCGGTGACGAGAAACGCCGATTGATAGACGCCTTCAGTCACATAAAATAATCCTGGCTTGATTTCTGAAACATGTAATCCCGTTTCAGGGTCGATAGCGGGCATGCGGGCCAGCATTTCCGGTGATTCCGTCGCAAACGCCGTGAAGTGATTGGGGTGACCGGGCGCCATGCTGACATCGTCGCCGGAGTTAAATTGGGGTGACGGGTCGTTGTCGACCGCGGCGTAACCTGGTTGCAGCGCAAGCGCTGACAACCCGAGGCAGAACTGGGCGAACGCAATAAATTTTAATGCTTTCATGTTAAGACTCCTTAGATTGCGATGAAAAAGAGAGCGCTCGAAGCGATGGACGCAGCAGTTCGGACGTGGTTCCAGCGCGTCCATTGACACAGGTACAAGTCCCAAACTTCTGCGCCGTAAGCCGAATGTGAGTCCGCATCTTTGAGCTTGTTGTTCAGCGGCACATTAAAAATGATCGTGCTGAGAAACATGCCGCCAAAATAGATGATCCCCGCACTCATCATTGAGAGCGCGCCCGGTCTAGACAGGTCCAACAATGCTATCGCTGTAACACCAGCGGCGGCGAAGGATGTTCCGAAGAAAATCGGCATAAAAGCCGAGCGGAGGATGACGTCATTGATCGATTGCATGGCGAGAATGCCCGCCGATGTTTCAATCCGCGCCAACGAGGTCATAATGAAGCTCGAGAATGCGAAGTAAACGCCAGCCATGAGCCCGGCGCCTACGGCGCAAAACCATAGAATTGCTGTGAGAGATAGTTGGAACATGGGGTGATCCGATCAGCTTGTTGCGCCTAAAACCTAGGCTCCGAACTTCTGATCGGCCATGCGCGGGCTATTCAGAATCATACGAAATCGTCTAAATTCGCCGCATGGACGCGATCGCCAATCTTTTGGAAGGAACGCGCGCCCGCGGCGCGTTTGCGCTTCGCTGCGCCATGAGCCCGCCCTGGGGATTGCGCATTCTGGCGGAATCCCCGGCGACACTTATCGCTGCGGTTGAGGGCGATTTATGGGTTGCGCCTGACAATGCGGAACCGCTTCATATCAGGCCGGGCGGCGTCGCCGTAACGCGTGCGCCTGACCATTACAGTGTCGTGGGCGCTCTCGATACGAAGCCGGACATCATTATCCATCCCGAACAGCGCTGCTGCGATCTTGAAGGAAATTCCGTACTCGAAGAAATGACACATGGCGTCCGAACCTGGGGAAACGATCCTGCGGGCGAATGTGTCTTTGTTGTCGGCGCGTATGAGCATTTGAGCACCGTGAGCGACAAACTTGCAAAAACGCTGCCGCCAGTCTTGGCTCTAAACAAAGACGATTGGAACTCACCGCTGGTTCCTATTCTGGCCGACGAAGTGACAAAGGACGAACCGGGGCAAGCCGCTGTGCTCGATCGGCTGCTCGATCTGCTTTTGACCGCTGTGCTGAAGTCATGGATCGCCACCAGAGATTCAGATCGCCCTGCTTGGTGGCAATCACAAGGCGATCCGATTGTGGAGCGGGCGCTTCGGCTAATACACAAGGACCCTGCATATGCGTGGACCCTGGACAAGCTAGCCTCGAAGACGAATGCCTCGCGCGCGTCTTTGGCGCGCCGCTTCAATGACATCGTCGGTGAACCGCCGATGACATTCCTCAAGAACTGGCGCATGGCGTTGGCGGAAGACTTGCTCAGCCGTCCGGATGAAACCGTCGGGACAGTCTCGGAGAAAGTCGGCTATAGAAGTCCTTTCGCTTTTAGCGCTGCGTTCAAACGGATCAAAGGCGAAAGCCCATATGAATATCGCGCACGAAGGCGGTAGCTGCTGGCGTCAGTCTTTATCCAACCTTCTGAAAATCGACATTCGCCTCAAATGCGATTTCATATGGACGCCCGTCGACAGGTCTCACTCACGTGCGCTGGTTCCGATATTGCAAAGGCAAAATCAGTCTTTCTGCAAATAAATTGATGCACTGATTATTTTTTCAGCAGCCCGGCGCGCGTCCTTCGCCACCTGCGCGCCGTCGTGAAGATGAGCAAGGACGATAGCGCCGTCCTTCAACAGCAACAACTCGCGCGCCAGCGCTTCCGGATCCTTTGCGCCGGCCTTCTTCGCGCGTTCAGTGAAATCGACCGCAAGCAGCCGTTTGTGTTCAGCGGAAGCAGCGTGGATCGGATGGGCCCGATCCTGATACTCCGATGACGCCTTGATGAACATGCAGCTTTTGAATTCCGGCTTTTCGAACCACTCCGCCAGCGCGTCGAAAATCGCCAGCAGCTGACCATTCGGATCCGCAGCGAGCGTCTCGACGCGGCGCAGGAGCCAGTTGCGGAACTGCTCGTCCCGCAGGCGCAGGGTCGCCAGGATCAGCTCTTCCTTGGTGCGGAAATGTTTGTAGATCGCAGTTTTTGAAACGCCGGTCTCTTTCGCCAGGCGGTCCATGCCGATGGCGTGAAAACCGCCCTGATAGAAAGCGCGCAGCGCCTTCTGCACCAGTTCGTCGCGTTTTGAAGCACTCATTCCGGGGCTTTCCTGCGTTTTTACACTTACTGACCGGTAAGTATGAGATTCACCATCAACATGCAAGGGAACAAACTTTTTTGTGATTGTTTTCAATTTGATACGCATGTTCAGGAAGAAATTCGCGTCGAATTCTCATTTTTTAAATTTTACACATTGACCGATTGGTACATGTAATCTATTCAAGGTTCACCGATCGGTAAATGTGTTCGATCGGCGAGCCGGGCGGCCGGGCCGCTCCTCAAACGACGCATCATCGCCTTTGAAGGAAAGGAACAGGGAGATGAACAATTTCTACAGCCGGGCCGCCAACGCCCTCGCCGTCAGCACCCTCGCCAACCTGGCGCTGATCGCCGGCGTCATGACCGCCGCCTATTTCCTGGCGCCGCCGCCGGCTTACGCCGCCGACGAAATTTCGCGCGCCGCCACGGCGAAGACGCCGCCGATCAATGACGGCTTGCCGGCGCCGGGTTTCAACATTACCGCCGGCGACACGGCGATCGTCGTGACTGATCCGCAAAACGATTTCCTCTCACCGGACGGCGTCACCTGGGGCGTTGTCGGAAAGAGCATCACCGAGAACGGTACGGTCGAGAATATCGGCGCGTTGTTCAAGGTTGCGAGTGAAACCGGCATGCCGGTCTTCGTCTCGCCGCACTATTATTTCGAGCACGATCACAAATGGCGGTTCGAAGGAACGCTCGAAACGCTCATGCACAATATCGGCATGTTCGATCGTCCGCACGCGCTGACCCTTGAAGCCTTCGAAGGCTCGGGCGCCGACTGGCTCGACCAGTACAAGCCCTACATCAACAACGGCAAAACCGTCGTGACGAGCCCGCACAAGGTCTATGGCCCCGACAGCAACGACCTCGTGCTGCAGCTTCGAAAAGCCGGCGTCAACAAGGTGATCCTCGCAGGCATGTCGTCAAACCTCTGCACTGAATCGCATATGCGCGCCCTCATCGAAAACGGTTTTGAAGTAATGGTCGTCACCGACGCGACCGCCGGCGCCATCACCGAACATTACAACGGCTACGCCGCTTCGCTCACCAACTTCCGCATGATCGCCAGCGCGGTCGACAACACTGAAAACACGGTGAACGCCGTCAGGGCTGCGTATCAGCGCTGACCCCGGACAGCCGTCTTCTTCCCCCTGGACGGCTTTCCTGCGCCCGGCGTCGCGACCGCCCCCCATTCCCTTCGCGAGCCGGGCGCGCCCCCCGCCTACCCGACTTGACTATTCCTCAACCCAGAGAAGGAAAAACCCATGACAAACCTTGTTAAAACCTCCATCGCCGCGATCGCAGTCGCTCTCGCAACATCCTTGTCCGCTTACGCCGCCGACGAACATAACGTCTCGACGGGCGTCACCACCGCCGGCGTTCCCCTCGGCCTCCACGGCGTCGACGCCGTTGCGCTTACGACGCTGAATGCGGTTGCGGAAGGCGATGCGGCGCACACCGTCGTCGATGACGGCGTTGCGTATTACTTCGCCTCGGCGGAATCGGCGCGCCGGTTCAAATCAGCGCCGGACCAGTACAAACCGCAATATGGCGGCTTCTGCGCTTTCGCTGTCGCCCTCGGCAAGAAGTTCGACGGCGATCCGCATTACGCCGACATTGTCGACGGCAAACTCTATCTCTTCGTCAATGCGGAGATTTTTGAGAAATACAAAAGAGACAAAAAGAACATTCTCAAAAAAGCTGAAGCGACCTGGCCGTCAATTCAGCACACGGCGGTGAAAGACCTCTAACCGCTCAAGCGGGCGGTTGAACCATCCCTCTCGACAGCCCGCAATCTCTCTCAAATGCAAAACGATAGAAAAGGCCCCCCCGAAATGCGACCGCCCCTGCCGCCGTTCACCGAAGAAACCGCCCGAGCCAAAGTCCAGGCCGCCGAAGACGCATGGAACACCCGTGACCCTGAGAAAGTCAGTCTCGCCTATACGCCGGACACCGAATGGCGCAATCGCGACGAATTTCTGCACGGTCGCGACGACGTCAAAGCTTTCCTTGCGCGCAAATGGGCGAAGGAGCTGGACTACAAGCTGAAGAAAGAACTCTGGGCGTTCATAGACAACCGCATCGCCGTTCGATTCGAATATGAATGGCGCGATAGGAATCGCCAGTGGTTTAGAAGCTACGGCAACGAATTATGGGAATTCGCGGCTGACGGTTTGATGCAGAAACGCTACGCCAGCATCAATGATATGCCGATCCGTGACTCTGACCGCTGTTTGTAAGCTGAATAATTCTTCAGGGAGAAGGATGACGCGCCCCACGCCTTTGCAGAAATTGCCTTCACACCGTCGGTGCGTAATGTTCAAGAACAGCAAGGCTCGGCGCCGGGCTACGCACAGCTCCTGCCTTCGAAAGCCGATGGCGGCGACGCACTGACCGAGCGGGAAATTGCGTTTATCATTGAGCGGGACGGCTTTTATCAGGCGACCGTATCCGAAACCGGATGGGCCGATGCGCAGTTTCGCGTCGGCCCGCCGCGGATTCCTGGAAGTGCTGGATGAGAAGACAATTGCTTACGCGGATTCTCGCGGCAACCGACAATATTTGGGAAGTGTCAGGAATTGTGTGTAAGCGAGCCTGTCAGATATTCTGTGTAAGCGGTTCAACCGCCAATCTGTGCTTGCCGCCCGATCGAATATCCAAACCGGGATCTCGAGCCATCTGTCCGATGTACGGCCGGACAGGCTGCAGCGAAAAACTTCAGCACCCGCCTTGTCGATTGCTTCATGTGCGAAAACGCGGCGTCCATACCAAGGATGCCATGGATAAAGCAGTTCCCGTTGTTCGGTAATGTGGGCGTTGTGGCGTCGAGTTGTATAACTGGCATCGCCCGCATTCATCGCTAGGCGGCAAGGCGCCGGTCGAACGACTCCATGAACTCAGTTCAAAGACACTATTCCAATTTGAGATCGACGCGAAATACGAAATCGAGAATGAGCCCATCAGGGAACAAAATTACAAGATTGATCTCGCCATGCAAAAATTGAAATGATGTCTATTTACTTCACAAATAAGACCAATCCGCACGTAACGTCAGGAGCCTTTCACTCAGCCGTCGCCCCTTGGCGAAATGTTGTGAAAACACCTAAGGCGTCAGGAATAGCCGGCATCTTCCATGTCCTGTTGGAGGCGCGTGATGGCTGCGTCCCACCGAATCTCGTTCAGGCCGCCTGCATCATGATCTTTCAGCTGCCCATATACCGAAATGCTCTCTTTCCAGTATTTGCACGCCTTCTCCAACTCGTTCTGTCTACTTGTTGCCAAGGCCAAGTTTGCAAGGGTTTGCGCGATCCGTTCACCGGCCTGAATCTCAATGTAGCACGGCATCGCGTTCTCGAACCGCTTCTCCGCCACCTGGACGTCGCCTGCTTCCAGCGCGTTGCCGCCAAGGTTTCCTTCAACATTGCCGATCATGCCGATAAGCTTGCGGAGCTGCCCTACCGCTTCGCGGGGGGCCGCGTCGTAGACGCTTCGCAGGCGCCCAATCATGCCCGATCCCCTGCATGCCCGATCCCCTGTCTGACCAGCGGCTCCTCATCGGGCAGGACATCGCCAGCGAGTTTGTATCGGACTGTGTCCCCGTCGATGATCTCGACCACCCCGAACTTCGGTTCCGCATCAAGCTCGTTGATCACACGCGCAGCTTCGAGCAATTGGTCTTGTGAAGCCTTGAGATCCCCATCCTGGCCGTGGACGAGGCCCAAATTGCTAAGGGTTTGAATTTCATACAGGGCGTCACCGAGGTCTTGGGCGATCAACAAGGCGCGTTGCATCGCATCCACGGCGGCGTCAGCTCGCCGCGAACGTTCACGGACCAGCGCCAGAGGGGTTTTCCGCATATGCGAACAGCCGCGCCCGTCCGGGACGCGGAAATGCTAAGCGGTTAGCAGACATCCGGGCGCAAACCGTTGTTTTCTCATGGGCTAAGATCAGGGGGGATGGAACCTCCCGGCGCGCCATGGGAGGACAGGCTTGATGCTCAAGCGCATTGTAACCGCGATCGCATGCGCGGCGACGACGATGATCGCTGCGCCGGACGGCGCGATCGCCCAAACTGAAACCGGGACGAAGTCAAGGACGCAGAGAGGGGCCGCAACCGGCGCCATCCCCGGCCCGCGCGACTGTTTCTGGCGGCGCGGCCCGTTCAGCGCCGATCCGTACATCAATATCGCCTATCCGGACGCCAATGTCTTCTACTGGGGCAGCGTGTTCACCATGCCTGAAGGGGCCCGCCTGCGGCTGGAGGGGCGCTATCCCACCAGTCGTTATATGTCTTTCGCATCTTATGATGCAGCCGGACGGCCGGTTGAATCCCTGCCCGACTTCCTGATCGCGCCGGAGGCGGGCGCGAACCCGTTCGTCGAAGGCTCGGGGCGCGCGGGCCGCGCGCAAAGCTATGCGATCGAGGTCCGCGACGCCCCGCCCGAGACCGTGCGCGCTATCGGGTCGCGCCAAGCCGCCGAAATGGCAGCCGGAGCGGCGAACGTGCTGCACGCGCCCGGCTACGGCGCAAGGGGTCAGCAATCAGTTCTCTACCGCATCTACCTGCCCGATGACGGGACGGCCCCGGCAGGCGGCGCGCCGCTGCCCCGGCCGGTGCTGGAACTGGCGTCCGGCGAGACGCTGAAGGGGCAAGAGGCCTGCGCGGCGCTGCGCACGCGCCAGCCGGTCGCCCTCGCCGCCGACGCGGCCAGCATCCCGCCCGCGCGTTACCGCGAGCTTATCACGCAACCGGACCGGCCCGACACCTGGCCCGCGCAAACGCCTGCACAGTGGTACATCCAGCTCGACCGCGAGAGCCTCCTTGGCATTTACACCGGCGAGATCAACGAGGATGCGCGGAGGTCGGAGGGCGGCTTTTATCCTAACCCGGACAATTTCTATATCCGCACCATCGTCAATCGCAAACACGGGCCCGTCTTCCTGGTGCGCGCCAAAGCGCCGTCCACGCCACAGACGGTCGGCGGCGACCCGGTCATGGGCGGCGGCCAGTTGCGCTACTGGTCGATCTGCTCCAATCAGGGTTTCGTGAACACGCGGGTGAACGACTGTCTCTTCGACGAGGAAATCCCGGTCGATCCGCAAGGCTTCTTCACCGTGGCGGTGAGCCGGGCCGAAGACCGGCCCCGCAATGCGCGGCCCGAATGCGGCGTCAGCTGGCTGCCCATGGCGGCAGACGGCGACGGCATGTTCGACGAGGATGCAACCGTCGTTCAGATCCGCCACATGCTCGGCGCGGAGGACTTCGCGAACTCGATCGAGCGCGTCGAGCGCCAGGATGCGCTGGCGGAAACGCTCGGCCCTTACATGCCGCGCACGCAATATCTGCAGACAAATCAGGTCGAGGCCTTTTTCCCCTGCCCGGCGCGGTGAGCCGAAGGGGCGGCCCGACTCCATAAAAGACCATATAATAAGAAGACGCCTTGGGAGGCTATGATGAAAAAAGAGATCTTGCTCGGAGGATCGATCCTTACACTCACTTTTTGCCTGAGCGGTCCGGCCGCCGCGCAGGATCAGGCCGGGGCGGACACGGTGGACGTGATCATGGTCACAGCGCAAAAACGCGATCAGAGCATTCGCGACGTGCCGCTGTCGATCGTCGCCGCGGGGGCCGAAGACCTTGAAGCGCGCAACATAACCTCCGTCCTCGAACTAGGGCGGGCCGTGCCGAATTTCTACGCGGCCCGCGGCGCGGTGGCCGCGAACACGCGCATCGTAGTGCGCGGCATCGGCACGGCGGGCAACACCGCCGCCGATCAGAGCACGGCCTTTTTCCTCGATGGCGTCTACATCCCGCGCCCGTCAATCCTCTACGCTTCCTTTCTCGACATCGCGAGCGTCGAGGTGGTGCGCGGGCCGCAGGGAACGCTGTTCGGCCGCAACTCGACCGCGGGCGGCGTGATCCTGAACTCGGCCACGCCCGGCGATGAGTTCGAGGCGCGCGGCTCCGTGGAGTTCGGCGAGTTCGGGCGCCGCCAGGTCGAGGGCGTCGTCAACATGCCGGTGAACGACTCGGTGCGCCTGCGGTTCGCGGCCCAGGCGTCGGAATTCGACGGGTTCGGCGAATTGATCAGTGATGAAAGCAATTTCGGGTTCGAAAGCACGAGCGCCTTTCGCGCCAGCGCGGCGTTCGACGTCACGCCCGCCTTGAGCTGGACGGTGCGGCTTGACCACACCCGGCTGAGCGGCGACGGGCGCAGCGCCGCCGAAGCGCTCGGCGACACGCTGACGCCGCAGGGGCGCGCGACGCTGACCGCCCTTCTCGGCGGGGCCGACAATCTCCCCGAGCTTGACGATCCGTTCGACTTCCGGGTGAACCATATCGTCGGCGGGGATTTGTCCGACGTCCAGTGGGGCGTCTCGAGCGATCTCAGCTACGCTTTCGACAACGGCTACACACTGAGCCTTGTGAGCGGCTGGCGCGATTACGACAACCAGCAGGTGGATGAGGACATCTTCTTCCTCACCGTTCCCCTGACCGGGCGCGTCTCCGGCCTTGAGAGCGAAAGCTGGTCGCACGAGTTGCGGCTGGCGTCGCCGGAGGGGCTGCTCAACGATCGTTTCAGCTTCGTCGCCGGCCTTTACGTCTCGCATGAGGACGCGCTGTTCTCCGAAACGCTGTCGCTGACGCCCGCCCTGTGCGCGAGCTTCGCCCCGCCGCCGCTGCGCGCACCCTGCCTCAACGCGCCGCGCGGAGAAGCGACGGACCTGCGCATGTCGCAGGATTCCGACAGCATCGCGATTTACGGCCAGGGCGAGGTTGTGCTTACCGACGCGCTGACGCTTCAGCTGGGCGCGCGGTACACATGGGACGAACGCGACGGGCGTTTCCTGCAGGAAGCCGCGAACCCCTTCGCCGGGATCGCCTTCCGCGCGCCCGCCGACACGGATCTGACCTTCTCCGACGACAGGCCGACCCTGCGCGTCGGGCTCAACTACGCGCCGACCGGGAATAGCCTCGTCTTTGCTTCCTACAGCACGGGCTATAAATCCGGCGGCTTTAACTCCGGCGGCGGAACATCCGTTCTCACCGCCGAGGATCGCACCTTCAACAGCGAGACCGCGGATAATTTCGAGGTCGGGTTTAAAAGCCTCTTTTTCGACAACCGGCTCGATGTGGCTCTAACGCTTTACCGCACCGAGCTGGAAGATTTCCAGGCGCGCAGTTTTGACGGGGTGGACTTTCTCACCCGCAACGCCGGATCGCTCGTCCATCAGGGGGTCGAGGCGGACGGCTCGCTTCGGATCGCCGACGGCGTCGAGCTGACCGGCGGCCTCGCCTATCTCGATTCCGAATTTACCTCGTTCGAGGGCGCCCAGGCGCTGCCCGGATGCAGGCCCTCAAGCCCCGAGATTGACGGCTGCGGCCCGGTCGGCGGCAACCGGTCGGTTCAGGACCTCACCGGCGGGCGCAACCATTTCGCGCCGGAATGGACCGGCAACCTCTTTGTCAACCTGGACGGCGCCGTTGCGGACTGGGGCTGGCGGGCGAATGCAGGCTTCAACTATATCGGCTCGCAATTCGTCGGCGGCGCGATCGACAACAACCCGCAGGTCTTGCAGGACGGCTACGCGCTGGTGTCGGCTCGCCTCACGGTCAGCGCGCCGGGCGAGATGGTCAGCGTCTCCGTGTTCGGAGAAAATCTCACCGACAAGGGCTTTTGCGACGTCAGCTTCTACCAGCCGCTCGGCGGCCAACTGGGGCTGACCGACCCGACGACAGGCGGGACGTTCGTTCGCTGCAACACCGGCGCGCCGCGCACGATAGGCGCGCGTCTCTCCGCTCAATTCTGATCGAAAGGTTCGTTTAATGATCTTGAAGCACTCGCTCCTCGCCGCCGCCGCGACAGCCGCCACCGCCTGCGCGCCCGCCCCGCCCCCCGCCGGCGCGGAGACCGGGACCCAGACCGGCGCGCAAACGGTCGTCATCGGCGAGACCGACGCGCAGGGGCGCGAGGCGCTGGCTTACAGCCTCGCGCTTCAGGCCTATCTTTACACCTATCCGCTATTCATCCTGGAGCGCGAACGCAAGCGCCGCGAAACGCTGACCGAGGCGCAGGCCAATGGCCCGATGGCGCCGCTGAACCGGCTGGGACACATGTCATGGCTCGCGGACGCCGGGAGCGACATGCCCTACAGTCCGAATAACGACACGGTGTACACGGGCGTCGCGCTGGACCTCGCCGCCGAGCCCGTGATTCTCGACATGCCGGCCATTCAGGACCGCTACGCCGTGGTGCAGACCACGAACGCCTACATGGAAAACCAGACCTACCATTACTCGCCGCGCGTCAATGGCGGCGAGGCGGCGCAGCTCGCCTTCGTCGGGCCGGACTGGGACGGCGCGCTGCCGCCCGGTGTTGAAAAGGTCGAGGTCGACACCAATTCCGCTGTTCTCGCTATCCGCCTTGCGGTCCGGCGGAACGAACAGGATCTCGCCACCGTGCGCGCCTATCAGGACCAGATGTCGCTGACGCCGCTTTCGGCATGGGCTGACGGTCCGACCGACATCCGGCCCGCCATTCCGGCACCGAAGGCAAGAAAGGACTTCAAGGGGCCGTTCGCAAGATTTGAAAAGGCCGCGGTGCTGCTCGGCGAAAACCCGCCGCCCAAACGCCACGCGGCAATGAACGCAACGCTGTGGCGCATCGGTCTGGAGCCGGGGCGGCCTTTCGATCCGGAAGCGCTCGACCCGGACACGCGCGCCGGGGTGTTGCGCGCGCTTCAGGACGGCCCCGCGGTCATGGAGTATCTGCGGCGCAATCGCGGCCGACGCTTCCCCACCGGCTGGGACACCGCGCGGTACGCCGACAACATCGTCTTCGACTACGCGGCCCGCGCGGCGATCTCGCTTGTCGGCCTGTTGGGCAACGACCCCGAGGAGGCGATTTATTTCTACACGTATTTCGACGCGGAGAACGAACCGCTCGACGGCGCGCGCCGCTACACGATGCGCTTCGAGCCGGAGGACATCCCCGAGATCAATGACCTCGGCTTCTGGTCCGTCACGATGTATGACGGCGACAGCTATCTCCTGGTCGACAATCCCATCAACCGCTATTCCATCGGCAGCCGCCACGATCTGAAATACAACGAAGACGGATCGCTGGATCTCTACATCCAGCCCGACGCGCCGGGGGGCGAACTCAACCGCAACTGGCTGCCCTCTCCCGAGGGCCGGCCGTACCGGGTGACGTTCCGCATCTATTCGCCGACCGCGCAGACCACCCGGTCGCTTTATGACCGCGAGTTGGCCCTGCCCCCGCTTGAGCCCGTCTCCGCGCCGTAACTCCTGCCGGGCTCAATCATTCATATGCGTCGCCCTCGCCGCATCGATCCACGCGGCCAGGGCCTGCGGATCGCAAACTTCGATAACGCCGTATTTCTGACGAATGAAACCGGCGTTCTCCAGGCGCTTGAGCGCCTTGCCGACCGAGACCCGCGAGCCGCCGACGGCGAGCGCGATATCCGACTGGCTCCAGCGGATGACGCCGTCCTCCCCGGACGCCTTCAGCATGCTCTGCACAAAGACCGCCGTGTGGACAGCGAGAGGCAGGCGGCGCACGTCGTCGATGAAATTCAGGGCCGCGCTCAACCGGCTCAGGGCGGCCGGAAGCGCCGCGCGGGCGATCTCCGGATGAGCATCCATCAGCGCGAAAAAGTCGTCCTTATCCAGATGGCCGAGCGTCGTTTCGCCGACGGCGACCGCGTTCTGGCCGCGCACACGCCCGACCATGACGCCGACCAGGCCGACGAAATGGCCCGGCCCCAGCACGGCGAGGATCGTTTCGCGCCCGTCAGCGCCGATGCGGCCTATTTTTACTGCGCCCGAGCGCACAATCAGCAGGCGCTGATCCACATCGCCGGCCGCGAAAATCACGCGCCCGTCTTCATAGGTGAAACGCCGTTCAATCGACTCGATCGCCCTGTTCGCCGACTCGCTCAGGAGATCGACCAGTCTAAGGCTTCCGTGATCTAAAAGTCCGGCCACGTCTCTAAGCCGCCCTCCCTGCGACGGGCGGTACAGCGCTCCCCGGCGCGCGGCTATAATAGGTTATATGATCGGGCTTGACCACCACGAGCCAACGCGCCTGAAAACCCTAGAACGGAATGCCCGTATAGCCGTCCTGTTGCAGCAGCGCATGCGCCGTCATCGCGGACAGGGCCATCCTGACGCCGGGCAGAAGATCGGCGGTCGTGACGCCGTAGTAAGCGGCGCTCTGTCCACAGACATATATGTCAACGCCCTTTTCGATCAGCGCGGCGACAAGCGGCGCGGTCGCGTTTTCACCGCAGACCGCCTCCCCGTACAGATCCTGCCGCGTCACGTCATAGACCGCGCGGCCGTGAATGACGAAGGCGAGCTTCATGTTCTCCTCCGGCACGCTGGCTGCGGCATGCATGTTGAGGAACCGCGCCCCGCTGTGTGGATTGCCACCCACACTTCCAATCAGCGGCCCATTGGCTCCCAATCAGCCAGGGTTGAAAGCCTCACCATGGAGTGATCGGAGCGGCCGGCCTGGTGTTTCTTCGGCCTGTGAGATTTCCCATGCTTTTGCCGCCAGGTGCAGAGGGTTCGTCACGCCGCCGGCGTAGCCTCAACTCACTATTCTTACCCTCGCACAAGACTAGCAGGCCACTGAAGGCCGCCCGACCAGCTTGCCAATGTGATACGAAACCTCACACTTTGGATGCTGGCATGCGAGTATTTGTAGTACTGCGCCGTCGCGGCCCAGGCGCAGAGGAACCTGCGAACTCGTCACGGCACAGGAAATTCTGCGGCCGGCGGATCTCAAGATATGGGCATGCCTGCCAAAGCCAAAGCCCGTCCGAAATCTGCCTACAGATTTCGGACAAGAGTCTCTCCGGATAAGGCGCCGGGCGTGCCACTGACCAACTATTTCAACGCCGCCACGGATATGCTAACCGCGATATATGGCAGTTTATGTTGAATTGGCAGCCCGATATGGCAGTTAAGATAAGTTCTATCAATGCGCGCCGGGCCTTGGAGTCTGTCAATCGCGGCGTAAAAACGTACCAGTCTGGCGCCGTAAAACTGTACCACTGAGGCTGGCGTGATGTGCGCTGAACTGTGGGAAAGCGCGCTGACCGCCCACGAGTCAAAGCGCGCCTTTTCCATGAGTTCAGCCCTTCGGCCGGGCGAAAGATTTTCAGTATTCTTATGACGCCGGTTTTTCGGCTCGGCGCTTCTTGGCCTCTGAGAGCCGATAGCTTTCGCCGTTCATTTCCAGGATATGGACGTGATGAGTGAGCCGGTCGAGCAGCGCCCCGGTGAGACGCTCGGAGGCGAACACTTCGGTCCATTCGTCGAACGGCAAATTGGTCGTGACGATGGTCGCCCCGCGTTCGTAACGCTGCGAGAACACCTCGAACAGCAGTTCCGCGCCGGTTTTCGACAGCGGCACAAAACCGAGTTCGTCGATAATCAGGAGCTTCAGATTGGCGATCTGGCGCTGAAGACGCAGGAGCCGTTTCTCGTCCAGCGCTTCCATCAATTCGTGGACGAGCGCGGCAGCCGTTGTGAAGCCCACGGCGAGCCCTCTCTGACAGGCGGCGAGACCAAGCCCCAGGGCGATATGGGTTTTGCCGGTTCCGCTCGGGCCCAGGGCGATGATGTTCTCGCGGCGGCCGATATATTCGCAGCGCGCCAGGTCCTGAACCAATGTCTTGTTCAGCTTCGGGATCGCCTTGAAGTCGAACGTATCGAGGCTTTTCACGGCGGGGAACTTCGCCGCCCGGATACGAAGAAGTACGCGGGCATGATGCCGTCCGAGATGAAACGGATGCGCGAGCTTGAGCAGGAAAATGCGCGGCTGAAGAAGATCGTCGCCAACCTCGCGCTTGACAAGGAGATGCTCCAGGACGTCATCAAGCGAAAGCTCTGAGGCCTGCTCGGAAGAGGACGCTGGTCGACGAGATGCAGGCGATCTGGAAGGTGTCGCAACGCCGAGCGTGTGGCGTCATTCAACTCGATCCGAAGAGCTATCGCTACAAATCTCGTCGGCCCGACCAGGCCGCGATCGAACAGCGGATGAAGGAAATCCGTGAAACGCGTGTGCGCTATGGCTATCGGCGCGTGCACGTGATGCTTCGGCGTGAAGGTTGGGAGATCAATCACAAGAAAACGCGCCGGATCTATAACGAAATGGGCCTGCAGCTTAGGAAAAAGCCGCCAAAACGGCGCGTGAAGGCGAAGCTGCGGGATGACCGAAAAGACGCCACGGGACCGCACGAAACGTGGGCCATGGACTTCGTTCACGACCAGCTGGCGACAGGCCGAAAGATCCGCATCTTGACTGTTGTAGATACGTTCTCACGTTTTTCGCCCGTCATCGATCCGCGCTTTAGCTATCGCGGTGAAGATGTCGTCGAAACCCTGGAACGCGTTTGCAAGGCGATCGGCTATCCGGAGACAATCCGGGTCGATCAGGGCTCGGAGTTCATCTCTCGGGATGTCGATCTGTGGGCGTATCAGAACGACGTGACGCTCGACTTCTCCCGCCCCGGCAAACCAACCGACAACGCATTCATCGAAGCGTTTAATGGCCGGCTACGAGCGGAGTGCCTGAATACGCAGCTACTTAGTGGACGCTCGTTGAGCAAGCGAAAAAAACCACTGCGCAACGCCAACAACCAAATATAATAATGAAATCAATGTTCCAACCAATTGGTATCCCTTTATTGGGTACTCTGTGTACGATTCTATATCATCTCCCCAACCGGCCTTAATATTTTCCATGACTTCTCCGCTTCCAAGGGTTTTGTAGAACGAGAACGCGATCAATCCCGCAGCCATGGCGGTCATGAGTGTCAAAAGCACCTTTATGCTGCCCGAAACGGGAACCTGGCTGATGACGGCATTGAAATAGATCATGCCCCAAATCAAAGCCATGAACACGTAGCCCTCAATATAGGCATAGTAGGCTGGCAGGTCGGGGTTGGGTTCCGAAGAGAGTCCCCTAAGTGTCCCGAAAAATAGAACAATCCCCAGATACCAAAGAGTTCTTTTAAGCATGCACAGCTTCCAAGAGGTCAAAACAGGACTCTACTCGAAGCGGGAAAACATTTCCATTCAACGTGAAGGCGTGTGCCCAATTGGCTCGCGTTGCGTCGACCCTTTGAGTCCGCCAGAGTTATCGGACATAACAGCAGTCTGCACAAAGACTACAGCCGGCGACTGCCCTCGATTAAAACGAGCTACCTAGACCAAGCCGGACGCCGTAGCTTTCAAAGCCATCCGCCGCAACACCGTCGTAGAAGGCGTCCAAGTCAAACGCGATCGCGCCCAGCTTTACGCCTACGCCTCCATTGAGGCGGATACGATCTGTTCGTATAAGCTCACGCCGTACATCCCCGGGGCCATGCTCCTCGCAAAACCCGGGAAAATATCCCGCGACACGCTCATTGGCCCACTTTTACGCCGCCAGAATCAGGCGGCCAGCCGGCACACTTTTGCACCGATATTCACAGCATGACGCGGCGGCGGGATTTCGCGACGCCAATCATCACGGAGAAGGTCTTGGAGCGCTTGCCGACCCGCAATCGCAGGTTCGGGCATGAGGCGTCCGTGAACTCGGACGGGGTTCCGTCCGGCCTTAGGTTGCGAAGCCAACGGTCTGTGAAACTGATCTGGGTCACTCGGTCCACCCTGCAAAAGATGAACCTAAAAATGAACCTAATTGGGATTTTGGGCCAAATCCTAGATTCTGATCATTTATTTTACTAAGTAATATCAGGGATTTAGGTGGTACCGCCTCCCCGGTTCGAACGGGGGACCTCTTGATCCACAATCAAGCGCTCTAACCGACTGAGCTAAGGCGGCTTATCGCGGGGCCGACGGCGCGGATGCGTATCGGGCCGATGCGTTTTGAAGCGCGGAACCTACGCCCCTGTCACGGCCAATGCAAGAGGGCGCGGCCGCCGGCGCGCCGGGCGAGCACCCTCAACACCCGCGCTAGACGCGCCCCTGCTGCAGGAGGGCGACCTCGCGGCGCAGCTGGGCGATGCGCGTGGCGTCGCTCGGATGGGTAGACAAAAATTCCGGCGGGCCGCCGCCGGACTTCGCCGCCGCCATTTTCTCCCAGAACGTGATCGCCTCGGCCGGGTTGTATCCGGCCCGGCTCATATAGCGGACGCCGAACTTGTCGGCCTCCAGCTCATGCCGGCGCGAGAACGGCAGGATCACGCCGAGCGACGCGCCCATGCCGAGGACGCCCATGATCTGGTTCTGATACTGACTGCCGGAGACCGCCACCTGCGCCACCGACAGGCCGGCGGTCGCGAGGGAGGACTGGCTGTAGCGCTCGCCGGAATGGTTGAAATTGACGTGCGCCACCTCGTGCCCCATCACGGTGGCGATGTGCTCGTCATTCTCCATGATGTCGAGAATGCCGGTGTAAAACCCGATCTTCCCGCCGGGCAGGGCGAAGGCGTTCAGCTGATCGGACTGGAACACCTGAACTTCCCATTGCGAGGGGTCGCCGCCCGCCGCCTGGATGATGCGCGGCGCGACGCGGCGCATGCGGTTGACGTAACGCGGGTCGTTGGTGACCCGCTCCTGGCGTTTCAGGTCGGTCCATGCCGAACTCGCGAGTTGCGCCATCTGCCCCTGCGAGACGAAAAGAAGCTGGCTGCGGCCTAGCTGTTCATTGTAGGCGCAGCCCGGCGCGATGACGACGACGCTGCCCGTCGCAAGTCCGCGGATGATTTCCCGCCGCGACATGGTCACGGTTCTGCCGGCTTCAAATTTCATGGATCGAGCTCCCTTGTCCCCACCTGCCCTGCGGACCATAAATCATCCGGCGGTGCGGCTCAATGTGGGCCCTCGGCGCCGCGCGGGCCGCCGCCTTGGTCAAGGCGCAGAAAACGCGCCGCGTTGTCGTAAAGGATCGCTTTCTTTTGTTCATGGCTAAGAAACGGCGCCGCGTTGATGGCGTCGATACCCTCGTCGATGAGGCCGGGCCAGTTCATCTGATCGGAGCCGAACATGATGCGGTCGGCGAACCCGGCGTCCACCAGCTCTTCCAGGAAGGCGTAATACGCTTTGCGGGTCAGCGCCGCCTGCAGGACGCCGGTGTCGAGATAAAGCTGCGGATGCACATAGAGCAGCGCCTTGACCTCGTCGACGAACGGAAACCCCGCATGGATCATGTAGACCCGGAGCGACGGGTGGCGGCGCAACACCGGCTCCAGATGCATCGGGTTCTGGATGCGGAATTCAGGCGCGTCCAGCAGGTGCGCCCCCGGCGGCCCGACGCCCACATGGATGCCCACCGGCAGATCGAGGGCCGCCGCCATTTCCCAGTAAGGCGCAAGCTCCGGATCGTCGGCCATGACGCCGCGATACTGGCTGGTGATTTCCGCAAAGACTTTCAGCTCGCCGCTGCGAAAACGCGCCGCCAGATCGTCCGCACTCGGATCTGCCGGACGCGACCCGAAGTTCGGCCCCGGTATGAACAGCCCCGGCCCCGCGGCCATCCAGTCGGCCAGCGCCTCGCGCGAGCCGCTGAGAACGCCGATGGCGTTGTTGCGTTTCAGCGCCTCGATGGTCCCGTCGCGAACCCCTTCATCGGTCATGGGGCTCGGGATCGGATCGTCGCAGGCGGGGTTGAAGCCGCGCTCGGTGAATTTTTGCGGCCACGGAATTTCCGGGTCGTAGCGGATGTCCGCGGCCACCTCTCCGGGACACATGAACTGGCCCGGCGGGCCGTTGCCGTTCGCGGGATAGGCGTGCAGGTGCATGTCGATCACGGGACCGAGATAGGGCGCGCTCCCAGTTTCCCCGTAATCCGCGCCCCCGTAATCCGCACCCCTGTCAGCCGCGCGCCCGTCAGCGGCGGTTTGCGCGCCGGCCCTGTCCACACCCGCGGCCCCCGCGGCGAGCGCGCCCGCGCATAAAGCGCCGATCATGCAGCGAATGGACATAACGCCCCCCTGATATGTCTTGTCACGGACCTTAACGTCCGGAATGGAGGACGGCAAAACCTCCGCGATCAGGGCTCCAGTTCGGAATCCCAGTAGAGGAAATCCTGCCAGCTTTCATGCAGGTAATGCGGCGGGAAGGCGCGTCCGCGTTCGTTCAGCTCGAACATGGTCGGGCGCGCCGGCGCGCGGGCGGGGAACATGTCCGCCTGTTTCGGGCTGCGTCCGCCCTTCCTGATGTTGCAGGGGCTGCACGCGGCGACGATGTTTTCCCAGGTCGTGCGCCCGCCGCGCGAGCGCGGGATCACATGGTCGAAGGTGAGGAGGTCGCGCGCGGTCGACCCGCAATACTGACAGGTGAAGCTGTCGCGCAGGAAGACGTTGAACCGGGTGAAGGCCGGCGTGCGCGAGTGGCTGACATAGGTCTTGAGCGACACCACCGACGGCAGGCGCATTTCGAACTTGGCGCTGCGCACCGTGGTTTCGTATTGCGCGACCACGTCGACGCGATCGAGGAACACCGCCTTGAGCGCGTCCTGCCACGACCAGAGCGACAACGGAAAGTAGCTGAGAGGACGAAAATCCGCGTTCAGAACCAGCGCCGGACAGGCGTCGGGCGCGCGGGCCGCAAGGTTCACCATGGCGAGCCGCCCCTTTTCGCCGGGCGGGCGCCGGCCATGTCACCGAAACAATGTTGATGCTGATCCTTGAAGACAGCAATCTCCTCACTGCGGCGTTAAGGTATCAGGTCTTGTGGAAAACTCATAGCTGATTCTCCATGACAGAAGTTTGACGATTGCGGAGAATTCCGGCCCGGCGCGCGCGAAACGGCGCTGTCAAATTGGCGCACGGCCCCGCAAATGGGCGTAATAGGTCCACAGAATATGCGCCGCGAGCCCGCGATGCGGCGCCCACGCCGCGGCGCGGGCGTCGAAGCCGGCCATGGCCGGCGCCGGGCCGGGCGTTTTCATCGCCTGGCGGGCCGCCCTGTAGGCGGCGAGAAGCGCCACGTCGCCCGGCGGCCAGATGTCGATCCGCCCCTCGCAGAACAGGAGGTAGATGCCGGCGCTCCATGGGCCGACGCCCTTGACGCGCTGCAGCGCCGCCGCCGCGGCCGCGTCGTCAAGGCGGGCGACGGCGTCGAAATCGAGCGCGCCGTCGCGCAGCGCCTCGGCGAGGCAAATCACGTAACGCGCCTTGGGCGAGGACAGCCCGAACGCCTTCAGCCCGTCCGCGCCGATGGCCATGGCGCCCTGCGGGGTGACGGGATCGAGCCCGGCGCGGCACCGCCCCCAGATCGCCTGGGCGCTCGGCACCGAAACCTGCTGCTCGACGATGATGCGGAACAGCCCTTCAAAGCCACCGGGCCGGCGGCGGATATGCGGCGCGCCGATCGCTTCCAGCGCGGCGGCGAGAAACCTGTTCTTGCCGGCGAGCGCATCGCAGCCGGCCGAGACGTCGCCGAAGACGTCGGGCGTTGCGGGCGCCGTCACGGCGCTAATACTTGCACGCCTCGAACAGGCGCTTGGGATCGCCGCCCAGTTCGGTCTCGAACAGGCGCACGGTCAGCTCGCCCATGGTCTCCCCGCTTTCGGCGATCCTCACCAGCGGGTCGAGATAAGTGGTCTCGTCCTCCTTCAGGTTGCCGCGGCGCGCGCGCCGGCGCAGCCCCTCGCGGGCGACGGCGAGCGCCTCCAGCGCGATCTCCCGCACCGAACGACCGTCGACGCGCGCCTTCAGCCCTTGCCGCGCCGCGTCCACGCGAAGCTGTTCGCGCGCCTCGCGGGTCCAGCCTTTCGCGATATCCCAGGCGGCGGCGAGCGCGTCATCGTCATAAAGCAGCCCGACCCACAGGGCCGGCAGCGCGCAGATGCGCGCCCACGGCCCGGAATCGGCGCCGCGCATTTCAAGAAAGGTCTTCATACGGACTTCCGGAAAGGCCGTGGACAAATGGTCTTCCCAGTCCCCCATGGTCGGCCGGGCGCCCGGCGCGGCCGGCAAGGCGCCTCTCATGAAGTCCCGGAACGACTGCCCCGCCGCATCGACGAAGCCGCCCTCACGGCGCAGGAAGTACATCGGCACGTCGAGCATATAGTCCGTGTAGCGCTCAAACCCGAACCCGTCCTCGAAGACGAAATTCAACAGCCCCGTGCGGTCCGGATCGGTGTCCGTCCAGATATGGGCGCGATAGGAGGCGTAGCCCGAGGGCCGGCCCTCATAAAGGCCTGAATTCGCGAACAGCGCCGTCGCGATCGGCTGCAAGGCCAGCGACGTCTTGAACTTCATCGCCATATCCGCCTCGGACGCGAAGTCGAGATTGACTTGCACCGTGCACGTCCTGTGCATCATGTCGAGACCGAGGGAGCCTTTTTGCGGCATGTAGCGGCGCATGATGTCGTAGCGCCCCTTGGGCATGCGCGGGGTTTCGTCCAGCGTCCAGGTGGGCGCGAACCCCATGCCGAGAAAGGCGACGCCCATGGGCTCGCAAACCTTCTCGATCGCCGCCAGATGGCGGTGCACCTCGTCGCAGGTCTCGTGGATGGTGTCGAGCGGCGCGCCCGACAGCTCGAACTGCCCCCCCGGCTCCAGGGAAACCGACGCCCCCTCGCCCTTCAGACCGATGGGCAGGTCGCGCTCGCGGATCACGTCCCAGCCGGTCTCGATGCTCAATTTTTCGAGGATGGCGCGGATGCCGGTCTCGCCGTCATAGGGGATCGGCCGCAAATTGGTCCGACAAAAGACGAATTTCTCATGTTCGGTGCCGATCTTCCAACTGTCCCTCGGCTTGCAGCCGGATTCCAGATAGGCTGTTAACTGATCGATCGATTCAACTGGTTCGCCCGGTTCGCTCACGCGCCTCTCCCGCGCGGGGGCCGCCCTCCAGGGCGTTCCGCGCCATCGCAACATCCCTGTTCGCTGTAATCCGACCGGGGGTAAAGGCCAAGCCCTAATGCCATCACCGATAGTTTACCCCCCGCCGGCGCGGCCTGCAGCCCCCAGGCCTCAACGCCGCCGCCAGTCGCCAGCCGCCGCCTGCCAGAGGACAAGCGCGGCCAGCGCCGCGGTGTCCGCCCGCAGGATGCGGGGGCCGAGAGTGGCGGGCGTGACGAAATCGCGGGCGCGCAAGGAGGCGCGCTCCGCCGGGGTGAAGCCGCCTTCCGGGCCGGTGGCGACGCCCCACGCTTCAGCATCTCTATCGAAGGTCTTTAGCGCTTCTAAAACCGGCGCCGCGCGCCCTTCGCGCCCGCCCCAGTCCTCGGCTTCGTCGTCGCCGGCCTCGTCGCAGAACAGCAGCCGGTCAACGCCGGGCGCCTCAAGCAGGTCCGCCAGCTTGACCGGTTCGTCTACGGAGGGAACGGTCAGCCGGCCGCACTGTTCCGCCGCCTCAAGGGCGATGGCGCGAAGGCGCGCAAGGTTCGGCTTCGGGGCCGTCACGCGCTGGGTGATGACGGGAACGAGACGACGCACGCCGATCTCCGTCGCCTTCTGCGCGATCATCTCCACGGCCGCGCGTTTGACCGGCGCGAAGAACAGCGTCAGATCCGGCTCGGCGTCCTGCGCCCGCGTCCGCCCGGCGATGGCGGCGATCCCGCCCTTCTTGCCGAGGTCGGCGATCTCGCCGGCGAACTCCCCCTCGCGGCCGTTGAACAGCCGCAAGGGCGCGCCGATCTCCCGGCGCAGCACGGTTCTGAGGTAATGCGCCTGGTCCGCCGACAGCGGCGCGGCGCCGCCTGACGCCAGGGGCGCGTCGATGTAAAGTCGCGGGATCATGAAGACGTTTGACCGCCGCCCGGCTTCCGGGTCAAGAAAGATCCATGACCAAATCATCCGCCGATCCCGACGCCTCACAAGCCGCCGCCGGCCCGGCACCCTACGCGGCGACGCCCGACGCCGTGCCCGGAAGCTGGGTCGGCCGGGCGCCCAGGGCGCTTCAGCCCTACCTGCAACTGATGCGGGCCGACCGGCCGGTGGGCGTGTGGCTCCTCTTCATTCCGTGCCTGTGGGGCCTGGCCCTGGCGGCCGCGTCGGGGTTCGCCGCGCCGGTCCTGCTTTATTACGCGGCGCTGATGGGCGTCGGCGCCTATGTCATGCGCGCGGCCGGCTGCACCTATAACGACATCGTCGACCGCGACATCGACGCCAGGGTGGCGCGCACCGCCCTGCGGCCGATACCGTCCGGCGCCGTATCGGTGAGGAACGCTGTCCTCCTCCTGGTCGGGCTCTGCCTTGCCGGGCTTGTCGTCCTTCTCCAGTTCAACCGCGCCGCCATTATCGTCGGGCTTTGCTCGCTGGGGCTCGTCGCCGCCTATCCGTTCATGAAACGCATCACCTGGTGGCCGCAGGCCTGGCTCGGGCTGACCTTCAACTGGGGCGCGCTTGTCGGCTACGCCGCCGCGGCGGGCGTCCTGACCCCGGCGGCTTTCGCGCTTTACGGCGCGGGGATTTTCTGGACCATCGGCTACGACACGATCTACGCCCATCAGGATGCGGAAGATGACGCGCTGATCGGCGTCAAGTCGGCCGCCCTTGTCCTGGGCGAGCGGACGCGGCCCTGGCTCGGGGGTTTTTACGCCGCGACGATCGTGCTGTTCGCGCTCGCGGGGGCGCTCGCCGGCGCCTCCCCGGTCTATTTCATCGCGCTCGTCCCGGCCGGCCTGCATCTGGCGCGGCAGACGCGCCGGCTCGATATCCACGACTCTCACATTTGCTTGAGCCTGTTCAAATCCAACAGGAATGCGGGGCTGCTCTTGCTGCTGGCGCCGCTTTGTGAAGCCGTCGCGGCTATGATCTGAGATCGCCGCGCCCTACGTAAGGGGCCGAATGATCAACAGGCGATCAACAGGCAACGCGAGACGACAACATGACCAACCCAACCAGACGCCGCGTGACGGCGGGCCTCGCCGGCGGTATCCTGGCCGCCGCCGCGGCCCGCGCGGCCGCGGCGAAGGAGGAAGACATGGCCAAGCAAGGCCCCGACCCGTCAGCCATCCCCGACTACGACAAATGGCAGCTTTCCGAAAAGGAATGGAAAGAGCGCCTGTCGCCCGAAGCCTATGCGGTTCTGCGCCGGGAGGCGACGGAGCGCCGGCACACCAGCCCGCTGAACGAGGAAAAGCGCGCCGGCGTCTACGCTTGCGCCGGCTGCGGCTACGATCTTTTCTCCTCGGAAACCAAGTTCGACAGCGGCACCGGCTGGCCGTCCTTTTACGACCATCTGCCGAACGCGCTCGACACCAAGACGGATTACAAGCTGCTTTTGCCGCGTACGGAGTATCACTGCGCGCGGTGCGGCGGCCATCAGGGCCATGTTTTCGAGGACGGTCCGGCGCCGACGGGCCTGCGCTATTGCAACAACGGCGTGGCGCTGGTCTTCAAGCCGGCCGATACAGCCCTTTGAGAAACATCTCGCTTTCGGCCTGACGCCGGCGTTGCAGGCCGGCGCAGGTCCGCAGCTCTGCGTTAATCGTAATCTTGTCCCACATCAGAAACGCCGCGCCGGCGCCGGCGCGGTCGCCCTCGTTCAGAAGGCGCAGAACCGTCGAGGTCCGAAAGCCGCCGGCGCCGATGTTGAAGACAAGGCTCGCCAAAGCGTCGAACTCGTGCTGGGCGAGCGCGACCTTGGCCGCGCCGGAGACCGCCTCCTCGCGCGGCTCAAGGTCCCTGTAAAGAAGCTTCGTGGCGTCCTGTTGCGTGATGACGGAACCGGCGTCGAAGCGGCCGTCGGCAAATCCCTCCGTATGCCCATAACCGATGGTCCAAACGCCGCCCGCGTCCCGGTAGGCGCGCGCCTCGAACCCTTCCCAGGACTTGATGAAGTCTGCGCCGGCCTGTGAAATCTGCATGGGCTTGTCCCGGTTGATGCGCCGGCATCCTATGCGTCCGGCGCATGGCTGAGGATAAGTCTTCACCGAAAGCGGCCGCGGGCGGCGGCGCCGCGGGGCGCGCGAAGCGCCGCCGCAATTCCGCCGCAAAGGTTTTGAAAAGCCGCGCGAACGCTTTTCACGCGCATCGGATCGCAGTAAGCACGTGCGCCAGCAGGCAGGGAGAGAACGACATGCACTTGATTTCAGCCGCGGCGGCCGGCGCAGCCGGACAGAACATAGACGTCGCCGTCACCTTCATCAACGGACTTGTGGAAAAGGCGGTCGCGTTTTTGCCGAGCGTGGTCGGCGCCCTGGCGGTTCTCGTCATCGGTATGTGGGTCGCGGGGCGGATGCGCGGCCTCGTGCGCAAGGCGATGGACAGGAGCGGGCGCATCGACCAGACCCTCGGCGGCTTCCTGTCGAGCCTTGTCTATTACGGCCTGGTCGCCCTCGTCATCATCACGACGCTCGGCGTCTTCGGCGTGCCGACGACCAGCTTCGCCGCGATCATCGGCGCGGCGGGCCTGGCCATCGGCCTGGCGCTGCAAGGCACCCTCGGTCATGTGGCCTCGGGCGTGATGATGCTCGGCTTCAGACCCTTCGACGTGGGCGATTTCGTCGAAGCGGCCGGGAAGTCGGGAACCGTCAAGCAGATCGGTCTGTTCACGACGGAACTGGCGACGCCGGACAACAAGAAAATCATCATTCCGAATGGCAAGATTTTCGACGACGTCATCACCAACTACGCCGGCTATCCGACCCGGCGCGTCGATCTCGTGTTCGGGGTTTCCTATGGCGACGACCTCGACAAGGCCAAGCGGCTGATCGGCGAGGAAGTCGGCAAGGAAACGCGCATCAAGTCCGAGCCTGCGCCGGTGATCGAAGTCGACGAGCTTGGCGATTCCTCGGTCAACATCGTCTGCCGCGTATGGGTCGAAGGAGGCGATTACTTCGGCGTGAAGTGGACGCTGGTCAAGGCGGTGAAGGAACGCTTCGACGCCGAAGGGGTGTCGATCCCGTTCCCGACCAGAACCGTGGTCCAGGAAAGCGCCGCCTGAGCCGGGCCCGAGCGAAGCCCGAGCCGGGCCTGAGCGCGGCCGGGCGAGCGCAGGCCCGGCCCCGATCACCTTCGTCAACTGCATCTGGGTCAATTGCATCGGGACAGGCCCGCCGATAAAGTCGGCGAAGGGATTCACGGGCGCCGCAAAGCGAGGTCCGCCATGGCGGAAAACGATAGTCTCAAATCGCGCATTCTCGGCCGCAACGCCGGCGGCGCCATCCTGAAACTTGTCGTCGCCAGCATCATCGTCGGCGCGGTGTTCTCGTTTTTCGGACTCAGCCCGCGAGCGTTCTGGAGCGGGATCTTTTCCGGCGCGCGCGACGTCATCGCCGCGATCGGAGACAATGTCGGCGAGGTCTTCATGACCCTTGGCGCTTATCTGCTCATCGGCGCCGCCGTAGTCGTCCCGATCTGGATCGTCGCTCGGCTTCTGGCACGCCGGAAGTAAGCGCCGGGCTGAATTTGAGCAACGCCGAAACGGCCCGCCGCCGGTCGAAACGCCTGCCCTCCCTCCCTCCCACAAGCATGAACTTCGAAGCGTGAAGCGTCGCAGCGCGGTTATCGTCATCTTATGAGGCGCAGGCGCACGCCTCCCTGCACCTATGCGTAATGGCCCTGTGCGTAACGGGGATTGACATTATTTTTATAATTTCATAATTATCGAATTATGGAAACTTCAAACGCTGTCCAAGCTTTCTCGGCGCTGTCCCAGCCGGCGCGGCTGAACACGCTGAAAGCGTTGATCCAGGCGGGACCGGCGGGCATGGCGGCCGGCGCCCTCGCGGCGTCGATGGAAACCCCGGCGCCGACCATGTCCTTTCACCTCAAGGCGCTGGAACGGGCGGGCCTGATCCTCTCCCGCAAGGAAGGGCGCAGCGTCATTTACGCCGCCGATTACGGCGGGGTCAGGGCCCTCATAGACTTCCTCCTGGCCGATTGCTGCGGCGGCGACAAACGCCTTTGCGGCCCTTACGTCATCAAGGAGAGCGCGTGATGAAAAGACTGCACCTGCATTTCAAGACCGACGATCTCGACCGGTCCGTCGCCTTTTACACGGCCCTTTTCGGCGAGCCGCCGACCAGGCTGGAGCCGGACTACGCCAAATGGCTGCTCGACGATCCGCGCGCCAACGTCTCGGTGTCGACGCGGGCGCGGCCCGGCGCGGGCGCGACGGGACTGGATCATGTGGGCGTCTCCATCGAGACCGAGGCGGAGCTTGCCGCCTTCGCCGAAAGGCTGGACGGTCACGCCGATCTCGCGCCGGAAAAGCAGACTCAATGCTGCTACGCCCGGAGCAACAAGTACTGGCTGAAAGATCCTCACGGCACGGTCTGGGAGCTGTTTCAGACCTATGCCGACAGTGAAACCTATGGCGCGGAAGCGGATTTGCACGCCGATTCCCCCGCCACCGGCCCGTAAGGCTTCCCATGACCGAGATTACGAAGACCGGCGACGGCGACCTCGGCGTTTTCGAACGCTACCTGTCCCTCTGGGTCGCCCTGGCGATGGTCGCCGGAATCGGCGGCGGCGCGCTCGCTCCCGGCGCCTTCAACGCCATCGCGGCCGCGCAGGCGGCGTCCATCAACCTGGTCGTCGCGGCGCTGATCTGGGCCATGGTCTATCCCATGATGGTCGGCGTCGATCTCGGCGCCGTCGCCGGGATCGCGCGCCAGCCGAAAGGACTGCTCATTACACTGACGGTAAACTGGCTGATCAAGCCTTTCACCATGGCGCTGCTGGCCGTTTTGTTCTTCGATATCGTATTCGCGCCGTTGATATCGCCCCAGGACGCGGCGCAGTATACGGCGGGCCTCATTCTTCTGGGCGCCGCGCCCTGCACGGCGATGGTGTTCGTATGGTCTCAACTGACGCGCGGAGACCCCACCTATACGCTGGTGCAGGTCTCGGCGAACGATCTCATCATGGTTGTCGCCTTCGCCCCGATCGTCGCCTTTCTCCTGGGAGTGACGGATATCGCCGTGCCTTGGGAAACGCTCGTTCTTGCGACCGTTCTTTACGTCGCCCTGCCCCTGGCCGCCGGCCTGATGACGCGGCGCGCCCTCGGATCGGCCGACGCCGTGGAGGCGTTCACCGCACGGATCAAGCCGATGTCGGTCATCGGCCTGGTCGCCACCGTGGCGATCCTGTTCGGATTGCAGGGCGAAGTTCTTCTTTCAAAGCCCTTCATCATTGTGCTGATCGCCGTGCCGATCCTGATACAGAGTTACGGGATTTTCGCCCTCGCCTACGGCGCGGCCTATGTCCTGAAAGTGCCCCACCGCATCGCCGCTCCTTGCGCGATGATCGGCACATCGAACTTTTTCGAACTCGCCGTGGCCGTGGCCATCAGCCTGTTCGGGCTGAACTCAGGCGCGGCGCTGGCAACGGTTGTCGGGGTGCTGGTCGAAGTGCCGGTCATGCTCTCGCTGGTCGCCCTCGCCAACCGCACCCGGCGGCGCTTTGCGGAAAGCTGAGCCATGATCGTCATTCACCACAATCCCGACTGCGGCACCTCCCGCAACGTGCTCGACATTATCCGCAAGTCCGGGGAAGACCACGAGATCGTCGACTATCTGCGCGTCGGCTGGACGCGGCCGCAATTGCTGGCGCTGTTCGCCGCCGCCGGCCTGACGCCGCGGACCGCCCTGCGCACGACCAAATCGCCGGCGGCCGAACTCGGCCTGCTTGACGAGACGGTGAGCGACGAAACGCTGCTGGAGGCCATGCTGGCGCATCCCGTGCTGGTGAACCGGCCCATCGTCGTTTCTCCGAAGGGCGTGCGGTTGTGCCGTCCGTCGGAAACGGTGCTGGATCTGCTGACGCGCCTGCCGCATGGCCCCCTCTTCAAGGAGGACGGCGCCATGATCCTGGATGAGAACGGGAACCGCCCCGCCCGGCCGAACGACTAGGACGCGCGCTGATTTGAGGGGCCCCGTGACGCGCTCGCGCAAAGCGGCTATAGCCCGGACCATGACGAAGAGGGGACCGCGTCCGCGATACCAGGCGCTCGTTGACGCGGGCGAGCTTGCGCCCGATCCGGCCCAGGAAGACGCCGTCGATCGCCTCCAGGCGCTCGCCGCCGCCCTGACGCGACGCCGCGCCGGCCCGCTGGCGGGACTGTTCGGGAGCCGCCCGGCGCCGCCGCGCGGGCTTTATCTCTGGGGCGGCGTGGGCCGCGGCAAGACCCTCCTGATGGATCTCTTTTTCAACAATACGGCGTATGCGGCCAAACGGCGCGCGCACTTCCATGAATTCATGGTCGACATCCACGAGCGCATCGCCGCCTGGCGCGCCGCGCCGGCGGCCGAGCGGCGCAGGCACGGGGCCTGGTCGCGCAAGGCGCCCGACGATCCCATTCCCCTTGTCGCGCACGACATCGCCGCGGCGGCGAGGCTTTTGTGCTTCGACGAGTTGCAGGTCACGGACATCGCCGACGCGATGCTGCTCGGCCGGCTCTTCAGCGCGCTTTTCGACCATGGCGTCATCGTGGTCGCCACCTCGAACCGGCCGCCGGACCATCTTTACCGGAACGGCGTCAACCGGCAGTTGTTCACGCCGTTCATCGACATGCTGAAGGAACGGCTCGACATCCTCGAACTCGCCGCCGCGCGGGATTACCGCCTGGAAAAGCTTGAGGGCGCGCCCGTCTATTACACCCCGCTGGGCCCGGACGCGGACGCGGCCATGGATGCGGCCTGGGCGCGGATGATCTGCGGCGCGCGCGAGCGGCGCGAGACCTTCGCCGTGAAGGGGCGCACCCTGACGGTCAGCCGCGCGGCCAGGGGCGCGGCGCGGTTCGATTTTGCGGAACTGTGCGCACGCCCCCTCGGCGCAGAGGACTACCTCGCCCTCACTCGCCACTACGGCGCGTTTTTCATCGACCGCATCCCGCAGATGGGGCCGGAAAGCCGCAACGAGGCGAAACGCTTCGTCACCCTTGTCGACACGCTCTACGACGCCCGGGCCAAGCTGGTCTGTTCCGCCGAGACCGAGCCCGAAGCGCTTTACCGCACCGGCGACGGCGCGTTCGAGTTCGAGCGCACGGCCTCCAGGCTCAGGGAAATGCGCGGGACCGCGTATCTCGCCGCCGCGCCGCACGCGGACAGCAGGGCGGAAAACGGCGAGCCGAGGCCGGGGGGCGACGCCGGCGGCTGACGAACAGTTCCCATCGCGCGCCGGACCGCCTAGAATGAAGACAGATTGACGACTGACGACCGACCGACGACGCACGGGGTTCGCCCATGAAAAACCTGCGCACGCTCGCCTGGCTCACCGGCGCCGCCATCATCGTCGCGGCGTTTTACGCCGGCGCCCTTCGCGACAGGACTGTGGATATCGATTTCGACGCGGACGACTCGCGCACGGTCGCCTTTGTTCGCGAGGGCGACCAGGGCGCGTTCCGCTACCGCGGCGACGCGCTTGAAGTCGAAGCGGAATGGCGCGGCGACTTCACCCTTAACGCCGAAGGCGACGACGTGGCGAGCCTCGACGGCAAGCTGTGGATCGCGCTTGAGAGGGACGCCCGCTCGGAAAAGGCGATTTTCGAGCCGCGCCGGGACGGGGTGCGCCGACGCTATTTCCGCGACGGGGAGGAAGCCGAGGGCGCCGAGGCTGAGGCCGGCGCCGCGGCGGCGTTCGCCACCTTCATGCGCGTCAGCGGGGTGCAGGCGGACCAGCGCGTCCGGGCGATCCTCGACAGCGCGGGGGCCGGCGCGGCGCTGGCCGAAATCGCCGCCCTTGAAAGCGACCTCGCCGTCAGGCGGTATGTCCTGGCCCTGAACGACCTGCACGAATTGTCCGGCGCGGACATCGCGGCGTTGAGCGACATTTTGCGACGAATGGAAAACGATCAGGATCTGCGCCTGACGCTGAGCGGCCTTCTGGAGACGGACGGGATCGGCGCGCCGGCGGTTCGCTCGCTCCTTGAGGCGGCGCGCGGCATGGAAAGCGCCCACGATATCCGCAAGCTGATTGAAAGCGCCGCCGCCGGCCCCCTCGACGACGCAGGCATGGCGCAGGTCATACGCCTTTACGGGCGCATCGACGGCGATCACGATTTGCGCAAGGCCGCCGAAGCGCTGCTCGAAAGCGGCGCGCTGACCCCGGACCAGCGGGCGCTGGCGCTGGCCGCCGCCGCCGGGCGGATCGACGGCGACCGCGACATGCGCGTTCTGCTGGAAACGGCCGCGCCCGACCTGCCCGCCTCCGGGGCGCTTGTCGACGCCTGGTTCGACGGTTTCGCCGGGATCGACACGAGCCGCGATCAGCGGCTGGCCCTGGAAGCCATCGCCAACGGCGCCGCCGCGTCGCCCGCCCTTGCCGCGGCCTATCGCAAGGCGGCCGCGGCAATCGACGACCGGCGCGACCGCGAAGGCGCCCTCGACGCCCTCGATCTCGCCGCGGCCGAGCGCCGCGCCGGGTAAGCCTCCAGGCGCGTCCCGCCCCATTGCCAACCGGGCCCCGCGGGCGTAACCCGGCGCCATGGATGTTCCTTCAAAATCCGCCGTCCCGTCGCCGCCCGCCGGGCCGGGATCCTCGCCGAAGACCGCGCCGCGGCTCCCCTTCGTCGAGCTTGTCGCCCTCACCGCCGCGGTGATGGCGCTGAACGCCCTCGCCATCGACATGATGCTGCCGGCGCTCGGCCAGATCGGCGCCGATCTCGGCGCGCTGCACGATAACGACCGTCAACTGATCATTGTGATCTATGTAGTCAGCAACGGCGTGGCGCAGCTTTTTTTCGGCCCCCTTGTGGACCGGTTCGGGCGCAAGCGCGTGCTGATGTGGTCGCTGGCGGGCTATGTGACGGGATCGCTGCTGAGCGTGGTCGCCGCGACCTTCTCGATGCTCCTGGCGGCGCGCGCCTTCCAGGGCGTGATGACCGCTGCGACGCGGGTCGCCGTGATCGCGATTGTCCGCGACCAGTGCGCCGGCCGGAAGATGGCCGAGGTGATGTCGCTCGCGATCACCATTTTCATGGCCGCGCCGATCCTCGCGCCCGGCCTCGGGCAACTGATCCTGCTGGCCTTTCCATGGCGCGGCATTTTCCTGGCGCTTCTTGCATACGGCCTGGTGCTGACGGTCTGGGTCGGCCTGCGGGCGCCGGAAACGCTCGCGCCGGAAAACCGCAAAACCCTGCGTCCGGGGGCTGTCGCGGCGGCCTATGCGACATTCCTCCGCAATCGGATTTCCATCGGGTACACCCTTGTTTCCGCCCTGTGCTTCGGCGCGCTGTTCGGTTACATCAGCGCCGCAGAGCAGATTTTCCTCGAAACCTTCGAACTCGGGCAGAACTTCGCCATCGCCTTCGCCGCCATCGCCGCGTCGCTGGGGACCGCAACCCTTATCAACGCCCGCCTTGTCTCGCGTTTCGGCATGCGCCGCCTGTGCCACGGGGCGCTGATCGTCTTTCTCGCCACAAGCCTTGCGCATCTTGCCGTCGCCGGGTCGTCGGGGGAGACGTTCCTGCTGTTCATGGCGTTCATGAGCGTTGCGTTTTTCTGCCTCGGCCTGATCGGTCCCAACTGCACCGCGATGGCGATGGAGCCCATGGGACAGAACGCCGGGGCGGCGGCGGCGGCGACGGGCTTCGCCGGCACCACCATCGCCGGGCTGATCGGCGGGATCATCGGCCGCTTTTACGACGGCACGACCATGCCGATCCTGATCGGCTTCGCGACGCTGGGCCTGTTCGCCCTCGCCGCGGCGCTGTGGACGGAAAAGGGCCGGCTGTTCCAGCCGCACGCGCAGGCGCCCGAGGAGGCCCAGGCGCCCGAAGAGACCCAGGCGCAATGACCCGCGCGGGCCGTGGCGGGGACAGGCGCATCTGCCTCGGCGCGATCGCCGGCGCCCATGGCGTGCGCGGCGCCATGCGCATCAAGACTTTCACCGAAACGCCGGAGGGCGTCGCGGCCTATGGTCCCGTCGAAAGCGAGGACGCGCGGCGCCGCTTCACGCTCTCGATCCTCCGGGTGCAGGCAGACGGCGTCGTCATCGCCGGCGCGCCGGAGGTGACGAACCGCGAAGACGCGCAGTCGCTCAAGGGCGTTCGGCTCTACGTCGCGCGCGACGCCCTGCCGGCGCCGGACGAGGACGAATTCTACCTCGACGACCTTGTCGGCCTCGCCGCTGTCGATGAAACCGGCGCGCCCAGGGGCAGCGTCGCCGCCGTCTACAATTTCGGCGCCGGCGACCTGCTGGAATTGCGCGGCGCGCCGGGCGAGAAGGGCGCGCGCCTCGTTCCCTTCACCAGGGCCGCGGTCCCGGCCGTCGACCTCGACGCGCATTGCATCACCGTCGCGCTCGCGGCGCTCGACGACGGGACCGACAGGCAAGACGGGGACGGCGCGGAAGAAGACTTGGCAGAAAAGGCCTGATCCAATACGCTTTCAGACATACGAGCGCACGATCTGCGCTTTTGTTGTGCTTTTCCTGAAGCGGGGCCGGCGGCGGGGCTGTGAAACTGGAAAGAATTCTTACGCTGACGATCGTCGGCCTGCTCAGCGCCGGGCTGGCGTTCAGCGAGTATTCGCGTTTCACGCAGACGCGGAACGCGCAGGACATCATCGAGCGCCTGGAAACGGCCGAGACCAACGCCGAAGCGGCCCTCAACGCGGTGATCGAACCGGACGTGGTCAGCAACGCCGACAAATCGGTCTACATGATCATCGACGACGAGAAATATTTCGGCACCGCGTTCGTCGTCGACCGCGACCGCGGACTGCTGGCCACCGCGGCGCATGTCATCGACGCCATGAAGCTCGACAATCCCGAGGCGGAATATGCGGTGCTCAACCGTCACAGCGCCAAGCCCCTAGCGGTCCGCGCCGGACGCATGCACGCCGGCTACGGCGCGTTCCGCGATTTCGTGGAAACCTATCAGCCGATCGACCCCGACAGCCGCGTCGTCTCTCCCAAGCCCATCGCCCTGCACGATTTTTCCAACGACGCCGGGATCCTGTTCGTCGATCCCATCGACCCTGAAACCGGCGGGAACATTCTCGGTCCGAACCTTCCTGTCGCGTCGCGGGCGTCCCTCCTGAAACTCCAGGCGGGCGAGCCGCTGGCGGTAATCGGCTTTCCCAGCGACGCCATGAGCGCAAACCCGGAGAAAAGCGCCGCCAGCCGCTCGGAGCGCGGGATCATCGCGTCGATGGTCTCGCCCATCGACCTCGTCGAGGCCAGCAACAACCCCGCGGCCAACAGCCTGATCATTCACCGCATGGCGACCGCCGGCGGCAACAGCGGCGGCCCGCTGCTCAACAAGGCGGGCGAGGTCATCGGCATCCACACCCACGGCTACGATTCGCTTCAGTCCAACGGGGACGGCATGGGCCAGCGCGCGGACGTGATCTACGACCTGCTGAGCGTCCTGCAGGAAGAGGAAACCGTCGCCACCAACCAGATCCCGGACTGGGAACAGCGGCTGTCGCGCTGGCTGAAGGCGAAGGACGTTCTTCCCTATACGATCTATCGCCGCTACAGGAAATACGATGTCGGCGAAGCGCCGAAGCGCGAAACGACGTTCAGGGATCTTGACCTCGACGCCGACAAGCCGTTCGACGTCTCGATCATCGACCTTGAATTCAGCGACGCCCGGATGTCCTACCTGCTCAAAGCAAACGACCTGCGCGAGCGCAAGGAGGCGTCCGAGGAGAAAAACAAGCGCACCCCCGCCGGCTCCCCGTCTGCAAGCGCGTCTGCGAGAAGGCCCAGGCGGGAAAGCATAGGCGTTTCGTCGACGCCCGTTTTCGAATTCGAAGCGTTCGGCCAGTACGAAACCTTCACGATCCGTCCGCGCCGTGATCGCCACTACGCCGTGTTCGCATTCGACTATGCGGTGACCTATAACAACGACGGCTACTGCCGCATCGGGTATTATCATCGCCGGTTCGGGGAGGATACGTTCAGGCCGCAGCCCGCAAGCGCATTGCCGGTCCATTACATCAGCCCGATCCGCATCGGCGAGAAGAAAAAACAAGACGCCGGGGGGGACGGCGGCGCGCAAAAAAGCGCCGCGGACAAGGGGCGCGCCGGCGCGGAGGCCGGCGCAGGCGACAGTTCGGGCGGGGACAACAAACGCCGGATCAGCAGGTTCGCCCCGCACCAGATCGTTTTTTACCGGCCTTTCTGTCCGTCCGCCTCGAAACCGTTCTTCGTCGGCGTCGTCTCCTGGAAGGATGAGGAAGAGAAGGAGAACGGCGCGGGCGCGGTCCTTGAAGCGGCCTTCGACTTGTCCCGTCCCGGCTCGCCCGCCCGCGCGACCGCCTCGAAAATCGCGAATTTCACCCAGTGCCGCCTCGGCGCGGGGCGGGACGGCGCCTGCGCCGAGCCGGTCTCGGCCGCCTACCCCCGGCCGGAGCAGGCCGAGCCGGCTGCGCCGTAACGGCGCGGGCAAAGCGCCGTGGCGGCCCGGCCGCCGGCGGGGTCCGTCTTGCCGCTGCGATGCCCCCATGCCACATGGACCGCCATGGCATCCCCGTGTTCGACATCGCCCTGGCGCGCCACTGTGCTGACCCTTTATCCGGACCTGTTCCCGGGACCGCTCGACGCGTCCGTTCTTGGCCGCGGCCGGGCGGCGGGGCGCTGGGCGCTTGAAACCGTCAATATCCGCGACTTTTCCGACAACGCCTACGGCTCGGTGGACGCGCCGCCCTTCGGCGGCGGGGCGGGCCTCGTCATGCGCGCGGACATTCTCGCCGCCGCGATCGATTCCGTCGACCGCGAGGGGCGACCCGTGATCTGCCTGACCCCGCGCGGCGCGCCGCTCACCCAGGCCCGCGCCCGGGCGCTGAGCGCAGGCCCCGGTCTGATCGCCCTGTGCGGGCGCTTCGAGGGCGTCGACGAGCGGCTATTCGAGGCGCGGCAGGTGGAGGAAATCTCGATCGGGGATTTCGTGCTGGCGGGCGGAGAAATCGCCGCCATGGCTCTGATCGAGTCTTGCGTCAGGCTCATTCCCGGGGTATTGGGCTGCGCTTCCTCGCTCGGCGAGGAGAGTTTCGAGGGCGGGCTCCTGGAGTATCCCCAATATGCGCGCCCCAGGGACTTCGAAGGCCGGGCTGTTCCGGACGTGCTGCTGTCAGGCGATCACCAGAAAATCGCCGACTGGCGGCGCGACAAAGCGATAGAAATAACGCGGACGCGACGACCGGACCTCTACCGGCGGCATGTAGAGGGCGGTCCTATCCGGCGCGGCAACGACAAGGACGATGCGCCATGAACATTATCGAACAGCTCGAAAAAGAGCACATGGAAGAATTGAACAAGGACGTGCCGGAATTCGCCCCGGGCGACACCGTGCGCGTCAATGTGAAGGTGAAGGAAGGCGACCGCGAGCGGATTCAGGCCTTCGAAGGCGTGTGCATCGCCCGCTCCGGCGGCGGCCTGAACGAGAGCTTCACCGTGCGCAAGATCTCTTTCGGCGAAGGCGTCGAGCGGGTGTTCCCGATCTACTCTCCGCTGGTCGACTCGATCAACGTCGTCCGCCGCGGCAAGGTCCGCCGGGCGAAGCTCTACTACCTGCGCGAGCGCCGCGGCAAATCTGCGCGCATCGCGGAAAAGGTCGATCGCCGCCAGAAAAAAGGCGACGCCTGACCGGCCCGCCTTCCCCGCCGCCCATTCCAGCGCCCGGCCGAACGCCGGGCGTTTTTTGTTGCCGCGGACGGCTGACGCGACCGCCCGCGCGGCGTATACTGGAACCGTTGCTAGGGGAGAGCGGCGACATGATCGGAAAAATTCTCGGCGGCGTGGCCGCCCTTGTGATTATCGTTATCGGCCTCGGCTTCGTTTTGCCCGACCGGGCGGAAGTCGAACGCCAGATTATCGTTAACGCGCCACAAGAAGAGGTGTTCGCGCTCATCAGCGATTTCGGCGAATGGGAGCGCTGGTCGCCCTGGGCGCAGATCGATCCCGATGCGGAATATACGCTGAGCGGCGAAGGCGTCGGGCAGAAAATGGAATGGAAAAGCGACCATCGGGAAGTGGGCAGCGGCTCGCAGGTCGTCACGGTTCTCGATCCGCCCGCCCTGATGACGACGGATCTCGATTTCGGCGACATGGGCAGGGCGAAGGCCCATTTCAGACTCGTTCCGACAACGGAGGGAAACACCAGGGTCATCTGGAGCCTGGAGACGAATATGCGCGAAGGCGTACCCCTCCGCATGCAGCCGATGTCGACCTATATGGGCTTTTTCATGGATGACTTCATGGGCCCGGTTTACGAGGAAGGCCTCGCCAACCTGAAACGGGTCGCCGAGGACGGACAGGGCGAGGCGCGGGACGCGGCGGCGCGGTAAACCCGGCCGTGCGCGGGCCGTCATGGCGCCGCGCGCCTTTGAAATCTTTTTCAAAACCTTATGCGAACGCTTAAAGCGTGTTGCAGCAACGCTGGATCAGCGGTTTTGCTGCAACATGCTCTACTTGAGAATCCAGAGCCGATTGTGACCAGCGCCAATGGTGAATCGCGTCGAGCGCGGGTTGGCTCTAAAAATTGCTTTCCAGCACGGCCATCGCATCATCGAAGCCGTTATCGCCGGGCGACGCGCTGTAGGTCAGCTCCCCGCCGCTGAGGCTGGCGCCCGCGCCGTCGCCGGCGCAAACGAAGCTCGACACCGCGCCGCCCGCGCCGCGTCCGTCGCGGCACAGCGCCTCCAGCGCAGCGAGGGCGCCGTCGCAGGCGCTGGTCGCGCTCGCCCCCTCCGGCCAGTCGTCGAAGGTGGACCAGTCGAACGACGCCGTAATCGACGCGCCACAGACGCGGCCGGTGAAATCCGCCTCGCGCTGCAACGCCCTCTCCTCGGCGTCGCGGGCGCGCATTTCCTTCAGGGACTGGGCGGCGCCGTCCGGCGACGGCGCGAGCCCCAGCGCCGCGGCGAAGGCGACCGCCGCGCCAAGCGCAATGCGGGCGGCCCGCCCGCCGAAACTGAGCGGAGCGTTCGTCATAAATTTTCTTCCAGATAACGCGCCACCGCCGCCGAAGACGGACGCCCGTCCAGACCGGCGCCGGGCCGGTAGCCGATTTGCAGGGTCGCCCCGTCAAGAGCGACGCCGGGTCTGGCGGCCGGCGCGAAGGACACCCGGTCGATCCGGCTGGCGATCACCGTCGCCCCCGTCGGGTCGCGCGAAACGAGATTGAGCCCCTTGGCCGCCATGACCACGGCGTCGGACAGGACGGCGGCGTCCGCGCCCTCCGCGGCCGGCGGCGGGCCGAGGTCGAACCGGATGGTCCCGCCGGTCTTGGCGCTGATCATCGCGCTCGCCGTCCGGGCGCGGCGGCGGGCGGTTTCGTATTCGGTGAACAGGAGGTCAAGGCGCGGGGTTTCGCCGAAGGACCGCGACGCGGCGCGGCCCCGGGGCTCGCCCGGCCAGAAGACGGTCGCCCCGCCATAGGACGCGATGCGCAGCAACACCTCGCCGCTGGCGTTGCGGTAGACCACGTCGCCGCGGGGGGCGCGGGTCGCCTCAAGGGGATAGATCTCCGCCGCCGGCGCCTGCGGATCGATGGCGCATTCGATGCGCTCGTCATTGTCGCCGCACAGGAACTGGATGCGCGCCGTCGCGCCGCCGTTCTCGAACAGGAAGATCCGCTCGTCGCTGGCGAGAACGTAACGCTCGACGCCTTTCGGCTCTTCGCTGCGGCGCGGCCTGCCGACAAGGGTTGAAAACGGGTTGTTCTGCGCCATCAGGGGACCGGAAAGAGGGCCTGCGAGGGCGTCGACGCAGGACGTCGACCAGGACATGAGGGACCACGCCGCGAGCGCGGCGGCGCTGGCCGCAACGCCCCTGGCTGGCTTGCGCGCGCGGACCCTTTTTTGTTCTGCCGTCAAGACGACCAATGCCTTACTCCAGCACGATGCGGGCGCTTCCTTCGCGGACGCTGCGATGCGCAACGAAAGGCCGATGCACGCCGCCGCCGCCCGCCTCCTGAAGACCAATGACGCGCTTTACTTTTCAGAACGCCCCCGTCCTGTAACGCCTGACAACATATATACTGAATTTGGTGAAAAAAGGGCTTCCAGACCCGCGCATACGCTGCGCAGGCCGCTCGCAGCCGAGATGCGCGCCGGCCATGGAACGGGCCGGCGCGAGCGAATGTTCCGCTTTTTTCGGCGGCGTCGCCCCCTCGCCGGGCGTTTAAGCGGCGATGTACTGGCCGCCATTGGCGGTGAGCACCGCGCCGGTGATGAAGCCGGCCTGGTCGTCGGCGAGAAACGCAACGCAAGCGCCGATTTCTTCCGGCTCGCCGAGCCGGCCGACCGGTATCTGCGCGACGATGCCGTCGAGCACTTTTTCATCCAGCTTGGCGACCATGTCGGTGCCGATATAGCCCGGCGCCACGGCGTTGACGGTGACGCCCTTGCGCGCGCCCTCCTGGGCCAGCGCACGGGTAAAGCCGATCATGCCGGCCTTGGCGGCGGAATAATTGGTCTGACCGAACTGGCCCTTCTGACCGTTGATCGAGGAGATGTTGACGATCCGTCCGAAGCCGCGCTCGCGCATGCCGGGGAACACCTGGTGGGTCATGTTGAAGACCGAGTCCAGGTCGGCGCGGATCACTTCCGTCCATTGCGCCGGCGCCATCTTGTGAAAAAAGCCGTCGCGGGTGATGCCGGCGTTGTTGACGAGAATGTCGGTCGGCCCCTGGGCCGCCTCGATCTCGGCGACGCCGGCCTTGCAGGCGTCGTAGTCGCCCACATCCCATTTGTAGACGTCGACGCCCGTCTCTTCCTTGAACCTGGCCGCCGCTTCGTCATTGCCGGCGTAGGTCGCCGCGACCTTGCAGCCCTTGTCCTTCAACGCATGTACAATGGCGGCGCCAATGCCGCGGGTGCCGCCCGTTACGATTGCGGTTCTCGTCATCCGTCTTCTCCCTATCATGCCTCACTGTTCAGTCACGCTTGCGGTCGACGGCCCGGCGCGTGGCGCGCCCGACCGCCGGATTCGAGATCGTCAGCGTTCGACGCACATGGCGATGCCCATGCCGCCGCCGATGCACAGGGTCGCCAGCCCCTTGGATTTGCCCGAGCGCTTCAGCTCGTAGAGCAGCGTCGTCAGGATGCGCGCGCCGGAAGCGCCGATCGGATGGCCGAGCGCGATCGCGCCGCCATTGACGTTGACTTTTTCCGCATCCCAACCAAGCTCCTTGCCGACCGACAGCGACTGGGCGGCGAAGGCTTCGTTGGCCTCGATCAGGTCCACGTCGTCCAGCGACCAGCCGGCCTTTTCGAGCGCGAGACGCGAGGCCGGCGCGGGGCCGATGCCCATGATCGCCGGGTCGACGCCGCAATGGGCCCAAGAGGCGATGCGCGCCAGCGGCTCCAGGCCGCGCTCTCTGGCGGCGTCCTCGGCCATCAGGATCAGCGCCGCCGCGCCGTCATTGATGCCCGACGCGTTGGCCGCCGTCACCGTGCCGCCGTCCCGCTTGAAGGCGGGTTTCAGCCCCGACACGGTGTCGATGGTGACGCCCTCGCGGATATACTCGTCCTCGCTGAAAACCACCTCGCCCTTGCGGGTCTTGATCACGACCGGGGTGATTTCCTCTTCGAACCTGCCGGCTTTCCTGGCCGCCTCGGCCTTGTTCTGGCTGGCGACGGCGAATTCGTCCTGCGCCTCGCGGGAGATCTGGTACTTCTCCGCCAGGTTCTCCGCCGTCTGACCCATGTGGTAGTCGTTGAAGGCGTCCCACAACCCGTCGACGATCATGGTGTCGACGAAGTTTTTCGGCCCCATCTTGACGCCGTCGCGCAGATGCGCCGCATGCGGCGCCTGCGACATATTCTCGTGCCCGCCCGCGGCGACGATGCGCGCGTCGCCGGTCCGGATCGCCTGCGCCGCCAGGGCCACCGCCCGCAGCCCGGAGCCGCAGACCTGGTTGATCGCCGCCGCCGGACGCTCCTGCGGCACGCCGGCGCCGACGCTGGCCTGACGCGCGGTGTTCTGGCCCTGCGCGCTTTGAAGGACATGGCCCATCAGCGTCTCGTCGATGTCGCCCGGCGCGACGCCGGCCTGTTCGATGGCGGCGACGAGGGCGGTCTCGCCCAATTTCGCCGCCGGCACGCTCGCCAACCCGCCGCCGAAAGAGCCGATCCCGGTCCGTTTCGCCGCCACAATCGCTACACCGCTCATAAATCCTCCTGATCCGGTTTTGGCCGCACGCGCGCCTTCGCCGCGAAGACGGCGGCGCATGGTGCGCATAGAACAAACATCTCAATTACTTACGCGCAGAAAACAGTTTGACAACGCGTAGGCAAAAGCTGGATTCATGGTATAGCAAGATGAGCCGGCGTACAAAGCATTGCGTTGGGCAAAACCGCCGACCAAGGGGCGCCGCCTGAAACGGGCGGACGCGCCTTCGAGGCGGACATCGGAAGGAACCGTCCATGGCCGAGAGAGCAAAACCGTCAAAACCCAACAGCACCGACGCCAACGGCGCCACCGTGATCAAGAAATACGCCAACCGGCGCCTCTACAACACGGCGACGTCATCCTACGTCACGCTGGATTTTCTGGCCGAGATGGTCAAGAACGGCGAAGACTTCGTCGTCTACGACGCCAAGTCCGGCGACGACATCACCCATTCCGTCCTGACGCAGATCATTTTCGAGGAGGAGAGCAAAGGCCAGAGCCTGTTGCCGATCGAATTCCTGCGTCAGCTGATCAAGTTTTACGGGGACAGCCTGCAGAATTTCGTGCCCTCTTATCTGGAGATGAGCATGAACGCATTCTCCCAGAACCAGGAAGACATGCGCCAGCGCATGCGCGACACGTTCAGCGGCGCGCCGGGTTACGCCATGTTCGAGGAAACCGTGCGCAAGAATATGGAACTGTACGGCCAGGCGATGAAAATGTTCGCGCCCCTGAGCAATATCTATGCGCCGAACGCGGCGGGCCCCGCGGCGCAGACCGAAACCGGCGAGACGAACCGGACCGCCGGCGCCGAAAGCGAAATCAGCGACCTGAAAGCGCAGCTGGCGACGCTCCAGAACGAGCTTGAAAAGCTTCAGGGTAAGGATGAATAGGCGGACGCGCGGATCGCGGCGACGTCCGGCGGCGGCGCGAGGCCGCAATGACAGCCTCAACGGCGGCTAAAAAAACAGCGGCGATCACCGCCGCTTAAAAACCGCCGCCTAAATCGCGTCGAAGCGTTTTTGCAGGGGATTGTTCGGCGCGCCCTCCGGCAGCCAGACCGGAAAGACTTCCGGCTTGCCGATGAGGAAACCCTGTAGATAGTCGACGCCGAGACCCTTCAACAGCATGGCGTCGGCTTCATTGTCGACCCATTCGGCAACCGTGTGCATGCCGAAATTCCGTGCAAGATCGAGCAGGGTCCTGACGAACAGCTGGTTGTCACGCGACGACGACAGTCCGGTGACGAACGAGCCGTCGATTTTCAGGATGTCGATATCCATCGCCTTGAGGTTGCGGAACGAGGTGTAGCCCGCGCCGAAATCGTCGATGGCGAAAGCGCAGCCGAGCTTCTTGATCTCGGAGACGAACTCGATCGACGCTTCGATGGCGTCGATCACCTGCGTCTCGGTCAGTTCCACCGTGATGCGGTTGGCGAGCAGATGGTTCGCCCGCAGAAGCGAGATATAGCCTTCGGCCCAGACGAAATCCTTCACCGTCTCCATCGAAATGTTGACGTTCAGATGAATGTCCGGACAGACCGCGAGCGTATTGGTCGCCAGTTCCAGCACGCGGCGGTCGAGCAGGTGGACAAGCCCGAGACGTTCGGCCGCGGGAATGAATTCCGGCGCGGGGATTTCCTGGCCGTCCTCGTCCTGCATGCGGATCAGGCATTCGAATTTTTTCGCCGGGGCGCCGAGATCGGAAACGATCGGCTGGAAGGCGAGCCGGATGCGCCGCTCGTTGAGCGCGGTCAGGATCACGTCCGACATGTGGGAGTTGCGCCGGCGCATGCTGACGACATCGGTCTTTTCGGAAAACGCCGACCAGCTCGACTTGCCGAGACGCTTGGCCTCGTCCAGCGCCGCCTCCGCCTTGGACACCGCGTCGTTGGAGCTGGCGGCCTTGTCGGGCACGGAGACGACGCCGATGCTGACCGACGCGGCCACCGCGCCGTTGCGCGTGCCGATCACCTGTTCGCGTACGGAGTTCAACAGCCGTACGCTGATGGCGCGCAGCTTGTCCTCGTCGCAGTCGTCGATGATGATGCCGAACTTGCTGCCCGCGACGCGGCCGATCAGATCGCTCGCCCCGAGTTCCGCCGACAAGCGCTGGCCGATGGCGACCAGCACCTTGTCGGCCTCTTCAAAGCCGAAATCCTCGTTGATCGCGCCGAGGTCGTCGACGCCGGCGAGCAGAAACGCGGAATGGCCGCCTGTTTTCTGCAGCCGCCGGATCTTGCGGTCGAGCTGCTTGCGCAGATAGGCCCGGTTCAGCAGTCCCGTCAGCTCGTCGTTGGAGGCGAGCCAGAAAAGCTCATCCTCCCGGCGTTTCTGCTCTTCGACGGAGCGCAGGACGCTGATCAGGCGGCGGTTCTCGCCGGCGCCGATCCAGCCGCCGCGCTCCTCGACCCAGTGACGTCCGCCGTCGCAGCGCGTGAGGCGATACTGGCAGGCGTAGCTTTCCGCAAAGCCCTCGAACGCCGCAGCGCGCTGCGGATCGGGATCGCCGTCGATCAGGGCTTCGAAAGCATCGGTTTCCGCCGGCAGGGCGCTGAGATCGACGCCGAGCAGGTGCGCCGCCGCCGACGGGTCGGACCAGTGCAGGCGCGCAGCGGCGGGATCGAACTCGAACAGGGTCTGGGACGCGCTCTCGACGATGGCGTTTTGCGCGGCTGCGCTGAGCGCTTCGGGCGCCGTTTCAACAGGCGCGGGGGACGACGGGCTCTGGCTGGCCTCTTCGGCGTCGCTGATCTCAACCTGGAACGCGTCTGCGCTTTTCATCGTCAAAGCCAAAACCGTTGTTAACGACGCACTGTAACCCTGGAGCCGTAAATAAAATTTGAAGTTTCGGACAGCGCTTTCGGCGCCTTTCTTGCTGACTAGGATATTAACACTGACAATTGTTTAACGCCCATCGAGGACGCCGGAAAAATGACCGTTCACAAAGGGTTGGAACCAATCCTGCATGGCGCGCGCTGAGGCGGCCATGACCGGAGGGCTCAAGATCAGCGATACCTGTCCGCGACGCGCCACAGACGCATCCGCGCCGCAGACGCGGGCGGGCGCGCCCTTGCAGCGCATTATCCACGGCATTCGCTTCGGCCACGCGGCGGTGGCTTACTCCCGCTACAGAACGATTGATCGCGCCGGCCCGGCCCCGAGCGTCGACGTCAGCGCCTGATCCCATGGCGCGGGCCGTTCGGAACCTGCTTTAGCCCCTGCTCCCGGGCCTATTTGGCGATGCCTTCGGTAACCGACAGATCCCGGCGCGCGGTGACGGTGGTGACGATGAACCCCGCCATGAAGTCGAGGAACGTCATCGTCAGGTAGAGGAAAAACACCGAATTGCCGAACCCCTCGACGATAATGAACAGCAACAGGGCGACGATGAACACCACCACCGACAGGGCGTGGTTCATGATCGATTCCGACCCGGTCTTCGTCGACCGCAGGAGTTCGACGAACAACAGGCCCATGCTGGAAACAAGGAAGAGATCCCCCCAGGAAACCCGCCACATGTCGCCCGACACCATGGGCAACTGAACGAACGCGACGTCGAACCACGGCGTTTCCGGGCCGCCGACGGCGCCGGTGATCGACAACACCGCATAGACCACCAGGCTGATCGCCAGCAAAGGAAACATTTGATACATGACCGATTTCTCCCGTTTCCGCCGCCCCCCGAACGCTCAGCGGCCCATCGCTTGATAGTCTAGCACATTCGCCCGTTAACTATAAACGCCAAAGATGCGCCGCCGGCGCGGCAGGTCGCGCTCACGCGCTTTCACGCCTCTGGCTTTCGCCGCAACCGGCTTTCGCGGATTCATGCGCGAGATCGCCCGGCGGCGCTGCGCCCTCTTCACGGATGCGCCCGGGCAGGCGCGCGCGGCGCATCAGCCAGACAACCCCCGCCAGATCGCTGACGCCCACCGCGAGGCGGCCGAGATTGGTGTATTTCGAAACGCCGTGGGCGCGGGCGCGATGCGACACTTCCACAAACGCAACCTCGCGCCCTTCGCGCCGCATCAGCGCCGGCAGGTAGCGGTGCATATGGTCGAAATAGGGAAGACGCAGAAAGGCCGACCGGTAAAACACCTTGAGGCCGCAACCGGTGTCGTTGGCCCCGTCCTTGAGCAGTCTTTTGCGCAGCCCGTTGGCGAACCGCGACGCCCATCTCTTCGCCGCGCTGTCCCGGCGCCGCCGGCGCTCGCCGGCGACCATGGCGAGGGCGGCTGGCGCATCCGGCGCCGTCAGCGCGGCGTAAAGCGCGGGAATGTCCGCGGGGTCGTTCTGGCCGTCCCCGTCCAGCATCGCCGCCACAGGCGCGCGCGCCGCTGCGACGCCGGTGTGGATCGCGCGGCTCTGCCCGGCGTTGCGCTCATGGACCAGCACCCGCAATTGCGGATGGCGCGCCCGCGCCGCCAGCAGCGCCGGGCGCGTGTCGTCGGTGGAGCAGTCGTCGACGACAATGATCTCGTGACGCAGATCGCGCAGCGCGGCGGCGATTTCATCGACCAGCGCCGCCGCCCCGCCGGCCTCGTTATACATCGGCGCAACCACGCTCAGCGCCGGCGACGCGTCATCGGCGTCATTATTCGCGGGAGCCCCGGACGGTCGCGCCGCCGCATCGTCGTTCTGAAAATTGGCGTCCATGGGCGGCTCATAACCGATCCGGGCGCGCCGGTCACGATCTGTCGGCAAAGCGTCGGAATAAGGCTTCATAATCGCGGCGAGCCGGCGGCCCGAACCGGTCGCGACGTTGTCATGAGCGGACGGGGCGATTATTTCCATCATGGCCCGGCGGACTGGACCTATGAGACACGCGTACGGCTTTGGCGCCCTGGACAGGATCGCCGAACGCGGCGGATGGCTGGCGGTCGCGGCGTTCGCCGCGGTCGCGTCCCTTGCCGGCGTGTGGACCCTGCCGCCGCTCGACCGCGACGAGGCGCGTTTCGCCCAGGCCAGCGCGCAGATGCTCGAAAGCGGCGACTTCGTCTCGATCCGCTTCCAGGACGCGGAACGCAACAAAAAGCCGGCGGGCGTTCACTGGCTTCAGGCCGCAAGCGTATCGGCGTTTTCCGACGTGCGGGCGCGTGAAATCTGGGCCTATCGCCTGCCTTCGGCGCTGGGGGGCGTCCTCGCCGCGGTGTTCACCTATTTTGCCGCCGCCGCGCTTTACGACCGGCGCACCGGGCTGCTGGCGGGGGTCCTGTTGGCGGCGGCGCCGCTCGCGGCGACCGAAAGCACCATCGCCAAGACCGACGCGACCTTGCTGGCGCTGGTCTGTCTGGCGCAGCTGGCGTTCATCCGCGCGCTCGCGCGCGGCCCCGGGAAGGCGGGCCCCGGCTGGCTGTGGCCCGCCGTCTTCTGGACGGCGCAAGGGGCGGCGGCGCTGGTCAAGGGGCCGATCGCACCGATGATTTCCGGCCTGACCGGGCTCGGCCTCGCGGCGGCGCGGCCGCGTATGGGGCTTGCGGCGCTGCGCCCGCGCGCCGGGATTGCGTGGGCGGGCCTCATCGTCGCGCCATGGGCGATCGCGATCGGGATCGCCACCGAAGGCCGGTTTTTCGCCGAAGCCGTCGGCGAGGACATGCTCGCAAAGCTCGGCGTCCCGCAGGAGCGCCATGGCGCGCCGCCCGGATATCACGCCGGCATGGCGCTGCTGCTGTTCTGGCCGGCGGCGGCGCTGATCCTGCCGGGGTTGCTGGAGTCATGGCGCGACCGCGAGCGATGGCGGACCCGGTTCGTCTTCGCCTGGCTTGTTCCCGCCTGGGCGGTCTTCGAACTGACGGCGACGAAACTGCCGCATTACACGCTGCCGCTGTATCCGGCGCTCGCCATCATCGCCGCCCGCGCGGCGACCGCCCCGCCGCAGCGTCGCAGTCTGCCGCTGCAAAAAGCGGGCGCCGTTGCATATTGCCTTGTCGGGCTCGGCGCGGCGGCGCTCATCGTCGTTCTGCCGGCCATCTACGGGTTCTGGCCGGCGCATGGCGCCCTCTACGCCCTGGGCGCGGCGGCGACGGCGATTGCGGCGCTTGGCGCGGGCGCCCTTTTCTGGCGCGGCGCGCGCGAGCCGGCGGCGCTCGCCGCCGCGATCCTCGCAAGCGTTTACGCCTGGCTTCTGATGGGGGCGATCCTGCCGGGTCTTGAGCGGCTCTCCGTTTCGCCGCAGATCTCCCGGACGCTGGAGGCGGCGGGGCTGCACCCCTTGCGGCCCCGGCGTCCCGAAGCGGAGGGCGGCGCGGCGCCGGCGGCGCTTGTGGGCTACCACGAGCCTTCGGCGGTTTTTCTCCTCGGCGGGCGGACGCGCCATCTCGACGCCGCGGCGGCGGCCCGCCAGCTTCTCGCCGGCGAGATCTCGGCGGCCATTGTCGATGCGCGCGCGGCCGCCGCCTTCGAGGCGGGCCTGGCGGACGCGCGCGGCGGCGCCGACAGGGCCGCGCGCGCCCTCGCGGTCATTGAGGGGATCAACTATTCCAACGGGCGGCCGGTTTCCCTGACCATTTATATTCCGGGCGAAGCCGGCCATAAACCGTCCGTCCCCTAACCGCCAACGCGAAAGGCCCCCATGACGGACGCGCGTCGCTTTTTCCTGTCGTTCTGGTTTCTGGCGGCACTCCTCACCGCCGCGCGCATTGTCGCGCTGACGGCGACGCCGGCGAATCTCGGGCCGGACGAGGCCCAGTACTGGTTCTGGTCGCAGAGCCCGGCCTTCGGGTATTTCTCCAAGCCGCCGCTCATCGCCTGGGCGATCGCGGCGACCACGGCGGCGTTCGGGGACGCCGAATGGGCGGTGCGTCTCAGCGCGCCTCTTTTTCATTTTGGCGCCGCGGCGTTCCTCTATCTCGCCGGCCGGCGTCTTTTCGACAGGCGGATCGCTTTCTGGGCGGGGCTCGGCTGGATCACCATGCCCGGCGTTATCCTGTCCTCCTTCATCATCGCCACGGACGCGCCGCTGCTTTTCTTCTGGTCGGGAGCGATTTACGTCCTGGTGCGGATCGTCAAGTCCGAGCGAGCGGGGCTGTCCGACTTCGCCGCCCTGGGCGCAATGATCGGCCTCGGCTTGCTGTCGAAATACGCCATGATCTATTTCCCGGCCGGGCTCGCCGTCGCGGCCGCCCTGACGCCCGCCGTCCGCCGCGCGCTGTTCCGCCCGCAGATGGCGGCGACGATCGCGATCGCGCTCGCCCTTGTCACGCCGAACCTGCTCTGGAACGCGCAAAACGATTTTCAGACCCTGTCCCACACGGGCGCGAACGCCAACTGGAGCGGCGATCTGTTCCAGCCCCTCAACCTGCTCGCTTTCCTCGCCGGGCAGATCGCGGTCGCGGGACCGGTTCCGGTCGCCGCGCTCGCCGTCGCGGCGGCGGCCGCCTTGCGGTTCAAAAACCCCGGCGGGAAGGGGGCCGGGGCGGCGGCCAGGACGGGTGTCGGGACAGGGGCCGGGGCGACGGACGATGTCGACGGCGCGCTCTGGCGTACGCTGATCATCCTCGCCCTGACGCCGCTCGTCATCGTCATCGTTCAGGCGTTCATCTCCCGCGCCCACGCCAACTGGGCGGCGAGCGCCTACCCGTCCGCGATCCTTGCGACGAGCGCGTTCCTGTTCCGCCGCCGCGCGGGCTGGGCGGCGAAAGGGAGCGTCGGCCTGCACGCCGCCCTCGCCGCCGCATTCCTGGCCGCCATGACGAACTTCTCCCTTATCGACCGGCTCGGGCTTGGGCGCGCGACGATGGAAATCCGCGGCTGGAAGGCGCACGCCGCGGCCGTCGCCGAAGCGTTCGACGCCGCGCCCGGCCGTTACGAAGCCGTCGCCATCGACGACCGGTCGCTGATGGGCGCGGTGCTCTATTACGAGCGGGCGCGGGATTTCACCGTCGTCGCCCTCGACCCCAATCGCAGCGTCGACCACCATTACGAAGCCTTCATGGCGATCGACCCGGCGCGGCTGCGGCGCGTCCTGTTCGTCAGCATTCTCGACAGCGACGCCCATGTCAGTTACCGCTTTCGCGACATCGCCCCGCTCGGCGCCCACGAGGTCGCCATCGGCGGCGAGAAACGCGCCTACAGCTTCTTCGACATCTCCGGATATTACGGGAATTCCCTGTAAGCCCCGTAAAAATCAACGGGTGCGGATTAACGGATGCGGATCAGCGGGTGTTGCGGCCCGCCATCATGGCGCGCGCCCGCCGCGCGGCGCCGGCGCCGCCGCGCCGCACAAGCCCCGCCAGCCGCAAGGCCCGGCCGGCGGCGCGGCGCAGGGCGAGGAGCGCGAAATTCGCCCACAAGGCGCCGGCGAGCAGCCATATCAGCGGGGCGGGACGGGCGCCGGCGAAATGCGTGTTGAAGTACCGCGCGAGACCCGCCGTCTTGCTCGCCTCGATGCGCAGGGGGCTCGCCCGGCTGGAGCTTTTGTAATGCACGATCGCCACATGAGGGTTGAAATAGATCGCGCCGCCGGCTTTCGCAAAACGCCGGCTGAAATCGACATCCTCCACATGCAGAAAGTACCGCTCGTCCATGCCGCCAACCGCGTGATAGTCCTCGCGCGGCAGCATGAAACACGCGCCAGAAATCGTCGGCATCGGCACGACGGTCTCCGGGCAGCGCTCCTCATGCAGATTAAACCGCCGGAACAGGCGGGGGCCGGGGGGGGGGCGGGAGAGACGGGAAGGCTCCACCGCGGCGCGCCCGGGGGGGGGGGGGGGCCCCCCTCCCCCCCGGGGCGTGTGCGGGGCAGGGGTCTTGTTTCGGGGCGCCCCCCCCGGGGGCCCGCCTGTTCCGGCGGTTTAATCT
>LYSZ01000003.1:423340-645233 GCA_001657385.1 Parvularcula sp. BBD 1991-13 | reverse complement strand
CGCTGCGCGGGTGCCCCGGGGTGGACCAGGCCGTCGCCGTCATGCGCGAGGACGACCCCGGCGACAGAAAAATCGTCGCCTATGTCAAAACAGGCGGGGACGGCGTGAGGACGCGCGACGACGAAGCGGACGAACGGGACGCGGGCGACGATCCGCAGGCCATCAACGGCGCCCTGGTGGAGACCTGGGCCGAGTTGTTCGACGATACGTATAAGGATCAGGAAGACGCCGGCCGGGCGACGTTTAAAGGCTGGAACAGCAGCTATACGGGAGAGCCGATTCCCGAATCCGAAATGGAGGAATGGCTTGAGGCGACGGCGGCCGGCATCGGCGATCCGTCCGGACGACGCATCGGGGAGATCGGCTGCGGGACCGGCCTTTTGCTGGAGCGCCTGGCGCCGGCAAGCGCGGCCTATATCGGAACGGACATCTCGCGGAAGGTTGTCCGGGCGCTGGCGTCGCGTCTCGGCGGCGATCTGGACCCTGAAAAAATCCGCCTCGAAATCGCCGCCGCCGATCGGACCGATATGTTCGAGGGCGAGGACATCGACCTGTTCGTTCTCAATTCGGTGATTCAATACTTTCCGTCTGCGGCGTATCTGCGCAAGGTCGTCGCCGACCTGTCGACTGTCGCCGCCAGGGGCGGGAAGATCTTTATCGGGGATATCAGGAATTATCGTCTGCATCGGGCGTTCGTGACCGGCGTGGAGATCGGACGTGCATCCGCTGCGTCGAACGCAAGGGATTTGCGGCGCCGGATCGAGCGCGCGCTTTCGTCCGAGCGCGAATTGCTGGTGGACCCCGATTTCTTCCGGGCGCTGCAACAGGGGCTTCCGCGCCTCGCCGGCGTCGATATCCGTTTAAAGCGCGGCGCGGGCGCGAACGAGATGCTCGCTTACCGCTATGACGTCGTCCTCCATCTGGACACGGCGCCGGCGCGGCCTGCGCGTGAAACCAGGGTTGTCGCCTGGAGCGAGGCGCCCGGCGCCGCCGACATGATCGACCGTCTTGAAGAAGAGGGGGCGCCGCTCCTGGTGCGCGGCGTGGCGAACCGGCGCGTGCAATCCGATGTCGACCTCGTCCGCCTTCTCGACACGGCCGGGGATGCGCTCACGCTCGGCGATCTTCAGCAGGCGGTCGATTCCGGCCATCCCGCAGCGGTGGACCCGGAAGCGTGCTTCTCCCTTGCGGACCGGGCGGGCTATCGCGCCGAGGCGGCGTGGAGCGCCGACGGGGCGCCGGGAAGTTTCGACATCCTGTTTTCGGAAAAATCGGGGCCGCGCGCCGCCTTTCCCGCCTCGCCGCTGCCGGGCGATCCCGCGCAGTATTGCAATGCGCCCCTCGATCCCGCCCGGTCGGCCGAGCTTGTCGCCGCCGTGCGCCGCCATGCGAGCCGCGTTCTGCCGGGCTATATGGAGCCGAGCGCGATTGTCGTCATCGAAAGTTTTCCCCTGACCGCCAATGGCAAGATCGACCGGTCCGCCTTGCTGGCGCCGGAACGGTATGAGGGCGGAAACGGCGACGATAAGCCCGGTTCGGATTTGGAGCGCAGGGTTGCGACGATCTGGAAGGACGTCCTGCGTATTCAACGCATCGGGATGAACGACGATTTCTTCGAACTGGGCGGGCATTCGCTCTCCGCGACGCAGATTACGGCGCGGTTGCGCAGCGACATGGGCGTTTCGCTCCCCTTGCGGGATCTGTTCGAAACCCGGACCCTGCGAAAGTTTGTCCGCCGGGTGGAACAGTCGCTCAAGCCCGCGCCCGCGCCGGCCATGGAAAATGTCGCGGCCGTCGACGAGGGATATGTCTAGCGGTCTGGCGGAGGCCGCCTGCCGCACCCGGTCGCCGCGACTGGCCGCCGGAAGCTTCGGTCATTATCGGGAAATTCCCTGTACGGTCTTATGCCCGCCCGATTTACGCCTGCGCGATCTATGTATGGGGGTCTCGGGAACGCCCCGCCGCCCCGCAGACCTGCGCCCCGTGCGCCGGTCCGTATCAGAAACTGTTGTTGAACAGGGTGGGGTCCGGCACGTCGGGTGTCTCGGGAGGACTATCGGGCGTTTCGGATGTGGTCGGTTGCGGCGCCGGCGTTTCGCCCTCGTCGGAGGCCCTGGGTAATGGCGGCGCGCCTTCGGCCGGCTGCGTTGCAAGGATAATGTCCATCGCCTGACGCCATTCGGTGGAGCTGCGGTCGAGCCGCGCAATGGCGCGCCGGGCGAAAACATTGGCGTCCGCCTTGGCCCCGGCGTGGTAGCGCGACTCGGCGGTGGCGAGGTTGGCCATGGTCTCGTCGCCAAGCGCATTGTAAGCGCGGGCGAGTTCGAACCATCCGAAGCTGTTGCCGCGCTCCAGGAACAAGGCGCGCCTGAACTCGGCGACCGCATCTTCGACCATCGCCGGCTCGCCGGTGGCGAGCAGGGCGCGCCCCAGGCCGATGCGCAGAAGGGCGACGTCGGGCAACAGCTCGACGGCGCGGCGCTGCGGCGCGATCGCTTCGTTCACATGGCCGTATTCGAACAGGATCTGGCCTTCCAGCTCGTGAAAATAGGGATGCTCGGGATGCGCTTCCGTCAGCGTCCTGATTTCGGAAAGCGCTTCCTCGATCTTCGACTGTCGGTAGTAAGCCACGGCGCGGGCGTAATGGGCGGGCTCCGACTGATCGCTCAGAGGATAAATGCGCAGCACTTCGTTCGTGTCGTGAAGGAAACCGTGGATCTTCGCCTGGATAAGGCGCAGTCGGCGGATTTCCTCCGGGCTGTCTTCCTTGTCGTAATAGGGAGACGCTTCCACGCGCTGCTGAAGGGCCGTCAGGCGGTCATTGGCCAGCGGGTGAGTCAGCAGGTAGGGATTGACGCGGCGGGCGAAGACAACCTGCGCGTTGCGCGACTTGCTCCACAGTTCGAGCGCGCCGCGGCTGGATTTCCCGAGCGCCTCAAGATAGGTGATCGACGACTGGTCCGCGGTGGCTTCCTGGCCGCGATTATAGCGCAGATAGTTGGCGGTCCCCACATTCTGGCCCAGCCCGAGAAGGCCGAAACCCGCTTCCGGCGCGCCGGCCGCGACGGCGCCGGCGGCAAGCAGGAGGCTGAGCAGCATGGGACGGGAGGCGGCCGCCATGGCGTCGCGGCCGCGCGTGATGTGGCCGCCGGCGATATGTGCGATTTCGTGGGCGATGACCGCCTCGACCTGGTTCGGCGTGTCCGCAATGGTCAGAAGGCCGGTATGGAAACCCATATACCGCCCGAAGGCGAAGGCGTTCAGGGTCGGGTCGTTAATCAGCAGAATCTTGACCGCGTTCGGATTGACCCCCGCCACTTCCAGGAGCGGCCGGGAGTGGTCGTACAGGAACGCCTCGGTCTCTGCGTCACGCAACAGCGCCATGCCCTGCGCCCGCGCGGCGGGGCCGGCGATGACCATCGTCATCGCCATCAGGGATAAAAAGAGCTTGCGTGCAATCACTTGCAACATTCCTTTATTCCTTTACCGATGCGATGCCGACAACGCGATCCCGACAATGCCGGTATGGCGGACCTTACACGGCGATTGGGGCGATTTCGAGATCAAACGGCGCGCGGTCGCGCGGTTGTGCGCGAGAGTCGGCGCGGTCTTTCCGTCGCCCGGCCACCCTGTCCAGAACCCGGCGTGCGGAGGTTACGCCTCGCTTGCCCGTTGCCACCAACCTTTTCGGGCCGGTTTTTTCGGCTTGTTGTCTTCAGGCTCTCCAGAACCGGACCCGGTCGTCTCAGGCTCTGCCGCCTCGGGCGCGTCGGCCTCTGCGACATTGGCGTCGGCATTGGAAGCTTGGGGTTCCGCCTCTTCGAGCTTGGAGACTTCGGCAAGAGGGGCGTCGTCCTGCGGTTGCGCCGCTTTGCCGCTCTCATGCGAGCCGCTGTCGTGCGCGCCGCCGTTCAGATGCGCCGGTTCAGCCGCCGGCGTCTCCCGGACTTCCTCATCGGCGTCGCCGGTCGCAGGCTTCGGCGCGTCGTCGTCTGAATTCGCTGTCTCCTGCGCATCCTGCGACGTTGTGTCCTCAGGACCGCTTTCAGGCGGGGCGCTTTCGGGCGATGGATCGGCGTTTGCGGCCGCGTCCCGGGCGCCGTGCGGCGCGACTTCGGGCGCCTCGTCGGACGACTCTGCGCCCGCGCCGGAAGAGGACGCCGCATCTGCGGCGTTCGCGGTTTCCGCGTCGTCGTCGTCGTTGCCTGCTGTCTCCGCGGACTGGCGATTGCGGCGCCCGCCGCGCCGGCCGCGCCGGCGGCGGCGTTTGGGCTTGTCGTCTTCGCCTTCGGCGGCGGCGTCGGCCTGCTGCTCCGATGTTTCCGCCTTGTCGGCGTTGTCGGCCGTCTCTTCGGCGTCGGCGCTGGCGGTTTCCTCGTGCGCGCCGGGCTCTTTCTTGCGGCGCCGGCGCCGGCGCCGCTTGCGCCCGCTTTCCTTCTCCTCGTCGCGCTCCTCGGACTGAACGTCCTCGGCGGCGTCGACCTCGACCTCTTCATCGACCTCGATGGTCTCGGTCTGGTCGGCGCGCACCACCTGGGCTTCGCTCGTCACCGGGCGCGGCGCGCCGCTCTTCTCCAGGTCGTAGGCGTCGCCGGCCTTGTCCGTATCCGCGATGATCTCGATTGCGACGCCGTTGTCGGTCTCGATCCGCTTCAGCCAGTCGCGGTGGTGATTGAGAAGGTAGAGGCTGACGTCGACCGAGCCGCGCACCGCGATGCGCCCGACCTTGCCGGAAATCGCTTCGCCCTCGATGGCGCGAAGGATGCGCAGGGCCGCCATTTCCTGGGAGCGGATGACGCCGGCGCCGCCGCAGGTCGGGCAGGCCTGCGTGGTTCCGTCGACAATGCCCGAACGGCGCCGCTGTCTCGACATTTCAAGCAGACCGAAAGCGGAGATGCGCCCGGTCTGAATGCGCGCGCGGTCGGCTTTCAGGGCGTCTTTCAGCGCCTTTTCGACCTTGCGGTTGTTCTTCTGCTCTTCCATGTCGATGAAGTCGATCACGATGAGCCCGGCGAGGTCGCGCAGGCGGCATTGCCGCGCCGCTTCGTGCGCCGCCTCGACGTTGGTCTTCAGCGCCGTCAGTTCGATGTTGCGCTCGCGTGTGGCGCGGCCGGAGTTGACGTCGATGGCGACCAGGGCCTCGGTCTGGTGAATGACGATATACCCGCCGGATTTAAGGCGCACGGACGGCTGATACATGCCGTCGAGTTGCGCCTCGACGCCGTATTTCAAAAACACCGGCGCGCGGTCCTTGTGGGGCTGCACGTGTTTGGCGTGGGACGGCATGAGCATTTTCATGAAGTCCTTCGCCTCGCGGTAGCCCGCTTCGCCCTCGACCAGCACCTTGGAGATGTCCTTGTCGTAGAGATCGCGAATGGCGCGCTTGATCAGGCTCGCCTCCTCATAGATGAGGCAGGGCGCGATCGACTTCAGCGTCAGGCTGCGGATGTTTTCCCACAGCCGCAGCAGGTATTCGTAATCGCGCTTGATTTCGGTCTTGGTGCGTTTCGCCCCGGCAGTGCGGATGATCAGCCCCATGCCTTGAGGCACTTCGAGGCTGTCGACGACCCGGCGCAGGCGCCGCCGGTCGGAGCCGTTGGGGATCTTGCGCGAGATGCCGCCGCCGCGCGCCGTGTTGGGCATCAGGACGCAGTAGCGGCCCGCGAGGGACAGGTAGGTGGTCAGCGCCGCGCCCTTGTTGCCGCGCTCTTCCTTGACCACCTGGATCAGGAGGATCTGGCGGCGCTTGATGACTTCCTGGATCTTGTAGTTGCGCAGCAGTTGCGAGCGCTTGCGCTTGGCTTCCTTGTAGCGCTCGAAAAGGGCGTTGCGCTCCTTGCGCGTCTGTCCGGCGTCGGCGACGGCGCCGTCTTCTTCATGCGCTTCTTGGTGCGTTTCGTCCCGTTCCGGGTCGCCGTCCGCATCTGCGTCGGCATCTTCGTCCTCATCGTCGCTGGCGCCGCGGTCCGCTGCGGCTTCTGGATGCGGGGCCTGTGCGGCGGCGGGCAGCGCCTGGGCGTTGTCTTCGGCAGCGGGAGCGTCGGCGTCTTCGGCGGCGTTCCCGGAAGCGCCGCTTTCGGATGAACCGTCGCGCGCCTTCGCTTCGTCGCCCGCGTCTAGGGTCTTCGCACTCGCGGCCTTCCCGTTATCCGCCGGCGCGTCCCGATCGCGCGCGCTCTCGTGTTTGACGTCCTCTTCTTCCTCTTCTTCCTCGGCCTCTTCTTCCTCCGCCTCGTCGTCCTCGGCGGCGTCGCCGTCGTCATCCGCATCGTCTTCCGCGGCGTCCCCGGCCGGGCGGCGGGCGCCGTTCAAGCCGTCGATGTCGTCAAGGCCGCGCGCATCCTCCGCGCCGGGTTCCTCGTCGTCTTCGTCGCCGCGCTGCGACAGTTCAAGCTGGGCGGCGAGGTCGGCCACTTCCGCTTCCGCCGCCTGGAGCCGCTCGCGGTCGGCGACCGGGATCTGGTAGTAGTCGGGATGGATTTCGCTGAAGGCGAGGAAGCCGTGGCGGTTGCCGCCATATTCTACGAACGCCGCCTGGAGGGAGGGTTCGACGCGCGTTACCCGCGCCAGATAGATGTTTCCCCTGAGCGGCTTGCGCGCCGCTGATTCAAAGTCGAAATCCTCGACGCGGTTCTGGTCGAGTACGGCCACGCGGATCTCTTCCGGGTGGGCCGCGTCGATCAACATTTTTTTGGTCATTGAAAATAGCTCCGCAATGCAAGGCCGCGGCCGTCGCATTGGCATGGTTGGTCCGCCCATCGCCATGGCGGCGAGCGCCAGGCAAACGTGCGCCAACGGCCCCGGCAGGGGCGTTGCATTGGTTGTGTGGCGCGTCGTGCATGGTTGGCGGTGTTGTTTCATGGGCCGGCGTCAACGCCGGCGGGGTTAAATGTTCGCTGGCGCGCTGGGCGCGCCGTCATGACGCTCGACGTTTCGGAATGCGGCCTCGCGGGAAGCGAAACCGCCGTGAAACGCGCCGGCCTGTTGCGAGCCTGCCGGCCTGGTTATCCGTTCGAGCCGCGAAAAAACGCGCTTTTCGGACAAAATCTTCGACGGCGCCCGGCAAAACCCGGACATTCCGCCAAAACATCGTGCTAAAGCCAATAGGACATGCCTATGGATTCGTGCAAGCGATATGTAAGCATGCCCGAGACGGTGGAAAAAGAAAACCCTCCGCCGGGCCGACTCAGTGTTGCATGCAAAAGCTGATAATTGATTAACACTGCGTTAATCCTGTTGATTGGACAATGGATGGCGGCGCCCGGCCGACGGGGCGTCGCCGCGGCGGTCGCCGGAGAAGGGCTCTCACGCCACGGCATCCGCCGCGTCTGGACGGGTTGAAGATGGTGAACGTGCTGATATTCCACCGGATTTTGAAATCCGCGCCGGCCGCGGCGATCGCCGTCGGACTCGCGGCGGCGTGTTTCTTCCTGGCCGCCGCCGACGCGGCCGAATTGATGGACGTGCGGTTCGGTCCTAGCGCTGCGCAAACGCGGATCGTTTTCGATCTCGACGGGGGATCGGATTACGCGGTCTCCGGCGACGCAACCGGACAGGGGCGCGTGTTCGTCGACTTCGCCGATCTCACCCTGAAAGACGAGCGGCCGCGGTTTCGTGACGGCAAGGGTCACGTTGCGCGTTACGGTTTCGCCAGGATCCCCGGCGGCGGCGCAAGGGCCGTGGTGGAGCTTGAAAAGACGTCGCGGATCAAGGCCGCATTCATGATCCCGCCGGGCGGCGGCGTTTCCAAGCACCGCCTGGTGATCGATCTGGAGAGCGCCGACAAGAGCGCGTTCCTGGCGAGCCTGCCCGCGCGCGGACAGAACCGGTATCCGGACCTGGCGGCGGTGATCGAACAGGCGACGGCGGGAAGGCCCGCCCCGGATGCGCCGCCCCGCCTGACGGTTCCGCCCGCGCCGACGCAAAAGGAGGCGGCGCTGCGCGCCGCGCCGGCAAACGCCGGTTCCGGCGCCCGCCCTGACGTCCACCCCAACGGCCATCGCGGCGATATCAAGGTTGTCGTCATCGATCCCGGCCATGGCGGCGTCGACCCCGGCGCGCAGGGACAGAACGGCACGTATGAAAAGACCGTCAACCTCGCCGCGGCGCTGGAGCTTGAAAAAATCCTCGAGGTCCGGGGCGGTTACGACGTGGTGCTGACCCGTCGCGGGGACGACACGCTGAGGCCGGACCGGCGCGAGGCGCTGGCCCGCGAGGCAGGGGCGGACCTGTTCATCTCGATCCACGCCGACGCGATCCCGCAGCCGCAAATCCGCGGCGCGTCGGTTTACACCCTGTCGGAAAAGGGCGTCGCCCGCTCGGCCAATCTCGCCCGCGCGCAGGGTAATTTTCATATCTACGATCTCGACCTGAAAGAATATGACGAGGTCGTTAGCGACATCCTTTTCGACAAGGCGCAGGAATCGACCAACACGGCGTCCGCGACCTTCGCGCGCCTGCTGCTCGACGAGTTGTCCGGCAAGACGCCGATGCTGAACCGCTCCCATCGCACGGCGAACCTGCGCGTTCTTCTGGCGCCGGACGTGCCGGCGGTGCTGCTGGAGATGGCGTTCATCTCCAACGCCCGCGACGAGAAAAACCTTAATTCTCCGACATGGCGCAGCACCGTGATGACCGCCGCGGCGGACGCGATCGACGCCTATTTCATGGAGCGTTATGCGCTTCGTCTCGCCAACACCGCCGACGGCGTTTCCCATTAGCCGCGTCCCCGGTTCCGGCGCCGGCCGACCGGAGACGCCGATTTCCCGCCAATTTCCGGCATCGCGTGGATTTGCGCCTCGCGAGCGCCTAATTTTTGCGATACATACGAAAAAGCATGCATAATTGTCAGGGAATTGCGTCTAGAACGGCATGCGTTTGGCCGGCGGCGCGCCCGCCCGGCGCGTCGGGGTCGGCGATGAAGCGCGGATGATGAAGCGCGGGTAATGGAAAGACAGACGCAAAAAGGCGGCGTCATGAGCGATATGCGGGACAAGAACGGCGGCGATGACGAACAGGATGGCGCGCGGGACGGCATCGAGCACGACCTGTTCTCGAAAGACGACGGGCGCATGGGTGATCTCCATGAAGATCAAGATCATGACGACCAGAATCATGACGGATACGATCGCGACGGCCAGGATGACCGGGACGGCGACGTCGAAGACGCGGCGATGCCCCTCGGCGAGGAAAGCCGCATCGATCCGCCCGTATCGGCGGGCCCCGACTGCGATCCGGACGGCCATCCGGACGGCCATTCAGACGGGGCGCGCGAAGGCGGTGTTTACGAGGACGGCGCGTATGGGGATGATCGGGACGATCCGCGAGCGCCTTCCGGCGATGACGAAACAGTAGACGACATGGGGGATGAGACGGGTGAGGACATGGCGGACGAACTGATCGCCCCGCGCCGCAAGGGCGAGGACGCCCGCCCCGCCGCCCTTGACGCGGATGACGGCTCCGGCGCCGGCGCGCCGACGCGCGGCATGCCGTCCGGCGTCTCGACCGTTTTCAGGTTCGCCGGCTTCGCCTTTTCCCTCGGCGCGCTTGCGGTGTTCGCGGCGGCGGGCTACGCCGCCTGGTATTTCGGCAAGCTCAACGAGACACTGCCCGACTATCAGGCGCTCGCGGAATACGCCCCGCCCGTGACCACCCGGGTCTACGCCGGCGACGGCACGCTGGTCGCGGAGTTCGCCCGCGAGCGGCGCATCTTCGTGCCGATCGAATCCATGCCGGATCTCATCAAGCACGCTTTCGTCTCCGCCGAGGACAAGACCTTCTACGAGCACAAGGGGCTCGACATGCGCGGCATTGTCCGCGCCCAGATTTCCAACGTGGAAAACCTTCTCAGCGGGCGCCGTCTCGAAGGCGGCTCCACCATCACGCAGCAGGTGGCGAAAAACTTCCTTCTCACCAGCGAACAGCGCATCGAGCGCAAGCTCCGCGAAATGCTCATTGCCCGGAAGATGGAGGAAGCATTCACCAAGGATCACATCCTTGAGCTTTATCTGAACGAGATCTATCTCGGCAACCGCTCCTACGGCGTCGCCGCGGCGGCGCTGAACTATTTCGGCAAGTCGCTCGACGACCTCACCGTGGCGGAGGCCTCCTACCTCGCCGCCATCACCAAGGGGCCGAGCAACTATCACCCGATCATCAACGAGGATCGCGCGGTGGAGCGGCGCAACTGGGTGATCGGACGGCTCTTGGAGGACGGGCGAATCACGCAAGGGGAAGCCGAGGAGGCGCTGGCCCAGCCGCTCGGCGCGACCATTGCGCCGCCCCTCGGCGCGCGCGACTGGACGATGGAGTATTTCGCCGAGGAAGTCCGTAAACAGATTGTCGATCTTTACGGCGTCGAGGCGCTTTACGACGGCGGATTGTCCGTGCGCACATCCGTCAATCCGCGCCTGCAGAAAGCGGCCGGCGAGGCGCTGCGCAAATGGCTCGTGACCTACGACCAGCGCCATGGCTGGCGCGGCCCCGCCGCCACGTTCGACGTCGGCGAGGACTGGGCCGAAACCTTCCCCGAGGCGGTGGAGGCGATGTTCGCCGACCGCACCCTGTCCGACGACATGGCCCCGTGGAAGCCGGCGCTGGTGCTCTCGGTCAGCGCCGCCGCCGCCGATATCGGCTTCGCCGACGGAACGAGCGGGATCGTCCCGCTGGAGCAACTCGCCTGGGCGCGCGAGCACGTCTCGCCGAACAGGCTCGGGCCGGAGATCGCCGCCGCTTCCGAGGTGCTGTCCGCCGGGGACGTCATTTACGTCGACCAGGCGCGCGCGCCCCTCGCCGAGGACGCGGCGCCGGACGCCGAGGCCGCGATCATCGAGGGGGTGTACGCCTTGCGCCAGGCGCCGGCGGTGAATGGCGGGCTGATTTCGATCGATCCGCATACGGGCCGCGTGCTCGCCATGGTGGGTGGTTTTTCCTTCCGCCTGTCGGAGTTCAACCGCGCCGTGCAGGCCGAACGGCAACCCGGCTCCACCTTCAAGCCGTTCGTCTACTCCGTCGCGCTCGACAGCGGCTACACGCCGTCTTCCACGGTGCTGGACGCGCCCTTCGTCGCGCCGGGCGTCGACAGCTGGTACAAGCCGGGCAATTACATCGCCGGGCGCTTCTACGGCGAAAGCACGCTGCGGCTCGGCATCGAGCAGTCGCGCAACACCATGACCGCGCGCCTGGCCCAGGATCTCGGCATCGGCCGCATCATCGATTATGTCGACCGGTTCAAGCTTTCCGACAGCCTGCCGCGCGAACTGGCCATCTCCCTGGGCGCCGGCGAGACGACGCTGATGCGCATCACCGCGGCCTATTCGATCTTCGTCAACGGCGGCAAGCGGGTCGAGCCGGTGCTGATCGACCGCATCCAGGACCGCACCGGCAAGACGATTTACAAGCGCGACGCGCGGCGCTGTCCGAACTGCGACGCGGCGGTCTGGTCCAGTCAGGCCGAGCCGCGCCTCGCCGACGCCCGCGAGCAGGTCATGGATCCGCGTACGGCCTATCAGATCACCTCGATCCTGGAGGGCGTCGTCACCCGGGGCACGGGCTCCGCGGTGCGCCGCGCCACCAACAAGCCGATCGCCGGCAAGACCGGCACCACCAACGATTACAAGGACGCCTGGTTCGTCGGCTTTTCGCCCGACCTCGCCGCGGGCGTCTATGTCGGTTTCGACATGCCGCAGACGCTGGGGCAGGGGGAGGCGGGCGGCAAGGTCGCCGCGCCGATCTTCGCCGACTTCATGGTCGAAGCGCTCAAGGAGACGGCGGGCGCCCCGTTCCGGGTGCCGTCGGGCGTGCGGCTCGTGCGCGTCAACGCCAAGACCGGCGAGCCCGCGGCGCCGGGAGAGCGCAACGTCATTCTCGAAGCATTCAAGAACGACGACGTCATCGGCGGCGACGCCAATTCGGAGGATCTTTTCCTCGATCCCCTGAGCGCGGCGCCGGGCGAACGCGAGACCGGGGAAGAAGGACTGAGCGGGCTCTATTGACGGCGGCGGCGGGGATCGGGGGACGAGGTCGGCGTTTCAGAAACCTCTTTATCTCCGGGTTCGTCTCCTGTAGAAATTGCCGTCCCGAGACATCTCTATCCCGCATTCCCAAGACCCGGTTTCAGAGTTACTTATGCGCGCAGACATGGAAGCATTGGCCGCCCAAACCAAGCAGTCGCTGGAACTGCTGAGGAGGCGTCTTTGACTGGGATCAGGCGAAAAAAGACCTTGAGGATCTGAACGCCAGGGCGGAAGACCCCGGCCTCTGGGACGATCCGGACGCCGCCCAGGCGCTGATGCAGAAACGCAATTCCCTGGAAGCCCAGATGAGCGCCATCGGCGAGATCGACGCCGAGCTGTCGGACCTTGTCGACCTTGCGGAGATGGCCGCGGAAGAGGACGACGAGGCGAGCCTTGAGGAAACGGCGGGGCTCCTCGCCGCGCTCGCCGAGCGCGCCGCCAAGGCCGAAACCGAGGCGCTGCTTTCCGGCGAGGCCGACGCCAACAGCTGCTTTCTCGAAGTGCATCCCGGCGCGGGAGGCACGGAGTCGAACGACTGGGCGTCGATGCTGCTGCGGATGTATGTCCGCTGGGCGCAGGATCACGATTACAAGGTCGACATCATCGAGGAGCAGGCGGGCGAAGAAGCCGGCGTCAAGTCCGCCACCATCCACGTCAAGGGGCACAACGCCTATGGCTGGCTCAAGACCGAATCCGGCGTGCACAGACTGGTCCGCATATCACCCTACGACTCCAATGCGCGCCGCCACACCTCCTTCGCCTCGATCTGGGTCTATCCGGAAATCGACGATAAGATCGAAATCGAGGTCAACGAAAGCGATTGCCGCATCGACACCTTCCGGGCCTCCGGCGCCGGCGGACAGCATGTGAATACGACGGACTCCGCAGTGCGCATCACTCATATTCCGACGGGGATCGTCGTTCAGTGTCAGAACGAACGCTCGCAGCACAAGAACCGGGCGACGGCCTGGAACATGCTCCGCGCGCGTCTTTACGAAGCGGAGCTTCAGCGCCGGGAGGAGGAAGCGTCCAAAACGGCTTCGGCCAAGACCGATATCGGCTGGGGGCATCAGATCCGATCTTACGTGCTTCAGCCATACCAGATGGTCAAGGACCTGCGCACGCAGATCGAGAACCCAAGCCCCGACGCGGTGCTGGACGGCGATCTTGACAGGTTCATGAGCGCGGCGCTGGCGCAGCGCGTCGCCGGGGACTAAGAGCCGGCCAAGCCGGCGCCTTGACGACAAAAAGGGCTTGCGCCTTTCGCGACGGCGCCGGTTTCGGTCAGTCGAAAGCGTTCCTTGTGTAGAATTTATCCGCGAGCCCGGCGGGGCGTTTTTGCCGCGGTCCTCGCATTTCTTTTCATATTCTGACTTTCTTGCGCGCGGCGCTTCAGTCCGTCGGCGGCGCGTTGTGCTCGCGCTCAGCCGCTCGCTGCGCCTTCAGCCGGCGGTAGCGCCGCTTCCAGCTTTTCGGCCAGAAATGGGTCGGCATGATCTGGTGTTTGCGGGCGAGAAAATTCTTGCGTTTGCGGGTCGGTTTGCGCCGCACCGGCCGCGGCTGGCCGGTGCGCTCCTCTTCTTCCGTAACATGAAGATCGCCGAGCGGAATATCGCCCTCCCCGCGCCGCGCCGGGGCCGACAGCGTCGGCCTGTCGGTCTTTGGCGGCGGCGGCGTCGGGGGCGAGGTCTCTCTCGGCGGCGGGCTCGGCGGCGGCGCTTGTTTCGTCGGCCCTTTTGTTGTCGACGCTTTTGGTATCGGCGCTTTTGGTATCGGCGCTGGGGCGGAAGCGGCGGGCGCCGACGAAAAGCGGCCCGGCGCCGCGGAGGCGTTGCGGTCCCCGGCAAAAGCGGGCGACGGGGGCCGGCGTTTCGAGCCGTCGCTGCGGGGGCGAACAGTGGCGGCGCCTCCGGGCGCGCCGGCTCCGAGCAGCGGCGCGTGGACGCGGATCTCCGGAAAGAATTTCGCGCGCGCCCGCGGCACGGGCATTTTCAGCGCGATAGTTCCGGCGCCGTTTCGCCTGGGCTCTCCGCCCCGCAGGGCCTCTTCGCCGCGCCGTTTGTCCCCGTCGCGCAGGGCCGGCGCCGGCGGCGTTGCGTCATCAGGCGCCCGACTGGGCGCTTGACTGGTCGCTTGGTTGCGTGTGGGGGCGCGGGCCGTGTCGGGCCTGGCGGGGGGCGTCCGGTTCGAGACCCTGCCCGGTGCGGCGGTCTTTCGCGAGGCCGTTTCGCCAACCGGCTCGGCGGCCCTGTGCGCGACATCGCCGCCGACGCGCGCGTCGTCGAGCAGATCGAGAGTTCCGTGCGCGTCCTGTTTCTTCGGCGTCTTTCCGCCCGCCGCCTTTTTAGCATCGGCGCGCGCTCGGCTCGGCGCTTTGGATGGGGCTTTTGATGGCGCTTTGGCCTGGGCCTGCGCCCGGGCGAGGGGCTCGACGGCGTCCGCCGTCTTGCCGGCGCCGTTGTTCTCGGCCGGCTCGTCGTCAACGGGCTTTTGTGCGCCGCGCTGTCCCTTGCGCTCATTCTTTCCGAATTCCGCGGCGATGCGCTGCTGCATGTCGCGCGGCGCAAGGCTCGGGCCGAACGGGTCGTCCCCGGCCGGCGCGCCGGACGCCGGCGTCGCAGCGTCTTCCCGTTCCGCCGCACCCAGATCCAACGCTTCCGGATCCAGGGCTTCCAGATTCAGGGCAGGGCGATCTTCGCCGCCTGCGATATCATGATCGGCAATGCCGTCAGCCCGAACGCCGTCGTCAGGCGCTTGCGACTCGTGCGGTCCGGCGGTTTTCGCCTTGACCCGTTCGATCGCCGCCGCCTTGCGCTCCTCGCTGGCTTGCGCCCGCTTGGCGAGGGCGAGCTTGCGCGCCTTGTCCCGCGCCCTGGCCTTACGCTCCTCTTCTTGGGCGGCAGGGCTGGCGACCGGGCCGGCGCCGGTCTCGCTCCGCGCCGCATCCTCTGGCGCGGCTTCACCCGTGGCCGCATCGCCCGCGTCATCCTGCGGCGGGTGATGCGCCGCGCCGGAAAGCACCCCCGCTTCGGCGCCCGGCGCCGCGCTGCGGAACAGGGCGTTCAGGCTGTCCGCGTCGAGCGGGTCGAGCTTCAACAGCGCGCGCACGTCGTTAACCCTGCCGGGCGTGAAATCCTTCAGGGCGCCGACTTTTCCGAGGTGATTGCCCTGGGCCGCGGTGAAGCCGAGCCCGCGTAGGGCGACGAGGGAGGTCTGGTCTTCGACGCCGACGGCGATGATCGCCGCGTTCGCCTGCTGCGCGATGTCGAGAAGGTCGGCGATGGCGCTGAGGCCGGGGCCGCGCACGGTCCTGGCGAACCGCAGGATGGACGCGCCGCCGGTCTTGATCTCGTCGAACGGGAACGGAGAGACGGTGCGCAGAAAGTCGTTGGCGCGCCCGCGCACCTCGATCGCAAGGCGCGCGCCCGTGGCGCTCAGGGCTTTGAACTGCGCCGCCGCGATGTCCGGATCGAGGTCCACCGGCGGCATCGGGCATTCCAGCGTCACCAACTCGGCGGGGAAATCGTGGTCCCGCAACAGTTTATGAAAATGACCGGCGAACGCCTCGTCGTTGAGATCGCTGAGGGCGAGGTTGATGGAGAAGCCGGGCGCGTAGGCGCCGCGCCATTGCGTATAGGCGCCGAGCGCGGCGTTGAGGACGTACCGCGTCAGCTCGCTCATCCGCCCCTGGGTTTCGAAGAACGAGATAAACGCCCCGGGCGGGAGAAGGCCAAGGGTCTTGTGGCGCCAGCGAACGAAGGTTTCCATGCGCGCGAGGGCGCCGTTGCCGAGATCGAAAATCGGCTGGAAAAGGACCTCGAAGTCCTTGTTCTTTATGGCGTTGTCGATGTCGACATTTGACAGCCGAACCGCCTGCGCGCCCATTGTCGTCCTCCGTCGGCGAACCGCCCGCTGTTGTTGTCGCGAACCGTCCGCCGCTATGCGCCTGTCCGGATTAACGCCCGCTGCATAACAAATGGATGAAACGCCCGACTCTAATTCGCTTGAAAAACCTTTATTATTGTAAGCATGTCATCCTGAAGCGATTCAGGCGACGGCGTAAACCGATATCGCCGGCGCCGGCTTCCCCCCGCGCGCCCTTTGCAACCGTTCAGTAATTGAACTGTTCGCTCAGGATCCGCTCTTCAAGCGATTCGCCCCTGTCAAACAGAAGCGTCATGGAAATCGACCGGTCTTCCTGTGCCGAGACGGAGATGACATTGCGCACTTCCTGATTGTCGGCGACCGCCGACACCGGCCGCCGGTCGGCTTCCAGCGCCTCGAAACGCACCACCGCGTCATGGGCGAGCAGGGCGCCGCGCCAGCGCCGCGGACGGAACGCGCTGATCGGCGTCAGGGCCAGAAGCTGCGAGTTGATCGGCAGGATCGGCCCGTGGGCTGACAGATTATACGCCGTCGAGCCCGCCGGGGTGGCCAGGAGCACGCCGTCGCAGGTCAGCGACTCCATGCGCACCTTGCCGTTGACGGAGATCGAGATGCGCGCGCTCTGGCGGGTCTGGCGAAAGAGCGAGACCTCGTTGATGGCCATGGCGGTTTGCGTCCGTCCGTCAATGGTTTGCGCCGACATCGCCAGGGGATGAATGACCGCCGCCTCGGCCGCGTCGATCTTTTCCGCGAGCCCGTCAATGTCGCTCGGGTTCATCAGGAAACCGACGGTGCCGCAGTTGACCCCGTAGATCGGAGTGGTCTCGCCCATATGCGCGCGCAGGGTTTCCAGCATGAAACCGTCGCCCCCGATGGCGACGATGACGTCCGCCTCGCCCGGTTCGCAGTCGCCATAGCGCGAGACGAGCGCGCTGCGCGTTTCCAGCGCTTCGGGCTTCTTGCTGGCGAGAAAGGATAATTTGCGGGGCGACATTTTTTTCCTTTTGTCAGTTGGCATTCGGGCGCCAATTTGCACTATGTTACAGATGAGCGCCAAGGAAAGGAATGCGCTTAGGCATGCCCTTTGATTCGCCGATACTGACGAGCCGGCCTGACATCCTCGACCATTTCGGGAAAGTGCGCGCTGACAGCGAACAGCTCGCATGCGGCCTCACCGCCGAGGACTGGATGCTCCAGTCCATGCCCGACGCGAGCCCGGTCAAGTGGAACCTTGCACATACGAGCTGGTTTTTCGAGACGTTCATTCTCCTTGTTCACGCCTCCGATTATGAGCTGTTTCATCCGAAATTCGGCTATCTTTTCAATTCCTATTACAATCAGGTCGGCAAAATGCATCCGCGTCCGAACCGCGGCATGATCTCGCGTCCGTCCGCGGGCGACGTCCTCCGGTTCCGCCGGCATGTGGACGACGCCGTCATGCGCCTCGTGGAGACCGCGCCGGACGAGGTCATCGACGAGATCGCCCCGCTCATGGCGCTTGGCCTCGCCCACGAAGAACAGCATCAGGAACTTCTGCTTACGGACTTAAAGCACGGGCTTTTCCAGAACCCGCTCCTGCCCGGCGCGTACGAGGAGCCGTCCCATGACGATGGGACGGCGGGCGGTCAGCCGGACCTCGCCTGGGAGCGCATGGAAGGGGGGCTTTGCGAAATCGGGTCGAGCCGGGACGGCTTCGCCTTCGACAATGAAGGACCGCGCCACAAGGTCTATCTGCATCCCTTCGAACTCGCCAACCGCCCGGTGACCAACCGCGACTATCTCGCTTTCATGCGGGACGGCGGATACGACAATCCGGTGCACTGGCTCTCCGACGCCTGGGAGACGGTGCGCGGCGAAGGCTGGCGCGCGCCGCTCTACTGGCGCGAGGCCGACGGCGCGTGGCTTGAATACACTCTCTTCGGCGAGCGGCCCCTGCGGCTCGATGCGCCGGTCTGTCATGTGAGCTTTTACGAGGCCGCCGCCTATGCAAGCTGGGCCGAGGCGCGGCTGCCCACCGAGTTCGAATGGGAGGCGGCCGCTTCGCTGTTCCCGCTGGAGGGGCGTTTCTTGAAAGACGGCGCGCCGACTGCGCCGAGACCGGCCGCGGGGGACGCGCGCCTGCGTCAGCTTTTCGGCGATGTCTGGGAGTGGACCGCCAGCCCTTACGTGGCCTATCCCGGCTATGCGCCGCCATCCGGCGCCATCGGCGAGTACAACGGCAAGTTCATGTCCGGGCAGATGGTGTTGAGGGGCGGTTCCTGCGCGACGCCGGAGGGACATCTGCGCCTCAGCTACCGCAACTTTTTCCCGCCCGCCGCGCGCTGGCAGTTTTCAGGTCTGCGCCTCGCGCGCGATCTCTAGCCCGGCGGCATTCTCATCGGCGCGGCCCGCCCTGCCATTGGCGCATGCAAAGCGCCGGTCTTTCGCGTATGCTGACGGAAAAGACATTGAAAACAGGGAGACGCCCCCATGAACGCACAAGCCGAACGCGCCGAGGCGGTCGACGTTGAGCCCGGTTTTTCCATCCCCGATCCCGCGGGCCTGCCGTCCCTGAAGGGCAGGGTTAGCGAGGAGGAGTGGCGGCTTCGCTGCGAACTGGCCGCGACCTATCGCCTGACGGCGCTTTACGGGTGGGACGACATGATCTTCACCCATATTTCCGCGCGCTGTCCGGACGAGGGCGGAAAGCCGCGGTTCCTGCTGAACCCGTATGGCGTTTTCTTCGACGAGATGACGGCGAGCGCGCTCCTGAAGGTCGATGTGGATGGGAACATCGTCGGCGAGAGCCCGTATTTCTCCAACCCGGCGGGCTTCACCATCCATTCCGCGATCCACATGGCGCGCGAGGACGCCCATGCGGTGCTTCATCTGCACACGCCCTACGGCGTCGCGGTCTCGGCGCAGGAGGACGGGCTGAAGCGGTATTCCCAGTTCGCCATGGTCGTCCACGACGACGTCGCCTATCACGACTATGAGGGCATCGCGACGGACCATGACGAGCGCGAGCGCATCGTCGCCGACATGGGCGCGCACGGGTTTCTTATCCTGCGCAACCACGGCACGCTGACCGTCGGCGCCAATTGCGCGACGGCGTTCCTGCGCATGTATTTCCTGGAGCAGGCGTGCCGGGCGCAGATCCTCGCCCAGTCCGACGTGAAACCCCCGCGCGAGGAAACGCCGGCGCTGGGGGCGAAGGTCCTGCAACAGGGCGCGCCCGCTTTCGTCAAGGGCGTCGGCGACAATCTCGCCTGGCCCGGACTGATCCGTAAGCTGAACAGGGAAAATCCCGGCTACGACGTCTGAGAGCCGGGGGGGCGCGCCCCTGCACCGGAGCAAAAGCGGCATGCCCCTTGAAATCCCTGACGCGCCAGGAAGACGTTATGTCCGCGCCGATCGCCTCATCGCAACGCCCGTCCGCGACGCCCGCGCCAGTCGTCGCGGCGGCGACGATCATCCTTTTTTTCGCCGCCGACGCTTACGACTTCCACCTGTTCCGGCAGTTTGCGAGCGAGACCGAAGGTTGGGCGCGCGTCGGCGCGCTCCTGGCCTTGCGCTGGGCGCCGCAAATCCTGCTGATCGCGCTCGCGGCGGCTGTATTGGTCGGACCGGGACGGATCGCCGAGGCCATGGGGCTTGGCGGCGCGCCCATGAGGCGCCTTGCGACGGGGCTTGCGGCGGGGCTCGGCTTCACCGCCGTCATGGCGATGACGCTGGCCCTGACCTCGCCGGTCTCCGCTTCCGGCGACTTACTCTATGATATTGTCCGTGGCGCGGTCCTGCCTGGCGTCGGCGAGGAGTTGTGGTACCGCGCTTTCCTCTTCGGCTTCCTGTTCCGCTACGCCGGGTGGGGGTTCCTGCCGGCGGCGCTGCTGGGGGCGGCGGTGTTCGGCGGCGCGCATCTTTACCAGAGCGGCGAGGCGGGCGAAGCGGCGGCGATTTTCGCCATTACCGCCGTGGGCGGATTATGGTTCGCCTGGCTCTACGCGGAGTGGCGGTTCAACATCTGGGTTCCGGCGAGCGTGCATCTCCTGATGAACGCCTGGTGGGAGGCGTTCGCCGTTTCCGAAACCGCGCTGGGGCCGATGGCGGCGAACCTGTCGCGGCTCGCGGTCATTTTCGTGTCCATCGTCGTCACGGCCTGGTTGGCGCGCGCCCGCGGCGGTCGCGTCGTCCGCGGTCGGGCGTGGCTCGTCGGCGGGCCGCGCCGGCAAGCCTGACGGCGGCGGGTTCGCTTACTCCCCGGCGGTTTTCAGCCACTTCAGATAGGCGATGATCGTCGCCCGGACGGCAGGATCGTCCTCGCCGAGATAGGCCATGCGGTTGCCGGGAACATAAGCCTGTGGGTCCGCCAGATAGGCGTCGATCGCATCCTCGGTCCACACCAATCCCGACCGCCGCAAGGCGCTGGAATAGGCGAAGCCCTCGCCCTGCGCCGCTTGCGCGCCGTAAACGGCGTAAAGGTTCGGGCCGATGCGGTGGTCCTGGCCTTCGCGATAGGTGTGGCACACGGCGCACTGGCCGAAGTTGAGGCGGCCCTCATGGGCGGGGGTCCCCTCCGGCGGCAGGATCAGGGTCTCGCGCGCCGCGCCGCCGCCCGCACGAGCCGGGTCTGCGTCCGCCGTCCGGTCCTCCCCGCAGGCGGCGAGGGTCAGCAACAGGGCGGCGAGAGCAAGGCGTAGGGGCATCGGGCGGATCCGGTATGGCGACGTTGACAGCGCTACCTATTATGCGCGCCGGCGTCTGGCCAGCCCCCGGCGCACAATGCCGCAAAGCCGAACCGGCATGATGCGCTGGAGGCCACGGATAGAGCGTCTTTCAAGAGCGAAAACCGGCCCCGGCTTTGCCCGGCGCCCTAGTCAGCCCTGCGGCAATGGGCTATGCAAACGCTTCGGCCTTGCGGGGTCGCCGTAGACGCCGGCATAGCTCAGCTGGTAGAGCACCTGATTTGTAATCAGGGGGCCGGGGGTTCGAGTCCCTCTGCCGGCACCAGTTCAACAATTGCGCCAAATCGCTGGTCCGCATTTTTTCTTGTCGTCGTTATGAGGGCAAACAAGATCGTTTGATCTCCTGCACGGGGCGCATGTGCGGTTCTTGTTCCTTTTCGGCCCGATTTCAGGCCGCGTCCCGGGCGCCTTCCGCTCTCGTTCGGTTCGCCCGGCGCGCCTTGAGGGGCCGTCCGTCTCAGGATAATCTGTATACGAATGTATCGGCCCGGTGAAAATCGGGCCGTTCCGGCGCGTGCGCCAGCGCCCAGTAGGACGTCCCCCCGTCCTCGTGGGCGAGGACGGCCGTCAGACCGACCGCAAGCGCGCCGCCGGTCGGAACCGGCGCGCCGGCCTCAAGGTCCGCGCTCAAGACAAAGCCGCGAGGCGCGCGCGCCGCGCGAACCCGCGCTACGGTCAACGCGTTTTCGTCGCGACGGCCCTTGCGATAGCGCTCGAACCGGTAGGCGGCCCAGTCTCCCGAGGGCGCGACATTCACTTCCCAATAGACCGCTTGCCGAGGGGCGGGCCGATCCGCGGGCCTGTTGGCGAGATTGTCGGCGAGGTCGTCGGTGCGCCCCATGAACAGCTCGAAACAGGTCGCGCGCCACAGCCCGTCCCTGCGCTCGCCCGTCGACTGTGCCGGCGGCAGGAGAATGGTTTCCACCTTCCCCGTAACGCGCCAGGCGAGGGCGAGCCGCCCCGGCCCCGGTGCGACGCAGCGCGCGTCGAGGGAAAGGCCGCGCGGCGCGGGCCCGGCGGGGTGCGGCGTCAGCGCCAGCCAGCCGGCGTCGGCGTCTTGTTCGGGCGGCGGCGATGCGGTCAAGGCGCTTGCCCTTTCCTGATCTGATGCGGCGCGGGCGGCGATGATCGCCGCTCCCGCGGATCATAGCACAGGGCGGCCATAGCACAGGGCGGCCATAGCACAAGCCAGCCAGGGCGCAGCGAATGCGCGGCGAGCGCGCAAGGCGAGCGGGGCGCGAGCGGGGCGCGGGAAGGGCGCGGGGACGGCGCCGAGCGTTTTCAAGCGGGCGAGGCCGGCCTCGTCTTCCCAACGCCTTTATCCCCAGCCGCGTTGGGCGGGACCTTCGCGCGGACCCCGGTTGTCCTCAGTTTTTCCCGGTCTTTTCCCCATATGCCGGTTGCCGCGGGGGCGAGGTGCTGCTTTGCGCCGGGAATCGGCTATCGCTATAGATCAGTTCCGGTTCGGCGCGCGCCGTGAGGGCCGAGCGTCGGCCCGCCCCCCGACCCGGCGACCGTTCGATCCGCCCGCCGCCTGAGGAGACCCGCGTCATCGCCGCTTCGTTCGTACACCTTCATCTGCATTCGGCCTATTCCCTGTCGGAGGGCGCGATCCCCGTTTCGCGCCTGAAGGATCTGTGTCTCGAAGCGGCGATGCCGGCCGCCGCGGTGACGGACACGAACAATCTCTACGGCGCCCTCGAAGTCTCCATGACCCTCGCCGGCGACGGCGTCCAGCCGATCATCGGGATACAGCAGTCTTTCGGCGCCGGCGATTTCGGCCTGCATCTCGCCCGCGCCGAACGCGCGCCGTCGATCGTCCTGCTGGCGCAATCGGCGGCGGGCTATCAGAACCTGTTGAAGATCACCAGCGATGCGTTCCTTCGATCCGCGTCCGAAGACGGCCCTTGCGCGGCGCTGTCCTGGCTCGACGGGCGCACCGACGGCGTAATCTGCCTGACCGGCGGCTATGACGGCCCGGTCGACCGGCTGTTGCGCGAGAGCCGGACCGCGGAAGCGCGCGCGGCGCTGGAAAAGCTGGCGGCGCTGTTTCCGGACCGGCTTTATGTGGAACTGCAGCGCCACCGGGCGCGGGCGCCGGAGAGCGTCGAGCCGGCGATGCTCGGCCTGGCTTACGACCTCGATCTGCCGCTGGTCGCCGCGAACGAGCCTTTCTTTCCGACAACGGACGATTACGAGGCCCATGACGCGCTGCTGTGCATCGCCGAGGGCGCGTATGTCCACCAGGACGATCGCCGCAAGGTGACGCCGGACCACTATTTCAAGACCGCCGAGGAGATGGCGGCGCTCTTCGCGGACCTGCCCGAAGCGATCGAGAACACGCTTGAAGTGGCGCGACGCTGCGCTTTCCGCCCGCGTTTCCACGATCCAATCCTGCCGCGTTTCGTGAAAGTCCCGGACGGCGCCGATTCGACCGAGGCGCAAAAGGCCGAGGCGATGGAACTGGAGCGCCAGGCGCGCGAGGGGCTGAAGGCGCGGCTGAAGGCGGTCGAGCTGGCGACGGACGAGGAGGCCTACTGGGAGCGGCTCAAGGTCGAACTGGACATCATCAACCGCATGGGTTTTCCCGGCTACTTCCTGATCGTTTCCGACTTCATCAAATGGTCGAAGGCCGAGGGCATCCCGGTCGGACCGGGCCGGGGCTCCGGCGCGGGCTCGCTGGTCGCCTGGTCGCTCACCATCACCGACCTCGATCCGTTGCGCTTCGGCCTCCTGTTCGAGCGGTTCCTGAACCCGGAACGGGTCTCCATGCCCGACTTTGACATCGACTTCTGCCAGGATCGCCGCGACGAGGTGATCCGCTACGTGCAGGAAAAGTACGGCCGCGACCGGGTGGCGCAGATCATCACCTTCGGAAAGCTCCAGGCGCGCGCCGTCCTGCGCGATGTCGGCCGCGTCCTGAACATGCCTTTCGGTCAGGTGGACCGGATCTGCAAGCTGGTGCCCAACAATCCGGCCAACCCGGTGACGCTGGCCGAAGCGATCCAGACCGAGCCGCGCCTCAAGGAGCAGCAGGACGAGGACGAGGCGGTCGCCGCGCTGATCGAAAAAGCGCTCAAGCTCGAAGGGCTTTACCGCCACGCTTCGACCCACGCGGCGGGCGTCGTCATCGGCGACCGGCCTCTCGACGAGCTGGTGCCGCTCTATCTCGATCCGCGCTCGGACATGCCCGCGACCCAGTTCAACATGAAATGGGTGGAGCCCGCGGGGCTCGTGAAATTCGACTTTCTCGGCCTGAAGACCCTCACCGTCATCGACCGGGCGGTGGGCTATTGCGCGGAGAAGGGGCTCGACCTCGACATGAGCGCCATTCCCCTCGACGACCGGCCCACCTACGAGATGCTGGGCGAGGGCGCGGCGGTCGGCGTCTTCCAGCTTGAAAGCGCCGGCATGCGCTCGACGCTGCGGGGCCTCAAGCCCGACAGCCTGGAAGACATCATCGCGCTCGTCTCGCTCTACCGGCCGGGGCCGATGGAGAACATTCCGACCTATATCGAGCGCAAGCAGGGTCTTCAGGAACCGGACTATCTCCATCCGCTCCTGGAAGACGTGCTGAAGGAGACCTACGGCGTCATCATCTACCAGGAACAGGTGATGCAGATCGCCCAGATCCTCTCCGGCTATTCCCTCGGCGAGGCGGACCTGCTCCGCCGCGCCATGGGCAAGAAGAAAAAAGAGGAGATGGACAAGCAGCGCATCCGCTTTGTCGACGGCGCGAAGGAAAAGGGCGTCGACAAGGCGAAGTCGTCGGGCATTTTCGACCTCGTCCAGAAATTCGCCGGCTACGGCTTCAACAAGTCCCACGCCGCCGCCTACGCCTATATCGCCTACCAGACCGCGTGGCTGAAAGCGAACCACCCGGCGGAGTTCCTCGCCGCCTCCATGTCGCTCGACCGCGCCAACACCGACAAGCTCGCGGTCTTTCTGAAGGAAGCAAGGCGCACGGGCGTCGACATCCTGCCGCCGCACGTCAATCATTCGCAGGCGGATTTTTCCGTCAAGGACGGCGCCGTCGTCTATGCGCTGTCCGCGGTGAAAAACGTCGGCGAGGCGGCGATGGCCCATATCGCCTCGGTTCGCAACGAGGGCGGCGCGTTCGCCGACATCATGGCGTTCGCCGAACGGGTGGATCTGAAAGCCGTCGGCAAGCGGGCGATCGAGAACCTCGCCCGCGCCGGCGCCTTTGACGGGCTGTGCGCCTCGCGGGCGCAGGCCTTCAAGGCGGCCGACCTCCTCATTCGCTATTCCGCGGCCCTCGCCGAGGAGCGCGCCAGCGACCAGGGCGGGCTCTTCGCGCTTGACAGCGCGCCGGCGCTGGCCCGTCCCAGGCTGCCCGAGGGCGACGACTGGCCGCCTCATGAACGGCTCGACGAGGAGCGCGGGGCGCTGGGCTTTTACTTCTCCGGCCACCCGCTCGACGAGTACGAAAAGGAACTGAAGCGGCTCAACACGACCTCCTATGTCGAAGCGGTGGAAAAGAGCAAGGCGGGGCGCGCCGCGGTGCAGCTCGCCGGCGTGGTGCGCGCCGTGCGCGTGCGGCGCTCCAAGAGCGGCAAGCCGTTCGCCTGGATCGAGGTGTCCGATCCTAGCGGCGAATACGAAGTGACCGCCTTTTCCGAGACGCTGAACGCCGCCCGCGACATGCTGGAGCCGGGGGCGCTGTTGCTGATCGGCGCGACGGTGGAGGATCGCGACGGCGAGGCCCGGTTCACCGTCGAGCATTTGCGCGACCTCGAAGCGGCGGCGGCGAAAGCCGCCTCGTCCCTGCGCATATCGATCGTCGCTGAACGGGCGCTGGAAGGGCTTCAGCGACGCCTCGGCGCCGTCAAGCCGGCCGGGCCGAAGGAGGCCGGACAGGTGGTTATCGCCATGCGCCTGCCGGAGACGGGCCGCGAGGTGGAGCTGACGCTGCCCGAACGCGCAGCGTGCACCCCCGCCATGCGCGGCGCCCTGAAAGGCGTCGAGGGCGTCGCGGATGTGGAACTCTTGTAAGTTTGCGCATCGCGTCCGCCATGACGCGCCGCAGCGCCGGAGGCATGTCGGCGATGGACGAGCGCCTTGCTTTTTGGTTCCGTTTTGCAACTATGTTACTGAGTAACGTTCGCGATAAAATCAGAGAACGGCAAGAAGGGGTATGATCTGTGACTGAAAACGCTTTGTCCCGTGTCCGGCGGCGTGTCATGTTCCTGACCGGAATCAGCGCGCTTGGCTTAACCTCCCTTGCCGCAGCGCAGGACGTCCCTATCGTGCAGCCCGGCGCGCCGGGCGAGGCGGCGCGCGCGCTCACCGCCGAGGAAGCCGCCGACATCGCCGACACCAGCTTCACGGAAGACGACGTGCGGTTCATGCAGGACATGATCCCGCACCACTATCAGGCGGTGGAGATGGCCGCGCTGGTCGCGGATCGCACCAACCGGCGCGAGCTGATCGACGTCGCCGGGCGCATCGACGCATCGCAGGCGGATGAAATCGCCTTCATGCAGGACTGGCTGCGCGCGCGCGGACAGGACGCGCCGGATCCGGCCGCGCGTCAGGCCCATCGCGGGGGCCATGGCGCTCACAAGATGCACGTCTCTCATGACATGGCCGGCATGGCCTCGCCCGAACAGATGGCGCAACTGGCCGCGGCCGAGGGCGTCGCCTTCGACCGCCTGTTCCTTGAGCTGATGATCCCGCACCACGAGGGCGCGGTGCGCATGGCGGAGGATCTTCTCGACCAGCCCGGATCGGCCTATGACCCGGTGCTCTTCGACTTCGTCAACGACGTCATCAACGATCAGACCGCGGAGATCGAGCGGATGAACGCGATGCTCGCCTCGCTCTCCGCCGACGCGCGCGCCGGCCTGGCGGCGGGTTTCCGGGACGCGGGCCAGGCGATCATGAACCTCGACCTGGTCGCGTCCCTGCCCAAGCCGCCGGGCTTTTACGATCCGGAGAACCCGGCCGGCCTGCCGCCCGCAAAGCCGAAAGCGCAGGACGCCGACGCCGCCGGGAAAGAGGCTGGCGAAGAGGCCGGGGAGGAACGGGACGGCCAGAGCAACGAGGACACAGAGTGGGGATCGCGCTCGCCGCTGTTGAGTTTCTCCAACACCGACATGGCGTTTTCCGGCGACACCATGATCGCCGGCAATTATCACGGCTTCAACATCTACAGGCTGACGGACGACGCCGCGCCAGCGCTCGTCAGTTCCGTCGTCTGCCCCGGCGGGCAGGGCGACGTTTCGATCGTCGGCGATCTCCTGATCATGTCGGTCGAGCAGACCCGCGGCCGCGTCGACTGCGGGCTGGAGGGCGTGCGCCAGGATGTGAGCGCGGAACGCTTCCGGGGGCTGCGCATCTTCGACATCAGCGACCTCGCGCGACCGGTGCAGGTCGGGCAGGTCCAGACCTGCCGCGGCTCGCACACCCATTCCGTCGTCTCCGGGCCGGACCGGTCCGGCAGGATCATCGTCTACAATTCGGGCACGGCGGGCGTGCGCGAGGAAGAGGAACTGGAAGGCTGCATCGACGACCTTCCAGGCGACGAGCGGACCGCCCTGTTTCGCGTCGATGTGATCGAGATCCCTGTCGACGACCCTGCAAAAGCGCGCATCATCGACAGCCCGGCGGTCTTCGCCGATCCGGAAACCGGCCGGCTCGCGGGCCTGTGGCGCGGCGGCGACCACGGCGAGGACACGCAGGAAACGCGGCGCACGGATCATTGTCACGACATCACCCTTTACCCTGACGCGAACATCGCCGCCGGCGCGTGTTCCGGCAACGGCATCCTCTTCGACATCTCCAATCCGAGGAAGCCCAAGCGCATCGACGAGGTTGTCGACAAGGGCTTCGCCTACTGGCACTCGGCGACCTTCAACAATGACGGCGACAAGGTTGTGTATACGGATGAATGGGGCGGGGGCTCGCGCCCGCGCTGCCGCGCGTCCGATCCGGCTACATGGGGCGCGGACGCCTTTTACGACATCGTCGACGGCGAGCTGGAATTCCGCAGTTACTTCAAGCTGCCTGCGCCGCAAGGCGACAAGGAAAACTGCGTCGCTCATAACGGCTCGATCGTGCCGGTGCCGGGGCGCGATATCTTCGCCCAGGCGTGGTATCAAGGCGGCCTTTCCCTGATCGATTTCACCGACAGCGCCAATCCGGTCGAGATCGCCTATTTCGACCGCGGACCGGTCGACGAAGAGCATCTTGTCCTTGGCGGCTACTGGTCGGCCTACTGGTATGACGGCCGGATCTACGGCACGGAAATCGTCCGAGGGCTGGACGTTTTCGAACTGGTTCCGAGCGAGCATCTGACGGAAAACGAAATCGCCGCGGCGAAGCTCGCCGACCAGGGGGCGCTGTTCAATCCGCAGCAGCAGTTCCGGGTGACATGGCCGGCGGAACCGGTCGTTGCGCGCGCCTATGTCGATCAGCTGCGGCGCGACGGTGGTGTGACGGACGACGCGCTCGCCGGGATCGAAACGGCGCTCGGTCGGGTCGAGGCGCGGCTGGCGGCGGAGGCCGCCGACCGGGATCTTGCCCGCGCGCTGCAATCGCTGGCACGGGCGCTCGACGCCGACACCGGCGACGCGCCGGCCCGCAAACGCAAAGCCGCCCTTCGCGAGACCCTGACGGGGCTGGCGCAGCGGCTGCGCTAGCGGCGACGGCCCCCGCGCTCAAGGCCGGGGGCGTTCCCGGCTCATCCCCCTCCCGCATGCGGCGGGCCGCCTCCCTGCACACGCGGCGGGCCCCGCCGCGAGGGGCAAAGAGCGCTTGCTTTTCAGCGCCTTCGGGCTTATATCGCGCGCATCTCTCACGCAGCGCATTACTTCGGTGTCTCGCCAAGGTCCAATTCCTTTTGCAAAAGAGGGCCTTAAAGGGAAACATGGCGTTGCGGCGGCACAACTGAAGGAGTTTAACCCATGGCGCTGCCTGAATATTCCATGCGCCAGCTGCTCGAAGCTGGCGTGCATTTCGGTCACCAGACCCATCGCTGGAACCCGAAAATGAAATCCTACATTTTCGGCGACCGCAACGGCATTCACATCATCGACCTGTCCCAGACCGTGCCCCTGCTGCATCAGGCGCTGGTCAAGATCCGCGACGTGGTCGCGGGCGGCGGGCGCATTCTTTTCGTCGGCACCAAGCGCCAGGCGCAAGGCCCGGTGGCCGAAGCGGCGCAGCGCTGCGCCCAGTATTACATGAACGTGCGCTGGCTCGGCGGCACGCTCACCAACTGGGAGACGATTTCCAATTCCATCCGCCGTCTGAAGGAGATGGAGGAGACGCTGGGCGCCGGCGGGGTCGGCCTGACCAAGAAAGAACAGCTTCAACTGACGCGCGAGCGCGACAAGCTCGAAGCCTCCCTCGGCGGGATCCGCGAAATGGGCGGCCTGCCGGACCTGATGTTCGTCATCGACGTGAAGAAGGAAGCGATCGCCATCCAGGAAGCCAAAAAGCTCGGCATCCCGGTCATCGCCGTCGTCGACACCAATTGCAGCCCGGACAATGTCGATATCGTCATTCCGGGTAATGACGACGCCTCGCGCGCCATCGCCCTTTATTGCAACCTCGTCGCCGACGCGGTGATCGACGGCATCGGCGAAAGCCAGGCGGCGCTTGGCATTGATCTCGGCGAGCTGGAGGACGCGCCCCACGAACCCGCCCTGGAGGAAGAGCCGGCCGCCGACGCCGCGCCTTCCGCGACGCCGGCGGAATCCGCCCAGCCGGCGACGGCGTAACGTCCGCCGTCCCGCCGCGCCGTCTCCCGGCGCGGGGCGCGGGGCGGTCTTAGCAAAACTGTCATCGAGCGGGCTTATGACCCGCCCTGACAACGCCCGGCGCGCTGCGGCGCGCCAGGCGGAACCACGATTGGAAGGATTGATCGCGCCCCGCCGGCACCGGCGCCGCGGCGCGGGGATTAACAAAAGGAGCAGACGACATGGCTGGCATCACAGCGGCAATGGTCAAGGAACTGCGCGAGACCACCGGCGCAGGCATGATGGACTGTAAAACGGCCCTCAACGAAACGGACGGCGACATGCAGGCGGCGGTCGACTGGCTGCGCAAGAAAGGTCTCGCGAAAGCGGCGAAAAAAGCCGGGCGCACCGCGGCCGAGGGGCTTGTCGCCATCGCCGTCGAGGACGACGCCAAGGGCGCGACGGGCGTTCTCGTCGAGGTGAACTCCGAGACCGATTTCGTCGCGCGCAACGAGATCTTTCAGAAGATGGTCGCGGACATCGCCCGGACGGCGGTCGGCGTCGGCGGCGATCTCGACAAGCTGCGCGCCGCAACCTTTCCGGGGGCGGACAAGTCCGTGGACGAGCATATCGCGGAAATGGTCGGCCAGATTGGCGAGAACATGAGCCTTCGCCGCTCGGCGGGCCTCGCCGTGGAGGAGGGCGTCGTTGCGTCCTACGTACACGGCCAGGTGACCGAGGGCGCGGGCAAGATCGGCGTCATCGTCGGGCTCAAATCGTCCGGCGACAAGGCGGCCCTGAAAGCCATCGGCAAGCAGATCGCCATGCACGTCGCTGCGGCCCGTCCGCTCGCCGCGCGCATCGAGGATCTCAATCCCGAGGTCGTCGGCCGTGAAAAGGAAGTGCTGGCCGATCAGGCGCGCGCCTCCGGCAAGCCCGAGGAGATCATCGGGAAGATGGTCGAGGGACGCCTGCGCAAGTTCTATGAGGAATCGGTCCTCCTGGAGCAGGTGTTCGTCATCGACGGCGAAACCAAGGTAGGCAAGGTCGTTGAAAACGCCGCCAAGGACGCCGGCGCGCCGGTCGAACTGGTCGGTTTCGCCCGGCTCCAGCTCGGCGACGGCGTCGAGAAAAGCGACGACGAGGATTAGGCGCTTCGCGGCCGGTTTCGACCGCGATTGTCGCGCAACGGCCGCCTTTGGCGGCCGTTGCCGCATCATCTGTTGTTTTCATCGCCGATATGGGCCAAACCCTTAGCGACATTATGCGAACGCGCGACATGGCGCGCCGCCTGCCGGAAGCTCAAGGGCCTATGACCGCACAATCCCCCGCATCCGCCGACCAGCCCTGCCGCTACAAGCGCGTGCTTCTCAAAATCAGCGGCGAGGCGCTGATGGGGGGGGGCCAGTACGGCATCGACAACGACACCGTCGCGCGCATCGCCCAGGAGGTGAAGGACGCCAAGGGGCTCGGGGTGGAGTTGTGCCTCGTCATCGGCGGCGGCAACATTTTCCGCGGCGTCTCGACCGCCGCCGCCGGGATGGAGCGCGCCAGCGCCGATTACATGGGCATGCTGGCGACGGTGATGAACGCCCTCGCCATGCAGAACGCGCTGGAGCGCATCGGCATGTTCACGCGGGTCCTCTCGGCGATCGAAATGACCGCGATCTGCGAGCCCTATATCCGCCGGCGCGCCCTGCGGCACATGGAAAAGGGCCGGGTGGTGATTTTCGCCGCCGGCACCGGCAATCCGTTCTTCACCACCGACACGGCGGCGGCGCTGAGAGCGGCGGAGATGGGCTGCGACGCGCTGCTGAAAGGAACGCAGGTGGACGGCGTCTACGCCGCCGACCCGAAGACCAACCCGGAGGCGGAGCGCTTCGACCGGCTGACTTATCACGAGGTGCTGATGCGCGACCTCAAGGTCATGGACCAGGCCGCGATCGCGCTGACCCGCGAAAGCGGCATTCCCATCGTGGTTTTCCCGATCGGCAAGGCGGGCGGCGTGGTCGGCGCGCTGACCGGATCGGGCGCCTCGACGACCATCTGCGACTAGGTAAGTCCCCGCCCCCGCCGGCGGACAAGACAAGGCCCTGTTTTCGCCGTAAAAACAGGCGACAAGAATGAGAGGAGTTGAACCCCATGAGTGATGTGGACATTAACGACTTACGCAAGCGCATGGATGGCGCGATCAGCTCGCTGAAGGGCGACTTCAGCGGTCTGCGCACGGGACGGGCGACCGCGAGTCTGGTGGAGCCGCTCGAAGTCGACGCCTACGGCTCGAAAATGCCCATGGCCCAGGTCGGCACGATCTCGGTGCCCGAGCCGCGCATGATCACCATCAATGTCTGGGACAAGGGCCTCGTCGGCGCCGTGGAAAAGGCGATCCGCGACGGCGGCCTCGGCGTCAACCCGGTGGTCGACGGCCAGCATGTGCGCGTGCCCATCCCGCCCCTGACGGAGGAGCGGCGCAAGGAGCTTGCGAAGATCGCGGCGAAATACGCCGAACAGACGAAGGTCGCGATTCGCAACCTGCGCCGCGAAGGCATGGAAGCCATCAAGAAAACCGAGGGCGTCGGCGAGGACGATCAGAAGAAGATGTCGGAAGAGGTGCAAAAGCTCACCGACCAGATGGTCAAGACGGTGGACGAGGCCCTTGCGGCCAAGGAAGCTGAAATCATGCAGGTCTGAACCTGCAACGAAGCGAAAGGCGAGGCGGCGGTTGACGGTCGGCTATCGGCATAAGCGGCATACGGAACAATCGGCGGAGAGCGCGCCGTGAGCGCCGATCCCGATCCCTGTCCCGCGCCCGACGCCGGGGACGCCCCCCCCGCGGCATCGCGCCTGCGCCATGTCGCCATCATCATGGACGGCAACGGCCGCTGGGCGAAAGCCCGCGGCCTGCCGCGCACGGCCGGCCATCGCGAAGGGGTGGAGGCGGCGCGGCGCGCCGTGCAGGGCGCGCGCGATCTCGGCCTTCGCTATCTGACGCTGTATTCCTTCTCGACCGAAAACTGGCGACGGCCGGCGGGCGAGGTGCGCGACCTGATGGGGCTGTTGAAGGAGTTCATCAGCGCCGACCTGCCGCGCCTGACGGAGGAAGGCGTCAGGATCCGGATCATCGGCGACAGGTCCAATCTCGGTCTCGACATCAAGGCGCTGGTGCGCAAGGCCGAGGCGCAAACGGCGCATAATGACCAGTTCGTCCTGCAGATCGCGTTCAACTATGGCGGCCGCGACGAGATCGCGCGCGCCGCGCGCGCGGCGGGGGAGGCGGTGCGCGCCGGCGCGCTCGATCCGGCGGAGATCACCCCGGACCGGTTCGCCCAGTTCCTCGACACCGCCGCCGCGCCGGATCCCGATCTCGTTATCCGCACCAGCGGCGAGCAGCGCGTTTCGAATTTCCTGCTCTGGCAAGCAGCGTATGCGGAATATGTTTTTCCGGACGTTCTGTGGCCTGATTTCAACGAGGAGGTCTTTCGCCGCGCCGTCGAGGAATACCGGGGCCGCGAAAGGCGTTACGGCGGCGTCGGCGCGCCGGCGCGATAGCCGGCCGGGCGGCCCCTCATGACCCCCGCACTGGAAAAGCTCGATACGCAAAAGCCGGCTTCCTCGGGCTCGCTGGTCCTGCGCGCGGCCTCCGCGCTTGTCCTTGTTCCCGTCGTCCTCTTTGCGGTTCACCATGGCGGGCGCGGCTTTGCGGCGCTGATCGCCTTCGCCTCCATCGTGATGCTGTTCGAATGGACGCGCATGGTCGAGCGGCGGGAGTTCTCCGCCGGGTTCTACGCGCTCGCCGTCGGCGCGGCGGCGGCCATGTTCGCCGCGTCCGCCGCCGCGTATGCGGCCGCGTTCGTCCTGTGCGCCGGGAGCGGGATCGCCGCCTGGGCGCTGGCCAGGCGGGACGGTCGGCTCGGTTTCTGGCCGGCGCTGGCGGCGGCGTACATCATCGCGCCGTGCATCGCGCTGATCTGGCTGCGCATCAGCGTGGAGGCCGGGCGCGAGCTGACCTTCGTTCTGTTCGTGATTGTCTGGGCGGCGGACACGGGCGCCTTTTTTCTCGGCAAGTTCATCGGCGGGCCGAAAATCAGCCACGCGCTTTCCCCCTCCAAGACCTGGGCCGGCATCGCCGGCGGCGTCATCGGCGGCGGCCTTGCCGGATTCGCCGCCGCGGTGTTTGCGTTCGGGGCCGGCAACCTTCCCCTGCTGATCGTTTCCGCCGGGGCGCTGGGCGCGGTTTCGGTTGTCGGCGACCTTGTGGAATCAGGCATCAAGCGAAATTTCGGCCTGAAGGACATCTCCGGCTTCATCCCCGGCCATGGCGGCGCGCTCGACCGGCTTGACGGGATGATTTTCGCCACCTCGGCGATGACGGGCGCGCTCTTCCTCTATATGATCCTGAAAACCTAACAGGGGGCTTTGATGAGCTCATCCAATCAACAGACCAGCGCTCCGGCGTCGTCACAGGGCGCGTCTCTGGCGCCGCGCGCTTGCCGCGGCGGGCGCCGGCGGATCACCATTCTCGGGTCGACCGGATCGATCGGTCAGTCGACGACGGATCTTTTGTCCTTCGCGTCCGCGAATGGCGGCGCCGGCCACGAGGTCGTCGCCCTGACGGCGAATCGCAACGTGGAGATGCTGGGCGAGCAGGCGCGCCGGTTCCGCCCGGAATTCGTCGCCGTCGCCGATGAGGGGCTCGGCGAGGATCTGCGCGCCGCGCTCGCCGGGCTCGACATCGAAACCGGCGCCGGTCCCGCCGCCATTGAGGAAGCGGCGAGCCGCGACGCGGACTGGGTGATGGCGGCGATCGTCGGCGCGGCGGGGCTGAAACCCACCCTCAAGGCCGCCGAGCGGGGCGCCGACATCGCCCTCGCCAACAAGGAATGCCTGGTCTGCGCCGGCGACGTCGTCACCGCGGCGGTGGCGAAGGCGGGGGGCGCGCTGCTCCCGGTGGACAGCGAGCATAATGCGATTTTTCAGGTTTTCGACTTCGAAAGACCGCAGCGCATTTCCCGTTTGATTTTAACGGCTTCCGGCGGTCCTTTCAGGACATGGACAAAGGATGAAATGGCCGCGGCGACGCCGGCGCAGGCGGTCGCCCATCCCAACTGGTCCATGGGCGCGAAGATTTCCGTCGACAGCGCGACCATGATGAACAAGGGGCTTGAGTTGATCGAGGCGGCGCACATTTTCCCCGTCGGCCATGACCGTATCGAAATCCTGGTGCATCCGCAGTCGGTCATTCATTCCATGGTGGAATATGTGGACGGCTCCGTCCTCGCCCAGCTCGGCGCGCCGGACATGAGGACGCCCATCGCCTCGACGCTCGCCTGGCCCGACCGCATGGAAAGCCCGAGCGCCAGACTCAACCTTGCGCAGGTTGCGACATTGACGTTCGAAGATCCTGATATTGAAAGATTTTCCGCGCTTCGCCTGGCGCGCGAGGCGATCGCCGCCGGCGGCGTGATGCCTGCGGCGCTCAACGCCGCCAACGAGATCGCCGTCGCGGCCTTTCTCGACGGCGCCATAAAATTTCTTGATATCGCTGCTATAACCGAGCAGGTTTTGGAAATGACCGGCCGGCGAAACAGATCGGCGTCCCTCTCGACGCTGGAAGAGGCGATTGACGCGGACGCGATCGCGCGCCAAATGGCGCGGGAGTGCGTCGCCGCCCGCGCCGCCGCCTAGGCCCTCTTTTCCGGGACCCCGCATCGACAACAGGCAACGGTTCAAGGCATGCCGCTCGAAACATTGATTATACTGCCGGTCACGATCGTCTCTTTCGTGGCGCTGCTGACGATCATCGTCTTTATCCATGAATACGGTCATTTTTCCGTAGCCAGACTGCTCGGCGTTCGGGTCGAGGTGTTCTCCATCGGCTTCGGCAAGCCGCTTTTGCGGTGGACGGATCGTAAGGGCACGGAATGGCGCGTCGCGCGTTGGCCGCTCGGCGGCTATGTGAAGTTTTTCGGCGACCTGAACCCGGCTTCCCAGGCCGCCCCCCAGGCGCAGCGGGGACCGGCGACGACCCAGTTTCCAAGCCCCGGCCACGAGGAGGAAGTCGCCGAGGGCATGACGGCGGAGGAGCGCAAGGTCTGCTTCCATTTCAAGCCTGTCTGGGCCCGCGCGCTGATCGTCGCCGCCGGCCCGTTCGCCAATTTCGCGCTGGCGGTGGCGATTTTCACCGTCATGTTCGCGACCCTCGGGCGCGTCGACGTGGCGCCGGCGGTGGGCTCGGTTTTTGAGGATTCCGCCGCCGAGGAAGCGGGGCTGATGGTTGGCGACCGGATCATTTCCATGAACGGACAGCCCGTGCAGCAGTTCCGGCAGTTGCAGGACCAGGTTCTTTCCAGCGGCGGCGCGCCGCTGCGCCTTGTCGTCGAGCGCGGCGGCGAGGAAGTGCCGGTCGAACTGACGCCCCGGCGCACCGAACGGGAGGACCGCTACGGCAACATGGTCGAAAGCTGGATGCTCGGCATCGCGGCCGACCCTGACAATTATAACTTCAGGAAATATAATTTGATTGAAGCGTTCGCCGAGGGCGTCGGCGAACTCGGCCGCATCCTCAGGCTCACGGTCCAGTTCATCGGCCGCATCATCCTCGGCCAGGAAAACGCCGACCAGCTTGGCGGGCCGGTGAAAATGGCGCAATACGCAGGCCAGTCGGTGATGTCCGGCTTCGATGCGACGGGCGCAGACGATGCGCCCGGCCTGTGGACCATGCTGCGCGTCAGCCTTGTCGATTTCATCTCGCTCGCCGCGCTGGTGTCGGTCTCCATCGGGTTTCTGAATCTTTTGCCGGTGCCGGTTCTCGACGGCGGCCATCTAATGTATTACGCCTATGAAGCGATCGCCGGCAAACCATTGGGGGAGCGCGCGCAGGCGATCGGGTTCAGGGTAGGTATTGTCTTGTTGGCCTCGCTAATGATCTTCGTGACCTGGAACGACATCAGCAATCTGCTCACATCAATAAGCTAGGGCGTCGGCATGGGTTTCAATTCGGTGGGGGGGCGCGTGCAACGGTTTTTCTTGGTTGTCGCGGCGGCGGTTCTGTCGTCATGCTTCGCGCAAAGCGCCCTGGCTCAAGGACAGTCTCAGGGGCCGGCGCAAGGACAGGGCGCGTCGATCGCCAGCCCGCAGGTGGCGCCGGAAAACGACCTCGGCAATGTTCTTTTCGCGGATCAGCCGGCCCCGATCATCCAGGGCATCGCCGTCACCGGCAACCAGCGCATCGAGGCGGAGACCGTCGGCTCGTACCTGCCGATCCAGCCCGGCATGCCGGCCGAGCAGGAACTCCTGGACCTGACGCTGAAGACCCTGTTCAACACCGGCCTTTTCTCCGACGTCAAAGTGGAGATGCAGCAGAACGGCACGCTTGTCGTTGCGGTGCAGGAAAACCCGATCGTCAACCGGGTGATCTTCGAAGGCAACCGCCGGCTCAAGGACGACGCCATCACCGAGGAGATCCAGCTCGCGCCGCGGGCGATCTACACCCGCGCCAAGGTGCAGTCCGACGTACAAAGAATGATCGAGCTCTACCGCGCCAAGGGGCGGTTCGCCGCGACGGTGACGCCGAAGGTGACGCCCTTGCCGCAAAACCGGGTGGACGTGATCTACGAGGTCGACGAAGGTCCGCGCACCGGCATCGCCAAGGTGAATTTCGTCGGCAATGAGGTGTTCACGGACAATCAGCTTCGCGGCGTCGTCCTGACCAAGGAGAGCCGCTGGTGGCGGTTCTTCACCAGCAACGACAATTACGATCCGGACCGGCTGGAATTCGAACGCGAACTCCTGCGCCAGCATTACGGCCGCAACGGCTACGCCGACTTTTCCGTGACGTCCGCGACGGCGGAGCTGACGCCGGACCGCAAGGACTTCTTCATCACCTTCACCGTCGACGAGGGGCCGCAATACACCGTCGGCGAAGTGCGGGTGAAGACGACGCTCGCCAAACTCGACAACGAGGTGCTGGAGCGTTTCGTGCCGATCCGCTCGGGCGAGATCTTCGATGGCGAGAAAATGGAAAAGGCGGTGGAATCGATCACTTTCGCCACCGGCGCCACCGGCTATGCGTTCGTGGAGGTGAACCCGCGCCTGACCCGCCACGCCGCCACCAAGACCATCGACATCACTTTCGAGGTCAACGAAGGTCCGCGCGTTTATGTCGAGCGCATCAACATCAAGGGCAATGTGCGCACCCTCGACAAGGTCATCCGCCGGGAGATCCGCCTCGCAGAGGGCGACGCCTTCAACCGGGTGCTAGTCGACCGCTCGCGCGCGCGGGTGCGCTCTCTCGGTTACTTCCAGGACGTGACGATCGAGGAGCAGGCGGGTTCGGCGCCGGACCGCACCGTGCTCGACGTCAGCGTGCAGGAGCAATCCACCGGGTCCTTCAGCGTCGGCGTCGGCGTATCGTCGACGGAGAACTTCATCGTCGATCTCTCGATCGAGGAGCGCAATCTCATGGGCCGCGGCCAGTTCCTGCGTTTCCGGGTGCAGGCGAGTTCGCGGACCCGCCAGGTGGACCTGCGTTTCACGCAGCCATATTTTCTCGACCGCAACCTCGCCGCGGGCGGATCGATTTTCAATCAGCGAACGGACTTTCGCGAATCGGGCTTCGTCCGCGACCGCTTCGGCATCGGCCTCAACGCCGGCTTCCAGGTGTCGGAATTCGGCCGCGGGGGGATCAATTACCTGCTCACCTATGACGATGTGGAGATCGACCTGTTCGACGAGGAGGTCATCGCGGCGACGGAAGATCCGCTCAGCCTTCTCGTGCCCGGCGCGTCGCCGACGAGCGTGACCCCGTTCACCGACAACGGCGAGGACTTTCTGAACGTCCGGGCGAATCTGTGCGATTTCGTCGTTCAGTCCGTGACCCCGACATGCGAATCCGAAGGGGAGTTCCTGACGTCGCTTGTCGGGACCAGCCTGTCGTTCAACCGGCTCGACGACCCGATCCGGCCGCGCCGCGGCTGGCGGTGGTCCGGTTCGCTCAGCGTCGCCGGCGTCGGCGGCGACGTGAACTATTACCAGGCCGAGACAAGCGCGGCCTATTACCGCCCGCTGATCGCCGGGTTCGTGGGATCCCTGCGCGGCCGCGCCGGCTGGATCGACGGCTACGCCGGCGACGAGGTGCGGCTGTCGGACCGCTTCTTCGAGGGCGCGTCAAGCTTCCGCGGGTTCGAGGTCGCCGGCGTCGGGCCCCGCTACATCCAGTTCCGCAATAATGACGGCCGGCTCGACGGCCAGTCGCTTGGCGGCAACGCCTATGCGATCGGCACGGCGGAGATCCTGATCCCCACGCCGCTGCCGGCGGAGTACGGCATTCAGGTGTCTCTGTTCAGCGATTTCGGCGCGGTCGGGCTGCTTGATGACAGCGCCAAACTCCTCAACGATCCGCAATTCGCCGACCGGTTCATCGAGGGCGGGTCGCTGTTCAATCTCGATTTTGATGGAAACGGCGAGCCTGATATATTGCCGGTTCAGGACGCTTTCTCCCTGCGGGCGAGCGCCGGCGTGTCGGTCAGCTGGAACTCGCCTTTCGGCCCTGTCCGGTTTGATTTTGCTGAAGTTTTCATGAAAGAAGACTATGATCAGACCGAAGGGTTTCGGTTCAGCGCGGGAACGAATTTTTAGGATTGTCTGAAAAAGCTTCCGGAAAGTACGAGGATTGCCATGAAGAAACAGGTTTCACTTCTTGCCGGCGCGACGGCCATGCTGCTGGCCGGGATCGCCGGCGGCGCGCTGCTCGGCGGCAAGGCCGAGGCCCAGCGCGACGGCAAGGCGCCGGTCATTCTGATCGTCAACCGCGCCGAGTTGATTTCCCAGTCCAAGGCCGGCAAGACGATCCCCGGCCAGGCTGAAACGGTCCGCGACAGCGTCGCCAAGGAGCTGGAGGCCGAGGCGGAAAAGCTGCGCAAGGACATTGAAAACTATCAGAAAAACGCCTCCCTCATGTCAGACGAGGTGCGCCAGAAGACCGAACAGGAACTGGCCATGCGCCAGCAGGTCGGCCTGCCGCAGCGCGCGCAGATCATGGAGCAGGCGTTCTCCGCCGCGGTGCAGAACGCCCAGGCGAAGGTGCTGCGGGAAAGCCAGCCGATCCTGAAGGAGATCGTCGACAAGCGCGGCGCGACCATCCTGCTCGACCGGTCGGCGGTCATGTACGCCGCGCCGGAAACCGACATCACCCAGGAAGTGATTTCCCGCCTCGACAAGAAAATGGACAAGGTCGAAGTGCAGAAAATCTCCCTCGCCGAGATTGAAAAACAGTTGCGCGAGGCGGCCGCCGCCCAGGCGCAGAATAACTAGAATTTAGCTTACTTCGATTGTCGAACGAGGTATTGAGGCGGCTGGCGGTAAACGCCGGCCGCTTTTGTTTGGGCCGCCCGCCCCATCCGAGGCTTGAAATTCAAACGGTTTTGTCGTGCCGGACCCGAGATTCTTTGAAACGCTGCCCCCCCTCCGGATCGAGGACGCGCTCGACGTTTGCGGCGCGCAGTTGCGCGCCGGCGATCCGGCGGCGCGCATCGCCCGCGTCGCGGCGCATGACGAAGCGGACCTGACGGACGCGGCGATCTATCTCGCGAGGCCGCCTGCGGACCCTGCGCGCGCGCCGCGCGGCTACGGCCTTTGCATCGTCTCGCCGGCGGGCGCCGATGCGCTCGGCGCTTGTGACGGCGACCGTGACGATGGTTGGGACGGGGGCGGAGGCGGCGCGGTCGCGGTGGCGGCCTCGCCGCGCCTTGCCTTCGCCAGGCTCGCCGCGTGGCTTTACCGTCCGCGGATGCTGACGGCCGAACTGACGGCGGACGCAAAAACCGGCGCGGCGGCGCTTGACCGTGGCGTGCGCATTCACGAAACCGCCGTCATCGCCGAGGACGCCGAAATCGGCGCCGGCGCGCGGATCGGACCGTTCGCCGTGATCGGACCGGGCGTCGTTATCGGCGCCGGCGCCGTGGTCGAGGCGGGCGCCGTTCTGACCCATGCCCTTGTCGGCGCCAATGTCGTCATCCTGAGCGGCGCGCGGATCGGCCAGGCGGGTTTCGGCTTCGAGCCGGGCCCTGAGGGCCTGGAGCGTGTGCCGCAGCTCGGCCGCGTCGTCATCGGCGACAATGTGGAAATCGGGGCCAACACGACGATCGACCGCGGCGCCCTGGGCGATACGGTGATCGGCGAGGGCTGCAAGATCGACAACCTTGTGCAAATCGGTCACAACGTGAGGATGGGCCGGCGCTGCGTGCTGGCGGCGCAAACCGGGATCTCGGGAAGCTGCATCATCGGCGACGACGTCTTCATGGGCGGCCAGGTCGGCCTCGCCGATCACCTGACCGTCGGGGACGGAGCGCAGATCGCCGCGGGGGCGGGCCTGATGCGCGATGCGCCCGCAGGGGAAAAATGGGGCGGCCGGCCGGCGCGCCCCGCAAGAGACTGGCTGAAGGAAACGGCCCTGCTGGCCAAGATCGCCAAGGGAAAAAAAACAGGTAAGACATGAACAGACTTGAACCCGGCAAAACCGTTTTGGAAGTCGACGAGTTGATGCAGCTCCTGCCGCACCGCTTCCCGATGCTCCTTGTCGATCGCCTCGTGGACATCGCGCCGGGCGAAGGCGCCGTGGGCATCAAGAACGTCAGCTACGGCGAGCCGTTTTTCCAGGGACACTTTCCGCAAAAGCCGGTCATGCCGGGCGTCCTCATCATCGAGGCGATGGCGCAGTCCGCCGCCGCTTATACGTCCTATACGGAAGAGCTGGACGTGGAAGGCAAGGTCGTTCTCTTCATGGGCGTCGACAGGGCGCGTTTCCGTCGCCCGGTCGTACCCGGCGACCAGCTTCGCATCGCCGTGAAAACCATCCAGCGCCGCCCGCCCGTATGGCGCTTTTCCGGCGAGGCGACGGTCGACGGCAAGAAGGTCGCCGAAGCCCATTATTCCGCCATGCTCGCCGCCGGCGTTTAGTCGACAGCTGAAGCCGGGCCTTGAACATGGAGATACATCACACAGCCATTATCGAGGAGGGCGCGCGGATCGGCCGTGACGTTTCTGTCGGTCCCTATTGCCATATCGGCGCCAATGTGCGCGTCGGCGACCGCTGCATCCTGCATTCCCACGTGGTCGCATCCGGCGACACCGAGATCGGAGACGGCGTCGTCGTCTATCCCTTCGCGGCGCTTGGCGGTCCGCCGCAGCATGTCGCCTATCGCGGCGAAGAAACTAAGCTGATCATCGGCGCGGGCAATGTCATCCGCGAGCACGTCACGATGAACTGCGGCACGCTTGAGGGCGGCGGCGTAACCCGCGTCGGGCGGAACGGCCTGTTCATGACCGGCTCCCACGTCGCCCATGACTGCCAGGTGGGCGATCACGCCATCTTCGCCAACGGCGCATGCATCGGCGGGCATGTCGTTCTCGGCGACCATGTCTTCATGGGCGGGCTGAGCGCCGTCCACCAGCGCACGCGCATCGGTTCTTTTGCCTTTGTCGGCGGCTGCGCCGCCGTCACCAGCGATATTATTCCGTATGCATCAGTCATGGGCAATCATGCGCGGCTGACCGGGCTCAACCTGATCGGCATGAAGCGGCGGGGCATGTCGCGGGACAGCATTCACCTGTTGCGCAGCGCCTACAGGGGGCTGTTCCACGGCGACGGCGCCTTCAAGGACCGGGTCGAGCGTGTGCGCGAAGCGTTCGCCCACAGCGAGGAAGCCATGCGCATCATCGCCTTTATCGACGAGACCGCGGCGCGGTCTCTGATGATGCCCGCGCGGACGAAATAGGGTGGCGCGCTGGAACAGGCTCGGGATGATCGCCGGGGGCGGGGCCCTGCCGCTTCGCGCGGCGGCGGCGGCGCGCGCGCGGGGCGAGGGGATCTACGTCATCCGCCTTGCGGGCGCGGCGGACCCGGCGCTTGCGGCGTGGCCCGGCGAGGAATGCGCCATGGGCGAGGCGGGCCGCATCCTGCGCCTCCTCAAGGAACAGGAATGCGATGCGGTCGTCTTCGCCGGCGTCGTGCGGCGGCCGGACTTCAAGTCGCTCAAGGTCGACTGGCGCGGCGCGGCCCTGTTGCCGAAAGTGATCGCCGCCGCGGCGCGCGGGGACGGCGCCTTGTTGAGCGCGCTGGTTGAAACCGTCGAGGCGGAAGGCATGTTCGTGATCGGCGCGGAAGAGGTCGCCGGGGACGTGGTCGCCGCGCAAGGCGCGATGGGCGCGCACGCTCCGGGTGAGGACGATTTGCGCGACATGCGCAAGGCGGCGCAGATTATCGAGGCGCTCGGCCCCTTCGATGTCGGTCAGGCCGCTGTCGTCGCGGCCGGCCATGCGCTCGCGATCGAGGCGGCGGAAGGCACGGACGCCATGCTGGACCGCTGCGCGGCGGTGCGGGCGGGGACCTTGCCGGACAAGACGGCGCCGGCCGATGCGGCGCCCGCCGATGTAGCGCAAACCGACGCAGCGCAGGCCGATGCGACGCCGTGCGGCGTGCTGATGAAACGTCCCAAGCCCGGCCAGGAACTGCGCATCGACCTGCCGGTGATCGGTCCGGAAACCATTCGCCGCGCGCTGGCGGCGGGCCTGCGCGGCGTGGCCGTGGAGGCCGGCGTCGCCATTGTCATCGACCGCGACGAAGTGGTCAGACTCGCCGACGGCGCGGGGCTGTTCGTCTACGGATTTACCGCCGCCGAAGCGCGCGCCGGCAATCCTCCGTCAAAGGAACGTCGCGCCCCGTGAGTGCGGGCGTCCCCCGCTCCACGGTCCTCGTCGTCAGCGCCGTGGAAGCGTCCGGCGACGTTCTCGGCGCGGCGCTCATGCGCGCGCTGAAAGCCCGCGCGCCGGACATTTCCTTTGTCGGCTGCGGCGGTCCCATGATGGCGCGCGAAGGACTGGATAGCCTTTTTCCCACCGATCCGTTCGCCGTCATCGGCCCCGCCGGCGCGCTGAAAGCGCTTCCGGCGGCGCTTGGGGGCGCTGACGCCCTTGCCCGCGCGGCGCGCGATCATCATGCGGCCGGCGCCGTGCTGATCGACAGTTGGACCTTTTCACGCCTCGCCGCCAGACGCATCAGGGCGGCGGCGCCCGCGACGGCGCTGATCAAATATGTGGCGCCCCAGGTCTGGGGCTCTCGGCCGGAGCGGGCCGAAACCCTCGCCGCGCTGTTCGACGGCGTGCTGACCCTGTTCGATTTCGAAACGCCGTGGTTCGAACGGGTCGGCGTCGAAACCCGGTTCGTCGGCAATTCCGCCTTTCAGGCCGCCCGGGACCGCGCCGGCGACGGCGCCGCCTTCCGCATGCGCCACGGCGTCGGCGATGCGCCCTTGCTTGCGGTGTTGCCGGGAAGTCGCCGCGACGAGGCGCGCCGGCTCACGGCCGTTTTCGGCGAGACGATCCGGCGTCTGATCAGGGACCGGCCTTCCTTGCGCGTTTGCGTCGGCGTCGCGCCGGGGGTGGAGGCGATTGTCCGTCCGGCGGTCGAGGGCTGGCCCGGCGCGCCGGTCCTGACGCGGGCGGAGGACCGGTTCGAGGCGTTTTCGGCGGCGGACGCGGCGCTTGCCGCCTCGGGGACCGTGACGACGGAACTGGCGATCTGCGGCGCGCCGATGGTCGTCGGCTACCGGGTCGGGCCGCTGACCGAGATGTGGATTCGCAGCGTCATCACCACGCCTTACGTGTGCATGGTGAATATCGCGGCGGAGCGCGAGGTGATTCCGGAATTCCTCCAGAAAGACTGCACGCCCGGGGCGCTGGCGGCCGCCCTCGGCCCCCTGCTGGACGGCGGGCCGGCCCGCGAGGCGCAACTGGCGGCGTTCGCGCCGGCGCTGGAGCGGCTGGGCGTCGGCGGCCCGCCGGCCGAAGACGTCGCCGCCGAGGCGATTTTGGACTGGATCGCCGAGAAACGGCCGGTTTCCGCTTGAAAGCGGCGGCTGGCGGCCTTATTCCTGTGCTCTGGCCTAGGGGTGTAGCTCAGTTGGTAGAGCATCGGTCTCCAAAACCGAGGGCCGGGGGTTCGAGTCCCTCCGCCCCTGCCAGCCAAAGGCGCTGCTAAGGCTTTGTTTTTGTTAATGGCGTTTACGCCTTTTCCTATCCTTGCCTGACATCCCGAGGCTTCGAACCCTCCTCGTCTCGCGCCGCCTTCAGAACGAGCGGCGCAGGCCGAGGAAGACGTTCGAGTTGTCCTGGAACTGGCCGAAGAAATCCGACCGCTCGCCGTAAAACACGTTGAAGCCCCCCTCGACGAGCCAGTCATCATTGAGCTTGTAGCCGGCGCGCCCGCGGGCGTAGCCGTCCCCTTCGTTCGGGGACCAGAAGTTGAACAGGTTCAGCGTCAGGGTCTGGTTCACCGCCAGCCTTGTCAGGCGCAGCGTCAGGACATGCCGTGTCTGGTCGGGGCGGCGCCCCCCGTCGGGCAGGGCGGCGCGCGCCGCGTCGATATCCTCGCGCCGTTCCGCGTAATACTGAACGCCGACGGTCAGGTTCGCCGCCGCCTCGCGCTCATATCCAAGAAGGTAGCGAAATTCGCTGTTCGGCAGGAGCGGATTCGACCCGGCGCGGTCCTCCCGGCTGTCGTAATAGCCGACCTCCAGCGACGCGACGCCGCCCGCCGCCGGCCCGCGAAGACTGGCGCCGTATACGGAGAGATCGGGGAAGACAAAGCGCCCCTCGGGCGAGAGGCCGAGCGGGCCTTTCCAGTATCCGGAATAGGCGTAGGCCGCGAGTTCATAAGCGCCGACATTACGCGAGGCGCGCAGGGCGATTTCGTCGTCCGCGAACCAGTCGTCGGGCGCGAGGGGGACGATGACCGCGTCGCGCCCCGCCGTCCGTCCCAGGAGGGGATTGAAGTAAGACAGGCGCTCGCCGCTGACGAACCGGTCCGCGTCGAACCGCGGCGTGTAGACAAGGTCGATATTGACAAGGTCGGTGAAGACCGACGCGCGCAGCGCATCCGACGGCGCCTTGAGATACTCGTCGTCCCGGCCGATGAAAAAGGACCGGAAATCCTTGGGGAACAGATCGTTGATGAACACCAGGTCTCCCGCGCCCCAGGTCAGGATCTGCCGCCCGGCCTTGAGGTCGAGAAAGTCGAGGGGGCGCAGCACCACATTCGCCTCGCGAAGATCGACCGCCCCGCGTCCGCTCTCCAGGTCGACCGCATACGCCTCCTCCACGGGATCGAAAATGAAGTCGGCGGTCAGGTTGACGACGGCCGGACCGGCCTCCCATGTCCCTTGCGCCTGGGCGCGGATCTCGCCGATGGAGGCCTGTTTCTGCGCGGGGTCGTCCCGCACCCGCAGGCCGGCGCGCGCCTCGACAAAGCCGCTGAGCAACGCCGGCGAGCGCCGTCGGGGGTCGTCCGGGGGCGGCGCATCCTTCGGCCGCGCTTCGACGCCGAGCCCGGCGGGAAGGGCGGGCGGCTCCTGTTTTTCCGCGCCCAGCCCCTCGGGCAGGGCCGGCGCCTGGGCGCGGGCCTGTGCCGCAAGCGCGAGGGTGAGGGCGAGGATGACGGCGGCGATGATCCGGGATCGCATTGCTGGCGCTTCCTTCGGCCGGCCGGGGCGTCAGCGCAGATGGCGGCGCGGCGGCGTGCGCAGATAGCGCTCCGTATAAATATCTTCCGGCAGGCCGATGTCGTAATCCACCGAAGTGTAGGACAGCGTCGTCTTGCCGCCGATCCGCGCATCGGCGATTTCGGACGCCACAACCGTCGGCTTGCCCTCGATCGTCTCGACGCGGGTCGCGCGATAGGTGCGGTAAACTTCCCCGGCGGCGTCGAAATATTCCGTTTGGACAGGAATGAACGTTTCCTTGTGGATATAATTGCGGTAGCGCGCGAACTCGACCGCACCGGGATCTTTCGGCGTTGAGTCGAGGACGTAATAAAGCTCCGTGGTCTCGGCAAGCGCGTGCTCGTCCTCCGACGGTCCGCGGCCTGACACGTCTTCGTAGAAGAAATGCGATCCGACAAAGCTGGTGCGTTCGTCGCTGGCGGCGATCCGTTTGACAAGGTCAAGCGCTGGAAGGTAGAGCCAGCGGTCGTCGTCGCGGTCGTTGTGCTTCCAGACCATGAAGGCGGTGTCCCTGACGTCGGCCGGGCGCGAGAACAGGACGTAGAAACGCTGCTCGCCGTTGTCTTCGTCGCCGATGTCCGTACGCAGAATGGTGAAGGCGCGTCTGCGGGTGCGGCCCTGGCTGTCCTCGATTTCCATGGAAACCGCCGCTTTTCCGTCGGCGCCTTGATAATAGGCTGCGGCGGAGGCGCGCTCGGCGATCTCCTGGGCGGTCGGCGGTTCTTCGGCGACCGGCGCCGCGTGGGCCGACGCGACGGCCGCCAGGGCGAGGCCCGCTGCGGCGGCGGATTTCAGTATGGCGATCATGATGCGCTCCTTTCTGACGGATCGGCCTCGCCGCGCGCGCCAGGCGAAGCGGCGGCGGTCGCAGAATTGACGGCCGAAGAATTTGCGTTCGAAGAATTTGCGGGGCGGAAAAACGCCCCCTCGAAAAGCGTGATGACGGCCGGCAGCGCGATCAGCGTCGACAGTCCGGCCAGCACGAGGATGGCGGAGATGAATGCGCCGACCGTCTGGTACGGGACCAGCGGCGCCAGCAGTAGCGGCATGAAGCCCGCGCCGATGACGATGACGTTGCGCGCGATGGCGCGCGCCGGCTCGCCGAAAACCGCGCGCGCGGTCTGCTTCCAGTCGCCGAGCCGCGCGAACGCTTCGCGGGCGCGGGCGTTGAAGTGGATGGCGTAATCGACCGCCAGGCCGAGGCTGAGCGATGAGAGTACCGCGATCGGCATGTCGTAGTCCTTGCCGATCAGGCCGATCAGGCCGTAGATCATCAGGATCGTGACGGTCAGCGGCGCCATGGACAGAAGCCCCCAGGCGAAAGAGCGGAAGAGAAGGGTCATCAGCACCAGGACCGCCAGGAACGACCCGGCGAACGAGCGCGCCATGCCCCAGACCATCCGGTCCTGCCACACGGTGTTGATGTAGGTAAGGCCGAACCAGTCATGTTCCAGCGCCGTCGGCGCCGGGTTGTCGGCCATATATGCGGCGACGGCCTCGGCGAGCGCGTTCATGTCCTTGTTGTCGCCGCTCTTCAACTGCAGCCAGAGATTGGCTTTCGTGAAGTCGGGCGTGACGAGCTTGTAAAGATCCTGCGGCCGGTGGCTGTTCTCGAAGGAAAGCAGGGTTTGCGCCACTGCCGCGGACGTATCGGGGATGCGGAATTCTTCCTCCGCCCCCAGAAGAAGTTCGCGGTGAACGGTCTTGACGATATCGGGCAGGGCGTTGGACTTGCCGACCAGCCCGCTTGCCCGGAGGTGTTCCTGAAGGTCCGCGACATATCGAAGGACGTCCGGCCGCTTGAAGATTTCGCGCTCCTGGGCGAGGGCGCCGAGCGCCGCCGCCGCCGCGTCCCACGCCGCCCATGCGTCGTCGTCGACCGCTGCGGCCTGGGCGGCGGCGATTTTCTCCGCCAGGGCGGCGATGAAGGCGTCGCCGGTTTGCGCCGCGCGCACCGTGTCGGCGCGCATGGCGTCGAAGGCGTCCGCGACCCGCCTGCCGAGGGTCCGCGCGCAGGGCGCGTCGCCGCAAAGCCGCTCGACGAGCCGCTGCGCGGCTTCCTCCGGCGTTGTTTCAAGGGCCCCCTGCGGCGGGGTCAGCGTCAGATAGGCCATGTAGGTTCCGGCGAAACGTTCGTTCAGCGCGCGGTCGGCGACGCGAATATCGTGTTCAGGGGAGAACCATTTCACCGGATTGTCATTGATCTCGATCCGGCTGACGCCGTAGACGGCGACGGCCGCGGCGATCAGGAAAACCCCTAGCGCGGGCTTCGCGGCCGACGTCGCCATTGCGCCGACGCCGCGCAGCAGGGTCGAAAATGCGGTTTCATGCGGCTCCCTGTCGCCCGCGGCGGCGAGGCCGAAGCCGGCGAACGCGCGCTCGGGCATCAGCATCACGTAAGCGGGGATCAGCGTGACGGTGAACAGCCAGGCGAGAAAAACGCCAAGGGCGACGAAAACGCCGAACACCTGGACCGGCGGGATCGGCGTCAGCGCGAGCGAGCCGAAACCGGCGCAGGTCGTTACCGTGGTGAACAGCATCGGGCGCCACAACTCGTCCATGACGCAGCGCAGGGTTTCCCGACGGTCGCGAAACTGCGGGTACCGATCATAAAAGTCCGACAGGATATGCACGCCGTCGAGGACGGCGATGGGCATGACGAAAATCGGGATCATGGAACTCATGATGTGAACCGTCTGACCCGTGACGATGAGCGCGCCCATGGCGCCGACGACCGAAACCATGGCGACGATCATGGGCGAGACAATGAGGTTCAGATTGCGGAAGAACGCCCACATGAGAAAAAAGATCAGCGCCATCGCCGCCGGCGCGGAAATCGCCATCTGCCGGAACATTTCAACGCCGAACTGGTCCTGGGCGACGGGCAGCCCGGTGATGTGGTACGTCGCCCTTTCGGCGCCTGCGCCTGCGGCCAGCTCGGCGATCTTTGCCCGGAGCGCGCTGGCGACGCGGTAGCTCACATCCTTGGACGTAATCGGAATATAAAGGGCGATGGCGCGGCCGTCGTCGGAAACGAGGGTTCCGTTCAGCGTCGGGATCTTCTGCGCCCTGGCGCGAACGGCCCGCGCGTCCTCGGCGGTTTGCGGCGGCGCCGGCATGAGCCAGGAGAAGCTGACGGCGCCGAGGCCCGCCTGGTCGATGGAATCGACCGTGGACGGGGCGATGATGTCGACCGCGATCACGCCGCGCGTCTCCTCCCCGTCGCGCCATCGCAGGGTCTTGGCGAACTCGGCGAGGGCGTGGACGTCGCCGAGGATCTCCGGCGTGAATACGCCCTCCGGGGCGCCTTCTGGGGCGCCTTCTGGGGCGTTGTCCGGGGCGACGACGCCGACGACGATGAGATCGTGGAGGCCGAATTCCGCCTTCATGGCGTTGTGATAGACGCGGACCGGCTCGCTTTCCGCCAGCATGTTCTCCGGGTCCGTATCGATTTTCAGCGGCTGAAGAAAGGCGAAGGCACCGGGCGCCAGCGTCGGCGCGGCGACAAGGGCGATGAGAACCGCGCTGAACAGTCCGCCCGCCCACAGAACCAGGCAGGGGCGGCGCATCGAGGCGGCGACGATTGCTTTCATGGCGGCGGCTTCCTGGGAGGCTGAGACGGGGACGGCGGCGGCCCGGACGGGGTCAAGAAAAGGCGCGGCCGGCCCTGAGCCCGAGCCTTTTCAATATCTTCGCCAGCGGACAGAAGCCGGTGAACGCGGCCTGAAACATGTTGAGGCCGACAAACGCGGTGAGCAGAAGCCAGGCTTCGGCATGCAGGCGCGACATGGCGAGACTGAGAAGAATGACGAACCCCGCGAAGGCGAAAACGGCGCGGTCGATGTTCATGGCGGCTTCCTTTCCGGAGCGTCCTGAGCCGGCCGATGGACCGGTTACTATTCTTTAATCTGTATATTCCGTTATTTGAATATATAGGACAAATTTTTTTCCTAGGCAAGGGGCCGGCGGTCTTCATCCGCGGTCTTTCCCGCATGGGCGGCGTTGCAGAACAGCTCGTAAAGCAGGCCGACCAGCCGGCGCGCATTTTCGTTCGCAAGCGAATAAAAAACCGTCTGCGCTTCCTTGCGCGACCTGACCACGCCCTCGGCCCGGAGCAGAGCGAGCTGTTGCGAGACCGTGCTCTGGCGCACGCTCAGGGCGTCGCAAAGCTCGCCGACGTTTTTCTCGCCGTCGACCAGCTGGCAGACGATCATCAGGCGTTTTTCATTGGCGAGGGTGCGCAGGAAGCCCGCCGCCTCGGCCGCCGAGTCCTCAAGATCGCTTACATTCATGAAACCGCATGTAAAGGATCGGGCGGACGGAATCAAGCCGCCGGTCTTCATGCGGGAACGCTCGACGCGGCTGTCTGCGCGCGCCCCCGTCTGCGCGCGCGCTGTCTGCGCACCCGCCGTCTGCCCCCCGCCATCGGCGCTCCCATCCCGCGCGTCATGGTGACGGCGCCCGGATTACCCTTGCCGGGAACGCGCCGTCAGCCTTTTGCGATGGGCTTGTCGATGGCGCCGATATCGAGAACCGGCGCGGCGTCGATATCCTCCGCATCGAGAATCGACGCGATGCGTTCCAGCACCGTGATGATCATGGACTGTTCCCAGGCGTCGAGCCTGGCGAAGCGCCCGCGAAAGCGGTCCTGAAGGATGTCGGGCGCGTCGCGCAACGCATGCGCGCCCTTGTCGGTGACGTCGACAATCACCCGCCGGCGGTCGATATCGTCCCGGCGCCGTTCGACAAAGCCCTGCCGCTCCAGCTTGTCGATAAGGGACGTCACGGTCGCCTGCGTGATCGAGGCTTCCTTCGCCACCGCGCTGGGCGTCGGCGAGGGCAGGGTGTCGATCAGCTGCAGGATGATGTGCTGCGAGGGGGTCAGCCCAGCCTCCCGCGCGAGGGCCCGGGCGTTGATCTCCGTTGCGCGCAGAATTCTCCTTAGCGCGACCAGCGCGATTTCAGAACGATCGTCCATAATCTCCATCATTTCAGTGAGATTTCCCTTGCCGCAAGGGGCGAGACACCGCATACGCCTTATGGTTAGAAAAAGCTAAATAAAATTTGACGCGCTCCGCTTGCCGCCAGGTGTTAGAATTTTCTGCTATTTTATTTTTTCAAAAAAAACAATGAATTGTAGAAAAAACAGATTGAAAATCACGCACCTGGCATTCCGTCGAGGATCTTGAAGGTTGACAATTTGATTAGCGAAGCTAAATGCATGACCTCGTAATTGAGGCGGCAAAATCCATATGGCTGGTACGACATTCGACCACGCTGATTCGGCGGCGGCTGCGGATCCGACCCCGGCTTCCACCCCGAAGCCGGCTTCCACCCCGAAGATTGTCTACCGCGTTCCGGCGGCGGAAGACGGCGCGACGGTTCATGCATTGATCGCCGAGTGTCCGCCGCTGGATCAGAACTCGCTTTACTGCAATCTTTTGCAGTGCACGCATTTCGCCGACACCTGCATCCTCGCGGAGGCGGATGGCGAGGCGGCCGGATGGATTTCCGCCTATCGCCCGCCCGCCGAGCGCGAAACGCTTTTTATCTGGCAAGTCGCGGTGCATGAACGCGCCCGCGGCATGGGGCTGGGACGCGCCATGATCGACGCCCTACTGTCCCGCGACGCGACGCGCGGCGTGACCGGGATCAAGACCACCATCACGCCGGACAACGAAGCCTCGTGGGCCCTGTTCCGGTCGGTCGCAAGGCGCCGCGACGCCCCCTTCGCCAGCGAAGCCTGGTTCGACAGGGACCGTCATCTCGGCGGCCGTCACGAGACGGAACATCTTGTCGCCATCGGCCCGTTCGGCGCTTTCGCCGGGAACCAATTCTGACGCGGGTTGTCCGTTCTCCAACAAAACGAATGCTCAACAACAAGAGGTCCAAGTCCATGACGACGCAAACCATGATGGGAAGAACCAAGATGAACCGAAACGTTTTCGAACGTCGCGAATCCGGCGTGCGCTCCTATGCGCGCAGCTTCCCGGTGAAGTTCGTGAAGGCGCAGGGCGCGACCCTGACCGACGAACAGGGGCGCGAGTACATCGACTTCCTGTCCGGTTGCTCGTCGCTGAATTACGGTCACAACCACCCGGTGCTGAAAGCGGCGCTCGCGGCGTACATCGACTCTGACGGCGTCACGCACAGCCTCGACATGGAAACGGACGCGAAAGCGGACTTCCTTGAAGAGTTCGAGGCGACGGTGCTGAAGCCGCGCGATCTCGACTACGTGGTGCAGTTTCCGGGTCCGACCGGCGCCAACGCCGTCGAAGCCGCCGTGAAGGTGGCGCGCAAGGTCACCGGGCGCACCAATGTCATCGCCTTCACCAACGGTTTCCACGGCTGCACGCTCGGCGCGCTCGCGCTCACCGGCAACAAGCATCACCGGGGCGGCGCCGGCCTTCCGCTCGGCAACGTCACCCGCATGCCTTACGACGGCTATTTCGAGCATGGCGACAGCGCCGCGCAGATCGAGCAGATGCTCAGCGATCCGTCGAGCGGCGTCGACGCGCCGGCGGCGTTCATCGTCGAGACGGTGCAGGGCGAGGGCGGCCTTAACGCCGCGTCCTTCGACTGGCTGCGCGCGATCGAGCGGATCGCCCGCAAGCACGGCGCGCTGTTGATCGTCGACGACATCCAGGCGGGCGTCGGTCGGACCGGGTCGTTTTTCAGCTTCGAACCCGCCGGGATCGACCCGGATATCGTGACGCTGGCCAAGTCGATTTCCGGTTACGGACTGCCGATGGCGCTGACCCTGATCCGCCGTGATCTCGACATCTGGAAGCCGGGCGAGCACAACGGCACGTTCCGCGGCAACTGCCATGCTTTCGTCACGGCGACGGCGGCTCTCAAGGCGTTCTGGCGCGACGGCGAATTCGAGGCGTCCGTCAACGCCAAGGGGCGCATGATCAAGCAGCGTTTCGAAGCGCTTGCGCGCGAGTACAAGGACGACATCGACGGTCTGAAAGGCCGGGGCATGATGCTCGGCGTCGACGTCGGTTCCGGCGAAGCCTCATCGGCGATCATCAAGGAATGCTTCGCCAACGGTCTCGTGATCGAGACGAGCGGACCGAACGACGAGATCGTCAAATGTCTCGCGCCGCTGACCATCGACGAGGCGCAGCTCGAGCGCGGGCTCGACATTCTGAGCGAGGCCGTCGCGAAAGTGTTCTCCGCCTCCGTCAAAGCCGCCGCGTAAGCGTTTCGAAAGGCGACCATTATGATTGTACGCGATTTGAACGAAGCCAAGGCCGGCGACCGCCGCGTGGACTCCGAGGGGTGGAACAGCGTTCGCCTGCTCCTGAAGGACGACAAGATGGGCTTCTCCTTCCACATCACGACGATTTATGCGGGGGCGGAACTGGAAATGCATTACAAGAACCATCTTGAATCCGTCTACTGCGTATCCGGCACGGGCAGCATTGAGGATCTCGCCACGGGAGAGGTTCACGCCATCCGGCCCGGCGTCATGTACGCCCTTGATCAGCATGACAAGCATATTCTCCGGGGCGAGACGGAAATGGTGATGGCCTGCGTGTTCAATCCGCCGGTTACCGGTCGGGAAGTGCACGACGAAACGGGGGCTTACCCCGCCGCGGACGAGGCCGCCTGATCCATGACCGTGCGCCGCCGGATGTTTGTGGCGAAGCGTTCCTGAGGGCGCAGGCATGTCGCATCTCGGACAGATGAGAGCGTGCGGCGGCGGGATCGCGACGCCGGCCGCCCCGAGGAGCCGCGTCGCCATGACCGGCCGCGACACGGCGCGCCAGGCGGCGCCCGATGCGATTGAGGGGCTCCGGCCGGGCGGGCGGCCCCGTGCGATCCAATGTCAGGCCGGACCGGCGCCTCTCGTAAGGTGAACAGCTCATATTCCGGGTTTGTCGCCGCGCGCGGCGGCCCTGAAACCATCATGCCGGCCGATTGCCGGCTGTTCCAGAACGGCGCTTAAGGAGGCGACCCCCATGAAAAACCAGGAAGCGCCGCTGATTGTTGAAAAAATCGGCGGAACATCGATGGCCGACACGAAAGCCGTCCTCGAAAACGTACTGTTGCGCCGTCGCGAAGGCGATTTCTACCGGCGTATCGTCGTCGTCTCCGCCTATGCGGGCGTCACCAACATGCTGCTCGAACATAAAAAAACCGGCGAGCCCGGCGTCTACGCCCTGTTCGCCAGCGCCGAGGGCGACTGGTCGTGGGGCGATGCGCTCAACCGCGTCGCGGAGCGCATGCAGTCGATCAACAGGGACATTTTCGGCGATCACGCCGACCGGCAGACGGCGGATAATTTCGTCCGGGAGCGGATCGAGGGCGTGAGAAGTTGTCTGCTCGACCTGCAACGCCTTTGCTCTTACGGTCATTTCCGGCTCGACGAGCACCTGATGACCGTGCGCGAGATGCTGTCCGGTCTCGGCGAGGCGCATAGCGCGCATAATACGATGCTGCTGCTGCGCCAGCGCGACGTGAACGCGACGTTCGTCGATCTTACCGGCTGGCGCGACGAGACCCAGCCGACGCTTGAGCAGCGCATCCGGCAGGCGCTGGGCGGCCTCGACCTCTCCGCGGAACTGCCGATCGTCACCGGCTACGCCCATTGCCAGGAAGGGCTGATGCGCGCCTATGACCGTGGCTATACGGAGGTGACGTTCTCCAATATCGCCGTTCTCATGAACGCGGTCGAGGCCGTGATCCACAAGGAATTCCACCTTTCCAGCGCGGACCCGAAAATCGTCGGCGAAGACAATGTCCGCAAGATCGGCCGTACGAACTACGACGTCGCCGACCAGCTTTCCAATATGGGCATGGAGGCGGTTCACCCCCGCGCGGCGAAAGGCCTGCGCCAGTCCGAGATTCCGTTGAGGGTGAAAAACACCTTCGATCCCGGCGATCCGGGTACGGTGTTCCGGGGCGATTATGTCGCCGACGCGCCGGGCACGGAAATCGTCACCGGACGGCGGGACGTCCTGGCGCTGGAGTTCTTTGAACAGGACATGGTCGGCGTCAAGGGATATGACGCGGCGATCCTTAGCTCCCTCGACCGTCACAAGGTGAGCATCATTTCCAAGTCCTCCAACGCGAACGCGATCACGCACTATCTCGGCGGTTCGTTAAAGGCGGTAAAACGAGTGATCGCGGATCTTGAGGAACGTTTCCCCGCGGCGTCGATCAGCGTACGCAAGGTCGCCATCGTTTCCGCGATCGGAACGGATCTCAACAAGCCGGCGCTGACGGCGAACGCGGTCGGCGCCCTCTCGGACGCCGAAGTGGGGCTGCTCGGCCTGCACCAGACCATGCGCAATGTGGACATCCAGTTCATCCTGGAGCAGGATCACTACGAGCGCGCCGTGGTCGTTTTGCATAACGCGCTTATCAGCATCGACCGGGCGACGCTCGCCCCGGCGGAGGCGGCGGAGAAAGCCGCCGCATAGGCGCGGAAAGGCCAATTTGCAAAAGACCGGTTCGAAAAAGGCCAATGTGCAAAAAGCCAGTGCGCCGCGACCGTCCTTACACGACATGCTTACCGAAAGGAGGCGGAGACATGAAACTTACGCCGGAACAAACCGCACAGGTCAAGGACAAGCTTGATCTGAACGCCGTCGACGAGACGCAGGACGTCCAGAAGGAGCTTGAGGGTATTCTGGGCGAGCATACGTTTTTCATCAACGACAAAGGGCTTTTCGTTTTCGAGAGCGAGACGGATGAGGGCGAGGCGCCCGGCGATGACGCCGCCGCCGGCGACCGTGCGCGCCTTTTCGTGGCGGCGGTCTGGTCGAGCGAAGAGATGAAGGAGCTGACGCCGGTCAACCCGCCCGCCAAGGTCGACGTCGTCTTTGACTTCGCCGACGGGACCGTGCTCGGCGGGCGGTAACGGCCGTTAAGAACATGCGGACAGGGGGCGGCTTGCTTGTGAACAAACACTTGTCAGGGGGGAGGCCGGCGCGTCTCCTTCTCGTCATGGTCGCTGCGGCGTGGCTGGGCGCGGCTTTTACGGCGGGCGGTGCGGCGGGCGCCGAGGCGCAGTCAGAACCGCAGTCAGAACCGTCGTCTGCGGATGAGCGCGCGCCGGCGGCCGGCGTTGACGCGCCGATCGAGGACGAAAACGCGCCGCTTTATTCTCCGTTTACGGCGCGTTATCTTCTCGACGAAATCAAGCAACTGCGCATCGACGTGGAGCGCACCCGCGCCGATCTCATCGAACGGCAGGTGCAGCGCGAGTACGAAATCGCCAAGGACGCCGCCGGCTACGCCCGTCACGCAGTCGAACTATTCTTTTTCGTGATCACGGCGGTGACGACCCTGCTTGTGTTTTTCGGCTGGAATTCGCTGCGGGACATTCGCGTGCGGGTGAGCCAGATCGCCGAGACGAGGGTCGGGTCGCTCGTCGAGGGATACGCCGAACGCCTCGACGCCATCGAGGAAGAGCTGCAACAAAAATCCAAGCGCCTGAAGGCGGCGCAGCTTGAAATCGACGAGACGAACGAGATTCACTCCCTGTGGCTGCGCGCCAGTCAGGAGACGGAGCCGGCCGCGAAGATCGCGGTTTACGACGACATTCTGAAGATGCGGCCGGAGGACACCGAGGCGATGACGTTCAAGGCCGACGCCGCCCTGCAACTGGGTCAGTCCCAGTGGGCGCTCAGCCTCGCCAACCGCGCGATCGACATCGACGGCGAAAACGCCCATGCGCTCTATCAGCGCGCTTGCGCGCAGACCTCTATCGGAGCGGTGGACGAGGCGATCGCCGATCTTGCAACAGCCATCGGCATGGTTGACACCTACCGCCGGCAAGCGAGCACCGATCCGGCGTTCGCCTCGATCAGGGATGCCGACGCCTTCAAGGCGCTGATCGACCGCGAGGACCTGACGCCGTGATCGTTGCGAGTTTCGTCGCGTTCCTGGTTCTCTTTCTCGGCGTGGGGCTGGCCTCGGCGTTTCGCGCAAAAAATTCGCGTACGGACTACTATCTGGCGCGCAGCGAGGTGCCGCCCTGGCTCGCGGCCCTTTCCGCCGTAGCGACCAACAATTCCGGCTACATGTTCATCGGCGTCATCGGCTTCACCTATGCGGCCGGATTGTCCGCGGTCTGGCTGATGACCGGCTGGATTCTCGGCGATCTCGTCGCTTCCCTGTTCATTCACCGCCGCTTGCGCGAGGCGACCGGGCGGACGAACGAAGCCTCGTTCGCGGCCGTGCTCGCGACCTGGAACGGGGAGGAATTCAGAACATGGCGGCGGATCGCGGCGGTGATCATGATTGTCTTTCTGGGCGCATACGCCGCCGCCCAGATCAGCGCCGGCGGCAAGGCGCTGCAGGGCGTGCTCGGCTGGAATCCCCGTGCCGGCGCCGTCGTCGTCGCGGGGATGGTGCTGGCCTACAGCGCGGCCGGGGGCATTCGCGCCTCGATCTGGACGGACGCCGCCCAGTCGTTCGTGATGCTCTTCGCCATGTCGCTGTTGTTCGCCGTGGGCGTGCTTGGCCGCGGCGGCGTCGGGGGCGCGCTCGACGAGATGGCGGCCATCCCCGGTTTTCTCGACTGGTTTCCGTCCGACCTTCTGTTTCCCGGCGCGCTCGGCGTGGCGCTCTTCGTGACGGGCTGGATGTTCGCCGGTTTCTCCGTCGTCGGACAGCCGCATGTGATGGTCCGCTTCATGGCCCTCGACAGCCCGTCCCGCATCATGCGCGCGCGCGGGTGGTACTACGGCTATTTCACGCTTTTTTACGCATTGGCCACTGGCGTCGGCATGCTGTCGCGGCTTTATCTGCCGGATCTTGGCGCGGGCGATCCCGAACTCGCGCTGCCGACCATGGCGCTTGAACTGTTGCCCGCGGTCTTCGTCGGGATGATCCTTGCGGGAATTTTCGCGGCGACGATGTCGACCGCGGATTCCCTCGTGCTGAGCTGTTCGGCGGCGCTGACGCACGATCTGTTGCCGAAGCGGTTCGAATCCGCGTGGGAGATGAAGACAGCGACCGGGCTTGTCACGCTCCTGGCGCTGTTCATTGCGCTGACGGAAAACCAGAGCGTTTTCAGCCTCGTCATCCTCGCCTGGTCGACGCTTGCGTCGGCTTTCGCGCCGCTATTGACCGTTTACGCCCTTGGCCGCCGCATCCCGGAGGCCGGCGCGATCCTCGCCATGGCCGCCGGCGTGGGCGTCGCGCTCGGCTGGCGCTTGCTTGGGTGGCATGCGGACGTTTACGAGGGCATGCCCGGCATCCTCGCAGGGCTGGCGGTCGCCTGGACGATCTCCCGCCCCCGGCCGGCGCCGTCAGCGTCCCCGCAGCCATCCGCGGGGGAGTAGGCCGGCGGCCTCGTAAATGGAGTCGATGGCGGCCATGTTCGCGACCGCGTCGCCGCCGCCGGTCAGCGGCGTTTCGCGCCCCGCCATCACGGCGAGCACGTGGTCGAGTTGATAGTCGTAGGTCGGCCCGCCATCGACCGTTTCCATCTTCACCGCGCCGTTCGTCTCCAGGGAGATGGCGTGACCATGCGAGGGGTGCACCGGGTTGGTCATGCGCAGAACGCCCGCCTTTCCGTAAACGAACAATGCGGCGTCGCGGGGCGCGGCGTCTTCCATTGAACAGTGGACCGTCGCTTCGGCTCCGGTCGGAAAGTCGAGGGTCGCGGTCATGGCGAGGTCCACATCCGGCTGCGCGCCGACGACGGCGCTGGCGGCGACGATCCTCGGTTCCGCGCCGGCGATCGTCCGCGCCCAGTGCAGGGGGTAGCAGCCGAGATCCATCAGGGCGCCGCCGCCGAGCGCCGCGGTGTGGCGAAGCTCTCCTTCCCGGTGCGCAATGGGGACGGTGAAGCGCGCATCAATGCGCCGGACCGCGCCGATCGCGCCGTCGCGGACCAGCGTCAGGACGCGCCTGAAAGCCGGGTGAAAGCGATGGTGGAAGGCTTCCAGCAGGGGGCGGCCGGTCTCGCGGCTCGCCTCGGTCATGGCGCGGGCCTCGGCGGCGTCCATGGCGAAAGGCTTTTCGCACAACACCGCTTTGCCCGCCCTCAGCGCGGCGATGGAAAGATCGGCGTGGCGGCTGGGGGGCAGGGCGTTGTAGACAAGGTCGATGTCCGGGCGCCCGATCAGCGCGCCGTAGTCGGTCTCGATCGCCTTAACGCCGTGGGCGTGGGCGAAGGCCGCGGCCCGGGCGGCGTCGCGCGAGGCGACGGCGGCGGCGACGCAGTCGTCGCGTTTCGCGGCCGGCGCGATAATCGCTTTCGGGGCGATTTTCGCCGCGCCGAGAATCCCGATGCGGAGCATGGCGCCCTCCCGCTGCGAGCGCACCCTCGCCATTCGCGCGCTTCTGCGCCGGTCCGGGTTCTGGTTCCTGACGTGAGGGTTGAGACCTACAGGCCTGATCCGCAAACGACAAGAGGCGTTATGGGCTGCCCGGATTTGCGGCGCCCGGATTTGCGGCGCCGGGCGTTTGCGGCGCCGGGCGTTTGCGGGGGCCGGCCGGCTTTAGCGCTTTTCCAGCGCGGCGCGGTGGGCGCGCGCTTCCTCGACATAGTGGCCGGCGCCCATGAGCGCCATCTTGTCCTCGCCGTCGCGCAGATCGCGGAATTTCTTCGCCGGCATGCCCGCCCACATTTCTCCGGCGAGCACGGTCTTCCGGGGGCTGAGGAACGCGCCTGCGGCGAGCATGGCGCCGGTTTCCACCACCGAGCCGTCGAGCATGGTCGCGCCCATGCCGACAAAACCGCCGTCCATGATCGAGCAGCCATGCAGCATGCATTTGTGGCCGATCAGCGCGTTCTCGCCGATCAGCGTCGGCAGGCCGCCCCATTGCGGAGCGTCCACATGGACGACCGTGCCGTCCTGCACGTTCGAGCCCTTGCCGACGACGATCTTGTTGGTGTCGCCGCGCAGCACGCAGCCATACCAGACCGATGCGTTTTCATGCACTTCGACATCGCCGCAAATCACCGCGCCGGGGGCGATGAAGGCGGTTTCGTGAATGACGGGCTTACGGTCGCCGATGGCGAAAATCAGAGGTTCCATATGAGTTCCTGACTTAATGGGACGGGGCCCTGGCGGTCAATGCGCCAGCGCAGACGGGCCGGCCCGCGACGCGGCGTCGCGCGCCGGCGACAGGTCGAGCGCGCCGGCGATCAGGCGCCAGAGCTGTTCGGCAAGGACGTCCGGGGCCGGGCGGTCCGGCGCGGCCATCACGTAATTGAAGGTCTGGCGTATGGCGCCGGCGATGGCGGCGCCGGCGATTTGCGGATCGATCGATGCGGGGATGTCGCCGCGCTCGACGCCGCTGCGGATGTTGCGCCCCGCCAGTTCGATCATCTCGCGCCGCCGCGCGGCCTCGACCTTGGCGACCTGCGCGGTGCGGCCCATCCTGCCGAGAACGACCTCGGCCAGCGGGTCGCCGTAAAGAAAGTCGATCACCGCTTTCAGGCGCGCATGCTCGCGCAGCGCCCACGGGATCTCCACGTCGTAGCGCTCATTCGCAACCGCCGAGTAGCGGTCGTAGAAGGCCTCCACCAGCGCGCACAGGAGACCCGCCTTGGAGCCGAAATAGTGGTAGGCGAGCCCCTCCGAGACGCCGGCCCTGGCTGCGACGTCGCTCATTTCGAAATCCCCCGCGCCGGCGATGAGACAGGCTTCGGCCGCTTTCATGATCTCGGAAGAGGCGTTTTTGCGGGGCAAGGGGCGATCTCCGGGCAGCGCGACTTTCCGCCTGAGCTTACTGAGTTTTTAAATTGAGTTCAACTCAGAAAACGGCTACTCTCCGCCGGCATCGTGAAGGAGACGCCCCATGACGACGGAAAACGCTGCAAACGGCCGCCAAACGGCGCCTTGCGACGAGGGCGCGCTCGCCCCATGGCTTCAGAGCCGGTCGTTCGCCGACTGGCGGGCGCAGTTCGACAAGGACGGTTACATCGTTTTCGACAAGGTGCTGTCCGACCGGACGCTCGCCGACCTCCGGGCGGCGCTGGCGCCGGCATTCGACCGGAACCTCTCCGGGCGGAACGATTTCGAAGGACTGAAATCCAACCGCGTTTATGCGCTGCTGGCGAAATCCCCGCATTTTGCCGAGCTTGCCATTCACCCGCTGGCGCTCGCCTTTGTCGAAGCCGATCTCGGCGCCTCCTGCCTGTTGTCCGCATGCCTCGCGATCAAGCTGCATTCCGGCGAAACCGTGCAGCCCTGGCACAGCGACGACGCCCATATCACGGCGCCTCGGGGCGGCTGTGCTTTCGGCGGCTGTGCTTTCGGCGTCAGCGCGTTCTGGGCGATTGATGCGACGACGGAAGAAAACGGCGCGACCGAAGTCATTCCCGGCAGTCACCGCTGGAGCGACGCCGATGTCGCCAGCAGCCTTGAGGCAAGTTTCGCCGACAAGACCGTGCGCGATGTCGGCGACGATCCGGGCGCGCGGCCCGACGCGGTGAAGGCGACCATGCCGGCGGGGGCGCTGATGATCGCCAAGGGCGGTCTGTTGCACCGCGGCGGCGCGAACAGGTCGGACGCGCCGCGGCTCATCATCACGCCGCAATACTGCGCCGGCTGGGCGCGCCAGCTTGAAAACATGACGCTTGCGGTTCCCTCTGAAACCGCCGCCCGGCTGCCGCGGCGCGCGCGGGAGTTGATCGGCTATTCCATCCATCCGCCCTTCATGGGCTATGTGGACGGCGTTCATCCGCAAAAACGCCTGGCGTCGTAATAAGGGCGATCCGCGGCGCCCGCCAGCGGCGGCGTCTTACGCGGGCGCGTCGGGCTGGTTCTTCGGATGCGCCTTTTCAAACGCGGGCAGGGCGAGGCAGCGTTCGTTGATCTCGTGCAGGCGCTTGAAATCGGCGATCTCGACGCCGAAGCGGGCGGCGGCGAACATTTGCGGCGCGAGGCAGCAGTCTGCGATGCTCGGCGCGTCGCCGACGCAGAAATCGCCCGCGGTCCGGGCGACCATCGCCTCGACGGCGGCCATGGTGTCGCGCGGGGCGTGGTTGAGCCATTTCACCATGGCTGCGTCGTCGAACCCATGCTCGGTTTTGAGATAATTCTGTGTGCCGATATTCATGAAGGGCTGGGCCTCGCAGGCGATCATCGCCGCGATGGCGCGCGCGGCGGCCCGGTCGGCGGCGCCGCCGGGCAGGATCGAGGGCTCGGGGCGGATCTCTTCAAGATACTCCATGATGGCGAGCGACTGCACCAGGGCCGGGCCGTCGTCGATTTCGAGCGCCGGCACGAGGCCGAGCGGATTGGTCTTCAGGTAGGCGTCGCTGCGCTGGGCGCCGGCGAGGAGGTCGACCGCCTCATACTCGTAGTCGATCCCTTTCAGGGCGAGGGCGATGCGGACGCGATAGGTTGCGCTGGAGCGCCAATATCCGAACAGTTTCATCGAGCTATCCTTTGCGAGCGATTCCCCCGGGGCTGTCTCGATCGGGCGCGTTGCGCCGGCTTTCGGGTCAGCTTCGGGACCGCCGGCGTTCAGGCGCGTGAAAGGCGCCCGCCGGCGCGCAAGTGTCGGCGATAATCGCCGCAAGATCAATTTGCGCCGCGCGGCGCAGCCCTTATACCCTGAGGCCTGGAGACCCTGAGGTCTGGGTTCCGGGCTCGCCGCCTGAACCTTCCCTTGCGCCCGCCCGTCCATGCTGCATCGGGGTTATGAGAGTTTTATGCGTCACGCGGCGTTTTTACGTTCCCTTCTGCGTTCCTTGCTGTGCTTTCTGGGCTTCCCGGGCTTTCTTGCGTCTTGCCGGGGCCGGCTTTCCGGCCGTCTTTCGTTCGTTTGTTTACCGCTCGTCCTGTCGGCCTGCGTCTCTTTTCCCGACGTCCCCGCGCCCAGCGCCGCGCCGCGCTACGAGGCGGACGGGCTGACCTCGTTCGACGGAACGCGGCTCGCGGTGGAGACCTGGATGGCCGAAGAGCCCCGCGCGGTTCTGGTCGCCCTGCACGGCATGAACGACTACAGCGAGACCTTCGCCCTGCCGGCGCCGTGGTGGGCGGAAAACGCCGCGATCGCGACCTACGCCATCGACCAGCGCGGCTTCGGCCGCTCCCCCGGGGCGGGCCGCTGGCCGGGGGCTGAGACCCTCGCGGCGGACCTGCGCGCGGCCGTCGCCGCGGCGCGCGCCGCCCATCCCGGCCTGCCGCTCTTCGTCCTCGGCCACAGCATGGGCGCGGCGGTGGCGATGAAGGCGCAGGGCGACGCCCCGCTCGGCGCGGACGGGCTGATCCTGGTCGCGCCGGGGGTGTGGGGCGGGGCGGCCTTGCCGCTGCCTTATCGCCTGTCGCTCAACCTCGCCGCGACGATCGCGCCGGGCAAAACCCTCACCGGCGAGCGGGCGGGCCGTCAGCCGTCGGACAATATGGCCGTGATGCGGGCGATGGCCGCCGACCCCTTGGTCATCAAGGAAACGCGCCTCGACGCCATCCTCGGCGTCGTCCGGCTGATGGGCGAGGCCTATGGCGAGGCGGATGCGGTCGGGGGCGACATCCTGTTCCTGATCGGGGAGAAAGACGAGGTCATTCCCGTCAAGACCATGCGCAAGGCGAGCGGACGCCTGTGCGGGAGGGTGGATGTTCGTCTGTATCCTGAAGGCTGGCACCTGCTCTTGCGCGACCTGCAGGGGCCGGTCGTATGGCGCGACATCGCCGACTGGATCGCGGCGCGCGCCGGGGGCGATGCGCCGCCGATCCTCGCCTCGGCTTCAGCGGCGGCGCGCGCGGCGGCCCCGCGCCGGGACGCCTGCGCGCGGTAAAGTCCCGCGGCGGCAAGCGATCTCGCGCCCATATGAAGAGAGCGCGGGCGCAATATTTTTATTGACTTTATTTTTATTTTTAACTTATCTTTATTTATGTTAATGGGGTAGTTTTCGATGAAATTCAGATCTTTATTGATTTTTATATTTTTTCTCGCAACGGCCTGCGCCGGCGTTCCTTCCGGGCTGGCCGACGGGGACGCCATCTCCGGCCCTGTTGCCGGAGATGTGGATTCCGGGGGCGTTGATTCCGGGGATGCTGTCTCAGGGGACGCTTCGGCCTTTTTCCGGCCCGTTGCCGGGCTGGCGCCGTCCGTTCAGTTCAAACTGTCGCGCCGCAACGGCGACGCCGCGCAAGGCGGCGGGCGGTTCACGTCCATAACCGGCGCGCAGCTAGAAGCGTTGCAGGCGCTGGAAACCCTTGACGCGGGCTTTGCCGCCGATCTGTGCGGCGCCCGTCCGGACATCTGTTTTGTCGCGAGCGAGCCCAACGTGCTGGCGCTGAGCAATCTCGCCCTGAAGTTTCAGAACGGAGAGGGCGGCGACATTCTAAAGAGCAGCGAGGGCGTGTTGCAGGCGAGGCGGTTTACATCGTCTTTCTTTGAGAACGTCGTCCTTTCAAATCAACGCAGCGGCTATTCGATCTGCGATCTTGCCGTTGGATACTGGGCTAGGATCTGCGCCTGCGAGCCGCCCGAGCTGTCCGCGTCCAAGGACGAGATTTGCGCCTTGACGCAAAATCAACTCGCTAGTGCGAACCTTGCCTGCGCTTCCGTGCCGAAAAGCAACGCCTGCAAGGATGTAAAGCCGTTACAGGCGATTCAGGACACCTATTGCACGGTCGCGCCGGTATGCAGTCCGCTGAGTCTCATTAACCGCTAAGGATGCGGGTCCCGCGCAACCACCCTTCCGGGGCGACGGCTCCCGTCTTTGCATGCGTTCCCGACGTCGCCGGCGAGGCGCCGTTTCGCGGCCGGGAAGGCTTTGGGTCGCGACGCGCGAGCCGGCTGCCCGGGCCCGTACCATGCGTGTAAAAAATGTTACAAAATGACAAAATCGGGGTGCTAAGACGGCCGCGACCCTAAAGGGCGGGGCCAAGGTGGCGGTAAGGCGGGACGACAGACTATTCCAGCGGGCGCTCACTGGCGCCGTACTCGCTGTCTCAGCGCTTGGGCTGGCGGCCTGCGGATGCGTCCAAACGGCGGCGGCGGCAACGCGCCCCGATGGCTCCCGTGGCGGCTACCTTGACGGTTCCCGTGATGGCGCCGCTTCTAATCCTCTTCCAGATCCTGTCGCAGACCCTGTTCAGGATTCGGGTCCTGGGCGCCCCCCGGAGCGGGCGAAGGATAACAAGGACGGCAGCTCCCAGGAGAGGCGCGGCGCGGCCTTCGACCTGCCGGCCGGGCCGCTAGCGGTTTCCCTCAAGGCGATTTCCCGACGCTTCGACGTCAATGTCCTGTTTTCGAGCGGCGATGTGGAGGCGCTGGGCAGTTCGCGCGTGCGCGGCGCGGTGTCGGCCCGCGCCGCGCTGGAGGCCGCCCTTGGCGATGCGCCCCTCGGCATTGTCGCCGTTGACGGGCGCACCTTCGCCCTCGCGCCGGTTGCGCCCGCTCTGGCCCCGGGGCCGTCTGCGCCCGCCGGCGCCGCGGCGGCGGCGCACAACCGGATCATCGTCACCGGCACGCGGGTCCGCGACCGCACGTCGTTCGAGTCGCTGGCGCCGATCGACGTGATTTCCAGCCTGGAGCTGCGCTCCACCGCTTCGGACGAACTGCTCGACAGCCTTTCCCAGACCCTGCCGAGCTTCATCGCCTTTCGGTTTCCGCTCAATGACGGCAATATCTTCAATCGTCCGGCCAGCCTGCGCGGGCTCAACGCCGACCATACGCTTGTGCTCGTCAACGGCAAACGCCGCCACCGGAGCGCTTTTCTGGAGACGTCGAACGGCCAGGCGGTCGACATCACGCAGATCCCGATCAACGCCGTCAAGCGGGTCGAAGTCTTGCGCGACGGCGCCGCCGCGCAATACGGCTCGGACGCGATCGCCGGCGTCATCAACGTCATCCTCGACGACGCGCCGGGCTTTTCCGCATTTGGTCAGTATTCGACCTATTACAAGGGCGACGGACAGTCATGGCGCGGCGGGCTCAAGGCCGGCGCGGCGATCGGGCGGGACGGGTTCGGGGTGTTCAGCGTCGAATATTTCGACAACGACCGCACCTCGCGGTCGCGCCAGCGCGCGGACGCCATCGCGTTCCAGGCGGCCAATCCCGATCTCGACGTGCCGGACCCGGTGCAGAACTGGGGCCAGCCGGCGCGCGAAGGATGGCGCATTGCGTGGAATGCGGACGTTCCCCTGTCCGCAACTATCATCGCGCGCAGTTTCGGCACGCTGGGCGAGACCGACGGGCTCTCCGACTTCAACTGGCGCAATCCCGACACCACCAGCGCATACGCGCCCAGCGGCGCGTTTCCCGATTTCGATCTCAGGGACGTCTACCCGACCGGGTTCACGCCGCAATTCGGCCAGGAAGAACTGGACGTCTCGGCGTTCGCCGGCGTCGCCGGCGACCACGCCGACGGTTTCCGCTGGGAACTGAGCGCCGGCTTCGGCCGCAACCGGATCGATTACGTCTTCTTCGACACGGTCAATCCCTCGCTCGGGCCGCAAAGCCCGACCTCGTTTCGGCCCGGCGTCCTGCAGCAGAGCGAACAGGTGGTCAATCTCGACCTGGCGCGCGCCTTCGGCCGGACGGCCGGCCGCCCGACCAACATCGCCGCCGGGGCTGAGTTCCGCAACGAAACCTATGAGATCGGCGCCGGCGATCCGGCGTCGTTCGCGGTGGGGCCGGGCGCGGCGGACGGGCTTCCCTCCGGCTCCAACGGGTTTCCTGGGTATACGGATGAACAGGCGGGACGCTTCACCCAGCATAGCGTTTCCGCCTATGTGGATATCGAGCATGCGCTCACGGACCGCTGGAAAGTCGCGCTGGCGGGGCGTTACGAGAACTATTCGCTGTTCGACGATACGGTCAATGGCAAGCTCTCCATGCGGTACGACGTCACGCCGGACCTGGCGCTGCGCGGCACGGTCTCGACCGGTTTTCGCGCGCCGACGGCCGGACAGGTTTTCAGCGAGCGCACGTCGCAGTTTCTTGACGCGGCGACCCTCGACAATGCGAGTTCAGGGCGGTTCTCGCCCGTCGGACCGGTCGCCGTCATTCTCAACGAACGGCCGGACGTGGATATCGAACCGCTGCGCCCGGAAAAGTCGACGAATTATTCCGCCGGCCTTGCATTCAGGGCCGGGCGACAGCTCACGCTCACCGTCGACGGTTACCAGATTGACGTCAGGGACCGCTTCGGACGGACCGGCGATCTGTTCCTGACCCCGGCGGAGCAGGCGCGCCTGCGCCAGATCGACGCGAGCGTTTCGTCCTTCGTGCGCGAGGTCGATTTCAATCAGAACGTTTTCGACACCCGGACCCGCGGCGTCGATGTCGTCGCGACGCATCGTCGGGACCTTGGATCGGGCCGCCTGTCGCTGGTCGGCGCCTATAACTACAACAACACCAGGGTGACGGATGCGGACAATGTCGGCGATGCGGCGCGTCCGCGGCTTTTAACCAATCCCTTCGTCAGGCGCCGCGCCTCCGCGACGGCGAGCTACGACAGGGGCGGCGTCTCGGTTTTCGGCCGCATACGGTATTATGGCGCCTATCGCGACGAAAGCGGGCAATCGGAGGATGATTTTCAGACCTTCGGCGCGGAGGCTTATGTGGATATCGGCGGCGTTTACGCGGTCACGGACGAGATCTCCCTGCGCGCCGGCGTTGAAAACCTCTTCGACAATTACCCGGACGAAGCCCGGCGCCAGGCCAATCGCGGCCTCATCTATTCGCGCAACAGCCCCTACGACACCGACGGCGGGCTTTTCTATGTTCGCATCGACGCCGCGTTTTAGTTTTCCCCGCGCGGCCGGGGTTTCAGCGCATGCGGCCCTGGCCGTGCCGATTGTGAAACTTTCATAAAATGATCCGGCGCCCGCACAAAATGCGAGGGCCGCCGCGTCCCCCCTCATGCAGGGCGATGCGCGCCCCGGCGATTCCGGGGCGGCGTCCGCCTTCGCGCATATCAAAGGATTAATGGGGAATTCCTATGGCCAAGAACTCAATCCCGTCCGCCGGCGCATGGCTGGCGAGCGCGTCCTGTCTCGTCATGATGACGGCGGGCGCAAGCGCGGAAGACATGGACGCCGCGGCGGCGTCGACGCTTTCCGCCGACACGATCATCGTCACCGGCACGCGCCAGACCGCGCGCACAGCCTTCGACTCGCTCGCGCCGATCGATGTCGTTGACAGCGAGCTTGTCGACGGCACGACGTCGGAGGATCTGCTCGACACCATCGCGCAGATCGTCCCGTCGTTCAAAGTGCAGCGCCTTCCGCTTGCTGACGGTCTCGTTTTCGTGCGCCCGGCGACCCTGCGCGGCCTGTCGCCGGACCAGACGCTTGTGCTCGTCAACGGCAAGCGCCGTCATCGCTCCGCGCTGCTTGGCCGCAACGGCTCCCAGTCGCCGGACCTCGCGACGATCCCGTCCTTCGCCATCAAGCGCATCGAGGTGCTGCGCGACGGCGCCTCGGCGCAATACGGCTCGGACGCCATCGCCGGCGTCATCAACATCATCCTCGACGACGAGCCGGGTTTTCGCGGTTTCGGCCAGTTCAGCCAGTATTACGAAGGCGACGGCGAAAACTACCGCGCCGGCGTGCAAGGCGGCCTCAACATCGGCGAGAACGGCTTTTTCGTCGGCACGTTCGAATATTTCGACGCAGCGCGCACATCGCGCACGCGCCAGCGCCCCGACGCGATCGTGTTCCAGGAGGAAAATCCCGATCTCGACGTCGACGACCCGGTGCAGCGCTGGGGCCAGCCGGAGCGCGACGGCTTCCGGTTCGCCTGGAACTCCGAGATCGGATTTTCCGAGACCGTCGACGGCTATTTCTTTGGAACCTATGGCGAGGGCGAGGGTGTTTCCGACTTCAACTGGCGCCGTCCGGGCACCGGCGTTTTCGGCGCCAGTTCGGCGTTTCCGGATTTCGACCTTGCGGATGTCTACCCGGCCGGCTTCAGCCCGCAATTCGGTCAGGAGGACGAGGATCTCTCGCTCTCCGGCGGCGTGAAAGGCGCCATCGCCGACGGCGTATTCACCTGGGACCTCAGCGTCAGCCGCGGCCGCAACACCATCGACTATTTCATCTTCAACACGATCAACGCCTCACTTGGACCGGACAGCCCGACCTCGTTCGACCCGGGCGTGCTTGAACAGCGCGAGTTCAACGTCAACGCCGACTTCGTCTATCGCTGGGCGGTCGATGCGCTGGCCGCGCCGGTCAATGTCGCTTTCGGCGTCGAGCGCCGCGAGGAAATCTATGAGATCACTCAAGGCGACGACGCTTCCTTCGCCATCGGGCCGGGCGCCGTCGACGGCCTGCCGACCGGGTCGAACGGCTTCCGCGGCTTCAATCCGCAGCAGGCCGGGGAGTTCGAACAGGAAAGCTACGCCGGCTATATCGACGTGGAAGTTCCGGTAACGGATCAGTGGACGGTCGGTCTGGCGGGCCGGTATGAGGATTTCAGCCAGTTCGGCGAAACCTGGAACGGCAAGATCTCCACACGCTACGCCTTCACGCCGAGCCTTGCGCTGCGCGCGACAGCGTCCACCGGCTTTCGCGCGCCGACGCCGGGACAGCTCTTCTCCGAATCGACGGGGCAGGGGCTCGATACGGTGACGCTCGAAGTGTTCACCAGCGGCCGCTTCTCCCCCGAAGGCCCGGTGGCGGAAATCATCAACGCGCGTCCCGACGCGACGATCAGCGCGCTCTCGCCGGAAGAGTCCGAGAACTACACGGTCGGTCTGTCCTACAAGAGCGATTACGGCCTGACGGCGACAGTCGATCTCTACCAGATCAACATCACCGATCGGTTCGGCTCCTCGCCGAGCTTCTCGCTCACCGACGCCGAGCGCGACGCGCTCACCTCGGCGGGCGTTCCCGGCGCGAACACCTTCAACACCGTGAGCTTCTATCAGAACGATTTCGACACCCGCACCCGCGGCGTCGACGCCGTCGTCACTTACGGAACGGGTCTGGGCGCGGGCGATCTGTCGCTGACGGCGGCCTATAACTTCAACGACACGGACGTCACCGGCGGCGAGCTGGCGGACAACGAGATCCAGAGCACGCTCCTTGAAGACCGCCTGCCGCGTCACTCGGCGAACTTCGCGTCGACCTACCGTCTCGGCCCGCTGGAGCTGTTCGGACGGGTTCGCTATTACGGTTCGTGGACGGACCGCTCCGACAACGCCGACGGCGTGATCTTCCAGTCCTTCGGCGGCGAAGTCTTCGTCGACCTCGCGGTCGCTTATGACGTGTCGGATTACATCACCGTGCGCGCCGGGGCGGAAAACGTGTTCGACAACTTCCCCGACGAAGCGACCTTCCAGGCGAACCGCGGCCTTATCTATTCGCGCAACGCGCCTTACGACACCGACGGCGGCAATTACTATATCCGTCTCGATTTCGATCTGTAGCCGTCTTCCCGCAGGATCGGTCCGGCGCTCTTTCGTCCCCCGGGCGCAGGGGCCGGGCCGATCGGCGGGCGAGGAATAGGGGCGACAAGGGGCGCGGGTTTCGGCGCCCCTTTCGCGCATTTATGAGGTAGTGTCGCTGCGGCGACGGAAAGGACGGCTTGGAATGACGGATCGGACGGGGTTGACGCGGCGGGGCCTTATGCGCGCGGGCGCGGCGCTTTCCACGGCGTCCATGGGGGCGTCCATGACTGAAGCGTCCTGGGCTGAAACGTCCAGGGCAGGCGCGGCGGAGGCGGCGCGCGGGCCGGCCGCGCCGGACGACGAAGCCTACTGGGCGCGCGTCGCGGCCCGGTACGAGATGACGGACCGCATCACGAATCTGGAAAACGGCAACTGGGGCGTCATGGCGCAGCCGGTGCTGGAGGCGTATCAGGAGCATACGCGGCGGGTGAACCGGGAGAATTCCTATTTCGCGCGCCGCGCCTATGCGCCCGTGCACCGCGCCGTCGTCGAGGAGACCGCCGCGCGCCTTGGCGTCAAGCCGGGCGAGGTCGCGCTGACCCGCGGCGCCACCGAAGCCTTGCAGAACATCATCGGCGGTTACAACCGGCTGAAGCCGGGCGAGGCGGTGATGATCGCCGACCTCGACTACGGGTCGATCCGGGCGACCATGCGCGGGCTCGCCCGGCGCCATGGCGGCGAGGTCGTCGACCTGGCGATCCCCGAGCCGGCGAGCCATGTGGGCCTGATTGCGTTTTACGGCGCCGCGCTGGACGATCACCCGAACACGCGGCTGCTCTTGCTGACCCATGTCAGCCATCGCACGGGGCTCGTCATGCCCGTCGCCGAGATCACGGCGCTTGCGCGCGCGCGGGGCGTCGACGTCGTTGTCGACGCCGCCCACGCCTGGGGGCAGATCGACTACACGCTGCCCGAGATCGGGGCCGACTTTGTCGGGCTCAACCTGCACAAGTGGATCGGCGCGCCGGTCGGCGTCGGCGCCATGTATATCGCCGAGGCGCGGCTGGCCGACATCGATCCCAACATCTCCGCCGCCGACCACGAGGCCGACCGCATTGAGGGCCGCGTCCATACCGGCACCAGCAATTTCGCCGCGTTCATGAGCGTGCCGGACGCCTTCGCCTTTCAGGACGCGGTGGGGCCCGCGGCGAAAGAAGCCCGGCTTCGCTATCTGCGCGGGCTGTGGACGTCGGCCTGCCGCGAGGCGGCGGCGGACGGAGCGCTCGATATTCTGACCCCCGAGGATGCGCGTCTGCATGCCGGGATCACCTCGTTCCGGATCGCCGGGCGCGCCTCGGTCGAGGACAACAAAGCGATCGCCGCCTTCCTGCTGGATGAGTTCAACGTCTTCAGCGTGCACCGCGCGGGCGTCGCCGGCGGCGCCTGCGTGCGGATCACGCCCGCCCTTTATAACGGCGCGGACGACCTCGCCCGCGCCGCCGACGCGATCCTCGCCGCGGCGGCCCGGTTCAAGCGCTAAGCCGCGCCGGTCCGAAGGCCTGAAGTCAGTTATGGACGCGAACGACCGCATCGATCACCTTTACCGCGACCATGCGAGGATGCTGACGGCTTTCGCGCGGGCGAAAGGCGCCGGCCCGGACGAGGCCGAGGAGGTCGTGCAGGACGCCTTTGTGCGGCTGAACCGGTACGGATCGACGGAAAAAATCGAGAACGACCTCGCATTTTTGCGCACGATCATCGTCAACCTTATCAGAGACCGTTTCCGGCGCCGGAAAATCGCCCCGGTTTTCGTGGATTATGACGATGTCGGAACCGAACTGACCGGCGAGGAGCCGGGACCGGACCGGCGCATGGAGGCGAGGCAGGCGCTGGCGCGCGCCCTGTCGGATCTGGACGCGCTGCCTGAATTAACCAAGACTGTATTTTTACGGTACAGGCTCAAAGGAGACACGTATCAGAAGATCGCCGACGAGTGCGGCCTGACGATTGCGCTGGTGCGCCGCCATCTGCGGGACGCGCTGGCGGCGCTGGCCGAAAGCCGGCATAGGGACCGTCCGGAGATCCGGCCCAGTAACAAGTTCAATAACAAGTTCGGGCGTGAAAAGTAAAACGACGATATGACGTCAGAAGAAGAAATCATCAAAAGCGCCGCCGACTGGGTGATGAAGATCGAGGACAATCCCGATCTGATGACGGACGATGCGTTCGAGCGCTGGCTCCACGCCGATCCGCGCCATGTGCGCGCCTATAACACCGTCGCCAATATGTGGCAGGCGTCGGCGTTCGTGGACGCGGCGGCTGCGGCCGCCGCGCGCCCGTCCCGCGCCGAAACGCTCCTTCTTGCCGGGGCGCCGGCGGCGCTGCGGGGAATATGGACCGCCGCGCGCCGTCCGGCCTTTGCCGCCGCCGGGGCGGCGGTCCTTGCGGGGCTCGCCGTCGCCGTCGCCACGCTCCTCGATATGGGGGCCGGCGCGCCGCCGGTCGACAAGGCGGCCTATGCGACCGCCGCCGGGATTATCGACGATATTCAGCTTCCGGACAATTCCCGCCTGATCCTCGATTCCAAAAGCGGGGTCGAGATCGCTTTCGGCGCCGCGGCCCGCGAGGTGGTCCTGCTGCGCGGGCGCGTCTTCGTCGATGTCGAGCCGGATCCCGCCCGCCCGCTCTCCGTCGCGTTGAAGGATGTGCGGTTCGTTGCGACGGGAACGGCTTTCTCCGTATACGATACGGACGCCTATCCGGTGCTGGAGGTTTATGAAGGGCGCGTGCGCGTCGAACGGGCCGGGCTTGAGGCGGTCAGCGTTTCCGCGCGGCAGGGGCTGCGTGTCACGGCGCGGGGCGTCGAGGCGTTTGCGCCGGCGCCGCCGGGCATGGAGGGCGTTCCCGACTGGACGCGCGCGCATGTCGTCTTCGACGGCGTCGCGCTCGACGACGCCGTTCGCGAATTTCAGCGTTACACGGATAAAAGGATCGTTGTCGCCGACCCCGCGCTCGCCCGTCACAAGGTCAGCGGCGCCTTCAGCCTGACGGATGTGGAGGCGTTCGTGCGGTCCGTGGAGGTCGTCGCCGGCGCCGAGGCGGCGATTTCGACCGAGACGATCGTCATCCGCGCCGGCGGCAAGGGATAAGACCGGTTTCGGCGCGTTAAAATGGACGCCGCGGAACGATGGCGTGTCGTCCCGCGGCGTCTTATTGCGTCTGCGCCGGGTAAGGGCGGATTGCGCTAGACGTCAGGTGCGTGGCGAAGCCCGGGTTGGCGTGGTGAGGGATATGTGGACCCGGGGCTACATGGCTTGGCCGCCATCGCAAGATCAAGGCTACGGCGATCCCTTTAACAAAAGGTTGCAGCAATAATTTTTATGCAACTTATGAGTGTTTTTTACGGATCTCTCCTGTGCCGTTTCGGGCGCGTTCTCAAAAACTGCCTGTGAGCGAGAAAAAACCGCGCCAGTCGCGGTCGTTTTGCGTAAACGGCGTTGGTTCGGGCGGCCGGGCAAGCTCGAATGTCGCCGACCGCCGCCGGCTCAGCTTACAAATGCGGATTGACGGCGCAGGCGCCGCCGCCGCGTTTGGCGAAATACTGCTGGTGATAGTCCTCGGCCTTCCACCACGCGCCCGCCGGTTCGATCAGGGTGGCGATCGGCCTTGCGTGCCGGTCCGAATTGGCTTCGGCGGTGCGCGAGGCGAGGGCGGCGTCGCGCTGTTCGTCGGAATGGGTGAAGATAGCCGTGCGGTATTGTTCGCCAAGGTCCGGACCCTGACGGTTCACCTGGGTCGGATCGTGGATCTTCCAGAACACGGCGAGGAGGTCGTCATAGGAAACCGCGTCCGGGTCGAACGTCACCTTCACCGCTTCGGCGTGGCCGGTGCCCTTGCGGCAGACTTCCTCATAGGTCGGGTTTTCCGTGTGGCCGCCGGTATAGCCGACTTCCGTGTCGAGAACTCCGTTCAGATTGCGAAACGCTTCCTCGACGCCCCAGAAACAGCCGGCGGCGAATGTGGCGGTCTGCGTCATGTGCATGTCTCCATTGTTGTTTCGACTATAAAGGGGCCGGCAAGGATGCGGGCAAGGCCCGCGCCGGTCAGGTCACATCATTGTGCGTCTGTTGTTGCGCGACGTCGTCCGGGCGCGCCGGGTCTTGCGCGCCGGCGCAGGCCGCTTCGGCGATCCAGTCGAGAAACCGCGCGCTCGACGCCGCGTGGTCGACGGCGAGCGCGGCGATGCAGGGGGTGTCGTAAGGGTGCAGGTCGGCGATGCGCGCGGCGGCGTCGGCGGCCGCGACGGTCTTGACCAGGAACGGCGTTTCCGTCGTCTCCTCCACGCGCCCCTCCCATTCGTAGATCGAGCGGATTTCCGGAAGGATATTCACGCAGGCCGCGCGTTTTTCGCGAATCAGGCTGCCTGCGATGGCGCGGGCCGTGTGCGGGTCCGGCGCGGTGACATAGAGAAAAACAACATCCTTCATAAGGCGGCGTCTCCCGTCGTCGGTTTTGCGCCGTCCTGCGGCGGCGAGGTCTTTCAACCGGCTCTATCATAAACCCGACTGGCGCGCAGGCCACAGCGCGTGTTTTCCCCGCGAGCGGCCGTTTTCGGCCCTAATGCATGGAGGGCTTTGCGTCCGCGGGGAAAATCCGTTATTGAAACTCATTCTTAGATGGACGACGCAGCGGACCGCCTCCGGCCTCCGCGGCGACAGGCCAAAACGGGCTACGAATCAGAAGGATAGTCCGGCGCAGCAAGACGCCGCCGGAACCATCATCTGGGAAAGGCGATCGATGCGACTGAGCGATCTCGGCATGGGGAAGGCCGCCCGGGTCCGCGGGCTCGCCGCGGCGGACCCGACGCTGGAGCAGAAGCTGCGCGAGGTCGGCTTCGCGGAAGGCGACGAGGTCGAAATCGTTCACGTGGGTCCGCTGAACCGCAAACCCCTGTGCGTCCGCCTGAACCGTACGCTGATCGCCCTGCGCGCCGACGAGGCCGCCGCCATCTCGGTGGAGCCGCGCGCGGCGATGGAGACGAATTAGGTGACTGCGTTGCGTCTTGCGCTGGTGGGCGCGCCCAATTGCGGAAAGTCGACCCTGTTCAACGGCCTGACCGGCGGGCGCGCCAAGGTCGCCAATTATCCCGGCGCCACGGTGGAGACCCGGTCCGGGCGCTTTCGCACGCCCGCCGGCCGCGAGGTGGAGCTGATCGACCTGCCGGGATTTTACGGCTTCAGCCCGCGCTCCATGGACGAACGCGTGGCGGTGGACGCGATCACCGGCAAGGCCGCCGGGATCAGTCCGCCCGACATGCTGCTGGTGCTGATCGACGCGGCCAATCTGCGCACCCATCTGCACTCGGTTTTACAGCTTCGCGCCCTCGGCCGGCCGATGATCCTTGCCCTGAACATGATCGATCTCGCCGAGCGCGACGGGATGGAAATCGACGTTGCCCGGCTTGAGGCGCGCCTCGGCGTTCCCGTCGCGCCGACCCGCGCCACCCGCAAGGCGGGACGGGCGGGGCTGATCGAGCGTCTCGACGCGGCGCTGGGCGGAAAAGCCGCCGCGGCGCCGCCGGCATTCGCGGACGCGGACCTGAAGGATCTCCAGCGCGAGGCGCGCGCCATTGCGAACGAGGCGATCGTCGCGGAGTCGATGATGAACCGCGCGACGCAGGAAATCGACAAGGTGGTGCTGCATCCGCTGGCCGGCCCGCTGGTCCTCGCGGCGATCCTGTTCTTCATGTTCCAGGCGGTGTTTTCCTGGGCGACCGGGCCGATGGACGCCATCGACGCGGGCGCGGTGGCGCTGGGCGAGGCGGCGCGCGCCGCCATGCCCGCCGGGTGGGCGCAGGATCTCATGGTCGACGGGGTGATCGCCGGGGTCGGCAGCGTCGTCATTTTCCTGCCGCAGATCCTGATCCTGTTCGCTTTCATTCTTGTGCTGGAGGCGTCGGGCTACATGGCGCGGGCGGCGTTCCTGATGGACGAGTTGATGATGCGGGTGGGGCTGAACGGCCGCGCGTTCATTCCTCTGCTGTCGAGTTTCGCCTGCGCCATTCCGGGCATCATGGCCGCGCGGGTGATCGAGAGCGAGCGCGACCGGCTGACCACGATCCTCATCGCGCCCCTGATGACCTGTTCGGCGCGCCTGCCGGTCTATACGCTGATCATCGCCGCCTTCATCCCGCGCGAGGCGGCCGGGCCGTTCAACCTCCAGGGGCTCGTCATGTTCGGGCTTTACGTCGCCGGGATCGTCAGCGCCGTGACGGTCGCCTATGTCCTGAAGCGCACGGTGACGCAAGGAGCGCCGCAGCCGCTGCTGATGGAGCTGCCCACTTACAAGGCGCCCGATCCGCGCGATTTCGCCATCGGCCTGTGGATGCGCGCCTCGGCCTTTCTGAAGCGCGCCGGGACGATCATTCTCGCGACCTCGATCGCTCTGTGGTTCCTGGCGAGCTATCCGGACTCGGCGACGAGCTTGCGCGAGACCTTCGCCGGGCGCATCGGCGCGGTCATCGAAACGCTTGTCGCGCCGATCGGCTTCAACCTGGAAATCGCGATCGCGCTGGTGCCGGGCATGGCCGCGCGCGAAGTGGCGGTGAGCGCCCTCGGCACCGTCTATGCGGTTCAGAACGCGGAAGACAACGTTGAGGGGCTCGCCGCGGTCCTGCAATCGGCATGGACCCTGCCGACGGCGCTGGCGTTCCTCGCCTGGTACGTGTTCGCGCCGCAGTGTTTCGCGACGCTGGCCGCGATCCGCCGCGAGACAAACTCCTGGCGCTGGACCGGGTTCGCCTTCGCCTATCTGTTCGGGCTCGCCTATGCAGCGGCGGGCCTGACCTACCATATCGCGAGGGCGTTCGTTTAGAGCCGGTTGCGGTCAACGCGATTCGCAAGTGGCGCTGCATTCTCAAGTGGAGCGCGCCCGCGAACCGCAAAACCGGCGATCCGCTCTTGCTGCAACACGCTCTAATGCCGGCGTCGCTAAATCCAGCGCCGAACGCGCTTGCAGTAGGCGTCGTAATCAGCGCCGAACTTTTCCCGCAGCGCCCGCTCCTCCGGCTTGATCTGCACCTCGTTGAGCACCCAGACGAACAGCGCGAGGCAGACGAGGTTCAAGGGATTGCCGAGCCACACGCCCCAGCCCGTCAGGATCATCAGCATGCCGAGATACATCGGGTTGCGGCTGAACCGGTAGAGCCCCTCGACCACAAGCGCGTTGGTTTTCGACGGCGTCAGCGGGTTCACGGTCGTCTTGCGCCGGAAGAATGCGCCGATGGAGACAAGGTCGATGGCGAGCCCCGCGCCGGCGAGGGCCGAGGCCGCCCAGCCCTGGCCGGCGAAACGGACTGAAAATCCGACGGCGCTGTGCGCCAGAATCCACATGGCGAGACCGACAAGAAGGCCGATGACCGGCGGCGGAATCAGCGGTTTCATAGGGAGGACGGCGTACCCAGAGCCTTTTTCACCGTAAAGGCGCCGCGCAAGGCGCCGGGAGCGAAGCCCGTCGCCTCGTCCTCCGGGTAAAGCGCCCTGATGGCGGCGAGGGTTGCGGGCTCGATGTTTTCTCCGTGACAGGCCGCGCACAGACCGCCCATGGGGATCGGTTTCATCCAGCGAAAGACCGCCGCTCCGTCTTGCGTCACGACTTCGGCGTGCTCCATCCCGGCGAACGCCTCGCCCGTCTCGTGGCGGACCGCGAAGGCGTCCAGCTGCGCGCGCTCCCACGCGTCGGGCGCGTTGTCGGGATTGCGCACGCGGAGGGCGGTGCGGCCGATCTCCATGTCGCGGGAGGCGGAAAGCCCGGCCGCGATCTCCGGCGCGGCCTCGTTGCACACGGCGACGGCGCGCTCGATCCCGCCCTCGGTCATGGCGTCCGTCAGCGCGGCGAAGAGGGCGTCGCGAAGCGCCACGGCGGCGGCGCGGGCGGCGGCGACGTCTTCCGGCGCCGGCGAGCGCTGAGCGGGAGACGGCGCTTCAGGCGGGGCTTCCGGGGACGGCGTTTCAGGAGCCGTGGCGGCGTCCTCGCCGGCCTGCTGGCATGAAGACAGGAAAAAGCCGGCAGAGATCATGGCCATGGCGACTGGTTTAATCCTGACCGTATTCACGGTGATTGTGATGATTCCGCCCATTATCCGATCCGTCCCTTGCAGCGAGGTCCGCGCGTCCGGCGCGCCGGATTCTCTTACACGAGTTCGGCGTCGGTGACGACCTCCACCAGCGCCGGCCCGTCATGGGCGATGGCTTCTTTCAGCGCGCGTTCGAGATCCGCCTTGTCCGTCACGCGCATGCCCATGCCGCCGCAGGAGCGCGCGAACTCGGCGAAATCCGGATTGGTGAGCGCGGTCTGCCAGACCGGCCATTCGCCGGCGCGCTGCTCCTTGGAAATTTTTCCGAGTTCGGCGTTGTTCATCAGGACATGGGTGATGTCCATGCCGTAGTGAACCGCAGTGGTGAACTCCATCGCATACTGACCGAAGCCGCCGTCGCCGGAAACCGAGACGACCTTGCGGCCGCGATATTCCTTGAAGTCCTGCGTCGCGGCCCAGGCGCCCATGGCGGCGGGAAACCCGAAGCCGATGGAGCCGAGATAGCCGGACATCAGGATGCGCTGGCCGCAGGGCTCGAAATAGCGGCCGAAAGAGTAGGTGTTGTTGCCCACGTCCACGGGCATGACCGCGTCCGCCGGGACAACCCTTGTCATCGCCTCGAACAGCGCCGCGGCGCTGATCCCGCGCCCGCGGTCGTCGCCGAGGCGGTCCTGCTTCTCCGCGCGCCAGATCGCCCAGCGCTCGGCGATTTCCTTGCGCTGATTGACGCCGGCGCCGCGTCCCCGCTTGACGCGCCGCATCAGGGCCAGCGTTTCGCCGATCTCGCCCCAGACCGGCAGCGCGACGGGATGGCCCTTGCCGAGATGCATCCGGTCCATGTCGATCTGGACGATGGGCTTGGACGGCTCGATCCCGGTATGGTGGGAAAAAGATGAGCCGATGGCGATGATAAGATCGCATTCGTTCATGAACCAAGAGGCGACCGGCGTGCCCGAGCGGCCGAGGACGCCCCCGGCGAGGGGGTGCGTGTCGGGGATCTGCCCCTTCGCCTTGAACGTCGTGAGCACGGGACAGTTTAGGTCCTCGGCCAGATCGACGACCGCGTCCATCGCCTCGCGCGCGCCGTAGCCGACGATGATCAGGGGGCGGCGCGCGGCGTTTATCCTGTCGAGGGCCGCGTCGACGACGTCTTCCGCCGCGGTCATGCGCGGGGCGGCGAGGCGGCCGTTTGGCGCGCCGGCTTTCATCTCCGGCGCGGGCAGGGTCTGGGCGTCGTCGGGGAAGATCAGGACCGAAACGTCGCGTTCGACGATCGCGGTTTTCATCGCCAGGGAGGCGATCTCCGCGTAATTGGTCGCATGCAGAACAAGCTGGTTGAACGCGCCCACCGGCGCGAAAGCGCTCATGAGGTCGATGTCCTGAAACGCGAAGGGGGAGAACACCTGCACCTGCACCTGGCCGGGGCAGGCGATCACCGGCGCGCGGTCGACCTTGGCGTCCCACAGGCCCGTCATCATGTTGGTCGCCCCCGGCCCGGCGATGGACAGGCACGCGGCTGGCTTGCCGGTCAGCTTGGCGTAGCCGGAACAGGCGAAGGAGGCCGCGCCTTCGTGACGGATGCCGATATAGGAGAGATTGCCGGCCTCTTCCTGGAGGCGGAAGGCGTCGGCGAGGCCGAGATTGGAGTGTCCCACCATGCCGAAGACCCGTTTGAGGCCCCAGTTGACCATGGTTTCGGCGATGACGTCCGTGGCGGTGCGCTGATGGGGCGGTTCGGGCGGCACGCCGACATAGAGCCCGTCCGCGCGGATCTCCACCGCAAACATCTCCTGGCCCGTATCCTCGTGGCCGCCCGGCGGCTTGCCGGTCAGCGGGTCGAAGTCCCAGCCATGCCAGGGGCAGCGAAGCCAGCACTGGCCGTCGACGCCTTTTTCGATCGAGCCCTCGCCGAGCGGGCCGCCCTGGTGCGGGCAGCGATTGTCCATCGCGGCGTAGCGCCCGTCGAAGTGGACGAGGGCGAGGGTTTTTCGCCCCGCCGTAACCGTCGTCACCCGGCCTTCCGGCAATTGATCCGCATCCGCAACCCGATGCCATTCCAGCGCGCCGGCGTTATCATGGTCCGCTGTGTGCTGATTCATTGCCGTTGTTCCTTTCGCGGAACCGGGGTTTTTCGCGGATCCCGGCGCTCCGCCGGCGTCCGCCTTGCGTTTGAACATTTTGTGAAAAAACGATTGCATCGCCCGCCGATTACCCGCCCGCCAGTCACTTGCCTGCTAATCACTTGCACGTAGAAAAACGTGATTTTGCGATTGTGCGCGCGCTCAATAGGATGAGGCAAATCACAATTTGACGTCTTTCGGAGTGGTTTAGGGGAGAAATGGCTGATGGCGCTGAACTGGGTCGAAGTTGCGAAATGGGCGGATCTTGAGGATCGCCGGCCCGCCTACGCGCTGGTGGCGGATGTCGACCTGGTGGTCGTGCGCTTCGACGACCAGGTGTCGGTGCTTTACGGGCGCTGTCTTCACCGGGGCGCGCTGTTGTCCGACGGCCATATCGACGGCCACAATCTGATATGCGGGCTGCACAACTGGGACTATCGCTACGACACCGGCGTCAGCGAATACGACAACAGCGAAGCCCTGCGGAAATTCAGCGCCAAGATCGAGAAAGGCTCGGTCTATGTGGACAAGGCGGAGGTGGAGGCGTGGGCGCGCGATCATCCGCAGCCGTTCAAGCGCGACGAGTATCAGGGGCTTTACGCCGACACCCATCCGGAAGCGGAGGAACCTTTCGTCGGACTGATCCAGGGCTATGCGCGCGACGGTCTCGACAAGACCGGCCATCACGGCGTGGTGGCGGCCATGGGCGTGCCGCGGGACGAATTGCCGAGCTGGGACGACATCCAGGTGCTGACGGCGCAGCTTCACCGCGTTCCCCTGCTCGATGACGAACCGGTGGGTACGGATGTTGTCATCGGCCCCGGCGCGCGAAAGCCCTTGCGGCTCGACATTCCGATGTTCGTCTCCGACATGAGCTTCGGCGCCCTGTCGCGCGAGGCGAAGATCGCCCTCGCCAGGGGCGCGGAGATGGCGGGCACGGGGATCTGCTCCGGCGAGGGCGGATCGCTGGACGACGAACGGCGCGCCAACAGCCGCTATTTCTACGAGCTTGCCTCCGCCCGTTTCGGGTTCTCCTGGGACAAGGTGCGCGAAGCGGCCGCGTTCCATTTCAAGGGCGGCCAGGGCGCCAAGACCGGCACCGGCGGGCACCTGCCGGGGGCAAAGATCGATGAGGAAATCGCCGAGGTGCGCGGGCTCGCCCCCGGCGAGGACGCGATTTCCCCCTCGCGCTTTCCCGAATGGGAGGACACGAGCGGTTTCAGGGACTTCGCCGAGGAAGTCCGTGAGCGGACGGGCGGCGTCCCGGTCGGGTTCAAGCTTTCCGCGCAACATGTCGAGAAGGACATCGACGCCGCGCTTGAGGTCGGCGTCGACTACATTATCCTTGACGGCCGCGGCGGCGGCACGGGCGCGGCGCCGCTGATCTTTCGCGACAACATCTCGGTGCCGACGATCCCGGCGCTCGCCCGCGCCCGGCGCCATCTTGACCGATGCGGCGCGCGCAACGTCTCGCTGATCGCGACCGGGGGCCTGCGCAAGCCGGCGGACTATGTCAAGGCGATGGCCCTCGGCGCGGACGCGGTGGCGCTGTCCAACGCGCCGATGCAGGCGATCGGGTGCCTCGGCATGCGCGCCTGTCACACGAACAACTGTCCCGTCGGGATTGCAACGCAGAAGGAGAATTTGCGCGCGCGCCTTGAAATCGCCGTCGCCGCCCGGCGCCTCGCGACGTTCTTTGAAACGGCGACCGAACTGATGAAGCTGCTGGCGCGCGCCTGCGGGCGCTGTCACCTGTCGGATTTCACCGTCGACGACCTGACGACGTTCAAGGAAGACATGGCCATGCTCTCGGGCGTCGCCTATGGCGGCGTCGGCTGGGCGGAGCGGTAAGGCGGACCGCCGGGAGGAGAGCGCATGATGCAGTTTGCGGAAACCATCGTCCTGGGCGCGGGGATCTATTTCGGGATCGGCGCGGTCGTGGCGCTCGCCTTTCTCGCCCTCGGCGCGCCGCGGCTGGACGCGGCCGCCGCCGGGTCCGGGTTTTTCTTTCGCCTCGCCGTGTTTCCGGGCTGTGCGGCGCTGTGGCCTTACGTCCTGGGGCGCTGGCTGTCCGGGCGAAAGATCAACCGGCCGGCGGAAGGGCCCGGCAATAATGGGTCCGGCAATGGCGGCCCCGGAGATGGCGGCGCTGGCGAACAGACGTCCGCGAACGGGAGCGCCGAACGATGAAAAGACCGCACCGGCGCATTCATCTCGTCGCCTGGCTGATCATTGCGCCCGTCGCGGCGGCCGCCGGTTTCCTGTTCTGGACCCAGCGTCCGGCGACGCCTTACACGGACGATTTGCCGCCGGCGATTGAAGCTATCCAGGCCGCCGAAGCCGCATCGCAAGGGGAGCGATAATGGGCCATCAGTACCGGGCCGTTCAGTGGAACGGGAACAAGGTCGCCTACGATCTTTACGTGCTCGCCGCCGTCGCGCTGTTCATCGGCGTTTTCGTCGCCGTCGGCCTGCGGGTGCATCCGAGCGGCCACACGGCGGACCCTGTCGTGCTGATGATTCGCGCCCTGGGCGTTGCGTCCTTCGCCATGCTGACGGGGCTGCTGACCATCGGTCCCCTGGCGCGGTTCAGTCCCCGGTTCCGGCCGATGCTCTATAACAGGCGTCATCTCGGCGTATTGACGTTCTTCGTCGCGGCCGCGCATTTCGGCCTTGCGTTGTTGTGGTATCACGGCGGCGGGCCGCTCAATCCCCTGGTCTCGATCTTTGTCAGCAATCCGCTTTACGATTCGATCCCCGGCTTTCCGTTCGAGGTTCTGGGGCTCGGCGCGTTCGTCATCCTGTTTGCGATGGCGGCGACCAGCCACGATTTCTGGCTCAACAATCTGTCCGCCCCCGCCTGGAAGGCGCTGCACATGCTGGTCTATCCGGCCTATGCGTTGCTTGTGCTGCATATCGTGCTGGGCGCGCTGATGACGGAAAAGTCAATGGTTTATCCTGTCGTCACCGCGGCCGCGTTCATCGGCGTGTCGGGGCTGCACATCGTTGCGGGGCTGAGGGAGTGGGGCGCGGACAACGGCATGAAAGGGCTGAAGGCGAAGGGCTGGATCGATGTCTGCGCGCCCTCGGACATTCCCGACATGCGCGCCGTCATTGCGCCCCTGCCGAAAGGCGACCGGGTGGCGGTGTTCCGCTACGGCGACAGGATCTCGGCGGTCACCAACGCCTGCCGCCACCAGAACGGCCCGCTGGGCGAAGGGCGCGTCGTCGACGGCTGCATCACCTGTCCCTGGCATGGGTGGCAGTACCGTCCCGATGACGGCGTTTCGCCGCCGCCCTTTACCGAGAAAATCGCAACCTACAATGTGCGCATCGAGGAAGGGCGGGTGCTGATCGATCCGAAACCGAACGCGCCTGGAACGAAAACCGCGCCGGCGATCATTCCGGCGGCGGCCCTGGCGGCGGAGGCGGCGTCATGAGCAGATCCATGACCAGGCCCATTGCCAGATCCGTTGCCAGATCCGGGGGCGTTCTCGATCCGAGCCGGGACGACGCGGGCGAGATGTTCATCGGCTGGGCCGACGCCCCCGCGGCGGACCGGCGCTTCCTGCTGGGCGCCCTGCCGCTCGGGCTTCTCGGCGCGGGGGGCCTGGGCTGGCTGCTCGCGGCCGAGCTTGACGACCCCGGCGCGGGCGCGTGGCTCACCAATGCGACCCACAAGGTGACGGGCGTTCTCGCGACGGCCCCGTATCCCATGATCCGCATGGCCGATCCGTCGGCGCCGTTCGGCATGCGCACGGTGCTGGTCGTGGCGACGGGCAAGTGCACCTCCGCGCTGGAGTTCTCCGGCGCGGCGGGAACGCCGGTCACCGCCTCGGGCGTGCTCATTCAGCGTAAGGAGCGCCGGATGCTCGAAGTGCCGCCGCTCCTGGAGCAGTGGCTCGCGCCGGCGAGCGCCGCCGCCCCGACGGATGCAACGCTCGCCGCGCCGGCGGTCGAGCGCATCGGCCGGCGGCGCCTTTCCGGCGCGATCATGGATTCCAAGTGCTTTTTCGGCGTCATGCGGCCCGCCCGCGGCAAGACGCACAAGGCGTGCGCGAGCCTTTGCATCCGCGGCGGGATACCTCCGAGCTTCTGGGCGCGGACGCGGGACGGGCGCGAAAGCGTGCTCCTGATGACGGACGCGAACGGCGGACCGATGCCGATGGACATCCTGCCGCTCGTCGCCGATCCGGTGGAAGCTGAAGGCGAGATCGTGCGCGTCGGCGATCTTCTCCAGTTCCGGGCGGACGCGGACGCTTACCGGCGGGTTTAGCGCAAGGGCGCTCACCCCCAGTTGAAAATCGGCGCGATCTTCGCCAGCGCTGCGAGGAATTCGTCCTTGTCCGGCGTTTCATCGCCGTCACCGAACCCGTAATAATCGTTACCGCCCGTCTCCTGAATGAGGAGGCCGTCGCGGCGGGACAGCGCCATTACATTTCGATAAAAGACCCCATAAAGACGATCGGTCTGCGGCGGCATCCAGGCGATCTGCCCCCGGACAGGGACAAGGGACGTATCGCCCGCAAGCGTTCTGGCGTCATAGCCCGCGCAATTCACAACCACGTCGCCCGGCAGACGCGCGAGATCAGCCATCGAGGCGATATCCGCCCGCTCGATCCGCCCGCCCACGGCCAGGAAATCGTCCGTCATCTGTCGCGCGTATTCGGCGATGTTGAATGTCATGACGAGGCCGCCCCTGACGCCGGCGTCGCTGCGAAAGGGAGAGCCGTTTCGCTCGCTCCATGGCGGCTCCATCCCGCGAAGCCTGCGGCCGAGATGGAGAAAATCATCACCTTCAGCCGGCGGATCGATCAGGGGAGGCTCGCGGGTTTGCGATCTGACGTAGAACCGAGGCGTGAACTCCACCGGATCGCCCGCCCGACCGACATAACTGAGATGCCGGGCATAGGATCGACGGGCCAACGCCTCCCATCGGGCCGGGAAGTCTGCGTTGACCGCCGCGCCGAGGCCGATGCGGCTGGAGGGCGACCATACGCCGGTCGCGCGAGCCGAGCGGCTTTCCATCGGCAGCTCCCGCGCGAAGATGGTCACCTTGGCGCCCGTCTCCGCGATGGCGATGGCCGTCGTCAGCCCGATGGCGCCGGCGCCGAGGACCGCGACGGATTTCGGCCGGCCGGCCGCGACAAGGTCGCGCGCGTTCCCGGCATAGCCCCAGGCGAGGGACCAGCCGGATCCGCCATGGCCGTAATTGTGGACGATCGTCTTGCCGTTGACCGTCGCGGCCTCAAGCCGCGGGCCCGCCGCGCGAAAAGGGCGGGTACAGACGGTTATCGTGCTGAGATTCTCGATCGACAAATCGAGCGGTTTGAGCGCGCCAAAGCCATAGGCTTTTGTTGAACCGATGGTGCGCCCGCCAATGATGGGGGCATTCGCGCAGCCGGCGAGCGTCGCACCTAATCCGGATGCGATAATGCTGCGTCTGCTAATTTTAAGCATTACCGCCGGCTCTGTTTTGTCTGCCGGGCGAGCCTATCGATTTTCAGGGAGCGACGCCAGAAGGTTTCCACGACGGTCGGGACAGCGGCGCATAACGGTCGGGCTCGTTGCGGGCGCGATTTTCATCGCGGCGGCGTGACCCGCCAAAAGTCTGAACCGCTCCAAGTAAGCCGCCGTTCCGGCCCTGCGTCAGCCAGGCGGCGTTAACGGGTCCGGACCCTAGATTTCGCCGTCCGCCGCGGCCGCTGCGCTCCGCCCGTAGCGGCGCGACAGGGGGGCCGCCGTCGCTCCGTGCAGGATCACGCTCAGGAACACCGTGACGTAGACGACCGCCTCGACCTCCGTCAGCCGGCCCATCTCGTCATGTTCGACCGCGATCAGCAGGAACAGGATCGAGGCGAGCCCGCGCGGGCCGAACCAGCCGATAAACGCCTTGGTCGGGGTCTTCAGCTTCAGCCCGACAAGGGACAGCGCCGTCGGCGCCATGCGGATGACCGTCAGGCTCAGCACCGCGTACAGAACGCAGAAGGGCGTGAAGTTTGCAAGCGCCGCCGGCAACAGCGCCGCGCCGAAAAAGAAAAAGATCACGAGGCTGAAGAGCTGGCCTTCCTCCTCGACAAAGCCGGTCAGCGCGCCGGAGCGTTTCGAACAGAACGCCCCGAATGTCAGCCCTCCGACAAAGGTCGCGATAAAGCCGTTGCCCCCGACGAGGTGGGCGCAGAACAAGGTCAGGATCGCTACCCCGATGCAGGTGAGGTTGCGGTAACTCCCGCTGATCCAGCCCTTGCCGTCCGCATGGTGGACGAGCTTGCCGAGCCCCGCGCCCAGGAGGACGCCGAGCCCCGCGCCGACCGCGATCTGCTGTCCGGCGAACACGGCCCAGTCCTGCGCGCTTCTCGGCTCGCCCTCCATCGCGCTGTAGGCGAGCGCGGCGAACAGCAGCACCGCGGGCAGGGCGAGACCGTCATTCAGCCCCGATTCCACGAGCACGCTCTGGCGGATGCGCTCCGGCACATGCTCCGAGGAGACGACGGCGTAGCCGAGCGCGGCGTCCGTCGGCGCCAGGATCGCCGCGATCAGCGCCGCTTCCTGCCAGTTGAGATTGGGGAACAGGCCGACGGCGATGAGCGCGCCGAAGGCGATCGTCAGCGGCAGGCCGACCAGCAACAGCCGGCGCGGGATGCGGTAATCATGGGCGAGACGCCGGCTGTTGGTGGCGGCCGCGTCCGCGAACAGGATGAGGCCGAGGGTCAGCTCGCCGAAACCTTCCAGCACCTCGTTGTCGATGGCGACTTCGATGAGCCCGAGGCCCGCCTCGCCGGCGGCCAGTCCGGCCAGCATGAAGGTCATCGGCGCGGAAACTACCGAGCGTCCGAGTTTCGCCGAGAACGCGCCGTAAAAAACGATGCACAGGGCGATGACGATAAGGGGTTCGGTGATCAAGGGGCCGCGCCTTTCCTGCCGGGGCGTATTCCTGCCGGTCCAAATTTCCGCCCTGTCGTGGCGACGTCGACCTTGCCCGATTTGGCGGCGCGTTTCTAATAACATTTTGCCTGTGCGCCGGCGCGGTTTTCCCTGAGCTGACGATCGCGGCGGATCGGCGCCTTGCGTGATCGCGCGGCGGGGGCTGCAACGCCCTTGCGCTCAGGCGCGCAGGATCGGGAAAAGGCCTCACAGACCGGGCAAGACCGACGCCCGCGAAGGCCCGGCGCCGCGCTCGCTCACTGTCGACTATCCCGACCGGCGTGCGGAAAGATAGAGGAAATCCAGTTATATAGATGTTGCGCCGCGCCGCGGACGCCGACGCTTTCTACTGACGCAGGGAACACCGGGGCGCGGCGATTGTCGCTTGTCCGCCGCCGCCGGCGAGACAAGACGAGAGATAGTCATTCCGTAGGCGGTGCTAGGCTCTTCGCGTTCGCTGGTGAGGTTCGCGCAGGCCCGGCGCGCGTTCCCGCGAGAGAAGCCCTAATGCAGGGCGTCGTAACTGATCGGAACAAGCACGCCGCCCAACTGCTTTTCCTGTTCGACATATTCCTCTTCGGTCAGCCGGTGGATTTCGCACAGGCACCAGATTTCGCCGGAGGAGGAATTATACGGTGTGTCGAGACCCCGAAAGAACACCTCGCCCTGAGGCGTCATAATCCGGTTGAGCGAAATGGTCATGGCCAGTTCGCCAGCGAAAATGCCGGCCCGCTCCCACTGCGCCATGCGCTCGTCGGCTTCCGCGCCGAAACGGCCGTAGATGCAGGCCCCTTCATCGAGGCCGTCCGCCCCGACCTCGCCGGCGAGACTGGGACTGGTTGCGATAAAGACAGCGCCCTGCCTGACGAGGGATGTCGGCCAGGCCGAATACTGCACGCGCATTTTCAGCAGTCGGTCCTGTGCGCTTTCCCTGCTGTTTCGCAGAAGGTCGCGAATGCGGCGGCGGCGGCTTAGCGACGGTTCTTCGCCGCCGCGTTCCCATCTCGATATCGTCGCTTGATTGACGCCGAGGCGTTCGGCGAGCGCGCGTTGCGTCATGCCTTCTTGAACACGCAGCGTCCGCAGAAGCTTCGACCAGTAAGGTCGTTCATTCAATGCCATCGTTCCGGCCTGGGCGATCCATTCAGAACGCGAATGCGGTATCAAAATTGCGCGACGCTTTCATGACGTTTATGCGATTTGATGCGTACGTTTCATCCGGCTGTCAATAAATCGTGAAATCTCCGTTATCGCCGATCCCTATCGAATTTTGCGTAGATTATACTCTTGGGGATCATCATGAAAAATCATCCGCGTCCGTCCGCATGCCTTTTGGGGAGCGCCGTTCTTCTTGCCGCGCCGTCAGCGCCGGCAAACGCACAGGACAGCGAAGCCATCGCCGCCGACGAGATCGTCGTCAGCGCCTCGCGCGCCGGTCAGTCGATCAATCAGCTCGGCGACGCGATCAGCATCATCAGCGCAGAAGACATTGAGTTGCAGCAGTTGCAGACCCTTGACGACGCGCTTGAGCGCGCGCCGGGGGTGACGATCACGCGTTCCGGCGGCGTCGGGCAGAATACGCAGGTGCGCATGCGCGGCTTTACGTCCAAGCACGTTCTTGTCCTCATCGACGGCGTCAAGCTCAACAATCCGTCCGAAGCCGACAACCAGTTCGGCATCGATCACCTGCTGCTGGACAACATTGACCGCATCGAGGTGTTGCGCGGCCCGCAGTCGGGCATTTACGGGGCCGACGCTGTCGCGGGCGTCATCAATATCGTTACGAAACGTCCCGAGGGCCCGCTTGAGGCGCGCGGTTCGGCGATGTATGGCAGCAACGAAACCTATGAGCTGAACGCCGGCCTTCAGGCGGGCGGCGAGCGCTTCGGATTTTCCAGTTCCATTTCCTATTTCGACACCGAGGGCATCTCCCTGTCCAGCCGCCCGCCCGGCAATGTGGAGCGCGACGGGTATGACAACCTGACGATGCAGTTCAGGGGGGAATTTCGCCCGACCGACGACATCGACCTTTCCGGCTGGGTGCGTTACACCGACGCGCGTAACGAGATCGACGCCAATTTTCTGCCTGCTGACAACCCGGGCGGCTTGCCCGGGTTCCTGTTTCAGGACAGCGAGGGCTTTAACGAGAACGAACAGCTTTTTGCTGCGCTGAAGGGCGTATGGCGCACCTTCGGCGGCGCCCTGGAGCACACGGCGCAGTTTTCCTATGTCGACCTCGACGGCAGGTTTGTTGCGCCCGGCCAGGAGCAGGAAAGCGATGGGCGAACGATCGAGGGCGTCTATTTCGCCACCGCCCGCCCCGTCGACCGGGTGATACTGATCGCCGGCGCGGAATATCGCGACGAAAGCGCCGTGTTCGAACAGCCGGAAGGCTTCGCCTTCGCGCTTATTGACGACAGCATCCATAACGCCGCCGGATTTGCCGAGGCCAATGTCGAGATCGTCGACGGACTGTTCGTGTCCGGCGCCGCGCGTTATGACGATAACGAAAAATTCGGCGGCGAATTCACGTTTCGCGCCACCGGCGCCTATAATCTGCCCGAGGCGTTCGACATTGCCGGCGTCGACAGCAAGTTGCGCGTCTCCTACGGGGAGGGCGCCGAAGCTCCGGGGCTGCGCCAGCTTCTCGGTTCCTCCGCAACCTTCCGGGGCAATCCGGATCTACAGCCGGAATCGAACTGGATGGTCGATTTCGGGATCGATCAGCAACTTGAGAACGGTCTTGCCGCCTGGAGCCTCACCTACTACATCGGCGAGGCGACAGACGGGATCTTTAACGTCTTCGACCTGCAAACCGGCATTTCCACGCCGCAGAATGTGGACAGTCCCGTGGAGATGCGAGGGCTTGAGGTCGATTTCACCGTTTCCCCCGCTCCCTGGATAGAACTGCGCGGCGCATACACGCATATGACGGCGGCGCTCGAAAGTTCGGACCGGCAACTGTTCGGCCGCCCGAAAAACGATGGCAGCGCGGCGCTCACGCTGCGTCCCTTTCCCGGTCTGGCGTTGACGGCGGACGGCTACTGGCGCGACGAATTTTTCAGCGATTTTCCGAGTACGTTCGAAATGCCCGGATACTCCGTTTACAACCTCTCCGCCGTCTACGATGTCAGCGACCGCCTGCGCCTGGCGGTCAGCCTGCAAAACATCGCCGACAAGTTCTACGAAGAAAAGCTGGGCGATTCGACTTATGGTCGCGTCGCCCAGGTCCGCCTGACGGCGCGGTACTGAGGAGGAGAACAAATGCGACATCGCTTCCCGACCGGCGTTGCGCTCATGGCCCTGGGGCTCGCCGCCTGCGCGACGGCGCCCCTCGAACAGCAGGGCGCGCGCGAGCGCGGCGCGCTGGCGCCGCCATTGACCGCCAGCGCGAAAGGCGGCATGCCGGGGTTCTTTGACTGTCTGCGCGAGACCGGCGCGGTTCTCGTCAGCGCCCACCGGGGCGGGGCGGCGCCGGGATATCCGGAAAACGCCATTGAAACATTCGAGCATACGACCGCGCGCATGCAGGCGCTGCTGGAAATCGACGTGTTAAAAAGCGCAGACGGCGTTTTGCTGCTCATGCACGACGAAACGCTTGATCGCACCACGACCGGCCGGGGGCCGGTGACGGCGCAATCTTTTGCGGCGCTCCGGTCGCTGCGCCTCAAAGATAACGAGGGTGCGGAGACAGAATTCCGCATACCAACTTTGGAGGAGGCGCTTGTCTGGAGCGAGGAACGCGCCTTTCTCGCGCTCGACCGCAAGGACCCGGTCACGTTCGACGAGATACTGGCCCTGGTCGACAAGCACGACGCTTTCGGACGGGTTGTGATCGCGACCTATTCGTTGGACGACGCCATGAACGTCGCCGCGCTTGCCCCGGCGGCGATGATCGTCACGCCGATTGAAAGCCTTGAGGATCTCGAAACGCTGCGCGCCGGGGGCGTGGACCCGGCGCAGGTGATTGCCTGGACGGGTACGGAAACGCCGCGGCCGGCGCTTTACGACGCGCTGGCGGGCGAAGGCGTTGAATCGGCTTTTGCAACGCTTGGATGGTGGACGGGGTCATGGGACAGCCGCATCCGGGTTCTGGAGGACGACACGCTCTATCTGAAGGTGACGAAGGGCGCCCATCTCGTCGCGACCGACCGCCATTTCGAGGTGGCGGCCGTCCTGCCGGGCGTTGCGAAACTGCCTCGATGCGCCGCGGCCACGACGCGGCGCTGACGGTCGGGAAGGTCCCGGCCGCCGCCCCGCGCATGGCCTCGGCGCGTCCCGCGTTTCGGATTGTCATGGCGCATGCGAGCCTTGAGGACGCCTGGCCCTATACGAATATCTTCATGAATGAAAAAATGACCCGCCCCCTGGACGAACTGGCGGCTTCCGTGGAAGCGGCGCTGGCAGAGTTGGAGTAAACGCGCTCCGTCATGTCGGAACATGGGTGAGGACGCTTGTTTTTCAGGCGCGAGCCGTTTTTTATCGTCCGTCTAGCGAAGGCGCTGGATAAAGAATGATGCCGGGCGCAAAGAAAGCGGGTTAGGTGACTGATTCACATAAAGAAACAGCGACAGGCGACAGTCACCGGTTCTGCGTCGCGCCGATGATGGACGGGACCGACCGGCATTGCCGGTATTTTCACCGCCTCCTGTCCCGGCGCGCGCGGCTCTACACCGAGATGATCACGGCGGAGGCGGCGATCCACGGCGACCGCGCGCGCCTTCTCGGCTACGATCCGCGCGAGCATCCGGTCGCGCTGCAACTTGGCGGCGCCGCGCCCGCCAAGCTCGCCGAGGCGGCGCGGATCGGCGCCGGGTTCGGCTATGACGAGATCAATCTCAACGTGGGATGTCCGTCCGACCGGGTGCAGTCCGGCGCCTTCGGGGCGTGCCTGATGAAGACGCCGGGGCTGGTCGCGGACTGCGTCGCGGCCATGCGCGAGGGCGTCGACGTCCCCGTGACGGTGAAATGCCGCATCGGCGTCGACGACCAGGACCCGGAGGAAAGCCTGTTCGGCTTCGTCGAGACGGTGGCGGCGGCGGGCTGCGGCGTTTTCATCGTGCACGCCCGCAAGGCGTGGCTCCAGGGGTTGTCCCCGAAGGAAAACCGCACGGTTCCGCCGCTCGATTACGAGCTTGTCCGGCGGCTGAAAGCCTTGCGCCCCGATCTCGTCATTGTACTGAACGGCGGCATAGAGACGGTCCGCGACGGCGCGCGCCACCTGGAGATGGTCGACGGCGTGATGCTGGGCCGGGCGGCGTATGGCGCGCCTTATCTCCTGGCCGGGGTCGACGCCGCCCTGTTCGGCGACGGCGCGCCAGCGCCGAGCCGCGAGGCGGTGGTCGCGGCCATGTCGGTTTATCTCAAGCGCGAGGCGTCGCGCAGCAACGCCTTTCGTCCCCATGCGGTGACGCGGCACATGCTCGGGCTCTATCATGGCGCGCCCGGCGCGCGCGCATGGCGGCGGTTTCTCTCCGAACACGCGCCGGGCGCGGGCTGCGATATTCTCGACCGGGCGCTCGACGCCATGGGCGCGGGCGCGCCCGCGCCCGCGTGACGGGCGGTCTCGCGACGGAGGTTTCCATGGCGTCCCTGACGGCGTTCTTCGCCGACAACCTGTTCCTGATCGCCGCCATGCTGGGCGCCGGGTTCGCCTCCGGGTTCGCCGGCGGTCTTTTCGGCATCGGCGGCGGCATCATCACGGTGCCGGCGCTCTATGCGGTGTTTCAGGCGATCGGGGTCGGCGAGGAGGCGAGCCTGAAAACCGCGATCGGCACCTCGCTCGGCGTCATTATCGTCACGTCGCTGCGCGCGCTCGCCGCCCATCGCCGGGCCGGCCATGTGGACATGGGCGTCCTGAAGGCGTGGGTTCCCTGGATCGCCCTCGGGGCCGGGACCGGCGGCCTTCTCGCCCGCTGGGTCCCGACCGAGCTGTTGACGGCGGTGTTCGTCGGCGGCGCGTTCTACGTCGCCGCCCGCCGTCTCGGCCCCGGGGGCGGGGCGCGCCGCAACCGCGACCTGATGCGGCGGCGCCTGACATGGCCGCTCGGGACCGCGACCGGGTTTTTCTCCAGCCTGATGGGGATCGGCGGCGGCGCCCTCGGCGTCATGGTCATGACCGCGTCGGGCCGCGCCATTCACCAGGCGATCGCCACCTCGGCGGGGTTCGGCGTCGCGGTCGCCTTGCCCGGCGCGCTCGCCTTCATGTGGTCGGGCCGGGCGGCGGGGGACCTGCCGCCGGGCTCGATCGGCTATTTCAACCTCGTCGCCTTTGCGGCGATGGCGCTCACCGCCGGCGTCGCCGCGCCGCTGGGCGCGCGTCTCGCCCACCGCACGGACGGAAGCCTGTTGTCGCGCCTGTTTGGCGGATACGTTCTCCTCGCCGCCGTCGGGCTCGCCTGGGACGTGTTCGGAAAATAACCCAGAGTTCATCCGGGCGCGAGAATCCTGCTGATTTTCCTTCTGTTGCAGGCGAGGAAAGTATGCGAGAGTCGATTTTGCGGGTGATCATTTCAAGGGGCGGCGGACGGGTTCATGTCAAAACTGGAGTGCGTGATTACAGGCGTCGGCTCGGCGCTGCCTGAACAGGTCGTCACCAATCATGATCTCGCCATGAAAGTCGACACCTCCGACGAGTGGATCCGCTCAAGGAGCGGCATCGCGGAACGGCGCATCGCCTCCGGCGACGAAGTCACCTCCGATTTCGCAACCGACGCGGCCTGGAAAGCCATGGACCGGGCGGGGGTGAAGCCGCGCGACATCGATCTCGTCATCGTCGCCACGGTGACGCCGGACACGACCTTCCCGTCGACGGCGGTGCATGTGCAGCGCAAGCTGGGCGTGCCGCCATGCATAGCGTTCGACGTCTCGGCGGCCTGCGCCGGGTTTCTCTATGCGCTGAACACGGCGCACGCCTTCATCGCCACCGGCCAGGCGCGCCATGCGCTCGTGATCGGGGCGGAGAAGCTCTCCTGTTTCCTCGACTGGGACGACCGGGCGACCTGCGTCCTGTTCGGCGACGGCGCCGGCGCCGTGGTGCTGAGCGCGGCCCCGCCGCGCACCGCCCGCCCGCCGCGCGGGGTCCTGGCGACGTATCTCGCCGCTGACGGCCGGCTCGCCAAACATCTGCATACCGACGGCGGCCCCGCCTCGACCGGCACGGTCGGCAGGGTGCGGATGAACGGCAAGGAAGTGTTCCGTCACGCGGTCGAGGAGATTTCCGGCGCCGTTTTCGAAGTGACCGAGCGGGCGAAGGTGAGCCGTCACGAAATCGACTGGTTCGTGCCGCATCAGGCGAATATCCGCATCATCCAGTCCTGCGCCAAGAAGCTTGAGCTTGACGAGAGCAAGGTCATCGTCACCATCGACAAGCACGCCAACACCTCGTCGGCGTCGATCCCGCTGGCGCTGGACGCGGCCGTTTCGGACGGGCGCATCGAGCGCGACCAGCTTCTTGTCTTCGCGGCGCTGGGCGGCGGGCTTGCCTGGGGCAGCGCGCTGGTGCGGTACTGACGCGTCGGACGATCACGCCGGGCCGGCCCGGCAACCTGTCAGGCAACCGGATGCGCCGGGCGACCGGCCCTGACCGCCGCCCCGTCGACCGCCGCCCCGTCGCTGGCGACGCAACCATTTCTCTCTTCTGGGTCACCATTCCGGAGGGCGGCGCGGCGGAAATTACTTTTCGCCGTTGAGATAGCGGTCGAGTTCGCGGTGGAAGTGCCGCAGGCGGTCTTCTTGCTCGCACCAGATCGGCCCGGCGAAGCCGCGCGACTTCACCCCTTCCTGCACGGCGTAGACAAGCTCCACGTCCTGATCGAGCACCTCGCCGAGATCGGGCTTCACGTCGGCGGGGACATGTTCGATTTCCGGGCGGATTTCGCCGGTGACGTCCATGCCTTCGGGCAGGCCCATCCAGCCGGGGACGGTATAGCCAGGGTCGTCCACGTAACGGAACATGGTCATGTTGTCGTAGTAAAAACGCTCCGGGTCCGTCGGGTGCGGCACGAAGCGCATGATGAAGACGCCTTCAGGATGCATGCCGATCTGGACGTTGGGGAAGAACCCGGTGGCCCAGCTGTCGGTGAGCTGTCCGTCGGTGAGCCTGTCGTAATAGTCGAGGTTGAACTTCTTCGCGCGTTCGCGTTTGGCCTCCTGGATGGCGGCGCGCACGCCGGCGGGGGTTCCCTTGTAAGCCTGCGGGTCGATGCCCGCCTCCATCATCATGTGCGCCTGATACGGATCGATGCTGTCCTGATCCTTGACCCTGTGGGACTTCACGCCGATCGGCACGATCATGCGGCTGAAGCCGTTGGGGTAAAGGTCGACCTGGCTGAAATCTTCCATGACGCCCTGCGTCTGCGGGTGGATATGGGGCAGGTGATAGGTTTCGTAAAATGCGTCGACGCCGGTTTTCCAGTTGGCTTTCCACTCGCTGCGCACATGCCGGACGACGTTCATCTTCTCGATTTCGTAGTTCTCGATGTACCCTTCCGGCAGGCCGATCCACTCCTTCAGCGGCGGCGCCGCGCCGTCCATGTTGATGAAGATCAGTCCCCCGATCGTATCGCACCGCACTTCGGTCAGGCCGGGCCGGTGCTTGATCAGTTCGGGATCGTAGGTTTCCTCGTCCGTGATCTGCGCCAGCGACCCGTCGCAGTTGAAGCGCCAGCTATGGAACGGGCAGGTGAAGGCCGGCACGCTGCCTTGTTCGGTCAGGCACACGCGATTGCCGCGGTGCGGACAGACATTGTAGAACGCCCTGATCCCGCCGTCGTCCTGCCGCGCGATGATGAACTCCTCGTGGCCGTGTTTGAAAACGGTGAAGTCGCCGGGCTCCCTGATGTCCGGCGTCACGCCGGCGAGGAGCCAGACGCGCGGCCACAGCTGCGCCCATTCCTTTTCCATGAAGGCGCGCGAATAATACCGCGAGGGATCGACGACGTCCGCGCCGAGGTCCGGACGCGGCTGTTTTGCTTCGAGCGAGCCTTCGGGCGCTTTCAAATCCATCGGCCATTCGGCCTTGAACCCATCCGCCATGGTTGTCTCCCTTTTTTAAACCAAGGTCTTGTCGGTCGCGGGCGAGGGGCGCGTCGCCCCGTCCTCTTTCGGCGCCCCCGTCCGGAGCCTTTTTTTCACGCGCAGCCTATCACAGGGAGGTCAAGAAACAAACAATCACGTTTGTTTCTTTTTTGCGCCCGTCGAGGCGGTTTCGACGCGGGGCTTGGCCGCCCCGGGCTTTGCTGCGCCAGGCTTTGCTGCATTGGCCGGGACCGCATCGGGCGGGGCCGCATCGCGCCAAGACGGGTCAGCCGCGTTTTTCGAGGCGGTAGCCGATGCGCGGGAAATGCACGGCGACCTCGCCGGCGCGCGGGTCCTTGCGGAGAATGACGATTTCGCTGTCGTCGACCGCCAACAGGACGCCGGCCACCGGGTCCTTGCCGTGATCGTCAGCGCACGCCGTCACCGCATCCCCCGGCGCGGCGCCGCTTTCGTCGGGCGCGGACGGCGTCGCCGGTTCGGCGGGCGCGGCGGCGCGGGCGATCTCAAGCGCCTGCGCAGACGACATTGCCGCGCGCTCGCCCTCGCCGAAAGCGTCCATCCGCCCGGCCCAGGCGGCGAGGCGGTCCAGCCCCGCCAGCATGCGCGCCGCGCTGGGGATGTTGCCGCGCGCCATCCAGAGATTGAAATAGGCGCCGATATCGCTCCAGGCCGGCGCCGCCCCGTGCAGAAAGCCGCGTCCGTCCGCAAGCTGATCGTCGATCAGCCTGGCGTGGGCGCGGAACTGGCTGCGGAAATGCGGCGCGTCCTCGTCGAACCGCCCGAAGTCGAGAAAGGTGAAATACGCCTCCCGGTCCTTTGAAACGGCTTGCGGGATATGCTCGGCGTTCTCGTACAGCGACAGCCCCGCGCCCGGCGGAAAGAACGCCGCGTCGCTCCAGCGCTGGAGACCGGTTTCGACGAGCGGGCCGGCGGCGAACAGCGGCGGGTACGGATGAAGCCCCTCGATGGTTCTCGCGATCAGCGCGGTGTCGCAGTATATGTCGGCGCCGATCTGCATCACCGGCGTTTTCCGGTAGCCGCCGGTGAGCGCCGTCAGATCAGGTTTGGGCATCACCATGGGAATCTCGACCGACCGCCAACGGATATTCTTGATGCCGAATATCTTGCGGATTTTTTCCGCAAAGGGCGAGGCGTCGAAGTGGTGAAGGATGATCTCGGACATGGACGACCTAGGACATTGGGGACGGCGTCTCGGCGGGGAAACGGCGGCGTCTACCGCGCCGCCTCGGCGAGGACCGGCCGCGTCGATTCCGACATGCTGGTCGGCATCAGCGAGCGCAGGCATTCCTCCAGATACGCGAAGAGTTTTTTCTCCGCATCCGGATCAGGGGTCGCCGACAGGCGGCTGAGCGCAAGTCCCTCCAGCGTCGATTGCACGAGATTGAGCGCCAGATCGAAACTTTCCTTGTCGCTCTGCCATTCTGGAAACAGATCAACGGCGAGACGGTACCATTCGCGGTAGAACGCTTCCTTGGCGGGGCGCAGGATCTTGTCGAGGTCCTTGTCGGTGCGCGCAGCGACCGACAGCTCGTGAAAGGCAACGAAAAGCGGGTGCGTGACATGGCGCCAGTAGGCTTCGAGCGCGTCATGCAGATGCGGCTGGTCTTCCGGCAGCGACGACACCGCGCGGCGGAACGCGCGCAACCGCTTCGCATGCAGATGTTCGATCGCCGCCTGGATCACCGTCAGCCGGTTCGAGAAATGGTGCATCATCGCCCCGCGCGACAGGCCCGCTTCCTCGGCGATGCGCGGCGTCGTGGTCTGGGCGTAGCCGTATTTCAAGAGGCATTGCAGCGCCGCCTCGACAATGAGCTTGCGCGTCGACGCGCTTTTCTGCGCCTGACGACCGATCTCGCCGCCCGCGCGACCGTTGGCCGCTTTATGAAGCCGCCGCCGGGCGGACAGGGGAGTAATTTTCTCGCTCATGGCACACACCGAAAAAAAACATTCACGCCTGACTTTATTTTACGCTATTCCTGAAGAAAAGCACGTCAAAAAATGCTGCGGCGCAAAATTGCAACGGACGCCGCACTACGCAAGGAAGGAGGCGACGCTATGGGACGGGTCGACGGGAAGGTTGCTTTAATCACAGGCGCGGCGTCAGGGCTAGGGCTGGCCGATGCAAAACGGCTCGCCGCGGAGGGCGCCAGGGTCGTCCTGACCGATATCGACGCGGCGAAAGGGGCGGCGGCGGCCGAGGAGATCGGCGAGGGCGCCATGTTCCTGCAGCACGACGTCAGCAGCGAGGAAGACTGGCGCGCGGCGATGGACGCCGTGGAAAAAGCCCATGGCCGGCTCGACATTCTCGTCAACAATGCGGGCGTCGTGATCTTGTCGTCGCCGGAGGACTGCACGCTGAAGGAGTTCAGGCTCGCCCAGGCGGTGATGTCGGAGGGGGTGTTTCTCGGCTGCAAGGCCGCGCTGCCCCTGTTGCGTCAGGGTGACGGCGGCTCGATCGTCAACATGTCCTCGACCGCGTCGCATGTGGGTTATCCGATCTTTTTCGCTTATACGGCGGCCAAAGGCGCGGTGCGCTCGATGTCGAAATCGATCGCCATGCACTGCCAGGCGGCGGGCTATCCGGTGCGCTGCAACTCGATCCACGCCGGCGCCATCGAAACGCCCATGGTGCAGTTCGCGCAGGGCCGGGCCGGCGAGGCCCAGGCGATCCCCGAAACCGGCGTCCTGCCGGCCGATTCCCTTGGCGCGCCGAAAGACGTGGCGTCGATGGTGCTCTATCTTGCATCGGACGAGTCGCGGTTCGTCACCGGCGCCGAATTCGTGGTCGACAATGGCCTGCTCGCGCGCCCGGCCGGGTAAATCGCAGCCCGCGCCGCCGACCGCGCTTGACGTAAAGAAAAAAACAATCATGATTGTCTTTTAATTGACGGGGCGCACGCCCCGCAGGCCTGCACAGCGAAAAGGATAGGACATGGATCTGGGTCTTCGCGGCAAGAACGTTCTCATCACCGGCGCGACGCAGGGGATCGGCCGTCGCGTCGCCAATCTCTTCGCGGAGGAAGGCGCGAACGTGGCCATCTGCTCGCGCTCGCCGGAAAGCGTGTCGAAGGCGGTGAAGGAGATCGGCCTGCTCGCCGACGGGCGCATCATCGGCGAGCCCTGCAACATCAAGAACAAGGACGAGTACGAAGCCTGGATCGAGAAGATGAGCGAGGAACTGGGCGGCGTCGACGTTTTCATTCCCAATGTTTCCGCCGGCGGCGGCGCGGACAGCGAAAAGAACTGGTGGAAAAACTTCGAGATCGACGTTCTTGGCACCGTACGCGGCGTCGAGGCGGTCATTCCGCATATGGAAGAACGCGGCGGCGGCGCGATCACCATGATCTCGACCACGGCGGCGGTGGAAACTTTCATGGTTCCCCAGGCTTATAACGCCATGAAAGCCGCGCTCATCACCTACGCCAAGCAGTTGAGCCAGGCCCACGGGGATAAAGGCATACGGATCAATTCCGTTTCTCCGGGGCCGATCTATTTCGACGGCGGCGCATGGGACATGATCAAGATCTCGAACGAGAAATTCTATGACCGCACGGAGAAGACCCATGCGCTCGGCCGTCTCGGCACGCCGGAGGAAGTCGCCAACTGCATCGTCTTTCTGTCGAGCCAGGCGGCAAGCTGGGTGACGGGCGTCAATCTCGTGGTCGACGGCGGCTACACCAAGCGGGTTCAGTTCTAGTCCCATGAAAGTCCGTCGACAGCAGAAAATCAAACGCACCTCGCGCCCGGCCGGACCGCACGGGACGCCGATCAAGGCCGAGCCGAAACCGAAGCTCGGCTCGGATCTGATCCCGGCGGAGCGCTACACCAGCGCGGACTATGCGAGGCGCGAATGGGAAGGGATGTGGAAGAAGGTCTGGCTGCTCGGCTGCCGCGAGGACGACATTCCCGAGCCCGGCGACCACATGGTGACGGAAATCGGCGGGGAGTCGATCCTGCTCGTTCGCCAGCAGGACAAGTCCGTGCGCGCCTTCTACAATGTCTGCCTGCACCGCGGCAATCAGTTGGTGCACGGCGCGCACAAGCCGCTCGAAGGCGCGAGCGATTTCCGCTGCCGCTATCACAACTGGCGCTACAAGCTGGACGGAACGTTTTCCGACATTCCGGACCTGGAGACCTTCCCGCAGGGCGCGCCGCCCTGCGGCGGGCTGAACGAGGTCGCCTGCGACACCTGGGGCTCGTTCGTCTGGTTCAGTCTCAACCCGGACGTCGAACCCTTGCGCGATTATCTAGGCGTGATCCCGAAACATCTCGATCCCTATCATTTCGAGCGCATGACGCCGACCCGATGGGTGACGGTGGAATGGGACTGCAACTGGAAAGCATCCGTGGACGCCTTCAACGAGAGCTATCACGTTCAGGGCATTCACCCGCAGCTTCTCTATTATCTCGACGATCTCGACATCCAGATCGACTGTTACGAACGCCATAACCGCTATCTCATCGCCTTCGGCGTGCTCAGCCCGAGGGTCGTGTCGCCTTCGGAAATTCCGCCGCCGATCAAGGTGGTCATGCGCGGCGCCGGCATGGACCCGGCTTCCTACGAGGGGTCCGTCTATGACGTGCGCGAAGCGGTCCAGGCCCACAAGCGCAAGCACGGCGCCGAGCAGGGCAAGGACTATTCCGAGCTGAACGACGATCAGCTAACGGACGACTATCATTACATGATCTTTCCCAATATCACCATGAACGTTCATGCGGACGATCTGATGATGTTCCGCCAGCGCCCCCATCCGACGGATCCGAACAAGATGTTCTTCGACTACTGGATGTTCGAACTGCCGGGCGAGGATTTCGACTGGGAAAACTACGAGCGCCCCACGCATCGCCAGTTCAAATACGGCGAGACGTCCCTCGGCCTCGTCATCGATCAGGATGCGTACAACCTCCCTTTCGTCCAGCGGGGCATGAACTCGGAAGGGTATCCGGGGCTGTGGCTGGGCGAACAGGAGCTGCGCATCCGGCATTTTCACAAAACCATCGAGGATTATCTCGCCGGGAAGTACGACAACCCCTCCAGCAAGGGCGGAAAGTAACATGGGCCTACAACAGAGCAGGGATCAATTGCTGCGCGCCTATCGCCAGATGAAAACGATCCGCGAGTTCGAGGAACGTCTGCACAAGGAGATCATGACCGGCGAGATCGCCGGGTTCACCCATCTCTATTCCGGCCAGGAGGCCGTGGCGGTCGGCGTGTGCGAACATCTCGACGAAAAGGACTTCATCGTCTCGACCCATCGCGGGCACGGCCACTGCATCGCCAAGGGCTGCGACGTCAAAGGGATGATGGCGGAGATCTATGGCCGCGGCGCCGGCCTCGGCAAGGGCAAGGGCGGCTCCATGCATATCGCCGATTTCGACAAGGGCATGCTCGGCGCCAACGGCATTGTCGGCGCCGGCGGCCCGCTCGCGGTGGGCGCGGCCCTGTCGGCGAAGCTCGACGGCGAGGGGCGCGTCGCGATTTCCTTCGGCGGCGACGGTTCCGTCAACCAGGGCGCGGTGCTCGAAGCCATGAACATGGCGGTCGTTCTCAACCTGCCGGCGATTTTCGTCATCGAGAACAATGGCTACTCGGAACATACGGGCGCCGATTACGCCGTCGGGTCGAAAGACATCGCGGCCCGCTCCGCGGCGTTCGGCATGAAGGCGGTCAAGGCCGACGGCTGCGATTACTTTGAGGTCTACGACGCCATGGCCGAGATTCTCGACCACGTCCGGTCGGGAAAAGGGCCGTGTACGGCGGAGTTTCAGACGACCCGCTTTTTCGGCCATTTCGAGGGCGATCCGCAGAAATACCGGGCCAAGGACGAGGTCAAGCGCCATCGCGCCGAAATGGACTGCCTCAAGAATTTCCGCAACAGCGTCGCGGGCGACGGGCTGGACGCGGCGCTGGACGCCATCGACGAGGACGTCCTTGCCCTGATCGACGAGGCGGTCGCCGAAGCGCGCGCCGCCGAGCCCGCGGCGATGGAGGAAATCACCACCGATGTTTACATCTCTTATCCGTAAGGGGCGATCATGCCGGTAAAAACCTATCGCGAAGCCTTGAACGAGGCGATGCATCAGGAGATGGAGCGCGACGACCGCGTCTTCGTCTGCGGGGAAGACGTTTCCGGCGGCGCCGGCGGCACCTCCGGCGAACGCGAAGCCTCGGGCGGCATCTTCGGCGTCACCGCGGGGCTCCTGCCGCGCTTCGGCGAGGACCGGGTGCTCGATACGCCGATCTCGGAGAACACCATCGTCGGTCTTGCGGTCGGCGCGTCCCTGGCCGGCAAGCGCGGCGTCGCGGAAATCATGTTCGCGGACTTTCTCGGCCTCGCCCTCGACCAGGTGATGAACCAGGCGGCGAAGTTCCGCTACATGTCCGGCGGCAAGGCGAAATGCCCCGTGGTGATCCGCGTGCCATACGGCGCGGGCATGAACATGGCCGCCCAGCACAGCCAGGCCATGTACCAGATCGCGACGTCGATCCCAGGCGTGAAGGTGGCGATGCCGGCCAGTCCGGCGGACGCCAAGGGGCTCCTGACGACTGCGATCCGAGACGACGATCCGGTAATCTTCTTCGAGCACAAGGCGATGTACGGACGAAAGGGCGAGACGCCCGACGGCGAGCATGTCGTGCCGTTCGGCAAGGCCGCGCTTCTCAGCGAGGGCGACGACGTCACCATCGTCGCCATGGGCCGCATGGTGGTCTTCGCCGAGAAGGCGCTGGCTGCGCTCGCCGATGACGGGGTGAACGCCGATCTCATCGATCTGCGCACCACCAGCCCGATGGACGAGGACGCCATTCTCGACAGCGTTGAAAAGACCGGCCGGCTCGTGGTTGTGGACGAATGTCCGCCGCGCTGTTCTCTCGCCGCCGATATCGCCGGTTTTGTCGTCAGTCAGGGGTTCTCCTCGCTGAAGGCGCCGGTGCAGCAGGTAACGGCGCCCCATGCGCCGGTGCCGTTCGCCAAGAACCTGGAACGCGCTTATGTTCCGGGTCCGTCGCATATCGAGGCGGCGGTGCGTAAAGTCATTTCCTACAAATAGAGGCGGCGGCGATGGTCGATCGAATTCAAGCGTTCACCATGCCCAAATGGGGCATCGAGATGGAAGAGGGCGTGATCCGCGAGTGGCATGCGGAAGAGGGCCAGACCGTCAAGGAAGGCGATCTCTTCGCCGTCATCGAAACCGACAAGATCGCCAATGACGTGGAGCTTGAATACACCGCGACCCTGCGCCGGCGCATCGGCCTGGAGGAGGAGACCTATCCGGTCGGCGCCCTGATCGCGGTCTTCGCCGAACCCGACGTGCCCGACAGCGAGATCGATGCCTTTATCGAGGCGTTCAAACCCGCGGACGCCGGTTTCGGCGACGCGGACGACGCGCCGGCGACGGAGGCAAACGCGGCGCAATCCGACCCCGGAACGACGGCGCTTCCCGAGGGCCTGTCGATTTCGCCCAAGGCGGCGGAACTGGCGCAGCGGCTGGGGGTCGATCTCGCCAGCGTCGAGGGCAGCGGGCGCAACGGGCGCATTTCCCTTCAGGACGTGGAGCAGGCCGCGAAAGCGCAAGGGCTGGGCGACGGCGCGGAAAGCGCGGCGGCGGACAATCCGTATGAGGTCGTCAAGCTTTCTTCCATGCGCCGCACCATCGCCCGGCGGCTGACCGAGGCGAAGCAGACCGCGCCGCATTTCTATCTGCGCAGGACGATGAACATGGACGCCGTCGTGGCGCTTCGAAGCCGGCTGAAAGACGAGACCGGCGCGGCGCCCTCGGTGAACGATTATCTGATCAAGGCGTGCGCCGCGGCGCTGATGGAAACGCCCGAGGCGAATGTCTGCTGGGCGGACGACGCCATCCACCGTTATCGGCATGCGGACATTTCCGTCGCCGTCGCCACGCCGGGCGGGCTGATCGCGCCGGTGATTCGCCGCGCCGACGAAAAATCCGTCGCCGTCATCGCCGCCGAGATGAAGGATCTCGCCGAGCGCGCGCGGGCGGAAAAACTGGAGCAACGCGATTATGCCGGGGGAACGTTCAGCGTCTCCAATCTCGGCATGTACGGCGTTGACAATTTCGACGCGGTGCTCAATCCGCCCATGGGCGCGATTCTCGCCATCGGCGCGCTCCACCGCGCGCCCGTCGAAACGGATGACGGGATCGGCTTCGTCAACGCTGTCAGCGTCACCCTGTCATGCGACCACCGCGCGATCGACGGCGCCGTCGGCGGGCAATTCCTGCGTGCGCTGAAATCGGCGCTGGAGCGGCCTGACGCGCTCTAGCCGCGCGACGAACGCCAACAAGGGAAGAGGGCGAGGACGATGCAGCTATTGCCGGCGACGAATCACAAGATCCTGCAACTCGCCTATGTCGTCAACGACGTGCGCGAGGCGGCGGCCCGCTGGACACGGACATTCGGCATAGGCCCCTTTTTCCTTCTGGAGCGACCGCGGGTGACGAACCCTCTATATCGCGGGAAGCCCGGCGACGTGTCGTTTTCCGCCGCGCTCGCGCAGGCGGGAGACGTGCATGTCGAGTTGATCGAGCAGCATTGCGATTCCCCCTCCTGTTACCGCGACCTCATCCCGAAGGGCCGCGAAGGTTTTCATCACGTAGCGGTGATCGTCGAGGATTACGAAAAGGACGTCGCGCGCTACGAGGCGCTCGGCTGTCCCGTGGCGGCGAGCGGCGAATTCGGACCGTTGAGGTTCTGTTATGTGGATGCGTCGGCGACCATGGCGTGCATGGTCGAGGTGCTCGAAGACCTGCCGTTCATCCACAACTATTTCGCGCGCGTGCGCGAGGCGGCGGAAAACTGGGACGGGACCGACCCCTTGCGCGACGCCGCCGATCTCACCGCATGAGCGCGCCGGGCGCATGGCGCTCGTTCGCCAGCGCCGCGAAGACCGTCGAGGGCTTCGGCCCCGTGGTGCAACTCGCCTACCACGCGCCCGATATCGACGCCGCCGCGCGGTACTGGTCGCAACAACTTAGCGCCGGGCCGTTCTACCTGATCGAGCATATCGCGTTGGAAGCGGCGTTCTATCGCGGCGCGCCCGCGCGGTTCGATCACAGTTCCGCCTACGGTCAACTGGGCGACGTCATGATCGAGCTGATCCATCAGCATGACGACGCGCCCTCGGCGGTGCGCGACATGTACGACGCTCACAGCGAGGGCCTGCACCATGCGGCGGTGTTCGTCGACGACGTTCAGGCCGCGCTCGACAGGGCCGCCGCGCAGGGCATGGCCTGCGCCCTCGACGCCCGGCTCAAGGGCGGGATGCGCTTCGCCATGGTCGACGCGCGCAAGGCGCACGGACATATGCTGGAATTCTACGAGCCGTCGCCCGATCTGCGGAAATTCTACGATTTCATCCGGCGCAAATCGAAGGGCTGGGACGGCGAGGCGTATCTGCGCCGCCTTTGACGGACAGGGCGTTACTTCCTGTCCGCCGACGCCGCCGCGACGGCGGCGTTTATTTCCGCCTGCGTCGGATTGCGGCGCAGGGTGAGGCCGCCATTGGCCTGGAGGTTCTGGCCGGTCATGAAGCATTCGTCCGAGGCCAGAAAGACCGCCGCCGCGGCCACGTCCTCGGACGTGCCGACGCGGCCCATCGGGTATTCCCTGACGAACGCGTCTTCCAGGCCGGGCAGGGCCGCGGCCTCCGCCGTCATCGGCGTCCTGGTGAAACCCGGAGAAATGGAATTCGCGCGCACGCCGTAACGGCCGTTTTCATAGGCGACGCAGCGAACCACATGATCGATTCCCGCCTTGGTGCCCATATAGGCCGCATGGTGATCAAGCATGATCGTGGCGGTGGCCGACGAAATCTGGATGATCGAGCCGCCGCCGGTTTCCTTCATGGCGCCAACCATCGCTTGCATGAAAAAGAACGGCCCCTTGAACTGTAGCGCTGTGATTTTGTCGAGGTCCTCTTCCGTGGTTTTCTCGAACCGTTTGACGAGGCCCCATCCGGTCGCGTTGACGGCGATGTCGACGCCGCCATGGGCGGCTTTCGCGGCCTCGGCAAGGGCGTCGAGGTCGGCGCGCCGCGTGATGTCGCAGAGCGCGCAGGCCCCGCCGATCTCGTCGGCGAAGCGCCGCAACTCCTCTTCATGGCGCCCGGCGACCAGCACGCGCGCGCCTTCCTCGGCGAAGCGGCGGGCGATGACCTGGCCCATATTGCCGGCGCCCGCGGCGCCGAGCACGATTGCGCTTTTTCCGTCGAGCCGGCCCATTTGCGATCAGGCCGACGCGCGTTTCGCCGGGCCGACGATATCGTAAAAGCCGAGATCCATCTCCTCGGCGAGGCAGGCGAGGATCGCCGGCGCGAGCCGGTCGTGGAAATCCGTCGTCTGATGGTATTGAAACGCCTCTTCGCCCGTGAAGGTCGCAACGCACAGATAGGCGTTCTCGTCGTCCCGCGAGCGGATCAGCTCGTAGACGGGCGTGTCCGGCTCATGCCGGTGGGTCAGCTCGCGCAGTTCGGTTTGCAACCGTTCGAACTCCGCGCGTTTCTCCGGTTTGACGACAAGTTTGGCGACGAAAGCGGTCATGAGCGTATCCTCCCTGTGCGCCGCTTAGGCGACGTCTTCCGATGCGGCGTTCAGTTCTTCCGCAATCTGCGCTTTCAGTTTGAACTTCTGGATCTTGCTGGTCGACATCGGCCAGGCGTCGACGAAGCGGACGTAACGCGGGATCTTGAAGCGGGCGAGCTTGCCCCGGCAGTGCTCGATGAGCGCGTCCGGCGAGGCGGTCTCGCCCTGTTTCAGCTTGACGAAGGCGGCGGCGACCTCTTCATAGCGCGCATCGGGCGCGCCGACGATCTGGGCGAGTTCGACCGCCGGATGGGCGTTGAGGACGCTTTCGATCTCCGCCGCGGCGACATTCTCCCCGCCCACCTTCAGCATGTCCTTGGTGCGGCCGTGGAACATGATCTGTCCGGCGGCGTCGAGGGAGCCGAGATCGCCGGTATGCAGCCAGCCGTCGGCGTCGATCGCCTCGGCGGTTTTTTCCGGGTCCTTGTAATAGCCCGTCAGCATGCCGGGGCCGCGGATGCAGATTTCGCCGCGTTCGTCCGCCCCGCACGCCTCGCCGGTTTCGATGCTGACGATTTTCAAATCCCATCCGTCCAGGGGAACGCCGAGGCGCGAGGTACGGGTCTCCTCGTCGTCGCTGAGACGGCTCGTGCACACCGTGCCGGAGGCTTCCGTCAGGCCGTAGGTGCCGACCTGCTTGGTATGCGGCATGGCCCTGACGATGGCGTCCTTGATGGCGGCGGGCTGAACGCCGAGATTGGAGTTCATCAGGCGCACGCGGGAGAGATCCGTCGACGGAAAGTTCGGATGGCTGATGAGGTCCTGCATGATGGTCACGAAAGACGGGTAGGTCGCCGTCGCCTTTTCCCGCTCCAGCATGTCGAGGGCGAGGCCCGCCTCGAAATGCGGGATGGTGAGATAAGCGCCGCCCACGTCGAACACCGCGACCATGGGCAGGATGCCGGCGATGTGAAAGATCGGCAGCGGCGACCAGAAGCGGTCGTCGGCCGTCATCTCGTAGCGCCCCCGGCCGAGCGCGCGGCTGTTCGAGACGATGGCGCGGTGGGGGATCATGCATCCCTTGGGATTCGAGGTCGTGCCCGACGTGTACAGGATCAGCCCGAGATCGTCGGGTCTGACGCCGGCGATCCGCGCCTCCAGCTCTTCGTCGCCGATCTGCGCGGCCAGGCCGTCGAGCGCGCTTTCCGCGATGCAGCCGCGATGGCCGCCGTCGCCGGTGACGACGATATTGGCGAGCCGGGGCGCGCCCACGACCGACAGGCGGCGCGCATCGTCCTGGTACGGAAGGTCGGGAAAGGCTTCGTTCAATCGCGCGATGAAGTCGACGGCGTCCGCGACCTTGTCGGTGGTGACGAGGGTGGCGATATCGGCGTTTTCGATCAGGTAGGCGAGTTCCGCCGGGGCGTAGCGGGCATTGATGGGAACGCACGCGGCGCCGGCGAGGGCGGCCCCGAACAGCGCCTCGACGAATTCCGGCTGGGTCGTCATGAGGAGGCCCACATGATCCTTGGACTGAACGCCGAGCGCGATGAAGGTTTTCGCCCAGCGCCGGGCGTTGGCGTAAAGCGTCGCATAGCTCTGGCGGCTGTCGGGAAAGACGAGCGCGTCGTCGCCGGGGCGCGCCGCCGCGGCGGTTTCCAGAAGCGCGCTGAGCGTCAGCGGGAGTGCGGAATGCCCTTCGGTCATGGTCCGGCCCTACTTCAGGGGGTCGAGATATTCGCGCACATAGCCGCCGTCGATGCATTCGATCATGGCGGGCGCGATCTCCTTGAAATGCGACGATTCCTGGTGGGCCTGATCCGCGGCTTCGGTCCTGAAACTTTCGATCACGGCGAAGGCGTTGTCCTCGCGCAGGCGGTAGAACTTGTAAAGCAACGCATCCGGTTCATTCTCCGCGACCGCCTTTTCCATGCGTTCGCAGGCGTCGATGAACTGCGCCTGCTTGTCGGGGAAAATCTTCATTCGTGCGATAAATGTGTGCGCCATCGGATCGTTTCCTCACTCCCGTATTATCTTTCCGCCGTTGCTTGCTGCGCTGCAGCGCGGCCCTTGGCGCCGGCGTCAAGCCGCGGAAAAGCTTACCCCTTCAGCCTCTATCACAGACGCGCCGGCGTTTCATCAAAAAAACAAACATGACGGATTGTTTTTGTGCGATGCAATATATTCGCGCCATCTGTTGTATAAATGACAAAGACCGGGAAAGTCCGTTATTTGCTGATAAAGAGAGCTATTGCGCACGGAGAAAAAAACAATCATGATTGTTCGTATTGTCGGCCATAACGTCGCGAATCGATAACAAATGCGATGACTGGCCGCGTTGCGATACGACGCCGTAACATGGGAGGGTCAGAAGTGTCCGCAAAAATGCAAACGAAATCTGTCTTGAAGCGCGGCGCCGCCTTGTCGCCGCTTCAGCTTGCCCTGGGCGCGCTGGGCGCCGGCGCGGCGGCGCCGGTCTCGCTGGGGGCGCTGGCCGTCGGCGTCGCCATGGCGGGCGCCCCGACGGCGGTTCATGCGCAGTCGGACGAAATCTTCGTTCAGGCGACGCGCCGCGAGACCGACCTGCAGGAAACCCCGGTTGCGGTGACCGCCCTGAACGACGAGGTCGTGGACGCGCTGATCCCGCGCGATCTTGGCGACATCGCCGCCCTGGTGCCGAACTTTTCCGCCTCCAAGGTGACGGGGTTCAACGCGGCGTCCTTCGCCATCCGCGGCGCGGCGCAGACGGACATCATCGTTTATTCCGAACCCCAGGTCGGCGTGACGCTTGACGATTTCGTGGTGCCGCATGTGCAGACCCAACTGCTCGATCTGTTCGACATCGAGCAGGTCGAGGTCCTGCGCGGGCCTCAGGGCACGCTGTTCGGCAAGAACACGACCGCTGGCGTCGTCAATGTGCGCACGAAACGGCCCGAACTCGGCGTCGTTTCCGGCGAGGGCCGTGTCCAGGTCGGCTCCTTCAGCCGGGTCGAGGGACGCCTTGCGCTCAACGTACCCCTCGGCGAGCAGTTCGCGCTGCGCTTCGCGGGCCAATATCAGCGCTCGGACGGGTATTACCGCAACGGCGCCGCGTTCGGCCCTGTCGGCGGACCGGGCGGGATCGCCGGCGAGGGCGACGACCGCCGCCTCGGCGGCGAGGACGTCGTCAATTTCCGCACCAAGCTGTTGTGGCGCCCCTCGGAAACCTTCGAGGCGCTGTTCCAGTACGAACTGGTGCGCGACGATTCCGACACCGTGCCCGCGGTGAACGAAACGCCGACGGACCCGGCCTCCGGTTTCGTGCTCGGCGCATTCGGCTTCACCGAAGACCCGGGCGACCCGCTGGACAACGCCGGCGTCACCTCGCCTGAGTTCATCGGCCAGGACATCGGTCTCGCCAATGGCCACGAAGTCGACGTCAACGGGTATTATCTGAACCTCAACTGGGACGTTTCGGACCGGGTGAGCCTCGTTTCCGTGACCGGTCTCCGCAACCAGACCTCGGCGCTGGCGAACAACTATGTGGGCGAAGTCGGCCCGGTCTCCATTTTCGACGCCAACCGCGCCGACGACCGCGAAACCTTCCAGCAGGAGGTGCGCGTCAATGTCGACGTCACGGATCGGATCGATCTCGTCGCAGGCGGGTTCTACCAGTCCAACGACACCACTTTCTGCGTCACGCAGACCCTGGGCGTCAGCGACCTGTTCGGCATCGCGCCGAACACGACCTTCGATCCGGCGCTCGCCGTGCCCGACTTCGGCGCCTTCAACGAAAACCCGCAGGTGCTCTGCAACGCGCAGGACGCCGACGCCTATGCGGTGTTCGCCGACACCACGATCGACCTGACCGACCGCCTCACTATCGCCGGCGGCGTGCGCTACACCTGGGAGGAAAAGGACTGGATCGGCCGCAACCAGGTATTCTACCAGGCGCTCGGCGGCGGGTTCGATCCCTCGTTGACATTCGACAGCGTCGGCCTGCTTGGCGGGGCGGATTTCGACCGCTTCTCCACCGGCGTTCTCGAAAGCTCGGCGAGTTTCGAGGAGCCGAGCTGGCGCGCGGTCGTCTCCTATGCGTTTACGGACGATATCTTCGGCTATGCGAATGTGTCGCGAAGCTTCCGCTCCGGCGCCTTCAACGACCAGTCGGGCACGACCGGCAACGAGTTGACCCCCGCGGGCGTCGCGGCGACCGCGCCTGAGACCGTGCTCTCCTACGAGGCGGGCCTGCGCACCGAATGGCTGGACGGCGCCGTCCGGTTCAATCCCACCTTCTTCTTCGCCAAATATGACGATGCGCAGCGGCAGATCGCCGCCACGCTGACCAACAGCGCCGGCATCGATTTCCAGGAAACGCGGTTCTTCAACGCCGCCGAATTGGAGATTTACGGCGTCGAACTGGAAGGTCAGTGGATCACGCCGGTCGACGGGCTGACCCTCGGCGGGAACTTCTCCTGGCAGGACGGCGAATTCATCAGCTTCGAGGCGGATACGGATTTCGACGGCGATATCGACGTCGATTTCTCCGACCGGCCGCTGACCAGGACGCCGGAAATCACCTGGACGCTGTTCGGCCGTTACGAACAGCCGGTGGCCGACAGCATGATGTTGCGCCTCGGCGCGACGGCCGCCTATGAGGACGAACAGGTCTACAACTATTCCGACCTCGGACCGGCCTTCGACACCACGCTGAACGAGCGCACGCTCGTCACCGCGAATATCGAACTCGCCGACGCGGACGACCGCTGGTTCGCCCGGTTCTTCGCGCGCAACCTGCTCGACAAGCGCTATCGCGTGTCGTCCCAGCCGGTCGCCAATCTCTGGATCTTCAGCCAGTACGGAGAGCCCCGCGCCTACGGGTTCGAAATCGGCTACAAGTTCAACTAGGGCGGGGCGTTTGTCCCGTTAACTGAAAGGCCGGCATTCCTCCCGCCGGCCTTTTTTTGTACAGGGAGATTTTTCAGGGCCGTGACCTCGACACAGCAACTGGACGGCGCGCGCGCCGTCGTAACCGGCGCCGCCGGCGGAATCGGCGCCGCCATCGCCCGCGCCTTTCTGGACTGCGGCGCGAAGGTTCTCGTCGCGGACCTGCCGGGCGCGGCCGGGTTCGATTCTTATACGGCCGATGTCGGAAGGGGCGCGGCGCGCCCGATCGAAGCCGATGTCACGGACGACGACGCGCCGGACCGGATCGTCGAGGCGGCGGCGGACGTGTTCGGCGGGATCGACATTCTTGTGAACAACGCCGGCGTCGCCCTGCCGGGAACGATCGAGGAAACCACCGACGCCCTTTGGCGCCGGGTCATGAGCGTGAATGTCGACGCCATGTTCCGGCTGACCCGCGCCGCGGTTCCTTATCTGAAAAGAAGCGGACGCGGGCGGATCATCAATCTCGGCTCCATCATGTCGGATATGGGCGGGCCGGGGCTGTTCGCATACGGCGCGTCGAAGCATGCGGTCGCGGGCATGACGAAATCGCTCGCCGTCGATCTCGGCCGGTACGGGGTGACGGCGAACTACCTCCAGCCCGGCGCTGTCGTCACGGCGCTGTCGGCGCCGTTCTTCGAGGATGCCGACTTCCGCCGCTACTGGGAGGAAAAGGCTCCGGTCGGCCGCCTCGGCGCGCCGGAGGATTGCGCCGCGGCGGCGCTGTTCCTGGCGTCGGCGGAGGCGCAATTCATCTCCGGCGTCGGGTTCAACGTCGACGGCGGCGCCATCGTCAAATTCTGAAGATGGTCATTGCGGAAAGTTTGCAGCGTCAGGACGGAACGCGCGCGGCGGCGTCGGCGAATTCGCAATAGGGTTCCTTCTCGACCAGGTCGAGGACGAAGGAAAGCTTGGCCATGCCGCCGATGACGGCCATCACCGTGCCCAGCTCGCAGATTTGCGCATCGCTGAAATGGGCGCGAAGGTCATTGTAAAGCGTTTCGTCCATCGCGCCGTCAGGGTTGGTCAGCGCCATTTGCGACGCATAACGCAGAACGGCTTTTTCGGCGTCGTCGAACGGTCCGTCTTCGAACTGCGTGATGGCGTCGATCTGCGCTTCGGAAAGGCCGGCGTCGAGACTGCCCGGCACGTTCTGCTTGTTGCAGGTGAGGCAGCCATGGGTTTTCGACAAATAGAGGCGCACAATCTGTTTGTACCGGTTGTCGACGCGCCCGTCGAAAAAGACGCGGCCGTAAAAGTCGTCCATGACGAAGCTTAAAAGCTCCGGAGCGTTGGCGAAGGTTTCCACGAAGGCCGGTTCTCCCGTCAGTTTGTCGAGCGCGTCCCAGGCCTCGGCCGCCTTGCCGGTGAGTTCCTGACGCGGTATCCGCGACATCGGCGTGTTCGCCATGGCGGCCTCCTTCCTCATGCTGCGATCATTCCTTGAAGTAATCCGGTTTACCGCCCGGCCAGACCCAGCCGTGCTGGGCCATGCCGCCGTCGACGGTGATGACCTCGCCGGTGACGAACTTCGAGGACGGGGCGGCGAGATAGACGGCGGTTTCCGCGATGTCCCACACATCGCCGAACCGTTTCATCGGATTGGCGAGATGGAAATCCTTCAGAACATCCTCCGGGTAGTGATTGACGCCTTCGGTCTTGATCGCGCCCGGGGCGATGCAATTGACGCGGATGTCGTGCTCGGCCCATTCCGTCGACACGGTTTTCGACAGATAGATGACGCCCGCGCGGGCGGCGCAAGTATGCGCCGATTGCGGCATGCCGCGCTCCACATGCGCGACGATATTGATGATGTTGCCGGGGGCGCGGGCGTCGCGCCAGCGTTTCGCGGCCTCCTGCATCATCCACCAGGTGCCGTTGAGATTGGTGTCGATTACCGCTTCCCAGCCTTTTCTCGAGAAGTCGATGGCGTTTTGCGAATACTGTCCGCCGGCGCTGTTGATCAGGACGCTGATCGGGCCGAACCGGTCGAAGGCGTCTTCCATGAACGCCTCGACCCGCGCCGGATCGCGGATCGACATCGGCGTATAGGCGATGTCGCGGCCGATATGCGCCTTGATGCCGTCGCGGGTCTCCGCAAGTTTCTCCTCGCGCCGCCCGCAGATCGCAACATTGGCGCCGAGGCGTGCGAAAAGGAAGGCCATGGCCCTGCCCATGCCGCTGCCGGCGCCGGAGATCAGGGCGGTCTGGCCCTCCATCAGGCCGTCGCGGTAAACCGTCGGCGCGGCGGCAAGCTCCGCAGGCGTCATTTCGCTGAAGTGCGGCGCCGGCGGCGCGTCGTCTGCGCCTGCGGCGGTGCGGAGCTTTTTGTCTCTCATATCCCCATCCATGCGCTGTCGGCGCTCCTTTTTCCTGTATTTCACTCTCTAACCGTTCATGCCGAAAATCGACACCGCGGCTACGTTCCTGTTCGGGATTCCGCCGAGATTGTGCGCCAGGCCGAATTTCGGCGCGGCGAGCTGGCGCTCGCCGGCGCGGCCAAGCAGTTGCAGGTAGATTTCATAAGTCATGCGCAGGCCGGATGCGCCGATCGGGTGGCCGAAGCATTTCAGCCCGCCGTCGATCTGGCACGGCGTTGCGCCGTCCGCATCGTAACGCCCGTCCAGGATGTCGCGCGGCGCCGCGCCGTCGTCCGAAAGCAGAAGGTCCTCCATCAACACAAGTTCGGTGATGGAAAAGCAGTCATGCACCTCCGTCAGGCCGATGTCGGCGCGGGGGTCGGAAACGCCGGCCTCTTCATAGGCGCGCGCCGCCGCCTTGCGCGTCGTCAGCGTGTGCGCGCCGTCCCAGGACCGGTGGCCCATCTCGACGCCGTTGGACGGGGAAAGCTGCATCGCCTTGACCGTTACATGATCGTCCTTGCCCAACGCTTTCGCGATTTCCGGCCGCGCGACGATGGCGCAGGCCGCGCCGTCGGAAACGCCGCAGCAATCGAACACGCCCAGCGGATAGGCGACCATGGGCGCGTTCAGGATCTGGTCCATGCTGATGCGGCGGCGCAGATGCGCCTTGGGGTTCGACAGGGCGTTCTCGTGGCTTTTCCAGGAGACATGCGCCATGGCGCGCTTCAGCGCGCTCATGTCGATCCGGTGTTTCGCCGCATAGGCCGCGCCGAGCTGGGCGAAGGCGCCGGGCGGCGTGAACCCCGGCTGGTAAAGGTCTTCGAAGGTTCCCTTGGTGCGTTCGGGCAGGCCGGCGAAGCCGGTGTCCTTCAGCTTCTCGCAGCCCATGGCGAGGGCGATGTCGCAGGCGCCGGCGGCGACGGCGTAGACCGCGCCGCGCAGGGCTTCCGTGCCGGTGGCGCACAGATTTTCCACCCGCGTCACCGGAATGTTCGGCAGGCGGAGATATTGCGACAGGGGGTAGGCGGACTTGCCAACATTCTGTTCGTCGTAAAAGACGCCGAACCATCCGGCGTCGAGTTGGCCGATATCGATCCCGGCGTCGGCAAGCGCCTCCTCGAAGGCTTCGTTGACGAGATCCTCGGGACCGGCGTCCCAGCGCTCGCCGAACTTCGAACAGCCCATGCCGATAATGGCGACCTTGTCGCGGATTCCCTCAGCCATCGGCGCCTCCCCTGACGGGCGCGGCTTTCCAGAAATAACGGTGAAAGCCGCGCGCCGCGTCGATGTCCTTGATGCGGAAGCGCATCTCCACTTCTGCGCCGATCGACGCCTCGCCCGGCGCGAAGTCGGTCATTTCCATGAAGACGTTGCCGCCGCCGTCGAAGGAGACGTTGCCGTAAACCAGCGGCGGCTCGCGCGTGAACGCCAGCCAGTCCTCCGTGAACGACTTGATTGCGGCGCCGCGGTCGGCGAACCGGTAATCCGTCTGCGCGTCGAGCGCGGCGCAGTCCGGATTGACGCAGCGCCGGGATTTCGGGAACTGCGCGGTTCCGCAGGCCCGGCACAGCCCGCCGACAAAGCCGTAAAGATCGCGGCTCTTGTTGAAGGCGACCGTCTGCGCGGTGCGGTTGTCGCGTTCGGCGCGCATACCCCAGTCGATGTCGACGCCGCCATGGGCGGCGAGAAACCGGACGTAATTCTCCTCGCTCGCGCCGTCTTCAAGCTGCGCTTCGACGCTGCGGCCCGCCCGGCGCGCCGCGCGATGCTCCCCAATGGCGTCGGCGACGCGGAAGAGGGCCGCCTCGCAGCCCTGGCCGATCGCCGTCATGAGGACGATGTCGCCCGGTTCCGCCGTGTCGAGAACATTCGCCAGCATCACGAAGGGGTGGGCCGCGCCGGCATGGCCGAGCCGGTCGAACAGGCTGTCGGCGAGCTTGTCCGGGTCGATGTCTAGGAGGTTGGCGACGGCGCGCGCGAGGGCCGGGTTCGGCAGGGGCGCGATGAGGTGATCCACCGCCTCCGCTGCGACGCCGCAACGCTCCAGCAGCGGCGCGATCGCCGCCGGCGCGGCGTCGGCGAGGCCGATCTCCCGGAACCAGCGTTCCTCCAGCACGTAATCCGTATGCGATGCTTCGGTCCGGTAATGGTCGACGAAATCGCTGTAGGCGGCGCCGGTCCCCAGAAGCTCGGCGCAGGGCGCGCCCGGACCGAGTAGGAGGGCGCCCGCGCCGTCGCCGGAAAGCGCCTCCATGACGCTGGCGGGTTTCGTCGGGCGCCGGTCCGCGGCCACGACGAGGCTGGTCGCCGACCGGTCGCGCGCCGCCGCCGCGAGTGCGGACAGCGCCGCGCGCTGCGAGCCGGCGAGATCGGCGCAATGGGTCGGCTTCGGCAGGTCAAGCGCGGCGGCGACGACGCCCGCGTTCTGCCGGTCGAGAAACGGCGCCGTCGTCGATGCGAATAGCAAGCTTGCGGGCGGCGCGCCTGACCCCTCCACAGCGCGCCGCCCGGCTTCAAGGCCCATGGTGACGGCGTCCTCGTCCCAGCCGGCGAAGGCGCGCTCGCCTTTCGCCAGCGATTTGAGGGACGGCTGCGCCCACCCGACGGCCTCGAACAACGCTTTGCGGGACAAACGCTTGCGCGGAACATAGGCGCCGTAGCTGAGTATCCCGAAAGCGGTCATCCGTCCCTGTCCAGACTATTCCGCGGCGTCGCGGGCGTTTGGCGTTTCCACGTAAGGAGCGAGCACCGGTTCGACTTTCACCGCGTCGTCAAGGCCGGCCTCGCCGATCCGCCGGTCCAGTTCCTCGTGCCAGTGGTAAATCCTTCGCTCCTGGTAGGAAAGGGGAATGCCCTTGAAGCCGTCCGATTCGACGGATTGCTGAATCTGCGGCGCGAACTGGGTGTCTTCTTCAAGAATTCTTTCGAAATTGGCGATCCGCGTTTCCCAGATGTCCGGGAGCGGACCGTCGCCCCAGTCCGGCGAAAACCAGATGCACTCAAGCCGCATGGTGTTGATCGTCTTCGGCCAGAAGATGATGAACGGCATGCCGGTCGGCGAGGGCGGGCAGACGATGTTGGGATAGATGTTGAGCGAGACATTGTTGTCGCGGGCGATCTCGCCCACGGTTTCCGTCTCGGGAAGGCCGGCGACGCCCGGGTCCTGCCATTCCGGATGGCGGTTCGGCGTCACCATGCGCGAATGCCCGTTCGGCCAAAGTTCGATCGTGGTGCCGAGATGGTCGAGGAAGCGATCCACCGTCTGCTGATGAATCGATTTCAGGTGATAGGTTTCCAGAAAGGCGTCGAGCAAGACCTTCACATTGCACTCGATCTCGTACTCGGCCTTGTGGGCGAGCCTGATCGCGTCGGGCTGGAATTCCGCCATGGCGTCCGCGACCGGGCCGAGAAAGTCGAGCAGCGGCTCGGCGTCGTCGTCGCAGTTGACAAAGTGCCAGTTCCCCAGATTCTCGCACCGCACCGGAATGAGGCCGAGGCAGGACTTGTCGAAATCCGGGAAATCGCGCTCGTCGCGAACGGCGATGAGATTGCCTTCGTGATCGTAGCTCCAGCCGTGATAACCGCATACGAACAGATTGCGCCGGCCCGACCGGTCCTTCACCAGCGGGGCGCCGCGGTGACGGCAGGTGTTGTAGAAGGCGCGGACCGCGCCGTCCTTGCCGCGGATCAGCAGGATGGGCGAGCCGAGCTTGTCCCACAGGACATAGCTGCCCGGTTCGGGCAACTCGTCGCTGTGACAGGCGTAGACCCAGCTTCGCTTCCACAGGCGGTCGCGCTCCAGGGTGTTGAAATCCTCGTCCACATAGCGTGCGCTCGGGATCGGGGGCAGGGCGGGAAACCCGTCCGGCGGCCCGTTGCGCGTTTTTTCGTAATCCATGCCGGCTTTGATTTTCTCAACAGTCTGCGCGTCCATCACCGTCGTCTCTCAGTTGCATTTCTGGCATGACGTTGAATCTATCACGCCCCCGCCGCCTTGAAAAGAAAAACAGACATGATTGTTTTTAACTTGTTCGCCGCCAGCGCCGCCCGGCGGCGGGCCGCGCCTTGAGGGGATGGCGGTTAAGTATTTGAAAATAAGAAATTTTCTATAACCGGGGTCAACTCTTCAGCCACCATGGGCTGCGTCTGGTCGGCGGCGTCCGATCGGCGGCGTCCGATCGGCTGCGTCTGGGGGCGGCGTCTGGGGGCGACGTCTGGGCGGGACCGCCATTGCCGCCCGCCGCGCGCGGCCGCGGGGGGATCAAATCACCTTGTCCCTTTTCAGCGCCTCGATCTCCGCGTCGCCATAGCCGATCCCGCGCAGCACCTCTTCGGTGTGCTCTCCGAGCAGGGGCGGGCGCCCCGTCAGTCCGGCGTCGATGTCGGAAAAACCGATGGGCAGGTCGGCCGCCGGCGCTGGCGCCGGGGCGCCCGGAAACAGTACTTCCTTGAAAAACGCCATGGCGTCCGTCTGCGGATTGTCGAGGGCTTCCTGCATGCTCAGCACCGGGCCGGAAGGAACGCCGGCCGCCTCCAGGGCGGCCAGGGCCTCGCCTTGCGTTTTGTCCGCACACCAATCGGCCATCACGGCGCAGAGCGCGTCGCGATGGTCGCCGCGCGCCTGGTCGCCCTGGTAGCGGGGATCGTCCGCCAGATCCGGGCGGCCGACCATGGTCGCCCACCGCCGGAACAGGCCGTCGCCCACCGTGTGCACAAGGATGTGCCCGTCCCTGACGGGAAAGACGTCCGACGGCGCGGAGGTCTGCACCCTGTTGCCCGTCCCCGGCCGGTTTTTTTGCGTCACCGCCTGTTCGGCGAGGTGTGCGTTCATGACCGCGAGCGCGGTGCCGAGAAGGCTCGTCTCCACATGCTGCCCCCGACCTGTCCGTTCCCGGTGCATCAGGGCGGCGAGGGCGCCGAGCGCGGAAAACACCGCCGTTGAAAAGTCCACGTAAGGCGCGCCGGCCTTGACCGGGCGCCCCGGCTCGCCGGTCAGGTGCATGGCGCCCGACATGGCCTGGGCGACGCCGTCGAAGCCGCCCTTGTCCCGGTCGGGTCCGCGCGCGCCGAAGCTGGTCTGCGTGACGAGGACGCCGCGTGGGTTGGCCGCTGAAAAGGAAGGCCAGTCGAGGCCAAGCCTTGCGAGCGCCTTGGGGGGGAGGTTGGCGACGACAATGTCGGCGCTGCGGGCGAGGCGCGAGAGCGCCTCGCGGCCCTCGGTCCGGGACAGGTCGAGGGCGACGGACTTCTTGCCGCAGCCGGTCTGCATGAACAGCCCGCCCTCGCCGGGCGCTCCGTTCTCGCGCTCGAACAGCGGGGCGATGTAACGGTCCTCGCCGCCCTCGCGGCGCTCCACCCGCACCACCTCCGCACCCAGATAGCCGAGCAGCGTCGCACAATAGGGACCGGCCACATAGCGGCCGACATCCAGCACCCGAACCCCTTCGAGAAGTCTTTTCACGCTCGCGCTCCCTGGCCGTTCAGCCCGCTGATCAGGCTTCTCGGGCTTCCTGTTCGGCGGGCGCCGAGCTTACCGCGTCGGCAAAATAAAAACAATCATGTCTGTTTTTTCGTATTGGCAAGACGCGCCGTCCCCGATAGGCTGGCGGGAAAAAACTGGGCATGAGGACGGAACGCCGATGGACTTCAGGCTGACGGATCAACAGGTGGAATTGCGCGACGCGGCGCGCGCTTTCGCGCAGGCGGAACTGCCGGAAATCGCGCAGCGTTGCGAGGAAAACGCCGCGCCGCCGCCGCACGATCTCATCAGGAAGTACGCGGCGCTTGGCTTTCTCGGCGTCAACGTGCCGGAGGAATATGGCGGGCTCGGGCTCGGCAATATCGAGGCGCTTCTGATCCTGGAGGAATTCGCCAAGATTTCCTCCGCGGTCGCCTTTCCAATTTTCGAATCCTGCGTCGGTCCGGTGCGCGCCATCGAGCATTTCGGCGCGGAAGCGTTGAAACAGCGGGTCATCCCGGCGGTGTGTTCTGGCGACGCGGTGGTCGCAATCGCCATGTCCGAGCCGGACGCCGGGTCCGCGCTCACCGATTTGAAGACCCGGGCCGTGCAGCGCGGCGACACGGTCGTCATCAACGGCATGAAGCGGTGGTGTTCCGGCGGCGGGCACGCGGACGGGTATGTCGTGTACTGTCGAATGTCCGATGACCCCGGCGCGCGCGGCATCGGCGCGGTTTACGTGGAGAAGGACGCGCCCGGCGTCAGCTTCGGCCCGCCGGAAAACCTCATGGGCTTCCGCGGCGTGCCGTCTAGCGACATCTTTTTCGACGATGCGGAAGTGCCGGCGGAGAACATCGTCGTGCCCGCCGGCGGGTTCAAGAAACTGATGGAAGCGTTCGACCTCGAACGCTGCGGCAACGCCACCATGGCGCTGGGCCAGGCGTCGGGCGCGCTGGAGCAGGTGCTCGATTACGTGCAGGAGCGCCAGCAGTTCGGCAAGCCGATCGTTGAATTCCAGGCGGTCCAGCTTCGTCTCGCGGAGATGCAGATCAAGGTTGAGGGCGCGCGGCTGTTGATCCATCGCGTCGCCTGCAACGCCGAGCACGGATTGCCCAGCATTCTCGATTCGTCCGTGGCCAAATGTTACGCCAACGAGATCGCGCGGGAAGTGACCGGCGCCGCCGTGCAACTCATGGGCGCATACGGCTATTCGCGCGAATACGGCATGGAGCGGCGGTTGCGCGACGCCTGGGGCTGGGGCATCGCCGGCGGCGCCATCGACATCCAGAAAGTCAACATCGCCTCGGCCATGGTCGGGCGGCGATTCGACCAGCGGAAATAGGCGCGAAGAGCCTCATGTCGGACGGTTTTGTCAGGGTGGCCGCGGCGGCGGATATCGGCGAGAACGCGAACAGGGCTTTCAGGGTCGGCGATTACGACGTCCTGATCTGTCATACGCGGGAAGGGTTTTTCGCCATTGAAAATCTTTGCACGCATCAACTGACCGAGATGGAGGGGGGGAAGATCCGGGGCTGTTACATTTTCTGCCCGCTGCACGGGCAGCGTTTCAGTCTCAAGGACGGAGCGCCGATCGGGCAGTTGACGGACAAGCCGGTCAAAACCTTTCCCCTCAGGCGCGAGGGAGACGACATTCTCATTCGTCCGCATCCGAATGACTGACGGGCGCCGCCTCTCTCCGGCGCACCAGGTTGATGCTGCGGCAGGAAAAGACGCATTCCCCATGCTGATTGATCAGCTTGTAAAGATAAACGACGACGCCCCGCGACGGGTCCGATCCGGAGGGGCGTTTTTCCACGACTTCCGACGTCGCGCGCAGCCGGTCTCCGGCGCGCACGGCCTTCGGCCAGCGGACGTCCTCCCAGGCGACCCCGCAGATGAAGTCGACGTCGCCGTTGATCGTATGATCGAGCTTGCGCCACAGCGCCGCGGTATAGACGCCGCTGGCGACAACCTCGCCGAAAACCGATTGCCGGGCCGCGTCCGGGTCGGCATGGAACCATTGCGGGTCGTATTTCGCGGCGAAGTCGAGCATGTCGTCCCGGTCCACGGTCATCGGGTCGGATGCGGCTTTCTCGCCGATTTCAAGCGCTTCGTACGGTCTCATCTCATCAGCCGGTTTCAGTTGCGTTCGTTTTCATCCTTACAGGAGCTTTGCATCATGAAAAAGACGGTTTCTCTGATTTTCGCCCTCGCGCTCGCCGCCGGCGGCGCCTCGGCCAACGACACCATGGAGGCCATGGTGGGCGCCACGGTCACTTACGCCTACGCCGACGGTTCGGCGGTGAAGGCGACATACGCCGAAGACGGATCGTATACCACCGATGTCGCCGGGGGCGGGACCTGGACCATCGACGGCGACCGGCTCTGCATCAAGACCGAGGCCGGCGACGAGGGCTGCACGACGCTGGCGGACGGCAAGGGCGTCGGCGACAGCTGGCAAGGCAAGGACGCCTTCGGCAACGACGTGACCATTTCGATCCAATAGCGCCCCGGCGCCGGAAATAGAGAAAAATCCATGAAACAGGCGATTCGCGCGCATTTGATTTCAGGCGGTCAGTATCATGACATCGATTATGCGCGCGCATCGCTCCTGACGCTCCTGGCCGAGCACCCGGAAGTCCGCGCGACGACGGCGTCGGATTACGCCGCGCTGGACGATCTCGCCCGCGCGCAATTCCTCGTCACCTATACCTGCAACGTGACGCCGGCGCCGGGCGAGGTCGCGGCGCTTCGCGCCTTTCTGGAGCGGGGAGGGCGCTGGCTGGCGCTTCACGGCACCAATTCCATCCTGGCGCAGAACGAGAAAGGGCGCTGGTACGCGCCCCGGGACGATACCGGGTTCATGGCGCTTCTCGGCAGCCAGTTCGCGGCCCATCCGCCGATTGCGCCGTACACGGTATCCGTTGTCAAACCGGACGATCCGCTGACGGAAGGCGTTGGTGATTTCGTTGTCGAAGGGGGCGACGAGCTTTATTACATGCGTCTCTTCGGCGAGGTCGACGTTCTGATGGACGCGCCGGCGCAAGGGGCCGCGCGCGGCTTTGTCGAGCGGGACTGGCCCGAAGGCGAACGACACCCCGTCCTCTACCGCAAGAAGGTCGGCGCCGGGGAGATCGTTTACTTCACCCTCGGCCATCGCCGCGGCCATTACGACATGGAGCCGCTGATCGACTATTATCCCGAGGTCGAAAAGGGCGCGTGGGAGATCGCTCCGTATATGGAGATTTTGCGGCGCGGTCTGCGCTGGGCAAAGGGCGAGCTTTAACGAGGCTTCAACACAGAACAGGAGGAAATCATGGCGCGACTGGAAAACAAGATCGCCATCGTCACCGGGGCCGCCGACGGCATGGGCGAGGCGGAGGTCAAGCTGTTCGCCGCCGAAGGGGCGAGCGTCCTGGCGGTCGACATCAATGCGGAAAAGCTGGAGGCGGACTGCGGCGGGCTTGGCGACAAGGTGAAGACCCTCGCCGCCGACATCACCGGCGAGGGCGCCGCCGAGCGCATCGTCGGCGCCGCGGTCGGCGCCTTCGGCGGCCTCGACATCCTCGCCAACAACGCCGGCGTCGTCGATTACGAAACGGCCGACATCATGCGCGCGGACAACTGGCGGCGCACCATGGACGTCAACCTCAACGCCATGTTTTTCCTGTGCCAGCGGGCGATCCCCGAAATGCGCAAGCGCGGCGGCGGGCGCATCATCAACGTCGCGTCCATCAACGCCGTGGTCACCGCGCCCGGGCTCGCCGCTTACGCGGCCTCCAAGCACGGCGTCGCCGGCCTGACCAAGACCCTTGCGGTGGAACTGGGGCCGGACAACATCACCGCGAACTACATCAATCCCGGCGCGATCCTGACGGGCATGACGCGCCCCCTGATGGACGATCCCGACACCAAAGCCCTGTTCGAAAGCTTTTCCGTGCTGCCGCAGATGGGCATGCCGGAAGACATCGCCAAGGGCGCGCTTTTTCTTGCATCCGACGACGCCGCCTTTATTACCGGTCACGGACTGACCATCGACGGCGGGTTTCTCGCGAAGGTGAAGTAGGCGGCGACCGGCCGCCGCAACGGAAAGCGAGCGTGGAGTGGCCGAGACATTGGACGCGACCGAGAAAGTGCTGATCATTGGCGGCGGTCATGCGGCCGGCCAGTGCGCCGCGAGCCTGCGCCAGAAGGGGTGGCGCGGCGACATCGTCATCGCCGGCGAGGAGGCGTATCCCCCTTACCAGCGCCCGCCGCTGTCGAAAGCGTTCCTGGCCGGAGAGCTGGCGGCGGAGCGGCTGTTCCTGAAACCCGCCGCCTTCTACGACAAGGAACGCATCGACCTGCGTCTCGGCGCGCGCGCAACGCGGATCGACCGGGCGGAAAAGTCCGTCGCGTTCGAGGACGGTTCCGCAATCGACTATGATTGCCTCGTTATCGCCACCGGCGCGCGGGTGCGCCGGCTGAAGGTTCCCGGCGCCGATCTTCCGGGCGTCGGCTATCTTCGCGACATCGCCGATGTGGACGCGCTGCGCCCGCGGCTCGGCGCGGGCGCCGATCTCGTCATTGTCGGCGCCGGCTATATCGGCCTTGAGGTCGCCGCGGTCGCGGCGAAACTGGGGGCGCGGGTGACGGTGCTGGAGGCCGCCGGGCGGGTCATGTCGCGGGTCGCGGGCGAGACGATTTCGCACTTTTTCGAAGACCTGCACCGGGCCAACGGCGTGGACATCCGCCTGCACGCGGCGCTGGCGGGCTTCGACGGCGAGGATCGGGTCGAGGCGGCGCGCCTCGCCGACGGATCGCGCCTGGCCTGCGACCTGGCGGTGATCGGGGTCGGGGTTGTTCCGAATGCGGAGATTGCCGAGGCGGCGGGCCTCGCCGTCGACGACGGCGTCGTCGTGGATGACTGCACCCGCACGCAGGACCCGGCGATTTACGCCGTCGGCGACTGCACGCGCCATCCCTGCGCCTATCTCGGCGAACCGGTGCGGCTCGAATCCGTGCACAACGCGCTGGAACAGGCCAAGACCGCCGCCGCGGCGATTTGCGGCGCGCCGTCGCCCTACGACCAGGCGCCGTGGTTCTGGTCGGATCAGTACGACGTCAAGTTGCAGACCGTCGGGATCGGCCCCGGCCGCGCTGACCGTGAAATCGTCCGCGGCGCCATCGACGACAAGGCGTTCTCGGTGTTTTACTTCAGGGGAGAGACCCTGCTCGCGGTGGATTCGGTAAACAGGCCGGCCGATCACATGATCGCGCGGAAGATTATCGCGACCGGCGCGGCGGCGACGCCGGCGGCTGTCGCCGATCCCTCATTCGATCTCAAATCGCTGATTTCAGGTCGCTGATACGCCCTCAAAGGCAACGCGACAACGAAAGACAACGGAAAACGGGCAGGAGGGTGTCGGACCCGGCCCGCCTGCGCGCCATCCGGAAAAGGCGGGACGGGATCAGGCTGGGAGCCCTGATCCGCGTTGCGGCGGATGGCGGCGCGCGACGATTGCGCTTTTCATATCCGGTCCGGCGCATCCTGATCCGTGAACGGGGTAAACAAGATGCGCCGGCTTGCCGGCCGGCCGCGCGGTCGAGTCGCGCAGCCGGGTCTGTTTTGGGATGAGCCTCTCGTCAGAAACGGAAGCCGACGCCGACGCCGGCGACGATGGGATCGAGATCCACCTCGACCGTGCGAACGACCGCGGCGTCTCCGCCGACCGTCGACGTCAGCGTCGCGTCGGTGTCGATCTGGATGTATTTCACGTCGGCGTTCAGGAACCAGCGCTCGCCGATGGGGAAGTCCGCGCCGAGCTGGAAGGCGACGCCGACGCTGTTGTCGAGATCCACATCGGTCGGGCCGAGCGCGCCGACCAGGGAGGCCGTCGCGTCCTGGCTGTAGAAGATGCTGTAATTGACGCCGACGCCCGCATAGGGACGGAACGACGGGTTGTTCGGCATGAAGTGGTATTGCAGGGTCAGGGTCGGCGGCAGGACCATGATTTCGGCGATTTCGCCGAGCCCGCTGATCGAGCCTTCGCCGACCAGGTCATGCGGGCTGGTGGCCAGGATCAATTCCGCCGCGATATTGTCCGTAAGGAAATAAGTGAAATCGAGTTCCGGCACCACGGCGTTCTCCACGCCGACCGACGAGCCGGCAAGACCGGTCACTTCAGAGGTTTCCTCCGTCGGGGCGACGACGATGCCGCGAAGGCGCACCAGCCAGTCTCCTTGCGCGGCCATCGCCATGTTGGTTCCCGCCATCAGCAAGGTCGTTCCAAGTAAAAGCGAGCGAATCATAACCCATTCCTTTCCTTCTGAGCTTTCGTTTTCGCAGTGATGCAAGGACGCCGACCGAAGGAAGCCTGAAGACGCGCTTTTTCGGTTTTTCCTTGCATTGCATACCGCCTCTGTACTGACGAATAGGCAGGCCGCGGGACCGCAATTTGATCCAGATCATGAAAGCCGCGGATTCGCAGCGCCGATAGAAAAGAAATCGGCGACAAGGCGGGGGGTGATTGATCCATGTCAAAAAAACGCCGGCGCGATCGGTCAGGCTTCGTGACATGAGACAGGAATGGCAAAAGTATCAAACGGGCCTCGCGCCGCGTTACACCAGTTACCCCTCGGCGCTTCATTTCAACGACTCCGTCGGACCGGAGCGTTACGGCCGGGCGCTGTCGGCGATCGGCCTTTACGAGGCGCTGTCGATTTACATTCACATCCCGTTCTGCGCGCAGCTATGCTGGTATTGCGGCTGCAACATGAAGGTGGAGAACCGTTACGAACGGGTTATGCCTTACGTGCTCGCGCTGCAGGACGAGATCCGCATGGTCGGCGGCCTGCTCGGCGGCCGCGGCCGGCCGGTTTCCCTTCATTTCGGCGGCGGCACGCCGAATTTTCTTCTGCCTGCGGATCTTGAGCGCATTCTCGACGCCATCGAGATGGAGTTGGGCCTGACCGACGACGCGCGCCTGTCCATCGAGCTGGACCCGCGGCTGGTGCGCGAAGGCGACCTCGATGCGCTTGCGGGGATGGGGTTCTCCCGCGTCAGCCTCGGCGTTCAGGACTTCGATCCGGCGGTGCAGGCGGCGATCAACCGGGTGCAGAGCTTTGACATGATTGAGCATTGCGTCGGCCTCGCCCGCGCGGCCGGGATCAACGATCTCTCGCTCGACCTGCTTTACGGGCTTCCCCGTCAGACCGAGGCGACCTTCGCGGACACCCTCGCCAAGGCGATTTCGCTGTCGCCGGACCGGCTTGCGGTGTTCGGCTACGCGCACCTGCCGCAGGCGCTGCCGCGCCAGCGGCTGATCGAGGAGGCGGCGCTGCCCGGCGCGTGCGTGCGCGCCGACCTGACGGCCCTGGCCGACCGGACGCTGATCGAGGCCGGCTACCGGCGCATCGGGTTCGACCACTACGCCAAGCCCGACAACGCGCTCGCGGTCGCCCTGCGGGAGGGGCGGCTGCGGCGCAACTTCCAGGGGTTCACCGACGACCGCGCGCGCACGACTATCGGTTTCGGCGCCTCGTCTGTCAGTTTCGTGAACGGGCTGTACGCCCAGAACGAAAAATCCGTCAAAGCCTATCAGGGGGCGGTGGCGGAGCGCCGCCTGCCTTGCGCGAAGGGCATCGTCCGCACCGGGCTGGACACCGTCTGCGCGGCGGCGATCGCCGATCTGTTGTGCCGGTTTCGCGCCGATCTGTCCGGCGTGTTCGCTGGCGTCGGGGAGACACACCGCCGGCGCATGATGGCGCGTCTCGACGCGCTGGCGGCGGACAAGGTCATAAACTTCAATCGACGTGATAAAATTATCCAAATCATCCCAGAGGCTTACGGCCTGTGCCGCACCGTGGCGGCGGCGATCGATCCGCGTATCGACGCGGGCGCGGTGCTTTCCAGGGCGGTTTAAGGGCGCTGAAAAACCGCAGCGCCGCGCGGTCGCCGGCCCTTGGCAAGCGCCGACGGCGCGCGGTAAAGTTTGGCCATTCGTTGGATTGGGCAAAGCTTTGGCGGGTGACGCGGAAACCGTTGGATGCGTAGTGAAATCAGGGGACGCGCGCGCCGGCTCCTGCGACATCTGCGACGTGCGCGAGCGGTCCATCTGCATGGACCTCGATCCCCGCGCGATGCAGCAGGTCGAAAAAACCATGGCCCGCCGCACGGTGGCGAAGCATCGCGCGATCCTCAGCGAGGGCGAGCCCAACGACAGCCTTTACATCGTCCTGCGCGGCAGCTTCCGCCTCAGCAAACTGCTGGAGGACGGGCGCCGCCAGGTGACGGGCTTCATCTTCGAGGGCGATTTCCTCGGCGTGCGCCAGACGGACCAGAGCGCCTACACCGCCGAAGCCCTTGAGGACAGCCTGGTGTGCTGTTTCCCGCACAAGTTCCTCGACGAGGCCGCGGAAACATCGCCCGGCGTGAAGGACCGCCTCATCGCCAAGGGCCAGACCGAGTACCATAAGGCGCAGGATCACATCGTCCTGCTCGGCAAGAAAACCGCCGAGGAGCGGGTCGCCTCGTTCATGAAGACCCTGGCCGAGGCGGTGGGCGAGGAGCGGGGCGGCGGCTTTGTCGAGGCGCCGTTTTCCATGTCGCGTCAGGATATCGCCGATTATCTCGGCCTGCGTCTGGAAACCCTCAGCCGCACCTTGAGCGCGCTGAAAAAGAAAGGGTTCATCGACAGCGTGACGCGCAAGAGCGTGATCCTGAAGCTGGAACTCTGATTACCGCGACTCCATTACCGAGCCCGGACCTATCGCCCCCATGCTCATCGCCTCCATGCTTACCGCCCCCATGCTTACCGGGATGGCCCGCCCGGCCGTTTGCGCTCGTGCAGACACGGGCCGTGGCAGGCGGCGGGAGCGCCGTTGGACGGCTCGTCCGGGAGCGGCGTTTCGTCGCTGCCGGCGAAGGACATGACGATGTAGCGGACCGCGCCATTGGCGCAAATCGGCACAAGAACGCCGTCGGCGGCCGCCGCCGACGGCATGGGCAAGGTCGTTACGGCGGAAAAACTGACGATGCAGGAAGCGAGGGCGAGGCGAGCCATCCGCCTGCGCCAGAAACCGTAAACGCGGCCCCTCGCTTCAACATATTCATCAAAATTCGACATGCCGTAACGCGCCGCCGCCGTCTTTGTCGCCATCTGCCTTTGTCGCCATCTGCGACATAACGCATCCTGCGGGAGGATTCACAGGACTGCTTGATCCAGGTCAAAATGCCTTAAAACGGTTTATTCAATAACACCACGGATGATCCTTGAAGGCGGAGTGTATCGGCTATGAGCCAGCAAATGACAAATCCAACCGAACACCATATCGGCGGGCCGAAAGGCGGCGTCGGGGGAGACGTCGCGATCCTCGGCGCCTTCCTGGCGGTCGCCGCCCTGCTTGCGCTGTTCATCGGGGCGCGCGCGAGCGACTCGCTGATGCAGTTTCACGCCTACATCTTTCTCGCCGCGTTCGTCATCGGCGGGTTTGCGCTGGGTACGCATGTTTACACCGGCGGCGCCGCGCGCGAGAAGGCCGATTACGAATTCGGCGTCGTCAAGGCCGGGGTCGCCGCCTCGGTCTTCTGGGGCCTGGCGGGCTTTCTCGCCGGCGTCGTCATCGCGCTCCAGCTCGCCTTTCCGAACATTTTCTATTTTGAAAACCTTCCGTTTACGAATTTCGGCCGCCTGCGGCCGCTCCACACCTCGGCGGTGATTTTCGCCTTCGGCGGCAATGTGCTGATCGCGACGTCGTTCTACGTGGTGCAGCGCACCTGCAAGGCGCGGCTCGCCGGCGGGCTTGCGCCGTGGTTCGTGTTCTGGGGCTACAATCTCTTCATCGTCGTCGCCGCGACCGGCTATCTCATCGGCGTCACCCAGTCCAGGGAATACGCCGAGCCGGAATGGTACGCCGATCTCTGGCTGACGATCGTCTGGGTGGCCTACCTCCTGGTCTTTCTCGGCACGATCTGGAAGCGCAAGGAGCCGCACATCTACGTGGCGAACTGGTTCTACCTCGCCTTTATCGTCACCATCGCGATGCTGCACATCGTCAACAATCTCTCCGTGCCGATCTCGCTCACCGGCTCGAAAAGCTATTCGCTGTTCGCCGGGGTGCAGGACGCGCTGACGCAATGGTGGTACGGGCATAACGCGGTGGGCTTCTTCCTCACCGCCGGCTTCCTCGCCATCATGTACTATTTCATTCCGAAACAGGCGGAACGGCCGGTCTATTCCTACCGCCTGTCGATCGTGCACTTCTGGTCGCTGATCTTCATCTACATCTGGGCCGGGCCGCACCACCTTCACTACACGGCGCTTCCCGAATGGGCGCAGACGCTTGGCATGACCTTCTCGATCATGCTGTGGATGCCGTCCTGGGGCGGCATGATCAACGGCCTGATGACCCTGTCGGGCGCGTGGGACAAGCTGCGCACCGATCCGGTGATCCGCATGATGGTGGTCTCGGTGGCGTTCTACGGCATGTCGACCTTCGAGGGGCCGCTGATGTCCGTGCGCGCCGTCAACGCCCTGTCGCATTATACCGACTGGACGATCGGCCATGTGCATTCCGGCGCCCTCGGCTGGGTCGGCTATATCAGCTTCGGCGCGCTCTACTGCCTGACTCCGTGGCTGTGGCGGCGCAAGTCGCTCTACTCCAAGCAGCTTGTCGAATGGCACTTCTGGATTTCGACCATCGGCATCGTGCTCTACATCACCGCCATGTGGGTGTCGGGCATCATGCAGGGACTGATGTGGCGCGCCTATAACGAATTCGGCTTCCTTGAGTTCTCGTTCGTCGAGACCGTCGAGGCGATGCATCCCTACTACATCATTCGCGCGCTGGGCGGGCTCCTGTTCACCATCGGCGCCGGCATCATGGCCTACAACCTCTGGCGGACGGCGCGCGGCGACGTGCGCGAGAAGGAATTCAAAACCGCTGCGGCGCCGAGCGCCGTCCCGGCCGAATAAGGAGATTTGGGACCCATGCTGAACCGACATCAGTTTCTCGAAAAGAACGGCCTCATCCTGTCCCTGGCCATTCTGGTCACGGTCTCCATCGGCGGCATCATCGAGATCGCGCCATTGTTCTACTTGGAAAGCACGATCGAGGAAGTGGAGGGGGTTCGTCCGTACTCCCCGCTGGAGTTGGCCGGCCGCAACATTTATGTTCGCGAGGGATGCTATGTCTGCCACAGTCAGCAGGTGCGCCCCCTGCGCGACGAGGTCGAACGCTACGGGCATTACTCCCTGGCGGCGGAGAGCATGTACGACCATCCGTTCCAGTGGGGATCGAAACGCACCGGGCCCGACCTTGCGCGGGTCGGCGGCAAGTATTCCGACGAATGGCACCGCCAGCATCTTATCGATCCGCGCAGCCTGGTGCCGGAATCGATCATGCCGCCCTACAAGTTCCTGAACGAGCGCGAGCTTGACTACGCGCAGGTCGAGGCGTGGCTGAAGACCAACCGGGCCGTCGGCGTTCCCTATACCGACGACATGATCGAAAACGCCGCGCTCGACCTGAAGACCCAGCTCGATCCGTTTTCGGAGAATTACGATGCGTTCATCGCCCGCTATCCGAAGGCGCAGATCCGCGATTTCGACGGCGATCCTCGCCGCATCACGGAGATGGACGCGATGATCGCCTATCTTCAGATCCTCGGCTCGATGGTGGATTTCTCCACTTACGAGGCCGAGGAAAACTACCGGTGAGCCGCGATGTATGAAACTCTATCCAGTTTTGCGCAGACGGGCGGGCTCCTGCTCTTTGTGTTCGCTTTCATTCTGGTGCTGATCTATGCGCTCGCGCCGGGCAACCGCAAAAAGTTCGACCGCGCAAGACAGATACCGCTTGACGATGAGGAAGAAGACCGTGGCAGAGAATAACAACACGCAGAAGGATGTCGACGATTTCACCGGTGTGGAGACCACCGGCCACGAATGGGACGGCATCAAGGAACTGAACAATCCGTTGCCGCGGTGGTGGCTGATCGTGTTCTACGCGACGGTGATCTGGTCGCTGGTCTACTGGGTGCTGATGCCCGCCTGGCCGGGGATCGCCGGCTACACCAAGGGCGTGCGCAATCACTCCGAGCGGGAAAACGTCGCCGTGCAGATGGCCGCCCTCAACGAGGAGCGGGCCGCGGCGACGCAACAGCTCATCGAGGCGCCGTCGCTGCAGGCGATCGAGAACGACGCGAACCTGTTGCAGTTCGCCATGGCGGCGGGGGAATCGCTGTTCGGCGACAACTGCGCCACCTGTCACGGCGCGGGCGGGCAGGGATTCGCCGGTTATCCGAGCCTTGTCGACGACGCCTGGCTGTGGGGCGGCAAGCTGGAGGATATTCAGCAGACGCTGCATTACGGCATTCGTTCGGGCCATCCCGAAACCCGCTTCAACATGATGATGGCTTATGGCCGCGACAACCTGTTGCCGCGCGAACAGATTTCGGACCTGACGGAATATGTCGTCGCCCTGTCCGGCCGCGAGGCGGACGCCGCGGCGGTCGAGCGGGCCGAGCCGGTCTTTCAGCAGCAATGCGCGAGCTGTCACGGCGCGGACGGCGTCGGCGTTCAGGCCCTGGGCGCGCCCAACCTGACCGACGCTATCTGGCTTTATGGCGGCGAGCGCGAGACCATTCACGAGACGATCTATGAAGGCCGGGGCGGCGTCATGCCCGCCTGGACCGATCGTCTGGGAGATGATCAGATCATCGCGCTGGCCGTCTATGTCCACGCCCTTGGCGGCGGCGAGTAACAAACACTCGGCGATTATCGGTCGCCAAAGCTTGAGGTGACGCCCTATGGACGCCATGGCCGGGGATACCGCCGAGACGACCGCGCCGCCGCCTGCGGATGATGTCGGCGCGCACAGCGTCCACACCTATGACGTGGACGCCGTCAACAGCGCCGAGCGGCGCAGCCTCTACAAGGCGCGGGTTCCGATCTATCCGAAGCTGGTGCACGGAAAATTCCGCGCCCTGAAATGGGCCGTCATGGCCGTCACCCTCGGGCTCTATTACGCCCTTCCCTGGGTGCGGTGGGAGCGCGGGCCGGCGGAGCCGAACCAGGCGATCCTTGTCGACTTCGAAGGACGCCGCTTCTATTTCTTCTTCATCGAGATCTGGCCAGACGAATTGTACTACGTCACCGGCCTTCTGATCATCGCCGCGCTCGGCCTGTTCCTCGCCACCGCCCTGTTCGGGCGGCTGTGGTGCGGTTATACCTGTCCGCAAACGGTGTGGACGGATCTTTTCATTGCGGTGGAGCGGTTGATCGAGGGCGACCGCAACAAGCGGATCCGCCTTTCGAAGTCGCCGTGGACCCCGGGCAAGATCGGCAAGAAAGTCGCCAAGCACGCGGTCTGGATCTTCATCGGCATGGCCACCGGCGGCGCGTGGATCTTTTATTTCCACGACGCGCCCACCATCGCCGCGCAGTTCCTCAAGGGCGAGGCGCCGTTCACGGCCTATTTTTTCTTCGGCCTTCTGACCTTCACCACCTATATCTTCGCCGGCTCCATGCGCGAGCAGGTGTGCACCTATATGTGCCCCTGGCCGCGCATCCAGGCGGCGCTGACCGACGAGGAAACGCTCCAGGTCACCTACAAGGCCGACCGGGGCGAGCCGCGCGGGCCGCACAAAAAAGGCGAAAGCTGGGAAGGGCGCGGCGACTGCGTTTCCTGCAAGGCGTGCGTCGCGGCCTGTCCCATGGGCATCGACATTCGCGACGGCGCACAGCTTGAGTGCATCAACTGCGCCCTGTGCATCGACGCCTGCGACGAGATCATGGCGAAGGTCGGCCGCCCGCTCGGCCTGATCGGCTACGACACCGACGCCAACATGGACCGCCGCGCCGCCGGGCGGAAGCCGCAATCCAACCTACTGCGCGCGCGGACGATGCTTTACGGCGTTGTCCTCGTTCTCGTCTCGGCGATCATGCTCTACACCCTCGTCAACCGCGATACGGTCAACCTCAACGTCCTGCGCGACCGCACCCCGCCTTACGTTCTGTTATCGGACGGTTCGGTGCGCAACGCGTATACGGTGAAGATCGTCAACCGCGACAACACCTTGCGCAGCTTCCAGCTCGACGTGGACGGCCCGGCGGAAATGACGCTGACCGCCGTCGGCGAGGAGTTCGACGGCGGCTCGCGCATCGTGACGGCGGGCGGCGACGCCGTGCGCTCGCTGCGGCTGTTCATCACCATGCCCTCGGACGCCCTCGCCGAACCGTCGATCCCGATCACGATCAGCGTCACCGACGTCGACAGCGGCGAAAAAGCGGTCAACCCGACCGTCTTCCTGTCGAAAGGATGAGTCCCATGCGCCTGAACGCATCCGTCGCAAAAGGCCTTACCGGCCGCCACGTGCTGCTTATCATCCTCGGCTTTTTCGGCGTGATCATTATCGTGAACGTCATCTTCCTGACCTTCGCCCTGCGGACCTTTCCCGGCGAATCGATGAAAAAGTCCTATCTTCAGGGCCTCAACTATAACGAGGTGCTCGCCGAACGGGCCGAACAGGCGGCCCTCGGCTGGAGCGCGGAAATCCTCAGAACCGGCGCGGACGGGGTGATCGAGGTGCGGCTTCTCGATGCGGATGGCGCGCCGCTCAAGGGGCTGACGGTCGCGGGGCAATTGCGCCGCATCGTGCATGACCGCGACGACCGGGCGCTTTCCTTCATGTCCATGGGCGAGGGGCGATACCGCGCCGAAGCGGGAGCGCTGGCGCCGGGCGCGTGGCGCCTCGCCGCGCGGGCCGAAAATCCGGCGGGAGAGACGTTCGACTTCACGGCGCGCATCGAGGTCCCGGGCGTTAAGATCCCCGGCGCGGAAAGCGCCGATGACGCCGCTCCCATTGACGCCGCTCCCAGTAACGTCGCCCCGGGCGGCGGGCGGCGATGACCGCGGACGGCGCATACGCGCCGGCGTCGCCCGGCTGCCCCGGCAATCTTGAGCCGGCGTCGGCGGGCGGGGGCGAAACGGCCGCCGCCGGCGGCGAGGACATCGTTGATCCGTCTCCTTTCGTCAGGCGCGCCGGCGGCGCGGCGAGCCTCGACCTTTCCGTATACGGCGCGAAGTGCGGCGGGTGCATTTCGAAAATCGAGGGCGGCCTGACCGCCCTGCCGGGGGTGTCGCGCGCGCGGTTGAACCTTTCCACCGGCAAGCTGGCGGTGACATGGCGGGACGGCGCGCTCGAACCCGTCGAGATCGTCAAAACCCTCGCCGCCCTCGGCTACCGCGCCGCGCCGTTCGATCCGCGCGCGGCGGCGTCCGACGAGGACCGGGAAGGGCGGTTCCTCCTGCGCTGCATGGGGGTCGCCGGGTTCGCCATGGCGAACGTCATGCTTTTGTCCGTATCCGTATGGGCCGGTCACGAGGGCGAAATGGGCGCAGCGACGCGCACCCTGATGCACTGGATTTCCGGCATGATCGCCGTTCCCGCCGCCCTCTATGCGGGGCGTCCGTTCTTTCGCTCCGCCTTCAACGCGTTGAAAAAGGGCGGCGCGAACATGGACGTGCCGATTTCGCTGGCGGTCCTCCTGGCCCTGTCGCTCAGCATTTTCGAAACCCTCAACCATGGCGCCCACGCCTATTTCGACGCGGCGGTTATGCTGCTTTTCTTTCTGCTGGTGGGGCGGTTCCTCGACCACCGGTTGCGCGCGCGGGCTCGCGCCGCGGCGCAGGATCTCCTCGCGCTACAGGCGACGACGGCGCGGCGGCTGAGCGATGACGGCGCGGTGGAGGCCGTCGCGGCGCGCGATATCGCGCCCGGCGACCGCATCCTCCTGTCGCCGGGCGACCGCGCGCCGGTGGACGGCGATATCGTCGAGGGCGCCTCGGAAGTCGACGTCTCCCTCGTCACCGGGGAGAGCGCCCCGGCCCGGCGCGGGGTCGGCGACAAGCTTTACGCCGGGGTGCTGAACATCTCGGCGCGGATGGTCATGCGCGCCTCGGCGACCACGGACGATTCCCTGATCGCGGAACTGACCCGCCTGATCGAGGCGGGCGAACAGAACAAGAGCCGCTATGTGCGCATCGCCGACCGCGCCGCGCGTCTCTACGTGCCGGTGGTGCATACGCTCGCCCTGGCGACCTTTCTCGGCTGGTTCTTCATCGCCGACGGGGGCTTGCGCGCCTCGGTCATGAACGCGGTTGCGGTCCTGATCATCACCTGCCCCTGCGCCATGGGCCTCGCCGCCCCGGCGGTGCAGGTGGTGGCGACCGGCCGGCTGTTCCGCGAGGGCGTGCTGGTGAAGTCCGGCGACGCGCTGGAGCGCCTCGCGGAAGTCGACGCCGTCGTGTTCGACAAAACCGGCACCCTGACCCTCGGCCGCATCCGGCTCGTCAACCGCGACGCCGTCCCGGAGGGCGCGCTTGCCGGCGCCGCCATGCTGGCGCGGGCGAGCCGCCACCCGCTGGCGCGGGCGGTGGTCGCCGCGGCGGGGCCGGGGCCGCTTGCGGCGGATGTCAGCGAGACGTCCGGGTGCGGCGTGGAAGGCGTGATCGACGGCGAGCGGGCGCGCTTCGGCAAGGCCGACTGGGTCGGCGTTGCGCCGGGAGAGGCGGGCGCGCCGGGCGCCGGACGAACCAGCGAAGCGTGGTTCCGCCTCGGCGAGGCGCGCGCGGTGCGGTTCGCTTTCGACGACGAATTGCGGCGCGACGCCGGCGAAACGGTGAAGGCGCTCACCGCGCGCGGGCTCAAGGTGGAGATGCTCTCCGGCGATCATGACGGGCCGGCGCGGCGCATCGCCGAGGCGGCGGGGATCGCCGACTGGAAGGCCAACCTGTCGCCGGCGGAGAAAATCGCCCGGCTGGACGCGTTGCGCGGCGCTGGCCTCAGGACGGCGATGGTCGGCGACGGGCTGAACGACGCGCCGGCGCTCGCCGCCGCCCACGCCTCCCTGTCGCCCGGGACGGCGGCGGACGCGGCGCAGGCGTCGGCGGATTTCGTGTTCCAGGGCGACGGCCTCGCCCCGGTCGCCGCCGCCTACGGCGTGGCGCGCGACGCGCGCCGCCGCATGGTTGAGAATTTCGGCTTTTCCGTTCTATATAACGTCTGCGCCATTCCGATCGCCGTGTTCGGTCTGGTGACGCCGTTGATCGCGGCCCTCGCCATGTCGGGGTCGTCGGTCATCGTGATTTTAAACGCGCTGCGGCTTTCCCGGGCGCCGGGCAAAGGGCGAAGGGCGCAAGTCCGCAGCGGCGACGTTAAGGCGAGCGTGCTGAGGCGAGAACGCTGAGGCGGGGGGTGTAATGACGGCGATATTGTTCCTGATACCGATCGCCCTGTTTCTCGGCGGCCTCGCGCTGGCGGGATTTTTATGGACCCTGAAATCCGGGCAATATGAAGACCTCGACGGCGCGGCGCAGCGCATCCTGCTGGAAGACGATCTTCCCGGTGAAGACGGCGACGGCGCGAACGCGGCGCCGGGGGAAGGCGCGCCGAACGCCTGACGGCGCGTTCCTGGTTCAGCGCGTTGCGGGCGCCGTTGAAGGACGGGAAACATTGGCCGGGAACCGGTTTCGCCTGTCCGCAAGACCTTCCGCTTCAAGAATCCGCAGCCAGTTGTGATTGAGTGGAAGGCGCTTCGCTCTCAGGCGCCGGCTTTCACGGCGTAGTGGCGCGCGAGGGCCGCAAGCGGGCGGATCTGCCGCCCCATTTTCATCGCTTCCGGCGAGGAGGCGTTCCCCTGCAGGGCGCGGGCGTAGACCCCCTGGATGATCGAGGCGAGACGGAACGTGTTGTACGCGAAGCAGAAATCGAGACCGTCGATCCGCCCGCGGCCGGTGCGCGCGGCGTAGCGTTCCACGGTTTCCTCAATCGTCGGTATGCCGAGGGCGTCGAGATCCGCGCCCATCAGCCCGCCGCGCACGTCCCTGGGAAAGTTCCAGACCATCAGAAAATAGGTAAAGTCCGCCAGCGGATGACCGAGGGTGGACAGCTCCCAGTCCAGCACCGCGAGCACCTCCGGCCGCGTCGGGTGAACGATCGCGTTGTCGAAACGGAAATCCCCGTGAACGATGCTCACCGCGTCGTCCTGCGGAATGGCGGAGGGCAGCCAGTCGATCAGCATGTCCATGTCTTCGATGGTTTCCGTCTCGGCGCCCCTGTACTGTTTCGACCAGCGGCCGATCTGGCGCTCGAAATAGTTCCCCGCCTTGCCGTAATCGCCGAGGCCGGCGGCCTCGTAGTCGATCATGTGCAGGTCCGCCAGCGTGTCGGTCAGCGCATGGTAAAGGGGCGCGCGCGCCTCGCGCGCGACTTCCGGCAGGTCCGAGCGCCAGAAGATCCGTCCCTCAACGAAATCCATGATGAAAAAAGCCGTGCCGATCACGTCCGGGTCCTCGCACAGGGCGTAGGTTTTCGGGACCGGAAAGCCACTGGCGCCGAGGGCGGTCATCACGCGATATTCCCGATCCACCGCATGGGCCGACGGCAGGAGCTTGCCCGGCGGCTTGCGCCGCAGGACGTATTTCTTTTCCGGCGTCGTGACGAGGTAGGTGGGGTTCGACTGTCCGCCCTTGAACTTCCTGACGCCGAGCGGACCGGCGAAGCCGTCGACATGCTCGCGCATATAGGCGAGAAGCGCGTCTTCGTCGAATTTCAGATGCGCCGGCGTTTCGCTGAGGCCGGTGAAATCTGCGGCGGGATCTGACGACATGGGGCGGGTCTCCTCAAGCGGCGCTGAAATTGTCGACGACCATTACCACGCCGATCGCGATAAAGCCGAGCCCGGCGAGCAGTTTCAGCGGCAACTCGCCGAAATGGCGCTCCACCGCCGCGCCGAGCAGAACCGACAGGCCGGTGGCGGCGATCAGCGCCGTCGACGCCGCGGCGAAGACCATGATCCGCGAGCGGTCGTCGTCGCTGGCGAGCAGCACGGCGGCGAGCTGCGACTTGTCGCCAAGCTCGGCGAGGAAGATGGTGAGGAAGATGCTGAAATAAACAGCCATTACGCGCTCTCCGGCCAGTGTTTCTTGTGGAAGTCGAGGAAGGCGGAGAGGGTGCGTTCCGGCGCTTCCGTATGCGGATAATGGCCGATGTCGTCGAACAGCGCCGCGTCGGCGTTCGGAACCTGGTCCCGGTAATAGTCGTAGAGATGCCGGCCGGAGACGGGGTCCGCCCCGCCATTGATCAGCCGCAGGGGAACGGACGTGTCCTTCAAGGCGCCGACCCAGCGCTCGCGAAAGGCGCGCCGTTCCGGGATGTAGCGCAGGAGCTTGTGAAGCACGCCGCGCCCGCCGTTTTCGTTGATCAGCGCCCAGTGGGCGTCGATCTCCGCATCGGGCGCCTTCGTATTCGGTCCGAAGATCCCGTCGAAGGTGTCGCGGAACTTCGCCCGCGTCATCAGCAGGCCGATCAGCCCGCCAAGGGGCGTCAGGCCCAGCTTTTGGATCGGCCGCGCCCGGTGCTGTTCGGGAAACAGCCCGCCGTTCAGGAAGCAGACCGACTTGATGGAAAAGCTCAAGATCCCCTCATGGTCGCGGGCGAGCAGTTCCTGGGCGACGGTGTCGCCATAGTCGTGCGCGAAGAGATGCGCCTCGCCGACGCCGAGTTGCGCGAGCAGCGCTTCCTGCAGGTCGGCCTGATCGGCGATGGCGTAGCGGATCGCCCGCGGCTTGTCGGAGAGCCCGAAGCCGAGCATGTCGAGGGCGGCGAGGTTGAAGCGGTTTTTCAGACCCGGCCAGAGCCCGGACCAGTCCCATGAGGACGTGGGGTAGCCGTGAATGAGCAGCAGCCACGGCTTTTCGTCGTCCGGCCGTTTGCTCGTCCAGTAGGCGATGCGCGCGCCGTTGGCGGTGAAATACTGCGCGTCGTCCCGCCATTGCTTGAGGGGCTTCATGGTCTAGCGCTCCCCTTCGGCGCGCGCCAGGGCGCGCCATGCGATATCCTTCCGGTAAAATCCCTCCGGCCAGTCGACCGCGTCAACGCCGGCATAGGCGCGCGCCACCGCCTCGGCGATGTCCGCGCCGGTCGCCGTCACGTTCAGCACCCGCCCGCCATTGGCGAGAAGCGCGCCGTCGTCGCCCAGCTTCGTCCCGGCGTGGAAAACGACAACGCCGGGCAGGGCGTTCGCCGCGTCGACGCCACTGATCTCCGAGCCCTTTTCATAGGCGCCCGGATATCCCTTCGCAGCCATCACGACGAGGGCGGCCGCCTCGTCGCGCCAGCGGGCGGTCTTGCCGGCGAGGGTTCCCGTCGCCGCCGCATGCAGGAGCGGCAGGAGGTCGCTGTCCAGTCGCCGCATCAACACCTGGCATTCAGGATCGCCGAAGCGGGCGTTGATTTCAACCAGCCTCGGGGTCTCGTCCTTGATCATCAGCCCGGCGTAGAGAACGCCCGCATAAGGCGTCCCGCGGGCCTTCATCTCCGCGACGACAGGCTCGACAATGGTCTTCATCGTCCGCTCACGCACGGTTTCGGTGAATACCGGCGCCGGCGAATAGGCGCCCATGCCGCCGGTGTTCGGACCCGCGTCGCCGTCATGGGCGCGCTTGTGATCCTGCGCGGCGATCAGGGGCAGGATGGCCGTCCCGTCGGTGATGGCGAAAAAGCTCGCTTCCTCGCCGTCCATGAATTCCTCGATGACGATCTCCTCGCCCGCCGCGCCGAAGCGCCCGCCCAGCATGGCGTCCACGGCCGCGTCCGCCTCGTCGAGGGTTTGCGCGATGACGACGCCCTTGCCGGCGGCGAGACCGTCGGCCTTGACGACGTAGGGGGCGGTCTGCGTCCGCAGGAAGGCCCGGGCGTCGGCGGCGGTCTTGAAATGTCCGTAAGCGGCGGTGGGCGCGCCGGCGGCGGCGCAGACTTCCTTCATGAAGCGCTTGGAGGTTTCCAGCGCGGCGGCGGCGCGGTCCGGACCGAAACAGGGCACGCCGCGCGCGCGCAGGGCGTCGCCGAGGCCGTCGGCCAGCGGCGCCTCGGGCCCCACGACCACAAGATCGATTTCATTTTCCGCGGCGAATGCGCTAAGCGCTTGGGGATCGTCGGGCGGCGCCGCGACGGTTTCGCTTTGGATTGTTTCGCCTGTATTTTTTTTGTCGAGGCAATTGAGCCCCGGCAATCCCGGCGCCAGATAGAGGTTGGTCAGGAGCGGACTTTGCGCAATCTTCCATCCCAGTGCATGTTCCCGACCGCCGCCGCCGATCAACAGGACTTTCACTTGGCCCTTCTCCTTGTTCGCTGCCTCGCGTTTAAGCGCACTGGGTCCGCCGATCAATGGTCCGCCGCATGACGGGAGCGAAAGGGCCATCCGGCAAGGCGCGCAAGGAAAAGCCGCCGCGGGAGGAAACGCGCGCGCGAGGGCGGTCGCGGCCGCCGGGGCGCGGGATCCTGGCCGTGATCGGCGCGTCGCTGGCGAAGCCGCTCGCGCCCTGGAACCGGGCCAGCGCCAGGCTGCTCGACCGGCTCGCCGCCGATGACCGCCGCCGGGGCGCCGCGGCCATCGCGCTCGCCATCTCCTTCAACATTCTGGTGCTGACCGCGCTGGGCGTTTTCGCCCGGGTCCGGATCTGGATTCCCGCCGCCCCTGGCGAGACCATCAACATTACGCTTGTTGAGATGCAGCGTCCCGAACCGCTGCTCCTGCGCGATCCCGATCTGGTTCCCGAACCCGAGCCCGAGCCCGAGCCCGAGCCTGAAGTGGTGGAGGAGTTCGAACCGGAGCCCGAGCCGGAGCCGGACCCTGTCCCGGAGCCGGAGAGCCCGGCTGAGCCAGAGCCCGAACCTGAACCTGAACCTGAACCAGAACCCGAGCCCGAGCCCGAGCCTGAACCCGAGCCTGAACCCGAGCCAGATCCCGAGCCCGAGCCCGAGCCCGAGCAGCAGCTCAATCTCGACCTCGAACCGCAATTCGCGCCGCCCGCCGAGGCGCCCGAACCGCTGATTCCCGATGCGGCGCCGACGGCCGAGGACGCGTCGTCCCTGCCGGCGCCGCCGGAGCAGCCGGTTGAGCAGACGCCGCAGCAGGACGCCGCCGAGCCGTTGATCGACACAGCGCCGGAGGCGCGGCGCGAAACCGGGCTGGAGGAGTTGATCGGCGCGGATGAGGGCGAGGGCGAGGACGCCGCCGGCGAGGAGGGCGAGGTTCAGGAGGGGGCGCTCGACGAGGAAGCGCCGCTGGACGGGAGCGCCGAAGACACCGACGCCGTCGTCGAGGCTGAAACGTCCGGGGAGTCTGCGCTTCAGGGCGACGATATGTTCGACCGGGAGCCGACCCTGGGCGGGCGCACGTTCATCATGCCGCAGGTGGCGCTTCCCCAGGTCGCCATGCCTGACGGCGCCCTGCCGGAGGGAGAGACGCCCGAGGGCGAGATCGGCTCCTCGGGCGTGGTGGCGATCTATTGTCCCGAAGAGTTCCTCAATGACGACAAGGCGGAGGAATGCGCCGGCCGTCCGGAGATCCGTTCCGGCTGGCGTCCCGGCGACAGCGGCGAGGATTGGAGCCGCGCCGCGGATCTGTTGCGCCAGCAGCAGGCGACGGGCCGCACCGGTCCGGATCTCGACAAGGTGCTCGGCACGTCCGCGGCGCGGCGATACCAGGACCTTCAGCGCGCCCGCGATCTGCGCAGCCCGTCGCGCGGCGCGGGCGATCTCAACGCCTTGCCCGACGCCGGGGACGACAATCTCAGCCGCGGCGTCGAGGGCAACCGCCCCGCGATCGGGCCCGCCCCGTTCGAGCCGGGCTGGACCTACCGCAATGACGGCGAACTGACCGACGCCGAAATCGAGGAACTGCGCGAGGCGCTGGAAGAGGCCGAGGCCAACCGGTAGCGGGTAGTGTCTCAGTTCGAAATCGGTGTTTTCAGGCAACGTTGTTCGCCGGAACCCGCCAACCGCGCCAATGTGGCCAGTGTCCGGCTTGGGCGAGTTTAGGTCGCTGAGCTTCGGCTGCAATGCGCGCAGAAGGGGATATAATCGAAACAGTCCGTTTGGCTATTGCTTTTCCAAAACAGACATAAGCGAACTTGGTTCGCATCTCAGAAAGCTAGTGATTCTCTCCAAAATCACGATATGTGTCGGTTTTTGTTGAAAACGGCCCTTCAATGTTGAGCGATTTTCTTACCGAAGTCATTGCCGTACACCAAGCCGGGGACGCCACTGAGCACTCTTACCGTCCGGCGCTGAAAAAGCTGTTCGACAATATTCACACGAAAGTCACGGCGCAAAACGAACCCAAGCGCGAGAAAGTCGGCGCCCCAGACTTTGTGTTTCGGCGGGGCGATATCGTTATCGGCCATTGCGAGGCGAAAGACCTGCATGTCGATCTGAAGAAAATGAAGGGTACCAACGCAGCGCAAAAGAAGCGCTATGTCGATGGCCTTTCCAACCTGATCTACACGAATTGCCTTGAGTGGATTTTTTACCGCGAAGGCGAGATCGTTTCAGAAATCAAAATTGCTGATTTCGATGGCGGCATCCAGCCGATCCCGCGCAAATTCAATGCGCTGGAACAGATGCTGCGGGACTTCACGCTTGAAAAACCGCAGACCATTAAATCGCCGAGACGCCTCGCCGAACGCATGGCGGGCAAGGCGATCCTCATCAAGGATGTGCTTGCCAACACGCTGGAAGATGAGGACGCCGAAAAAACTGACCTTTATGCGCAATATCAGGCGTTCAAGGACAATCTGATCGACGATATTTCCATCGGCGAATTCGCCGACCTCTATGCGGAAACCATTGCTTACGGTATGTTCGCCGCGCGCCTTCACGACCCTACGCCGCAGGACTTTTCGCGCCAGGAAGCTCTGGAGCTATTGCCGAAAACCAATCCGTTCCTGCGCAGCTTGTTCAGCTATATCGCCGGGCCAGATCTTGATGAGCGCATTTCATGGGTGATCGACGATCTGGCCGAGATTTTTCAGGCCTGCAATGTCGCCGATCTCATGTCGAAATACGGGTCCACGACCCAGCGCAACGACCCTTTCCTGCATTTCTACGAGACGTTTCTCGCTGCCTATAATCCCAAAAAGCGAAAAGCGCGCGGCGTCTGGTACACGCCGGAGCCGGTGGTCAATTTTATCGTCCGCGCGGTCGATGATGTTCTGAAGAAAGAGTTCGGGCTTTCGGAGGGCCTCGCCGATACCTCGAAAGTTACCGTCGACTGGGACCTTGGCGCAGCGGGCCCGGCAATTAAAGGTGGCAAGAAAACCAAATCGAATTTTGAAAAGCGCGACGTGCACCGGGTGCAGATCCTTGATCCGGCCACCGGCACGGGCACGTTCCTCGCCGAGGCAATCAAACAGATCGCCCCGCGGGTCAAAGCCGCCGGGTCCGGCGCATGGTCGTTCTATGTGGAGAAAGACCTGATCCCGCGCCTGCACGGCTTCGAGCTTTTGATGGCGTCCTACGCCATGTGCCACATGAAGCTCGACATGGTGCTGACGGAGCTTGGTTATAAGCCGTCGGCAAACCCGCCTCGCCTGTCTGTCTATCTCACCAATTCGTTGGAGGAAGGCCAGCCCGACCAGCGCGATTTGTTGATGGCGCGCTGGCTCTCCAATGAGGCGCGGGGCGCCAATGAGGTCAAGCGCGACCAACCAATCATGTGCGTGATCGGCAACCCGCCTTATTCGGGCATTTCCCAGAATATGGGCGAATGGATCGTCAGTCTAATCGAAGATTATAAATATGTGGACGGCGAGCATTTTGGCGAACGTAAGCATTGGCTGCATGACGACTATGTGAAATTCATTCGCTTCTCTGAGCATATGATCGAAAAGAACGGCGAAGGTGTACTCGGTTTTGTTACCAATCATGGCTATCTCGACAATCCGACATTTCGCGGCATGCGCTGGCATCTCTTAACGACCTTCGACAAGATTTACGTCATGGACCTGCACGGCAACGCCAAGAAAAAAGAAGTCTCGCCGGACGGATCGCCGGATAAGAACGTCTTCGATATCCAGCAGGGCGTGGCGATAATTGTCGCGGTGAAGAAGAAGTCTTCGAAAAAGAAAAAATCAGGTTCTCCGCTGGCGGAGGTTTATCATTCTGAAATATGGGGAGAAAGGCAGGAAAAATACGAATCTCTACGGAATGCATCACTGTTAAAATCAGATTGGAATCGACTCGATTTACGTGGCCCTCGGTATCCGTTTGCTGAAAGAAATTGGGAGCTGCGCGAAAATTACGAGAATGGGTTTTCCATAGATGAACTCATGACGGCGAACGTTTCAGGCATTGTAACCATGGGCGATGGTTTTATTGTTCAGGAGAAAAGGCGTTCGATTGGCGAAAATATTCGCCTTCTGTTAGGAACGGAAATAACGGAAGCAGAATTGAAGACAAAGTTTTCATTGGGGAAGAATTACGCAAAGTGGCTGATAGAGAATCGCTCTTCGATACGTTTTGATGAAAGCAAAATTGTTCCCTTTTGTTATAGGCCATTTGATACTCGGTGGACGTATTTTGATAACAAATTGATTTGGCGTTGGCGCGTTGACGTAATGCGCCAATTCTTGCGAACGCCTCAGTTAGCTTTTGCAATTCCAAAAATCACAAGAGACGGTCTAGGTGGATTGGCAGTTAAGAACATGGCTGGCCATAAGATTTATAGCGCCTATGATACGAATAATATTTTCCCTCTCTATCTCTACCCGGATGAAAACGCCCACAAGGACGAACAGCGTCGGGTGAATTTCGATCAAAAGCTTTACGCGAAGCTGCGCAAACTGGCGGGCAAGCGGCCACTCTCCCCTGCAAGCGAGGCAGAAAAAGCGCACGGCGAAAATTACGGAGGTGCAGGCCTCACCGGCGCTGCGCCGGGCAAAGAAGCGAACGAATTCGATGTGTTCGACTATATCTACGGCGTATTACACTGCCCCGCCTATCGCGAGACCTATGCGGAGTTTCTGAAAATCGACTTCCCGCGCATTCCGTGGCCGAAGTCGCCGGAAGTGTTCTGGTCGGTGCGTGAAAAGGGCGAGGCACTACGCCGTCTGCATTTGATGGAAGACGCCGCGATTGGCGAGACTCCATATCCGTTCGAAACCGAACCGGGCGAGGACGGAGACAATACTGTCGACCAACCGACGTTCGAAAAGGGGCGTGTTTACATCAACAGAACGCAATATTTCGACACCGTCCCAGAAATCTCATGGGGCTTTTACATCGGTGGCTACCAACCGGCGCAAAAATGGCTGAAAGACCGCAAGGGCCGAGAATTGTCATTCGAGGACATTCGCCATTATCAGAAGATCATTAAGATTCTGTCCGAAACCGACCGCATCATGAATACGATCGAAATGCCTCTGTAATCCAGCGCGTGTAATGTCCGCTTTCTCCCAGATCGCCAGCTTGAATTTCGCCCTGTAAAGTCCCCTTCGAGGATGAAGCTGTCATCGGCGTCAGAGACCGCCTTGGGGCGTCGTAAGTCGCTCGCACTAGGCATGGCGAACAAATTATAAGGGCCAAACTCCGCCAGAAGCCCTTCAGGATGATGTAAGTATTTAAACTGAGACACCACCTAGCCGGAACATCGCTTTTGTCAGCTATCGACGAAACCTAGAATTTTCCTGATTTTGCTATCAAATGCCTCACCTAACGCGACGTGGGGAGATGGGTGAGGGATTGCTGCGCGCCGGCCTTGCAACCTGGGCAGTTTGAAAAATAGCCCTCGTCGTCACGTAAAGTGCAGGCAGGCCCAATCCAGACATGCCCACAGGCGCATGACGAGGCTGAGCCCAATGGAATGTAAAAGCTATAAAGGCGGTTGCCGTTATCGTTGGCGTAAATGGGTCGAGTGAGATCCGAACGCCGCAACTGTTCCGGCCTCGCATTGAGCGGCTGGGCGCGGAAGAACAGATCCTTCGGGTAGGTGGCTTGAATCTCTTCGGGCACCTCGATGAAAGTCTCATGGATGTAGACCGTCGAATGCGGGTACACGCCGGCTACGCCCTTTTGGTCTTCTCCATTATCGATCCATGCCTTTGCTTCGGTCACACTGATGGCGTTCGGGCTGTCAGACAGAGCCGCCAATTCTCCGTCATGGGTCGTCAACGCGGTGATACGCCCAATTAAGGCATCGAACGGCGCCGCGTAAGACGGCATGGCGTCTTGGCCGACATGACGGGCGACGCACAATCCAAGAGCAGGCAAAAATGCAAGGCAAACCGTTTTGGGCGCCGCTGCATCATGGTCCTGCATAGCAACCCAACTGTGCCAATGGTCTCGCCGGCCGGATGGACGCAGTAACGAGTAACGGCCCTCAGCGGCCAACCTGTAAGTAACAGATGCCCCGTCGCCGCCAACCGGAAGACTGACGATTTCGCCTGTGTTAAATGCGCGATAACCTAAAATGCCAGCCTTAAACACAGCCCCCTCCGACATTACTCTTTTCCTCTTTGTTGATGACCGCGATGGGGCGCGGGAATAGATTTCCCCTGACATTCCCGCGCCCCGACGCCACCGCCCCCGAGTCAAATTCTACTCAAAAGTATCTTCGGCATCTTTTTTCAAAAGCATACGGATGATTTTTTCCGTACCCGCTTTATTCTGAAAGGCCCTTACAGCCTTTGCTGTTTCGAACACGTTTTCCGGCCGACTGACATTCAGGTCATATGTGAAGACAAGCATCGGAACTTGCCTCATCGCCATATCCAGCGTCGCCGCCAACTCGGTCGGCGCGACGTTTAGATTTTTGGAAAGGGACAAAAAGCCACGGCAAACATCGAAGCCGGACAGCGAGACTTTGCCGCCATGCTCACCAAGAAGCCATGTAATCGCCTCCTCAATGGCTTTTTCCTGAGCGTCTTCGCCACTGATATCCAAGCCGATCCCCACGCACCCAGAGTTAAACTTATGAGATGTAGTTCTGTATCAAATTACATTTTAGAACTCAATATATGAGTGAAATATTTTTTTGAATATTGTTTTGCGCCGCCAAAAAGATGTTCAGCGGCGCCCCCTGGCGGCCAAGAAAAGGGGATAGCGTCTGTGGTCAAAACCACCCCTCATGCTATTCAAAGAAACTTGCAGACGATTCTGCGCCCTTTCCGCCTAACTGAGATCAGATCTATGACATCGGACTACATGAAGTTCGTTGGCCCGCGCCTGAAGAAAGCGCGAGACGCTGCCGGGCTGACGCAAGGTCAAGTTGCGAAAATGACCGGCTCAAGCACACAGATCATTTCTAACGAGGAACACGCTCGGAATGGGGTCAGCATTCCAAAGCTGTTTACATATGCACGCATATACGAGGTCGGACCGGCCCATCTATTGCCAAGGCGCCCTCAATCTGACGATCCGACAGCGGAAGATTTGACGATTGATGAAATCGTCACCATCATCGAAACCATACCCTCTGACCGTCTCGGCCTCCTGAAGCGCGTCGTTGAAGCGTTTGCCCAGTATGAAGACGACGACGCCGACAAAACCCGCGCCTACCCCAGCGATGACGAAAGCGACACAAGTTGACCGGCCAAAAATCCCGGCGGTTCAAAAAATGGGATAGCGCCTTTTGGTCAAAACCCCCGCTCATGCTATCAAAGTAACTGGAAGACGATTCTGCGCCCTTTCCGCCGAAACGAGATCAGATCTATGACATCGGACTACATGAAGTTCGTTGGCCCGCGCCTGAAGAAAGCACGCGACGCCGCCGGGCTGACACAGGGGCAGGTTGCAAAAATCACAGGCTCCAGCACGCAGATCATTTCAAACGAGGAAAACGCTCGGAATGGGATCAGCATTCCAAAGCTCTTCACATATGCAACAGTCTATAAGATCGGACCGGCCTTTCTTTTGCCAAGGCATCCTCTGCCTGATGAAACGACGCCGGAAGATTTGACGATTGATGAAATCGTCACCATCGTCGAAACCATACCCTCTGACCGTCTCGGCCTGCTGAAGCGCGTCGTTGAGGCGTTTGCCCAGTATGAAGACGACGCCGCCGACATACTCCGATCCTACCCGAGCGATGACGAAAGCGATAAAAGCAAGGGATAGTCTTTCTGATCGACGATCACCCAGTACGCCGCTAACCCCCTAGCTCTTTAGCGACTTCATTCTTGTCCATATTGCACCGGATAAGCGCTCCTTCCAGAGATCGAATGTAACCGCCAACGCTCCCGTTATCGGGAACTGGACGGCGCGGCTCAAGCAGCCCCGGCGTCACCATGGCCGGAACCTCCACCGGCGCGATCACTGGCGCCGCCGGTTTCGTTGGGTTCGCGCACGCGGCGAGGGAAAGCGCGAACATCATCGGGCCACACCATCGCCTCGCATTTCCGAAAATCTGCATGTGACTGTCTCCTTGCCTGAAGCGCCTCGTCGCGGCTGTTCTCAGCCGCCCTGGCGGCAGATTCCGCCGCCAGTCGGCTCTGTCTCGCCTCGGCGATTCGACTCGCTGCGGCGGCTCTCTCGCTTTCTCGCGCGGCTTCGACGGCTGCCGCCTGCTCGGCGCAGGAATCGCTGCTGCCGAGCGTCAATGACGCCGTGCTCGATGCGGACGCCGCCGCGGCGCTCGGCGGCGGCTTCGCCGAGGGCGACATCAACCCCTTTCCGATCCCGGCGCAGAGCCTTCTGCCGTCCTACAATCTCTGGGACCTGAGCGCGGGCGTCGAGGTCGACGAGGCCTACCGCCTGACCTTCATCGTCAAGAACCTGCTCGACGAAAGCTTCGTGACGACCAATTCCGGCGATACGTTCCGCTATCAGATCCCGCGCGAGGCGGACCGTTATGTGGGCGTCAATTTCCGCGCCGAGTTCTAGCGCCGGTGCGTTTCGAAAAAGGGTCTCCGCGCGAGCGTTTGCGCGCGAGGGGCTGTTCGAGGGGGGGGGGGCGCTGGCCCGCGGCCGGCGGTTTTGTTACGCATCGCCCGCATTGCCGCCGCGATCGGCTCTTCGATCCAGACCGCCATCGATCCAGACCGCCATCGAGCATGACCGCCGCCATCAACCAAGAGCGTCGCCTTGACGGACCAGCATCTTCTTCTCACCCTCGGATCCTGCGCTGCGTTCATGGCGCTTGTGGCGTGGATTTCCTACCTCAAGACCCGCGGCGAGGCGGACACGAAAGACGGCTACTTCCTCGCGGGCCGGGGCCTTGGCGGCGTCTTTATCGCCGGCTCGCTTCTCCTCACCAACCTGTCGGCGGAGCAACTGATCGGCCTTAACGGCTCCGCCTACGGATACAACATGAGCAGCATGGGGTGGGAGGTGACGGCCGCCGTCTCCACGGTGCTGATGGCGCTGGTCTTCCTGCCGCGCTACCTCGCCGGGGCGTTCACCACCCTGCCGGAGTTCCTGAAATCCCGGTTCGACGAGGATGTGCGCCGCTACACGGTGATCCTGTTCATGCTGGGTTACGGGCTCGTCACCATTCCCTCCGTCCTCTATTCCGGTTCGGTCGCGGTGATGCAACTGTTCAACGTGCCCGGCATGTTGAATGTGGGCTATTTCCCCGGCCTTGTCGCAACGGTCGCCGTCATCGGCGTGATCGGCTCCGTATACGCCATTTTCGGCGGCCTGCGCGCCGTCGCCGTGTCGGACACGCTGAACGGGATCGGCCTTCTCGCCATCGGCGTTATTGTGCCGGCGCTGGGCCTTGTCGCGCTGGGGGAGGGCAGTCTCGCCCGCGGGATTGCGACGGTCGCGACGACCGAGACGCACAAGCTGAACGCCATCGGCGGGCGGTCGGACCCGACGCCCTTCGCGACGCTGTTCACCGGCATGGTTTTCGCCAACCTCTTTTACTGGTGCGCCAATCAGTACGTCATCCAGAGAACGCTCGGCGCGCGCTCGCTTGTCGAGGGGCAGAAGGGCGTTCTCTTGTCCGGTTTCTTCAAGGTGCTGGTCCCGTTCCTGATGATGATCCCCGGCGTCATCGCCTATCACCTGTACGGGCCGGGCCTTGCGACCATCGACGAGGCGTATCCGCGCCTCATCCGCGACGTGCTGCCGTTTTACATGACGGGGTTTTTCCTGGCGGTGCTGCTCGGTGCGGTGTTCAGTTCGTTCAACTCCCTGCTGAACAGCGCGGCGACGCTGTTCTGCCTTGACGTTTACGCGCCTTGGCGCGGCGGCGCGCTCAGCGACGCGGAACTGGTCCGGGCGGCGAAGATCGCCAGCGTCGTCATCGCGCTGTTCTCGTTCGCGATCGCCCCGCTTTTGTATTTCGCGCCGGAAGGGCTGTGGCAGGTGATCCGCGTCTTCACCGGCTTTTACAACATACCGATCGTCGCCATCGTCGTCGTCGGCCTGTTCACCCGCCGCACTCCGGCGGTCGGCGCCAAGATCGCCATCGTTTTCCATGTCGCGACCTACGGGCTTTTCCGCTTTGTCCTGTACGACGTCGCGCCGATCCATTTCCTGCATCTCTACGCCATCCTTTTCGTCATCGAGATCGCGATCATGCTCGTCGCCGGGCGGCTTGCGCCGCGCAGGGAGCCCTGGCGGTACGAGCGCAAGAACGTCGTCGACCTGTCGCCCTGGGCGCTGGCGCGTCCGACCGCGTTCACGCTTTTGTCCTTGGTTGTCGCGCTCTATCTGCTATTTTCTCCGCTCGGCGTCGTCGAAAACACGTTCAGCATGGCGTTCCGGTTTCTCACCGGGCTCCTGGCGGCGGCGAATATCGGCGTGTGGGCCCTGGCCCTGAAGCGCCGCAGGGTGCAACCCGCCTGAGGGCCCGCCCGGCCGGCCGCACGGCGCCCCTTGCGCCGGCGCGCCGGGCGGCCTGTTCGGGCCGAGACAACGGACGAGACAACGGAAAGGTCCGCCTATGCCCGGCCGCAGCGCCATTCTCGCCATCGATCAGGGTACGACGTCAAGCCGCGCCATTGTGTTCGACGCCGACGCGCGCATCGTCAGCATGGCGCAGGAAGAGTTCCCGCAGCGCTATCCGGCGAATGGCTGGGTCGAGCATGATCCGGAAGCGATCTGGACGTCGACCCTTAATGTCTGCCGCAGCGCCATCGCCGAGGCGGAGGCGAAAGGCGCGGCCGTCGCCGCGGCCGGATTGACCAACCAGCGCGAGACGACCCTTGTCTGGGACCGCGAGACCGGCGCGCCGCTGCACAACGCGATCGTCTGGCAGGACCGGCGCACCGCCGCCCAGTGCGACGCCCTGCGCGGGGAGGGCGCGGAAGCCGATGTCGCTCAGCGTACGGGGCTTTTGCTCGACCCTTACTTCTCGGCGACGAAAATCGCCTGGATTCTCGACCATGTGGAGGGCGCCCGGGCGAGGGCGGAGTGCGGCAAGCTCGCCTTCGGCACCGTGGACGCCTTCCTGTTGTGGCGCCTCACCGGCGGTAAGGTGCACGCCACGGACGCCACCAACGCCAGCCGCACCAGTCTTTACAACATCGCCGAGCACCGCTGGGACGAGGAAATGCTGCGCCTGTTCCGGATTCCCGAGGCGATGCTGCCGGAGGTTCGCGACAGTAACGGCGAGTACGGAACGACGGCGCCGGCCCTTTTCGGCAAGTCCATCGCGCTGCTCGGCGTCGCCGGCGATCAGCAGGCGGCGACCGTGGGGCAGGCGTGTTTTCATCCGGGCGACATCAAGAGCACTTACGGTACGGGCTGTTTCGTCCTGTTGAATACCGGTGAGACGCTTCTTCGGTCGGGGAATCGGCTATTGTCGACCATCGCGTATCAGTTCGACGGCAAGGCGACCTACGCGCTGGAAGGGTCGATCTTCGTCGCCGGGGCTGGCGTGCAATGGCTGCGCGACGGGCTCGGCGTGATCAGGACCGCTTCCGAAACCGAAGGGCTCGCGCGCGGGCTCGCCTCCAACAACGGGGTGTACGTCGTGCCCGCCTTCACCGGCCTCGGCGCGCCCTACTGGCGGGCGGATGTGCGGGGCGCGATTTTCGGGCTGACCCGGGCGAGCGGCCCGGCGGAGCTTGCCCGCGCCATGGTGGAGGCGGTTTGTTACCAGACGCACGATCTTTTCGACGCCATGGTTCAGGACGGGGCGACGCCTTCGTCCCTGCGGGTCGATGGCGGCATGGTCGCGAACACCTGGATGTGCGAGTTTCTCGCGGGGCTTCTCAACCTGCCGGTCGACCGTCCGCAGGTGATGGAAACCACGGCGCTGGGGGCGGCCTATCTGGCGGGAATGAAATCGGGCGTCTACGGAACGCCGGATGAAATCGCGGCCTCATGGCGGCGTGATCGCCGGTTCGACGCCGCCATGCCGGATGCGGAGCGCCGATCGCTGCTCGCCGGCTGGAAGCGGGCCATCGACGCGGCCATGTCGTTTTAGAGCCCGTTGCAGCAAAAGCGGACTGCCGGTGTTGCGGTTCGCGGGCACGCGCCGCTTAAGAAGCCAGAGCCAATTGTGACCGGAGACAATTGTAAGTCGCGTTGAAGGCGCCTGGCTCCAGAATCCGCCCGCGCGGCATTACCGGCCTCGCCGCTGCGGGGCGCCGGCGTTTATCGCGCCATGTCGGGGGGTAAACGGATTTACGGTCCCTCGCCGAAGTGAACGAGCCTGACATCGTCCGCCCGCCAGACATGCGCGGTTGCGTCGAGGTCGGCGTCATGCTCGACGAAACGCCGGGCCGGCCCCATCGGCAGTTCGCTTCCTTCCCGCACGAACAGCGCCATCTCGTTCAGGGCCAGCGTCAGCCGGCGGACGCGCCCGCCCTCGACCGGCTCGCCGGTCGGAAAGCGCCGCCAGCGTCCTTCCGGCAGGTAAACCCGGACGGTGTCGTCGCTGCGCACGCATGGCGCAACCAGAAGGTCGTCGCCGAGGAAGAACTGTTCGTCGAACGACCAGGCTTCCGGTTCGTCCGGACAGGCGAGCGCCATGGCGCGCTGCGCCGGCAGGCCGGTTTCATGGGACTGGCGAAGAACTTTCTTGAGATAGGGCAGGAGCTGATAACGCAGCAGCAACGCCTCCGTCGCGGCCGCTTCCGCCGTCGGTCCGTATGACCACGGTTCGCGGTCGCCGATGCCGTGAAGGCGTATATGCGCGGAAAACACCGCGGCCTGGAGCCAGCGCACATAGAGTTTCGGATCTCGCTGGTCGCCGTAAAAGCCGCCCACATCTGTTGCGTAAAACGGCGCGCCGGTCATGCCCCAGGAGAGCCCGCCGCGCAGGCTTGCCGCCAGACCTTCCCAGTCCGCCTGCGGATCGCCGCCCCACTGGGACGGGAAGCGCTGGCATCCGGTCCAGGACGCCCGGCTGAACAGAAAGGCGCCGTTCTTCGCGTATTTCCGCGCTGCTTCGTACACGCACCGGTTATAAAGGAATGCGTAAACGTTATGGAGACGGCGGCCGGTCTCGCCGTTATGGGAGAGCGTATCGTCCGTAACCTGCTCGCCGAAATCCGCCTTGATCATGTCGACGCCGATGGAGAACAGGTCCGCATGCCGGTCGCGCCAATAGGCGTAGGCGTCCGGATGGGTAAAATCGACAATGCCCGAATTGGGCAGCGGGGTCAGCACGTCGCCGAAAGGTTCGGTGTCCCATTCATATTCATAGGTCCCGCCGGTGCGCGCGTCGCGAAGCAGCCAGCCTTTTTCCGAAAAAGTATCGAACAGCGGATTGTTGACGGAAATCAGCGGATACTCCCAAAGGCAGATCTTGAAATCCATCGATTTCAGCGCCGCCAGGACGCGCTTCGGATCGGGGTATCGCGTCGCGTCCCAGTCGAAGGAAAAGCGGGTTTGCGTGTCCTGCCAGGCGCGCCCGTCAAGCGTGATGGTGTCGCAAGGCATGCCGCGGCGCCGGATTTCCCGCGCCGTTTCGAGAACCTCGTCCGCGTCGCGGTAAAAAGCCTTGGAGATGATGACGCCCAGCGACCAGTCCGGCGGCGTCGGCGCGCGGCCCGTCAGTTCTGTATAGTGGCGAATAATCGTCGCGCCGTCGTCGCCGGAAAACACAAACAGATCGAGGCAATGGTCCTCGACAAAAACGCCGTAGGACCGCTGCGACCATGGCGAGAAACCGACGCCGTGGGTGACCGGCGCCGGGGTGTGGACAAATGCGCCCCAGCCATTCGTGCTCCAGCAGAACGGTGCGTTCTTGTAGGAGGCTTCCGCATTCACGCCGAGGGCGTCGTGGTTGTATGACGAGATAAGCTGGCCCCGCTTGTTCAGCTTGCCCCATTTTTCCCCGAGCCCATAGATGTTTTCATCCGAGGACAGATTGAGGTGGACATACCAGCCCTGCGGGTCCCGGGCGAAAGGCGGCAGGCGCTGGGCGCGAACGAAATGCCCGTCCGTCGCCGAACGCAGGATTTCCCGGCCGCGGTGAAAGAACGAAAACGAAAGCGACGCCTTGTCGAGAACGATCTTGTGGGCCGCGCTTTCGATGACGAGGCGGTCATCGGCGTCGGCGACGGAAACGACGTCTTCCGCGGGCGGCGACTGGACAAGGCCGTAATCGACGGCGCGCGGCCCGCCAAGGCGCATTCTTGCACCGAAATGGTGAAGGCTGACCGTAAAATCGCCGGCGCTTGTCGGTATGGAAACCTTCCCGACGCCGAAGCGCACCGGATCGCCCAGCATCCGCGGAGGCGAGACCGTTCCCCACAGGCGGGACAAGGCGGCTGAGTCGCGAAACAGCATCAGGAAAGCTCGAGCAGCGGTATGTCGAAAGCGGCGGCGACGGCCCGCAGGGCGGGACGGTGGTCGCCATAGGCGATTGCGTAGTGGTGCTCCAGCCCTTCCGCGACGATGGCGTTGAAAAGCGTCCCGGCTCCCGCGTCGAACTTTACCACGCCCGACGTGCCGGTAAATGCCATCGGCGACCGGACGAAGCGCGCCGCGCCGACGACAAGCTTGGTTTCGTTGCGCGACTGCGACAGGCGCGCAAAAGTGAACCGCCCGGGCTTTAATGGAAACTGGTGCAGCAGGGGCATCCTGCGGTTGGTGTGGATCGTCGCTTCCGGCGTCGCCTCCGGGTCGCACATGGACAGGGGCGCCAGCCCGCAGTGCCAGAAAACCCCGGTGTCGTCCGAAAAATCGAGATCGACGAGATCGGCCATCCAGGCCGGCTCCCGCGCCAGGTGTTGCAGCAGCAGCGCCGAAAACGATCCGTAGACATCCGCTTCGCAGGCGCTGGGCACGCATTTCTGGTTCATCATCGCCATGGGCCCGCAGGCGGCGCAGCCATACTCGGTAAAGGTTTCCGGCCAGCATCGCACGGCGAGCCCCTGCGCGCCCGTTTCCTCCTGAATGTCCTCAAGGGCGCAGAACAACCGAAACGACCGGTCGAGCTCTTGCTGGTCGACGTCGTCAAGGCCGGCCAGGCGTTCCGCGCTGCGCCGCCGCGCCGTCGCGACGCGGGCCTCGTCCACCGATCTCGCCCGGTCGAACAAGGCGTCGAGGCCGTGCGTGCTGACGGCGACGCCGGACAGGGCGGCAAGCTCGCCTTCGTCATAAGCGCAGGTGTCGAAACCATCCGGATGCGTTCCAATGACGCTGATGCGCGCGCCCCTGAGCGCGGCGAGGGCGCGCTCGGCGTCGTCATGCCGCGCCGGCGCCGCCCTGGCGGCCTTGCTCGGCTCGACGGCGCGGGGACGGGCGAGGGCGCGCAGGTCTTCCGCGATGCCCGGCGCGCCGGGATCTGCGTAAAGCGATCCGTGGGCGAGGCCGGCCTTGCCGAGGGCGTGGGCGGCGAGGTTGAGGCCGCAAAACCCGTTGAGCCGCAGCCGACCGCCAAGGCGCGGCTCCGGAAGCGCCCAGATCGACACTGGAGCCGTCGCCCGCCGCGCAATGTCCACCGTCATCGTCGCGTCGGTGAACGTGACCTGAAGGATGAGCATGGCGTCTATGCGGCCGGCCTTTTCGATTTCGCCGAGCGCCTCTCGCGCGGCGGCGGCGTCATAGAGCAGCGCACGCGGGCCGACCGCCTCGACGCCCGCTTTTTCCAGCGCGTCGAAGGCGTCGGCGAGCTTTTGCTCGGCGAACGGAACGTCAAAGGTCGGACGACCCAGCGCGGCGACGCCATAGCGCATCATCTTCACCCTCCAAAACCGGCGTAATGCCGACGAAACGTTGCGTCCGCCGGGGCGATGTTCGCGCCGGCGCGGCGGATCGCCGGGTGCGCCGTCCATGGCGTTGCGCATTCGTCCGTCAGTGCGTTCAGCGCGCGCATGTAATCGGCCGCCTCCGATCTCAGGTCGCGGCGGATGGCGTCCCAGTCGGGAAAATGGGCGAACGCTTCCTGCCAGATGGCCCGGCCCGCGAGATAACCGGAGGCGCCCGCCCTGAAGGCGTGGGTCAGGATATTGCGGAACGCCGCCTTGCCCGCGCCCGCCGACAGCATCACCCAGGGGCGGCCCGCGGCTTCGCCCAGCCGGTCGAACCAGGCTTGCGCGTCTTCCCAGCCCTCTGCGCCGAGGCCGGGAACCGCTGCGGCGGGCAGAGGGCTTTCAAGCTTGAAGAGATCGACGCCGTAGTCCGGCGCGGCGAAGGTTTCGACGCTTTCCAGCACCAGCGCCGGCTTTTTCGTTTTCATTTCGACATAGTCGCCCGTTTGCTCCGAATCCGACGCCAGCGGATAAACCAGCAGCTCGAAGACGTACGGAATGTCGTATCTTGCGCACGCCGCCCCGATGCGGGCGACAAAGTCCTTCTGCCGCATGCGGACCGGTTCCGGCGCATCCGGACGATACCAGGCCAGCACTTTCACGGCGTCGCCGCCGACCCGCTTGATCTTCTCGACCGACCAATCGTCGATTTCGCTGGAAAGGCGCCCCTGCGGCGTTTCCTCGAACGCGGAATCCTCAAGAGTGAGGATAAGCCCCTTGGCCGGGTCAAAGACCGATATCCCGCGCGGATAGGCGTAGTGCGGGTCCAGCAGCATGGCGGAGGATTCCGCCTGCAACGTCTCGATCAGCATTTTCTTGAAATCAGCGACGTCCTCCCACGGCGCCTCGCGGGTCCCGCGCTTTTCCCGGATGGGCCCCTTGATGGGCGGGCGCTGGTCGACCGCGGTCATCTTGAACAGGCCGTTTGCGTCCGCCATGCGGCGCATGCCCCACAGCTTTCCCGCGCTCATGCTTCTTTCCGCGCCGGTCATGCCGCAGCGTCGCTCCGTTCCAGGAAGGTTTCCACATCGTCAAGGCGCGGCGCGCCCTTGCGTCCGCCGGGGCGCGAAACCTTGACGGCGGCGGCGGCGTTGGCGAAACGCACCGCGCGGCCTTCGCCGTCGCCCCGCGCCAGGGCGAAGGTAAAAGCCCCGTGCCAGACGTCGCCCGCGCCGAGGGTGTCGACCACGTTGACGCGCGCGGCGGGCGCGTGTTCGCACGCCCCCGCGCGCGCGCCCACGCCCGCCGCGAGGACGCCGTTCTCGCCGTCGGTGACGCAGCACCAGACGCCGGCGTCCTCGGCGACGCGCGTGACGGCGCGGGCGAGGTCGTCATCGCCGGCATAGGCGCGCAGGCCCTGGGCCGAGAAGGCGACATGGCTTGCCGCGCGCACCAGCGCGCCGTCCGCGGGAACCGGATAATCCGCATCCAGAACGCCGGGCGCGCCCAGCCGCCGCGCGGCGGCGAGGGCGCACAGCGCGCCGGCCGGCCAGCGGATGTCGGCGAGAACCGCCCCCAGGCTTTCCGGGATTGCCGCCGCCAGCCACGCCGGGTCGTCCGGCATGGCCGCATCAAGATAGTTGACGATCAGCCGTTCGCCCTTGTCGTCGACCAGAACGACCGACCGGGAAGATTTGCAGCCAGAAAAACGCCGCACCAAGGCGCAGTCGACGCCCTCGGCTTCCAGATCCGCGATGATCGAGGCGCCGACGGCGTCGTCGCCGACCCGCGCTGCCAGGCGCGCCGCGCCGCCGAGGCGCGAGACGGCGACCGCGGCGCTGGCCGCCGGTCCGCCGCCGACAATCTCCACGTCGCGGGCCTGATGCTTCGCGGCGGCCGCAGGCATGGCGGCGACGCGAAACAGATGATCCTCGACCGCATGTCCGACGCACAGGATTTCATTCATCGCCATTTCGGTCATCCTCGCTTCCGGCGAAACCTTCAGGGCGCGGGGATGCGGGGCGCGCGCCCGTCCTTTCCGAACGGCAATGGTCGCGCTACCGGCCGAGTCCCCCGAACAACGCGTATCTGACGTCGAGGTAATCCTCGACGCCGTATTTGGAGCCCTCCTTGCCGATCCCTGACGCCTTCACGCCGCCGAACGGGGCGACCTCGGTGGAAATCAGGCCCTGGTTGATCCCGACCATGCCGTATTCCAGCGCGTCGTTGAGGCGCCAGGCGCGGCCGAGATCGTTCGTATAGGCGTAACAGGCGAGGCCGTATTCGGTATCGTTCGCCATCCGGATCGCTTCGTCCTCGGTCTCGAACCGGAACATGGCGGCGACGGGGCCGAAGGTTTCGTCACGGAAGATCTGCATGTCGCTTGAAGCGCCGCCGATCAGCGTCGGCTGGAAAAAGGCGCCGCCAAGCGCGTGCCGGGCGCCCCCCGCGATGACCTCGCCGCCCTTGCGCGCCGCGTCGGCGACATGTTCCTCGACCTTGGCGACGGCGTCCTCGTCGATCAGCGGTCCCTGCGTCACGCCGTCCTCGGCGCCGTCGCCCACTTTCAGCTCGGCGATGGCGGCGGCGAATTTTTCGCTGAACGCATCGTATACGGATGACTGCACCAGGAACCGGTTCGCGCACACGCATGTCTGGCCGCTATTGCGGAATTTCGAGATCATGGCCCCTTCGACCGCCTTGTCGAGATCGGCGTCGTCGAAGACGATAAACGGCGCGTTGCCGCCAAGCTCCATGGAGACGCGCTTCATATGCGCGCCCGCCTGCGCGGCGAGTTTCTTGCCCGTCGCCGTGGAGCCGGTGAAGGTGATCTTGCGCAAGGCCGGGTTCTCGCACATCTCCGCGGCGATCTCCGACGCGGCGCCGGTGACGATATTGACGACCCCGGCGGGCAGGTCCGCCTCCATGGCCATGTCGCCGAAGGCGAGGGCCGAATAGGGCGTTTGCGAGGCCGGTTTGATCACCATCGTACAGCCCGCGCCGAGGGCGGCGGCAAGCTTGCGCGCGATCATCGAGTTCGGAAAGTTCCACGGCGTGATCGCGCCGACCACGCCGACCGGGTGCTTGGAGACCACGATCCGCGTATCCGCCCAGGGCGATGGGATGATGTCGCCGTAAATGCGCCGGCCTTCCTCGGCGAACCATTTGAAAAAACCCGCCCCGTGGGCGATCTCGCCCCTGGCTTCGGCGAGCGGCTTGCCCATCTCTTCGGTCAGGATGGCCGCCAGCGCGTCCCGATGGTCCATGAGCGCGTCATGCAGCCGGAGCATGTGCGCGGCGCGGTCCTGCGCCGTGCGCCGGCGCCATTCGGGAAGGGCGCGAGCCGCCGCCTCGATCGCGCTCGCGGTTTCCGCGCGGGCGCCTTTCGGGACCGTCCCGATGACCTCGCCCGTCGCCGGGTTCGCGACCGCGATGGTCTCGCCGCTGTCGGCGCGGCGCCATTCGTTGTCGATGAACAGGCGGTCTCGTTTGACGGGCGCGGCCATAAAATCCCGACTTTCTATCTTATGTCTTACATAAGAATAACGCCCATCCGCGACGTAAAGTCAACTGCGCCGCGGGAAAGGGCGCGGGAAAATGGCTTTCCGCGGGGGTGCGGAAGTTGAACTGACCGCGCCATGAGCGCCATGCCCGACGCTGTCCCTGGAGGCGTGTGCATGCACGCCCGGCCTTTCCGCAGCGGCTGAAGAAACGCAAGTCGCGGCGCTCAAGGGCCTTGGATCTGTCGCTATCGCCTCGTGTCGGCGAGCGACAATCGCGCTGCATTGAATAGCTGCAGCAGCGGCGTTAAATAATACTCACAGATATTTCAAGAAATGATGCGTGCGAGGGGCGTGGTTCAAGGAATACAGCATGCATCTGGATCTTCAAAAATATTCAGCTATTACGCTAAGTTACGCCGTGCCCGGCGCGCTTGTCATCACAACGATTGCTATTGGAGACCCGGCTTGGGTCAGGAAAGTCAGCTCGGCGTTGGATGAGACGCTGCCGGCTTCCTATGTCGGCGTCATTGTCTTCGTTCTGGTGATTTGGATTGGCTTAATCGTCGACGCTCTGCGCTTGATCCTCTTTCAGAAAATACCCGCGCTGATTGATCGCCTGCGCAACGACCATAGCGATCTCACAGACAGCTGGGATCTGTTGCAGCTGGTGGATGAACAAAAGAGAAATCTCTATGAAATCCAACGTAATCGATGGTATTCAAGCTATCTTGTCTATGCCAATTCAAGCATAGCTATTATTCTTGCGGTCGGCGTCGACTTTTTCGCCGGTTACGGTCTGGTTCACTGGGGGCAAAGGCTAATTCTTCTGGTCTTATCGGCGGCGTTGGCCTTCGTCGGTCAGGCGGCCCTGGGCACGTTTAACAAATATGCGGTGCAAATCGCCGCCCGGAGCGAGGAAGCATCATAGGAGGCGACATGTTTAGCGAGCGTTCTTATTTGAGACATGTTTCGGGATATCTCGAAGATGTGGCTGTCAACAAAAGCAAGCCGACCCCTCCGAAATGGTACCTCGACAAAAGAGAAGAGGTGACCAAGGGATCAAAAATCATTTCCGAAGAGGGACGCGAAGAAACCTGGTGGCGAGAACGCTGGCTTGCCGCCTATGAGGCGAGCTGGTGCGGTTCTTTCGACTCTTCGGGCCCGCCTTATGATAATGCGGGACACCCTGTAAGCGGAAAACAAATATCGGATTACTTTTTCTTGTCGAAGGCAGAGCTTTTGGAAAGCAGGGCCCTTGTCAAAAGAAAGGATGCGATTCTGTTTCTCGAAAGCGAGGGCCTCGATTCGCGGATGGTTGGCTCCAGAATCAACAAGGGAGCGTATGCCGCTGTATTTGAAAGGAAGACCCTCGAATATTCAGGCAGTATTTTATACACCTATGCGGAAACCTTGGCTCTTGCTTCCGTCGATAAGCCGATTGCCGAATTGAAGGGGCCGGGAAGAAACAACGAGAAGGTTCTTATCGAGGCTGACGGGCCCTTGCTGAGCCTTGGTCTGGCGTCCGAAGAGAAATTCAAGAGAGCCTTTTCGCCGATGCTTGATGGATCGTGATGGCGGCTCGATAAACGCAGGAGGCCCGGCCGTAAGACGTTCGTTGCGCCGCGCGTCGCCGTTACGCCTTACGGTTCGCGCCTCGTGCGCGGCGGCGAAGCTTCATGGCTGGCCTGCGCTCAGCTCAACTCGATCCCGTAATGCGTGTTCTCGGTCAGGAACGCGGTCCGCCGCAGCTCGATCGGCCTTCCGGCGACGTCCAGGGCGACGCGCTCCACGCTGAGCAGCGGCGCGCCCGGCGCCGCCAGCAGTTCGCGCGCGGCCTCCTTGTCGGCGGCGACGGCCTTCAACCGCTCGCGCGCGCCGTTGACGGAGACGCCGAATTCCGACTGATAGAACGTATACAGCGTATTCGGCAGCGGCTGGCGGGTGTCGAGACCGGGGAACAGGGCCGCGGGGACGACGATGCTCTCGCGCAGGACCGGCTTGTTCCGGGCGTATCGCGTGCGCGCGATCTGGTAGACGTCGCTGCGCCGGCGCAGGTCGAGTTTCGCGCATTCCTCCGCGCTCGCCGGGCGGCGGATGATCGTCGATTGCCGGCAGGAGGGCAGGGCGCGCTCGCCGCCGTCATGGGTCAGCTTGAAAAACCGGAACTGGGCGCTTTCGCGCGTATGCTGCGCGACATAGGTGCCCTTGCCCTGGCGGCGTTCGATCAGGTTCTCAGCGACGAGGGAATCGATCGCCTTGCGCACCGTGCCCTGGCTGACGCCGAGTTCGACCGCCAGCGCCTGTTCGCTGGGCAGGGCCTCGGCCGGACGCCACGCCCCGGTCGAGATGCGCGACACCAGCAAGTCTCTAACCTGTTGATACAAAGGCCGAAAGCCCGGCCGGTCCGAGTGGCGTTCCTGAAGCTCCATGGCGAAAAATTACAGCGCGTCTTGCTGGTTGTCTATTGTTTGTTGTAATGTATCATATATAAGAGTTGGCGCGTCAGCGCGCCGACCCGGGCGGCGCGGCCATTCGTCGGCGGCGCGTCCCCATGCTGACGCGGCCATGTTGAAGCGGCCATACTGACGCAAGCTGTATCAGCGCCGTCTCCATGATCGATGCGACGCGGCTGACGCGACGTGGTTGGCGCGAAGGGGCGGATGCGACATGGCCGACGCCCGAAGACCGGGCTGCCCAGAAGACAGGGGTGCAACGACCGGTGCTCTGTAACCGGCCCCGTAACCGCCGGGGCTCGCTAATCGAAGCCGAAACGGCCGAACAGAAAGGACTTTATGGTGTCGACGCCTCATCTGCTTGTGCACAGCCGGGAAGACAATGTCGGCGTTGTCGTCGTCGAGGGACTGACCGCCGGCACGGACATGCTCTGCGTGGTGACGGAGGACGATTCCGATTTTCGCTTGACCGCGACGCAGGACGTTCCCATCGGCCACAAGGTCGCGCTCAAGGACCTGTCCGAAGGCGGCGCGGCGATCAAATACGGCGAGGACATCGGCCGGCTGACGAGCGACGTCGCCAAGGGGGCGCATGTCCATGTGCATAACCTGAAAACGAAACGCTGGTAGGGCATCCATCATGGTCAATACGGAATCATTCCTCGGCTATCGCCGCGAGAACGGGCGCGTCGGCGTGCGCAACCATGTGGTTATCCTGCCGGTCGACGACATTTCCAACGCTGCTGCGGAAGCCGTCGCCAGCAACATCAAGGGAACGCTGGCGCTGCCCCACGCCTACGGACGATTGCAGTTCGGCGAGGATCTGGATTTGTTCTTCCGCACCATCATCGGCACCGGCGCCAACCCGAATGTCGCCGCCTGCGTCGTGATCGGCATCGAGCCCGGCTGGACCAGGCGGGTCGTGGACGGGATCGCCGAGACGGGCAAGCCCGTGACGGGATTTTCCATCGAGCAGAACGGCGACATCGCCACCATCGCCGCCGCCTCGCGCCAGGCCAAGGATTACGTGCACTGGGCGAGCGAGTTGCAGCGCGAGGCGTGTCCGGTCTCGGATCTGTGGATTTCCACCAAATGCGGCGAGAGCGACACGACTTCGGGCTGCGGCGCCAATCCGGCGGTGGGCAACATGTACGACAAGCTGATCCCGAAGGGGATCACCGGCGTTTTCGGCGAGACCTCGGAACTGACGGGGGCGGAACATCTGTGCAAGGCGCGCGCGGCGACGCCCGAAGCGGGCGAGCGCTTCATGCGGATCTTCCAGGCTTACCAGGACGAGGTGATCGAGGCGCACAAGACCTCCGATCTTTCCGACAGCCAGCCGACCAAGGGCAATATCGAGGGCGGGCTTTCCACCATCGAGGAAAAGGCCCTCGGCAATCTCGAAAAGCTCGGTCGCGAAACGCGGTATCTCGATGCGGTCGGCCCCGCCGTCGCCCCTACAAAGGGATCGGGCATGTATTTCATGGACTCGTCCTCGGCGGCGGCGGAATGCGTGACGCTGATGGCGGCGGCCGGCTTTACCGTGCACACCTTCCCGACCGGCCAGGGCAACATTATCGGTCATCCGGTCGTGCCGGTGGTGAAACTCACCGCCAATCCGCGCACGGTGCGGACCATGAGCGAACATATCGACGTCGACGTTTCCGGGCTGTTGCGCCGTGAACTGACCATGGACCAGGCCGGCGACGCCCTGATCGAGATGGTCGTGCGCACCGCCAACGGCCGCGCGACCGCCGCGGAGGCGCTGGGCCACCGCGAATTCGTCATGACCAAGCTTTATCGCAGCGCATAGCGGCGTTACGCGCCGCGTTGGCGACAGCCGCGAGGGACGGGGGCGAGGTCCGTATGTCAACCATCACGATCAGCATCGCGGAGGCGCGCCGGCTCGCCGTTGCGGCGTTCGAGGCCGCCGGCGCGACGCCGGAAAACGCCCGCGCCGCGGCGCGGGCCCTCGTCGCCGCGGAGATCGACGGCCAGCGCGGCCACGGGCTGACCCGCGTTCCTTCCTATGCGGCGCAACTGGCGAGCGGCAAGGCCAATCCCGCGGCCGAACCCTCGCTCGTGCGGGCGGGCAGGGCGGCCATCCGCGTGGACGCTGATCACGGGCTCGCTTATCGCGCCATCGATCTCGCCATCGACGCGCTTGCGCCCTGCGCCAGGGAAAACGGGATCGCCGTCGCCGCGATCTTCCGTTCGCACCATTTCGGCCAGGCGGGCGCCCATGCGGAAAAGCTCGCCGAGCGGGGACTGGTCGCTCTCGTTTTCGGCAACTCGCCCAAGGCCATCGCATTGTGGGGCTCGGCGGCGCCCGCGCTCGGCACCAATCCGATCGCCTTCGCCGCGCCCATGCCGTCCGGAGCACCGCCCGGAGCACCGCCCGAAGCACCGCCTAGAGCACAGCAAGAACCGCCGCTGGTCATCGACCTGGCGCTTTCCGTCGCGGCGCGCGGCAAGATCGTCGCCGCGCAGAAAGCCGGAACGCCGATTCCCGAAGGCTGGGCGCTCGATGCGGACGGCGCGCCGACGACGGACCCGGATGCGGCCCTGAAAGGCTCCATGGCGCCCGCCGGCGGCGCCAAGGGCGCCGTGCTGGCGCTGATGGTGGAAATCATCGTCGCGACCCTTGCGGGCAGTCATTTCGGATTCGAGGCCAGTTCCCTTTTCGAGGCCGAAGGCCCGCCGCCCGATCTCGGCCATGTCATGATCGCCCTCGACCCGGAGGCGGTTTCCGGCGGCGCGTTCGCGGCGCGCATGGCGGTTCTGGCGCGCTTGGTCGAGGCGACGGAGGGCGCGCGCCTGCCAGGGGCGGGCCGGCGCGCGAAACGCCTCGCGGCGGAAAAGAACGGGCTGTCAATTCCGGAAAGTTTGTTTAGAGAGATTGACAATCTTGTTAGCCAATCTGATTGACAATTCCGACCCCAATGAACGCCATCGCCAAAACCAGAACTGCGGCTTTAAACGCGGCCTTGCAGCGCATCGCGCCGGGACTGCTTGTCGCCGGCACCGTCGCCGCCGCCGCCCGCTTCATGTCCGAGCATTACGGCGCGCCGGCGATGCTGTTCGCCCTGTTGATCGGCATCGCCTTTCACTTTCTGCACGAGGACAGGAAGTGCGGGCCGGGGATTGACTTCGCCTCGACGACGATCCTGAAACTCGGCGTCGCCCTGCTCGGCGCGCGGGTGACGTTCGCGCAGATCGCAAGCCTCGGCTACGGGCCGGTCGTGCTGGTGATTTCCCTCATTATACTGACGATCTTCGCCAGCGTCGTGCTGGCGAGGCTGTTTTCCAAGCCGGTGGAATTCGGCCTCCTGCTGGGCGGAGCCGTGGCGATCTGCGGCGCGTCGGCGGCGCTGGCGCTGGCCTCGGTGCTGCCGACCTCCGATCGCATGCGCCGCGACACGCTGTTCACCGTCGTCGCGGTGACCGCGCTGTCCACCGTCGCCATGATCGCCTATCCGATTTTTTTCAACGCCATCGGCTTCGACGACACCGAGACCGGCGTGCTCATCGGCGCGACCATTCACGACGTGGCGCAGGTGGTCGGCGCCGGGTTCGCGGTTTCGGATGAAACCGGGGAAGTCGCGACCTATGTGAAACTTCTGCGCGTCGCCTGCCTGCCGGTCGTGGTGCTGGCCTACGCCCTGCTGATGCGGGGCCGGGCGGACGGCGCCGGCGGGCGCGCGCGCGTCGCGCCGCCCTGGTTCGCGGTCGCGTTCGTCGTCATCCTCTGCGTCAACAGCGCCGGGCTCATCCCCGCCGTCGCGGCGCAGGGGCTGGACTGGGTGTCGCGCTGGTTCCTGATCGCCGCCATCGCTGCGCTGGGCGTCAAGACCTCGCTGAAATCGATGGCCGATCTCGGCGCTTCCCATATCGGTCTGGCGGTGGCGGTGACGGTCGTCCTGTTCGCCGGCGCGACCGTCTCGCTGATGCTGTTTTGACGGGGCCGCGCGAGGGAAGGCGCAGACGCGCAAGGCAACCGGAAAGGAAACGCCATGGCCGAGATCGTTGTGTGCGAATTCATGGACGAAGAGATCGCGCGCGAGGGGTTTCGCGGCCGCGACTTCCTGTTCGACCCGTCGCTCGTCGACGATCCGGACCGCCTCGCCGCCGCGGCGGCGGACGCGCGCGCGCTGATCGTGCGCAATCGCACGCAGGTGCGCGGCTCCCTTCTCGACGCCGCGTCGAGGCTTGAAGTGGTGGGCCGGCTCGGCGTTGGGCTCGACAATATCGACCTCGGCGCCTGCGCGGCGCGGGGGATCGAGGTGCGTCCCGCCGCCGGCGCCAACGATCTCGCCGTCGCCGAATACGTCATTACCGCGGCGATGGCGCTGCGGCGCGGCGCATGGTTTTCGACCGGCGCCGTGGCGCGCGGCGACTGGCCGCGGGGACAACTGATCGGGCGCGAGCTTTCCGGCGCGCGGCTGGGGCTTGTCGGTTTCGGCGCCATCGCGCGCGAGACGGCGCGTCGCGCGGCCGCGCTCGGCATGACCGTCCTCGCCTGCGATCCGTATCTGCCTGCCGACGATCCGCGCTGGCGCGGCGCGCGCCGGCTGTCCCTCGACGACGTGCTTCGCCAGTCCGACGTGCTCAGCCTGCATGCGCCGTTGACGGAGGAAACCCGCCATCTGATCGACGCGGACGCCCTTCGCGCCATGCGCGCCGACGCGGTGCTGATCAATGCGGCGCGCGGCGGGATCGTCGACGAGGCGGCGCTCGCCGGCGCGCTGCGGGAAGGCCGGCTCGCCGGCGCGGCCCTTGACGTGTTCGAGACCGAACCGCTGACGGCGGCCGCGGGAGAGACGTTCAAAGACCTGCCGAATATCGTGCTGACGCCGCATATCGCCGGCGTGACGGCGGAATCGAACCTTCGGGTCAGCCGCGCCACCGTCGCCAACGTGCTGGAGGTTCTCGCCCGCTAGCCGGCGCGGCTTCAGCTGCGCGCATGGGGCGGGTATGGGCGGATACGGGACAGGCGGAGGCGGGACAACGGATACGGGCCGGCAGGGCAGTCCTGTATCTTTTATATTTTTGCAAGCGCTTGAATTGTCGGACCGGATCAATAGCTTGGGTGACGAAGCGCAGCCCCGTTGCATCATGTGGGCGCATCATGCGGGCGCATCATGCGGACGCGTTTTGCGGCGGGGGGCGCGGTCAGGAAAGGCGAAGTCTCGATGTCAGCATTGCGCGATCCCGTCGAAGCGCCGTCCTCCGGCGATGGCGGCCCCCGAAATGACGGCCCCAAAGAAGGCGGCGCCGGAGAAGGCGGCGCTGGCGACGACACCGCCGCTTACGATCTTTTCATCATCGGCGGGGGCGTCAACGGCGCAGGGATCGCCCGGGACGCGGCCGGCCGCGGGATGAAGGTCGCCCTGTGCGACAAGGGCGATTTCGCCTCGGCGACGTCGTCGGCGAGCACCAAGCTGATCCATGGGGGCCTGCGCTACCTCGAATATTACGAGTTCGCGCTGGTCCGCAAGGCGCTGATCGAGCGCGAGACCCTGTTGCGCGCCGCCCCGCATATCATCTGGCCTCTGCGCTTCGTCCTGCCCCATGACAAGGGCCAGCGGCCGGTCTGGATGCTGCGTGCGGGATTGTTTCTGTACGACCATCTGGGCGGGCGCAAGATCCTGCCGCCGACGACCTCGCTCAACCTGCGCAAGACGCCGCAGGGGGCGCCGCTGAAAGATGCGTATACGTTCGGTTTTGAGTACTCCGACTGCTGGGTGGACGATGCGCGGCTGGTGATCCTCAATCTCCTCGACGCGAAGGAGCGCGGCGCCGCCGTCATGCCGCGCACGGCGTTCGTCGGCGCGGCGCGCGTCGCCGGCGGCTGGCGCGTCCGGCTGAGAGACCGGCGCGGGGGCGAGCGCATCGTCCGGGCGCGCGCCATCGTCAACGCGGCGGGCCCGTGGGTCTCAGACGTGCTGGCGAACGCGGGCAACACCGGAGGACGGTCGTCTTCCACCCTGCGGCTGGTCAAGGGCAGTCACGTGATCGTCCGCAAGCTCTATGACGGCGATCACGCTTATATTTTTCAGAACCCGGACGGACGCATCCAGTTCGCGATTCCCTATGAGCGCGATTATACGCTGCTCGGCACCACGGACATTCCCTATGACGGCGACAAGGACCGCGTCGTCGCCAGCGCCGAGGAGTGCGCGTACACCCTCGCCATGGCGCGCGATTATTTCCGGGCGGAGCTGTCGCCCGACGATATCGTTCACACTTATTCCGGCGTGCGCCCGCTTTACGACGATGCGCAGAGCAAGTCCGCCTCCGCGGTGACGCGCGATTACGTGTTCGAACTGGACGGCGGCGGCGCGGAGGACGGAGCGGCGGCGCCGATCCTGTCCGTCTTCGGCGGCAAGATCACGACCTACCGCGTCCTCGCCGAGGCGGCCCTGAAAAAACTTGAGCCGCTGCTGGGCGCGAGCGGGCGCCCCTGGACCCGCGACGCGCCGCTGCCGGGGGGAGACATTCCGGGTGCGGACTTCGACGGGTTCCTGGATGAAGCGCGCGCGGCTTATCCCTGGCTGCCCGAGCGGGGACTGTACCGTCTCGCGCGCCAGTACGGCACGCGCCTTCGCGCCGTTCTCGGCGACGCCGCGTCGATGGCCGATCTCGGCCGGGATTTCAGCCCGTCCGGCGGCATGGCCTTCACCGAGGCGGAGGCCGAATATCTCGTCGACGCCGAATGGGCCATGACCGCCGACGACATCCTCTGGCGGCGGACCAAGCTCGGGCTTCATCTCACCGGGGACGAGGCGGCGGCGGTCGAGGCGTGGCTCGCCGCACAGGTCCCGGATGCGGAGCGCCGCCCCGGCAAGGGCCATGACGGGAGCGATGACGGGGCCGCTGCGCAAGCCGCGGGCGAGGCCGCCGGGCAAGCCTCTGGGTAGGGCGCGCAAAGAGCCGCGCCGTTTATCCGCCTGTATGAATAGTGTCGGTGTGACCTTATGGACGCCGTCGCCGCAACGATCGGGAGCGAAGCATGGTTGAAAACCGGTCCGGCCTGAATGTGCGCGCCTTCGGCGATGCGTCGCTGCCCGCCGCTATCTGCCTTCCCGCCTTCGGGGACGACAGCGGCGTTTATGAGCCGCTCGTCCGCACGGCGCTGGTCGAGCGCTTTCGCCTTGTCCTGACGGAACTGCCGGGGTTCGGAGGCGCCGAGCCCCTGCGAGAGCCGACGACGCTTGAGGCCCTGTCGGCCTATGTCGCCGATCTCGCAAGGCGTGAAAACGCGACCATCCTGATCGCCCATTCGGTCGCGTCGATCACCGCGTCTCTGGCGGCGCGCCGCGCGCCCGACGTCATCGAGACCATCGTTTCGCTCGAAGGCAACCTGACGCCCGCGGACGCCTATCATTCCGGGACCGCCGCCGATTTCGACGACGCGGACGCCTTCAAGGCCGCCTTCCTGAAACGGCTCGACGAGGCCCGGCTGACGGATGCGGGGATTGCAAGATTTCGCAAGGCCGTCGAGCGGGCCGACGCGGGCGCCCTCTGGCTCCTCGGCTGCGACGCGCGCGCCTTCTCCCGCGATCATGAGCCGGGCGCGGTTCTGCTGGAGCGCGCGCGCGTCGTCTATCTGTACGACGAGGCCAACACGCCGCCGCAGACCCTGGCGTGGATCGCGGCGCATGAGATCGACGCGCACAGGCTGGAGGGCGTTTCCCACTGGATGGCCTGCGAACAGCCCGGGCCGACCGCCGCCGCCATCCTCGCCGCGTTTGACCGTCTCCCCGCAAAAGGCTAAGCCCTGCGGCTCCATGATCCCTGTTCCGGAAGCTTCACGATGACCGTCACCGTTCGATTCGCACCGTCGCCGACGGGCAAGCTGCATGTGGGCAATGTGCGCGCCGCCTTGTGGAACTGGCTGTTCGCGCGCAAGTCGGGGGGCAAGTTCATCCTGCGCATCGACGACACGGACCAGGAGCGCTCTACTAAGGCTTTTGAAGACGGCATCCGCGCCGATCTCGACTGGCTCGGCCTTAACTATGACGAAACGTTCAGCCAGTCGGACCGCTTCGACCGCTATGACGCCGCCGCTGAAAAGCTGAAAGAAGCGGGGCTTTTGTATCCTTGTTACGAGACCGCCGAGGAGCTTGACCGCAAGCGCAAGCTTCAGCGCGCGCGCGGCCTGCCGCCGGTATACGACCGGGCGGCGCTCGACCTCACGGCCGACGAGATCGCCGCGCTGGAGGCGGAGGGGCGCAAGGCCCACTGGCGCTTCAAGCTGTCGCAAACGCTGGTGCGCTGGACCGATCTCATCCGCGGCGAGACCACGGTGGACACCGCCAGCGTGTCCGACCCGGTGCTGATCCGCGAGGACGGGGTTTTTCTCTACACGCTGCCGAGTTGCGTTGACGATATCGACAGTTCGATCACCCATGTCATGCGCGGCGAGGACCACGTCACCAATACCGGCGTGCAGATCGAGCTGATCCGGGCGCTCGGCGGCGAGCCTCCGCAATTCGCCCATCACTCGCTGCTTGTCGGCGCCGACGGCCAGGGCCTGTCGAAGCGTCTCGGCTCGCTGTCGATCGAGAGCATGCGCGAGTCGGGGCTGGAGCCCGCCGCCATCACCAGTCTGCTTGCGCGCCTCGGCACCGCCGATCCGGTGACGCCGGAGCCGGATCTAACGGCGCTGGCGCAGGATTTTGACTTTGCGCGCCTTGGCCGCGCGCCGGCGCGCTTCGACGAGGCCGAACTGGAGGCGCTGAACGGCAAGCTGCTGCATGACGCCTCCTACGAAACCTACGCGGCGCGCCTGAAAACCCTCGGGGTCGAACGGCCCTTGTGGGACGCGGTGCGGGGCAACCTGACCAGGCTCTCCGACGCCGGGTGCTGGGCGGCGATCGTGCATGGGGAGATCGATCCGGTGATCGAGGACAAGGCGCTCGCCGACGCGGCCGCCGGGCTGGTGCCCGATGCGCTTGACGGCGAAAGCTGGTCCGCCTTCACCGATGCGCTCAAGGAAAAGACCGGGGCGAAGGGCAAGAAACTCTTCATGCCGCTGCGGCTCGCGCTGACCGGCGAGGCGCGGGGGCCGGAAATGGCGGCGCTGTTTCCGCTGATCGGCGCGGAGAAGGCAAGGGCGCGCCTGCGCGGGGAGCGCGCCTGACCGTTCGCATGGAGACGATTGCAGCGGCGCGCCGGGTCCCGAAACGCTCCGTTTACGCCTTTTCTCGCACCGGGCTGCGTTCGAAGACGGTGAAGGCTTCCTCCACGCTGTCGACGAACGTCACGTCGGACTGCAACTCCTTGGCGGCGAAGCCGGTTTCCACGATGTGCGAGAAGAGATCCTCCAGGGGCGACCAGAAGCCGTTGAGGTTCAGAATGATGATCGGCTTGCGGTGCAGGTCGAGCCGCGCCCAGGACATGACCTCGATCAGCTCCTCCAGCGTGCCGATGCCGCCGGGCAGGGTCAGGATCGCGTCCGATTCCTCGAACATCAGCATCTTGCGTTCATGCATGGTCGAGACGACCGTATGGTCGACCCCTTCGAGGATGCCCTCGATCTCCACCAGGAAATCCGGAATCACGCCGAACACCGCGCCGCCGGCGTCGCGCGCCGCGCCGGCGGCCGCGCCCATCAGCCCCATCTTGCCGCCGCCATAGACGATGCGACAGCCGCGCCGCGCCGCCTCCTGGCCGACGTCAGAGGCCGTTTTCAGGAAAACCGGATCGTTGCCGGGACGGGACCCGCAGTAAACACATAATGATTTCATGAGCTTATTCGTTGCTGGATAATAGGTGGAGATTGTACGCCGATTTTTCTAAGGGTAAAGTAAATTCACTGAACGCTCGCAGAGCGTAAGGGGCGCCGCGGGGGCGAGGAGGGAGACGCAACATGCGCGTTGTCATAATATTCCTTTTGCTGATTGTTCTCGGCTTTGTCGGTTGGCGCGTCGCCGAGGAGTACGGTCTCATCGACGCGCCCGAGGAGGTCGAAACCGACGCGCCCGCGATCGAACCGGACGACGCCGCGCCGGCGGACGAGGCTCCCCCGCCGGAAGAGGCGGCGCTGCCCAGTTTCGACATCGTCCGGGTCGACCGCAGCGGCTACGCCGTGATCGCCGGCCGCGCGCTGCCGGGCTCGACCGTTACGATAGAGGCGAACGGCGAAATTTTGGAGACAACCCTGACGGAATCGGACGGCGCCTGGGCGGTGGCGACCGACACGCCGCTCGACCAGGGGCCGGTGGAGTTGAGCCTGTCCATGGAAACTGCGGACGGCGCCGTCATCCGCGCCGAGGAGACGATCCTGATCTATGTCCCGGAACGCGAGGGCGACGCGCCGCTGGTCCTGCGCACCGTGCCGGGCGGCGCGACGGAAGTCCTGCAGGAGCCGCGCGCGGCGGAGGACGGGCTGGGGCCGCTGAGCCTCGACGTGATCGATTACGACGATTCCGGCGCGGTGATCTTCTCCGGCCGCGCCGAGCCGGGGCGTATCGTGCAGCTATTCATCAACGGTCAGTTGATCGGACAGATGGCCGCCGATGACGGCGGGCGCTGGACAATCGCGCCGGAAGCGCAAATCGCGCCCGGGGTCTATAATCTCCTGGTGGTGCAACTCGATGAAAACGGCCGTCCGGCCTACGCTGTCGAACTGCCCTTCGAGCGCGCCTCCGCCGACCAGATCGAGATCCGCGACGGCCGCGTTGTTGTCCAGCCGGGCAACAGCCTGTGGCGCATCGCGCGGCGCGCCTATGGCGAAGGGGCGCAGTACACGATCATCTACGCCGCCAACAGCAGCCAGATCCGCGATCCCGACCTGATCTATCCGGGGCAGATTTTCAACGTGCCGGAGACGGACGCGCCGCGGGAAGGCGAGCAATAGAGAAAAAAGGCGGACAACGAATAACACCAGCGCGCCCGCCGTTTCCTGACCGGAACGGCGGGCGTTTTGCTTATTCAGCCGCCTGCGGATAATCGGTTTTCTTGGGCGCCAGCGGCGGCGGCAGGGCCGGCCCGCCGCCTTTTGCGAACTTCCGCTCCAGATACGCCCTGACCCTGACGGCGGCGGCCGCGCCGCGCCGGCGCAGCATTGTCGGCGCGGCCAGCATCACCGGGGTCAGCACCAGCGTCAGAATGGTGGAGAAGGCAAGGCCGTACACCACCGCCGAGGAAAGCAGCACCCACCAGTCGGAGGTTTTCGAGCCGTGAGTGATCGTGCCGGCGGCGAAATTGACGTTCAGCTCAAAGACCATCGGCAGAAGGCCGAGAATGGTCGTCGCGGTGGTCAGGAGCACCGGCCGGATGCGCTGGGCCGCGGTGCGCACCACCGCGTCCTCGACCTTCAGGCCCTTGCGGCGCAAATACTGGTAGGTGTCGATGAGGACGATGTTGTTGTTCACCACGATGCCCGCCAGGGCGACGATGCCCGTGCCGGTCATGATGATGCTGATATACTGGCCGGACAGGGCGATGCCGAGCAATACGCCGAGCACGGACAGAATGACCGCGCTCAGGGTCAGCGCCGCGTGGTAAAAGCTGTTGAATTCGAGCAGCAGGATGATCGCGATCATGAACATCGCTGCGGCCATGGCCGCCTGGAAGAAGCTCGCCGCGGCGGCGGTTTCCTCGTCCGCGCCGCGCATCACCCATTGCACGTCGTCGCCCAGGGCGCCGGATTCGAGCCACGTCTTCATCTCGCTGATCGCCTGGTCCTGGCTGACCTCGTGACCGGCGATGCGGGTGTTGCCGTTCGCCTTGACCTCGACGATGCGCCGCCCGTCGCGGCGCACAACCCGGTCAAGCTGCGGCTTCGCCTCGCGCGTGACGAAATTGGACAGGGGCACCGACCCGGACGCGGTCTGGATGCGCACCGCGTCGAGGGCGAAGATGTTGCGGTCGTCCTCGGGATAGCGCACGCGGATGTCGATTTCGTCGTCCGAATCGTCGGGACGGTACTTGTCGATCAGGAGCCCGTCGGTGACGAATTGCAGCGCGGCGCCGGCCTGCTGCACCGACAGGCCGTAGCGCCCGGCCAGTTCGCGATCGACCTCCATCGACCATTCGATGCCAGGCAGGGGCAGGCTGTCCTCCTGGTCCATATAGACCGGGACTTCCATGCCGTTCACTTCCGTCGTGGCGCTTTCGACAAAGGCGCGCGCCTTCTTGGCGGCGTCGAACATCGCCTCGAAGCTCGCCGAGGTGATCTCCACCTGCACGTCCTTGCCGATCGGCGGTCCGCCCTCGCGCTGGCGCACCTCGACCAGGAAGCCCGGAATGTCCTTCACCATGTCGCGGAACTCTTCCAGCACCACCCGCGAATGTTGGCGCTCGGAGTAATCGACGAGATCGACGCCCACCTGGCCGATGGTCTCCGCCGGCAGCTCGTTGTTGCGCGACAGCGCCGGGCCGGTCTGGATGTAGATATGCTCGATCGCCGGATGGCTCTCGACCCGCTGGGCGACCCGCTTGGAGACCTCGATTTTCTGATCCGCCGACAGATTGCCCCGGCCGAGAACCAGCAGGTTGATCTGTTCGTTGTCGTCGCGGATGAAGAACTCCACGTCCGGCGCCGCGGCGCTGAAGGAGTTGACGCAGATAAAGATCACGACCCCCGCCCCGGCCATGACCATCAGCGGACGGCGCACCACGCTGGTCATGAAGCGCGCATAGACGGCCACCGGCCCGCCGACGGTCGTCGGATCGACTTCGTCCACTTCATACTGCTTCGCCGGGCCCTCGGTCTTGCCGATGACGCCGAGTTTCGTCTTCATCCATTTCGGCAGGCCGAACAGCGTGCCGATCACCGGAAGGATGACCAGCGCCACGATCAGCGAGGACGTCAGCACGAAAATCAGCGTCAGCGGCAGGAACTTCATGAACTCGCCGGGAATGTCCTGCCAGAACAGGAACGGGACGAAGGCGGCGAGGGTCGTCGCGGTGGAGGTCATCACCGGCCAGAACATGCGTTTCGACGCTTCCAGATAGGCGGTCCGGCGGCTCGCGCCTTCGCCCATGCGCCGGTCGGCGTATTCGACGATGACGATGGCCCCGTCGACAAGCATCCCCACGGCGAGGATGAGGCCGAACATCACCATCATGTTGAGAGTGTAGCCGAAGACGGTCAGCAGGAGGAAGCCCATCAGGAAGGTGGTGGGGATGGCGATCCCGACCATGATGGCCGAGCGCATGCCGAGGGCGGCGACGACGACGATCATCACAAGGAGGATCGCGGTCATCACCGAGGAGGTCAGCCCCTGGAGGTTGTCCTGCACGATCACCGCCTGGTCGCCGATGAATTCGTATTGCACCGAAGCGGGCCAGAACCGCGCCTCGTCCTCTACGGCGGCGCGCGCTTCCTCGATGGTTTCGACGATGTTGGAGCCGGTGCGCTTGGAAATCTCCACGCCGATGGCCGGCTGGCCGTTGAACAGGGCGTGGCCGGTACGGTCCTTGAAGGTGCGCCGCGCCTCGGCGATGTCGCCGATGGTGACGATGTTGTCGCCGTTGGCGCGCACGGGGATGGAGGCGAGGTCGTCGGCGCTCTTGATCAGACCCGGCGCCTTGATCGCGAACTGGCCGTCTTCCTGGTTGATCGAGCCGGCGGTGACAAGCTCGTTGTTGGCGTTGACGGCGTTGATGACCTCGGTCTCGGTCAGGCCGTAGGATTCCAGCACCCTCGGATCGACGATGATTTCCAGAAGCTCCTCGCGCGCGCCGGTGAGGTTGGCTTCGAGCACGCCGGAGATGCTGTCGAGGCGGTCCTCAAGACGCTTCGCGGTCTGATAGATCGTCCGCTCGGGCGCGTCGCCGAACAGGACGACGGTCAGGATCGGGAACTGGTTCTGGAGGTTGAATTCGGTGACGACGGGTTCCTCGGCGTTGTCGGGATACTCCGCCTTGGCGCGGTCCACCGCCTCGCGCACGTCGAGCACCGCCTGGTCGAGGTCGATGGTGGTGAGAAATTCGAGCACGATCTGCGCCGAGCCGTCATAGGCGATGGCGTCCATCTGCTTCAGCCCCTCGATGCTTTGCAGCTCAAGCTCGGTGGGCCGCACCAGGAGCCGCTCGCCGTCCTCGGGGGAAATGCCGGGCAGGGGCAGGGTGACGAGAACGAAGGGCGCGGTGATGTCCGGCTCCGCCTCGCGGGGAATGCTCTGGTAAGCGCCGAAGCCGAAGACGATGATCAGCAGGAAGGCCGTCATCACCACCCGCATGCGCGAGAAGGCGGCGTCGATAATCCGGGTCACGCGCCGTCTCCCGTTGCGGTCCCGGCGGCGTCGCCGTCGCTGACATCGACCTTTTGGCCGGCGGAGACGAAGGACTGGCCCTGGGTGATGATCCGCACGGCGCCGGCGAGGCCGTCGACCCACACGCCGGTTTCCTCCTCGCCGATCAGCGTCACCTTGTCGAACCGGACCACGTTGTCATCGTTCAGGGTGCGTACGCCGACTTCGCCCTCGTCGTTCAGGACAAGGGCCGAGCGCGGCGCCTGGTGGGCGTTGCGCTTTTCGGCGAAGATCCGGAATTCGGCGGTGACGCCGTCTCGCAGCTTGCCGTCCTCGTTGGGCGTTTCAAGCTCCACATTGAAAGTCCGCGTCGCGGGATCGGCGGCGGCGGCGACGAAGCGGACGACGCCTTCCACCGTTTCGCCGGTGGCGAGGGTCGCCACGCCGCGATCGCCCCTGGAGATCTTGCCGACATCGCGTTCCGACACCGCGCCGGTGATCAGGAACGGCGTTGGCTGGATCACCGTGCCGCACGGATCGCCGATGCTGAGAAAGTCGCCGACTTCCGCGGCGCGATGGTCGAAGACGCCGTCAAAGGGCGCGACGATGTCGGTCTTGGCGAGTTCGAGGCGCGCCCGTTCGGCCTGGGCGGCCGCCTGGTCGCGGGCGGCGCGGGCGGCGGCGACGCCGGTCTCGGCGCGGAAGCCTTCCTCGTTGAGCCGCCTGGCGGCGTTGAAATCAAGCTCGGCGCGGGCGAGGGCGGCTTCCGCCTCGGCGAGCTGCGCGCGCCTGGCGTCGACGCCGATGCGGCACAGGACGTCGCCGGCCTTCACCGCCGCGCCGAGGGGCGTCGGCGTTTCGGCGACGGCGCCGGCGGTCTCCGCGCGGACGATCACTTTCTTCTCCGCTTCGGTCCGTCCGCGCACGGCAATAACGTCGCGCCACTCCTGCGGGTTGATGGTCTTGGCGATGACGGTGAAGCGCGCCGGTTCGGCGGCCGCCTCCGCCATCACTTCCTCGGAGGAGAACATCCCCCGGATCATGAACCAGAGCACGGCGACGGCGACGATGATGCCGGCGAGTTTTACGGACTGTGAAACATTCATGACGCACCGGCCTGTGGATGTCGCGCCTGATACGCAACAATCATGTCTATTGGATGAACATACTCTTCGCGATTCATTATACTGGGCGGTTTACCGATCCGTTACAAGAATCACAGGGGCTGAAAGAGCCGATTATGCGACAAAAAGAAGGGATTTTCCGGCGCCGCGCCGCCGGCGCTCTCGTCCGCGGTCATGCCGGCCCGCGATGATCCTGCGGCTCAGTAATACTGGTTGGGCAGGAACGCCGCCGGCGCCTTGTTCAGGACCGTGCCGAGAAGATTGGCGCCGTTCGTGATCAGGCGCTTTGCTTCCTTCAGTTCCTGTCCCCGGGTCTGTCCGCTCGCCGCGACCAGGAGAGCGCAGTCTACCTTGGGCAGGAAGGCGATGGTGTCGTCGCAGCCGAGAATGGGCGACATGTCGAAAATCACGATGTTCGAGGCGTATTGCGCCACGGTCGTCTCGATCAGGGCGTCCATGCGGCGGGAGGTCAGGTGCTCCGCGCCGCGGCGCGTGACCCGCTCGTTGGCGATCAGGAGGACGTTGTTGAGATCGGGCTGCAACGTCACGTCCTGAAGCGAACGTTTGCCCTCGAAATAATCGAGGATCGACGGGAATTCCTGAAGACCGAGATAGCGCGCCATGCTCGGGCGGTAAAAATCGAGATCGACCAGGGTGACGCGCGTGTCCTCCTTCGAGCCGATGGCGATGGCGAGATTGAGCGCGGTGACGGTTTTGCCGGCGCCGGCGGAGGGCGACACGACGGCGAGGGTGCGCCAGCCGTTTTCCGACATTTTCTGGATCACGCGCGTCCTCAGCACGCGGTAGGCGTTAAGCACCGGGTCCTGTTCGTTGGAAATGATCCGGTGCCTGCGGAAGTCGTCGAAGTTGCAGGCCACCGGCGTAAAGCCGTCCTCTCCGGCCGGCGCTTCGAGCGGCGGCGCCGCATATTGCCCCGGGCGCCGCGCCGCGTCCTCAAGCCCGCCGCGCGCGGACGCGCCTTGCGTCTTGGCGTCGCGCGCGCGGGTGATGGCTTCCCTTATTCTGTCCATGGCGCTGTTCCTGTCCTTTCAAGTCAATCAGACGGGGCGCGGCTTAAGACGGCGTTTACGCGGTTTGAAAAACGGCGCGCCGAAACGCCCCTCCGATTCCTCGCGGATATACGGAATAACCGCGATCGGATGATCGTCCATCAGCTTTCCGAGATGGTGACGCCCGCGGACGGTGGAGAACATGAACTCGACGCCCAGCGCCGCCGCGCCGCCGGCGCCGAGCGCGACCATCAGGGCCAGCACGATGAGCTGCGGGCGGTTCGGGCTCGACGGCGCTTCGGGCCGCAGGGCGGGCTCGAGAATGGAAAACTTCTCAGCCTGCTGATTTTCTTCGAGGCTTTCCGCCAGTTGCGCGTCCTGCTGCTTGGCGAGCACTTCCTGGTATTCGCGGAACATGTTTTCGTTGTCGCGGGTCAGCGAGGTCAGCCCGCGCTCGACCTCGGGCGTGCGGGCGACCCGCCGTTCCAGGTCGTCGATCAGCGTTTCGGTTTCCTGCGTCTGCTTGGTCAGCATGCGGACCCTGTTGCTGATCACGGCGAGGCGGCCTTCGAGCTGGAGCCCGCCCATATCGGACGCGCCGCGCCGGGTCTCCTCCGAAATGCGATCGCTGAGGGCGATCCTGGCGGCTTCGACCGCGTCTTCGGCGGCGGCGACGGCCTCGTCGTCCGGCGCCGGCGCGCGCTCCAGGACGTTCAGCCGGCTTTCCGCTTCGGCCAGGCGGTCGCGCAGGCGCCGGATTTCCTCCCCCGGCGCCATCTGGCGTTTCAGCGCGGCGATTTCCTCGCGCTTGGCGATGATTTCAGGGTAGCTGTCGCGATAGGTCGCGCGCAGGCGCGACAGCTCGGTCTCCAGCCGCGCCAGTTCCGCGTTCAGCGACGTGTCGCCGCCGGCGCCGGAGATCAACTGGTTTTCGAGGAACCGCTTTTCTTCCTCAAGCTGGATGATCGACGCGTTCGCCGCGTTGAGATCGGTGCGCGCGCGCTCCAGCATGTTGAGATGGATGTCGAGATGCTCGGGCAGGGCGTCGCTGTTCTCCGCCTTGTAGCGGGAGATGCGCTCCTCCACGATGGCCAGCTCCCGGCGCAGGCGTTCGGCCTCGCGCTGGAAAAACTCCGTGGTGTTGGACGCCCCCGCCGTGCGCACCCGCAGGTCCTCGTCGAGAAACAGCGTCATGATCTTGTTGGCGACGAGAAACGCCTTGTTCGGATCGCGGTCCGTATACGACACAGTGAAGGCGATCGTGCCGTCGCCGCCGCCGCGCCCGCTGTCGGCGCGGATCAGGTTGATGCGCAGGGCCCGGCGCATGAGCTCGACGCGCTGGCTTTCCGACAGGCCGAGATTGCGCGGGAAAACGTTATGATCGTCCGCCACTTCCAGCAGGGTGTTGCGGGTCATCACCCGCTGCTGGATGGTCCTGATCCGCTCCTGGGCGTAGGCGTTGATGGTGGAGCGCACGAACTCGGTCGGAATCTGCTGCGATTCCACCAGGATGGTGCCCTGGGCGGTGTATTTCGACGGCAACAGCATGACCGCGAGCACGCCGACAGGGGCCAGCGCCAGCACCGGGATGATGAAGTAGAGGAAGCGGCGCTTCAGAATGATCAGAATGTCTTCCAGCGAAAACTCGTCGCCCATGCCTCTACCCTATCACATTAACCGCGGCGGCCGTCCGGTCCGCCGGGCTCGCCGCCTGCGCCTGTCCCTTTTTGCGCCAGTTACGCGAATTGTACAATTCCCAGTCTTTCATTACGCACATTGCGCGCCATGAGACCGCCAGCCGGCCCGCCAGGCCGCGCGCATGCGCCGCGCCGGCGCGGCCTCGCGCTCAGGCGGCGTCGCATCCGTTGATGGCTTTTGTATGGCGCATCAGCGCTTTGCGCGCCTGTCTTCAGGCGATTGCGAGCATCGCCGCCCGGCTGTCAGTAATATTGGTCGGGGTCGAATTCGCCCTGGGTCTCGGCGTCCGCCGGCGGGATGTAGGCCGGGAGTTTCGGCTCCAGCGTGCGCATGAACGCGGCGAGGCGCGCATCGGCATCCTCCACGCTTTCGGCCCGCGCGATCGGGGTGATGATCCGGATCATCGCGCCGTCCGTGCGGCGCATGGTCATGGCGTCGTAGATGAGCAGGAGCTTCATCACGAACTCATTGGCGATTTTTCGGCCCCGCTGGTCGTACCAGTAATAGAGAAGCTGCCGGTTGCCGCGGTTCTCGATGATGATGCGGTTGTAGTGGAACGTCCTGCCGTCGGCGGTGGTCGCCGGCGTCACGTCGTGCTGGATGATCTGCCAGCCGCCGCCGGGAATGCACTGGCGCGGCGAGTGCCAGCTATGGCCATGCCGCTGCATGTCGAGATAGTTGATGTAAAGATTGAAGTGCTCCCCTTCCGGACTCAACAGGTTGGCGACGATGTGATCGTCCGCCCCGAGAACGTCCAGCGTCGCGGTGGAAAGCTCCTGGCGTTCGCTGCGCCAGCCTTCAAGCTCGTAGGGAAGGGTGTCGAGATTGGCGCGCACCGGCACTTTCAGGATGTTCGACGTGCCGAAATGCACGAATGCGCCGGCGCCGGCGAGCGCGGCGACGCAAAGGGCCAGGTTGCGCGTGAAGGCGGCGCCGTTCCAGGGCGATGCGGGTTTTTTCGGCGCGATCTCCGGCAGCGCGAGAAGCTCGCCGAGATCCTTGCGTCCCGACAGCCGCGCGAGGCCGGCGATGACCGCGAACAGAAGGGCCATGCAAAGCAGGAACACCACCCAGCCCTCGAAGAAATGCGTCAGTCCCTCCGCATGGGACGCGCCGAACCGCTGCACCATCACGCCGGTAAGCGCGATCCGGAAGCTGTTCATCAGGATGGTGATGGGGATCGTCGACAGGAAGACGACGGCGCGCTGCCATAGCGGGGCGTTGAACAGATAGGCGGCGAGAAAGCCGAGGCTCAGAAACGGGAACAGGTAACGCAGCCCGCTGCAGGCTTCGGCGACCTGAAGCTGGTAGTCGCCGAGATCGATGATGTTGCCCGAGAGCAGGACCGGGATGTCCATGCGTTCGATCATCCACACGCCAAGCTGGGAGGACCAGAACTGGAACTGCTGCGACAGGACGGTGATCACCCAGTAAGGCGGCGGCACCATGAAGACGAGATAGGCGATCGGCACCAGCGAGAGCCAGAAAAACGCCCAGCCGCCGAGCGCCAGCGCCAGGGACGCGAAGAGAAGGATCATCGCACCGTGCTGGAAGATCATCAGGGAGGTGACCGTGATCTCCGACATGACGAGCACCAGGGCGGAAACGGCGACGCCCGCAAGTCCGAGCGCGGCGGGCTGTCCCGTGCTCTGCATCAGCGCGTCGCGCCGCGCCCACAGCATCCACCCGGCGATCAGGGGCAGGAAGTATCCGTGGCTCAGCTCCTGCTGTTCGCCCCAGCGTTGAAACAGGTTCTCGATGCCGTTGAAAAACGCGAACACGAAGGCCGCCGCCAGGACGCCGAGAAGGATATGCACCCGGTTCAGGCGAAAGCGGTCTCCGGCGCCGGGCGTTTCAACATTGGTCAGATCGGCCATGCTCTTTTGATTTCCCTACACTATTCGCCCGGCTGGGTCGGATTGCCGACGGGCGGGACGCATTCGCGGTAACTGAGCAAAAACGGCGCCGCCGATCAATGTCGCAACCCTTTCAGGATAAAGAAAACCCCGCGCTGGAGCGCGGGGTTTCAACAGTCTTGATCTGGTCTGTTGCGGTTAGGCCGCTTTTTTGCGACGCGCCGCGAAGCCCAGGCCGGCGATGCCGGAAAGCAGGAGCGGCAGAGCGCCCGGGATCGGAACTTCCTGAACGTCGAATTGAGCGATCACGAAGCCCGACGGATCGACCGGGTTGTTCGCGACGAATTCGAAGGTGGTGCCGATCCAGCCGCCGAGGACGAGGTCGTCGGCGAGAACGCCGGCGACTTTCAGCAGGCCGTCAACGTAAAGGTCGAACAGGCCGCACGGTCCTTCGCTGCCGACGGAAGAGCAGTTGCGGTCGGCGCCGGAGTTGAACTCGATGTTGCTCAGTTGAACCGGGTTCGGGCCGGAAGCGGAGAAGTCGAACAGAAGGCTTTCGTTCGCGCCGGAGTTGGACTGAACCTGGTCGTCGCCGCCGTTCAGGGTTTCGGCGGCGGAGATGACGCCGAGGCCGGAATCGGTCGGCTGGATGTCCTGGATGACGATCGCGCCGGTTTTCGTGCCGAAGAAATCTTCGAAAGCGCTGACCGTGAAGTCGACGCCGCCGACGCTGTAGTCGATGCCGACGCCCGGAGCCGTCGAGCAGAAGTCGTTAACGCCGCCAGAACCGCAGTTCGTCGTCGTCGCGCCGGAGACCGGCGTCGCGTTTTGGCCGTCGCCCTTGAACACGACGGTCGCGGCGTTGGCCGGAGCAATGAGCAGGCCGGCGGCGGCAATGGCTGATACAAAAAGTTTGGTCATAAATTGGGTTCCCCACTGATTTACTCGGTACCAAAAGAAACGCACCTGGGACGCAGGTCGCGTACGCGTAACCTTTTGTTTCCAAGTTTACCCAGCTTGTCAATAAATTATTTACGGTTAACAGTGTTTTACGAACTATTGCCGCTTTTTTTGCACACCTGCGCGCCATACAGTTGCACGCAAGCGCGGCGATGCAATTCTGGGCTGCCGCCGACGGTTAACAAAACGCCCTGCGAAGAACGCGCGCGCCCGTCCCTCGTCTGTTTAATCTGGCCCGTCCCTTGCTCCAATAAATTGAACCAGTATTGTAAGGCTTTATTAACCCTGTCTCTCTCGTAAGACCGGGACGCGTTGATAAAGCCTTTGAAAACAGGGGCTAAGGAGCGTATGTCCGATACGGCGCAGACAGATTACTCCACTGGCGGCGGCGCCGCCGCCGGCGCGGAGAACCGCAGGGCGGGAAACGGCGTTGCGTTTCGCAACCCTGACGTTGCATTTCTCAACGCCGACGCATTCGACCGCAATGTATGGTGCGTGCTCGGCGTGCCGATCGACATCGCGGCGATCGACGGCGCGGTCTCTCTCATAGACAGGTCGATTCGCCAGGGACGCCGGCTTTCCTTCGTGACGCCGAACGTCAACTGGCTCGTTCGCGCCTGGCGCGAGCCTGCGGCGCGGCGGGAAATTCTGAACGCGGATTTAAGCCTGGTCGACGGCGCGCCGCTGCTGGCGATGGCGCGGCTGCTCGGCGCGCCGGCGCCGGCGCGGACCGCCGGGTCCGACGTCTTCGAGGCCCTGCGCCGCCGGGCCGCTTACGACGGCCGCAGGATCAGGGTGTTTTTTTTCGGCGGCCGGGACGGCGCGGCGGCGGCGGCGGCGCGGGCGCTCGACGCCGAGAACGGGCCGCTGGAAGCCGCCGGCTGGCGCAATCCAGGCTTCGGCGACGTGGCGGCGATGAGCGCGCCGGAACATATCGACGCGATTAACGCGGCCCGCCCTGACTTCGTGGTGGTGGCCCTGGGCGCGGCCAAGGGGCAGGCCTGGATCGAACGCAACAAGGCGCGCCTCAACGCGCCGGTGACGGCGCATCTCGGCGCGGTGGTCGATTTCACCGCCGGCGGCATCGCCCGCGCGCCGCAATGGGTCGGCCGGGCCGGTCTCGAATGGCTGTGGCGGATCAAGGAAGAGCCTTCGCTGTGGCGGCGGTATTACAAGGACGCGATCGCCCTGGCGCGGCTGGCGCTGACGCGCCTCGCGCCCCAGCTCGGCGCCGCGCGGCCGATCGGCCCCGGCGCCGCGGGCGAGGCGACGTTCGCGCCGTCGCGCGGTGGCGCGCCCGCCGCGGTGCGGCTCGCCGGCGCCCTCGGTTACGGCAATCTGAAGACGGTGCGCGCCGCGTTCCGGGCGGCGGCGGCCCAGGGCGGCGACGTCAGGCTGGACTGTTCGGCGCTGAAGGCGGTCGACCGCGCCTTTTTGGGACAGGTCCTGATGCTGGAGGCCGCCCTCGGCGAGAAGGGCGCGCGCCTTTTCGCGGACGGCGCCGACGCGGCCCTGCGCCGGCTCTTCCGGGCGAACGGCATGCGCTATTCACAAAGCGGCGCAAATACGCAAGAAGAGCCTGTCCATGCGGCGGGGGGAACCTATGGCGGCGGAGTTGCATGAAGGACGGATCGGCTGGAAAAGCGGTCGAGATCGAGACTGAACAACCGACGCCGGTCAGCGATTTTTTGGAGCGAGCAGAGCCATGAACGTATATTCGAAGCATCCGGGGAACGACGAACGGCCGGCCCTGACCGGCGCAATTGGCGTCGGCGCGAAGCGTGGCGGGCGTTCCGCCGGGCGCGCGCTGAGGCTGTTGCTGGCGGCGTCCGCGTTCGCCTTCGCGGCGGCGTGTTCCTCGCCGGAGGAACGGGTCGAGCGCTTCAGCGCCGAGGGCATGGAATATCTCGAAGCGGGCGAAATCGGCAAGGCCAACGTCCAGTTCCAGAAGGCGCTGCAAATCGACGAGGAACACGTGCCGTCTCTCAAGGGGCTGTCGCGCATCGCCGAGGACCGCCAGGACTTCAAGGCGATGTTCGGGATCCTGCAGCGGGTCATCCGGCTCGATCCGACCCAGCTCGACGCCCGCGTCGACCTCGGCAAGATCTACCTTCTCGGCGATGACGAAACCGCCGCGCTGGAGCAGGCCGAGACGGTGCTGGAAGCCGACGGCGAGCATGACGACGCGCTGGCGCTCAAAGCCGCGATCCAGCTCCGGCTCGGCGACACCGCCGGCGCGGTGGAGCTGGCGCGCCGCGTCGTCGAACGCCGGCCCGACCACGCCGAGGCCGTGACGGTGCTCGTCACCGAACGCGCCGCGGCGGGCGATATGGAAAGCGCCCTCGCCGAACTCGACAAGGCCCTCGCCGCCAATGAAAACATCGCCGTCCTGCAACTTCTGCGCATCCGCGTTCTCAGCGCGCTGGACCGCGACGAGGACGTCATTTCCGCCTATCGCGAACTGATCGATCTGCATCCGGATCAACCCGCTTATCGACGGGCCTACGCGCGCGCGCTGATCGCGGCCGAGGATTACGCCGGCGCCAGCGCCCAGCTTGAGACGACGGCCGAACTGGAGCCGAACAACCTCAACGCCAAGATCGACGTGATCCGCGTCGTTGGGGCCAGCATGGGGCCGGACGCCGCCGAAGCCAAGCTGCGGGCCTATATCGACGCCGAGCCGGACAATGCGGACCTGAAATTCGCCCTCGTCGACTTTTTCTACAATGTCGGCCGTCCGGAGGACGCCGACGCGGTGCTCGACGGCCTGGCCGAGAACGATGAGCAGGCGATTGCGCTGCGCGCCAAGAACCGGATCGCCGCCAAGCTCCTGCGCGAAGACGACCGGGCGGCGGCCGAGACGCTGGTCGACGAAATTCTGGCCGCGGACGAACGCAACACCGACGCGCTCATCAAACGCGCCGACCTGCGGATCGAAAAGGGCGATTTCGACAACGCCATCATCGATCTGCGCACGGCGCTGGACAACGATCCGGACTCCACCGCCGCCATGCGGATGATGGCGTCGGCCTTCGAACGCCAGAACAACGTCAACTTCGCCCAGGCCGAACTCGCCAAGGCGTTCGACGTCAGCGACCGCGACCCGGACATCGCCAACGAGTTCGCCCAGTTTCTCATCCGCAACGGCAACGTCCGGCGCGCGGAAGACGTGCTCGTGCAATCGCTCGCCGCGCATGAGGGCGATCTCGACAATCTCCGGCTGCTCGCCGGCGTTCGCCTCAACCGTCAGGACTGGCGCGGCGCGGAGGAAGTCGCCGAAATCATCGAGGCGACGGAACAGGAAGCCGACAGCCTCGACGAAGGGCTGGCCGAGAGCGTCCGCGCCGCGGCGCTCTCCGGGCTCGGCGATTACGACCGCGTCATCGAAACCCTGGAGGCGCGCAGCAAGACCGGCCCGCTCGCGAGCCAGCCGCTCGCCACGCTGGTCAACGCCTATATGCGCAGCGACCGCGCCGGCGAGGCGGAAAACCTGTTGCAGCGCGTGATCGCCTCCGGCGACAATCCGTATGCGGCGCGCGTCCTCCTGGCCCAGGTATACGGCGCGCAGCTCAAGAACGACGAGGCCGAGGCGGTCCTGGTCGAGGCGACCGCCGCAGAACCCGGCCGCGCCCCGGCATACGAGCTGCTCTATCGCTACTATGTCCGCACCGGCCAGGGCGAGCGCGCGACGGCGCTGATCGACGAAGGATTGCAGAAGGCCCCGGACAACACCGCGCTCAAGGTATTCAAGGCCGACACGCTGATCGCCGCGGGCGAGCTGGAGGCGGCCCTCGATCTTTACGAGGAGCTTTTGCAGGCGCGTCCGGACGATCTCATCATCGCCAACAATTTCGTCAGCCTGTCCAGCGACCTGCGCCTCGACGAGGCCAGCATCGCCAAGGCGCTCGAGGTGTCCCGCGTGGTCGAACGGGCCGACAACCCGCTGTTCAAGGACACGGTCGGCTGGGCGCATTACCGCGCGGGCGATTACGCAACCGCGATCGAGCATCTCTCCGAAGCGGCCGAGGCGGCGCCGGAAAACGCCGAGATTTTCTATCACCTCGGCGCGGCGCAGGCGGCGGCCGGCGACACCGAGGCGGCGCGCGCCAGCCTTCAGAAAGCCCTTGATCTCGGCGGCGACGATTTCGCCCGCGGCGAGGAAACGCAAACGATCCTTCAGGGCCTCTAGCGCGTATCCGGCCTTAACAACTGCTTGCGGCGCAAATGCTTGCGGCGCGGGTCGAAACGGCGAAAACTGGCGGCGATTGCATGGCCGGGCGGCTTCGCCACAAAAGCGACCAGATGGATGATGCATCATCCAGATGGCGGGCCCGTTGCGTGAAGCCGTTTCGCAAAGCCGTTTCGCAAAGCCGGGGGAAAGGCGGTATCGGAAGCGGCCAGAACGGGCCGGCGCGAGCGAGAATTCGGCTGGAACCGGATCTGCGGTAAGGCCCGGTCAACGATGGACCTGATAAGGATAGGGCCTGACGCGAAAGAGCCTGAAGCGATGGGGAGGGGATGCGACATGAGGCGGAAGGCGATTTAACGGGCGCTCCCGGCGGCGCGGCGCGTATCTTGCGTCCACGGGACAAGTCGATCGGAAAAAGAACGCAATGTATGAAGAGTTTTTCGGTCTAACGGAGAAACCGTTCTCCATCCAGCCCGACCCCTCGTTTCTGTACTGGGGGCGCACCCACCGGCTCGCCTATGCAATGCTGGAATACGGCGTTCTTAACCATGCGGGGATTTCCGTCGTCACCGGCGAGGTTGGCTGCGGCAAGACCACGCTGGTCCATCGCCTGCTCGACCAGTTGTCGGACACGCACACGGTGGCGCTGCTTTCCAATGTCCAGGAAGGGCGCGGCGACCTCCTGAGCTGGGTGCTGATGGCGTTCGGCGAGCCCTTCGCGGGAAAGAGCCATGTGGAGCTGTTCGCTCAGCTTCAGGAATTTTTCATCAGCGAATACGCCAAGGGCAAGCGCGTCGTCCTGATCATCGACGAGGCGCAGAACCTGTCCATGGACATGCTGGAGGAGTTGCGGCTGCTGTCCAACATCAATGCGGGCAAGGACCAGTTGCTGCAACTGATCCTGGTCGGCCAGCCACAGCTCAAGGGCCTGCTCAACCGGCCCGAGCTGCTCCAGCTCGCCCAGCGCGTCGGCTCCGACTTTCACCTGACGCCCCTCAATAACGAGGAAGTGCGCTCCTACATCGAAACGCGCCTGTCGATCGCCGGCTGCGACCGGCGGCTGTTCACCAACCGCGCCATGGACCTGATCGCGGAGCAGTCCCGCGGCGTTCCGCGCGTCATCAACGTCATCGCCGACACCGCGCTGGTCTACGCTTTTTCCGCACAGGAACTGGTTATCGGCGTGGAGATCGTGCGCGGCGTTATCCGCGACAAGACCGATTACGGCGTTTTCGGCATCGCCGCCGACGAGCAGGCCGAGCCGCCCCTCGCGCCGCGCAACGAAGGAGGCCCCGACGCCTTCGTGGACTCCTCCCGGTCGCCCGCCGGCGCGCGCCCGAGAGAACATGATCCGCGCGCGGCGGATCCCGACGCGGACGACGCCGGATACGCGCCCGCGCCCGGCAAGTTCGGCCGTCAACGCGGCGCCGGAGAGGGACCGTCCGGGCGCGATTACGCCGGCGCGCCGGCGGCGCTCAGCCCGGCGACGGCGCCGGTGGCCAGAGCGGTCGCCGCCCACCGCGCGCCGTCCTTTTCGGGCGCCGATCCTGCCGCGGCCGCCGAGGCGGCCTCAGGCGTGTCCAGCGCGGCCCTGGGGGCGGCGATCGCCGCGCCCTCCCGCGCCGTCCTGACCGAGGAATCCGCCGTCACCGGCGTCGTGATCGTCGGAACCCATCCGAGGACCCGCCCCGAGGCGGCGATCCGCGCCGCCGGCGACGGCCGCGCGGTGGTGTTCGTCGCCGTCGGCCAGGCGCCCGAGGCGCTCGCCGCCGCGCGCAGCGCCGGCGCGGTGGTGGTCGACGGCAATGACCGCGCGCTGACCACGGGCGGGCGGGCGCGCAACGCCGGCTATCGCCAGCTCAAGAAGATCGCGCCGCATATCCGTTACGTGCAGTTCGCCGACGCCGACGGGGCGCTCGACCCGGGCTGGATCGCCCATGCGGAAAAGTTCATGAACCGCCGCCCCGAGGTTTCCGTCGTCGAGGGGCGCATGCGCACGCCCAGGGGCGCGCTCTCCATGGAGCCGTCGGCGGGCCGCGCCCGCAACGGCGCCCTGGGCGAGATCGCCGCCGCCAGCGGCGGCTGCGCGCTGATGCGCGTCGAAGCCTTCGAGGCGGTGGGCGGATTTCGCGGCGACCTGCCGGTGTGCGAAACCGAGGATCTGTGCGTGCGTCAGCGCCGGCGCGGAGCGCATATCTGGCGGCTGGAGCATGACATGCTGATGCGCGAGCCGCGGCGCGCGACGCGCGGCGGCTGGTGGCGGCGTCATTTCCGCAAGGGGTACGAGGCGGCGTTCCTGGCCTCCGTCCATGGCGGCCCGCCGGAGCGGCTCGGGGTGATGAACAGCGTCGCCGCGGCGTTCTGGGGCTTTTTGTTTCCGCTCGCCGTTCTCGCGGCGGCGGGCCTCGGCGCGGCGGCGACGACCATCATGTCGCGCCAGTTCGACCCGGTTCTGGTCGCCGCCGGCGTGATCGCCGCCGGCGCCGGCGTCTACGTGATCAAGCTCGCGGCGGCGCTTCTCCGGCGGGGGTTCTGGCGGCCTTCCGCATGGGGACGGAGTTTTTCCGCCGTGTTCGGACGGTTCCCCCAGTTCTGGGGCGCGGCGTGGTGCTGGATGGGCGCGAAACGGTAGCCGCGCCGATGAGCCGCCGTTTGCTTGCGAGGCCGCCTGCCGCGATCCTGCCGGTTTGCTGACGAGGAGCCGTTTTCATGGCCGCGCCGGACTTTTTCGCTTTCCTTGCTGCTTGCCTCTCCGTACTCGCCTGGGCGGTCGCCCTGATCGCGCTCGCGCCTTCCGCCTTGCTGTTCGTCCAGACGGCGGGCTCGTTCCTGCCGCCCCGCGCCGGTCCGCGGGTAGACGCCGCGGGCCGGGTCGCCATCCTTATTCCCGCCCATAATGAAGGGCCGCATATCGCCGCCACCCTCAGGGACGCCCGGGCGGCCCTGCGGGACGGGGACCGCCTGGTCGTCGTCGCCGACAACTGCACCGACGACACCGCCGCCGTCGCCGCGGCGCACGGCGCGGAGGTCGCGGTGCGCCGCGACCCGGACCGGCGCGGAAAGGGCTACGCCCTTCAGTTCGGGATCGACCATCTGCGCGCCGATCCTCCCGATGTGGTTCTCTTTCTCGATGCCGATTGCCGCTTCGCGCCGGACGCCGTCGCGAGGCTCGCCGCGGCGGCGCAGGCCGCAGGCCGTCCCGCGCAGGCGCTTTACGTGATGGAGGCGCCGGACGGCGCCGCGCCGCGCCTCGCCGTCGCCGCCTTCGCCTGGCTGATGATCAACCGGGTGCGGATGAGCGGGCTTTACAATCTCGCCGACGTCACGCGCTTTACGGGCTCCGGCATGGCCGCGCCCTGGGCGGTCGTTTCCGGCCTCGACGTCGCCACCGGGGCGATCACGGAAGATCTGCTCCTCACCTTCAAGCTGACGGAGGCGGGCGCGCCGCCGCTTCTGGAACCCGGCGCCGTCGTCACCAGCGCGTTTCCCGAAGCCGACGAGGCGAGCGTCACCCAGCGCGCGCGGTGGGAGCACGGCTCGCTGGCGCTGTTGTCTCGGATCGCGCTGCCGGCGCTGGCGCGCGGGCTCGCGGCTGGGGATTTCCGGCGCGTCATGCTGGCGCTCGACCTGACGATCCCGCCGCTGATCATGCTGGCGCTGCTTGCCTGCGCATCCCTGTTGACGACCGCCCTCCTGCTGCCTGCGGCCGGCGTCGGGCCGTTTCTGGCGGCGCTGGCGGCGGCGGGCCTTGTCGCCGCATCCGTCGTCGCGGGCTGGGCGGCCCATGGGCGCGCCGTCCTGCCGCCGTCGCGGCTCGGCGCGCTCGTCCCGTTCATCCTGGAAAAATTCCGGATTTATGGCGGCGGCGGGCGCGCCTCGTCGAAGACATGGACCCGCACGAAACGTCAGGGAGACGAGGAGTAGGAGGGGGCTTGCGGGCGCCGCCGCCACTCCGCCTGCACGTCCGCGTCCGTTTCCGACGCCGCCAGCCGCGCCTTTTGCCGTTCGAACGCATCCGGGCCGAGCCGCGCGAGCGCCCAGACCGCCGCCCCGCGCACGAGCGCGCTTTCATCCGCGAGGCGCGCCAGCACCGCGCCGAGAAGCGCGCGATCGCCGCAATTGCCGATCGCGATCATCACGTTACGGACGAACCGGGCGCGGCCGGTGCGCTTGACCGGAGAGCCGGCGAAGAGTGCGCGAAACCCCGCGTCGTCGAGCGCGGCGAGATCGGCGAGCGCCGGCGCCGCAAGCGCTTCGCGCGCATGGAACGCGCTTTCGCGGGCGGTCCGTGCGAACTTGTTCCACGGACATGCGGCGAGGCAGTCGTCGCAGCCATAGATGCGGTTGCCAATGGCTTCGCGAAATTCCTCCGGAATCGGTCCTTTGTGCTCGATGGTGAGATAGGAAATACATCGGCGCGCGTCGAGCTGATAGGGCGCGGGGAATGCGTCGGTGGGGCAGATGTCGAGACAGGCGCGGCACGAGCCGCAATGGTCGATCTCCGCCGCGTCCGGGGCGAGGGCGAGGGTGGTGTAGATCGCGCCGAGAAAAAGCCATGAGCCGAAGTCGCGGGAGACGAGGTTGGTGTGCTTGCCCTGCCAGCCGATACCGGCGCGCGCGGCGAGCGGTTTTTCCATCACCGGCGCGGTGTCGACGAACACTTTCACGCCGGCGCCCGTCTCCGCCGCGATAAGGCGCGCGAGCCGCTTCAGACGCTTTTTGACGACGTCGTGGTAATCCCTGTTCTGAGCGTATACGGAAAGTACGCCCCGCGTCTTGCGTTCCAGGGCGGCGAGGGGGTCGGCGTCCGGCCCGTAATTCATGCCGAGCATGACGATGCTCCGCGCTTCCGGCCACAAGGTTCGGGGGGAGGCGCGCTCGTCCATCCTTTCCTCAAGCCAGGTCATCTCGCCATGGCGGCCGAGTTCGACGAACCGCGCCAGTTTCGCGCGCAGTTCCGGCGGCGCGGCGGCGGCCGCGATCCCCACGGCGTCGAACCCCAGCGCCAGCGCGGCCTCGCGGATCGCCGCTTCCGGCCGGGCGGCGTCAAAAGTCAAGGTCGTCATAATGCGACGGCGGGGGCAGGCCCTCGATCCGGTCTTTCAGGATCGGGCGCATGGAGGGACGCGACTTGATGCGCGCGTACCAGTCGCGTACGGACGGAAAATCGCTCCACGGCACGGCGCCGATATAGTCGAGGGCGGACAGGTGCGCGGCGGCGGCGATGTCGGCCGCGCTCATGCGTTCGCCGGCGAGCCAGCTCCGGCGGTCGACCAGCCAGGAGAGATAGTCGAGATGCCAGGCGAGCGCGCGCCGCCCCTCGCGGTAGCGTTCGTAATCGGGCTGGCCCGCGCGCATCAGCCGCTTGTCCACGTGTTCGCGCAGGGTGAAGTCGTTCACCTCGCGGTCGAACTTGTCGTGAAACCAGGCGCACAGTCGCCGGGTTTCGGCCCGTGCGGCCGAGGCGCCGGGCAGCATCGGCGCGCCCATATAGGCTTCCTCCAGATATTCAACGATGGCCGAGACGGGAGAAATCGCCGCTTCGCCGCCCGTGGGCGCGGCGTCGATCAGCACCGGCGTCGTCGAGGCCGGGTTGGCGGCGGCGAGGACGCCTTCTTCGTCCCGCCACGGAGGGGTTTCGACAAGGCGGACCGTCAGCCCCTTCTCGGCGAGGATGATTCGCACGGTGCGCGAGGCCGGGTCCAGCGGCAGGTGTAAAAGCGTTCTCATCAAGCGACCTACGCGCCGCGGCCGGTCGGGCCGCGGCAAGCCAGTGTTTTCATACGTCCCGCGCCGGCGGCCTGCGGCCGGCGCGTTGCGGGCTCGCCACGCGGCAAAGCCCTTGCATCGCTCACGACGCTGCGTCGCGGGAACCGTCCCATGTTGCGACAGGCAACGCCAGACGGGATCGTCCCAGAAGGATTGTTTCATGAATAGCGCCGGGCGTAACGAACGGGAAGAGGCTTTCGACTGGCGCGGGCCGGCGCCGCTGGCCCGCGAGGGGGTGATCGCGCTCTACTCGTGGGCGCAGCCGGGATGGACCTTTCTGTGGGGGATGGCGGGGGCGCTCCCGTTTCTCGCCGCCGCCGCGCTGGCGCCGGCGCTGCTCAGCCTGTCGCCGACGGTCGACATGATCGCGCCGGCGGCCGAAGCGCGCGCCGCCGCGGCCGGCGAGATCGCATTCGCGGCGCAAGACGCCCCGTTCTATCTTCTTCTCATCAACGCGGCTGACCTTTTCGCCGACGCGCCCGGCCGGCTGCACCTCCTGGCCAAGGCGTTCGGCGCGTTCATCATCGCTTATCCCCTCGCGTATTTCGTCTCCAGCCGCTTCCCGGTCGCCGTCAGCGCCGGACTGTGCGCGGGCTTCGCCGCCTATGCGGCGGCGCCTTTCGCCGGGCCGGGGGAGCTGGGCCTGGCCATGCTGCTCGTCTGCGCCGTCGCGTTCGTCGCCCCGTGCGTGGACACCGCGCCCGGCCGCGCCCGGTTCGAGGGCGTTCTCGCCGGCGCCCTCCTGTTTGGCCTGTGGCTGCTGCATCCGGCGTTTGCGCTTGCGGGGTTCGTGTTTTTAAGCGCGTGCCCGTTCCTGTCCGGCCCCTGCGGGCTCGCCCGCTACGCGGCGACGCTGGTGGTCTTCGCCGTCCTCGCCGGTCTCGGCGAGGCGCTTGCGCCCGGGCTGAACGTCACGCGCGCGGCGGCGACGTCGGACATGCTGCGCCTTCAGGGCGCGGTTTCCGCCGAGGAGGGCGGCGGGATCAGCCTTGGCGGGGTAATCTTCAGTATGGCGATCGTTCTGGCGGTTACGGCGATATTCGGCGGGCGGACCTATCGCCGGGCGTGGATCGCCGCCGGCGGCGTCGCCCTTGTCTCGTTCGCGGCCGCGCGCATCGCCGGGGCGGACGCCGCGCCCGTGTTCATCCTCGCCGCGGCGATCGCGGCGTTTTCCGCCATGTCGCCGTTTTACGACGGGGTATTCCAGCGCCACGACCGCGCCAGCGTGTGCGCGGGCCTGACCGCCGCGGGCCTGACCCTGTTCTGGGGCGCGGCGCTGATCGTCCATGCGAGCGGCCAGTTCGCGTTGCAGCACCACACGGCGAGGGCCGCGCCGGCGGACATCCGCGCCGAGCTGGCGCTGGTGCAGCCTGGCGGGCCGACCGTGGCGACATGGCTGGAGGAGGGGCGGTTCTCCACGCCCGAGGCGCGCAAATACTTCGCCCTGTCGCCGGTCGACCAGTCGGCGATGCTGCTCGAAGCCTCCGCGCTCGCCCGCGCGATGGCTGAGGACTGGGCCAGGGAAGGGGCGCAGAAAGGGGTTGAGATCGCGATCCTGACCGGCGCCGACATCGGCTGCGTCATCGCTGATCAGCGCGCCTGCCGCGCCGACGGGCCGGCGGCCGCGGCGCGGGCGGGCGTCGTCCTGGCGCCGCGCCTCGCGCTCGATCCGGCGGGAGAGGCCGCGGGCCGCGCCGAGGCCCTTCTGTATACAGAGTTTCGCCTGCTGCGGCAGACGCCGTTCTGGGACGTCTGGGTGCGGCGCGGAACGGGCGAGGACGGCGGCGGCAAGGGCGACGACGATAAGGGCGGGGGCGACAAGGACGGGGGCGATGCCGCCGACGAGACCGGCGCCGTCTCGGCGCCGGCGGCGCCCGCGGTCAGTCCCTGACGCCCCAGGCGATGAAGTGTGGATTGTCGTAACCGCGCTCGGCCTTGCCGCAGGCGAGCCGGGCGCCTTCCGGATGGGTCAGGACGACGCCGCCCGCCGCCTCCAGCACCGCCTGGCCGGCGGCGGTGTCCCATTCCATGGTGCGGCCGAAGCGCGGATAGATGTCGGCGCGCCCTTCCGCCAGCAGGCAGAATTTCAGGGACGACCCCGCCGCGGCGAAATCGGCCACGTCGAGGCCGTCGAGATAGGCGTCCGTCTCCGCGGAGCGGTGAGAGCGGCTGGCGACCGCCACCAGCCCTTTTTCCGGCACGGCGCGCGCCGCGATCGGCGCGCGCGCGCCCATGGCGCCCTCCGGGCCGACCTCGGCGCGCCAGGCGCCGGCCCCTTCCGCGCCGTAATAGATTCTGCCCAGCGCCGGGGCGTAGACCACCCCCGCCACAGGGCGTCCTTGCAGGGACAGGGCGATGTTGACGGTAAACTCGCCGGTTTTGTTGATGAACTCCCGCGTGCCGTCGAGGGGGTCGACGAGAAAGAACGCCTCCCCCAGATCCGCCGGCGCGCCTTCCTCGCTGGCGCGCTCCTCCGCCAGCACGGGGATATGCGGCGCGGTCTTTTCCAGCCCCGCGAGGATGATCGCTTCGCCCGCCCGGTCCGCCTCGGTCACCGGCGAGGCGTCGTCCTTGAGGTCGGCCGCAATGTCGCCGCCATAGATCTCCAGCGCCCTGGCGCCGGCGGCGAGCGCCAGCGCGCACAGGGTTTCGGCGAAAGCCTCGCTTTGAAAGTCGATGGGCGCGCACAGATGATCTTCGGTCATGGCCGGGACACATGAGCCAAGTCGCCGCGGAACGCAATGGTCCGGCGAAGGGCGCCCCGCCCTCAGCGAAACGCGACGATGGTGAACGCCGCGCTCTGCCTCGGCGTCAGGCCGCGCGCCGGGAGGATGTCCTGGATAATCCACCCTTCATCCGCAAGCCGGTTGAGGCGCGCCTGGAGCGCTGCGGCGGCGGCGCGCCCATAGACGCTTTCATCGGCGAACAGACCGATGCGGAAAGCCTCCGCATCGCGCCAGCTCACATGAAAGGACGCAAACTGTTTCGTCATGGCGCAACTCATGTTTTTGACGTAAACATGTGCTATTATCACTCCCGGTATGAAACGGTAAGTTCGCTGTTGTCGCTTTCCCCGCCGTCAGCCGGCGTCAGCAGGCATCCGGCGGCGGACAAAGCGCCGCCGCGGCTGGCGTGACGCCCGGCGCCGCTACCGGGCGCGACTATATTAATGTATTGATCGCCATAGCATTTTTCATCCGTTACGGGGGGCGTCAAGACGTGTTGAAACCATCGCCTGACCAGCATGCGGCCGCAGAGCCGGGCATCCCGCCCGGCGGGGCCGGGCGGTGCGGATTTTTTGCCGGCCCGGCCGGCGGCGGCCGAAACGGGCATGAAACCTGAAAGAAGTTCGGGGCGAACGCGGTCCGGGATGAACCGCGTGTTGCAGTGTGAGTAAAAATGACAGAATCGAGCACCGTCAGCATTGACGACTTTTCCAAGGACGGCGTTCCCCGCCGCGGCGCGCTTGAGCGCGCCCTGGTCGGCGACATCATCCAGTTTGTCGACTTTCTGATCATCATCGCCGCGTCAATCGGCGTCGCCTTCGTTTACCATCAGTATGCGCTGGGAACGGAGTTCGATTTTCAGTACTACGCCGCGGCGGGCATTATCGGCGCGACCGGCCTGACCGCGCTGCTCCGGCGCGACGGCTATTACGAGTTCGACCGGCTGCTCTCGCCCACCGGCGCCCTGCGGGCGGTGATCTCGCGCTGGGTGCTGGTCGTCCTTGGGCTGATCGCTTTCGGCTTCGCGCTGAAAGTGTCGGACAATTTTTCCCGCGTGTGGCTGGTCTCCTGGATGACGCTGACGACGATCGGCATCGGCGCGGCCCGCGCGGCGGAAGCCCATTGCCTGAAAAAAATGAGCCGGGCCGGCGGCGCCTTCGCGCGCCGGATCGCCGTGGTGGGGGCGACCTCGCTGGGCGTGAAGTTCGCCGAACGCGCCGGCTCCAACAACGAAGGCATCTCGATTGTCGGCGTTTTCGACGCCGGCGTGCCGACCGACGGCGACGCATGCAGGGACGCGATGACCGGCGATGTCGCCGACCTGATCGCGGCCGCCCGCGCGGGCCATATCGACGATATCGTCATCGCCCTGCCGCGCGCGAAGGAAGAGGACATGCAGCGGCTCATGCGCAAGCTGTCGAACCTGCCGGTGTCGATTTCCATCTGTCCGAACGTGCACTGGCTCAACCATACCGGCGGCGCCGTCACCGGCATGGGCGGGGTGAAGGTGCTCTCGCTCTATCGCCGTCCGCTGGAAGGATGGGGGGGCGTTCTGAAGACCGCCGAGGACTTCGTGCTGGGCGGCGCGCTGTTGCTCGCGCTGAGCCCGCTCCTGCTGACGATCGCCGCGGCGATCAAGATCCAGGGCAAGGGGCCGATCCTGTTCGCGCAGCAGCGCCACGGCTTCAACAACGCCGTCTTCCGGATCTACAAGTTCCGCACCATGACGGTCGCCGAGGACGGGGACGTCGTCCGCCAGGCGCAGAAGGACGACGACCGCATCACCCCGCTCGGACGGTTTCTGCGCCGCTACAGCCTCGACGAGCTGCCCCAGCTCATCAACGTGGTCAAGGGCGAGATGTCCCTGGTCGGCCCGCGCCCGCACGCGCTCGCCCATAACCACCAGTACGCCCGCCTGATCGAGAACTATTCCGGCCGCCACAAGGTCAAGCCGGGGATCACCGGCTGGGCCCAGGTCAACGGCTATCGCGGCGAGACCTCCGAAAACGAGATGATGGAGGCGCGGGTGCGGTACGATCTGTCCTATGTGGACAACTGGTCGCTCTGGTTCGACATCAAAATTCTTCTCCTGACCGTAAAAGCGGTGGTCTTTCCCCAAAACGCCGTTTAAGGGTCCATGGTCCGGACGGCGGCCCCCCGCGGGGTCGCCGGCGGCCTTGACCGGCGGGCGCGCGGAACGGCGCGCCGCCGCGGGGAGAGAGCGGCTCCCGAAGCCGGGCGGCTTCCCCGCATAGAGCGACAACATATGCGAAGAGCGAATGGAAAGGAGCCGCCATGCGCGTTACGATGATTGGTACGGGCTATGTGGGCCTGGTGTCGGGCGCCTGTTTCGCCGATTTCGGCCATGACGTCGTCTGCGTCGACAAGGATCGCGCCAAGATCGACAAGCTGGAAGCCGGCGAGATCCCGATTTACGAGCCGGGTCTGGAGGCGCTGGTGGCCGAGAACGTGAAGGCCGGGCGCTTGTCCTTCAGCCTCGATCTCGCCGCCTCGACGCCGGACGCCGACGCGGTGTTCATCGCCGTGGGCACGCCCTCGCGGCGCGGCGACGGCTTCGCCGATCTCAGCTATGTCTACAAGGCGGCCGAGGAAATCGCCGAGGTGATGAACGGCTACACCGTGGTGGTCACGAAATCGACGGTGCCCGTGGGCACCGGCGCGGAGGTCGAGGCGATCCTGCGCCGGGTGCGGCCGGACGCGGATTTTTCCGTTGTCTCCAATCCCGAGTTCCTGCGCGAGGGCGCTGCGATCCAGGACTTCAAGCGGCCGGACCGGGTCGTCGTCGGCGCCGAGGACGAGCGCGCCCAGGACGTTATGCGCGAGCTTTACCGCCCGCTCTATCTTAACGAGACGCCCATCGTGTTCACCAATCGGGCGACGTCGGAGCTTATCAAATACGCCGCCAACGCCTTCCTCGCGACCAAGATCACCTTCATCAATGAAATGGCCGATCTGTGCGAGAAAGTCGGCGCCAATGTGCAGGAAGTGGCCCGCGGCATCGGCCTGGACGGGCGCATCGGCAAGAAGTTTCTCCATGCCGGGCCGGGTTATGGCGGCTCGTGTTTTCCCAAGGACACTCTGGCGCTGGTGCGCACCGCGCAAAGCGCCGAGGCGCCGACGCGCATCGTCGAGGCGGTGGTGGAGATCAACGCCGAGCGCAAGCGGCGCATGGTCGACCGGGTCGTCGCGGCCTGCGGCGGCTCCCTTGAGGGCAAGACCATCGCGGTCCTCGGCCTGACCTTCAAGCCGAACACGGACGATATGCGCGACGCGCCCTCGCTCGACGTCGTGCCCGCGATCCAGAAGCTCGGCGGGCGCGTGCGCGCGTTCGATCCGGCGGGCATGAACGAGGCGCGCTCCCTGTTCGAGGATGTCGAATACGCGGAGGGGCCGTATCAGACGCTGGACGGCGCCGACGCGGTGGTGATCCTGACGGAATGGGACGAGTTTCGCGCCCTTGATCTCAAGCGGGTGAAATCTCTGCTGAAGGCGCCGGTGATGGTCGACCTGCGCAATATCTACCGGCCCGACCAGATGGCCGAACAGGGCTTTGAGTATTCTTCGGTCGGACGGCCCTATCCGAAGGCTTAGGCCGCGCTCAGCTTGTCGAGCACGGAGGAGCGCCGGGCGGGCGCGCGTCCCGGCGCGGCGATGGCGAGCCGGCCGCAGCGCAGAATGTCCGCGGTCACCATGGGCGCGGGGCTGTGGAACCGGGTCTTGCCGTTCTCGTCCACGTAAATGACGAAGAAGCCGTCCTCGGCAGCCAGCGCATGACGCAGGAGAGAGGAATCGAGCCAGTCGACCGGCTCGCCGTTCCGGCGCGGCCGCTCTGCGCCGTAGACTTCCATCACCGTCACGTCCTCGCGGATCAGCGCCGGGATTGCGGGTTTCAGCAGCCGCCGCTGCAGGCGGCAGGCCGGATGATTGGCGTGCGGCCCGATGATGAAGAGCGTGCTCTGGGGCGAAAATTTCCTGATCGTATCAGCCTGGCGCAGGTTTTCCCCAAGTTCCGGAAGCAGATTGGGACGCAGCGACGTGATGCCGGCGATGACGCCCACGATCAGACAGCTTGCGATGATGAAAAAAGACAGTCCCATAATGATAAAATAACCGATTTTCCCTTGCCGGCCCGTTAAATCGGTCCCCGTGGGGCCGACGCGGCCGGCATGCCCTTGTTTTCCCAATGGCCGGGTCCAGCAAGTTGCGCGCCAACATGCCCGAAAAGCGCGGAGGCGGGAAGCGCCGGCGGAGAAAAAGGTTAACGGGACGTTAACGCCTCGTCGCAGGGACCGGGTGGGGACTGGGGGTCGGTCAGGAGCCGGTCGGGGACGCCGGCGGGGCGGGCGCGGAACCGGCGCCGTCCTCGCGTAGCGCCTCGTCGTAAAGCCCGTCCTCGACCGCATAGCGGCGGCGCACCATGTAGGCCGCGAGAACGCCCTGCGCGATGCAGATCCCGAGGAAGAGATCAACAGCGCCGAGGTCTGTCCGGGTGACGGACAGGACGAGCCACGATCCGACTATGGCGCCGGCGGCGTTGATCATGTTGTTGGCCGCGAGAATGCGCGAGCGCTTGTTCGCCGGCGCGCGCCGCTGCACCGCCGCCTGCAGCGGCACCGCGAAGACGCTCATGGAGATGGACGACATCAGGAAACAGAACGCGATGGCGTAGGCCCGCCAGCCCGAGAAGAACGCGCCGGCGTCGCGCAGGGCGCCGTCCGCCGGAGCCGGGTAGCCGGCGCTGATGAGGTAGACGAAAAACGTCATTGCGCCGGCGACGACGGCGCCCGCGGCGGAAAAGCCGAGACCGCTGCGGCCCTTGGCGAAGAGCGACGCCATGCCCGCGCCGAGCGCCGCGCCGACGGCGAACAGGGCCATCAGCGTCGCCACCACGGTTTCGTCGCTGTAAAGCGCATCGCGTACGAACAGCGGCACGGCGACCGTGACGAGGGCGCCGACGGACCAGTACCAGGCGACGCCAAGGATCGGACGCAGGACGCCGCGCGCGCTGACGGCGTAGCCCATCAGCCGTTTCGCCTGTACGAAGGCGTTCCAGTCGATCGTCAGGTCCGGATCGCCCGGCGCCGCGGGCGGCGCCTGCCGGATGGCGAGCCAGCCGACCAGCGAGGCGACGGCGAGAATGGCGGAGACCGTCGCCGGTCCGTTCGGCTGCGGGATCAGCGTCGAGCCGATGATCAGCCCGACCATGACGGACACGAACAGTCCGCCGCTGCACAGGGCGTTGCCGCGTACAAGCTCGTCCGTATAAAGATATTTCGGCATAGCGCCGGTCCGCACGGGACTGAAGAACGCCGACTGCGCTCCCATCAGAAACAGCGCGAGGATCGCGATGGCGCTGATCCCGGTCAGCAAGCCGATCGCGGCGAGGATCATCAACAGGAACTCGACGAACTTGGTGCGGCGGAACAGCATCGAGGTTTCGTATTTGTCCGCCACCTGGCCGGCGATGGTGGAAAACATCAGCATGGCGATGGGAAAGAACGAGCCGATGATCGGCAGGGCGTCGTCATTGCTGATGAAAGGCGCGCTGATGACGCCGAAGACGAGGCCGACGGACAGCGCCTGTTTCAGCATGTTGTCGGTGAACGCGCCGAGGGCGAGCGCCGTCCACATGGGCAGGAAGCGCCGTTGCAGCATGAGCGGCTTTTCGGAACGCGGGGGCGCGCCGGGCGCCGCGGGGGCTTGTACGGAAGAGTTCCGTGCAGACGTTTCCTGTGCGGGTGTTTCCTGTGCGGACGGATCGGGTTGTGGCGCGGCGCTGTTGGCGGCGGTCGGGTCGGTCACGGGGGCGTTATCCTCTGGCTTTATGATCGGGGCGATCCTGTTTCGGTGTGCGGGCTTATCCCTGCGGGTCTGGCAGGACGGCGCCGAGGGGCCCGTCAGTCGTCTTGCATATGTCCGGGCGTTCGTCGCCGAGAAGTTCGAGGGACCGCGTCTCTATGGCGTGTTCCAGCCGCTTCATGAAATCATCCTTGTTGAGACTGGATACGATGGGGTCGAGAAATTCGATCACCGCCTCTCCCGGCGTCAGGCGCCAGCGCCGTTGCGGCCAGCGCAGGCCGAGATTGGTCGCCGCCGGCACGACCGGGCAATCATAAGCGCGGTAGATGTGATAAACGCCTTTTTATAGCGGTAACGCCTGCCCACCGGCGCAAGATGGCCCTCCGGGTAGATCAGGATCGGCCGCTTTTCGCGCCGGGCTTCGTCAAGCGCGCTGTCGATCAGCCGCGCGCGGGCGCGGGCGCCGCCGCAATTGTTGACGACGATCGCCCCCATCTTGCGCAAGAGCCCGCCGACAAGGGGAAATTTTTCGATGTGATCGCCGGTCACAAATGCGAGATCGGGAATCTCCGGGAACAAGGCGAACCCGTCGCCCCAGCTCTGGTGCTTGGCGGCGATGATGAACGGGCCGTCAGGCAGCTTTTCGCGCCCGCGCACCGCGAGCCGGATCCCGGCGATCCAGCGCATCCAGAACCGCATGACGCGGGTGTAAAGACGTATCCAGATCATCAGCGGGCGGCGCGCCGGAACCGCCAGCAGGGGCAGGGCGCACAGGACGAAGAAGATCGAGGTGAACCAGTATGCGAGTTGGAAGACGATGCTGCGAAAGGCGGTGAGCATGGCGGGCGTTCCTTTTCTGACCGTGTCGACGGCGCAATGGGGCAAGGCGGCGGCGCGGCGGCGGATCACGCTTTCAGGACAGCGACGACGCCGTCGCTCAGCGCGTCGACGTAATCGCACAATGGCGCTGAAATCCTTCCATAGACTTTGTGAAGCGCGGTCTGGAGGACGACGCCCAGCGCCATCGACGCCTTGAGGACCGGATCGCCGGGCCTGACGGCGCCGGCCGCCATGGCGGCGGCGACGATGTCCTCGACCGCCGCCACCGGGTTGTCCGGATCGGCGCGGCGCGCGTCGTCCGCGCTGGGCAGAAAGCGATTCGTCGTCATCAGGTGGTAGCGAAACAGCGCCCAGTCCGCGTCGGCGATGCGGCAATAGGCCGAGACGATGGCGCGGGCCTGGTCCTCGATATCGCCGGCGCCGGTCCCCGCCCGGCGCATCTCGGCCGCGAGCCGCTTGTGGATCGTGAAAAAGAGGGTTTCCGCGAGCGCTTCCTTGCCGGGATAGTGCCGGTAGATGGCCCCTTCGGAAACGCCGCTCGCCGCCGCGATCTCCCGCGTCGTCACCGCGTCGACGCCGCGCGCCGCGAAAAGGGAAAGGGCGGCGCGCTCGATCCGGGCCTTGGTCGGTCCGGCGCCGGGCGTGACGCCCTCGGGCGTCTGCGGCGCTTCGCCTTGTTCCCGATGTTCCCGTGTCGCCGCCATGGGCGTGTCCTCCGTCATTCGGGTCCTTGCGACGTCCGGTTGCGCGCCGGGCGTTGATGAAGCCCTTTAACAAAGCCGGTCCGGTCGCCGCCGCTCGGTCCTGCGGCCTTGTGCGAGTAAGCGCTCACAACCGTATCACGATGGCTGCGAGGATTGCAAGTGAGTGATCACTTGCATTGGAAAATTTTCTCCGGCCGGCCTGCCGGCCGCGATGGTTGCGGTTTCCGGCGCGGGACGTTACGGGGGCGTTCCGGTCCCTGACCGTCGGCGCCCCGGGCGGGACGGAATGAATTCGTCCTTACAAACGCTTATCGCCGCGGCGGTCTTTTCCGCCGATCCGGAGAACCGGATTGCATGGCGGGGGGCGTTCATTATATATCCGCCCATCTCTAGCTCGGGGAGGGGCGCGCGCCGTCACGCATCGAGCCGACAGCATTCCCAGAGGAGACGCAGGACCCATGTGGATTTCCCCAGCTTACGCGCAAGCCGCAGAAAGCGCCGCGCCCAACCCTTTCATCCAGCTCGCGCCGCTGATCTTCATCTTCGTGATCTTCTATTTCCTGTTGATCCGGCCGCAGATGAACGCGCGCAAGAAGCACGCCGAAATGGTCAGCAATGTGCGCCGCGGCGACGTGGTGGTCACCGCCGGCGGTCTTGTCGGCAAGGTGGCGAAAGTGCTGGAGGGCGATGAAATCATGGTCGAGCTTGCCGAGAACGTCACCGTCAAGGTCGTCAAGGCCACCTTGAGCGACGTGCGCACCAAGCCGCAGCCCGCCGCCAACGATTCCTAACAGGGCCTGCCCGGCCGATAGGCCCGCCTCGGCGGGGCCGCCAACCCGGGGCGTTATCCATGCTTCAGTTTTCAAGAGTCCAGACCTTCGCCGTTCTCGGCGTCGTCCTGTTGGGGGCCCTGTTCGCCGTCCCGAACTTCCTCAGCGACGAGACCCGCGACGGCCTGCCGGGGTTCGTGCCGAGCTCGACCATTAATCTGGGTCTTGACCTTCAGGGCGGGTCTTATCTCCTGCTCGGCGTCGACACCGACAAGGTCATCGACGACCGCATGCGCGGCCTGATGTCGGACATTCGCCGCGAGATGCGGCCCAGCCGCAGCGCCGGCCGCGAACGCATCCGCATCGACAACATGGTCTACAACGGCGATGCGGCGACCGCCGCGCTGACCCTCGCCGACGAGGCGGACGCGCAGGCGGCCGCGGCGCGTATCCGCGAGCTGACGCGCGGCGGCGTCGGCGGCGCGCTTGGCCTCGGCCTGCGCCCCTACGCCGTGTCGGTCAGCGGCGATCGCATCGACGTCGCCATGACGGTCGAGGCGCAGCGCTATTATGCGCGCGAGGCGGTGCGCGATTCCATCGAGGTGGTGCGCCGGCGGATCGACCCGGCGGGCAACCGCGAGGTGTCGATCCAGCCCCAGGGCGAGGACCGCATCGTGGTGCAGGTGCCGGGCGACGACGATCCCGAAAGCCTGAAGGCGGTCATCAACCGCACTGGCCAGCTCAGCTTCCACGCGGCGGACCCCACTGTCAGCCTCCAGGACGCCGCCGCCGGCCTGTTGCCGCCCGGACGCATTCTCGCGCCGTATGCGGACTTCGCCGGCGCCGGCCAGCCGCCCCTCGTCCTCCTGGAGGAGCCGGAAGTGACGGGCGATATGGTGCAGACCGCGTCGGCCCAGGCCAATCCCGACGGGTTCGGGTTCCAGATCAACTTTGCTTTCGACACCCGCGGCGCGCGGCGTTTCAGGGAGTTCACCACCGACAATGTCGGCTCGGTGTTCGCGATCGTTCTCGACGACGAGATCATCTCCGCGCCGGTGATCCAGACGCCGATCACCCAGGGCTCGGGACGGATCACCGGCGATTTCTCGGCCGAGGAAGCCTCCCAGGTCGCGCTGCTGATCCGCTCTGGCGCGCTGCCGGCCGAACTGACGACGCTGGAGCAACGCTCGATTTCCGCGACCCTAGGGGCCGATTCCGTGCGCGCGGGCGCCCTCGCGCTGATCATCGGCTTTGTCGCCGTCATCGTCTACATGGTGGTGAGCTACGGCCGGTTCGGCGTCTACGCCGACGCGGCGCTGGTGGCCAATGTGGTGCTGATGGCCGGCGCCCTGTCGCTCTTCGGCTCGACCCTGACGCTGCCGGGCATCGCGGGCATCGTCCTGACCATCGGCATGGCGGTGGACGCGAACGTCCTGATTTTCGAGCGCATCCGCGAGGAGCTGCGCGCCGGCAAGTCGCCGATCAACGCCGCGGAGGTCGGCTACGAGAAGGCGCGCTCGGCGATCATCGACGCCAACATCACGACGCTGTTCGCCGCGATGATCATGTTTCTGTTGGGCGCGGGGCCGGTGCGGGGTTTTGCGGTGACGCTGATGATCGGCGTCGTCACGTCCGTCTTTACGGCCTATGTGCTGACCAGGCTTATGGCCGGCCGACACCTTCTCGCCAACCGTCTCAAAGAATTGAAGCTTTAAAGGGGCCCGTTCCATGTATCTCAAGCTTGTCCCCGACGAGACCGCCTTTCAGTTCATCAGGATGCGGTTTGCGGCGCTGACCGCGTCAGGCTTGCTGATCGCCGGCTCGATCGCGGCGCTTGTGACCCTCGGGCTCAATTTCGGCGTCGATTTCCGCGGCGGGGTGACGATCGAGGTGGTCGACGACGAGCCCATCGACATCAGCGCCGTGCGCGACGCTGTCCGCGCGCTCAATCTCGGCGACGTTCAGGTGCAGGAGATCCAGGATTTCGCCGACACCGCGCCTGCGGTGGTCGTCACCGTCGAGCAGCAGGACGCTCCGGCTCCCGGCGACGAGGCGGCTGGCGACGAGACGCCCGCTGACGCCGCTCCCGAGGGCGCGGCGTCTCTCGATCCCGTGGCGGCGACGGAAGATACGCGGGATGGCGAGGGCGCGGTTCTGGAAAACGCCCAGCAGCAGGCGTCGCTCCTGGTGCAGGGCGCGCTGCGCGACCTGCTCGGCGACGATATCGATTTCCGCAAGGTGGATGTGGTCGGGCCGACGGTTTCCGGCGAGCTGATCCGGAAGGGGGCCATGGCGGTGGTCGTCGCCATTGGCGCGATGCTGCTTTATATATGGTTCCGCTTCGAGTGGCAGTTTTCTCTCGGCGCCATTGTCGCGCTGATCCACGATGTGATCATCACGCTCGGCATGTTCGCGGTGACGCGGCTTGAATTCAACCTGGCGATCATCGCCGCCATCCTGACCATTGTCGGCTACTCCATGAACGATACGGTGGTGGTCTACGACCGGGTGCGCGAGAACCTGCGCAAGTTCAAGCAGAAACCCCTCGGCGAGGTGCTCGACCTGTCCGTGAACGACACCCTGTCGCGCACGGTGATGACCTCCGTGACGACGCTGCTGGCGCTGGCGGCGCTGTACATTATCGGCGGGGACGTGCTCAGGGGCTTCACCTTCGCGATGATCTGGGGGATCGTTATCGGCACCTACTCGTCGATCTTTGTCGCCTCGCCGTTTCTGCTCGCCACCGGCGTCAAGCGCGACTGGTCGAAACAAGTCGCGCCCGCGCCTGCGTAGGGCGCCGCTCACCGCGCCCGCCTTGCGCCTTCCAGGGGCGGCCTTTCCCCATGCCGCCGCTTCCGCCCGGCTTGCGCGTTCCCGTTTTGCACGCCCCGCACGCCTTTTCGCCTTGACCGGTCAAAGGTTTCGACAGGCGGTGGGTCGATAGGATCGGGCGGCTCCTTGAGGGCGGCTTGTCTGGTGCGGCTTCGGGGCGCAGCTTCGGGGCGCAGCTTCGGGGCGCGGCATGGGAGTCGACCGGTTCGGCAGCCGTCCAGCAACAGCCCAGCAATGGCAGACTGTCCGGCAGCGCAAGACTGCCTCGTCTCCGCCTCGGCCGCCCATGGGCGGCCTCACCCCTCCCGGCGTTTGCGTTACAGCCGCTTTTCCCGTGGCGCCGTCAGGCGCTGCGCATAGCGTAAGCGCGGCCGACCGACCCGGAGGCGGGAACGGCTTTTCTTGACCTGCATTACAATCATTACTTGATTGGATCGCAAAATCTTGAGTACGATATCAAGAAATATAATGCTTTTTTTATCGCATAATATACTAAGTAAGATATCTAAATTAAAATATTGTATAACTATACAGTATAAACGTAACAAAAATGCAACTTTTTTATAAAATACTATACTTGATTTTTTATAGTAATTGACGAGTCGGCGTTCAATAAATGAACAATATACATCGGGCGCGTGCGCGGGGGTCGTTCGCGCGCTCGGTAACCGGACGCGCGCGGTCGCGCATTTTTAGGTATTGAGAGGGACTCGGATGGAAAAATCTGTACGGGCGCAAAATGCGCCGAATTCGTTGCGTTGTTTGCTGGCTTTGAGCGCATCATGTTGCGCCTTGCTGGTCGGACCAGGGGCGTTCGCCCAGGCGCCTGACGTCATACCGGATGTGGACGACGAGGAAATTCTGGAAGAAGACCAGATTCTCGTGACCGGTTCCCGGATTCGCCGTTCGGGTTTCGACACGCCGCAGCCGGTGACTGTGCTGGACGCGGAAGCGATCGGCCTGACGGGCGAAACAAATCTCGGCAATTTGCTCAATCAGCTTCCGGCTCTCGGCGCCACCTTTTCTTCCTCCAGTTCGACGGGTTTTATCGGTACGACGGGCCTTAACCTGCTCGACCTGCGCCGCCTCGGGATTGACCGCACGCTGGTCCTTGTCGATGGACGCCGCCATGTCGGGGGGCTGGACGTGTCGCCCGCCGTCGACATCAACAGCATTCCCATAGAAATGGTCGAGCGCGTCGAGGTTATCACCGGCGGCGCATCCGCCGTTTACGGCGCGGACGCTGTATCCGGCGTGGTCAACTTCGTCCTCAGGGACGATTTCGAAGGCTTCCGGGTCAACGCCCAACTCGGCAACGCGGACGAAGGGAACAATCTGACCTATTCCATTCGCGGAACCGGCGGGGGCAATTTCGCCGACGGCCGCGGCAACGCTGTCATCGCCTTCGATTATCGCCGTTCAAACGGTTTTCTAGCCAGCGAACGCTCTTATGAGCGGGAAAATCTCAGTTTCGTGCAAAACCCGAATGACGGCATCGGCGCCAACGACGATCCCAATGTTCCCGATACGATCCTGATCGAGAACGCAAGACTGCCGCTGTTCAATTTCGCCGGACTAACGCTCTCGACGGACGACGTTCTCGGCCTTGCCCCGGGCGGCGAACTCGTCCCGTACGACTTGGGTGAAATCTTCGACAATGGTCGGCGTTCAATCGGCGGAGACGGGGTGTTGCTGTCGGATATTGGCGGTTCGCTGCAGCCCGATCAGGAACAGATCGTCTTCAACGGCAAGCTGAATTACGAAGTGCACGAAAAGGTGAATTTTTTCGTCGAGGGGAAATACGCGCAGAACAACGCCCAGTCCTTCAACGGAACCGGTTCTTTCGACACCGGCATCATCATCCAGAATGATAATTTTTTCCTGTCCGATGCAAGTCGGCAATTGCTGGCTGATCAGGGGCTTGATTCAATTTCTGTGCGCCGCATCAATAACGATTTCGGAGAGCGTTCGGATAAAATCACCCGTGAAACGTTCCGCGGCGTTGCGGGGATCGAAGGGGACATCTGGGAAAACCTGTCCTACGAGTTGTCCTACGTCTACGGACGGACGAACATCGTGACGACGGCGCTGAATAACCGCATCAATCCCCGCTTTCTTGCGGCGTATGACGCAGTTGCGGCGACGCAGGACGTAGCGGACGCCATAGACGGCGTCGAAGTCGGCGATCCGGTCTGTCGCTCGACGGCCGCGGCGGCGACCGGCGGCGATCCGGTCCTGCCTAACGGCGAGGCTGCGCCCTCATTTGCGTTTGAAAACTGCGTGCCGCTCGATGTTTTCGGCGTGGGCCAGGCGTCTCCCGAGGCGATCGCCTTTATCAATAACGACACGGTTCGGAACGAGGAAATCCAGCAGCAGGTGATAACGCTCGCTTTCTCCGGCGACACCAGCGGCTATCTTGAACTTCCGGCCGGGCCGATCGGCTTTGCTTTTGGCGGCGAGTATCGGAAGGAGGAAGCGTTCACCCGTCCCGCCGGTCTCGACCAACTCGGCATCACCTTCGGCAACGCCATAGGAACGACGGAAGGAGAGTTCGACGTCTGGGAGGGCTTTTTCGAGGCTTCGGTGCCGCTCCTGAAAGACCTGCCCTTCGCAAAAGAACTGTCCGTGGACGGCGCCGTGCGGCTCTCTGATTACAGCACGGTCGGGCAGACGACGACATGGCGCGTCGGCGGCTCCTGGGCGCCGATTGAGGACATCCGATTCCGCTCGACCTTTTCCCGCTCGGTGCGCGCGCCCAACATCGGAGAGCTTTTCGACGGTCAGAACCAGACCTTCATCTTTCCGGAAGATCCGTGCGACGCGGAAAATCTCGATGCGGGCGGCCCGCAACGCGAAGCCAACTGCCGGGCGCTCGGCATCCCGGTGGGCTTCCAGCAGGATGAAACCTCGGGCAACATCCCCGGCACGAGCGGCGGCAATCCGAATCTGGGCGAGGAAACGTCGGAGGCATTCACCGTCGGCGCCGTTTTCATGCCCAGGTTTGCGCCCGGTTGGCGTCTTTCGGTCGACTTTTACGACATTGACATCGATGACGCCATCATCGCGCCCGCCCTTGACGACGTCTTGTCAAACTGCGTCGATGCGGAAACCATCGACAATTCTTTCTGTCCGCTGATCGAAAGAGACCCGACAACGTTCCAGATTACGGGTTTCACGCTGACGCAGCAGAACGTGGCGGCGCTGACGGCGCGGGGCATCGACTTTGAGTCGAGTTACTCCTTTGATGTTCCGTCTTTCGCCGGAATAGCCAACACGGGAGAACTGGACGTCAGGACGATTGCAACTTATGTCTTGAATCGCACAGATTTTCCGTTCCAGGAGTTTCCTGACGTGGAGGAGCGCGAAGACGGCGAACTGGGCGATCCGGTCTGGAACATCGTCAACAACATTACGTGGCGGCGCAACGCTTTCACATTCAACTATGAGCTGAGGATTCTCGACAATCAGCTTCTCATCGAACAGGATGAATTCGCCATTGATCCTGATATTCAGTTCCCGTTCGAAACTTCGATCGAGGTTTATCACGACGTTCAGGGGCGTTATGAGATCAATGACATGTTCGAAGTTTATGCGGGCATCAATAACATCACGCAGAATTATCCCGACGCCGGGCTTAGCGGGGCTGGCATCGATTCTGCGATCTTTGATAACATTGGCCGCTTCTACTATGGCGGCGTCGCCATCAGATTCTAGAGACAATTGCGTTCAACGCGATCCACAATTGACTCTGGTTTCTTAAGCGGAGCGTGCCGCGAACCGTTTTTGCTGTAATACGCTCCATTCTCGCGACGCCGGCAAAAAAGGCCGGCGTCGCGACGCTCATTCAACGCCTTGCGGTTCATGTCTTGTTGATTCGACTGTACGATTGATTCACGAAAAAAGGCCGGAGAACCGGCCTTTTTTCCTTGAGGGTCATCATGTGAGAGTGATCAATTTAAGCGCTGTTGGCGGCGGTCCCTGATCTTCCAGACGACTTTAATCCATCGCCAGTAGCTGACGCGCCTTGTGGATGAGGGCCGTCAGGCGCGAAACCCTGTCGCCGGGCGCCCGCGCCGGTCCGGCTCCTGGTTGACTACGCCGCTTTCAGATTCTCGTTGGCGAAATCCCAGTTCACCAGCTTGTCGATGAAGGTTTCGATATAGGCCGGGCGCTTGTTCTGGTAATCAAGGTAATAGGCGTGCTCCCATACGTCCATGGTCAGAAGCGGGGTGCAGGATTTGTCCGTGAGCGGCGTTTCCGCATTCGGCGTCTTGCGGATCTCGACCTTGCCGTCCTTGGCGACCAGCCATGCCCAGCCGGAGCCGAACTGAGTCGCGCCGGCCTTCGAGAACTCGTCCTTGAAACCGTCAAGCCCGCCGAAAGCCTCCTTGATCGCCGCCGCGACGTCGCCGGTCGGGGCGCCGCCGCCATTGGGCTTCATGGAATTCCAGTAAAAGGTGTGGTTCCAGACCTGCGCGGCGTTGTTGAAGACGCCGCCCTTGGCCGCATCGCCGGCCGCGTCGTGGATAATGTCTTCCAGCGCGGCGTCCGCGTGCGGGCCGCCGTCGATCAGCTTGTTGAGGTTGTCGACATAGGTCTGATGATGTTTGCCGTAGTGGAAGTCCAGCGTCTGTTCGGAGATGTGCGGGGCGAGGTCGCCCCTGCCGTAAGGAAGATCGGGAAGCGTAATCGCCATGGGAAACCCTTTCGCTATGGTTCGCAATCAGATACCCGGTGACTTAAGGAATAGCGTTCGCCTTCGCAACAAAGCCCGCCGAGATAAATGTCTGACACGTTAACGCATGCGCGCGAGTATTGTTCCGATCTCGTCAGGCAACGCGATGAAGATCGTTGGCTGTCGGCGCAATATGCAAATGAGAATGATTGTCGCCGTCTCCTGGCGCTATACGCGCTGCATTGCGAGTTGCGGCGCATTCCGTCCGCGGTCAGCGAGCCGGCGCTGGGAGAGATCCGGCTGCAATGGTGGCGCGAGGCGTTCGACGAGCTGCGGGGCGGCAAGCCGCCGCGGGCGCATCCGGTGGTGGAGGAACTCGGCGCGGCGGGTTTCGGCGATCCGGCCTTTGCGCAGCGGATCGACGCGGTGATCGACGCCCACGCCCGGCCCCTCTATGGGGAAGAATTTGGGGATATCGACGACTTGTCCACATGGCTGGGGAAAACAGACGGCGCCGTCGACGCGCTTGCCCTTGCGGCCCTTGGCGGCGCGCCCGCGGGGAACGCCGCCGGCGAGCGCGCGGCTGTCGAGGCCGGCGCCGGCTTCGCCCTCGCGCGGGAGGGGGCGGTCCTGGCGCCGGGGCTGGCGGGCGAGATCCCGGACCGGGCGGTTCGCCTGGCGAATGCGGCGAAAGCGGCGCTGAAGCGGTTGCCGGCGGCGCAGGCGCCGGCGGTTCTGCACCTGGCGCTGACCCGCGCCTATGCGCTACGGCAGGGCCGGGCCTTCGCCGCGGTCAAGCGCTTGCGTCTGTTCGGAGCGATGGCGTTCGGGTGGTTTTGACCTTGAGCCGCGTCAGGGCGCGGCGCGTCCTCGCGAAACGCGCGCGTCCGGCGGGTGCGCTCTATGTGTGATGCTCCACATGCTGATCGATCAGCGCCTTGTTGTAGGAAGCGAGGGCCTTGATCCTTGTGAGGTAGCCGATAATCGCCGCGCGGTCCTGGCTCTCGTCCACCACCGGCAGGCCTGATTCGCTGGTTTCGGTCAGCGCGGCGAGCGCGGCGCCCAGAGACGCGCCCGCGTCGAGACGCGGCGCTTCCTCGGACAGGGGCGCGCCGGCGGGCATCGCGTCCATGACGTCGCGCACGCGGATCGTCTGCAGGATCACCCCTTGCGGGCCTTCGGAAAGGTCATAGCCGCGCCGCGACAACTGCCAGTGAAAAAAAGACTGTCCGCACAGCCACTGCACGATCAGCGTGGCGATGGCGGCGGCCACCATCAGCGAAATCGTGATGCCGTATTCGCCGGTCATCTCGAAAACGATCAGCGTGGTGGAAATCGGCGCGCCCATGATCGCGCCGCCCGCCGCGCCCATGCCGATCATGGCGTAATAGACCGGGCTCGCGGTCGCTTCGGGCAGGACCGCGCCGAGCCCGGCGCCGAAGGCGGCCCCGGCGAAAGCGCCCATGACGAGTCCCGGCGCGAAGACGCCGCCGCCGAACCGGCAGGAGAGGGTGATCGCCGTCGCGGCCAGTTTCGCGGCGACCAGGACGATCAGCATAACGACCGTATATTCGCCGTTAAGGGCGTTCGCCACCGCCTCGTAGCCGACGCCGAACACCTCCGGGTAGAAGGCGCCGATCAGCCCGACCAGCACGCCGCCGATCGGCGGCAGGAGGAGATAGGAAAACCCACGCTCCTGCGCGAACTCGCGCAGGCGCACGGTCATCTGTTCCGTGGACAGCAGGAACAGCGACGCCATCAGCCCGCAAACGACGCCGAGAAGCGCCGCCAGGGGCACGTCGATGGCCGCCGCCGCGCCGTAATCAGGGGGATTGAAGGCGGGAAAGTCGCCGAGATGGATGCGCGCCACCACCGCCGCGGCGACGCTCGCCGCCGCGATCGGGCCGAAGACGGAGAGGGCGTAATTGCCGAGCACGACTTCGAGCGCGAACAGAACGCCCGCCACCGGCGCGTTAAAACTCGCCGAGACCGCCGCCGCCGCGCCGCATCCCAGGAGCGTGCGCCGCTGCTTGGCGTCGAAGCCCATATGCCGGTCGAGCAGCGAGGCGATGGTCGCGCCGAGATGCGCCGCCGGCCCCTCGCGGCCCGCGCTCGCGCCGGCGCCGATGGAGACTGCCGCGACCGCCGCCGAGGCGAGCCCCGCGCGAGTGGAGACGCGCCCGCCGGCGACCGCCCGCGCCTCGATCACGTCCGCCACGCCTTCGGCGCGGCCCTTGGCGAGCCAGCCATAGCGATGGGCGAGGTATAAAAGCCCCGACACCGCGAAGCCGCCGATTACCGGCGCCGCCCAGGCGCGCCAGACGCGCAATGACGCCGCGCCGCTTACGACCATGGTCTCGCTCTCGCCGAAGGCGATTCCGGAGACCTGGTTGATGACGAAGCGAAACCCGATAACGCCGTAGGCCGCCGCGACGCCGATGACGACGGCGAAGAACCAGACCTTGAATACGTCGAACCCGGAAAGCCCGCGGCGCCATTTTCTTAACAGAATAAGAATGCGCGCGACGTTCCGGGTCATGAAAATTCTTCGTTTCGTGAAAAGGCTTTGTTCATAGCAGCTTTCGGCCCGCAAATCTAAATAACACGAGACGTTTAACGCCACATTCATGATGCTTTGAGACGGTTGCGGTTTAGCAACCATGGACAGGCGGACGTGATGAGCACGCAAGGGGCGAACGTGGGCGCGGGGACGCAAGGGGCGGGCGACAGGATCGACTTCTCGCGCGCCGGCGCGGCCGCCGCCCGCTGGCGCCGCGCCGCCGCCGAAGCCATGGGCGGCGATCCGGGCGCGCCGCTGGATCAGCCGGACCGCCGGCTCTTGATGCTGCGCGTTTTCGGCGCCGCGCGCCGCCTCGGCGACCTCTGCATGACCCATCCGGCGGCCGCGGCCTCGGCGCTGATCGAGGGGCCGTCCGCGGTGCTGGCCCAGGCGGCCCGCGATCTTTCCGCGCTCGAACGCGGCGTCGGCGGACCGGACGCGCTGCACGCGGCGCTGGCGCCCTTGAAAAACCGCGCCGACATGGCGATCGGCCTCGCCGAGCTGGGCGGGCAATGGAGCGTGTCTGAAGCGACGTCGGCGCGGGTCGATTTCGCCGAGCGCCTGGTGGAGACCGGGCTGCAATGGCTGGTGCGCGCCGCGGTGAAACGGGGCGAGCTGACGGTCGAGGACGCCGATTGCCTCACGCGCGGCGTGTTCGTGGTCGCGGGCGGGGATTTCGCCCATGAGGATCTGGCGCCCTACGGGCCGCTCGATCTGATGGTTCTTTACGACGAGCAGGCGTTTTCCGGCCCGACGGCGCGGGGCGCCGACCGCGTTTTCGTCCGTGTCGGTTCGGAGCTGCGCGAGGCGTTCGAGGGCAAGCCCGGAGAATACCCCCTGTTCGCCATGAGGACGCCGCTTGGTTCCGGCGTCGGCGGCGCCGGGTTCGCCGACAGCGCGGCGCGGGTGCGCGCCGCCGCCGAGGCGCCGCAGGCGCAGGCTCTGAAAATGTGGCTCGCCACCGCGCGCATCGTCGCCGGCGACCGTGCGGCGGGCGGGGCGTTCCTGGAAGCCGTCGAAGGCGTCGTCTGGGGCGATACCGCGCTGCTGACGGACGATCTGCGCGACAGGTTCGAGGAGGAATCCGGCGATCCGCGCACTGTGTTTCACCGCATCGCCAATCTCTGCCGCCTGGCCGTGGGCGGCGCGCGCCCGGTCTTTCGAACCGCGTCGGCGGGGCAGATTTTCGACATCGCGACGCGCTCGCGCGCCTTGACCCGCGAGGCGGCGCGCCGCCTCATCGCCGGCGACGAGCTGGCCCATATCGTCGTGTCGCGCACGCAGATGATGAAGGGCTCGCCCGCCGCGCGGGTGGAGCGCGAGGACGAAAAGCGCGCCCTCGCCATTTTGTGCGGGTACACTGAATATGACGCGCTCGCCGCGGCTCTGAACGGCGTCGCCGCGGATGGGCGCAACATTCTGCGCACGCTGATGCGCGGTCCCCAGGAGGAGTTGGCCCTTTACGCAGCGGGAGAGGCTGGCCTCGCCGACGCCGAGCGGCTGGAGGATCTCGGCTTCGCCGACGGCGCCGGGCTATCGGCCGCCGTCGACCGCTGGACCCGGGCGGCGGGCGGGGACGGCGACCGCACGCGCTTTTCCGCCCTTGCGCCGGGATTGCTGACCGCGTTCGGCGAGACGCAAAACCCCAATCAGGCCGCGCGCCTGTTCGATCTCGTCGTCGGACACGCGCATGGCGGGAACGACATCTTCGCGGGCATTCCTGAGGGCTCGGCGGCGCGGGACGCCCTCGTCGACGCGCTGGGCTGTTTCGGCGCGGCGACCGCGCCCCTCGCCGAATGCGCGGAGGATTGCGAGGCCTTTTTCGAGACGCCGGGCGCGCAGACGCCGCAATCCGGCGAGGAATGGATGAACCGTCACATGCCGCCTTCCGTGGCCGACGGCGCGGACGTCGAGGATTTCGCCGAATGGCGCCGCAAGATCATCGCCCGCATCGCGCTCAGCGCCGCGGCCGGCGCGACCGGGTTCGACGCCGCCGTCGCCGCTGCCTCGCAGGCGCATATCCGTACCCTGACGGATATTTTCGACTTCACGCTGATAACCGCGCCCAAGGAGGAAAGAACCGCCGGCGCCAAGATGGCCCTGCATGTCTTCGAATGCGACGGCGATCACATGCCCGGCGCGGCGTCGCATCTCGGCTTCATCGCCAAGGATCCGGTCGGCGAGCCCGGCGAAGCGTTCGCGCGGCGCTATCTGAACCTTGTCAGCGAGATCGGCGAAGGCGTGTTCGCGATCGCGCCGGACACCTCCCACCGCCCGCTCGGCCTCGCCGGGCCGCTGGCCCCGGACGCCGCGCGGTTCCGGGAATACGTCCAGTCCGAAGCGGTCGCCCACGATCTCATCATGCTGGCCCGCGGCCGCGTCATCGCCGGCGCGCCGCCGGTTGCCGACGCCGCGCGCGACGCCTTGCGCAGCGCGGTTTCCAGCGGCCGGCGCGCGGACATCCTGTTCCGCGATCTCGACCGCGCCCGCGCCCAGCGCATGCGCCGCGAACGGCCGACGTCCGAATGGGACATCGAGCGCATCGAGGGCGGGCGCCTCGACACCGAGCTGGTCATCAGCACCCTGATCTACAAGCACGCCTCGGCGCACCCCTTCGTGCAGGAGACGCCCGCGGGCGAGGCCCTCGACGCCATGGCGCGCTCGGAGCTGATCTCGGAGGACGCCGCGCAGGGGCTGAAATCGGCCCGCGCCTTCTGGGCGCGCCTTGCGCTGGTGCGCGCGCTCGCCGGCTGGAGCGACCCGTTGCAGGCGCCGGTGCGCGCGCGCTTCGGCAAGCTGATCGCCCGGGCCGCGGGCGTCGAGAAATACGACCAGGTCCGCCCGCTCATGCGCGGCTATTGCGACCACGTATCGCGGTCCTACGCGGCCATTGTCCTTGGCCGTCCGCCGCTTAACGCGCCGGCGCAGGCTGCCGGGTAAAAGCTAATTCAATCAGCCTCTTGTGTGCGTTTCAGCACGTAGGTCCTGAGCGCCGAGGCGAGTCCCGGCGGCGGGTCGGCGTCGAGGCGCGCGCGGTCGATCCGCGAAATCAGCGCGGGCAGGGAGCGCCCGTCCGCCTTCGCAAAGGCGTCGAGGGCGGCCCAGAATTCGGGCTCCAGGGCGATGGAGGTGCGGTGGCCGTTGAGGCTGAGGGAGCGTTTGCGCATAAAAAGCGAACCAGGTCTTGCCAGGGGACAAGAGCCGGTTCGCATCGCCAGTGCAAGCGCCGCGAATGCCGGCGCCATCAAGGCGCGGCGCCGGCGTAAACGTCAAAAGCTTATTTCTTGGCCCAGTCGTCGAGGCCGTGAGCGCGGATTTTCGCGGTCGCAAGGCGCACCCCGTCGATGATCCCCGCCATGTGGGAGACCGCCTCGGCGTCGGCGCTCGACAGATCCGCGCCGAGCGCCCGGTAGAGGGTCTCGATGTCGATGTCCTTCGCGAACAGGAACTGCGCCAGGGCGAGGCGAAGCTGGCTTTCGGAGGGTTTTTCCGATGTCATGGACGTCATTGTAAGGTCCCCACATCCTTTCCCGGCCGGGTCGCGCGGGTCCCGGCCAAAACTGGTCGATCCTGACGGCGCTGCGCGCGCTTCAGGGGAAGCCTAGCAAAATTCGGTCCATGACGAACGACGGCCCGTGGCGGCGGCCCGAAGGGTCGGTCGTCCCGTTTCGGGCCTGTCGCGGAAAGCGCTTATTTCGGCGCGATCATCTTTTCCGGCTTGACGATGCGGTCATAGTCCTCGGCGCTGACAAATCCCAGATTGACCGCTTCCTCGCGCAGGGTGGTGCCGTTCTTGTGCGCCGTCTTGGCGATGGCGGTGGCGTTGTCGTAACCGATTACCGGGGCCAGCGCCGTCACCAGCATCAGCGACTGTTCCATCAGATTGCGGATGCGGTCCTCATTCGCCTTGACGCCGACGACGCATTTGTCAGTGAAGGAGCGCGCCGCATCCGACAACAGCCGGATCGACTGAAGCGTGTTGTAGGCGATGACGGGCTTGAAGACGTTAAGCTCGAAATGGCCCTGGCTGCCCGCGAAGCTGACGGCCGCATTGTTGCCCATCACCTGCGCGCAGACCATGGTCATCGCTTCGCACTGGGTGGGGTTCACCTTGCCCGGCATGATCGACGAGCCGGGTTCGTTTTCCGGCAGGCTTATCTCGCCGAGGCCGGAACGCGGACCGGAGCCAAGCAGGCGGATGTCGTTGGCGATCTTGAACAGGCCGACGGCGATTTCGTTGAGCGCGCCGTGGGCTTCGACCATGGCGTCATGGGTCGCCAGCGCCTCGAACTTGTTCGGCGCGGTGACGAAGGGAAGCTTCGTGTACGCAGCAACTTCCGCGGCGAACAGCTTCGCGAAGCCCTTTTTGGAATTGACCCCGGTGCCGACCGCGGTGCCGCCCTGCGCCAGGGCGTAAAGGGCGGGCAGGACCGCCTTGGCCCGCTTGACCCCATTTTTCGTCATGTGGGCGTAGCCGGAAAATTCCTGTCCGAGCGTGACCGGCGTCGCGTCCTGAAGGTGGGTGCGGCCGATCTTGATGATCTTGGCGAAGGCTTTCTGCTTTTCGGCCAGCGCTTCGTGAAGATGCTCCAGCGCCGGGATCAGGCGATGCACGATCTCTTCCGCGGCGGCGATATGCATCGCGGTCGGGAAAGTGTCGTTGGAAGACTGGCTCATGTTCACATGGTCGTTCGGGTGCACCGGGTCCTTGGCGCCGATCTCGCCGCCCAGCATCTCGATTGCGCGGTTGGCGATCACTTCGTTCGCATTCATGTTCGACTGGGTGCCGGACCCGGTCTGCCAGACGGAGAGGGGGAAGTGGTCGTCGAGCTTGCCTTCGGCGACTTCGCGGGCGGCCTTTTCGACCGCCTTGCCGATCCTGGAAGGGATCGAGCCCTGTTCGAGGTTGGCGCGCGCCGCGCTCATCTTGACGATGCCGAGGGCGCGGATCATCGGCGCCGGCATGGTCTCCTCGCCGATCGGGAAATTGATCAGCGAGCGCGCCGATTGCGCGCCGTAATACTTGTCGGCGGGTACGGCGAGGGCGCCGAAGCTGTCTGATTCGGTACGGGTCTTGGTCATTGGCGGGGATCTTTCCGGCGCGAGAAGGTGAGCAAAAGCCGCCGCGCCCGCACTCGGGAGCGACGTTTACGGACAACTGCTTAGCCGGATTTATTTCTTACGAAAAGCGTCGAGGCTGACGACGTCCGCGCCGTCGCCGGATTTTTCCTTGTCCGCGGCGTCGGCCTTCGGCGCGGCGCCGCGCGCCGGTTCGGCTTTCGGCGCCGGGGCGTCGGTTCCTTCGCCCGCGGCGCCGCTTTCCGCCGGCTCGAAGCGCAGGCCGAACTGAACGCTCGGATCGGCGAAGCTGGTGACCGCCTGGAACGGAATGACGAGGCGCGATTCCTTGCCCTTGAACCACAGGGTGACGGCGAATTTGTCCTCGTCCACCACCAGATTCTCGAACTGGTGCTGCAGGACGATGGTCATACGCTCGGGATATTCCTGCTTCAGGGCGTCGGGAATGTCGACGCCGGCCCCGTGGGTCATGAACTCGATATAGAAGTGATGCGCGCCGGGAGCGTCGCGCAGCTGGGCCACCATCTCAAGGACGTCGCGCATCAGGGTGCGCAGCGCCTTGTGCATCAGATAATCATAATCGAGTTCGATATCTTCACTCACGACAGGGCCTTTTTGCTTTGCTACTCTTTCTAGCGCTTCCGCCGGCCAAGCGCCACCCGGATTGTTTTCACGAGGAAAGGCGATTGCGACGGACGGTTGCGCGCATGCGGCGGCGCGCCGGCGGCGCGGCTCAGGCGCGCCCGCCCGGGCGCCATTTCGGACCCTTTGTCCACGAGCCGGACAGGCTGACCACCCGGCCGCCCGTCCCGATCTTGAACCGCGCGATGCCCGGATTGGCGTCGGTGTCGACGCCGCCGAGATCGAGGCTGCGCACGCCAGCCTTTTTCAGGCCGCGCATGGCTGTCCACAGAAGGAGGTTATGCGCGTTCGCCGCCTTGCCCGCCTCGCTGGTCCAGCCGATGTGATAGGTCGCATGGTCGGCGTGGCGCAAAAACAGCATGCCGCCGATCTTTTCGGCGCCTTGCCGCGCGGCGTAGCCGAGCACCGCGCCCTTGCCGGCGATGTCGCGGTAGCGGCGCACCATGATCGAGGGCATCGCCCGGTAGCCGGCGGTTTTCTGCTGCGCCTCGTCCTTGGCGATCAGCCATTCGTATTGTTGCGGCCGCTTGCCGAACGGCGTGATGGTCATGCCGGCCTTTTCAGCGGCGACAAGGCGGTTGCGCCATTTTCCGTTCAGGGCCGCGCGCAGGGCCGCTTCGTCGCGGGTCAGGTCCAGCATCACCGTGTGCCAGCCGGTCATGATGCGAGTGTAGCCCGCCGCGGCGAGGCCGTCGTCGCCCGGGCCCGCGTCCTGCTGAACGTCAGGCGCGACGATCATGCCGCAGAGGCCCGCCGCCGGCAGGCTTGCGCGCATGGCCTCGATCGCGGCGGCTTTCATGGCGTCGTTGATTGCGCCGCCGTCCGCCCAGACCGGTCCGCGCAGGACAAGGGCGACCGTGAAAACGCCGAAGAATTTCCGCATCTGCACCTGCGCGGCGCCGATCCAGCGCCCGCCGCTGAACAGTTGCGCCCGGCGCAGATCGACGCCCATGGTTTTGAGAACCTCGCCATAGGCGAAATCCTGCTGGTAGGCGAGGGCGGGCACGCCGGCGCAGAACCGGTTCCAGTCTTCGGCCCGCACGCCGTCCCATGCAGCGTTGCATGCACCAGTTGCGGCGCAGGGCGGCCCTGTAACTTGCGTTACGGCGATTGGCGTTTCAGCGATCTGCATTTCAGCCCCCGGCCGGTCGCCGGCCGGCGCGGCGGACGCCATGCCTGCGGCGGGGCTGGTTTTCCGGAGCGAACCCATGGATCTTCAGTTGTATGGTTCGTCCGAAAACGCAAACCGTCATGGGGCGGCGATTGCCGCGACCGCGCCTCACGCGCGGAGGCTTCGCCATGATGCTCGGCTATGTCGCTGCGCCGATCATGGCCGTCCTCGTCGCCGTCGACGTGGTCTTGTACTTTATTCTGAAGGCCGCCTTCGGCTGGTGCTACGGGCTGTGGTGCTGGATCTGAGCGCTTCGCGATCGGAGAAAATCCCGGCTTCCGGCGCCAGGCGCTCCCCCGCAGGCGAAGCCTGCAAGCCGAAGACTCTTGGGAGCGCCGGGTACGTAAATGAAAGCGGAAGCTTCTGGCGCCAGGCGCTCCCCCGCGGGCGAAGCCTGCAAGCCGAAGACTCTTGGGAGCGCCGGATACGGAAATGAAAGCGGGAGCTTCTGGCGCCAGGCGCTCCCCCCGCAGGCGAAGCCTGCAAGCCGAAGACTCTTGGGAGCGCCGGGTGCGGAAATGAAAGCGGGAGCTTCTGGCGCCACTCCCCCCGCGGGCGAAGCCTGCAAGCCGAAGACTCTTGGGAGCGCCGGATACGGAAATGAAAGCGGGAGCTTCTGTTGCCAGGCGCTCCCCCGCAGGCGAAGCCTGCAAGCCGAAAACTCTTGGGAGCGCCGGGTGCGGAAATGAAAGCGGGAGCTTCTGGCGCCAGGCGCTCCCCCCGCGGGCGAAGCCTGCAAGCCGAAGACTCT
>LYSZ01000003.1:5000-423305 GCA_001657385.1 Parvularcula sp. BBD 1991-13 | reverse complement strand
CTCCCCCCGCGGGCGAAGCCTGCAAGCCGAAGACTCTTGGGAGCGCCGGATACGGAAATGAAAGCGGGAGCTTCTGTTGCCAGGCGCTCCCAAGCCCCGCCTAGCCTTGGATAGAGACTAGGGCTTTAAATGCGAGTTGATCGCGCCGCGTTACGCAGCGAGAGCGAACTCTTCCGAGTAGTTGTCGTTGGCAACTATTCAAAATTTGCCAAATAACGGAGGCAAACCGAGCGAAAACATCGTCTTTACACGTTCGTCGATCCTGTTTCGGCCCCGTCGAAGCCTCCCCGCCAGGCGCCCGGTTCCGGGCCGGAAGAGAGGTTTTGGTGGAGCCGCCGGGTACCGCCCCCGGGTCCGATCCGCTTATTGCACGCGTCTTTTATCGCCATAGCCCGCCGAAGCGGACCCAACATATATAGGGCAAGAGCGTAAACATTTGAAGACCCGGCGAAAACAGGGCAAAAAGCTACCGATTGTCAACAATATGTAACAACTATGCACTAAGCGCGCTTATCGGGCCGGCAGGGAAGAGGCTCTTAATCGGAGAATACGGGCCATGGAGGCCAACGACTTCAAGAAATGGCGTAAATCGCTGGGACTGTCGCAAAAAGACGCCGCCGCCTATCTCGGATTGAAACGCCGCATGATCCAGTATTACGAGAAAGGCGAACGGGACGGCGACAAGGTTACCATCCCCCGCGCGGTGCGCCTCGCCTGCTACGCGATCACGGAGGGCGTGGCCGACTACAACGGCCCGCACCGCAAGATCCACAAGATCGAAAACGGCAAGGACGATTAGGACGCCGTCAGCGCCGCAATCGGTCGCGTCGCGGGTTGCGGAAAACCGGCCCGTGACGGGCGCGTCCAGCTTGCTAGACTGATCGCATCCGCGCGATTCGCGCGGCGGGCGGGCGCGCGGAAGCGCTGCGGCGAACGCCCGATGGAGGCTTCGGGGTTAGGCTTCGCGTCAGGGCTTCGCGTCAGGGCTTCGAAGCGAGAGTTTTTATGCGGGTTTCCTGGGGCTGGCGCATCAGGAAACGAACGGTTCCGGAACGGTCATGCGGCAATATCACGAGTTGTTGGAAAGGGCGCTTCGCGAGGGCGATGAACGCACCGAACGCACCGGCGTCGGCACGCGGGCGGTTTTCGGCCACCAGATGCGTTTCAATCTCGCCGACGGGTTTCCGCTCGTGACCACCAAGAAACTGCATGTCCGCTCCATCGTGCACGAACTGTTGTGGTTTCTCTCCGGCGACACCAATATCGCCTATCTGAAAAAGAACGGCGTTTCGATCTGGGACGAGTGGGCCGACGAGAACGGCGACCTCGGTCCCGTCTACGGCCGTCAGTGGCGCTCCTGGGCGGCGCCTGGCGGCGACGGCATCGACCAGATCGCCTGGGTGGTGGAGGAAATCCGCCGCAACCCCTATTCGCGGCGTCTCGTTGTCAGCGCCTGGAACCCGGCGGAGCTTGGCGACATGGCGCTGGCGCCGTGCCATTGCCTGTTCCAGTTCTTCGTCGCGAAGGGGCGCCTTTCCTGCCAGCTATACCAGCGCTCCGGCGATATTTTTCTCGGCGTGCCGTTCAATATCGCGTCCTACGCTCTTCTGACCCACATGGTCGCGCAGGTTTGCGGGCTGAAGCCCGGCGATTTCGTCCATACCCTCGGCGACGCGCATCTCTATCTCAACCACACCGACCAGGCGCGCGAACAACTGTCGCGCACGCCCGGCCCCCTGCCGCGGCTTGTCCTGAACCCGGACGTCCGGGACATTTTCGCCTTCCGCTATGAGGACATCGCCATCAAGGATTATGTCGCCCAGCCGCATATCAAGGCGCCGGTCGCGGTCTGAGGGTCGATGACGCGCGCTCCCATCCGCACCGCGCTCATCGTCGCGGTGGACCGCAACAACGCCATCGGCGCGGACGGCGATCTGCCCTGGCGCATTTCCGACGATCTGAAATGGTTCAAGGCGTCGAGCATGGGCAAGCCGGTGGCGATGGGACGCAAGACCTACGATTCGATCGGCCGCCCGCTTCCCGGCCGCGACAACATCGTCATTACACGAAGCAATGAGGTCCGCGCGCCCGGCGCCTTCGTGGTGCGCAACATCCCCTCGGCGCTGATGCTGGCGCGCCATTGCGCTTTCGAGGCGGGCGCGGAAGAAGTTTGCGTCATCGGCGGCGCCGAGATCTACGCCCAGACGCTGAAGGCCGCCGACCGCATTTACCTGACCCGCGTGGACGCGGCGATCGACGGCGACGTCTTTTTCCCCAGCCTTGATTCGTCCGAATGGGTCGAAACCGCCCATGGGGCTTGCGAAAAAAACGACCGCAACGATTATGATTGCAAATTTTTCATCCTCGACCGGCGCCGCTGATTTTCGCGTAAGTCCCGGCGATTTTTAGGGTTTTGAAACATCGCCGATTAACCAATCCGGCCTTAGCATGATGCGCCGGGGATCAGCGCTTTTCGCGGCTTGCCGGTCGCGCCTAGAGTGGATATCCGCGCTTCGGGCGCGCCGCAGGCGCGCCGCGGGGGGGCGGTGCAAAGGTTCGGCGGACAGGTTCGGCGGGCAGCTTTTGCGACCGGGGCCGTCTCGGTCTCGCGGCGCCGGCCCGAAATGGATACGCCCGCAGCAGATACGCCCGCAAGAAAGGGGGGGCCATGAAGTCGCTCATCAACAGCTCGCCCGTGAAGAGGTCGCTCATGAAACGGACAGTCTTTTCCTTTACCGCCGTCTCCTTTATCGCCGCCGCCAGCGCGGTCTCGCCCGCCCTGGCTCTCCAGGCCCAAGCTCAGGTCCAGCCGGGCGCGCAGACGGCCGAAGCCCCCGCCGCCAGCGCGGTGCGAACGGTGTGCGCGCGCGGCGCCGACGAACGCATCATCGAGATCCTGTCGCCGGGGGAGATCGGCGCGCGCTGCGACGTGCGCTATATTCGCGGCGGCGGCGCCGAGGTGCGAACGCCCTATCACGCCAACAACGCCGCCGATTTCTGTACCGACAAGGCCGCCAGCCTGGCGGCGACGCTGCGCGAAGCGGGCTTTGCGTGTTCAGGCCCCGCCGTCGCGGCGGCGCCGGCGCTGCGCGACCCGCAGGAGGCCGCGCCCGCGGCCGAGGCGACGCCGGCGAGCGATTTCGTCATCGAGACGCAGCGCGCCGCGCCCGAGCAGCCGACGGCGCCGGAACCGGGCGAGGGCGGCGCTCCGATCGAAGACGACCGGGAGGCCGCCGCGCCGGAGGAGGACAGGCTGGCGGCGCTGATGAACGAGATCCTTTCCCAATCCGTCAGCGACGACACGGTCGGCGATGCGAGCGGCGAGGTCAGCGGCGGTGCGCTCGTCGATGCGGCGAGCGGCGAGGGTTCGCTCGACGGCGGGGCTGAGGGCGGGGCTGGGGGCGGCCGGCTGGCCGAGCCCGGCGCTCCCTTGTCCGCCCCCGTATCTGTTCCCGTATCCGCCTCCATATCCGCCCCCGTATCTGCCCCCGTATCTGCCAATGACCCCGTCATCGCCTCGCGGGGGCCCGCGGACCTGACGGCGGGCGTCGCCGCCCTGTCGGAAACGCCCTCAATTGGAACCGGGCGGGAGGAATCCGCGTCCGAAGCCCCTGCCGCGTCTTCTCTCGAAACGTCGCCCGTCGATGCGTCCGCGGCATTGGGCCGTCTCGTCGGCGCCGAGCCGACCGCGCCCGCCTCCGCTGATGCGACCGAGGCGGTACCCGCCCTTTCCGCAACCGAGATTTCCAGCGCCGCGATTACTGCGATCCCGCTTGACGACCTGCCGCCGCCGGAAGCCGCGCCGGCGTCCGCCGCCGCGCCGTCCCGGCCCGTTGACGCGGCGCCGGCCGACGCCCCCCGCGCGGACCGTCGCATCGCCCAGCCGGTGCGCGCCGCGGCGATCCCGGCCGCCGCGCCGACCAACGGCGTGCCGACCCTGCTGCGCCGGCCGGCCGACATCGTCCGCGCCACGGTCAAGGCCCAGGCGGCGGCGTGGAACGAGGGCAATCTCGACGCGTTCATGGACGTCTATGCGCGCGATGACGCGCTGATCTATGTTTCCGGCGCGGAAATGACGCGCGGCTGGTCCGCCGCCCGCAAACGCTATCGCGAGCGTTTCGACGGACCGGCGCAGATGGGCCGCATCGACTTTGAAAATCTCGACGCCGAACTCGTCACCGAGGATGTCGCCATCGTCACCGGCCGCATCCGTCACGCCATCGGCGAGGAGATCTCCAAGGCGGTGTTTTCGCTGGTGATGAAGCGCGAGCAGGGGGTGTGGCGCATCGTCCACGACCACTCCGCGCCGGTGATCGCGGCGGCGCAATAGCGGGCCCCATGCGGTGCGGTCACGACTGCGTGTCGACGAAGTCCAGCATTTTTTCCGCAAGCTGACGAAAATGCGCCGCCGCCGGATGATCCCGGCGGGCGGCGAGGGGCGCGCCCGCATCGCTGGCCTGTTGCAGTTCCGGGTAGAGGGGGATCGCGCCGAGGAACGGCGCTTCCAGCGCCGCCGCGGCCTTTTCCGCCCCGCCGCGCCCGAAAAGGTATTGGCGCTCGCCGGAGGGAAGCTCGAACCACGCCATGTTCTCGACGACGCCGATGACCGGGGTGTCGGTCTTGCGGAACAGCTGAACGCCGCGGCGCACGTCGGCCAGCGCCATTTCCTGAGGCGTCGAGACGATCAGCGCGCCGGAAAGGCGCTTCGACTGGATCAGCGAGATATGCGCGTCGCCGGTGCCCGGCGGCGTGTCGACCAGGAGAATGTCGAGTTCGCCCCAGTCCACATCGCTCATGAGCTGGCGCACCGCGCCCATGACCATCGGCCCGCGCCAGGCCAGCGACTGCGCTTCGCTCACCATCAGGCCCATGGACATGGCGCGCACCCCGTGGGCTTCGGGCGGGACGATCTTGCCGTCGCGCATGGCCGGCTTGTCCTTGAGCCCGAACAGGATCGGCAGGGACGGGCCGTAAATGTCCGCGTCCATGAGGCCGACCCGCCGCCCCGTCGCGGCGAGGGCGACGGCGAGATTGGCGGCGAGGGTGGACTTGCCGACGCCGCCCTTGCCCGAGGCGACGGCGACGACATGCCGAACGCCGCTCAGGGTTTCGGCCGCCGCCTCGATGCGCGGGCGCTTTTTCAACCCGAGGGGGTTGTCGTGGCCGCCCGCCGGTCTCGCCGTCGACGGCGTTGCGGCGGGGCCGCGCGCCGCATGGGCCGTGGCGACCGCCGACACCGAGCTGACCCCCGATACCGCCCCGGCGGCTTTCCTGGCGGCGTCCAGCAGGCGCGCCGCCTCATCCTGCGCCGAGGGGTCGATCTGAAGGGCGAAGCGCACCTTGCCGCCGGGCTCGGCGCTGAGGCCCTGGACCGCCCCTTCGGCCACGATGTTGCGTCCCGATGCGGGATTAACGACGCCGGCAAGGGCGTTTCGCACGCGAATGACCAACGGTTCGCTCAACGCTTACTCCTTGTAATTGCCTAAAAAGTCCACAACGCCACATTGCGCTGCGGGAATCCGTTAGCATATATACGAGCGCGCCGGCGGGCTTCCCACAAGTGCGGGGCGCGACCAATTAGCGACGCAAGAGTTTGAAAGCACAGCAAAAAGAAGAGGCGCGATGCCCTGGCAAGATAATTCCGGCAATCGAGGTCCCTGGGGACAGCCCCCGCGCGGCAACAATGGCGGGTCCGGCAACGACGGACGCGGCGGCGGGCGCGGCGGCGGCCGCGGCGAGCCCCCCGATCTTGAAGAACTGCTGCAGGCGTCCCGCCAGCGCCTCAAGCGCGCCTTTCCGGGCGGCGGCCGCGGCGGCATGGGCGGCGGCAGAGGGCCGCAGCTCAGCGGCGCGATGATCGGCCTGATCGCCGCCGGCGTTCTCTGCATCTGGCTTTTCAGCGGGCTTTACCAGGTCAATCCCGGCGAGCGCGCGGTGGTGACGACCTTCGGCGAGTTTACCCGCATCGAGGCGCAAGGCCTGAAATGGCGTATTCCGTTTCCGGTTCAGAACGTGCAAATCGTCGCCGTCGACGCCGAGCGCCAGACAGAAATCGGCTTTCGCGGCGCCTCGACCTCAAACCGCACCCAGGAAACCCTGTCCGAAAGCCTGATGCTCACCGGCGACAAAAACATCGCCGACGTGACGTTTTCGGTGAACTGGAATGTCGACACCTCGACCGTGGCGGACGAAGAGCTGCCCGGCCCGGCCAAGTTCATTTTCAACATCGAAAGTCCGGACACCGTTGTCCGCGCGGTCGCCGAGGCGGCCATGCGCGAGGTTGTCGGCGGCAACACCCTGCAGCCGCTCATCACTTCGGGCCGCGACCTCGTCGAGGACGACACCATGCGGCTGATGCAGGAAGCGCTCGATTCCTACGACAGCGGCATACGGATCATCCGCGTCAACTACGGCCGCGCCGACGCGCCGCCGCAGGTGCGCGAGGCGTTTCTCGACGTCTTCAACGCCGGCTCCGAAGCGGAGGCGAAAATCAACGAGGCGCAGCGTTACTTCAACGAAAAGATCCCGCGCGCGCGAGGCGAGGCGCAGCAGATCCTCGAGAACTCCCGCGCCTACGCCGCCCGCGTCACCGAGGACGCGCGCGGTCAGGCGGACCGGTTCAACCAGATCTATGACGAGTACCGCAACGCGCCGGACGTCACGCGCCAGCGCATGTATCTTGAAACCGTCGAAACCGTTCTCGGCGACATGAACAAGATCATCATCGATGAGGATTCCGGTTCCGGCGTCGTGCCCTATCTGCCCCTTAACGAGCTGAACCGTCAGTCTTCGAACCGTGGGGGAGGACAGCAATGAACAGGTTTATCGGACCCGGCCTGCTGATCGGCGCCGTCGTCGTCATCATGGTCGTCACCTCCTTTGTCTTCACCGTCAAGGAAACCGAACAGGCGATCGTCCTGCGGTTCGGCGACCCGGTGCGCGTCGAAACCGACGCCGGCCTCAAGTTCAAGCTGCCGATCGAAAACGACGTCAAGCTCGACAAGCGCAATCTTGAATACGATCACCCGGCGCGCGAGATCTTCACCGTGAACCAGGAGCGCCTGGTGGTCGACGCCTTCGTCCGCTACCGGATCATCGAGCCCCTGCGGTATTACGAAAGCTTTCGGGCCGCGAGCGGCGGCGACCAGCTGTCCCTGCGCCGCGCCGGCGAACGCCGCATCGAGGCGGTGCTGGAAAGCAGCCTGCGGGGCGTGCTCGGCGAAGCCACCGATATCGACATCATTCGCAACCGCCGCTCCGTTCTAATGCTGGCGATCCGCGACGTCATGGCCGAGGAGGCGGTGCGCTTCGGTGTCGAGATCATCGACGTGAAAATTCGCCGCGCCGACTTCCCCAAGGAGAACGAGGACGACGTGTTCCAGCGCATGCGCTCCGAACGCATCCAGATCGCCCAGCGCATCCGCGCGGAGGGCGAGGAGCAGGCCCGGCGCATCACCGCCCAGGCCGACCGGGCGGAGACGGAAATCCTCGCCCGCGCCCAGCGCGAGGCGCTGGAGATCCAGGGCCGGGCCGACGCGACGCGCAACTGCATCTTTGCGGGCGCCTATGACGGCCTGCCGGTGCGGATCACGGTCAACGAGCTGGAGCCGGTCGAGGAGTTGATCGAGGCGTCGGAAGAGGCCGTCGAGACGATCGCCGAAGCGCCGGTCGCGCAGGAAAGCTTCAGCCCCTCGGTCGATTTTGAATCGACGCGCGCGGTGGCCGACCCGTCGACGGAAATCAGGTGCGAGTTCCTGCCCGGCGGCCAGCGCGATCCCCAGCGGGCGGAGTTTTTCGCCTTCCAGCGCTCGTTGCTCGCCTATGAGCAGGCCTTGCGCGACGGCGAAACCACCATCCTGCTCTCGCCTGACAGTGAATTCTTCCGCTATTTCAATAACTTTCAACCTCGGAACTGAAGCTGTCCGACGCCTTTCGCGCGCCGCCTCGCGGCGGGGCGCGAAAGGGCCGGCGCCGGCTTGCCGTTCTCACCGGTTGCGTTAACCTGTTTGGGATAGGGTCCCTCGGGACCAGAATTCGTCGGCGACGGTGGAGACTTCAATGGGTCGATCGGGATTATCGCAAACGCTTTACGGACTGGCCGCAGCGGCGTTCACGGCGCTTGCCGGGATGACGCTCGCGGGCGCCGCCGCCGGGCCGGCCCATGCGCGCGGCGCGCCGGACAGCTTTGCCGACCTCGCCGAAAAACTGACCCCGGCGGTGGTGAACATCTCGTCCTCGCAAAGCGTGAACGGCGGGGGGGCCAGCGGCGAGCTGGCGCCGCTTCAGCGCAAGTTCGGCCGGCCGGCGGTGTCGCTCGGCTCCGGCTTCATCATCGATCATTCCGGCGTCATCGTCACCAACAACCACGTGATCGACAATGCGGACGAGATCACCGTCACCCTCAATGACGGCCGCGAGTTCCGCGCCACCGTGCGCGGGCGCGACCGGGAGACCGATCTGGCGGTGCTCCAGGTGCAGGCCGACGTCCGCTTTCCGTACGTGGAATTCGGCGGTCTCGACCGCGCGCGCGTCGGCGACTGGGTGATCGCGGTCGGCAATCCGTTCGGCCTCGGCGGCTCGGTGACGGTCGGCATCGTCTCCGCGCGCAATCGCGACATCAATTCCGGCAATTACGACGACTATATCCAGACCGACGCCGCCATTAACCGCGGCAATTCGGGCGGACCGCTGTTCGACATGACCGGGAGGGTGATCGGCGTCAACACGGCGATCTACTCCCAGACCGGCGGGTCGGTGGGCGTCGGTTTCGCGGTGCCCTCGGACCTGGCGCAGTCGGTGATCGCGCAGCTTGTCGAATACGGCGAAACGCGGCGCGGCTGGCTGGGCGTGTCTATCGACGACGTCACGCCGTCCCTCGCCGCCACCCTCGGTCTTGAAAATCCGCGCGGCGCGGTGGTGACGGTGGTGCGCCCCAACAGTCCGGCCTCGCTTGCCGGCGTCAACGCCAACGACGTGATCCTTGAGTTCAACCGCCGCCCGATCGAGACCGTGCGCGATCTTACCCGCGCGGTGGCGGATACGCCCGTCGGCTCGCGCGCGCAGATGGTGATCCTGCGCGAAGGCGAGCGGGTGACCCTCAACGTCAAGGTGGAGCGCCGTGAGACGCGTCAGCTCGCCGCGGCGGACATGCCCCTGCCGGCGAGCGCGGCGCAGGGATCGGGGCTGACGCTGCAGGAGCCGACCGACGAGATCAAGCGCGCCTATGGCCTGCCGACGAACATCGAGGGCGTGGTCGTCACCGCCGTCGATCCGGAAAGTCCGGCGGCGATCATCCTCCAGCCGGGCGACGTTATCATCGAGATCGGCTGGGAGCGCGTGTCGCGTCCGGAAGCCGCGGTGGACAAGCTCAGCAAGCTGCGCAATCTCAACAGCGGGCCGGTGCAGATCTATGTACAGCGCGGCGACATGCTGTTCTACGAATCGCTGAGGCCCTAGGGCGTGTTGCAGCAAAAGCGGGCTGCCGGTGTTGCGGTTCGCTGGCGCGCCGGTTGAGAAGCCGGAGCCCATGGTCACCGGAGCCGATTTTGACCGGAGCGATGGTGACCTGAGCCAACGCGATCGGGTCGAACGCAATTGGCTCCGGACGGGGAGCGGAGATTGACGGTCAGGGGACGGAAATTCGGGACGCTCCGTTCCGCCGCGATATCCGAAGCCTGATCCCTACTCGACAAACGCCGATTGCGGAACGCCTTGCAGATAGAGCAGCGCCGTCAGGTCGCCATGGTCGATGCGCGCATGGGCCGCGTCTGCGACGGCGGGCTTGGCGTGAAACGCGACGCCGAGCCCGGCGGCCTCCAGCATCGACAGGTCGTTCGCGCCGTCGCCGACGGCGAGCGTGTCTTCGGGCGCGACGCCGTTTTCGGCCGACAGCCGCATGAGCGCCTCCCGCTTCGCCTCGCGCCCCAGGATCGGTTCCGCGACGGCGCCGGTGAGGCGCCCGTCCCTGATGAACAGCGTATTGGCCTGGTGATGGTGAAAGCCCGCGGCGCCGGCAACCCGCTCGGTAAAATACGTGAAGCCGCCGGAGACAAGCGCCGTCACGGCGCCGTCGGCGTTCATCGTCCACACCAGGGCGCGGGCGCCGGGGGTGAGGGCGATGCGCTCCTCGAAGGTTTGTGCAAGGACCGTTTCGGGCAGGTCCGCCAGCATGCCGACCCGCGCTTTCAGCGCTTCCTCGAAATCCAGATCGCCGCGCATGGCCTGTTCGGTGATCGCGGAGATTTCAGCCCGCTTGCCGGCGTGTTCGGCAAGCTCGTCGATGCATTCCTGCTGGATCACGGTGGAGTCCATGTCCGCGATCAGCAGCTTCTTGCGGCGGTTTTCCGCGCTGACGACGTTGATGTCGAGGGGCGCGTCGCCCGCCCGTTGGCGCAGCCCGGCAAGGGTCTCCGCGCCGGGCGCGGTCTCCATGGGCGCTTCCCAGGCGCCGCCCTCGGCCAGCAGGCGCATCTCGCCCGCCTTGACCGAACCGAAAAGTGACGCGACAAGCGACGGATCGACGGCGGGCGCGGCCGGGTCGGCGATGACGGAGAGAACAAAAGCCATACGGGTACGGAATACTCCCATGAATGAATGCGCGACGCTGTTTATCGCAGGCCCCACCGCTTCAGGCAAGTCGGCGGCGGCGCTGGCGCTGGCGCGGGAGATGAACGGGGAAATCGTCAACGCCGACGCGATGCAGGTCTATCGCGATCTGCGCATCGTCACCGCGCGGCCGACCCCCGCCGACGAACGGGCCGCGCCGCATCGCCTCTACGGCCTTCTTGACGGCGCCGAGCGATGTTCCGCCGGGCGCTGGGCGCGCATGGCCGCGGGGGTCGTCGCCGACATCCTTGCGCGGGGAAAGCGGCCCGTCCTCGTGGGCGGCTCCGGGCTTTATTTCCGGGCGCTCGCGGAGGGGCTTTCGCCGATCCCGGAAACGCCGCCCGAGATCCGCGCGGCGGCGCAGGCCCGGCGCGAGAGGCTGGGGGCGGCCGCCTTCCGCGAGGAGGTCGTCGCGCGCGACCCGGCGATGGCGCGCCTGCCCGACGGCGACGCCCAGCGTCTGTTGCGGGCGTGGGAAGTGGTCGAGGCGACGGGCGAGCCCCTGTCGCATTTCCAGTCCCTGCCGCGCGCGCCGCTGATCGACGGCCCCGTGGTCAGGGCGATGATCGACCCGCCGCGCGAGACGCTCTACGCCCGCTGCGACGCGCGCGCCGCGTCGATGCTGGAGGCGGGCGCGGTCGAGGAGGTGCGCGCGCTCCTGGCGCGCGGGCTCGATCCGGCGCTGCCGGTGATGAAAGCCCTCGGCGTGCCGGAAATCGCCGGTCTGTTGCGCGGGGAGATGTCGCGCGGAGACGCCCTGGCGCGGTTGCAGCAGAACACAAGGCGCTTCGCCAAGCGCCAGACCACCTGGTTCCGCCACCAGGCGGCGGACTGGCCGCGATATGACAGCGCCGAGGCGCTTGTCCGTGGGCTGCGCTAAAATCCCTGATGCATCGCCCCGAACCGCCCCGTTCTTCAAGGAACGGCGCCGTTTCAGCATGACTGTCCGAGACGTCAGACCGCCTGGGCCGCCGCATGGGCCGAGGCCCAGGCCCACTGGAAATTGTACCCGCCGAGCCAGCCGGTGACGTCGACCACCTCGCCGATGAAAAAAAGACCGGGTACGGATTTGACCTCCATGGTCCTTGAGTGGAGCGCTTCGACGCTGACGCCGCCCAGGGTCACTTCCGCCGTGCGGTATCCCTCCGAGCCTGACGGCGCGACCTCCCAGTCATGCAGCGCCGCCGCCGCCGCTTTCAGCCTGGCGTCGGACCAGTCGGCGAGATTGCCGCGCCAGCCCCGCCGCTCGCAGAGCCGCTGGGCCAGCCGCCGGGGCAGGGTTTCCCCAAGGGCGGTCTGAAAAGCGGTCTTCCCGGCGATGGCGCGGCGCGCCTTCAGCGCCTCGAACAGGTCGTCCGTAGGCGACAGGTCGATGCGCACCGGCTCGCCCTCGCGCCAGTAGCTTGAGGTTTGCAGGATCGACGGACCGGAAAGGCCGCGATGGGTGAACAGAAAGCCGTCGCGAAAGACAGGCGGGCGGGGGCGGCGCCGGCCGGCGCCGGCGGCGGGGACCGCCGACACGCTGGCGTCGATGGAAACGCCGGCGAGGTCCCTCGCCATCTCCCTCACATCGCCCTCGAAGGAGAGCGGGACGAGGGCGGGACGCGGCTCGACGACCGCCAGGCCGAACTGCTCCGCGATGCGGTATCCGAACCCGGTGGCGCCGATCTTGGGGATCGACTTGCCGCCCGTCGCGATCACCAGCCGGCGCCCGCGCCACGCGCCCCGGTCCGTGTCGACGCGGAACGCGTCGCCGTCCTTCGCCACGCCGGCCACATGAACGTGCGTATGCAGCGCCGCCCCGGCGCCGCGGCAGCCGGCGACGAGCATGTCGATGATCGCCTGCGCGCTGTCATTGCAGAAAAGCTGCCCCAGCTTTTTCTCGTGCCAGCCGATCCCCGCCGCGTCGACGCGGGCGATGAAATCGCGCGGGGTGAAGCCGCGCAGGGCGGAGATGCAGAATTTCGGAGTCTCCGACAGGAAGTGCTCCGGCGCCGCGTGGATATTGGTGAAATTGCACCGTCCGCCGCCGGAAATGCGGATCTTTTCGCCCAGCTTCGCCGCATGATCGAGGGCGGCGACACGGCGTCCGCGCCGGGCCGCTTCCGCCGCGAAAAAAAGCCCCGCCGCCCCCGCGCCGATGACGATGACGTCAAGCTCGTCCCGTGTCGCGGTCATCGCACCGGGCGCTAGGACGCGCCGCCGCGCAGAAAGCCGAACATGTGCGGGACGTAGTCGGGTTTGCCCAGGGCGACGCCGTGATGGCGCATGATGGCGTAGGCGGCGACGAGGTGAAAATAGAACTGCGGCGCAGCCCAGCTTCGCACATATTCGGCGAGGTCGAGATCGAAAACCATTTCCCGCGGCAGTTTCAGTTCGATCATGCGGCGTTCGTCGCTATGCGGATCGCCCTGGCACGCGGTCTCCAGCCGGTCGACGGCGCGGGCGATCATGTCCTGGGCGTCGGCGAGGGTTTCTGGCGGCGCGTTGGGCGCGTCGATGGGATCGTCGAGCAGGCGCCCGCGCGCCTCCTCCGCCTGGAGACAGACGAACTGCACCTGCGAGGACAGGGGAAACATGTCCGGGGCGATCCGCGCGTCGAGCAAGTCGTCAGCGCGTTTGCCTTCGTCTTCAAGCTGTTCTCGCGCCTTGTCGAGCTGCCCGGAAAGGGCGCGAAGCATCTGACTGTAACCGGGCAGAAGGAGGTCGCGGATATCCATAAGGCGTCGTCTTGATTCAGTATTGTGGCGTTAAGGGCGCGCGCGTCCCGGCCGGGTTGGCGCGCGGGGCGCTATTTGCGGTAATCGAGCGGCGGCTCGCGGTCGCCGAGAAGGGACGTGTACTTATAGTCCGGCCCCCGCGCCGCATCGAACTCGGCCCGCGCGGCTTCGCGCAGTTCCTCGTTCTCGTAAAGCTCGATGGCGGCGAGGGCGAGGGTCTTGGCCGCGACCTGCGTTCCCTTGAAGCCGATCGACATGCCGCCGGCCGCGACCGCCTGCCATGAGTGGGCCGACGTGCCCGGCGCCCAGGTGGCGGTGCGAAGGCCCACCGTCGGCGCGGCGTAGGAGACGTCGCCGACATCGGTCGAGCCGTAACCGAGAGAGCGCGAATAAGGCTGGATCTCCGCCTCGCTGCCCAGGGGCAGATCCGGATTGTCGAAGCTCTTGCGGATCTCCTCGGCGAATTTTCGTTCTTCCGCCGTGTACTGAACGCCGCCGACGACGCGCAGCTTTTCGTCCATCATCTTCGCCAGCGTTTCGTTGACGAGCAGGGGGTTGTTGCCGTGAATGACTTCCCATTCGACCTCGACGCCGGCGCCGAGGGCGGCGCCGCGGGCCGCGTCCTCGATGCGCGTCCAGATCGCGTCGACGCCGGACGGCTTGGGATGGCGCACATAGTAGAACACTTCCGCGAAATCGGGCACGACGTTGGGGGCTTCGCCGCCCTCGGTGATGACATAGTGGATGCGGCTGTCCTGCGGCACGTGCTCACGCATCATGTTGACCATCATGTTGAAGGCCTCGACGCCGTCGAGAGCGGAGCGCGCCTTTTCCGGCGCGCCGGCGGCGTGGGCGGACACGCCCTTGAAGCGGAACTTCGCCGACCGGTTGGCGAGGCTCGTGCGCGCCGCCGCGGAGTTTTCGTCTCCGGGGTGCCAGTGCAGGGCGAAATCGACGTCGTCGAACAGCCCCGCGCGGACCATGTAGACCTTGCCGCTGCCGCCTTCCTCCGCGGGGGTGCCGTAAAGCCGGATGCGCCCCGGGGCGCCGGTCTCCGCCAGCCATTCCTTGACGGCGATCGCGGCGCTGACCGAGCCGGCGCCGAAGAGATGGTGGCCGCAGGCGTGGCCCGCAGCCTTGCCGTCGATCGGCGCGCGCACCGGGCTGGCGTCCTGGTTGATGCCGGGCAGGGCGTCGTATTCGGCGAGGATGCCGATCACCGGCCCGCCGCGCCCGTATTCGGCGACGAAGGCGGTCGGGATTTCGGCGACGCCCTTGCGGATCGCAAAGCCCTCGGCGCGCAGGGTTTCCTGCAACAGCGCCGACGAGCGCTCCTCCTGATAGCCGACCTCGGCCCAGTCCCAGAGTTTCCTGGCGATGTCGGCGGTCTGATCGTAGCGCGCGTCGATGCGGGTCATGACCTCTTCGGGTTGGGCCAGCGCGGCGGAGAAGAGCGCCGGCGCGGCGAGGGCGGAAAGAAGCAGTTTTTTCATTGCGGAACTCCGGTCAGTCGGCGCCGCCTTGCCGGCGGCGGTTGGGCGTCGCTGCGCAAGGCGCGGCGATTTATTTGATTTGAAACGCAATAATCGCCAAAGTCACGCGCTAAAACCATGCGGGAGATAAAGCTATGGCGACTGCGACGGCGACTGAAGGACAAAAGGGCGTTCTCGGCTGGATCGAGCGGACGGGAAACAGGCTTCCCGACCCGGTTTTCATCTTCTTTTATCTGATTCTGGGACTGGTCGCCGTCAGCGTCGCGGCGTCGCTCTTCGGCTATTCGGCCCCGCACCCGACGCTGAAGGCGGAAGGCTCGAACGAGGCCTACATCATTCAGGCGACGAGCCTCCTTTCGCCGGAGAACATCCAGCGCCTGTGGGTGGAAATGCCCGCGACCTTCACGCACTTCCACCCGCTCGGCTATGTGCTGGTGGTGATGCTCGGCGCCGGCGTGGCCGAGCGCACCGGACTTTTCGGCACGGCCATGCGCGCGGGCGTGCGCAATGCGCCGATCTTCCTGTTGACGCCGATGGTCGCGCTGGCGGCGATGCTCGGCAATCTCGCGGCGGACGCCGCCTATGTGGTGCTGATCCCGCTCGCCGGCGTTCTTTTCGCCGCCGCGGGGCGTCATCCCGTGGCCGGCATCGCCGCGGCCTTCGCCGGGGTTTCCGGCGGGTTTTCGGCCAACCTCCTGCCGGGACAGCTCGACGCGCTCCTTTTCGGCATCACCGAGGAGGCGGCCGAGGCGCTGGTCCCGGCCTGGGACGCCAACATCGCCGGCAACTGGTATTTCATCGCCGCCATGACGTTTCTGTTCCTGCCGGCGATCTGGTACGTCACCGACCGGATCGTCGAGCCGCGCCTCGGCGCCTATGCGCCGGACGGCCCGGCGGGGGAGATGATCAAGGATGGCGACAAGCCGCTGACGCCGGCGCAGAAAAAGGGCCTGATGCGCGCGCTTTACGCCGGGCTTGCGGTGTGCGCGCTGTGGGTGTTCTTCACCGTCGGCCCGGGAACGCCGCTGATCGACGAGGACGCGCCCAATCCGGAAGCGCGCCTGACGCCGTTCTACCGTTCGCTGGTGGCGGGTTTTTTCATTCTCTTCCTGGCCGCCGGCTGGGCGTACGGCAAGGTGGCGGGCACGGTGCAGGGGCACCGCGACGTCGTGCGGATGATGTCCGAGGCGATGGGCGATCTTGCCTATTATCTCGTGCTCGCCTTCGCGGCGGCGCATTTCGTGGCGATGTTCAACTGGTCCAATCTCGGCCTCATCTTCGCGGTGCAGGGCGCGGCCGGCATCAAGGCGTCGGGCCTGCCGATGCCGATCACGCTCGGCCTGCTTGTCCTCCTGACCGGGCTCGTCAACCTGTTCGTCGGCTCGGCGAGCGCGAAATGGGCGCTCCTGGCGCCGGTGCTCGTGCCGATGCTGATGCTGCTCAATGTCAGTCCGGAGATGACGACGGCGGCCTATCGCGTCGGCGACAGCGCGACCAACATCATCACCCCGCTGATGGTGTATTTCCCGCTGATCCTCACCTTCTGCCAGCGCTGGAACAGGGATTTCGGGCTCGGCAGCCTGACCGCGACCATGATCCCGTACTCGATCTTCCTGATGCTGAGCGGTTTGACGCTGGTGGTGATCTGGGTCGCGCTGGGGCTGCCGTTGGGGCCGGCGGCGAGCGTCGGCTACCAGTTGCCGGCGCCGTAAGGCCCGCCCGGCTCGCGCATGACGCGCAAGTTCCATGTTCAGGCGACGGACGAAGCCGCGCGCGCGACGGTCATCGCGGAGCGATTGACCGTGAGCGAAGGGATGGGGGAGCGAACCGAAGCTTCATCGAACCACCCTCAAGCGGCCGACTGGCCGCCTGGCGGTCAGCCCGCCCCATCGGAGACACGAGCGAAGCGAGTTGTCGTGAGATATGTAAAATGGTGGAGCTAGGCGGAATCGAACCGCCGACCTCTTGAATGCCATTCAAGCGCTCTCCCAACTGAGCTATAGCCCCTGATCCCTTGAAGCGCGCCCTATGGGACGGGCGCATCTGCGTCAGGCGTGCGGCGTTTCGCCGAAGGAGCGGGAACCTAGCCACGGCGACGCGGTTGCGCAAGGCCCGCGGGCAAAGTTTTTGCCGCCCAAGCGCGTTGGAATGCGCGCGCCGCCGCGGCGCGTCAGTCGTCCTCGCCGCCCTTCTGCTTTACGATGCCCGTAACGTCGTCGCTGTCGTCATCGTCGTCGAGCAGGCCGCTGTCGTCTTCCTCGTCGTCGTCAAGATCGACGCCGAGATTGTCGATATCGGACAGCTCGTCGCTCTCCTCTTCGCTGTCGTCGTCGTCGTCCATGGCGGGGCGGCGATTCGATTTCGCGGCCGTCTTTTCCTCGTCGGCGCTTTCCAGCGACGTCTCTTTCTCGGACGTTTCGACTTCGTTTTCGGACGGGGCGGCGTCCGGTTCTTCCTTGCGGGACTTGCGCGGCTTCAGGAGCGCTTCAGGAATGAATTCGTGGCCGCATTTGGGGCAGCGGGCCGGCTCCCTGTTCAGGTCGTAGAAGCGGGCGCCGCATTGCGGGCAATCGCGCTTGACGCCGAGTTCGGGTTTGGTCATGGGGTTTCGATCCGACGGTGCTATGGAAATCAGAAAACGCCGCCTGTTGCCATGGAGCGAGCCGACTGTCAAAAGGGAATGCGATTTTCTCCTCGACTTTGCTGAATTTGACGCCGCAGCCATGACGTTATCGGGTGACAGCCAGAATGCCGGTTCAAGCGAACGCACGCGCGGCGCCGGGGCGCCGTCCGCGGTCGCCGGTTCCGTTCTGGCGGGCCCGTGGACCGCGCGGCCCGGCGGCCCGCTCACCGGCGCGGCGTCGGCCCCGGGGGACAAGTCGATTTCCCACCGGGCGCTCATCTTCGGCGCGCTGGCGCGCGGCGTCAGCGTTGTCGACGGCCTGCTGGAGGGCGACGACGTCCTGCGCACGGCGGCGGCGATGCGCGCCTTCGGCGCCGACATCGAGCGGGACGGCGCGCGCTGGCGCGTCGCCGGCGCGCCCTGGCGCAGCCCGGACAAGGCGCTTTACTTCGGCAATTCCGGCACCGGCGTGCGGCTTGTCATGGGCGCGGCGGCGGGCGCCGGCGTCGCGGCCGCGTTCGACGGCGACGCCTCGTTGAGGGCGCGGCCCATGGGGCGCATTCTGGAGCCCCTGCGGATGATGGGGCTGGAAGCCGCCGATACGGACGGACGCCTGCCGCTGGCGATCGAGGCCGCCGACAGCCTGTCGGCGATCAGGGTCAAACTGGCGACGCCTTCGGCGCAGTTGAAATCCGCCATTCTGCTGGCGGCGCTGGGCGCGGCGGGGCGGACGCGGGTCCACGAGCCGGTGTTGTGCCGCGATCATACCGAGCGCATGCTCGGCGCGTTCGGCGTCGCGCTCGACATCGAGGACGACGGCGCCGGCGGACGCTATATCGGGATCGAGGGCGGGCAGGCGCTGTCCGCCTGCGACGTTCGCGTGCCGGGCGATCCGTCCTCGGCGGCGTTTCTCGTCGCCGCCGCGGCGATTACGCCGGGCTCGGACGTTCTGGTGAAAAACGTGCTCATGAACCCGACCCGCGACGGGTTTTACACAACCCTGCGCGAGATGGGGGCCGACCTCGGATATGAAAACCGGCGCGAGGAAAGCGGCGAGCCGGTCGCCGATCTCCGCGTGCGCTCGGCGCCCCTTGCTGGCGTGGTCGTGCCGGCCGCGCGCGCCCCGTCGATGATCGACGAGTATCCCATCCTCAGCGTCGTCGCCGCGTTCGCCCATGGCGAGACGGTGATGGAGGGGCTGGAAGAGTTGCGCGTGAAGGAGAGCGACCGCATCGCCTCCATGGAGGCCGGGCTCGCCGCGGCCGGCGTCGACGCGGCGAGCGGTCCGGACTGGCTGCGCGTGCGCGGGCGCGGCGTCGCGCCCGCCGGCGGGGCGCGGGTCAGAACCAATCACGATCACCGCATCGCCATGAGTTTCCTCGTCATGGGACTCGCGGCAAAAGCGCCGATGGAAATCGACGACGCGGCCATGATCGCCACCAGCTTTCCGGACTTCGCCGGCCTCATGGCGTCGCTCGGCGCGGACATGGCGCCGCTGTAGTCAACCCTCTGCCCCCCGCGCGGCTTTCCGGCGCCGCTTGCGAACTGGACGACACGCACAAGGACAACACGCACAAGGACGACACGCACAAGAATGCAAAGGCCCTTCGTTATCGCCCTCGACGGTCCGGCCGCATCCGGCAAGGGAACGCTCGCCAGGCGCATGTCGGCCCATTACGGGCTCGCCCATCTCGACACCGGCATGCTCTATCGCGGCGTCGCCTGGCTCATCCTGGAGGCGGGCGGCGATCCGGCCGACGACGCGGCGGCGCATGCGGCGGCCCGCGGGTTCAGCCTCAACGCCGTCGCCGGCGCGGACATCCGCACCGGGCCGGTCGGGGCCGCGGCGAGCGTCGTCGCCGCCAAGCCGGCGGTGCGCGCCGCGCTTCTGGACTTCCAGCGCCGCTTCGCCGAGCGCCCGCCCAACGCCGCCGCCGGCGCGGTGCTTGACGGGCGCGACATCGGCACGGTCGTCTGTCCGGGCGCGGATGTGAAATTCTTTGTCTCGGCCAGCCCCGAGGTGCGCGCCAACCGCCGCTGGCTGGAACTGCGCCGGACCCGTCCGGGGCTCGAAGAAGTCACTGTTTACAAGGAGTTGCTGGAGCGGGACGCGCGCGACGCCGAGCGCGCCGATGCGCCCATGGCGGCCGCCGGCGATGCGGAGTTGCTAGACACCACTCATTTGTCTATAGACGCGGCTTTCGCGGCGGCGCGCCGCGTGATCGACGGCGCCTTGCGCCGCTGCGGCCTGGAATAGGGGCCGCGCGCGGGGTCAACGCAAGACGTTTGTATGTGTCCGTCTATCCGCCATTCGCGTCGCCATTGGCAAAACTTGAAACGCTCGGCTCACTCGTCCTGCGGCCGCCGCCGTTGCATCGGTCAAGGCGTCCGCGGAAAGACCGCCGGAAAAACCGGCAGGCCCCGACAATACGGCGAAAGCTGATTAACCTGGAGAAACCGACCCTCGTGTCCGCTACCGAAACCTTTAACCCGTCCCGCGACGATTTCGCGGAAATGCTCGAAGCCTCGCTCGTCGACCGCCAGAACTTTGAAGATACGGTCGTGCGGGGCGTCATCACCGCCATCGAAAAAGACGTCGCGGTGATCGATGTCGGCCTCAAGACCGAAGGCCGCGTTCCCCTGAAAGAATTCTCCCAACCCGGCAAGCCCGCCGATCTGTCCGTCGGCGACGAGGTCGAGGTGTTCGTCGAGCGCGTCGAGAACGCGAACGGCGAAGCGGTGATCAGCCGCGAAAAGGCCCGCCGCGAAGAGGCGTGGGATCGTCTTGAAAAGATCTTCGAAAAAGGCGAACGCGTCGACGGCGAGATCTTCAACCGCGTCAAGGGCGGCTTCACCGTCGATCTCGGCGGCGCGGTGGCCTTCCTGCCGGGCAGCCAGGTCGACATCCGCCCCGTGCGCGACGCCGGCCCGCTGATGAACATTCCGCAGCCCTTCCGTATCCTGAAAATGGACAAGCGCCGCGGCAACATCGTCGTCTCGCGCCGCTCCATCCTCGAGGAGGACCGCGCCGAACATCGCCAGGAAGTCGTCAAGGAGCTGAACGAGGGGGACGAGCGCGAAGGCATCGTCAAGAACATCACCGACTACGGCGCGTTCGTCGAACTTGCGCCGGGCGTCGACGGCCTCCTGCACGTCACCGACATGTCCTGGAGCCGGGTGAACCACCCGTCGGAAGTCCTGGGCGTCAACGACAATGTCCGCGTCAAGATCATCAAGATCAACCCGGAAACGCACCGTATCTCGCTGGGCATCAAGCAACTGACGCCCGACCCGTGGGAAGGCGTCGCGGCCAAATACCCGCTGGGCGCGAAGTTCAAGGGCAAGGTCACGAACATCACCGACTACGGCGCCTTCGTGGAGCTGGAAGACGGCATCGAGGGACTTGTCCACGTCTCGGAAATGAGCTGGGTGAAAAAGAACGTCCACCCTGGCAAGATCGTCTCCACCTCCCAGGAGGTCGAGGTGATGGTGCTGGAAGTCGACGAGGTCAAGCGCCGCATCTCGCTCGGCCTGAAACAGTGCCTCGACAATCCGTGGGAGCGGTTCGCCGAGGAATTCCCGGTCGGCTCCGTCATCGAGGGCGAGATCAAGAACATCACCGAGTTCGGTCTGTTCATCGGCCTCAACGAGGAGATGGACGGCATGGTGCACCTGTCCGACCTCGACTGGAACCGCTCCGGCGAGGATGCGATCCAGGACTATCAGAAAGGCCAGACGGTTCAGGCCAAGGTGCTCGACGTTGATCCGGACAAGGAGCGTATTTCGCTCGGCGTCAAGCAGGTCGGCTCCGACCCGCTCGAATCCATCGGCGAACTGAAGCGCGGCGCCGACGTCACCTGCACGGTGACCGCGATCGAAACCGGCGGCATCGAGGTGCAGGTCGGCGGCGCCGACGGGCCGAAGGCGTTCATCCGCAAGTCGGACCTTTCCAAGGACCGCAGCGAACAGCGCCCGGACCGTTTCGCTGTCGGCGACAAGATCGACGCGCGCATCACGTCGATCGATTCCAAGACCCGTCGCATCAACGTGTCGATCAAGGCGCGCGAGGTTGCCGAGGAGAAGGAAGCGGTCGAGCAGTACGGTTCGGCGGATTCCGGCGCTTCGCTAGGCGACATTCTCGGCGCCGCCCTCAAGCAGAACGAGAACAAGGACTGACGCTTGCGGCGCCGCCCGCAGTTGAAACCCCCGCGCCGTTGCGGCGCGGGGGTTTTTTGTTGCGCGGCGCGGTCGCGGTCGGTCGCCTGGTCCGTTCTTTTCCGCGCCGCTTGACGCAGGGCGCGCGGGGGTGTTCATCGCGGGTTCGTCCCGGATGCGGTGCGAAACGGCGGACCTGAACCGCGCCCCGGGGCGACGCCGCCGCGATCAGGATTTGGTTTGACTTGACGATGCGAGGGTTTTTTCATGCCTGAACTGCCCGAGGTGGAAACGGTCCGCCGCGGGCTGGCGCCGGCGATGGTCGGCGCGGCCTTCGCCGCGGTGGAGACGCGCCGGCCCGACCTGCGCTTCGCCCTGCCTGACGGTTTCGCGAAACGGCTCACGGGCGCGCGCGTGGACGCGCTCTCGCGGCGCGGCAAGTATCTCATCGCCGCTCTTTCCACGGGGGAAAGCCTGATCATGCATCTGGGCATGTCGGGGCGGTTCTCCATCGCGCCTTCGGCCCCCGGCGGGGATGGCGGGGATGGCGGGGGTGAGGGGCTGCGTCCTGGGGCGTTCGCGCGCGCCCAGGGCTGCGATCCGAAGCACGACCATGTCCTGTTCCGCATGGGCCGGCCCGGATGCGCGTCCGTATGCGTGCCCGGCGACGGCGCCATGATCGCCTATAACGATCCCCGGCGGTTCGGCTTCATGGATCTCGCGGACACGGCCGGGCTCGATGCGTGCCGGCATTTTCGCGGCATGGGGCCGGAGCCGCTCGGGAACGGGTTCAACGCCGAAAGCCTCAACGCCGCCCTGTGCGGGCGGCGCACTCCGATCAAGGCGGCGCTGCTCGATCAGCGGGTGGTCGCCGGTCTCGGCAACATCTATGTCTGCGAGTCCCTGTTCCGGGCCGGGATTTCGCCGCGGCGCAAGGCGGCGTCGACGGCGGGGCGTCGCGGCGCGCGCCTCGCGGCGGCGGTGGTCGCGGTGCTGCGCGAGGCGATCGAGGCCGGGGGCTCCTCGCTGCGGGATTTCGCGGCGGCGGACGGGGCGCTCGGCTACTTCCAGCACGCCTTCGACGTCTATGACCGGGAGGGGCGGGCATGCCGCGTCTGCGGGACCGCGATCCGGCGCCTTGTCCAGGGCGGGCGCAGCACGTTTTTCTGCCCTTCCTGCCAGCGCTGACGAGAGCCGGCGACCTGGTCGGCGACAGGGCCGGGAATAAGGCCGGGGTCGGGCAGGGGTCGGGCCGGGACGGGGGCGGCAAAAGGGGCTGGAAAGGGCGCAAAAAAGCCGTGCGCTTCGTGTTGACGGGGCGCGGAGCGCTGGCTATATACCGCCGCTCCCGCTGCGACCGGCAGCATTAACCTTGTGAAGAGACGATATGGCCAACACCGCTTCCGCCAAGAAAATGGTTCGTAAGATCGAACGCCGCACGGCCGTCAACAAGGCGCGCCGCTCGCGGGTGAGAACCTTTCTGCGCAAGGTGGAAGAAGCGATCGCCTCCGGCGACAAGGGCGCGGCGGACGCCGCGTTCAAGGCCGCGCAGCCGGAGCTGCACCGCGCGGTCACCAAGGGCGTTTTTCACAAGACGACTGTTGCGCGCAAGCTGTCCCGCCTGTCGGCGCGCATCAAGGGCCTCGCCGCCTAGCACGGGCCGCTGACGCTTCCGGGGCGTCTCCTGAAATTCGCTTCAAGCTGAACAAGCCGAAGAAAATCGGTTCGCCAATGTCGCGGCGCGCATCGCCGTGATGTTCGGCGGCGGAAAACGCCGCTGTCGCCGACGCGCGGCGCGGCGCCCCGATCGTCCGCGCTTGCGCACAAAATGCTCCCGCACAAAATGCGCGCTTACCTAACTTGTGCGCAGCTTCTTGTAAGGTTTTGTTTTTTCATGAATGCCCTTGTTTCTCAGGTTAAATGCAAGAAAGTACATGTAAAAAAATCGACACAAAGATCGAATCAACGCTTGACGGTGATCGCTAAATTTTCATACACTGATCGAGGTGATAGGACGAATACGGATTATTATTCGACCTCGAAGTTTCAGTTCAGTTGAGTATCTTTTGAAACCGCGATGAGGCTTGAAAAAAGTCTTTCGTTGGTTTTTTGTTGCGGTGACATTGGGTGAGATGGGGATGCGGCATCATGCTTTGGGGCAGTTTCAATCAATTAATTTTTGTACAAACTGTCGCGTCGCAATTGGCGTTTCGCCCCGACACGGTTCATCTTTAAATCTCTTGCTGGTTCATCCGGCTTAATTCAAATTCAGAACCTTGCGCGTCCATGGATGTGCGCATCTGCCTTTGCAACGCAGGCGGATCATCCGTTGCGGCGCGTTTCAAAAACAAAAAGGGTAAGGCAAACATGGATGACGGCTTATCAGGCGAGTCTGTTTCCCGGTCTGACGCATTTCGGAAATATCTTTCCGCCCTGCGAGGGCGCGTCGGCGATGCGAAATACAAATCCTGGTTCATCGACCTTGGCCTTGCGGACATGAACGAAGATTGCGTCACCCTGTCGACCGGCTCGGAGGCCAAGCGCGACATGATCGACAATCGCTTCATGCCGATCCTCGCCGACACCTGGCGCCAGGAGATCGGCCCGGTTCGAAAGATGCTGCTCACCGTGCAGAAAAACCTCAGCGACGCGGCCGCGAAAGTGGCGCGCCAGGAGGAGATCCGCATGCGTCGCAACGGCGTCGCGACGGGGCTCGCGGATGGCCGGCCCGCCGCCGGAGTTCGGTCTTCCGGCGGGGGCCAGCCTTCGCCGGCGCCCGGGTCTTCTTCGCCGGCCTCTGGATCGTACGCAAACGGATCTTTCGGCGCCGCGGCGGCGGAAAAGGCCGCGCCGCGCGCGGTTGACCTGAACGACATCGCGACCGCCCCCGATCCGCGCCGCACGTTCGAGGCGTTCGCCGTCGGCCGGTCGAACCAGATCGCCTGGGCGGCCGCCCAGCGCGCCGTGGCGCAGGGCCCCGCGCGCGAGCTGATCTACATCTACGGACAGTCGGGCGTGGGCAAGACCCATCTCCTGCACGCCATCGCCCATGAATGGGCGCGCGAGCCCGCCCGCGGCCGGTCCGCCTACATCACCTACAGCAATTTCAGCAACGCCTGCGTCGCCGCGATCTGGTCCAACTCGGTGAAAGTCTTCCAGAACGCGCTCCTGGAGAACGACCTTCTCAGCGTCGACGACATTCACTTCCTGGCCAACAAGACGCGCACGCAGGAAGAGCTGTTGAACGTCATCGACGCGGCGCTGGACAGCGGCAAGCAGGTGGTGATCGCCGGCGAACTGCCGCCGTCGAAACTCGCCGAGGCGGGGATCAACGAGCGTCTCGCCGACCGGCTCACCGGCGGCATCTGCGCGCCGGTCGACAGTTGCGACGAGGCGCTGCGCCTCGAAGTCCTGAAAAAGCGCGCCCGCGACGCCGCCGTCCAGTGCGAGATCGCCGACGAGGTGCTGGCGTTCATCGCACGGACCTTCACCAAGAGCATGCGCGAGACCATCGGCGCCCTGAACCAGCTGACCCTGATGTATGGCGGGGAGCGGACGGTCGTGGATCTCGACCAGGCCAAGACGGTGCTGAAATCGCTGATGGAGAACCGCAAGGGCGCCGCGACCATCAGCGACGCCATGGCGTCGGGCGCGGACGCGTTCGGCCTGAAGCTCGAGGACATCACCGGCCGCGCCCAGCCGCAGCGCATCGTGCGCGCCCGCCATGCGATCGTCTGGTGCGCCCGCGAGGTGCTCAAGGAATCCTTTCCCAGCATCGGCAAATCCCTCAAGCGCGACCATACGACGGTGATGTCGTCCTACCGCCGCGCGCAGGCGCTGCTGGAGCGCGACAAGGCGTTTCAGGAGGCCGTCCGGCGCATCCGCGAGGCGCTCGAAAGCTGACCCGCCGCATTTGCCGCCGGTTTCGTGAAAAGCCGGAAAAAACAGGGTTTTTCAGCTCCGCGCCGGCGATGGAAATCATCGCCGGCGCTAGCTTTTTGGGGCTCGTTTCGGCTATACTTGGACGTCCTATCCGAACGGCGATTCCCTGTCGCCGGCGTCGCTTGACGGGAACCGCCGCCGGTCGGGAACGATTGCTGAACGGCAACCGCCGCGGAGAGCGTTAAAGGGGGCGCCGACGGCACGCCGTCAAACCGCGTCGGCGCGTCCTTGATCGCGTTCCAACAAGAAAACATGACTTCGAAAGAGCATTTCGCATGAAGGTAACCATTGAACGCACCGCCCTCTCGAAAGCGCTGGGGCATGTGCAAAGCGTCGTCGAGCGCCGCAACACCATCCCGATCCTGTCGAACGTGCTCCTGCACGCAAGCGGCGCGTCGCTGACCCTGACGGCGACCGATCTCGACATCGAAATTTCCGAATCCGCGCCGGCTGACGTCGCCGCCGACGGCGCGACGACCGTTTCCGCGCTGACCCTGTTCGAGATCGTCAAGCGCCTGCCAGACGGCGCCCAGGTGCGCCTTGAGTTGTCGCCCGAGGAAGGGCGCCTTCAGGTGTCGGCCGGGCGCTCCCAGTTCGCGCTCGCCGTTCTTCCGGACGAGGACTTTCCCAGCCTGTCCTCGGAGGATCTCGACACGCGCTTTTCGATGCCGACGGAGGATTTGCGCCGGCTGTTGCAGAAAACGCGCTTCGCCATGTCCCAGGAGGAGACCCGCTATTACCTCAACGGCGTCTATCTCCACGCGGTCGCCGACGGGGACGCGCCGCTCCTGCGCGCGGCCTCGACGGACGGGCACCGGCTGGCGCGGCTCGACGCGCCGCTGCCCGACGGCGCGGCGGCGATGCCCGGCGTTATCGTCCCGCGCAAGGCGATCGCCGAGCTGACCCGCCTGCTGGAGGACGCAGAGGAGACTGTGGACATCGCGGTGTCGGAAGCCAAGATCCGGTTCGGCTTCGGCGCGGGCTATCTCACCTCGAAGCTGATCGACGGATCGTTTCCGGATTACGAGCGGGTCATTCCCAAGGGCAATCCGAATATACTCCGTGTCGAGACGAAAGAATTCTCGCAGGCGGTCGACCGCGTCTCCACGGTGTCGGCGGACCGCACGCGCTCGGTCAAGCTGGCGCTGGAGGCGGATCGTTTGCGTCTCGCGGTGAACAACCCGGAGGCGGGCTCCGCCCTTGAGGAGCTGTCGGTCGATTACGGCGGCGACCCCCTGGAGATCGGGTTCAACGCCCGCTACCTCCTCGACGTGGCGCAGCAGGTGGACGGCGAGACGGCCACCTTCCAGCTCGCCGATCCGTCCTCGCCGACGGTCATTCTCGATGAAGAAGACACGCGCGCCCTGTTCGTGCTGATGCCGTTGAGGGTTTAGTGAGGGGCTGGAGTTGAGCGAAGCAGCGGTCACAAGCGCCGGGCCGGCCCATGCCGGGACGGCTCCGGCGCGCCCGGATGCATCCTCGGGCGCGCGGGGGGCTGCGTCCCATGATGCGCTCCATGGCGCATCCCATGATGCGCAGGAGAATGCATCCGCCCGCGCGGCCTGTCGCGGCGCGCGGCTGACCCGGCTCATCCTCAATGATTTTCGCTCCTATGCGCGCGCCGATCTGGCGTTTGACGGCCGTCCGGTGGCGATCGCCGGGGCGAACGGCGCCGGCAAGACCAACATCCTCGAAGCCATTTCCCTGATCGGGCCGGGGCGCGGCGTGCGCGGCGCGCGGCTAGACGAGCTGCCGCGCATCGGCGGCGCCGGCGGCTGGGCGGTGTCGGCCCGCTTCATGGACGCCGGCGGCGACGAGCGGCGCTTCGGCGTCGGCGCGGAGCCCTCGCGGCCCGCCCGGCGCGTGTGCCGCATCGACGACGCCGCCGCCTCCGGGCCGGGCGCGTTTTCCGACCATTTGCGCTTTTTGTGGCTTACGCCCGCCATGGACCGTCTGTTCATGGAGGGCGCGGGGGAGCGTCGCCGGTTCCTCGACCGCATGACCCTCGCCTGCGACCCGGCGCACGGCCGGCGCGCGAGCGCCTTCGAACAGGCCATGCGCCAGCGCCAGCGGCTGCTGGAGGAGGGCGGCGATCCGGCGCTCGCGTCCGCGCTTGAGATCCAGATGGCGGAAAACGGCGTCGCCATCGCCGCCGGCCGGCGCGAGACGGCGGCGCGGCTCGCGGCGGCGGAGGTCGCCGGCGCGGCGGATCTGTTTCCCGCCGCGGACATCGCCCTTGAGGGCGAGCTGGAGGCGGCCCTCGCCGACGCCAAGGCCGCCGACGTGGAGGAGGATTACGCCGCCCGGCTGAAGACCCGCCGCCGCCTCGACGCGGAGGCGGGCCGCGCGCTTCTGGGTCCTCATCGCAGCGATCTTCTGGTTTATCACCGCGGCAAGGGCCGGCCCGCGCGGCTGTGTTCCACCGGCGAGCAGAAGGCGCTGCTGATCGGGCTTGTGCTCGCCAATGCGCGTATCGTCGCGGCGCAGGAGAGCGCGGACGCGCCCCTGATCCTGTTGCTCGACGAGATCGCGGCCCATCTCGATCCGGACCGCCGCGCCGGTCTGTTTTCGATTATCGACGCGCTCGGCTTCCAGGCGTTCATGACCGGTACGGATAAAGCGCTGTTCGCCGCCTGGGGCGAGCGCGCACAACATCTGGAAGCGTGCGGCGGCGCGCTCCACCCAGCAACGCTGACATAAGAGAAAGTATAAGAAAATGGCGAACAACGCCGCGCCGCGGGATGAGTACGGCGCCGACTCGATCAAGGTTCTCAAGGGGCTCGACGCCGTGCGCAAGCGTCCGGGCATGTATATCGGCGACACCGATGACGGCTCGGGTCTGCACCACATGGTCTACGAGGTGGTGGACAACGCCATCGACGAGGCGCTGGCCGGCTATTGCGACACCGTCGAGGTGATCCTGAACGAGGACGGATCGGTGACGGTGACGGACAACGGCCGCGGCATTCCGACGGAGGTGCACTCCGAGGAAGGCGTGTCGGCGGCGCAGGTCATCATGACCCAGCTCCATGCGGGCGGCAAGTTCGACCAGAATTCCTACAAGGTTTCCGGCGGCCTGCACGGCGTCGGCGTGTCGGTGGTCAACGCCCTGTCTGAGTGGCTGGACCTGCGCATCCGCCGCAACGGCAAGGAGCATTACATGCGGTTTCGCATGGGCGAGCCGGAGGCCGATCTGGCGACGGTCGGCGACGCCATCCGCACGGGAACCGAGGTGACGTTTCTTCCCTCCGGCGAGATCTTCACCGGCACCGAGTTCGATTTCGACACCCTGGAGCACCGCCTGCGCGAACTGGCGTTCCTCAACTCCGGGGTGCGCATCATGCTCCAGGACAAGCGCCATCTTGAGGGGCGTACGGAGGAAATGCTCTATGACGGGGGGCTGGAGGCGTTCGTTAAGTATCTCGACAGTTCGAAAAACGCGCTTCTGTCCGAGCCGCTCTCCTTCACCTTCGACAAGGAGGGCGTCACCGTCGACGTCGCGATGTGGTGGAACGACGCCTATCACGAAAAGGTCTTGTGCTTCACCAACAACATCCCGCAGCGGGACGGCGGCACGCACCTCGCCGGCTTCCGCGCCGCGTTGACGCGGGTGATCAACAGCTACGCGCAAAGCTCCGGCATCGCCAAGAAGGAGAAAGTCTCCCTGACCGGCGACGACGCGCGCGAGGGGCTCACCTGCGTTCTGTCGGTAAAGGTTCCCGATCCGAAATTCTCCTCACAGACGAAAGACAAGCTTGTCTCCTCCGAGGTCCGGCCGGTGGTGGAAAGCATCGTCAGCGAGAAACTGGGCGAGTGGTTCGAGGAAAATCCCGCCGATGCGAGGAAAGTGGTGCAGAAGATCGCCGAGGCCGCCGCGGCGCGGGAGGCCGCGCGCAAGGCCCGCGAACTGACCCGGCGCAAATCGGCGCTGGACGTCGCGTCGCTGCCGGGCAAGCTCGCCGACTGCCAGGAGCGCGACCCGGCCAAAGCCGAGCTGTTCATCGTCGAGGGCGACTCCGCCGGCGGCTCGGCCAAGCAGGCGCGCAATCGCGAAAACCAGGCGGTCCTGCCGCTGCGCGGCAAGATCCTGAATGTGGAGCGGGCGCGCTTCGACAAGATGCTGTCGAGCCAGGAGATCGGCACGCTGATCACCGCGCTCGGCACCGGCGTCGGGCGGGACGATTTCAATCCGGACAAGCTGCGCTACCACAAGATCGTCATCATGACCGACGCCGATGTCGACGGCGCGCATATCCGCACCCTGTTGCTCACCTTCTTTTTCCGCCAGATGCCGGAGCTGATCCGGCGCGGGCATCTCTATATCGCCCAACCCCCGCTCTACAAGGTGATGCGCGGCAAGTCGGAACAGTACCTCCTGGACGATGCGGCGCTTGAAGATTATCTTTATGCGGAAGGGCTGTCCGGGGGCGCGCTGACACTGCATGGCGGGGAGACCCTGGCCGGCGCCGATCTGGCCGAAATCATCGCCAAGGCGCGCAGGGCCAGCGACGCGATCAACGACATCCCGGAGCGCATCTCGCGCACGGTGATCGTGCAGGCGGCGCTCGCCCGCGCCCTGTCCGAGGCGGACGACGACGCCGAAGCGCAGGCCGCGGCGGCGCGGGTGGCCGAGCGTCTCGACATGGTTTCCGACGAGTTCGAACGCGGCTGGACCGGCGCGCCGGACGGCGACGGCGGATTTGTCTTCACGCGCGAGGTGCGCGGCGTGGAGGAGCGGCGCGTGCTGACCCGCGATGTCCTGACCAGCCCCGACGCGCGGCGCGTGCAGGCGGTCATGGACGCCCTGGCGGCGATTTTCGAAAAACCCGCGCTTTGGACCGCCAGGGACCAGCGCGCAACCGTCACCGGGCCGCGCAGCCTGTTGCGCGCGGTGCGCGCGGGCGGGGAGAAGGGCATCAAGGTCCAGCGCTACAAAGGCCTCGGCGAGATGAACCCGGATCAGCTCTGGGAGACGACGCTGGACGAGAACGCCCGGGTTCTCCTGCAGGTGAAGATCAAGGAAGCCGACGACGCGGACGACATCTTCTCCCGCCTGATGGGCGACATTGTCGAGCCGCGCCGGGAGTTCATTCAGGAAAACGCGCTGACGGCCGAACTCGACGTGTAGCGCATGGCGGGAGGGGCCGCGGCGCGTCGAAGCGCCGGGCGGCCGGCTCTCGCCGCCTTCCTTTCGCGCGCTCCCCAGTCGTTTCCGTCAGTTGCCCCGCCGTCAGTTGCCGTCGGACCCGTTCTCGTTGGTCCTGTTATCGTTAGCTGGCGCGCGGTAACGGCTCACCTCGTATCCCTTTTCCGCAAGCAGGGCGGGCACGGAGTAATCGTCGCCGGCGAGATGACCGGCGCCGACGGCGACGAAGGTCGTTCCGGCGCCGTTCCTGAGCACCGCGTCGAGGGTTTGCGCCCAGGCGATGTTGCGGTCGACCATGATGCGCTGGTGGACTTCCGGCGCGTCCCTGCGCATGGCCTCGTTCATTTCCTCGTCGATGACGTCGACATCGCCGGTCCGCCAGGCGGTGAACAGCGCGTCGAAGGATTCTTCCTGGTCGTCCCAGTCGCGAAGCGTGACGGCAAGCAGCTTTTCCTCCGTTTCCGGATCAAGCTCGGTGAAGAGCGCAAGCTGCTCCTCCATGGTCTCAAAGAACGCCAGATCCTTGCCGAGTGTCCGCGCTTCCGCCAGCAGCGCCGCATCCGCGCCGGCGCCCGGTTCGAAACCCTTGCTGGTGATGAACTGGACGCTCAGGGTAAGGAAGGCGTTCCAGGGCCGCATCGGGTTCACCGCCGCCAGCGGCAGGCCGAGGCCCTGGGTCACCGCGCGCAGTTTCTGCGCGTCGGCGGCGTCGAGCATGTCGGTCAGCAAGGCGCCGTCCGGGTTGAAGCCCTTCAGCATGACGGCGTTGACGGCGATGCTCTGCGCGTCGGGATTGTCCGCCTCGACCTCGAAATAGACGAGATCCGATTTCGCAAAAGCGTCTTCCATGGCGGGACTGCGCCACGCCGCGCCCGGTTTCAGGAAATGGAACGTGCCGAACAGGAAGACCTCGGAGTCCTCGTCGGCCGCGCGCCAGATCGCCGGGGCGGGCGCGCCGCTTGCGATCTCGGCTTGCCATGTGGGCGCCGGCGCCGGGGCGGACGCCTGCGCCTGCGCCGGGGATGCGGCGAGGAGGGCGGCCAGCGTCGCCGCCGCCGCCCCCGTCAGGTAATGTTGAATGGCCACAGGATCTCTCCTTTTTGCGCTTTACCGCCAGCATTACCCGGATTTCCGGGGCGATAAAATGGCTTTTCTGTGTCGGCGGCGGAAATGCCGGGCGCACATAATCGCGACTAAAATCATCAACGCAATTTCAGCGGCCGGCCTTGTGGAAGACGGCGCCCCGATGGCGGCGCGCCTTCGGCCAGCCGCCCCCCGCATCCGGAATTTGCGGTTGCCGCACGGGCGAGATGGCGTGTACGATTTTCCTTGAACAGGCTGGGAATCCCCTTTGTTCCAGGCGCCGCCGCGGCGCGGGAAGCGTAAGGCGGAACAGGCGGGACGTCGTACAGACGGGAAGTCGTAAAGAGACGAACGCCGGCCGGCCGCATGATTGCGTTGAAGGGGATGTTTCAACAGGGAGTTGACTGATGGTTTCGTTGTTCCGGCCGGGCCGCGACGGCCTGGCGCTGATCGCGGTTCGGTCAATCGTGTTTCTGTCGATCCTGGTTCCGGCAATCGCTGTTCCGTCAATTGCTTCGGCCGGCGCGCGCGGGCCGCAGGCGATGACGCCTGTCGACATGGTGGAACTGCCGAGATTGCGCGCGCCGGCGCTGTCTCCGGACGGAACGATGCTTCTCTATCTGCGGTCCGAAACCGACTGGGCTGAAAACGCGATCGTCAACCGCTACCGGCTGCTTGACCTGGAAACAGGCCGCGACCTGCCGGTGTTCGAGCCGGCGAGCGCGGCGGAATCCTACGGCCCGGGCGTCTGGGCGCCGGACAGTTCCGGCTTCATCACGCTGTTGACGCGGGAAGGCGACGACCACCGGCAGGCCTATTTCTATTCCATCGCCGACGGCGCGCTGCAACGGCTCACCAGCCACCCTGCGGATGTCGACGACGTTGCCTGGGCGCCGGACGGCGAGAGCTTCTACTTCCGCGCCGAAGATCAGCGGGAAGAGGAAACCCGGCGCCTTGTCGAGGAGGGCTGGGCCATCGACCCTTATGACGCCGCCCGGCCCGCCGGTCTCTGGCGACAGGTGGTGGGGCTTGAAAAGGCGCGCCCTCTGGTCGCCGGGAAGGATCATATCCGCGAATACGCCATATCGCGAGACGGCGCGCGCATCCTCTACGCCGAGGCGCCGGGCGCGCTGATCGACGATCGCCACCGGGGGGAGCTTTGGCTTTACGACATCGCCGCCGGCAAACGGCGGCGCCTGACCCGCAACGACTATCACGAAGACGCGGCCAAGCTCTCGCCCTCGGGCGATGCGTTCGCCTTCATCGCGCAGGTCAACGGCGAGGGCGAGTATTACTATGAGGACAATCTGTTCGTGCAGGCGGTCGGCGACAGCGCCCCGCGCGTTCTCTTTTCCCAGACCTCCATCCAGGTTCTCGATTTTCACTGGGACGCGGCGGGGGACGGGTTTTACATTCTCGGCAATATCGGTTTGCGAACGGAGCTTTTTTACTACGGCCTCGAGGAAGGCGTGCTGACGCGATGGACGCAGGGCGACCACGTGCTCGCGGACTGGTCCTACGACCCGGCGCTCGACGCCCATACGGCGCGGGTCGTTTCCGCCGCGTCGCCCGGCGAGATCTATATCGCGCGCGACCTCTCCAGGGGATTTGAAAGCGCCACCAGCGACTATGGCGGCATCGCCGACGCATATCGTCTGCCGCGCCAGGAAGCGGTGCGCTGGCGCGGGCGCGGCGGCGTCGAGATCGAGGGGCTTCTGGCCTATCCGGTCGGCCATCGCGAGGGCGAGCGCTTTCCCCTCGTCACCATCACCCATGGCGGCCCCCGCGCGTCTTCCCAGTTCGGCAGCTGGAACGCATCGCGGTATCTGCCGGTGCTGACGGGGCTCGGCTATGGCGTCTTCCTGCCGAACCATCGCGGCGGAACGGGATATGGCGATGCGTTCATGCGCGACATGGTCGGCGGTTACTTCACCAACGCCCAGGACGACATTCTGCGCGGCGTCGACTATCTGATCGACAGGGGCCTTGCCGACCCCGACCGCCTGATCAAGATGGGGTGGAGCGCGGGCGGACATATGACCAACAAGCTCATTACCCTGACGGACAGGTTCAGGGCCGCTTCGTCAGGCGCCGGGGCCGGCGAGTGGGTGTCGATGTACGGTGAAAGCGACACCCGCTACGGCCGCACGCCCTGGTTCGGCGGGCCGCCCTGGTCGCGGGACGCCCCCCTCGACGCATATCGCGACCAATCTCCGATCACGCGGGCCTGGCGCGTCGCGACGCCGACGCTTTTTTTCGTCGGCGAAAAAGACCTGCGGGTGCCGCCGACGCAGTCGATCCTGATGCACCGCGCGGTCAAGGCGGCCGGCGCCCCGACGGCGCTCTACATCGCCGAGGACGAGCCGCACAATTTCCGCAAGCCGGCTCATCAGCTCTTCAAGATCAACACCGAACTGACCTGGTTCGCCCGTCATGCGCTGGGCGTCGCCTATGCGCCGGTATTGCCGGCGGCGGCCTACGCGCCGCCGGACGGGGCGGCCAGCGGCGAGGTGGTCGGCGCGGAATAAGGCGCGCAGGCCGCGCAGAAGGCGGCGCGCAATCCTTTCAAGCAGCCGGCCTTTCGCCTCGCCCGCAAGCGCTACAGACGCCCCTGAACCGGCTCAAGCCCATGAAAACAAAGGCGTTCCTGGCGCCGCGAGGCCCTACGACCAAAGTCGCGTAGCGCCCGGCGCCGGCGCGGCGTAGCCTTTTCTCCATCAGCTCAGACAAGATAGGAAGGGAGGGTGAAGATGAGTTCCACATCAATGGATAACGGCGTGACGATGAGCGCCGCCGAGGACGCCTATCATCACGATGGGGAGAACATGCCGCCTCCTTCGCATCACGACGACGAGGTCGTCAGCGAACAGGTCATCGAGAAATACTGGCTCGCCAATGTGCGTCTCCTGCTCAGCCTGCTGGCGATCTGGTTCGCCGTTTCCTTCGGCGCGGGGATCTTGTTCGTCGACGCGCTGAACGCCGTCACGGTCGGCGGGTTCCCCCTGGGCTTCTGGTTCGCCCAGCAGGGGTCGATCTACGTCTTTGTTGTACTGATTTTCGTCTATACGATCCGTATGCACGCCATAGAGCGCCGCTTCGGCGTCGATGACGACTAAGGGAGGACGCTTTCATGAGCACCCAACTGTTGACATATATCGTCGTCGGGCTGTCTTTCGCCCTTTACATCGGCATCGCGATCTGGTCGCGGGCCGGTTCGACCAAGGATTTCTACGTCGCCGGCGGCGGCGTGCACCCGGTCGCCAACGGCATGGCGACCGCCGCCGACTGGATGAGCGCGGCGTCGTTCATCTCCATGGCGGGCATTATCGCCTTCGCCGGCTATGACGGGTCGGTCTATCTGATGGGATGGACCGGCGGCTATGTGTTGCTGGCCCTGTTGCTGGCGCCTTACCTGCGCAAGTTCGGCCAGTTCACGGTGCCGGACTTCATCGGTGAGCGATATTACTCCAAGGCGGCGCGGGTCGTCGCGGTGATCTGCCTCATCGCCATTTCCTTCACCTATATCGCGGGCCAGATGCGCGGCGTCGGGGTCGTGTTCTCCCATTTCCTCAACGTGCCGATCACCATCGGGGTCCTTGTCGGCATGGCGATCGTTTTCTTCTACGCCGTCCTCGGCGGGATGAAAGGCATCACCTACACGCAGGTCGCGCAATACTGCGTCCTCATCTTCGCCTATCTGGTGCCGGCGATTTTCATTTCCATGCTGATTACCGGAAACCCGGTCCCGCAGCTCGGCCTCGGCTCCATGGTGGCGGACGGTTCGGGTATGACGGTGTTGCAGAAACTGGACACGACGCTCGTCGATCTCGGCTTCAATCCCTATACTCTGGGATCGAAATCGATGATCGACGTGTTCGCCATCACCCTCGCGCTGATGGTCGGCACGGCGGGCCTGCCGCATGTGATCGTTCGTTTCTTCACCGTGCCGAAGGTGTCGGACGCGCGCAAATCCGCCGGCTACGCGCTGGTGTTCATCGCGCTTCTCTACACGACCGCGCCGGCCGTCGGCGCCTTCGCCCGGATCAACTTCATCGACACCGTCAACGGATCGACCTACGCTGAGACGGAGGCGCAGGGCGGCACGCCGCAATTCGTCAAGACCTTCGAGGATATCGGCCTCATCGCGTGGACGGACAAAAATAACGACGGCGTTATTCAGTACGCCGCCGGCGCGCCGTTCGAGGGCGGCAAGCCGCAGTTCACCGGCGAACGCGGCGTGCACGGAGAACGGGTCGTTTCGAACGTCCCGACCGCCAACGCCAATGAAATCTCGGTGGACCGCGACATCATGGTGCTCGCCAATCCTGAGATCGCCAAGCTGCCCGGCTGGGTCATCGCGCTGGTTGCGGCGGGCGGCATCGCCGCGGCGCTCTCTACGGCGGCGGGCCTGTTGCTCGTCATCTCCGCCTCGATCAGCCATGACCTCCTGAAGAAGACCTTCATGCCGCAGATTTCCGACCGCGGCGAGTTGCTCGCGGCGCGGGGCTCGGCGGTGTTCGCCATCGCGGTGGCCGGCTATCTCGGCATCAACCCGCCGGGTTTCGTCGCCCAGGTGGTCGCGCTCGCCTTCGGTCTGGCGGCGGCCTCGCTGTTCCCGGCGATCCTGATGGGAATCTTCTTCAAGAAGATGAACCGGGAAGGCGCCGTCGCCGGCATGCTAGCGGGGCTGTTGTTCACGGTCGGCTATATCGTCTACTTCAAGTCGCCGTGGTTCGGCGCGGTGAACACCGCCGACAACTGGCTCTTCGGCATCTCGCCGGAAGGCATCGGCTCCATCGGCATGGCGATCAACTTCGTCACCGCCCTCGTTGTCGCGCGCTTCACCGCGCCGACCCCGGCCGCGGTGCAGGACCTTGTCGACGACATCCGCATCCCCTCCGGCGCCGGGGTCGCCCACGCCCACTGACGGGCGGCGATCCTCGACCGGACGCGAGAGACGACGGCGGCGCAGTCATGCGCCGCCGTTATTTTATGGGTTCAAAAGAGCCGCCGTGGGGCGTACCCTCGGAAAAACAAAACAGAAAACGCCTGAGGAAACGCCCGAGGTGCCGACTTGTCGCCGACGCTGATCGTCTTCGCCGTGTTCGTCTACACTGCGCTCCTGTTCTGGATCGCTTATCGCGGCGACCGGGCGGCGCGGCGCCGGGAGGCCAAGCCGCGTCAGGGCCTGATCTACGGGCTTTCCATCGCGGTCTACTGCACCTCCTGGACGTTTTACGGCGCCGTCGGCACCGCCGCCGCCCGCGGGTGGGAGTACCTGCCGATCTATCTCGGGCCGGCGATCGTGTTTACCCTCGGCCTGCCCGTCATGGTGCGGATGATCCGCCAGGGTAAATCGATCAACACCACCTCCATCGCCGATTTCATCGCCGCGCATTACGGCAAGTCGCGCCGCATCGGCGCCGCCGTGACGCTGATCGCGAGCATCGGCGCCCTGCCATATCTTGCGCTTCAACTTCAGTCGGTCGCCACCACCTTCGCCGCGCTGTCGGGCGTCGACCTCGCCGCCGCCGGGGACGCGGGCCGCGCGGCGGCGTCCGGCGGCGTCTTCGTCGTCGCGGCGGTTTTGTCCGCATTCGCCATTATCTTCGGCACGCGGCATGTGGACATCACCGCCCATAACCGGGGCATGATCGACGCCATCGCCTTTGACTCGCTGATCAAGCTGGCGGCGCTGATCGCCGTCGGCGTTTTTGCGCTCGGCTTCCTCGGCGGCGGGCAAGCGGCCATCGGCGTCGGGGGGGACGGCGCCTGGGGGGCAGATCTCAGGGGCGCAGACCTAGGGGGCGCAGACTTCCGGGGCGCAGCTCTGGCGGCGCGGGACAACCCCTTCGCCGCGCCGTTCGCCCTTGACCGGTTCGTCACCCTGACCGTGCTGGCGATGGCGGCGGTTCTCTGCCTGCCGCGTCAATTCCATGTCAGCGTCGTGGAGAGCCGCAAGGCCGGCGATCTGCGCATCGGCGCGCCTGTATTCGTCGTCTACCTGATCGTCATTACGCTGCTGGTCGTGCCGATCACACTGGCCGGCGCGCGCGCGCCGGGGGTCGCGGGAGGCGATCCGGACCTTTTCGTGCTGGCGCTGCCCATGGCTTCGGGCCAGTCCCTGCTGGCGCTGTTCGTATTCGTCGGCGGCTTCGCGGCGGCGACGGGCATGGTCATCGTCGCCAGCGTGGCGCTCAGCACCATGATCGCCAACGATCTTGTCGCGCCGTACCTCCTGCGCAATCAGGGGGCGGTGCGCCATTCCGTCGGCAGGGGGCTGGGCGCGCAGCTTCTAATTATCCGCAGATTGATGATACTGGCGCTCGGTTTCGGCGCGGCGGTGTTTGCGGTGTTCGCCCCGCCGGGCGGGCAGCTCGCCGGGCTGGGCATTCTCTCCTTCGCCGCCGTGGCGCAATTCGCCCCGGCGCTGATCGGCGGGCTCTATTGGCCGCAGGCGGACAAGATGGGCGCTTTTTACGGCATGGCCGTGGGCTTTGCGCTCTGGATTGCATGCCTCCTCGTTCCTTCCTACGCCGGAGCGGACGCATTGCCCGCCGCGCTGCGTCTTTCGGCGCTGCTCGACGCGACCGGCTGGGATGCGCTGACCCGCGGCGTCGCGCTCAGTCTTGGCGCAAACTGCCTTGTCTTCGTAACGATTTCCATGCTGAACGCCGCCCGTGGAACGGGCGATGCGCCGCGCCCGGCGATTCTGGAGCCCGGCGCCGGGCGCGCGCCGATGACGGTCGGTGAATTGCTGATGCTGGTGGAAAGCTGTCTGGGAGCGGCAAAAGCGCGCGAGGCCCTCGACGCCTTCGAGGCCAGGCAACAGCGCCGCTACGAGATGGAGGCGCCGGCGGACGCCGCGCTCGCCGCCTTCGCCGAGAGCGAGCTTTCCAAGGCGATCGGCGCCTCGTCCGCCAGCATCCTGCTGAAAGGCGCCGCCGGGGGCGGCGCCCTCGGCCTTGAAGACATCGCCACGCTGATCGATGAAACCGCCGGCCAGGTGAATTTCAGCCGCGAGCTGTTGCAGACGACGCTGGAACATCTTTCCCACGGCGTCTCCGTTGTGAACGCCGACCTTGAACTGGTGGCGTGGAACGCGGCCTATGTCGATATGTACGGTTATCCGCAGGGGTTCATCTATGCCGGCCGGCCGGTCGCCGATCTCATTCGCCTCAACGCCCAGCGCGGGGAGTGCGGCCCCGGCGACGTGGAGGAGATGGTGGAGCGGCGCCTGGCGCATCTGCGCGTCGGCGCGCCGCATACCTTTGAACGCATCCGCCCGAACGGGATGGTCGTCAAGATCCAGGGAACGCGCTCGCCGAACGGCGCTTACGTTACATCCTATACGGATGTTTCAGAGTATAAACGGATTGAAAAGGCCTTGCGCGAGAGCGAACGGGCGATCCGGTTCTATACCGACAACATTCCGGCGATGATCGCGTTTTCCGATCCTCAGGAGCGCATTCTTTTCGCCAACCGCGCCTTTCGCGACCAGTTCGGCGCGGGGAAAGACGATATCATCAACACCCGGCTCGGCGACGTGCTTTCCAGGGACGCCTATGATCAGCGCAAGCCCTATATCCGGCGCGCGCTCAATGGAGAACGCGCGGTGTTCGACATCGAACTGGCCAATCCCGGCCAGGGACGCCGCTTCATGCAGGTGACCTATGTGCCGCAGTTCAGTCCCGCCGGGGACGTCAGGGGATTTTTCGGCGTTTACCAGGACGTCACCGCCCGCCACGAGGCGGAGAGCGCGCTTGCGCGCACCAATGAAACGCTGGAGGAGCGCGTGGAGGAGCGCACGCGCGCCCTGTCGACGCTGAACCGCGCGCTGGACGACGCGCGGCGCGACGCCGAGGCGGCGACGGCGTCGAAAACGCGGTTTCTCGCGGCCGCGAGTCACGATGTGCTTCAGCCGCTGAACGCGGCGCGGCTGTTCGCATCCGCCCTGAAGGAGGAGGCGGACGGCGCGCCGGCGATTACAGCGCTTACGGAGAAAATAGACGCCTCCATCGCCTCCGCGGACCGGCTGTTGCGCTCGCTTCTCAACGTGTCCAGGCTCGACGCCGGCGGGTTCACGCCCGAACTGACGCGGTTCCCGCTGAACGAGCTGTTCGAGGAGCTGGAGAACGAGTTCCGCATGTCCGCGGTGCAGAAGGGGCTTGAGTTTCGCCGAGCGCCGACATCGATCTGGGTGCGGAGCGATCGCGGCCTGTTGCTCAGCGCCCTGCAAAACCTCGTCGCCAACGCGGTGCGGTATACGGACGCCGGCAAGGTGCTGATCGGCGCGCGCCGCAGCGGATCGCGGGTCCTGATCGAGGTGCGCGACACCGGGCGCGGAATTCCGGAGGACCGGCGCAAGGAGATTTTCGAGGAGTTCAAGCGCCTGCCGCGGGACGCCGCGATCGCCGGCGCGGGGCTTGGCCTCGCCACGGTGGAGCGGATCGCCCGGCTGCTCTCCATGCCGATCGCCCTTCATTCCGCGCCCGGGCGCGGGTCGGTCTTCGCGCTGTCGGCGGAGCGGGCGGCGGCCGGGCGGGCCTCCCCGGCGGCGAAGCCGGCGCTGGCGGCGAGGCCCCTTAAGGGGCGGCGGGTGCTCTGCATCGATAATGAAGCGGCGGTTCGCGAGGCGCTGGAAGCGGTGCTGACCCGCTGGGGCGCGGCGGCGACGCTCGCGCGTTCCGGCGCGGAAGCGGTCGATCTTTATGCGGATGGGACAGAGCCGCCGCACCTTGTCGTTATCGACTACCAGCTTGACGGCGACGAGACCGGCTTCGACGCGCTCGACCGCCTGTCCTCCATGTGGGGCTTCACGCCGGATGCGGTCATGATCACCGCGTCCGGCGCCGGCGAGCCGGAAAAGCTGGCGGCCGCGCGCGGCATGCCGCTCCTGATCAAGCCGGTGGAGCCGGCGGAGCTGCGCGCGCTGATCGCGCAGATGGGCGCCGTCGCGGCGGAATAGGACCGCAGAGCAGGGCGGCGGGCAAAAGCGGTCGTCGAACAGGCGATTGCAAAAAGGAGATCGCCGGGTCCGCGGTTGCGCGGCCGCGCGCTTTCTCCAAGGTTTCGCTTTCGCCGGGGGGGCGGGCGCCGGCGGCCTACTCGTCCTTGAAGCCGGGGGCGCGCTCGGCGCTGGGAAAGAACAGGAAGGCGAACATCAGCACATAGGCGGCGTAGTCCCAGCTGATCGCCAGCGCCCAGATGTCGGAAAAAATGTTGGCGTTTTTCAGCACCGCGTCGCGCGGGCTGATGGTCGACAGGCCCGGCACGAATTCCGCCGCCACCACGGCCTGCGTGCGCGAGACGCGCTCTTCCGGCGCCGGGGGTGGCGGCTCGGCGAACAACTCGCCGATGATGTCGAGCCCGCGCGCGGGGGAAAGCTCCGCCGCCGAGGGGAGCGGGACCGGCGGCTTGGCGAGCTTCTGGCTGCGGATCAGCGAGCGCAGGGAGGACTCGACGTCATCCGCGTAACGGTCGATCGCGTCGCGCTGGGCGGCGGACAGCCGCGCCGGGTTCGGCTTCGGATTGGCGCGCGCGAAGCTCGACAACTGCTGGTCGAGAAGGATCTCGATCCGCCGGTCGTGACGCCAGCGGTTCAGGACGCTGACGAAATCGTTGAACGCCGCCTCGAACTCGCGCGACCACAAATCGATATTGTCGAAGGCGTTGCGGCTGAGGAGGGCGGTCAGCCGGTCGGCGCGCTCCGCGCAGATGTCCGAGGCGTAAGGGTCGACCCCCGACGGGTGCTCGGCGTCGATGATGGCGGTGACGCTGTCTTCAAGGGCGCCGTACCAGGAGGCGAGGCCGTCGAAGTAATCCGACACCGCGCCGGCGCCCGCCGAACCGGAAAGCGCGCCGACCGCGCGCTCGGTCTCGGCGGCGCGCGCCGCGTCGTTCACCGACAGGCGCAGGTCGGCGAGGAACAGGAAATCGCGCTGGCGGTAGCCGGTGATCCCGGCGCACTCCGCCTGCACGCGCGCGATTTCGAACTGATAGGTGTGGCGCACCGCGTCGACGCCGCCGACGCCCACCACCGTCGTCCAGGTCGAGACGAAGAAGAGGATCGCCGCGAGGATCGGGATCACCACGAACAGCTTGACGAAGCGCTCGGCGAAAAACAGCATGTCCGCGCCGAAACCGCGCCCGGCGCCGCGGAACCAGTCGCGGTTGCGCACGAATTCGGCCCCGCCCACCCAGATCGCGACCGCAAGGAAAAAGACGAACGCGCCGAACGCGGGCGGCAGGATCGCGTTGCGGAACAGGTCGTCGTTTTCCTGCGAGGTGATCAGGCTGAAGCCGATGGCCGAGCTGACGGCGCTGAAAAAGCCCGAAGTCACCGCCACGATGATGAATAACCGATTGAAAAGAGAAGATGTTTTGAGGCGCCGCGAGGTCAGGATAACGACGATGAGCCCCGCCATGGCGGCGAGGACAAGACCGGCGCCCGCGATCGCCGCGACGGGCGCGCCGCGGTGCGTTCCGGTCGTCGGCGCCGCCAGGCCGGGATCAAGCGCCAGGCTAAGATCAGGCGCCAGGGCCGCGAGCGCCGCCAGTACGATCGGGAAAACCGGTAAGACGCGGCCGAAAGAGGCCGCCTGCCGGCGCTTTCGCATGCTGAACACCGCACCCCTCGACTGGTTTCAGCGCCGCACCCTTCTGGCGCCATACATGGTTAATACTTAACAAGGAAAGTCATGGTTGACTATCGCCTTAATGTTTTTCGTTCCGGCGAGGCCTCCGGGGCCGCGCCCCGTGCGGCATTTTCCGACTTGGCCTGCGCGCGCGCGCGCGATATTGCAATGCGTCGAAAGAAGTAGGCGAAAGAAGTCGCGGCGGGGTGGAATTCATCCAGGCAAGGCGCAACAAGCGCGTATTCGAATCGGCGCAGATACGTCTGTCAGCAGATACGTCGGTCAAATGATTTTTCCGTCGCGGATTGAAAGCGAGTAAGACCCATGAATAAAGGCCAGTCAGAAGCGCAACACCCGGCGACCGCTCCCAAATGGGTGTACGGCTTCGGCGCGGGCTCTTCGGAAGGCGACGCGAGCATGCGCAACCTGCTTGGCGGCAAGGGCGCCAACCTCGCCGAAATGGCGAGCCTCGGCCTGCCGGTGCCGCCGGGCTTCACCATCACCACCGACGTCTGCACGGCCTATTACAAGAACGACCACGCCTATCCCGACGGGCTCGAACAAGAAGTGAACGCCGCCCTCGACAAGGTGGGCGAGGCGGTGGGCATGCGCTTCGGCGACGCGCGCAAGCCGCTTCTCGTCTCGGTGCGCTCCGGCGCGCGCGCGTCGATGCCGGGGATGATGGACACGGTGCTCAATCTGGGCCTCAATGACGAGACGGCGCCCGGCCTCGCCGCGCTCTCCGGCGACGAACGCTTCGCCTATGACAGCTACCGCCGGTTCATCCAGATGTACGCCAATGTCGTCCTGGAGCTGGATCACCATGTTTTCGAGGAAATCCTGGAGACCTACAAGGAAGAGCGCGATTTTTATCTCGATACGGAGCTTTCAGCCGCCGACTGGAAGAGCGTGATCGCATCCTACAAGAGCGCGGTGGAGAAAGCCTACGGCAAGCCCTTCCCGCAGGACCCGACCGAGCAGTTATGGGGCGCCATCGGCGCGGTGTTCGGCTCCTGGCGCAACGACCGGGCGGAAACCTATCGCCGCCTGCACAACATCCCGGAAAGCTGGGGCACGGCTGTCAACGTTCAGGCCATGGTGTTCGGCAATATGGGCGACACCTCGGCGACGGGCGTCGCCTTCACGCGCGATCCGTCCACCGGTGAGAACGAATATTACGGCGAATTCCTGATCAACGCCCAGGGCGAGGACGTGGTGGCCGGCATCCGCACGCCGCAGCCGCTCACCATCCGCGCGCGCGAGGCCATGGGCGAGACCGAGCCCTCCATGGAGGAGGCGATGCCGTCGGCCTATGCGGAGCTGACCGACGTCTTCCAGAAGCTCGAAACCCACTACCGCGACATGCAGGACATCGAGTTCACCATCCAGCAGGGCAAGTTGTGGATGCTCCAGACCCGCAACGGCAAGCGCACCGCCAAGGCGGCGCTGAAGATCGCCGTGGATCTCTGCCGGGAAGGGCTGATCGCCGAGGAAGAGGCGGTGGCGCGCGTCGATCCGCACTCCCTCGACCAGCTCCTGCATCCCTCGCTCGACCCGGAGGCGCCGCGCGATCTCGTGCTGACGGGCCTGCCGGCGTCGCCCGGCGCGGCCTCGGGCGAGGTCGTCTTCAATTCCGACGAGGCCGAGCGCCTCGCGCAGGAAGGGCGCGACGTCATCCTGGTGCGGATCGAGACGAGCCCGGAGGACATTCACGGCATGCATGCCGCCAAGGCGATCGTCACCGCCCGCGGCGGCATGACCAGCCACGCCGCGGTGGTCGCCCGCGGCATGGGCCGGCCCTGCGTGTGCGGGGCGGGCGATCTGAAGATCGACAAGAGCGGCGATTTCTTCACCGCCGGCGGGCGCCAGGTGAACAAGGGCGACGTCATCACCATCGACGGCGCGGCGGGCAAGGTGTTTTTCGGCGCCGTGGCGACGGTCCAGCCGGAGCTTTCGGGCGATTTCGCCACCCTGATGAGTTGGGCCGACAAGGCGCGGCGCATGACGGTGCGCGCCAACGCCGAGACCCCGCATGACGCCAAGGTCGCGCGGGATTTCGGGGCCGAGGGCATCGGCCTTTGCCGCACCGAGCACATGTTTTTCGACGCCGACCGCATCGTCGCCGTGCGCGAGATGATCCTCGCCGAGGACAAGCCGGGCCGCGAGGCGGCGCTCGCCAAGCTTCTGCCCATGCAGCGCTCGGATTTCGAGGAGATTTTCCGCGTCATGCGCGGCCTGCCGGTGACGGTTCGCCTGCTCGATCCGCCGCTGCACGAATTCCTTCCGCACTCGGACGAGGAGATCGAGGAAGTGGCCTCCTCCTCGGGCATGGACGCGGGCAAGCTGAAGGCCCGCGCGCACAAGCTTCAGGAGTTCAACCCGATGCTGGGGCACCGCGGCTGCCGGCTCGGCGTGTCCTATCCGGAGATCTACGAGATGCAGGCGCGCGCCATCATGGAGGCCGCCTGCGCCGTGGCGAAGGAGACCGGTGAGCAATCCGTGCCGGAGATCATGATCCCGCTGGTCGCCAAGAAAGAGGAGCTTGCGTTTCTGAAGGCGCGGATCGACGAGATCGCCAGGGCGGTGCTGGCCGAACAGGGCGCGGCGCTCGATTATCTTGTCGGCACCATGATCGAGTTGCCGCGGGCGGCGCTCACCGCCGACGAGATCGCGGAGGAAGCGCAGTTCTTCTCCTTCGGGACCAATGACCTCACCCAGACGACGTTCGGCCTGTCCCGCGACGATTCAGCCTCGTTCCTGCCCGATTACATGCGCCAGGGCATTTTCGAGCGCGACCCGTTCGTCACCATCGACGAGGCCGGCGTCGGCGCGCTGGTGCGCATCGCGGCGGAAAAAGGCCGCTCGCGCCGGCCGGATATCAAGCTCGGCATCTGCGGCGAGCATGGCGGCGACCCGGATTCCATTCATTTCGTTGAAACCCTGGGGCTCGATTATGTGTCCTGTTCGCCATACCGCGCGCCAATCGCGCGTCTCGCCGCGGCGCAGGCAAAACTCGCGAAATCCTGAGGCGAAACAAACGCATAAAATGTTACCGGGGATTTCACCATGTTGAAAACCCATGGTTTTCAAACACTTGCCGGCGTCGCGATTCCTTACTAAAAGGTTAACGCGCGCCGATTTTACTTGCAGCGGGCGCCCCCAGGCGCCACATTTCCGTCGAAAGGCGCGCCCGCAAAGCGCGTCTTTTGCGTCTGGCTTCGCTGTTTTGGCGAAAGAATTGCTTGTACGCCTCCGCATGAGAAAAACGCTGAGAGAACCGCTGGATGTCGTCCATGGACAGACATAACCCTTACGAGGTCAACTGGACCTTGCGCAGCCTGCTGGCGGCGGGGCTTCTGTCAATCTGCGTCGTGGCGAGCGCCATGAGCGTCAATATCAGCGCCAACAACGCGGAGGAAGCCCGACGGCGTCAGGCCGCCCTCGACAATGAAGCGGCCATGGTCGCCGATCTTGCGCGTTTTCTCGCCGCGGAAACGGCGACGGCGCGGGACGCGCTTGACGCGCCGCGGCTGAAGCCGGCGGTGTCCGTCGCCGCGCTGGCGTCGGCGGACGATCCGGTCGCCGGCCTCGCGCCGTTCGATTTCACCGAGCTGACGGTCGCCAAGCTGGACGCGGAGGAGCGCACCTGCCTCGCCCAGGCGATCTATTACGAGGCGCGGTCCGAACCGCGGGTGGGCCAGCTCGCCGTGGCGGACGTGGTGCTCAATCGCGTCGCCAGCCGGATTTACCCCAATTCCATCTGCGAGGTCGTTTTCCAGGGATCGGAACGGCGCACCGGCTGCCAGTTTTCGTTCACCTGCGACGGCTCGATGCAGGCGCGCCTCAACAAGCGCAAATGGCGCGATGCGCAGGATCTCGCCGGCGCGGTGCTGGCGGGGGTGCGCGCGCCGATCAGCCGCAACGCCACCCATTACCACGCCGATTACGTCTGGCCGCACTGGGCCGACAAGCTGACGCCGACGGCGAGCATCGGCGTGCACAAATTCTACCGCTTTCCGAGCCGTCGCACCCTGGCCGCCGCCCCTGCGGCCATGTAGCCGGCGGGGATGCAGCGTGCGGTAACGCGGGCGCGAAGCCGGACATTTCACAGGCGACAGATATTGCAACCGCGACCGAACCGGCGGCGCGCCGGGCCGTCAGAGAAAGTCGAGCCCGAGGTCGAGCGACGGCGCGGAATGCGTGATCCAGCCCGACGAGATGACGTCGACGCCGGTTTCGGCGATGGCGCGGACCGTCTCCGCCGTGACGTTGCCCGACGCTTCCAGCACCGCGCGCCCGCCGGTCATGGCGACGGCGCGTCTCAGATCGTCCGGCGCCATATTGTCGAGCAGGACCACGTCCGCGCCGCCCGCGAGGGCTTCCTTGAGTTGGTCGAGGCTGTCGACCTCGATCTCTATCCTGACCATGTGGCCGCACGCCGCCTTCGCGGCGGCGAGGGCGGGGCGCACGCCGCCGGCCGCGGCGATGTGGTTGTCCTTGATCATCACCGCGTCGTAAAGCCCGAAGCGGTGGTTTCGCCCGCCGCCGCAGCGCACGGCGTATTTTTCAAGCGCGCGCAGGCCCGGCGTTGTTTTTCGTGTACAGACGATTTTCGCGCCGGTTCCGCGCACGGCGTCGGCCAGTGCGGCGGTCGCGCTGGCGATCCCCGAAAGATGGCCGAGAAAATTGAGAGCGACCCGCTCCGCGGCGAGGAGCGCGCGCGCGCGGCCCGCGACGGCGAGAATCGCATCCCCTGGCTCGACGCGAGCGCCGTCGCCCGCCCGGGGCGTCAGTTCGACCGCCGGGTCCGTCATCCGGAACGCCGCCAGGGCGCAGTCGAGCCCGGCGATCACGCCGGGCTTTCGCGCGGCGATGGCGGCGGCGGCGGCGGCGTCCGCCGGCACCGTGGCGGCGGAGGTGATGTCGCCGGCGTCGCCCAGATCCTCGCGCAGGGCGGCGGCGACGGCGCGCTCGACCGTCAGCGGCGAGGGCCTGTCCGGCGCGGTCACGAGCCGCCCCCGTCTTCGCTGTCCCAGTCTTCGCCGCTTTCGTCTTCGCCGCCGGTGGCGCAGATCTCCGTGTAGAACGCTTCTTTGTCCGTATCGGGAAAATCGCTGCGGTAATGCCCGCCGCGGGATTCCTCGCGCATGATCGCCCCCTGCACGATCAGTTCGGCGGCGACCAGCGCGCTTTTCAGCCCGCTCGTCATGTCGGGATAGATGTTCAGCGCGTGGATGACGTCGAGCGCGGCGTTGAGGCTGTCGCGCGAGCGGATGAGGGCGCAGCCGGACGCCATGGCGCGGCGGATTTTCGCCAGCGCGTCCGGGTCCGCGGGCCTCGCGGGGAGATCCATGCGGTCCGCCGGCGCGCCGGGGGCGCGGGGCGGCGCCAGCGCATCGTCGCGCAGCCGCTCGGCGATGCGCCCGCCGAACACGACGGCTTCGAGAAGCGAGTTCGACGCCAGGCGGTTCGCGCCGTGCACGCCCGACGAGGCGACTTCGCCGACGGCCCACAACCCGTCGAGGCTCGACGCGCCGTCAAGATCCGTCATTACGCCGCCCATGTGATAGTGGGCGGCGGGGGCGACCGGCATCAGATCCGTCGCCGGATCGACGCCCGCCTTGCGGCACGCCGCGTAAACGGTCGGGAAGTCCTGCGCGAACGCCGCGCCGATTGCGGCGCGCGCGTCGAGAAAGGCGCCGCGTCCGGCCTTTCGCTCCGCTTCGACCGCGCGGGCCACCACATCGCGCGGGGCGAGATCGGCGGCCTTGTGGTAGTCGCCCATGAAAGCGCGCCCGTCCCCGTTGACGAGGCGCGCGCCCTTGCCGCGCAGGGCTTCGGTGGCGAGCGGGGCCGGGTCCTCGCCGATGTCGAGGGCGGTGGGATGGAACTGGACGAATTCCGGATCGCGAATGACCGCGCCGGCCCGGGCGGCGAAGGCGAGGCCGTGCCCCTGCGCCTGCACCGGGTTGGTGGTGACGGCGTAGAGCCCGCCGAGCCCGCCCGTGGCGAGCACGGTCGCGCCCGCGTCGAACGCGGCGCGCTCGCCCGCCGCAACGTCATAGACAAGCGCGCCGCCGACGGCGCCATGATCGTCCGTAAGCAAATCCTCAACGACGATCCGTTCCAGAATGGTGATATGTCCGGCGGCCTGCGCGGCGCCGATCAGCGCTTCCATGATGGCCGCGCCCGCCCGGTCTCCGGTTGCGTGAACGATCCGGTCGCGGCAGTGGGCGGCCTCGCGCCCGAGCACGTAACGCCCGTCCGCGCTGCGGTCGAAACGGACGCCGAGGCGCGAAAGATCCTCCACCGCGGCCGCGCCGCCGTCGACAAGAATGCTGGCCGCCTCCGGATCGACAAGGCCCGCGCCGGCCTCCATCGTGTCCGCAAAATGAAGATTGGGGCTGTCGTCCTCGCCGATGGCCGCCGCCATGCCCCCCTGCGCCCAGGGCGTCGCCCCGCCCTTGCCAAGCGGGCGGGCGGTGATCACGGTGACGGGGCGCGGCGCCAGCTTCAGGGCCGTGTAAAGCCCGGCGACGCCCGCGCCGATGATGAGGATGTCGGCCGCCGCGTTCGTCATGGCCAGACGTTTCCGGACCATATTGGCGAGACCGCTTTTCGTCCTGACGCAAATCGGGCGGCCTTGCGGAACTGGGCGTGCAATCCCGGCCCCGCGGCGGCGACAACGCTAACGTGTATGCGCCCCATCCAGCTGTCGCCTAGCCACGCGTTTCGACCGCGGCCACTTCCGGCGCGCGGCGGTGGTCGTACATGGACTGGCGCGTGAGCGGCAGGGCGAGCATCCGGTCGATCGGCTTGCGCGCGCGTTCGATCACGTCCGGATCGATTTCGACCTTGTGCTCCAGGGTTTGCAGCGAGGCGAGAATTTTCGGCAGGCTGATGCGTTTCATGTGCGGGCAGAGATTACAGGGACGCACGAAGTTCACGTCCGGATTTTCCACCGCCACATTGTCCGACATCGAACATTCCGTAATCAGCACCACGTTGTCGGGCTGCTTTTCCCTAACGAAATTGCTCATGCCGCTGGTCGACCCGGCGAAGTCGGCCTCGGCGAGAACGTCCGGCGGGCATTCCGGGTGCGCGAGCACGATCACGCCGGGATTGCCGGCGCGCAGCTCGCGGATGTCGTCCGCGGTGAAGCGCTCATGCACCTCGCAGGAGCCGGCCCAGGTGACGATCTTCACATCGGTCATGGCGGCGACGTTCTTGGCGAGATACTGGTCCGGGATCAGAATGACCGTATCGGAATTGAATTCCTTCGCGGCGTGCTCGACCACTTCCACGGCGTTGGACGACGTGCAGCAGATATCGGTTTCCGCCTTCACGTCGGCGGTGGTGTTGACATAGGTCACCACCGGCGCGCCCGGATATTTCTGCTTCAGGAGGCGCACATCGGCGCCGGTGATGGATGAGGCGAGCGAACATCCCGCTTTCGGGTCCGGGATCAGCACGGTTTTATCCGGACACAGAATTTTCGACGTCTCGGCCATGAAGTGCACGCCCGCCTGGACGATGATGTCGGCGTCGGTTTTCGCCGCTTCCTTCGCGAGCTGGAGCGAGTCGCCGGCGAAGTCGCCGACGCAGTTGAAGATCTCCGGCGTCATGTAGTTATGTGCGAGAATGACCGCGTTCTTTTCTTTTTTCAGATCGTTGATCGCGGCGATATAGGGGGCGTGCAGACGCCATTCGAATTCGGGGATGAATTTCGCCACGCGCGCGTAAAGATGATCGGTCTTGGCCTTCACCGCATCGGTGTAGGGCAGGGCCGGGGTCTCGAACTCATTTCCAAATGCAGGCATCCGCGCCTCCTCTGGCTCTTTTTCTGGTTCTCCAGCCCGCTGATACGCGCCGGGCGGCGGCGAAATATATACTCAACAAGAGCATATATAGTGTTAAAAAATCAGCCCTCAAGGGCTGGGACTGTGACCATAGCCATTAACCGCATGCCGTCAAGAAAGTTTCATTGAATCATGATGCGAGGTTTTCTAACAGGGCCCGCCCGCATATCCGGCTGGAGTTTTTCATGCAAAACAGGGACTTGCGGCCGCCAGGCCTCGAGTTTCAGGCCTCGGGTTTCAGGCCTCGGGTTTCAGGCCTCGGGTTTCAGCGGGCGCGCGGCGCAGGCGCGGGATGGCGAGCCCGCTCGCCGCGCGCTCGCGCAGGCCCTCGCGGTTGACCCGGAACAGCGCCGCCGGGCGTCCGCCGGCTTCCTGGCTCGTTTCCGGCGTCGGTTCGACAAATCCCGATTTCTCGACGCTGCGGCGGAAATTCTGTTTGTGGAACTCGAAGCCGACGATCGCTTCAACGCGGCGCTGAAGCTGGAGCAGGGTAAAGGTCGGCGGCGTTGTCTCGAAAACGATCGGGCGGTATTTCAGCTTGCCGCGCAGCCGCCCGATGGCGGTGGCGAGAATCCGGCGGTGGTCGGAGATCATCGGCGCGCCGGTCTCCCCGCCCCGGGGCGCGTCGCCCGCCGGCGGGCGCATCCCGGCGGCGGCCCGGTCGCGCCAGGCTTCGGCGACGAGGCCGGCCTCATACATCACCTCGTATCGGTCGAGGGCGCGCTCTTCTTCCCAGCAAAGACCCCTGAGGCCGAACGCGATATTGATCCGTGCAAGGCGCGCTTCGCTCTCGGTCCTGTCGCGCGCGCGCGACGCCCATGCTTCGAGCGCCGGGATAATCCGTTTACGGAGCGCCGGCGGCTCGCCGCCGCGCCAGTCCTCCCACGGGAAAAATCCGTACCAGTCGCGCCACGCGGCTCCTTCCGCGAGCACCGCGGCGGCCCGCGGGGCGAGGGCGAGATATCCCACGGAGATGATGCGCCGGGCCTCGCGGCCGTCGTCGCGCCCGTCCTCGCCCGCCAGCGCCGCCGCCGGGGCTTCGCGGCCCTTGTCGCCGAACGTGTAGAGCTGTTCAACGTAACCGAGGGAGACGCTGGTCTGCCGCTCCACCCATTCGCGCAGGCCGATTTCGAAGGTGCGGTGGCGTTCCGGATCGAACGGGCCGTAGGGCAGGGCGACGCCGCCGTCCGCGCGGCGCACGCACAGGATCTGCGGGCGCGCATCGTCGACGACGGCCAGGACCGCGTTCAGCGCGACGGCGACTTCGGTGGCGATCGTGGCGGGCGCTGTATTCGACATGGCCCGGGTCTAGTGCGTTCAGGCCGCCACTGGCAAGGTGACGATCGGTTCGGCGACGGCGCCGCAACACGGGGTCAGGTCGAGGATCGCCTCCACCATGCGGTCGTCGCGGTTGAGCAGCCCGTCCGCTTCGGAAATCAGCAGGAGGTTCGGATCGGCGTGCGGCGCGGCCTTGCGCAGGCTTTCGGCGATTTCCCGCTCGCTGCGGTGTTCGTCGACGGCGCACATGATGATGTAGGCCGCCGCCATCGAGCGCGCGACGCCCTGGTTGCAATGAATGAGGATCGGCGCGGCGCGGTTCCACCGGCGCGCCAGGGCGATCAGTCTGTCGCAACGCGGCGTGTCTGCGTCGCCGCAGTCGCGCCGGCTGCAATTGCTTATCAGCTCGAGGTGGTTTTCCGCCGCGAGCCCGTCGAAATCCGGCGCCTCGGCTTCCTCGTGGTCGAGGATCGAGACGACGTAAGCCGGACGGAAGCGGCTGTACGCTTCCCTAGCGTGGTTAAGTGAACTGACGACAATCATCGTTAAGCGCGGTTTCAACTCGTCTGCATCACGGGGGCCGGATCGCGCATTTTACGCCCTGGCCCGTTTCCTGACAATTAAATGCGCAGCAATTGCGTTTTTTGTAAGCCGTCGACCCATCACGCGGCCTTGAGGTCGCAACGTTGTTACCGCGCGGGACGGGTCATGCGCGCGGATCCGGCCGGCGTCGATGTTACGTCGCGTCGCAGGCCGCCATCAGCTCCTTGAACCGCTTGATATAGGCCGCCTGGGCGGCGGTGGCGGTCATGGTTTTCAACTCGATCTGGGACACGCCCCGGGGCGTTCCGAAGAATTTGCGCGCCTCGGCGTGGGTGAAGCCCGCAATCTGGGTCGCCTCGAAGAAAGCGCAGGCGCGGTCGCCCCGCTTGATGGTTTTCTCCACCGCCGAGGGCAGGTCCGCCGGCAGGCCGAAGCGCAGGTGAACGGCCTGTTGCAGGCGATGCTCGATCTGTTTGTAGACCCCTCCGAGCTGGGCCTTGAAGGGCGAAATCATGTCGCCGATAACGAATTCCGGCGCGTCGTGAAGCAGCGCCGCAAGCCGCCAGCGCGCCGGCCAGCCGGGCTTCATCTCGCCGCAAAAGGCTTCGACGATGAGGGAATGCTGGGCCACGTTGAACGGCAGCGGGCCGACGGTCTGCCCGTTCCAGCGGGCGACCCTGGCGAGCCCGTGGGCGATGTCGTCGATTTCGATATCCACCGGCGAGGGATCGAGAATGTCGAGACGCCGGCCGGAGAGCATCCGCTGCCAGGCGCGGGGAGCGGCTGACTTTTGGGTGGCTGGCTTTTGGGCCTCCGGTTTTTGGGCGTCTGGCGTTGTCCCGCCCGGCGAAGGGCCTCTTGGCGATGCGCCTTTCGGCGGCGAGACCGGGAAAGCTGAGTTGCGCGATTGCGGTGCGCCCGCCATGGGGTGAGGTCCTTCAAGACATGAGAAGGCGCTCGCCTAGCAGAGCGCGCGCCCTTGCGCAAATGCGCCTGTCACGACCCCGGCGGGGACGCGACAAAGCGCTCGGAAGATGCGGCGAAGCGGCTTGCGCAGGCGCCGGGATCGCGACAAAAATGCTTTCAGTACCGGGTAGTTTAAAGGGATATGCTGAAAAGAAAGGGCTCGCAGCTTTAAAGCTGCATGAAAGGGGTGTGATATGAATGTTTCCGATAGCATGGCGGACGCCGGCGCAGCGCCGCGCCGTTCGGGCGGCGCGGCCTGGTTTTTCGTGACCCTGGCGTTGATCGTCTTTGTCGGCGGCATGCTGGCCGCCGGCGCCTATGTTTACGCGGAGCCCCAGCTTACCGTTGTCGAGGCGATCGCCGCCGGGTTCGCCGGGCTCGCGGCGCTGATCGTCGGTCTTGTCAGCGCGGCGGTCGGCGTCGTCCTGGGGCTCGTCGGCGCGGCGCTGGGCATCGTTGCGGCGGGGGGCGCGGTGGCGTTCACGATCTTCATCGTCGCCTCTCCGGTGATCGCGATAATCCTGTTCGTCCTCCTGATGCGGCGCGGCAAGGCGTGCCCCGATCCGTCCGTACACGACTAGAACAAACTCTTCCTCTGCGGGGTGGCGCTCGCGGGAGACCGGGCGGCGGAAGACCGTAACCGAGAAAGATCGCTCCCCGTCTCCTCCGGACAGGGAGCGATCGCTTTTCAGCGTCGTCGCAAACGGGCCCTTATTGCTGTCGGTCCTGTTCTTCTTGCGGCTTTTCGTTCTCCGGCGACCCGCCGCGCCGGCCAAACAGCGCGTTCAGCCCTTCGTTGATGAGGCTTTCCTCGAGCGACGGCTGCTCCCCGTCCGCAGCGGTCTCGCCTTCGGCGGTCCCGTCCTCGGTCGCCCCGTCCTCATTCGCCCTGTCGCCGCGGACCAGCCCTTGAAGCGTGTCGCGCAGGGTTCCCTCGACATTGTCGCGCAGAAGCCGTTCGGCGTCGACGGCGATGGTCGGCGCGGAAAACGTGCCGCCGATGCGCATCGGCACGGCGAGCGCCTGTCCGCCCTGGCCGTCGGCGGCGGTGCTTGCGCGCGGCGTGAGCCGCAGGTCGATGGTCTGCGCCGGCAGGTTGACCGAGCCGGTTCCGTTCATCGCCAGGAACGGTCCGTTCAGGGAAATCGTTGGGGCGCTGACGACCCCGTCGTCCATGGTGAAACGCGACAGGAACTCGGTGAAGTCGGTTTGCTGCGCCGGGCCGCGCGCCTCGGCGACGGCGGCGGCGAGGGCCGCCGGGTTGAGGCCGCCCGCGCGCAGTTGCGCCGCGGCGCGGGCGATGCCGGCGATGTTGACCCCCTTCAGCGCCCCGTCGGCGAGGTCGAAGCCGCCGCCGCCGTCCATCGAGGCCATGATCGCCGCCTGGCTGGCGCCGCTGGCGGTGAAGTTGAAGGTGAAGGAGCCGAGGCCGAGGAGGTTGTCGTGCTTCAGGAGATCGCGCGAGAAGGGCTGGGCGTTCACCGCGCCCATGTCGAAGTTTCCGGCGAAGGACGGCGTCGCGCCGCGGGCGTTGACGACAAGCTGGCCCGATCCCTGGCCGCCATACATGGACAGTTCCGGAATCTCCGCGGTCATGCGGCCGCGGTCGATTTTCAGGAGCAGGCGGCTCTCGCCGACCTGCAGGTCGTTCAGCAGGATCGCGTCGGTCGACACGTCGAGATCGGCGTCGAGATTGCGCAGGCTGGAAAAGTCCATGGGCGCTTCGGACCAGGCGGGAAAGCCCTCTGCGTCCGTCTCCGCCGGCGGCGGCATGTAGGGGCGCAGGTCGAGATTTTCCGTGGACAGAACGCCGCTGGCCCTCGGCCGTTCGCCGCTCCAGTCGAGGCTGAGCGCGCCTTGCGCTTCGATCTCGTCGAAGCCGATCTCGGCGTTGGAAAGACGCATGCCCGCATCGTTCCCGTCGACGTCCCCGGCGAGGTCGAGCCGGTCGAAACCGGGCGCGTCGGCCAGTTCGACGTCCATCAGCGCTGCGAGGGCCGTCAGGTCCGGCGCTTCCAGCCGGATCGGCCCGGCGTAGGTCGGCGAGCCGTTCGCCGGCGCGGTCAGCGACAGGTCCGCCCCGGCGCTCGCCGCGCCGAGCGCGGCGTCGATCTTCATATTGGCGGCGCGGCCGGCCGTCAGATCGTCAAGGGTGGTGAGCACCAGATCGACCGTCGCGGGCGCGCCCTGGAAGACCATCTCTCCTTTGACTTCAAGGGGTTCGGACAGGCTTTTGAGAATAACGGCGAGGTTGATCGCCGTCGCCTCGAAGCGCTGGCCGGCGCCGGCGTCGGCATAGCGCGCGCGGCCGTCGACGATGCGCACGTCGCCGAGCCGCAACTCCTTCAGCGCGCCCGGGGCGGAAGGCTGCGATCCGTTTTCGCCGTCCGGCGCGGTTCCGCCCGCCGCCGTCCCGGCGAGGTTCCAGTTCACCCGTCCGTCGGCGGCGCGCTCCAGGTAAATGTCGGGCTCGGTCAGCACGAAGCGGTCGACCTCGACGATGCCCGACAGGAGCGCGAACAGCTTAACGCCCAGATCGGCGTTTTCCACGCGGGTGAGATAAGGCCCGTCGAAGCCGTCGGCGTTGGCGATCTCCAGCGCGTCGACCCGAAACGCCGTGCGCGGGATGAGCCGGAAGGAGAGGTTGTCTCCCACCGTGACCCGGCGGCCGAGGGCTTCGGACGCGGCGGTCTCCAGCCGCTCCTTGTAGGCGGCGGCGGGCACGAAATTGGGGGCGAGCACGACGAGGGCGAAGAGGAGCGCGATAAGCGCAAGGATGATGAAAGGAATGCGGGACATGGACGACCTTCTTGCGCGCCGGGCGCTTCTGGCTGCGATGGGATATGGCGGCGTAGATACCGCAAAATCGCTGGCGAGAGAACAACCGCGCCGCGCGCCGGCGGCCCTGCGCGGTTGCGGCTGCGGGTCAGCTGCGGGTCGGCTGCGGCGCGGCGGCGGCCTGGCGGGGAATCGGCGGCCGCCTCGGAGCGCGGCGGATCGCCCGGAGGCGTGCGCGCGGTTTAACGACGCATATATCCCCTTGACGTATGTGCCCTGAGTTTCTATATTGGGGGTATGAGCAAAGCACTGACAATCCAAGACTTTTTCAAGATGTTCCCGGACGACGACGCCTGTCTGGACCATCTGTTCCGCACCCGCTTTGGCGAATCGCCTGCCTGCGACCGCTGCGGCGTGATTGGCGAGTTCAAGCGCCTCTCGAAGATGCCCGCCTATACCTGCAACTGCGGCAACCACATCCACCCTATGGCCGGAACGCCCTTTGAGCGCTCCAGAACGCCGCTCCAGAAGTGGTATTACGCCATGTTCCTTTTCACGACGACGCGCAACGGCGTTTCCGCCAAGGAAATCCAGCGCGCGCTTGGCGTGACCTATAAGACGGCGTGGCGCATTGCCCATAAAATCCGCGAATATATGGGCTGGGTTGACGGCGACGCGCCCCTTGGCGGACCGGGCCGCAAGCCGGTTGAAGCCGACAAAGCCTTTATCGGCGGCAAGGACAAGCAGGGCCAAGACGACAAGGCTGTTGTGCTTGGCGTTGTGGAACGCGGCGGCGAGGCCGTAACCCGCGTCATTCCAAACCGCCGCGCCGTCACGGTCGAAAACGCCCTTTTCGAAATCGTCAATCCGGGCGCCAAGATCGCGACCGACGACGCCCGCGCGTTCTCGAACCTCACTGAGTTCGGCTTTCATCACGGAACGGTCAATCACTCCGCTGGCGAATACGTCACGAAAGACGGCGTTCATACAAACAATATCGAAGCCTTCTGGCTGTGGTTTAAGAAAACCGTCGAAGGAACGCACGTTTGGGTTTCGCAAAAACACCTGCCGAATTACCTTGGCGAGTATGAGTTCCGCTTTAACCTGCGGAAACAGGGTCACTTGATGTTCCCGATCTTGCTAAATTCATTCTCGCGCCGCTAAATACAAAGATGAAAATCATTCTGGGGCCACGCGACCGCGACGATGATGAGGGTGATGGGGATTACCCCCTCGACCTGCCTGACAATGATTCGCGCGAAAAGGGCGAACCTCCGGGACGCCCTGCCCCTGAAGACTAAGACTACGCGCCAAATTTACTCGCAATTGTTGCAACAACGATTAAGGCTAGCGGCATTGTCATGATTGTGGCGCGGGCGCGACGCAAAGCTAATGACGATTTAGCGTTATGCCGGGCATTTCGTTCAATCTCCAGCTCCATCTTTTTCAATGCAGATAAAGTTATTTGCTTAAACGACGCATCGTCATGGTTGATTGCCGCAATCCAAAATTTGGGTTCGCGTCCGGGAATCCATACTCTCGCAAAGCCCATTGCACGAAAGCAAAACACGCACGATACGAATATAAAAATCGTTGCTGCGACTAGCCCCCAGCTTAGAGCGCCATTCAACACAGATGAGCCGCCGAACAATCCCAACGCAGCACCGGATGCCGTCGCTGCACCGAGAGGCGCACACACGCTAAGAAGCGTCATCGCCTTCGAATCATTTAAGTGAATTAGTTCAAGCAAATTCTGTTGATTTGTCCGCGCATCCTCAATCGCGAATCTCAGGCTTTCATCGCTTTCCATCATTCTTTTCTTTTGATTTCGGTTTCTCCCCCTTCGCCATCGCCTCTAGCAGCCGCTCAAACCGTTCCGCATCCGCTTCGTTAGGATGCTCTTTGGCGAATTGTTCCAGAAGGCCCTTCTTGCGGGCTTCTTCTAGGCTGAGGTGCTTACCGCGTGACATTTATTCTTCCTCAAATCCAGCAGCGATTTTTGCAATATCAGACTCTCGTATTCTCACATCAAACCATTCAGCTTTTGGATAACCAAGAGATCGCAATTCGTTTTTGTCTTCATCCGTATGCCATAGATGCGCGAGGTCAGAGGTGGGGATAGCTTCGTAGGCCAAGTCTGGTTCCTGTCGCCCTTCAATCACGATATGCCTGTCTTGAGCGGATGTAAGCAGAGCCGTAGAGCAATAAGAGGCGATGGAGATATCCTTACTTTTTGCGGTGCGAGCGATTTCAGATTTTGCGTTCTGACTCAGTTTTTCATAAAGCGCCTGCCCGGCAGCGATTAAAGGAATCCACTTTGAGGGACGTTCCTTTTTTGTAGGGAGCTTGCGAAGGGCAAACCGAGAGGAGAGGAAAGAACGTATTTCAACGCTATTTCCTCTAATCCAAATCGCCATTGGAACAAATCCAACAATGATAAGGAGAAGTCCAATCCATCGGGCTTCCGGCCATAATATCGACACGCCAGCTCCCCCTAACTCACAGAGCAGGGTAAGCGCGCCAGCAAAACCCATCGGTCTATTCGCCATAATCCCTTATTGGCCGGAGTCCGCCCGAATCGGCAATGCGATGCGTGGTCCTGTATCATTTTGAACCACATACGCCAAGGGGATATATGCGTTTAACGATGCGCCGGCACAATACCGGAACAAATCTGATAATAGAAATGATTTCAGACCAGTAATATGATTTGCCAAATAAGAACAAATGGCGTACAAAAGGTTTATTGACGAAACTGTCACGGTCAGGCAACGGAGGCGGCGATGACGAGAAACGGTTTGAAACTGGTGGAGGCGGGCGACGTGGACAAATCCAAAGCGCTGGAAGCGGCGATTTCGCAGATCGACAAGGCCTTCGGCAAAGGCTCGCTGATGCGCCTTGGCGACCGCGAGGTCGTCGATATCGAATCGATCTCCACCGGGTCCCTCGGGCTCGACATTGCGCTCGGCATTGGCGGCCTGCCCAAGGGGCGCGTGGTGGAGATCTACGGGCCGGAAAGCTCCGGCAAGACCACCCTCGCCCTGCATGTGGCGGCGGAATCCCAGAAAAAAGGCGGCACGGCGGCGTTCATCGACGCCGAACACGCGCTCGATCCGATCTACGCGCAAAAGCTAGGCGTCAATCTCGACGAGCTTCTGATTTCCCAGCCGGACACCGGCGAACAGGCGCTGGAGATCGCCGATACGCTGGTGCGGTCCGGCGCCGTCGACGTTCTGGTGATCGATTCCGTGGCGGCGCTGACGCCCCGCGCCGAACTGGAGGGGGAGATGGGCGATTCGCTGCCCGGCCTTCAGGCGCGGCTGATGAGCCAAGCCTTGCGCAAGCTGACCGGCTCCATCTCGCGCTCGAACTGTCTGGTGATTTTCATCAACCAGATCCGCATGAAGATCGGCGTCATGTTCGGTTCGCCCGAGACCACGACAGGCGGCAACGCGCTGAAATTCTACGCCTCCGTACGCCTCGATATTCGCCGCATCGGGGCCATCAAGAACCGCGACGAGGTGGTCGGCAACCAGACCCGCATCAAGGTCGTCAAGAACAAGGTCGCGCCGCCTTTCAAGCAGGTCGAGTTCGACATCATGTACGGCGAGGGCGTCTCCAAGATGGGCGAGTTGATCGATCTGGGGGTCAAGGCCAATGTGGTCGAGAAGTCGGGATCGTGGTTCTCCTACAACTCCGAGCGGATCGGTCAGGGCCGGGAGAACGCCAAGCAGTTCCTGCGCGACAACCCGGACATGGCCAACGCCATCGAGGCGGCCATCCGCCAGAACGCCGGGCTTGTGGCCGATGAAATGCTGACCGGTGAAAACGCCGAGGACGACGACGAGGCGGCGGCGTCCTGATCCGCCATCCGCGTCCCCCTCGCGGCGGCCATGCGCGGGAGGATCCGTGCGGCAGGTGGGCGTTGAATGAGACGTCGCCTGATTTTGAATGGCCGGACTGCGAATGAAAGGATGACCTATGATCGGTTACGTGACCCTGGGAACCAATGATCTTGAAAAAGCGGCGGCGTTTTATGATGCGCTGCTCGGTGAAATCGGCGCCAAGCGCATCATGCAGGGCGATACCTTCATCGCTTGGGGCGCTGCGCCGGACAAGCCGGGCCTTGGGGTCATCAAGCCCCATGACGGCAAGGACGCCTGTGTCGGCAACGGGACCATGGTGGCGCTTGCCTGCGATGCGCCGGAGAGCGTCGACCGGCTCTACAAAAAGGCGATGGACCTCGGCGCCGCCGACGAGGGAGCCGCGGGGCCGCGCGGAGACGGCTTTTACGCTGGATATTTTCGCGATCTGGACGGCAACAAGCTGAATTTTTACTGTCTGACCTGAAACACGGCTGACCGGACCCGCGCCGTGCGGGCAGGCTTGCGGGCGCGGCATCTTCCCGTCCGCCCTAGACGGCGCCGTGTCGGCGGCGCTAAGACCTTTAGCCGCTTCGGTTTCCGGGCCGGGGCGGCTTTGGTTTTGGCTCGAATTGAGATGCATCGAATAGAGATGCATTGAACTGGAATGTTATGGCGTCGCTGAAAGACATCCGATCGCAGTTTTTGCATTTTTTCGCCGCGCGCGGTCACCATATCGCGCCGTCGGCTCCGCTCGTGCCGCAGAACGATCCGACGCTCCTGTTCGTCAATGCGGGAATGGTGCCGTTCAAGAATATTTTCACCGGGGCGGAACGCCGGGATTACACGCGCGCCGCCTCGTCCCAGAAATGCCTGCGCGCCGGGGGCAAGCACAATGACCTCGACAATGTTGGCTACACCGCGCGCCATCACACATTTTTCGAAATGCTGGGCAATTTTTCCTTCGGCGATTACTTCAAGGAGGAAGCGATCGAGGCCGCCTGGACCCTTGTGCACAAAGAATTCGGCCTGCCGGCCGACCGCCTGACCGCAACGGTCTATCATACCGACGAGGAAGCGTTCGATCTGTGGCGAAAGATTTCCGGCCTGCCGGAAGACCGGATCATCCGTATCGCGACGAACGATAATTTCTGGAGTATGGGCGACACCGGGCCGTGCGGTCCGTGTTCTGAAATTTTCTACGACCATGGCGAGCATATCCCGGGCGGACCGCCGGGCTCGCCGGACGAGGACGGCGACCGCTTCGTGGAAATCTGGAACCTCGTCTTCATGCAGTTCGAGCGTCACGCCGACGGACGCGAGGAAAACCTGCCCAAGCCGTCCATCGACACCGGCATGGGGCTGGAGCGGATTGCGGCGGTGCTCCAGGGCGTGCATGATAATTATGACGTCGATCTCTTCCGTACCCTGATCGTTGCTTCCGAAGAGTTGACCGGCAGAAAGGCCGAGGGCGACGCGGCGCCGGCGCAACGCGTCATCGCGGACCATTTGCGTGCGTCGAGCTTTCTGATCGCCGACGGCGTCGCGCCCTCCAACGAAGGCCGCGGCTATGTGCTCCGGCGCATCATGCGCCGGGCGATGCGTTACGCCCACGGGCTCGGCGCGCGCGACCCCTTGCTCGCCCGGCTGGCGCCGGTGCTGATTTCGGAAATGGGCGGCGCCTATGCGGAGCTTGGCCGCGCCGAGACGCTCATCGTCGAGACCCTGAAATCCGAGGAAGAAAAATTCCGCAGTCTGCTTGAACGCGGCCTGAAGCTGCTCGACGAGGAACTTGCCAAGCTGCCGCCCGGCGCCGCCTTGCCGGGCGATGCGGCGTTCAAGCTCTACGACACCTACGGTTTTCCGCTCGACCTGACGCAGGACGCGCTTCGCCGCGACGGACGCGCGGTCGACACGGCCGGGTTCGATGCGGCGATGCAGGCCCAGCGCGCGGCGGCGCGCGCCGCCTGGGCCGGCTCGGGCGACGCGGCCGACGAAAGTCTCTGGTTCGATCTTCGTGCGGAACATGGGGCGACGGAGTTTCTCGGCTATATCCATGACGAGGCGGAGGGCGTGGTGCAGGCGATCCTGCGCGACGGCGAACCGGTTCAGCGCGCCGAGGCGGGCGAGGCGGTGGAGGTCATCGTCAACCAGACCCCGTTTTACGCCGAATCCGGCGGCCAGGCGGGCGACCGCGGCGTCATCGCGGACGACGCCGGGCTGCGCCTCGCGGTCAGCGATGTGAAAAAACGCGCCGGCTCGCTGCACGGGCATATCGGCGTCGTGGAGGCGGGGGCGATCTCCGCGGGGGACGCGGTCCATCTCGCCATCGACGTCGGACGGCGCGACCGCACGCGCGCCAACCACTCGGCGACCCACCTCGTTCACGCCGCGCTGCGCGAGGTGCTGGGCGATCATGTCGCGCAGAAAGGCTCCCTCGTCGCCGCGGACCGTATGCGGTTCGACTTCACCAACCCCAAGCCGGTTTCCCCGGCGGAAATCGCCGAGATCGAGCGGCGCGTGAACGCGGTGCTGCGCGGGAACGGCCCGGTCGAGACCCGCATCATGCCTTATGACGATGCGGTGGCGTCGGGGGCGATCGCGCTGTTCGGCGAGAAGTACGACGACGACGTCCGCGTGCTGACCATGGGCGAGGCGCTGGACGGTTCCGGCGCGCCCTATTCGGTGGAGCTGTGCGGCGGCACCCATGTGCGCCGTCTTGGCGATATCGCCCTGTTCAAGATCGTCGGCGAGAGCGCCGTGTCCGCCGGCGTCCGGCGCATCGAGGCCCTCACCGGCGAGGCCGCCCGTCAGCACCTTGAAGAACAGGCGGCGATCGCGCGCGATGCGGCGGACGCGCTGAAAATTCCGCTGACGGATCTTGCCGGGCGTGTCGAGAGCCTGGCGGCGGAACGAAAGAAGCTGGAGCGCGAGCTGGCCGAGGCGAAAAAGGCGCTCGCCCTCGGCGGCGCCGGGACGGCGTCTCCCGCCGCGGAACAGTCCCGGGAGATCGCCGGCGTGCGGTACGCCGGGCGCGTTCTGGAGGGCGTTCAGCCCAAGGATCTTCGCGGCCTCGTCGACGAAACCAAGAAAAGCATGGGCTCGGGCGTCGCCGCGTTTATCGGCGTCAATGACGGCAAGGCCGCGCTGGCGGTGGGCGTGACCGCGGACCTGACCGAAAGACTGTCGGCGGTCGACCTGGTGCGCGCCGGGGCCGAGGCGGTCGGCGGCAAGGGCGGCGGCGGCCGGCCGGACATGGCCCAGGCGGGCGGACCCGACGGCGCCCGCGCCGACGAAGCGGTCGAGGCCATCGCCGGGAAAATCGAAGCCGCCCTTCAGGGATAGGCGCGATGCCGGAAAGCGCGGGGGCGGGAGGCGTGCGCTCTGGCGCACCATATGTTTCGCGCCGGAACTTTCTTGCTTTCCTTTATCACCCGCGGCGCGCGTTCTCGGCGTCAAGATCGTGTTGCGCCGCCGAAGGATAAGGGCGGCGCGGCCCCCCGGCCGGCCCCCGACGGCGGGCTGGGGCCGGGGCATTTTCTGGGCGAGCCCGGTGCGGTCATCCGAGATGGAAGGGCGGCGAAACGGCGCCCCGGAGCGTTACGCGATCCGCAGAGCGCCCGCGATATGCTCTATTTCCTCGCCTGCGCCGTCGTCTTGACGATGATGCGCCCGCCGGACGAGCGGTCGAGGCGCACCTGCGACGGCGCGCCGTAAACGGTGACGTGCCCGCCGCTGGAGGCGTCGCCCTTCACCGCGTCGCGCGCGTGGACGACGCCATGGCCGCCGCTCGACACGTCGATAATGGCCTCGTCGCAATAAAGGCTTTCCGCGTCCAGATTGGCCCCGCTGGACAAATCGAGCACGCAGACGCCGCTTTCTCCCTGGACTTCCGCATGCGCGCCGCTGGAAAGATCGATGACGAAATCGCCGGCGTCGACATTGTAAAGGGCGGCGTGCGAGCCCGACGAGGCGGAAATCCCGCGCAGCGTATCGGCGGTGACGACCACTTTGTACTGGGTTCTCTTGCCGTGCCAGCGCAGCCGGTTCCACTCCCGCGACAGGTTCAGCTCGCCGTCGCGCACTTCGACTTCGATGTCGCCGAAATCGCCGTTGACCGCCTTGACGACCACCGTTTGCGGCCTGCCGGCCGTCGCCGTCACCTTGATGCCCGCCGACACGTCGATCCTGTCGAACGGCGGCAGGTCGTAATTGCGTTCCTCCTGGGCCTGCGCCGCGGCGGCGGCGACAACGGTGAGCCCGGCGGCGAGGAACGGCGTCAGGGCGGCGCGGCGGCGGAGATGGGGCATCATGCGTCGGTCTCCATGGGAACAACACTTGTCGATCGTCTTGCGTCGGCTCCCATCAATGCCACGACTGAACGCCCATGGCGATAGGCGATGCGGCGGAGCGCACTTCTCCTGCGAGGAGCAGAAGGCTCTGCAACCGGATTCAGCGCGCCATTTACTGCGCCACTGGCCGCGCTATCGACCGCGCCATATAGAGGAGACGCCGGGCGGAACCGCCCGGCCGGCGCGCGCCCGCGCTTCATGACTGCGTGTTGGTCCGCGTTATGGCCTGCGCCCCCAGTCTGCTTCCCGGCGCGCGCGGATCGCCCGCGAGGCTCAGCCGGCGAGCGCTTTCTGGAAGTTCTCGTCGACCTTTTCCAGGAATCCGGTGGTGGTGAGCCATTTCTGCTCCGCACCGATCAGAAGCGCCAGGTCCTTGGTCATGTCGCCGGATTCCACCGTCTTGATCACGGTCCGCTCCAGGGTCGCGGCGAAGTCGATCAGCTTGTCGTTGCCGTCGAGCTTGCCGCGGTGAGCAAGGCCCCGGGTCCAGGCGAAGATCGACGCGATCGAGTTGGTCGAGGTTTCCTCGCCCCGCTGGTGCGCGCGATAGTGGCGGGTGACGGTGCCGTGGGCGGCTTCCGCCTCCACCGTCTTGCCGTCCGGGGTCATCAGGACGGAGGTCATCAGGCCGAGGGAGCCGAAGCCCTGCGCCACCGTGTCGGACTGCACGTCGCCGTCGTAGTTCTTGCACGCCCAGACATAGCCGCCGGACCATTTCATGCACGCCGCGACCATGTCGTCGATCAGGCGATGCTCGTAGGCGCCGTTGAATTCGGCGAACTTGTCCTTGAATTCGCTCTCATAGATCTCCGCGAAGATATCCTTGAACCGGCCGTCGTATTTTTTCAGGATCGTGTTCTTGGTCGAGAGATAGACCGGGTACTTGCGCTGGAGGCCGTAGTTGAAGCAGGCGCGGGCGAAGTCGCGGATCGACTGGTCGAGGTTGTACATCCCCATATAGATGCCGGAGGAGGGCGCGTTGAAGACCTCGTGTTCGATCACCTCGCCGTTTTCGCCCTCCCATTTCATCGAAAGCTTGCCCTTGCCGGGGAACAGCATGTCCGTCGAGCGGTACTGGTCGCCGAAGGCGTGGCGGCCGATGATGATCGGCTGCGTCCAGCCCGGCACGAGGCGCGGCACGTTGCGGATAATGATCGGTTCGCGGAAGACGACGCCGCCGAGGATGTTGCGGATGGTGCCGTTGGGCGAGCGCCACATCTGTTTCAGGTTGAATTCCTCAACCCGGGCTTCGTCCGGCGTGATGGTCGCGCATTTCACCGCGACGCCGTATTTCCTGGTGGCTTCCGCCGCCTCCACCGTGATCTGATCGTCGGTCTCGTCGCGTTTTTCGACCCCGAGGTCGAAGTATTTCAGATCGATGTCGAGATAGGGATGGATCAGCTTGTCTTTGATCATCTGCCAGATGATCCGTGTCATTTCGTCGCCGTCCATTTCGACGACCGGGTTCTCGACCTTGATCTTTTGCATGGAAAACCTACCGGAGTTGCTGCTGCGCGGGAATGCTTGCGCTATTTGAATTGGATTGATTTGCAGCGGGCTATAGCATTGGCGGCCAAAAGCGCAAAGACCATAGCGCAAGACCCTACGGGAAAAGACAATGCGGGGGACCGCGCGGGGCGCCGGTCCGCCAGGGTTTCCGCAAGGAGAACGGCTTTATGAGCAGCGGTCGCATCAGCCGGTCGAAAGCGCGCGAGCACCTCTCGCCGGCGCCGGCCTTCGTGCTGGTGGAGCCCCAGATGGGTGAGAACATCGGCGCGGCCGCGCGGGCGATGTTGAACTTCGGCGTGTCCGGCCTCAGACTGGTGGCCCCGCGCGACGGCTGGCCCAATCCGAAGGCGGCGGCGACGGCGTCGGGCGCGGCCGTCGTCATCGACGAGGCGCGGGTTTTCGACCGCTTCAGCGACGCCGTCGCCGACTGCTGGTATGTGATCGCCACCACCGCCCGGCGGCGCGAGTTGATGCTTCCCGTGTTGGAGCCGGCCGCCGCGGCGGCGCAGTTGCGCGCGCGCATGGACGCGGGCGAGACCTGCGCGGTGGTGTTCGGCAACGAGCGCAACGGGCTTTCCAGCGACGACGTGGCGCGCTGCGACGCGATCCTGTCCGTGCCCGTCAATCCGGCCTTCGCGTCGCTCAACCTGTCCCAGGCCGTGCTGATCGCCGCTTACGAATGGTCGCGCGCCGCAGGCGGCGGGGAGGGCGGCTACGGGACCATCGAAACGCCGCTCGCGGAGGAAGGGCCGGCGCCGCGCGAGGACGTCACCCGGCTTCTCGCCCATCTTGAAGGCGAGCTTGACGCGGCCGGATATTTCTTCCCGCCGGAAATGCGCCCCACCATGGAGCGAAACCTGCGCGCGGCGTTCACCCGCGCCGGTTTCACGCAAGGGGAGATCCGCACCCTGAGAGGCGTCGTAAAAGCGCTGGTCCGCAAGCGGTCGCAAACGGAATGAACAGGGCAATGACAGATCACCCCATCGCGCGCCCCGTCGAACGCATCGAAAAGGCCGACGCGCTCAGCAATCACCGGTTCAAGTATTACGACTTCGCCATGGCGGCGTTCGTCGCCATCCTGATATGTTCGAACCTGATCGGCGCGGCGAAGCTGGTGCAGTTTTTCGAAATCGATATCGGCGGCTGGCAGGCGGGCGTTTTCGGCGCGGGGATTTTGTTCTTTCCCTTGTCCTATGTGCTCGGCGACGTGCTGACGGAGGTCTACGGCTATGCGCGCGCGCGCCGGGTCGTGTGGGCCGGCTTCGGCGCGGTCCTGTTCATGGCCTTCATGTCCTGGGTCGTCGTCGCCATGCCGCCGGCGCCCGGCTGGAACGGGCAGGCCGCCTATCGCGAGGTCTTCGGCCTGACCCCGCGCATCGTGCTCGCATCGGTGGCCGCCTTCTGGGCGGGCGAGCTTTCCAACGCATTCGTCATGGCGCGGATGAAAGTGTGGTCGGGCGGCAAGCATCTCTACCAGCGCACCATCGGCTCGACCGTCGTCGGCCAGGGCGTCGACAGCCTCATCTTCTATCCGGTTGCGTTTCTGGGCGTGTGGTCCCCGGACCAGGTGATTACGGTGATGGTGACGAACTATTCGCTGAAGGTGCTGTGGGAGGCGATGCTGACGCCGGTCACCTACAAGGTCGTGGGCGCGCTGAAGCGGGCCGAGGGCGTCGACGTTTATGACAGGGAAACCGAGTTCACGCCGTTTTCGATCCGGTCCTGAAGCGGTCCCCCTCCTATTTTTCAGTGCGTTGCAGGGCGAAAAAATTGAAGCTCAGGAACGGATAGACCCGGTAGTCGTGGAACTGGCGGATGTCGATCGGTCCGCGTTTGTGGGCCAGGTGGAAGACCGGGAAAATGTCGTAGGCGTAATCGTCATGGAGCAGACGGAACAGGGCGTCGGGTTTCGCGCCCGAGGCTTCGCATTCCGCCACGGCGCCCGCTTCGAACAGGACCGCCGGGCGGTCCTTGCCGAGAATCCTGGCCGCGCCCTTGAGGGCTTCGTACTCGCGGCCCTCGATGTCGATCTTGATGAAATCGATGCGCGCATCCTCCGGGATCAGAGCGTCGAGGGTCGCCGCCTCGACCGTAACTTCCCGCACGTCGCCGCGCTTGCCCGGTTCCGGCGCGATCAGCGAGCTGAACCCCGGTCGCGACAGGTTCTCGTAGAACCGCACCTCGCCGGCGGCGTCCGACAGGGCCTTGTTGAAAACCGTCACCTGCGGAAACCGCTTCTGCACCCAGCGGCTCTTTCGCGGCGAGGCTTCGACCGCGAAATGGCGTCCCCGCGGGGCGAGGTCGACGAGTTGTTTCGTTTTCGAGCCGATATGCGCGCCGATATCGATGCAGTTGAAGTCGGGCTTGACGATGTCCTTCAGGCACCGGTCCATGAGGCGGTGCTCGATATGGACGAGGCCGAGTTCGGGATGAGAAAGCAGGCGAAAGACGCCCGCCGCATCCGCTGCGGCGCCGGCCACGCCGGCGAGCCCGCTCGTCGCCGCAAGATGCTTAAGATAAAGTTTCATGACGCCCCCCTTGGGCGTAAAGCCTTTCCGGCCGGTTGTTTCGGCTTTCGCGTCCGCTGTCCAGCGCAAGCCGGCGATCCGCCAGGCGCGGCGCCGTCCCACCGTCAATAGCGGCAAGTCGTGAACAGACCGTAGCGTGCGACGTCCGGCCCGTGACGACGCCTGCCCCGGAATTGAGGCCCGCCCCGTGATGAGCCCGCTGTCCGGCGGCCCTGGCGGGCAGGCCATTGGATTTTTCAATCTTTCGCCCGAAATCCGTGAAACGGTGGCGCGCCCGTTGTATGCCGGCGCCGACACGGGTTGAATAGGGCGGCCGCGACAGGCGGTCGTACAGGCGACGGGAAAAGGCGGCGAGGACGCGCGAATGAGCGAAAGGGCGGAACAGGCGGCGGACAGGCAAACCGCATCGGGCGCGCGCCCGGGACCGGGCTCGGGGTCCGGTTCGGGAAAGGACCCGCAGACGGGCGCCGGCGCCGCTTCCGAGCACGCCAAGGGAGATGGGCGCGCACCCGGCTTCGCCCCGCTTGAAAACTTCGAGAACGCGCTTTTGTTCAGCCGCTGGCTTCAACTGCCGCTCCTGATCGGCCTGATGGTCGCGCTTGTCATTGTCGAGATCAAATTCGCCGAGCACCTGATCGAGACGCTGTTCAACCTCGACCAGATCACCCGCGAGCGCGCGATCCTGGTGGCGCTCGACCTGATCGACATGGTGCTGATCGCCAATCTGATCGTCATGGTGGTGATCAGCGGCTACGAGACCTTTATCTCCAGTCTTCATATCTCGGACGAAAACAGCGTGCCCGCCTGGATGCGGCGCTCGACCGCGGGGCAGGTAAAGCTGCGCATCGCCGTGACGATCCTCCTGATCGCGACGATCCACCTCCTGCACGCCTATCTCGACCCGGAAGCGCTCGACCGGGAGGAAATGGCGTTCATGCTCATCACGCAGCTTGTCTTCATCGCCACCGTCGGGGCTTTCGTCCTGTTTCAGGAGCGGGGCGAGGACAAGGGCGCCAGGGCCGGGGAGTAAGCGCGCCCGACGCCGCCTTCGACGATGCGGCTCCGGCGGCGCCGGTACGATAATGCGCATCCGGCGGCGGGCGGCGGGCGCCGCTGCAAAAACCGGCGCCGGTTTCGGCCGGTTGCGGCTAGTGTCAACTGCGTCGAACGCGTTTCACGACTGGCTGTGGATTTTTGAATGGAGCGTGTTGCGAACCGCAAAACGGCGATATGCGCAGCAAGCAAGGGCGGAACCCATGACGGAGCAGACCGGCGGCGCGGGCGACGGATTGCCGGGGCCGAGCTTCATTATTCTCGGCGCGGGCTTTTCCGGCCTCGGCATGGCGATCCGCCTGCGCCAGGAAGGCTTCGGCAATGTCGCCATCTATGAGAAGGCGGATGAGGTCGGCGGGACCTGGCGCGAGAACGTCTATCCCGGCGTCGCCTGCGACGTGCCGTCCCATCTCTATTCGTTTTCCTTCGAGCCGAACCCCGACTGGTCGCGCCGCTTTTCGCCCGGCGCCGAAATCCAGGCGTATCTCGAACGCTGTGCGCGCGAATACGACCTCTATCCCTCGATCCGGTTCGGCAAGAAGGCGCTCCGCGCCGCCCATGACGGGCGGCGCTGGCGGGTCGACTTCGAAGACGGGGAGACCGCCGAGGCGGATTATCTCATCAGCGGCCTCGGCGGCCTGCACGAGCCCAACATCCCCGAGTTCAAGGATATGGACGCCTTTCACGGGCCGGTCTTTCACACCGCCCGCTGGCGCGAAGACGTCGACCTCGCGGGCCGACGCGTCGCGGTTATCGGCTCGGCGGCGAGCGCGGTGCAGGTGATTCCCGAGATCGTCGGCAAGGTCGCCCATCTCGACATTTATCAGCGTACGCCCAACTGGGTGATGCCGCGCGAGAGCTACGCCTATCCGGACTGGCTGAAGAGGATCTTCGCCCGCGCGCCCTGGCTCATGCGGCTCTACCGGGGGCTCTATTTTTCCTTCATGGAGTGGCGTTTCGGTTCCTTCAGGAACGAGGACAACGCCGCCAAGCGCGTGGTGCGCCGCACCTTCGACCGCCATATGACGGCGCAGATCCGCGACGAGGCCCTGCGCGCGAAGCTGACGCCGGACTATCCCGTCGGCTGCAAGCGCATCCTGATCTCCGACGACTATCTCCCCGCCGTGCAGCGGGAAAATGTCGATCTCGTCACCGAGCCGATCGAGGCGTTTACGGCGGAGGGCGTTGCGACGGCGGACGGGAAGACGCGGCCCGCGGACGTCATCATCCTGGCGACGGGGTTCAAGCCCTTCGACATTCTGACCGCCTTCGAGGTGACGGGGCCGTCCGGCCTTTCCCTGCGCGAGGCTTGGAAGGACGGGATCGCCGCCCACCGCACCGTCGCCGCGCCGGGCTTTCCGAACTTCTTTCTCCTGCTTGGCCCCAATTCCGGCCTCGGCCACAACTCCGTCGTCCTGATGATCGAGGCGCAGGCGAACTACATCCTGAAGCTGATCCGCGCTGCGGACGCGGCGCCCGGCGCCTTGATCGAGCCGACGCCGGACGCGGCGCGGGCCTATGACGCGGATATCCAGGCCCGGCTCGGCAAGCGCGTCTGGGCGACCGGCTGCGGCGCCTGGTATGTCGACGAGAACGGGCGGAATTATACGCTGTACCCGGACAATGTCCGCGCGTTCCTGAAGGAGATGAAGACCCCGGATCTCGGCGAATACGTGATCACGATGCAAGGCGCGGTGGGAGAGAGCGTGCTTTCATCTTCGGCGCTTTGGTCAAGCCGTGGCGAAGGGGGCGGGGCGCCTTAATCCGCAGGCCGCTCGCGCAGCCTGACGCCCGAGCCGCCGCCGTTTTCGGGGATGAATTCGATTCCGTATTCTTCGAGAACGCCTCGGATTGCGTTTGCATTGGCCGCCGTGATTTCGACATCACTTCCATCGTTTTCGGCCCGGCGAACAGTCGCCACGCCGATAGAAGCCGCGTCCGCAAGCTCCTGAGCCGAGATCTTGAGTAGGGCTCTGGCGGCTCTGATCTGTCCTGGTGTGATTTTTTTCATATCATCTGATCTCATATTGATCATTTTGTAATCATCTGATACATTTCATATCACATGATAGAAAAAGGAGACAGTATATGGCCGATGACGAAAGAACCGTCAAAGAGTTATTCGACGACTCGATTGCCGCGATGCTCTGGCTGCGCATCCGCTTCCGCGCCTTACGCCAAGGCTATGACGACGCCTTGGGCGAGGCGGAAAAGCTCTGGACGGAAATCGACATCCTGAAGGACTACCTGCTGCTCGGCGAGACGCTGGATGAGGAGGGGCGGGAAAAGGTCGAAGCCATGGCCGGTCATATCGGGAATCCGTTCGGCGAACTGTGCGCTGTGCTTGAGACCGGCAAGCATACGCGGCCTCCTGCAAGCGCCTGAGCACCGGCGAATGCTTTAGCCCAAGGCGCTCCCCGCCGCCCCGCGTGGAGCGGCGCGTTGACAGGCGGGGCGGGCGCGCGTATAGCCCGCGTCTTCATGACGGATGGCGCGTGGACCGCCGTTGAAACCGCGCCGGGGATGGGCCCCGGGGCCGGGCCGCGCCGAGAGTGAGGATCGATGAGCAAGCGCATCAGCGCCAAGCACAAGCTCGACCGCCGGGTCGGGGAAAATGTCTGGGGCCGCCCCAAATCTCCCATCAACAAGCGCGATTACGGCCCCGGCATGCACGGTCAGCGCCGCAAGGGCAAGCTGTCCGACTTCGGCCTGCAACTGATGGCCAAGCAGAAGCTGAAAGGCTACTACGGCAACATTTCCGAAAAACACTTCGAGCGCATCTACAACGAAGCGGTGCGCCAGCGCGGCAACACCGCCGAGCTTCTGATCGGCCTGCTGGAAAGCCGCCTCGACGCCATCGTTTACCGCGCCAAGTTCGTGCCGACGGTGTTCGCCGCCCGCCAGTTCATCAACCACGGCCATGTGAAGGTGAACGGCGTGCGCACCAACATTCCGTCCTGCCGGATAAAGCCCGGCGACGTGGTCGAGATCAAGGACAAGTCCAAGAACATGGCGCTGGTGCTGGAAGCCCTGCAAAGCGCCGAGCGCGACATTCCCGATTACATCGACGTCGATCCGAAAAAGATGATGGCGACCTATATGCGCATCCCCGAGTTCGCCGAGGTGCCTTACCCTTGCACCATGGAGCCGAACCTCGTGGTCGAATTCTACTCCTCGTAGGATTTCGTTTCAGCGCGCCGTCCCGGCGCGATCAAAAAGCCGCCCTTCGGGGCGGTTTTTTTGTCTGAGGCGGGCGCCCGCATCCGCCGGCGCAGGCGGATCAGGAGGCGCCTTCGACCTGCGTTTTCAATTGCTCGATCAGCGCGTCGACGCCCTTCGCGCCGCCGCCATTGTTGGCGATGACGGAGGTGAACTGGCTGCGCTGTTCGATGGCGAGCCAGACATTGTTCGCCCCGGCGTCGACGACGGTCATGTCGCCGTCGCGGCTGCGATAGACGCGCCAGTGGACGACAAGGTCCGCGAACTGATCGCCGGGCCGCGCGTCGACGATTTTCGAATTGACGATGATGTCGCGCGCCGAGCGGTCGATGGAGCCGGTCACTTCAAGGCGCTGCCCTGAATAGTCGGCGAGGGTCTGCTGATAGACCAGCGTCGCGTATTCCGTAAACAGAGGATAAAAAACCTCCGCCTGCGCCTCGGTCATCTGGCGCGCATACTGGCCGAGGGTGAAGCGGCCGACGCGGCGCAGGTCCACATGCTTGTCCACCAGGGCGGCGATGCCGTCCAGCATCGCCTCGCGGCTCGGCGCGTCGAGGGCCGGGGCGGCCTCGTCGAGAATGCCCTGGACATGGCGCTCGGCCGCGTCGTCGGCGCGCGCCCCGGTCGCCGCGGCGAGCGCGGCGGCGGCCGCAAGGGCGAGCGCGGCGGCGAGGGGGCGAAAGGCGGACGCAAGGCCCGCGGCGGCGGCGATGAATTGGGACATAAATTGCTCCGTGGGAACGCTACTCAAGATCCTCGAACTCCTCGAACTCGCCGATATCCGGCAGGTCGTCGAAATTCGCGCGCCCGTTCGCGATCGCGTTCTTGCGCGACTGAATGTAAAAGCTGCGTACGGACGAATAGTAATCGAGGGAATTCGCCTCGATCTGGGCGAGGGGCTCGATCAGCGGCTCGCGCACGGCCAGCAGCGTCACCCCGGCGCGGGTGAAGCGGGTGATCTGCGCCGCGTCGCCGCGGATCCAGGTCACCGGATCGATGGCGAGGTCCACGCCGGCGCCGAACCCGTCGCGCAGCGTGCTCGATCCGAAAAACGGCAGCACCAGATAGGGGCCTGACGGGGCGCCCCAGACCGCCAGGGTCTGGCCGAAATCTTCCGAATGCTGGGCCAAGCCGAGGCGTTCGGCCGGATCGCCCATGCCGCCGAAGCCGATGGTGGTGTTGAGGACGAAGCGGCCCATGGTCGTGCCGGCGCGCTTGAACTCCCCCTGCAGGAGGTCGTTGACGAGGATCACCGGCGTGCGCGCATTGGCGAGAAAATTGCGGATGCCCTTGCGCTGTTTTTCCACCGTCACGGTGCGGTAGGCCCGCGAGGCTGGGACGAGAACCGCGCCGTCAAGAGCGTCGTTGACCGCGAACATCCTGCGGTTGAACCCTTCCCACGGATCGTTCACGCCGCTCGTCTCGGGGATTCCGCTGTCGATCGTGCGTTGCAGCGATTCCGGATCGCCCATGTCGGACATCTGCGCGCCCGCGCCCGTCCACGGCGCGAGGGCCAGCGCCGCTGCCGCGGCGGCCGTCATCGTCAGGATCATGCGTGACGGCCCGCTCGCCGCTCTGGTCTTCAGCACTTGCCCATATCCCCTTTTTCGGCGCGGCGTCCTCTGGCGTGACCGCTTTCAGCACCGTCGTCCTCAACACCGCCCGCTTTACCGCGAATCATACACGCCAATCATGGCGGCATTGCGATGAAGGTAAAGGCGCCGCGCCCCCCGAAAACGATCAACATTGCTTTATCGGCGCCCGTTTCCGACAAAACCCTTTTTTCAACGGAACATCGACCGGAAAGACGATTTAACGCCGCCGTTAACGAACCGTATATGTTGCCTTCATATAAAGATATCTTTATATCTTGGACCGAACGTGACGCCAGCGGCGTCCGAGCTGCGCGACGGCGACGAGTGAAGAGCGATGGTAAAGCGAGTTCGGCGTCCGGCCGGATCGAGAAAACGAGCCCGGCGCCCATGAGCCTTGACGACACGCTGAATATCTTTCGCGCCATTGGCGAGGAGACGCGCCTGCGCATCATGGGGCTTTTGTGCCGGGGCGAGCTGACCGTGACCGAGATCACCACCATTCTGGGCCAGAGCCAGCCGCGGGTCAGCCGCCACCTGAAAATTCTCGCCGATGCGGGTCTCGCCGAGCGACACCGCGAAGGCGCATGGATGTTTTACCGCGTCGCCGCGGAGGCGCGGGACGATCCGGCCCTTGGCGCGGTGCTGACCTCGGTTGAGGCGATCGCCGATTCCAGCGACCGCATCGTCGCCCGCGACCGCGAGCGGTTCGAGCAGAGCCGCGAGGCGCGCGCCGCCGTCGCGGCGGCCTATTTCAAGGAAAACGCCCGCGAATGGACCCGCCTGCGCCGCCTGCACCTGCCGGAGTCCGACATTGAGGCGCGCATGGTCGGCCTGCTCAAGGGCGAGGTTGTCGACCAGTTCATCGATCTGGGCGCGGGCACCGGCCGGATGCTGGAGATCTTCGCCGGCCATTACCGCGCCGGCGTCGGCTACGACCTGTCGCACGAGATGCTGGCCATCGCCCGGGCCAATCTGGAGCGCGCCGGCGTCGCCCACGCCCAGTTGCGCCATGGCGATCTGTTTTCCCTGCCGCTCGAACCGCAAAGCGCGGACGTGGTCTGCATTCACCAGGTGCTTCACTTCCTCGCCGAACCGGCGGCGGCGGTGGCGGAGGCGGCGCGCTTGCTGAAGCCGGGCGGGCGGCTGATCATTTCCGACTTCGCGCCGCATGACCTGGAGTTTCTTCGCGACGAGCACGCCCATCGCCGGCTCGGCTTTTCCGACGAGGAAGTGCGCGACTGGTGCGCCGCGGCGGGCCTTGCGCTCGATAAAATCGAAACGCTCTCGCCGGGGTCCGGCGAGCGCAGAAAGCTCACCGTAAAGATCTGGCTGTGCGACTCCCCGGCGAAAGCCATGCGGGAGATCAGCCGCCTTCACCCGCGTTCGGTCGCCTAAAAGGACAGAAATCCCATGCCGCCTCTGCACGTCTCTTTTGAGTTTTTCCCGCCCAAGACGCCGGAAATGAACGACCGGCTGTGGCGGTCGGTGGAAAAGCTCGCGCCCCTCGCGCCCGACTTCGTGTCGGTGACCTACGGCGCCGGCGGCTCGACCCGCGAGCGCACCCACCAGACGGTCTCGCGCATCGTCGGAGAGACGGATCTGGAGGTGGCCGCGCACCTGACCTGCGTCGCGGCCACCCGCGCCGAGGTCGACGCGGTGCTGCGCGATTACTGGGCGGCGGGCGTGAAGCACATCGTCGCCCTGCGCGGCGACCCGCCCGGCGGCATCGGCGAGCCTTACGCCCCGCATCCGGGCGGCTACGCCAACGCCGCGGAACTGACCGCGGGGGCGCGCGAGATCGCGCCGTTTGAAATTTCCGTCGGCTGCTACCCTGAAAAGCACCCGGACTCGCCCTCGGTCGCCGACGACATCGACATGCTCAAGCGCAAGGTCGACGCCGGCGCGACCCGCGCGATCTCCCAGTTTTTCTACGATAACGAGGTTTTCCTGCGCTACCGCGACCGGGTGCGCGGGGCGGGGATCGATATTCCCATCGTGCCCGGCGTCATGCCGGTGACCAGCTTCAAGGGACTTACCAGGATGGCGGGCCTGTGCGGGGCGACCATCCCCGAGCGGCTGGTGAGGCTGTTCCAGAGCCTCGACGACGATCCGGGCACCCGCCAACTGGTCGCCGCCACGGTGGCCGCCGAGCAGTGTCTTGAACTGGCGGAAAACGGCGTCGAGCATTTTCACTTCTACACCCTCAACCGCGACGATCTCGCCTACGCCCTGTGTCACATGCTGGGCGTGCGGCCGAAATCGTGACCGACCGGCGCCAACAGGCGGCCGCCACAAGCCATGACTGACCGTTGTCAACAGGACGACTATTTATGACCACAGAAATCCGCGCCCGCTTCGTCAATATCGGCGAGCGGACCAATGTCACCGGCTCGGCGAAGTTCCGTAAACTGATCAAGGAGGACCGCTACGAGGACGCCCTCGCGGTCGCCCGCCAGCAGGTCGAAAACGGCGCGCAGATCATCGACGTCAACATGGACGAGGGCATGCTCGACGGGGTCGAGGCCATGGTCACGTTTCTGCGCCTGATCGCGTCCGAGCCCGACATCTCCCGCGTGCCGGTGATGATCGATTCATCGAAGTGGGAGGTGATCGAGGCGGGGCTGAAAAACGTCCAGGGAAAGGCGATCGTCAACTCCATATCCCTGAAGGAAGGCGAGGACGCCTTCCTCGCCCAGGCGAAGAAGATCATGCGCTACGGCGCGGCGACAGTGGTGATGGCCTTCGACGAACAGGGCCAGGCCGACATCGCCGAGCGCAAGGTCGAAATCTGCACCCGCTCCTACAAGCTGTTGACGCAGATGGGCTTCCCGCCGGAAGACATTATTTTCGACCCCAACATTTTCGCCGTCGCCACCGGCATCGAGGAGCACGACAATTACGCCGTCGATTTCATCGAGGCGACGAAGACGATCAAGGAGACGCTGCCGCACGCCAAGGTCTCCGGCGGGGTCTCCAACATTTCGTTCTCGTTCCGCGGCAACGAACCGGTGCGCGAGGCGATGCACTCGGTGTTTCTCTATCACGCCATCAAGGCGGGCATGGACATGGGCATCGTCAACGCCGGCCAGCTCGCGATCTATGACGAAATCCCGCCCGAACTGCGCGAGCCGGTCGAGGACGTCATCCTCAACCGGCGCCCCGACGCGACCGAGCGGCTTCTGGAGGTCGCCGAACGCTATCGCGGCGAAAAGGGCAAGGCGCGCGAGGAAGACCTGAGCTGGCGCGAGGCGCCGGTGGAGGAACGCCTGCGTCACGCCCTCGTCAAGGGGCTGACCGAGTACATTATCGAGGACACGGAGGAGGCGCGGCAAAAGCTCGGCCGCCCGCTGCACGTCATCGAAGGCCCGCTGATGGACGGCATGAACGTCGTCGGCGACCTCTTCGGCGACGGCAAGATGTTCCTGCCGCAGGTGGTGAAGTCCGCCCGCGTCATGAAACAGGCGGTGGGCTATCTCACCCCTTACATGGAAAAGGAAAAGGAAGAGCAGGGGCTGGAGCAGGGCAAGCCCGCGGGCAAGATCCTGCTGGCGACGGTGAAGGGGGACGTCCACGACATCGGCAAGAACATCGTCGGCGTTGTTCTTCAGTGTAACAACTATGAAGTCATCGATCTCGGCGTCATGGCGCCGTCGGCCAAGATTCTGAGCGAGGCGAAGGCGCACGGGGTCGACATCATCGGCCTGTCGGGCCTGATCACGCCGAGCCTCGACGAGATGCGCAACCTCGCCGCGGACATGCAGCGCGAGGGCTTCGACATCCCGCTTCTCATCGGCGGGGCGACGACGAGCCGGGCGCATACGGCGGTCAAGATCGCGCCCAATTACGATCACGGCGTCGTTTACGTCACCGACGCCAGCCGCGCGGTGGGCGTCGCCGGCGCGCTGGTGTCCGAAGAGCGGCGTGCGAACTACCTCGCCGAGATCGCCAGCGATTACGACAAGGTGCGCGCCAGTTACGAAAAGCGCGGGCAGGCGTCATCGCGCCTCGCCATCGACAAGGCGCGGGCCAACCGGTTCGCCGTGGACTGGTCGGGTTATGTTCCGCCTGAACCGTCCTTTACCGGCGTGAAGGCGTTTCGCGATTACGACCTGGCGCGGTTGGTTCCGTATATCGACTGGACCCCGTTTTTCGCCGCCTGGGACCTGCACGGGCGCTATCCGCAGATCCTTGACGACAAGGTGGTGGGCGAACCGGCCCGCGCGCTGTTCGACGACGCGCAGAAGATGCTCGACGAGATGCTGTCGCAAAAGCCGATCGCCGCGCACGGGGTCGTCGGCTTCTGGCCCGCCAACGCCCGCGGCGACGACATCGTTCTTTATACGGACGAGAGTCGCTCCGCGGAACTGGCGGTGCTGCACGGGCTGCGCCAGCAGATCGCCAAGCGCGACGGGGCCAATTACTGCCTGTCCGATTTCGTCGCGCCGGAAGAGACCGGGCTTGCCGATTACATCGGCGCCTTCGCGGTGACGGCGGGGGTGGGCGAGGAGGCGTACGCCGCCTCGTTCGACGCGCGCGACGACAATTATTCCTCGATCCTGTCCAAGGCGCTCGCAGACCGTTTCGCCGAAGCCTTCGCCGAGCACATGCACGAGCGGGTGCGGCGCGAGTTGTGGGGCTTCGCCGAGGATGAGAGCCTGCCGCCGGAGGCGCTGATCAGGGAAGAGTATCAGGGCATCCGCCCGGCGCCCGGCTACCCGGCGCAGCCGGATCATACCGAGAAGGATACGCTTTTCCGGCTTCTCGACGCGCCGGGGAACGCCGACATGGAACTGACGGAGAGCTACGCCATGACGCCCCCGGCCTCGGTCAGCGGGCTTTACTTCTCGCACCCCCGCTCGCTCTATTTCGGGGTCGGCAAGATCGAGAAAGACCAGGTGGAAGATTACGCCCGGCGCAAGTCAATGCCGCTGGCGGAGGTGGAGCGCTGGTTGTCTCCGATCCTGCATTACGATCCGTAAGGAATTGTTTTTACGTGATTTTCCGGCAGCGGTCGCGCTTAACCGAAAGCGCGGATCAGCGCCACGCCGATGACCATGAAACTGGCGCCGCAGAGCATTCCGCTCAGCAGCACGCTGACTTCCCGAAGAATGGACCCCATCGCAAATGCCCCTTGATTTGCGTCGCCTGGCGGCGTCGTCGTTAAGGAATTGTGTCGGCAAAATGTCTGTTTTGCAAAAATTCTGCGCGGCGGCGACGCGCAACCGGTGCGCTGATCGCCGGATAAGCGCCAGCCCTTGTTGAAAAATTTATGTCTCAATCTATTTTTCCACATCCTTGTTCGGCATCGATAACTGGTCGACCGATGGCGCTGGCCTTCGGCGCGGCGGCCCGGTAAACCATGGGCATGAGCTTTTGGGACCGCATCGAGGCGCTGCTCGCGGACGCCAAAAAACGCACGCTGGGCGTGTTGCTCGATTCCATGGCCGCCCAGAAACAGCGGCGCAACGAGGCGGCGTTTTCGATCGCCCTGATCGCCCTGTCGGCGAAAATGGCGAAGGCCGACGGGGTCGTCACCGACGATGAAATCGCGGCGTTTCAGGACTTTTTCAAATTCCCCGAAGAGGAAGCCGACAAGGTGCGCATGGTGTTCAACCTGGCGCAGCAGGACGTGGCGGGCTTCGACGAATATCTCCTGCGGGTTGTAAAGATTTTCGAGGACGCCCCGGCGGTGCTCGAAGACGTCCTCGACTGCCTGTTTCACGTGGCGGTCGCGGACGGCGTCGCCCATCCGCGCGAGTTTGAACTGCTGGAGCGCGCCGCGCTCGCCTTCGGCGTCTCGCGGGCGTCCTACCACCGTCTGAAGGCGACGCATTTCGGCCTCGGGGAGGACGACCCCCATCTGGTGCTGGGCGTGGCGCCGGGAGCGGGGGAGGACGAAATCAAGGCCGCGCACCGGCGCCTGGTCCGCGATCACCACCCGGACGCCCTGGTGGCGCGCGGGGTGCCCCTGAACCTGGTGCGCATCGCCGAGGGGCGGATGGCGGCGATCAACGCCGCCTATGAGCAAATCTTAAAGGATCGGCGCTAGGCTGCTTGCGATGCAGGCGGCGCTGGACGGCTGGCCCGGCGTTTGCTTTGATGAACGTTCGATCCCATGGCCCAATGACGGGCCGCGTAGCGTAGGCGGCAGCGACATGCAGATGATGATTTTCATGATTGCCGGCGGCAAGGCGGCCTCGCCCGTGCGTCCCTGGGCCGAGGCCGAGGACGCCTTGAGGCGTTCGCAGGGCGCGGCCCGCTTCCGGCGCGGCCTCATGCAAAGGGCGCGGGCGGACAGCTGGCCGGCCCGGCTTGGCGACGCTGTGCTGCTCGCAAGCGTTTTGATCCTCGCCGCGGCGGCGCTCGCCGCGGCCGCGGTGGCGGCCCCGCTGATCCTCGCGGCGTCGGCGCTGGCCGGTCTCGTCCTTCGCAACGGCGCCCCCGGAAAAGCCTGGCGGGCCGCGCGCGCCCGCTAGCGCGCCAGCCGGCAGGCGCGCCGCCGGGCGGCAACAGGCGGCGGCGCTCTTTCGCGTTCTCTCTCTGTTTTTCTTTTCGCTCAGCCCGTTCGCCCGTCCCTTTCGCTCAAGCGGGCGTCTTGATCCGACCCCCCTTGATCCGAAAAAGCCCCCGCGCTTTCGACCGCGCGTCCTTTCTTCGTTTGCATACCCCGCATCGCTTGCATTGCCGGCGTCATTGGGCGTAAGGGTCGAGGTCCGGACGAGGGGCCCGGACGAGGGACGCCGGCGGGGCAAGCCATGCGGGGCCGGCGGTCGTTTTCGCCAGCCGCGTCGATCACCAACCCCCCGCCTCAATCGGCGAACGGAAAGGCGGCAGGCCATGAGCGCGCGCGAACTGACGGTGTTGCTCGCCATGTGCATGGTGTGGGGGCTCCACTTCGTCGTGATCAAGACCGCCGTCGGCGAACTGCCGCCGATCTTTTACGCGGCCGTGCGGATGACCCTGGTGGCCGCCGTCATGGCGCCGTTTCTGCGCTGGCGGTCCGGGCATATGGTTCGGGTGCTGAGCGGCGGGCTGTGTCTCGGCGCGATGAATTACGCCTTCATGTTTTCCGGCCTCAGCTACGCCACCGCGTCGGCCTCGGCGATCGCGATCGAGCTTTACGTTCCCTTCGCCACGATCCTGTCGATGATATTTCTCGGCGACAAGCTGGGCTGGCGGCGCGCGGTCGGCATCGCCATGGCGTTTTCCGGCGTCGCCATCATTGCTCTCGGCGAGACCGGACGCGGGGAGGCCGACGGCGAAACCCGCATGGCCCTCGGCGTCGGCCTTGTCGCCGCCGGCGCCTTTTCGGAGGCGATCGGCGCGATCCTCGTCAAGCAGTCGACGGCGTTCAAGCCCCACGAACTGCTCGCTTGGTTCGCCGTCGTCGGCGCGGGCGGACTGTGGCTGATGACCGCCGCGTTCGAAAGCGGCCAGGCGGCGGCCCTGTCGGCGAGCGACAAGGGGCTCGTGGTCGGCGCGATCGTTTACTCCGCGGTCGGCGCATCGATTTTCGGACACACGGCCTATTACTGGCTGTTGCAGCGCCTGCCGGTCAGCGTGGTCGCGCCGAGCATGCTGCTCACCACCACCCTGGCGGTGTTTTTCAGCGTCATCCTGTTGGGCGACCCGTTCGGGCCGCGCATGGCGGTCGGCGGATTGATGACGCTCGGCGGCGTCGGCTTCGTGCTCTACCGCAATGCGCGCCGGCAGAAAATCAAGGCCGCGCCCGTTCTGCCGCCGCAAGCGGGGATGGACGCGTCCGTGGACATAGACGGCGCTGGCGCGGGGACGCAGCCGGCGACGCAGGCGCGGACCGGGAAGCCGGCGGACACGCAAGCGGGCGCGGCGCGCGACGCCGCCGGCAGGCCGGTCTCGCCGGACCCCTGATCCGTTTCCCTCTTCCATTTCCTCCTTTCCGGTTAACCTTTCTGCAAAAGCGGCCCTGTCTTATGTTGATCGTCAGCGATGAGGAGAACCGGGTCATGCACGTCATCGAGGCGCCGTCGCCGAATTACGACGACCGCGACGCGCCGGTGGACATGATCATCCTGCACTATACCGGCATGCGGTCGGGGGCGGCCGCGCTTGCGCGTCTTCGCGATCCTGCGGCGAAGGTCAGCGCCCATTACCTGATCGAGGAGAACGGCGACGTCTACCGGCTCGTGGACGAGGTTCGCCGCGCCTGGCATGCAGGCGTGTCGAGCTGGAAGGGGCGGGGCGGCGTCAACGCCCGGTCGATCGGAATCGAGATCGTCAATCCCGGCCACGAGTTCGGCTACCGCGCGTTCCCGGCGGCGCAGATCGACGCCCTTGTCGCGCTGATGCAGGACATCCGTACACGCCATGACATCACGCCGGAAAACGTGCTGGGCCATTCCGACGTGGCCCCGCGCCGCAAGGAAGATCCCGGCGAAAAATTTCCCTGGCACAGGCTCGCGGCGGAGGGGCTGGCGCGCGCCGCGCCGCCCGTCGATCCGCAGGCGGGCGGGCGCGTTTCCTATGACGAGGCGCTCGCCGCCCTGAGCGCCATCGGCTATGACGCGCCGCCGGGCGATCACGCGGCGGGCCTGCTCGCGTTTCAGCGGCGGTTCTGCCCCGAAGCCCTGGGCCAGGGGTTCAGCCCGGCGACCAAGGCCGCGCTGATCGCCGTCAGCCGGTCGCTTTAGCGTCCGTTCGGGAATTCGTTCGAACGTCCGCGCCGATAAGCTCGTTCAAGAGGCGGTCCGCCGATTGCGTATGGATTGATGGCGTGACGCATCTATACTCCCGGCGCGGGCGTATAAGGCTCGATGGTCAGATCCGCCCGATCGTCGACTGGTCGATGCGCGGGACGGATACCGAAAGGACTGAGTATGAGGATTCGTATGAGAAAGTGTGTTGTCGCCGCCGTTCTTTTCAGCATCGCGCCCGCCGCCGCCCTTGCCCAGATCGGACCGGGCGACGGGCCGGAGGGACCGCCCGACTTCATAGCCCTCGGCGCGGGCTTCACCAACGACTATCTCGGCTCCGACGAGTTGCAGCCGATTCCGTTCGGCGGCGCCAAGATCTCCGCGCCCGGCGCGGATCTCTACTGGCGCGGTCTCGGCTTGCGCGCCGATTTCCTGAGCCCGGCGACGGGCGGCCGGTTCATCGGCGGCGTTGACGCGCGCTACCAGTTCGGGCGCGACGACGACGTCGACAGCGAGGCCGTGGCGGCCCTGCCGGAAATCAGCGAGACGCTGGAGGTCGGCGGGTTCTTCGGCTACCGCATCGTCGGGCTTGTCCGTGAGCGCGATGCGCTGACCTTCGCCGTCGATTCCCTGTTCGACGTCGGCGACGTGCATAACGGCTTCACCATCGCGCCCAACGTGACCTACGCAACGGCGCTCAGCCGGCGCATGCGCGGAACCCTGAGCGTCAGCGCGGAGTATGGCGATGAGGATTTCATGGAAGCCTATTTCGGCGTGACGCCCGAGGGGGCCGCCGCGAGCGGTCTCGCCGCCTTCACGCCCGAGGAGGGGTTCTATCAGGTCGGCTCCACCGTCGGTCTCAATTACGCCCTCAACGACAAATGGGGCGTCTTTGGCCTGATCAGCTACCGCCGGTTGATCGCCGACGCGGCGGACAGCCCGATCGTCGACGTCGAGGGCGATCCGAACCAGTTTCTCGGCGGTCTTTCCCTGTCCTACCAGTTTTGACCGGCCGGGCCGCGCAAAAGCGGGCGCCGTCCGGCGGGCTGACGAGGGGCGAGCTGGGGTCGTGCTGGGGGCATTACCGGCGTCATGACTGGGGCTTGACCGCGGCTCTGCGAGGCCGCACATCAGTCCGCGCCAGACGGTCGGACGGCCGCGTCGGACGGAGACGTCCGCCGAGGAAAGTCCGGGCTCCGTGAAGACAAGGCGCCGGATAGCGTCCGGCCAGGGCGACCTGAGGGAAAGCGCCACAGAGAACGAACCGCCTCGCATCCGATCCGATCGGAGTCCGGGGTAAGGGTGAAAAGGTGCGGTAAGAGCGCACCGCCGCCCCGGCGACGGGGCGGGCATGGCAAGCCCCGCCTGGAGCAAGACCGAATAGGGACGGCGCGCCCCGGCGCCGCAAGGCGAGGGGCGGGCGGGTCTTCGCGCCCAGCCGTCCGGGTTGGTTGCTGGAGCGCGCCAGCAATGGCGCGCCTAGAGGAATGGCCGTCCTTCCGGTATTGAATGCAAATTCGTGGCGGAAGACAGAACCCGGCTTACAGACCGTCTGGCGCTTTTTTTCTCGATGGGGCAGAAGGGGACCCGCCCCTGTTGCGGCCCGCCGTCGGGAATCATGGGAGAAGACCGCCGATCATGCCTTCATTCGATATCGTATCCGAAGTCGACCTCGCCGAAGCGGAAAACGCCGTTCAGAACGTCATGCGCGAAATCGCGACCCGCTACGACTTCAAGGGATCGAAGTCGAGCGTCGAGATCAAGGATAGCCTCGTCACCATTTTCGCCGACGACGACATGAAGCTGCGCCAGATGCACGAGATCCTGCAAGGGGCGATGCAAAAGCGCGGGATCGAGCCGGGATCGCTCGACTACCAGAAAACCGAGCCCGCCGCCGGACAGTCCGTGCGCCAGCAGGTCGTCATCAAGCAGGGCATCGACAAGGACCTGGCGAAAAAGATCGTCAAGGCCGTGAAGGGCGAAAAGTTCAAGGTGCAGGCCGCGATCCAGGGGGAGGAACTTCGCATCACCGGCAAGAAGCGCGACGACCTTCAGGAGGTGATCGCGTTTGTGAAGGGCATGAACCTGGAGCAGCCGCTGCAGTATAAAAACTTCCGCGATTGACAGGCTGCGGATAATCGAAATCCTAAAAAAGCGGATCGAAGCGACAGGAAAGACGACGGGCATGGCTGACATCGAAGCGAGTCTTCTCGACATCATCAAGGATCATTCGGTGGGCCTGACGGGCGAGCTGACCCGGCAGACGCCTGTCTCCGACCTCGGCATCGACAGTTTCGCGATCGTTGAAATCATTTACGAGGTGGAGGAAAAGCTCGGCGTCGAGGTGCCGTTCAACGCTAACGAAAACCCCTTTGGCGACATGAAAACCGTCGGCGACCTCATCGACGCGCTCGACGCCCTGATGAAGAAATAGGACCGGGGCCGGAATGAGCCGTCAGGTCGTCGTCACCGGCATGGGCGTCGTCTCGCCCATCGGCGCGGACGTGAAAAGCTATTGGGACGGATTGTCCGCAGGCCGCTGCGGCATCCGCAAGCGCGAATTCGTCGTCGGCGACGAACTTTCCATCACGGTTCCCTGCGCCCCGATTGACGGGATCGAGGACCGCCTCGCGGCGCAGGGGCGGGACACCGCCCGCGCCGACCGCGTGTCGCAACTCGCTGTCGCCGCCGGGGACGAGGCGCTCGCCGCTTCCAGCCTTGAGATCGACGCGGCCCTGGCGCCGCGCGCCGCCTGCATCATCGGCACCGGCATCGGCGGACAGACGACCTTTGACCAGTCTTACATCGGCATGCTGAAGAAAGGCCGCCGGCCGCACCCGCTGTCGATCCTGCGCATCATCCCGAACGCGCCGGCGAGCCACATGTCGATCCGGTACGGCATGAAAGGGCCGGCCTTCGCCATATCCAGCGCCTGCGCTTCCGGCGCGCACGCCATCGGCGTCGCCGCGGACCTGATCCGCAACGGCGCCGCCGACGTCGCCCTGGCCGGGGCGAGCGAGGCGATTCTCACTTACGGCGCGATGGAGGCGTGGCGGGCGATGCACATACTCGCCGACGAGACCTGCCGGCCGTTTTCCAAAAACCGCAACGGTCTCGTCATCGGCGAAGGGGCGGGCGTTCTGGCGCTTGAGGAGGAAACCCGCGCCCGCGCGCGCGGCGCGCCCATTCTCGCCCGCGTCGCCGGCTTCGGCATGAACGCCGACGGCAAGGACATGATCAACCCGGCCATGGAGGGCGCCGCCGCGGCCATGCGCGCGGCGCTCGACCGGGTTCGCATTGATGATCCGGATACGGTATACATCAACGCCCACGGCACCGGCACCCTGATGAACGATCCGACCGAGACCGCCGCGATCCGCGCGGTCTTCGGCGCCGGCGCGGACCGGCTGATCGTCTCCTCGACAAAATCAATGCACGGACATTTGCTCGGCGCGGCCGGGGGCGTGGAAGCCGTGGCCGCGCTTCTCGCCCTCGGCGAGGGCGTCGCGCCGCCGACGATCAATTACGACGAACCCGATCCGAAATGCGACCTCGATTACGCGCCGAACGAGGCCGTCGCCCGTCCGTTCCGGCTCGCTTTGTCGAATTCCTTCGCCTTCGGCGGGCTCAACGCGGTGCTTGCTTTCGAAAAAGCGTAGGGCTTTGAAAAGGTTTAGGGCCTTCCGCCGCCCCTGGCGGAAACGGCCGGCCCTTTGCCGCCCTCTGTTGCAATGCAGCATGAGCCGTGTCAGAGAGGCGCCGAGCGGCGTTCGCCGCCCGCCGAGCCTTGCCGCATTTTTGTACTGGACCCCCTTTCATGGCGAAATCAGTTTTGTCAGCGTTTGCTGAGCGTATCTCTATGGCCGATATGAGCGGCGACAGGGGGTGGGCCTATTTCACGCCGGGGCGGATCAAGACCGAGGTCCTGGCGGGGCTGACGGTGGCCCTGGCGCTGGTGCCGGAGGCGGTCGCGTTCGCCTTCGTCGCCGGCGTTCATCCGCTGGTCGGGTTGTACGCGGCGTTTATCGTCGGGCTGGTGACGGCGGTCTTCGGCGGCCGTCCCGGGATGATTTCCGGCGCGACCGGCGCGCTGGCGGTGGTCATGGTCGCCCTGGTGGCGGAGCACGGCGTTGACTATCTCTTCGCGACGGTCGTGCTGATGGGGTTGCTGCAACTGGCCGCCGGGATCTTCAGGCTCGGCAAGTTCATCAGACTGGTGCCTCATCCGGTGATGCTCGGTTTCGTGAACGGCCTTGCGATCGTGATCTTTCTGGCGCAACTCGGCCAGTTTCAGGTCCCGGGCGCGGCCGGCGCGTCCGGCCACGGCGTCGCCGGCGGCGAGTGGATGACGGGCTGGCCGCTGGCGCTGATGCTCGCCCTCACGGCGCTGACCATGCTGATCATCTGGGTCACGCCGAAATTCACGAAAGCCGTCCCGGCGCCGCTGGCGGGAATTGTCGTCGTGGCCGCGCTTGTCGTCGGTTTCGGACTGGAGGCCCCGCGCGTGGGCGATCTCGCGAGCATCAAGGGCGGCCTGCCGGCGTTCCATGTTCCCGCCGCGCCGCTCACCTACGAGACCTTGACGGTTATCTTTCCGTATGCGGTCGTTCTGGCGGCGATCGGCCTGATCGAGAGCCTGCTCACGCTCAACCTGGTCGGCGAAATGACGGGCAGGCGCGGCGGCGCCTCGCAGGAATGCCTGGCGCAAGGGGCCGCCAATGTCGTCACCGGTTTTTTCGGCGGCATGGGCGGCTGCGCCATGATCGGCCAGTCGATGATCAATGTGAAATCGGGCGCGCGCACCCGGCTTTCCGGCATTGCCGCGGCGCTTTTCCTCTTGGCTTTCGTTCTCGTCGGCTCGGAACTGATCGAGCAAATTCCCCTGGCTGCGCTTGTCGGCGTGATGTTCATGGTGGTGATCGGCACTTTCGCATGGCGCAGCCTGATGATCATGCGGAAAATCCCGGCGACGGATGCGCTGGTGATCTTGCTCGTGACCCTCGTCACGGTGCGCTACGATCTGGCGACGGCTGTCGTTGTCGGCGTGATCGTGTCGGCGCTGGCTTACGCATGGAACAACGCAAAGCTTATCCGCGTCGTGTCCCGCGACAGCGTGCGCGAACCGGGCGCCAGGGTCTACGAGATCGAGGGGCCGTTGTTTTTCGGCTCGACGGATGGTTTTGCCGAGCTTTTCTCGCCGGAGACCGATCCCGACGTGGTGATTATCGATTTTCTCCGCAGCCGCGTCGTCGACCAGTCCGCGCTACAGGCGATCGAGGACCTCGCCCTGAAATACGAAGCGCTGGGCAAAACGCTGCGGCTGCGCCATCTGACGCGCGACTGCCATTCGCTGTTGAACAGGGCGGGGCAGTTGATCGTCGATTCCGATGACGATCCCGATTATCAGGTGGCCGTTGATTATTCGATCCGCACCGGCATTTTCGGAAGCGGTCATTAGAGCGTGTTGCAGCAAAAACGGACTGCCGGTTTTGCGGTTCGCCGGCGCGCTCCGGTTGAGAAGCGAGCGCCAATTGTGAAGCGCGTTGAACGCGATTGGCCCAGGCGGCGCGATTATGCGTGCGCCGCCTTCTTGCCGGGCGCGAAACCGTGAATGCTCGCGCGCATCCAGCGGAAGCCGCCGATCATCATGACGAAGCCGAGATAGCGCACCACATAGATGCCGAGATCGTCGATCAGGCTCCTGGCCATGCCTGACGCCGCGGCGTAGATCGATTGCAGTTCCGCGCCGGACGCGCCCATCTGCGCGATCGGCCAGACGGTGCGGTCGATCAGCAGGGCGAGCACGGCGACCTGCCAGATATTCGTGTTCTTCTTGGCGAACATGGCGAACAGAAAGGCCAGGATCACGGCGCGCGGAATGTCCGCGCCTGAGAACCCGATGCCGAGAATGTACTGTAGATCTTGCATGACGCACGCCCTCCGGTCTTGTCTTGTTCCGTCACGGCTATGGGATTGCCCTTGCGCCCATTAAGCTCCCATCAAGGTTAATGTCGCGTAAAACGAGCGTCGATTCGCCGGCTGGCGGGGCCGCAAGAAACGGGTTTTTTTACCGGCGCGGCGCGCTATTGCTTAGGCATGACCGATCTTGTTCATTCCGAGGCGGGATCCGCCGCCATCTCCGCCCGAACGCGGCTTCGGCTCGACGAATACGAGCCGGTGGCGCGCGCCATCGATTTCCTCGTCGACCGCTTCGACGACAAGCCCGATCTCGCCGCGGTGGCCGATCATGTCGGCCTGTCGCCGCAGCACTTCCAGCGGGTGTTCAAGGCGGGGGCCGGGGTCTCGCCCAAGCGGTTTCTCCAGTATCTCGCCGCGCAGGAAGCCAAGCGCGCCATCAAGGAGGGCGAGAGCGTTCTCGGCGCCGCCCTCTCGGCGGGGCTGTCCGGGCCGTCCCGGCTGCACGATCTTTTCCTTGTCAGCGAGGCGATGACCCCCGGCGCCTATCGCCGCAAGGGGGCGGGCCTCGTCGTGCGCTACGCCTTCGCCGACGGCCCTTTCGGGCGGGCGCTGATCGGGGCCACGGACGAGGGGATCTGCTGGCTCAGTTTTCCCGGCGCCGCGGGCGAAGCGGGCGAGGCCGCCCAGATCGAGGAGATGAAGGGCGACTGGCCAGCCGCGGCCTTCGCCGAGGACGGCGCGTTCATCGCGCCGCTCGCCGCGCGCGCCTTCGCGTTCGCGGCCAACAGGCCGCTCGACGCGCCGCTCGGCCTTTACGTTCAGGGAACGAACTTTCAACTCAAGGTGTGGGAGGCGCTCCTGCGCATTCCCTTCGGCGCGGTGGTCACCTATGGCGACATCGCCCGCGAGGTCTGCACCGCACGCGCCTCGCGCGCCGTCGGCGCGGCGGTGGGAGCGAACATGATTTCGCTCCTGATCCCCTGTCACCGGGTGATCCTCTCCTCCGGCGTGGTGCATAATTACCGCTGGGGGGCTCCGCGCAAGAAAGCCATCATGGCGCTGGAGGCGGCCTGCGCCGCGTCCTGAGGAATGGCGCAAAAAAAACGCCCCGGGGAGGTCCGGGGCGTTTTTTTGAACATAGGTGCAAGTCTAAAGAGTGTTACGCGACTTTTTTCTTATTGTGGGATGGCGGGTTTGCCGGCCGGCGCGGCTCAGGCGACAGAGGCGGCGCGTTCCTCCTGCGGGTCGCGAAGGACATAGCCGCGGCCCCAGACGGTTTCGATGTAGTGCTCGCCCTGCGTCGCCGCCGCGAGTTTCTTGCGCAGCTTGCAGATGAACACGTCGATGATCTTCAGTTCCGGCTCGTCCATGCCGCCGTAAAGGTGGTTCAGGAACATCTCCTTGGTCAGGGTCGTGCCCTTGCGCAGGGAGAGAAGCTCAAGCATCTGGTATTCCTTGCCGGTCAGGTGCACGCGCTGGCCGGCGACCTCGACCGTTTTGGCGTCGAGGTTGACCACCAGCGAGCCGGTGGTGATGACCGACTGCGAGTGACCCTTGGAGCGGCGGACGATGGCGTGAATGCGCGCGACCAGTTCATCCTTGTGGAACGGCTTGGTCATGTAGTCGTCGGCGCCGAAGCCGAGACCGCGCACCTTGGTTTCGATGTCGCCCTGGCCGGTGAGGATCAGGATGGGGGTGTTCACTTTCGACACGCGCAGCGACTTCAGCACGTCGAAGCCCGTCATGTCCGGCAGGTTCAGGTCCAGAAGGATGATGTCGTAATCGTACACCTTGCCGAGGTCGACGCCTTCCTCGCCCAGATCGGTCGTGTACACATTAAAGCCGTCAGACTTCAGCATCAGCTCGATGCTCTGTGCCGTCGCGCCGTCATCCTCGATCAGCAAAACCCGCATTGTTTATCTCCTCTTCGGCGCGCTCGTCTGGTTGAGACGCCCGCCGGCGCTCCGCCGGCTGTCCCCCTGGAAACCTGTTCGCGCAAATTTGTTTTGTAACGCAGATGCTAACGATGATTTGCTTTCACATTGGTTAATATGATGAACGCAATTCGATTTTTTCCCGGGATTTTTTAAGATCCCGAAAATGTTTCTTACCGCGCAACGCCTGTCATCCCTTGATTTGCACCGCTTGTCATTAAGCATGACGGATTTTTTCCGGTTAAGAGAATTTACGCTTCGCGGTCCGGGCGCGAGGCGGATCTGTTAATGGGCCGAAGGGCTTAGGCGTATGCGCGCCCGCGGCGGGGTTAAATCCCGACGGCCCTTTCGCCGCCGTCGCGGCCCTGCGACGGTTTACGTTCGGTCAAGTTTTCCCCGTCTGAAATGACGGCGCGCGCCGCCGCGTCGGGGCGCCGCGCGTGTTCCGTTTCTGTTCCGGAATTCCATCCGGAAAATGGGATCGAGAGGCGAATCATCCTTTGACCGCCCATAAAGTCCCATGCTATCCCAGACGGTACCGGCGAAGGGCGCCGGTTAGGGGCGCCGCAGCCCGACCATGCGCCGCCGCGACAGGGCGCATCCGGGGGAGGACCTGCGGCGCGGAGGATGGGATCGATGCGGCGCGGGGCCGAGACCCTTTTTTTCGGGTCTTACGTCAACAAGATCGATGCGAAAGGACGGCTGGCGACGCCGGCCCTGTTTCGCCGCGCCCTGGACCTGGAGCGGGTCAACGCGATTTACTGCATTCCGTCGACGGAGGAGCCGTGCATCGAGTGCGGCGGCGTCGACTATATCGAGACGCTGATGGCTTCCATCGACGCCCTTGATCCGTTTTCGCCGGAGCGGCGCAGCCTGGAGCGCACCATCGCCGCGCGGACCCATGTGGTGTCGCTGGACAAGGAAGGCCGGGTCGTGCTGCCCCAGGGCCTGCGCGAACATGCGCGGCTGAACGGGGAGGCGATGTTCGCCGGCCTCGGACGGTCGTTCCAGATCTGGAACCCGTCGCAATTCGAACAAGTGGTCGAGGAGGAGGCGAAAGTCGCCGGCGCGGCGAAGCTTTCCCTGCGCAATCCCGCGCCCAACGGAGCAGAGCGATGAGCGGACACGCCGAAACGCCTCCGCCCGCAGCCGCTCACGCCGCCGCCTTCGCCGCTCATGCGCCCGTCATGGCGCGTGAGGTCGTCGAGGCGCTGGCGCCGAAAGACGGCGGCGTCTATGTGGACGCCACCTTCGGCGGCGGCGGCTACGCCCGCGCCATTCTCGCCGCGGCGGACTGCGCCGTGATCGGCTTCGACCGCGACCCGACCGCCATTGAGCGGGCGCGCGGCTGGGCGGCCGGTTATGGCGACCGCCTGATGCTGATCAACCGTCCGTTCGCGGAGATGGAGGCGGGCCTCGCCGAGGCGGGCGTCAACGGCGTCGACGGCGTCGTCTTCGATCTCGGCGTCTCGTCGATGCAGCTCGACGAGGCCGGGCGGGGGTTTTCCTTCCGCCGGGAAGGGCCGTTGTCCATGCGCATGGATGGCGGGCGGCCCGACGCCGCCGACGTTGTCGCCGCCGCGGACGCCGCCGCGCTGGCGTCGATTTTCAGGGCCTATGGCGAGGAAAAGAAAGCCGGCCAGATCGCCCGGGCGATCGTGCGCGCGCGCGAGGACGCGCCGATCGCGACGACCACCGCGCTGGCGGAGATCGTCGAACGCGCCGCGCCGCCGCGCTTCGGGAAAGGCAAGGGCGGCGTGCGGATTCATCCAGCGACGCGCGTGTTTCAGGCGCTCAGGATTTTCGTCAACGACGAGATCGGACAGTTGACGGCGGGGCTCTTCGCCGCCGAAAGGGTCCTGCGCGAGGCCGGGCGGCTGGCGGCGGTGACGTTTCACTCCCTGGAGGACCGCATCGTCAAGCGCTTTTTCGCCGCGCGCGTCGCCGAACGCCCCGCCGGCTCGCGCCACGCCCCGCCGCGCGAAGGGCCGGCGCCGACATTCTCGCTGTTGTCCGCGAAGGCGATCGCGCCGGGGGAGGATGAAATCGCGCGCAATCCGCGCGCCCGGTCGGCCAGGCTGCGCGCCGGGCTGCGTCTGGCCGGCCCCGCCGCGCCGGCGGTCGTCGACGGCCTCGGCGCGCTGCGTCTCGTTGATGTCAAAGAGTTCCGGAAAGGAGGAGCGTCATGATCCGTATCTCAACGATTTTCCTGTGCGTGCTCTTGGCCGCGGCCGCCATGGGGCGGTACCGCGCCGAGGCGGCGGTCAAGGAGGCGCGCGAAGCGCTGGAGCGGCTTGACGCCGAGGCCGGCGAGCAGCGCCGCGCGATCCAGATGCTGCGCGCGGAAATCGCCTATCTCGAAAACCCCGAGCGGCTTGCGCGCATCGCCGTCGCCAAGACCGATCTGCGGCCGACGCAAGGGGCGCAGACCCTGAACGCCCGCCAGTTCGCCGCCGCGTTCGGCGCCGAGGGCGCGTCGCCCGCGCCGGGAACGCCGGACCCCGCCCGCGAGGACGTCATCCTGCACGCACTCGCCATGTCCCAGCTCGGCCGGGTGGAATAACCCCCTCTTGAGGAAAGCATCGCCGCCTTATGGTTCAACGCCGCAGGAGCAAGAAAAGAGCCCGCCGCGCCGCCGCGCGGCCCGCCGTCCTGTCCGCCTACGTGATTGACGAGCGCCGGACGCCGGACGCCGGCGGCGCCGTCGTGCATGTGCGCGCGGAGGGCGCCCGCGGGCGTCAGAACGCCCGCGCCCGCGCGCGCATCATGATGTGCGCGGTGGTCTTCGTGGTCGTCTTCGCGGGGCTCGCCGGGCGGCTCGCCTTCGTCTCCTTCGGCCAGCCGCATGCGGCGCGCGCTTACGCGGCCGGCGGCGGCGCCCCGGCGCCCTCGGTGGAGATCGTCGACCGGAACGGCGCGCTGCTTGCGACCGACCTGCCGATGATCGCCCTGGAAGCCGCCGGACGGGAGGTCTGGGACCCGCGCGAAACCGCCTTGAAGCTGGCGGGCGTTCTCGACGGTCTCGATGCGGAATGGCTGGAGCGCCGCCTGCGCGAGGGCCGCTATGTCGAGGTCCGCGCCGAGGTCACGCCCGCCGAGCGCGAGGCGATTTTCAATCTCGGCCTCCCGGGCGTGCGGTTCGACGCGCGCATGACGCGGTTTTATCCGCAGGCGGATCTCGCCGCCCATGTGGTCGGCCATGGCGAGCCGGGCAAGGGCGGCGTCATGGGGCTGGAGCGCCTCGCCAGCGCATGGCGGGGGCCGGGGCCGCTGGTCGCCTCCCTCGATATCCGCATCCAGCAGATCGTCGAGGAGGAACTCGCCGCCGCGATGCGCCGCTTCAGCGCCGAGGCCGCCTGGGGGGCGGTGATGGACGTGGCGACGGGCGAGGTGATCGCGCTCGCCAGCCTGCCGGATTTCGATCCCAACGCGCCGGGCGCCGCGCCGGCGGATTTCCGCCGCAATCGCGCCGTTTACGACCGCTATGAGCTGGGCTCGGCGTTCAAGGCGATCACCGCCGCGGCGGCCGTCGACGCCGGCGTCGCCGAGGAAGGGTCGGTTTATGACGCGCGCGGCGTGTTTCGCATCGCGGACTGGACGATCAGCGATTTTCGCGGCGAGAACCGCGAGCTGACCTTGTCCGAAGTGGTGCAGCATTCCTCCAATATCGGCATCGCGCGCGTCGCCGCCGACCTCGGCGGCGAGCGGCAGCGGGCCTATCTGCGCAAGCTCGGCCTGTTCGAGGCGCTGCCCGTGGAACTGCGCGAAAACCGCGCGCCGGAACTGCCCGCCCGCTGGGGGCCGGTGGAAACAGCAACCATCGCCTACGGCCACGGCATATCGGTGACGCCGCTGCATCTTCTCGCCGCCTTCAGCGCGGTGGTGAACGGCGGGGTCTATCGCGCGCCCACCTTTCTCGCCGCCGACGGCGAGCGCGCGGGCGCGCCGGTGTTCTCGCCCGAGGCCAGCAAGGTGATGCGGCGCATCCTGCGGCGCGTCGTGGTTGACGGCTCGGCGACCTACGCCGAGGCGGCGGGGTACTATCCGATCGGCAAGACCGCGACCGCCGACAAGCCGTCGGCGAGCGGAGGATACCGCGCCAACGCCCGCATTTCGAGCTTTGTCGGCGCGATTCCCGGCCATGCGCCGCGGTATGCGTTCCTCGTCTCGCTCGACGAGCCGCAGCCGATCGAGGAGACTCACGGCTACGCCACCGCCGGCTGGAACGCCGCGCCGACCTTTTCGGCCATCGTCGAGCGCGCCGCGCCCCTGCTGGGCGTCGCGCCGGTGAACGAGGCGACGGCGCTGGCCGCGTTTGTCGGCGCGGACGCCTACCGCGAGGCGCGCGCCCCAACGCCTGGCCCGACGCTTTCCAAGAGCGCTGCGCCGAGAAGCGCCCCGACAACCACGAACGGGCCCGCCGCCGGCATTCCCGCCTTTGGGGAGGCGCTGCAATGAGGCTCTCCGCGCTTGCCGGCGAGGCGGTGTCGCCGGACCCGGACATCGCCGGGCTGACGGCGGACAGCCGTGCGGTCGGACCGGGTTTCCTGTTCGCCGCGCTGCCCGGCGTCAACGCCGACGGCGCGCAGTTCATTCCGCAGGCTGAGGAGAAAGGCGCCGCGGCGGTGCTGGCCCGCCCGGGGACGCGAACCCGCCTGCCGCTGATCGCCGATCCGGCGCCGCGCCGGCGGCTGGCGCGGATGGCGGCGCGGTTTTACCCGCGCCAGCCTGGCGTCGTCGCCGGCATCACCGGCACCAACGGCAAGACGTCGGTCGCGCGCTTCGCCGCGCAGCTCTGGGCCATGCTGGGCGAGGCGTCGGGCAGCCTCGGCACGCTCGGCGCCGCGGCGGACGGTTTCGAGCGCAAGCTTGTCCACACGACGCCGGAGCCGGTGGAGCTGCACCGTACACTGAACGACATGGCCGGCGCGGGCGCAACGCATCTCGCCATGGAAATCTCCAGCCACGCGCTCGCGCAACACCGCGCGGACGGCGTGCGGGTCTTGATCGCGGCGTTCACCAACATCACCCGGGATCATCTCGACTACCACGCGGATTTCGAAGCGTATTTCGCGGCCAAGGCGCGGCTCTTCACCGATCTCGTCGCCGATGGCGGCGCGATCGTCGTCAACATGGACGGCGAAGGCGCGGAGCGCGTCGCCGCAATCGCCAGGCGCCGATCGCTCCGCCTGCTGACGACAGGCGCGGCGGGCGACGATCTGCGGCTGGCGTCGGCCAGCCCCCATGGTCAGGGTCTCGATATCGAGGTCTGCGCCGGCGGCCGTCTGTTTTCCCTCCGCCTGCCGCTGGTCGGCGCGTTTCAGGCGGAGAACGCGGCTGTCGCCGCCGGGATTGTCATGGCCTCCGGCGCGTCGGCGGCGGACGTTCTGCCCCTGCTGGAGCGGCTGCAAGGCGCGCCCGGACGCATGGAGTTCGCCGGCGCGGTCAACGGCGCCGGCGTTTACGTCGATTACGCGCATACGCCGGACGCCGTGGCGACGGCGCTGAAGGCCGTCCGTGCGCATGCTGACAAACGCCTGATCGTGGTGCTGGGCGCGGGGGGCGACCGCGACCGGGCCAAGCGCGCCCTGATGGGGCGGGCGGCCCGCGACCATGCTGACGCGGCGATTGTCACCGACGACAATCCGCGAACGGAAGATCCCGCGGCGATCCGCGCGGCCGTTCGCGAGGGGTGCCCGGATGCGCTCGATATCGGCGATCGCGGCGCGGCGATCGAAACGGCGGTCGCCATGGCGGGGCCGGGCGACATTGTCCTGATCGCGGGCAAGGGGCATGAAACGGGGCAACAGGTGGACGGGGAAACGCTGGCGTTCAACGACATGGAGGCCGCCAGGGCCGCCATTGCAAGACGCATGGAGGAACTCGGGCGATGACGAAACGAACCGCGTCTGGAGATTTGTGGACGGCGTATGAGGCCGCCGCCGCCACCGGCGGCGCTCTGTGCGCGCGCGGCGGCGACGCCGATCATTGGATTGCGGAGGAATGGGCGGCGAGCGGCGTTTCCATCGACACCCGCAGCCTCAAGCCCGGCGAGATTTTTGTCGCCCTTCAGGATGCGCGCGACGGCCACGCGTTTTTGAAAAACGCCTTTGAGGCCGGCGCCGCCGCAGCGCTGGTCGCGCGCGCGCCCGAGGACGCGCCGGAAGGCGCGCCGCTGCTCGTCGTCCGCGATACGCTGCAGGGCCTGCGCGATCTCGCGGCGGCGGCGCGGCTCAGGAATTTCGGCAAGCGCATCGCCGTGACGGGCAGCGTCGGCAAGACCGGGACCAAAGAGATGCTGCGCGCGATGCTCGGCGCGTCGGCATCGGTGCATGCGGCGGACAGGAGCTTCAACAACCATTGGGGCGTTCCGCTGACCCTGGCGAGCCTGCCGATGCACGCTGACTACGCCGTCTTCGAAATCGGCATGAACCATGCCGGGGAAATCGCCCCGCTCGCGACCATGGTGCGCCCCCACGCGGCGATCGTCACCACCGTCGGCACGGCGCATATCGAAAATCTCGGCAGCCGCGAAGCGATCGCCGAAGCCAAGGCGGAGATTTTCCAGGGGCTCGCGCGCGGGGGCGTCGCGGTCCTGCCGCGCGACAATGATTTCTTCGCGCTCCTGAAACAGCGCGCGGAGGAGGCGGGGGCGGCGGGCTTCGTCACGTTCGGCGAGCATGAGGACGCGGATTTCCGGCTCATGGACTACGACCTCGCCGGGGCCGGCGGACGCGTCGCCGCGCGCATCAAGGGCGCGTCCCGCGCCTTCGAGATCGGCGCGCCCGGCAGGCACCACGCGGTCAACGCGCTGGCCGCGCTCGCCGCCGTCGACGCCGTCGGCGCGCCGCTTGAGCCCGCCATCGCCGCGCTCGCCGGCCTGCGCCCGGTTGAGGGGCGGGGGGCGCGCGCCGTCCTGAAGCTGGCGGACGGCGAGGCGGTGCTGATCGACGAGAGCTACAACGCGAACCCGGAATCCATGACGGCCGCGATCGGCCTTCTCGGGGCCGCGGCGCCCGCCGGCGCGGGGCGGCGCATCGCCGTCCTCGGGGAAATGCTGGAACTCGGGCCCGACGCCCCGGCGATGCACGCCGGCCTTGTGGACGCCTTGGTTGCGGCGAAGGTCGATCGCGTTTACGCAACGGGCGCCAACATGCGCCATCTCTGGGACGCCTTGCCCGCCGCCATGCGCGGCCTCTACGCTGACGCGGCGGTCGGTCTGGTCGGACCGGTTCTCGATGCGGCGGGGCCGGGCGACGTGATCATGGTCAAGGGCTCCAATGCGTCCCAGGCGAGCGCGATCGCGCGCGCGCTCAGGGCGCACGGTTCCGGCGGCGTGCAGGGCGGCAAGGACGTTCATGACGTTCAGGGCGCCGATCCGCGAGGGGGCGTGACAAGAAAAGAAAGCAAGACCTGATGCTCTACCATTTGCTGACCCCCCTTGCGGATGACTTTCAGCTCTTCAACGTCTTCCGTTATCTGACTTTCCGCACCGGCGGGGCGGTGATGACGGCGCTTGTCATGTCTTTCCTGCTCGGGCCGTCGCTGATCCGCTGGATGCGCCGCAAACAGGGGCGGGGCCAGCCGATCCGCGCCGACGGGCCGCAAACCCATATCATCGAGAAAGCCGGCACGCCGACCATGGGCGGGGTCCTGATCCTGCTGTCGCTGACCGTGGCGACGTTTCTGTGGGCGCGGCTCGACAATATCTATGTCTGGATCGTGATGGGCGTGACGCTCGCTTTCGGCGCTCTCGGCTTCATCGACGACTATCTGAAGGTGACGAAGCAATCCGCCGACGGCGTCGTCGGCAGCCTGAAGCTCGTCGTCCAGTTCGCGGTCGCGCTTCTCGCCGGGTATCTGTGCATGAGCGCGCTCGCCGCCGACGCCACCGCGCCGCAGGGCATGGCGACATCCGTGGGCGTTCCGTTTTTTCCGATCCGCCTGTTCGAGGAATGGTTCAGCGCGCCGGGCGTGCCCCTTGGCTGGTTCATCGTGCCGTTCGCGGCGTTCGTCATCGTCGGCGCCTCGAACACGGTGAACATCACCGACGGGCTCGACGGCCTCGCCACCGTGCCGGTGATGATTGCGGCGGGCGCCTATGCGCTGATCGTCTATCTGGTTGGCAACGTGGTGTTCGCCGATTATCTCGGCGTGCCTTACGTGCCGGGCGCGGGAGAACTCGCCGTCATCTGCGGCGCGGTGATCGGCGCGGGACTCGGCTTTTTGTGGTTCAACGCGCCGCCGGCGGCGATCTTCATGGGCGACACCGGCTCGCTCGCACTCGGCGGCGCCATCGGCGCCATCGCGGTCGCCTCCAAGCACGAAATCGTGCTCGCCATTGTCGGCGGCCTCTTCGTTCTCGAAGGGCTGTCGGTGATGATCCAGATCGCTTCGTTCAAGCTGACGGGCAAGCGGGTGTTCCGCATGGCCCCGATTCACCATCATTTCGAACATCTGGGCTGGAAGGAATCGACTATCGTGATCCGTTTCTGGATCATCGCCGTGGTGCTCGCGCTGATCGGCCTTTCCACCCTGAAGCTGCGCTGAGGGCGCCATGATCCTGATCCCCGACGTCAAGAACAAAAAAATCGGCGTGTTCGGTCTCGGCCTTAGCGGGCTTGCGGCCTGCGACGCGCTGATCGCATCGGGCGCGGAGGTTTTTTCCTTCGACGAAAGCGCCGAGGCGCGGGAGAAAACGGCGGACACGGAGTATCGCTGCGAACATCCGAAGGAATGGCCGTGGAAGGACCTGACGGCGGTGATCGTCAGCCCCGGCGTGCCCCTCATCGCGCCCAAGCCGCATGCGATCGTGCGCAAGGCGAACCAGGAAAAGGTCCCCGCTTACGGCGATACGGAGCTGTTCGCGCGCGCCGTCAACGCGATGCCGGCCGCGGAGCGCCCGCGCCTCGTCGGCGTCACCGGCACCAACGGCAAGTCGACGACGACGGCGCTGATCGGCCACATGCTGAAAGAGGCGGGGCTGGACGTCTATGTCGGCGGGAATATCGGCGCGGCGGTGTTGTCGCTGCCCGCGCCGCAGGCGGGCTCGGTCTACGTGCTTGAGCTTTCCTCTTACCAGCTCGACCTGACCCGCTCGCTGCGCCTCGATGCAGCGGTGTTCTTGAACCTTGCGCCGGACCACCTCGATCGGCACGGTTCGATGGAGAACTATTTCGCCGCCAAGATGCGCATTTTCCTGAACCAGCAGCCGGGCGACCTGGCGGTGGCGGGCGTCGACGACGAATACGGCGAAGCGGCGTGTACGGAATTGACCGCCCGGTGCGTCGCCGACGTCGTCCCGGTGTCGGCGCAGGGGACGCTGGGGCGGGGATTTTACGCCCTGGACGGCAAGCTGTTCTACAATCTCGACGGCAAGACGGCCGAGGCGGGCGGGCTTGACGGCGCGCGGGCGCTGGCCGGCGCGCATAACCATCAAAACATCGCCGCGGCCGCGGCGGTCGCCTCGCGCTTCGGCGTCGCGCCGGCGGTTGCGGTCAGCGCCGCGGAACGTTTCGAGGGACTGGCCCATCGCCTGGAGGAGGCGGGGCGCCTCGGCAAGGTGGCGTTCATCAACGATTCCAAGGCGACCAACATCACCGCGGCGGCCCGCGCTCTCGGCGCCTATCGCGATATTTACTGGATTGCCGGCGGCCGCGCGAAAGACGAGACCGTCGCCGCTCTCGCGCCGCATATGGCGTCGGTGCGCAAGGCCTATTTCATTGGCGAGGCGGCGCCGGTTTTCGAGGAGGATCTGGGCGGCCTCGTCGAGACGGCGATGTGCGACACCCTCGCCGAGGCGGTCGCCGCCGCCGCCGCGGACGCCGAGGCGGGCGACGCCAAAGCGCCTGTGGTGCTGCTCTCGCCGGCCTGCGCGTCCTACGATCAGTTCAGGAATTTCGAGGCGCGCGGCGAGGCGTTTCGCGCGGCGGTCGCCGGCCTTGAACCGAAACGATCCGCAAACGGATCGCCTGCGAAGGGAGCGGCGGCATGAGGCGGGTCTCGCGCGTCGACAATTCGCTGTTCGCCCGCTGGTGGTGGTCGGTCGACCGCACCGGGCTGGCGATCCTCGGGCTGATCGCGACCATCGGGGTCGTTGTCCTGCTCGCCGCGGGGCCGTCGGCGGCGGCGCGCATCGGCGGCATCGGCGAGTTTTTCTTTCCCGTCCGCCAGCTCATCTTTCTCGGACCGGCGCTCGCGGCGATGGTCGCGGTGTCGCTCCTGCCGCCGCTCTACGCCCGCCGGCTGGGGGTGATCGTTTTCCTCGGCGGCCTTGCGCTGATGGGGCTGACGCTCCTCATCGCGGAGGAAGTGAACGGGGCGCGGCGCTGGCTCGATATCGGCCCGGCGCTGTTGCAGCCCTCGGAATTCGCCAAGCCGGGCTTCGTGATCGCCGCCGCCTGGATGCTGGCGGAGGGCGCGCGCGATCCGAAGTTCCCCGGCGGCGCCCTCGCCATGGGGCTTTACGTTGTCTTCGCCGCGCTGCTGCTGGCGCAGCCCGATTTCGGCCAGTGGGCGCTGGTCACGGCGGTCTGGGCGCTGATGTTTTTCATCGCCGGCTGGAGCTGGCTGTGGATCGCGCTGCTCGCCGTCGCGGGCGCCGGCGCGCTCGCCGCGGGCTATTATCTTTCCGACCATGTGGCGCAGCGCATCGAGGGGTTCCTGAACCCCGCCGCCGCCGAGACCTACCAGGTGGACCGCTCGCTTGAGACCATCGCCAATGGCGGCCTGATCGGACGGGGCGACGCGCCGCCGGTGAAGGGAAGCCTGCCCGATGCGCATACGGATTTCATCTTTTCCGTCGCCGGCGAGGAGTTCGGGTTCGTTCTCTGCGCCGCGATCATTCTCCTGTTCGCGGTGTTCGTGGTGCGCGCCTTCGTCATCGCCGCGGGACTGCGCAGCATCTTCGCGCAATGCGCCGTGTCGGGGCTCGCGGCCATGATCGGCTTCCAGGCGATCATCAATATCGGCGTCGCCCTGCGCGCCATGCCGGCCAAGGGGATGACGCTGCCCTTCATTTCCTATGGCGGTTCCTCGCTGCTCGCCACGGCGCTGACGGTCGGGCTGATCTTCGCGCTGATGCGCGAGCATCACGGCGTCTCGCGGCGCAAGGACATCATGCCGTGACCGGGGCGAACGCATCCGTCAGCGGGCCGATCGCGCTCGCCGCCGGCGGCACCGGCGGACACATGTTCCCGGCCGAGGCGCTGGCGCAGGCGCTGAAACGGCGGGGCCGCGAGATCCTGCTCGTCACCGACGCGCGCGGCGCGCGCTACGCCGACGATTTTCCCGCGGACGACCGGTTCATGATTTCCGCCGCCAGCCCGTCGATCGGCGGACCGGTGGCGAAAATCTTCGCTGCGGCGTCCATGGCGGGCGGTCTCGTCAAGGCGCTGCGGGAATTGCGGCGGCGCAATCCGGCCGCGGCGGTGGGCTTCGGCGGCTATCCCTCGCTGCCGTCGATGAAGGCGGCGTCGCTCCTCAACGTTCCCTACGGGGTGCACGAACAGAACGGGGTGCTCGGCCGCGCCAACCGGCTTCTGGTCAGGGGCGCTGCGTTCACGGCGCACGGCTTTCCGGCGCTGGACAAGCTGCCGGCCGGCGTCGCCAACACGGTCGAGGTTGGCAATCCGGTGCGCGACGCGGTGGCGGCCCTGCGCGATGCGCCGTTTACGGAGGTTGCCCCGGACGGCGACGTCAACATCCTGATCTTCGGCGGCAGCCAGGGCGCGAGCGTTTTTTCCGAGGCGCCGCCGGCGGCCGTGGCGCGCCTGCCGGCGGCCCTGCGGGCGCGGTTGAGCGTCGTGCACCAGGCGCGCGACGCGGAAGCGGACAAGGTCCGCGCCGCCTATGAGGCGGCGGGCGTCGCCCATGAGGTTGCGCCGTTCTTCAGGGATCTGCCGCAGCGCATGGCCGACGCGCATCTCGTCATTGCCCGCGCCGGGGCTTCGACCGTGACCGAGCTTTCCGCCATCGGGCGCGCCTCGATCCTCGTCCCGCTCGCCATCGCCATGGACGATCACCAGACCGGCAACGCCCGTGTCCTTTCCGAGGCGAGCGCGGCCATTCTTATGCCTGAAAAGATTTTTAACGCTGACGCCCTAGGCTCGGCGCTGGAGACGCTGCTCGCCAATCCCGCGCGTCTCGGCGCGATGGCGCGCGCCGCGCGCGGCCGGGTCAAACCGAACGCGGCCGAGGCGCTGGCCGACCTTGTCGAAGGAATCGCGAACGCCCATGCCGACCCGCCTGCCGGGGCCTGACGCAAACAGTTGAGTCCGTCCTGATGATGATGATGAACAATCCGTATTCCAGGCTACAGACGCCGACGATGAAGACCCGGCTGCCCTTCGGCGTCGGCCCGATCCATTTCGTCGGCATCGGCGGCATCGGCATGAGCGGCATTGCGGAGGTGATGCACAATCTCGGTTACGAGGTGCGCGGCTCCGACATCGCCGAGGGCGCGACGGTGAAACGCCTGCGCGAGAAGGGCGTTTCCATCGCGATCGGCCACGATCCGGACAATGTCGACGGCGCGGAAGCGGTGATCATTTCCACCGCCATCCGCCGCGACAATCCGGAGGTGGCCGCGGCCCGCGCGCGCCATATCCCGGTTGTGCGCCGCGCCGACATGCTGGCCGAACTGATGCGTCTGAAATGGACCGTCTCCGTCGCCGGCACCCACGGCAAGACCACCACGACGAGCATGGTCGCCGCGCTTCTCGACGAGGCGGGTCTCGATCCGACGGTGATCAATGGCGGCGTCATCAACGCCTACGGCGCCAACGCCCGCCTCGGCGAGGGCGACTGGATGGTCGTGGAGGCGGACGAGTCCGACGGCACGTTCATCCGCCTGCCGACGACGGTGGCGGTGGTCACGAACATCGACCCGGAGCATCTCGACCACTGGGGCGGATTTGAAAACCTGCGCGACGCTTTCGACACCTTTATCGAGAACACGCCGTTTTACGGCTTCGGCGTGGTCTGCCTCGATCACCCGGAGGTGCAGGCGCTGGTGGGGCGCGTCACCGACCGGCGGCTCATCACCTACGGCGTCAATCCGCAGGCGGACGTGCGCGCCGACCGTATCCGTTTCGAAGACGGCGTCTCGCGCTACGACATCGTTTTCCGCGAGCGCGGGGAAGTTCTCTCCCGCATCGAGGATGTCGCCCTGCCGATGCCGGGGGTGCATAATGTCCTCAACGCGCTGCCCGCCGCGATCGTCGCCAAGCGCCTCGGGGCGACGGACGACCAGATCCGGACCGGCTTCGCCAACTTCGCCGGGGTCAAGCGCCGCTTCACCCTCGCCGGGACGTGGAACGGCGTCAGGATCATCGACGATTACGGCCACCATCCGGCGGAAATCTCGGCAGTCCTGCGCGCGGCGCGCAGCATCGCTTCCGGCAAGCTGATCGCCGTGGTGCAGCCGCACCGCCATAGCCGGCTGCGCGATCTCTTCGACGATTTCTGCGCCTGCCTCAACGAGGCGGACGTGGCGATCGTCGCCGACGTCTACGCGGCGGGGGAAGCGCCGATCGAGGGTGCGGACCGCGACGCCCTTGTCGCCGGCCTCGAAGCCCATGGCCACAAGGACGCGCGCGCGCTGGAGAGTTTCGACGCCCTGCCGCGGATCGTCGCCGCGACCGCGGCGCCAGGCGATTACGTCATCTTCCTCGGCGCCGGGGACATCACCGTCCACGCCAACGCGCTGGCGGACCGGCTCGAAAAGGTCTCGTTCTAGGATGCGGGCGCGCGTGGACGATCTTCCCTCCGTACGCGGCAAATACGTGGAGGGCGCGGATTTGTCCGCACTCACATGGTTTCGCGTGGGCGGGCCGGCGGACGTCCTGTTCGCGCCGGCGGACGAGGAGGATCTCGCCGCGTTCCTCAAAGAAACCCCCCGTGACATGCCGCTCCTGCCGGTCGGCGTCGGCTCGAACCTTTTGGTGCGCGACGGCGGCGTGCGCGGGGTGGTGATCCGGCTCGGCTCGCCGTTCCGGAAAATAGAGACGGACGGGCTGACATTGACGGCCGGCGCCGCGGCGATCGACGCGCAGGTCGCCAAGGCCGCGGCGGCGGCGGGAATTGCGGGACTTGAGTTTTTCCGCGGCGTGCCGGGGACCGTCGGCGGCGCGCTCGCCATGAACGCGGGCGCCTATGGCGGCGAGACCGCGGACGCGCTCGTCGAGGCGGTCGCTTATGACCGCGACGGGACCCGGCGTGTCCTGAGCAATCGGGAGATGGGGTTTTCCTATCGCCATTGCGCCGCGGCGGACGGCCTTATTTTTACGCAGGCGAGGTTTCAGGGCCGTGCGGACGATCCGCAGGCGATCCTCGCGCGGATGGACGCGATCAGCGAAAAGCGCGAGGCGACGCAGCCGATCCGCGAGCGCACCGGCGGGTCGACCTTCGCCAACCCGGACCCGGCCTTGTCCGGCGGGCTGAAATCATGGCAGCTCATCGACAGGGTCGGCGGGCGCGGCCGCGTCGTCGGCGACGCTAAGGTCTCCGAACAGCATTGCAATTTCATGATCAACCGCGGCGGCGCGAGCGCGGCGGATCTGGAGACGCTGATCGAATCGCTGCGCGCCGACGTTAAACGCGAAACCGGCGTCGATCTGCGCTGGGAGATCAGGCGGGTAGGGGAGGCGCAACCTTGAATTCCGGCGCGGGTAAAATCGTGGAAGACAGGCGATTTCAACATATCGCCGTCATCAAGGGCGGCTGGTCACCCGAACGCGAGGTGTCGCTGAATTCCGGCGCGGCGGCGGCGCGCGCCCTGCGCGAGGCGGGCTATGACGTCGTCGAGATCGACGCCGGCCGCGATCTCGCCGCCCGGCTTGCCGTGGCGACGCCGGACGCCGTCTTCAACGCGCTGCATGGCCAGTGGGGAGAGGACGGCTGCGTCCAGGGGCTGCTTGAGGTCATGGGGCTGCCCTACACCCATTCGGGGGTTCTCGCGTCTTCCCTCGCCATGGACAAGCAGCGCGCGAAGGCGGTGTTCGAGGAGGCGGGCATTCCCTCGCCGGAGGGAAAGATCGTCTCCCGCGCCGAGGCGGCGGCGGGCGGCGTCATGGCCCCGCCTTATGTGATCAAGCCCAACGCGCAGGGCTCGTCCGTGGGCGTCCATATCATCCGCCCGGGCGACAATCGGCCGCCGGCGGAACTGACCGGCGAGGAATGGGCGCTGGGCGAGGACGTCCTGGTCGAGCGCTTCGTTCCGGGGCGCGAGCTGACCGTCGCCGTCATGGGCGAGCGCGCCTTGTGCGTAACGGAGATCACCACCGCGCTCAGTTTTTACGACTACGAAGCGAAATACGCCGCCGGGGGATCGGACCACGTCCTGCCCGCCGACCTGCCCGCGGACGTCACCGAGCGTTGTCTCGACCTCTCCCTGCGCGCGCACCGGGCGCTGGGCTGCCGCGGGCTTTCCCGCGCGGATTTCCGCTATGACGAGACGGCGGACGGCGAGACGCTCTTCTGCCTTGAGGTGAACACCCAGCCCGGGCTTACCGCGACGTCGCTTGCGCCGGAGCAGGCGGCCCATCTCGGCGTATCCTTTTCCGAACTCTGCGCATGGATGGTGGAGGACGCATCGTGCCTAAGGTGAAAAAAAAGCCCGCCGGGAACGCCAAGCGCGCCGGGCGCAAGCGCAGCGGCGTGCGGCCGCCCCTCTTCGCGGCGCTGTCCTCGTTCTGGGCGCGGTTCTCGCGGGCGTCGATAGCGGCGCTGGTCGTGGTCGGTCTCGCCGGGCTCGCGCTGTTGTGGTCCGGCGGCTATGTCGGCCTGATGGGCGAGCGGGCGAGCCGCGCGGCCGGGGCCGGCGCCGTCGCCGCGGGCTTCGAGATCCGGCGCATTACCGTAAAGGGCCTCGCCCAGACCAGCGAGGACGAACTCATCGGCGCGGTCGGCCCGGTGATCGGGTCGTCGCTGCTGCATCTCGACCTGCACGCGGCCCGCGCCCGGGTCGAGGAGATCGGCTGGGTGCGTTCCGCGGCCGTCTCGCGGCTCCTGCCCAACACGCTGCACGTGTCGGTGCGCGAGCGCGAACCGGCAGCCGTGTGGCAGCTTTCCGGCGCCCTGCACCTGATCGACGAGAACGGCGCCGTCATCCGCCCGGTCGGCGCCTACGAATACGCCAACCTGCCGCTGATCGTCGGCGCGGGCGCGCCGGGGGCGGCGTCCGGCGTGCTCGCCGCCCTGCGCGAGGAGCCGGCGTTGTGGGGACGCGCCTCGGCGCTGATCCGGGTGAGCGAGCGGCGCTGGAACCTGCGCACCAAGGCCGGCGTCGACATCAAGTTTCCCGAACTCGGCTATCGCCAGGCGATCGCGGATCTGGCCCGCCTGCACGACGAGCTGCGCTTGCTTGACGAGCCGCTCGAATATATCGACCTTAGAAATCCTGAAAACTTGGTTTACAGACGAAAGGGGGAGCCGGGGGATCGGGAATTGCAGGACGCCGCGCCCGCAGGCAAAAGCGCCGGCGGCATTTGACGGGGAAGGGCGCGAACGGCGCCCCGCCGCTCCTTCTGCGTTCCGCTTCCGACCGCTCGATAGGCGTGACAAACCGAATGCGTGGACACTCGAATGCCAACATGACGCCATCCCGTAAGGGCGGCCCGCGCCGCAAGGACGAGACGCTCATCGCCGCGCTCGACATCGGCGCGTCGAAGATCGCCTGTTTCGTGGCGCGGCTTGGCGAGCCGGGCGCGGCGCGTGGCCGTGACGCCGGTCTTGCGGGCGGTTTTCATCAGTCCCCGGAAATCATCGGCGTCGGCTGTCACGGGCTTCCCTTGCGCGCGCGCGCGCCCGCGACCGCGGGGGATATCGAAACCGGCGTGCGCAGCGCCGTGGACGCGGCCGAGCGCATGGCGGGCGGGCGCGTCGCCCGGATCTGCATCGCCGCGCCGGGCCGCTATCTGCGCGCGCGGCGCATCGGCGTCGACATGGAAATCGCCGGCGGTTACGTCGCCGTGGAGGACGTCGAGGACTCCCTGAGCGAAGGCGCCCGGCTGGCGAGCCCCGCCGACTGCCTGACGCTGCACGCCGCGCCGATCGATTTCAAGGTGGACGGCGCCGACATCATGCGCGATCCCGTCGGGCTCTCCGGCGCGATGCTTTCAACCGAGATGCTCGGGATCGGCGTGCGCCGGAGCGTGCTCGACAATCTGAGCGGTCTCGTGGAGCGGTGCGGGCTCAAGGCCGACGTCTTCGCCGCCGCGCCCTACGCCGCCGCCGAGGCGGTTCTGCTCGAAGACGAGAAGGAACTCGGCGTCGTCCTGATCGACATCGGCGCGTCCTCCACCGGCTACGCCGTTTACGACAACGGCGCGCTCATCGACGCGGGCGGCGCGCCCATCGGCGGCGGGCACATCACCAAGGACATCGCGCAGATTTTCGGCGCGCCGCTCGCCCACGCCGAGCGGGTGAAGACCCTGCACGGCGCGGCGCTGATCGGACCGGGAGACGAGCACCGCTATCTTGAATTTCCGCAGCTCGGCGTCGCCGGGGAGACCGCCCGCGCCAGCCGCGCCGACCTGTGCGAGGTGATTATTCCGCGCATGGAGGAAATCTTCGAACTCGTCGCGCGGCAGTGGCCGGAAGACCTGGTGCGCCGCGCGGGGCTGCGCCGCGCCGTGATCACCGGCGGCGGCAGCCTTCTGGTCGGCGCGCGCGAGATCGCCGAACGCGCCCTCGGCGTCAAGGCGCGCCTCGGCCGGCCGAACCATTTCGTCGGCGCGCCGGAGGCGGCGGGCGCGCCCGGCTTCGCCGTCGCCGCCGGCCTGATCCGGAATTACGTCGAATTTAACGGCGAACATCAATCAGCGCTTGGCGCCGCGCGCCAATCAGCCCACGTGGGAGAGAGAGCGTCCCTGTTCGGCGGGGTCGAAGCGTGGTTGCGGGCGAAGTTCTAGATCCCGGCGGCGGTCGCCGGGGCCGCGTGCGATCGTTGAAAAAAACCGGCGTTCGTTAAGGGGGCGTTAACCATTTAGAAAGGGTTCTCAACGAATCTTTAACAAAGGGCTAACCACCGCGAGGGAATCCCCCGATACTTATGCGCATCATCGGAGCTGTTCATGCCATTAAACCTTAGCGTCCCGGAATTGACCGAACTGAAACCCCGCATCACCGTCATCGGCGTGGGCGGCGCCGGCGGCAACGCGGTCAACAACATGATCGAGAGCAAGCTTGAAGGCGTTGAGTTCGTGGTTGCGAATACCGACGCGCAGGCGGTGGGACTGTCGAAGGCGGACAAGCGCATCCAGCTCGGCGTCAAGACCACACAGGGGCTCGGCGCGGGCTCCATGCCCGATATCGGGCGCGCGGCGGCGGAGGAATCGCTCGACGAAATCCTGGAGCATGTCGGCAACTGCCACATGCTGTTCGTCACCGCGGGCATGGGCGGCGGCACCGGCACCGGCGCGGCCCCGGTCATCGCCAAGGCGGCGAAGGAGCGCGACATCCTGACGGTGGGCGTCGTCACCAAGCCGTTTCATTTCGAGGGCGCCCGGCGGATGCGCATCGCCGGAACCGGCATCGAGGAGTTGCAAAAGCACGTCGACACGCTGCTGATTATTCCGAACCAGAATCTTTTTTCCATCGCCAATGAACGCACGACCTTCCACGAGGCCTTCGCCATGGCCGATCAGGTGCTGCATTCCGGCGTACGCGGCATCACCGACCTGATGGTCATGCCGGGTCTGATCAATCTCGATTTCGCCGACGTGCGCACGGTGATGAGCGAGATGGGCAAGGCGATGATGGGCACCGGCGAGGCCGAGGGCGACAAGCGCGCCATCCAGGCGGCGGAGGCGGCGATTTCCAACCCGCTGCTCGACGAGGTTTCCATGAAGGGCGCCCGCGGCGTCCTGATCAACATCACCGGTTCGATGGACATGACCCTGTTCGAGGTGGACGAGGCGGCGAACCGCATCCGCGCGGAAGTCGATCCGGATGCGAACATTATCGTCGGCTCGACTTTCAACCAGGAGCTTGAAGGCCGCGTGCGCGTCTCCGTCGTCGCCACCGGCATCGACGTCGAGGACAAGCAGGAGCCGAAGCCGCAAATCCGCGTGAACACCAACACCGTCGCGAAGCCGTGGCGCGATCCCCTGCCGGTCGACCGGACCCCGTCATCGGCCGCCCCGTCATCCTCGCGGGCTTCTTCCCTGGCCTCGCCGCCGGTCCAGCCGTCATCGCAAGGCGCGCCGGCAGGCGTTGCCGGCGACGCGGCGACCGCCCCGGCCAATCCCGTCGGCGACGTTCACGAACGCATCCGCCGCATGCTGACCGAAGGCGCGGCGGGCGCGCCGCCGCTGACCGCGGGCGGACCGTCCGCTCCCGTCACGCCGTCTTCCGCACCGGCGACGCCGTCCCGCGCGGTTTCGGCGCCGGCGCACTCGGTCCCAGCGGCCTCGCCGTCCGCCGACGAGATGCAGGCCGGGCGCAATCCGTTTCGGGGCGCCCAGGAATTTGGCAAGCATTCTCTTGAAGTGGCCGTGGAGATGTTCAAGTCGCTCGGGGCCGGCGGCGCCGAGCCCCAGCGCGAGACGCCGCCCGCGCGCGCGCCCGAGGCCGCCAAGCCTTCCTCCGGGCCGCGCGGCGACCTCTTTGACCAACAGGAAGAGGCCGATCTTGAAATTCCGTCCTTCCTGCGCAAGCGCAAGACCGGCTGACCCGCGCCGGATCTCCATGGTTTCGCGGCGTCCTGATCCGCGCTCGACCCTCTGCCGCCTCCGCGACGGTCTTTCCGTCCGGAGGCTTTTTCGTGTCGCGCATTCCCCCCGGCGAGGCGGAAACAACGTTTTAAAACCGGGCTTTAAACCGCGTTAAACCGCTTTGGGCGTAAACTGCCGCGGAAGCGATGTTTTGTGCTGCAACATAGCGTAACAATGCTTGATCCTGTGGCGGGGGCGATTTTTGAGCGATCTCAGTTAATCTTTGAGTTGGGGACGGTGCGTTGATTCAGTTCGTCTGGTCCGGTTTCGCGAAGCGTTTCAAGACGCGCCGGGGAAAAGGGCGGCGTCGCATTGACGGTGATGACGAAAAACGACGGCGGGCAATATCGGCCGGGAGCGGCGGGCGAGGGCGATCCGGGGACAACAAGACGCTACTGTCGCACAGGCGCGGATGGCGCAAAGAAAAAGACGGGCAGTCTCATGCGGGCAATATTTCAGGATACGGGCGCATTCCAGCAAACTATCGGCGCCAGCGTCACGTTCAACGGGGTCGGCCTTCACTCCGGACAGCAATGCGCCGCCACGGTGCGGCCCGCCGGCGCGGATGCGGGGATCGTCTTTCGCCGGCTTGATCTCGGCGAGGGCGTGAACGAGGTCGCCGCCTCGCCGCGATGCGTCAGAAACACCCGTCACGGCACGACGCTCGCCGCCGACAACGGCGCCAGCGTCGCCACGGTCGAGCACCTGCTGGCCGCGCTTCGGCTTGCCGGCGTCGACAACGCCCGCATCGACGTGTTCGGCCCCGAAGTGCCGATACTGGATGGCAGCGCCGATATTTTTCTCAACGCCTTCAACGAGGCGGGCTGCGATCTGCAACCGGCGCCGCGGCGCGGAATCGCTCTCCCGGACGGCCCGTTCACGGTGCGCGACGGCGAGCGTCTGATTGAAATCGTCCCCGGCGAGCGCTGCGTCATCGACATCACCATCGAGTTTGCGGACTGCATCATCGGCCGGCAGTCGCTGCGGCTCGACCTCGCGGCGGTGACGGATTGCGCGCGCATGGCGTCGGCGCGCACTTTCTGCCGCGTCGAGGAAATCGACCTGTTGCGCGCCGCCGGCCTCGCCCGGGGCGGGTCGCTGGAAAACTCCCTCGTGGTGGACGGGGAGAAGCTCCTCAACCGGTCCGGCCTTCGCGACGCCCAGGAATTCGCGCTGCACAAGGCGCTCGATCTGGTCGGCGATCTCTACCTTCTCGGCGTTCCCGTCCTCGGACGCATCCGCGCCGTCAAGCCGGGGCACGACCTGAACGTGCGCATGGCGCAGGCGCTGCAAGACGCGGCCGAGGACCGCTCCGTCCCGGCCGAGCGCCGCGCGCGCCGCAGCGTCGCCGCGCTTGCCTGAGCCCCGCAGCCCCGCCGATACGCCTTTCCCCGGCGCTTCGTCGCCTCCCTCGACCTTTGCCGGCCCGCCCGTTCGGTGTTTTCCTGTTGGACGGGTCCCCGTTCGACGCTCCCCGGTTTGACGCTTTCCCTGGCGCGCATTAGGTTGCGTCCTGGCGGGGGCGCATCAGAATCTGGGAAGGCGGCGATCAGGAGTATGGCGGCAGGGTATCGGTTTTTCGTCAAGGGGTTCGGGCTGTTTGCGCTGGTTTCGGCGCTGGCGGCCTGCGGTTCGTCCGGCGGCAAGGAAAAGTTCGCTTACGTGGAGCGCCCGGTGGAGCAGCTTTACGCCTCGGCGACCCGCGAGTTGGAGCGCAAGCGCTACGACCGGGCGATTGCGTTCTTCGAGGAAGTCGAACGCCAGCATCCCTATTCGTCATGGGCGCGCCGCTCCATGCTGATGAAGGCGTTCGCATATTATCAGGGTAACGATTATGACGAGGCGGTCGATTCGATCGACCAGTTCGTCGCCCTGCATCCCGGCAACAAGGACGCCGCTTACGCCTATTACCTGAAAGCGATGTGCCATTACGAACGCATCCGCGACGTCGGCCGCGATCAGGAATTCACGGACAACGCGGTCGCGGCGCTCACGGATGTCATCCGGCGCTATCCGGACACGGAATACGCCATCGACGCGCGGCTCAAGCTTGACCTGACCTATGACCACCTGGCCGGGAAGGAAATGTATATCGGCCGGTTCTACCTTCGCGAGAACAAGCACATCGCCGCCATCAACCGCTTCAAGAAAGTGGTCGACGAATACCAGACGACCAGCCACGCGCCCGAAGCGCTGCACCGGCTGGTCGAAGCCTATATCGAGCTCGGCATCGTCAGCGAGGCGCGCGCCGCCGCCGCCGTCCTCGGCCACAATTATCCCGGGAGCCGGTGGTACCGCGACTCTTACCGCCTGTTCGAGGATCGCGACGTTCTCGCCGTGAACGCCACCCGGCTGCCGACCGCCGACGGCGGGGGCGACGACGATCAGGAGCGCGATCCCAACGAAACCCTGCGCGCGATCAATCCCGCAGAGCTCGGCGACGTGACGCCGCCCTCCGCGCGGGAGCTTGAAGACCTCGCCCCCGATCAGGAGCCGGAAGGCCGGATCAGCCGCACGCCGTAAAGGCCGTCCGGGCCCCTCCCGCGCGCTCCTCAGGAGGAGCTTTTCGCGCATGGGCCGCGCGGGCCGGCGCCGTATCCCCGGCGCTTTGTAAGCGCTGTGCGACCCTCGCGTGAAAGCCTATTTGGGCGCGCTGCGAACCGGTCTATACGCTTGTCATTCAACGACGCTCACAAGGGTCAGGCGGTCCCGCATGCTGGTCGGGCTACACATTCAGGATTACGTGCTGATCGACCAGGCGCGGCTGTCGCTCGGGCGCGGGCTGACGGCGCTGACCGGCGAGACCGGCGCGGGCAAGTCGATCCTGCTCGACGCGCTGGGGCTCGCCGCCGGCGGCCGCGCCGAGCGCGGCGCGGTCAGGGCGGGCGCGAAACAGGGCGTCGTCTCGGCGATTTTCGAGCCCGCCGCCGATCATGACGCCTGGGCCCTGCTTGAGGAAAACGGACTTTCCGCCGAGGACGATCAGATCATCCTGCGCCGGGTGCAGAGCGCCGACGGGCGCGGGCGCGCCTTCGTCAACGACCAGCCGGTCTCCATCCGCCTGTTGCGCGCCGTCGGCGAGTTGCTGCTGGAAATTCACGGCCAGCATGACGGGCGCGGATTTTTGACCGCCGCGGCGCACCGCGCAATGCTCGACGAGTTCGGCGGGCTGACGCGCAGGGTCGACGGTCTCGGCCGGTTGTGGCGGAACTGGCGCGAGGCCGAGGCCGCCCTCGACGAGCGCCGCCGCGAGCGCGACGCCGCCCTGCGCGAGGCGGACTATCTGCGCCATATGGCGCGCACCCTGGCGGATCTTGATCCGCAGCCGGATGAAGAGGCCGCGCTGGCGGCCCGCCGGGCGGAACTGACGGCCTCGGAGAAAATCGCCGAAGACCTGAACGCCGCCGTCTCGGCGCTTGAGGCGGGCGACGTCGACGGCAGGCTGTCGGCGTCCCTGCGTCATATCGAACGGGCCGCGGGCCGCGTCGCGGACAGCGAGCTGTTGAGCGCCGCTGTCGAGCGCCTTGACAGCGCGCTCAGCGAAGCGGGGGAGGCCCGCGCGCTCCTCGATGCGGCGATCGACCGGTTCGGCGCCCAGCCCGACGAAATCGACCGGGTGGAGGAACGCCTGTTCGCCCTTCGCGCAGAAGCGAGAAAGCACGGCGTGCCGCCGGACATGCTGTGCGCCCTGCGCGACAGAACCGAGGCGGCGCTGAACGATCTCGAACAGGGGGAAGCCGCCTTCGACGCTTTGGAGCAGGCCGCGAAAGAGGCGCAGGACGCCTACCGCGCCGCGGCGCGCGCCCTGTCCGCGGCCCGCGCCGCGGCGGCGAAGAAACTCGACAAGGCGGTGGCGAAGGAGCTTGCGCCCTTGAAACTCGGCCGCGCGGTCTTTCAGACCCGGATCGAAACGCATACGGACCGTCCGACGGCGGAGGGCGTCGACGCGGTGGAATTCATGGTGGCCACCAATCCGGGCGCGCCGGCGGGACCGCTGAAAACCATCGCGTCGGGCGGCGAGCTGTCGCGGTTCGTCCTCGCCATGAAGGCGGCGCTGGCGGCGAAGGAAAACCGCACCGTGATTATTTTCGACGAGGTCGACGCGGGCGTCGGCGGCGCGGTGGCCGACGCGGTGGGCGAACGCCTTGCCCGGCTCGCCGCCGACGCGCAGGTGCTGGTCGTCACCCACAGCCCGCAGGTCGCCGCCCGCGCCGAACGCCACTGGCGCATCGAGAAGCGCCAGCGCCGGGCGTCGACGTCGACCGCCGTGACGCCGGTCGAGGGCGACGACCGGGTCGAGGAGATCGCGCGCATGCTCTCCGGCGCGCAGATCACCGACGAAGCCCGCGCCGCCGCCCGGCGCCTGTTGGGCGCGCCGCCCACGGGCGACGGCGGCCGCGGGAAAACGTCCCGAGAATCCACGGCCAAGCCGGCAAGCAAATCGGCAGACAAGTCCGCCGGCAAATCCGCCCGCAAGCCCGCCCGCAAGCGCCTCGCCTCGGCGCGATAGCCGCATGGGCCTGGCGCCGCCCGCCGTTTTCGCCTTCGGCCCGCTTGACCGGCGGGGCGCGCCGGCGGCACTAGAGGTTGAGAAAACCCCATGTCGCGTGCGGCGATAACGAACTGACGGCGATCCCATGGCGAAACAGAAGGCAGCACGAACCGATGACATTCCCGTCGCCAGGCTGACGCCGGAACAGGCGGCGGCGGAGCTTGCGCGCCTTGCCGCAAAGATCGCCGAGGCGGACCGCGCCTATTACGCCGACGACCGCCCGGCGATGTCGGATGCGGCCTACGACGCCCTGCGCCGGCGCAATCTGCTTATTGAAAAACGCTTTCCCAAATTGAAGCGCGACGATTCGCCGTCGGACAAAATCGGCGCGGCGCCGTCGGCGAAGTTCGACAAGGTCAGGCACGCCCTGCCGATGCTGTCCCTCGACAACGCCTTCGACGAGGCGGACGTGGCGGATTTCGTCAAACGGGTGCGCCGGTTCCTGAAGCTGGACGAGGACGCGTCGCTCGCCTTCACCGCCGAGCCGAAGATCGACGGCCTGTCCCTCAATCTGCGCTATGAAAAGGGCGTGCTGGCCCTGGCGGCGACCCGCGGCGACGGCGCCGTCGGCGAGAACGTGACCGCGAACGCGCTTGCCATCGACGACATTCCCAAGGCGCTGAAAGGCGCGCCGGACCTGCTGGAGGTGCGCGGCGAGGTCTATATGAGCCACGAGGATTTCCTCGCCCTCAACGCGCGGCTGGAGGCCGAGGGCGAGGAGGCGTTCGCCAATCCCCGCAACGCCGCCGCCGGCTCCCTGCGCCAGCTCGACGCCGCCATCACCGCCGCGCGCCCGCTGCGGTTCTTCGCCTACGCCTGGGGGGCGCTCAGCGAGCCGCTGGCGGAGACGCAGTTCGATGCGGTGCGGCGGCTGAAAAAGCTCCGTTTCGAGATCAACCCGTTGATGCGGCGCTTCGAAACGGTCGACGAGCTGATCGCGCATTATCGCATGATCGGCGAGGCGCGCGCCGGGCTCGGCTACGACATTGACGGCGTCGTCTACAAGGTCGACCGGCTCGACTATCAGGAGCGGCTGGGCTTCGTCTCGCGCCACCCCCGCTGGGCGACGGCGCACAAGTTCCCGGCGGAGAAAGCGACGACGGTTCTGGAGGCGATCGAGATCCAGGTCGGACGCACCGGCAAGCTGACGCCGGTCGCGCGGCTCAAACCCGTGACCGTGGGCGGCGTCGTCGTCTCCAACGCGACGCTCCACAACGAGGACGAGATCAAGCGCAAGGACGCGCGCGTCGGCGATACGGTGGTGATCCAGCGCGCAGGCGACGTCATCCCGCAAGTGGTGGAGGTTCTCAAAGACAAACGTCTGAAGGGCGCGAAGCCCTTCGTTTTTCCCGACCGCTGTCCGGTCTGCGACAGCCATGCGGTCAACGAGGTCAATCCGCAGACCGGCAAGGCGGATGTCGACCGGCGCTGCACCGGCGGGCTCATCTGCGCGGCGCAGGCGGTGGAGCGGTTGAAGCATTTCGTCTCCCGCAACGCCTTCGACATCGAGGGGCTGGGCGAGAAACAGATCGCCGCCTTTTTCGAGCAGGGAATCATTCGCGAGCCCGCCGACATCTTCACCCTGCGCCGGCGCCAGGATTCGGGCGAGATCGATCTTTATGCCTACAAAAAGAAACCCGACGGATCGATCCATCTGGACAAGGATGGAAACAAAACGCCGACCAACGCGAAATCCATGGGCAACCTGTTCGACGCCATAGACGCCAGGCGGGAGATTTCCGCCGCCCGCTTCATCAACGCCCTTGGCGTGCGCCATGTCGGCGAGACCAATGCGCGCCTTTTCGCGGAACATTACGGCGGCTTCGACGGCTTCTACGCCGCCGCGGTGAAAGCGCGCGATCGCGAGAGCGAGGCCTATCAGGACATGCTGTCGATCGACGGCGTCGGCGCCCTGGTGGCGCAGGGCGCGATCGACTTCTTCGACGAGGTCCATAACCGCGAGGCCGTCGACCGCCTGTTGCGCGAGGTGCGCCCGCAGGCCGCGCAAACCGCCGCCGCCGACAGCCCGGTGGCGGGCCGGACCGTCGTTTTCACCGGAACGCTGGAGACCATGACCCGGGACGAGGCCAAGGCGCGCGCCCAGAGTCTCGGCGCGAGGGTGTCCGGCTCCATCTCGGCCAAGACGGACTACCTCGTCGCCGGCGCCAAGGCCGGGTCAAAACTGAAAAAGGCGCAGGATCTCGGCGTTACGGTGCTCACGGAAGAAGAATGGACGGCGCTGGCCGGCGGCTGAGACGCGCGGCGCGGCGGCGCAAGCGGGCTGGGTCGTTTGTGTCTTGAACGCCCCTTCGATTGGAGCAATCCTCTCCAAAGCCATGGCCATTGATCGGCTATTGCTTTTTTCCCGAAGTCTGATTTTCCGCCATTGCCTTGGCCGCCGCACAGGGCCTAGAAGCGGGCGAAAAAATTCGGCGCATCCGTCCGGAAACGCCGCTATAAACAAAGGCTTCGCGCATGGTCCGCCCCCCCGGGCCGCCGCCGGGCCGGAGGAAATTGGAGCTGAGCGATGAGCGACGACGCGCCGCTGTCCCTGTACGTGCCCGAGCCGGAGTTTCGCCCCGGCGACACGCCGGACTTCTCCAACGTTCCGATCCCGAAGGCCGGCTCGGTCCGCAAGCCGGCGATCGACGTCGCCTCCGAGGACATTCACGATCTCGCCTATTCGATCATCCGTGTTCTGAACCGCGAGGGCGAGGCGGTCGGTCCGTGGGCGGACATGCTGACGGACGACCAGCTCAAGGAGGGTCTTGAAGACATGCTCCGTGTGCGTGCGTTCGACGCGCGCATGCTGACGGCTCAGCGCCAGGGCAAGACCAGCTTTTATGTTCAGGCGCTCGGGGAGGAGGCCATTGCCTGCGCCTTCGCCAAGACCCTGCGCCAGGGGGACATGAATTTCCCGACCTACCGCCAGCAGGGGCTGCTCCTGTCGTCCGACTATCCCATGGTCGAGATGATGAACCAGATTTACTCCAACAGCGCCGACCCGCTCCAGGGCCGGCAGCTGCCGATCATGTATTCCTCCAAGGAGCACGGCTTTTTCACCATTTCCGGCAATCTCGCGACCCAGTTCATTCAGGGGGTCGGCTGGGCCATGGCGTCGGCGATCAAGGGTGACACGAAGATCGCCGCATCGTGGATCGGCGACGGCTCCACGGCGGAATCCGATTTCCACTCGGCGCTTGTCTTCGCCTCGACCTACCGCGCGCCGGTGGTGCTGAACATCGTCAACAATCAGTGGGCGATCTCCACCTATCAGGGCATCGCGCGCGGCAAGGCGGCGACCTTCGCGGCCCGCGGCCTCGGTTTCGGCATCCCGGCGCTCAGGGTGGACGGCAACGATTACCTCGCCGTTTACGCGGTCGCCAAATGGGCGGCGGAGCGCGCCCGGGCCGGCCACGGACCGACGCTGATCGAATACGTCACCTACCGCGTCGGGGCGCACTCGACCTCCGACGACCCGTCCGCCTACAGACCGAAAGAGGAATCGACGGCCTGGCCCCTCGGCGATCCGATCGAGCGGCTGAAGAATCATCTGATCGCCCGCGGCGTCTGGTCCGACGCGCAGCATCACCAGACCCGCGAGATCATCGAGGGGCAAGTCGCCGAGGCCCAGAAGCAGGCGCAGAAAAACGGCACGCTCCATGACGGACCGCATTCCTCGCCGCGTATGATGTTCGAGGACGTTTTCGAGGAAATGCCGCTGCATCTGCGCCGGCAGCGTCAGGAAGCGGGAGTTTAGCCATGGCGCGCATGACAATGATCCAGGCCATTCGCAGCGCCATGGACAACGCCATGGGACGCGACGAGAACGTGGTCGTGTTCGGCGAGGATGTCGGGTTTTTTGGCGGCGTCTTTCGCTGCACCGAAGGGCTTCAGAAAAAATACGGCAAGCATCGCTGTTTCGACGCGCCGATCAATGAAAGCGGCATTATCGGCGCGGCGATCGGCATGGCGGTCTACGGCCTGCGTCCCTGCGTTGAAATTCAGTTTGCTGACTACATGTATCCGGGCTACGACCAGATCACGCAGGAGGCCGCCCGCATCCGCTATCGCTCCAACAACGATTTCACCGTGCCGATGGTGGTGCGCATGCCCACGGGCGGCGGTATTTTCGGCGGCCAGACCCATAGCCAGAGCCCGGAGGCCCTGTTCGCCCACGTGGCGGGGATCAAGACGGTGATCCCGTCCAATCCTTATGACGCCAAGGGTTTGCTGATCGCGGCCATCGAGGACAACGACCCGGTCATGTTTCTGGAGCCCAAGCGGCTCTATAACGGCCCGTTCGACGGCCATCACGACCGGCCGGTCACGCCGTGGTCCAAGCACGAGGCGGGCGAGGTGCCCGACGATTACTACACGACGCCCCTTGGCAAGGCGGCGGTGCGGCGCGAGGGCGCCGACGTCACCGTGCTCGCCTACGGCACCATGGTCTATGTCGCCGAAGCCGCCGCGGAGGAGACCGGGATCGACGCGGAGATCCTGGACCTGCGCACCATCCTGCCCCTCGACCTGGAAGCCATCGAGGCGTCGGTGCGCAAGACGGGCCGTTGCGTGATCGTGCACGAGGCGACGAAAACCTGCGGGTTCGGCGCGGAACTGATGGCGGTCGTCGCGGAAGGGTGCTTTTATCACCTGGAGGCGCCGGTCATCCGCGTGACCGGTTACGACACCCCGTATCCGCATGCCCATGAGTGGGATTACTTCCCCGGCCCGAAACGTGTCGGCGATGCGCTGAAAAAAGTCATGGAGGCCGCGTAGATGGGCGAGCATATGATCAAGCTGCCCGATGTGGGCGAGGGCGTGGCCGAGGCGGAACTGGTCGAATGGATGGTCGAGATCGGCGCGGCCGTGCGCGAGGACGACGTGCTCGCCGCGGTCATGACCGACAAGGCGACTGTGGAGATCCCGTCCCCGGTGGACGGCAAGGTGATCTGGCGCGGCGGCGAAATCGGCGACGTCATGGCCGTCGGCTCGCCCCTGATCCGCCTGGAGGTTGAAGGCGCGGGCAACACCAAGCCCGGCGCGGCGTTGCCGGCGGACGCCGGGCGCTCCGAATCTGACGCAGTCAAACCCGCCGAAGCTGAAATTGGGCGCGCCGAGAAATCCGCGCGCAGGGCGGACAGGAACGGCGCCGACAGGGACCGCCCCGACTCAAAAGACGCAGACAGAAAAAACATAAGCGGAAAAGAACCGCCCTCCGAAGCCGCGGGCGGCGCGCCGAACGGCGCCGGGCGCGCCCCGGCGGCGCCTGTTCGCGCGCCCGTTCGCACATATGCCCGCACGGCCGACACGGCGCCGCGCGCGGAGGGCGAAAAGCCGCTCGCCTCGCCGGCGGTGCGCAGGCGCGCGGGCGAGGCCGGGATCGACCTGCGCCGGGTGCGCGGATCGGGGCCGGCGGGGCGCATCACCCACGAGGATCTCGACGCCTTTTTCGCCGAGGGCGCCGGGCCGTCCCGCGGCGCCGGGCTGGCGCGCAACTTGACCGTGACCGAGGTTCCGGTCATCGGCCTGCGCCGCAAGATCGCCGAGAAGATGGCGGTCGCGAAATCGCGCATCCCTCACATTACGTATGTCGACGAAATCGACATGACCGCGATCGAGGATCTCCGCAAGGAACTGAACGAGACCCGGAAGGAGGGCCGGCCGAAGCTGACGATCCTGCCCTTCCTGATGCGCGCCATGGTCAGGGCGATCGCCGATCAGCCGCATCTGAACGCGCTTTACGACGACGAGGCCGGCGTCGTTCGCCAGTATGGCGGATGTCATATCGGCGTCGCCGCCCAGACCCCGAACGGTCTGATGGTGCCCGTCGCGCGTCACGTGGAGGCCCGCGACCTCTGGGATTGCGCCGAGGAGGTGGCGCGGCTGTCCGACGCGGCGCGCGCCGGCAAGGCGTCCCGCGAGGAGCTGACCGGCTCGACCATCACCATCACCTCGCTGGGCGCCATGGGCGGCGTCGTGACGACACCGGTGATCAACCATCCGGAGGTCGCCATCATCGGCGTCAACAAGATGCAGGTGAAGCCGGTCTGGGACGGGGGGGAATTCCGCCCCCGGAAGGTAATGAACCTCTCTTCGAGCTTCGACCACCGCGTCGTGGACGGCTGGGACGCGGCGGTGTTCATCCAGCGCATCAAGGCGCTGATGGAAAACCCGGCGACCATCTTTATTGAGGACTAGCGGTTTCGGAAGGCGCCGCGCATGACGCGGCGAGAAGCAAAAGGGGGCGACGATGACGGGCTATCTGCCGCTGCTGGCCGCGACGCTGGGCGCGCTGATCGGCGCATTGCTGACGCGGGCGCTTAACCGGCGCAAGGAAAAACTGCAAACGACGCTCGATCTGTTCAACCAGTATCATTCCGGCGAGATGCAGCGGGCGCGGCGCCAGGCCTGGGTCTATCTGAAGGGCGCCTACGCCGATGATCCGCGTCCGTTCAGCGAGCTCTTTTCAGACAAGGCGCGGGACGGACACAAGGGACAGTATCACGATTTGGCCAGCGTTCTCTATTTCTGGTACATGATCTGGATGCTGAACGACGAAGGCGCCCTTAACAGATCCCTCGCCGTCAAGATGTTCGCCTATCAATACGACCACTGGCGGGAGGGCTTTGCGCGCCTGCACGAGGTGACGGCGCGCGCGGGCGAAACGCCGGAATGGCTGCCCGCCATGGATGAGAAAAAAATGAAGTGGCTGATCGATGGCTAGACGCGCCTTTGCAGGAGGCGTCGACGCTCCCTGCATCGGCCGGGCGACGTAAAGACACACGCGCGAAAACATAACGCAAGACCATGATCAAAAATCGGGGCGGGAGCGCCTTTCATCCCGGAACGCGGGCGCGGCCCCCGCAAGTCTCGGGCGCCGGGCGTTCGGAAGAGAAAACGAGGACCTTATGACCTTCATTGAATGCAACGTGCTCGTCATCGGCGCCGGACCGGGCGGTTATGTGGCGGCGATCCGAGCGGGGCAGCTCGGCCTTGACACGGTGATTGTCGAAGGGGTCGCCGATGGCGGCACGTGCCTCAATGTCGGCTGCATTCCGTCGAAAGCGCTTATCCACGCGGCGGACGAATTCGAAAAGGCGCGCCGTTTCGCCGACGGGTCGGCGCTCGGCGTCAGCGCCGGCGCGCCGCGCCTCGATCTTGCGAAAACCGTTCAGTGGAAGGACGGGATCGTCAAGCGCCTCACCGGCGGGGTCGGCATGCTGTTGAAAAAGAACAAGGTGCGTCCGATCAGGGGCTGGGCGTCGTTCATCGACGGCAAGACCGTCGAGGTGAAGACCGCCGACGGGATTCAAACCATCCGCGCCGAAAATATTATTATCGCGACGGGGTCGGTCCCGGTGGAGCTGCCGTTTCTGCCGTTCGGCGGGGACGTCATCTCCTCGACGCAGGCCCTTGATCTCGCCGCGCCGCCGGCGCGCCTGGCGGTGATCGGCGCCGGCTATATCGGGCTGGAACTGGGAATCGCCTTCGCCAAGCTCGGCGCCGCCGTGACGGTGATCGAGACGCGCGACCGCATCCTGCCGCTTTACGACAAGGCGCTGACGCGGCCGGTCGCGAAGAAAATGAAAGCCCTCGGTATCGAGGTCATGCTGGGCGTCAAGGCGAAGGGCAGGACCGATAATGGGCTGGAAGTGGAAGATGCGAACGGGACGGCGAGCGTCGTTCCCGCCGACAAGATTCTCGTTACGGTCGGCCGCGCGCCGGCGACGGAAGGCTGGGGACGGCACAATCTGGCGCTCGACATGGACGGTCCGTTTATCAGGATCGACGAGCAGTGCCGCACGGCGATGACCGGCGTTTTCGCCATCGGCGACGTCACGGGCGAGCCGATGCTGGCCCACCGCGCCATGGCGCAGGGGGAGATGGTCGCGGAAATCATCGCGGGGAAAGACCGCTCCTGGGACAAGGCCGCCATTCCCGCGATCTGCTTCACGGACCCCGAGATCGTCTCCGCGGGGCTTTCGCCGGAGGAAGCCGCATCGGCGGGCCATGACGTCATTACACAGAATTTTCCGTTTTCCGTAAACGGCCGCGCCATGACCATGGAGGCCGAAGAAGGCTTTGTCCGCATTACGGCGCGTAAGGACAATCATCTCGTTCTGGGCGTGCAGGCGGTCGGCGGCGGCGTCGCCGAACTCGCCGCGTCTTTCGGGCTGGCGCTGGAGATGGGCGCCCGGCTTGAAGACATTGCCGGGACGATCCACGCGCACCCGACCCAGGGCGAGGCCTTTCAGGAGGCCGCGCTTCGAACGCTTGGCCATGCGCTTCACATCTAGCGGCGCGGCGCGTCGCGGTCCGGTTTGCGTCTTGGTTAACGCGCGACATGCGCCGCCCGGATGCAACCGCGCATGGAAAAGCGGGGCGCTTTGCTTTGCGTTAACCATAAAAAAGTCTAAATGCAGAATAAATAATTTGACAAACCCGTCGCGGTTTTTGGTATAAACGCGAGATTAAGTTTTCAGATGTGGAGTTTGTTGTGTTCTCGAATGTCAAAGGCGCGCTGATCGTCGGCGCTTTATCCCTCGCGGGCGCGGCCCCCGCATCCGCAGGCGTTATTTTCTACGACAGCTTTGAAGCTCCTGAAACCGACAGCTGGGCCGTCTATCAGTCCGGCGTCGGCGACAATGGCGACTGGTCGAGCCTTGGCGGCGCGGGCATCGAGATCCAGAATGAAAGCGCGGGCGTTTCCGACGCCTATGACGGCAGCCAGTATGTGGAGCTCGACAGCGACTCCAAGCGCGGCGGCGTGGCCGGGCCGACCAATTCCACCATGGCGGCGAATGTCGGTTTCGTGGAAGGGCGCACCTACGACATTTCCTTCGCCTACAAGCCGCGCACCAACAGGGAAGACGACAACGGCATCCGGCTTTACGCCTACGACCTCGACGGCGACGTCATTGAGGATCAGGTCCTGCTCCTCGAAGTGAACGAGACCACGTCGTCGCTCTCCAACTGGACGATCTTTTCGGTCCTGTACACCGCGAAAAGCTCCTTCAACGCCATCGCGTTCGAGGCCTTCGGCAAGAGCAACTCGCTGGGCGGGTTTATCGACTCCGTCAAGGTGGCCGAGGTGCCGCTGCCGGCGGCTGCGCCGCTCTTCGGCCTCGGTCTTGCGGGACTGGCGGCGGCGCGGCGGCGCAAGCGGGCCCGCGCTTAGGCTAACCTTTGGGGGGATCGGTCGCGAAACGCGGCGGCAATTCCGGTCCCTCCCGGCAGGGCGCGCCTCAAGGGAGCTCTGACAGGCAGCGCCGAAAGGGCGCGAAGCCGCCGGCGCCGGGGTTATCCGGGGGGGTATCCGGGATCGCTTCAATACCGAAATCGGGTTTAAACGCCGCTTCCTTCAGGAGGCGGCGTTTTTCATTGTTCCATATGCCGGGGTTCCATATGCCGGGAGTTCCGCATGCCGGGGCGTAAAAACCGGTCAGACCCGTTCAGGTCAGGCGGCGCGGCGTCCGCCCGTTGGGGCGTCGTCGGACGATTCCGCGTTTGCATCGTTTGAAATGACGATGCCGCCGGCGTCGCCGCCGCCAATATCGCTGGCGATCACGCTTTCCCCGTTGGCGCCGAGCAGGATCAGGTGTTCCGCGTTGTCGCATCTGATGATCGCGACGCGCCGCCGGGCGTCGAGGGCCATGCTCTCCACGATCGCCAGGCGGCGTTTCGCGCCGATGGCGACGCCCTGCGAGGCGAGGCCGAGACGCTTCGCCAGCATGGCGCCGCCGCCGATCATGCCGAGGACGGCGACAAGGGCGATGGCGATGCGGGCGAGTTCGTCTGACATGAGACCCCGATGATTGCGGCCGGAAAAGGGTGTCCCGCTCTTATCTCCCCTCATGCTTAACGAGCCGTTAAGGCGCCGGTTCCCGCAATGCCCCCGCTGTTCCGGCCTTTGCGCCAGGGATCGCGCCCGCCCCCTTCGCCCCCTTTGCAAACGGCCGTGAAATCCGTCCCGAAGCCGGACCGGCCGGTCCCGGTTCTTGACAACAGCCCTGAATCCCGACGCTTTGCGGCGCGTTTTGCCGGGCATGGCAAAGGACTTGCAAATCAATTAATAATCCCGGGTAGGAACTGCCTGGCGCGGGCGACATCGCTTGGGCGAACTTTGGGGAATGACCGACATGACCAAGATATCTGATTTCTGCACGAAAACGCTTGCGGTTTTTGCGCTCGTCCTTCTCGCCGGCTGCGGCTCGGTCGGGGGCGGCAATCTGCGCGCCGCGCCGACGACGGCCTCCGCCGCCGCCGCGTCGGCGCCGGATTACCTGATCGGACCGCTCGATCAGCTCGAAGTTTTCGTATGGCGCTCTCCGGAGCTGTCCACCAGCGTCACCGTGCGGCCCGACGGGCGCATTTCAACGCCGCTGGTGGAGGACATGGTGGCCTCGGGCAAGACCCCCTCGGCCCTGGCCAACGACCTGGAAGGCGCGTTGCGCGAATATGTTCGCGCGCCGGAAGTGACGGTGATCGTCAGCAACTTCTCGTCCACCTTCGACCAGCAGGTGCGGGTCCTCGGCGAAGCGCAGCAGCCGGTGGCGCTGCCTTACCAGGCCGGGATGACCGTGCTCGACGTCATGGTTTCGGTCGGCGGGCTGACGGAATTCGCGGCCGGCAACCGCGCCGTCCTGATCCGCGGACAGGGCGAGGACCGTCAGTCCTACCGCCTGCGCCTTAACGACCTCCTGCGCAAGGGCAACATCGCCGCCAACGTGCCGGTGCTGCCGGGCGATGTCATCCTGATACCGGAAAGCGCGCTTTAGCGCGCCCGCGGGACCTGGCGTCCCGGCGGGATTTCCGGGGGCGGAGAAAGAGCGGACGTGTACGGCGTGTCGACCCTCGGCGAATCGACCCCTGGCGTGGGAATGCGGCGCTTCGCCGCCCGCCTTGGCCGCGCACGATGGCGCATTGTCGCCGTCGCCGCCGCCGTCGCCGCGATGGCGTGGCTCGCCGTTCTCCTGATCCCGCAGCGCTATGACGCGCGCGCGGGCGTTTATCTCGATCTGGGCGCCGCCGCCGGGCCCGAGCTTCACGAACGCTACAGCGCCCGGGTCGAGGCGTTGCGCTTTGACCTGCTCGCGCCTGCGCAACTGGAAAAGATGGCGGCGCGCGCCGACCTGGACGAGCGGCGGCGCCGGGCGCTCGCCGGGCGCATGAGGGTTGATAGTCCGGCGCCGCTGCATCTTGCGATTTCCCATCATGACAGCGATCCGCACAAGGCGCGCGCGGCGGTCGAGGCCGCGCTCGCGGTATTGCGGGAGGTCGATCTCGGCGCGGGGCCCGCGCGCCGGAACGGGGCGGGGGAGGACGCGCTGGCGCGGCGCATCGCGGATTACGAAGCGAAGATCGCGCGGAACGAAGCCGCCCTTGCGGCGTTGAAAGCGGCGCGGGGCGCCGCCGAACGCGGCGCTGCGCCGTCAGCCGGGCGAGACCTGGAACCGGGCATTGAACGGAACGGGGCAGGGAATGGCGCCGCGCCAACATCGCCAACATCGCCGCGAGCGCAAGCCGGCGCCGCAGCTGAGTTGCGCCGCACCGAGCGCGCGCTGGCCGACGCCCGGGCGCGCATGACCGATCTGTTGAACCGGGCCGTCGCCGTCTCGCCGCCGCGACAGGGCGGCGACATTCTGCGCTGGCGCCTGCGCCTCTCCGAACTGCGCCGCGACAACCCTCCGGACGCGGCGGATATTCTGACGGCGCAGGCGCGCATCGCCCAGCTTGAAGCCGCCGCGGGGCTTGCCGCCGATGATGCGTATGCCCGCCTTGGCGCGTCGTTGCAGGCGTCGCTCGACGAGGCGGCGGCGCTGAAGGCGCGCCGGGATGCGCTTCGCGGCCAGACGTCTGCCGGACGCGAGACGGCGCCCGCCGCGCTTGCGGTTTCCGCTCCCGATCCCGTCTCCACGCCAGCCTCCGTCTCCAGCGCGCCCGCCAATCCGCCTGCGGATGAAGCAATCCGGCGCCTGGCGAACGAACGGCGCGCCCTTGAGGCGGCCCATGCGGCGCTGGCCGCCCTGCGTGATGAGACCGAGATTTCGGACGGAGCGTTCGCGTCCGGCGGCGGGCCGTCATTCGCGGTTGCGCAGTCGCTCGCGGTCTCGCCCGGCCCGTCGCGCCTGCCGCTGGTTTTCGGCGGACTGGGGCTGGCTGTCGCCGCCGGGCTGCTCGCCGGCGGAGCGGCGGCCGTTCTCGACGATCGGTTCCCTGACGAAGCGGCGCTTGCGCGGGCCGCCGGGTTCCCGGTGCTTGGCTCGGTTGCGCCGGTTCCTTCCGCGGCGGTCGTCTCGGCGAGACGGCGCGGGCGCATGCGTCTTGCGGCGGCGTGGCTTGGCCTCCTCATCGCGGGGGCGGCCTGCGCCTGGTTCGTTTCGGCGCAAGACGCCGCTGCGCCCGTGACGGGGGCGTTGTCATGACCCGTATGGAAACGGCCGCGCGCCCATATGCGCCGGCGGCGGACCGGCTTGCCGCGCTCGGGCTCTACGGGCCGCACGCCGGGGATGGGCCGCTTGGCTCGGAGATGCGCGTCATTCGCCGGCGGCTCTTGCGCCGGCTGGGGCTGACGCTCAAGGGACAGCCCCGGCGCGGGCCGCCGCGCAAGCGCGTCGTCATGGTCGCCGGCGCGCATCCGGGAGCGGGCGCCAGTTTCTTCGCCTTCAACCTGGCGTTGAGTTTCGCCCAGGAAGACGGGATCGGCGCCCTCCTGATCCAGGGCGGCGCGGACGACGCCGACGGATGCGAGGGCGGCGGCCTCTGGGCGCGGCTCGGCCTTCCCGACGGCCCGGGCTTTCACGACTGGCTCGTCGCCCCGCGAGCGGCGCCCGCGCATTCAGCGCCTGTGCATTCAGCATCTGTGCATTCGGCATCTGTGCATTCCGCGCCTGCGCCTGCGCCGGCCGCACCCGCCGAGATCGGCGCCGGCGAGGCCGACCGGTTTTGCGCCATGTTTGCGGGGGCGCCGCTGCGCCTGATGCGGGCGGGCGATGCGCCCGCAAATGCGGATCTGGCGGACCTTTTCGCTGAAAACCGCCTCGGCGAGCGGCTCGCCGCGGCGTCGCGGGGCGGGCTCGTCATTATCGACGCGGCGCGCGACAAGGCGCCCGCCTTCGCCCGTTACGCCGACGACATCGTCCTGGTCGTGTGCGCGCAGACCACCCGCCGGCCGGCGCTTGTTGCGGCGATTGATGAACTGGTGGATACCAATGACAGGATCGCGCTGGTGCTGAACCGGCGGCCCGGACCGGCGGCGGCGTCCGCCGACATCCGCGACCGGACCGGCCAAGACGCAAGCGCCGCGCCTGAACACGCAACGCCTGAACACGAAATGCCTCGATACGCAATGTCAGGGAACACGACGCTTGAGACGGCGGAAAAGCCGCCGCACACTACCGCCAAAGGGGGCGCATCGCCATGACAACCACATCTGGAACGGCACTCAGCCGGCAGCCGGCGCACCGCCGGACGGAAAACCGGGCCGTGCGCCAGCGGATCGGCCCCGCCGGCGCGGCCCTCGGAGTCGTCGCCTGCACCGCGTTGAGCGCGGCGTGCGGCGGCGCGTTCGCCCAGTCCACGGAGCCGACCGCGCCCTTGTCCTTCCGCACGGATTATCTCGGCTACTCGCTGAGCGGGTCGGCGCGGGCGGGCTATTCGGACAATATCAACCTGGCGAGTTCGCCGAACGAGGACGGCGAGGCCATTCTCTCGACGCTGTTCACCGGCGGCGCGATCGTCAGCACCCCGCTGGTGACGGGCGTCCTGATCGGCGATCTGGACCTTTCGTATCTGGTCGACCAGAGCGATGTGCTCGTCAGTCAGAATGTCGGCGCCGTCAGCACCTTCACCGCGCTGGACAACTGGCTCTATCTCGACATTTCCGGGTCTTCGCGCCGCCAGGTGGTCGGCGATAACGCCCGCTTCTCGGGCAATATCAACGCCGGGCGTCAGCAACAGGTCAACGTGCATTCCTATTCGGCGAGCCCTTACGTCTATCATCGCTTCGCCGACCTGTCCTCGATCGAGGCGCGCTACCGTTTCTCGCAGTCGCTCGTCGACGACTCCAATCAGAACTTCAACCCCTTCGGCGGGGCGGCCTTCAACGACACCCTCGCGCAGGAAGCGACGCTGCAATATGACAGCGGCGGCGCGTTCAACAGGGCGCGGTTCCGCCTCGCCGCCTACGGCGCCGACGTGACCGAGGACAGCCAGGACTTCGTCATTCTCACCGCCGACGGACCCACCCTGTTCTCGGAGTTCGAATTTCAGCAGGGATCGGTGTTCAGCGACATTCAGATCCTGCTGAACGATGTTTTGTCCCTGAGCGGCGCGATCGGCTACGACGAAGTGGACACTGGCGAAGCCGCCTCGCTGTTTTTCGACGATACGGATCTTTCCGGCGTGTTCTGGCGCGCCGGCTTCACCGCCGCGCCGGGGCGGCGAGCGAATATCCGGGTTGAATACGGGGAGCGCTATGGCGACGATTTCGTCAACGCCGACATCCAGTACCGCATCTCCAGCCGGTTGAACTTCAGCGCCCGGGCGGAACGCTCTTTCCGTACACGGACCCAGTCGGTGTCCTCTCAGTTCCGCGGCAACGCCCGCGCGACCCTCGATTTCGCCGACCGCCTGCGCGAGGGCGAGGAGCTGTCGCCGCGCGCCGTGGTCGACGCGGCGAACTTTTTCTCCAATGGCGGCAACAATGTCAGTCTCGCCCAGACGTCCGGCGTCGCGATTTCCGACACGGCGTCGGCTTCTCTCGTCGGCCGCTTCGGCCGGACCAGCATCTCGATGCAGGCGCTTTATTCGGACGACGATTTCGGCTTTCGCCAGACCGAGGTCTACGGCGCCGGGGTCAGCGTGCAGCGCCGGCTGTCGCGTCGCCTGACCGCCTATGGCGATCTTTCCTACCGTTACGCCGACACCACGGTCGATACGACCACTTGCGAGGCGACGCCCGCCGTGTTCGGCCTTGAGACGCCCGACGATTGCGGCGCGCTCGCCGCCAATAACGGCGTGACGGACAATGTCACCGGGCGGATCGGCGGCAGCTACCGTCTTTATCGAAACGCTTCGGTTTTCGCTGAATATTCCCGTACGGAACGGTTTGCGGATATCGATTCGCTCGAGTTTTCCGAGAATGTGGTCTTCGCAGGGATTACGCTGGATTTTTAGCGCATGGATAAGGACTATTTCAGCCTTACCGGACCGGCTTTCAGGCTTCGTCCTGACCCGACCGTTTTTTTCGGAAGCCGCTCCCACAACAAGGCGATGTCCTATCTGCATTACGGGTTGAAACAGCGCGAAGGGTTTGTCGTCCTCACCGGCGCGCCCGGCCTCGGCAAGACCCTGACGGCTGCTGTTTTCGCCGGCCAGGCCCGCGATGCGGGCGTAACGGCGGCCGCGGCGCCAGCCCAATCAGGAGAGGGCGGCGAGGCGGAAGGCGTTCCCGATCGCCTTCTTGACCCGGTTGTGGCGGCCTTCGGTCTCGACGTCGGTTCCGACGGCGACGCAGGGCGGGCCTTGCGCCGGTTCCTGTTCGAGGAGATGTCGCGCGGGCGGCGGGTTCTCCTGATCCTCGACGAGGCGCAGCGGCTTTCGGTTGCAGCGCTCGATATGTTCCGTGTGCTGTCGGAAACGCATTATCACGGTACGCCCTTGTTGCAGGTTTTCCTTGTCGGCGAGGTCGCGCTTGAAGAGACCTTGCAGGCGCCCGCGCTGACGGCCCTGCGCCAGCATACGCTCGCGTCCTGTCGACTGGAGCCCTTGAGCCGCGAGGAAACCCGGGAATACATTCTGTACCGACTGTCCATGGCCGGCTGGCGGGAGGATCCCGCCTTCGCCGACGAGGCCATGGCGCGTATCTACGAGGCGACCGGCGGCGCGCCGATCCGCATCAATCGGGTGTGCGCGCGGATTATCGAGGATTGCGTCGCGGCGCGCCGTCATGACGTCTCGGCGGCGGAGGTGGACGCTGCGGTCGGGGCGCTGCGGCATGAAAACGCATATGAACAGGGTGCGGACAAAGAACGAGCGAAGAAAGAAGGGGCGGGCGACGACGGCTCGGAAGACGCCGCCCCGCCGGCCGGCGCTTTCGCGGGCAGCGAATTCGATCGCCTGATCGCCATGCGCCGGGCGGGCGAGGAAAGCCATGTCCGCCAGGAAGCGACGCTGAGCGACGTCGCCTCGGCGATCGCAGCGGCGGCGAACGGGTCGGCGCCGCCCGGCGCAGCCGGCGCCGGGGAGGACCCCGACGCCGCCATTCCGTCCGCCGATGATCCCGCCCGGCTCTCCGCCCTGCGGCGGGAGTTGAACGAGGCGGAAGAGATGATTGCGGCTTTGCGCCGCAAGGCCCGTTCCCGCCGCCTCGCGAGCGACGACCGGGACGCCGCGTTCGCCGCCGGTCTTGCGCGCGCCGGCGCCCTGATCGAGCAATTGCGCCGCCTCGCGCCCTGATCCGTATACCGACCCTGCTGTGTTTTGATCCTGCGTTCCGTCGCCGCGTATCGCCTCGGGCGGTCCGTCGCCCGAAACAGCGCCGGCGCTTCATTCCGAGGCGCCGAGACGGCGCCGCGACGCATCAACCGCCTCAGGCGGTCCGTCCGGGGCTTTCGTCTTCTTCGGCGGCGCCTCCGTGGTCCGCCGCATCCGCGTCGGTCCACGTATCGTATCCGTGCGAAAAGCCGGCGCGCTGCGGCGCCGGCGCGCGGTTCACCACGAAGTCGAAAACGTCCGGCCGCGAATAATGACCGGCGATGTCGCAGGCCGCTTTCGCGGCGCGCACGGTCTCCAGGGATCCTTCCGCCGTCAGAATGGTTTCGTCCGTATCCGCCAGCGCGACGATCTCCCCGCGCGGGTCGATAATCGCCGATTGCCCGGTGTGCTCCCACACGCCGAGCGGGCGCCAGCGCTCGGGGATGTCCTTTGCAAGCCGCAGGCCCGCCGCGCAGACGACATAGGCCGCCGCCTGGCTGGCGAAGGCGCGCGACAGGAGGTGCTGGCGCGCCCAGCAATATTCGCCTGCGCGCGGAGTTTTCTCCCAGCCCGGCCAAAGCGCGGCGTGAACCTGGGTTCCCTGCGCGGCGAGGGCGTAGCCCGGCAGCATCATCTGGTGCTCCCAGCAATTGAGCGCGCTGATGCGGGCGTAATCGCGCGCATGCACCTGCAACCCGGCGCCGTCGCCGTCGCCCCAGATGATGCGTTCCGCATGGGTCGGTTTCAGTTTGCGGTGGCGTCCCAGGATCTCGCCGCCGCGCCCGATCGACAGCGCGGTGCAATACGCCGTGCCTTCCGTAAACGGATCGCGCTCCGCGACGCCGATCACCACGTCGACATCCGCCTCGCGCGCCGCGTCGGCGAGCGCCGCGGTTTCCGGGCCGGGAATGTCGACGGCGTTTTCAAGATAGGCCGCGCTCGCTTCCCAGGTGAGATCCGTAATCTGACCCTCCACCCAGAACGGGTAGCCGGGCAGCCAGCTCTCGCCGAATACCGCAATGTCGGCGCCGCGGGCCCCGGCCTGCCGGATAAGATCGCACGCTTTATCCGTAGACGCAGTTTTATCGAAAAGGACGGGGGCGGCCTGGATCGCCGCCATGGTGAAACCGGCGCCTGACGTCATGAGATGCGGCCCTTTCCTGATTGTTGCGTATTCTATCGATAACAGGCCCGCGTCCGGCGCGCCATCCCTGGCGAACGGGCGGCCGGCGAAAGCGCGAAGACCGTCGGTGCGGGGGCCTCAGGGCGCGCGCACGTAAGCGGAGGGCGGTTTGCCGTACCAGCTCTTGAAGGCGCGGGTGAACGCGGACTGTTCGCTGTAGCCGAGGGCCTGGGCGATTTCGGCGATCGACTTCTTTCGTTCACGGAGGAAGATGTCGCAGGCGTCCTTTCGGGCGGTTTCAACCACGGTGCGAAAGCTCGTATCTTCGCGGGCGAGGCGGCGGCGCAGGGTGCGTTCGGAATAGCCCAGCGCGGCGGCGACGCCGGCGAGGGCGGGCGCGCCGCGCTCCAGTTCCGACTGGACGTAGTGGAAGACTTCCTGTGTCGCGCTCAAGGGCTCGTAAAGCGCGGCCAGCGCCTTGTCGAGGCGGGCGCAGAGCGATTTCAGGAGGTCCGGATTGGCCTGGGGCAGGGGCATGTCGACAAGCTCGGGGTCGAGTTCCATGACGTCGAGGGGCGCGCTGTAGATCACCTCGCAGCCGAACACCTCGTCGCACAGATCGGCGTGGGGCGGGCGGGCGTGGCGGAACTGCATGCCCGCCGCTTCCTTGTCGTAGAGCCAGGTCAGCCAGCGGCCGAAGATGGCGTAGCCGGCGAACGCCGCCTCGGTGGAGGGGCGCATCCGTTCGGCGTCGTTGATATAGGGCCGCCAGGTGATCGTCGCCCCCTGGCCGGTCACCGAGAGATGGGTTTTGCCGAGTTGCTGGGTCAGCGCCTGGTACTGCTCGTTGACGGCGAGCGCCTCGCGCAGGCAACTCGCCGCGGTCAGCGCCATGCCGACATCCATAAAAGTCGTCGGGCGGAAATCGCTGCCGGCGTAAACGCCCATGGCCGTATCCCCGGTCAGCCGTTCGGCGAGATGGAGCATGTCGAGCACCGCCTCATTCGAGAACCGGCGCGCAGGATTTCCGAACGGGTTCGGACCGCCGCCGATAGCCTGACGCAGGCGCGTCTCGTCCGCGCCGCGCTTGACGCAGCTTTCGTACAGACTGCGCGTATATCGGGACGAGACGGTGCCCAAAACGATTCCCCCTGGTTTCAATGCTCGACGCCCGACGGCGCAAAAGCTTGCGGCATGCAATCGCCGGCATTGCAAAATTGCTGACAACAACCTGATACTTTTACGAGAAATGGCCGGTTGGCAAGTTATGTGGCCATTTTTGTCAAGTTTGCTGGCCGGTTAGGTCAAGACCTCATTCGAATGCAATCGTAAGAAGAAGATCCGGACGCCCAGGTTCTCGCCCGGAACCATCGGTTGTGGCCGGATGCGCGATATGGCGATTAAGCCGACGAGCTGCTCAGGGGAGATCGCCGCCGTCGGACGTCGCAGTAACCGCGCGATATCGGCCCGTCGCGCATCACTGGATTGCTGCGACGGGCCCTTTCGCTTTGCCGCTTGCTTTCCAGACCCGCCAAGCCCCTCGGTATCGCCCGGATTGGGTCCGTCTTGGCCCTATCCGGGACCTGGATGAGGCGGCGCCCGGCGGGCGCATGGCTCCAGGTTGCCTCCGGTTTGCGCGATCCGGGCGGGCGGCGTTACTTTTCGTTGTCGCTGACCAGCACGGGGCCGCTCTGGCCGGAATTCTCGCTCTCGCGCAGGACGCCGAGACGACGCGCCACTTCGCGGTAGGCGTCGGTGACGGCGCCCAGGTCCTTGCGGAACCGGTCCTTGTCCATGATGTCGCCTGACTCGAGATCCCAGAGACGGCAAGAATCCGGGCTGATCTCGTCGGCGACGATCAGGCGCATCATCTCGCCTTCGTATTGGCGGCCGAATTCGACCTTGAAGTCCACCAGCTTGATGCCGACGCCGATAAACAGTCCCGAGAGGAAATCGTTAATGCGCAGGGCGAGCGCGGTCATGTCGTCGATTTCCTGGGGATTGGCCCAGTTGAACGCGGTGATGTGCTCCTCGGAGATAAGCGGATCGCCAAGCGCGTCGTTCTTGTAATAGAATTCGATCACGGAGCGCGGCAGGGCCGAGCCTTCTTCCAGCCCCAGGCGCTTGCAGATGGAGCCCGCCGCGACATTGCGCACCACCACTTCCACCGGCACGATTTCCACATGGCGCACCAGCTGCTCGCGCATGTTCATGCGCTTGATGAAATGGGTCGGCACGCCGATGCGCTCCAGGCCCGTCATCACGAATTCCGAAATCCGGTTGTTGAGAACGCCCTTGCCTTCCAGAACCGCATGTTTCTTGTTGTTGAAGGCGGTCGCGTCGTCCTTGAAATACTGGATGATGGTGCCGGGCTCGGGGCCTTCGAACAGGATCTTCGCCTTGCCTTCGTAGATTTGCTTGCGGCGAGCCATTAACGTGTTCCTTTTCAATGCTTTGAGAGCGCGGCGGGGGCGATGCGACCGCCCGCGGGGCGCCTTGGCGCTGCGGCGCGCGGATCCGCGCCGCCAATTTCGTTACCACGCTCGATCGGGCGGGCAAAGCGCGTGTGTAGGGCGTTCCTCGGCCCTTGAAAACCCCCAAAATCCGCCGGGGCGCGGGCGCTTGCGGCGGAGGTTTCGGCCTGCGCCGGACTGGCGTTGCGCCCCCGGGCAAGCGATAATAAATAAGCCTGAAAGAGCTTACCATTCAGTTCCCCTTACCGGAGATCCCCGACCCATGACCACGTTCGACGACCGCGAAGACAAGTTCGAGAAGCAATTCGCCCATGACGCCGAGCTGCGCTTCAAGGCCGAGGCGCGGCGCAACAAGCTCCTGGGTCTCTGGGCGGCGGGCCTGCTCGGCAAGGAGGGGGAAGACGCTCAGCAATATGCGGCGGAAGTCGTCAAGTCCGACCTTGAAGAGGCCGGCCATGAAGATGTCTTCCGCAAGGTGCGCGGCGATTTCGACGCCGCCGGCGTCGACCAGTCCGATCACCAGATCCGCCGTCAGATGGCCGATTTCCTGGAAGAGGCGGTCAGGCAGGTGCAACAGGAAGGCTGAGCCTGAGCCATCCCCGCCGCGCGCGCCGCTGCAGCCGTCGCTGCACCTGATGCTGGCGCGCCGTCGGCGGCTGTGGCAAATCTAAAAAACCGGTTCCGAACAGGGTCGCTCCGCAACGATGACGGCCCGTCCGCGCCGCCGCATGAACGGCGGACCGCCCGCGGATTAGCCGCGAAACAGGAGAGGGTTGCATGGCCGGCGCGCAGGACGCACGAACTGGGAAAACACGGCTTCGGGGAACGCGGGTCCAGGGAAAGAAGGTCTTCATCACCGGCGGCGCCCAGGGGCTTGGCGCGTGTTTCGGGCGCATGCTCGCCGACGAGGGCGCCCAGGTCGCGCTTACCGATGTCAACCTGGACGGCGCCGAGGCGACCGCGGCGGCCATCAACGAAAAACATCCCGGGGCCGCCATCGCCCTGAAACACGACGTCGTCAGCAAGGACGACTGGTCCCGCGCGCTTGAAGAGGCGGCGCGGCGCATGGACGGGATCAGCGTGCTGATCAATAACGCCGGGGTCGGCTCGTTCGGCACCATCGAGACCGAAACCTGGGAGAACTGGCGTCGCGTGCAGGATATCGACGTCGATTCGATTTTCATCGGCACGCAACTCGCCATGCCCTACCTCAAGGACTCGCAGCCGGCCTCGATCATCAACATTTCCTCCGTCGCCGGCATGATCGCCGACGGCATGATGCTGTCCTACAACACCGCCAAGGCGGCGGTATGGATGATGACCAAGTCCATCGCGCTTCACTGCGCGCGGTCCGGCTATGACGTGCGCTGCAACTCGGTCCATCCGGTGTTCACCCGAACCCCGATCATCGACCCCATCGTTGCGCTCGGCGGCGGCGGCGAGGAGGGCGAAAAACGGCTTTCCCGCCAGATCCCCATGCGCCGCCTGGGCGACCCGGAGGACGTCGGCTATTGCGTTGTTTATCTCGCCTCTGACGAATCGCGCTTCGTGACCGCTTCCGAGTTCAAGATCGACGGCGGGATCACCGCGCAATAGCCGGAATTCATTAACCCTTCCCGACCGGCGTTGCCGACGGCGGCGCGCGTTGCGGCGATGCAGCGAACGCCTTATAGTCGCGCCCCGAAGGGAAAGGTCCGGCCCGCGCGCCGCTCGCGGGATTTTTCATGCGCCTTTCCCGCAACCGTTAAGGAGACCGCATGTCCGGCATACTGATATTCCTTGGGCTCGCCGTTCTGGTCGTCGTCATCGGCGTCGTCATCTACAACCGCATCGTCGCGCTTTCTCAGCGTACGGACCAGGCGTTTGCGGATGTGGACGTGCAGCTTCGCCAGCGTCACGATCTCATTCCCAACCTGGTGGAGACGGTGAAGGGATACGCCGCGCACGAAAAGGAAACCCTGGACGCGGTGATCTCCGCGCGCAACGCCGCCCAGGCGGCGAGCGGGCCCGCCGCGCAGGGCCAGGCCGAGGGCGTTCTCGGCGCGGCGCTGGGCAAGCTGTTCGCCCTGGCCGAAGCCTATCCGGACCTCAAGGCCAACACGAACTTCCTGGAGCTTCAGCGCGAGCTTTCCGATGTCGAGAACAAGATCGCCGCGGCGCGCCGGTTCTTCAACAACGCGGTGCAGGAATTCAACACCGCGATCCAGCAGATTCCCGGCAATCTCATCGCGCCCATGGGCGGGTTCACGAAAAAAGAGTACTTTGAAATCCCCGAAGACGCGCGCGCGCAGCTCGAAGCGGCGCCGCAGGTGGCGTTCTAGACCCGCATCCCTGTCATCGATCCCGAAGCGGCGGCGCTCATGAAACGGCTTGGCCTTGTCGGCGGCGTCATTCCCGAAGCGGCCCCGATGCGCGCAGCCCCGATCTGCGCAGCCCCGGCCCACGCGGTGAAGACGGGCGCCGGCGCGCTTGACGGGGGCTGACGATCCATGGGCGCTTTCGGCCTGCAAACCCATATCTGGAACAACAACCTGAAATCGGCCCTGCTGCTCGCCGGTTTTCCCGTCCTGCTGCTCGTCCTTCTCTACGGCCTGTCGGTCGGCTATGTCGCGCTGACGGCGCCGGTGGCGGACGCCGGCGAGGGACTCGCCCTCGCGCTGGCGCACATGACGCGGATCTGGCCGTTCGCCTTTATCGGGGCGGGCGTGTGGTTTGTGGTCGCCTCGTTTTCCTACCAGTCGATCATCGACGCGTCGGTCGGCGCACGCGGGCTCTCGCGCAAGGAAGCGCCCAAGCTCTACAACATGCTGGAGAATCTGTGCATCTCCCGCGGGCTGCCCATGCCGGCGCTGAACATTATCGAGACGCCGGCCCTGAACGCCTTCGCCAGCGGCGTCAGCGACAAGAGCTACAAGGTGACGGTGACGCGCGGGCTGATCGAGGCCCTCGACGACGACGAGATCGAGGCGGTGCTCGCCCACGAGCTGACGCATATCATGAACCGCGACGTGCGCCTGTTGATCATATCGGTGATCTTTGTCGGGATTTTCTCCTTTGTCGGCGAGCTGGTCTTCCGCTCCATGTTTCATACCGGGGTGCGCATGGGCGGGCATGCGCGCTCGCGCAAGGGCGACAGCCGCGGCGGGGGCGTCCTCATTCTCGTTGCCGTCGCGCTGATCGTGGCCGCCTATCTGATGGCGCTCGTCATCCGCTTCGCCCTGTCGCAGAAGCGGGAGTATCTCGCCGACGCCGGCGCGGTGGATCTGACCCGCAATCCCGACGCGATGATCGGCGCCCTGAAAAAGATCTCGGGCCGCGCCCAGGTCGACGCGCCCAACGACGTGCAGCAGATGATGGTGGAGAACACCGCGCGTTTCGCCGGGATCTTCGCCACCCACCCGCCGATCGACAAGCGCATCGAGGCGCTGGTCGCTTACGCCGGCGGGCGCGTGCTTCGCTAGAGCCAATTGTATTCAACGCGATTCACAATTGGCGCTCGCTTCTCTAGCGGAGCGCGCCCGCCAACCGCAAAACCGGCGATCCGCTGTTGCTGCAATGCGCTCTAATCGTAAAGCACCCCCGGCAACCAGGTGGCGAGTTGCGGGAAGACCGCGATGAGGGCGAGGGCGAGGAGCTGGATGCCGATGAACGGGATCGCCCCGCGATAGATATCCGCCGTTCTCACCTCCGGCGGCGCGACCCCGCGCAGATAGAACAGGGCGAATCCGAAGGGCGGCGTCAGAAACGACGTTTGCAGATTGATCGCCATCATCACGCCGAGCCACACCGGGTCGAGCCCCATGGCCAGCAGCGGCGGGCCGACCAGCGGCACCACGACCAGCGTGATCTCGATGAAATCAAGGAAAAAGCCGAGCACGAACATCACCAGCATCACCGTGACCACCGCGCCGGCGACGCCCCCCGGGGTCGCCTCCAGCGCGGCGCCCACGGTCTCGTCGCCGCCGAGGCCGCGAAACACCAGCGTAAAGACCGCCGCCCCGATCAGGATCGTGAACACCATGGTCGTCACCCGCGCGGTCTGGTCGACGATGGGCGCGAGGGTCGCCTGGCGGCGGAGCTGAACAAGGCTCGCGATAACGCCCCACGGCGTCAGGGCGAAGAGGAGAAAGGCGAGGGCGATGCCGGCGGCTTCGGCCGGCGCGATGTCCTCGCGGCCAAGGCGCAGGTCGAGAAAGCCGGTCAGCGCGACCAGCCCGATGATCGACGCCGCCGACGCGAACACCGCCATGCGCCCGGCCAGAAGCGCGCCTTTCGGCGCCATGCGCGCGCCGGCGATCAAGAGCGCGCCGACGGCGCCGACGCTCGCCGCCTCGGTCGGCGTCGCCGCCCCCGCCAGGATCGAACCGAGCACGGCGACGATGAGCGCGAGCGGCGCCGGCAGCACTTTCAGGGCGCCGGCCCAGGCTTCCTTCATCGAGCCGCGGTCCGCCGCGGCGATGGCCGGCGCCTTGTGCGGGCGCGTAACGGCGACAACCGCCTGCCAGAGAAGATAGAGCCCCACCAGCATCAGGCCGGGAAACAGCGCGCCGGCGAAGAGGTCCCCGACCGAAACCGTTTCCGGCGCGAAGACGCCCTGTTCCAGTTGCGCCTTCTGGTAGGCGTTGGAAATGACGTCGCCAAGCAGGATGAGCACGATCGAGGGCGGAATGATCTGGCCGAGCGTGCCGGCCGCCGCGATCGATCCGGATGCGAAGGAAGCGTCGTAGCCGCGCCGCAGCATGGTCGGCAGGCTGAGCAGTCCCATGGTGACGACCGTCGCGCCGACGATGCCCGTCGACGCGGCGAGGAGCGCGCCGACCACCGTGACGGAAAGCCCCAGCCCGCCGCGCAGGGAACCGAAGAGTTTCGCCATCGCTTCGAGGAGTTCCTCGGCGATTTTCGATTTCTCCAGGATCACGCCCATCAGGATGAACATCGGCACCGCGATCAGGGTCGTGTTGACGACCGCGCCGTAAACCCGCTGCGGAAACGGCCGCAGGAAATCGACGTCGAAAACGCCGGTCATCAGTCCGATGACGGCGAAGACGAGGGCGGTTCCGGCGAGACTGAACGCGACCGGATAGCCGGCCATCAGCATGGCGCACAACACCGCCACCATGGCGATGTCGAGCCATCCGGCGGCGGCGCAGAGGCAGAACTGAATGTCGCCGACCGCGATCTCCATGAGTTACAGCGCCCCCTCGGTCGGGTCCGCATGGGGCGTGCGGTGATGCGGGGCCTCGCCGCGCAAGGCGCGGCCCGCCTCGGCGGCGACCGCGAACCCGGCCATGGAGAGAAGAACCGCGAAAGCGGGGATCAGGGATTTCAACACGAACACCGCCTGGATGCCGGAGGTTTCGGTCGAGCCTTCGCCCACCGCCCATGAATTGCCCACATAAGGAGAGCCGGTCCACAAAAGCAGGATGCAGACCGGGAACAGGAAGAGATAGGTTCCGAGAAAATCGACCAGGGCTTTGCGGCGCGCCGGCGCCTCGCGGTAGAAGATGTCCACCCGCACATGGCCGTCGGTCAGAAGCGCATAGCCCCCCGCCAGGAGAAACACCGCGCCGTGCATATAGGTGATCGATTCCTGCATGAAAATGAAATTCACGCCGAACGCATAGCGCAGGACGACCACCATGAACTGCACGAAGGCCATGACGAGAAGCAGCCACATGACGGCGCGGCTCGCCGCGCGCGCCGCGCGCTGGAACGGGCCTTCCAGCCGCGCGACGGCCGCATCGGGACCGCCGGCCGCGGCGACGGCGAGGCAAAGCCCCCCAAGGCATGCGGCGAAGATCGCCAGCGCGCCGGGCGAGGGCGCCGCGGACAGCGCCGGCGTCGCCCATGCGAACAGGACCCCGGCCCCGGCGAGCCCGCCGGCGATAAGCGCCCAGATGAGGCTCGCCGTCGCGCCGGACGCGCGCCCGTGGGCCGCAAGGGCGGCCAGCGGCAGAACCATCAGGGGAAAGACGACGCCCGCCGCGAGCCAGTTCAGGATATCGCCGATGACCGTCAGCATGGAAATCAGAATGTAAACACCGACCGGCGGGCGCTCATGTAAGCCTCGTCGGAAATCCGGCCCCAGTTTTGCGAGCGCTCCAGCGACGCCTTGTAGCTTTCGAAAATGCGCCGGGTGATGTCGTCTTGGCGCGCGGTTTCCTCCAGGACGACGCGGGTTTCGCGGGCGAGAGCGGCGAGGACGTCGTCGGGCAGCTTGCGCAACTGCACGCCGTGGTCGTTGATGAGCTGGTCGAGCGCGGTTCCGCTGTGATGCATGTATTCGGCAATCGACAGGTGGTTCGCCTGGTGACAGGCGCCGCGGATGATCGCGCGCTCCTGCAGGCTCAATTCGTTCCAGAGGTCGAGGTTGACGCCGACGCCGAGCTGCGCGCCGGGCTCGTGGATGCCCGGCCAGTAATAGAATTTCGCCTCGCGGTGAAAGCCGAAGGCGAGATCGTTCCACGGGCCGACCCATTCCGTGCCGTCGATGGCGCCGGATTGCAGGGCCTGGTAAATCTCGCCCCCCGCCAGGGCGACGGCCGACGCGCCGACGCGGCGCAGGACTTCGCCGCCCAGGCCCGGCATACGGATTTTCATGCCGCGCAGGTCTTCCAGCGAGTTGATTTCGCGCTTGAACCAGCCGGCGAGTTGGTGGCCGGTGTTGCCCGCGGCGAAAGGCTTGATGTTGAAGCGGGCGGAAAGTTCGTCCCACAATGCCTGGCCGCCGCCGAATTCCGTCCACGCCATGATTTCCGGCGCGGTCATGCCGAACGGGACGGCGGTGAAGAAGGCGAAGGCGGGGGACTTGCCCACCCAGTAATACTCCGCCCCGTGATAAAGATCCGCCGCTCCGGTCGAGACCGCGTCGAAACATTCGAATGCGGGCACCAGCTCTCCGGCGGCGAAAAGCTGCACCCGCATGGCGCCGCCCGACATTTCGGTGACGAAGCGCGCCGTGCGTTCGGCCATGGTCCCGAGGCCGGGGAAATCCTTCGGCCAGGTTGTGACCATTTTCAGGGTGCGCGCCTCAAGGCCGGCGCCGACCCCTTCCAGTTCCGCCGGAACGCCGCAATCGCAGCCCGCGGCGAGCCCGGCCGCGCCGACAAGCGCCCCGCTGGTGAGAAGCTGGCGTCTCTTGATCATAGATCCGTCGTCATGGGGCGTTGATCGCCCCTGTTTCCTCCCGATCCCACCTTGTCGGTCATTTTGCCGGGCGCATCAATAGCATGCAGCGGTCCGCCCCGGAGCGGGCGGTCACTCGACGCCTTCTTGGGCGTCTTCTTCTTCCTCGGCGGCGGCGCGCGCGGCGGCCGCCTCGCGCTCCTTGCGGGCTTTCCAAGCCTCGAAAGCGGCTTCTTTTTCCGCCTCGTCGCGCAGATCGCCGATCAGCTGCTCCTCGGCGAGCGAGGAAGCGGCGCCGTCCGCGCCGGAAGCGTAACAGCGGTCTTCCAGCGTCAGGCAGCGCTGCTCGCAGGAGGCGCGGGCCGGCCCCTGTCCGACCGACGCGCACTGGTTGCGGCACTGGTTCTGCTGCCCGAGGCAGCGGTCCTCGGCGTAGGAAAATGGCGGCGACGCACAGCCGCTGAGAAAGAGGGCCGCGGCGAGCGCGGCGGCGGACAAGGCAAGGTGGCTCAAGGGGGATTCTCCCAAACGCGGTTTACCGGCGCGCAGCATTCTACAATCCGATGGCGTCGAGGTCATTGTTGAAAAGCAAGGTTTTTTAGCATTTCGCCGCGCGCGGGGAGCGGCTGGCCGAGCGCGAACCCGGGTCAGGTCTGCCGGTCCATGCGCACCCATCCGGAGGCGGTAAGCTTTTCAAGAGGCTGGAAGTCGGTTTTGTAGCCCATTTTCGGCGATCCATCGACCCAGTAGCCGAGATAGACGTAAGGAAGCCCAAGCTCCTGGGCCAGCGACACATGGTCAAGGATCATGTAGCGACCGAGGCTTCGCGCGTCCTCGTCCGGTTCGAAAAAGCTGTAGACCATCGAAAGACCGTCGGTCAGTCGGTCCGTCAGCGCCGCCCCGAGGAGGCGGTCCTGGTCGGAGCCCGGCTCGCGCAGGCGGTATTCCAGGACCAGCGTGTCGACCGAGGTTTCCTCGACCATCGAGGCGTAATCGAGCACCGTCATGTCCGCCATGCCGCCGTCTTCGTGGCGCGCGTCCAGATAGGCGCGCAGAACCGAAAACTGCTCCCCGGTGGCGCGCGGTCCGTTCATCGTCCGCACCAGGTCGGCGTTGCGGGTCAGGACCCGGCGGCGCGAGCGCGACAGGACGAAATTGTCGACGACGATCCGCACCGGGACGCAGGCGTTACAGCTCTCGCAGGCCGGCAGGTAGACGATATTCTGTGAGCGCCGGAATCCGCGCCGCGTCAGCAGCGCGTTGGTCGAGGAAGCCGCGTCGCCGGCCAGGTAGGAGAAAATCTTGCGCTCGCGCCGGCCTTTGAGATAAGGGCACGGCGCCGGCGCGGTGATGTAGAATTCACCGCCTTCCAGTCCGAACCGCCGCGCAAAATCTTCGTTACTCATAAGCCTCCGCTCGTCAGCTTGCCTCGGGTCCGCTTGCCTCGGGTCCGCTTGCCTCGGGTCCGCTCGTCTCGAGCCGGCCGATGCTCCGCGCCCTGCATCCTAACAGACCTATCGTCAAAACCTTAGCGGGCGATTATCGCGGCAACAACGAATCTGTGAATCGGTTTCGCGGGCCTGTCAAATCTCCTTGCGCCGCGACGCTCGGCGATCCGGCGCCGGCGTCCATCCGCGTCCCCATCCGAGCGCCCGCCTGCGGGTCTTAAGCCGCGCCGGCTCATGTCAGCCCGAAGTAAATCGGCGCGATGATCGAGTAGGCGAGCCAGGTCACAATGATGAGCGGCCCGCCGACCACCATGAAATCCCTGAACTTGTAATGGCCCGGCGTCATGACGAGCAGGTTCGTCTGATACGCGACCGGCGTTGCGAAAGAACAGTTCGAGCCGAAGATCACCGTCAGGACCAGGGCGTGTTCGTCAATCCCGAGCTGGGTCGCGGTGGAAACCGCGATCGGCGTGAACAAAACCGCCGTTGCATTGTTCGACAGGACGTTTGTCAGCGCCGCGCACATGATGAAGAACGCCGAGAGAATGACGGCGGGGCCGAATTGCCCGGCGGTGGAGGCGATCGCCTCGCCGATGAACGCCGCGCCGCCGGTGCGCTCCAGCGCCGCACCCATGGCCAGGGACGCCCCGATCAGGAGGTAGATCCGCCGGTCGACCGCGCGCGCCGCCTGACGCACGTTGAGACACCCGGACGCGACCATCGCCGTCGCCCCGGCGATGGCCGAGATGGCGATGGGCACGAGGCCGGTCGCGGTCGCCGCGACGACGGCGGCGAAGATTAGCGCCGCGATGCGCGCATTGCGCGGATCGGGAAGTCCCTGCATGGAGTATTCAAGCAGGAGGATGTCGCGGTCCGAGCGCAGGTTGCGAATGTCGTTGATGTCGCCGAGGATGAGGAGGACGTCGCCCGCCTCCAGCCGGATCGTATTCATTTGTGTCCGGATCATGCGGCTGCGCCGCTCGATGCCGAGAATGACGCAGTTGGTCTGGGCGTGGAACGCGATCTGCGCGATCGAGCGGCCGATCATCCGCGAGCCCGGCGCGACGATCGCCTCGACCATGGTGAGCTGGGTGGAGCGCTGCACCGAGCCGTCCTCGTCGTCGGCGATGGACGTCTCCGCCATCAGCCCTTCGAGCATTTCCGGGTTGGATTTCAGGAGCGCGGTCAGGGCCGACCGCGTCGCGGCGACGATCACCACGTCGCGGGGCTTGAACTTGAAATCGTCGAAAGGCGGCAGGATCGCCTTTTCCCGACGCTGGACCATGCGCACGGTGATGTCCGGCAGGTCGACGAACAGCCCGGCCACCGGGCCCTTGCCGATCAACGGGTGGTGGCGCGTGATTTCGATCTGGGCGATGAAGTGCTTGCCTTCGCGCGCATTGGTCAGCGACTGATTGGGGTTCTCCCGGATCGGCATCAGCCAGCGCCCCGCCGTGAGCATGTAGACGACGCCGACCGCCGCCAGCATCAGGCCGATTGGGGTCAGTTCGAAAAATCCGATCTCCCCGCCGGTGGTGGCGTTGTAGGATTGCAGCGCAAGGAGATTCGTCGACGATCCGATGATTGTCGTCATCCCGCCGAAAATCGAGAGATAGGACAGTGGCATCATGAAGCGCGCGACGGGAATCTTGCCCTGCTGCGCCAGCGCCGCCATGATCGGGATGAACATGACCACCACCGGCGTGTTGTTCAGGAACGCGCTGATGATCATGATAAAGACGAAAATCGCCGCCGTGATCGCGATGGGACGGCGGTCATAGGCGCGCAGGAGATGGTCCGTCGGATGCTCCAGCGCGCCGGACTGGAACATCCCCTGTCCGATGATGAGAAGCCCGATGATGGCGAAGAGCGCCGGGCTGGCGAAACCGGACAGGAGGGTTTCCACCGTCAGCAGGCTGACGCCGTCGCTTTCCAAGGGCGCGATCAGGAACAGAAACAGGAGCGCGACGATAGCGCCCGCCGAAATCAACTCCAGCGAGAAGCGGTCGAGCGTATAGACGACGATGGTGACGCCGATGACGGCCAGCGTCGCCCACATCTGCCACGGGGTGTTGATGAGTGCGTCCATTGCGATCAAGGCGGCTTTGCGGTTAGGTGGCGACTGGACATTCCCTGGGGATGGTCTTCCCGTCCTCGGCTCGGCCCCTCATAACCGAACGTCAGAGCCGAATATCAAGCTTTTTATTTTCCAAGATTGATGCTAACCGCACAAGCCTTAAGTTTTTCAATACGTTATCGAAACGTTATCGCATTGCACGCCGGGAAGGGGACCGACGCTCATGTCTGACCAGCATCGCCCGCTAAAGGACGCCTTTGGCCGTTTCGGAACGGGAATCGGCGTGGCCGCCTGTCCCGACCCGAATGGGGGCTACGCGGCCCTTACCATTAACTCCTTCACTTCCGTCTCGCTGACCCCGCCGCTTGTGCTGTGGTGCATCGAGCGGCGCGCCTCCGCATTCGAGATCTTCATGGCCGCCGACGTCTATGCGGTCAGCATTCTCAAGGCCGATCAGCGCGCCTTGTCGGATCGGTTCGCCGGCCGCGGCCCGAGGCCGCTCGCCGCCGACGAAATCGACCTCGGCCCCACCGGCGCGCCGCTGCTCAAGGGGCGTCTTGCCGGGTTCGACTGCCGCATCAGCGCTCGCCACGACGCGGGCGATCATGTCATACTGATCGGCGAAGTCGCCGCTTATGACAGCGCCCCGGGAGACCCGCTCATCTATTTTGCGAGCAAATACTACGAAGGCGTTGAAACGCAATGACAAAACCTGCGTTGAATGTCGCATTTCTGGGGCTTGGCGTAATGGGCGGGCCGATGGCCGGCCATCTCGCGGCCCAGGGCTGCGCGGTGACCGTCTACAACCGCACCCCCGCCAGGGCCGAGGCGTGGCTGAAGGCGCATCAGGGCCGCGCCGCGCCGACGCCGGACGCCGCCGTCGCCGGGGCGGATCTGGTGTTCGCCTGCCTCGGCGACGATCCCGACGTGGCGAGCGTTATTGAAAAGGCCGCGGTCGGGCTCAAAGCCGGGACCGTGGTGGTCGATCACACCACCGCCTCGCCGGCGCTCGCCCGGCGGCTCCACGCGGAGCTGGCCGAACTCGGCGTCGGCTTTGTCGACGCGCCGGTCTCCGGCGGGCAGGCGGGCGCGGAAAAAGGCGCGCTTTCGGTCATGTGCGGCGGCGCGGACGCGGATGTGGCGCGCGCCCGCGCGGCGATGGAAGCATACAGCGCGCGCATCGTTCATATCGGTCCGGCGGGCGCCGGCCAGCTCTGCAAGGCGGTCAACCAGATCTGCATCGCCGGGCTGTTGCAGGGGCTCGCCGAAGGCGTTCACTTCGCCGCCCGTTCCGGGCTGGAGATCGAGCGCGTGCTTGAGGCGATTTCCGGCGGCGCCGCCCAGAGCTGGCAGATGGACAACCGCGCCCTGACCATGGCCGCCGACGAATTCGAGTTCGGCTTCGCCGTCGACTGGATGCGCAAGGATTTGCGCATCGCCCTCGCCGAGGCGCGCGAGAACGGCGCCCGGCTGCCGGTGGCCGCGCTGGTCGACCAGTTCTACGCGGATATTCAGGCCATGGGCGGCGGCCGGTGGGACACGTCAAGCCTCGTGCGCCGCCTCAGCGACACTGACTAGCCCGCGCGGCCGGCGCTGCGGCCTTCCGGGCCGGTTCCAGGGCCGGGCTTAAAAACAGGCTTAAAAATCGCCCATTTTCAGCGTCATTAACGTAATCGCAATTGTGCGTATGCGAAGCCTTCCCGTGTCCGCGAGCATTCACACCGCACCTGCAAGGAAGGACCCGGCGATGAAACGAGCCGCCCTGTCAAGTCTCCTGTCCGGCCTGTCGGCGTTCACGGCGTCGCCCGTTCTGGCGGCGGCCTTCGCGCTCAACACGCAAAGCGCGGAATCCCTCGGCGCCGCGACCGCCGGGGCGCAGGCCGCCGAAGCGACGCCGGGCAACATCTACTTCAATCCCGCCGCCATGGTCGGCGTCGACGGGGTCGAGGGTTCGATTTCGGTGATCGGCGTCCTGAACAATTCGCGCTACGAAAACGCCGAAGGCGCCCTGTTCGGAACCGTTCCGGTCGCCGGCGCGGGCGCCGGGGACGGCCCGCTGGACGACGGCGTCTTTCCGACCGGCGCCGTCGCGGCGCGCCTTGGCGACCGGCTATACGCAGGGCTCGCGGTCTATATTCCCTACGGGTTCGGCTCCTCCTATGCGCCCGATTCCGTCATTCGCTATCACGGTACGGAATCAGAGCTTGTCACCGCCTCCATCACGCCGGTCATCGGCGTTGCGCTGACCGAGCGCTGGTCAATCGCCGCCGGGCCGCGCATTCAGTATGCGGAGGTGACGCTGGAAGGCGTCATCGACGCCGGCGGAATCGCCTCGGCGCAGTCCATTCCCGGCGCCGTTCCGGGGACGGACGACGTTCCCTTCAGCCTGGTCGGGGACAGCGTCGATGTCGGCTATATCGTCGGGGTCCAGGGCGAGCCCGCAAAAGGCGTCCGGGTCGGCGCCAGCTTCACCTCGAAAATCGAGCACGGGCTTGACGGCGAGGCCGAGTTCGATGTCGCCGGCTCCCTCGCCGGTCAGGGGCTGCAGGCGTTCGGTCTCTTTCTCGATACGGACTTTACCAACAATTTCGCGACCCCCGCCGTCGCCCAGTTCGGCGCGCAGATCGACGTCGCGCCCAGGGTCACGCTCCTGGCGTCGGCGACGCTGACCCGGTGGAGCAGTTTTGAGGAGCTCGCCATCGAGTTCGAAAACCCCCTTCAGCCGACGGATCTTCTGACCCAGAACTGGAACGACGCCTGGGGCGGCTCGCTGGGCGCCGAGATCGAGCTTTCGCCGACCGCGCGCCTGCGTTTCGGCGCCATGTATGAAGACGCGCCCGTGGACGAGGCCTTCGCCAGCACCCGAATCCCCGACGGGGACCGGATCTGGGGCGCTGTCGGCTATTCCCGGGAACTGAACCGCCGGGCCGAGCTGCATCTTTCCGCCGCCTATCTCGTCGCCGACGAGATGCAGATCAGCCAGCCGGCGGCGCGGCCGGAGAACCTTTTCCGCGGCTCGCTCGACGCGACGGTGGAAAACGAGGCGTTCGTTTTCGGCCTCGGCGTCGATTACCGCTTCTAGGCGCTCCGACGCGGCGAGCCGGGCCGGCCTGGTCCGCGGCGCCGCCGGCGACTGTAAAAGCCGGTTGCATGGGGACGGTCGGCGCGACACATTGCAACTCCCGTGAAATGTTCCGTGGAGAGGCACCATGACCGCCGTTCAGACCGCCAGACCGTCCTGGAAAACCGACGAAATCGTCATGTTCGAGGAGGAGGTCGCCAAGTTCTACACGCGCGAGCTTGCGCCGCATGTGGAGACATGGCGCGACCAGGGCGTCGTCGACCGCTGGGCCTGGGAAAAGGCCGGCGAGCAGGGGCTGTTATGTATGTCCATGCCGGAGGAATATGGCGGGCTCGGCGGCACCTTCGCCCACGAACAGGTTTCCATCGAGCAGCAGATCAAGGCCGGCGTCGAAGGTTTCGGCGCGCCGCTGCACAACACCATCGTCGCGCCCTATATCCTGCATTACGGCACCGAGGAGCAAAAGCGCCGCTGGCTGCCGAAAATGGCGTCGGGCGAGTTGATCGGCGCCATCGCCATGACCGAACCGGGAACCGGCTCAGACCTTCAGGCGGTGCGCACCACGGCGCTGAAGGACGGCAATCAGTATGTCGTTAACGGACAGAAAACCTTCATCACAAACGGTCAAACGGCGAACCTGATCATCGTCGTCGCCAAGACAGATCCGGGCGAGGGCGCGACCGGCGTCTCGCTGATGGTGGTCGAAACAGACGAGGTCGACGGCTTCGAGCGCGGCCGCAACCTCAAGAAGCTCGGCAACAAGGCGCAGGACACGTCAGAGCTTTTCTTCAACGACGTGAAGATCCCGACCGAGAACATGCTCGGTACGGAGGAAGGCCAGGGGTTCTTTCAACTGATGGAGCAACTGCCGCAGGAGCGTCATGAAATCGCCGTGCAGGGCATGGCGAATATCGAGCGCGCGCTGGAACTGACCCTCGATTACGTCAAGGAGCGCGAGGCGTTCGGCCGGCCGATCCTGAAATTCCAGAACACCCAGTTCAAGCTGGCCGAGTGCAAGTCCAAGGCGACCATGGCGCGGGTGTTCGTCGATTACTGTACGGAGCAGTTGATCGCCGGCAAGCTTGACGCCGCCACCGCCTCGATGTCGAAAATGCTGCTCTCCGATCTCGAAAACGAGATCATCGACGAGTGCCTCCAGTTCTTCGGCGGCTACGGCTATATGGACGAATACCCGATCAGCCGCATGTACGCCGACGCACGGGTGCAGCGCATTTACGGCGGCACGAACGAGATCATGAAGCTTCTGATCGCGCGCACGCTTTAGCTCGGCGTGACCTGATCGGCGCGACTGCCGCAGCAGCGCGGCGCGGGCGTTACGTCAAGCCGGCCTCGCCGGCCGGGGCGCAGGCAATGCCGCGCTCGGTCAGATAGCGGCGGCCCCAGGCCTCAAGCGCGCCGATCACCGGCCGCAAGGTCTCGCCCAATGGCGACAGGGCGTAGATCACCGCCGGCGGCGCGCCGTCCTCGACGGTGCGCGTGATCAGCCCCTTGTCTTCAAGATCGCGCAGCGCCTTGGTCAGGATTCGCGGCGACACCCCCTCGATGTCCTGGTGCAGCGTGTTGAAGCGCCGCGGCCCGTAATGCAGGTGAAACAGGATCGAGCCTTTCCATTTGCCCTCGATGGTTTCGATCGCCGCTTCCACGGGGCAACTCGGGGAGCTTGTGTATTCGTCGTGCCGCATCGGGGTTCCACTTACCGGTTTGATACGTACGCGCCGATGGGTGCGTTCTTGAACGCCGCGCCGCCGGGCGCATCTTCGCGCGGACAAGCATATCACCAAAGGAGCCATGCGATGAAAACGATAATTTTTCCGAAACCGGGGCCTGTCGACGCCCCCGACGCCCTGGTTGAGGCGACGCGGCCCGAGCCCGTCGCCGCGGGCCGCGATCTTCTGGTGCGGGTCAAGGCGATCGCGGTCAACCCGGTCGATTACAAGGTGCGCCGCGGCATGATCGATTTTGCGACGGGCGGGTCGAACATTCCCGGATGGGACGCGGCCGGCGTGGTTGAAGCCGTCGGGCCGGACGCGAGCCTGTTCAAGCCGGGGGACGAGGTTTACTACGCGGGTGCGATCGAGCGCGCTGGCGCCTACGCGGAATTGCAGAGCGTCGATGAACGCATCGTCGGCAAAAAGCCGCGGACGCTTTCCTTCGCCGAGGCAGCGGCGCTGCCGCTGACAACGCTGACGGCCTGGGAGATGCTGTTCGACCGGCTGGAGATCCCGCAGGGCGGCGGCGAGGGCGACGCGATCATGATCGTCGGCGCCGGCGGCGGCGTCGGCTCCATCGCCGTGCAGCTTGCGCGCCGGCTGACCGGGCTGACGGTGATCGCCTCCGCCTCGCGCCCGGAGACGACCGCGTGGGTGCGCGATCTCGGCGCCCATCATGTGCTCGATCACGCAAAGCCGCTGGTGGCGGAACTGGAGCGTCACCGGCTTGGACAGCCCCGCTACATCTTTGTCGTGAACGGCGCCGAGCCCTTGTTTGCGCAGGTCGCCGAGGCGGTCGCGCCCCAGGGCAAGCTCGGCTTCATCGACGCGTTCGAAGGGTTCGACCCATCGGCCTTTTTCACCAAGAGCGTTTCGGTTCACTGGGAGTTCATGTTCACCCGTCATCTTCATCAGACGCCTGACATTATCGAACAGCACCAGCTGCTCGGCGCCGTGGCGGATCTGGTTGACGACGGACAGTTGCGCACGACGTTGGGGGAGACGGTCGGCGCAATCAGCGCGGAAAATCTCGTCCGCGCCCATGCGCTGCTCGAAAGCGGCAGGGCGAAGGGAAAAATCGTGCTCGACGGGTTTTAGACGGGCGCTTCAGACAGGCTCGTCAGGCGGGCTTGTCAGGCGGGCGGCGGCGAGGACGCGCCCGCTTGATTGACCGGCGGCGATCACGGTAAAGCAGCGCCATCATGGACGCCGCCTCCGTTTTCGCCGCCCTTAACGTCATCGGCCTGTTCGTTTTCGCCGTTTCCGGGGCGCTGACGGCGCTGCGCAACGATCTCGACATTTTCGGCGTCGCCATGATCGCCTTTGTCACCGGCGTCGGCGGCGGCACCATCCGCGACGTCATGCTGGGCTCTTTCCCGGTGTGGTGGGTGAAGGACCCGGTCGCCATCGTGATCTGTCTCGCCGGCGCCGCGGCGGCGACCGTCGCCCAGCCGATATTCGCCTCCCGCCTGAAGGCGCTGATCTGGGCCGACGCCATGGGGCTGTCGGTCTTCGCGGTGCTCGGGGCGCAGGCGGCGCTCGCGGCCTCGGCCCCGGCGATCATCGCCGTGTTCATGGGGGCGGTGACGGCGACCTTCGGCGGAGTGGTGCGCGACGTCCTCCTGAACGAGCCGCCCCTGATCCTGAAACAGGATATCTACGCCACCGCCGCGCTCGCCGGCGCCGGCGTCTATGTGGGCCTCGCCGCCCTCGGAATCGCCCCCGGGGCGGCGGCGGTCGGCGCGGCGCTCGCCACCTTCGCCATTCGCGGCGCGGCGATCCTGTTCAATATTCCCTCGCCGAAATTCGGCGGCCGGCGATAGGGCGGCGAGCGCCCGCGGAGTATCAGGCGTTCGCCAGCATGGCGGCGATCTCGTCTTTCAGATGCATGCGCTTCTTGCGCAAGTCTTCCTCGCGGGTGTCGCTCGCGGCCTCGACGCGGGTTTCGAGCCGATGAATTTCCCGGTTCACCTCGTGATAATCCTCGGCGAGGCGCGCGAAATGAGCGTTGGTCTCCTTGAGGGCGTGAATGGCGTCGGCCTTGTCCGGGAATTCCTCCGCCAGTTCATGGGGCGTGTTTTTCATCTCGCTTCTCCTTGATGGGTTGTCTTGAGGCCAGCATGGCAGAGCCGGCAAGAGCCTGTTTGATCGACGTCAAAACCGGCGGCGCCCCGCGAAAAACAATTTACGCGCTTCGGCGCACCGGCTGCGCTTGCAAACCGCAGCTTTTCCGGGCATTACCGATGGCGGAGAGGTGGCCGAGTGGTCGAAGGCGCTCCCCTGCTAAGGGAGTAAGGGCCCAAAGCCCTTCGAGGGTTCGAATCCCTTCCTCTCCGCCATCACAAAGTTCTGCCCGCAAAAGTCCCCTAACAGCTTGAACGGTAACGAGTATTCGGGGTTCGAAAACCCGTTTTCGCGGCAGTAGCGCGGGCGGGTTTCAAAGGCCAGTTTGATGACCGTTTGACGGTGTTCGGGAACGCCTGAATCCCACAATTTCTGCGGGTTTGAGAGGAACGCAAGGGCGTGTTCGAACATCTCTTCGAAAGTCCCCTTTGATTGCCCGGTTTTGGCAAGCTTTTCCGCAAGCACAAATCTTTCTGTTTCGAGCTTGGCGATGCGCTTCTCATAGGACTTGATGAGGGCTGTGCTCTCCGCCTCGACAATGCGGTCCATGAGCTGTTCGACTTTTTGTTCCGTGCGCTGGATATGCGCCTGCAAGGTTTTGCGCTTGGCTTCCGTCTGTCCCATGAGGCCGTTCCAGATGTCGCGGAACATACCCCGTGCAAAGGTCACAAACTTCTGGCCCGGCGTCATGCGATCCAAGAGGGTCATAAAGTCCCCTTCCAACTGATCGCGCCGGATCGACTTCCGATAGCTTGCGCAGCCTTTCTGGAAGCAAAGATAGTAAGGGTGCTTCTTGCCGCTTTTACCCGTGGACCAGCACGCGGTGAGCGGATGGCCGCAGGAGCCGCAAGCGACAGCGCCGCGTAAGATAAAATCAGCGTTGATGTCGGCCCGCGCTGGCGCTTTGGGGGCTTCCTGCAAGCGCGCATGGATGCGCTGATAGGCTTCAAAATCAATCAACCCCTCATGCTGGCCCTTGCGCATGGAAACGCCCCACGCCTCATGGGCGACCATCCCCGCATAGATCGGGCGACGCATCAGGCGATGCACATGCTCGTAAGTGACTTCGCCCCTGTGGTCTTTCGGGAATGCGGGCTGGCTTTCAAGATAGCGCTTCACTTCGGCTTGCGTCTGGAAGCGCCCGAAGGCGAAGCCCTCCAAGGCTTCTTGAATAATGGAGGCTAAAGGCTCGTCGCGGGTCAGCACTTTCCCGCGCCCGTCAACCTTTTTGTATTTGAAGCCGACGCAGGCGTTAAACGGCCAATAGCCGTTTTGCAGTCGCGCCCGCATCCGGTTTTTGGTTTGCTCGGCGTTTTTTTGCCGTTGATGCTGTGAAACAGAAGCCAGCAGGTTTTCAACGAGGATGGAATCGGAATCTTCGCCGAACTCAATAGACGGGCTTTCCAGCTTCGCGCCCGCATTGTCGATCGCGCGGCGTAGGTTTAGGTGCGCCTCGACGTCTCGTGCAATACGGCTAATATCGTCGATGAGAACAACATAGTCGCCATCACTTCGGTTCTTATGAATGTAGCGCAGCATGTCTTGAATGCCGGGACGGTCCACGATGAGGCCGGAAACGGCCTTGTCTGAAAACACCTTGTCGATCCGGTAGCCTTTCATCCGTGCATATTCGCGGCATCGCGTCTCTTGCGACGCAAGGCCGTGCCCTTTTTCCGATTGAGCTACAGATGAGACGCGCGTGTAAATTACCGCCTTTGTTTTTACTTTTTTAATGACATCACTCATGGCGTGGATTCCTTTCGTTCGGGCGTTTTACAGGCCCGTTATTGTTTATAGTTTGTGTGCGATTAATTGGGTTTGAATATATCATATCGTGCCCGGAAACCCCAGTATTTTCTTGGGTTTCAGGCGGTTTTATGAGCTTTTTCAGGTTTGCATTTTGCGCTGCTTGCGCCGGGTGAATATCGAAGCCGAGTTCGGCAAAAGCCAGCAGCAAATACCACAGCGCGGAAATAAATTCTCGCTTCTGATCTTCTGTTACATCCCACTCCTCGAGTTGGGAAAGATACTTATCGTAATCAATCATCAGCGCCAGAGAGGATGGAGCACCCGGCGCATCGTTCTTGTCAATTTCAGATGAGCCGTTTTCGGTATGCTCCATCTTTGAACCTCCTTTCTATCTTTTCTCCGTTCCGCGACTAAAGTTTCATGCTGCGTGATTGTTTATATTTTTTTGTGGCCTCGGCGGCGGACAGTTGCGATGCTTGACCGTTAGTCTGTTGTTCGGTTGTTTGCGGCGCTGGCTGCTGTGCGGGTGCGGCTTGCTGCGTTTCCGCTTGCTGGGTATTTCGCGTCAAGCCAAGGTCTTTTCTCATTTGCTGATGCAGGCCGTGCGCTTCTCGGAAGAGTTCAGACATACGAAGCAGATCGCCGCCCGATAAGCTGTGACTGTCTTTCAACGTGCCATCGTCGGCTTCATAGGTTTTTGCAGGTGTTACGCTGATGAATTGACCTTTTTTACTGTCGTTCAGCCAGAAGGTCAGTTTCAGGCTTCCATCGCGCAAGGTTTCTAAGGGCTGTCTTTTTTCATTTTCACTCATGGTTACATGGTCCTTTCTTTTGTTTGTGTAGGAATTAAAACCTAAAATAGAACAAACAAAGAACAAAATCTAGGAAAATATTCCCTATACGTATTATTATTCCCCTGTCCCTTGCTCAGCACTGTTTTCCGAGCCGCCATAACCGCCATGCGGTTGTATGGTCATGGACTTGGCCTCGGTGATCGCGTTGAAAACGGCGCGGATCGCGTCTTGGCGCGGGCGAAGAAGAGGCGCGAAGGAAAGCCCCTTGCATCAATCTGTAGGGTTGAAAACTGCGTTCCGATCAAGAGCGCCAAGAAAATCCCGACGCCCATGGCGACGCGCTCATGAAAGAACCACAAATCGTAATAGCGCCAGAGCGCGAAACCGATCACAGCGGCGAAAGATACCCCCGCGAACAGGAAATCCCTTCGCACCCGGCCTACCGTATCGTTGATGGGATAAAACGTCGTCGGCGTGCGCAAATCTGAGGCGGTGACTGTGAAGCGCCTGTTTCGAAACAGCGGCGTTTTTCTTTGAACAACGCTCACGAGTAATGCTCCCATGCAGGTTTACCGCAAGCGTCCGCCTGCAACAGCGCTTCCATGTCCTTTTTCGTTTGCGTTACGGCTTCCGGCTCGATCAGCCGGAAAGATGCGAGCGAGATTGCGTAATCCATCCGTTTACCGCTCATAGTCTGCACGGCGGCACAGGAACAGGTGGTCAGGATTTCACTATCGGGAACGCGGGGGAACGATATTTGCGGCAAGCTATTTAATCTGGCTTTCGCCTTCGCGATTTCGGATTTAAGTGCATTCACTTCATCGGTATTCGGACGCAAATATTCAAGCTGAGGCACCAGCTTGTCGATGCCATATTCTCTGGCAAGCCCCTTGTACATCCCTGTAATCGCATTCGTCGCTTCCTGTTCGTATAATTTTTCGGCAGTGTGTTTGATCCTGCGCTCCAGCCGATCAATGTTTTCCACGCGCTTTTGCTGCGCGTTGTACAAAGCCGTTTCCAAGACGGCTTCCTGTTCCGCTTTCAATTGCTTCATACAAGCCGGGAGCATGTCGCTTTGCATGTCTGCATCCATGACGCGCTAAGTCAGCGCCCCGTAACAAACACCGAGCCAGAGCGACCCGGCGGCAAAAATGCCGATCACCGGGTCCGGTATGTCTTTCAAATGTCCAATCATGGTCAGGGTTTCCTTACGCTTACACTTATCGGGAACGGCGCAGTTGATTGTTGCGCGACAGGGTAATCGAACGGGTCATGCTGTTCTTGGCCCGGTCAATGGAATCGAGCCGCCTCAAATGATTGAGGCGAACAGTCTTTTCCGCCCGATCCATCATTCGTTCACGGTGCAAATGCTCGCGGGACGGCCCCAAGGCGGGTGGTTTCGGTCCGCGTGACAAGTCATTCGCGGCCTTCATGGGATTCTCGCGCATCAGCTTGCTATATTCGCGTTGAACGGCGCGGCCCTTGCGACGCTCGAAATGGGCTTCTGCTTTTCGTGTTATGCGGTCCGCCCGGTCCTTGACCTTCGCAATCTTCACCGCCTGGTCGATCTTGTCCGGGGGGACGCTAAACGTGTCGGCGCGAACAGATGCGACAAACGCCTTGCGGGCCTTTTCGTAAAGGGCCGACTGGTAACGATCATCAACCGTCATGAAAAATGCTCCTATGATGTCTGGAACCGGAGAAAGCGAAACAGTGAACAGGACGAAGGCTGTTTAACGATGCGCAAACCCGACGCGCCGACATAGGTGCAGGCGTAATGCCCCCGCGCATCCGCCCGCGCCGCGTATTCAAACAGCACATGCGGCGTGCCGATCATGAGAACCAGCGCGGCCAAGCCCGCGACAGCCGGAAGCCAGATAAAATCCGTGAAGCGTACGCGCTTGAGGCGCGGCGTTCTATGCGCGGCAGCTTCAACGCGCAGCGCTGTTTTCATGCGCTGGAAAAAGTCATCCAGAACAGGCGCACTTAGCTTTTGCGCGTCCTCTGAATACCGCAGCGAAAACCATGTTCGGGGCGACTTGGCGTGCCCCTCATGGGGATTGTCGCCCGCCCAGCTTTTGAACGGCTCCACCTCGTACCATGGCGTTTTTTCAAACTTGACGGGGCGCAGGCCGGGGACCAGCAACAGGGCTTCGTCTTTCGGCATCGCCAAAATCTCGTCCGGCGACATGAGCGCGTGAGACGTTTCGCCATAGCCCGTTCCGGGCTTGCCGCTTTCATCGAAATTAAACGACGTGGTTTTGACCGTGTGATTGCCGATGCGCTTGGATAGTTCTTCCGCCCGCGCATAGTTGGAAACGGAAAAGTAGATTTCCGCGCAGGATGACAGGATGCTTTCGGCCTGTTGCTTGCCGTACTTGGCGATCAACGCCGCGTGTGACTGGAACGCCAGCACCATGTCGATGTTCCAGCTCCGGCACATCTCAATCGCTTCCACGACACCCGGTACAGGCGCGTTAGTCATCTCATCCAGAAGGAAGATGACGTGACGGCCTTCCTTGTGCCGACGCAACGCCTGTACGCGGCTGGTCTGCGTCAATGAATTGGCGGGGCCAAACACTTCAATGCGATCACCCGGCAAAAGGTCGAAGACGACAGCGGGCGGCTTGTCCGGATCGCGTAAAGTTTTGGGGTCAAACTCGTGACTGGCCCCGAGCGACCCAAGCTCGCTGGACGGCTTGAAGAACGACAGGGCGTTGCTCGCCCCGGTGCGGAAATTCTCCAGATGTTCAGGCGCATCGTCGCGTTTTTTCAGGAGGTGCGCGGCAATGGCCGACAGATCGCCGGACAGGGCTTCACTGGCCCGCGCTTCGATCAAGAGGTTTTCAAACGCGGCAGGATGGAAAATCGTGCGGTAGACTTCGCCGGGGTAACAGCGTTCAGGATACAACACGGCCAGCGCCACGGTGATCGCCACGAAGACGTTGCGATCTCCGTTCAGGAAGTATTTCGACTTCGCGTCCGCGTCGCCCTTGATGATGGTGCGAGCCAGCGCCTCGGCAATGGTGAAGGTCTCATGCTGGCCGTCGTCCGATTGCGCCGCGTCGATCACGGGGCTGAACGGGTTGCTGTTATCGTGCGGGAAGTCGGGATTGAGGGACAGGTTATTCACGTAGACCCGAAAGCCCAAGGCGATCAGAATATCCGCCCAGAGATAATAAAACTCGAATTTCACATCTTGGACAATCAAGCTTGATCCGGTCATCACCCCTTGCAAGATGCAAAGCGATAGGATGCAGGAGCTTTTGCCCGTTCCCGGCGCGGCCTCAACAGCGAGGCTGCGCCCACGCGGCAGGGTGAGCGGCAGGCCGTCCGCCGTCCCCAACAACAGCGCGTTTTTAAGGTCATGCAAGCCCGCCCGCCGCCGTTCGGAAAGAGCGGCGAACCGCGCCGCGCCTAGCGTGTCGGATTTTTTCAATGCTTCGTTACGGGCGGCGCGGCGATGATAATTAAGCCGCAGGCCCGCAGCCGCCTTGCCGTAGCCCATCACGGCGAGAAACCCCATGAAGGCCGGGAACAACTGATCCTGAAATCCGCCAGCCGCCCCCGGCCATGTCAGCGAGGCGACAACCGCAAACCCTGTCCCGCAAAGCGCGTGGATATTCGGTGTCCCCGGATTCTTGTTCAAATGACGCAGTTTCATAACCGTTCCCCAACAGGCAAAGCGAAACCGTTCACGCGCCAAGGCGTGTTGTTAGGCTTGCTGAATTGGCTTTCCTTAAATGTGCGGCTTTAAGGCGTGCTTGGTGACGCTATGCGCAAAATTGGCGAGAACTTTCATAACACACTCCATACTCAACAAATGCTCATCACAAAGCGGCATACTATGCTAAGGATACCGCGAGGCTATTTTCCACATCCTGAACGTTCATGCGAGATACAGGATTCAGAAGTGTTGCACAAAAGCCGCGCTCTATAGAATCAGGAAGGGTAGCAGTGAATATATACCCTTCTGTATACGCCTCTTTAAATTGGAAGTTCATTTAATCTGTATAAATACAAAATTCGTTAAAGCGTATTATTCCTTTGCGCAATGCGAGTTTTGCGAATATTTTTCCAACGTGGTTTGAGCGCAACACTGACCGCGTGAGGACGTAAAGTCATGGCTAGCCTCAAGCCTCCCGGCGGCAATACGGAATAACGAATTCTGTCAAGAACGGCAGGAATCCACCGCCTATGGCCGGGAGGGTCAACGTAAGATGTTGAGTGCGTTCACTTGGGGCAGAAGACGACTTTATCGCTGTATGACGGCGCGGGGCGGCGATTATACATCAATCCGCAGGAGCGCGACGCCATGATCTGGGCCGCGTCAAAAGCCGCACCTCATCGGCGGGCGTTCGCCCTGGTGCTCATCCATACCGGGTGCCGGATCAGCGAAGCCCTGCAATTGACGCCTGCGCGCATCGACGTTGCAGGCAGGGCAATCATCTTCCGCAGCTTAAAGAAGCGTGGGGATAAACCTGTCTTCCGCAGCGTGCCCGTGCCGGGCAGCTTGATCGCCGAGCTTGTCCGCACCTTTCGGCTCGATCCGCAGTTTTTTGACGAGCAGCGGCTTTGGTCCGTCACGCGCAACACGGCTTACCTGTGGATCAAAGACATGATGAGCGCAGCGGGTATTCCACCGGGACCACATTGCAGCCCGAAAGGTTTGCGCCATGGCTTCGGGGTTCATGCGCTTATGTCTGGGGTCAGCCTCAACCAGCTTCAACGGTGGATGGGACACGCTGATATTGCTGTCACCAGCATTTATGCGCGCGCTTACGGACCCGAAGAACGGCGCATCGCTCGCCGCATGTGGCGTGTTTCACCGTTTCAGTGGCGGCGCTGGCTCCCGCCGTTCATGGGCTGGCTGCGCAGCCTTTTCCAAGCGACCAGCCGCGATGAGTAGCGCTATGTTCGAGCTTGACGATACAACTGACATGAAAGTGCTGGAAGAAAAAGCAATGGACGATCCCGCCGCGCAATGTCAGATCGCCATGCGGTACGTGCGCGGTGTTGAGGTCGAGCGTGATTATGAAGAAGCTTTCGACTGGCTGGAAATCGCTGCGAAGAACAATCACCCCTACGCGCAGTTCCGCCTCGGCATGGCCTACATGATCCGCCTTGGTGTTGAAAAGGATTTATTCGAAGCCGCGATCTGGTTCTCCGCCGCCGCCGCGCAGGGCGTTGACCCCGCTGTGGCAGCGTTAGAACTCGTCAGGCAGGAGTGGCGCGGAAAGAATCCGTAATATTCAGGTTATATCGGAGTGGTAGAAATCCGCCGATTGTGTTGAAAAAGTCGGGGCCGCAAAACGGTGAAGTGGAAAGCTCCAACAACTTAGTTGAATTTTTCAACGCGCGGCATCAGTCAGATTAAAACTCCAAATGCTTCGCACAAATTCAAATGATATTACAGACGTATACGCATTAAGATGCCAAAAGGGACTTTTTCAACACAATCCGCCAAAAGCGGACACTTAATAGTCCGAACTGAAGGGTCGGCTAGAAGTTAAAAATATTGCGACAGATGCGCATAGAAGGCAATTTTCTAATCACTATCAATGCCGATAAATACGCCAACATTATCGGTTCTCATCTAATTGTCGGTCTTTTGTTGTAACTCAACTAATTCCTTACGGGCTTTGAGTAGAGCTATCTGCGCCTGAAGAGCCGCTGTTTCTTCAGCGATGGCGATCGCACTTGCGTCAGGATTTTCAAGTACAAGCCGTTTTTGTTCTTTCTCCATCAACGCGATTTCATAATCCAAAATCGCAATTTCTTCAGCGCGCGCGGTTTGAATTGCCTTTAATTCCGCATCCGCACGCTCTTTTTGGAATGCCTCAACTTGCTTCGCTGCATCCGATATAGTGCCAAGCAGACCAGCCGCCTGCGCTGAACTTCGTTTGTAGGAAAACTTTTGAAGGTGTCCCTTCTGGCCGACCTCTATTGCAAGCGCGTTATTCGAAAAAGGCCCATTCGTGAAAGGCAGGAAGCGAAGCTGCCCTAGCTGCGGGACAATCGCAGACGTTTTGCTGAATTTTATTTGACTGTTTTGAGTGCATGGCAGTTTGGGGATTTTTCCGTGGTCATGCGTCATGTTCGATTGTGAAACCAAACACATTTGCAACTCACCAGCAACGGGCGGACGCACGAATACGCCTTTGTCGTCATTTATATTACGCGCGGCTGTAACACCTTCTTCCGCCTTCCAGAGACATTCTTTGTCTGTTGGGCGGCTGGTTGAAGATGTCAGTTCTGTACAAGGTTTGGTCGGCGATTTTTCAACCAATTGAATTGCCGCTTCAAGCTCTTCCATGAGGCATTCCATAATGTTCGGGGTTGGCAAGCGCTCGCTGTCTTTAAAGTAAGTTCCGCAGTGTTTATTTTTACCGTGACCAGGAATTTCTCTGCCTATTACCCCGACGGGGGGAGCTAGTTTAAAGCTCTTTATAGCAAAAAGTGGTTTGCCACCCGGTGGATTTGTCATCCAGTGCTTTTCAATTTTATCTCGATCATTAATGTGCTCGGTAAATTCGAAGAACTCCGACGGCCAAGTGCGCTTAACCGTGACTGTAAGCTTGGAATTCAGGCCATCTAAAGTCTTTTGAGCCGTTTCAACGGCTTGCTCAGCGCTCTTCGCTTTGTTGATAAGGCGCTCGATTTCTTTGACCGTAGAAGCGGGATCTTGAAACCGTACGGTGAGTTTAAGCAGTTCGACTTCCTGAGTGACTGCTTCGAGATTTGTAGACGCCATGGCTAGAGCTTTGATCGCTCTATCTCTGTCTTCAACCAAGTCGTTAGCCGCTTTGGTACAAATTACCTTGCTTGTACCCTTGAAGGCATCTGATGCTCGCAAGTTGGTTCTAACCAATTTGTCCGCCTCAACCGGATTGATGATATTTGCACCAGCGAGTAGTAACTTTGTGGCGGAGCCAATGGCTTCCGCTGTTTTGTCTTCGGCTGAGATATTGATCGACTTTAAGGTGCCAGTTTCTTCGTGAATTGCGATCTCAAATACGGAAGTCTTCCAAACGCTCGACAACGCGTCATAGTCTATTGTGTAGCGTTCACCCTCCACGAATGACGGTGATGCTTCCAGGGTAATATCCACATCGTAGTCGCCGAAGTTTTTATCGGCATATTTGTCTTCGAATTGATCGTAGGGGACAATGTTATCCGCATTGTCATCGTCTTTGTCTTCAGAGTTTTTGTCTCGATACTGTTTCTTATACTGTTCGTAATGGTACGTTTTCGATTTTTTGCGGATTTCATCAGGGTCTAGTTTACTAGATTCGCCTTTCGGGACTTCACCGTTGCCGTTTTTTTGCTTCTTCAAAGGAGGAAGGTAGTAGTTTGCCTTGGGATGTTGGCCACCCGGATTGAAGCATTCTGTGAGCTTATATGTGAACGTCAGTTCGTATTGGAGCATGGGCAGTGCGTAGGGAACGCCTTCGATTGCAGTCCTATTGCTTCCATCAATCCTCGTTAAGTCGGAGCGGAGGAGATCCGGGACCGTTTTGATCGATGTGCAAGCAGAAACCAATAAAGTAGGTGCAACCAGTGCGAACCCAATCCGCTTAGCCAGATTTCTTTTGCAAAAGTATACGTTAGAATAAAAACCAAACACTCGCCGTGCCCCCCCCCCGGATTTGTCTGAAGTCTTTATATTTAAGTGTCAGAGAATTTATATGTCAAATATTAGTATAAATACTGAAAGTTAGAAATAAAAATGAGGTATGCCTGCTACGCAGGATTTTTAATCAAACGAAGAATAGTTACGCCCGCTTTAGAGATAAGTTCAGCCGTGCCCATTTCAGCCACGAACATCCATTTTGGGCTAAGTTTTGCCTTTAGGCAACTTCTGAATATCGCCGAAAGCAGATACCGTGACAATATCAGCAAATGACTGATTAATAGAGTATTCTTGCCGTAGTCTTCTGTGGGCAATTGTGGGCGATTTTATGATGCTCAAATTATCTTTCTTGTCGGAAGGCTAGAAATATATACTTCGAGCGCAGCTAGATATTTTCTTGAGTATCTTGATGTTTAAACATTAATCTCATTTCATGGTGAGTTAATATAGAAGTCCCCCTGCTTATCACGGCAAAAGGATACGCCACATGAATACATCTAATCCACTTGAAGAGATCAAGAATGAATGGCTACAACATCGTCTCATCGCATATGTAGTGGTATTGAGCGCCATCTTCGCTTTTTCTCTCAATCTCTTGAAAGATGCAATCGAAGCTTGGAACCGGTTCGTTCCGAGAGCGCATTACTACGCGCAGGATCTTGCTGACGAATATTACATCCTTGTAGACAAACTCGAAAAGCCAGAAGAAGCTATCACATTACGAAGAAAATTAGTGGAGCTATCTTATCTGTCAACCAAACTAGAGGTCGAGAGCAATGCTCGGTCACAACGAGGCGATTATGGATTATTCTCATCTACCATTGCAATCGGGTTCGACCCCGACATGGTGCTCTACGCAAAAGATGATCAGGAGAAAGGAAAATGGATTGTCGCGATAGACCCTGTATCTGGGCAAGGTGATTTCAAACCTACACTCGATAGCTTAGCTACAATTCGACGCCGTCTCGATCATATCAAGGGCGAATACCAGTCCAGCCCTGAGGCCCCCCTTATGAAGCTCGCTTTAGAGGTGGAGCCACTTTTCGCAGACGCCAAGGTGCTCTTTTTTGATGCTGTCGCTTATGAGCAGAACTACGGAGAGTTCAATTGGAGTGAACGATAAAGTGTCTGGGTTTTCCGATGGCTTCAGCGTTTTGGCTTGGTTATTTTGAAGCGCTGGCTACGGCAAATTCGGACCGGTTTTCAGACATATATTTTCATATCGTTAGCGTCTGAACTAGGCCAAAACCAGTTACTTCAATCTTATAGAACATAATACAAAGGCCCCACAGGTCATTTCATGCCCTGCAAGATGTGCGGCGTAATACACGCCGCATCTTGGCAAGGGGGGCTAAAGCCCCCCGTTGCATCCCCCCAGCGTTCGGGCAGACTTTTTTTGGATCGTCTTGTCAGGGTGAAATCAGGCCGGATAATACAGCCTTTAGTAACGCCTCTGAGCTTTTTTTCACATTGAGACGTGTTCTTGCTTGCCTGAGCAGTTGGTTCACCCGCGTTTCCGTTATTCCCATCTTTTCAGCAATTTCATTGTTGTTGTATCCGCGCACCTTCCACGACAGGCATTCTTTTTCCCGGTCCGTCAGCGTAACGGGTTTGCCTTCCTTTAATTTCTTGCGACGTAATAGCTGCATGTAACCGTGCGCCGCTAAAGCGCAGTCGTGGAGGTGCTGCCCTTTTTGTTCAAACTCAGCGTCAAACGTCTCCCGGTCCATCTCGCTGATAACGCTGACGCCGGAGTTGCCGGGAAGCCCATGCGTCTTGATCGGAAAAATAATCGCATTGCGCCTGTTGTTTTCATCCAGCGCAAAGGCTGCGAACTCGTAATCAATAGACCCTTTGGCGTATCGTTTACACTCAATGTCCCAGCCACATCTAACCGGGGTTGTGCTTTGCGAAGCGATTTTACTAATCACAACATGATCCAAAACATCGGAACCATACTGGTAGTCCAAAAATGCTTTGGTGTACGTCGTGACAGAGTTGTTAGCATGATGATCACCGCTGCCAGTGCCGAACCAGATGTTGCCGCCCAGAAAACCTATATTCTGGAAATGAGCCAGCAAATATTCGCCTGCCTGTTGCTCGGTATTCGCACCGCTTAGCTCATCCATAAAATCCAGCAATAAAGAACGCATCGCCGCTTTCCTCAATGTTTCGACCTACAGAATTATAAAGGGCCGATTTATATAATTATTGCTGTAATACTCTAAAAATCTCTTTGCGTTGAGGGGGTAAATGAAGCCAGCTTTACGCCTTATGATAAGCATAAAGCTTATTGCTTGGGTTTTGGTGTTTGTTTCTGTTCTTCAACCATCGCTCTGATTGCAGCAAGCAAGCGTTTTGAAGGAAAATAAATTATGTTGGACATAGCACAGCCTTTCGTCTGGTGGGTTGGATGTTGAAATCCGCACTGACGACGGCGCGCCTTATTTGAGGCCGGAGCCTCTTATTCGACGCCATCCAGCTCATAGACTGAACGTCAGTGCAAGATTTCACGCTTGATCGAATGAATTTGCATTCGATATAATCATTATACGGTATTTACTACTGATCACGCTATATAAAACTAAGAGGGGGCGAGATTTCTAACTTCATAAGCGCGCCGAACTTATTTTATAGTGAAGTAAGTCTGCTTTTGGTCCGTTTCTGCCGTTCGAGCGTAGACGGCGGATCGGCAGACTGCCTCCACATTCCAGACATTGAAGCATCCAATATTGCGAGTTATCGGACATATAAGATTGATCTTGCCCGTAAACCTTGTAACAGATGTTGGGAATGCCTCGCTTTTCGCCGTGTCTATATGAAATACAAGCGCACTCTTAAACGAAAAAGAAACGGCACATTAGCATTAGCAGTTAGAGACGCTTCCACTCCGACCATCTTTGTAGAACATATCCCTGCGCTCTAACCGCCTTGTTCGGGCAACCGCCATAGCCATGTACCCCAGCAACTAATCCGCTACTGCCCGAGCCAGTCCATACAGGGCTTCCGCTTTGGCCACCTGCGGTATCAATCATGTATTTGAACATCAACCCCGTGTTTTGCGTCGCACGACCTGCATTATACCATTGCTCAGTACTTGGATTTTTATCGCCCGGATACCCGCTGTTGTTCAACAAAGGTAGGCCATTTGCTTGGCGCACGCCAAAATGGCCGCGTACGCGATTATAGAGGCTATTATTAGGTAGGATTACAGCGCCATGATCATAGTTGGGGTCTTTGTCTCTAGTCCAGCCGGTAACACTATTAAACCGATTACTAGTTAAGCTTCCAAAAGGAGCAACACGGCCATTCATTCCCGGCACAACGCGAATAGACCGCGCCCAGCCGCCGTTTGAATGAACACAGTGACCACTTGTTATAATACAGCGTGGACCAATAAAAAAACCAGACCCGATGTAATTACGCCCATTGGCCGCAGTGATAAATAATTTACAAATAAACTTATATGGCGCGCTTGTAGTGTTGGTAATTTTTGCCCTATCATCGCGACCGCAAACTGTCTCTGGCTGAGTATAGCTTAATCCCGCAGCAGGCCCGTTCAAATCTAAACCGTCAACGTCGATCGTTTCTTCCCACTCTGGGTCGTGAAACATGAAGCCAGGGACATTTTCTAAGTCTTCGGCGTTATTTGGGCTTTCGATATTGTCAAAAAAAGTCTCAGAGACGACGGGATCGTCAGCTGTATTACTCTGGGTTAATCTCTTTTTCTTCGCTCATTGCGATCTCCCCATTTGAGATAAAATCAACACAAATAAAATTAACCATCAATTCTATCGCGAATCAACTCTCCGGCCTGCTGTAAATCCGAAGTTATTCAATAAGGCAAGCTGATGCCTGTAAAGGTTCGCACAGTTTAGAATGACCCGAGTCTCTCAGCTCAACACGAGAGGTCATAGGCTATTGTCATGACGAAAAAGCGAGCGACTTAACAATCCGCATCAATACCGGTCGCACACGGCAAACGAATATGAATTCCTTGCTGCTGATCGACAAGCATATGTCCGATAAAAATAAAATTATCGGTCACAGTGAACCGACAAAAGTCGCTCGCAAAACAGACATTCGATCCGAAAACGTCGCCGCCCGCCATTGGCGATCTTTCGCCGAAACCAAATTGCGTTCTACACGACAGCTACGCGCGCAAAAGCCGACGTAAGTGATCGGCGCGTCGAATGGGTATATTTGGCCCAAAGGTGACATCCGATGAGTAAAAATGAAGGTCTGAAAATAGGCAGTAATTTGCCATTGTCATAGGCTTACTACACCCTAAGCAAGGCACTCGTAAACTCAGAAAAGCGAACGTTCCCAGACTTCAAGATTAGCAACTAGCATTCAACGCTTGTATGCCAGAGAGCGGCCAACTTTCGCGGTGCTCGTCCGGATTTGATGCTCGATGCGTGACGCCGACGCGAGCACAAATGCCTATTGCTGAGTTTAAACTCCTCAAATCGGAACATCTGAGTCAACATTAGGGGGTTGATTTTCCTTCGAACTATTTCGATATTTTATCAAGATAGTGACTTCGGGGGATTGGTGAACGCAGTCAATTTGCGATACGATTAAATAAAGGTGGGTATTTAGCATTCACTTTATTTGATGAAAATAAATTCATGAAACTCACTATTGAATATGCAAGCCAGATTTAGCGGCAGTAGTCTTTTGATTGCGCCTGCTAAACTTCGGCCGAACGTAAGGAATGAATATGTCATACAAGGCTTTGGTGACTGGAGGCACGAGAGGAATCGGTGGGGCAATCGCTAGTAGGCTTATCGCTGATGGGTTCGATTGCACGATCACTGGCACAGGCCCTGATAAACCCAGCCATGTTGCAGATTCTGCAAGCTACCTAGCAGCTGACTTTGGCAAGAGAAAGGACGTCGAATTCGTTTGCAAGCATGTTTCCGCCGGCCAATACGATGTTATCGTCAATAATGTAGGCATTAATATCAAAGGCGATTCGATAGAGTATGCCCCTGATGATTTCGACCGAATGGTGGATGTCAATTTGAGAAGCGCATTTCGCCTTTGCCAAAGCGCTTTGGGCTATATGAAATTGAATTCCTACGGAAAAATTGTAAATATTACATCGCTTTGGGGCGTTCGAGGAAATCCTAGGAACTCGGTGTATTGTGCAACCAAATTTGGTTTGGATGGATTGACTACGTCGCTCGCGCCTGAGTTCGCTTCTCACGGCGTCCTTATTAACTCGGTGGCACCTGGGTACATCATGACTGAGGCCGCCAAGGAAGCCTTTTCCGATGAAGCGCTTGCTGATGTAGAAAGGTACATTCCGGTCGGGCGGCTGGGCCAACCGTCTGAGGTGGCCTCATTGGTCTCATGGTTGGTAAGTAAGGAAAACTCATACCTGACAGGACAAAACATAATCATTGACGGTGGTTTGACTAGGACGGCGTTTCCGTAGATGGGACGCGATTCTCTTCAAAATCACGACGCCCTTCTGCGGGCGCACAAACGGCTGGACTATGACTGCAGACATAGACAGGGGCGTGTCTTTGTTAGCGACTGGTATTGTGAGCACGACCTTGTAGATTCCATGTTCGCCCTTCATGAACATGACCGACTTATCACGTCCGAGCTATTACCCTATAGATTTCAGAACGATAGTGAAGAACTTCACAAAGCTATCCAGAAGTTTCACGCGAGTCGCTCTGAGCGTTCCCCGGACATCGAAGAGATATTTGTGACGGCGGGCTTATCGCCCTTGATAACAGCCCAAATGCTACTGCTGAAACGGGCGGGATTTGACAGAGTTGGTTACTTCCAGCCCATATATTACACTTACTACTTTTTAGCGAATGTTCTTGGAATCGAATTGGTTGCTTTAAATCAGGCTTCCATGCTCTCCGAAGAGCCCCGTGTGAGCCTTCCGAATGAAGCTAGTTTGCCGCTCATTCTTTGTGATCCGATTTGGTTTGCTGGACGCCCTATACCTCCGAGTATCATCGAAGAAGTAAGTAAATGGCAGGCTAGAACTGAGAATTTCGTTTTTGTGGATGGGGCGTTTCAGTATTTAAAATGGCATGACGCCTTTTCGCCGGAGATCACGAGCTCCCTGAATCCAGAGCTAACTTTCCGAAATTGTTGCCCGACGAAAGCGGCCGCCACTCACGGATTGCGATTTGCGTATTGTATTCACCCCAAAGACTGGCGCGAAGAACTGCGTTATTGTTACGCAAATACGTCAGGGGCTGGTTCTTACTTAGACTTGCGCGCTTCCCGCTACATAATGGATTGGTTGAACAGTTCAGTATCAAACACGAAGCTTCTTTCATTGATCGCGAGACGACATGAGTTTCTGGTCGAATGCGGCGCAATCCGCGACCCACTAAATGCAAATTCAGGATATTTTTCCTTCGTGAAAGTATCCGCCGATCCAAGTGCCCTTATTTCTATGGACGAAGTTTTCTTCGACACAACGGGTTTTCCGGGATTCGTCAGACTCAACAGCCTGATGCCGCGATCCAGCCTGCAAGAGTTTTTGAGAAGGAGCAATATGAACTTGAGCGAATCGGCTGCACGTAGCCTTGATATATTGTGAAGTGTAGCGCAAATATGCAGAACTTTTACTCGATCTTCGAAAGCAACCATGCCGTTGAAGCAAGCTCCCAACTTGAGCAATCGGATTTTGCAAAGTTGAATCAGACTGTGGGGGATCTGTTTAGTAATGGCGAGTCGCCAGATCGCACTGTGCACTCTGCGGTCTACGAAATTCTCACGGCGCGCTTAGTCGGGGAAAGGGACAGCGAATGTGGCTGGGCATATTTGCCTGCCGCGTCCTTGTTGCTTTTGTCGTATGACCAGTATCTGCAAGGGTACAGTCAAATTGTTGGAGTCGGAAATGAGCTTCAATTGCCCCTAACACAAAAAAAACTTACAGATGAAATTAAGGGCATCTGTAACAATTCTAGTTGTTCCATAAACCACCCACTCTTCGCATATATCTCCAGCAAGGCGACAAAGCCGGAACTCGGATACATATTGGCATCCGAAAACCCTTGTGATTTGAATTTCGTGCACTTGTTATCGCTACTGCTGCCTGGGATTTCAGGGTCTCCGGCACTTGAAATTATTGATAATTTTTACGACGAAATGGGTCGTGGCCAATTGGACAGCTTCCATGCAACAATGAGACTGAAGCAGATGGCATCGGCCGGTTTAAAGACAGATGATTCAATTCTCTCGGCCGAGAATTACTTCACATCTGAGCTTAGGCATTTCAACGCTTACGCTTTAAACGGATTTCGAAGAGATCGGCACTTCTATTTGATCGGAATGATGTTTGCGACCGAATTTTTGGTGCCCAGTCAGCTTGAAGTCATTGTGAATGCCTGGTGCCGAACCGGGACGCCAGCAAGTGACATGAAATACATGTCGGATCACCTGGCTGGAGATGTAGAACACGGAGAGGGCTGGGGTCGCAGTGTAGTTGGCCCTCTTTGTGAAAATAATGTGGAGCGACAGAGAGCAGTATTGATGGGCGTAGGTCTACACATCGCGATCCTGACTACGCTCTACGACAATATTCTTGATGCCCTTACGTCGGGAGAGTGGCGGGAGTCGAAGCTGCTTAAAAAGCAAAATTAGTCTAAATCATCGCTTTTCAAGGATAGGACAAAACGAGATGACGGATGACACAGATGCTCCGCCGGAAGAGTCAGATGAAGAGCTGGTTTTAGATGATTTAAAGGTAGACTTGCAATTTCTGCTAGAACGCTCGTTTGAATCGGAGCGCCGTTACGGTGATCTCTCTTGGTCGGTCCGCAATGCCATGTATATTCAGGGATATATCGCGCTATCGGGCGCGGCATTACTGAATTCTCAGCAGCACTATATATTGGCAACCGGTGCAGGCTTATTTTGCTTGATATTTACTTTATTGTTGTATGTAATGCACGATCACTTCGTTCGATATTACTTCGACTGCCTTGAGTTAATAAAAAACCTTGAGGCGCAAGCTAAGATACCCGAAAAGCTGTCGTATATCGCGTCTGTCCAAAACCCTAGACACGAGCGGGTCCGAAACAAGCTATTCGGGTGGGTGCGAGTGTATGGTCCTTTTGCTTTGATGGGAATTGCTGCTGCAAGTATAACGATTTTATCAGTTGTACAAATTTTGAACCCGAAAGCTCCCACGGAACAAAAGATACAACATTCGCATGTCTTGAGTACCGAAGCAGGTGCCGGGAAAACCGCTAATGCTCTCGTGCCACCAGAAGCGGCCGAAGTCGAAGCAGAGGATATTGTTTCGGACACCAGTGAATCAGCCCCGTCCGGAGAAGTTGCCATCGACGTCTCAGAAGATCGACATGAGTAAGCATGAGCCGGATTTGTTTGGCGGCGTTCTTCGAAAAAGTGGGCCTAGCAGGGAAAATACTCCTGCTGAGCGACGTAATACACCCATGGGATAAGAGGCCTCTAAACAAAAGTCCTAAAATCGCCCCACTAACACACTGACGGTTACGGCAAAAATCTGCCGCAAACTGGCTGTTGGAGTATTTAGGAGCAATGTCGTTTTCTGGCGAGGTTCAGACGTAAAGGCATTTCTAAACCCATTTCGCAAGCCCTTCGTTTTTAGGGAAGGCCGAAGCCCAAACCCTCCAAATCAGCAAAGGGAATTGGGGCGGGTGGAAGGGTTGGCGCTGTGCATCCCGGTTTGCTGGCGGCTGGTCTGGAAAGCGGCCTGATCGGGGCGAAGGCCGTTCCCATCCCATCCGAAGCAGCAAACCGGGCGCTGAAAAGGCGGCGCATATTGGCGCGAAACGCCTAACGCTTCATTCGATAGGCCCGCTCATGCTTCGCCTTTCGGTATGCTCTGGCGGCTTCCTGTTCCTCCAGAAATTTCCGGCTCGGCTGGCCTTCATGGGCGTACTCGCTGACATATTCGGGGCGATGCCCGGTTTTGTATTCCGGCTTATATTCCGATGACATGGCGCTTGTTCCTTTTGCAAGCTACGGGGACAATTTGCGGGCGCGCCTTCGTCGTCGTTTTGGCGTGGGAGGATCGGTGGCACGGCCCATGGCGATATACTGGCGCACATCTTCGCGAAGGGATTGAAGCAGTTTTGCTTGCGCCTTGCGGCTGGTTTTAATTTCTTCCTGTAAGGCCCGGCGCTGGGATAGCTGTTTTTCAATCAGCCTTTGCCGCTCCTCCTGGTCGCGTTTTTGACAGCGGTGAAAGTCTTTCTCGTTCGCAGTTTTGATGCGCTTATGGTTCCCAGTCAGGCGTGACCACACGCCTTTCAGACCACGCGGCAGCTTGGCGGCTCTGGCCTTGGCTCCTGTTTTTGTGCGTTCTTTCTGATGCTCTCGCAGCGTTTTGCGCTCGGCCTGATGCACCCCGACCATGCGGGTTTTGTTATGCGCCAGTGTTGCTGTGCGGTGTTTAAATTGAAGCCTTGCGGTGCGGATATGCTCTTTCATGGCCGGAGACATGGCGGCGGCAATATCGCGCTTCGCTTCCGCCACGCTTTTGAGGGCGGCAGGATCGCCCAGCTTTTCCTTCACCTCTCTGGCTTTGCGGCCCAAGGCGCGGGGGATCGCGTAGACTTCGCCCGTATAATCCACGGCAACAAAGCTGCGCTTATCGCCCCGTGCCAGCCAGAACCCTTTTTCCTGTAAGGCGTATTCAAAGGAGGCGCGGCCATCGGAGACCGCCCAAGCATCCTGTATGGCGCTCTTGATCGTGCGCGGGTCTTGCCCGGTGCGCTTGGCCTGTTGCCATTCTTCAAGCGTGAAATTGCGTGGGTCGCGATCCTCGCTGTTCAAAAGCCCACGCGGTATTTTCCAGTCATGCTCTAGGTAAAGATCGCGGGAAATATCCCGCAGCCGCGTTTTAAAAAATGAGAGTTGCCGCGCCGTCATCGTGTCCGAGTCAATTCGCGACCAGACCACGTGAGCATGGCGGCGGGCTTCCTTTTCATGGAAGACGACAGCGCGGGGCTGACCTTCCAGCCCTAATTCCTGCTCGATCCGGTCTATGGCTTTTTCAAAGGCGTCAACCGGGACGTTTTGGGTCTCAGGCGGATTGAGTGACAGCGAAAAGAGGTATTGCTTGCACTTTGTCCCCCGCGAGATCGCGTAAGCTTCCTTGAACGCACCGTGCAAATTGTCCGAAACGAAGCCCCGGACCTCGTGGACTTCGACATGCTCGTTTTCATCCGTTCGCATAAGATGGCTAGCGAGGTTTTGCCCGCCCGACCGCTGGGAGGCTTTCAGGATCATCCGTATCGCCTCTCGCCGCGCCGCAGTCCTTCGGACGAAGGCGGGTCCGTTTGCAAGCCCAGCGCCTTGACCAAATCCCGGCGCATGGCTGCGACGGCTTCGCACGCTACCCGCACCTCGGTCTGTATGTCTGGCGTGAGCGGCAACGTCCCCATATTCACGCCCTTGGCGATCTGGTTAAGGTTGGAGGACAGGCGAGACTGCCCGAGCGCCGCCAAAACCCGGCCCAGCGCTTCATCATCGACCTTGGGCTGACGAGACGCCCGGCGCTTTTGCGCGGCCTCGCCAAACAGCCTGTCACGCACATACGCCCCCAAGGAGCGCCCGCCAGCCTCAGCCCGCAACCGCGCCTTTTCCTCGTCCGACAGCCGCACGCAAAACGGCGATGGGGCTTTAGGCTTTGATGATTTCTGAAATTCGGCCTTGTGGTTCATCGGGATAACTCCCGAATGGCCGACTCATCGGCCTTCAAGATCGCTTCCCATTCCTCTAATGTCTCGAATAGCTCGTTCGAAGAATCTTCGAGATTCTCCGCCATTGTCGATCTCACGCTTGCTCGCTTCGCTGGCCGCTCCGACCGGGCGGGCTGATCGCCCGGAACGCAGTCGCGTTCTTGCGCTGATTTCGACCTTTGTTCGTAGATCTCCCTATCGTCTCGCCCGCGGATTATTTTTTCGCGCGCCATCTTTCGCAGGGGCGGACGTCGCGACCCCCCGGTTCCGGCGGCGGGCCGTTACGACATTGAACAGGGGCGGGGCGCGTGCTCTAACGGGACGCCGGTTCGCCGCCCGAATCCGGCCGGGCGCAGCCGTGACGGCGCGGGCCAACCCGCGCGCGCCATTACACGGCGCTTGTAGAATACGGCGCTTGTAGAACACGGCGCTTGTAGAAAGACGTCCAAAAAAGACGCCGGAAAAAGACATCTGAAAAGGCTGGCGGCCGGAGCGATTTTGCCAAGGACGATTTGCCAAGGAACGACGCGCCAGGAACGCCAATGACGCCTTTCCCCCTCTATATCGACGACGCGCGGATCGCCGGGCGCCTTTATTGGCGCGACGTCGTGGAGGCGCTGCGCGACGGACACCGGCGGGGCAGGGCGGAAATCGGGGACATGGTGCTCGGCCCGCCGACGCGAAGCTTTCTCAACCGCGCCGCCTGGATCGACGGGATCGGCGGCGGGATCAAATCCGTTACGGTGTTTACGGACAATCCCGGCCGGCGGGCGCCCAGGCCCGCCGTGCAGGGCGCATTCCTGCTGTTCGACGACGACACCGGCGCCCTCAAGGCGATCGTCGACGGTCCGTTGCTGACGAAATGGAAGACAGCGGCGGACTCCGTTCTCGGGGCGATGTTGCTGGCGCGCGCCGATGCGGCGCGGGCGGTGATTATCGGCGCCGGGGCCCTCGCCTCGGCCCTCGCCGAAGCCTACGCCGCCGCCATGCCCCGGCTCGACGCGGTCGAGGTCTGGGCGCGCGACGGCGACAAGGCGCGCCGCCTCGCCGCGTCCATCGGCGATGCGCGGGTGCGGGCCGCGGCGGGCGATCTGGAAACGGTCGTCGGGCGCGCGGACATCGTCTCGACGGCGACATCCTCCGCGGTCCCCGTACTCAGGGGCGACTGGGTGCGGCCGGGAACGCATGTCGACCTTGTCGGCGCCTTCCGCGCGGAAATGCGCGAGGCCGACGACGCGCTGATGCGCAAGGCGCGGTTGTTCGTCGACAGCCGCGAGACGACCGTCGACCATATCGGCGAGCTGATCATTCCCCTGAACACCGGCGTCATCGCGCGGGACGACATTCTTGGCGACCTTTACGACCTTGTCCGCCGCGACGACGAGGGGCGCGGGCCGCGGGGGCGCGCCGGCCCCGAGGACGTAACGGTCTTCAAGAATGGCGGCGGCGCCCATCTCGACGTCATGACCGCCGCGGCGATCTGCGCGGCGGCGATGACCCGCGCGGCCGGGGCGGGCGCACAAGATTCCTGACGGCGCCCGGCTGCGCGCATCTTCCGCATGGCGTTTATTCCTTGGGCGGATTTTATGCCGGCCCCCGCTTTTACCGCCTTTTCCGCCGTTACCGCCGCTGCGCCCGGCGAAACGCCGACGGCGTCAGCCCCGTGGCGCGGCGGAACTGGCGCGTAAATGCGCTCTGGTCGCGATAGCCGGCGTTGAGGGCGATTTCCGCGATCGGCGCGGGCGAATGCGCCAACGCGCGGCGGGCGAGGTCAAGGCGCTGTTTCAGCACCCATTGCCCGGCGGAAAGGCCGAACACCCGCTTCATCCGGCGGTCGAGCTGGTAGGGGGAAAGGCCCGCTATCCTCGCCAGCGCGCCGACGCTCGGCGGACGGGCGAGATTTTCGTTCGTGTAAAGAATGGCCGGCTGGAGCCGCCGGTAGTCTTCGTGATCCATATCCGGCGCGCGCAGGTCCTGCGATACGCCGGCGACGCCTGCGACCGCGCCGTCCCCGTCGCGGACGGCCCTCTTGTTGGTGAGGCACCAGCCGATCGACCGGTTGGGATAGACATGCAGTTCGAGCTGATTGACGATGGGCTCTCCGGCGCCGAGGACGGCCCGGTCCTGGTCTTCATAGCCCTGGCCCAGGGCGCGCCCGTGCGCTTGCGAGGCGGTCTTGCCGATCAGCGCCGACTTGTCCGCCGCGCCGCAGCGCGCGACCAGCGTTTCGTTGACCACGGCGTATCGCCCGTCCCGGTCTTTGACGAAAAACACAATGTCGGGCAGGCAGTCGAACAGCGCTTCGACAGGCTGGAACATACGGGAAATCAACATCGGCCCTCTCCGCCCGTGGGCGTTCAGGATTTCCCCGACTGTGCAAAAAATCAAGTCCGCTGTGGAAGAACCGCAAAGACGCCGCCGCCGCCCGGCGCTATGCTTCGGCAATAACGGATCGGTTGACGGGAGACGGCCCATGGATGTCGATGCTGGCGTTTTCACAGGATGCATTCCGGCGCTGATGACGCCGTGCGACGCCGAGGGGCGCCCCGATGTCGAGGCGCTCGCCGCGACGGGCGAAAAACTCATCGCCGCCGGGATGAGCGCAGTCGTCTATTGCGGCTCCATGGGGGACTGGCCGCTGCTGACCGACGGGGAGCGCATGAAGGGCGTCGAGGCCCTGCGCGCGCGCGGCGTCCCCGTGATCGTCGGGACCGGCGCACAGAACACCGCCCGCGCGGCGGCGCTCGCCCGTCACGCCGCCGAGGCCGGGGCGGCGGGCCTCATGGTGATTCCGCGCGTCCTCTCGCGGGGCGCTTCGCAACAGGCCCAGTTCGAGCATTTCTGCGCCGTTCTCGGCGCCGCGCCGGCGCTGCCCGCGGTCATCTACAACAGCCCCTATTACGGTTATGAGACGAAGGCGGAACTGTTCTTCCGGCTGCGCGAGCGCAATCCCAATCTTGTCGGCTTCAAGGAGTTCGGCGGGGCCGCGTCGCTGAGTTACGCGGCGGAGTTCATCACCGCCGCCGATCCGTCGCTGATTCTGATGGTCGGCGTCGACACCCAGGTCTTTCACGGCTACGTCAATTGCGGCGCCGGCGGCGCCATCACCGGCGTCGGCAACGCCCTGCCGGAGGAAACGCTCCGTCTCGTGACGTTATGCGAAAGGGCGGCGGCGGGGGATGCGGGCGCCCGTCAGTGCGCGAAGGAACTGGACGAGGCGCTGCGCGTCCTGTCCGCCTTCGACGAAGGCCCGGATCTCGTTCTCTATTACAAACGCCTGATGGTGCTGGAAGGCCATCCGGAATACGCCCGCCAGCTCAATCCGGCGGACAGGCTGACCGCGCCGCAGGAGGCGTTTCTGGAGGCGAGTTGGCGGCGGTTCCGCGCCTGGTGGAAAAGCTGGCCGGGCCGGGCGGATTGAGACGGAGACTTGCAAGGACCCATGCTGGCGATCGATTCCCATACCGGCGGCGAGCCGACCCGCGTCATCATCGAGGGCGGTCCCGATCTGGGGACCGGGCCGCTGTCGGCGCGGCGCGCGCGGTTCGCTGAAGCGTTCGACGACGTTCGCCGCATGGTCGTGCTGGAGCCGCGCGGCGCCGGCGCGACCGTCGGCGCCCTGTTGTGCGAACCGCACGATCCGGCATGCGCCGCGGGGGTTATCTTTTTCGACGCCGCCGGCTTCCTGGGCATGTGCGGACACGGAACGATCGGCCTGGCGGCGACGCTGGTTTATCTCGGCCGGCTCGCGCCGGGGCGGCATCGCCTGGAAACGCCGGTCGGCGTCGTCGAGGTCGACATTCTCGGTCCCCATGACGTGCGTATCGAGAATGTGCCGAGCTATCGCTATCGGCGCGGGGTCGCGGTCGACGCGCCGGGCCTCGGGCGCGTCGTCGGCGACGTCGCCTGGGGCGGCAACTGGTTCTTCGTTGTCGACGGGGCGCCGGCCCCGCTCGCCCCGGAGCATGCGCCGGCGCTCACCGACGCCGCGATGCGCGTGCGCCGTGCGCTGGCCGCCGCCGGCGTTGCCGGCGAGGGCGGCGCGGAAATCGACCATGTGGAATTTTTCGGCGCGCCGGCGGGCGAAGGCGAAGGGCTTGGGGACAAGTCCGGCGCCAGGCCCGATGGCAGGAACTTCGTCCTGTGCCCGGGGGGCGCCTATGACCGCTCGCCCTGCGGCACGGGACTGAGCGCCAAGCTCGCCTGTCTCGCGGCCGACGGCAAGCTGCGCCCCGGCGAGCCCTGGGTGCAGGAAAGCCTGATCGGCAGCCGCTTTACGGCGTCCTATCGCCCGGGCGAGGCCGGCCGCATCATCCCTTCAATTACCGGCGCCGCCTATGTCTGCGCCGAAACGCGCCTGATCTTCAACGATCGCGATCCGTTTCGGCTGGGCGTTTCATGCGCGCCGGCGCATTACTGAACAGGAGGTCGCCCATGTCGGCATTCAATCATTACATCGACGGCGAGTGGGTCTCGTCAGCCGGCGCCGCGCGCAACATCAATCCATCGGACACGGATGATGTGATCGGCGAGTACGCTCAGGCCGGCAGGGCCGAGGCGGAGGCCGCGATCGCCGCAGCGGCGCAGGCGAGCGGCGCATGGCGCGCCGGCGGCGTGCAGCGGCGCTTCGACTGCCTTGACTTCATCGGATCGGAAATCCTGGCGCGCAAGGACGAACTGGGCCGCCTGCTGGCGCGGGAGGAAGGCAAGACCCTGCCCGAGGCGACGGGAGAGGTCGTCCGTGCGGGTCAGATTTTCAAGTTCTTCGCCGGCGAGGCCCTGCGCATTCCCGGCGACGCGACCGCGTCGGTGCGCCCCGGCGTCGATGTGGAGGTGACGCGCGAACCGGTCGGCGTCGTCGCCGCGATCACGCCATGGAACTTTCCCATCGCCATTCCGGCCTGGAAGATCGCGCCGGCCCTCGCCTACGGCAATACGGTGGTGTTCAAGCCGGCCGAGCTTGTCCCCGGCAGCGCCTGGGCGTTGAGCGAGATCATCGCGCGCAGCGGCCTGCCGGCGGGCGTCTTCAACCTCGTCATGGGCGAGGGCCGCGAGGTCGGCCAGATCCTGCTGGACGATCCGCGCGTCGACGCGGTGTCGTTCACCGGGTCGGTCGGGACGGGCGCGCGGGTCGCCGCCGCGTGCAGCGGCCGCGGCGCGAGGTTCCAGCTTGAAATGGGCGGCAAGAACCCGCTCGTCGTGCTCGCGGATGCGGACATGGACGCGGCCGTGGCCTGCGCGCTGAACGGCGCGTTTTTCTCCACCGGACAGCGCTGCACCGCGTCATCGCGCCTGATCGTTGAAACATCCGTTCACGATCAGTTTGTCGAGGCGCTGACATCGCGGGTCAAGGCGCTACGGGTCGGCCACGCCCTCGCCGAGGGAACCGAGATCGGTCCCGTGGTCGACCAGGGCCAGTTCGACAAGAACCGGCGCTATCTCGATATCGGCAAGGAGGAAGGCGCGGCGCTGGTCTGCGGCGGAGAGCGGCTGGAGCGCGACACGCCGGGCTTTTACATGGCGCCGGCGCTGTTCGCCGGAACCGGCAACCACATGCGCATCAACCAGGAGGAGATTTTCGGCCCCGTCGCGGCCGTCATCGCCGCCGCCGATCTCGACGAAGCTGTCGCTATAGCCAACGACACGCCCTTCGGGCTTTCCGCCGGGATCTGCACCACGTCGCTGAAATCGGCGGCGCGGTTCAAGCGCGAGAGCCGCGCCGGCATGGTGATGGTCAACCTGCCGACGGCCGGCGTCGACTACCACGCGCCGTTCGGCGGAACCAAGGCGTCAAGCCAAGGCCCGCGCGAACAGGGGCGCTACGCCGCCGAGTTTTACACCACCGTCAAAACCGCTTATGTGGGCGCCTGACGGTCGCGCCGGTAAAGACAAGCCTCGCGCGAGCGGGTAAGAGGCGCGCCATGGACACTGTTTTCATCCTCGGCGGCGCCCGGTCCGGCAAAAGCGCGCGCGCCCAGGCGCTCGCCGACGCCGGCGCGGCGCGGCGCGTCTTCATCGCCACCGCCGAAGCGATGGATGCTGAAATGGCCGAACGCATCGCGCGCCACCGGGCGGCGCGCGGCGCCGGCTGGACAACGGTTGAGGCGCCCCTCGATCTCGTCGGCGCCCTGAGCGATCATATGGCCGGGGATGCGGCGTGCCTGGTCGACTGCCTGACCCTGTGGCTGTCGAACCTCATGCATCATGATCGCCATGTGGAGGACGAGACGGCGTCCTTGTGCGATTTGTTGGCGCGCGCGCGCGGCCGCGTCATCCTTGTCTCCAACGAGGTCGGCATGGGGCTCGTTCCCGAAACGCCGCTCGGCCGGCGTTTTCGCGACGCGCAGGGCCGGCTCAATCAGCGCGTCGCGGCGGCCTGCCGCCGGGTTGAGTTCGTCGCCGCCGGCCTGCCGCTCACGCTGAAGGGGTAAGCGCGCGTGCGAGCCGCGTTTCCGTCCCGCCGTCTCGCGGCAGGCCGATGCGCAAATGCCGCGCCGACCAGGAAAACCGCCGCAGGTAAACGCCCGCCCGCGCAAGTCTCGTCCAGAGCGCTTGCGCCCCGTCCGTTTCCACATAGCGAAAAAGATCCGTACCCCCAATAATAGAGAGGTCATGGTTCTCAAGCAGCGCGTCGAGCCGGCTTCGCGCCTCGGCGAGCCGGGCGCGGGTGGCGGACGCCCAGGCCGCGTCGGCATAGGCGCGCGCGCCGATTTCCAGCGCCGGGCCTGAGACCGGCCATGTCCCGAGGCGCGCCGCCATGCGGATACGGACGTCTTCCGGGGCGAGCATCGCGCCGAGACGCAATCCCGCAAGCCCGTAAAACTTGCCGAAGGAGCGCAGCACGATCAGGCCTTCGGCGCCGCCCTGGGGCGCGAGACTGAGCGAAGGATCGAGATCGGCATAGGCTTCGTCGACGATGAGCCAGCCCCCGCGCGCGGCGAGGGTTTCGCGCGCGGCTTCCAGCGACCGGCGGGAAAAGATGCGTCCGTCCGGATTGTTTGGATTGCAGATGACCACCGCGTCCACCTCGGCCGCGCGCGAAACCGGGTCGGCTGCCTCGATCACCTCGCAGCCGGCCGCGCGCCAGACAAGGGCGTGGTCGCCATAGCTCGGGGACAGAACGGCGACGCGCCGCGGCGCGATCGCCGTCGGCAACAGCCGGATCAGCAGCTCGCTCCCAGGCCCGGGCGTGACGCTCGCCGGCGGCGCGCCGAACGCCGCCGCCATGGCGCGCCGGCATGCGTCGAAGGCGGTCCGGGTCGGCAGGGCGCATACTGATGAGACTGCCGAGCCGTCAGTCGGGTAGGGCCACGGGTTGATTCCCGTGGAAAGATCCGCCCACGGTTCCGGCGCGTCGGGAAAAGCCGCGCGCATATGGTCCAGCGCGCCCCCATGGGCAAGGTCGTCGGGCGCGAAATCGTCCATCACCCAGTCTCCGCCATGAGGACGGGCCCCGCAAGGGCGGCGAAGGCGAGGACCAGCGCGCGCAGATATAGGCCGAGGCCGCGGCGAATGTCGTCGGCGCCGGGGTCGCGCGCGCCAGCGTTGATCCATGGCTCGTCGCTGAGCGTCGCGCCGTAGGCGCGGGGGCCGGACAGCCGGACGCCAAGGGCGCCGGCCATCGCCGCCTCGGGCCAGCCCGCATTGGGAGAGCGGCTCGCGCCCGCGTCGCGCAGCATGACGGCGAAGGCGTCCGCCCGCCCGCTCGCCGCGGCGATGAAAACACCGGTCAGCCGCGCCGGGATCAGGTTGGCGATGTCGTCGGCCCGCGCCGCAACGCCGCCAAATGCGGCGTAGGCGTCGTTCCGATGGCCGATCATGGAATCGAGCGTATTGACCGCCTTATACGCCGCGACGCCCGGAAGGCCGAAAAGCGCGCCCCAGAAAACCGGCGCGACAACCCCGTCCGAAGCGTTTTCGGAAAGGCTTTCCAGGCTCGCGCGGGCGATTCCGCCTTCGTCAAGGGCGTGCGTGTCGCGCCCGACGATCATCGACGCCGCGGTCCGCGCGCGCGCCAAGTCGCCGCGCATCAGGGGCGCTGCGACCGCCGCCGCATGATCGTAAAGGCTGCGCGACGCGATCAGGCTGGAAGCGGCGAGAACCTCCCCCGCATGCCCCCAGAGCGTATTCGGCAGGATACGGACGATCGCAAGCGCCGAGCCCGCCGCGATGGCGGTCGTCAGCGCCGTTGCCGCCGCGCCCGCGGCGTAGCGTAGCGCATGCGGCCAGGCGGCGCGGTTCAGCGTCCGGTCGAGCGCGTCGATGAGCGCCCCCAGCCAGACGACGGGATGGGCGATGCGGGCATGGAGCCAGCGCGGCCATCCGCACGCGGCTTCGACGGCCCAGGCGAAGAGGATGAGCGCCGGTCCGCTCACGCGTCAGAAGCCTGTCGCAGAATCGGCCGCCCGGCCGCCCGCCCGCCTGCTGGCTGGCGGCCTTGCCAGCCGCCAGAGGGCGTCAACGTCCACGGCGCATTCCACGTGATCGGCGAGGGCGTCCAGCGCCGCGTCGACCTCTGCGTCGTAATCGAGCCCGCCCGCCGCCGGCGCGCCCGCGCGCGCGAGCCATTCGCGCCGGAAGGCGTCGCTTGCGAAAACGCCGTGGAGATAGGTTCCCTCGACGCGGCCGTCGGCGCTGCGCGCGCCCTCGGGCGCGGCGTTCGGCGCATCGTCCATGAGCGCGAAAGGCCGGCGCGTATCCGGCCCGGCGGTGCGGCCCATGTGGATTTCGTACCCGTCGATCGCCGCGCCGCTCAGCGCGCAGGCGCCCTTTGCAGGCGCGACGCGCTTTTCCGCCGTCATGACGGTATCGACGTTGAGAAGACCCAGCCCTTCGGCTTCGCCCGGCGCGCCGTCGATCCCGTCCGGATCGGCGATCCGTCTGCCGAGCATCTGGTAGCCGCCGCACACGCCGAGGACGCGCCCGCCCGCGCGGGCATGGGCGATGATATCGTGATCCCAGCCTTGCGCGCGCAGAAAACCGAGGTCGCCGAGCGTCGACTTGGTTCCAAAGAGAATGACGATGTCCGCGTCGTGCGGGATGGGCCGCCCCGGCGGCGTCCACTGGAACGAAACGCTCGGTTCGAGCCTGATCGGATCCGCGTCGTCGAAATTGGCGATGCGCGAGAGCATCGGCGCGGCGACGACAAGGCCGTCTTTAGCGCCGTGCGCGATTGATTGAAGGTCGACCGCGTCTTCCGCCGGAAGCCGGGACGCGGCGGGAAGCCAGGGGACGACGCCGAAGCACGCCCAGCCGGTCCGCCGCGCGATTTCCTGCACGCCTCCGTCGAACAGGCGCGGATCGCCGCGGAACTTGTTGACGACAAAGCCGCCGATCAGGTCCGCGTCTTCCCGGCCGAGGACGGCCTTCGTGCCGACAAGGCCGGCGATGACGCCGCCTTTTTCGATGTCGCCGATGACGCAGACGGGAATGTTTGCGGCGCGGGCGAAGCCCATATTCGCGATGTCGCCGGCGCGCAGATTGGTCTCCGCCGGGCTGCCCGCGCCTTCGACGAGGACGAGATCGTATTGCGCCGCGAGGCGGTAAAAACTGTCCAGCACCGGCGCCAGGAGGCGGCCGCGGCCTGCCATGTAATCGCATGCCTCCGCCGTTTCCCGAACGTGTCCGTGGACGACGATTTGCGCGCCGGTGTCGGTCTGGGGCTTCAACAGAACCGGATTCATGTCCGTATGGGGATCGACGCCCGCCGCCCGCGCCTGCAGCGCCTGGGCGCGGCCGATCTCGCCGCCGTCCGCACAGGCGCAGGCGTTGTTCGACATGTTCTGCGGTTTGAACGGCGCGACCGACACGCCCCGGCGGGCGGCGATGCGGCACAGGGCGGCGGTCAGCAGCGACTTGCCGACGTCGGAGCCGGTTCCCTGGAGCATCAGCGCGCGGGCCGTCAAAGCGCGCCTTCCATCTCGATGCGCAGTCCGTCGACGCGGGCCTCCACGCCGTATACGCTGCGCAGCAGTTCCGCGGAGAGCGTTTCCGCCGGCGGCCCGTCCCTGACGATGCGTCCGTCTTTCATCCAGATCATGCGGCTTGCGTAGCGCGCCGCAAGGCCGACGTCGTGCAGCACCGCAAGCGCGCCGCCGCCGTTGTCCACGAATGACTTGATAAGATCGAGGATGCGGAACTGGTGACGCGGATCGAGGGCGGCGACCGGCTCGTCGGCGATCAGGAGCGGCGCCGCCGCCGCGAAGGCGCGGGCGAAATGGACCCGCGCCAGTTCGCCGCCGGAAAGGGTGTCCGCGCGGCGCGCGGCAAGGTGGGAAAGATCGCACACGGACAGGGCGCGCTCGACGGCGTCAAGGTCGGCGCCCTCAAGACGGCCGAGCGTCGCGCCGTGGCTGTAGCGCCCGAGGGCCACCACGTCGCGCACGATGTTGGGCCAGGCGAGGGGGCGGATCTGCGGCAGGTAGGCGACGCGGCGCGCGCGCGCCATGGGGGAGATCGCGCGCGTGTCCACGCCGTCCAGCGTCGCTGCGCCGCGCTCGGGGCCGACAAGCCCGAGGCTTGCGCGCAGCAGGCTCGTCTTGCCTGCGCCGTTGGGTCCGAGAAGCGCGACGAGTTCCCCCGGCTTGAGGGAGAAGCTGGCCCCGTCCACCAGCCTCGCGCCTCCGGCGCTCGCCGTCAGGTCGATGACGTTCAGCTCACTCATGGCCGGCGCGCCTTTGCACCGCGATCCACACGAACGCCGGCGCGCCGATCAGCGCCGCGACCACCCCGAGTTTCAATTCGTTCGTGGTCGGCATGATCCGCACGCCCATGTCGGCGAACACCAGGACGAGTCCCGCCAGCAGCGCCGAAGGAACGAGCGAACGCGCCGGGTCGTGGCCGACAAAGGGCCGCACGATGTGGGGGGCGACGATGCCGACAAAGCCGATTGCGCCGGCGAGGGCCACCGCCCCGCCGGTGGCGAGCCCGGCGCCGAGCACGATCAGGATGCGCTGGCGGCGCAGATCGAGCCCCATGCCGCTCGCCGCCTCCTCGCCGAGGGTGAGCGCGGAAAGCCCCCGCCGCGCGGCCAGGAGGACACCGCCGCCCGCCGCCATAAAGGGCGCGGCGAGCGCGATGTCGTCGAAACTACGGTTGGCGACGGACCCTAGCATCCAGTTGATCATGTCCGAGAGCGAAAACGGGTTCGGCGCAAAATTCATCAGCATGCTCATCGCCGCGCCGGAAAAGCTCGACAGGCCGACGCCGATCAGGATCAGGGTGACGACCGATCGGGTGTGAATGGCGGCGAACGCGATCAGCGCCGTCGCGGCGAGGGCGCCGATGATCGCCGCCGCCGGCAGCGCCCACGGGCTGACCGCCACGAGGCCGTAATAAAGCGCGAAGGTCGCCGCCAGCGAGGCCGACGCCGACACGCCGAGAACGCCGGGTTCGGCGAGGGGATTGCGCAACAGCCCCTGTAGCGCGGCGCCGGAAAGCCCGAGCGCGGCGCCGACGACGAAGGCGGCGAGCGCCCGCGGCAGGCGGATCGACCAGACGACAAGCGTGTCGCCGGGGCTTGCCGCGCCGACGAGCGCGGCGAGGACCCGGCCGAGCGGCAGCGGCGTCGAGCCGATGAGACACGCGGCGATGATCGCTGCGGCGCCGGCGGCGGCGAGCCCGGGAACGAGAGCCGCCCGCGCCGTCATCGCGTCCCCCCTTCGGCGAGCGCTTCCACCGCGTCCATAAGGAACCACCCGCCGCAGGCGGTCCACGCCCCTTGCAGCGCCACCGTGTCGGGTCCGGCGAGTTGCGCGCGGGCGACCGGGTGGCGCGATGCGCTCCACGCATCCGGATGACTGGTCAGGGTTTCGAAAAACGCCGCGGCGACAAGGTCGGGCTGGCGGTAGGCGAGCTGTTCGAGCGGCAGCGAGCGCCACCCCGGCGCCTCCTGGAAATTCGCAAGGCCCGCGGCGACGAGCATTTCATGCACCAGCGATCCCGGTCCGGTGGTGACGCCCGCCGGGGTCATGTAAAGCGCGGTTCGCCCGTCCTCGCGGCGGCGCAACGCGGCGAGGCGGGCGCGAAACTCGCCGATCAGCGCGTCGCCCCGTTCCGGCCGGCCGAGGCCGTCGGCCATGTGTCGGATCAGGCTCGGGATCGACCCCATCGCCTCGCTGTCCACGTTGGAGGCCCAGCCGACCTGAAGCACCGGCACGCCCGCGCGTTCGAAAAAGGCGGCGGCGTTGGGGCCGCCGCCATAGGAGCGCACCACGAGGTCCGGCTTCAGGATCAGAACATCCTCCGCTAACGGACGAACCGACGGAACGCCGGCGGCGCCCGCGCGCATATAGGAAAATTCCTTCACCGCGTCGGGGGAGACGGCGAGAATGTCTTCCCGGTCCGCGAGCTTCAGGACATATTGATCCGCGCAGTAATCAAGGCTGACGATCCGCCGCGGCCGGTTTGACGCCGCGTCCTCAAGGCGCTGCCCTTCGGTATCCGCGTCAACGCTGGGCGGCGGGGCCGGCGCAGAGGGCGCGGGCCCGCCGCAGGCCGCGAGGGCCCCGGCCGCGGCGAGCCACAAGCCCGCCGCGGGAAGAGCGCCGGCGGGGCCTCGCCGGGGGCTGCGCCGCGCGCGCATCAGAACCGCGCCCTGACGCCGCCAAAGGCGGAGAGCGGCGCGGTCCCGAAACCGAAATTGTCCTGGTAGTCCGCGTCGGTCACGTTTTCGACCCGCGCGAAGACTTCAAGCTGGCTGCTCAGCGCATAAGCGCCGCGCAGGTTGACGAGGAAGAAATCATCGAGCGTGTTCACGGTGTCCTCCTCCTCGCCATTGTAGTTGAGGCCGAGAGACAGGGACAGCCTGTCCGTCGGCTGCGCCAGGATCTCCAGCGCGACGCGGTGGTAAGGTTGGTTGCCGGCGGCGATCTCCGTCGACAGATTTTCAGCATCGGTATAGGTGTAGGCGAGGTTCACCGCCAGCCGGTCATGTAACCGCGTATCGAAAGCGACCTCGACGCCCTTGCTGGAAAACGTCTGGATGTTGACGAAGGTGAATGCGGCCAGATCGAAGGCGATGAGATCGTCGATCTGCTGGTCGAAATAGGTGATGTTGAGCCGCGTCGCGCCGCCGAACAGCGGCTGCTCCAGCCCGATGTCCCAGCCCTCGCTGAACTCGGCGAAGAGGTCCGGATTGAAGCTGAACTCGCCCGCCGTCGGCGCCCGGAAGCCTTCGGCGTAGCCGCCGCGCAGGATCGCGCCGGTCTGAGGTATCGTGACGGCGCTGGAGATGCTGAACGTCGTCTCGTCGCTGAAATCCGGGCTGGCGTCATGGCGCACGCCGGCGTTCAGCGTGATGAAGGGCAGGGGCTGCACCTGGACCAGGCCGAAACCGCTCGTCGTTTCGATTTCCTGGTCGCCGCCGAAGCCGACCGCCACGTCCGATTCCTGCGCGTCATATTCGGCGCCGGCGATGATGGAAATCCAATCGGCCGGCCGCAGCGTCGCCTGGTACTCGTAGGAAACGCGCTCGCCGACGGCGTCGAAGCTGGTCGCGCCTTCGGTCGTGTTGAGGCGGTCAGTCTGGCGGTATGCGACGGAGACCCGGTTTTCCAGCATGCCGTCAAACGCGGTATGCGTTGCAAACCCGGCGGCGGTCAGTTCTTCCGTCTCGCCGATTTCGTCCGCGTCGGCGGCGCCGTCGGCGGCGCTGAACCCGTCGAACTCGTTCCGGCTGTCCTGATAGCGCACGACCGCGTCGAACACGAGGTTCGCGCTCGGTTGAAAGCGCCCCTTGGACGAAACGGAGATGTTGTCGAAGCCGTCGTCTTCGGTGTTGCCGTTCGCTTCGTCTGCGGAGGAAAATCCGCGGGCGGTCATGCCGCTGACGGTGACGCGCCCGGACGCCACGTCGTTGCCGCCGAGCACGCTCGCCCCGCCCCTGAACACGCCAAACGATCCGCCCTCGACAAACGCCTCGCCGCCGAAGCCCTCGCGGCCGTCCCTGGTGACGATGTTGACGACGCCGCCGATGGCGTCCGATCCGTAAAGGGCCGATTGCGCGCCGCGCAGCACCTCGATCCGCTCGATATCGGCGGTGTCGAAATTCGCGAAGTTAAAGCCGTTGCCGAAAGAGGCCGGATCATTGAGGACGACGCCGTCCTGCACCACCAGGGTCTGATCGCTTGGCAGGCCGCGTAAGGAAACGCTTGCAATCGCGCCGAAACTGCCGGACCGGATCACTTGCACGCCGGGGACGGCGTTCAGCGCGTCGAACACGAAGCGCTGCTGACGCAAGTCTATCTCCTGCGCGGTGACGACCGACACCGACCGGCCGACCTGGTCGAGGGGCGTTGCGAAGCGCGTGCCGGTGACGACGATTTCGTCCGTTTCTTCAGTTAACGGATTGACGAAGGCGGCGGCGTCGTCCGGCGCCTGCGCAGTCGCGATGTGAAGGGGAGACAGGATAGCCGCGCCGGCGGCGGTTGCGGAATAGAGGGTTTGTTTCATTTTACGCCTTCATGATGCGCCCGCCGCCCGACAGGAACGCGCAATTTGTGTTTCGACACGTGACCTCACGGCGCGCGCGCCATGCGGGCGGTCAGGTTTTTTCGTCATGTCGCTACACAGGAGAGGCGCAAAAGCCTTCCCGCCCGCTGAGACTCTTCCCGGTCTCCGGACGAGCGACGCGATGGCAGGTCTCCTGGCTCGCCGATCGTCGTTTCGGGCCGCCTTCCCAGAGCAGGGCGCTCCAGTGGCATCTCGTGGCCGTCAACTCCCGGCTGACAGTTGCGGGTACAGCGCCGGATTCGCACCGGCTTCCCTCTTAGCCTTCTGTTACGAAGGCGCCATCTGTCTTTAGTAGTGCTGCGGCGGCGACGGCTTGTCAACAATCGGTTTTCTTGCAAGCCGTCCAGTAAAGCTAAAAATCGAGGCCGCGCTGCGCTTTGATTCCCGCTTTGAAAGGGTGCTTGATTTCCCGCATTTCACTGACGAGATCCGCGTAATCGCAGATTTCCGGAAGGGCGTCGCGGCCCGTCAGGATGACGCTGGTGCGCTCCGAGCGCGCTTTCAGCCCGTCCAGCACCACCGCCGGGTCGAGATAGTCGTAGCGCAGCGCGATGTTAATCTCGTCCAGCACCACAAGGTCGTAGTCGCCGCTCGACAACATGGTCCCGGCTTCTTTGAACGCGGCCTTGGCGGCGGCGATGTCGCGTCCCATGTCCTGGGTGTCCCAGGTGAAGCCCTCGCCCATGGTGCGCCAGTCCACCGCGTCTTTCAGCCCGTCGAAGAACTGGCGTTCGCCGGTGACCCAGGTTCCCTTGATGAACTGGACGACGCCGACTTTCTGGCCCCATCCGAGCGCCCGGACGATCACGCCGAAGGCCGAGCTGGATTTTCCCTTGCCATCGCCGGTGTGGACGAGGACGAGGCCGCGCTGCGGGTCCGACGCCGCGGCGGTTTTCTTTCGTTGCTCCGCCTGCAGCTTTTTCATCGCCGCCTTGTGGGCGTTTTCTTCCGCGTTGTCCGTCTCTTCGTTGTCTTTGTCGCTCATCATGCGCCTCCCTGGCTGGACGCCCCCTGCGCCGGGGGCATGGCGGCGAAGCCGCCGAAATCGACATGGGTCTTGAAATTCGCGGCCCGGTCTCCGTCCGCGAGAACGGCCTTGATCACGCCGGCATGAGTCACCGCAAGCGTCATACTCGGCCGGTCCCTGAGAGCTGTCGCCGCGGCAAGTGCGCGCGCCCGCAACATCGCCACGCTTTCCCCGCCATGGGGCCGCGCGTGGAGAAAGTCCTGCATCCATGCATCGATTTCCTCGCGCGGAATGTCCGACCACGGTCGCGCCTCCCACGCGCCGAAATCCATCTCGACAAGCCGCTCGTCGATGGCGAGCGGCAGGCCCGCCTCTTCGGCGAGGCGCTCGGCGAGTTGGCGGCAGCGCTGAAGCGGGCTGGAGACGATGCGGTCCGCATTCGGCATCGCGCGGGCCACCGCCGCCGCCTCGTCGTCGAAACTGTCCGCCAACGGCAGATCGGTCCGCCCGTAACAGACGCCGGGCGCGACGCGGGGCGTCGTGTGACGCACGAACATGACGCTCATCCGCTTGCGTCCATTCCGTTCATGCGGATCCCGTTCACGCTCACCTCTTTCACGCCCACGCCGCCAGCCCGAGATAGAAACCGATTTCGCTCGCCTGCTGCACCGCGCCGAGGGCGTCGCCGGTATAGCCGCCGAGCTTGCGTTCATAGAAAAGCCGCATCAGGACATGCCCCGCGGCGAGCCCGGCGAGGGCGCAACCAAGCGCCGCGGGCGGACGAACCAGCGCCCATCCCGCCATGATCGCGGCCCCTGTCGCGAGCGCGACAGCCATCGCCGCGCGCGACACGCCCACGGCCACGGGCTTGGCGGTTCCCTCCTCGCGGGCGTAACGGCTGGTGGCGATCGCCGCGACGCTGGACAGGCGGGAGAGCCCGTGTCCCGCGACGAGGCTCGCCGCCATCATCTCCGCCGGCAGCGCCGCCAGCGCCCCCGCCTTGAGCGCCAGGGCGACCACCAGCGCCGCGACGCCGTAGGTTCCAAGCCGGGAGTCCTTCATGATCTGCAACGCGCGCTCGCGGCTCGCGCCCCCGCCGACGCCGTCGAACACGTCCGCCAGCCCGTCCTCGTGAAACGCCCCGGTGATCAGGAGGCCGACGGCGATCGCTGCGACCGCGGCGAGCGCGTGGGGCAGCGCCAGGCTCGCCGCCCAGTAGGCTTGAGCGCAGACAAGCCCCACCAGCGCCCCGACCAAAGGGTAGTACTTCACCGACGCCGCCATGCGTTCGGGCGTATACCCCGTTCCCACCGGCGCCGGCAGTCGGGTCAGGAACTGCACGGCGAGAAGAAAGGTTGCCGCTTCGCCTTTCATGCGCGGGTCATGATCCGGGCGCCGACGGTCCGCTGACGCCGGCGCCGTCGAAGGTCGCCATCTCGCGCAGCATCGCCGCGGCGGCCTTTACAAGCGGCCAGGCGAGAAGGGCGCCGGTCCCTTCGCCGAGACGCATGTCGAGATCGAGAAGCGGTTCCGCCCCCAGCGCGTCGAGCATGCGCCGGTGGCCCGCTTCGGCGGAGCGGTGGGCGTAAACGAAACTCGCCTCGCAGCCCGGCGCGACGTCCCTGGCGCACAGGGCCGCAGCGCCGGCGATGAACCCGTCGACGATGACGACGCGGCGCGCCGCGGCGGCGCCGATCATCGCGCCCGCCATCATCGCGATCTCAAAGCCGCCGTAATGCTCAAGGGCGTCCCTCGCGGACAGGGTGTCGGGGGTGCGCCCGGCGGCCCGTTCGAGCAGCGAGACCTTGCGGGCGAGGGCCGCGTCGTCAAGACCCGTGCCCCGACCGGCGAGCGCCGCAACCGGCAGTCCGGCGAGCTTCGCGGCAAGGAGGCTCGCCGACGACGTGTTGCCGATGCCCATCTCGCCGAAGCACGCCACATCCGCGGATGTCGCGCGGCCGATGGCCTCGCCCGCGTCAAGGGCGGCGGCGCATTGCGCCGGGGACATGGCCGGCCCGTCGATGGCGTTGGCCGTGCCGGCGGCGATGCGCCGGTCAAGGAGCGCGTCATGGTCGATCGGCGCGCCGGCGACGCCCGCGTCCACAACGCGGACCGATGCGCCGAGGGCGCGCGCGAACACGGTCGCCGCGGCGCCGCCGTGGAGAAAATTCAGCACCATCTGCCGCGTCACCGCCTGCGGGAAGGCGGAGACCCCCGCGGCGGCCATGCCATGGTCGGCGGCGAAAATCGTCAGCGCGCAGCGATCGGCGCGGGGGGCGAGCGCGCCCTGGATGCGGGCGATCTGCGCGGCGAGCGCTTCGATGCGGCCCAGCGCGCCGGGGGGCATGGTCTTGTTGTCGATCGCGGCGCGGATGGCTTCCGGGGAAGGAGCGTCGGTCAGGGTCATGCGAGGGATGCTACCGGCGCGGCGCCGGCGCCGGAAGCCCTCGCGGCGTGATTTCTTGATCGATTGCGCGCGAGGTCGACGGTCCGAGGGCTCGCGGCCTCAAAAAATTTCAGGCCGGCGCCGCGCCTAGCGGTAGAGCAGGCACGCCGCGCGCTCGTCGCGCCAGGCTTCCTCGTCTTCGCGCGCCAGCGCGTCCAGGTCACCCGGCTCGGCGGCGGGGTCGTCGACCCATCGGCGCAACAGATCGCCGCCGTTGATGACGTCGATCGCCAGCTTGTCGCGCTCGTATTCGTAGTGAAAATCACGCCAGATCGGATAGTCCGGATACAGATTGCGCACGGCCTTGAAGGCGAGGGCGACGATGCGCCAGGGACGAAACGCGTCATGCGCGTAAGCCTCGTCGTCGGCGTGGATCTGGAAGCCGTTGCACAGCGCGCCGACATGCTTGTGGAAGGTCGGCTCGAACCAGCATTCGCGCAGGCGGCATCCCGTCAGCCATTCGGGCGCGGTCTTTTCCATCGTCGAGAGCACGTCGCGCGCGCTGATGTCCGGCGCGCCGAACAGCTCCAGCGCGCGGGTTGTTCCCCGCCCCTCGGACAGGGTCGCGCCTTCAAGCATGACCGTGCCGGCATAGGCCCGGGCCATGTTCAGGGTCGGAACGTTCGGGCTGGGGTTGACCCAGGAACGTTCCGGCATCGGCCAGCCGTATCCCGGCGCCGCCGCCGGGCGCCAGCCTTCCATCTCGATAACCTTGTACTCAACGTCGATGTTGAAACGCCTGACGAACCAGCGTCCCATCTCCCCCATGGTCAGCCCGTGCCGCATCGGCATCGGCCCGGCGCCGACAAAGCTTTCCCAGCCGGGCCGCAGCGTCAGCCCCTCCACGGGCCGGCCGGCCGGGTTCGGCCGGTCCAGCACCCACACGGCCTTTTTGTGCGCTGCGCAGGCTTCCAGGACGTAGAGCAGGGTCGTGATGAAAGTGTAGATGCGGCAGCCAAGATCCTGCAGGTCGATCAGGATGACGTCGAAACTCTCCATCATCTCGTCGGTGGGGCGGCGCACCTCTCCGTACAGGCTGAAGACGCGAACGCCATGCGCCGGATCGGTATAGTCCGGCGATTCCACCATGTTGTCCTGCTTATCGCCGCGCAGGCCGTGCTGCGGACCGAACGCCGCCGACAGGGCGATCTCCTCGCAGGACGCCAGCCCGTCGAGCGCATGGCTAAGATCCCGGGTCACGGAAGCCGGATGGCCAAGGAGGGCGACGCGTCTGCCGGCGAGCGGCGCCCGCAGCGCTCTGTCAGATAAAAGCCGGTCCAGCCCGAAATCCATGTTGCGCGCCCCTCTTGTCTCAACCTCGATGTATCGTCGGTCGTCTGACCGGTTGGTCGAGAAAGGTTAAATTGCCCATAAAACGCCGCTTCGCTTCCCGACGCCGCCCTTAACGCCCGGCGGCCGCCGAACCCGGAAGCCCCGCGCCGGCCTTCAGGAACAGCGACGCCGGAATAGAAACATTGTCATCCGGTTTAATACCATTATAATACGATTTTGGGAAGAGGCGCCGCGCGCCGCGCGGGGGCTTCCGCACAGGCAGGAAAAAAACGGCAGGAAGGGATGGTGGAAGCGATGGTGACGGGCAATGGCCACTGAGACCGTAAGCAAGCGTTACGTCGATATCGACGATTGGTCGACGCGGAACGCCGTCGAGGCCATGTTCGAGGGCCAGCTCAGCGCGGTCGCCGCGGTTCGTCCGGCGTTGCCGGCGATCGCCGAGGCCGCGGACGCCGCCGCGGCGCGCCTCGCGGCCGGCGGGCGTCTCGTCTACGCCGGGGCCGGCACTTCGGGGCGCATCGCGGTTCAGGACGGGGTCGAGTTGGGGCCGACATTCGGCTGGCCGGCGGACCGGCTCGCCTACGCCCTCGCCGGCGGTTTCGGGGCGTTGTCGAAAAGCGCCGAACTCGCCGAGGACGACGGCGACGCGGCCCGCCGCGACCTCGACGACATCGCCATGCGCGAAAGCGACGTTCTCGTCGGCGTCGCCGCGAGCGGGCGCACGCCCTATACCGTCGCCGCCGTTGAACGGGCCAACGCCGTCGGCGCCCTGACAATCGGCGTTTCGAACAACGGCGGCGCGCCGCTTCTGGCGGCGGCCCAGATCGGCATTTGCGCCGAGACCGGCAGCGAAGTGATCGCCGGTTCGACCCGCATGAAGGCCGGCACGGCCCAGAAAGCCATTTTGAACATCCTCTCCACCGCCATCATGATCCGCTGCGGGCGCGTCTATAAAGGGCTGATGGTGGACATGGTGATTTCCAACGAAAAACTTCAGGCGCGCGCCGTCGCCATGATTGAACGTCTGGCGGCGGTCGACCGGTCGCGCGCCGAAGCCGCGCTGGAAGCCGCCGGCGGCGACATCAAGGCCGGCGTCCTGTGCGCGCTTGGGGCGACGCCGGACGAGGCGCTGGCGCTTCTTGAGGAAAACCGTAACATCCTGCGCGACGCGCTCGCCGCTCAGGCGCGGGGCGCCGGAAGGGAGACGCACGCATGATCGAATTCCCGACGAACAAGGACGCCAGCACGCCGCTGTACATTCAGATCGCCAACAATCTGCGCCGGCAGATCAACCAGGGGCGCATCGCCACCGGCGAGGCGCTGCCTTCCGAACGCGACCTGTGCGAGTTGACCGGCGCCTCGCGGGTTACGATCCGCAAGGCCGTCGATCAGCTCATCGAAGAAAAACTGCTGTTCAGAAAACAGGGGTCGGGAACGTTCGTCTCGAAGCGCATCGAAATGCCGGGCGCCTATCTCAACGGCTTCAGCGACGACGCGCGCTCGCGCGGTCAGGAGCCCGGCTGCATCTGGCTGATGCGTTCTTACGCCAACCCGACAAGCGAGGAGGCCGCGGTGCTGAACGTGCCGACCGCTTCCAAGGTTGCGCGGCTCGGGCGGGTCCGGCTGTCCGGCGGCGAGCCGCTGGCGATCGAACACGCCGTCGTCGTCGCGTCCCTGCTGCCGCCGATCGACGACATCAGCGATTCCCTTTACGGAGCGCTGGAGGAAAAAGGCAACCGGCCGGTCAAGGGACGACAGAAAGTGCGCGCCTCCCTGGCGACGCCGACCGAAGCCGGCCTCCTGTCGATCTCGGAAAACAGCGAAGTGTTGAGGATTGAGCGCGTCACGCAGCGCGCTGACGGCGCCGTCGTCGAATTTACGCGGTCCGCCTATCGCGGCGACCGTTACGATGTCGTGACCGAACTGCGCTGACAACCGGCGCGGCAAGCGGATTTTCAGTTTACGGACCGTATCGACTCTCGGAATTGACGCCATGACGAAAGCGATGACACATGAGATGAGTTGCGATCTGGAAAAAGCGTTCGAGGGCATAAGCAGTCTCGATAAGGACGATATCGCTCTGCGCGCCACCAGCTACTGGGACGCCTCGCCCCTCGAGGCGGCGAAGCTGCTGCTGCCGAAATCGACCGAAGAGGTCTCGCGAATTCTCGCCGCCTGCAACGCCGCCGGCCAGACCGTCGTGGTGCAGGGCGGGCGGACGGGCTGCGCCGGCGGGGCGGTGTCTGCGGCGGCGGACGTCGTCCTCTCCCTTGAGAAGATGAACGCGGTGGAGGAAATCGACGAGATCGGCCAGACGGTCACCGTGCAGTCGGGGGTCGTGCTCGAAGCCCTGCAATCCCAGGTCGCAGCGAGAGACCTGTTCCTGCCCCTCGACCTCGGCGCGCGGGGAAGCTGCATGATCGGCGGCAACATCGCCACCAATGCCGGCGGCGTCAACGTGATCCGTTACGGGATGATGCGCAACCTGGTGCTGGGCCTCGAAGCCGTGCTGCCGGACGGCCGCGTGATCTCGTCGATGAAACGCATGCTGAAAGACAATTCCGGATACGACCTGAAACAGCTCTTCATCGGCGCCGAGGGGACGCTGGGCGTCATCACGCGGGCCATCCTGAAGCTTGAGCCCAGGGTCGCCGCCCATGAGACCGCGCTGGTTTCGGTCGCGTCTTACGATGCGGTTCTGGCGCTGCTCGCCCTCGGCAAGAAGCGCCTTGGCGCGTCGCTCACCTCTTTCGAGCTGATGTGGGGCGATTACTACCGCGCCGTCGCCAAAGGGCTCGGGGTGCGTCCGCCGATTGCGGACGGGCATCCTTACTATGTACTGATCGAGATCGAGGCCGGCGACGAAACTGGCGGCGGGGCCGGCGTCCAAACCGTCGCAGATCGCCTGATGGCGCTGCTCGAAACCGCGATGGCCGATGATCTCGTTACGGACGGCGTACTGGCGCAGTCGGAACAGGAGCGCCGGGAAATCTGGCGCATCCGCGACGATTTCGAGCCGATCCTGCGCGAAAAGCCGGTTTACCTTTACGATGTGAGCATGCCGGTTCAGAACATGCAGGACTATATCCACGCGGTCGAGAAGGGCTTGGCGCGATTTGGCGGCGGCGCGGTCCTTCATGTCTTCGGGCATATCGGCGACGGCAACCTGCATCTTTTCGTTCATCCGGGGCCGTCCCATGCGGGCGACGACGCGCGGGCGCGGCTGGCGGCGGAAGAATGCGTCTATCATCCCTTGCGCGGGGTGGAGGGATCGATTTCGGCTGAGCACGGCATCGGCAGGGAAAAGAAGCGATGGCTCGGCGTCTCGCGATCGGCGGAGGAAATCGCCGTCATGAAAGCGCTGAAACGCACCTTCGATCCGAAGAACATTCTCAATCCCGGCGTCGTGTTCGATCTTTAAAGCCCCGGGCGACCGGCTTGAATCGTGTCATCCTCGCGGCGCAACGCCGTTCTCTTTCCCCGCGCCGCCGGGTTTACGGCCCGAACGAAACCACCAGACAGGCCGCGTCGTCGCTTTTCTTGAACCGGGGGAAGCGCCGGCACGATGCGTCTTCCTCCTCCGCCCGCCGCAGGGCGGCCGCCGTCTGGGCGGCGCCGTTCGACAGCACCCGTTCATAGAGCTGCGCTTCGCTGATGCGGTCAGGCATCTGCAAACAGCGGGTGAAGCCGTCGCTCATGAGCATGACGGGTTTGTCATGGGCGATTGAGACCCGCGCGGCGCGCATGTGCTCCAGGGCTTCGCTGGAAAAGCTCAAAATCCAGTATCCTTCCGGCGTGTTCATCCGTGCACGGTTGCGGCGCAGAACGGGCTTCATCCGCTCGATAATCTCACGGTGGGGCGCATCGGGATGTTTTTCCTGTTCCGCTTTCAGCCTGGCGATGCTCTCCTTGTCGATCGGGCTTGCGTGATCGCCGGTGAAACAGCCGATCCGTCCGTCCGCCGCGGCGAAGAGGGCCGCGCAGTCGCCGAGGCCGACGATCTCAAGCCCGTCCTCCATGCGCCGCGCCATGACGAAGGCGGCGGATGGCGGAAAGGGGTGCGGAAAGCCAGGCCCCGGCCTTCCGCCGAGGGCGTCGCGGTAGTCCGCTTCGACGGCGCCCATCGCGCGCCGCAGCAGGGTTCGCGTTTCCGCGCCGGGCTGCGCGGCGATGGCGTCGCGCAGGGCGGCGTCGAAGCGGGCGACATACCAGGCGGCGTCGGACGTCCCCTCGGCGAGGTCGGCGGCCAGGCCGCCGGGCGGAGAAACCCCCGTCGCCCCGTCCAGGACCCATGCCGCGTCGCCCGCCGCGCCGCAGAGATCTTCGTTGTGTTCTCCGTCGCCCCCAAGACACAGGGAATCCAGTATCGTTAACGCCATGGAACGCCTTTCAGGCCATGATGGGACCCGTCGCGCCGCTTCGCGGCGTGCGGAATGCGCTTCCCAACTGGTAATTAAGTGGTATATAATCTATTCCGACGTCGCCACACAATTCTACGCTGGAGCCGATGACAGTTTCCACCTTGATGTTTCGCGAAGCGGCTGAAACGCCCGGCAAGGTCGCCGCCCAACATGCCGGCAACCGCGACGCCGCGGCCCGGATCGCCGCAAGGCTTGACGCGATGAAGCCGCGGATCGTCCTGACCTGCGCCCGGGGCAGTTCCGATCACGCGGCCGTCTATGCGAAATATCTGTTCGAAACGCGTCTCGGCCTGCCGACATGTTCGTTCGCGCCGTCCGTGGCGTCGGTCTATAAGGTCCGGCTCGCCATGGACAATGCGCTGTTCCTTTGCATCTCGCAGTCGGGCCGCAGCCCGGATCTTGTGCAGGCGGCGGACGTCGCCCGCCGCCAGGGCGCTTATGTGGTCGCTATCGTTAACGACGAGGAAAGCCCTTTGGCCGACATCGCCGAGGATGTGTTGCCGATCGGCGCGGGGCCGGAAAAAAGCGTCGCGGCGACCAAGTCCTGCATCGGGTCGATGAGCGCGGTTTACGGCCTTTGCGCGGCGTGGCGCGGCGACGCGGACATGGCGGCGGCGCTCAGGGCCTTGCCCGCGACGCTCTCGGCGGCGCTTGCGTGCGACTGGTCCGCGGCGGCGCCGGTGATGGAGACCGCCCGGCAGGCGTTTATCATCAGTAGGGGAATCGGCCTCGCCGCCGCGCAGGAGGCCGCTCTGAAGCTCAAGGAAACGTCGAAAATCCAGGCCGAAGCCTTCAGCGCGGCGGAAGTTCGCCACGGCCCCATGGCGATCGTGGAAGCGGGGTTTCCGGTCGTCGCCGCCGGCGCCTTTGACGCCGCGCAGGACAGTATCGACGGCGTCGTCTCGCATTTCGCCGCCCGCGGGGCGCGGGTCTTCGCGGCGGGCGCGCCGGCCGGCGGCGGCGAGGGAATAACCCTCCTGCCCATGCCCCGCGCTGACGCAACCGACCTGCAGCCGCTTGTCTTCCTGATGGCGTTTTACCGCTTCGCCAATGAACTGGCCTTGCGGCGAAATCTGGACCCGGATAATCCGGAGCACCTCAAGAAAGTGACCGAGACCCTGTAACCGCCCATTGGGGGATTGTGTTGATGACGTCATTCACGCTGACAAACGCGCAGGTTCTGACGCCGCAAGGCTTTGTGAGCGGCGCGAACGTCGTTGTCGAAAATGGAATTGTCGCCGCCGTTGATCCCGCTCGCGGGAGCGCTGGGGGCGGCGTCGACCTCGATAACGGGTTCCTTTTGCCCGGCTTCATCGACGTGCAGGTGAACGGCGGCGGCGGCGTTCTGTTCAATGATGATCCGAGCCCGGAAGGAGCCGTGGCGATTGCGGAGGCGCATTCGGCCTTTGGCTCAACCGGCGTCCTTCCGACGCTGATTTCGGACGACCTCGATAAAATCGATCTTGCCGTCAGGGCCGCCGACAAAGCGGTGGAGGAGGGCGCGCCGGGCGTTCTCGGCGTTCACATCGAGGGGCCTTTTCTTAATCCCGCCAAGCGTGGCATTCACGATGAAAGAAAAATTCGCCCCTTGAGTAAAGATGCGCTGCGCCTTCTCACCGGCGCCAGGAAGGCGCGCGTCGTCGTGACGCTGGCGCCGGAATGTGCGGCGGTCGAGGATATTCGCTACCTGGTCGAGCAGGGAGTGCGCGTATGCGCCGGTCATACGAATGCGGACTATGACGAGACCCGGTCCGCGCTGAAAGCGGGCGTCACCGGTTTCACGCATCTGTTCAACGCCATGTCGCCGATGCATTCGCGCGCGCCCGGCGTCGTGCCCGCCGCCCTTGAATCCGAAGCCTGGTGCGGAATGATTGCCGACGGCGTGCACGTCCATCCGGCGATGCTGCGCCTGGCGATGCGGGCGAAGGCCGACGGCCGGTTGATGCTGGTGACCGACGCCATGCCGAATGTCGGCGCCGACATCGACCACTTCTACCTCGGCGACGTACGGATCAATGTTCGCGGCGGAAAATGTTACGACAATGACGGAACGCTTGCAGGCGCATCCCTGACGATGATCGACGCGGTGAAAAACGCGGTGGCGATGCTGGGGGTTGATCTCGCCGGCGCGGCGCGGATGGCGAGCGCCAATCCGGCGGCGTTTCTTGGCGTGGAGCGGGAGACGGGGGCGATCCGCGCCGGCGCCCGGGCCGATTTCGTCTGGCTCGATGCGGCGATGAACATTCTCGGCGTCTGGCGCCGCGGTGTCGCCGACGACAGGGCGAAAGCCGCCGCGTGACCGGGGCGCGCCGCATCGCCTCGGTTGACGCCTTGCGCGGTTTCGACATGTTCTGGATCATCGGCGGCGATTTTCTCGTACGCTATCTTTATGAATGGTCCGCACACCCTCTGTTGGGCGCTCTCTCGCGGCAGCTGACGCATGCGACGTGGATCGGCGTGCATGCCTATGACCTGATTTTTCCGTTGTTCATTTTCCTGGCCGGGGTGTCGCTGGGATTGTCGTTTCGGCGCAAAGCCGCAACGGCGTCCGGACCGGCGCTGATCCGCCGCGCCGCGCGGCGCGCGGCCATCCTCGCGGCGCTCGGCGTGCTTTATAACTGGGGATGGTCCGTAGACCTGCAAACCGTGCGATTTGCGAGCGTTCTCGGATTGATCGGCGGCGCCTATTTTCTCGGCGTCGTGGTCATGGCGCTGTCAGACCGGCTGGCCGTGTGGCTCGCCGCCATCGCTGGCGTGCTTTTGCTTGTGTCCGGCGCGCAACTCCTGATTCCGACGCCGGGAAGCGGCGCCGGCGTGTTGACCCCGGACGGGGCGGTCAACGGCTGGATCGACCGCCTTTTCCTGCCTGGGCGGCTCTATGGCGGCGATTACGACCCCGAGGGGCTCCTGGGGGTGTTCTCGGCCTCCTCGATCGCTTTGGCCGGCATGGTCGCGGGCCGCTATATGGCCGACGGCGGTGACGCCCGTACGGATCGATTGCTCCGGCTCGCAATAGCGGGCGTCGCATTGATCGCGCTTGGCTCCGCCCTTGCGCCGGTCTACCCGCCGATCAAGAAACTCTGGACCGCGACATTCGATATCATCGCTATCGGCTGGTGCCTTATGGCCCTCGCGGCGTTCAGCGCCGTATTCGATCGCGGCGGCGACGGGATCGCCGGGACGGCTGGCGGGACGACCGGGGGGACGACAGGCGCAGCCCTGGTCCTTGTCGTGATCGGCGCCAACTCGATCCTCATTTACATGGCGGCAAGATATGTCGCGTATCCGGTCTTTGCGTTCGCCGATGGCCAGGCGTGGTCGGCGGGCGCAAAAGCCGGGGCGGCGGCGCTGGTGATCGCCGTCGAATGGGCCGTTCTCTACGCCCTTTACCGCCGGCGGCTTTTCCTGCGCGTGTAGGGCGGCGCAGCAGGGCCTTGCCCAAGACGCGCCCCCTTTTCAGGTGTCATATTGGTATTGCAATGCTTGGCCCCGTCTTCGGACAGGCATAACCAAAAATACCCGTCAGCGGCGACCTTGCGTCAGCGTCTATACAAGACGCTGGTTAATTTTGAAATTTATACAATAAAAACAACACAATAAATATATGCTCAGGGGTGTCTCATAATTGTCACGCGCGCTCGGGACATGCATTAAACATGTCTCGATGCGTTGTGGTGATATTAAATTGGTAATATTGTCGGCCGTGGGATTTTAACGACCATCAAGGGAGGGAGACGAATGAGTCTTTTCAATCGCAAGCAACTGCTGCAATCAACGGGCGTTCTTGTCACCGCCGCCGCGGTTCTGGGCGCGGCGCCGGTTTATGCTCAGAGCACAGACGAAGAAGCCATCTCCGATAATATCGTCGTCACGGGCTCGCGCATCCAGCGCCAGGAACTGACATCGCCAACGCCGGTGACCACCGTGGGCGCGGAACAGATCGCCGTTGACCGTTCCGTCACCATCGAAGACGTTTTCCAGCGCCTGCCGCAGGCGGGCGGCGGCGCCAACGCGACCGGGGCGGCGGTCGGCGATTCCCTCGGATCGTCCACGATCGATCTGCGCGGCCTCGGCCAGAACCGCACGCTCGTTCTCGTGAACGGCACACGCGCCGTTCCGTTCAGCTTCCGCAACGCGGTGGACACGAACACCCTGCCGACCGGCCTGATCGAGCGGGTCGACGTCCTGACAGGCGGCGCGGCGGCGATTTACGGCGCCGACGCGGTCGCCGGCGTCGTCAATTTCATCCTGAACGACGATTTCGAGGGCCTTCAACTCACCGTGACCGGCGACGTTCCCTCCGGCGGCGGCGAGACGATCAATGCGGACCTTATTGCGGGGACGGAAATTCACGGCGGCCGCGGTCACGTGGTCGGTTATATTGCGTACACAGAACGTTTTGAGTTGCTCGCGGGGGAGCGTGATTTCACGTCCGGCGCGCCTACGCTGATCCCGTCGGAAGGCGGCAATTTCACCGACGTCGCGTCCGAGAATTTCTTCGCCTTCGACGAGGCCGGCAATTTCAGTACGGAACGCCAGACCGTCGATGTGAGCCCCGACCGGTTCCTGATCCAGCCGCTGACCCGTTTTCACGCCAGCGTCCTTTTCAACTACGATCTGCATGACCGGGTCGAGCTTTACGGGCGGGCGTTTTTCACCGACATCAAGGTCACCGGCGCCGGCTCCACCGGGCAGACGCCGATCAGCGTCAACCAGGAAGTGGAGATTTCGCAGGACAATCCGTTTCTTCCCGCCGAGGCGGCTTCGCTCCTGACCTTTGTCGACGGCGTCGCCACGGTCAATGTCGAGCGCAATCTCGGACTGGGCCTTCAGCGTACGGAGACGAGCCGCGACACGTTCCAGTTCGTCGGCGGGCTGCGCGGCCCCATCACCGACAACATCTCGTGGGACGCCTACGCCCAGTACGGACGCGCGGAAGAGAACGCGATCGTCTTCAACAATGCGCTGGTCAACGACTCAAGCGGAGCGAACCGCTTCGCGGCGCTGGCGGATACGGTCGACATTTTCGGTCCCGATACGGACTTTTCAGATTTTACGACGCAGATTATTCATTCGGACCGCACCCGCGACCAGTTCGTCGCTTCCTTTACGGTGTCGGGCGATACGTCGGACGTGTTCGAACTACCGGCGGGACCGATCGGTTTCGCGGGCGGATACGAGTATCGCGAAGAGACGGGGCGCCAGACGCCGGGCATCGCCTTGCAAAACGGGCTGGCGTTCGGCCTTGGCGGCGTCAGCGCCATCGACGCCAGTTTCGATACGCATGAAGTGTTCGGCGAGGTGCTGGTGCCGCTTCTGTCGGATTTGCCGTTCATTCAGCAACTGAACTTCGAGGGCGCTTTCCGGCGCTTTGATTTCTCCACCACGGGCAACGGCAACGCCGACAAGCTTGGCGGCACATGGATCGTCAATGACCAGATCCGCTTCCGCGGCCAGCGTCAGACCACGGTGCGCTCGCCCAATCTCGGCGAGTTCGCCGGCCCGGAAGTTCAATTGTCGCTGTCGCTTTTCGACGAGACGAGTTCGGATTTCATCCCCAGGCTCGGCGGCCGGTTCGACGGCGACCCCTGTCTTGACGGGCGCGGAGACGCTGCGCAGTGCGCCGCCTTCGGCGCGGCGGCGCCGGGAACGCCCTTCGACACGAGCCAGGCGATCTACAGCTTCGGCGGAAATCCGAATATCGATACCGAAAAAGGCGAAACCATTACCGTCGGTACGGTGATCACCCCGGCGTTCTATCCGGGCGCCAGCCTTGTCGTCGATTACGTGAACATCGAAATCACCGACGCGGTCAGCCAGATTCAGCCGATCGCCGCGCTGACCGACTGTTACATCGATAATCCGACGCCGGACAACCCGCTTTGCGGCGCCGTCCTGCGCGATCCCGATACGGGGCTGATCAGTCAGGCGCTGGTCAACGACTTCAACCTGGCGAGCCTGAAGCAGGAAAGCTTCGATGTCGGCCTCACCCTGCCGATGGATATTTTCGGCGCCGTCGGAGAGCAATTCAGCCTGACCTATGCGGCGACCATCGTCATCGACCAGAGCCGGCAGGCGAACGCCACCGTCGACGCGACGGACTGCAAGGGCACGTTCGGCGGCTCGTGCAGCGGCGATTTCGCCAGCTTTCTGCAGCCGGATTACAAGCACCGCACCAATCTCGACTGGGCGCGGGGGCCGTTCAACGCCCAGCTCACCTGGCGGCGGATCGGCGATGTCGTCAACGCCGGCGACCGCACCGACGTCATCGGGGCGGAGGACTATATCGACCTTTCCGGCGGCTATGACGTGAACGAGAATGTGCGCATCACCGCCGGCGTGAAAAACCTGTTCGACAACGAGCCGCCCCTGCCGAATTCCGGCGGGAACTTCTTCGGCACCGTGAGCGAATACGATCCGGTCGGGCGCACCTTCGGCGCGTCCGTCCGCGCCCGGTTCTAGAACGCCGGCGAGTTCCGCCGACAGGCGCGGCCCCCGCGCTGTCCGTTCCTCCCGCAGACGCGGGCCGCGCCTTCATAAACGGATCCGCCTTTCCGTGCGGATCCGTTTTTTCCTAACCGGTTCTATGTTACGCCCTGACAAGACAATTGCCGATGCGCGCCCGCGGGCGAAGCGCGCCCGTTCGTTCGACAGGAAAACATGCAAACCCCTCTGACGGTTCTAGACTGGAGCATTATCGCGCTCTACATGGCCGCGGTTATCGGCGGCGGCGTCATTCTCTCGCGCAGAAAAACCGCGTCGCTCCAGGAGTATTTTCTCGGCGGCCAGCAGATGCCGTCCTGGGTCGTGATGTTTTCGGTGATCGCGACGACCCAGTCCGCGGCGACGTTTCTCGGCGGGCCGGATTACGGGTACCGCGGCGATTACACCTATGTGGGCTCGTTCCTCGGCTCGGCGATGGCGGCGGTGTTCGTCGCCCGTTTTCTGGTGACGCGCTTTTACGCGCAGAACGTAACGACCGTGTACGAACTGCTTGAAATCCGCTACGGCGCGGCGGCGAAGCGCGCTGCGGGCGCCATGTATCTGGTCGGCCGCGTCTTCGCCAACGGCGCGCGGCTGTATATGGCGGCGCTGGCCGTGGCGATGATGGTTTTCTTCAACATCGAGCCGGCAAGCGTCATCCTCGCGACTGTCCTGATCGCCTCGGTTTCCCTCGGCGTGACGCTGATGGGCGGCGTGCGCTCCGTTATCTGGAGCGATTTCGGGCAGTTCCTGGTTTACTTCGGGGCCGCGCTGGTCGCGCTGGTCAGCATCTGGATGCAGCTTTCCCTGTCGCCGCAGGATGTCGCCGCGGCGTTGCGGGATGCGCCGGGCGGGGTGAACAAGCTCGTCCTGTTCGACTTTTCCGCCGATCCCGGCAAGCCGTTCACGTTCTGGGCCATTATCACGGGCGTCTTCCTGTTGAACCTGGGGGCGTTCGGCCTTGATCAGGATACGACCCAACGGCTGCTGACATGCCGCGACTCGCGGTCGAGCGGACGCGCCCTGATCGTGTCCGCCCTTGTCGCCGTGCCCATCGTTTTCGTCTTCGTGACCATCGGCCAGCTGCTTCATTTGCTGTATGACCGGCCGGATCTCGCCGGACCCGCCGCCGCCGGCGGCGGGCGGGCCTTCAACGGCGAGGAGATCACCGTTTTCATGTCCTACATCCTCTCTGAAATGCCGACCGGCGTGCGCGGCCTGGCGACGGCGGGCGTGGTCGCCGCGGCGGTCTCCACCGTCACGTCGGGGCTTAACGCCATGTCCTCGGTCCTGATCAGCGATTTCTACAAACCCTGGAAGGAGCGAAGCGGCGGCGACGCACAGGCGAGCTATGTCGCGGCCGGTCGCTGGGGCATGCTGATTTTCGCGGTGTTGTTGTCAGCGATGGCCGTGTTGTGCTTTTTCTGGCAGCGCTATACGGACATGCCGCTGCTGGAGTTCGCCCTGTCCGTCATGGCCTTTGCCTATGCCGGCCTGATCGGCGTGTTCTTCACCGCCGTATTCACAGGCCGCGGTTCGGCGGTATCGGTCGTTGCGGCGCTGGTGATCGGTTTTGTGGTGATTTTGGCGCAGCAGGACTTTATTGTCGACAGCGCGGGGCTCCCCGCAGCCTTCAAGGCGCTGTCCTTTCCGTGGCAGCTGATGATCGGCGTTTCGATATCGACCGCCGTCTGCTGCGCCGGCTCAAGGGCGCAAGCGCCGTATGCGAACCGGATTTCATCATGACGGCAATCAAATATTATCTCGGGATTGACGCTGGCGGCAGCCGTTGCAAGGCGCGATTGACCGGTCTTGACGGCGCAGTCCTGGGCGAGGCGGAAACCGGTCCCGCGAATGCGCGTATCGGCCTTGAAAAGTTGAAGGAGGCGATTGTCGGAGCGGCGGAAAAAGCGATCGCCGGGGCCGGCCTCGACGGCGCGATCCTGTCGGCGACGGCCGCCGGGCTCGGCGTTGCGGGAATATCGCGGCCGGGCGTGCGCCAGCAGGCCGCGGCGATGACGTTGCCCTTTGCTCGCAGCGCCATCGAGACCGATGCGGCGATCGCCAATATCGGCGCCCATGACGGAGAAGACGGCGCGGTGCTGATCCTCGGTACGGGGAGCATCGGATTCATCAAGGCGGGCGGCCGGGAGATAACCATCGGCGGTTACGGCTTTCCGATCTCCGACGAAGGCAGCGGCGCCGCGCTTGGCTTGAGCACCATGCGGCACGCTCTGCGCGCGCTGGACGGCCGCACCAAGACGACGCCGCTGAGCGCTGCGGTGACGGAACGCTTCGGCCATGACACGGGCCGCGCCATTGCATGGATGGACAAGGCGACGCCGCGCGATTACGCCGCGTTCGCGCCCATGGTTCTCGATTATGCGGAGCGTGACGACGAAATCGCAAGATCCATCGTCGAGGATGCGGCCAAGCACGTGGAGCGCTTCATCGAAACGATTTTCGCCAAGGGCGCGCCGCGCTGCGCCCTTGCCGGGGGCGTGGCGCCGCGCCTTGCACCGTGGCTGCGTGAGCGCACGGCGGCGCGGTTGTGCAAGCCGCTCGGCGATCCGCTCGACGGCGCGCTGATCCTCGCGGGGCTGAAGCCGGACCGCCTGCGCTGAGCGGGCTGTCTGTGGGCCACACGCGCGTCTCTCGTGCTTTTCGTTGCGCGGTTCGCGTCGCCCTGATCGCGATGCGGCGCATCAGGTGCATAAAGCGCTGGTCGATTACGCCGGACGCGAGACCCGAAACCGGATTCCCCTGGCCGGCGGCGTTTCCGGCTGGCCTGCGAAACATTGCGCGAAGCGCATCCAGCGTTCGGCCGCAGCGCCTTTTGTTTCAAGGGCCGTGTCGGCGATGTTGCGCGTCTGGGCGGCGACTTGCGCAAACTCGACGGCGATCCCTGAAACAAGATTATCCGTTTGCGGTTCGTTCCATTCCCATATGGCGCCGGAGGGCGCGGCAAGCCGCACGAAAGGCTTTGGCCTGGGCGGCTCCTCTCCACGATTGCGGAATGTCCAGCTATAGGTGGTCACGCCCAGATGACAGATATTCCTTACACGATCGGCTTCTTCGCGCACAAGGCCGAGGATGTCGAATACGGCCTGTCCGTGGGCCCAGGTTTCCATCTGGCGCGCGACAATGGCGGCCCGCGCGCTCATCTCCGGGCCGGCCCACGCAAGTCGGACCTCCGGATCGGCGTTGCGGTATGCGCTCGCGGTTGTCTCATAGCGTTGGCGCCAGCGCTCGACCAGATCCGCTCCGCGCGCGCCGTCTTCATGCGCGTCCAGCCATGCGCGTTGAACTTCCATGTGGGATTTGCCGGCGATCATCGCCTGGACAACGGCCTTGAGGAAGTCCGTAAACGCATCTCGGTCGTCAAGGGTCAGCATCGCGGCGCAGTTCCACATATGAAGATGCGCGATGACATCTTCGATCGTCCATGCCTTGAATTGTGTCGGCATACTGAAGACATCTGTCGATGCGCCGTCTAGGATAGCGGCGAGGGCGTCGCTGTCGGCCTTGAAATCGTCTGCTTCCGGCGTCATGACGGTTTCCTTTCCGGTTATTGCTCGGCGGCGTTGACGATCTCCAGGATCACCGCCCCCGCCGGGATCTGGGCGCCGGCGGCGTAGTGGACCGCGCCGACGTCGCCGTCGATATCGGCGGTCAGTTCATGTTGCATTTTCATCGCTTCCAGGATGGCCAGCCGTTCGCCCTTCGACACGGTCTGACCTTTTTCGACAAACACGTCGATGAGCGCGCCGTGCATTGGCGCGATGACGGCGCCCGCCCCGGCCGCGTCCGCTGTAGATTCATAAACCGCATTGAGGTTGACGATGTCGAAGTCGCGGCCGTTGAGGGCGATCTGGATGCGCGCGCCATCGACATTGAAAAATACGCGCGTACGAACGCCATCGACCGAGGCGCACGCCTCGTGCTTATCGCGTTTTATCATCCGGATGGCAACCTCGTCGTCTCCTCCGGCCTGCACGATAAATGCATCGGCGTCCTGCGGGACGAGCGTTGCCTGTTCAACCTGATCACGGCATTGCAGGCGATAGGGCGTGTGAATCGGCGTTGCGCTCGCCCAGTTGAGAAGCGGCGCCGGGACGTCGATGGCCGCAGCGGCGGCCGCATCGCGCCCCGCGAGATGCAACAGGACAGCCGCCGTCGCCGCCGTCGCTGCACTCATTGGCGGCGGCGCCAGCGCGCTTTCATCGAAGTTTTCGGCGATGAACGCCGTGGTCGCCTCGCCCCGGGCGAATGCCGGTTTCGACAGGGCGTCGATGAGAAACGACCTGTTGGTGGCAATTCCGAACAGCGCCGTATCATTCAGCGCCCTGATGAGCCGCCGGCGCGCCTCGTTGCGCGTCGCGCCATGGGCGATGACTTTCGCCACCATCGGATCGTAAAAGGGCGATACGGCGCCGCCGGCGGCCACGCCCGCATCGACGCGAACGCCGTCCCCGCCGGCCGGGCGCCAGTAATCGACCGGGCCTGCCGCGGGCAGAAATCCCGCTCCCACGTCCTCCGCATAGAGACGGGCCTCGATCGCGCAGCCGTTCAGAACAACGTCGGATTGTTGCAGGGGCAACGCCTCCCCCTGGGCGACGCGAATTTGTAGCGCCACGAGGTCAATGCCTGAAACCATCTCCGTCACAGGATGTTCGACCTGAAGGCGCGTATTCATTTCGAGAAAGTAGAAGGCTCCGTCGGCGTCGAGCAGGAATTCGACCGTCCCCGCGCCGACATAATTGATGTCGCGCGCGGCTTTCACCGCAGCCGCACCCATCGCCTCGCGCAGCGCCGGGGTCATGACCGGGCAGGGGGCTTCCTCAAGAACCTTCTGATGCCGTCGCTGCACGGAGCAGTCGCGTTCGCCCAGATGAATCGTACCGCCATGGGCGTCGGCGAAGACCTGAATCTCTACATGACGCGGACGGATGATCGCCTTTTCGAGGATCAGCTCGCCCGATCCGAAGGCGTTCGCGGCCTCGCTTCGCGCTGTTCCGACGGCCGCAGCGAGGGCCGCCCCGTCCTCGACAAGGCGCATGCCGCGCCCGCCGCCGCCGGCCGCCGCTTTCACCATGAGGGGGTAGCCGATTTCTTTGCTCGCCTCGACGAGCGCATCGTCCGATTGGTCTTCCCCCTGATAACCGGGGACGCAAGGCACGCCCGCATCGATCATGCGCCGCTTGGCCTTGGCCTTGTCGCCCATCAGGTCGATTGCTTCCGGGGGCGGACCGATGAAGACGAGATCGGCGTCGACGACGGCGCGCGCGAAAGCGGCGTTTTCCGACAGAAAGCCATAGCCCGGATGGATCGCGTCGGCGCCGGAGGCTTTGGCGGCGTCAAGAATGCGCCCCGCGTTCAGGTAGGATTCGGCCGCCGGCGCAGGGCCTATGCAAACCGCTTCGTCCGCCGCCATTACATGCGGCGCGCCCGCGTCGGCCTCGGCGTATACCGCGATGACGCGAAGGCCCATGGCTTTCGCTGTGCGCGCTATGCGGCAGGCGATCTCGCCGCGATTGGCGACAAGGATGATTGCAATTGGAGTTTCGCCCTTGGTCACGATCCGTATCCTGCCTATTCCTGTAGGGCCCAGCGCGGCTTTCGCTTTTCGATGAACGCGGAAACGCCTTCCCGCCCTTCCTCGCCGAGCAGGCATTCCGCGAAGACGGCGCCGGCGCGCTCGATCATCTCGTTTCTGTCAAGACGCGCCGCCGACAGCGCCAGGGCCTTGGTCGCCGCGTTGGCGCCGGGGGCGCAGCGCAGGACGCCGCGGCGGAAGTCAGCCTCCAGCGCTTCCAGGCTTTTCGCGTCCTCCGCAACCTCATCGGCTAGGCCAATCGACGCCGCATAGGCCCCGTCGAAACGCGCGCCGGTCAGCATCAGCCGCCGCGCGGCGGGCAGGCCGATGCGCCCTATCACATAAGGCGCGATCTGCGCCGGCGGAATGCCGATTTGGGTTTCGGTGAGCGAGAACGTCGCCTCGCGCGCGGCGATCACGATGTCGGCGCAGCAGGCAAGTCCCATGCCGCCGCCGATCGCCGCGCCTTCGACCATGGCGATGACGACTTGCGGCGCTTCGTTGACCTGTTGGAACAGCGCGCCGCCGCTCTTGTTCATGGCGGCGACGGCGTCATGGTCCGCGCCGTCCGAAAGGCCGGCCATAAAGGCCTTGACGTCGCCGCCGGCGCAAAAGACGCCGCCCTTGCCGCGCAGCGTCAGGCCGCGCACGGACCGATCGTCGCGAATGGCGGCGAGGGTCGCCGTCAATTCCGCGGCCAGGTCCTCGGACAGGGCGTTGCGGTTGTCGGGCGTGTTGAGCCAGACCGTGAGCCAGCCATTGCTCAAATCAAGGATCAATTTCTCCGTAGAGGGAAGGTGGGGCATGGGGTCGTTTCCTACATTCTGGCGACGCCGAAGCTGTTCGGCGCAAGGCGGCGGGCGCGCGCCTCCTCGACCGTCGCGAGCAGGAAGCCGAGTGTCCGCCTCGTCTCGCGCGGGTCGATCATGCCGTCGTCCTGGCAATGGCCCGAGGTGTAAAACGCCCCGGCCTGGCGGTCGAACATATGCGTCAGCATCTTTTCCTGCATCGCCATCTGCTCCCGGTTCACCTCGGTCCCGGCCTTCGCCGCGGCGGCCTCGGCGACGATTGTCATCACCTGCGCGGCCTGTTCGCCGCCCATGACGCCGGTGGAGGCGTTGGGCCAGGTGACGCAGAAATCAGGATCGTAGCCGCGCCCGCACATGCCGTAATTGCCCGCGCCGTAGCTGGCGCCGATCATGAACGTGATGCGCGGTACGCTGACATTCGTGACAGCCTGGATCATTTTCGATCCATGCTTGATCATGCCGCCTTGTTCATATTGCTTGCCGACCAGATAGCCGGTGGTGTTCTGAAGGAATACAAGCGGCGTGTCCGACTGCTCGCAGAGCTGAATGAACTGGGCGGCTTTCGTCGCCCCCGCCGGGTCGATGGGGCCGTTATTGCCGATCAGGCCGCAGGGCCGCCCATGAACTTCAGCATGCGCGCAGACGGTCGAAACGCCGTAACGGGGCTTGAAATCGGTAAAGTCCGAACCGTCGACTACCCGCGCCAGCACTTCGCGTACGTCGTAGGGCTTGCGATAATCGACCGGCACGACGCCGAGCAGTTCGTCGGGGTCGTAAACCGGCTCGCGAAAAGACCGCGGTCCCCGCGCCGTACAACGCCTGTTCCAGTCAAGGCGCGCCACCACCTCGCGCGCGGCCAGGAGCGCTTCGCCGTCGTCTTCGGCCAGATACTCCGCGAGCCCCGATATGTCGGCGTGCATTTCCGCGCCGCCAAGCTCTTCCTCGGTCGCGATTTCGCCGGTCGCCGCCTTGAGCAGCGGCGGGCCGGCGAGAAACGCCTTGCCGCGACCCCTCACGGCGATGACATAGTCGGAAAGACCGGGCATGTAAGCGCCGCCTGCCGTCGATGATCCGTGCAGGACGGCGATCACCGGCAGGCCCGCTTTCGAGAGCCGCGCAAGGTTGGCGAACAGCGTGCCGCCGCGCAGGAAACCCTCCACCGTATAGTTGATCAGGTCGCCGCCGGCGCTTTCCACCAGGTGAATGAACGGCGTCTTCTGCTTCAGCGCGATTTCCTGCGCCCGTTGCAGGCGATAGCCGCCGGCGACGGTCATGGCGCCGGCCTTGATCGCGCTGTCGTCGTTGACGATGACGCAACGCGCGCCGCCGACAAAACCGATGCCCGACATGATGGTCGAGCCGGGAATGGATTTTTCCTCATCATCTGTATCAAGAAGATAACCGGCGATATTGCCGATCTCGAAATAGGGCATGCCGGGATCGAGCAGGCGGGCGAGTCGCTCGCGCGGCAGCAACTGCCCCCGCGCCTCGAACCGCGCCTTGCGGTTGGCCGAGCGCGCCGGGGCGCGCGCGTTCAACTCGGCCAGCTTGTCCACCAGGCGCATCATGTCGGCCCGGTTCTGCCGGAAACTTTCGGACTGCGGATCGATCTTGGACTGATAAACGGTCATGAAAGGGATTTCGCCATGCTTTCCGGGATCGGAACGGAATGGGTGAGCAGGATTTGCGCATACGCCTTGCCTTGCGGGTCGTTGCGCAGGGAGGCGACGCCGCCGCCGCCTAGAACGTCGTCGATGAGGAAGTTGATCGCGCCGACGCCGGGCAGGTGGTAACGCCTGACCCTGGACGCATCCGCGCCGCTCTCGATGAAATGGGCGAAGCGCCGCGCGACGGCGTCTTCCGTGAGCGCCGCCCAGAGATACGGCAGGTAGGCCTGGTCGCGCGCAATGACGCCGATATTGGCTTTGTCGCCCTTGTCGCCGGAGCGGCCCCAGGCGAGCCTGACGAGCGGAACGTCAATGCGCGGCTCGCCGGACGCGGGTGCCTGGGGCGGCGCCGGCCGCGCGATGTCAGCAGCGTCGAATGCCGCGCCGGGCGCGTCCCTGTGGGGCAGGATTTCGCCGTCCAGGTCGATCGTGACGGTGATGTCGTCCTTGGGCGTCAGGTAGGAGAAAAGGCGGATCACGGGGGAGGGCTTCGGCCGGCCGCCGGCGAAAATGGAAAGCCCCGGCGGCGTGGCGAGCCCGAGCCCGGAGAGTTCCTTTAACAGGAGACCCGCGCCCATGGCGTCCGGGTGCCTGGCCGCCACCTTCACCGCCACTTCCATGGCGTTCGTCGGAAAAGCGTCTCCATACTGACTGTTGGCGCCGATGACTTCCACGCTGGTTTCGGTGAAATCGCCGGCGTTAAACTGGCGGAAGGTTTTCCGGGCGCGGGCGAAAGCGGCTTCGGCGAAGCGTTTCGCCTTGGCCGCCGCGTCAAAGCCGGTGAAGCTCAAAATCAGGCCGGCCCGGAAGCCGTCCTCGTAAGTGAGACAGGTCTTGTAGGACGCCGGCGCGGGGCGGCCTTTCGCGGGCGAAACGCGCACCCGGTTCGGACCTTCCTCGCTGACGGCGACCATGGAAAAATCGCAGATCACATCGGGCAGGAGATAGGCCTGCGGGTCGCCGATCTCGTAGACCAGCTGTTCACAGACGGTTCCGCGATTGACGACGCCGCCGGTTCCTTCCGGCTTGGTCAACACAAACGATCCGTCCCCGGTGATTTCCGCGACCGGATAGCCGATCTCGGCGATATCCCCCGCTTCCCGCCAGTCGGTGAAATTGCCGCCCGTCGCTTGCGGGCCGCATTCGAGAATATGCCCGGCGAGGGCGCCGCTGGCGAGCCGGTCCCAGTCGTCCGCCGCCCAGGCGAATTCGTGCATGCACGCGCCGAGGGTCACCGCGCTGTCGACGCAACGCCCGACAATGACGATGTCCGCGCCGGCGCCGAGGGCTTTTGCAATGGGCGCCGCGCCGATATAGGCGTTGATGCTGGCGATCTTGTCAGCGGGCGGAAATCCGGCGCCGGAAAACATCTCGCGTGGGCCGGCTGCGGCCAGCGCGTCCTTGCGGCCGGTGATGTCGTCGCCGGTGATGACGGCGACTTTAAGGTCGAGCCCTTTGTCCCTGATCAGTGAGCGGACCGCCGCGCCGCATGCGGAAGGGTTGAGACCGCCGGCGTTGGAAACGATCTTTACGCCCTGACGTGCGATTTCGCCGATATTGGGCGTCAGTACGGCAGATACGAAATCCGCCGCATATCCTGCATCCGGGTCTTTCGCCTTTGCGCGGGCCATGATCGACATGGTGATCTCGGCAAGATAGTCGTACACGATGTAATCGAGCCCGCCGGCCTTCAACAGTTGCGGCGTCGCCATGGCGCTTTCGCCCCAATAGCCGCTCGCGCCGCCGATCCTGATTGTTTTCGTGCTCATTCCTTGCGCAGGGGCCCATCCTTAAAAGCTGCGAAAACGCTCCGGCGGGAGCGCGCGTCATCGGGATACCGCCGTCGCCATTACGGTCTGCCGCCATGACAGGCTTACGAAGGCGGTTCGGCGAAAGAGGCCGGCGAGACGCTTGCCCCGAAACGAAAATTAAAGTATCACTCAGTTATAATGAATACAACTCATTTTTCCATCGCGCGCCCATGACGGCGGTCTCGGCAAGCAGCGCCGGAAAGCGGCCTTCTGGAAAGCGATCCGCGAAACGATCTGGGAAACAATCCGGAAAACGCCGCCCGTCCAGGCGCGCCGGCGAACAGCCGCCTGCCGCTGACGGCGCCGCGAACGGAACCGGGGCCAAACCCCCCGCGCGCACCCAGCGCGAGCGGCTGGAGGGCAGGGAAGGCGCCATTATCGCCGCCGCCTACGATCTTTTCGCAGCGCAGGGATTCGCCGGGACCACAATGGCCGATATCGCTGCCCGTGCGCAGGTGGCGGAGGGAACGCTCTATCTCTATTTCGGCAACAAGGAGGCGCTGGCGCGCGCGGTGCTGTCGGCGTTTTACGAGCGGCTGACGGCGGGCGCGCAGGAAGGCGCGGCCCGGCGCCGCACGACCGCGTCGAGGCTCGCCTTTCTCGCCCGCCATCACCTTGAAAACATCATCAGGGAGCGCCGCCTGCTGGAGCTTATATCCACCGCGGACCGCGACCCGGAAACCTATGAAGGCACCGATCTCTACAAGATGAACCGCGCCTATGTGGCGGTGTTCGACGGCGTCGTTCGCGACGGGCGCTGGCGCGGCGACCTCGCCGACGATCAGCCCATGTGGCTTGTGCGCGACCTTTTTTTCGGCGGGCTCGAATACGCCATGCGCACCATCCTCATGAAACGCCGGGTCAACGGCAAGGATGTGGACCGGGCGGTGAGCGGTCTTGTGAGTCTTTTGGTTGCAAATGGCGCCGGGACGTTGCGAACTGAAAAGGACGAGCGCGCGCCGCCGTCGTTGTCGCCGGCGGAAGACAATGCGTGTTCGGCCCAGCGTTTTGCGGCGATCGCCGGCCGGCTGGAAGACGCGGCGGCGCGCCTTGAAGCGCTGGCGGATGATAGCGGCGAACGCCCCAAGAGGAAGGCCCGACGGCATGACGGTTGATCAACAGGACCTCGACGACTTCGCCAAAGACGCTGACGCCTGGTTTCGCGAGCATGTGGACCCGGACCCGGGGTTCATGCTGCCGCTGACCTTCATGGAGGTCGGAACCGACCGGCAATTCGAGTATCTGCGCGACTGGCAGCGCCGGGTGTGGGAGGCGGGTTATCTCGGCGCCGCCTGGCCGAAGGAATATGGCGGCGGCGGGCTCGACCCCGCCTTCCAGAAGGCGGCGACCGAAGCCATGCGCCGTCATAACGGGCCGATCATGCTCAACGCCATCGGCCTCAACTGGACGGGGCCGCTATTGCTCGACATGGGCTCGCCGGAACAGAAACGGAAATACGTCAAGGGCATTCTGTCTGCGGAAGATATCTGGTGCCAGGGCTTTTCGGAGCCGGAAAACGGCTCCGATCTCGGCAATGCGCAACTCAAGGCCGTGCGCGACGGCGACGCATACGTCCTCAACGGGTCGAAGATCTGGACGACGCAGGGCAATTACGCGAAATACATGATCCTTCTCGCCCGCACCGATCCGGATGCGCCGAACAAATACGCCGGCCTCAGCTTTTTCCTCTCGCCGATGCGAATCGAGGGCGTCGAGACGACGCCGATCCGCAAGCTGACCGGCGAATACGGCTTTACACAGACGTTTTTCACCGATGCGCGCATCCCGGCCGACTGTCTCATGGGCGAGGAGGGGCAGGGCTGGCTGATCGCCATGCGCACCCTGGAATACGAGCGCGGCGCCCGCGGCGGTCAGGCGGGGGGCTATGTCCTCACGCCGCTTGACGCCTTTTCCATCCTCGACCTCGCCGGACGGGCGCGCCGCGACGGCGCGCCGGCGCTGGACGATCCCGTCATGCGCGACAAGCTCGTGGAATTCCTGATCGAGGCGCAGGGGCTGAACCTCTGTCAACAGAGGGTCAAGACGCCGGCGCTGACGCAGGACCGACCGATGGCGCTGCCGCTCGCCAGCAAGCTGATGTGGACGGAGTTCGCCCGCCGCCTTAACGAATACGCCGTGACGCTGACCGGCGCGCAGGGCGGTTATTATGTGGGCGACGACAACGCCGTCGATAACGGCCTGTGGGCGCGCGGCTATCTCAACGCCTTTTCCGCGACGATCGGGGGCGGCACGTCCCAGATCCAGCGCAACATCATCGCCGAGCATGTGCTCGGCCTGCCGAAGAAATAGCGCAAGCGTCAACGCACGGGATTTTCGCCATGGAGCATCTGGGGCGCATCGGGTTCAGCGAGGAACAGGCCGACTTGCTGGAGGCGGCGGAACGGTTTTGCCGCGAACGCTCGCCGGTCGACAAGGTCCGCAAGCTGATGGAAGACGAGATGGGCCACGACGCCCGGGTGTGGGAGGAAATCGCCGCGCTCGGCTGGCTTGGCGTCGCGATTCCCGAAGAGTATGGCGGGGCGGGCCTCAGCCTCGCGGAGGCGACGCCGATCGTGGAGCAAATGGGGCGCAGGCTGATGGCCGGGCCCTACGCCTCGACGGTGCTGGCGGGGGAAGCCCTCATGGCCGCGGGCACGTCGGCGCAAAAACGGGATTGCCTGCCGAAAATCGTCGCGGGCGAGGCGGCGAGCCTGGCGCTTGCCGAAGAAAGCGGGGCCTGGGACCTGGAAGCGATCGGCGCGCAGGCGGCGCGGCAAGGCGATGCGATCCTCCTCTCCGGACGCAAGCGGTTCGTCGCCGACGCCGCCGTCGCGCGCCGTCTGATCGTCTCGGTGATGCATGACGGCGCCCCGGCCCTGGCGCTGGTGGAAAAATCCGACCTGCCCGATGGCGCGTTGCGGCGCGAGACGATTATTGACGAGACGCGGCGGTCCTTCGAACTGACCCTCGACGGGATCGCCATTCCAGCAACCGCCCTCTTGGACCGGGAAAAGACCCGCGCGGCGCTCGCCCATATTCATCTCGCCGCGAATCTTCTGTCGGCGGCGGAAATGACCGGCGGGACGCAGGCCGTGATCGATTACACCGTCGATTACCTCAAGACACGCAAACAGTTCGGCAAGCTGATTGGCGCCTATCAGGCGCTGAAGCATCCGACGGTCGACGCGTTCGTCATGTACGAACAGGCGCGCTCGCATCTATACAGCGCCGCCCATAGTTTCAACGAGCAGGGGAGCGGTGAAATTGCAACGCGCATGGCCAAAGCGCAGGCCGAGGCCGCATACGCCTATGCGTCCGACCGGGCGATCCAGTTCCATGGCGGGTTCGGCTTTACCTATGATTGCGACGCGCAACTTTACCGCCGCCGCGCGATCTGGCACGCCTCGCAATATGGCGACGCCGCGTTTCACCGCAGGAAACTGGCGGCGCTGCTGCTGAACTAGGCTTCCCAGTCATCCTTCAGGCGCGGCGCCGTCAGGATGAAGAGCCCGGCGGCGATGACGTAAAACACCGTACCCGTCAGAATGGCGTAACGCAGGGACTCGTCGCCGAACCGGGCGGCGAGCCCGTCCGAGATGAACCCGATCAGCAGGTTGCCGAGGCCAATCCCGATCAGGTTGTTGACGAACAGAAAGATCGCCGAGGCGGTCGCGCGCATGTTCGGCTGCACGAGATGCTGGAAAGCCGAAATCACCGGGCCGAGCCAGACGAGGCTCAGCGCCTGGATGGCGAGAAAGGCGGGAAACGCGATCCACAGGGACGGCGCCAGCACCCCGGCGATGAAAAACGGAATGGTGGCGAGGAAGGCGCATGCCGGCGCCAGTGCGTAAACGGACTTTCTCGTTTCGCCGTAGCGGTCGGCCATCACCCCGCCCAGCCAGATCCCGGCGATGCCGCCGATAAACAGGATGGTGGCGTAGAAATAGGAGGCGAACAGGAGCGGGCCTGGATTGGCCGGCACGAGAAAATCCGGCATCCAGGCGAAAAACCCCGGCAGGGCGTCGCCGAAGCTGCGCACGAAAAACGACGGCAGCCAGAAGATGAGGCCGTAGCCCATCATCGAGGAACTGGCCGCGCCGAAGGACAGGCCCCAGAAACTCGGCTTGCGCACGAGAACCCGCGCCACCTCCGCGACGGGCGCCGGCGCCGTCCGCGCGGCGACGCCGTCGAGGCCGCCGCGCGCCGGCTCGCGCAGGGTCAGGCGAAAGACCGGCGCCAGGACGACGCCCGCAAGGCCGACAATGACGAACGCCGCGCGCCAGTCGAGATAGCTGGTGAGGACGCCGCCCAGAAGAATGCCGAGGGCGCTGCCGATCGGGATGCCGAAGGAGTAGATGCTGAGCGCGCGGGCGCGCTGGTTCGGCGGGAAGTAGTCCGAAATCAGGGAATAGGCGGGCGCAACGCCGCCCGCCTCGCCGACGCCGACGCCGAGCCTGGCGAGGAAAAGCTGCGTGAAATTCTGCGCAAAACCGCATAGCGCGGTCATGGCGCTCCAGAAGCCGAGCGCGGCGGTCATGATCCAGACCCGGTTGCGGCGGTCCGCGAGCCAGGCGATCGGAATGCCGAGCAGGGTGTAGAAAAGCGCAAAGGCAAGCCCGCCCATCAGGCTGAGCTGTACGTCGCTGAGGCTGAGGTCTTCCTTGATCGGCACCGCCAGGATGCCGACGATCTGCCGGTCGATGAAATTGAACGTATAGACCAGAACCAGGATGAACAGGACGTAGGCCCGGTAAAAGGGCGAGACGCCGCCCGCATCGCGCTTCGCCTCGGGCGGTTGGGACATTACGGGCGTTCCGCGTTGCTGGCGTTCAGCGTGGAGAGAAACTCGGCGACGTCGCGCAGGGTGTCCGCCGGCGCTTCCTCCTGCGCGGCGTGGCCGACGCCGGGATAGGTGACGAGGCGCGCGCCGTCGATATCGCCCGCAAGACGACGCCCCTGGGCAACCGGGATCACCGCATCTTCCTCCCCCCACAGAATAAGCGTCGGCGCCGTGACCGAGGCGAGCAGGGGCGCCGGGTCGGGCAGGGTGAATTCCTCAAGCGACTTGATCATCGCCGCGCCGTTGCCTTCTCGGCGGATCATGTCGCGCAACAGGGCGAGGCGCGCTTCGCTCAGCGTGCCGCCGTCGTGGAAGACGATGTCCGCGCTCGCCCGCACGCCGGCCTCCGGCGCGGCCAGCAGATAGGCCTTCATCGCCGGCGGTATCTCGGCGGGCGCATCGCCGACGCCGTTGTAAGGATAGACGCCCGGCGAGATCAGGATCAGCGCCTCGACCCGCGCCGGGTTCGATGCGGCGAACCGCCAGGCGGCGAGCCCGCCGAGCGAATTGCCCGCGATCACCGCCGAAGGCAGGTCCAGCGCGTTCAGCACCTCGCCGATGAAGGCCGCGCGCTCGCTCGGCGCGTAGCGCTCCAGCGGATCGGGACCGGTCAGCCCGTGCCCCAGAAGATCGTAGCGGACAACCCGGTAGTCGTTCTTGAGGGCGGCAGCCCAGGCGTCCCAGGTTTCCAGGCTGTAGGTGAAGCCGTGGATCAGGACGATCGCCGGCGCGTCCGGATCGCCTTCCTCGCGGATGCGGACCCGCGCCCCGGCGATGTCGACGAAGCGGTCGGCGGCGGTCGCGTAACGCGCCTCCAGCGCGGCGGCGGGCTCGCCCTTTGCGACCCGCCAGGTCATGAAGCCCGCGGCGAGGCCGATCACGGCGACAATCGCGATGACAATGAGAAGGATGCTGCGCACGTCGGGGCGACCTTACATGGATGCGTCGGTTGGGCGCCGGCGCCTTGGTGGTCAGGCGCGGGCGGTCGGTGATAGGGAGGACCCGCCGCCCGCGCCTGAACGCGCCATAGCGCGATCTCGGTTAAAACGCCACCTCGATCGTGCCGAACACCTGACGCGGATTGCCGTAAAAGGCGGTCAGGACGCCGGTCGTACCAAGCGGCGTGTTGGCGAAAGCCGGTTGGTTGGTGACGAAATCATACCCGGCGACAATGTATTCTTTATCAAGAAGGTTCGTGCCGTGAAGGCCGATGCTGACGCGCCCGTTATCGTCCGTCCAGGAAAACCCTGCATTGAAGAGAACGAAGCCGTCCTGGTCGATCGGCGAGCGGAAATTGAACTGGCTCGTCTCGCTGCGATAGGAGAAGGAGCTGTAGAGATTGACCCCGCCGTCGCGGAACAGACGCAGCGGCCTGGAATAGCTGAGCTGTCCGAAGGCGGTGATCTCGGGCGTGTTCTGGAACACGGCGAGGTCTGAAATATCCTCGCCGGTGCGGCCCAGAAACTCGTCGAATTCGGCGTTGATGTAGCCGAAAGCGAACTGGTAATCGACCGCGTCGCCTTGCGTCAGCCAGTCCCGGGCGAGGCCGAGATTGCCCTCCAGCTCCACGCCCCACAAGGTCGCCGAGGCGGCGTTGGTGGTCACGCCCGCGAAGCTTTCCGCAACGCCGTCATTGTCGGCGTCGACCCCGATGGAGCCCGGCACCTGAACATCGGCGTAGTCGGAATAAAAGGCGGCTGTGTTGGTGGTGAAGCGTCCCCCTGCCAGTGATGTCTTCCAGCCAAGTTCGAACGTGTCGATCGTTTCCGGCTCGAAGCGGCAGAACTCGATCTGGTCGTCGACGTCCGTGGCCCCTGTCTCGCCGTCGCCGTCGAGATCCGGCGCGGCGTTGGCGCCGCAGCGCGGATCGAAGGAGCCGCCCTTGAAGCCCTTGGCGTAGGAAAAGTAGACATTGTGTTCGTCGACCGGCTGCCAGGAAATGCTGGCGCGCGGGCTGAAATCGTCGAATTCCGCGTCCGCGTCGAGATCCGCCGCCGTCAGGATGGGATCGCGCTCGACGCCGCCGAAGGCCGGCGAGAGACCGAACAGGAAGGTCTGCCGGTCGAGGGCGATGGTGCGGGTGTCGCGCGTGTAGCGCCCGCCCAGCGAGACCGAGACCGTGTCCGTCAGGTCATAGCTGAAATCGCCGAACACGGACCATGTCTCGGTGTCGACGTCGGACGAGGTGAAGGCGTTGAGGCCGGGCAGGCCCACAGCCGGAATGGCGCCGGTGACCTCCAGGATCACGTCGAACACGTTGAGCGCATTGGCGTCGAGATAGTAGACGCCGAGAACGCCCGAAAGCCGGTCGCCTTCGTAAAGAAGCTGGAATTCCTCGCTGAACTGGGAATTGTCGTAGATCACCGGCACGTCGAGATCGGCGAGCGGCAGGCTGTCGAAATCGATCGGCCCTTCCGTGCGGTCTTCGCGGTAGGCGATGATGTTTTTCAGCGTGACCGCATCGGAAACCCGCCATTCGGCGACGCCGGTGACGCCCTTGGCGACAACGCTCTGCTCCGGCGTGTTCAGTCCCGAACGGGTGTCGAAGACGTTGTCGAGCACCGGAAAGCCGGGGACATCGAGCAGGCGGTGGCCCTGGCGCGGGTCGGAATTGTCGTCGGTCCAGTCGCCGGTGACGCGGAACGAGAAGTCCTCGGTCGGTTCCCACTCCACGGCGAGCCGTCCGGCGAGGATGTCCTTGTTGTAGTTCTCCACGCCGTCAAGGACGAGATTGTCGCCGAACCCGTTGCGGCTGAGATGGGCGACCGTGCCGCCGATTTTCAGATTGCCGATGCCGGAGTCCGTGAGCAGCGGCAGGCTGAACGAGCCGACCGCGTCGAACTGGCCGAAGGTCCCGCCGGTCAGCCTGATCGAGGCTTCCGGCTCGTCGGCGACGCGCTTGGTGACGTATTTCACCGCGCCGCCGATGGTGTTGCGGCCGTAAAGCGTGCCCTGCGGCCCGCGCAGGACTTCGATGCGCTCGACTTCGTAAACGTCCAGAAGCGCCGCCTGCGGACGGTTGAGGTAAACGTCGTCGATATAGACGCCGACGCCGGCCTCGAAGCCGGCCACCGGATCCTGCTGGCCGACGCCGCGGATAAAGGCGGTCAGCGTGTTGTTGGTGCCGCGCGAGGTCTCCAGGGTGACGTTCGGGGTGATGGCCTCGATGTCGGTGAGGTCGATAACGCCGATTTCCTCAAGCGCCTCGCCGCTGAAGGCGGAGACCGCCACCGGCACGTCCTGAAGACTTTCGTCGCGGCGCCGCGCCGACACGATGATGACGTCGCTGGCCTCGGCGCCCCCAGCGCCCTCGGCGGCCGCGCCGGACGCGGTCTGCGCCAGCGCCGCTCCGGCGGTCAGGCTGAGCCCGGCCGTCAGCGACAGGCTTGAGCAAAAGGCGAACAGCGCCGTTTTTCGGGCGGTTTGGCGCGCAATAGTGCCGCAGGTGCGTTGCATTCTGGTCCTCCCCTGGATTCTTCTAGGTTTTTTAAGACCTTTACCCCTGCTGGAGACGCGCGATAATGACGGCTTGGGTCAATAAAAGTGGGCAATTTCGCTCAAGCCCTCGCAGGAAGCGTGTTTTTGAAGCGGCCAAGCAAGGCAGCTTAACGAAGGCGTTTTCGGCGAGGGCCGGACGCATGGGCCAGGGGCCAGGCGCATGGAAAAGGCGCATGGAACAGGCGCATGGAACAGGCGCTGCGGGACGGGACTTCAGTCGGGCCGTCGGTCGGCGCGCGGGACGGACTGGCGAACGAACGCCTTTGGCGTCATGCCGTTCCACTCCTTGAAGGCGCGGTTGAAGCTGCGGAATTCCGCAAAGCCCAGCCGTTCGGCCACTTCCGGAATCGGCGCGTCCTCGGCGAGCATCCGCCTCGCGGTCTCGTTCAGCACCGAACGGCGCAGGCCCCGGAAGCTGACGCCTTCGCTGCGCAGGCGCCGGCGCAGTGTGGCGACGCTGACGCCGAGTTGCGCGGCGACCGCTTTCTGCTCGACCACGCCGCGGGCGAGGGCGTGGCGGACCTGCTCGCGCACCGTTCCCGGCGCGCCGCGCCCGCCATGGGTCACCGCGTCGAGAAGCTTGCCGTACACCGCGCTTGACGTCAGCGCCGACGGGGCCGGGCTGGCCATCGGGCGCAATGCGCGTTCGGCGTCGAACACCACGCGATAGCGCCGCGCGCCGAAGCGCACCGGCGCCGTCCAGTAGGCGAGGTGGCCGCATTCGCCGTCCCTCGCCGGGCGGCGCACGTAAAGGCGCAGGATCGCCGAGACCGCGTCCTGCGACAGGGTCGTCAGCATACAGTGTAAAAAGATCAGCGTCGATTCGATGGAGAAGAACCGGTCCTCGTCGCACAGGCTTTCCGCATAGGGAAAGCTCGTGTCGTCGATGACGTATTCCACCGCGTTGTCCTTGCGCACTACGCTGTTATACGCCCCGCCATGCAGGAGATTGTAGGAATTGGCGATCACCTTCATGGCGTCGAACAGGGTCCGGCTTTCGCCGACATTGCGCAGCACGAAATCGGTGCTGCCGGGCAGGAGCTGGCGTTCCGACAGGTGGCAGGTTTCGTCGCCGAACAGCAGCGAAAACCGGTTCTGGATGCGGTAGTAATCGGCGAGGGACAGGCGCTCGGCGTCGTCGCGGGTCAACAGATCCGTGGGCAGGTCGAGAGCGGCGAGCTCCGCCTCCGTGTCGACGCCGAGTTGGCGCGCCTGGGCCGCGATCGGGCGGGCGCGGCGCAGCGAGACGGTGATGCCCCTGGGGGCGATGACGGAGGGCGCGAGGACAGCGCCGGTATCGGCCATGGACGGCGCTTTCATTGGCGTTGCAGGCGTTTCAGTGATTTGTCGAAAGGCATTATACGCGGCTTTGCGCCGAAATCACCTTGCATCGCGGCGCGGGCGCTCCGGACGATCGTTCGATGCGTCCGGTCCCATGCGCGCTCTCTTTCACCGGCCCCTCGCGCCGGTCAGCGCGGGCGCATCACCGCCTTGGTTTCGAGGAATTCCTCAAGGCCCGCCTCGCCCCATTCGCGGCCATTGCCCGACTGCTTATAGCCGCCGAAAGGCGCGTGGAAGTCGACACTCGCCCCGTTGACATGGACCGCGCCGGCGCGCAGGCGCCGGGCGACAGCCTTGGCGCGCGCGACGTCGCCGCCGTAAACATAGCCGGACAGGCCATAGGGCGTGTCGTTGGCGATGGCCACCGCCTCATCTTCGTCCTTGTAGGGAATAAGGCAGAGGACCGGGCCGAAAATCTCTTCCCGCGCGATGGTCATGTCATTGGAGACGCCCGTGAACACCGTCGGCCGCGCGTAATAGCCGGTCTCGATCCCGTCCGGCTTGCCGGGTCCGCCGGCGACGATCTCGGCGCCTTCGGCGATCCCGGTTTCGATCAATCCCTGCACCTTGCGCCACTGGGTTTCATTGGCCAGCGGACCGATGCCGCCGCCTTCGCCGTCCGGCCGCATTGTTTCGGCCGCGGCCGCGGCGATCGCCGCCACCTCGGCCATTTTTCCGGCAGGCGCCAGCATCCGCGTCGGCGCGTTGCAGGACTGGCCCGAATTCATCATGCAGGCGATGACGCCATGGGAAACCGCCCGTTCAAGATCCGCGTCCTCAAGGATGATGTTCGCCGACTTGCCGCCCAGTTCCTGGGCCACGCGCTTGACCGTGGCGGCGGCGTTTTTCGCGACCTCGATCCCGGCCCGGGTCGAGCCCGTGAAGGAGACCATGTCGATCCCCGGATGGCTGGCAATGGCCGCGCCGACGTCCGGCCCGGTTCCGTTGATCATGTTGAAGACGCCCTTCGGCAGATCCGCCGCGTCCATGATCTCCGTCAGGACGTAGGCGGAGATCGGCGCGACCTCCGACGGCTTCAGCACCATGGGGCAGCCCGCCGCGATCGCCGGCGCGACCTTGCAGGCGATCTGGTTCGCGGGCCAGTTCCAGGGGGTGATGAGGCCGACGACGCCGACCGGCTCCCTGACAAGGTCGAAGCCGCCTTTGTCCTCCTCGAAGGGGTATTCCTTCAAGATGCCCGCCATGGTGGTGAAATGGCCGAGCCCGGCGGCGGCCTGCGGGCCGGAAGCCAGCTTCATCGGCGCGCCCATTTCCTCGTGGATGGCGGCGGCGAGATCGGCGTAGCGCGCCTGATAGGCCGCGGCGATGCGTTCCAGCATGGCGACGCGATCCTCGCGCGAGGTTGCGGCGAAGCCCTCGAAGGCGGCGTGCGCCGCGGCGACGGCGGCGTCGACGTCGGCGGCGGTTCCGAGGGAAATCGCCGCGGCGGGCGTTTCCGTCGCCGGATTGATCACCGTCAGCGTCGTTCGGTCCGCCGGGGTCGTCCATTCGCCGTTGATATAGAATTTCGTGCAGTCGCGCATGGGCGTTTCTCCTCCCGGTCGCTGTCGCGCAAGCATACCGTCTTGCGGGACGGCTTTACAGGCGGGGGCGCAGTGAAAAGGCGAAAGAGGTTAGAAATCCCGCTTCCAGTTGGCGGAGACGGTCTGGTCGCCGTCCTGGGACAGCTCGGTCTCCACGGTGATGTTGTCGGTGACTTCGTACTCCACCCGCACCGAACCGTTGCGCCCCTGCGCGTCCTGTGTCGCGGAGACGAAAACGCCGTCGGCGACATACTTGCCGACCGTGAGCGCGCCGCCGCCGTTTTCAAGGTCCGGATCGATATTGAGAAGATCCAGCCCCAGGGTCTGGCGCAGGCGGCCGGTCACGCCCTCGCCGCCGAACGGGCCGATGCCGCTCAGCGAGGCCAGGGCCTCGGCGATCTGCAGGGTTTCGACCGGCCCCAGCTCCTGTGCCGGCTTGCCGAACAGAACCAGCGCCATGACGTCCTCGGAGGGCAGTTCCGGCGTGGATTGCAAGGCGATGGACGGGTTGTCGCCGCGGCCCGATACGACGATGGCGGCGGTCACGCCGTCGCCGGTCTGGTATTCCGCCCGGATGTCGAGCAGCGGATTGTTCGTGGAAAGACGGTCGAAGGTGATGACGCCGCGGGTGAGGTTGAAGCGGCGGCCGGAAAAATCGAGATAGCCGCGCCGCAGGGTCATGGCGCCGGTCAGCACCGGGTCCGCGCCGTCATTGGCCGCGGCGATGTCGGCGGACCATTCGCTTTCAAGTCCGCGGCCGCGCACGAAAATGCGGTCGTCCGCGACGACGCCGATGCGGTAGTCGAGACCCGGCGCCGGCGCCGCTGCGCCGGCCTCGCCGCCTTCGCCGCCAAGGGGCGCGCGCTGCGTCTCGTCCAGCGGGACGACCTTGATGTCCACGAGCCCGGTGTTTTCCGGCGTGATGATCTCCGCGTCCAGTTCGTCGATCGTGATGTCGCCCTCGGCGCTGAGCGCGTCCAGCGGCCCGGACAGGACGATCCGGCCGTCCGCGCGCACCATGTCCACCGGTCTTGCGGACAGAACCGCGCCGGTCATCACCGTTTCCAGGCGCAGCGCGCTGTCCTCGCCAAGGGTCAGCTCGCCCGAAAGCGTGATCGTGTCGCTTCCCGTCTGTCCTGCGCCCCGCGCGCCGCCGGAAACGGCGATGACGCTGCCGTCCTGGGCGTAGGAGGCGTCGGCGTCAAGGCGGAGGCCGGCGAGGGCGAAGCCCGATTGAAGTTCCGTATACTGTCCACCCCTGATCTGTGCGCGGCCGTCGACAAGCGGCGCGGCGGCGCTGCCGGAAAGGGTCATGTCGAGGGAGAAATCGCCCTCCAGCGTTTGCAGCGCCGGCGGCAGATAGGCCGCGATTGTCTCCAGGGCGCCGTTGTAGCGGGCGTATCCGTCAAGCGGGCCGTCCGTCTCCAGGCCGAGATCCGGGGTGCGAACGAGCCTCGCCGGCAGCGCCATGCGCATGTCGAGGGCGTCGGCCCGCGCCTCGTTGCTCAGGATCAGCTGTTCGCCCGTCCAGACCATGTCGCCGCTGAGGCCGGCCGCGCCCTCCTCGATCAGGAGCGAGCGCAGGGCGAAACGCCCCGACGCCGGCCGGTCGCGATCCGTATTGAGATCGAGCGACAGGGTGATCCGCCCGTCCGCCTGCGGAATGTTGACGTTTTCCGCCTCCAGCGCTGCGCGCCAGCGCGCTGACGAAAGCGCGCCGTCAAGCGCGATCGCGCCGCGCTCCCCGTAGGAAAGACGCAGTCCCTCGATCTCCACGCCGTCGGCGAACCGGAACTCGGCTGGCGCGGTCAGCGTCGCCCTGTTGTTCATCACCACAGCATCGAAGGCGGCGAGGGACACGGCGAGCGGCGAGCCCAGGTCGAGTCTCGCGTCGGCCGTCAGGGCTTCGATGATCGCCGCCTCGCCGCTTTTCAGATCCTCGAGGGCGACCTTCACCCGCGTCGCGCCCGGCGGGCCTTCGGCGCTGACCGAAAGCCCTGTCAGGTCGATGTCGTTGACCATGAGGCGCGGCGCGGAAACGTCGAGGTTGTTGAGCGCGCCGTCGCGCGACGCCACGCCCTCGACCCGCAGTCCTCCGGCGAGGCGCAGACCGGGCAGGGGGCTCGCCCCCGCTTCTCCATTGTAATTGAGACTGATGTCGAGGCGCGCCGCCGCCGGATCGACGGCGCCGGACCCGGCGAGGGAGAAGCCGGCGCCGCGATAGGCGATCGACGGCGCGGCGATGCGACCGTCGACGGAGCTTCTGATTTGGGCGTCGAAACGCCCCTGCGCGCCGCCTTTCGCCGCGGCGGCGATATCGCCGGTCGGCAAGCGCGGCAGGCCGGCAAGGTCGGCCTCCAAGGCGAAGGCGGGCGTTTTCTCCCCGTTCATCCGCGCCGCCGGAACGTCAAGATCCGCATTCAGCGTCAGCCGGTCGAGCGCGCCGTTTAGGGAAAAGGCGGCGCTGAGGGGGCCGTCGGCGGCGATCCCCGGCGACAGGGCGGCGATCAGCGCCGGCTCCGCGGCGAGGTCGCCTTCGAGCGCCAGGACGTCGTCCGCAAGGGAATAAACAAGATCCGCCCCGAGCGAGGAGCCGTCGCCCGTCTCCAGCGCAAGCCCGCGCACCGTGACGCGCCGGTCCGCGTCCAGCGAAACAAGGCCGGACCCTTCCAGCCCGGGAGAAAGGCCCGGCGGGGCGTTCTCCATGGGGGAGAGCCGCGCCGAGACGCGGCCCGAAAAGGTCGTGTCGAGGTCGGTGCGGCCGTCGGCGAGGGCGAGGCGCGCCGCCTCGCCCTCGATCGTTCCTTCCGTATCGTACCCGTCGCCGTTTCGGTTCAGCGCGGCGCGCGCCCTGATCGGGCCGCCGAGATAAGCGGCCAGCGCCGCGCCCGCTTGCTGGTCGATATAGGTCCGGGACGGGGTGGCCGAGACCGTCGCCGTCAATCCGTCCACGAACCGCCCGCGATTGCGCCATACGATTTCGCCCTGCGCCTCGCCGACTGCGCCCGTCAGGCTGCGGATCAGGACGGCGCCGCCGCCGTTGCGGCCTTCGTCGGGACGTTCTTCCGCGCGGATATCGGCGGTGACCGGAACGGCGAATTCGGGACGCGCGCCCAGCGCCGCGCCGGGCGTGAAGGAGACCGAGGCGTCGGCCGCGGTCAGGTTTTGCAGGTTCGCCGTGACGCGCGCCTCGACGCGGCCCGTCTCGCCGAAGGCGCCGGCGAGGTCGATGTCGGCGGCCTCTAGGGGGCTGTCGCTCTGCGCCGTGACCAGCAGCGGCGCGTCGAGGCCGGCCAGGGCGGCGATCAGCCCGCCGGGCAGGGCTTCCAGGCGGGCGCTGAGACCGAGGCGGTTTTCCTCCGGCGCAAGGGTCAGCACGACGGCGGCGGCGTCGAGGCCGTCCTCGCTGGCGAGGGCGAGATCGGCGTCGATTTCGCCGCCGCCCATGGCGAGGGCGCCGGCGCCCTGAAGCCGGCGGCGCGCGCCGTCAAGGTCGGCGACAAGATCGACGATCTGGATCTGTTCGATTCGCACCGCCGGCAGGTTCCGGGGCAGGCGGATGGACAGCGGTTCGGCTTCCTCGTCTTCGGCGGTCTCGCTTTCCGGCGGGAGGGCGCTCAGGCGCGCCCTTTCCAGGGACGCCTCGGCGATGTCGATGCGCCCGCGCAGGAGCGCGAACGGGCGCCAGGCCAGCGCCAGGCGCTCGACCTCCAGCCACGGTTCGCCGTCGCTTTTCAGGACGGCGTCGCGGATGACGATGCGCCGCGGCAGGGCGCCCTCCAGCGCGCCGATTTCCGCCTCGCTGTTCAGCGCCGCGCCGAGTTCGCGCTCGACGAGGCCCGCCAGCGCCGCGCGGCCGGGGGCGGTATGGAAGACAAATCCGTAGGCGCACAAAACCGCCGTGACGAGGAGGGCGCTCGCGGCGGCGGCTATGATCGGAACGCGTTTCATCAGAACGCCTGCCCCAGCGCGATGTAGATCTGAAAGGCCCGGTCCGCTTCGCGCTGGTCCAGGGGGAACGCGGCGTCGACGCGAATCGGTCCGATCGGGGTGAAGTAGCGCACGCCGCCGCCATAGCCGATGAAGAATTCGTCGGTGAAATTGGGGAACGGGCTTGAGGAGACCGAGCCCGCGTCGACGAACGCCGCCAGTTGGATATTCTTTGCGACTTTCGCGCGCGCTTCGACGGCGCCTTCGATCAGCGAGCGCCCGCCGAGCGGATCGCCCGCCTCGTCGAGGGGGCCGGCCTCCTGGAAGCCGAAACCGCGCACCGAGCCGCCGCCGCCGGCGAAATACCGCTTGTTGCGCGGCAGGTCGAGCAGGCCGTCGCCGATCGTCGCGCCGAGAAGCGCCCGCCCCGCCAGAGTGAAGCGGTCGTTCGCCCCGACATGAGTGCGCGCGCGTCCCGCCAGGGTGCTCTGGACGAAAGTGTCGCTGCCCGTATAGGGCGTGACGGTGAACGCCGCGTTGACGCCCCTGGTGGGGTTGAGAAGGTCGTTTTCCGAGTTCCAGGAAACCGAAAGCGGGCTGGAGACGAAGTATGTGCGCTCGCGATCCTCCGCGTCCGATTCGACGCTTGACGTCTCCAGCGCCAGCGCGCCGCGGGTTTCCAGCCGGTCGTCGAGCCAGCCCCGCGACACGCCGCCGGCGATGGAAAGCGTGCGCGCGTTGAACGCGTCGGTGGTCTCGTTCAGGAACGCCAGATTGGCGAAAAACTCCCCGGACAGCCGCGGCGCCGGGCGGGCCGCGTTGAAGTTGAGGGACTGTTCAAGTTCCGAGCCCCGCCCCTCGATGCGCAGATTTTCGCCTCGGCCGAACAGGTTCCTGTTCTCGAAAAAGAGCCGCCCGCCGGGGCCTTCGTCGGTCGAGAACGACGCGCCGGCGCCGATGGTGCGCCGGCGGCGCTCGACGACGCGCACCGTCACCGGCGCGAGGCCGTCTTCGCCGCGCTCGCCGATGGTCGGGTCGATGGTGGAGAACAGCCCCGTCGCGGCGAGCCGGTCGCGATAGGCGGCGAGTTTCGACTGGTCGTAATCCTCGCCGGTCTCCCACGTGTCGAGGCGGCGCAGATAGGACGGCCGGGTCTTTTCAAGACCTTCGAACGCAATCTCCCCGAAGCGGGCTTTCGGTCCGCTGCGGAATGTGAACACCGCCGTCGCGGTTCCCTCGTCGAGGTCGGCGACGGCCCGGCGTGAGACGATTTTCGCGTCCGGATAGCCGTTTTCGAGCAGATGGTTGAGAAATTCGAGCTGGCGCAGGCGCAGGGCCGCGCCGTCCGCGGCGGCGCCGGTTTTCAGTCCCGCCTCCTCGAACGAGGCGGGGCGTCCTTCGAAATCGTCGCCGTAGATCACGCGATGTTCGGTAATGAAAAACGACGGGCCCGGCGCAACCTTGAACGCAACCCGGGCTGCGGGCGTCTCGCTGTCCTTCGCCTCGCCGCCCTCCGCCGCGCCGTCTGCCGCGCCTTCAAGGCCGACCTCGGCCTTGACCGACGCGGCGTAGTAGCCCGCGTCGCTCAACGCCTTGCGGATGGTCGCGGCGTCCATCTCGGCGGCGCGGCGCAGGGCGGCGCGCGTCGGATACTCGCGCAGACCTTTTTTCAATTCCGAAACCAGATTCAGTTCGGCGGCGAGCCCGCCCGGCGCGCCCTCGATCGCTGTGGTGTAGGGGACTTGCGCGGCCGCCGGGGCGATCGCGCCGCATAAGGCGAGCGGCGCAGCGAGAATCGCACCCAGGCTCGCGCCCACGCTCGCGCCAAGGTCTGCGCCAGGATGCGCGAAGCGCCGCCGGCCATACGCGGCGGCGCGGACGCCGCCGCGCCCGCCCGCTGGCGGGCCTGCCTCTGCTCCTGCTGTTCGGTTACTCAACTACGCCCTCGCTGCCGGATACGCTACGCCCTGGTTGTCGCGCCGGCGCCGCCGGCCGCATTGCCTCTCGCAAGCCTCCCCGTCTCAAGCCCGCTCGCCGCAAGCCTCCCCGTCTCAAGCTTGAGCGGCGCCTGCCTGTTTGTCTGTGTCGCGGAGGGCTGTCCAGTCCGGCTCGGTTCGGCCGCCCTGATCCGCCGTGTTAATCTTTTACACACCTTGTCACGGCTTGGTTAAGCATACGCTGCCATATGGTTTTTTTGTGACGCCGCGCGAGGCCCCAAGCCGGCCGCGCGCGCCTGAGGGCTGTTTTTTCGCCGGGTTTGCGGATATGACGCCGGGATTCGGTAAGGCGCTGTTTGGATTGACGAACGGCGAACACGCGCTCGGAGGATTCGGTTCGCCGGACGCCGGGAAGAACGGGACGAGACGACATGGCGCACCCTTTAAGCGGCGCGAATATCGGAACGCTGGTCAAGGTCGCGGGCCGGTCGGGCCTGCCGGAAAAGACCGGCGAGGGGGCGATGATCGCTCTCGCCGCCCTCGGCCGCTGGCCGTTTTCCGCCGCCGAGAAGCTGATCATGGAAAGCCGTCTGCCGGCGCTGGACGCCATGCCGCCGCCGGTCTTCATCCTCGGCCACTGGCGCTCCGGGACGACCCATCTTTACAACATCATGTGCCAGAGCGGCGCCTGGGGCTTCGTGCCGCCGGTCGCGACGGGTCTGCCCTGGGATCTGTTCGGCCTCGCCCGGGTCTTCAATCCGCTGCTTGAGCGCGCCCTGCCGGAGCATCGCTATATCGACAATATACCGGTTAATCCGGACAGTCCGCAGGAAGATGAAATCGCCATCGCCAATATGTCCGAGGCGTCTTTCTATCACGGCATCTATTTTCCCCGCGCCTTCGCGCAGAATGTCGGCCGCGGTCTTTTCTTCGACGGCTGCACGGCGGCGGAGATCCGCGGATGGCGGCGGCGATTCGCGTATTTCCTGCGCAAGCTCTATCTGCACCAGGGCGAAAAGCCGCTGCTGATCAAGAACCCGGTCTATACCGGCCGGTTCGCCATGCTGCGCGAGATGTTTCCATCGGCGAAATTCATTCACATTCACCGCAATCCCTACGACGTATTCGTCTCGATGCGGAATTTCTACGCCAAGCTGCTGAAACAGTTCGCGCTCCAGTCCTACGATCATGTCGACATCGACGAGACGGTGCTGTCGGTCTACGACCGGATGATGCGGGCCTATGAAGCCGACGCCGCGGCGGTTCCGTCCGGGCAACTGGTCGAGTTGTGCTACGACGATCTCGACGCGGACCCCATGGCGGCGGTGCAGGCGTGCTACGCCGGTCTCGCCCTGCCGGGGTTCGAGGCGGCGAAGCCGCATTTCGAGCGCTATCTTGCCTCGGTCGCGACTTTCGAGAAGAATCGCTTCGATTATTCCGACGAAGCAGCCGCCAAGGTCGAGGCGCGTCTTGGGTATTTCATCGAGAAATGGGGATATGCGCGCCCCGGCGCCAAAACCGCGGATGCGCCCGGCGGCGATGGCGTTTGAGAAGCGCGCGCGCCTGAAAGCCCCGTCGGCGACGCTCTTCCGGGCGGCGCTCTTTGCGGCGGCGCTCCTCGCAGCGTCCTGCGGGCGGGGCGAGACCGGCGATCCGGTCTTCGGCCCGGAGGCGTGCCGCCGGGTCGCGGTCACGGACGCCGGGTCCGGCGCGGCGCTGGTCGGGGCGGAAGACCTCGCCGTCGATCCGGCGCGGGGCGTTCTTTATATCTCGGCCTATGATCGCCGCGCCGTGGAAAAGGCCGAAGGCGGGAATCGCGACGCGCCGCCGCCCGACGGCGGCGTTTACCGGGCGCAGATTACCGACCTGTTCGAGGCGGGCGCTTCCGGCATCGCGGGCGACGCGGTGAAAGCGCGGTCCCTGATCGATCCCGATGCGGTCGACGGCGGCCTGCGCCCCCACGGCGTCGATTTCGACGCCGAGAGCGCGACCCTCGCTTTCGTCAACCGGACCTATCAGTACCGGGATAAAAGATGGCGGATGACCCCGCGCCTTGAAAAGTTCCGGCTGGAGGGCGGGGAACCGGTGGCGGAACCTTCGGGTGCGGTTTCCTGCGCCGCGAACGATGTTCTGCTCGACGGTCGGCGGGTGTTTACAAGTTTCGATCACGGCGCTTGCGGCTGGCGCGGCGGGATTGAGGCGGCGTTCAACCTCAGACGCAGCGGCGTCACGCTCGGCGGCGTCGGCCCGGTCTATGCCGGGGCGGCGTTCGCCAACGGCCTGGCGCGCACCGCCGGGGGCGACATCGTCCTCGCCGCCACGCGGGAAAAGGCGCTTGTCTTTTTATCGCCGCGGCCCGGCGGCGTTGAGGCGCGCAAGCGCGTCGCCACCCCCGGCGGGCCGGACAATCTCTCGATCGCCCATGACGGCGCGATCGTCGCCGCGGTCCACCCCTCGATGGCGCGGCTTGCGCTCAACCGCAAGCTGGGGATCGGCCGCGCCCCGTCGCGGATCGTGAAAATCGATCCCGCGACCGGCGTGGTGAAACTTCTGTTCGACGATCCGTCCGCCGCCTTGTTCAGCGCCGCCACCGCCGCCGTCGAAACCGAAGCCGGACTGATCGCCGGCTCCGTCACCGATGAGGGGCTGCTTGTCTGCCGCCGGGGCGCGTCATGAGCCGCCTGACCCTCGTCACCGGCGGCGCCGGCTTCGTCGGCAAGCGTCTCGTCGCGGTCCTGCGCGAGCGCGGCGAGCGGGTGCGCAGTTTCGACATCGCGCCGCCGGCTCACCCTGACGACATGCGGGGATCGGTCACCGATCCGCAGGACGCGGCCAGGGCCGTCGCGGGGGCGGACGCCGTGTTTCACCTCGCCGGGGCGGCGCATTTGTGGGCTCGCGACGACGCCGTTTTCGACCGTGTAAACCGTCATGGTACGGAAGTTATGGCGCGCGCCGCCGCAGCGGCCGGCGCCGCGCGTTTTGTCCACTGCTCAAGCCTGACGACGCTGGTCGGCCGCGGCGCGCCCATCGGGCCGTCGACGGCGGACGAGACGCTGCGGCTGGCGCCGGGCGACATGCTCGGTCCGTATCCGCGTTCCAAGCTCGCCGCCGAGCGCATCGTCGAAGCCGCCGCGGCGGACGGGCTCGACGCCGTCATCGCCATGCCGACGGAACCGCTCGGGCCAGGCGACGAGGCGCTGACCCCGCCGACGAAAATGATCCTCGATTTCGCCAACGGCGCGACGCCCGCCTATATAGATTGTATACTGAATTTTACGCCGATCGACGGGCTCGCCCGCGGCCTGATCGCCGTGCGTGAGCGCGGCCGGCGCGGCGAGCGCTACCTGTTGGGGGGCGCGAACACGCCCATGCGCGATCTCCTGGCGATGATCGCGGCGTCCTCCGGACGGCCGGCCCCGACCATGCGCCTGCCGTACTGGGTCGCGCTCGCCGCCGGCGCCGTGGAGACAAAGCTTGTCGCCGCGGTCACCGGCGCGCCGCCCAGGGCCCCGCTGACCGGGGTGCGCCTCGCCGGGCGTCAGGTGTCGTTTTCAAGCGAGAAAGCCTTTCGCGAGCTTGGCTGGCGGGCCGATCCTGTCGAGCCGGCCCTGCGCCGGACGATGGACTGGTTCCGCGCCGGCGGGCTCCTGAAAGCCGCGTGAGACCGGTTGCGCCGCGTCGGCGTCCCCCGCGCCGGCGGAGCCTTTCGTTTGCGGCCCCAAGTCGTTTGCGATCCGGGCCGCGATGCCTACATACTATCTGTGTCCTGAAGGGAGGATCTTGTCATGCAATTCAAAACCATTATCGCCGCCATCGATCTCGATGACGATCTCGCCGAGGATGTGCTGAAGACCGCGCACAGCCTTGCGGGCAAGGATGGCGCGGATCTGCGCGTCGTCACCGTTTGGCCGTCGGTGACGATCACCGCGCCGGCGTTTTCCGGCGAGGTGGCCGCGACCGCGGCGACGGTCACTCAGTCGGTGATGGAACAGCACCGCGAGGGGCGCGAACGCTGCCGCGAACAGCTTGCGGCGATGGCCGCCCGGTTCGCCGCCGGCGCCGACGCCGTGGTGCTCGACGGGGAGGCGGCGGACGAGGTGACGGCCTACGCCGAGGAGGTCGGAGCGGATCTGATCGTCACCGGCTCCCACCAGCGTAATTTCTGGAACTCGCTGTTGCAGGGCAGCGCGTCGCGCGAGCTTGTCCGGGAAGCGCCGTGCGCGGTGTTTATCGTCACCAAGGCCTGCGCCGGGAAGGCTCAAGGGTAGACGCGGCCTTTCCATCGTCCCCCCTGTCCGCGCCAGTAGCGCAGGGCTGAGGAGACGGTCATCGCCGTATAGAGCGCCGCCGCCAGCGGCAAGAGCGGCGCTTCCCACGGCTCGCGCTCGTAGAGCTTCAGCGTCGGCCAGTAGGAATACGCCATCAGCCCCCAGCCCGCGAGGGCCGCCGCCAGGGCGAGCGCCGAGCCGTGCCAGGCGAAGCCGAGCGCGACAAGCGGCGGCGCCAGGTATATCAGCCCCATGCCGAGGACAGTTCCCGCCAGCAGCAGCGGCGAATAGCCGAGCTGGGCGTAGGCGGTGCGCGCCACCATGTTCCACACGGAGCCGAGGGAAAGATTGTCGCGGCGGCTGACCGCTTCGTCGTCGGCGAGCCCGATCCACACTGTCGCGCCGGGCGCGCTGTCCTTGATCCGGCGCGCCAGGGCGCAGTCGTCGATCAGATCGCTTTTCAGGGCCTCCACCCCGCCGACTGCCTCGAGGGCGTCGGCGCGCGCCAGCATGAAGCCGCCCGCCGCCGCCGCCATGTCGTCGTCCGGGTCGTTGGCGCGGGGGAACGGATAGAGCTTCTGAAAGAAATAGATGAACGCCGGTATCAGCAGGCCGCCCCATGCGGCGCGGGCGTCGAGGCGGGCCATCAGCGAGGCGAGGGCGAGCTTTTCGTCCTCCGTCTTCGCAACCATGCGGCGCAGCGTGTCGGGCGCGGCGACGATATCCGCGTCGGTGAGGAGAACGTACTCCGCCGCCGGCGTGATCTCGCGCGCATGGGCGAGGCCGGCGTGAACCGCCCAGAGCTTGCCCGACCAGCCGTCCGGCTTGTCCGGTGCGGTCAGTACGATGAACGGGCGCGGCTTGTCCCTGGCGTTCTCGCGCGCGCTCTCCGCCGCGGCGCGGGCGATGGCGTCGGTGCCGTCGGTCGAGCCGTCGTCGACGAGGATGACCGACAAGCGGCCCGGATAATCACAGGCCAGATGGGCGCGCACGACCTCGGCGATGGTCGGCGCTTCGTCGCGGGCGGGAATGACGGCGACCACCTCGGGCCAGCGCGGCGGCGCCGGCGCGTCGGCAAGGCGCTGGTCCGCGCGCCAGAACCCCGCGCGGAAGAAGACAAGGCCGAACCAGGCCGCCATGGCGGCCAGGGCAGTCAGGGAAAGGCTCATGTCATGGATGTGTAATGCGCCGCGCGCGCGCCGCCAAGCCGTTTCCCGCGGCGCAAAAAACTCAAGCGGCCCGGCTTGGAAAGGGCGTGAAAATGCGTAAGCTGCGCAAGCAATGACGGCGATACTGGACAATACGACGGAAGGCGCCGGGCCTGCGAAAGCGCCTGTAGACGCGCCTGCGGAATCGCCCTCCGGCAAGGGCGCGGGGGACGAGAATTTTCCCGTCGGTTCGTTTCTGTTGCCGCCGCGCCTGCGCCCGCATGTGGCGACGTTTTACGCCTTCGCCCGCGCCATCGACGACATCGCCGACGATCCGGACCTTGAGCCGGCCGACAAGATCCGTCGCCTTAACGCCTTCGACGCGGCGCTGAAAGGCGAGGACGGTTACGGTGCAGCATACGAAAAGGCGCACGCCCTCAGACGGAGCATGCTCGAAACGGGCGTGCCGACGGCGCACGGATCTCACCTGGTCGCCGCGTTCGTTCAGGATGCGGAGAAAAACCGCTATGCGACCTGGGACGAGCTTCTGGACTATTGCGCGCTTTCCGCCAATCCGGTGGGGCGCTATCTCCTCGATCTGCATGGGGAGGACCGCGCCGGCTACCGCTACGCCGACGCGCTCTGCACGGTGTTGCAGATCACCAACCACCTTCAGGACTGCGGCGACGACCGGCGCGCGCTCGACCGCGTCTACATAGTCTACGACTGGATGGCGCAGGAAGGAACCTGCGTCGAAGACCTCGACCGCGGCGCGGCGAGCCCCGCCATGCGCCGGGTCATGGACCGGATGCTTGACGGTTGCGAGGCGTTGATGGCCGACGCCCGGGCCTTGCCCCGCGCACTGTCGTCGAGAAGCCTCGCCATGGAATCGGCGGTCATCGTCAACCTCGCCGAGCGCCTGATCGCGATCCTGCGCCGGGGCGATCCGCTCGCGGCCCGCGTGGCGCTGAAAAAAACCGATTTCGCATCCGCGGGGCTGCGCGGCGCGGTCAGCGGATTTTTCGCCGCCGGCCGCATGTCCGGAAAGGCTTGAGGCTCCATGACCGCCGCCGCGATCGATCTTGATGATGCGCGCCGCCATGCCGAGGAAACGGTCAGGCGGTCCGGCACGTCTTTCGGACCCGGGATGCGCATTCTCTCCCGGCCGCGGCGCGAGGCAATGTACGCGGTCTATGCGTTTTGCCGCGAAGTCGACGACATCGCCGACGAGGACGGCCCGCTGGAGGAAAAGCGCGCGGGGCTTGCCGAATGGCGCGCGGAAATCGACCGGGTGTTCGAGGGTCGTCCCACAACGCCGGCCGGTGCGGCGCTCGTCGAGCCGGTGCGGCGCTTTCATCTGTCCAGGGAAGAATTCATTCTGGTGATCGAGGGGATGGAGATGGACGCCGAAGGCCCGATCGTTGCGCCTTCCATGGAGCGCCTTTACGCCTATACGCGCCGGGCCGCAGGCGCGGTGGGCATGCTGTCCATGCCGATCTTCGGCGCGGCGCCCGGTCAGACATCGGACGATTTCGCGTTGTCGCTGGGCGACGCTTTGCAACTGACCAATATCCTGCGCGACGTGGAGGAGGACGCCGGGGAAGGCCGTCTCTATCTGCCGCGCGAACTTCTGGAAGGGCGCGGCTGTCCGCTTGATCCGGCCGCGGTCGTCGCGCATCCGGGCCTGCCGTCCGTGCGCGCAGACCTCGCCGCGATTGCGCGCGGGAAGTTCGCCGGCGCCCGCGCGGCTCTGGCGAAAGGCGCGGGCGAAGGGCTCGACTGGCGCCTGCTGCGCCCGGCGTTGCTGATGATGGGCGTTTACGAGACCTATCTCGACCGCATGACCGCGCGCGGCTGGGCCAACGGTCAGCCCAAGGTCAGGCTTTCGAAAGCGGAAAAAGCGCTTATCGCCCTGCGCTGGTTTTTCGCGCCGCGCCTCGCGGCGGCCTAGCCCGTCGCTTCTGGCAAGACAGTTCATGACCATGCCTCGCACACACATCATCGGAGCCGGCCTTTCCGGTCTCGCCGCCGCGGTCGCGCTGATCGAACGCGGCGTTCCCGTCACGCTTTACGACAGCGCGGGCCGCGCCGGCGGTCGCTGCCGCTCTTTCCATGACAAGCACCTTGAGCGGGATATCGACAACGGCAACCACCTCATCATGTCCGGCAACGCGTCGGCGCTGTCCTATCTGGATCGCATCGGCGCCGAAGACCCGCTGACCGGGCCGGCTTTTGCGACATATCCCTTTGTCGACGTGGCGACGGGCCGGCGCTGGACCGTGCGCATCAACGACGGGCCGATCCCGTTCTGGGTCTTCGACAGGGAGTGGCGCGTGCCCGACACCGGCGTCATGGATTATGTCAGGGCCGCGGCCATCGCGCTGGCCCGCGACGATCAGACCGTCGGCGACATCGTCGACGAGAAAAGCGTTCTCTACGAACGGTTCTGGGAGCCGCTGACCCTCGCCGTGCTCAACACCACTCCGCAGATCGGCCAGGCGAAACTGCTCTGGGCCGTGATCCGCGAGACGTTCCTGCTCGGCGGGAAAGCCTGCGCGCCGCTGGTGGCGAAAAAGGGGCTCGGCCCGGCTTTCGTCGATCCGGCGGTGCGTTTCATCGAGGCGAATGGCGGCCTCGTGCGCTTCAATGCGCGGCTCAGAAACGCCTGGATGGAGGGGGGCGCCGTCGCCAGCCTCACCTTCGCCGACGAAACCGTGACCCTTGCGGAAGGCGACAGCGTCATTTTCGCCCTGCCGCCGTCGCGATTGACGCAGATCATGCCGGAACTCGATCCGCCTAAGGACGATGCGAGCATCCTCAACATCCATTACCGCCTCGGCGAACCGGTCCCGACCGACGTCCTGGGGGACAGCCCGTTCATCGGCATGGTGTCGAGCAAGGGGCAGTGGGCCTTTGTGCGCGACGATGTGATCAGTCTGACGACGTCGGCCTCCAACGTCATCGGCGCAGACGATCTGCCTAATGACGATGTCGTCGCGCAAATCTGGCGCGAGACGCAGGCCGCGCTGAACCTCGGCGAGCGCGACTATGAACGGGTGCGGGTTATCCGCGAAAAGCGCGCAACCCCCGACCAGTCCCCCGCCGGCGCGCGCAAACGCTTGAAACCGCAGACCCGATATCGCAATCTCTTCCTCGCCGGCGACCATACGGACACCGGCGTGCCGGCGACGATCGAGGGGTCGATCCGTTCGGGCGACCGCGCGGCGGCGCTGGCGCTGGATTTCATGAATTCCTGAAGCTTCTCTTTAATTTTCAACCGTGACAGGCGGGCCGTGGCCGTTCTGAACTCATACGAAGGCGGATTTTCGGGCGGCCCGGCGCGGGCTCGCGCGGCGGGCGCCGGGGAGCCGTCGGCCGCATGACCGCGCCTGGATCATCAGCTCACGGCGGGTTTGTCGGCGTTGTCTGCGGCCTGAAGTCCGAGGCGGCGGCGGTGCGGCGCGCCGCCGGGGACGATCCGCGCGTTCGCATCGGGGTTTCCGGCGCGAACGCGGATCGGGCGGAGGAGATCGCGGCGGGGTTCTGCGCCGCCGGGGCGCGCGGCGTCCTCAGCGTCGGCGTGTCGGGCGGCCTCGATCCGGCGCTTCGCCCCGGCGATCTGGTTCTCGGCGCGGGCGTGGCGGCGCCGGACGGCGCGGTCTTCGAAAGCGATCCGGCGCTGGCGTCCGCGGGGCTGGCGTCGGCGGCGGGGCCGGCCCGGGCGGGGCGGCTTTTCGGCGCCGACGACATCATCGACAGCGTTGCGGCCAAGGCGGCCCTTTACGCGGACCATCGCGCGCTGGCGGTGGATATGGAAAGTCACGGCTGCGCCCGGGCGGCGGCGCGGGCGGGCGTTGCATTTCTCGCCATTCGCGCGGTGGCGGACCCGGCGGACCGCGCCTTGCCTCCGGCCGCGCTCGGCGCGGTGGCGTCGGACGGCTCGACCCGCGTTTTCAGGACGCTGATCGCCGCCTTGCGCGATCCGGCGCAGTTTCCGGCGCTCATGAAGCTCGGCGAAGACAGCGCCGCGGCGCAGCGCACCCTGACGCGCTGTCTCGGTCCGATGCTGTTGCGGATTTTTACCGTGCTCTCGCTTGACCGCGCCCGCTAGAACGGGCCGACCAATGCGCTTCAGCTTTCGACTGTCGCTATTGACTGTCGCTAGGCCGCGGCTTCTTCCTTGGTTTTGTCGATCAGCGTGGCGGCGTTCTTGCGGGCGGCCGCTTCTTCCTTCTCGCGCTTGATCTTTTCCATTTCGGTCTCGACGATCTGTTCGTGGACGTCGACGGCCGGGCGCGCGTTCGACAAATCGATCTCCGGCGCCATCGGGCCGTCGGTCCTGATTTTGAACATGCTGGACAGCTTCAGCATTTTCATCGGGTTTTTCACCGCGTCCATGGCGGCGGTGGGCTCATACCCGCAATGGGCCATGCAGTTGGCGCATTTCTCGTACTTGCCGGTGCCGTACTGGTCCCAGTCCGTCGTCTCCATCAGCTCCTTGAAGGAGGACACATAGCCCTCGCCGAGAAGGTAGCACGGCTTCTGCCAGCCGAAGACATTGCGCGTGGGCGAGCCCCAGGGCGTGCACTGATATTCCTGGTTGCCGGCGAGGAAGTCGAGGAACAGGGTCGAGTGCGACAGGTTCCATTCGCGTCCTCGGTCCTTGCCGATCTTGAAGACGTCGCGGAAGAGCTGTTTCGTTTTCTTGCGCGACAGGAAGCTTTCCTGGTCCTCCGCGCGCTCATAGGCGTAACCCGGAGAAATCGAGATGTTGACGCCGAGATCGGTGGCGAAGTCGAGATAATCCGCGACCTGCTTCGCGGTCATGTTGTCGAAAATGGTCGCGTTGACGTTGACCTGGAAGCCTTTTGCCTGCGCCGCCTTGATCGCCTCGACGGCGATCTTGAACGTGCCTTCCTGATCGACCGCCTTGTCGTGCTCTTCTTCCAGCCCGTCGAGGTGCACGGAGAAAAACAGGAACGGCGACGGTTTGAACAGGTGCAGCTTCTTTTCGAGCAGCAATGCATTGGTGCACAGGGAGACGAATTTCTTGCGCGCGACGATGCCTTCGACGATTTCGCCGATCTCCTTGTGGATCAGCGGCTCGCCGCCGGGGATGGCGACAACCGGCGCGCCGCATTCGTCAACGGCGTCGAGGCATTCCTGCACGCTCAGGCGTTTGTTCAGGATCGGCGCGGGATAGTCGATCTTGCCGCAGCCGGGGCAGGCGAGGTTGCAGCGGAACAAGGGTTCCAGAAACAGCACCAGGGGATATTTGTCTCGCCCCATCAGCGTCTGCTTCATGACATAGGCGCCGACGCGAATTTGCTGGTGAAGGGATACTGTCATGGTCGTCTCCGAACGGATCGTCAAAGGTTGCTGGAGGTCGCCGATTGGCGGGCTTGCGGGGCGGCTTCGGGGTCAGGCGTTGCCCATCGCCCATGATTCCATGGCGTCTTTCGGGCGCGGCGCATCGGCGAGTTCCGCCGGCAGCTTGAAGTGCACGTTCTCTTCAACCCCTTCGAGGGTTTCCACCGTCACTTCGCGGTAGTTGCGCAGCCGCGCGATGGTTTCCTGCACCAGGGTTTCCGGCGCCGACGCGCCGGCGGTGAGTCCGATCGTCTTTACGCCGTCAAGCCAGGCGGGATCGAACATCGAGGCGTCCTCTATGAGGTGGCTGGCGATGCCGAAATTCTCCCCGATCTCGCGCAGACGGTTGGAGTTCGAACTGTTATGCGCCCCGACCACCAGAAGGAGATCGACCTGTTTCGCCATGGCGATCACCGCGGTCTGACGGTTCTGGGTGGCGTAACAGATGTCGCGGGTGTCCGGGCCGACAATATTGGGAAAGCGCTTTTTCAGGGCGGCGATCACGTCCTTGGTGTCGTTGACGGAAAGCGTCGTCTGGGTGACGAAGGCGACGCGCTCGGCGTCGGCGACTTCAAGCGCCTCCACTTCCTCGACCTCGGACAGAACATGCACCGTGCCGGGGATCTGACCGAGGGTGCCTTCCACTTCCGGATGGCCGATATGGCCGATCAGCACGATGTCGTATCCCTTGGCGGCGTAGCGGCGGCCTTCCTTGTGCACCTTGGTCACGAGCGGACAGGTGGCGTCGATCACGTCCAGTTCGCGCACCAGCGCCCCGTCCTCGACTTTTTTCGCCACCCCGTGCGCGGAGAAAACGGTGACCGCGCCGGTCGGGATTTCATCGACTTCCTCGACGAAGATCGCGCCCCGCTCGCGCAGGGTGTCGACCACGAATTTGTTGTGAACGATCTCGTGACGCACATAGACGGGCGCGCCGTACTTTTCGAGGGCGCGTTCGACGATGTCGATCGCGCGCTCCACCCCGGCGCAGAAGCCGCGCGGTTGCGCCAAGACCACCTTGATTTGTTCCGTCGCAGCCATGTCGCCGCCCCTTTTTTCGCCTGAACTCAAGCTTTCGCAATCAATTCCGCCAAAAATGACGTCCCGGATCGGCCCTGTTTCACGTCGCCCGGACTTTCTCGCCGCAGACCTTTTCCCGCCCCTCACTTACAATGCCAGGACGCGTCGTCCAACCCATGCGCCCCTGAAGCCGCGCGTCTTTACAAAACCGTCTTCCACAGCCTGAGCGGGCGGACAAGGGCGCCCCCAATCAAGTTTTGTAGAGATATATACAGCGAACCGGGTGCAGTGCAAAACAAACCCGCGCGGGCGCGGTAAAAACCGATTGAATTAGTAGGTTTTTCTCAAAGGCGCCGCGCCGCCGCAAGCGGGTTGGCCTTTCCCCGCCCCTCGTGTAGCGTTCCGCGCGAGGGCGGTGCGCCGTCGGGGTAAGCGAATCAGGGGTGATTACATGTTCAAGTTATTTTCGGGCGGAGCCGGCGAGGAAGAGGCGAGCTGGCCGGTATCGAGCGTCGTCGGGACCTTGCAGAGCCATTACCCGGACGCCGAGCTTCTTGGGGAAGACGGCCCGTTAAAAGTGTATGGCGTTCGCGACAACGGCGTGAATTTCGTGGTTGCGCTGATGCAGTCCGCGCCAGGGTCGGGCAAGATCACCGAGGTCGGCTTTCTCGCGCGCTTTGTCGGCTTCAGCATCAGCCTGCAACGGATCGAAAGCCTCAACGGCAACCTGCATATCAGCGTCGCCTCGCTGGAAGGCAACGATCTGTTTCTCATGGCCGGGCTTCGGGTCACCGGCGCCTACGACGCCGGCCAGTTCTCCGTGCTGATTAACGCCTGGCGGCGCGACCTCGCCATGGCGCTGCACACGCTTTCCGGCGACCATGCTTCCTTTATCGAGGCTTTCCCGGCAGCCAGGCTTGAGGCGGCGCGCGCCTTCGCCGTCAACGCGGCGCCGGCTTCCCAGGCCGGCGAGGGCGCGGGCGAAAGCGAGACCGGCGGAGGCGTCGCCGAGATGCTGAACCGCTTTATGGCCTCCGGCGCACAGATGCGCGATCTCTGCGATGAAAGCGGCGATCGCGATGAGCGCGGGCTGATTGCGCGCCTGCGCGGCGACGGCGAGGGCAGGGGATTTGTCTCCAGGATATTCCGCCGTTAGCGCGGCAGGGGCGGCGCGGGTTGATCGGCGTCGCGACGGCGCCGCCGTTGAGCAATAAAACGGGCCGCGCTATCAACCGCGGCGAATGTCGATTTTGTCTTTCCGTCAAACGAGCCGCCTTATGTCCGCCTCTACGTCTTCAGCCTCCAAGCCTTCAACCGCCGCGTCTTCGGTCTCTGCGGCCGCCTTCGTCGCCGCCATTCGGGAAACAGCCGAATCCGTCGAGCAAGCGCTGGACGCCTTTCTTCCCGTGGAGGAGGGGCCGCTCGGCCGCGTCGTCGACGCCATGCGCTGGAGCGCCCTCGCCGGCGGCAAGCGTCTGCGCCCGTTTCTGGTCGTCGCCGCGGCGGACATGTTCGACGCGCCGCGCGCCCGGTCGATCCGCGTCGGCGCGGCGGTGGAAATGATCCACTGCTACAGCCTGATCCACGACGATCTGCCCGCCATGGACGACAGCGATCTGCGCCGGGGCCGCCCGTCGGTGCATAAGAAATTCGACGACGCGACGGCGATTCTCGCCGGCGACGCGCTTCTGACGCAGGCGTTTGAAATCGTCGCGGCGCAGGAAACCCATCCCGACGGCGCCGTGCGCTGCGCCGTCGCGCTGGAACTGGCCCGCGCCGCCGGCAAGGCGGGGATGGTCGGCGGACAGATGATCGATATCTATGCGGAGCAAAAAGACTTCGACCTTGAGGGCGTAACCCAGTTGCAGCGTCTCAAGACCGGCGCCCTGATCCGCTTTTCAGCCGTCGGCGGCGGCCTTGTCGGCGGCGCGAGCGCGGATGAAATCGCCGCCCTCGGCGCCTACGCGGAAGATCTGGGGCTCGCCTTCCAGATCGTCGACGACATCCTCGACGCGACCGGCGACGCGGCGGCGCTCGGCAAGCCCGCGGGACAGGATGCGGAGATGGACAAGGCGACCTTCATCAAGCTTCTCGGCATGGACGGCGCCAGAACCAAGGCGGCCGATCTGGTCGAGCGCTGCAAATCCAACCTCGACCGGTTCGGCGATCGCGCCGGGCCGCTGAAAGGGGCGGCGGATTTCGTTTTCGAGCGCAAGAGCTAGCCGGCCGTTCCCGGATCGAGGCGGCGGACGGGGCGAAACGGCGCCGGCTTGACGCGCCGCCGCGCTTGACCTGTCGGCGTGACGGCGCGACGATCATCGGATGATGCGCAAGACCCTGAAAATCCTGCACACGCTGGCCGCCTGCGGCCTGATCGGCGGGCTCGGCTGTTACATGATCCTGCTCGTCGTCGCCCCCCAGGGCTCGCTCGAAGCCTATGCGGAGTTGCGCCAGTCGATCCTCGCGATCAGCAATTACGTGCTGCTTCCGTCGCTGGCGCTGGCCCTGGTCTCCGGGCTCATGTCGATGATGGCCCACCCTCCCTTCCTCGACCGGGGGTGGGTGTGGATCAAGGCGGTTTCGGGCATTCTCATGTTCATGGGCGTCCTGACCATCGTCAGCGCGAAAGCCGACCACGCCGCGACCGTCTCGCGCAAGATCGCCGAGGGCGAGTTGCCCGCCGACGCGCTTCAGTCGCTGCTGGTCTACGAGTGGTGGACGCTCGTCGTCGTCATGGCGATCGCCGCCGCCAATGTCGTCATCGGCGTATGGCGCCCGCGCCTCATCCGCCTGTCGCCGCCGGAAGCCGCGTGCGCGGCCGGCGGCGGGCATAACAGCGCCGGGGCCTCCGCGCCGGCGCCCGTCCTCGCGAAAACCGACAGCGCTGCGGCAGGCGCAGCGGGTTTCGCCTTTGAGCGGGAAAGCTGATGTTCAACTGAAAGGGGTGATCGATGAAAGCATTGCTGTTGCTGTTGCTGAGGGCGACGACGGGCCTTCTTCTCGTGATCTGGGGATTGATCAAGGTGCGCGCGCCGGAATCGGCCATCGGCGTGTCCGACAAATATTACGGCGGGATGATCAGCGCCGAGGCGTTGCAGCCGATTCTCGGCTGGGGGCAGATCGCCCTCGGCGCGTTTGTGATCCTGGGGTTGTTGCGGATCGTCGCATATCCGCTTCAGGCGCTGGTGCTGGTCGTCGGCGCGGCGGCGATCTGGCCGTATCTGGCCGATCCGCTGGGGCTTTACCTGCTCGACAGGGAGGCGAGCAAGGTTCTTTTCTTCCCGTCGACGACAGTCGCCGTTGCGTCGCTGATCATGCTGGCGTTCAAGTCGGATGACGGCCTGGCCCTCGACCGCCTCCTGTTTCGCTGAGCCCGCATCAGGCGCAACGATGCTTAGACGGACGCCTCGTCTTCCAGCCGGTCGAGCAGGGCGTCGACGCCGTTGCTCGCGATAAACGACGAGAACTCCTCGCGTTTCACCAGCATGATGGAAACGCCCGAAACGATGATGTCGATGGCCTTGTGCTCGCCGGAACGCAGCTTGCGCACGCGCCAATCGACCATGATCGGCGCGGCGTCGACCCGCTCGAACTGTGTACGGACGATTACGTCGCGCGCGCCGATTTCGCGGGCGTCGACGACCTCGAGCGGCTTGCCGACGATTTCCTCGAACTGCTCGGCGTATTGCCGGGTGATATAGGGCGGGAAGATCGTCTCGTAGCGGGCGAGTTGCGCCTCGCTCATCGACTTGCGCGTCTCGCCGATCATGAACCGGCCGATGACGTCGAGGGCCATCCCGTCGGCAAGCACCGCGCGGAAGTTCCGCAGGCGATCGGCGCCGTCCACGGTTTCGTCGGTCAGGGCCTTGGTCGCGTCCGCGGTCATGGCCTTGGCGAAGGCGACCGCGTCGTCGATCCGGCCGGTTTCGTCCGGCGCCTGCGTTTCGGCGGGCGGCTCGGCGGCGCCGGCCCCGGATTGCGCGAGGGCGGGCGCGGCGGAGGCGGCGGCGATAAGGGCGGCGAAGATGCGCACGCGGGACATGAACATGGGGCGACCTCTCGAAGGCTTCAGGCGCGGGACGGACAAAAGCGGCGCGGGGCGACGCTCACCATTCACATACCCGCCCAATATGGAGAGATTGCGGCGGAATTCCAGCGCCCATCGGCCAGACGAGCCCTGCTGACGCCAAAATGCAACACGGGTCTTCCATCGCGTTTCGGCGGCGGCCCGGCCTTTTGCGCTAAGGCCATGAAAGCGCGGCGCCTTTGAACGAAATCGTCAGACGCCGGCGGAACCGTTGCGGCCGCGCCGCTCCCCATACCGGAAGGCGGCGGGCAGAACGATGAGCGTACAAATCAACGTGAAGGCGATGGCGATCGACAACAGCTCGCCCATGCTCGCGGTGCCGCGATGGGGCGACAGCATCAGGCTGCCGAACGAGGCGACGGTGGTGAGCGCGGAAAACAGGATCGCCCGCGGCGTCGACGTGCCGTGCACGTCTTCGCCGGCCCGGATCTGCCTCTGGCGCATGACGAGGTGAATGCCGCTGTCGACCCCGATGCCGATCAGAAGCGGCAAAACGATCACATTCGCGTAATTGAACGGGATGTTGAGAAGAACGCCGGTCGCGGCGGTCAGCACCGCCGCCAGCACCAGCGGAAAGAGGATCAGCAGCACCGACTGGATGCGGCGCACGAGGAGCCAGAGGAAGACGGCGATCACGCCGAGGGCGATCGACGTCGCCTGGAGCATGGCGGCGGAGATGGTCTCGCCGGCCTTGCGCGCCTGGAAGGCGCCGCCGGCGAGATCGGGATAAACCGCCTCCACCTGCGATACGAAAGCGTCGAGCGCTTTCGGGTCGCGAACGTCCGCCTCGGGAATGATGTCGACCCGCCACTGTCCGCCGTCGGAGCGATAGCGCGCGGCGAGCGACGGCGGCAGGGTTTCGAGCGTGACGAAATCGGCGTTCATCTGGGCGCGCAGGCGAGCCGTAAGATCCGGCCAGAAGGCAAAGATGTTGTCTTCGAGCCGCTCACGATCGGCCTGGCTTCCCGCCGCCTGGAGGCGTTCCAGGAGCCCGGCGAGCCGCACCGCCGGGCTGTCGGCCGGGCCGTCCCCGTAGGCTTCGTCGAGGCGGGCCGCCAGGGCCGAGACGCCCTCGTCCGCCGTCGGCCCCGCCGCCGATCCCGGCTCCGCGGAAAGCGCGAAGACCAGGGAGCCGGCGGCGAAATCGATCAGCTCCAGCTTCGCCTCCTGATCCTCGGGCACGAAATCCGGCAGCGAGCGCACGCCGCCCACCGTCTCCAGCCTCTTCGCCGTCTGCGCCGTCTCGATTGCATCGTCCGCGGACGAAACCAGGCGGGTCAGGCGATAGGGCGCGGTTTCCGGATCGTCGAATAACAGGTTAAAGCCGATCACCGAGGGCGCGTTCGGGTTGCGCAGCGACATCTGGTCGGCGTCGAACCGCACCTGCGGCGCCAGGAGAAGGGCGGCGGCGCCGAGGGCGATGGTGGCGACGGCGATCGGCCCGGAATACCGGCCGATGGCGGCGAAAAACGCGCGCACCTGTCCGCCGGAGGCTTTCTTCGGGTGCCCGTTGAACATGGCGAGCGCCGCCGGCATGAACGTCACGGAAACGAAGAACGCGATGATGACGCCGGCCCCGGCGATCACCCCAAGCTGCGCGATGCCGTCGAACCGGGTCGGCACGAAGGAGAGAAAGGCGAGGGCCGTCGTCGGCGCGGCGAGGGCCAGCGCCGGACCGACCTCGTGCAGGGCGCCTTTCAGGGCGGCGGCGTTGTCCTCGCCGGCGACGCGCCGCTCCTGCACGTGGAGGAGGAGGTGGATGGCGAAGTCCAGTCCGAGGCCGATCAGCAGCACGGTGAAGGCGACGGAGACGAGGTTCAACTCGCCCACGACGGCGGCGGCGAAAGCCGAGGTCAGCGTCAGGGTGATCACAAGCCCGCTCAGCGTCAGGAGCGCCATGCCGTGAGAGCGGTAGCACATCAACAGGAGGATGCTGACGAGCACGAGAGACAGCGTCATGGACAGGCCGATGCCGGTCGTCACCGCCTCCAGCTCCTCCACGCGCAGCGCCGGGTCGCCGGTGATATACGCCTCGACCCGCCCCGCATGCTTCTCTTCGAGATCTGCAATCCGTGTGCGGAGCGCCTCGATTCCCGCCTTCGCCGGCTGAAGCCGCCCGTAATCGAGAACCGGCGTCGCGTATAAAAGCCGGGTGTGGGCCGCGGCCCCGTCGGTCTCGCTGTCGAGCGCGCCCATCCAGGAAAACGGCCGCCGCTCGCCGGCGAGGCTCGCTTGCGTGACGAGCGCAAGCTCGGCGTAAAGCCGTTCCAAGGTGTCGGCGCCGAGTTCGGACTGTTCGGCCAGCGCGTCGTTTTCCGCCAGCGTCGTAAAGAACGCGCCCACCGTGGGGCTCTTGATCAGCGTTTCGATCAGTCCGGAGGCTTTCGACAGTTGCGTCATGCGCGATTCAAGCTCGCGCTCGCTGAGATACAAAAGCCCGTTTTCCGCGAAGAACGGCTCCTGCGCCGGGGCGAAGACGCCGGTGAAGGACGCCTCGTCCGCGGCGACGGCCGCGCGCAGCTCGGCGATGAAGGCGTCCGCCTCGTCCAGCGTCGGCGCCCGGGCGATAACGACGATGTCGGTCTTGATCTGCGGGAACGCCTCGCGCAGTTCCGCCGCGCGCATCTGGAACGGCAGGGACGGGTCGAGCATGGCGCTCGTGTCGGTGTTGACCTTGAGGTTGGTCGCGGCGAAATACCCCGCCGCGCCCGCCGCCATGGCGATGGCGATCACCAGCATGATCCCGGCGCGCCGCGCCGCGTCGGCCCAGGCGATCAGCGCGGTTTCAATCAACTTCAGCATGTCAGCGGCTTCCCCGTGGACGATACGCAACAACAAGGCGGACGGCGAAAAAGCCGCCCAGGCGGCCTGTTTCATCGATCATAAGAGGGTTTCCCCCCGGAAGAAAAGCGCGCCGGCGCCCCTGTGCGACTTGCCCGCGCCCATGGCCTTCGCTAGTGCATGCACATGAGCGACGACAAGGCCCCGATCAGCAAATTCAACGGCGACCTCGCTTTTCTGGACGGCAAGCGCCCTGAGATGACCGAGCGGCTGCGCGCCTGGTGCGCCATCAACTCGGGCAGCGGCAACCTGGAAGGCGTCGCGCGGATGCACGACGCCCTGGCGGAGGCGTTCTCCGCGCTTCAGGGCGAGGTCGAGACGATCGCCTCCCGGCCCCATCGGATCGTCACGCCGGACGGGGAAAAGACCGAACGGCCCGTCGGCGACATGCTGCGCGTGACGGTGCGGCCCCAGGCCCCGGTGCGGGTGCTGCTCTGCGGGCACATGGACACGGTTTTCCCCGCCGATCACCCGTTCCAGAACGAGACCTTTCTCGACGAGGACACCCTGAACGCGCCGGGCGCGGCGGACATGAAGGGCGGGCTTCTCGTCATGCTCTACGCCCTCAAGGCGATTGAGCGCTCCCGCTTCGCCGAGCGCATCGGCTACGAGGTGCTGATCAACGCCGACGAGGAAATCGGCTCCCATGGCTCGGCCGAGATGCTGGCGCAGGCGGCTCGCCGGGCGCAGTTCGCCTGTATCTACGAGCCCGCGCTCGCGGACGGCACGCTCGCCGGCGCGCGCAAGGGCAGCGGCAATTTCGCGGCGATTTTCCGGGGCAGGAGCGCCCATGCGGGCCGCGAGCATCATCTCGGCCGCAACGCGGTGGTCGCCGCCGCGGAGTTCATGACCCGGATCGACGCGCTCACCGGCGCCCGCGACGGGCTGACCGTCAACGCCGCGCGCCTTGACGGCGGCGGGCCGCTCAACGTGGTGCCCGACAGCGCCGTCGCGCGCTTTAACGTGCGCCTCGAAGCGCCCGATGATGCGGACTGGTTCGAGGCGCAGGCGCGTGGCCTCATCGCCGAGATCGACGGGCGCGAGGGGTACGGCGCGGAACTGACGGGCGGGTTCACCCGGCCGCCCAAGCCGATGACCCCGACATTGCGCGCCTTTTTCGAAGCCCTGAAGCGGGTCGGCGAGGAGCTTGGCGTTTGCGTCGCCTGGAAACCCACAGGCGGTTGCTGCGACGGCAACAACATCGCCGCGGCGGGCATTCCGGTGATCGACACCCTCGGCGTTCGCGGGGCGCACATTCATTCGTCCAAGGAGTACGCCAGGCTCGACAGCCTGGTCGAGCGCGCCAAGCTGTCCGCGCTGTTGCTGCTGAAGATCGCGGCGGGGGACCTGCCCAATCCGGGCGCGCTGGAGGCGGGAGCGTAAGATAATGGGAGACGCCTTTATCAGGCCGGTGCGGCGCGAGGACTTCGAGGAGATCCTGGCGCTGGCGAAACAGTCCGGGGGCGGCATGACCAACCTGCCGCCGGAGCCCGACGCCCTGCGCGCGCGCATCGAGTTCTCCTGCGAGAGCTTCGAGGCGCAGGCGCGCGAACCGGGCGGCGAGGTCTACATGACCGTTCTCGAACAGGACGGCCGGGTGCTCGGCACCAGCGCGGTCTTTTCCGCCATCGGTCTCGACCACGGCTTCGTCAATTACCGCATCAACAAGACCGTGCATGTCTCGACGCAACTGAAAAAGCGCATCGAGCGCCGTCTCCTGGTGCCGACCCACGATTTCACCGGCTGCGCCGAAGTCGGCTCGCTGTTCCTGTCGCCGGACGCCCGCGGCGGCGGCAACGGCAAGTTTCTCGCCCGTTCGCGGTACCTCTTCATCGCCCAGCACCGCGAGTTGATCGCCGACATCGTTTGCGCCGAACTGCGCGGCTGGCGCGGGCCGAACGGCGAACAGCCGTTCTGGGAAGCGATCGGCAAACCCTTTTTCGACATGGAGTTCGAGGCCGCCGACGTCGCCAACGCGGCCATGGGCAACCAGTTCATCGCCGATCTGATGCCGCGCCACCCGATCTATGTGGCGCTGTTGCCGCAAGCCGCGCGCGAGACCCTGGGCCGGCCCCACGACAACGCCGCGCCGGCCTTCAACATGCTGCTGAAAGAGGGCTTCGCCTTTCGGGGCTACATTGACGTTTTCGACGGCGGCCCGCTGGTGGACGCGCGCGTCGACGATATCAGAACGGTGCAGGAAAGCCGCGCGTACAGCATCGGCGCCTTTGCGCCGAATGAAAAGAAGGAAAACGGCGCGCCGTCGATGATCATCGCCGCCGGGCGGCTCGGCGCGTTCCGCGCGGCGCGGGCGCCGGCGCGGGCGTCGGGGGATGAACTCGTCATCGACGAGGCGACCGCCCGTGTCCTGAACGTGCGTCAGGGCGACAGCGTGCGCGCCGTCCTCTGGTAGTCGGCGGACCGGACGCCTCATATCGGACGCCCCGAACCGGAGAAGGCTGGCGACAAGACACTGGCGACAAGACAAACGGCGTCATTAGCAAAGCGCATAGTGCAGAGGTGATTTCATGAACGGTCGGATCCTTGTCAATGGCGAATGGCGCAACGGCGCCGGGGCCGAATTCCACAGTCTCGATCCCGCTACGGGGGAGACCGTCTGGACGGGCGCGAGCGCGACGCGGGACGACGTGCGCGACGCGGTCGGCGCCGCCCGCGCCGCGTTCGAGGGCTGGGCGCTGAAGCCCCTGGCCGAGCGCATCGCGATCCTCGAGCTTTATCGCGACCTCATCAAGCGCGACGCGGAGGACCTGGCCCGGCTGATCGCGCGCGAGACCGGCAAGCCGTTCTGGGAGACCCGGACCGAAGCCGCCGCCGTCGCCGGCAAGGTCGACATCTCCATCCGCGCCTATCACGAACGCACCGGCGAGAAGGAAACCGCGAGCGGCGCGACGCGGGGCGTCCTGCGCCACAGGCCCCACGGCGTCATGGCGGTGCTCGGCCCCTACAACTTTCCGGCGCACCTGCCCAACGGGCACATTGTTCCCGCGCTGATCGCCGGCAATACGGTGGTTTTCAAGCCCTCGGAAATGACGCCCGCGCCAGGCGCCTTCATCATGGAGCGGATGATCGAAGCCGGCGTCCCCGCCGGCGTCGTCAACATGGTGCAGGGCGCGCGCGAGACCGGCGAGGCCCTGACGGGCGCGGACAGCATCGACGGCGTTCTCTTCACCGGCGGCGCGAAGACGGGGCTTGCGATCCACAAGCAGTTCGCCGACCGCCTCGACGTTATCCTGGCGCTGGAGCTGGGCGGCAACAATCCGCTGATCTGGTGGGATACGGAGGATCTGGCGGCGGCGGCCTTCGCGGTGACGCAGTCGGCGTTCCTGACCGCCGGCCAGCGCTGCACCTGCGCGCGGCGGCTGATCCTGCCGGAGGGCGCGCGCGGCGACAAGGCCCTTGAGGCGCTCGCGGCGCTGACCGACCGGCTTGTCATCGACCAGCCCTTCTCCGAACCGCAGCCCTTCATGGGGCCTGTCATCTCGGCGAAAATCGCCGAGGGGCTGGAGCGCGCTTTCGATCAGTTCACGGAGCGGGGCGGGGACCCGATCCGCAATCTCAGCCAGCGCGACGACGGCTCGGCGTTCGTCACGCCGGGGATCATCGACGTCACCCGCGCCGACGCCATTCCGGATGAAGAACATTTCGGACCGTTTCTGAAAGTCTATCGCGTCGGCGACTTCGACGAGGCGATCGCGCGCGCCAACGCGACCCGCTTCGGCCTTTCCGCCGGGCTTCTTTCCGACGACAAGGCGAAATGGGAGCGGTTCCTCGCCCTTTCCCGCGCCGGGATCGTCAACTGGAACCGTCAGACGACGGGCGCGTCCTCCGCCGCGCCGTTCGGCGGGATCGGCGCTTCGGGCAATCACCGCCCCAGCGCTTATTACGCCGCCGACTATTGCGCCTACCCGGTTGCGTCTATGGAGGGCGAGGCGCTATTGCCGATGGCCGGGGAACAGGTCGGGATCAAAAAATGACCTACAGGGAGTATAATTTCGACGGCCTGATCGGCCCGACCCATAATTACGCCGGGCTTTCCTTCGGCAACCTGGCGTCCGCGAGCAACAAGGGCGCGGCTTCGAATCCGCGCGAGGCGGCGCTTCAGGGGCTCGCCAAGATGCGCGGCAATCTGGAACTCGGGCTGGGACAGGGCTTTCTTCCGCCCCAGGATCGTCCGTCGCTGAAGACCCTGCGCGCGCTCGGATTTTCCGGAACCGACCGCGAGATCATCGAAAAAGCCGCGAAAACCGAACCGCGCCTCCTGGCCAATTGCTGCGCCGCCTCGTCCATGTGGACGGCGAACGCGGCCACTGTCGCGCCGTCCCCCGATACGGCCGACGGCGCTGTGCATTTCACGACCGCGAACCTTGCCGCAAACTTTCACCGCGCGATCGAGGCGGAGACGACGGCCCGCGCGCTTGCGCATATCTTCGATCATGAGGCGCATTTCGTTCACCATCCGCCGCTTCCGGGCGGCGTGCATTTCGGCGACGAGGGGGCGGCCAATCACGGCCGGCTGGCGGAAAGCCATGGCGCGCCGGGCGCGCATCTGTTCGTCTACGGCGAAGACGGCGCGCGCTTCCCGGCGCGGCAGAAACGGCTGGCGAGCGAGGCCGTGGCGCGCAATCACCGGCTCGATCCCGCCAGAACCGTTTTCGTCAAGCAATCGCGGGCGGCGCTTGACGCCGGCGCTTTCCATAACGACGTGGTGGGCGTCGCCAACGGAACCGTTCTGTTCCTGCACGAACAAAGCTTCGAGGACCGCGAGGCGGCCTGCGCCGCCATCCGCGCCGCCGCGCCCTTCGTGGAGATCGTCGAGGCGCCCGCGAGCAAGGTGACGCTTGAAGATGCGGTCAAGTCCTACCTCTTCAACTCCCAACTCGTAACCCTGCCGGATGCGGATGACGGGGCGGGCGGCGAAATGGCGCTGATCCTGCCGACGGAGTCGGAGGAAAACCCGCGCGTGAAGGCGTTCCTTGAGGAAACGGTCGCGCGGAACAATCCGATCAATCGGCTCGTCTTCAGGAATGTGCGCGAGTCCATGCGCAACGGCGGCGGGCCGGCCTGCCTGCGCCTGCGGGTCGTCCTGTCGGCGGCGGAGGCCGGAGCGGCGAACCCGCGGTTCATCCTTGACGGGGCGAAGATCTCTGCGCTGGAAGACTGGGTCCGGGCCCATTACCGCGACCGCGTCACGCCGGACGACCTTTCCGATCCGGATTTCATGGAAGAGAGCTTCGCCGCCATGCAGGCGCTCACCGACCTTCTGGGAATGGGCGCCTTTTACGACTTCCAGCGCTGAGGCGCGCTAGAGCCAACTGCGTTCGGCGCGATTGGCGACTGGCTCCGGAGTCTTGAGCGGAGCGCGCCCGCGAACCGCAGAACCGGCGCCCGCTTTTGCTGCAACACGCGCTAGCGCGATCCGATCGGCTTGGGCAGCGGCGTGACCACCTTGCGCACCACCTCGCGCAGGGTGAAGCTCGATTCGACCGTGGCGATGTTCGGCATGCGGAGCATGGTCTCGGAGAGGAACGCCTCATAGGCGGCGAGCGAGGGCACGATGACGCGGATGAAGTAGTCGAACTTGCCCGTGACGAGGTAGCATTCCATCACCTCCGAGCGGGCCTTGATCGCCTCCTCGAACTCGCGCAGCGTCTTGTCGTCCTCGCGTTCAAGCTTGACGAGAATGATCACCGTCACATTGACGCCGAGGGCCTCGCGATTGATTTCCGTGTGATAGCCCTTGATGATGCCGTCGGCCTCGAGCCGCCGCAGGCGGCGCAGGCAGGGGGTCGGCGACAGGCCGACTTTGTCCGCCAGATCGGCGTTGGTGATCCGCGCATTTTCCTGCAAATGCTGGAGGATCTTGTGGTCGATATGATCGAGCTTCATGAGCGCCTTTCCTAGAATATGTTATCTATTTAGCACTTTCTGCTAAGCGTCAAGGTCTTTCACGATCTATTTAGCGGGAAAATCTGGCCGATGACGGCTATTGTGATATGGGCGTTTTCAAGGGTAAGGCCACCCTTGCCGCGTTAAATTATATGATCGAATTTCGGGAGGACTTGGTTTGATGGAACGTCGCGAATTGCCCGTGGAGGGATGGCGCAAGATCGTTCATTTCAGGGATGACGATGCGGGGCTGAACGCGATTATCGCCGTCCACGACGCCACGCTCGGGCCGGGCTGCGGCGGCTGCCGGATTTTCCCCTATGACAGCTTCGAGGCCGGTCTCGAAGATGTGAAGAACCTCTCGCTCGGGATGACCCACAAGAACGCCCTCGGCGGCATTCCTTTCGGCGGCGGCAAGGCGGTAATTTTCGCCGATCCCAGGACCGACAAGACGCCGGACCTGCTGCGCGCTTTCGCCAGGGCCGTCGACAGCATGGAGGGGCTTTACTACACGGCCGAGGATTCGGGCGTCACCGAAGAGGACCTTGCGCTGATCCGGTCCGTCACCCCTTATGCCGCCGGCATGGTGAAGGACGGGATCGGCGGCAATCCCTCGCCCTTCACCGCGCGCGGGGTGTGGCGCGGCGTCCAGGCGGCGGCGCGATACAAGATGAAGGCCGACAGCCTTGACGGCGCGCGGGTAGCGATCCTCGGCGTCGGCGCGGTCGGCATGGATCTCGCCCGGCTGATCCATGAGGAAGGCGGCGAGCTGATCGTTGCGGACGTGAACGAGGCGGCGGTGCGCCAGGCGTGCGAGCGGTTCGGCGCCGAGGCCGTTGCGCCCGCGGACGCGGTGGCGGCCGATGTCGACATTTTCTCGCCCTGCGCGCTCGGCGGGTCGATCAACGCCGAAACGGTCGGCCGGTTGAAGGCGGGGGTCGTCGCCGGCGCCGCCAACAACCAGCTCAAGACGCCGGACATGGACGAAGCCCTGCGCGCGCGCGATGTTCTGTACGCGCCGGATTACGTGATCAACGCCGCGGGCGTAATCAGCGTCGGCCTTGAAATCCTCGGACAATGGACCGCCGAGGAAATGACGCGTCGGATCGACAAGATTGGCGACACGCTGAGCGACATTTTCGCCCGCGCCGACGCCGAGGACCGTCCGACCGGCGCCGTCGCCGATGCGATGGCGCGAGAAGTGATCGAGCGCGCCCGCCGCGCCGCTTAAGCCGCGCGGCCTCAATCACGCCGCCCAGGCTGCGCCGACTTGAAACGCTTCGGCTCGGCGGCGACGCAGACAGCCCTGCGCGGGGCCGCCGCGCGCAACAGGAGAACGCTCATGACCAAACCGACCTCCCAGGAAGATCCCGTCGTGATCGCCGGCATGGCGCGCACGGCGATCGGCAATTTTCTCGGCGCTTATGCGGGAACCCCCGCGCCGGCGCTCGGCGCCCGCGCGATCGAAGCCGCGCTGGCCCGCGGCGGCGTCAAGGCGCAGGATGTGGACGAGGTGCTGATGGGCTGCGTTCTGCCGGCCGGCCTCGGCCAGGCGCCGGCGCGCCAGGCCGCGCTTGGCGCCGGCCTGCCGCAGGAAACCGGCTGCACCACGGTCAACAAGATGTGCGGCTCGGGCATGAAAACGGTGATGATGGCCCATGATGCGATTCTCGCCGGGTCCTCGACGATTTCGGTCGCCGGCGGCATGGAGGCGATGACCAACGCGCCCCACCTTCTGCCCGCGGGACGCAGCGGCATCAAATACGGCGCCGGACAGGTGCTCGACCACATGGCCGTCGACGGCCTGGAGGACGCCTATGACCGCGGCAAGGCCATGGGCGTCTTCGCCGAGAAATGCGCCCGCGAATGGCGGTTCTCCCGCGAGGAGCAGGATGAATACTCCATGCGCTCCGTCACCCGCGCCCAGGACGCGATCCGGAACGGTTCGTTCAGGGATGAAATCGTTCCCGTCGAGGTCAAAACCCGCAAGGGCGCCGTTTCCGTCGAGGATGACGAAAAGCCTGGCCTTGTCGACGCCGCCAAGATCCCGACCCTGCGCGCCGCCTTTGAAAAGGACGGCACGGTGACGGCGGGCAACGCCTCGGCGATCTCCGACGGCGCGGCCGCGCTGGTGCTGATGCGTCGGTCCACGGCCGAAGCCAGAGGCGCGGCGCCGCTTGCGCGCATCGTCGCCCATTCGACCCATGCGCAGGCGCCGGAATGGTTCACGACCGCGCCGGTCGCCTCCATGGCCAAACTGTTCGAGAAGACCGGCTGGTCGCCGGACGAGGTCGATCTTTACGAAATCAACGAAGCGTTTTCCGTGGTGCCGCTCGCGGCCATGCGCGAGCACAAGCTGCCGGCGGAAAAGGTCAATGTCCATGGCGGCGCGATCGCGCTCGGCCACCCCATCGGCGCTTCCGGCGCGCGGATCATCGTCACCCTGATCAACGCGCTGAAATCGGGCGGCGGCAGGAAAGGGGTTGCGTCACTGTGCATCGGCGGCGGCGAGGCGACAAGCGTAGCGCTGGAGCTGGTTTAAGGGCATTGTAGTTCGCCACTGCGATAGCGAGGCAAGACTGATGAGCGAAAAACAGACCTTCGACTGGCGCGATCCCCTGTCGCTGGAAACCCAGCTTTCCGAGGAGGAGCGCATGATCCGCGACGCCGCGCGGGGCTATTGCCAGGACAGGCTGATGTCCCGCGTCGTCTCGGCCAACCGCGAAGAGCGGTTCGACCGCGAGATCATGACGGAAATGGGCGCGCAAGGGTTGCTGGGCGCGACCGTCGCCGAAGAGTATGGCGGCGGCGGCGCCAGCCATGTGGCTTACGGCCTCATCGCCCGCGAGGTGGAGCGGGTCGATTCCGGCTACCGTTCGGCCATGTCGGTGCAGTCCTCGCTGGTGATGTATCCGATCGAAGCGTTCGGTACGGAGGAACAGAAACGCAAATACCTGCCGAAGCTGGCGAGCGGCGAATGGGTCGGCTGCTTCGGGCTGACCGAGCCTGACGGCGGCTCCGATCCCGGCGCCATGCGCACGCGAGCCGCGCCGGCCGACGGCGGCTACCGCCTAAGCGGCGCGAAAATGTGGATCACCAACTCCCCCATCGCCGATCTCGCCGTGGTGTGGGCCAAGCTCGCCAACGACGAGGGCAAGGACGAGATCCGCGGCTTCATCGTCGATCGGGGAACGGACGGTTTTGCGACGCCCAAGATCGAGGGCAAGCTCTCCTTGCGGGCGTCCGTCACCGGCGAAATCGCCCTGGACGAGGCGTTCGTGCCGCAGGAAAACCTGCTGCCGCACGTGAAGGGACTGCGCGGGCCGTTTTCCTGCCTTAACAAGGCGCGCTACGGCATTTCCTGGGGCGCCATGGGCGCGGCCGAAGCGTGCTGGATCGCGGCGCGGGACTACGCCATGGACCGGGTGGTGTTCGGCAAGCCCATCGCCGGCACGCAGCTCGTCCAGAAGAAACTCGCCGACATGGCGACCGAGATCGCGCTCGGGCTTCAAGGCGCGTTGCAGCTCGGGCGCCTGCTCGATAGCGGCGCCTATGTGCCGGAGGCGATTTCCCTCATGAAGCGGAACAATTGCGGCAAGGCGCTGGACATCGCGCGCCAGGCCCGGGACATCCATGGCGGCAACGGCATTTCTGAGGAGTACCACATCCTCCGCCATGCCATGAACCTGGAGACCGTCAACACTTATGAGGGCACGCACGACATTCACGCCCTTATCCTCGGCCGCGCGATGACGGGGTTGCAGGCGTTTCAATAGCGGCGCGCAGGGCGGCTTACGTCCGTTGAGTCTGACCGGCCGCGCCCCCTTGTCCTGAGCCAATTGCGTTCAGCGCGATTCACCATTGGCGCTCGATTCTCAAATGGGGCGCGCCAGCGAACCGCAAAACCGACGACCCGCTTTTACGGCGGCACGCTCTATCCCCACGCCGCCGGATCGAGCCGGTAATACTGCGATAACTCCCTGTACAGTTCAGGCTCCTGCGCGCGCAGATCGTTCGGGCGTTCGAAGAACGTTTCCGTGGCGACGGCGAAAAACTCCGCCGGGTTCGTCGCGCCGTAAGCGTCGAGAACGTTCCCGGCGCCGGTCTCGACATCGCGTCTCAGCCGTCCGTAGGCGGACCGGAAGGCGCGCGCCCAGCCGCCGGCGCTCTGGTCGTCGTCGAGCAGCGGGGCGCCGTCGCTCACGCCGGTCTGTTCGTCCAGTTGGTGCGCGAATTCATGCATCACGACGTTCTGGCCGTCATGCGGGGCGAACGCGCCATACGCCGCATGATCCCAGGCGAGGACGACGGGGCCTTTCGCCCAGCTTTCGCCCAGCCGGCTCTGGCGCCGCGACGTGTGCACATGACCCGCGACGCTTTTCAGCCTGGAGCGGAAGGTTGTCGGATAGACGTGAATGGTTTTCAGGGACGCAAACCAGCGGTTTTTCTTGTTGACGAGAAGAATGCACGCCTGCGCCGCGATGGTGACGCGAATATCGTCCGTGATCTCGACGCCCTCGTAACCGAAAAATTTCACTTCGTCGAGAAAGCGGTTGACGAGCCCGTCGAGAGTATCGCGCAAGTCCGGCGGCAGTTTCGCGTATAGCGGCATGCGCGCCTGGAGAATGCGGCGTCGCGCGGCGGAAAGCGGCGTTGCGAGGAGCCGCGCCCGCCGGCGTTTTTTCATGATGAAACACGCCGCGAGGACGAGCCCCGCCGCCACGGCGATCAGGGCGAGATAACTCACCTCACGCCTCCCTCGTCAGGGGCCGGTCAGATATCCAGCGCATCCTGAACGAAGGCCGCGTTTTCCTGGATGAACTGGAAGCGGGATTCGGCTTTTTTGCCCATGAGGCGGCCGACCAGCCTGGCGCTGTCCTCGCCCTTGTCCTCGGCGATGACCACGCGGGCCAGGGTTCGCGTTTCCGGGTTCATGGTGGTTTCCTTCAGTTGCGCCGGGTTCATTTCGCCAAGGCCCTTGAAGCGGCTCACCTCGACCTTCTGGTTCGGCTTGAACTCGCGCTCCAGCAGCCGGTCGCGCGCCGCCTCGTCCATGGCGTAGACGGATTTTCCGCCCGCGGTCAGGCGAAAGAGCGGGGGCTGTGCGAGATAGAGCCGCCCTTCGCGAATAAGCGCCGGCATTTCCTCATGGAAAAAAGTGATCAGGAGCGCGGCGATATGCGCGCCGTCCACGTCGGCGTCGGTCATGATGATGACCTTTTCATAGCGCAGGTTTTCGATGTCGAATTTCGAACCGAGACCGGCGCCCAGCGCTTGCGTGATGTCGGAGATTTCCTGGTTCGCGAGAATCTTGTCGCGGGCGGCGGAGGCGACATTGAGGATTTTGCCGCGCAAGGGCAGGATCGCTTGCGTCGCGCGGTTGCGCGCCTGCTTCGCGGAACCGCCGGCGGAGTCCCCTTCGACGAGAAAGATTTCCGTGCCGAGACGGTTGGCGTTCGAGCAGTCGGCGAGCTTGCCCGGCAGGCGCAGCTTGCGCGTTGCGGCCTGACGCGAGACTTCCTTTTCCTTGCGCCGGCGCTGACGCTCGTCGGCGCGGTCGATCACCCATTGCACCAGGTTGTCCGCCTCCTTCGGATTGGAGGCGAGCCAGTGATCAAACGCCGGCCGCACCGCGTTCTCGACGATGCGCTGGGCTTCGGCGGTGGCGAGCTTGTCCTTGGTCTGGCCCTGGAATTCGGGATTTCTGACGAATACGGACAGAAGAGCGCCGGCGGTGCCGAGAACGTCTTCCTGCGTTACGTTGGCGACTTTCTTCGCGCCCGCCAGCTCGCCGTAAGCTTTCAAGCCCTTGGTCAGCGCCGCGCGCAGGCCCGCCTCGTGGGTGCCGCCTTCCGGCGTCGGAATGGTGTTGCAATAGGAGTGGGTGAACCCGTCAGACATATCGTTGCCGGCGCCGAAGCCGGCCGCGCCCCACAACACGGCCCACTCCACGTTGCCGTGGCCCTGCGTCTCCTTGCGCTCCACCTTGCCGGAGAAGATATCGTCCGTCACCGTCGCCTTGTCGCCGGCGAGCGAACGCAGATAGTCCGAAAGGCCCCGCTCGAAACGCAGGACTTCTTCAGCGGGCGTATCGTCCTTGATCAGACCGGGCGCGCATTTCCAGCGGATTTCCACCCCGCCGAAGAGATAGGCCTTGGAGCGCGCCATCCTGAACAGCCGCGCCGGCTTGAACGCGGCCTTCGCGCCGAAGATTTTCGGGTCCGGGTGGAACATGACGGAGGTGCCGCGCCGGTTCGGCGCGGGGCCGACCTTTTCCAGCCTGGTGCGCGGCTTGCCTTCCGCGTAGGATTGGCGCCACATGGTTTTCGCGCGGCATACCTCCACGATCAGATCGTTGGAGAGCGCGTTCACCACCGACACGCCGACGCCGTGAAGCCCCCCGGAGGTGACATAGGCCTTGCCCTCGAACTTGCCCCCTGCATGCAGCGTCGTCATGATCACTTCGAGGGCGGACTTTTTCTTGAATTTCGGGTGCGGATCGACGGGAATGCCGCGGCCGTTGTCGGCGACGCTGAGATAGCCGTCTTCGTGCAACTCCACCTCGATCCGGGTGGCGTGGCCGGCGACGGCCTCGTCCATGGAGTTGTCGAGAACTTCCGCAAAGAGATGGTGCAGGGCCTTTTCGTCGGTTCCGCCGATATACATGCCCGGCCGTTTGCGCACCGGCTCCAGGCCCTCCAGGACTTCGATGTCCTTGGCGGAATAGTCGCCGAAGAGGTCGTCGTCGGATTTCGCGGCGCGTCGGGATGAGGGTCTGGTCATATGTCTACTGATCGTTTTTCTGTTCGGGGCGGCCGGGCGCGGAAAGCGAGACGCCGCCGCGCCCCTCGCCGGCGGCGAACCGGGTTGCGCCGGCTACCGTTTCGCCTGATTCGAGGGTCTGTCGCCCCAGCCGGAATTCCTCGGCCATCGCCTGCGCCTCGGCGAGCGACCATTGCGCCATCGCCGAGGCGCGGTCATTGCGAAGACAGGTCTGGGGCAGGATCGCCAGCGCCTGCGCCAGCGCCGTCGCGGCGGCGAGCGCCTCCCCCGGCGCGGCGAGCCGGTTGGCGAGGCCCCAGTCATGGGCTTCTTCCGCGCCCACAGCCCGGCCGGTGAGGATCATGTCCATGGCGCGCGAGGCGCCGATCAGCCGGGGCAGACGCACCGTGCCGCCGTCGATCAGGGGCACGCCGAAGCGCCGGCAATAAACGCCGAAGACCGCGTCGCGCGCCGCGACGCGCAGATCGCACCACAGCGCCAGTTCAAGGCCGCCGGCAACCGCGTGTCCCTCGACCGCGGCGATCACCGGTTTCGAGAGCGTCATGCGCGTCGGCCCCATGGGGCCGTCTCCGTCCGGCGCCGTCCGGTTGCCCGCGCCCTCGGCGACGGCCTTGAGGTCCGCGCCGGCGCAAAAGGTTTCCCCCGCGCCCGTCAGGACCGCGACCGAGAGGGCCGGATCCGCGTCAAACGCCCTGAACGCCTCGGCGAGCGCCGCCGCCGCCGGGCGGTTGACGGCGTTGCGCCGTTCCGGTCGATTGATCGTAACGATATGGACCGGCCCGTCCGTCGCGGTCAGGACCGGCGGCGCCTGGTCGCCGTTGCGCGCCGAGGTTTCGGGCATGGCCGGTTTTCCGGGTTCGGTGGACATGCGGGCTTTGTCGCCGATGCGATTTGCGCATGCAAGCGGGTGAATCAGCGCTAGTCTCGGCTTTGAAGCGTTCTGTGGAAAAAAGATGAGCACTTTTCATGACTAGCCTTCTGGACCGGTCCCTGTCCCTGCCCAGCGGGGGATCGCTGAAAAACCGCATCGCCAAGGCGGCGATGACCGAGGGGCTGGCCGATCCGGGCAACCGGGCGACCGCGCGCCTGGCGGCTCTTTATCGACGCTGGGGCGAGGGCGGCGCGGGGCTCCTTGTCACCGGCAACGTCATGGTCGACCGGCGCTATCTGGAGCGGCCGGGCAATGTCGCGATCGACGGTCCGCAATCGGAGGAACAGATCGCCGCCCTGAAAGCCTGGGCCGGCGCGGCGCGGGACGCCGGCGCCGATATCTGGATGCAGATTTCCCATGCCGGCCGCCAGACGCCGAAGATCGTCGCGACCGAGCCGGTCGCGCCTTCCGCGGTCGACCTCGACCTGCCCGGCGGAACTTTTGCAACGCCGCGCGCCCTGACCGGCGCCGAGATCGAGGAAGTGATCGAGCGCTTCGTGCACGCCGCATCGATCGCCAAGCAGACGGGCTTTACCGGCGTGCAGATTCACGCCGCTCACGGCTATCTGATCTCGGCGTTCCTGAGCCCGCTCGTCAATCGGCGCGAGGATGAGTGGGGCGGCCCGCTTGAAAACCGGGCGCGGCTGCTGATGCGCGTCGTGCGCGAGACGCGCGCGCGCCTCGGCAGCGGATATGCGGTGTCGGTCAAGCTCAATTCCTCCGATTTCCAGAAGGGCGGCTTCGCGCCGGAGGACAGCCTGCGGGTGACGGAGTGGCTGAACGAGGCGGGCGTCGACCTTCTGGAGATCTCCGGCGGCTCTTACGAACAACCGGCCATGATGGACATCGAAGGGATGGAGGCGCGCCACGAAGAGACCAGGCGTGAGACGACGCGGGAGCGCGAGGCTTATTTTCTGATCTATGCGGAGGAAATGCGCCGGGTCGCGCAGATGCCCCTGATGGTGACGGGGGGCTTTCGCTCCCGCGCAGGGATGGAGGACGCGCTGTCGGGCGGCGCCTGCGATGTTTGCGGGATCGCGCGCCCGCTCTGCGTCGATCCGGACCTGCCGGGCAAGCTCCTGCGCGGCGAGGTCGACGCGGCCCCGTCCTACGAGAAGCGGCTGCGCATTGGGCCGGGCGTCCTGGGGCCGAATTCTTCGATCGATATCCTCCGGGCGCTGAACGGCTTCGGCGTGATGGCGTTTTTCTACCGCAACATCTTTCGTCTGGCGGACGGGCTGGAGGCGAAAGACCGCATGGCGGTGCTGCCGGCCTTTGTCAGGCACCAGATGCACGAAGCCGCGGCGGCGAAAGCCCTGACGGGGCGGTGACGCTCAGGGCGTTTGTATTCCGGGCGTTGATGCTCCGGCGTTGACAGGGCGACGGGGCCATGCCCAGTCTCTTGGCGGCCATGGACGACATGCACATCATCGAAAGCGCCTTGCGCGGCGGCGCGGCGGGGCTCAACATCCTGCTGGCCGGGCTGCTCCTGTTCAGCCGGCCACCGGGAACGCCCCGTATCCTGGGCGCGCTGTTCGCTGCGGCGACGTCGGCCTACGTTCTGGTGTCGGCGGATCATTTCGAGGTGCTTGGCGTCTTTGAGCACGCGGCGGAGTTCGTCGCCGTTTTCAACATCGTCTTCTTCTGGTGGTTCGCGCTCTCCCTGTTTGAGGACGAGTTCGTCTGGGACCGGGTCAAGCTGGCGCCGCTGGCGCTCACCGCGTTGTTCCATGCGCCGCTGCCGGTCTGGCGTGCGCCCGTCGGCGACGTCGTCGAGCAGGCGCTAAACGCCGCGCTTTCGGTCCTGTTGCTCGCCCATGCGATCTGGATCGCCCTGCGCGACCGCAGCGGCGACCTGGTGGGGCCGCGCCGACGCTTTCGCATCGTCTTTGCGCTGATGGTGGGCGCCGCCGGGATCGCAATCGTGATCGGCGAGAATCTTTACAATATCGCGGCCCTTCCCGAGGAGATCACGCTTTTCCATGCAGCGGCGCTGTTCGGCCTGGCGTTCTTCTTCATCTTCTGGCTGCTTTCGGTGAATCCGGCGTTTTTCGTCACGGAGCGGCCCCTGGGGCCTGTCGGCGCGGCGCGGCCGCCCGCCGCCGCCTTGCCGTCGTCGGGGACCGGTCCGATCTTGGCGCCGGCGGATCGCGCGGCGTTCGACCGGCTCAACGCGCTGATGGACGAGAAGATTTACCGGGAGGAAGGATTGACCGTGGCGCGCCTCGCCGAGGCGGTCGGCGTGCCGGAGCACCACCTGCGGCGGCTTATCAATCGCGAGCTTGGCTTCCGCAACTTCACCGCCTTTCTCAACGCCCGTCGCATTGAAGACGCCAAGGCGGCGCTCGCCGACCCGGCGAACGCCCGCAAACAGGTGCTGCAGATCGCGCTCGATCTCGGCTACGGGTCCGTTGCGCCCTTCAACCGGGCGTTCAAGGACGCAACGGGCCTGACGCCGACGCAATTCCGCAAGAACGGCCCCTCAAGCGGCTGATCATTTCTGAAAAAGCCTTGGCGATTCCGAAACTGGCGAGGGTTTTTCGAAGCCGGCGAGATTTTTCGAGGGGGCCGTCCCATGCCTGCATCCGCAATATCCGTGAAAAAAGGTGTGAAGGAGTTCCCATGGACGGGCACGCCATACCCGACGGCGCCGCGCTGATCGAGATCGCCGCGATCTACGGCCGTATCTTCCGCTTCGATCTCGCGCGCTACCTGATCGGCGCGGGCGGCGTTTTCGTCGTGGTGTGGCTGGCGCTCGGCCCGGCGCTCGCCGAGCGCAAGATCCGCGCCTCGACGCCGCCGGCCTCGCAGATGCGCCGGGAGGCGCTCACCTCGGTACGCACGGCGGCGGTCTTCGCGGCGAACGGGCTCCTTGTGTACTATCTCCGGTCGATCGGGCTGATCGACGTCTACCTCGATCCCGGCGAGCGGGGCTGGGCGTATTTCGCCTTCAGCGTCGTCGCGCTGATTGTCCTGCATGACGCCTGGTTCTACTGGACCCATCGCCTGATCCACCATCCGCGGCTCTTTCGCCGGGTCCACAGGACCCATCACAAGTCGTACAATCCCAGCCCCTGGACCGCCTATTCCTTCGACATGAGCGAGGCTGCGATCAATGCGCTCTACCTGCCCGCTGCGTTGCTGGTCCTGCCCGCAGCGCCGCTGGCGATCTTCCTGTTCCTCGCACACATGATGGCGCGCAACGCCATCGGCCATTGCGGATACGAGCTGTTTCCGAGCCGCCGCAACGGGCGGCCGCTCTTCGACTGGATGACGACCGTCACCCATCACGACCTGCACCATGCCGAGGCCGGGTGGAATTACGGCCTTTACTTCACCTGGTGGGACCGGCTGATGGGGACGGAGCATCCGCGTTATCATCGAAGCTTCGCCGAAGCCGTGCGCGTTCCGCTGGACGGCTCTGCGGCGGCCGCGATCAGAAGCCCCTGAACCCTTTCGCTTTCTGGTCGCGGATTTTATCCCTCGCGCGATGGCGCTTTTCTGAACACCCGCAGTTCGTGGCGGTACCACAGGATGTCGATAACTTCCGAGCGCTCAAGGCCGAAACCCGCATGCGCGGTCCAGGCTTCGACCGAGGCGACGGGCGCGTAATGGATCCATTGCCGGGCCAGGACGAGATCGTGCAAGCGGTTGCCCGCGGCCATCCAGAAAGGGTTGTCCGCCATGTCCTTGTAGATGAAGAGCCCGCCCGGGCGCACCCGCGCGCAGGCGGCGTCGACGAAGGCCTCTTGCGCCTGCGGCGGGACATGGTGCAGCACGTCGATCATGGTGACGGCGTCGAACTGTTCGTCCGGCCACGCATCAATCGTATCGGTATGCCGGACGCTCACCCGCTCCGCGCCGGTTTCGCGAAGGGCGCGCGCGCCCGAGGCGATGTTGCGCGCGTTGGCGTCGACGCTGAGCCCCGCGGACAGAAGCCCCGCCCGGTCCGCGAGAAAGAGAAGCAGCCCCTCGCCGCCGCCGATGTCGAAGACCCGCGCCGGTTGTTCGGCGCCGAGGGCGTCAAGGATGGGGCCGAACGGCACGATGCGCCAGCGATTGGCGGTGACGGCGCCGCGAAGCCCGCCGATGGCGCGGCCAAGCGTCTTCGACCAGGCGTCGATTGCAGCACGATCGGTGACGGGGCGTTCGCTCATGATAGTCCTTGATGCATTTTTCGGCGGCCTGAAGGCCGCTAACTCCGGGTAATGAGAATGATGCCGACAACGATCAGCGACGTCCCGGCGATCTTGGGGATGGTGAGCGCATCGCCGAACAGCCACGCCGAGGCGAAGGTCACGCCGACCAGCGCCAGGGTCGTCACGCTGGCGTAAACGATCGGCAGGTCGAACGCCCTCAGCGACAGGGCGTAAAACACGAGCAGCAGGCCGGCGCTGACCGCGAAGATCCAGAAACTGGGCGTCGCCATCACCTGACGAAGGAAAGCCGGCAAGGCTTCCGGCGCGCCCGCTGCGGTCAGCGTGTGTTTCAACGCCACATTGGCGACGACGTTCGAGACGACGGCGCCGGCCACCATAATCCAGCCTGTCATGACTTGCCCTTTTTTCCGGCCGCGGCCGCCATCGGCCGCGGCGCGCGTTGCGCCAGCGAGGCGAGGCCCAGGACCGCCGCCGCCGCGAGCATGGCGATGAAGGGCGCGCTTTGCAGGTGATACCGGTCCTGCGCCAGGATGATGCCGTGCACGCCCGCATAGTACCCCCAGATGACGAGCGGCGGCGCGGCGAGCGCCGTCGCCTTGCCGAGAAGCGTCGGGTTTTCCGTCAGGCCGCGGATAACGACAAGTCCCGCGCCGGCGAGGGAAAGACTCAATACCAGCATCCAGTAGCCCTGGGTCAGCAGTTTCAGCGGCGTCAGGGCGCCGGGGCCGAGGGTTTTTACGATCCCTTCCTCGTTCCAGTGCACACCGATCGTCTCGCGGATATGGGTGTCGATCACTTTTCTGAAAAACAACGCCGTCGCGCGCCCCGGATTGTTCAGCATGAACGCCTTGGCTTCGGCCTGAAGCACATGGGCGCGTTCGACCTCGCTCATGTCTTTGGCGTAATCCGGCAAGGGCATGTAAACGCCCGTCGACTCCGGGTTGTTCCCCATCCACATGACCGGGCCGCCATTGGTGGAAATCAGAACAAACTCTCCGTGGACGTCGAGGTTGCGCAGGCTCCACGGCGCGATGACCAGCGCCATCGCCGCCAGGGCGGCGGCCAGCATGGAGCCCTGCGGCAGGACCCGGCGCTCGCGCAGCGCCGTCAGGCCCGCATAAACGATCGGGATCAGGAGGGCGGCCGGGCGGATCAGCGCCGCGGCGCCGAAGATCAGCCCGCTGACCGCGCCGCTGACGAGGAGCGGCGCCCCGCGGATGCGCCAGCTTAACAGACCGAGATTAACCGCGAGCGCGAAAAACACCTCGCTCGCCATGACGGTCGTATAAAGAATAAGCGTCGGCCAGGCGGCCAGCGCCGCCGCCGTCCACAGGGCCGCCGCCTCGCCGAGCCAGCGCCGCGCCAGCAGCGCGCTCGTATGGATCAGGAGACAGCCCGCGATCAGGTTGACCAGGACCACCGGCGCGGCGCCGACGCCGAACAGCTTGAACATCAGCGCGTAAACGGCGCTTGCCCCCACCGGCCAGTAACTGAACGGCTCGTCCGGGGAAACGCCGTATACGCCGTGAAGGGCGAGGTTTTCCGCCGTCATCCAGTAGACGATCGAATCCGAGACCGGCATGACCGGCACGGCGAGCGCCCATCCGAGCCGCGCCAGCAGACCGGCGCCGAGGATCGCGGCCAGCCGTCCGCCGAAGGAAAGGCGGGCCCAGCGGCCGGAGAGTGCGTTGAGGGGTGATGTCATGAGGGCTTGTTTTCGTCTTTCGCGATCAGATGGCGAGCAGCACCGCTCCGGCGCAGATCAGGCCGGCCAGCATGCTGTTTTTGTCCTTGAGGGCGAACACGATCGGATCGTCCGGCATCTGGCCGCGATGCGCGAGCACCCAGATGCGCGACAGCCAGTACATCAGCATGACGCACACTGCCCAGAGAAGTTGCGGGCGCGTGTAAAGCTCGACGATTTCCGGCGCGCGGATGTAAAGCGCCATGATCAGGATCGAAAGAAAGCTCGACGCCACGCCGAGCGCGCCGATCACCTCCCGGTCGGCGGCGTAATAGCCGCGGCCCGCGATCTTCTCCCGCCCCGCGGCCGGCCCCTTGGCGGCGATCTCCGTGTAGCGCTTGGCGAGCGCCAGCCCGAAAAAGAAGAAGGTGGAAAAGGCGATCAGCCAGTCCGACAGGAGGATGCCCGTCGCCGCGCCGCCGATGACGATGCGGTAGGAATAGAGAAGACCGAGCGTCATCGCGTCCACGAGAAGCTTTTCCTTGAAGTAGAGCGAATAGGTCAGGGTTATGACGATGTACCCCGCCAGAAGGCCGACGACGATCGGCGACAGGGTCGCCGCGGCGAGAGCGAAACTTGCCGCGATCAGGAAGAACGAAAAAGCAAGGCCCTGCGGAATCGAGATGAGCCCCGCCGCGAAGGGGCGCTTATGCTTGCGCGGATGGGCGCGGTCGGCGCGGATGTCGAGAATGTCGTTCCACAGATATGTGGCCGAGGCGCACAGGCTGAAGGCGGCGAAAGCGATCGCCGCCGACGCGACCTTGCCGGGATCGAAAAACTGGTGCGACAGGATCAGCGGCAGCAGGATCAGCGTATTCTTGGTCCACTGGTGCGGGCGCATGGCGCGCAGGAACACGCGCGGGCCGGCTTTCGGCGCGTCGAAACGTCTGTCCACGGATATGTCGCCGGCGATGCGCGCCGCCGCTTTTGCGTCCGGCGCGACGACGTAGACGCGGCCCGCCTCGCGCCAGATCGTCCGGTCGGCGGAGCTGTCGCCGACATAATCGAACCGCGCAAGATTGTTCTCCGCAAGCCAGGTCCGGATCGCGGCGAGCTTGCGCGCGCCCTTCAGGTTATTGACGCCGTCGGAGGCGATGACGTCCGAGAAAACGCCGATTTCCGCCGCGAGGCGCCCGGCGACGCGCTCATTCGCGGCGGTTGCGAGAATGACGGGGCGTTTGCGCGCCTCCGCCTTCACGAACGCCAGCAGCGCTTCGTTGAGCTTCACGTCCGACAGGGAGATCGAGGCGCGCTTTGCAACCGCGGCCTTGAAGGCGGCGCGGCCGCGCAAAAGGGCGAAGCAGGCGAGGAGCGCCGAAAGCACGTCGACCCGGGCGAGCGCGGCCAGGCTCTCCCACAGGCTGTCGCCGTGGATGAGCGTGCCGTCGAGATCGACCACAAGCGCGGCGGTCGCAAGATCGGTCCGCGGGTCGATCTTCTGGCCGCTTTGTGCGCGGGTCGGCAAATCGATGTGGGTCATGGCTTTTCTCGCCCGGCGCCGAAGGCGCGCCCGGATCGCGTTCCATATCGGGACCGCCCCCTGACAGCGTGCGCTTCATCTTTCATTAACCCTTATGGAAAGCAAAAAAAAGGCCAGGCGCGGCGCCTGGCCTTTCCGCAACGCAGAGCCCCGCTTTCGCGGGGCCGGGCCCCTATACGGAGTAGTACATCGCGAATTCCGCCGGGTGCGGCGTGGTCTCGAAGCGGGTCACTTCTTCCATTTTCAGCTCGATATAGGCTTCGATCTGGTCGTCGTTGAAGACGTTGCCTTTTTTCAGGAACTCCCGGTCGCGGTCGAGGGCGGCGAGGGAGTCGCGCAAGGAGGCGCACACCGTCGGGATGTCTTTCAGCTCTTCCGGCGGCAGGTCGTAAAGGTCCTTGTCCATCGGGTCGCCCGGATGGATCTTGTTCTCGATGCCGTCGACGCCGGCCATCATCAGCGCGGCGAAGGTGAGATACGGGTTGCCGGCCGCGTCCGGGAACCGGGTTTCGATCCGCTTGCCTTTCGGCGAGGACACCCAGGGGATGCGCACCGAGGCCGAGCGGTTGCGCGCCGAATAGGCGAGCAGGACCGGCGCCTCGAAGCCCGGCACCAGCCGCTTGTAGCTGTTGGTGGTGGCGTTGGCGAAAGCGTTGATTGCGCGCGCATGCTTGATCACGCCGCCGATATAGAACAGGCAGGTCTCGGAAAGGTCCGCATACCGATCGCCGGCGAACAGCGGCTGGCCGTCTTTCCAGATCGACTGGTGCACGTGCATGCCCGACCCGTTGTCGCCGTAGATCGGCTTGGGCATGAAGGTCGCCGACTTGCCGTAGCCGGCCGCGACCTGATGTACGATGTACTTGTAGATCTGCATCCGGTCCGCCATGGTCGTCAGGGTGGAGAACTTCATGCCCAGCTCGTGCTGGGACGGGGCGACCTCGTGGTGGTGCTTTTCAGGCTCGATGCCCATTTCCGTCATGACGGTGAGCATCTCCGAGCGCATGTCCTGGCAACTGTCCACCGGCGGCACGGGGAAATAGCCGCCTTTCGGGCCGGGCCGGTGGCCGAGATTGCCGGTCTCGTAATCGGTGGAGGAGTTGTACGGCCCCTCGACGGAATCGACGGCGAAGCCGGTGTTGTTCTGGTCCGTGGACCAGCGCACGTCGTCAAAGACGAAAAATTCCGCTTCCGGACCGAAATAGGCGGTGTCGCCGACGCCGGAGGCGGCGAGATAGGTTTCGGCCGCCTTCGCGGTCGAGCGCGGGTCGCGGCCATAGGGCTGGCCCGTGGACGGTTCGAGAATGTCGCAGAAGATCGTCATGGTGGGCTGGGCGAAGAACGGGTCCTTCACCGCGGTCGCCGCATCCGGCTTCAGCACCATGTCCGACTCGTTGATCGCTTTCCAGCCGGCGATGGACGAGCCGTCGAACATTACGCCCTCGGAGAAGAAATCCTCGTCAACGAGAGACCGGTCGAACGTGACGTGTTGCCATTTCCCTTTCGGATCGGTGAAGCGAAGGTCGACGAATTTGACGTTCTCGTCTTTTATTCTCTTGAGTATGGCGTCAGCGCTCATGGGGCATTGGCTCCTTTTCGGGGTTCTTGACCACGCGGGGTTGCGGCCGGGCCGGCGAAAGCCCTTGCAATCGCGGGGCTTAGTGTGCGTTAGGATTCGGTTGCAGTGCAAGAAGATACTGCGTTGCAGCAATTGATTCGCAAAGGCTGACATAAAATTTTAATGAATGCTATGAGATTGGTTTTTTCCATCAAATTTCTTTGCGCTGAATCCGCTTTGCCGGCGCCCCTTTCCCAAACGCCTCGCCGGCGATAAGGCCGGACCGGCGTCTTGCGGTCTTGCCTCGGCGGGCCCGGCGGGCGTGAACGGAACCGAACGCATGACACCGAACGCATGACACAGACCAGACCGACGGGGGCGGCGACGTCGCCCGGCCATGCCTGCGGTCGGCGCGACGGCGCAGCCGGGGAGGGCATGCGCGTGTGGCTGTTGTCCGACGGCAAGATCGGCGACGACGTCCAGTGCCGCGCCATCGCCGAGGCGCTCATCGCCGGCGCGCCCGGCGGACGCGCGGAGCCGCGCCTGACCCGCCCGCGCGCGCCCTGGAGCTGGTTCGCGCAGTACGGCGTTCTCGATCCGCGCGACCGGCCGGGCGCGCCCGGCGGCGCCATTTCCGGCGACCCGCCGGACATCGCCATCGCCTCCGGCCGGCGCGCCGTGGCCTACGCCAGGGCGCTGAAGGCCGCGAGCGGGGGCGAGACCAGGATCGTTTTCCTGAAAGATCCGCGTGCGAACCGTCATGTCGCCGACATGATCTGGGCGCCCGCCCATGACCGCCTCGCCGCGCCCAACGCATTTTCGACGCTGACGAGCCCGCACCCTCTTTCGTCCCGGATCGCCGAACGGCGCGCCGCCCTCGCCGCGCAGGGCGCCGTCGCGCCGCCGATCCTCGGGGTCGTTCTGGGCGGCGGGCCGGGCTATACGCCGGCCGCCGCGGCGCGATTTGCGGCCATGACGCAGGCTGCGGCGCGCGGTTACGCGAGCGTCGCCGTCACCCCTTCGCGCCGCACGCCCGCGGCCTTCACGACCGTCCTGCGCGAGCGCCTTCGCGGCCCCAAATACGCCCTCTGGGACGGGTCGGGCGACAATCCGTATGTCGATATTCTGGCCCGCGCCGCGGCGCTGGTCGTCGGCGCGGATTCCCACAACATGATGAGCGAAGCGGTCGCGACCGGCGCAGGGGTGTACGCCTGGCGCCCGAGGGGGCTTGCGAAGAAACTCGACTGGTTCGTGGGCGAACTCGAGCGCATGGGCGCGGTGCGTCCGTTCGAGGGCGCGGCGCCGGCCTTTTCCCATCCGCCGATCGACGCCACGCCGCGGATCGCCGCCGAAATCAGGCGCCGGCTCGACCTGCGCTGACGGTCTCTTCCGGAAAAGCGAGCTGGCTCCGCTCGCGCCAGTCTGTCGTGACGTAGTTGAGGATCAGCGACTTGCGCACGCCGCTGATCGTGCGTCGTTCGAAGCCGTGATAGGTCTTTTCGCCCGGCACGAAGGCCATGGCGACGCCGGGGCCGAAGGGCGAGCGCGCCGCCCATTCGGCGTCGCCGTCGTAAATGTCCGTGCCGAGGTCGCCATGTCCCTCGCCGTCGGAAAGGTAGATCAAGATGGTAATGCGCTTGACGCCCAGATCCGTGTGCGGCTGAAGCCAGAAGCCCGTGACGTCCTGCGCGTATTCGAGCCGAAGGAATGTCCCTTCCAGGTCGGCGCCGAAAAAATCCTCCAGCATGCGCACCATCTTCGCCGACTGGAACGCCTCGGCGACGGCTTTTGCGGCGGGGTGCGTGTCGATGGCGTCCCGGTCGAAATAGTGACGGCTGTCATTGTGATATTCGCGCTTGCCGGAAACCCCGTCGAGTTCCTGCAGCGGGAAGTCGAGCGCGTTCAGTTGCGCCAGAACCTCTTGCGGAAAGACGCCGCGCAGGATCCAGTGGCGGTAGGGCGCTTCGTTCTTTTCCGCGTGGGAAAGCGACGCGGCGACGCTGTTGAGGATCGCGCCGGCGTTCATGGCTGCTTCGTCCGTAAGCGTTATGTGATCGTCAGTCGGCATTTGGCGTTTTTCCGTCGGCGCCGGCGGCGCGCATTTCAGGGGGCGTCAAAGCGCTTCCTCTCCGCTTTCCCCGGTGCGGACCCTGAGCGCATTCTCCACGGGCAGGATGAAGATCTTCCCGTCGCCGATGCGGCCTGAATGGGCGGCGGTCTTGATGGCCTCGACCGCGCGCTCGACCTGCGCATCCTCGATCACCAGTTCGATCTTCACTTTCGGCAGGAAGTCGACGACATATTCCGCGCCGCGATAAAGTTCCGTATGCCCCTTTTGCCGGCCAAAGCCGCGGGCGTCGGTGACGGTCATGCCTTGAAGGCCGATTTCCTGCAACGCTTCCTTGACGTCGTCGAGCTTGAACGGCTTGATGATGGCTTCGATCTTTTTCATCTCGGTCGGCCCTGGTCTATGCTGAACGTCGTGACATGGTACAAGAAGGCGATGCATGGAAACTGTCAAGGCGGGGAGACGGTCATGAGAGGATGGCGATGAGGGGACGGTTGTGAGCGACGGCGTTCTGCTCTCCACGGCGCAGATGCGCGCGGTCGAGGCGGCGGCCATGGCGCGCGGGCTCGCCGGCGCGGCGCTGATGGAAGCGGCGGGCAAGGGCGTGGCGGATGCGGTGACGAAAACCGTCCGCCCCGAGGCGCTGCAAGGGCCGGTCGTCGTCCTGTGCGGGCCGGGCAACAATGGCGGCGACGGCCTGGTTGCGGCGCGCCTGCTCGCCGCCGCCGGGCGGCCCGTGCGTGTCGGTCTCCTGGGAGAAAAGCAGTCCCTCAAGGGCGACGCCCGGCTTATGGCGGACCTTTACGAAGGCGAGATTGCGCCTCTCGGCCCGGCGCTTGTGGAGGGCGCCGGCCTTGTCGTCGACGCGCTGTTCGGAACCGGGCTCGCGCGCCCGCTTGAGGGAGCGGCGGCCGAAACGGTCGCGGCGGCCAACGCCAGTCCCGCGCCGACGCTGGCCGTCGATATTCCGTCCGGCGTCGATGCGGATACAGGCGCGGCAGGGAGCCCCGCCATCATGGCCGTCCGGACGGTGACGTTTCACCGCAAGAAGCCGGGGCATGTTCTTTTCCCCGGGCGCGCGCTGTGCGGCGCGGTCGACATCGTCGATATCGGCGTCGCCGCTGGCGACATGACGGCGGTTCGTCCCGACGTCTACGAAAACGATCCGCGCCTTTGGGGCGCCGTTCTGCCCCGGCCGTCGCTCATGGGCCATAAGTATCATCGCGGCGCCGTTTTCGTCTCCTCCGGGCCGGCGACGCGCACCGGGGCGGCGCGGCTCGCCGCGCGCGGCGCCCTGCGCATCGGCGCCGGGCTGGTCACGGTTCTTTCCCCGCCCGACGCGCTGGCCGAACATGCGGCGCATCTGAACGCCGTCATGCTCGCCGAGGCGGCGGCCTCCGCGCTTGCGCCTCATCTTCAGGGTAAGGATCAGTATCGCAAGGCGGTCGTCGTCGGGCCGGCGGCGGGCGTCGGCGATGCGACGCGGGACAAGGCGCTGGCGGCGCTCGGCTCCCCGGCGGGCGTTGTTCTTGATGCGGACGGCCTGACGAGCTTCGCCGGCGCGCCGGATATCCTGTTCGCCGCCTTGCGCCCCGACGACGTGCTGACCCCGCATGAGGGAGAGTTCGCCCGTCTTTTTCCCGACATCGACCCCCGCCGCGACAGACTCGCCGCCGCGCGCGCCGCCGCGGCGCGCGCGGGCGCCGTCACGGTTCTGAAAGGCCCGGACACGGTGATTGCGGCGCCGCCGGACGGCGCCCCGGACGGGAAGGGCGCCGGCGTCGCGGCGATCAATGTGAACGCGCCGCCCGATCTGGCGACCGCCGGCGCCGGGGACGTGCTGGCGGGGTTTATCGCCGGCCTCATGGCCCAGGGCATGAGCGGCTTCGCCGCCGCCGCCGCCGGGACCTGGTTTCACGGCGCCTGCGCGGCGGCGGTCGGTCCGGGGCTGATCGCCGAAGACCTGCCGGACGCCGTCCCGTCCGTATGGCGCAGTCTTCTCGCGCCGGGAAAAGGCGACGTTTTATGACCTCCGCGGTAATACGCCGGGCGTGCGAAGACGACGCCGACGGCATTAACCGGGTTTACAATCATTACATCCGCGAAAGCCCGGCGACCTTCGAACTTGAGGAATACAGCGAGGCGCGGCGCCGGACCCTGCTTGCGCAGCACCGGGGCGATGCGCGCTACCCGGTGTTCGTGGCCGAACGCGCGGGCGTCGTCTGCGGGTTTTCCGGCGCCGCGCCGTTCGATCCGCGCGAGGGCTATCGCAGTTCGGTCAAGACCTCGGTATTCATCGATCCGGCGCGGCGCGGGGAGCGCCTGGGCGCCAGGCTTTACGGGGCGCTCTTCGACGCGCTGGCGGCGACCGAGGCGCATCGCGCCTACGCCCTTGTGGTCGCGCCCAATCCCGCGTCCGAGGCCCTGCACCTCGCCTGCGGCTTCGTCCATGTGGCGACCCTGAGCGAGGTCGGGCGAAAATTCGGCCGGTATCACGACGTCATGTGGTTCGAAAAACGGCTGTGACCGGTCCGCGCCATTGCATTCGTGTAACGGGGCCCGCCGCGAGACGCTCGACAGGGGCGGCGTCTTTGATATAGAACCGCGTCTTCCGGAGGGTCCGCTCGTAGCGGCGGCGTTTCCGGCCGCGGATGTGGCGGAACTGGTAGACGCACCAGATTTAGGTTCTGGCGCCGCGAGGCGTGGGGGTTCGAGTCCCTCCATCCGCACCAAGAATTCGAACCGTTTGCGAAACAATGACGGGCCGCACAAGCGCTGACGCCGCGTTACGCGGCGCTCGCATGATGATGACAGGGGGGGCGCGTTTCCGGGCGCGGGCGATTTGTGATCGGGGTTTTCAGGAATTCTTTGCCGCTTTTAAGTTCAGCTTCGCTTTAAATCTAGGAATGAGCATCATCCCAAGTGCGATCCGGAATGTGATCGTAGCTCATTCCCCCTCTGACGTCGCGGGCGCCCCGAGCTTTGCCCTGGCGACGAAGATCAGGCTCCGGTTGCGTCGCCCTTGTCGCGCCGGAGCCTGCATTTTTCTGGGATGTTTGTTCTTCTGGGATGCTTGTTGTCGTCCCTTTGGTTTTGGGCCGCGCGTCGGGCCCTGCATGGGGCGGGGCCGGTCGGCGGCGGGACCGAGTTGGGTTTCACTCGAATATTGCTGGTCATTCGACTATTGCGGGCGTCATGTGGTTATTGCATTTGCGCAGGGGGCGCTCTTGTCGACAGTATGTGAAAAAATTTCCGCCCAGGACGTCAAGCGCCGTGCGGGCCCTCAACGGGCGTAACGGGCGCTGCGTCTTGAAACCGGCGGCGTAAAAGTCTGTGTAAAGCCTTTATTCGGAAAAATCCGTAGGCTGCATAATAACGACTTGCCTGAAGCAGGGGAGCAGAATGGCCCAGACCGCTTTTGAGCGCAACCTTGTTTCGCCGATCACGGTTCCGTCTTTTTATCAGCATAATGACGGCAAGCTTTTCCTGCGCTTGGCCCGGATCATGACCCGCCGTCTTCACCGGTTCGGATGCTTCCCGCTGATCCGGGGGCGGGGGCTGACACACTGGGTCGACCGCGCCATGGGCGCCGGGGCCGATTTCTTCGGCCTGCCTGAAAATCAGAAACGGCTCAGCAGGGCGGCGACGCCCGGCGGCGCCGGATATGCGCCGTTAGGGTCGGAAACGCTGGGTGAAAACGGCGACCGGATCTGGCGGGAATCCTTCACCATCAATTCGATAGACAAAACCATCGGTCAGGACACCGCATACCATAGCGTTTCGCCGGTCTGGCCCGCCGAACCGCTCGCGTTTCAGGTCAACTTCGAACAATACCAGGAAGTTGTCGGCGAGCTCTCGCATGAAGTGTTGCGGGCGGTCGCCGTCTCCTGCGGAGAGAAACCCTCCTATTTCGGCAATATCATGAGCAACGGCGCCGTGGTGACGCGCCTGTTTTTTTATCCCGACAGCGCGCCGAACGGGTCCGACATGCTCGCCCCGGCCCATGACGATGTCAGCTTGCTGACGGTGGCCGCCGGCCTGTCGGCGCCCGGGCTGGAATTGCTGGACGCCGATGCGGATTGCTACGTCCCCGTGCGGTTGCCGCGCAACCAGGTTCTCGTCATGGCGGGCGAACAACTGGGATTCATTACGGCGGGATATCTGAAGACCACGACCCATCGCGTGCGGGTGTCGCCGCCGGGCGGTCGCGCCGTGATCATGAGTTTCGTCAGCGGCAACAAGACGACGATCCTGCCGCAGATGTTTTCCGCGCGCGCCAATCCTTATCTCGAAGAAAACGCCGACTATGCGGACATGAACGCCCAGGAATTTGCGAACGCCCGGCTCGGCGGCAAAGCCTACCAGCCGAAACGCCCGGCGCGCGGCTGAGCCGCCGTCAGAAAGGGAGCGCCCCCGCTGAATTCGGGAGACGGCCTTGCGTTGCGCCGCATTCTTGCGCGGCGCCGCATTGGAGTGCGGTCGTTTCGGTCATTGGCCTGACGCCGCGGCGGCTGAAGCGGCCGACGATTTTTACCATGAGAAATGCAGCCGGGCCGGCCGCGGCCAGACGCGTCGGCTCAACGGCATGACGCCGCACCACGTGCAAGCGCACCTCTTGCGCTTTTTATGGAGAATAACCAATTAAGCCATATGTAGCGACTATATTTCCAATAATGATTATGAGTTTCATTATTAATAAGTCCGCAATGTATGTCACAAAAATGGAGAATAGGATGGAAAATGGCGCTAAAAATAAAATGTCATGAAGAGAGTGATAAAAATTCCTATTGATACACAATTTATTTTTCATCAATTCATATATCAAAAAACTGGCATTCAATCTTTTTCCAGCATCAAATCGCATAAAAGCTTTCGTTATGCGACGAAAGCGGCGTCAAACGTCATTCGGTGGAAGTAATGACCGACGGAAAAACATTCCGTGAAAATAATCGTTAAAGGGTTTATTTTGGTTTCTGCGGATCCGTGAAAACGGCGACGCCGTATCGCCGGATACTGATCAGCGATTGAAAAACGCCGCGGGTATTTGCGATTGCTCTTGCTTCGATTTCAATCTATGAGAATTTTATTCAAAATTGTGCAATACGGATTGCATCAGGGGTGGGGATCCATGTCGCGCGTCACGTACTTCGCTAAATTGGCAGCGTCGGGCAATATTCTTGATCTTGAGTTCGGCCGGCGCGGCCCGGCGCCCGATCAGAAAAAGGGGCTGCAACAGCGCGGTAAATCCGCCGCTGCGCCGGCCAATCGGGCGATCGGCGCCGCCTGCGAGACCCATCAGGCGTCCCAGCCGTCGACCCCGCTGGCGGCCAACGGCGCGGCGCCGGACTATCCGGACGAGGATCTGAATTTCGACTACCTGTACGTCACTTACTATGCGCAATTGTTCAATCATGTGCGTCGCATGGTCGGCAACAGCGAGGACGCCGCCGACATCGTGCACGACCTTTTTGTCGATCTTATTGAAAAGCGCAGGCTAGTCGGCGTTGACGACAAGCTCAGCTACATCTATCGCGCGGCGCGCAACGCCGCGTTCGACCATTTCCGGTCCGCGCATGTGAAACGCTCTTCCGGCCTTGACGACCAGGAAGGCCTGGAGGCGTCGCTCGCCGACGACAGCCTCGTCAGCGCCGAGCAACGGGTGATCGGCCGCCAGGAGGTGGAGCGGGTGAAATCGGCCATGCGCAAGCTGAACGCCCGCGAACAAAAGGTTATCGACGATTTTTACATGCGCGGCAAAGGCTGGAAAGTGATCGCCAAGGACCTCGGCATTTCCGTCCGTACGGCGAGGAATGTCCGGCACAGCGCGCTGCGCATCATAAAAGAAGAACTAATGCGAAAAGGCGCAGTGAGTTGACACCAGTACCCTTGTCAAGCCGAGACGACGCATCGGATACCGAAAGGCAGGCTCTTCACTGGATCGAAAGGACGGAAAGCCCGGACTTTAGCGATGAGGAGGGGGCCGCGTTTCGGGTGTGGCTGACGGCGAGCGACGACCATCGCCTCGCCTACGAGCATTATCTCCATACCATTACCGTGCTGCGGACCGCTGGCGGGCCGGGGGCTGAGACGTCTCCGGTCGCCGACGACCTGCGGGACCGGGAGGCTTCGTCCCTGTCGCAGGTTACGGCCATGGCGGCGGGGGTGGTTCTGTTTGTCGCCGTTGGCGGCGTCGGGGTCTGGGCGCTTGCGCCCTTTCAGCAACGGGACGCGCTGGTTTACGCGACCGCCGTGGGCGAGCAGAAATCCGTCACCCTGAGCGACGGCTCGGTGGCGACGCTCGACACCAATTCCCGGATTCGCGTGTCCTTTTCGGATAAATTGCGCCGCGTCGATCTTCTCCAGGGGCGTAGCGAATTCGACGTGGCGTCCGATCGCGAGCGGCCGTTCCAGGCGCACACGGATGACGGCATGATCATGGCGCTCGGCACGGTCTTTACGGTCCGCCGGTACGCTGAGGAGACCGCGTTCACGCTGTTGGAGGGCAGCGCGGTCGTCAGCGACGCGGAGGAAGCCGGGCGCTGGCGCCGATGGCGCGGGCGCGAGGCGGACCGCCTGCCTGCCGACGTCGTCATGCTTGCGCCGGGCGAGACCGTCAATGCGCGCAGCGACGTCACGCTTTCCGATGTGGCCTCGGTCAATCTCGATCAGGCGGGCCTGTGGAAAACCGGCATGCTGGTGTTGAACGGCGCTTCCCTGGACGTCGCGGTTGCCGAACTGAATCGCTATTCCAAGGCGAAAGTGACGCTTGCTGACGATCCGACGCTGCGGGCGCTGAAGATCAGCGGGCGGTTCGACGTGAAAAATCCCCAGGCGGTTGTGGAAAATATGGGGTATGCGCTGGACGGCCTCGAGATCGTCCGCATGAGCGACGCCGAAATCCGCCTCGAATATCGCGGGGAAGCGCCCTAGCCATTCCTCCGGCGTATTATTCATTACAACTTTTTGTAAAACACCTTGCGCCGCCTGCATGGCGTCCATCGCGTCCGAATGTCATTCCGGACTGGGGGAATAAATATCCGGCGACCGCCTTTATGCATCTTAAGAGGGATAATGTGCGCCTTCAGCAACCATAAGTATTGACCGCTTTATTAAACCAGCCTAGGAAAAATATGTGGTCGTTTTCGAATAGTTCAGAAAGAGCCCAAACACGTTTCTTCGCCCGTTTGAAGTTTTGAAACGCATTATTCCGTGAGCGATGTCGTGAGGGCAATCGCGCAATGGGCGTTGGGCCCGTCTTGAACATGAGAGAAACGCGGTCCCGCGTAGATCCAATATAATGGACTTCGCATGACAGGCCGCTTCTCTGGCATTTAGGGGAACGGATAGAATGGTTTTTCGGGGGGCGAAGCGTCAGCTGTTGCTGACGACGGCGATTGTGGGAGGAATCGCCGGCGCGCTAACGGCGGCATCGGCATCGGCGGCATCGGCGCAGGAATATCGGTTCGACATACCCGCGCAGGGACTTGACGGCGCGCTCGCCCGTTACAGCGAACAGACCAACCAACAGCTCATGTACTCAGCGGCTCTTGTCGAAGGCCGCAGCGCCCCCGCCGTCGTCGGAACCTATTCCGACGACGAAGCGCTCGCTATGCTCCTTCAGGGCAATGACCTTTCCTATATGGAAGGCGCCGACGGCGCCATCATCATCCGCACCGCCGCGGTCGACACCATCGACAGCGCCGCATCGTCATCCGCAGCCGACGCCGATCTCGACATGGACGAAGTCGTCGTCACCGGCACCAACATCCAGGGCATCGAAAACCCGACTGTCCCCGTCATTACTTTCGACCGGGAGGACATCGACCTGTCCGGCGCGGCCACCGTCGACGACTTCCTGCGCACCATCCCGCAGAACTTCGCCAGCGAAACCCAGCTCACCGCCGAGAGCGGCAACCCCTTCACCTCCGGCCGCAACCGCACCCAGGGCACCAGCGTCGACCTGCGCGGCCTCGGCGGCGGCTCCACCCTCGTGCTCCTGAACGGCCGCCGCCTGCCGTTCTCCGGCGACGCCGCCATCGTCGACGTCAACGTCATCCCCCTCGGCGCGATTGAGCGCGTGGAGATCCTCACCGACGGCGCGACGGCGATCTACGGCTCCGACGCCGTCGGCGGCGTCATCAACTTCATCACCCGCGACGACTACAAGGGCCTCGACGTCAACGCCCGCTACGGCACGGTGACCGACGGCTCCCGCGAGGACTGGGGCGTCGGCGGCGCCGGCGGCTTCAGCTGGGGCTCGGGCAGTTTTTTCGCCGGCGTCGACTACCAGGAGGAAAAGCCCCTCCTGGTCGAGGAGCGCGACTTCATCAACCTTGACCTCGCCCGCGAGGGCGCGACCCTGGGCTCCAACGCGGACCGCCTCGGCGTCTCCGGCAATGTGAAACAGGAGATCACCCCGAAACTCCGCCTCGCCGTCAATACGTTCTATTCCAGCACGTCCAGCGACTCGTTCTCCGTCACCAACAGCGTTCCGGAAATCAACGTCTCGGAACAGACGTCCCTGTCCATCAACCCCAGCGTCGAATTCGACGTCACCGACAGGATTACCGCCGCCTTTTTCGCGGACATTACGCGGAATCGTAGTGACCTGACCTCGACCGAAACCCTGTCTGGAACCGTTCGGCGACTTGATTTTGACAACGACCTGACAGTTTATGAGGGGCGTGTCAGTGGGCAGGCCTTTGACCTACCCGGCGGCGCTGTGTCTTTCTCCGTCGGCGGACTTTACCGAAAAGAAAAGTTCTTACTTCCCGGTACTGACGTTGGCATCGAAGAATTTGGTGAACGAGATATATCTGCTGGATATGCAGAAGTATTAGTTCCGATTTTTGGAAAAGCGGCTACGATGCCTTTTATGCAAAAGCTTGAACTGTCTCTTGCTGGCCGATATGAAGACTACAGTGACTTCGGCGATACATTTGACCCTAAAATTGGTCTTTTCTGGGAAGTAAACGACCATTTGTCATTCCGGTCATCCTATTCTGAGGCTTTTCGGGCTCCCGATCTACGTTCAGTAAATCAATTTCAGAGCATAATTGTAACAGGGCTATTTGATTCATTTTTTACTGGTCAAAGACCAAATGAACCTGCCGCCTTTGATTTCTTTGGTTTTCCGAGTTATGTGGCCCTGTTCCAAAGTGGCGGTAATCCAAATTTGACACCAGAACGCGCCAAGACATGGTCAGCAGGATTTGTGTATGAAACTAGATTCCTTAATGGACTTAGCATTGAGGGAAATTTTTTCGATATTTCTTATACAGATAGATTAGAGCAGATTAATGTCTTATCTACCATTCAAAATTCATCATTCTTTGAGTTGGCTGATCTCGACCCGAATCCTAGTGCTGTTCAGGTATTTTTTGATCAAGCTGCAGCAGGAGAAGTCTTTCTTAGTAATAACTTTGGTTTTTTACCCGATGAAGTTCAAGTAATTTTTGCACCAAATTTCACAAATATTTCTGAGCGTGATGTCCGAGGTTTTGATTTAACACTTAACTATATAAGAGAAACCAATCTCGGCGAGTTTTCCGCCGGCGCCAACGCCACCTATCTGATCGATTATGTCGGACGGCTGACGGAACTGGCGCCCTCCAGCGACGAAATCAACACCCTCTACCGCCCGGTGGATTTCAAAATGCGCGGCGATGTCTCCTGGTCCCATAACGGGTTCACGGTTTTCACCGCCGTCAATTACGTGGACGGCTATCGCGACAATATCGACGGGTCCATCGCCAGCGGCATCGACGCCTGGACCACCATCGACCTTTCCCTCGCTTATGAAACGGGAACGCGCTTTGACAATGTCGTCGCCAACAATGTGCGTTTCGGCTTCAACGTCACCAATCTGTTCGATAACGACCCGCCCTTTGCGTTGACGCCCTTCGGCCTTAATTTCGACTCCGCCAACGCCACCCCCTGGGGGCGACAGATCGTCGTCACCCTCGCCAAGTCGTTCTAGGACGTAAAAGATCATCCTCACCCTGGGGGACGGCGATGCTGCCGCCCCCCAGGATAATGATGTTTCACATTGTAAAGCGTAAAACGCGCGCTCCCTTTCCCCCGCCGCGCGCCGTCCCGTGCTCGCACCGGGACGGCAGTCTATTAAAAGTCTGTGTAAGGACCACTGCTGATGACCGCCATGCGCCCCCTCGTTCTCGCCGTGCTCTCCATCCTCTCCATTGGGATCGCTGTAGCCGCCGAGCCGGTGAAAACCGCCCCCCCTGTCAAAACCGCGACCGTCGACTTGCTCCTCCAGCGCCAGCATGTGGGCGCCGTGGTCATCGACGATGCGCGGGGCCAGGTCTATTTCGAACTGTCCGACTCCGCCTGGTCCCCCGACGGCGGCTATGTTCGCGCCGCTTTCTCCCCTACGTCCAACGATACGAAACGCAAGAAAATCTATGTCGCCCCCATGGACGGCGCCGCGCCGGCGCGGCCCCTGTTCGATCAGGCGGAGGCGGACTCCTACGCCTTCGCCGGCGCTGTTTTGGGGTCGCCGGACGTCATGTCCCCTGGCGGGCGCTATCTCGCTATCCACCATTTGGAGGACGAGCGGGAGCGCCTCGGCCTTTACGACCTGAAGCGCCGCAAATTTAGATATGTCGACGGTGAGGCGGGGGAGGACGAAAGGTTCAGCGAACCCCTCTGGACCGGTGACGGCTACCTTGTCGCCGCCCTGAACCGGGGCTACCGGAGCACCGGCCTTGCGTGGGAAGTTATGAAGGCTGCGCGTGACATTGCGGCGGCGCGGGAGGCCGGGTGGCGCGACGGCGCGGTCACGGCGGAAGTGGTCGGCGGCGGCAAATACGCCAAAAGCAAGGATCGGGATGAAACCCGGTCCTATGTCGCCATCAATGTCTCCGCGGGCGCCATGCGTCCGGCGACGGAGCAAGAGGAAACTGCGTATGTCGAGCGTCTAAAAGAATTCAGCGTTGCAAGAACAAAGACGGCTTATGCGCGACTGGAACCGTCTCCGGAGGCGCTGAACCCGCCCGCGCCCCAATCCCTCCTGATGGCGTCGTCGGACAGGGGGGAGGTGTTCCTGACGAACGATAATGCCGTCGGCAGCCGGCTGCATTACGTGGCGAGGGAACAGGGCGCCGAACCGGTGTTGCTCCTCCAGTTCAACGAACATCTGGCGGGGGTTGAGACCGCGGTCGGCCCCATCCGGATCGACCATGAGGACTATGCTGGAGAACAGGTCAAAAGCTGGCTGTTCCTGCCGCCGAGCGCGTCCCTGGATCGGCCTGAGCCTTATCCGCTGGTGGTGATTGCTTATCCGGGGTTGATTTATGAGACGCCACCAGTAAATCATCCTCCTTTCGCGAGCGATATTTGGTCAACATATTTAACAGCTCCAGTTATGATGGAGGTTTTTGCCGCCCAAGGATACGCAGTATTACTACCGTCTATTCCTTATGCCAAGGAAGAAGGTTCAGTGGAGCCTATGCCGCGGATTATAGTTGCCATCGACTCGGCTATTAACAATGCTATCAATACTGGGTTTGTTGACCAAAGAAGTATGGCGTTAACTGGTCACAGTTTTGGCGGCTATGCCGCATTGTCTGCGGCTGTGCAGTCAGACCGGTTTCAAGCAATCATTTCAGCCATGATGATATCCAATATTGTTAGCCAGTACGGAACATTTGCGCCATGGGCAAAGATTGATGGAGAGAGATTTAGTCAGCCTGGCGGCATATATGATCGCCCTAGTGTCGAATCGCGATTGTTCACGTTAGGAGCGCAGCCGTGGGACGCGCCGGATCGGTACATACGAAACAGTCCGCTTTTTCATGTCCAGAATGTATCTACGCCGATACTTCTGATTCATGGCGGCTTGGATACAGCAGCACACGTAACACAAGCCGAAGAAATATTCTCTGCGCTACATCGAGAAGATAAAGAAGTTCTTTTTGTAAAATATTTTGGAGAGCATCATCTTATTGAACAACCTCAAAATCAGCATGATTTATGGAGACAAGTATTCAAATTTTTAAAATAAGAAGTAAACATAGAATATAAATAATCAGAAAAATAGATGCGCACATAAGTGCGCATCTAAATTTCTTCGCAAATAAAATATTACGAACAAGTAAATTTATCTTGACCGCCTGACGTGAAAGCTGGTGTGCAAACGTTGGCAGGCAGAGCGCTTGTATATTCAATATTTGGAGCCGGAAGGGGGCTGCCTTTAGTAACATCAGAAGCAAGACCAAGTTCGATAATCATAGATCATCTCCATTTAAGTTTTTGAAATATACATCGCTGTGAAGCGGTGATGTCATTAAACCATAACAGTCTCTTTTTATCAATGTTATTTGTCAGTATACGATACAATATAGTCTTTATGATTTTATTGGCTTTTGATAATTCGTTCAGCCACAAAAAGATTAATCACAGTCAAAATCACCCCCAATTGTAAGTGTAAACTGGAACGGTGGCGGGCAAATTCTAGTAAGATCTCCATCAAATTCAATAAAAAGTGGTATGATTGATCCTTTTGTAGCATTAGAGGCAAGTCCAAGTTCGATAATCATACTTTTCTCCACCATAAATTTTAAAAAAACATACACCCCTCACTTTACGCAACGGACCGCGCCCATTTTTCGTTCTTGAGGGCGTTTAACAAAAAAGAACCGACGAGTTTCGTCTTGATGCTGTCTTCGTTGAGATGCGCGTCCAGCGCCGCCCGGTCGAGGAAGCCCTGTTTCAGGAGGACGCCGTCATAAAGATACGCCCGGATCGCGGGCAGGTTCTCGATCAGCCCGTTGAAGAAGTATTTGGTGACGTATCCCTTCTGCTCCCGGGCGTAGATCTCGGGGGCGAGCTCGGCCTTGAACGCCTCCCGCGCCAGGCCGCGATTGCGCCCGCCCGCCAGGATGATGTGCGTCGGTATGCGCAGCATGACCTCCATCAGCGGCTGGCAGATGAACGGCGAAATCGCCAGCATCTCCGGCTTGCTCGGCGTCCAGCGCTGGGCGTAGTGGTTGAAGACCGTGAACTGCTGGAGCTGGTGCTGCTTGCCGAAGGAAAAGTCCGTATCCCCGCGAAACCACGGATGCTCGTCATAGGGGCTGCGCGCGGGCGCGTCGGCCATGAAGTCCGCGGCGAGGAAGATGTTCCGCGTGTCCGGCCTGCGCACCGCGTTGCGGTCGTTGCGCCGCACGGCCTTGCGCAGTTTCCACACGGACATTTGCGTCAGCCGGGCGGTGTTCATCAGGATCTCGTAATATTGCCGGTCGAAGGGGTGTTTCCTGCGGTAGTCGAACAGGGGCGCGATCTCCGGCCGCTTGAAGAACACGATGTCGCCGCCCTGGCCTTTAAAAAACGCCTGGATGTTGCGGCTTTCGATGTAGTCGGCGCCTTTCCGGATCGCGGCCGCGTTGGCGTCGTTGTCCTCCATATAGTCCCGGTCGACGGGGATGGGCCAGGGCGGCGTGACGTGTCCGATGTAGCTGGTGTTCGTTCCCGCCTCCTGCTCCTCCACGGCCATTTCGACGCCATACGCATCCGCCATCGCGCGGGCGTAGTGCGCCTCGCTGAGGTCGTTCTCCATGGAGAGGAGGTGCTTGGCGTAGACCTCCGCGTCCGGATGAACATTGCGCAGGCAGGCGAGGAGGATCGACGAATCGAGCCCGCCGGACAACATCACGGCGATGTTGTCATATGGCTTCGCCTGTGCGGACAGCGTCGCGAGGAGTGTGGTGTGGAGCGTGCGGCGCGCCGTCTCGAAATCCTCGATCGGGTTTTCCGTGAACTCTTCCGGCCGCCAGTTCCGGAATTTTTCAACCGCTCCGGTTTGCAGGTTGATTTCCGCGGTTTCGCCACCCGCCAGTTGTTCCACGTGTTGCAGGCCGGTTTCGATCAGCGGCAGGTGCGTGTAGCGGGCGAACTGGGTCAGATACGACCAGTTGATATCTTTACGGACGGACTCGTAAAAGGGCAGGGCGTCCAGATTGGAAAAAGCGCAAAAGACGCCGTCCAGCCAGGTCGTGTAGCAAAGTTGCAGGCAACTGCAATCCCGTCCGACCAGAAGCGTCTTGTCGGCGCCCCTGATCACGGTAAGGTAAGACCCCCAGTAGTTGCGGGTCAGGTGCTCGCCGCGGCTGTCGACAATCTCCCTGGTGGATTTTTTTATGGCGCCGTTGACCTTGGCGTCGTCATCCGGTGACTGAACATTATGGAACAGCCGGCCGAGAATGAGCCCCATCCCGTTATCCAGGGGGAATACGGTCTCGGTGCAGTCTCCCTGAACGTAGACGGCGACGCCCTCGGCGTTGAAAACCGGCTCGAAATCGTTCGGCGCCCCCCTGACCGTTTGCAGAAGTTTGTCCGCATTCGTGACATGTTCTTTGTTGTCGGGGTCCCAGGCGAGAAGGAAGTAGTTGATCATGCGGTGACGCTTCCTTAAATGACGTAGATCGGCGTGAAGGCCGCAACGCGTTCCAGCGGGTCGTTCATAACCAATCCTTCATATTCGACCCAACAATGCGCCGCGAACGGATATAGGTTGACGCCGAAAACCCAGTTGACGGGAATGCGTCTGTTCACGAAATAGGTGAAAAAGAGGTAGGAATCGAAGAGGCACTTATCTCTATACGTATAAACAAAATATCGCGAATCGATTATTTTCTTCGCTTTTGCGCGCAGTTCCGTTTCGGCGACAGCCTTTTCGCGTCCGGCGATGGAGGCTTTCGCCCGTTCCGCTTTTTGCGTCGTTTCGAAAAGGCTCTCCGTTTTGATCCGGCGCAGGACGGAGAGGTGTTGAACGGCCAGGTGCGCGATCGTCGCCGGGTAGAGTTGCGGCTTCCAGTAATCATCGTATACGGAAGAGATGGGCGGCGTATGGGAGACGGGCTGAAGCGCTTTGCCGTCCTTCGCCTGCGTCGTCAGAAGGCGTTTTTCCGTCAGCTCCTTGACGACGCTTGCGTCCACGGGGCCGGCGGCGCCCCGCGCCACGCCGTCGGGGCCAAAGCCGCGGCGGAGCGCATCGAGAAGTCCGGTTTTCTCCCTGTCGAGGTAGTGATACCGGTCGTTTTCGCGGTCAAGAAAGATTGAAACGCTATCCAGCAGGCAATAACTCGCCGCCTTGGCCTGAAAGACCTGTTGCGGCATGGCGTTGCCCGGATTTTTCGGTTCGTCGGTCGTTTGGGCGGCGCGGGGCATGGTTTGCGTTGACGTCATTCGAGACACCCGCAGGTTCCGTTTCCGTCAACGGAAAAACTCGGATGACAGACCGTGCCGGAAACCACGCTTACCTCGACAAATGTGCCGAGCGAGCCTTTTGTGGTTTGTGACGCTACGCCAAGCTCAATAATCGTCCATGCCATAGAAAGTGTCCTCAAGCGTAAATCTGAAATAATGAATGCCGATCCTGGACAAGCGCGCTTTGCGTTACGAACGCTGATTCAAAAACGCCAGCCGCTCATTCAACTCGGAATCGTTCCTGACGTCCTCTGGCGTCTGTTCGAGCGTCCGGTTGAGAAGGTCCGTATTCTTCCTGTGCACCGCGAGCCACAAGCGATAATAGCTCATATAGCGCAGAAAATGATGATCCGTATCAAAACGGGCTGGCGAAGAAAGAACCGACTGATAGCCGACGTCTGGCGTTTCCCAGGCCCCGAACAGGTCTGTCAGATATTGCGGGCAGTCGTCCGGAACGGCGAATGTCCGGTCAAGGATTTCAGCCTGCTTGAAGCCGAAAGCCCTGTAGCGCCATTTCATCGCGCCGGCGCGGCGGTTGATGCCGCACCAGATATGGTCGTTGTCCCGTTCATGCCGGAAGACGTCGATGCCGGTCGAGCCGTGACTGACATTCAGATAAATATCGTCATCGGCGTAAGTCAGAGGACAGGTGAACTCGATATTGTTCCGCATGGCTTCGATCACGTCCTTGTTCGAGACGTCGTCCATGACGCCGATATCGACATCCTTGTCATGCGGAATAACGCCGTTGTCGCGAATGAACCCGAGCAAGGTGCCGCCGACGAGGAAAAACGGAATCTTTGCGGCGGTCAGGGTTTCGTGGATCTCGATCAGCGTTTTGGTGGCCGATTTGGCGAAGGCCTCATCTTTCACCGGTCTTGTATATGTCGGTTCACATGTCATAATCACGCTGCGTTTCAGGCCCGCCGCCGTTTCATAATCGTGCAGCCAGAGGTGGCTGCTGGCGAGCGCCTCCATGAGGCTTTGCGACTGAGGTTTGTGTTGCAGCGCCAACGTGCATGCGCGCCTGACCTCGTCATGCATTTTTGCTTCCTGAAAATATGTAATCAATTCTTTCAGGGCTTCGACGGAGAGGGCGTCGTTTTCAAGCTGCCTTTTCGCCCAGTCGGTCGCGCGTTTCAGCGCCTGAAGACGCGGGGTTTCTTCGTGCGTGACCTGCGCCAGGGACATCCACGGCTTGCCGGCGTCAGGGGAAAGCGCCGCCGCCTTTTGGAAGCGCGCGCGGGAGGCCGGGCGGTCGCCGATTTCCTCATAGATCATGCCGAGGCCGTAATGGGCGGTTGCATTGTCGGGATCGGTCTTCAGCGCCTCCTTGTAGGCCTCTTCCGCTTCCGGATAATGCTTCGCCTTGTAATAGGACGAACCCATGTTGAGGATGGCGGCGATGGAAGACGGGTCGCGACGATAGGCGATCTCGAAGATCTTCGCTGCGGCGAGGTTGTTGCCGGCTTCGTGGAAGTTGAAACCTCGTTTCAGGAGCGGGTCAACGGATGGAGAAGTGTCGGAGGCGTCAAGCATTATAAGGCGGTTCCTTTTTGTTCTGTGCGGGAATGGGCGAAACGTTCCATGACGATGCGCGCCGCATAAGCGTTCAGGTCGTCCGGCGTGACGTCGTCGGTGTTGTCGATCACCACATCCGGCTCCCTGGGTTCCTCAATATACTGATCGACGCCGGGAACGTTTCTGACGCGCTTTTCCAGGGCGCGCGCGTAAAGCCCTCTCGGGTGGCGGCGGACGATCAGGTCCGACGGGGTCTGGATGTAAATTTCCTGGTAATGCGCCAGGTGTTCGCGGTTCCAGCGCCGGACATCCTCGAAAAGCGATGTCGTGGCGCAGACGATGTCGAGCCCCTGCCGGCTGAAAAGATCGGACAGGCGGCCATAGGCGGCGCCAAGCTCGCGCCGGCTTTCGCGGTCGAAACCAAAGGCGTTGCCAAGCGCATTGCGGAACTGGTCGCTATCGATGAGCAGGGAGGGAACGCCCGCCTGTTTCAGGCTGTCGTTCAGGGCGCGGGCGAAGGTTGATTTTCCGGCGCCAGGCAAACCTGTCACCCAGTATACGAAACCGATATCAGATTGCGGATCAAAACTATAAACTGGCAATGTCGATGTTCCTGAAAATAATATCATTGTAAGGAAAATAAACTGCTTGTTTCCCTGTGCGTCGGCGGGGTGTCGAACTCCTCTCGATAAAGGCCGTTGCGCAGCGCCTTGCGTTGCGGTTCCGGCTTGCTGTCCCTGTTCACGGGCCCTGTTCACGGGCCCTGTTCGCGGTTCTCGTCATGAACGCGGCCGCCTTTTAGGGTGCGGGTGCGCCAGTTTAAAAAAAGAAAGGTCTCATCATCTGAGCGTTCACGAGCTATCGGCAAAGTCTCAAGGGCTGAGCCGACCGTTTGGCCGGCTCAGGTCGGGCGGCTTCGAGCTGCGAAGCGGTTGTGGTTTGCGCGGTTTCGACCCTGGTCTGTTCAATCTAGTCGAAAGCGGTGAAACAATACGTATGCAAATTAAAAAAGAGGAGTTACCATAACGCCTCGATCCGACAATGCAACATGTGCGCGCGGGAAATCAAACGATCGTTGACTGTATCATGTGAAAATCGTGAATGACGACGATTTTAGGGTGGATTCTCTTTGACGCGATCCGAAGAATCTCCACGTCACGATCTTGCGCAGTGTTGTGAACCGGATCGCGTGCGGGATCGTCACGGCTCTACTCCGGTCTGTACTGGTCGTGCGGCGTCTTCCCGCGCCGGCGGATGAGGCGATATGAAAGTAAGTAGACGGAGCAGCCTTTTGGGTTTATGTAGGCCAGCTTCAGGCGCGTCGTCGCGCCGTCGCCGCTATTTGCCCGGCGCTCTGGCTCGACGTCTCCCGGCGAGCGGATTTATTGAATGATTTAAACAATTGATTTTCACAATGTCAGCGCGGTTGCGAACATGATTGCGCTTTATCCCACGGAGATTGGCACATGCATAAAGAGGTTGTTTTTCGCCGGCGCCTGATGGCTGCCCTTACGGTTGGGGTTTTGTTTTCACAGTCGGAGCTGTATGCGGCGGAAAAATCCTTCCTCCTGCCGCCCGGCGCGACCTGGTCATATTACACGGGACATGACCGGCTGGGCGCGAACTGGGCCGCCAGCCCGTCGGACAGCCTTGTTACAGGCGAAGGGGCGTCCCCCCTCGGCTACGGGTATGACGACATTGCGACCGCGATACCGGAACGGGGCGATTTTGCGCTGCCGTTTTCAGCGGCGCCGAAGGGAAAATATCCCGCCGCCTATTTTGCGCGGACATTCTCCGTCGACCGGTCGTCATTGCCGGAAAACCAGGCCGCCATTACGGTTTTCGTCGCCTGTGACGACGGGTGCGTTGTTTTCGTCAACGCAAGAGAAATCGGGCGCGTTCGCCTGCCCGAGGGCGACGTGGCGAATTACGGCGCGGAAGGCGTCGGCAAGGTGACCGGCTATTCGGCGTTGCCCGTTCCTGTATCGCTGCTGCGCGACGGGGACAACGCGATCGCTGTCGAGGTCCATCAGCAGCACGCCGAAAGCTCCGATCTGAAGTTCGACGCCGCCGTCACCCTCGCGAATCCGGCTTATCTGCCTTATTAGGGTCCGGACTCATAACCAGTAACTGACGATTGCCGCGAGGTATACGGCGGAGAGGAAGACATCAGCCCTTCGGTCATAGCGGGTTCCGATCCGGCGAAAGTCTTTCAACCGCCCGAACATTCGCTCGACGGCGTTGCGGTCTCTGTAGAGCGCTGGCGAGAAGCCTGGCTTGTAGCGCCGGTTGGACTTGGGCGGAATGTTCGGAGTCGCGCCCGCCGATTCAATCTGTGAATGGACGGCATTGCTATCATAGCCCTTGTCGCCCTGCACGACGTTCACCCGCGACGGCAGCAGGCGAAGAAGAGGCTCTGCAACCACACAGTCTGGCACATGCCCGCCCGTCAGCATGAACCGGATTGGTCGACAGAGGCGGTCCGTGATCGCGTGGATTTTTGTGGTCCGACCACCCCGCGAACGTCCGATCTCCTGGTTTTGCGCCCCCCTTTTCCGCTGCTTCCCCAGGACCGGGATTGGCCCGAAATGGACATTTCTGATCGAAGATTTGATCGACTAGTTTCGTTCAAAGCGGACTCTTGCGGCTTGAGACTCCTGGACCGCCAGTGCTCAATTCTACGTCGCCTTTTGAAAGATGTATATGTCCATGAGCGAACCGGTCATCTTTGACGCTGTAATGTTGAGGCCCGAGGCATAGTCCACCGGATTGGCAGCGACGGGATGATCAGGGTCGGATTTCCACACCATTTCCAACGTCTCCGACTTAGGCTCGAAGAACACAATCGCGCCATCCGGTTTCATTACACGGAGAGCTTCGCGAAACACACTGCGCCGCAGTTCTTCATCTATGTGGTGAAGGACGCCAAAAAAGAAAACCGCGTCGAAAGCCTTCTCGGGGAAAGGTATGTCACTCGCATCGAATGCTTGAAATCGAATATGATTCAACACGCCCAGCTTATCCGCTTTGTCCATCCAATCCTTGCCGGCGTATTGAGACGTGTCGGTTGCCGGTTCACCGGTCAGCACGTCGTAACCTTGGAGGGCTAGATAAATGGCAAACTGCGCTTCTCCGGTACCCACGTCCAGAATGTCAGAATCTGAGTTAAGTTCGAGCGCCCTTAAAGCGGTCGAAGCGTCTTCCGATACCGCGCTGAACATTGGACCCATAACCTCGCTTGCTCTTTCAATATCCATTTTCATCCCCATTTGATTTCAGTAATATATATGCGTGCGCACGCATATATATTACGCATGGAAAGATTTGAATGTCAAATAGAGAGCAAGTCGGCAGCTATTCAGAACTTTTCGATCTTGTCGGCACGCTAGCGCAAAGACGGTTTCGCCTTGCAGAGAGCACGCTTGCGGCTGTGGGCTTGAATCACACGGAAGCCAGACTCGTAAGCGTTTTAGGCCGTGAGGATAGCGCCATGACACAGGATGAGCTCTCGGCAGCTCTGACGGTCGATCGCAGTAATGCTGGACGATCTCTCAAAAGACTGGAAACCCAAGGTTACATCATTCGTCGTCAGGACGAAGCAGACAAGCGAGCCAAGGTCGTACTGATCACGGACAAGGGTCGAGAAAAAGCGGCGCAAGTTGCCGAGATCAGAACAGAAATCGTTGAGGCCTTGTTTCGAGACCTCACGGAAGAGGACGCGGCGACGATCGTCAGGCTCTTAAGGAACGCGTTCCCCGACGACTGAGCTTCTTCGTATCGACACTTCGTTGAGTCCTTAAGAGCGTGGCGAAGAGACTAACAGCTGTGCGTCTTCCCAACTCTCGTATACCAGTGACCAATTGGTTCGAGCAAGGAGTACTCCTGCTTCCGCAGTATCAACTTCCACTATAGTATGAAATCGGACTTTGCGCTCCTAAGCTCGCAATTTCCTATTCTGGCGAGAAATTGTCGCTCGGCTCTCGGTTTACTCGTCAGTGTTAATGGGTCCGGACCCTAGTCGGCTCGACGGTCCAGGCTGGTCAATTGTCGCTGGCCGGGGAACGGTCATCCTTTTTCCTGAGGCGTCTCTGACGGCGCGGCGAAGGGGCGATTCGGTCTATTCGCTCCTCGCGGCGTTACTGATGCGCCCATACAGTTATTGGTAAATTCAGTGTCGGATGATTATTACATTTTCTGATTATCTGTTATAAAACAGGCTTTTGGTTGCAAAGTCACCCTCCGTGCAACCGTACTGCGTCGCGTAAACCGGGCTTGATGGAAAGTCTATAACTTTCAATGGTTTACGCGGAATGCGCGGTCAACTTGCCACGTTTCAACGATTTCGTATCTGGGTGATGTTGTGTTGCGGCAATATTTTTGTAACGTTAGTAAGGATTATACATCAAGTAATCTTTTAGGGAATCTATGCATTGGGCCTGGCGGTCGGCATGACCAATCCAACTGCGGCTGTCATAAAACCCCATGGCCTTATCCGGCCCGCCGCCGTCCCGGGGCTTGAAGGCGCGGTTCGGAAAAAGGCGCTGCTCACAGAAGTTTCCCGTCATTTGACCGACAAGCCCGTGGCGTTATTGGTGGCGCCGGCCGGATACGGCAAGACGGCTTTTCTCACCCATTACATGCAGAGCGTCGCCGGCCAGGACACAACGCGCTGCATCTATGTCTCGTTCACCCGGCCGGCCAGCGGAGCGGGCGAATTCGTGACGGCTGTGTTCAAGGCCATTGCCGACGCAGGTTGCCAGGTCCCGCACGAAGACGCCGGCGGCCACGGGGATTTTCTATCAGGCGATTTCGTGTCCGTGGAGCCGGCTGTGCGCATCGTCGAGGCCCTCAGGAAAATGAAACCGCCGGTCGGTTCGGGCGGCGATGGCGATGGCGCCGCTCGCGGGGCCGAGGATGGCGTGGCCGAGGACGGCGGGGCAGAGGGGCGAGAAACGGCGCGGCCCGAGAATGACGACGGTCGTGACGACGGCCGGATCGACATGATCATCGATGAATTCCACTTCGTGCAAAACCCGGACGTGGAAGATTTGCTGCAGGGTGTGATCGCCCGCCTCGAGCCCAATATGCGCATCCTGGTCGCGGCCCGGCGGATGCCCGAGATCGGCGCGCGCAAGATGGAGATGTGGGGGCGGGCGGTCATCTTCGGCCCGGAGGATTTCGCCTTCACGAGCGACGAGGTGGGCGAGGTCGTCAACGCGAACCGTCCCGATGCGGAAAAGGTGCCGGGCCTCGATGTCGAGACCCTGGCGCAACTTTCCATGGGCTGGCCGGTCTGCGTCAACGCCGCCCGGCGATGGCTCGATGACAATGCGTCGCTGGGAGAGCCGTCCTCGTATTTCGAAGCGGCGCTGGCGTCGTCGTTCGATTACATCGCTGAAGAAGTCTACAGGGATATTCCCGAAAAACTGAGGGAATGGATGGAACAACTGTCGGTTCTTCCCTCGTTCGACATTGAGGCGGCGAAAGCGGTGACGGACGGGAACATCTCCACCGGCGAGATGTTTCAGCTGCGGGCGTTGCACCCCTTTGTCATCGAGGTCGACCCAAGGCGTCAACTCTTGCGGTTCCATCCGGTGATCAAGATGTTTCTCGACAGCCGGCGCACCCAGCGCAACAGCACAGAGGACCTTTCGTCCCTGTACAGACGCATCGCCCTTCACTACAGGCTGCAGGGAGAAAACTACCGCGCCGTCAGCTATGCGCTGAGAACGCATGACAAGGATTTTTCCCAGGAGATGGCGGCGCATGTGGGCGTCAGCCTGCGCCGGCTGATCATCGACCTGGATCTGTTCAACGAGGTCATGGCCAACCTGAAGCGATATTTCGACGGCGAAATCCCGCAGTTGCGGCCGGCGCAGGCGCTGTTCGCCATGCGCCGGGGAGAATTCAACCGCGCCCGGCATTATCTCGACAAAACGAAAGCCGACCTGGAGGAAAGATCCGCATACGATAAAAGCACGTCGGCAAGCTCGCTGGAGGTCGATTTCCTGGCGGTAAGCGCCTATTACGACATTTACCGCGGCGCTGAAGCGCAGGCCTATGACGACCATCTCGCCCGGCTGCGCAGCGCGCGCCTGCAAACCTACAGCGCCGATCCCGTCTATCTTGGCATGATCAACAACGCCTTGTCGGTGTTGCTCATGCGCAAGGGGGCGTTTGGCGAGGCGAAAGAAAGGATGGTGCTCGCCTGCCGGGAATTCGACAAGGCGAAAGCCTATTTCAGCGTGATCCTGACCTCCTGCCACAAAGGCATGGTGAACCTGTTCGAGGGCGACGTCGCGGCGGCAAGGTCCAGTTTCCACGGCTCGAAAAACAGCCTTCTCGTTACTGATCAGCAGTATGAGCAACTGTCGGCTTTCGTCGATCTGGGGCTAGCGGCGTGCGGCTTGGAGAGCGGCGAGGTTCAGAATTGCTACCGGCGGATGTCGCGGGCTTTGGACGTTATCATCGACAGCGAGGATTACTGGGCCGAGCTGTTTTCATTCGCATACGTTATGAAAGCGCGCGCGGCCATGGCGACGGAAGGATTCGACGCCGCGCACCGCACCCTGTTGCAGGGGGCCGGACGCGCCAAGGATCGAGACTTGCGCGGTGCGGAAAAAGCGCTGTACGGCGCATTGATCCACCTCGCCGCCGTCGCCGAGCGCCATGACGTCCTGGATGCGTTGCGGGCCGATTACCGCGGCGGATTCGACGACATTTTTCCGTCCGGCGGGGTGGAATATGGCTGGCTAGAGGATGGACACCTCGCCGTCGGTCTTGTCCGCGCGGAGATTTCGCGCGGCGACCTCGATGCGGCGCTGAGACAGATAGACCGCCTGCGTCCGATTTTCGAGGATGGCGGCCTGGGCTGGTTCGCCAACAAAATGACCGTGCTGGAAGCGCTGGCGATGCATAAAAAAACGGATACGGATGACAGCGACGAAGCCGACAAGGCGGCGGGCGCGGCCATGCGCGCGCTGGTGAACAAAGTCGCGGAAGGCCGCATCGGCGCCGCGGCGCTCGTCGAGGAGGGCGCGCTTGCCCGCGAGGCTCTGCGCGCCGTCGCTTATCGCTTCCGGCGCATTCATACCGATGCGGAGGGCTTCAAGTCCAACATCGTCGCCGTCTTCGAGGACTGGTTCAGGTATAATGAGCGCCTGCATGGTCTGCGGAACCGTTGTCCCAAGCTGACCATCAAGCAGACCGAGGTGCTGTTGATGGTCGCCGAGAATCTTTCCTATAGCGAAATGTGCGCCCGCGCCCGCGCTGTGGAGTCGGCGATCTCGCAGACCATCGCCCAACTGCGCCGGAAGTACCGTGTGGAAATGCGCGAGGAACTGGCCGCGCTGGTCCGGTACCAGGCGGCGGCGGGCGTGGGCGTCGTTGCGCCGGACGCTGTCTCGACGCGCGCCGCCGCCGCGCGCGCGCGCAAGGGCGAGCCCCTGGCCGCGGCGGCGCTTCCGTAAACCCGGCGCGCCGCGCGTCGTCAAACGCCGTTTGCGAATAATTTGCGCTAAATTGCACTGATTACAATTACAGCTTTCATTTCAGTTTTACGCGCCTGCCGTCTCTTGGCGGTCTAGCTTCAAGGCGGCATTCATGGATTCTGGCAATATCAAATCGCCTGCCGGACTGACGACGCTGACAAGCGACGCCCGCGGCGAACGCGGCGCCCAGTCCGGAAATTCCAAGACCAGCGATGGAGGCGGTTTCGCCGCCCTGATCGCGTCGATCCTGTCCAACGCCAGGCCGGCTCAGGCAGGAGGGCAAGCTGGCGTGCAGGCGGGCAACGGCGCTGCGGTTCCGGGCCAGGCCCCGGCGCCGGACGACGTCCAGGCCCTGACGGCGCCCGAAGGCGTAGCGGGCGGACCGGCCGCGCTGATCCAGCGGATTTTTCTTCAGGCGGCGCCTGGCGGCGATATGCTGAAACCCGGCGCGGCGCCAAAATCCGATCCGCCGCCGGCCCAGGCGGCGGCGTCGCCTTTGGCCTCCAGCGGCGGCGCCGGCGTGGCGTCAACGCTTGACCGTCTGCTTCGCGGCGTTCCGGGGCAAGGGGCCGGCGCGGCTGCGCTTGACCCTCAGGCGGCCGGAAGCGCCCGGGCCGCAGTTGCGGAGAGGGCTGCGGACAGGGCCGGCATGGCGGGTGCGCCCTCCGGCGCCATCGAGGCGGCGCTCGCCGGACAGGACGCGCGCGCCCAGGCCGCCGGCGGCCACGCCGCGCAACCGGGCGGCGGACAGCAAGCGGCTCAAGGCGCGGCGTCGGGCGGCGATGTCTTCAGCTTAATGAACAAGGGCGTTGCGTCCGAGGGCGCGCCGGGCGACAAGTCCGCGATCCAGGGCGTCGACGCCAAGGCCGGAGCGAGCGGGACCGGCGCGCCGGCGGGCGCCGAAGCGCCCGCCCGCGCCGCCGAAGCGGCGTCCGCCGCAAGAGCGGTCGCAACACCCGCCTCAGGGGCGCAGGGCGTCGTGCAGCAGGTCGCCCAGAACCTTTCCTTCCTCGCCGCCAACGGCGTCGATCACCTGCGGTTCCAGTTGAACCCCGCCGAGATGGGGCAGGTGTCGGTGCGGCTGCTGGTGCGCAAGGGCGCGACCCGCGTGGTGATTTCCGCCGAGCATCCTGCCGCCCTGGAGGCGATGCGCCATGCCGCCGGCTCCTTGCAACAGGCGCTGCAAAGCGCCGGACTGCCCGTGGAGCGCGAGGGCCTGCAGTTCGACCTTCAGGACCAGGGCCAGCAGCAGTTCGCCGACGCCGACCGCGACGGCGAGGGGAGAAATGATCAGCTTGCCGATCAAGCCGACGGCGCGCCGGTTTCGGGCGATGTCGACGGCGATACCGGCGGGGACGCCGATGAAGAGGGCGAGCCCCCGGCGCCCGGACGGCGCGGCGGCGAGGGCCTCTTTTTGTAATTTGCCAACGTTTTGCGGAGACAGACCACCATGACCGTCATCGACCCCATATCCCAGAACAACGCCCCCGGCGGCGCCGTGCAGACCCAATCAGCCTCGCGCACCGGGGCGTTGAACCTCAACGAGAATTTCGACACTTTCCTTAACCTGCTGACCGCGCAGTTGCGCAACCAGGACCCGCTCGATCCGACGGACCCGACGGAGTTCGTGGCGCAACTGACCCAGTTCAGCCAGCTTGAACAGTCGGTGGCGCAGACCCAGGCGCTCGAGGAGATCGCCGCGTTGCAGCGCGGCGGCTCGGCCTATGAAGGACTTGATTTCCTTGGTCGCCAGGTGGAGGCGGCGAGCGGCGCCATCGCCCTGCAATCGGGCGAAGCCTCGTTCGATTATGACGTCACCGCGCCGGGCGAGACCATGGCCGTGCGCATTTATGACGATACGGGCGACCTTGTGGCGAGCCTCGATGCACAGACCGCAGTCGGGCGCCATGCGATCACCTGGGACGGCAAGGCCGACAATGGAACGACGGCGGCGGACGGAATTTACCGCGTCGAACTGGTCGCGCTCGACGGGGAGGAGGCGCGTCCCGCCGGCCAGATCGTCCTTGTCGACAGCGTTGACGAGTTGCGCTTCTTCAATGGCGGCGCGGAACTGAAGCTCGCTTCCGGCGTATCGGTCGCGCCGGGCGCCGTCCTGTCGGTCATGGACCGTCCGGCCGATCCGCCGGCCGCCCCGTAACACCCCTTTAACACCTCTTCGGCGTTCCGGTTTTTCCGGTCCCCCGCGGTTTTGCCGCGGGGGACTTTTTTATACTTTATACGCCGTGTTTTCGGATGACGGCCGATGCGCGGCTCGCGTCCCGGCTCTGACCGCTGGCCCGCTACAGCGTCAGGTTTCGGGCGCCGCTGCGGAAGACGTAGTTGATGATCTCGGCGACCGCCTGGTAATACTCCTCCGGTATCGGATGGTCTTCCTGCAGTACATCGTGCAGCGCACGCGCGAGCGGCGGGTTTTCGACGACCGGCACGTTGTGTTTTTCCGCGACTTCGCGGATCTTGAGGGCGATCTTGTTGCGTCCCTTTGCGATGCAGACCGGGGCGTCGCTCTCCTCCGGCGCGTAGCGCAGGGCGACGGCGAAGTGGGTCGGGTTGGCGATGACCACGGTGGCGTTGGGCACCGCCTGGATGCGGGCCTTGCGGGCGCGCGCACGGCGGATCTCCGCGACGCGAGCCTTGATGTGAGGATCGCCTTCGAGTTGTTTGTGCTCGTCCTTGACCTCCTGCTTGGTCATGCGTTGTTTCTTGCGCCAGTCGAGGCGTTGCCACAGGACGTCGAGCACGGTGATGACGATGGTCGTGACCAGCACCACGCCGAGCAGCCGGATGGTCAGCGATTGGATGCGCTCGGACAGGATCGACAGATCGTAGCTCGCCGCCGAGCTGATATTGTTGACTTCCGACAAGGTGAACATGGCCACGACGGTCGCCACCGCCGCCACCTTGGCGACGCTCTTGCCGAGTTCGACGAATGAGGATGTGGAGAACATACGCTTAAACCCTTTCGCAGGATTCAGCCGGTTCGGCTGCGGTTTGATGCGTTCGGTTGAAAAGACGACGGCGTTCTGCGCAAACGCTGCGCCGACGCCCGCGGCGGCGAAGGCGAGAAAGATCGGGCTCAAGACGGCGATCATGACTGCGAATAGGTCGAACAGATAGCGCGAGAAATCGTCCAGCGAGCGGTTCAGGCTGATATCGTGCGCGTTCGCGACGAGCAGGGTCAGGGCGCTGGTGAAACGGCTCGCCACCGGCGGGGCGGCGAAGGCCATCAGCGCCGCAGCGGCGCCGATGCCGGCGGCGGTCGCGACCTCGCGCGAAGTCGGTATGTCGCCCTTGCGCCGCGCGTCGGTCAGCTTTTTCTCGCTGGGCTCCTCCGTTTTCTGACTTTCGTCCTGTTCGTCGCTCATGGCGTTCGCCCCCTACTGAAACGGCGCCGCGAGCCAGGCGGCGAAAACCCCGCGATAGGCCGTCAGCACCGGGCCGATCGCGTAGGCGAGGACATAGAACCCGCCGAGAATGGAAATCGGCATGGCGATGAAATAGACCGGCATCGTCATCTGCATCTTGTTGACGAGGCCGACGCCGAGATTGAAGACGAGCCCCAGGAGGATGAAGGGCGCGGCCATCTGTACGCCGAGCATGAAGACGCCGGCGAAAATGCGCGTCATCTGCTGCGCCATGTCTCCCATATGGGCGAAGTCGCCGAGGGGGATGAGGGAATAGCTGGACGCGATCGCATCGAGCATCAGGTAATGCAGCCCCGAGACGAACATGAAGGCGATGGCGCCGATGAGGAACCACACGCCGAGGACCGAACTCGTCTGAAGCGGCATGCCCGCCGCGGTGAAGATGTTCGAGAGCGCCGTAATCTGGCTGGTGAGCTGGCCGGCGATGGCGGGCGCGGCGAGGAAAAACCGCATCGCGCCGCCGATGATCAGCCCCGTCGCGGTTTCTGCGATCACCATGGTGACGCCGTCGAAAAAGTTTTCCGGCGCCGCGGCGGCGCCGACGCCGACGCCGGTCAGCAGCATGCTGAAGGCGAGGGCCGCCGCCAGGCGCGCGCGCATCGGCACCCAGCTGTCCCCCACCGTCGGCATCAGCATCAGAATGGCGCTGACCCGTGAAAAAATCAGCAAGAACGCATAGAGCGGGTCCAGGGAAATCGGGATATCCACGCCATCCCCCTAGATCTGGTCGATCGTCTTGATAGGGACGGTCGCGTGCAGCTCGTTATGGGAGATGATCGGCGTGTTCGGCGCCGCGCGCTCCAGGAGCGAGCGCACGAACGGCCGCGCCTCGCCGGAGCACAGGATCACCGGCATGGCCTCGTTGTCCTTGTTCTTGGCCAGCACGGCGCGCGCCGTGGTGATGAATTCCTGCACGGCGGTCGGGGCCATGGCGAAATTGCGCTCGCCGTTCTGGTCGGCCTGGATGCTCTCCAGGAAGATCTTTTCCCATCCGGCGGAGAGCGCGATCACGGGAACATAGCCGTCGTCGCCCGTGACGGCGGTGGAAATCTGCTTGCCGAGGCGTGTGCGCACATGCTCGGTGATCATCGTGATATTGCGCGTCCACGCGGTCGCTTCCGTCACCGCCTCCAGGATCTGCGGCAGGTTGCGGATCGACACCTTTTCCGTCAGCAGGCACTGCAATACCCGCTCCAGGGTGACGAAGGAAATCTGCGATGGGACGATATCGTTGACCAGCTTGCGGTATTCCGGGTCCAGCGTATCGATCAGCCGTTGCAGCGCCGCATAGGTGAGGAGCGAGGCGAGGTTGTCCTTGATCGTCTCCGACAGGTGGGTGATCAGGACGCTGTCCGGGCCGATCACGGTGTAGCCCTGTTCCTCGGCCTGCTCGGCGAGGGAGGCGTCGATCCAGCGCGCCTTCATGCCGAAACTCGGATCGATCGTGTCCTCGCCCGACATGTCCACCTCGCCGCCCGCGGGATCGAGCGCCATGACGCAATTGAGGCGCACGTGGCCTGATGCGATTTCGATGTCGTGTACCGAAATCTTGTAGGCTTCCGGCGGAATGTAGAGATTGTCCTTGATGCGCACCGGGGGCAGCAAAAATCCGTACTCGGCGGCGAATCGTCGGCGCAGGGATTTCACCTTGTCGGCGAGGCTCTTGCCTGGATCGGAAATCTGCGCCAGCAGGCGCGTGCCGACCTCGAGCTGGAGATCGTCGATGCGCAGGGTGTCCTCGACCCGCTCCTCCTTGGGCGGCGCGATCTTTTCTTCCTTGGCCGCCGCCTTGAGCTTGGCCGCCGCGATCTTCGGCCCGTAGATCGCGATGGCGGCAATCCCGGCGCCGAGGGTCAAGAACGGCATGAAGGGCAGGCCGGGCGCGAAGCCGAGCATGGTCATCAGGCCCGCCACCATGAGCATTGCCTTGGGATATTCGCCGAGCTGGCCGACCACGGCGCGGTCCATGCTGCCGAAATTGCGGCCCTTCGAGACGAGGAGGCCGGCGGCGAGGGAGACGACGAGGGCGGGGATCTGCGAGGCGAGACCGTCGCCGATGGTGAGCGTCGTATAGGACGCGGCCGCCTCGCCGATGGGCAGGCCCATCTGCGCCACGCCGACGATGATCCCGCCAATGATGTTGATGAAGGTGATGACCATGCCGGCGATGGCGTCGCCGCGCACGAATTTCGACGCCCCGTCCATGGAGCCGAAAAACGCGCTTTCGTCCTCAAGCTCGTGGCGGCGCTTGCGCGCGTCATTGTCGTCGATCAGGCCCGCGGCGAGGTCGGCGTCGATCGCCATCTGCTTGCCGGGGATGGCGTCGAGGGTGAAGCGGGCGCCGACCTCGGCGATCCGCGTCGCGCCCTTGGTGATGACGATGAAATTGATGACGACGAGAATGGCGAAGACGATCAGGCCGATGACGAAATTGCCGCCGATCATGAGCTGGGAAAAGCCGTAAATGACGCCGCCGGCCGCGTCCGCGCCGGTGTGGCCCTCGGACAGGATCAGCCGGGTGGAGGCGATGTTCAGCGCGAGCCGCAGGATCGTCGCGATCAGGAGAACCGTCGGGAAGGACGAGAAATTGAGCGGCTTGTCGATCCACAGGGCGACCATCAGGATCAACACCGAAAAGGCGAGCGAAAAGGTCAGCCCGATGTCCAGCACCCATGGCGGCAGGGGCGCGAACAGCACCAGGAGGATGCAGATGACGCCGAGGGCGAACAGGACGTCGCGGTGCGCGTCGAAATTGAAGAAGTTAAGTGCGCGTTCCATGTCCTCGCCCGGCCCCGGTCATGATGGCGGGAGGCCCCTTAAAATCCGTTTACGATCTTGTCGCCCACATAGGCGGTATACTGGCCCAGCGCATGAAAAATGAGCGGCATGGTGAGGATGATCGCCACGAAAATGGCGATGAATTTCGGAACGAAGGTGAGGGTCATCTCCTGGATCTGCGTCAACGCCTGAAACAGGGCGATGATCAGCCCGACGACCGATCCGGCGAGGAGTGGCGGGCTGCAAATCACCAGGGTCGTCCAGAACCCCTCGCGCAACACGGCGATGACGTCGGCTTCCTGCATGGCGCTAGATCGGCATCCGCATGATTTCCTGATAGGATTCAATCAGTTTGTTCCGCACCGAGACCGCCGATTCGACAGCCAGTTCCGCGGCGATGGTCGCCTGCACCACGTCCTGCATGCTGGCGTCGCCGCGCACCGCGCTCATGGCCGTCGCCTCGCTCTGCTTGACCGCATCGACCGAGGCGCCGGCGGCGTTTTTGAGCGCGTCGGCGAAAGACGGCCCGGCCGGCGCGGCGGTTTTATGCGCAGCAAAGCCGGTCGAAACGTTGCCGGCGGAGGAAAGAAGCGTGTTCGTAATCGGATCAATCATGGGAGCCTCGGATTATCGGTTGCCGTCCAGGAGCGAGAGGGTCGACGCGGCCATGGACCGCGCCTGCTCGATCACTTTCAGGTTGGCGTCGTAACTGCGGCCCGCCTCGCGCATGTCGCTCATTTCGATCAGCGTATTGACGTTCGGAGTCTGAATGTAGCCGTCGTCATTGGCGCTCGGGTGGGAGGGGTTGTAGACCTCGCCGAAGGGCGAGGGGTCGGCGCCGATGCGCTTGATCTTGACCAGCTCCGCGCCGAGGGCGCGATCGAACCTGCTTTCGAAGACGATGGTCTTGCGCTGGTAGGGATCGGCGTTCGGCGAGGGGGCGAGCGAATTGGCGTTGGCGATATTTTCCGCCGTCATCCGCACCCTGAGGCTTTGCGCCTGCAGGCCGGAGGCGGCGATGCGCATTGTCGCTGAGATCGGGTCCATGGCTGGTCTCTTTTCCTGACGGCGCTTGGGCCGGGCGCTCGATGATTAAGGGCTATCGGGTGTTCATACTGGCGCGCAGCATCGACAGGTGCTTGCGCATCAGCGTTACGGAGAGCTGGTAGTCGCGGCTGACGTCGGCGGCTTTCATGACTTCCTGTTCCAGGAGCACGCCGTTGCCGGAGGGTTCCACCTCCCAGCCTTCATAGGTCCGGTTCTCCGCGAATTCCGCGGTCGCCGGCGCGGCGGCGATATGTCCGGCATGGGTCGCGGCGAGCTTCGGCGTTTTCGGGGCGCTGAGGGCGGCGCTGAAGGATTTCAGGTCCTGCGGGCTGTAGTTCGGCGTATCGGCATGGGCGATGTTCTGGGCGATCAGGGTGTGGCGCACGGTGGAATAATCCATGCGCTGATGAATCGCCTGAAACAGCCCGACGCTATCGATGATCATGCCTGCCCCTTTTCCATGACGCCGGGTCGCTTCCGACGCTTGACCTGCGCTCGCGTGAACCGATCCCTTGAACCGGCGGCCACTTCACACGCCCAAGTTTAAACGGGGATGAAATGAAGGATTTGAAGGACTTGTTTAAAGCCGTTTTCAAGCATCTGGCCTAAATCCCCGATTATGCCCTCACGCACCGAATATGCGCGCATCCTGGACGAGACCGCCTCGGAAATCCGCGCATTGCCGGGCGCGCAGTGGCGCGGCGAGATCACCGCCGCCGTCGGCATGCTGATCAAGGCGACGGGGCTCGAGCGCCGTCTCAGCGTCGGCGACATCTGCGACGTCATTCACGAAAAGGGAACGCGCCTGCCCTGTCAGGTGGTGGCGGTGAAAAGCGACGTCACCCTGCTCATGTCGTTCGGCGACACCTCCGGCGTCGCGGTGGGCGCAAAGGTCGAATTCCAGGAATCCCAGTTTCAGATCCGCATGTGCGATGCGTGGATCGGCCGCGTGGTGAACGCCATGGGCCAGCCGATCGACGGGCGCGGCCCCTTGCCGGAAGGGGCGTTCGCGACGCCGTTCCGCAACGATCCGCCGCCGGCCTACGCCCGCCGCCGGGTCGGGGCGCCGCTGGAGACCGGCGTGCGCGCGATCGATGTTTTCGCGCCGATCTGCCGCGGTCAGCGCATGGGCATTTTCGCCGGCTCCGGGGTCGGCAAGTCGACGCTTTTGTCGATGCTCGCGCGGTCGAGCGCGGCGGACGTCAACGTCATCGGCCTGATCGGCGAGCGCGGCCGCGAGGTGCAGGAGTTTCTGCAGCGCGACCTGGGCGAGGACGGGCTGTCGCGGTCCGTCGTCGTGGTGGCGACGTCGGACGAATCGCCGCTCGCCCGGCGTCAGGCGGCGTATCTCACGCTCGCGGCGGCGGAGGATCAGCGCAAGCGCGGCCGTCACGTTTTCTGCATGGTGGACAGCGTGACGCGCTTCGCCCACGCGCTCAGGGAAATCGGCCTCGCCGTGGGCGAGCCGCCCAGCGCGCGAGGCTATCCGCCCTCCGTGTTCGGAGAACTGGCGCACCTTCTGGAGCGTGCGGGCACGGGCATGAACCAGCAGGGCGACGTGACGCTCGCCGCCACGGTGCTGATCGACGGCGACGACCATGACGAGCCGGTCGCCGACGCGGTGCGCGGCATTCTCGACGGGCACCTGGTGCTGGATCGGCGCATCGCCATGCGCGGCCGCTATCCGGCGATCGACATCCTCGGGAGCGTTTCGCGTCTCGCCCCGGATTGCTACGAGCGCGGCGGTTACGCCGAAATCGCCGCCGCCTCGCGCAATATCATCGCGACCTATGAGGAAAAGCAGGAAATCGTTCAGCTTGGCCTCTACAAGGCGGGCGCCGACCCGACCGTCGACAGGGCGATTGAGCGGTACCCGCAGATCGAGGATTTTCTGAGCCAGAACCGGTTCGAAACAACGCCTTCGGAGGAAGCATTCGCGCGGCTGGCGGACATTTCCGGCGTGACGTCAGCGGAAGAACGCCGAAACGCCATTGTCGAAGCGCCAATCGTCGAGGAACTCTAACCGCAGATCATGGTCTGAGCGCGGCGGACGGATCGCCGCAAATGGCCGGCCGCCCTTTACGCAATGACCGCTGCGAAAAGGCCGTTAGCTGAAGCGGGTGATCGCGCGCAGGGTGGAAGGATCCACGCTGATGATCTGCGCGCCGCCGCGACCCGAACCGAGAACCGGGAACAGGGACGCGCGGTCGTTCGCCCCCGGAGCGCCATTGCGGATGTCGTATTGCAGTGTGAAACGCTGGATAAACTTGCTGCGTTTCTCGTCATCGGCGAAATCCTTGATGTCGAAACGCTCTTCCAGCTTTTCCACCAGCCGGTCGATGTTTATGGCGTTGATCTCCGGCGGAAAGCCAAGGCCGGTCAGCACCACTTCGCGCAGGGCGGTGTCGGCGAGGGCCGCGTACCAGTTGTTGAGGCCCGGCGCCTTGCGGTCGAAATAGAGGCCGAGCCGCACGGCGATGTTTTCCTCGCCGGCCTGGGATTCGAGCGTGACGGCGGTGTAGCGCTCGACGATCGCGGCGACGAATTCCGGTTTCTTGACGTTGAAATCGCCGACCTCGGCGAAGGCGAAAGCCTGGGCGAGGGTTCGGAATTTCTGGTCGGTGAGCCGGTTGGCGAGCGCGGTCGGCTCCTGAATGCCTTCCTTGAACAGCTTGCGGATCAGGCCCTTGGCGAAGATCTGCGATTCAAGGTCGAACGCTTTCATCACGAACCGGTAAAGCCGGGTATCGTCCACCAGTTCGTCGCCGGTGGAAATCTTGCCGATGTTTTCGACGAAGTAATCGACCTCGCGGCGTACGGCCCCGGAATCGAGCATCGCCGTCGCGCGCTTCTCGTAGGTTCGCTCATAGGCGAGATAGGAGGTGTACGACGAGATCATATATATGTCTCGTCGTCGCCGGCGGCGCTGGCGTCGATATCGGACCACCAGGCCGGGATATGGAAGATGACCGCGTCGTTCTCCGCGCTTGCGATCGTTGTCACCAGGCGGTTGCTGCCGGGAATGAGGTCGACGGACATGGTCATCCGGCGCTCGTCCGGCGCGGTGTCGGTTTCGGCCTTGTTGGCGGCCGCAACGGCGAGATCTTCCGGAATCACCGTTTGTTCGCCTTCGCTGGCGCGCACGAAACGGATTGTCGCGCCGGCCCGCAGCATCGAGGCGAGGCCGTATTTCGCCGGGTTCTGAAGTTCGTCTACTACGAGCATGCCGCCTGGTCCTTTTCTAGACGTGTGAATTGAGCCGCCGCGCTGGCGCGAAACGCCGCGTCGGCCTGTTCTAGCTCTTTCGGATAAGTCGTATCGTGCTGATCGGTTTCCTTTTCGGACTTCATGATCGGACGCAGTTCCGACAGCGCCTTGTAGAAATCTCCCTGGTGCATGCGCTCCATCGCGGTAAGAAGGCGCGCGCGGTCGTCGTCATTGGTGATCGTCACGAAGGCGAAGGAGCCGAGACGGTTGACATACTCGATCTCTTCCTTCGTCGCCGCGTTGTTGATCAGCATCATCTGGATGCCGAGATAGAGTTTCTCCACCGGCGTCGCGGCGTCTTCCGGCTGGATGATGTCCTTGCTGCGCAGTACCTGCCCGAAACTGGACACCGTGATGGTGTTGCGCCGGTCGCCATTGGTGATGACGCACCCGTTGATGATGATCCGTTCACGCGGGCGAAGGCGAAGGCGCAGTCCCATGGGTCAAGCTCCGGCGGCCACGGCCGTCGGCGCCGCCTCCACGACGGGCGCCATGCCTTTCAGGCCGTTGATGACGTTTCGGTTGATGTCGATAAGCGGGTCGACGGCCTTGCGTCCGACGAGGACTTCGCCGGTATAGTCGTCGATGAAAATGGCGAGCGAGATGATGCTGGCCTTCAGCGCGTCGGGGAGGGGGTTTTCCGGCTCCATGCAGTCGAACATGAGCGATCCCCAGAGCCGCTGATTGCGCACCAGCGCGTCATGGGCGTCGTCGGAAAGGTAAGGCTTCTCATCGGCTTTCTTGATGTCTTCAAGATCGCGGGTGACCTGCGAAAAAACCCGCCGCTCGATATCTCTCGGGTGTTCCGTATCAAGAATAGTTTTCTTGTATGCGTCGCCGCCGCGCTGTCCGGATGCCATGGCCTTTGCGTTTCCTTTCGGGTTAGGCCGTCAATGCGGGCGCTTGGCCGGCGCGGGGGGAAGCCCCCGCGCCGCCCGAAGGTGCATTAACGGAAGAGTGACAGGATGTTCTGCGGACGCTGGTTGGCGATCTGCAGAGACTGGATCGCGAGCTGCTCTTGGACCTGCAGGGACTGCAAGCGGCTCGATTCTTCGTCGAGATCGGCCTCGACAAGCGCGGCGACGCCGAGCTCGAGGCTGTCCGTCAGGTTCTCAAGGAAGTTCTGACGCGAGGACAGGGTCGATTCAAAGACGCCGATGATCGTTTGCGCCACGTTGACGCGGGCGATCAGCGAGTCGGCGACCACGAAGCCGGCCTGGACGTTGGCGGTCGTGCCGGCCGCAGCGTCGGTGTTGGCGACCTCGATCTGACGGGCCACGGCGCGGAAGCCGGACGCGTCAGCGAAGGAGCGCAGGTTCTGGTCGCTGAAAACGGCGCGTTCCAGGATGTCCTGCTGGCTCGCGAAAGCGACAACGGCGCCGCCCGCCAGCGTGGCTTCGATATCGTCCGGCGCGCCGGCCGCGGGTCCGGCCGTGATGTCGGTGATCTCGATCACGTCGCGGGTGTTGTCCGGGCCGATTTTGCCTTCGTTGGTGGCTGCGATGCCGATGCTGGCGAGGAAGGCAACGTCGTCATCCGATCCGTAGAAGGTGAACGAGTTGCCGCCCGCGCCGACGCCGAGATCGTCGGGGCCGCCATTGGTCAGGTCGACGGCGCCGTCGCCGTTCGTGTCAAGACGATCCGCAAAGCCCGGGTTGAACGCGCGGTAAACCGCGTCGAACTGGGTTTGCGCGGCGGCGGCGGTGTAGATGCCGGTCGCCTCGCCAGCAAGCTCGAGGTTGTCGAGGTTCTGCGCCTGCAAGGTGAAGGTCTGCAGCTTGAACGCGCCGGCTTCACGGATGACCGTGGTCGTCACCGTCGTGGTTTCAACGCCCTTGAGCAGGTTGACGCCGTTGAAGTTCGTGCCGTCGACCTGGCCTTCGATCTGGCCGACAATCTCGTTGATCGCGAACTGCACCTCGTTAAGGGCGGTGCCGCTTTCCGCGGTCGTCAGGGACTGCTGGACCTGGTTGATGAAGCTGGTGATGCCGTCGATGCCGCTGGACGCGGTCTTGGCGGCGTTCACGCCGATGGTCAGGTTGTCGCGCAGACCTTCCAGCACCGTCAGGTCGCCGCGCACGGTTTGAGCGACGAGGAAGAAGGCCGGGTTTTCTTTCGGGCTGCGAACTTTGAGGCCCGTGGAGATCCGGTCCTGGGTTTCCTGAAGGTTGCCTTGGACGTTGCGAAGGGTTTGCAGCGCGGTTTGCGCCGAGGCGTTAGTCAGAAGAGACATGATATGCTCCTTGTTTCTCTAAGGGTTACAGGAGCGCCTTCTGACGCCGGGCAGACTGGAGGGCATCCGTTTCTTGTCTGCGAGGGTAGGATAAAAACAGCCACTTTAAGCTGGCGTGAAATTTACAATTTAATTAGATTTCCGTTCACGGACAGACAGTCCGGACCTTTTAGCGATCCGTCGCGCGCATAGACGCCGTCGCTCTGTTTTTCCTCCAGCGCCTTCAGGGCGTAGCGATGGACCGCCTGGGTCGCCTTGCGCACTGCTTCGAGGGATTTCATGTTTCGCTCCACCGCCGTGTTGAAACGCCGCAGATGACGTTCGGCGTCTTCGCGGTCGAGACCGCCTGCGAGCGCGCGCTGGTTTTTCTGCAACCGTTCGACATTGCGGATCGCGGCCAGCTTTTCGCCCTGGAGGCGCTTGAACGCGATGAAGTCCGAGGCGCCGATCGCCTCGACCTCGCGCTCGAACACGCCGGCCAGCGTGTCGATGGCGCGCAGGAAAGGCGAGGCCGGGCGCGCCGGTTTCGCCGGCGCCGCGGTCTCCTCGGGCGCGTCAGCGCCTTCCGGCGCGCCGTCGGCGAATTCCTTGAACAGGGCTTCCGCGGCGTCCCGGCCGGTGAGAGGCTTTATGTCCTCGGCTTCGTCGACGGCGCGATCCTGTCGGCGTTCGTTCATGGTCATTCCGTGCGCTCCGACATCTGGACAATCTGTGCTCTGACGGCGTCGGCGATGCCGACGCCGCCGCGTTCGGCGAAAGCTTCGGCAATATGCTCGACAAGGAAGCCGCGCCACATTTTTTCCGCATGGCCGCCGCCGAAATAGCCATTGGTCTCCAGGCCGGCGAACATGGAATCGACGAGCTGGGTCAGGAACACCGCCTCGAAGCCCCTGGCCGCTTCGAGCGACGCATCCGCCGTCCCGTTCGCCCCGCCGTTCGCCCCGCCGGCGCGCGCCGCGCGGATTTGGGCCGAGGCGGCGTCAAGCTTGCGCGCCGCCGGCGTCGGCTGGGCTGCAACGATTTCGGTTATATTGGTCATTGTACGATTAACTCAGCATGCAGCGCGCCCGCTGTCTTGATATTCTGCAGAATGGCGATCACGTCGCGCGGCGGCACGCCGAGGGTGTTCAGCGCGTTGACGAGATCCTGAAGGGTCACGGGCGCGTCGATGACCCGGAACTCGGCCGACCCGCCTTCGTCGACGTTTATATCCGTACGCGGAACGACAACGGCCTCCCGGTCTCCGCGCTGGAACGGCGAGGGCTGGGAGACAAGCGGCGTCTCGCGCACCTGGATGGTGATGTTGCCTTGCGTGACGGCGACCTGGCTGACGCGCACATTCGCGCCGATGACGATGGTGCCGGAATTCTCATCGACGACGACGCGGGCGACCTCGTCGGCGGCCACACGCACGTCCTCGATGCTTGCGAGAAAGCCCGTGACCTGGCCGCGATAGTCCGCCGGCACCGAGACCTCCACCGTCGCAAGATCCACGGGATCGGCGATATCGCCGCCGACGCGCGCGTCAATGGCGTCTGCGATGCGCTTGGCCGTGGTGAAATCCGGATTCTTCAAAATGAAGCGGACACGCTCCAGATCGTTGATGGGAAAGCCAAGCTCGCGTTCCACCGTTGCGCCATTGGGAATGCGCGCCGATGTCGGCACCCCTTGCGTAACGGAGCCCGCCTGGCCGGCCGCCTGGAAACCGCTGATCACCAGCGAGCCCTGCGCGACGGCGTAGACATGACCGTCGGCGCCGGTAAGCGGCGTCACCAACAGCGTGCCGCCCCTGAGGCTGCGCGCGTCGCCGAGGGCGGAGACGGACACGTCGATCTTGTCGCCGTTGCGCGAAAAGCCCGGCAGCGATGCGGTGACGATCACCGCGGCGGCGTTCTGCGTGCGCAGGTTCTGCGGCGTGATGGCGACGCCGAGCCGTTCCAGCATGCTGACGATGCTGCGCTCGGTGAACGGCGCGTTCTGGATGCGGTCGCCCGTCCCGGACAGACCGACAACCAGTCCGTACCCGATTAACTGGTTATCGCGCACGCCCTCGATCTTGGCGAGGTCTTTCAGGCGCGAGGCCGCATGCGCCGGAAACGAAATCGTCGACGCGAAAAAAAATATCCCGAAGCTGAAAAAAAATGCAGTGCGCAAATATTGCGACAATCTTGTCTTGCGCAGGGAAACCGATGTTGAGCCCGTCATTAAAAGCGCCCTGATGTTCTCTGGGCTTCATAAAGGGGCGCCAACTTTAAATGCGGCTTAAATGGCGAATTATCGTAAAATTATTTCTTTCTAATCGGTAACAGTATCTAAAAATGACGTGATTTTGAAGAATATTTATAAAATGATTTCCACCCAACGTGTCGGCGCCAGCCAGACGGCAAGGGCGGGTGAAACAATTCACGATCATGCATTTAGAAGGGGCGCCGGCGATGCGTTTAATGCTATTCGAATCGAATCCCGACATTGCGACGGTACTGATCAAGAACGCGAAAAATGCTCGGTTTGAGGTTGACGTCATCCACAGCCAGCAGGAAGCGTTGTCGCTGCTGGAGCGCGAACTGGCGAACTACGCCGCGCTCCTGATCGGCAACATGGACGATCCGGTCGATATCGTCGAGACGTTGCGCCAGCGCGGGCTGGAAGCGCCGATCATCATTCTTTCCGATTGCCGGAACCCCGACCTCGCGGTGCGCGCCTTCAGCGCCGGGGCCGACGATTTCGTCATCAAGCCGTTCAACCCCAGCGAACTGAAAGCGCGCATTTTTGCGGTCATGCGCCGCATGAACGGACAGCTGGATACGTCCTTTGAACTCGGACGGCTGACCGTTCACATGGACGGGCGCGATCCGGAAGTCGACGGCGCGCGCATCAAGCTGAGCCATCGCGAGCATGCGATCTTTCACTACCTGGTGCGCAATCTCGGCCGCGTCGTTTCGAAAGAGGCGGTATACGAAGCGGTCTACGGCTCCATCGACAGCGAGCCGTTCGAGAAGGTGATCGACGTCTATATCTGCAAGTTGCGCAAAAAACTCGCCGACGCCACTGACGGCGAGCAGTTCATCGAAACCGTCTACTGCCGCGGCTACAAGATGGACGGACCGGAAAAAACGGTTGTGCGCCGTCTCGGCGGCGGGCGGAAAGCCGCCTGACGCCCCCATCGCGTTCACGGCGCCGCCGTTAACCAGATCTTCCGACAGGAAAACGCCCGCGCCGTTAATCCCGGCGCGGGCGTTTTTCCGTCATGGAGGGTGGGGTTAAAGGAAGTTGGTCAGGCGCAGGCGGCTGCCGCGCACGGTGGCGGCGTAGGCGGCTTCGATCTGTTTTTCGATTTCCGTCACCAGCGATTGAGTCTCGATCGGATCGACCAGTTCGTAGGCGTTGATCTGCACATTGAGAATGAGGTTTTGCGATGTCAGCGCGGTCTTGCGGCCCTCGACGTCGTTCTGAATGGCGCCGAGCCGCGCGGCTTGGTCGCGCACCGCGCCGAGGCCGCCGGTCAGGAGGTCGAGGGCGGCGGTGACGTATGGTTCGTAGGCGTCGGTTCCGGCCATGGCCGCGAGATCCGCGCTGGCGAGCATATAGGCGCCCTGAAGCGCGTCGCGGAACGCCTGGTCTTCGGCGGTGACGCCGTATTCGACCGGCGCGCCGTTGCTGAGGCGCGCGCTCACCGGCGGCCCGCCGATCGAGCCGTCATAAAGCGTGTTCTCGAAGCTGAAAGCGTCGGTCGGCGCGGGCAGGGCGGCGTTGGTCCCGTTGAACGCGTCGTTGAACCGGGCGATCGCCGTCGCCGCTTCCGCGGCCGTGAAGGCGGGCGTGAACGCCGGCGGCTGGGCCGGCGCATAAGCCGTCCCGTCGAGGACGCCCGCCATCACGTCGTTCGGCGACAGACCGGTGCCGGGATTGATCTCGTCCGGCCGGCGCAACGGGATGGCGTCGATGTCGACGCCGGAGAACAGAAACCGTCCATCCACGCTTATGTTCAGCGTATCGACGATCTGCGTGATCGCCGCGTTCGCCGCCTCGGGCAGGGCGCTGACCGATTGTCCGGCATCGGGGGTGTTGAGCACCACATTGGCGACGAGCGCGTTCAGCGCCTCATCGGTGGTGTTGAGCGCGCCGACCATGAATTCCGCGCGCCGTTCGAACGCATCGATCGAGCGCAGGAAGACGTCATTGTCGGATTTCATGCTGCGCAGCTCGGTCAGGATCGAAACCTCGACGCCGATATCGCTGGCGACGTCGGACTTGCGGCCGGTGGAGGCTTCGTTCAGCGTCGTGGCGAGGTCGTTTTCCAGCGAACGCAGATTTTCCGAGCGCTGCGTAAAAAGACCGAAGGTGGAAATGGATTTCAGCATGATCGGCGCTCCGTTACCTGACGCTCGCCAGCAACTCGTCGAACATTCTTGCGACGGTGGAAATCACCTGCGCGTTGGCCGCGTAGGCTTCCTGCAGTTCGAGAAGGCGCTGGCTCTCCTCGTCGATATTGACCCCGTTTTCACTGATGCGCCGGTTTTCCATGGTGGTGAACTGAAGCGCGCTGGCGTCGGCCTCCGCCGCCGCGCTCGATGCGTTGATAAGATGCGCGGAAGCGATCTCGCCGGCGTAACCGCCGAGGGTGGCCGCGGTCGACAGGCCGAGCCCGGGCGCGAACGCTTGGTTCGCGTTGAACCCGTCGAGGAACGCCTGGATCTGCGTCGTGTCGCCGGAGGGGCCGGGCGCGACCGCCTGGACGCCGTCGCGCAGACGCCACAGCTCGCCGCCCGCCGCCGGATCGACCAGGGGATTGACGCCGAGGCGGCCAGCCAGACCCTGCGCCGGTCCCGGCGCGCCGGTGTCGATGAAAAGCCCCTGTCCGGGCAGGGCGACGGTGGCGTCGGCGGCCTCGAACATGGCGATCGTTTGCAGCGCGAGTTCGTCGATCTGCGCCTGATAGGTCACCAGCGAGTCGTCGCGCACGGCGAAAGCGCCCGCGATGCGTCCGCTGGCCGAGGCTTGGGCGCCGCCGCCGGTCGGCGTAATGTCGGCGCCGTCCACGGTGAGGCCGGAAAGCCCGGCGCCGAGGGCGAGGTCCGGCGGGATCGAATTCGCCGGCGTGAAATCGATGGTGCGCGCATCGCCGTCCAATAGCGTGACGCCTTCGCGGGTGGTGATCACGACGTCGCCGGAATCGCGCACGAAGGTGCGTATGCCGATGAGTTCGGAAAGCTTGTCGATCTGCCGGTCGCGCTCGTCCATGAGGTTGGACGGATCGCCGTCCAGCGCTTTCTGCGCCCGGATATCCTCGTTCAGCTCGGCGATTTTCTGAAGGGCGTCGTTCGCCTCGCCGACGAAGCGCGCGATATCGGCGTCCGCTTTTTCCCGACCCGCCCGAATGCCCTGTTCCGCCGCCTGGAAAGCCTCGGTGACGTCCTGCGCCGCCTCCAGCGCCCCGCGCTGGACCACCGGATCCTGCGGCGAGTTGAACAGGGTCTGGAAGCTCGCCTCGAAGGCGTCGAACGCCGAGGCGATGGAGCGCCCGTCCGCCGGCTCGCCGGTGACCTGGGCGATCTGCGCGAGCGCCTCGGCGCTGTAGTCGAGCCCGGCGAAGGTCGCCGCTTCGTAGCGGATATCGCGCAGGAGGAAGGAATTGATCGGCCCTCGGACGACCTCCGCCGAGACGCCGCGCCCGGCGCCGTTGGCGATCAGCGAGGTCAGCCTCGCCTCACGCGCGACATAGCCGGGGGTCAGCGCGTTGGCGATATTGTCCGATACGCCGCCGATCTGCTGCTGCGTGGCGTTGATGCCGGTTCTGGCTGAGTTGAGAGCGGCGGTCAGGGACATGGGGCGATACCTGCTGGGGGCTGTGATCTGCCGGGGCGCGGGCCGGAGCCGGCGGCGCGTCCCGGCGCGGCATGGGAACGGTTATCGTTTCAGGCGGGTGACTTCCTCAAGCATTTCGTCAGCCGTCCGAACGACGGTGGCGTTGGAGGAGTAGGCGCGCTGCGTCTCGATCAGCGCGGTCAGCTCCTCGGAAATGTCGACGTTCGAGGCTTCGAGCGTGCTCTGGTTCACCGCGCCGAGCCCGGCCGTCAGCGCGCCGCCGAGGCGAAGGTCGCCGGACTCCGCGCTGAGCTGGAAGGCGTTGCCGGTGATGACGGTCAGACCGTTCGGATTGGTGACGTCGCCGAGCGGGATCTGATAGACCGGACGGCGCTCGCCGGTGTCGAAGACCGCCACCATGACGCCGTCATCGCCGATTTCAATCGCCTGCAATGCGCCCAGGGGCGCGCCGTCTGAGAACGTTTCCGGGCTGTAATCGCCGGCGAACTGGGTAATCCCGCCGACCGCGTTTTCATCGCCGATGTCGACGGTGATGACCTGGCCGCTGGCGAGGGTGACGTCGAATGTGCCCTGGGCGGGGTTGAACGCGCCTGCCGCGCCGCCCGTCGCCGCGCCGCCGTAGTTCGGCAGACCCGGCGTCGCCCCAGGCGCCGCGCCGCTGAAATCGATATTGTTCAGCGTGCCAAGCGGCGGGCCGGCGACCGGGCCGTCGTAGATTTCAAGGTCCCAGCTATTGGGGCCTGTGTTGACCCAGTTGAAACTGAGATCCTGCGCGGCGCCGAAAAGGTCGATGTACTGAACGCCGGTCTGGAACGGGCCGGCGGCGTTTTGCGGAATGTTGCTGACAAAACGAACCTCCGTTGACGGATTGGCCGTGCCGGTAATGGCGCCGATATTGACCGTCTCGAGGCTGTCGAAAGTGGTCAGGCTGGGGTTCGGGTTGACCGTCGTGCCGTCCGGGTTCAGCGCGAATCCCTGAAGATAGAACCCCGCCGCGTTACGCAGCGCGCCGGTCTCGTCAGGGCGGAAAGAGCCGGCGCGGGTCAGCGCGAACTCCCCGTTCTCGCGCGCGTTCGAAACCGCGAAAAAGCCGCTGCCGCTGATCGCGAGGTCGGTCCTGACGCTGGTGCCGATCACGGTGCCGCCCAGGGTGATCTGGCTGCGCGTGGTGGTGGAGACGCCGCCGGCGCTGAACGCGCCCGATCCGGTGTTGGAGCCCGTGACCAGCGAGGAAAACTGGGTGTCGAAGCGTTTGTAACCGGTCGTTGACGAGTTCTGGATGTTGTTGGAAATCGCAGCGAGCTTGCTGCTCAGTGAACGCAACCCGCTGACGCCGGCCTGTAATGCGCTGCCTATCGACATTGACTAACTCCTGATGCGTATTGCGTCGCGCTTTGTCGGCGCTCAGTATCGTCAACGCTAGATCTGCGTTTTTAAAGTGGCGTGAAGTTTAAAAGTTTATCCAATATAGATAAAAATAGATCCGTTCACCATGTATGCGCCGGATTTCATTACTTCGCGGAGAAGAAAAGATCAGAGGACGGAGAGACGTTTGCAAGAACGCTGATGGTGATGCGGCGGTTGCGCGGGTCCAGCGGGCGGTCGGGCAGAAGGAGTTCGCGGTCGGCCCTTCCTTCCACAGCCTCGATGCGGTCCGGCGAGAGGCCCGAGCGCTCCAGCACGCGGCGGGCGGCGCTGGCCCGGCTGGCCGAAAGGTCCCAGTTGTCGGCGACGCGCCCGCGCGAACGGAACCCGGCCCCGTCCGTGTGCCCGGTCAGCCGGACCGTATGCGGAACGGTTGTCAGAACGGCGCCGATCGTTTCGAACAGGGCTTCCGCCTCCGGGCGCAGCCGCGCGCTGCCCGTGTCGAACATCGAAAATGCGTCGTCGTCCGCAATCTGAATGGTGACGGAGTCCGATAGCCGCTCGATGACGATGACGTCGCGCAGATTGTTCGGGTCCGTGCGACGGGAAAAGGCGAGGCGAAGCTGATCCTCCAGGGCCTTGAGCTGCTTTTCCGTGTCGCCGGTGGAGCCGGTGAATTTCCGTGTCGGGTCGGCCTCCTGCGGCGTCATTTCAACGCCCACATGGGGCGGCTTGTTCTGGTCGCCAAGCTCGGCGATCACCGGCGGCGCCGCGACGGGAAGGCTTGTCTGCGACGGACCGTTGGGCGAGGACAGCGCGCCCTCGGATTCCGTTGCGCGTCCGCCGAGAACACCGTCCGCGCCCGATTTTTCGCGCGAGACCGAAACGGGGTTGAAGTAATCCGCAAGGAGATCGCGCTGCGCCTCGCTGGAGGTTGTCGCCAGCCACATCACCAGAAAGAACGCCATCAGCGCCGTCATGAAATCCGCATACACCATTTTCCAGATGCCCGCATGGGCCTCCTCCTCATGGCCGCCGGCGTGTTTTGTCTTGATGACGATCTGGTGGCCGTTATTGTTGTTTTTGGAGGCTTGCGGGGGCACGGGGCAGGTTCCTTATGCGGTGCGGGTAGGGCGGCGTCAGGCGGCCTGGGCCAGGGCGCGAACGGTTTCTGTTGTCGTTTTCTCGACCGAGTCGAAGGTCGGCTGGACCTCGACGAACAGAACCTTGCGTGCGTATTCGATGGCGATCTGCGGCGGGTAGCCGTTGAGATAGGCGATCAGTCCCGCCTTCATGCAGTTATAGTAGTTGATCGTCTCGTCGCGCTGTCCGGCGATCAGCGAGGCCACCGGCAGGACGAGGGCGTAGGCGAGAAGGACGCCGAGAAACGTGCCGACCAGCGCGCCGCCGATCATGCCGCCCAGAACTTCCGTTGACTGATTGACATATCCCATCGCCTTGATGATGCCGAGGATCGCGGCGATAATCCCGAAGGCGGGGAGCGCCTCGCCGACCGTGTTGAGCGCCTTTACGGGGCGCGATTTCTCCTGGCGGAGGGTTTCGATTTCCTGCTCCATCAGCACTTCAAGCTCATGGCTGTTTTCCGAGCCGAGCGAGATGAGCCGCAGGTAGTCGCAAAGGAATCCGATGGCGCGCTTGCGTTCCAGCGCGCGCGGATGCGCCTTGAACAGGCTGCTTTCATAGGGCCGCTCGATGTCGTTTTCGAGCGCCATGATGCCTTTCGCCTTGCCTTCCCGGAAAATCGCGAAGAGGAGCGACAACAGCTCCAGATAATCCTCCTGTTTCAGCGAGGGGCCGCGCACCACTGTCGTCAGGGCCTTGCCGGTGTCGATGATCACGTGGCTGGAGTTGGACAGGATGAACGCGCCGATGGCGGCGCCGCCGATGATGACGACCTCCCAGGGTTGCCAGAGGACGGACAGTTTTCCGCCAAAGCCGATATAGCCCCCGACCATGCTGGCTGAGATGACGAAAAGACCGATGACGAATTTCATGACGGTTCACCTTGTTCCTTAATTGATGGCCGGCGGCGGCGCCCCCGCGGCGTCCGTCCCCTCTCCGGCGTCCGGCTGCGATGCGGCGTCGTCGTCGAGGGACGCCAGTTGCGCCGTAAGCAGATCGTCAAGGCCAAGCGCCGCGTCGGCGGGCTTGAGCAGGTTTTTCAGATCCGCCGCGGCGAAAAGGGTTTCTTCTTCGTGAACGGCGAGCGCGCGGGATAACGCATCGTCAGGGTGAACGCCGCCTTTGTCAGCGGCGCGCGCCGTGTGACGCGCCGTGTGACGCGCCGGGGGGCGCTCCGCGTCGGCGAGATAGGCGGCGATTGCGGCGCGCTCGTCGCGGCCGAGCAACCGTCCCGGCGCGCCGTCGGCGTTCTCGGCCGCCGCCCGGTAGACATCCCACGCGCCGGCGCTCCACGCACGCGCGGCGAGGCGCCGGTCGGCTGCCGGCGAAAGGTCGCGGCCGCGCCAGTCGGCGAGGGCGCGCGCCGGTGCGATGTCGATCCGCAGGCGTTCTATCGACGCGGCCAGGGCGGCGTCCCTTTCGGCCCCGCCTTCATCAGTTCCGCCTTCATCAGTTCCGCCTTCATCGGCCTTGGCTTCGTTGGCTTTCGCTGCGGCGGCGAGAAATGTTTCGGCGCGCTGCGCGTCTCCGGCGGCGACGAGAACCTTGGCGTAATCGACCAGGGCGCGGGCCCCGCCATCCGCGCGCACGGCCTCCGGCTGGCTGTCGCGGAGCATGGCCGCAGCGAGGGCGGGCATGCCGGCCTGCGTCAGGATCAGCGCCGCCGCCCGGTCGCCGGACCAGTGCGCGTCCGGTGCGATGAGGGTCCTGAAACGCGCATAGATGTCGGCGACGGCTAGGGCGTCGTTCTCGGTCGCATGGGAGACGACAAAAGTTGTCGCCACGGCGCCGAGACGCGCCTGCGCTTCGAGGCGGTAGGGCGCCGGCGCGGTCGAGTCGAGGACCGGCGCAAGGGCGAGGATGGCTTCGTAGTAGCGCTCGTTGAACGCATAGGCGCGCGCCAGCGCCAGCCGGACCTTGGCGCCGAGCGCGCCGCCGCGCCATTCCATGTTCAAGGTTTCCAGCTTTGCAACCGCCGTTTCGGTCTTTTCCGCGCCGGTCCGCCAGAGCAGGGCGATGCGCCGGAGCTTCGCCTCGACGGTCAGCGCGTCATCCCAGGGCGCCTCGACGGCGTCGTAGAGCGCGGCTGCTTCGCGCCACGCGCCGCGGCTTTCCAGCACCCGCGCCTTGATAAAGCGCGACAGATTCAGCCCCCGCGCCTCGTCGCGCGCGGCTTCGAGCGCCTCCGCGCCGCCGGCGGGGTCCTCCTTGACGGCCTCGGCGAGCCGCAGCGCGGCGTGATGATCGCCGGCGGCGAGCAGCCGGTCGGCGATGCGAAGCGCAACCCGGTTCTTCATCCATTGCGGCGTCGTCTCGAAATACGCAACGGCGCTGCGGCGCACGGGCGCGCTGAGCGCGGGCGAGGGATTGTCTTCCGAGGCGGCGAGAAGAAGAAACGCCGCCTGCACCGAGCCGGCGCGCGCCACCGGGAGCAGCGCCTCGTATGTTTCGTCGTCCCGGGTCAGTAAAATTTGAAGCGCATTGTAAAGCGGCTCGTTGCGGTAGCCGGTCGACGGGCCGAGGGCGCCGCGCGCTTCCTTCAGCAGCCCGGCGCCGGCGAGGCAATGGGCGCGCTTTTCCCCGCTGTCGACGACCGCGCGCATGAACGCTTCCCCTTCGAGCGCGGCGCAGCCGAAGTCGAAACCATAGGCGCCCGCGGCCCGTGCGCTCCAGCCGGACGCATGCATGGCGACGACCGCCAGAAAGGGAAGAATTTTATTTAAATTCATGATAGTCCGGACACAAACTGAAACGCCGCTTTAAACTGGCCCCTCTAGTTTAAATTCGGGTTTCGGAAATGGCGGCTTTGAAAAAGTCGCGATCGTAAAGGCGGGAACAGTCAGGCGGAAAAGCCGCCTGGCGCGACGCGCGAACAACCCGCACGAGCAAATCGAAGGGGCCGCAACGCCGTGGATACATCTTTATACGTAACGCTTTCGCATCGTGTGGCGGTCAACCGCGAGCTTGAAATCGTTGCGAACAACCTCGCGAACATGAACACGACCGCGTTCAAGGCAGAGCGCATGATGTTCGACGAGGCGCTGCGCAAGGCGGGGGCCAGCGACGAGATCAGTTTTGTCATCGACCGCGCATCCTATACGGATTACCAGTCGGGACCGGTAATCAGGACGCAGAACCAGTTCGATATCGCCGTGAACGGCGAGGGCTGGCTCTCGGTCCAGACGCCCGACGGCGTTCAGTACACGCGCGACGGGCGTCTTGTCGTCTCGCCCAATGGCGAGCTTACCGCGCTTGACGGCTCGCCGGTGCTGGGCGAAGGCGGGGCGCCGATCGCCATTCCGATCGAGGAGATCGGCGAGGTGGCGATCGGTCAGGACGGCTCGATCACGGCGGGAGAAATCCAGATCGGCCGCATCGAGGTTTTCCAGTTCGAAAACGAACAGGACCTTGTCCGGCAGGAGAACGCCCGTTACGCGGCGCCGGGCGAAAACGCGGCGCCGGCCGAGGACGCGTCGATCATCCAGGGCGCCATCGAGGGTTCCAACGTCAATCCGATTTTCGAAGTCACCCGGCTGATCGAGCTGTCGCGCAGCTACGAAAACGCCTCGCGCGCCGCGAGCGACATGCACGACCAGAAGAAAGACGCCATCAACCGGCTGGGCGACAACCGCTCCTAGGCCGTGACGGAAAACCGCAACGCAGAGGATTTGCCATGCGCATCATGAAAATCGCCGCCACCGGAATGATGGCGCAACAGACGAATGTCGAAGTCATCTCCAACAATATCGCCAACATCAACACAACGGCGTTCAAGCGCGGCCGGGCGGAATTCACCGACCTGATCTATCAGTCGCAGCGGCGCGAGGGCGCGTTTTCATCTGATGCCGGAACGGTTGTCCCGGTCGGCGTCAATATCGGTCTCGGCGTCAAGCCGGCGGCGGTGGCGCGCATCACGGAGCAGGGCAACCTGCAATCGACCGGCAACCCCCTCGACATCGCGCTGGAGGGCCGGGGCTTCTTCTCGGTGACGATGCCGGACGGCGAGCTTGCCTATACCCGCGCGGGAACCTTCAAGCTTTCCCCGGAAGGCCAGATCGTCACCCTTGACGGCTTTGAGCTGACGCCGGGCATCGTCATGCCGCAGGAAGCGACGGATATCGAGATCAACCGCAACGGCGAGGTGTTCGCGATTACGCCGGACCAGGACCAGCCGCAACTCGTCGGCCGGATCACGCTGGCGACCTTCATCAACGAAGCTGGTCTTGAGCCGATCGGCGACAATCTCCTGCGCGAGACGCTCGCGTCCGGCGCCGAACTGGTCGGCCTGCCGGGAGAGGAAGGCGTGGCGACCATCCGCCAGGGATATGTGGAGACCTCCAACGTCAACGTGGTTGAGGAAATCACGGACCTGATTTCGGCCCAGCGCGCTTATGAGATGAACGCCAAGGTCATCGAAACCGCGGATCAGATGTCTTCGCGCGTTTCGAACATGCGGTAACGGCGAACGGTAATGAAGAGTATACGGATCTTTTTTGCGCTTTCCTTATGTTGCGCCTGGTTCCTCGCCCAGGCGGCGATGGCGCAGCCTTTGCCGGAGCGTATCGCGCACGAGCTGACCCTCGCCGCCGGCGAAGCCCTGCCGTCATACGCGACCGTCACGGTGACGCAGATGACGCCGGTGCGCGGAGAGGTGAAGACAATCGAAATCGTCCGCTTCAACCCCCAGAGCGGTCATTTCGAAGCCACGGTCGGCAACGGCCGCATCCGCAAGGGGATCAGCGGGCGCGCCCAGGCCCGCGTCGAGGTTTACGCGCCGATCCGGACCATCTCCGCCGGCGACGTGGCGCGGGAGGCGGACTTTGTCAGGATCTCCACCCCGCTTTCGCACCTGCCCAAAACGCCGGTGTTCGATCCCGGCGCCGTGGCGGGCAAGCAGGCGCGCCGCTCCCTCGCCGCGAACCGGCCGATCTCAGCCGACTGGTTCCGCGAACCCGTCGTGGTTCGGAAGAACTCGATCGTCACCGTTTCCCTTGAAGACCCGTTCATTACGCTGACCGCGCGCGGGCGCGCCCTCGACGACGGGGCGCGCGGCGAGGTCATTCGCGTCATGCATCTCGACAGCGCCTCCATCGTCGAAGGCGTTGTCGAGGGGCCGACATCCATCACCGTACAATAGCCGCCAACGCTTGACAGGCAGGACCTACCGCATGGTTGAACATCTCGTCCGATACGCTTCCCTCGCGGTCTTCGCCGCCCTGACCGGCTGCGCCTCGTGGGACGAGGCCTTTGACGGGCCGTCGCTCAGCGAGGTCAGCGATCCGCGCAACCAGTACGAGGCGCGGGTGGTGCAGATGCCCATGCCCGAGGGCGACGGGCGCCACCTGCACCCGAATTCCCTGTGGGAGGCCAACAAACGCAGTTTCTTCCGCGACCAGCGCGCCAGCGATGTCGGCGACATTCTCACGGTCATGATCGATATCGAAGACAATGCGCGCATGCGCAACTCGACCTCGCGCAGCCGCGACACCGCAGAGGCGCTGGGGCTGGAGGCGCTGTTCGGTCTTGAAAGCACCCTGGACGACGCCCTGGCCGACTCCTTCACGCCGGAACAGGCGGTCGACCTGTCCGCGGAATCCCGCGCCCGCGGCGCCGGCGAAATCAACCGCAATGAGGAGATCTCCCTGCGGGTCGCCGTCGTCGTGACCGAACGCCTGCCCAACGGCAATTTCGTCATCGCCGGACGCCAGGAAGTCAGCGTCAATCATGAATTGCGCGAGCTTCGCGTGGCCGGGGTGATCCGGCCGGAAGACATCACCGCGGAGAACACCATCGACTACTTCAAAGTCGCCGAGGCGCGCATCGCCTATGGCGGGCGCGGCGTGATCAGCCGCGTGCAGAAACCGCGCTACGGCCAGCGCGTCTATGAGTATGTCTCGCCTTTCTAGCAAGCCGGAAAAAAGGATCGCCGCGTCATGGGTATGAAACAGCTGTTGCTCTGTGCAGGTCTTGTCGCGCTGGCGGGCGGCGGCGGCTATGGCGGGGCGCTCGCGCTGATCGGCGAGGGCGACGTCGCGGACCAGCGGCCGGCGGAGGCGGAGGCGCCGTCCATTTTCGCCGCGGGCCAGTTTTCCATTCCGCTGTTCGAGGATAACCGCGTCGCCGGGGTCCTCCTGGCGCAGATCAATGTCGAGGCGCGCGACTTCCAGCAGTTGCAGCTTTTGTCTCGTAATAAGCCGCAACTGCGTTCGACCATCATCGAGACTTTTTTCGCCATGGAGCGCGAAGGCGCGATCTCGCCGGGATCGCTCGATCCGACGACGGTGTCTGCGCGCATCAAAAAGGATCTGGAGCTGATGATCAATGACGGCGAGATCGGCGGGGTTCTGATCGATCGTCTCCTGCTTCAGGAAAACGGCCGTGCGAACGCCCGCGCGGCCCGCCGCGCGCCGCCGCCGGCGAAACCGGAATTGCGATAGGACGCCTGCGGCGGGCCGGTCGCCGCGCGGCGCGCCCTGTCGAAGGCTTCCGCTCGCTGCGGATTTCCAGATCGCCCCGGAGCCGATTGCGTTCAACGCGATTACAATCGGCTCTGGTCACAATTGGCCGTGGGTTCTCAAGTGGAGCGTGTTGCGAGTCGCAAAACCGGTTAACCCGCTTTTGTTGCAACACGCGCTAGAGGCGCTGTTCCTGCCCGTCGTCCTGTCCCGGGCGGCCGCGCGTTGCGATCACGTCGATGATCTCCTGCGCCCGTTCCGTTTCCATACGGCCTAGGATATCGGCGGTGATCCGCGCATCGAGCGCGTCCATCACCTGCACCACGAAGCGGGCGTCGTTGTCGGCGAGAATGCGCGCGGCGTCCTTGGCGCTGAGGTTGCGCACAAGCTCGACGACGCGGGCGATATTGGCGTCTTCCCGGCGCTCAAGCTCGTCGATCAGGCCCGCCACTTCCTCGCGCAGGTCGCGCAGGGCCTGCAGCTCCTCCCGCGCGCGGCGGCTCGCGGCCTCGGTAAGCGCGCGCATGTCGGCGAGGGACTGGCGCTGGTCGTCGATGCGCGCGCGCTCCTCCTTGACGGCGTCGAGCGCGGCCGTCGTGTTCAGGACTGCGGCGTTCAGCATGCGCGCGGAAACCGTCTCGCCGCTGAGGATCGCCTCCTCGACGCAGGCTTTCGACTGGGCGAGGCCCGGCGCGGCGCTGTCGAATGCGAAGCCGCCGCCCGGCTGTCCGTCCGGGGAGGACAGCTTGTCTTTCGCCCATGGCCGGTCATGGGCGCCGAATTCCTGCTTGTCGCGCTGCTTGTTCTGGGACTCGCGGTCGTTGACGGCTTCCGCCGCCGGCGGGGCGGCGGCCACGGCGGCGGAAAACGCGATCAGCGCGCTCGCCGTCAGCAGGGAGTTGAACGCGTTCATGACGCCGCCCTTTCATCCTGCGCGTCGCCGCCGGTCTCGCGCAGGGACATGTGCTCGACCTGGGCGGCGATGCGTCCGTTCTTGCGGCCCATCGGCCCACGGAAGAATTCGAGGCCGTCGCACAACAGGCGCACTTCCGACTCCGCCGAGGCGTCGAAGGTGATCGTGTCGCCCGGCTTCCAGTTCAGAATTTCGTTCAGGGCGGCGTTCTGCTGGTGCAGGATCGCCTCGAAGTTCAGTTCCGTATTGAGGACGGCGCGTTCGAAATGGCGCTCCCAGGTCATGTCCCGGCCGACGCGCTCGCCGACGAACATCTGTTGCAGCGAGGCTTTCAGGGGCTCCAGCGTGGTGTACGGAAAGATTACCTTGAGCGCGCCGGCGACGCCGGCGACGGAAAGGGACAGATCGCCCTCCACCGCCGCGCTGGTAAGCCGGGCGATGGCCGCGAATTGGGGGTTCAGCTCCAGCCGCTCGATGGCGAACTCGACCTTGGCCACGGTTTCGAAGGCGTCTCCGAGCCGCTCCGAGACAATGGTGAAGATGCGCTTGGCGATCTGCATCTCGATATTGGTTGGCGTGCGCGCGGCGTCGCCGGACGCCTCACGGACGCTGTCCGGCGCCGCGCCGAGCAGGACTTCCGCGAGGGCGAATATGAGACGCGTGTCGATCGAGATGATGAAGGAATTGTCCCATTCCGGTGCGTGAATAACAGCGATGATCCGCGGCGCGCCGGCGCCGGCGATGAAGTCGCCGAACCGGATATAGTCGACGTCGTTGAGCGACACCTGAACGTCGGTGGAGACAAGGTGCAGAAAGCTTTCGGTCAGCATGCGCGACAGTTTGTCGAAGACGATGTCGAGCATCGGCAGGCGCTCGTGGGAGATCGCCGTTTCGGCAAGACGGCGCATCACCGCCTGGGCGTCGGCGCTTGGCGCGCCGGCGCCGCCGGCGGCCGGGGCGGCGCTGTCGCGGAATGGAGAAGCGGAAGATGTAGCGTTCGTGCTCATAACGGGATGCCTTTATACTGTGGCTTTCAAATGACCGCGGCGCCGGCCTTTTTGCGGGCCGTTGCGCCGATGGGGCGGGCGCCGGTTACTGAACCATGATTTCGGTGATGAAGACGTCCTTGACGGCCTGATCGCCCATGACTTTGCGCGCCCGGTGCAGGCAGGCCTTGCGCAACTGGTATAGCCCCGCGGCGCCGGTGAGTTCGTCGACGGTCAACTCTCTCATGAAGGTTTGCAGGACGGTCTGCAGGGCCGGCAGGTTCGCGCGCACTGCGTTTTCGTCGCGCTGGTCGATCCGCAGGGTGATTTTCGCCATGAGATAGTGCGTGCCCGTCCCGCTGCTCAGCGTATAGACTGTTTCCGGCAGGGGCACATGGGCGAGCCCGGCCGCGTCGGACTGATGCGCGTTATCGTCTTTGGCGGTCAGGGCCGCGACGCGCTCCAGCAGCCGCTCCTGGCCGACCGCGACGACCGCGCCGCCCACGGCCGCCACGCCCATCGCCGCGACGAGCCCGGCAACGCCGAGCGCGCGCATTGCGATCGCCCGTCCGTTCGCCTTCGCCGCGCCCGCCTTCTTGTCGTCGTCGTCTTGATGTTCGATCGCGTCCATTACCTACAACTTTATTCAAATACAAATGGTTGTCCTGCTTCTTTCAACCCATACAGGAGGAATTTTGACGTCAGTTTAAAAAGCTGGACGTAAGACGGGGCGAGTATCGAGAACGTACTGTTATTGCCGTGGAAAAATATATAGAAACGCTTCGTCAGGCGGGATCCCAGAAACTCGCCATCCTGTGCGCTGTCGGAGCGGGGGTGATCGCGCTCCTGGCGGGCGTCGGATTTTCATTCACCCAGCCGCAGATGGACCCGCTGTTTACGGATCTTCAGGAATCCGACGCCGGCGCGGTGATCTCCGCGCTGGAGGGGATGGACGTTCCGGTCAAGCTCTCGGCGGACGGCCGCACGGTTTATGTGCCGCGGGACCGGGTTGCGCGCCTGCGCATGAGCATGGCCGAAAAGGGCCTGCCCTCCGGCGGCTCGGTTGGTTACGAAATCTTTGATCAGAACACCTCATTTGGACTGACCTCGTTCATGCAGGACGTCAGCCGTCTGCGCGCGTTGGAAGGCGAGCTGTCGCGGACGATCCAGACGCTGAACGACGTTGAGAGCGCGCGCGTGCATCTTGTCCTGGCGACGCGCGATCCGTTCAGCCGCGACACGGCGCCGCCCAGCGCGTCCGTCGTCGTGCGCATGCGCGGCTCGCTGACGCTGGAGGCGCGCCACGCCGCCTCGATCCGTCATCTCGTTTCGTCCGCGGTGCCGCGCCTGACCCCCTCGGCCGTTTCCGTCCTCGATGCGCGTCTCGGCGTCGTGTTCGCGGAGGAAGACGGCGCCCTCGCCAGCGCCGCTTCGGTCGACGGCCTGCGCCAGGACATCGAGGACCGCCTCGCGTCCTCCGTGGAGGCGGTGCTGACGCCGCATCTCGGGCCGGGCCGCGTGCGCGTGCGCGTCGCCGCGGACCTGCGCACCGAGCGCGAGGTGCGCCGCGAGGAGCGTTTCGACCCGCGAGAGACCGCGATCCGTTCGCGCCAGGTGGTCGACGAGACCGAGCGCTCTCGCGAGAACGCCAACGAAGACCCGGTCACCGTCGAACAGAACCTTCCGGAAGCGGACGTCAACGCCGACGTCGCCGCGCGCACGCAGAATGAAATGGAGCGCAGCGAACAGCTTCTCAATTACGAGATCTCCTCGGTGCAGAGCGAACAGGTGATCGAGCCGGGCGAGATCGAACGCCTGTCGGTTTCCGTCGTCGTCGATCACGCGAGAATTCCGGGGCCGGAGGGCGGCCTTGAAACCCGTCCGCATACCCCGGAGGAACTCGCCCGGCTGGAAAACATCGTCAAATCCGCCGTCGGCTTTTCCGCCGAGCGCGGCGACGTCGTCACCATCGAAAGCCTGCCTTTCGCCGATCTCGACGCGACCCTGCCGCGGGCGGCGTCCGTCAGCCTGCGCGAAGCCGTCGTCGACAACATGGATTCGGTGGTGCGCGCCGCGGCCTTGCTGGCGTTGGGGGTGATCGTCATTTTCGGCGTGATCCGCCCGGCGCTCGACCGCGCGCTGCCCGCCCTCCGCGAGCAGGAGCAGGTGGCGAGCGCCGACGCGACGCCGCTTCAGACGGCGCCGCAACTGGCCCATGACGGCGCGGCCGCCGGTCCCGACGGCGAGCTTCAGGCGATCGAGGGCGCGTCCGGCGAGGCCGCCGTCGCCGGCGAAGGCGGCGAGCCGCTCGCCCTCGCCAAGCAGCCCATGGACGAGGCGCTCAATCAGATGCTGGAGATCCGCGACGTCGACGGCAAGGTGCGCGCATCCTCAGTACGCAAACTTGGCGAGATCGCCGAGCAGTACCCGGATGAATTCGTCACGATCCTGCGCAACTGGATCTATGAGGGCGCGTCATGACCTCCATGCGCGCCTTTACTCCCTGCCGCGACTTCGCCCCGGTAGAGGCGCCAGTCGTGGAGGAAGCGCCGCCTGTCCCGATGATCGAGGAGGCGGAGGCGACGGCGCGCCTTGAGCGCGCGGTCGAAGACGCAAGGGCGCAGGCCTTTGCGGAGGGGGAGGCCGCCGGCCGGGCGGCGTCCGAAGAAGCCCTTCAGGCTGGGCTGAAATCCGCCCTGAAAACCATCGAGGGCCAGCTTGACGACCTGCTCGCCAGGGAGACCGCCGTCCTGCGCGAGGTCGAGGTGCGCGCGGCCCGGCTGATCCTGTCGATCGCCCAGAAGCTCACCACGGAGTTGTCCGACGCAGAGGCCGAGAAATTCGCCGCCTCCGTGGCGCGCCGCGCTGTCGAGGCCGCGCAAGGCGCGCCCAGCGTCGAGATCCGCGTCTCCGACGAATTGCTTCCCGCGCTGTCGGAATCGCTCGCCGGCCCGCTGGCCGCGGCGCTCCAGTCCGGCCGCGCCGCCATCACGGCGGACCCCTCGCTCAAACGTTCGTCGGTGCGCGTCTCATGGAGCCGCGGATCGGTGGCGTTCGATCCAAGCGCCATGGAAAGCGCCATTAACAGGATTGTCGCCGATGCGCTGACCTCGCTGGAAGAGAGCGACATATCCGTCATATCGCAGGAGTGACCCCATGAAACAGGAAGCCAGCAACATTAACAAACCGGACCAGGAACCGGCGCCGAAGGACGCGTCCGCGGCGTCGCCCGCCACGCCCGCCGCCGGCAAGGACGCCGCGAAAGAGCAGGGGCCGGCGGCGGCCGGCGCGGAGAAGTCGGCCGCCAACGGCGCTGGCGCCGCTTCGGCCAACAGTGCAGGGACCAATGGCGCCGCAGCCGGCGGCGGCATCCAGCTCGACCCCGGCATGTCGGCGCTGAGCCATGTGCCGGTCGAGGTCCAGGTGGTGCTCGGCGGCGCGCGCATGCCCATTGGCAACGTTCTGAAGCTGAGCCGCGGCGCGGTCGTCGAAATCGACCGCAAGGTGGGCGAGCAGGTCGACATCCACATCAACAACCGGCCTGTCGCGCGCGGCGAGATCATTATCGTCGACGAAGACCGCCTCGGCGTGACCCTGACCGAGATCATCAACGTCCAGGCGGGGCTGCGGTAAGGACCCATGCCGTTGGCCGCCCGTCCGAGCCTCTGGTTATTCGTCGGCGTCGCCGTGTTTGCGGCGGCGTTTGGCTCGCCTGCGGCGGCGCAGTCCCTGTCGATCGACCTTGCCGGACAGGAAGGTTCGTACACGGCGCGGCTATTGCAGCTTTTTCTCCTGGTCACGGTGCTGAGCCTCGCGCCCGGCATCCTGGTCATGGCGACTTCGTTTATCCGGCTGATCGTCGTTTTTTCGCTCCTGCGCACCGGCCTCGGCCTGCAGCAATCGCCGCCCAACTCGGTGCTGATCGCGCTCGCCCTTTTCCTGACGGCGTTCATCATGAGCCCGACCCTTGAAGCGGCGTGGACGGACGGCGTCGCTCCCATGCTGGCCGAGGAGGTCGACCAGGCCGAAGGCGTCGCGCGCGCGGTGAAGCCGTTCCGCACCTTCATGATGGACCAGGTGGATGAAGACGACCTGTTATTCTTCCAGACGCTTGCGGCGCGCCACGCCGGGCCGGCCCCCTTGCGCGACGCGCCGAGCCCGCTGCTCGCCCCGTCCCTTGGCGACGCCGAGACGCTGGGCCCGGTGTCCGGTCCCGGCGAGAAGGCTGCGCCGCTGAACGTCCTGTTGCCGGCCTTCATCATCTCGGAGCTGACGCGCGCCTTCGAAATCGGCTTTCTCATCATGATGCCGTTCCTGGTGATCGATCTCGCCATCGCGGCGATCCTCATGTCCATGGGCATGATGATGCTGCCGCCGCAGATCGTCTCCCTGCCGATCAAACTGATCTTTTTCGTCCTGGTCGACGGCTGGCGCCTGATGAGCGAAAGCCTCGTCATGTCCTTTTACTGAGGATTCCGGAGAGTTCCCATGCCGACAGTTAAAATCAGAGACAGCTACGAATCGCTGACCGGTCCTGAAAAAACCGCGATCATGCTCCTGACCCTGGGAGAGGACCGGGCCGCGCCGATCCTTGAGCGCCTCGACGAAAGCGAGGTGCGCATCGTCACGCGCTCCATGTCGACCCTCGGGTCGATCACCGCTGAACTGCTTGAGGAACTGATTACGCGGTTCACGGAATCGTTCGCGAAAGGCGGCTCGGTTATCGGGTCCGCCGACACCGCGGAACGCATGCTGCGCAGTTTCCTGCCGTCCGACAAGGTGGCGGACATCATGAATTTCATCCGCGGGCCGGGCGGGCGCAGCACGTGGGAAAAGATGTCGATGGTCAACGACGCCATGCTCGCCAAGTATCTTCAGGGCGAACACCCGCAGACTATCGCCGTCGTTCTCTCCAAGATCGCGCCCGATCAGGCCTCGCACGTGCTCTCCGACCTGCCCGAGGAGATCGTGCCGGACGTCATCAAGCGGATGATCAGCATGAAGTCGGTGCCCAAGGAAGTGCTCCAGGACATCGAGGACATGCTGCAGCGCGACCTGATGCTGAACTACACCGTCTCCAGCGACTCCAACAATTTCGAGCACCTGGCCGAGATCTTCAACCGCACCGAGAGCGACCGTTGCGAAGAGCTGTTCACCACGCTGAAGACGTCTCACGAGGACGCGATCGATCAGATCAAGCAGCTCATGTTCACCTTCGAGGATCTTCTGGAGCTTGACGAGCTGTCCCTCAGGACCGTGGTGCGCGCCTGCGACAACGATACGCTGATGTACGCCCTCAAAGGGTGCACTGAGGAAATCCGCGGCAAGATCCTTTCCAACCTCTCCGAACGCGCCCGGGCGATCCTGCTCGACAACATGGACACCCTCGGCCCCATCCTCATGCGCGACGTGGAGGCGGCGAAAGCCAAGATGGTCGCCAAGGCGAAGGAACTCGCGGAAACCAACGCCATCGTCATCGAGCGCGGCGGCGCCGGCGCGATGCAGATGGTGTACTGACGAAGTGGTGTCGAGATGAGCGCCCTGAAACGCCTTGCCCGGATCCGGAAGATTTACGAATTGCGCGCGCAGAACGCGGAGCGTCTCGCCGCTGAGCGCGCCGCCGTGCGCTCCGGCCTCGAAGATGTTCGCGACGCCATGAACAGGAAGCTTCAATACGAAGTGGACGAATGCGACAGCATCGAGCGCGTGCCGTTCGATTACGCCGCGCGCTACTACCGCGCGAGCCTTCAGACGATCGCCGTGCAGGAAACGCATATCGACGAGGCGTGCGATCTGGAAATTGACGCGCGCGCCGAGCTTCGCAAACGCTATATCGAGAAGAAGGAATTCGAGGTTTACTACAACCGGAAGTTCAGCGCCCGGAAGGCGGAAATCCGCGCCCGGCGCGATGACGAGGCGCGGGCGTTCTCGCCGCGCCCGGACCAGGGCGAGCAGGGGGGGATCGCCGACGCCCTGTCGGAGTCCCTGTCCGGCGCATGGACGGAAGACCAGTGACCGGGCCGGTCGAAACCGTCCGCGCCGCCGACGCCGGACGCCGCCAGGTGAGCGCGGTGCTGCGCCGGGTGGCGACAGCCGCCAAGGCCGATTTCGGGTTCCTCATGGCCGTGGCCTCGCGCGAGAGCAGTCTGCGGCCGGATGCGCGCGCGGCGACCTCCACCGCCTCGGGGCTGTTCCAGTTCATCGAGCAGACCTGGCTGGAGGCGGTGAAACGCCACGGCGAGGCGGTCGGGCTCGGGCGCGAGGCGGCGGCGATCTCGAAAACGCAGGACGGCTACGCGGCCTCGTCGCCGGAAATGCGCAAGGCCATCCTCGACAAGCGCTTTGATCCGGAAATCGCCGCGAAGATCGCGGTGCGCACCTTCCGCGACACCGCCGCGACGCTGTCTTCAGCCCTCGGGCGGGAGCCGAGCGGCGGCGAGCTTTACCTCGCGCATTTTCTCGGCCCGACCGGCGCGGCGCGGATGATCAAGGCCGACGCCGGCGTCCGCGCGGACAAGGTGGCGCCCGCCGCCGCCCGCGCCAACGCCGCGCTCTTCTACGACAAGGGCGCTCCGGTCTCGGTCGGCCGGTTCCGGGCGTCGATCTACGCTTCCTTCGACGGTCCGTCCGCCGGGGACGCCGCGGCGCCGCCCGTTGTTTCGGCCAGACCAGTCGGGCCAGTCGGGCCGGTTCCGGCGCCGCGCGCCCCGGCCCTGCGCATCCGGCAGTACGCGCCGCCGCTCGCCTCGGCGGGCGCGCCGGCCCCGTCGCTGTCTCCCGGAGTGGCGCATGCTGGCAAACCCTATCGGGGACATGTCCTGCCCATGTCGGTGTTCCGCGAAATCCTGGAGCTGGACGCGGTGCGCGCCTTTTCCGCGCAGGCGGCTGAAGAGGGCGCGTCTTCCGGCGACGCCCCCCGCGAGCCGGCGGCGTCTCGCGCGCGCCCCGCCCCTGAGGAGTGATCCGCCTCAAGGCGTGATCGGCCGGAAAACATCGCCTGGAAATGCCGACCGTTTCCGCCGCGCGATGATAAGGCGCGCGCGCTGCGCCGAGCGTTGTTGACGTCGCGCCTGCGCGCCTGTATCGGCTAGCCGCTGAACGTGAAGAATTATGCGGATCGGCGCAGCCCCGCCGTGACCTGCGGGCCTGTTCGTTCCTGAAGCCTGCTCGTTCCGGCAGCCTGTTGGTTTGGTTGGCCCGGTCTTTCAACGGTCCGGCTCTGGACGGCGCCGGACGTGTCGGACGAAAAGGCGACTGGGCCTTGAACGGACCCGCGCGCGCCGCCGCAACAGTTTGATGATGAGGCCTTGAACACATGGAAGTCACGGAGAAAAGCGCGGAAGGACTGGATCGCCGGTTTCAGGTGAAAGTCAGCGCCGCGGAACTGGATGAAAAGCTTGTCGCGCGCCTGGAGGAGCTGAAAGGCCAGGTGCACCTGAAGGGTTTCCGCAAGGGCAAGGCCCCGGTGTCGTTCCTGAAAAAGATGTACGGCAAGGGCGTCATGGGCGAGATCGTCCAGGAAATCGTCGCCGAGACTTCGCAGAAAGCCTTCTCCGACCGCGATCTGCAGCCGGCGAGCCAGCCGCACCCCCATTTCCATTCCGACATGGAAGAGGTGATCGAGGGCAAGTCGGACCTGGAATACGACGTATATGCGGAAATCCTGCCGACCTTTGAGCCGATGGACGTTTCCGGGCTTACGCTCACCCGCATGGTCGCCGATATTCCCGATGAGGATATCGAGGACGCGCTGAAAAAAGTCGCCGAGCAGCAGAAAAGCTACGCGGCCCGCGAAGACGGCGCGAAGGCCGAAGACGGCGACATGACGGTTATCGACTTCGTCGGCAGCGTCGACGGCGTTGAATTCGAAGGCGGGAAGGGCGAAGGCGTCAGCCTCGTGCTCGGCTCCGGCAGCTTCATTCCGGGATTCGAGGAACAGCTCGTCGGAGCCAAGGCCGGCGACGAGCTGACGGTCAAGGTGACATTCCCGGAAGAGTACAACGCCGCCGAGCTTGCCGGCAAGGACGCCGAATTCGCGGTCACGGTAAATGAGGTGAAGGCGCCGGAAGAGGTCGCCATCGACGACGACCTGGCCAAGAAGCTCGGCCTCGACGACCTGGCGGCGCTGCGCGAGCGCATCAGCGAGCGGATTCAGGACGAGTACAAACAGCTGTCGCGGGCGCATCTGAAGCGCTCGCTGCTCGACAAGCTGGACGCGGCGCACGATTTCGAGCTGCCCAAGGGCATGGTCGACGCGGAATTCGACCAGATCTGGCGTCAGGTCGAGGCCGCAGAGCGCGACGAGGAAGACAAGGACAAGTCCGAGGAAGAGCTGAAGGAAGAATATCGCAAGATCGCCGCCCGGCGCGTGCGCCTCGGCCTCGTGCTGGCCGAGATCGGCAAGCGCGCCGATGTTCAGGTGCCGAAGGAGGACCTCCAGCGCGAGATGATCAACATGGCCCGCTCCTATCCGGGGCAGGAGCGCGAAGTTCTTGATTTTTATCAGAAAAACCCGGCAGCTCTGCAACAGCTGCGCGCGCCCCTGTTTGAGGAGCGGGTGGTCGATTACATCGTCGAACGGGCCGAGGTGAGCGAACAGAAGGTCACCAAGGACAAACTGATGGAAGACCCGGAAGGGGACGAAAGTCTCGCCTAGGGTGCGGGCCCCAAGGTTGCGGCTTTGGGGATGCAGCCTGGGGTTGCGCCCCCATTCGGCGCCCCCATTCGGCGCATTGGCCGGCGCCTCATTTATCGGCGTCTTATGATTATCGGCGCATTCCGGGATCCGCGCCCCGGTCGCCCGAGGAGCATCTCCGAAGGCGTTCCCGGATGCGTTATCGGGTGGGGGCGGGATCGTTGAAGAAACGTCAAATGGGCGCCGAACGGGCGTTCAAGAGACGCCGGGCGGCGTCCGGGGTTGGGACATTTTCGCCGATTTTCTCCCTGTCCCTTGCTTTTTTGCGAGAATAACCCTCGCTTAAATGCTGTTGTGTAATGTGTTTCCGTCGGGGGGTGGCGCCGCCATCTTTCGCCCCCATTTAAGAGTTTCAATCACCATGCGGCGACGTCCGGTCGTCGCCGGCCTCGCCCGGGAAGCCGGCGCCGGGCCAAATACAGAGGAACCCGATGAAGGACCCCCAGGATATTTTCATGAATACGCTCGTGCCCATGGTGGTCGAGCAGTCCAGCCGCGGCGAACGCGCTTTCGATATTTACTCACGGCTGCTGAAAGAGCGGATCATATTCCTGTCCGGGCCGGTTCATGACGCGGTCTCCACGCTGATCGTGGCGCAGTTGCTTTATCTCGAGGCGGACAACCCGAAAAAGGAAATTGCGTTTTACATCAACTCCCCGGGGGGATCGGTGTCGGCGGGCCTCGCCATGTACGACACCATGCAGTATATCCGCCCCACGGTTTCGACCATGTGCGTCGGCATGGCCGCCTCCATGGGCTCGCTTCTGCTCACGGCCGGCCAAAAGGGCATGCGCTTTTCCCTGCCGAATTCGCGCGTCATGCTGCACCAGCCCTCCGGCGGCTTCCAGGGACAGGTCTCCGATATCGAGCGCCACGCCCAGGACATCATCAAGGTGAAGCGCCGGCTCAACGAAATTTACGTCGAGCACACGGGCCAATCCTATGAAATCATTGAGAATACCCTGGACCGGGATCACTTCATGGCGCCTGAGGAGGCGGTCGATTTCGGTCTCATAGACAAGGTGCTCTCCGAGCGGTTGCCGGCGAGCGAGAGTTAACGGAAAAGAAAACGCGCATTAACCCCGAAAGGAAAGGGTTCCTTGATTGGTCACACCGGAATATGATCATATTCTTTGGGTTTCGGGGTCATGGCGCCGTTTATGCACCTTCCCGACAGACCAGGTCCCGCCGGTTCATTGGCGGTCACGCGAAATCCGGCGAGTGAGATCCGGGCTGTCGGCGATCGGGGCGAAGGGACAAAGGCGCAGGGAAAGGCGTAGGGAAGGAGTTCGTTTAGCGTGAGCAAGATCGGCGGAAAAACCAGCGGCGACGGGAAAAACACCCTTTACTGCTCCTTTTGCGGCAAGAGCCAGCATGAAGTGCGAAAGCTGATTGCCGGGCCCACGGTGTTCATTTGCGACGAATGCGTCGAACTGTGCATGGACATCATCCGCGAGGAGTCGAAATCCTCCCTCGTCAAGGCCGGCGACGGCGTGCCGACGCCGGAGCAGATTCACAAGGTTCTCGACGATTACGTGATCGGCCAGAAGCAGGCCAAGCGGGTTCTGTCCGTGGCCGTGCACAATCATTACAAGCGCCTGAACCACGCGTCGAAAAACAACGACGTGGAACTGGCGAAGTCGAACATTCTCCTGATCGGTCCGACCGGATCGGGCAAGACGCTGCTGGCGCAGACGCTGGCGCGCATCCTCGACGTGCCGTTCACCATGGCCGACGCGACGACCCTGACCGAGGCCGGTTATGTCGGCGAGGACGTGGAAAACATCATCCTGAAGCTTCTTCAGGCCGCGGACTATAATGTCGAGCGCGCCCAGCGCGGCATCGTCTATATCGACGAGGTCGACAAGATTTCGCGCAAATCCGACAATCCGTCGATCACCCGCGACGTTTCCGGGGAGGGCGTGCAGCAGGCCCTGCTCAAGATCATGGAAGGCACCGTCGCCTCCGTACCGCCCCAGGGCGGACGCAAACATCCGCAGCAGGAATTTCTTCAGGTCGACACGACCAACATCCTGTTCATTGTCGGCGGCGCCTTTGCGGGGCTTGAGAAAGTCATCGCCAATCGCGGCGACGGCTCGTCCATCGGCTTCGGCGCGGAAGTGAAGAGCCCGGACGACCGCCGCATCGGCGCCATCCTTCAGGAGGTGGAGCCGGAAGACCTGCTGCGTTTCGGACTGATCCCCGAATTCGTCGGCCGCCTGCCGGTGATCGCCACGCTGGAGGATCTCGACGAGGAAGCGCTGGTGCAGATCCTGACCAATCCGAAGAACGCGCTGGTCAAGCAGTATCAGCGCCTGTTCGAGATGGAGGACGTCAAGCTCACTTTCACCGACGACGCCAAGAGCGCCATCGCTCGCAAGGCGATCTTGCGCAAGACCGGCGCGCGGGGCCTGCGGTCGATCATGGAGGGCATCCTGCTCGATTCGATGTTCGAACTGCCGACCCTTGAAGGGGTCGTCGAGGTTGTCGTCAACGGCGAGGTCGTCGACGGCAATGCGACGCCGCTCTACATTTACGCCGACCGCAAGAAAGACGCGGTTGAAGCCGACGCCAGCGCCTGACGCTTTCATGGCGGCGACCGCCGACCGGCCGGCGGTCGTCATGGCGTCGGCCTGGCCGATCCGTTCGGCGGCGTCCTCATGATTTTCCTCAACTCTGCGCGACCGGCTTGAATGCGCCGGCGGCGTCGCCAAATATAAGCTTGTGTTCGTCGCCGCATTGTGGCCCGCTTGAGATGTGAAAACGCCGGGCCCGGCTTTCGTCCGCCAGTGTCGATCGCAGCGTTGGCTTCCGCCGAAAACCGGCGGAACGAAAAGCTTTCTGGGGCGAACATGGTAGTGTGGTCCAGGCGAAATCGCGCCGCGTGACGGGCGTCGCCTTACAAGGAGCCTTAAATGAGCGAAAATGTTACTTACCCGGTCCTGCCCCTGCGCGACATTGTCGTGTTCCCCGGCATGATCGTGCCTTTATTCGTGGGGCGCGAAAAATCGGTGAACGCGCTTGAGAACGTCATGCAGAATGACAAAAAAATTCTCCTGGCGGCGCAGAAGGATGCGGGCGACGACGATCCCGACAAGGACGATATTTACGAAATCGGCGTCATCGCCTCGGTATTGCAGCTCCTGAAACTGCCCGACGGTACGGTGAAAGTGCTGGTCGAAGGCGAGGCGCGCGCGCGCATCCTTGAATATTCCCCGTCCGAAGCGTTCTTCGAGGCCGAAGCGGCGCTGATCGCCGAGGCGACCGGCGACGACGCCGAGGTCGAGGCGCTGGCGCGGTCCGTCATCGGACAATTCGAATCCTACGTGAAGCTGAACAAGCGCGTGCCGCCGGAAGTGATCGTCTCGGTCAATCAGATCGACGACTACGCCAAGCTCGCCGACACGGTCGCGTCCCATCTCAACATCAAGATTCACGAAAAGCAGGAACTGCTGGAAATCGATGCGGTGGCGGAGCGCCTTGAGCGCGTTTACGCCTTGATGGAAGGCGAGATGAGCGTGTTGCAGGTGGAGAAGAAAATCCGCAACCGCGTCAAGCGCCAGATGGAGAAGACGCAGCGCGAGTACTATCTGAACGAACAGATGAAGGCGATTCAGAAAGAACTCGGCGAAAGCGACGACGGCCGCGACGAGCTGTCCGAGCTGGAAGAGAAGATCGGCAAGACCAAACTGTCGAAAGAGGCCCGGACCAAGGCCGAGGCGGAACTGAAGAAGCTTCGCCAGATGAGCCCCATGTCCGCCGAGTCGACGGTGGTGCGCAATTACCTCGACTGGCTGGTGTCGATCCCGTGGGGGACGCGCTCCAAGGTCAAGGGCGATCTCGCCAAGGCGCAGGACACGCTGGACGAGGATCATTACGGCCTTGAGAAAGTCAAGGAACGGATCATCGAGTATCTCGCCGTGCAAAAGCGGATGAACAAACTGAAAGGCCCGATCCTGTGCCTTGTCGGTCCGCCGGGCGTCGGCAAGACGTCGCTGGGCAAGTCCATCGCCAGCGCGACCGGGCGCGAGTTCGTTCGCGTGTCGCTGGGGGGCGTGCGCGACGAAGCGGAAATCCGCGGCCACCGGCGCACCTATATCGGCTCCATGCCGGGCAAGATCATCCAGTCGATGAAAAAGGCGAAAAAAGCGAACCCGCTTTTCCTCCTCGACGAGATTGACAAGATGGGCCACGATTTCCGCGGCGATCCGGCGTCCGCGCTGCTGGAAGTTCTCGACCCGGAACAGAACGCGACGTTCCAGGATCACTACCTGGAAGTCGATTACGATCTCTCCGACGTCATGTTCATTACGACGGCGAACAGCCTCAACATGCCCCAGCCCCTGCTCGACAGGATGGAGATCATCCGCATCCCGGGGTATACGGAGGATGAGAAGGTGGAGATTTCGCGCCGCCACCTGATTCCGAAGCTGCTGGAAAACCACGGCCTCAAGGAAGAGGAATGGACGATCACGGATGAAGGGCTCCTGTCCCTGATCCGGCTCTACACGCGCGAGGCCGGCGTGCGGAACCTGGAGCGCGAGATCGCCCGCCTGGTTCGCAAGGCGGTGCGCGACATCGAAATGACGGACGCGGACAAGATCGAAGTCACCGCCGATAATCTCAGCGATTACTCCGGCGTGCCGAAATTCCGGTACGGCGAAATCGACGGCGAGAACCGGATCGGCGTCGTCACCGGCCTCGCCTGGACCTCCGTCGGCGGCGACATCCTCACGATCGAGGCGGTGAAAATGCCGGGCAAGGGAAAGATGACCCCGACCGGCAACCTGAAAGACGTGATGAAGGAATCGGTTTCCGCCGCCTCGTCCTATGTGCGCAGCCGCGCCACCGAGTTCGGCATCGAACCGCCGGTGTTCGAAAAAACCGACATTCACATCCACGTGCCCGAGGGCGCGACGCCCAAGGACGGACCGTCCGCCGGCGTCGCCATGGCGACCGCGATCGTCTCGGTGTTGACGGGCGCGCCGATCCACAAGGACATCGCCATGACCGGCGAGATTTCCTTGCGCGGGCGGGTGCTCGCCATCGGCGGGTTGAAGGAAAAGCTCCTTGCGGCCCTGCGCGCCGGCGTGAAGACCGTGCTGATCCCCGAGGAAAATGAAAAGGACCTCGCGGAAATCCCCGACAACGTCAAGAACGGGCTCAAGATCATCCCGGTCTCGACGGTTGACGAGGTGCTCGGCCATGCGCTGACGCAAAAGCTGACGCCGATCGAATGGACGGAGCCGGTGGATCCGCCGGCGAGCGCCGGCGATGAAGACGGCGCGGCGGTGGTCACGCATTAACGCTCTCGGCCCGGGCCCGGCCCGGCCGTCGTTAACAGAGGCGCAGCGACGCATTCGCATCGCTGCGCCTTTTTTGTCGTCGCGCGATCCGCTACATAGCTGTTATGACAGCGCCGTCCCTGATCCCCCTGCCGCCGCCCGAGACCCTGCCCGAAGACTGTGTCGCCATGGAGGAGGTGCGCGCCGAAATCGACCGGCTCGACCGTATCCTCGTCGGGCTCCTGACCGAACGCCAGCGCTACATCGAGGCGGCGGGGCGCATCAAGCCTCGGGCGGACGAGGTCCGCCTCGACTGGCGGATCGAGGATGTGGTCGCCAAAGTGCTCTCGGAAGCCGATAAAACGGGGCTTTCAAAACGAATCGCCGAGCCCGTATGGCGCCAGTTGATCGAATGTTGCATCACTCATGAGCACGAAATCTGGGCCCGCGAGCATGGCGAAACGGCAAAAAAATAGATTAAAAATCAAATGCTTACCCTTTATGTGGAAAGCAACCCTATATTTTAAGCCGTTTTTTCTTGGAAAAGCCTAGCGTTAGGCGCGATAAGCTAGGGATTGAGCACTCAGATCCCACTCTTAAGCCACGAAAATAGAAAGGGCGGAGGCATGAACAAGAATGAATTCATCGATAAGGTTGCCGACACGGCGGACATGAGCAAGTCGGAAGCCGCCAAGGCTGTCGATGCGGTGTTCGACGCGATCACCAAAGCGTTGCAGGCGGGCGACGACGTCCGCCTCGTTGGCTTCGGCACCTTCTCCGCCGCTAAGCGCAGCGCCCGCGAGGGCCGCAACCCGCGCACCGGCGAGACGATCCAGATCCCGGCCTCGGTGCAGCCGAAATTTTCCGCCGGCAAGGGCCTCAAAGACGCGCTGAACTAGATCCCGGCCGACATGTTGACGCCAGCTCCCGCGATACGCAGGGGCTGGCGTTTTTCTATTCGCGTCGATTTTATAGTGGCGCCGGTAGCGCGGCCGCTCGCGGCGGGCGGTCTCAGGGGCGCATCCGGGCGGTTCGAACAGGGGCGGGCCAATCCGCTCCGCGAGCGGCCCGCCTACAGCCGACAAGGACGGCCGCGAGGCTTGCGGCGGGATCGGGCCCGCGGTAGGACAACAGGCCGGTCTTCAGGGGCCGGGACCCGGGCGGTTAGCTCAGCTGGAAGAGCGGCTGGTTTACACCCAGTAGGTCGGCGGTTCGAACCCGTCACCGCCCACCATTAACCACTAAAATAATTGAACTATATTGATCCTGGTTCAGACGAAATTTTTTGCTGTGCGCCGTGGAACTAGCCGGGGAGCTAGAATTCAAGCATCTCCAAACATGCTTTGAGCCGTTCCAACTGGTTCAACATGTTGCATCTGCTATGTGCTGATCAGGCAGACGTGACCCGTAACTGAAGTTCGGACTTGTCCCGGTTTGATGGAGAGCCTCTGATCAGATGACCAGAGGTATTGATGACGGGACGGAACCGACATTCCAAAGATGAGTCCAAGGCGAAGATGGTGCGGCTGAGCCTGGAGAGCGGCCGCACAATCGACCAGGTTGCGAAGAAAGGCTTAGAGGTTCGCAAATCGACGCTGACGGCGTGGCGGCGTCAGCTGCGGGACACCGAACCGCTTGAGCCGCTGGATGATCCGAAGCAAGAGATCGCTCGGCTGAAACGGGAAAACGAATGTCTTCGTCAGGAACGCGACCTCTCAAAAAAGCAACGGACTTCTTCGCGCAGGAAACAAGGCGATGATGTTCAAATTCATCGCATTGAGGAAGGCCGAGGTCCCAGTCTCAAGAACCTGCCGATTGTCCGGCGTGTCGCAAAGCGGCTACGATGCGTGGCGAGGTCGTCCGGCGAGCCGGCGACAACGTCAGGACATGGTCCTGCTCGCGCTGCACGAAACGCCTTCGCGCTGTCGAACGAAACATACGGCAGTCCAAGGATGACCGCTGACCTCAAAGAGGAAGGAGTGGCTGTCGGTCGCCGGCGCGTGGCTCGTCCGATGCGCCAGACCGGACTGCAAGCGCGCAGAAAACGCTGCTATAAGCACACGACGGACAGCCATCACGCCTGCTGGCTCGTCACGCCGAACCTTCTCGATCGCGACGTCGCCGCTGATGCGCCAGACCGGAAATGGGCCGTCGATACAAGTTATGTCTGGACTGCGGAAGGATGGCTCTGCCTTGCCATTGTGATGGATCTTTACTCACGTCGCATCATCGGCTGGTTGACGTCGGATCGGTTGAAGCGCGATCTGGCTTTGGAGGCTCTGCGCCAGGCGGTCGCGCTCAAGCGGCCGCCAGCGGGGCTCATTCACCATTCGGATCGCGGCTCACAATACTGCTCGATCGACTACCGAACCGAGCTCCGCGGGATCGGCGCGATTGCGTCTATGTCCGGCAAAGGAAGTTGCTGCGACAGCGCTGTCGTCGAAACATTCTTCAAGACCATCAAGTCGGAACTCGTCTGGCGTGCGAGCTTCGCGTCACGCGTCGAAGCGACAAGGGAAATCGCTCAGTACATCGACGGATTCTATAACCCCGTCCGACGACATTCAGCGCTTGGCTATCAAGCGCCGATCGTAGCCCGCATAGCGAAATGGCTCTCGCTAATTGGAAGCAAGTCCAATGCGGCAACGATCTTCTCGACTGAGCATCTTTTTTTCTTTGCGGCTTTTTCCTTCTCGGATTTTCTCCGAAAAAACTAGCCCGGAAACTGGGCCACTTTCACACTGTCACCTCAGTGGAAGACAGCACTCAATCAGTTTGCCGCCAGATTTAATGACAGAATGCCGAACCAGATCAGAAACCTGTGGTGGTTAATCCGTTCACACAGAATTTCTGACAGGTTCGGAAGAAGCGTTAGATTACTGAACGACGTGCCAGCGCGTTTGCCTTCCTGCCAGATAGCGCACCTCCCCGCCATCGTAACACGCGCTTTGCTCCAGTTTGACCTGAAGCAACTGCCTGTCCCATTCGGAAACCGGAACTTTAACGTTGCCCTCAATCGCGTAACACGTATCTGCGTGTAACGGCCAATCGCCTCTCACCGGCGTCTCGCCCTGATTGTCCCACATGCCAATTGTCGGACCGGGGCCGTGCCCTACGAAGCCGATTGGATGAGTATACACGCTACAGTTCATTTTGTCCCTTCGGCACTTTTCGCGAGTTTTGGCGAGAATTTGATTCCCCGTCAAACCAACTTTAAATGACGACGTAAGACGATCCTGCCAGCGATTACCCGTTTCGAGCGCCGCCTTTAATCCTTTTGGCGCATCTTTTTCGCCCAACCGTGCGATATAGGCCATCTCTTGAGTATCCGTGCATAATTTAAGATAACATATGCCTACGTCAGTATGAAGAACGTCACCGCGACGAATAATCCCCCCTTCCTCGCCGCAGAAGGGTTGATCTTCTTTACAGGGAATGCCTGGCCGTTGAATGTTCACGTAAGGCATAAACCATGGTGCGAGGTTGAGGTCTTCAAATCGCTGGCGAAGGTACCAGGCCACATCATCTGTTGTCGTCACGCCCGGCGTTATGACTTTGCTGGAAAAAGCTTCCCCGATAACCATGCGCGCAAGTCCGACAATATGACCGTAGACGTCCATTTCCCGCGCGTTGCGGGTTTCGGCCCAGCGTACGACAAGCGCCTCGGCTGAGGTGAGGCGTTGCACAAGCTCAGGCGTCAGCACTGATACCAGTCTTTCATACAGGCCGTGCGTCAAGCCATCAGCGATGGGCCAGTCCCGAGAGACATTGACGCCGATTCGGCTTGGGTTTTTTTCGGCGATAAGCTTGCCCAGCGCCGTCCATTGTTCGTCCAGCCCGCCGCCTTCCCATGCAGAGTCATAGGGTTCGCCAAGAGGATAGCGGTTAATCGTCAGCATCTCCAATTCATCTTCATGTCGATGAAAAACCAGCATGGTCGTGCGGCGCGCGGCAAAGGCCGGCTGCGGGACTAGGGTGAAGTATATAGGATCTTCGGCATATTCACGGTTGATGACGAGCCACATGTCGATGCCGGTTTCATCCATCAACTTGGGAAGCAGGGTCTTTAATCGATCCTCGACGATTGCATTCTCAACACCGGGCCGCTCCCGGTGCTTCAACACCGCCCGTTCGCCGGTAATGACGCGACCTTGGTCCCACGACTGCGCCCATGTTGCTGGCGTCACGAATGCAATCGCAAGCGCTGCAAAGACAGATTTCCAATTCATAAGGTATCCCCGTTTTATCTGCTTCAGTCAGATCCGCCGGCCGCTCGACTTGATTACATTATCTGCCTCAAAAAGGGCTTCATGGAGGCAAAAAGTTTTTTTTGCTAAGTGCCGGGCAGTGGATGCGGATCTGTAAAAAAGTTGGCATGCGGCTTTTCTGTCTTAGAGCTGCGTCGGGTTTGGCGCATCGCCGTAGACCTGTTTTGGTTCAAAGATTTTTCTTTTTTCAATGAAGGATAGTCTTGCAGGCGTATCGGAGACGCCGCCAAGCGCAACTGATCGATAAAAGCAGGAGCGATATCCGACGTGGCAACTGGCGCCGGAACCGCCGATCCGGACGCGCAGCAATAAAGCATCCTGATCGTCATCAATGCGCATCTCGACAACCCTCTGAACAAGCCCGCTGGTCGCCCCCTTGCGCCACATGCATCGTCGGCTTCGGCTCCAGTAGTGAGCTTCGCCGGTCGTAATCGTTTTCTCCAGCGCCTCGCTATTCATGAAGCCCAGCATCAATACCTCGCCCGTGTCAGCATTAATGGTAATGCAGGGGATAAGTCCTTCGGCGTCAAACTTAGGGGCTAGGGCGAAACCCTCTTCAACCTGTTCGACCGAGATGCGTGCGGCGAATATCTTCGCCGTCGCCGGATCATGTGGTTCAACTTTCATACGGAGCATTCCTGGAGCTTGCAATCATTGTGAGAAACTCTCGGCGGGTCGTCGGATCGTCTCGGAACGATCCCAACATGCGGCTTGTCACCATGCTGACGCCAGGCTTGCGAATCCCTCGCGTGGTCATGCACTGGTGCGCCGCTTCGATATAGACCCCAACTCCCTGCGGTTTCAGCGTCTCCTGGATCGCATCAGCGATCTGCGACGTCAGCGCTTCTTGAATCTGCATACGTTTGGCGAACGCCTCGACGACACGAGCCAGCTTGGAGATTCCGACAACACGCCCCGCAGGAAGATAGCCGATATGCGCCTTTCCCAGGATGGGGACGAGATGATGCTCGCAGTAACTTTCGATGCGAATGTCGCGAAGGACGATAATTTCGTCATACGCGGCGGTTTCCTCAAATGTTGTCGATAAGAGTGCAACGGGATCTTCGTCGTACCCGGCGAAAAATTCTTCATAGGCGCGAGCAACTCGCTCGGGCGTGCCCGACAACCCTTCGCGATCCGGGTTGTCGCCAGCCCATTCGATTAGCGTGCGCACTGCGGCTTCAGCTTCCGCTCGGCTCGGTCGCCGGTGGCGATCCGAGGCGGCGGCGAACGCTTCCGCATGTCGGCTGGCAATCGCTCCTGTATCCATGTGAACCCTTGATCCTGCAGCTTTCGCTCGCGACGCCGAGGAGACCCCTTGTGCTTGATGAGAGTGATAATATAACATTGTCAATCATCAGCGCAAGAAAATGAAAGGTTACAGCGCTTTCCTTGATGCTGCCTCAACTCCCGCGCTGATCTGAGTTATCAAGGGCGGCATGCTTGGGACCAGTCGGCTCCATGCGGCGCTGCGTGTGATGTAAATGAAAGGACGCAAGCGCACGCGCACTACCGCCAGCGCGATGTAAACGGGGAAAATCATGGCTCAGTTTGTGAACACTTACGACGACTGGAGGCACTGCATTACCGTGCTGTGTCGCATCCCGCTCACCGAAGCTTACATTGAGGAGCGTCTTGCAGCCCTGCGCAATCCTGCCGACCACGGAACGCAGAAATTTGTTGCGACCTGGGGCGAGGCCCATCGCGAGCGCGTCCTTGGCTGGTTCGAGTGGGCCAAGCGCGACTTGCAATGATTCTGAGAACGCACGGTCGTTACGACTATAGTCCTATCGCTGATCGACCGCATTACGAATGGCCGGGAGGCAAGCGGCTCGCCTTTTACATTGCGGTCAATGTAGAGCACTTTCATTTCGGAGAAGGGCTTGGCCATACGCCGTCCTATACGACGCCTCAGCCCGATGTGAGAAATTTTGCGTGGCGCGATTACGGCCTTCGTGTCGGGATTTGGAGGCTTTTCGACCTGTTTGAAGAAATGCAGATGCCGGTCTGCCTTCTGGTGAACGCCGCAGTCTATGACTACGCGCCGCAAATCCTCGACCGCGCTCGGTCGCGCGGCGATGAAATCGTCGCACACGGCCGGACAAACTCCGAACGTCAGGGCGAACTCGATGAAGCGGCCGAGCGTGCGCTGATCGCCGAGGCGACCGCGACAATCACCCGGCATGAGGGCAACCCTCCACAAGGCTGGCTTGGTCCTTGGATTTCGGAAACGGAAGTCACCCCCGATCTGTTGAAGGAGGCGGGCTATTCCTATGTCCTCGATTGGCCGCTGGACGACCAGCCGGTCTGGCTTGCGACGCGCGCTGGACAGCTTCTTGCGATGCCTTATCCGGTCGAGATCAATGACGCGCCAGCCATGCTGACGCGTCGCCATACGGCAGGCGATTTCGCTGATATGATCGTCGATCAGTTTGACGAAATGTTGCGCCAGTCGGCGGACCAGCCGCTTGTCTGCGCGATCTCACTTCATGCGCCGGTCGCCGGACAGCCGTTTCGACTGGCCCGCCTTCGACGTGCATTACAACACATTGTAGCGCATACTGACAGTGAGCATGTCTGGTTCACGCGGCCGCGCGAAATCGCGGATTATGTCAGAACCCTGCCGCGTGGCGTCGTGCCCGGCCATGGCGGATTTTCGTGAATCAGATGCAAATCGAGATCGTGGAATCGGTTCATCGCGTCTTCGAAGTAGAGTTGCATTGGGACGAACTTTACAAAACAGATCCGTACGCAACCATCTATTTGTCGCACCGTTTCATCTCCTCCATCGCCGCCAGGGCGCCGGGAAAATTCCGGATCCTTATGGCCTGGTCCGACGATAATCGTTGCATCGGGATTTTTCCGCTTCTCCTCAAAACGAGGTGGAGCAAAACGGCAAGGCGTCTTTACAATGAACTGGATATGCTCGGGCATGTATTCGATTCTGACTATACAGGCATATTGTGCGACCCAGCCTGCGAAACGATAGTGTGCGAAGCCTTTGCACGTGAAATCTCGAGAATGCCTTGCGGTCGGGTTATCCTCAGTTTTTTCAGTGGGCCGGCCAGTCGCCTTGAGCGCTTTTCCTCGGCGTTCGATCCCGCCGTATTCGAGAAGAAGCACACTGAACGGAAGATCAACGCCGGCAAAACCAATAATCTCGTATGCCCCTATATCGACCTGCCTGGCGATTTTTCTGAGTATCTCCAAAGCCTGAGCGCGAACTCACGACAGAAATTGCGGCGTCTCTTGCGTCAACTGGAAAACGATTCGGATCTTCAAGTTACACGGTCACGGCCGGAGACCTATAAACAAGACGCAACCATCCTTTCTGAACTATGGTTTTTACAGTATGCCGAGCAGAAAGGGCAAAAACGCGCAACCAGGCTCGCCGAGCAGTTCCGGGAAGTCGCCATGATCGGCCTTGCCCATGGAATGGTTTACCTGGCGATACTGTGGCGCGCCGGCAGGCCGGTGGCCGCGCAGGCCAATTATGTTGATCCAGTTAAGAAGCAAGCCCTGTTTCACGTCGGCGGGCGCGATGAAAGCGTCCGGGATCTGGCGATAGGGCTTATGTTGCAGGCCCATTGCATCCGTTGGTCGATTGCGCAAGGCCTAAAACGTTATGACTTTACGCTTGGAGACGAGCCCTACAAATACAGTTTCGGCGCGGTCGATCGAAAAATCGCGTCGGTTGAGATTTGTACAAGGACGGGCGCGAATCTAACCGATCGTCTTGACGAAGCGTCCCGAGACGACGTCGCCGTACATATTCGACGCTACGCCGCGAGAGGGCGCAGCGACGATGCGCGAATTGCGGCAAGGCAGGCATTGGCGGTATGGCCGGAACTGGCCGCCGCCGTCCATGTTGAAACGTTAATCGCGAAAGCCGAACAGAATTAACAGATCCGTCCACCGGCCTCGCTCGACTGGGAGGGCAGGGCGGTCCCTGATGCCAGGAACCGCCGATTTTTGTTTTGCGCCGCGCCTCGATTCGGTCGGGGGGCGGCGCTAAGTATTTTGATTGGTCATGTTTTGCGGATAACTGCACATGCATTACCCGCATGATGCTCTAGAAATCCGCAGAAATTGCAATACGGAAATTCCGTCCACGGAGCGGTACCGTATCCTTCAGGAATGAAGAATGGATGCGCGCATCCTGATCTGAGAGATTGGTCGCCGTCATTCGAATTGCAAAAGGGCTCTCCGCGCCCATGGGACGAATGGTTGCGTAAAGGTTGATCAGTTCATAACCTTCCGTCGGCAGCTCGAATGCGGCGACGTCTTCCTGATCGGCGACCGCCTCGATTTCAAAACGCAGATCGCCATATTCGTGTCGCGCTTCTAGCCCGACAACGGCGGAGAGGGGCGGGATCCGCGGCAAGTCTTCGTCAATACCGCCGCTGCGGGTGGCGCGGACATAGTCGACGCCCGCGTCGCCAAAAAAGCCAAGGCCGCCGGCGCGGAACAACTCGGCCTGGACCTCGGCCTCGAAGCCATGAAAATCCACGTCATCCTGCACGAACTCGAAAACAGGCAAATCGTCCTCCTCTTCGCCGGTTTCTTCCAGAATGACGAAGTCTTGGTACGAAGTGTAAAAACCGTTGAACGAAACGCGCAGTCGCTCGGTCGTGAAGCGGACGGTTCCCTCGACGCCCGCGCCGACTTCCTCCTCAAGATCGGGATCGCCAATCTCGAAGGCGTTGGTCGCAAGGTGCGGTCCGTTCGCGAAGAGCTCGGACGACGACGGCGCGCGCTCAGTGCGAAAGCCGTTGACGCCCATGAAGATTGCATCGGTCGCCTGGTAGCCCACGCCGCCGGATACGGAGAAGCCGTCGAAGTCGCGGCTTTCTCCGGTGACGGTGTTTTCCTGCTCGGTGCGCTCATAGCGGCCGCCGAGATCCAGCCGCCATGGCCCGTTCGAATACTCCTGGAGGGCGAAGAAACCATATTGAGACGTGTCCGAGGGCGGGACGAACGCTTCTTCGCCGATCGCGGAAAAATCCGAGAGTCTTAACTGAAAGCCCTGGGCGCCCCGCAACGCGCCGCCGAGGAAGGCTCGTTCCCGGTTGACCAGTTCTAATCGGGCTTCCCAGCCTTCGTTCGAGAAAACCGTGCCGGCTTCGCCTGGGGCCTCGAATTCGGTATGCTGATAGTCGGCATAGCCAACCCGGACGCTCGCCTTTTCCAGCCAGCCGTCGAAACGGTATTCGCCGGCGAAGTCGATACGGCGCTGTTGAAGATCGATGAACCCGCCTTCTTCCTCCTCTTCGCCTTCTTCGTCCTCGCCTTCTTCCTCTTCTTCTTTTTTCTTGCCGCCGGGAAGGCCGTACTCACTGTCGATCACAGTGCCGGATACGCCAAAATAGCCGTTCTCGCCGACCCAGGACATGCCGCCTGATGCGCCATAGGTTTCGAAGAACGAATTTTCGAGCGTGCCGAACGCCTCTTCTTCTTCGTCTTCTTCGGCTTCGGGGCCAGCCTCTAACGCCTCCGCCTCTTCCTCGGCCCTGAAAATGGCGGATTCTGCGAAGCCCGGAATATCGTAGTCTTCCGCGTCCCGATAGAAGCCGTCGCCGTGAAGGACGAGGGCGCCGCCACCGATCTCGCCAACTTTCACGTCGAACGCGCCTGAACCGTCGAAGCCGTCGTCGGCGGTCGTGACGCCAAGCGTTCCCGTCGCGTCAAATCCGCCTTCCGGGACCGCGTTCGGAATACGTCCGGAAATGACGTTGACGACGCCACCTGCGGCGGACGATCCGTAAAGCAGCATCGACGAACCGCGCACGATCTCGACCTGATCAGCGGATGCGGGATCAATGGCGACAGCGTGGTCGGGGCTCGTCACGCTGGCGTCGATCGCGCCGATACCGTTGTCAAGAACGCGGATGCGGTCGTCGCCAAGCCCCCGGATGATCGGACGGCTCGCGGCGGCGCCGAAATAGGTCGTGGAGATCCCGGGCTCGCGCGCGATGGTTTCCGCAACGGTGTTCTGGAAGTTCCGCGCGAGCTCTTCTTTGTTAACAACCGACGTGCCGATGATGGTCTCGTCGACAGTGCGTTCGAGCGGCGAGGCGGTGACGATGATTTCATCTTCAATGATTACTTCTGCGTTTGCTGCGCCGCAGAGTGCGCTTGAAATGGCGAACGCAGACGCGCTGGCCGATACGAAAGTCTTATAGGATTGCATGATCCCCTCCAACAGACAGAAAGAGGCGCCGCAAAGCACGGCGCACTGAAAACGACGCTTTGAAACCAAAGCGGTATCTACTTCTCGTTCAATTGCAGAGGGGGCGCGCGGGAATTTGCCGAGACCACGGCTTTTTCAGTAACGGCGTCGATCGCAGATAGGCTCAACTGCGACGCGATGCTGGCGGGCGCCGCATGACAGAATTCAGGTGGCGGCGATGCATCGTCATTCCGCTCTGCGAAATGACAGATTTGACATTCATCTGTATGTTGATAGTCGGCGATGTCCGCACACCCGGACGCATGCGCTGCGAAAACCGCCAGCGCCAGTGTGAACAACAGCGTGAGGAAAATACGCATTGACGACGTTACTACGTTAGCTGCTGACAGGGGGCGCACAGGCCCGACATTTCGACAATCCGGTGTTTGACGCAGAAGCCGAGACGTTTTGCATCCTCGCCGATCAGCTGCTCGACTTTTGGGTTTTCGATTTCCACGGCGCCGCCGCAGGCCTCGCAAACGAGAAAGACGCATGCATGATCGTGCTCCGGACGGACGCAGGCGACATAGGCGTTGCGGCTCTCGATCCGGGCGGCGACGCCCTGGTCGCAAAGGAAATCGAGTGTCCGGTAGATGCTCGGCGCGGCAAGTCGCCGGCCTGACGCCTCTTCGAGCCGCGCGCGCAAATCGTAAGCGCCGAGCGGGCGTTCCGAGAACCAGAGCGCCTCGAGCACCGCCTCGCGTAAAGGCGTGATCTGCGCGCCCCGCAGGCGACACGCGGCGATAGCGGCGTCGAGGCCCTCGCGGTCCTCGCGGTCCGGCGTTTTCAATGTCACCGGCTTACTTTTATCGCGTCGCATGACCTGCACTGCAATGGCGAGATGAAATGATATTGCTTTTAATGATACAAAGTACTACTAGTCCGCGCAAGACGTTAAACGCGCATTTCGACTGCGCATTTGGATAATGAGACACTTATGACGATATCCGCGATATCCGACAGCCGTCTTCCCGTCACCGTGCTCTCCGGATTTCTTGGCGCAGGCAAAACGACCCTGCTTAACCGCGTTCTCAATAACCGGGATGGGCGGCGGGTCGCGGTCATCGTCAACGACATGTCCGAGGTCAATATTGACGCCGACCTGGTGCGCGCCGGCGCGGAACTGAGCCGAACCGACGAAACGCTGGTGGAGATGTCGAACGGCTGCATCTGCTGCACCTTGCGGGACGACCTCCTTGCCGAGGTGCGGCGGCTCGCCGGCGAGGGGCGTTTTGATTACTTGCTCATCGAGTCGACAGGGATTTCGGAACCGTTGCCCGTCGCGGCGACTTTCGATTTCCGAGACGCTGAGGGCGAGAGCCTGTCCGATGTCGCGCGGATCGACACCATGGCGACGGTGGTCGACGCGGCGAACCTGCTCAAGGACTATGCAAGCCACGATTTTCTGCGAGACCGCGGCGAGACCATGGGCGATGAAGATGAGCGCACCCTCGTTCATCTTTTGACCGACCAGATCGAGTTCGCCGACGTCATTATCCTGAACAAGGTCGATGATGCCCGTCCCGACCAAGTTGACGCCGCCCGCAAGATTATCCGGAGCTTGAACGCCGACGCCCGGGTCATCGAAACGAATTTCTCCGACGTTCCCGCCGACGCGATCCTCGACACCGGTTTATTCGATTTCCAGAAGGCGCACGCGCATCCCATGTGGGCCAAAGAGCTTTACGGATACGCCGACCACACGCCGGAGACGGAGGAGTACGGCGTTGCGTCCTATGTCTATCGCGCGCGCCGCCCGTTCCGGCCCGACGCGATTCACGCCCTGTTACACAGCGCCTTACCCGGCGTAATTCGCGCCAAGGGGCATTTCTGGATAGCGACGCGGCCGGAATGGGTCGCCGAGTTTTCGCTGGCGGGCGCCTTGTCGAGCGTGTCGCCCCTCGGAACCTGGTGGGCGAGCGTACCACGCGAACGATGGCCAGAGGGAGAGGCGGTCGATGCATACATGGCGGACCATTGGCGCGAGCCGTTCGGCGATCGCCGTCAGGAACTGGTTTTCATCGGCGCCGGGATCGACTGGCCGGCGCTGAAGGCTCGGCTCGACGCTGCGTTGCTTACTGAAGAGAGCGACTATTCGCCGGACGCGCCCCCGACCCTGCCGGATCCGTTCCCGCTGTGGCGCCGAGCCGAGGCCGATGCGTGATCGCATCAAGGATGTCCTGGGAAGACCGTCATGAAACCAAGCGCCTCCGCCCTGGACGGATCAGCCGTCGCCCTGTCATTCATGTGCCTCGTTCACTGCCTTGCCTTGCCCGTCGCGAGCGCGTTTCTCCCCCTTGCAGGCGTCCTGGCGGAGGCGGAATGGATCCACCGGCTTCTGGTTCTGACCGCCGTGCCGGTCACCACCCTCGCCATCGCGTCACATGGCGAACGCAGATTCCGTGTTTCCTTCGTTGCGCCGGCGCTCATCGGGCTCCTTCTTCTGCTCGCAGCGGCGTTTATCGAGGCGCTGCATGACGTCGAAACGCTGCTGACGATAACTGGCGCTGTTCTCCTCGCAGCGGCGCATGCCTGGCGCTGGGCGCGCGCGGCATCGCAAGGGCGACATTACTAGGCCTTATGAGAGCGGGTGATCCGGCAATTGAATGACGTGACGATACAATCTCATCCAAAAGCGCGTTCAGTCTTTGTGGCTCTTTTCTGTTCGCGAATAATGAACGACGACAGTTTAAGCCCTGGCCGTAGCTTTGGTTCCAAGAAGCCCGCATTGACACTGGTCGATCTGCGTGCTGACGTCGTAATTTGTATCTTTTGAAAGATGGGGTCAGTGATGCGTTTTGTGATACTTGCGGCGGCTGCGGCGCTTATTGCTTTCGGCGCCAATGCGCAGGGGATTGAACAGACCAAAGGGGACTTTGAAGACAAGTTCCGCCAACTTGACGAGGTGCTCCCCACGCCAAACATCTATCGCAACGCCGCCGGCGAGCCGGGCCACCAATACTGGCAACAGAAGGCCGATTACGACATCTCGGTCGAACTCGACGAAACGGCGCGCAGGATTTCCGCGACCGGAACCGTCACCTATCAGAACAATTCGCCGGACACGCTCCGCTATCTCTGGTTGCAGCTTGACCAAAACATCTTCAAGTCCGATTCATTGGCCGAGTTGTCGAACGATTTCGGCGGACTCGGGCGCCGCGGACCCGCGACCGTGGCGCCTGGCGCCGAAGGGCGCAACAGTCCGCCCAAGCTTTCCTTCGGGGAACTTCGTCGCCAGCAGGCGTTTGACGACAACACGTTCGGATACGACATCAAGGCGGTGGTCGACGGAAGCGGCGCGCCGCTCTCGAACACTATTGTTGGCACGCTGATGAGAATTGATCTGCGCCGCCCGCTGGCGCCCGGTCAGTCAACTGTTTTCCGGATTGACTGGGCTTACAACATTGTCGAAGAAAATGCCGTGTCGGCGCGGTCCGGCTATGAGCATTTCCCTGACGACGCGCGCGAGGGCGGCAATGATATCTTCCTCCTTGCGCAATGGTTCCCGCGCATGATCGCTTATTCCGATTATGAGGGTTGGCACAATAAGGAGTTCCTCGGTCGCGGTGAGTTCACTCTTGAGTTCGGGGACTATGAAGTCGACATCACCGTTCCGAACGATCACATCGTGTCGTCGACGGGGGTGCTTCAAAACCCGATGCAGGTGCTGACCGCAACCCAGCGCCGACGACTGGCCGCCGCGCGCAGTGCAGACAGTCCTGTCTTCGTAGTAACGCCGGAAGAGGCGCTCGCGAACGAAAGCTCCAACCCCGACGGAACCAAAACGTGGACCTTCAAGGCTGAAAATGTCCGTGATTTCGCATGGGCGTCTTCGCGCAAATTCGCCTGGGACGCACAGGGGCATAAGCAGCCGGGCGCCAAGTATGAGACCGTTATGGCCATGTCATTTTGGCCGAAAGAGGGTGGTAAGCTCTGGGAAAAATACTCAACTGCCGCGGTAATTCACACCATGGAGGTCTATTCGCGATTCTCATTCGATTACCCTTATCCAGCAGCTCAGTCCGTAAACGGACCGGTCGGCGGGATGGAGTATCCGATGATCACCTTCAACGGTCCGCGCACCACGCTTCAGGATGATGGCGCGCGCACCTATACGATGGCGGAAAAGGTCTTTCTCATCGGCGTCGTGATCCATGAAATCGGGCATATTTATTTTCCGATGACGGTAAATTCTGACGAGCGCCAATGGACCTGGATGGACGAGGGGCTGAACTCATTTCTGGATAGTGTTGCGGGTTATGAGTGGGATCCCGACATTCAGTGGACGCGCTCTCTGCCCCGGGATCTGGTCGACTATATGGTGTCAGAGCATCAGGTTCCTATAATGACCCAATCTGATTCGGTGCTTCAGTTAGGGCCGAACGCTTATGGCAAGCCGTCAGCGGCGCTACATTTGCTGCGCGAGACGATTCTCGGGCGCGAGTTGTTTGATTTCGCGTTCAAGGAGTATGCCCGGCGCTGGAAGTTCAAGCGACCGACTCCGGCGGATTTCTTCCGCACCATGGAGGAAGCGTCAGGGGTCGACCTGGACTGGTTTTGGCGCGGTTGGTTCTACACGACCGATCATGTGGATGTCAGCCTCGATCGGGTCTACGCCTTGCGGCTAGACACGAAAAACCCCGATGTCGACTTCGCACGCCGTCGTCAGGAGGACGCCGACAAGCCGGGCAAGATCGGCGTGGAGCGGAACGCTGCGGAAGGTCTGTCCATCTGGGTCGATGAAAATCCGGACGTCACCGATTTTTACGACGAAAACGATATATATACGCCCACCAATGTCGACCGGAACGCTTACAACAAGATGCTGGCGGACCTGGAAGACTGGGAGCGGGCGGCGCTGGAGCGGGCCGTAAAAGAAGACAAGGCCTATTACGTACTGGAATTTTCAAATATTGGCGGGCTTGTGACGCCGATCCTGCTGCAGATTGATTTTGCGAACGGCGCTCAGGAAAATCTGCTCATTCCAGCGGAGATCTGGCGGCGAAATCCGCATCGGGTTCGCAAGCTTCTCGTCTATGACAAGGGAACCGAGATCACGCAGATCGTCGTCGATCCGAACTGGGAAACCGGCGATGCTGATGTCGAAAACAATCACTATCCACGCAGGATCGTGCCTTCTCGCGTGGAGGTTTTCAAGTCACAAACCGGTTCTTCCTTCGTGCGCAAGGACATCATGCACGACATTCGTCAGCCGCTGAAGTCGGATGACGATAAAGAAAGCGGCCCAGCCGGTAAACCGGACGACGAAGCTGCTGAGGCAATCGATCCGGAAGCGCGCAAACAATGATCCGCCGCACTTTTCTTACTACTGTTCTTATCGCAGCCGTGTTCCCGGGCGGCGTCGCTTTCGCACATCAGCAGAAGGTGGCGCTCACAGAGATCCTGTTCAATTCCCGCACAGGGAACATTGAAGTCGCCCATCGTTTCATCATGCATGATGCTGAACACGCCGCCCGTCAGGAACTGGGCATTGACGGCGACCTGTACGGCTCGCTGGAAAGCCGGACGGCCTTCGCAGAGTATGTCGCCGCTAGGTTTTCCATTGCAACGCCGGAAGGCGCCGCTTTACCGCTTAGTCTTCTGGGAACGGAGATAAAAGACGGATATCTCTGGGTTTATCAGGAAACGCCTGCACCGGAGGCCCTGGATGCGCTGGCGGTGCGATGCGACGCCTTGCGCGATGTGTGGCCCGATCAGGTCAATCGGGTAAACGTGAAACGCAGCGGTGAGGTGCGGACGCTGATTTTCGCCGGCGCTGCGGACGTACTCCTGGCGGTGTTGAAAGGATAAGCGAATTTCTCCGCCAAGGCGCATTTGGATGTGCAGGCGCGCGATCGGCCTTACGAAATCTGTACTTACAGCGAAAAAAAGAATTTGCAGCGATTTGCTTCCGCCACGACCCGACCGGTTGCCGCGATGTGCGTTGTCAACCGGCGTCTGCCTGTTCAGAGATTTTGTCGGATACTCTTTTGACCCGCAGTTAAGGGTTGGAGTGGGCGAAAGTCTTCATGGTGTCAATTTTAGCCTGTCTCTGTGAATTTACTTCTTTGGCGCAATAGATCATAAGGTGAGTAAAAACGCGACTGTGCAGATCATTGGAGGGAATAGTATGAAAAGCATTATCGGTCTGTCCGCGGCGGCGCTCCTGGCGACCGTCGCCAGCAGTGAAGCAAAAGAAGGTATGTTCACGCCTGATCAGTTGCCGGACATATCGAGAGATCTGCGCAAAACGGGGTTGCGTCTCAATGCGAACGATCTGAGCGATTTAACGGCGTTTCCCATGGGCGCGGTGATCTCGCTTGGCAATTGCACGGCTTCATTCGTTTCTCCGTATGGCCTCGCCGTAACCAATCATCACTGCGCGCGCGGGTCTGTGCAGTACAATTCAACGGAAGACAACAATTATCTGCGCGACGGTTTTTTGGCCGCGACGCGCGCCGATGAATTGCCGGCCGCTCCAGGCTCGCGCATTTACGTGACAGTGAAGGTCGATGACGTCACGTCCGATATCGTTGGGGGCGTCGACGGAACGTTGTCAGGCCGCGAGCGCTTTGATGAAATCGACCGCCGCGAAAAATCGCTTATCCGTGCGTGTGAGGAAGATCCAGGCCACCGGTGTCAGGTCGCCTCGTTTTTTGGGGGACTACAGTACAAACTCATCAAGCGTCTGGAAATTCGCGACGTCCGTCTTGTTTATGCGCCCGCTGATTCTATCGGCAAGTATGGCGGGGATATCGATAACTGGCGATGGCCGCGTCATACCGGCGACTTTGCGTTTTACCGCGCCTATGTGGCGCCTGATGGGTCCGCCGCCGATTACGCTGAAGGCAATGTGCCATTCACGCCGGACCATTTTCTGAGCGTTTCCGCGGCCGGTCTTGATGATGGCGATTTCGTGATGGCCGCCGGCTATCCCGGAAGCACCTCCCGATACGCCCGTCTCATCGAGGTCGAAAATACCTTCGATTGGTTTTACCCGACATATGTCGACATCATCGGGGCGTGGCTGAAGACGATTGAACAGGCTTCGCCGGCCGGCAGCGATGCGCGCATCAAATATGAATCGCGCATCGCCGGGCTTAACAATACCCTTAAGAATTTTCAGGGTCAGATCGACGGCGCTTTGCGTGTCGGTCTCGCGGATCGACGCAAAACGCGCGAGGCTGCGCTCAATGCCTGGATAGCCGCAGACGCGTCGCGAGCGCCGTATGCCGAAGCCATTCGTCAGGTGGACGCGCTGGCGGAAGAAAGCGCACGCGAAGCGCAGCGGAATTTCTGGTACAACAATGCGACCCGCCCGCAACTCCTGAGCGCTGCCCAGAGGCTCTACCGTCTTTCAAAGGAACGGCGGAAGCCGGACGCCGATCGCGAACGCGGCTATCAGGAGCGCGACATGACATTTTTTCGCCAAAGCCTGGAAGCCATCGAAAGACGATATGACGCAAACGTCGATAAAGCGGAATGGCTGTTTTTTCTCGACCATTATCTGCGTGCCCCCGAAACATTGCGGTCGCCAGCGCTTGACGCGGCGCTGGGGTTGGAGCCCGAAATGGAGACGAGCGAATTGGCTGCCCGACTCGAGGCCTACTATAAAACAACTACCCTTAGCGATAAGGACGTGCGGAAAAAGCTCATGCAAGCGACGCCGACTGAACTGGAAGCCAGCGAAGATCCCTTCATGGCGCTTGCCGTCGCTCTGCATGAAACGGAAATGGCTCAGGAAGAAAGGTCGAAGGATCGGGACGGGCGCCGCGCAAATCTTCGCCCCCGATACATGCAGGCCATTATCGACTGGCAGCGCGCGCAGGGGACTGTTGCTTATCCGGACGCGAATTCCACGTTGCGCGTCACCTATGGCAATGTAATCGGCGGCTCGCCGCAGGACGGCCTGATCTATGAGCCTTTCACTCGCCTTGAAGGTATTGCGGCGAAAGACACGGGCATTGAGCCCTTCAACGCGCCTGGGCTTCAGCTCGAGCTGATTGAGGCAAAGGATTACGGTGAATATGAATTGCGCAGCATCAATTCCGTTCCGGTCAATTTCCTGTCGGATCTCGACAGCACAGGCGGCAATTCAGGGTCGGCGACGCTCAACAGCCGCGGTCACCTCGTTGGTCTACTGTTTGATGGTACGATCGAGAGCGTGAATTCTGATTGGGATTTCGATCCGCGTACGACCAGAACAATCCATGTCGATACAAGATACATGCTCTGGGTCATGGAAAAGGTCGATAACGCGGGAGATCTTATCGATGAAATGGAAATCGTCCGCGACTGACGTTCTGTCTACCCGATTACGACTTAGAATTTCAGGAGAAGGCCTGACCGGCCTTCGCGCTATCGTCTCCCGACGCCAATGAGCGCAGTCGGCCGATGTCTGATCGAACGGCGGTATCTGAGATGGTGGAGATCGGCGGCGCAATACAGCTCCTATTAATTAGGCCATATATGGCCCGTGCTAAAGGCCGCATCAGAGATCCTGGAAGACTTGGGAAGCGCCATAAGGGACCGCCGCATCGCTTGCAACTGGTCGCAGGGGGAAGCGGTGCGCCGCGCCGGCATGGGCGTCAGAACCTGGCGGCGGCGAATTGCCGGAGCACCATGAAGCATGGATCGTCAAGTTCGGGGCGCTTGAGGATCCTGAAGACATCGGTCCTCTTGAGGAGGCTTATGCGGCAATGGCCGAGGCTGCGGGGCTGAAGCTTAGCGACCATAAATTGATCCCCGCCAAAAAAGGCCCAGGCTATTTCGCGACAAGACGGTTCGATCGTCCGTCGGCCGATAAGCGCCTCCACATGCTTTCACTCGCCGGCGCGATCGAAGCGCTTTCGCATATCCCGTCAAGCTACGACGCGCTCTTTCGCGCAACGTGCGCGATTACGCGCAACGCTGAGGATGTTGAACACGCCTTTCGGCGGATGCTCTTCAGTGTACTCGCCCATAATCGCAACGATCATACCCGCCAGCATGCGTTTTTGATGGACGCCGCCGGCGAGTGGCGTCTGGCGCCTGCATCCGATTTCACTTACGCCGCCGGTCCCGGCTGCGAACGCTATCTCGATATTGAAGGCGAGGGAAAAACCCGACGCGAGACCAAGTCGAAACGCTTGGCGCCAGGCATGGGCTCGGCGCAAAAAACATCGCCTCCATTATTGATTACGTTAGGTCCGCGATCAGCGATTGGGACAGATACGCTGGCGCCGCCGGCGTTAGTTCTGCTTACAGAAAACGCGTTGGCAGCGCCCATCAGCGGATCGCGGCGGCCTTTTGATTGAGACGGTGATTGGCCGCTCGATCAAAGGACTGCCGTTTCCAAAGCGCAGGGAACGAGTCGTTCGAAAGTTGAGCCACGCCTGCAAGTAAGTAATTACTTTTTGGCCTTACGTTTGGCCGCAAGTTTCCCCGCAGGCCGGACGCCGCATGCGGTTTTCCTTGGCGCATGCGCCGTCTCCATTTGTTCCAACGCTGCCGTGTAGCTGAGGTGACATTGTGAAAGTGGCCCGGACTCAGGGTTAGTTTTTCAGGCGAAAATCCGAGAAGGAAGAAGCCGTGAAGAAGAAAAGATACTCAGTCGAACAGATCGTCGCCGTGTTGAAGCAAGCTGAGATGGGGATGCCCGTCGCAGACCTGATTCGGCAAATGGGGATTACCGAGCAGACATTTTACAGGTGGAAGAAAAAGTACGCAGGTCTGGAATCTGATCAGGTCTGTGAACTTAAGCAAGCACTTGATGAAAACGCCCGGCTGAAGAAGCTTGTCGCCGAGTTGAGCCTCGACAAATCTGTTTTGCAAGACGTACTGTCAAAAAAGCTTTCCGGCCCCGGTGCTTAAATCTGGGCTCATAAAACAAGTTGTAGCCGACATCATGGCGTCGCATGGCTGCAGCGAGCGCCGGGCCTGCCGGCTGACGCGCCAACACAGATCCACGCAGCGAAAGAAAATGGTGAGTGATCCACTGACCGAATTGCGCCAGCGCATGCACGAGATTATCGCAACGCGCATTCGCTACGGCTATCGGCGGGTCCATATCCTGCTCAAGCGCGAAGGTTGGCATATCGGCCGGAACCGAGTTTATCGAGTGTAGCGCGAGGAAGGTTTAGCCCTGAAAACAAAGCGTCCGCGCCGTCGGAAGATGGCGACGCATCGCGAAGCGCGTTGCCAGCCGCAAGCCCCTAATGAAGCCTGGAGTCTCGACTTCGTCCACGATCAGCTCAGCGACGGGCAGAAGATCAGAGCGCTCACGATCATTGACGTCTGCAATCGCGAATGCCTGGCGATTGAAGTGGGATATCGCTTATGTGGCGAGAATGTCGTTGAAGCGCTGAACCGACTCGTCCGTTTCCGCGACGCACCTAAAGCTCTGTTTGCTGACAATGGCGCAGAGTTCACCGGTCGAATAGTCGATTGGACCACCAGACCCAAGCGCTTCACGAAATCGAGCCTTGGCTGCGATACGTCATCGCGCCAGCGGGCAAGATCCCTCAAGCGAAACCTCCGAGGTCAGCGCAAAATGATCGGATGCGTAGACATTCGGCCGGTCAAGGCGATTGGGGTGCGCTTCGAAGCGCCGGACCGTCGTCGCGCCGCACAGGAAAATGTAGTCAATGACTTTGACGTCCGAAATCTCGCGCATCTCGCCATCATTGTCGTAGGTGGCGCCGTCGGGACCGATCACCGTTGTGTTTGTCGGCCCGATGATGTCGGTTGCGGCTGCGCTAGCATCTATGAAGCGCGGGGACGGGTCGTGCGACACAAGAGCCGCATAGGCGTCGGCGTTGCGGGTCATGTTGAAGTCGCCGAGCAGGATGATCGGCGCGCCGTCGTGAAATCGCGCAAGCTCGCCCAGAATAATGTCGATTTCGTCGGCCGCCCGAAGACCGTGGATATGGACGTTCGCGACAAGGATCTCTTTTTCGGTCTTTCGCTCTGTGAGCCTCGCCCAGGTGAGCACGCGCGCATGGGTTTTGGTGCGCGGCAGAATGGAACCTGGCGCGGCGGGCGTCGGCGACACCCAGAATGACGACCAGCCCTCCAGACGGTAACGGTCGGGCGCGTAGAAGATCGGATTGAATTCGTACCAGGACTGATCTGCGCGATGGCCGTCGCTGCGCGCGCCAAGAACATAGTGATAGCGCGGGAAGCGGTGCGCGAGATCGGCGATCTGGACCTCGGTGACTTCCTGTAGCGCAAGGATGTCAAGCTCGGCTTGTTCCACAAATTCGAATACGCCCTGTTTTCGTTTCGCCCAGTTATCGCCCTTGAAATCCGTATAAATATTGTAGGCGCCGATGCGGATCGATGGCGATGGCGATGGCGATACGGGCTCGGCGAGCGTCGCCGGGGCGAGAAGACACAGAAGGGCTGAGATAAGGAAAAAAGGTTTCATGGGCGTTCTCCACCCGCCCGGCGCAGTTGGGGGCTGCGCCGGGCGGCTGACGGATCAATATTCGAAGCGAAGGCCGAATTTGAAGATGCGCTCATTGTCCGCAAAGGACGTCGGCAGATCTTCACGTTGATCCGTGTACTCGAATACCCCTTCGTCGGTCAGGTTCAGCGCCTCGAAACGAAGCTCCAGACTGTCGAGGAGCCTGTAGTTTACCGAGAAGTCGAGTTGGCCGAAGGAGTCGCGGTAGATCGGCTGGCCGCCGGAGCCGAATGTCTGCGCAAGATAGTCGTCGCGCCAGTTATAGGCGAGCCGCGTGTCGATGCGGTCGTTCTGATAATAGAGGATCGCATTGAAGCTGTGTTTGGAAAGGCCCGGCAGGGTGATGGACCTGACGTCGTCTTCATTGGCGAAGGTGGCCGAACTGTCGGCGAAGGCGTAATTGAATGCGCCGCCGAGATTGCCGAACGGGCCGGGCAGAAAGGCGAAGGGCGCCTGGGCGATGACTTCTACGCCGGTCACGCGCGCGGAGTCGCCGTTTATCGGACGTTGGAGGGAAATTGTCGTGGGCGAGGGCGGCTCGCCTTGCGTGCCCGGAAGGTCGAGGATGACGTCCTCGGTCAGGGTTTCGACCAGCGCGCCGATGTCCTTATGGAAAACCGAGACGCCGAACAGCGCTTCTGGCGCAAAGTACCACTCAACGCTGACGTCGTAGTTCCATGCGGTGAAAGGCTCGAGCTCGGGATTGCCCGAGCGGCCTGTGCCGCGCCCGATGTCGATGGTCGATTCTGGAGAGAGGTCGGCAAGGCCCGGCCTTGTCAGGGTCTTGCCCGCGGCGGCGCGAATGATCAGGTCGTCGCGCGCTGCGTAGCGCCAGTTCGTGCTCGGCAGAACTTCCGTGTAGCTGTTTTCGAAACTCACATCCTCGATGTCGTCGACCGTCTGGCCACCGACGATCGCCGCAATGCCGCGCAGACTCCGAGCGCCGGAGGAAGTTGTATCTGTGCTGACGACGCGAACGCCTGCGTCGCCGCGCAGGCGGTCCAACTCGAAATCGGCCTTCACGAAGCCGGCGATGGATTCCTCGCTGATGCGAAAGCTTTGCAGCGGGTTGACCGGCCGCACAAAGTCCGGCACGCCGAAGACCGACAGCGCCGCCTCGTTATTGATCCTGAAGATGTCGTCCGGATAGGCTGCGGGCGCGCCGCTGAGGTTCCAGGGAACAAGAGTCTGGATGCTGGGGTTGGCGCCGAGACCGCCGGCGGGCGCGGTGCTGCCGGGATCGCTCGGCCGGGCGACGAACTCGCCGCGCTCCCTGTCGGCGGCGCGGTCGGCGTAGCGCACGCCGGCGGAGATCGCCGAAAGAAACGGGGTTTGCTCAAAGTCCTGCTCAAGCGCTCCCTCAAACGACCATTCGTCGTTCACCTGAAGGACGCGCGCGCCGGAGAAGAAGCGCCAGTTCACGAAATTCGTCGGGTCGCTGAAATCAATCGCCGATCCGTCATTATCCGGAACGCCGTCATTGTCATTATCAGGAATAAACGACGGGATGATGTAGTCGCCTTCCAGTTGGAACGAGCCTGTTCCGAAAACGCCGAAGCTCCAGAAGTCTGAAAGGGTCTCGGCTTCCGCGCGTGAATAACCGACCTTCGCCGTCGCCCGGAGCGTCTCGGTCAGATTGACGCGGCTGTCGAAAGCGACTTGCGCAAACGAGTCGTTGAGGTCCAAAAACTGGGAGTAGACGCGGGGCTGGGCGCTGTCGAAAACGCCGGCGACGACGCGGCCGTTGTCGATGACGAAATCACGCGGATTGGTGAGGCCGCCTTCGAGTTCGAGGAAGTCAAAGCGCAGTTCGGGACCGCTTCGGGTTGAATCCGAATAAATGCCGCTCAGGATCAGTTCGACTGCGTCGGAAGGGCGGAACTGGATATCGAGCGTGCCGCCGATCCGTTCGCGGTTCTGATCCAGCAATTGCCGGCGCGGGTTGCGCGGAAATCTTGCGTCCAGCAGTTCTTCGGGCAGTCCCGGCTCGGCGCTGTTTGCAATGGAGTCGCGGGCGAAGTCCCACGAGCCGACGGTGTAATCTTCGCGGAAAAGCGACTGGTCGGAATAAGCGAAGGAGGCCGCGACGCCGAACACGTCGTTCCAGTTCTTCGCGACTACCAGCGATGCGCGGGAGTTCAACTCGTCCGCCTGTTCCGCATAGGCGCCGTCGCCGGAGACGACGAAGACGACGTCGTCGAAATCAAGGGGTTTCGGCGTCGTCAGATTGACGGTGGCCGCAAGGCCTCCCTCGGCGTAGTTTGCTGAGGCGGATTTGCGCACTTCCGCCGACGAGAACAGTTCGGACGCGAGGATGGCGAAGTCGAAATTGCGGGAGTTCTGCGTCGTCACCGCGGTGAGGCCGTTGATTTCGACGCGCGTGAAGTTCGGCGTGAAGCCGCGTACGACGATGGTGCGGCCTTCGCCGTCGTCCCGGTTGATAGTGACGCCGGGAACCCGTTGCAGCGCCTCGGCGATGTTGTTGTCCGGAAACTGGGCGATGTCCTCTGCGACGATCGCGTCGATGAAATTCAGGTCCTCGCGTTTGACCGTCAGCGCACGGTTGAGCGCGCCGCGCGTGCCTTCAACGACGATGACGTCCGCGACGAGCGGCGTCTGGCCGTTGGCGGTTGATTGCGCGGCGGCGATCCCGTTGACCGCAAGGCTTGCGGTCAGCGCGAGAATCGACGCCTGCCGTGAAAGCGATGCGGAAAACAGATGTCGCCCGCCCGTTACGCGCGCTGCGCGGAACGATGTGTTCGTCATGGTGGTTACCCCTGCATTAACTGGCCGCCCAATGCGCCCCGCGATTTTGTTATTTATTTTCGTTGCGCAGACAAATGAAAGTTCTATGACACGCCGATAGACGAAAGATCACTTCAAAATCCTCTGAAATTCGGGCATGTTAGCTCATCCGGGAGGATTGAATTGTTTACAAGCCTGAGCCAAAATGAGAGGCGTGTTTGGGATGCGATCTGGAGAAAACAGCCCATTTCGCGTGTTCAGCTCGCCCAGGAAACCGGCCTGACCACGGGCTCGGTGACGCGCATCACTCAGTCGCTGGCCGAGCGGCGCCTTGTTGCGGAAACCGTCTCGCGCGACGGGTCGCGGGGCAGCCCCTCGCGCCCCCTCACGATTGAAAAGGACGCGGCCCATGCGTTCGGCGTCAGCTTTTCCCACACCTATCTCGATGTCGGACTGGTCAATCTCGGCGGCGAGCTGCTGGCCGTGGAGCGCCGCACCTATAATGTTGCGACGCCTGAGGTGATCTCCGGGGCGTTCCGCAGCGGCATTGAGGCGATTATCGCGACCCGCCGCGCGGCGCCCTTGGGCATCGGCATCGCCGTGCCGGGCGATTTTTCCCGCGAAACGCGTTTTATCCGCGCCCATCCCTATTTCCCGCATTTGAACAAGATCGACCTGCAAACCGTGTTTCAGAGCGGTGAAGAGCTGCCGGTCTTTATCGAAAACGACTGTAACGCATCTGCCCTCGGCGAGCGTGTGCATGGATGCGGCCTCGAGTTCGACACGTTTTTTTCCGTCTTCGTCTGTCACGGAATCGGCGGCGGCGTTATTCTGGACGGCCAGCTTTATCGCGGACGGCACGGCAATGCGGGCGGCGTGCACTCCTTTTTCCCGCCGAGCCATCCGCGTCCGTCCGGGCATGATCTGTTCGACACGCTGGCGCGCGAGGGGCTGCGCATCCGCGATTTCAACGAACTGGAACGGCCCGATGCGCTGGACCTGCCAGGCGTCAGGCCGTGGATTTACCGCGCCGGAACCCAGTTGCAGGATGCGCTGACCCGCGTGGCGCGCCTGTTCGACCCGGACGGCGTTGTCATCGGCGGCCGGCTGCCGCCTTCCTTTTTGCAGGAGATCGCCGCCATTATCGACACGGATCTTTTTTGCGCCGATGCGCCGCTCGCCAAGCCCGCCTTGCGCGCGTCAGGGCTTGGCGCTAATGCGGGCATCGTCGGGGCGGCGTCGGTTGTGTTTTTCAGGGAATTCTTCAGCGACCATGGGCGCCATCCGTCGGACAATCTCATCAACGGACGACGTTACGCGCGTTCGGGCTAACTTTTAAGCGCAGCGCGCAGACGGTTGGGGCGGGGGATGCAAAGCTTGGGGGCGGGGGAGAAGGCCAAGGCGGCGCCTGACGTCTTGTCGCGGCCCGTGCTGGTCGCTTTTTCCACGACAAATTTCGGCAAGTCGACGTTCTGGACGCTCGCCGACATTCTGTGCCTTGTGTTTGCGACCGACACCCTAGGGCTTGAACCGGCCTTCGCCGGCGCCATTATACTGGCGACTCTCGTCTGGGACGCGGTGTCGGACCCGATCGTCGGCGCCCTCATCGAGCGATCGCCGGTCTTGCCCAGAGCCTACGGCCGCATGATCATGTGGGCGGCGCCGGCGGCGGCGTTGTTGCTGCCGATGATCTTCGCCGCTCAATTCATCGAAGGGGCCGGCGGCGTCGCCGTGTTCCTGATCTTTCTTCTCCTCTACCGGACGGCTTTCACCTTCATCGACATACCGGACAATGCGCTTTTCGCCCGGGTGTCGCTGACCGATCAACTGCGCATCGAGGGGGCGGCCGCGCGCAAGCTCATGGCCACCGTTGCGGCGGTGGGGGTTTCTGCAAGCACGGCGTGGGTTTTTTCCGACGCCGCGCCGTTCAGCGAAGGCGCGCGCATCCTGATCGCGGCGACAGCGGCGGGGCCGGTTGCGGCGGCGGCCCTTGCCTTGGGCGCGCGGTCCGTCGCCCGCTGGGATCGTGCGCCGGCGACGGCGCAGGCGCGCAGGCTGTCCCTCGTCGCGCTGACGCGCTGTCCCGCCATCCTTGCGATGGCCGCCCATATCTTCCTTTCGACATTCGCCATGGCCGTTTTCACGGGCGCGATCGTCTATTATGCGCGGTTCATTCTCGGCGACGCCGCATGGTTCGCCGATGCGATTACGACCTATCTGCTGGCTCAGGCGGCCGGGGTGGCGTTCTGGGGGGGGATCGCCGCCAGGACGTCGATCCGGCCGAGCCTGCGCGCCGCGGCGCTCGCCTGCATCGCCGCCGGTCCGGCATACCTCGTCTATGACGCGCCATATGTGTTTCTTGTCGCCTGCGGTTTCTTCGGCCTGTGCGCCGGGGGTCTCAACACCCTGCGCTGGGCCATGGCCGCGTCTGTCATAGACGAGGCGGCGCCGCAGCTTGGACGGCGAAGCGAAGCCGCCGTCATGGCGTTTTTCAGCCTGTCCGTGAAAACAGCTATCGGCGTCGCCTCATTAGCCGTCGGCGCGGTTCTCAGCATGTCCGGCTACGCCCCCGGAGACGTGGCGAGCCCTGAGCGGGCCGTCCTGTTCCAGTATTGTGTTTTCGCCATGTTCGCCGCGGCTATGCTTGCATCGATCTTGCCGCTGACGGCGAGGCGCGCCTGACGTTTTTGCGCCGCTGCTGTCTGCTGTCCGGGGCGGGGCGAGACGAAAAAAATTCATATTAGTTTTAATTACGCTGCGCAGCGAATTTAATATACTGATCTGCGTCAAACCGCCCGCGTCGCGGATGCGAACGGGCCTTTCTGAAAGGGGTACTCATGAAATTTGACATTTTAGGGTGGCGCGCTGGGCGCCGCCGCAAATCACGCGCGGGCGGGGCGAGCGCCATTCGCCACCTCGCGCTGGCGGGGGCCGTCGGCGCCTTGTCGGTGATAGGGGCGAACGCCGCCATCGCGCCGGGAGAGAACCGCTTCACCGAAGAAAGCGCCGTCATCGACAGCCTGTCGCCAGGCACGTTCGTCAAGAACAGATATGTGATGCATCTCGACCCGGTCCTCGTGGCCAAGGCGATGAAGGGCGAATCCATTCACGGGGTCGCCGATGAGGATCTTGCAAAATTCAGTTTCGTGATCGCCCATCGCGGACAGCATACCGAGCCCGGCTTTGCAGAAAACGGTCTTACCGCTATTCAGCGCGCCTATGACGCGGGCGCAGACGGCATCGAACTGGACATCAAGGTGTCGTCCGATGGCGTCGCCGTGCTTGGCCATGACGTTACGCTGGGTCGCGAGGCGCGCGATCCGGGCGCAGGCGGCGCCTTCAACCCGTTCGACGCTCTGCGCTTTCCCCTCAACGCCCTTAACTATTTCAAGAATACCAACTGGCCCTTCATGGTGAACAAGGAAAGCAACGGAACGCCCGATAATGGCAACCGAAGCAAGCTAGACTGGTCGTCTTTTCAGAATTATCAGCTGACGGACCAGTTCAACAATACCCTGCCAGCGTCGAGCGACAAGCAACTCAGCCTCTATCAGGCGCTATACTACATGGCCAGCCGCGACACGCCGATGATGGTGTGGCTGGATATCAAGGATGTGAGCGGACTTGAGGCGGCGATCATCGATCTGGAACAGGCGCGAGCGGATTTCCAAACCGGCAATTCTTTCCTGGATACGGTTGGGCTGAAAATAACCCAGAAAACGCTCGAAACCTATCGCGAAAATCATAAAGACGATCCGGACCCACGCTTGAGCTCAAAAGGGCTCGTCTACTTCAATGTCGGCGGCGCCGACATGGTGGGCGCTTTATCCGCAACCCCTGATATGGCGGCCATTACGAGTACATTCTGCAAAAAGGGAGCGGAATATGACGGCTGTATCGGCATCGAACTCAATCACAAATATCAGGGCGCGCCGACGCAAGAGATTTTCAACGCCCTCAACGGCGCCTTTGCAACGTCCGACGTTCGTCTTGCGGGATTTCACACCCTGCCGCAATATTACTGGAACGCGCTGGAATATCAGGCCGGCGGATACGGAAAATACGACATGGGGCTTGCGGAGCGCTGGTTTCCGCGCACCGACGGATCGTGCTGCTTCGCCTTGACGGATGCGCTTAACTCGACGCGCGTGTCGAACGCCTCGGCGGAGAAAAACACTGTCAGTGAAGAGACCGATTACCGCGCCTCCTGGAGCTGGATCGGACAGTTCAACGTGATTACCACTGATGATCCCGCCAATATGATCCGACAGCTGAGGGCTCAGTCAGGATATCACGGACCACGGGGCTCGAACGTGGCGGACGTGCTCGCCGCGCCCTTCGTCAATGACGATTATGACCTGCAAGGCGGCGCGCAAAGCCTCGCCGGTCCGGACGGGCTCTATTTCATCTATGACCATTCGGGAACCCTAAGGCCCGGGGCGGACCCGAATTCATCGCCGCCGACGCATCCCGCCCCGCTGAACCTGCGCGAGGATATTCACGCCCTTGTCGCCCTCGACGAAACCGACATTGTTTTGATCAAGGCCGACGGCGCGGAGGCGCTGGGGACGAGCAACGGCGCCGTTGCGTACTTTCCCGTTCACAGCGTGCCCCACGGCCAGAGCGACAAAGCCACCTGGCGCATCGAAACCCATCGCGAGGAAAACGGTTTCAAGATCGTCTCCATCACGACGAAAGCGCCTGACGGCGGCCAGCAATATCTCGCGGTCAGTCTGAACGGATACTATCTCACCAGCCAGCCCGCCGAGGTCCGTCTCATCCCCGTCAACCCGCCGCTGGTTGAAAAGCAGGATTTTCACGAGCATGGCGTCAACGGGCTGATGACCGCCGACAGGGCGCCGCCGGGGGCGCATTATCAGTGTCCCGAAAACGGCGCCTGCGATCCGGGCGTCGCCACCTATCACCACCGGCGCGTCTTTTACGGGGCCGGCGAGACCTGGAAGTATAAGGATCTTTTTGCCGCCCAGCCGGGCAGCCGCCGCTGGGTCGATTGCACCAATGCGGCGATGACGGACCCGCTCCAAGGGGTCAAGAAACGCTGCTACACGACCCCAATTCTCTTCGACACTGTCTTTCCGAGGGAATTCACCACCGTCTGGGCGGCTCCCTACAGCGACCCGATCCCGGTTAAGCGACGGGCGGCGTTTTACTTCCGCACTGCACATGACTATCTCGGACGCTGGCGCGGCGAATATATCAGGCAGGATCAACTGACGGATAACAGATGCCGCCCGGTGGGCACCGAGGACCCGAGCTGGGACGATCAGAAGGCCTGTTATCCGATGCGGGTAAGTCCGGACCCGGATATCACCGCCTTTCCGCACACGCATTTTCACACGACGGCGGCCGCCTCGGTGCTCGAGACCGTCCATGAGGCGCTTGACCCCGATAGCTGGGTTTATTACGGCGCGCGCCGCTTTCCGACTGAAAACTTCATTGAGCCCGGCAGCACGATCGGCGTCGTGGACGGAACGCCGGATTATCAGGGCATCAACAACTGGTCGGGCGTATATTTGCGCGTCAAGGAAATGGTTGGTGCGGTGTACATGCCCGACGGCTCCTTTGTGACCCAGTTCACTTGCCGGTTGCCGCCCGGCGTTCCCGATCCGACCCGCGGGATTGAAAAGTCGTGTTACCTCGCAAAATCGAACCGGCCGAATGCCGGGCGCATTCTGGACGGTTTTCCCGAGACGTTCAGCAAGTACAAGATGTGGAGCGTCGGCGAGCAGATGCCGGCGATGCCGCCGTCAACGCCGATTTATTATGGCATTTACAGAACATCCGGCGGCGTTGACACGAGCCTTGGGTTCATCACGCATTATTCGACGATGGGCGGTACGTGCCACCGGCCCGACGGATTTCCTGACCCGATTTACGGGGTCGTCAAATATTGCTACGCGGCGAAGCCCGTGGCGCCGGTGAATGGCGGCTATGTTCCGTGTCATGAGGAGGGGTGCAAATTCTCTGTCCCCCATGACGTGGCGTTGTTCGCCCGCGGGGCGGCGGGACGGTGGGCGGCGACGTATAAGCGCATTTCCGCCGGCGTCGCCTGCGATCCGAAATCGTTCGGATATGATCCGCTCGGGGAGGAAAGCGTTGACTATCGCTGCTTTGCGCGGCGCGAAACGGGCGGCACGTCCTATGCGCCGGATCACAACACCAATAGTAACATCGTCCCGCGGAGTGAGTTGCGCCGCAGCGTCGTCTGCGCGATGAACGGCGAGTTTTGCCGGGCGGGCGAGGGCGCGCGATATGTTTTCGTCTATGTGGAGGAAATGACGCAGAAGCGCCACTATCTTCAGGAACGTCTGGCTGGCGATCTTCTGTGCAAGCCGTCAACCTTCGGCCTTGACAGCCTTGGTGAAGGCAACAGCGGCGACCGCTGCGAATATATGCTGTACTAAAGCATCTTTCGGCGAAGCGTTGCCCGCTTCGCCGTTTTTCCGTCGCGGGTCGGTCTCAGGAACGGCCCGCTGCCGGGAGCGCCGGGCGAAAAAGCGGAATCCGGTTTTCGCTTTTCTGTTTCGCGATGCGCGCGTGTGTTCTGTGTTTTTTTGCGGATTTGCGTCAAACTGGTTCGGCCCAGATTTTTGCAACGCACTGAATTTTGACGTGACACCCGTTTTTCGGACTGAGCTTGACCCGAAGTTTGGACCAGGGCTGAGCGGATCTTCCCGGTCTTAGCTTGGCGATCAATCGCCGATCGCTTGTGAAAACCTAGCCACATAGAAAAATGGCTCTCCACGAACGGGGCAAGTCCATCGCCGCCCGGCGGCCAGATTGCGGAGAGCTGCTTTGCCGACGCTTTCGGCGGGGCGGCGCGGCGCACACGATCCGGTTCGACCTTTCGATTCCCGCCTCGGAATTAATCCGTCTACGGTTAACCCTTAAGCGGCGACATCACCGGCGTCCGGTCCCGCGCCGATCTGGTCCACGAAGGCTGTCCAGTTTTCGTCGCCCAGATAATTGCACGCCTCGACCACCATCTCCCCGTTCAGGAACACGTAATAGGGCGAGGCGTCGCCGGGATTGAGCCGTTTTCTCTCCGTGCGCGGCATGATCAAAGTGCGATGCGCCAGCCGGTTTGATTTCAGGATATGGATCAACTGGCGCCGCGTTCCCACGCCGACGATCCACAGGGCGAGCGCATGGCCGTTCGTTTCGATGGCGCGGTCAATGCGTTCCAGTTCGGGCAGCTTGCTTTTACATTTCGGGCAGGCCGCGGCGATAAACACCACGACGCAGGCGAGGCCCGTTTCGGTGTCGTGGGTCACGGCCTCACCGGTGGCGATGGTCTCGCCCCGGATTGCCGGGAGGGTTTTTCCGAGCGGTGTTTGTCCGGCGACGTGAAGGCCGAGATCGGCGATCTGGAGAATCTTGATGATGCGGATCAGGAGAAAAAGATTGAGGACGGTCGCGGGAACAAGCACGAGCAGCGACAGATGGACAAGGGCGTCGCTCATCTGTCACCCGTCGTCGGTCCGCGCAGTAAGCGACAGGCTCATCCGTGTAATGAAGACGATATCGTTGAGGCCGACCGTCAACAGGCATAGCGCCAGCGCCAGTCCCGCAATGACGGGATACGCCGCCGCTTCCGCAGCGCCGGGCGCGCCGCCTTGAAACAGGCAGAAAGCCGCCGCCCCGATTAAACATCCGTTCCGCAACAGATCAAGGCCGCTCACCGGAAATTGGCTTGTCCCGAAACAGTTGCAGTGAACAATACGGCCCTGATGAAGCACGACCGCCAGCGCAAGCGTGAACGCTAAGAGCATGAAGGCGGCGAGCCCCGCGCCGATCAGCGCGAGCGTTCCGCCAGCGCCGAGCAGAATCGCGGACGCCGCCTCGCCAACGACCACGGCGCGTGCGAGCGCCTTGCCCCTGCGAGCGTCCGTCAGCGCCAGAAGGTTTTCCAGCGCGCCGCGAAAAGCTTCCATGCCGCGCAGTTTCGTCCACGCGGCATAGGCCAGGGCGAAGGCGAGCCATAGCCGGCCGGTCTCGGCGGCCAGCGCCGACATCCCGGTCATGCCGTGTCTCCCGCGTCCCAGCGTGGCGATACGATCCCCGGCGTGCGCCATTGCAGGTGCGTGCGCTCGCGGGTGATGACGCCGGCGGAAATCCACGCATCCGCTTCGGTTTTCCGCGCGCCGCCGCCGATGGCCGCGGAAAGCCGTTTCGAGATCGCCCAGGCGGTTTTCTCGATCTCCGGGGCTGAAACGATCGGCAGGCCGACCCGGTGCAAATCATCGCGGGTCAGCGGGAAGGCGTGCGAATGATGTCCATGCAGAAGAAACTCGGTGATGCGCTCGATACCCTCCCGGTCGTCGCCCATGTGCATCGCCAGCAATTCCTGGCAGATCTGCCGCACTTCAAGCGTGCATCGGTAAAATGCGCTCAGGGCGGCGGGAAAAATACTTTCCGAAACCATCGACAGGGCTTTCAGCCGGGCCTCCCCGTCTTCAAGACCGAACCAGTCGCGGCACATCCGGGGCAGCAGGCGAATGTCCTCCGCCGACATTGCACTGGCGGCGCCGTCTGAACGGTCCGTCAGATGTTCCGCCGATAGGTCGGCCGACGCCTGCAATTGCGGGTCGACGGGCGAGAAGATCTCCACCGGTCCCGCGATGATTTCATCCGCACACAACGTCAATATGGCGCCGGCGGATTGGCAATGGTGCGGAACGATAAAGGTTATGTGCTTGCTCGCCCGCCGCAGCTGGAGCGCGATGCGCCGCACGGCGGAGACTGCGCCGCCGCGGCATTGAATGACGACGTCGAGGCGGTCGATCGCGCCGCCGTTTTCCGGCCGAAGGTCGTTTAACCCGTCATGGAGTATCGGCACAAGGTCCATTTCCAGATGCGATGCGGCAAGCACCAGCGCCTTGCCGCCGCGCCATTGCTCGATTTCCTCGATGAGACCGCGTATTTCCATTCTATCCCCCATGGCGCTGGGCCGCCTCGATCAGGCGGCGCGCCAGCGCATCGGTCATCCGCAAGGCCGGCGCCAGTTCCTCGACGAACAGGAACTGGCCCACGGGATTGATCTCCAGGAAAACGTAGTCCCCGTCCGGCGTCACGATCATGTCGATCGCGCCGAAGGTCAGGCCGTAGCTGCGCACATAGTCGCGGCAGCGCTTTTCAATCGCCGGGGGCAACTCTTCAAGGTCGTAGCGGATATCGGCGGAGAAATCGCGATAGTCCGCAGCCGTGCGCGGATCGGCCTGGGAATCGATTTTCGCCGCGAAGACGGTTTCATCGATGACGGTGATCCGCGTCTCGTGGCGTTTCGGGATGTCGTGCTGAAACAGGCAGGGTGTTTCAGAAACTGCGTCGAGCGCGTCTGCGTTATCCTCCGTGATCCGCGTCGTCGGCAGAACCCGGTCCGGTTCGTCGTCCGCGCCCGCATCTGCGTCCGGCGGACCGCCGCCGAGCCTGGCCGACGACATGGGTTTGTAAATGACGCCGTTCGGCGCCGAGCGTCTGAACCTTTCAACGTCGTCCCTGGAGGTCGTAACCAGCGACGGCGGTGTGTTGAACCCGAACCGCCCGGCGCGCTCGAGTTGCTCAAGTTTGCGGCTGGCGGCGCGGACCGCGACGGGGTGGCTCATCCAGAAGCAGGTTAAGGACATCAGCCATCCGAGCAGGAGATGTTCGGTTTCCTGTTCGGCGAAACGCCGCTCCCGTCCCTGTAGCGGGGATCGAAAACTGTACGCGCCTCGCTTGCGAAGCCAGACGGCGCCGATCTGCGACGGACGAAGCGTGACGCCGGTCTCGCTATTGCGGATTGCGCCCCGCCACGCCCCGCCGTCGCGACTCAGCGTGATGGGGTAGGTCTCGGGAAAGGCATCAAGGTTCAGCCGGAAAACGCCGCCGCCCAGCCCGGCGATCTTGTCGCTGACGATATCCGCGTGCAGGTCGTCCGTGTTGGTGACGATCAGGATGGTGCTCGCCGTCATAAGGCAGCCGCCGATAATGGGACCGGGAAAGCGGAGATTGGAAAATCACTCAGTACATAAAACATTCACACCGCGCCGGGAGATAAAATCCTTTACGGAATTCGGTCGACGATTGTTGCCAACGATTCTTGCCTGCGGTTTCGCTCAACGATTTTGCCCGAAAATGTTGCCCGACAATTTTGCCCGACAATTTTGCCGACGATATTGCCGAAGATTTTTGCCGGCAATCTTGATCAGCGACCATTGGCGCGCTGCGCTGAGTTGGCGTCGCGCGACGTTTTCCCTGATTTCAAGGGTGTTTACGGCTTTTCAGGGCAGGCGCGCGAAGGCTCCCGGCGAGGCGACAGCCCTCGCGCGCGGGACCTTATTCAGCAGTAATCGCCACCATCGGAGTTGAACCGGGTTCTGTAGCGAAGATTGCCGGGGAAGAGATAATCGGTGCAGCCTGCGACGGACACGCCATCGCGCGCCGCCCATTTCTTCGGAGACGCTTGCGTTGCGTTCTCATGGGATTTTTCAACGAGTTTAAAGGCAAAGGTCTTCTTTTCCATAACGAGCCTCGGTTGATAAATTGTCATGCTGAAATGTATTCATTTAAGTCTACGCAAGTACTGGCCGGTGAAACCGACCACGGGCAGGGTACACGTTCTGTCGCCGCCGTCAATTCATCGCGCCGTCAATTCATTGTAAGGATTAAATTCCGCATTGCGGCGATCGGGGCATGCGCCCGCCGTTTCGCATGCGCAGGGAGGCGGTTGCGGTTTACGGTTTCGGCCGTAACGGTCCTATCGGGCCCGAAGCCGGCGCGCGCTCGACGCCGCCTGTTTCAGAAACGCGCGCGAGACGTCTTCCGCGTCGCCGCCCGCCTCGGCGATTTCCGCCGCGGTGGCGATCAGGGCGACAAAACCTTCGGTGCGCCAGTGACCCGGCGCCGGCGCCGGCGTCAGGTCCGCCGGATCAAGATACGGCCACGGAGTAACGTAGTAGTAGGGCTGGTCATAGGCGTCGTCCCCCGGCGACAACCCCACGCCAAGACCTTTCGCGGTCTCCTCGTCCCCGTCCTCGAACCGGATATAGGTCGCGATGTCGAAATGGTGCGGCCAGCAGCGCACCGGACCGGGACCGGGTGAGACGTCCTTGAAATCGTCCCTGATCTCTTCAAGAAGCCGCGCGGCGACATCGTACCACTGGGACAGACCGGAAAACTGCTCCTCGCGCCCGTCCATGGCGAAGCGCCGAACGTCCGCGACAGCCGGGGGCAGCTCGTATGAGAAAACATGCGCCGACGCCGGCTTCAACCCGTGGTCGCGCAGGACGCCGTCGACATAGGCGAGGGCGTCCTGAAGGGAAACGTCATGGAGCGGAAACAGGGTTTGCGCGCCCGCATTCCAGACAAGCAGGGTCAGGTCTTCGATACGCAGCCCGAGATGCAGCGCGGTCTCCGCCGGGGTTCCGTCCGGATGCAGGGGCGCCGCGCAGAGCGCTTTGCTTGACGCGTCCCAGGCGAGGCTGGAATGGCTGTCGTCGGGCCGGGCCGGGAGATTGGCGCCGGCCGCCCGCGCGATCAGTTGCGCGGCGCTGTGAGACTGGTTGCGGGCGGCGCTGACCGGCGCGCGGGGGGATGTGATGGGCATGGGGTTTTCGACCTTTTCCAACTGATTGGTTCTGGCGGGTTTCCCAGCCGCGCGGTTCGTGACCGGAATTTCCGATGGCTGTTTTCTTCGATCGTTTCAGGCGCCGACGCCCGCCGCGCCGAACCTTCGGAACAGCCCCTGGCGGCGCGACGCCCTCAAGGGCCGCTGTACCGGATGACTTCCTGATCGATTTCGCCGAAGATCGATTGTCCGGATGCGTCCTCCATCCAGATCCTGACGCGGTCGCCGAAGCGCAGAAACGACGTTGACGGCTTGCCGTTGGCGATGGTTTCGATCATCCGGATCTCCGCGATGCAGGAATAGCCCGCGCCGCCTTCGCTGACCGGCTTGCCGGGACCGCCGTCGAGCTTGTTCGAGACCGTTCCCGAGCCGATGATCGCGCCGGCGCCGAGCGGCCTTGTCCTGGCGGCGTGCGCGATGAGGGTCGGGAAGTCGAACGTCATGTCGACGCCCGCATTCGCGCGGCCGAACGGCGCGCCGTTGACGTCGACCAGCAGCGGCAGGTGCAGCTTGCCCCCGCCCCACGCCTCGCCCAGGGCGTCCGGCGTGACGGCGACCGGCGAGAAGGCGGAGGAAGGCTTCGACTGGAAAAAGCCGAAGCCCTTGGCGAGTTCGCCGGGGATCAGGCCGCGCAGGGAGACGTCGTTCACCAGCATCACGAGGCGGATCGCCGCGGCGGCGGTTTCGCGGTCGCAGCCCATCGGCACGTCGCCGGTGATCACCGCGACTTCGCCTTCGAGGTCGATGCCCCAGGTTTCGTCGTCGGCCATGGGGATGGGCGCGCGCGGCGCCAGAAAGGCGTCCGATCCGCCCTGATACATCAGCGGATCGGTCCAGAAGCTGTCCGGCATCTCCGCGCCGCGCGCCTTGCGCACCAGCTCCACATGATTGACGTAAGCCGAGCCGTCCGCCCACTGATAAGCGCGGGGCAGCGGCGACAGGGCCGCGGACTGGTCGAAGGGCGCGCCGGCGCCGGACGGATCGGCGTTCAGCGCCTCGGCGATGGCGCGCAGTTTCGGCGCCGCCGCGTCCCAGTCGTCAAGCGCGGCCTGCAATGTCGGCGCCGCGGCGGCCGCATCGGCGCAGCTTTTCAGATCGTCGGAAACGACGACGAGCCGGCCGTCGCGCGCATGGCCGGGCGCGCCGGTTTTCAGGGTTGCAAGTTTCATGGTTTACCTCCGGGCGTTCCATCGAATTTCTTTTCCAGCCCCGCCCAGCAGTCGGCGTAATCGTCCTGCCGGTGGTCGCCGGAAGCGGCGAACTGCGTCATCTGCTGGGGCAGCCGCGTTTCGAACATGAACGCCATCGTGTCGTCCAGCTTCATCGGCGCCAGCGCAACGGCGGAGGCTTTGTCGAACGCTTCCGCGTCCGGACCGTGGGGCGTCATGAGATTGTGCAGGCTTGCGCCGCCGGGGACGAAGCCCTCTTCCTTGGCGTCGTAGCGCCCGCGGATCAGCCCCATGAACTCGCTCATGACATTGCGGTGATACCAGGGCGGACGGAACGTGTCTTCCGCCACCATCCAGCGCGGGGGAAAAATCACGAAATCCGCATTCGCCGTTCCCGGCGTCTCCGACGGCGCAGTCAGGACGGTGAAAATGGACGGGTCCGGATGATCGAACAGGGCCGCGCCCATGGGAGAAAAGGTGGAAAGATCGTATTTGTAGGGCGCGTAGTTTCCGTGCCAGGCGACGACGTCCAGCGGGGAATGGGCGATTTCGGCGCGATGAAAACCGCCACACCATTTGAGCGTCAGGGCGCAGGGAGCGTCTTTTTCCTCGAACCGGGCGACGGGCGTTTTGAAATCGCGCGGATTGGCGAGACCGTTGGCGCCGATCGGGCCGCGTTCGGGAAGGGTGAAGGCCGCGCCGTAATTCTCGCAGATATAGCCGCGGGCTTTTTTGTCATCGCCCGGAATTTCAACGCTGAACACGACGCCGCGCGGCAGGACGGCGATTTCCCCCGGCGCGGCGTCCAAGACGCCGAACTCCGTCCTGATGCGAAGCGCGCCGAGTTCCGGCGCGATCAGCATCTCGCCGTCGGCGTTGAAAAAATACTCGTCGGTCATGTCGGCTGTCGCCGCGTAGAGATGCGCCGCCATGCCGGTCTGCATATGACAGTCGCCGGCGGTCGTCATCGTCCGTATCCCCTCGATAAAGGTCGTCGGCGTCCGGGGCAGGGGGATCGGGTCCCACCGCGCCGGCGCGAAGGAAGCGACGTCCTTGAGGATATGCGGCGCCGTTTTCCAGTAGGGAAGGTCGATTGGCGAAAAGCGGGACATGCGCCGTACGGATGGCCGGATGCGGTAAAGCCATGAGCGTTTGTTGGCGCTGCGCGGCGCGGTGAAGGCCGAGCCCGAAAGCTGCTCGGCGTAAAGTCCGTAAGCGCATCGTTGGGGATTGTTGCGCCCCTGCGGCAGCGCGCCGGGCAGGGCCTCGGTTTCGATCTCGTTGCCGAAACCGGAGATGTAGGCCAGCGCGCCCAACCCTGCGTTGCTTAAGCCTGCTTGACTTGGATCTGGGTTATCCGGACCCGCGGCCAGATCGGCGTCGCTTCCGGCTTGGCCCCCGGCTTGCGCCTTTGCGTGTCTCTCGGCGTGGCTGTCTGCGTCACTGTCTGCGTTGCTGGCGGCGGTCCTGTTCGCCGTGCGGGACGGATCGTCGGTCATGGCGCGCTCTCGATGCATGGACGATAAGTCCTAACAGTTGTAATTGTAACTATCAAACGCTATTTCCGGCGCCATGGGCGTTGAGGACGAGTTCACCCTGGAGGCGTTTCTGCCTTACCGTCTTGCGCAGACGGCGGAGGCGGTGAGCCTTGAGTTTTACCGGCATTACCGCGCCCGCTACGCCATGACGCGGCCGGAATGGCGGGTCATGGCGCATCTTGGCGAATACGGGCCTTTGACGGCGCGCGATATCTGCGAGCGGGCGCAGTTGCACAAGACCAAGGTCTCGCGGGCGGTCGCGTCCCTGGAGCGGCGCCGGTGGCTGAAACGGCGCGACGACGCCGCCGACCGGCGGTTTGAATGGCTGGCGCTGACCGCGTCCGGCCGCCGGACCCATCGCGAACTCTGCGCGGAAGGCGCGCGCCTGGAGGCGCGTCTGCGCGCGCGGCTGGGCGGCGACGGCGCTGTTCAGTTGCTGGCGCTGCTCGAACGGCTGAAGGGCTAAGGCGGGTCGCGGTAAAAGCGGACCGCCGGTTTCGCGGTCCGCAACGCGCTCGAACGAAAACCCGGCGCCCTGGCGGCGCGGCTTGTTCGGGGCAAGGGAAAACGCTGCGCTGGAAGCGGCGCTCGCGAAAGCCCCAGTTTCAGGCCCCGCTGTTGACCGGCGCCCTAAAAACGCCCGCTGACGGTGAAGCGGGCGTTGATCGGCTCGCCGGTGGAAATGTTGTCGTTGCTGTGGGCGTCCGGAAAATAATCCGTATTGGTCAGGTTTTCCAGATTGACCTGAAGGCGTAGCGCGTCGCTGACGTCGTAGTAAATGGCCGCGTCGAGGCGGGTAAAGCCCGGAACCTCGACGGCGTTGTCTTCGGTGACGAAAAAACTGTCCTGGTAGGCGACGCCCAGGCCGAGGCTGAGTTTGTCCGTCGCCTGAAAGCTGTTCCAGATGGAGAACATGTTTTCCGGCGTCTGGCGCGTGCGGTTGCCGTCAGGGGCGCCGCCGTCGACGCGCTGAACCTCTCCGTCGAGATAGCTGTAGCCGGAGGAAACGAACCACCAGTCGGTGAGGGCGCCGGTCAGTTGCAGCTCGAAGCCGCGGGTCTGCGCCCCTTCGATGACGATGAGTTCGGCCTGGTCCTCCGGGTCGACCGAGGTGAAGCTTTCGCGCTCCAGTTCGAACACCGCCGCGGTGACGCTGAGCCCCGGCCTGACGTCCCATTTCACGCCGACCTCGGTGTTTTCGAAAAACTGCGGCCGGGTGCTCTGGGTATCGAGATTGAGCACCAGGAACTGATCGCCGGAGCGCGGCAGGAAGGTTTCGCTGTAGCTGAAATAGGCCGACAGGTTTTCCATCGGCTTCACGATCGCGCCGAGGCGCGGGGTGAATTCCTCGTCGACGCGGGAGAACGCGCCGCCGAGCGCGTCGCCGTCATTTTCCTCGATGAAGTCGAGCACCTCGATATCGAAGCGGTCGTAGCGCACGCCGGCGACAAGCTTGAGCCAGCCGGTCACGTCGATCTGGTTTTGCAGGTATGCGGAGGTGAACCGCACCTGCGATTCCCGGTCCCGGCTGAGATCGGACAGGGAAAAGGCGGGGATGCTGAGCGGATCGGTGAACAGGAACTCCGCACGGTCGTCATCGAGAACCGGCTCGCCGTTGACCAGGACAGGGGTGTTGTTGAACAGCCCGTCGCCGTTCGTGTCGAACAGGTTGTCCAACCGTGCGTTCGCCGTGTCCTGGTCGCCGTATTCGGCGCCGAACAGCACCGTATGGCCGAACGGTCCGGTCTCGAATTCGCCGACCAGATTGGCCTGAAGAATGAGGTTTTCCCGGTCGGTGACGTCGCGGTAGCCGTCGAGCGTCACAAGATCGCCCGAACTCGCCGGGTCCGGCCTGAACCCCGCCGCGAACAGGTTCTGGTAAACCTTGTCGTAATCGGCGTATTGCGCGGTGAAATTGCCGCGCAACGCTTCCGAAAAAGTGTGGTCGATGCGCGCCCGCAGAATATGCGCCTGGAGCGTCGTGAAATTTTCATCCGGCGAGCCGAAGAAGGCGTTGTCGAACCCTTCCAGCGGAACGTCCGGCCCGTTCGGCGCGGGCGTGGAGGGAACGCCGCGGTCGACGACGCGATCGTCGTTCACATATTCGTAGGACAACAGAACTTCCGTATCCGCCGTCGCCTTGAACGCGAAGGTCGGGTTGATCGCGAAGGCTTCGCCGTCGAACGCGTCGCGGTGATTGTTGAGGCCGGTGTAATAGGCGTTGAGGCGAAAGGCGGCGCGCTCGCCGAGATCGTAGTTGACGTCGCCGGCGATGTAATGCTCCCCGAACGTGTCGACGCTGGCGAGATAGCCGACGGATTGTTCGCCGAAGACCGGCCGCTTGCTCACCCGGTTGACGACCCCGCCGCCGCCGCCGCGTCCGAACAGGAGCGCATTGGCGCCGCGCAGGATCTCCACCTGCTCCAGGTTATAGAGCGGGCGATAATACTGAACGTCGTCGCGCAGCCCGTCGATGAAGAAGTCGGCGGTGGTCTGGTTGCCGCGAATGATGATCGCGTCGCGGTGGCCTTCGCCCTGGCTGATGGAAATGCCGGGAATGTAGCGGGTGATGTCCCCGATGCTGGTGAACGCCTGCGCCTCGATCTGGGCGCTGTCGACAATGGACAGGCTTTGCGGAATGTCGATCACCGGCGTCGGCGTTTTCACCGCGTTCAGCTTGTCGAGCGAGAGATAGCGGCCCTCGACGAAGATCCGGTCGGAAATTGCGTCCGCATCAAGGGTCTCTGCGGCGCCGCCGCCGGTGAGCGCGGTCGTCGTCAGCAGCGCGGCGAGCGCGGCGCTGGATACGCCTTTGGTCATGGATACTTCCCATCCTAAAAACTATTCTCATTCGCGTTTAGATGGATGGTAAATGAAAATCAATCGCATTTCTGAATTGAGACCGCGAATGCCGCAGCGCGTGCGGGCGGCCGGCGCGGGCGCCGGGCGCGACGGGGTCATGCCTCGCCTCAGGCGATGCCTGGACGTGGCGGCGAAAAGCGATTGATAACAGGCTTTAAGCGACGCTGACCTGCGGCGCCGCTTCGGGGAGATCCTCGCCGAAGGCGCGCTGGTAGAATTCGGCGACCGTCGGCCGCTCCAACTCGTCGCACTTGTTGAGGAACGTCACCCGGAAGGCGTAGCCGATATCCTGAAAGATTTCCGCGTTCTGCGCCCAGGTGATCACCGTGCGCGGGCTCATCACCGTAGAAATGTCCCCGGCGATGAAAGCGTTGCGGGTCATGTCGGCGACGCGCACCATGGCGTCGATCGCTTCGCGGCCCTTGGGCGAATCGTAGAGCGGCGCCTTGGCGATGACGATCTCCGCTTCCTCGTCATGCTCCAGATAGTTCAGCGTCGTCACGATCGACCAGCGGTCCATCTGGCCCTGGTTGATCTGCTGGGTGCCGTGGTAGAGGCCGGTCGTGTCGCCGAGGCCGATGGTGTTGGTGGTCGCGAACAGGCGGAAATAGGGGTTCGGCGTCAGCACCTTGTTCTGATCGAGCAGGGTAAGACGCCCCTCCGCCTCCAGCACCCGCTGGATCACGAACATCACGTCCGGGCGGCCTGCGTCATACTCGTCGAACACCAGCGCCACCGGCCGCTGGAACGCCCAGGGCAGGATGCCTTCCTTGAACGCCGTCACCTGGACGCCGTTCTCCACCACGATCGCGTCCTTGCCGATCAGGTCGATCCGGCTCACATGGCTGTCCAGGTTGATGCGGATGCATGGCCAGTTGAGGCGCGCGGCGACCTGTTCGATGTGAGTCGACTTGCCCGTGCCGTGATAGCCCTGAACCATGACGCGGCGGTTTCGCGCAAAGCCGGCGAGGATGGCCAGCGTCGTCTGCGGGTCGAAGCGGTAGGCGGGGTCCGCCGGCGGCACGTAGGAATTGGGTTCGGCGAAAGCGGGGACGTCGAAGTCGACGTCAACGCCGAACATGTCCTTGGCGGAAACGGTTTTCTCCGGCTTCTCAGGAAAAGCGTCGTCGGTGATCACGGCCATCAGTCTGGGCTCTTTCAGGTCTAGCGTCGTGCAAATCGTTCGAAACGGGCGGACACTCGCGCGAAACCGCTCCGCTGACAAGGGATACGGGCGCCCCGGGCGCAGTTGGCGCGCCGGTTGCGCCCATATGACCCAGCCTTAGACGAAGCGGGCCTTTTTCAGGATCGTATGGGCCTTCACCACCTCGCTCAACTGTTCCTCGGCGCTGCGGTCGCCGTCGTTGGAGTCCGGGTGGAAGCGCCGCACCAGTTCGGCGTAACGCCGGCGGATCTCGCTCGACGGGGCCGAAGGGGGCAGGGCGAGGGTTTCGAACGCCTTCACCTGAAGTTTGGTGAGCCGTTTGCCCTCGCGGTAAGTTCCGCGCGTATCAGCCTGCGCCTGGGCCTGCTCCTTGAAAAGGCCGTGGGCGTCGCTCATGTCCGCGGCGCCGCGCGCGTTCATCGCCGCCCGTGCGCGCTCGTTCTTGCCCATGGACCAGGTCGGGCGTTCGCCGTAAATCTGCGCGGCGCGGGCCGCCTGCGCCTCGGTTTCGCTGAGGCCCTCGAAATAGTTCCAGTTTTTGTTGTGATCGCGCGCATGGGCGAGGCAGTACCAGACCCGCTCGTTGGGCTCGCGCGGCGACTTCGGCAGGCTGCACGCCGCCTGCTCGTCGCAACCTTCCCTCTCGCAGGTCTTGTCGCTCGGCTCCGCCCAGGCCGGAGGCTTCTCCTTGCCTCGCGGCGGCTTGACCCGGATGTCGAACCCAAGACGCGGTTTGTATTTTTCGCTGGCCATGGCGATAGTATGATGATGTCGCCGCGCCGATACAATATTGACAGCGCACAGAGATGTGCGATGACATCGCGTCGAACGATTGTCTGATCTTCCATGCGCCCGATGCTTCATGTCCGTTGCTGAAACCATACGTCTTAAGATCGTCGAGCGCCTCCAGCCCGAACGGCTTGAGGTAAAAGATGAATCGCATCTTCACGCAGGCCACGCCGGCGCGCGCGAGGGCGGGGAGTCCCATTTCAGGATTCTGGTGGTCAGCGAACGTTTCGAGGGGCTGACGCCGGTCGCCCGTCAACGGCTCGTCAACGACATCCTGCGCGAGGAACTGGCCGGACCCGTGCACGCCCTCGCCATGAAAACGCAGACCCCGGACGAAGCCGGCGCGTAAGCCGCGCGACCGCATTTTCATTGTTGTACGGATCGTAACGCCGGCGCGGAAGGCCCGCCCGTGTTTTCCCCGATCGCGTTGCATTCGCCGCGTTCCGTTCGACCCGTCGCGTTCGCTGTCTCTGGCCCGCCGCCGCCGGCTTGATCGCCTCGTCCGGGCGGCGTTCGCGACGGCTGGGCGACGCGCCGGATCGCCGGCTCGATTTTGCGCCGCCCGCCGGAGGGTGCTACTTTCCCCCGGGGCGAACGGCAAGGGAGGCCGCGGTGATGAAATCTCTGGCGATCTTTGGCGCGGCGGCGTTGTGCCTCGTCGCCTGCGCGGCGACGGGTCCCGCCGCTTACGGACCGGCGGACCAGCGCGGGTTCGGCTATGAGGAAACCCGTATCGAGAACGACCGCTATCGCGTCGTCTACCGCGGCTCCGGGGGGACGCCGCCGGAACAGGTCGAGGATTACGCCCTGCGCCGCGCGGCCGAACTGGCCCTCGCCGGCGGTTATGACTGGTTCCGCGTCGCCTCGCGTTCGGTTTCCGGCGAACAGCGCGGCGGCGTCTCCGTCGGCGCTGGGTTCGGCACGAGCCGCGTCGGCCGCAATACGGGCGTCGGCGTGGGCGTTGGCGGCGATTTCGGCCGCATCGGCGCGCAGGATTACTTCACCGCCCGCGTGGAAGTGCTGCTTGGCGCCGGCGCTGCGCCGGACGGCGCGGATGTCTACGACGCCCGGTCGCTTCTCGCGGCCGGCGCCCCGGCCGGCGCTTGAGACGCGGCGCTCAGGAGGCGTCGCGTTCATGGGGGGAAGATCGGACGGCCCTGCGCCGCGCCAGCATCGCGCGCGGGCGATCGGCAGGGAATGAATCGTGCAGAGCATATCGTACACAGAATAAAGCATGGAGGACGGCCAGAATGTATCAGTTGACGTTGACGCAATCCTACTGTCCCGCCCAGGGCGGCGCCGTTGAGCCGATCACCATCGGCGACATGCTGCGCGGCGCGGCTGCGCGATATGGCGACCGGTCCGCGCTGGAAGAGTTGAGTTTCGCCGGCGAGATCGGACGGCGTTGGAGCTACAACGAGTTGCTGCGCGACTGCGAACGCCTCGCCCGGGCGCTGGCGAGCCGCCACGGCAAGGGCGCGCGCATCGCGGTCTGGGCGCCCAATTCGCCCGAATGGGTCCTTTTGGAATTCGCCGCCGCCATGGCCGGGCTCACGCTGGTGACGGTCAACCCGTCCTATCAGCACAGAGAGCTGCGCTACGTTCTCGAACAATCCCGGGCCGAGGCGATTTACCATGTCGCCGAATATCGCGGCAACCCGATGCAGGAGATCGCCGACACCGTCTGCGACGCGCTGCCCGCCGTCAGGCGGCGTATTCTGCTCACCGACCATGAGGCGCTGTTCGAAGGAGAGGCGCGCGGCGTCCTGCCCGATGTCGCCCCCGAAGACGACGTCCAGATTCAGTATACGTCCGGAACGACCGGATTTCCCAAGGGCGCGGTCCTGCATCATACCGGTCTCGTGCGCAACGCCGAGGCGGTGATGGCGCGCTGCGGGATCGCCGAAGGAGACCGGCTGGTCAACCACATGCCGCTGTTTCACACCACCGGCTGCGCCATCCTCGTCCTCGGCGCGGCGTCGGTCGGCGCGACGGTCTATCTCGCGCCGATTTTCGATCCGGCCATGATCGTGAACGTCATCGAGCGCGAACGCGTCACCTGCGTCTTCGGGGTGCCCACCATGCTCATCGCGCTGATCGAGACTGTGCGCAAGACAGGTCAGGATACATCGTCGGTGCGCCGCGTTTTTTCCGGCGGATCGATGGTGGCGCCCGACCTCGTGAAACAGTCCGAGGCGACGCTCGGCGCGGTCGTTCAGATCGTTTACGGACAAACCGAGGCCTCGCCCGTCATCACGATGGCGTGGCCGGACGACAATCTTGAAGACCTGACGCAGACCATCGGCCAGCCCATCGACAGCGTGGAAGTGTCGATCCGCGACCCGCAGACCAACGCCGTCCTGCCCGTCGGCGCGCAGGGCGAGATTTGCGCCCGCGGCTATCTCGTGATGACCGCGTATAACGACAATCCGCAGGCGACGGCCAAGGCGATCGACAGCGACGGCTGGCTGCACACCGGCGACCTCGGCCGCATGGATGAACGAGGCTTCGTGAAGATTACCGGCCGCGTGAAGGAGATGATCATTCGCGGCGGGGAAAATCTGTTTCCGGCGGAAATCGAGAACGCCATGCTCGAACATGACGGGCTCGCCGAGGTCGCGGTGGTCGGCGTGCCTGACGAAAAATGGGGCGAGCAGGTTGCGTGCTTCATGCGCCCATGCGCCGGCGAGCGGCCTGACGGCCCGGCCCTGAAAGCGTTTATCCGCGAACGCCTTTCGCCCCAGAAAACGCCGGTTTACTGGGTTTACGTCGATGAATGGCCGCTGACGGGCTCGGGCAAGATCCAGAAATTCAAGCTGCGCGAAGCGTTTGAAAAAGGCGAGGTCAAGCCGCTGGAGATGTGAGCGCGCGGGCCAGCGATCTGAACTGCGCGACGGAGAGTTCCTCGGCGCGCTGTGTTTCGCGCGCGCCCGCCTTGTCCAGCGCGGGGCCGAGCGCCGCGCCGAAAACCCCCTTCAGGGAGGAGCGCAGCATCTTGCGCCGCTGCGAAAAAGCCGCCTGCGTCACCGTTTCCAGCGCGCCGAGCGCGCCCGGATCTTCACGGGGCGGATGAAACAGGACGACGCTGGAAGCGACTTTCGGCGGCGGCGTAAAGGCCCGGGCGGGCAAGTCGAACCCCCGTGACGGCCGGCTGGCGGCCTGCGCCATCACCGACAGCCGGCCATAGGTCCTGGAGCCGGGGCCGGCGAGAATGCGGTCGGCGACTTCCTTCTGGAACATCAGCGCCATGACGGACCAGAGCGCCGGTCCCGCCTTCAGCCATTTCAGCAACAGTTCGGTGGAAATGTTGTAAGGCAGGTTGGCGACGATCTTTACCGGGACCGCCGCGCCCGCAAGCGCCGTTTCATCGACTCGCAGGGCGTCGGCTTCCGTCACAACCAGTTGACCGGGATAATGACGGCCAAGCTCGGCCAGCGCTTCAAGGCAGCGCCGGTCGCGCTCGACCGCGCTCACCCGCGCGCCCGCGTCGAGGAGCGCGCGGGTCAGCCCGCCCGGGCCGGGACCGATTTCCAACACCGTCTCGCCGGCTTCGACCGCGGCGAGGCGCGCGATCTTCCGGGTGATGTTGAGATCGAGGAGAAAATGCTGGCCGAGCGATTTCTTCGCGCCGAGACCGTATTGCTCGATGGTCTCGCGCAGCGCCGGCAAGGCGGGCGCGCCGCGCGCGTCGCCGGCGGACGAGTCGTCGGAGGCGTCCGTCACGGCGCCAGCGCATCGGCGCCGGCGCGGCGCGAGGCCATTTCACGCGCGAGGCCAAGCGCGGCGATCAGGCTGTCCGGCCGGGCCGCGCCGCGGCCGGCGATGCCCAGCGCGGTGCCGTGGTCCGGCGAGGTGCGGATGATCGGCAGGCCGAGGGTGACGTTGACCGCATCGTGAAAGGCGAGCGTCTTGGCCGGGATCAGCGCCTGATCGTGCAGCATGCACAGGGCCGCGTCGTAGCCGGCGCGGGCCTCCTCGTGAAACATCGTGTCGGCGGGCAGGGGCCCGCGCGCATCGACGCCGCGCTCGCGCAGCACGGCCACGGCGGGGGCGATGACCGCATCGTCTTCATGCCCAAGCCGGCCGGCCTCGCCCGCATGCGGGTTCAGTCCGGACACGGCGAGCCGGGGAGCGGCGATTCCGAAATCCTCCCGCAGGGCCTGGGACACGATCATTCCCGTACCGACGATCAGCGCGGGACTGAGGGCGTCGACGGCGGCGCGCACCGGCTGGTGGATGGTGACGGGGACGGTCCTGAGTTGCGGCCCGGCGAGCATCATCACCGCGCCGCGTTCGCGCCCGGCCGGCATCGGCGCACGCCTGCACAGGTCGCCGAGATATTCCGTGTGCCCAGGAAATTCGAACCCCGCCGCCATCAGCGAGGCTTTCTGGATCGGGTTGGTGACGACGCCCGCCGCATCCCCGGCGAGCGCGGCTTCCACCGCGCGGCGGATGCTTTCCAGAACGCCGGCCGCGTTCTCCGGCGCCGCCTCTCCCGGCGAGACGCGCAGCCCGCTTTCCAGCGGCATGACGGGCAGCGCGTCGGTGAACAGCGAGGGCGTTTCGCCGGGCGCGCCGATTTCCGCGACCGGAACCGTCAGCGACCGGAACAGCGCCGGATCGGCGAGCAAGAAAAATGCGCTGTCGGGATCAGTGCGCAGGGCGCGCCACGCGGCGGCGGCGATTTCAGGGCCGATCCCCCCCGGCTCGCCCATGGTCATCGCCAGGGGCGCGGGGCCGGCGCCGTCTCGCTTCAGCGCGTTCATTAGCCGCCGTTCGACAAGACGGATCCCTCAAGCCGCATGTCGACCATGGACTGACGTTCGATGTCGCGCAGATATTGCTGGCTGATCCGCGCGAGCTGGCGCGAGAAGATGCGGTTTTCGAGCGCGTCCCGCGACGGCAGACCAAGTCCCTCGTCCTTGTCGCAGACATACGCGGCGTGATAAGCGTCGTCGATTTTCACCACGGGGCTGGTTTCGCCCCGGTCGAGATCCTCTATGAGGGTCTGGAACCGCGGGTCGATCTGATCGAGCGTCATGTTTTCCATCAGGCTGAAGCCGATCCCCTCGCCGAGATCGATCCGCAGCGAGCGTCCGGAGCAGGCGTCCGCGGTGGACAGTTCGTCGAATGCGCGCCGCGCGGCGTTGTTGCCGGTGGCTTCGTCGGCGCTCGCATAGGCGAGGGTGAAGGTCGGTTCGCCCGCCGCGACGGCTTGGCGCTTGTCGCGCACCGCGAGGATCATCAGCGCGCCTTCCGACGGGATCGGGTTGGTGACCGATCCCGGGGGCAGGGCGCGCACGGCCGCGTCGAGGTCCGGCGGCAACTCGCCGGCGCGCACCCAGCCGAGATCGCCGCCCACCGCCGCCGTGGTGCATGCGGAGAATTGCTGCGCGACGACCGCGAACGGCACGCCGCGCCGCATCTGCTCGATCAGCTGCAGGCCGCCCTGGTAAAGCTGCTGCACCTGGGACGGATCGTTGACGGGAATACAGATCTCGGAGACGAGGAATTGCTCGCGGCTGACATCCTCGCGCATGCGTTCCAGGGTATTTTCAATCTCGTTATCGTTGACCCGGATGCGGTCGCGGTACCGTCCCTGCACCAGTTGCGGCCAGGCGATGCTGGAGCGGATTTGATCCTTGAGGGAATTAATCGAAATGCCTTCGGCGCGAAGGTTCGTGACCAGTTCCTCGTAGCTGAGATTGGACTGCGCCGCCATCATGGCGATCTCGCCGCGAATTTCCTCCTCGCTGATTTCGATCTCGAATTTCGACGTCTCCTGAAGCTTCAGCTTCTCCTCGATCAGGTCGCGCATCGCCTGCTGCTGCAGTTGCGGCAGCGCTTCCATCGGCAGGCGCCGGCCCGCCGAGATCAGCATCAGTTTCATCCGCTGGCGCACGTCGAAGGTGGTGACGACGCTGTCGTTGACGACCGCCGCCACCGATTCCGAAGGCACGCCCGAGCGCGCGATCACCGCGTCCGCCGCCGCTTGCCGCGCTTCGTCTGTCGGTTGGGCGGGTGTCTGGCCAAGGGCGGGCGAAAGACTGAAGATTACGCTGAAGAGGATTGATTTTAAAAAGAAATCCACGTTTTTCGTCATGGTTTGCCTACTCTCGCCCCCACAAAGACCGCGGTATCAAGCGGGCTTTTCCCATCTGCATGTCGTCCCCTCGGCGTTGAAAATACTCTGAAACGCCGCCGGTGCAAGCGCCAAGCCAGACGGCCCCTGCCCGCGCTTCCGCCGGCGGCGGCCGCCGGGGCGGCTTCAGTCGACCAGCGATCTCAGGGTGAAGCTCACCAGAACCGCGGTGTTCGGCACGACGTTGCCGACGCGGGTCTCGTCGCGCCGGAGAGTGACGCCGAAGGTCGCGCACTCGTCCTCGTAACTCAAGGTGAAATCTCGCCGGATGGTCTGATTCGTTTCCAGATCTCGGCGCCATCCCGCACCAGCGTACCAGTTGCGCATCAGCTTGAGGCGCGCGCCCGCGGTCAGCTCCTCACGCCGTTCCAGATTATTGAGAACGGCGAGTTCGTCGTCCTCGATCAGGCGCACATAGCCGACATTCGCCCGCAGGCGGCGGGTGTTGAAAAACGCCGTGGACTCCGCGCGTTCGATGGCGGCGTTGGCGTTGTCGAGGCGAAAGCGGTTTTCAACGCCCACCAGCGACTTGTAACGAAGGCTGAGCGAGCCGACGATGTCGGACGTGGTGTCGCCGAGACCCGCGGCGGCTTCAAAGGCGTCGGTCTGTTGGATCCGGAATTGCTGGCCGACGGCGCCTTCAAGCTCGAAGCCGTTTCTCCAGATCGCCGAGGCCGAGATGCCGATATTGGCCCGCTGGCCGTCTTCGAAGGCGTCGTATCCCGTCGCCTTGTTGTAGTCGAACAGGCCGGCGTAATCGAACTCGATGCTCTGGGAATCCTCGTTGATGATTTCCGCGCGGTTGAGGCCGGACGGGCTGGCGAGAAGCTGGATTCGCGGCTCCAGATAGAGCCTTGCGCCGCCAAGCTCGCGCGTCAGCGGATAGGACCACTCCACCCCCGCGGTGGGCGCGAAGCGCGCCTCGAAATCGGAATCCTGGTCCGGAATGAACGAGGCCAGCGCCTGACTGCAGTCCAGCGCCGATGAGTTTTCGCAGAAGGTGTTGATTTCCGTACCCGCATTGACGTCGTCGAAGTGATAGACGTCGCCGCGCAGCTCGCCGAAAAAATTGAACCGGTGGCCGCCGCGGGTGATGACGTCGCGCCGCCACGTGGCGTTCGCGGTCAGGCGCCGGGAGTCAAGCCCGCCCGTGCGTTGCAGCGCCGCGAAATTGGCGCCGATGGAGGCGTCGCCGCCGGCGATCCGGCTTGAAAAATCGTAGCGGTAATCGATCAGCGGCAGGACCAGGGGCGTCGTGGTCGCGTCGTCCAGCGCCCCGCGCAGCCCCTGGAACAGGTAGCTGTCCACGGTCAGGTTGGAGCCGCCGCTGTTCCAGGCGAGGCGTGCGTTGGAGCGCAGCTGGTTGGTCGCGCCCCGGTTCAGCGTCTGGCGCAAATCGCCGCGCCGCTCGATGCTGTAATTGCGCAGATACTCGTCGTCCGAAACCCGCTCGACATCGTAGCTCAGGCGCCAGTTGTCGCTGAGGTTCTGATAGCCGCGGCCGAAATAGTGCCAGCGCACCCCGGGCAGGCCCTCATTGCCGCCGTTGATCGGCTCGGGGTTGTCATTCGGGGAGTCGATGATGCCGCCCGCGAGCACGTGGTAGCTGTTGCGCCCGCGGCGGCGCCATTCGCCCTGCCACAGAACGCCGTCCTCCGCGGTGTAGAGCGGCGAAAAGGTCGCGTCCTGATTGTTGGAGATGGCGAGATAGTAAGGAAGCTGAAAGTTGAAGCCGAGACGGTCCGAAGCGCCGATATTCGGCGGCAGGAAACCGGACTGGCGCTCCACCGACGGGTCCGGCGCCTGCAGGAAAGGGGCGTAGGCGATCGGCACGCCCTTGATCTCCAGAAACGCGTGGTGAAAGCGCATCACGCGCCGCTCGCGGTCGCGGGTGACTTTCAGCGAACGGATCCGCCAGGTCGGGGTCTTGCCGTCGCCGTCGTCGTCGCAGATGTCGCAGGCGGTGTAGACCGCCCGGCTGAGGCGCGTGCGCGCGCCCTGTTCCTGGACGGCGCTCTGCGCGGCGAGGCGGGCGTTGTCTTCGAGCAGGGCGCTGAAGTTTTCCGCGATGCCGTCGCGCAGGTCGCCGGAAAGTTCGACCCGGCCGGCGAAGGCGGTTTCGAGATTTTCATCCGTGATCGAGACGTCGCCCTCGGCGATGACCACGTCGGTCGCCGGGTCGTAGACAAGACGGTCGGCGCGCAGATAACGTTCGCCGAAAAACGCCCGCACGTCGCCTTCGGCGATGATCGGCCCGTCCTGAATTTCCCGGTAGACGCTGTCCGCCTCGAAGAGGATTTCGTCCGGCGCCTCGTCCTCGCCGATCAGGTTCGGCGACGGCGTCGTCGCGGCGGGGCGCGGGGTCTCGCTCCCGGGCGGCGAATTGGCCGGCTGCAGGTCGGTCTGCGCCTGGGCTGTCGCCGCGCCGCCGGCGCTTGCCAGAAGGGTGCTCAGGCAAAAGTGCGCTATGCCGCGCTTGTGACTCAAACCAACTCCATCTTGTTGAGCGAATCGACGCCTCCCACGTCACCCAACCGTTAAATGAGGCCGTGCGCGCCGTCCAGCCGCGCGCTCCATGTTTGATGACGAAAGCCCGGACGGGAACGCCGCGCGCCGGCCCGGCAGCAGGCGGCGTCCGAAGCCGCCCCTCCTCACGCCGCGGCTGAGGGCTATTTCCGGAGGCTACTTTGCCGGCGCGCCTGTCAGCCGTCCTCCAGATGCAACAGCGCGGTGACGGCGGCGAGGGCAGCCACCACCGCCGGCGTCCAGGCGGCGAGCGGGACCGGGGCGATGCCGGATTCGCCCATCGCCGTGGAGATTTCCGACAGGACATAAAGCGCGAAGCCCGCGCCGAGCGAGTAAATGACAAGGCCGAGCGCGCCGCCCATGCGCGTCGGGCGCAGGGAGAACGCCGCGGCGATGAGCACCATCGCCAGCAGTTTCAGCGGCGTCGCGCACAGATCCTGGAAACGGATATGATAGCGCACCGTGGGCAGGCCCGCAGCTTCCGCGAGGGCGATGAAGCGCGGCAACTGCCACAGGGACATGGTCTCCGGCGAGGCGACCCGCTCCTGCAGATCGGCCGGCGACAGCCCGCTCGGGATGGCGTAGATGGGCGCCCGGCGCTCGTCCTGTTCGGAGACCGCCCGAAGCCGCGCGTCATGCATTTCCAGCGTGCGTCCGGACAGGAACGCCTCGCGCGCGTCGAGGCGTTCGAGAAACGCGTTTTCCGAATCGAAACGCCACACCGTGACGCGCTTCAGGGCCGCGCGCTGGCTGTCGAAATTCTGCGCGTTGATGATCAGCTTCATCTCCCCGTCGCGCTGGCGCAGCCAGATGCCGTCGTTCAGCACCTTCACGAGGTTGCGCTCGCGACCTTCCTCCTTGCTCTTCATGTCCTCGGCGATCGACAGAAAGTTCGACGAGACCGGATCGATCACGGTAATGATCAACAGCCCCGATATCGCCGCGATGAACGCCGCGGGGCCGAGCAGCCGCCACACCGACAGCCCGGCGGAGCGCATGACCGAGACCTCCGAGCGTCGGTTGAGCTGGTTGAACATCCAGATCGAGCCGAACAGGAACACGAACGGGATCAGCGCCTGCACCAGCGAGGGCGCGCGCATCGCCGTCAGGCTGAGGGCGAGCAGAAACCCGCCGTTCCCGGCCTTGCCGGCGAAGCGCATGTTTTCGACGAGGTCGATCAGCATGATCAGGCTGGAGGCGATCAGCAGGATCGCCCCGATGGCGAGCATCGTCCTGACGGCGATGTACCGGAACAGCGTTGCGGGCGGCATCAGGCGGGCTCCGGCCTGAATAAGGCGCTTCTGATGGCGTCCTGAAAAAACAACAGCACCGTCAGGACGGCGCAGGCGCCGACGGGGGGCGCATAAATCAGCCAGTAGGCTTCGGTCTGTTCCGCCGCGCCCTGGGACACAAAACCGGCCACCCTGAGGGCGAAGATCGCCGCGCTCGCCGCCGCGACGCGGACGAAGTAACCGCGCCGGCTGTAGGCGCCGCCGATCAGCGCGTAGAGCCCGGCCAGCGCATAAGCGAAGGTGTAGACCGGCCCGGCGATGCGCGCATGGCCCTCCGCGATCAGTTTTTCCCTGAAATTCCTGTCGTAGGGTTTGGAAGGATCGGGATTGAACAGCTCGCCGAGATAACGCTCGGTCTCCTCGAGATAGAATTCGCCGCGCTGGTTGCTGAGATTGCCGACATTGATCGCCCATTCCTCGAACCGGATGATGCTGACGTCGCCCGTATATTGGGCGACCCGCTGGATGTTGCCGTCCTTGAGGTACATCACCGGCCCGTTGTCTGTTTCCTGAATGATGGCGCGTTCGGCGAGGTAGGTTTCCGGGTTCTCCCCGTTGCGGTGGTCGTTGATCAGCAGGCCGATGAACTGCCCCCCCGGGCGCGCCTCCTCCACATAGATCGTGAAGCCCTCGACCACGTTGGAGAATTCCCCGCTGCGGATCAGCGAACTGGCGAAATCGGCCCGGATCTCCGCCACCCGCTCCTTGAGGATGCGATAGCTGCGCGGCATCAGGTCGACATTGACGAACAGCGTCGCCAGCGCCCCGGCCAGCGCCACCAGCAACAGCGGCGCGGCGATGCGCGCGCGCCCGACCCCCGCGGCGAACATGACCGCGATCTCGCTGTCGGTATGCATTCGATAGAGCGCGTAGACCGCGGCGCCGAACACCGCGAAGGGGATGATCACCGCGAGCAGGCTGGGAATGATGAGGATGCTGAGATAGCCGAACACGCCGAAGCCCTGTCCGTACTCGACCAGGATGTCGACCCGTTGCAGCGTCTGGGTCATCCACACGATCGTGGTGACGACGATCAGGATCATGGCGAGCGGCGTCAGGCATTGCCGCAGGATGTAACGGTCGAGACTGCTCACCGGCGTTCCGCGTATCGCTCCCGATTGCCGCGCCGCCCGGCCGTGCGGCTGGCGGCGCGGCCGGGTTGCGCTGGTTTGTTTCGCCCCGGCGCCGCGCCGGGACCGGTCCAAGACATGTCTCTGGACATGTCTCGGGACGTGTCCTGGGACATGACGCCGGCTCCCGCCTTTGCGCCGTCGTTCAGGGCGATCCGGCTTGACGGCGCGGCGCCGGCTTGAAATCCTTGTCGGCCTAGCACAAGTCGATCCTCGGCCAAAAGCGTCCGCCCGGACATAAACTGAAAATCAAGCAAGAGGCTTTCATGCAAATCACCTTTTCCGCCGCCGCGCTTCCCAAAAGCGGCGCCCTGATCGTTCCCGTATTCGAGGACGGAAAAAAGGCGCAAGGCTATCTCGATATCGACAAGGCGACCGGCGGCGCGCTGGAGCGGGCGTCGAAAGTCGCCGGCTTCAAGGGGGAAAAAGGCAAGATGTTGGAAATCGTCGCCCCCGAGGGCCTGCCCAACCCGCGGATCATCCTCGCCGGCGCGGGCGCGTCCAAGGACATGACCGCGCTCGCCGCCGAGGCGCTGGGCGGCGCGGCCGTCGACCGGGCGCTTGCGAGCCGCGACAAGACCGCCGTCTTCGCTCTTGCCGGCCTTGCCGTGAAGCAGCTCGAGCCGGAGGAGCTGGCGGCGCGAATCGCCCTCGGCGCGCGCATGAAGGCCTACCGTTTCGACAAGTACCGCACGACCCAGAAGGAAAGCGAAAAACCGGTCCTGACCAAGATTACCGTGCACGGCGCGCCGGCCAAGGCGAAAGCGGCGTATGCGGTTCATGACAAGATCGGCGACGGGGTTTTCCTCACCCGCGATCTTGTCTCCGAGCCGGCCAACGTGCTGTTCCCGGAGGCGTTCGCCAAACGCTGCCAGGAACTCTCCGCCCTTGGCGTCAAGGTCAAGGTGCTGGGCGAGGCGGAGATGAAGAAGCTCGGCATGGGCTCGCTGCTCGGCGTCGGACAGGGATCGGTGCGCGAAAGCAGGCTCGTCGCGATGGAATGGATGGGCGGCAAGAAAGGCGACGCCCCGGTCGCGTTCGTCGGCAAGGGCGTCACCTTCGACACCGGCGGCATTTCGCTGAAGCCCGCCAAGGGCATGGGCGACATGAAATGGGACATGGGCGGCGCCGGCGCGGTGACGGGCGCCATGGCGGCGATCGCCGGGCGCAAGGCGAAGGCGAACGTCATCGGCGTTATCGGCCTTGTCGAGAACATGCCCGACGGCAACGCCCAGCGGCCCGGCGACGTCGTCACCTCCATGTCCGGCCAGACGATCGAGGTTCTGAACACCGACGCGGAGGGCCGGCTCGTCCTCGCCGACGCGCTGTGGTGGACGCAGGAGACCTATAAGCCCGACGTGGTGATCGATCTTGCGACCCTGACCGGGGCGATCATCGTCTCCCTCGCCAACGAGTTCGGGGGCATGTTCACCAAGGACGATGCGCTCGCCGGGAAGCTGCTGGCCGCGGGCGAGGCGACCGGCGACAAGCTGTGGCGGATGCCGCTGACCAAGACCCATGACGACATGATCAAGTCCGACATCGCCGACATGCAGAATATCGGCGGCGCCGGGGCCGGCTCGTCGACGGCGGCGGCGTTTCTCGGCCGCTTCATCAAGGACGGCGTGCCCTGGGCGCATCTCGACATCGCCGGCATGGCCTGGACCGACAAGCCGCAGCCGACGACGCCCAAGGGCGGCTCAGGCTACGGCGTGCGCCTGCTCGACGAATTTGTGCGCGAGAACTACGAAGCGTAAGATCGCCCCGCACCCGAAGGGTTGGGGCCGGAGGGAAGATGCTATGAAGATACTGATCGGGCTTGTCGTCTTCGTCGCCCTGGCCGCGCTTGGCGGGTTCTATTTCCTGGCGCAGCAGTCGAAAAACGGCGCCGCGCCGGGCCTCGTCAACGGGGCGCTCGCGCCCTGTCCGGCGTCGCCCAACTGCGTCAGCAGCGAGCCGGGCGCGCCGGACAGCCACGCCGTCGCTTCCTTGCCCCTGTCCGCGTGGGCGCGCCTGCCCGAGATTGTCGCGGCGCAGGGGGGAGAGGTTACGTCGGCCGAGGACGCGTATATCGCCGCCGTGTTCCGGTCCCCCCTGTTGGGATTTGTCGATGACGTGGAGTTTCGCCGCGCCGATGACGCGGTGCATGTGCGCTCCGCCTCCCGCGTCGGACACAGCGACCTCGGGGCCAACGCCAAGCGCGTCGAGGCCCTGCGCGAGGCGCTCGGCGGGGCGCCCGCCACGCCTCCCTCCACGCCTCCCGCCAGTGCGGACAATTCCTCCGCATCATGACGGAAGTCCTGTTCTACCACCTGGAGCGGGCGAGTCTTGACGGCGTTCTGCCGGGGTTGCTGGAAAAAACGCTTGAGCGGGGATGGCGCGCGGTGGTGCGCGCCGGCTCGCGCGAGCAGGTGGAGGCGCTGGACGCGCTGCTCTGGACGTACAGGGACGAATCCTTCCTCCCGCATGGGGCCGGCGGCGACGGCGCGCGTCAGCCGGTGTGGCTGACCGACGGGGACGATGCGCCCAACGATCCGCAGATTCTTTTCCTCGTGGACGGCGCGGAGGCCGCGCTCGACGCGATTGCGCCGCTTTCGCGCTGCGTGATGATTTTCGACGGCGCCGACGAGACGGCGCGCGGGCGGGCGCGCGCCTTCTGGAAAGCGGCCGCCGGCGCCGGGCATGAGGCGACATATTGGCGACAGTCGCCGCAAGGGCGCTGGGAGCGGCAGGGAGGCAAGCAGGGATAGCAACGCTCATGCGCGTGCTGGATTGTCTTTGTTGGCCGTTTTCCTGGCTCGCCTCCGTCCTGCGGATGGGCGTGGGCGCGGCGGGCGCGCCGGTCGAGCCGGCCGAGCCGCTGATCCTTTACGAGTTCGAAGGCTGCCCGTTCTGCCGCATCGCCCGCGAGGCGGTCTCGGAAGTGGGCGTGACCACCATCATGCGTCCCTGTCCGCGCAACGGCGCGCGGTTCCGTCCGGCCGTAGAAGCGCTCGGCGGCAAGACGCAGTTCCCCTTTCTCATCGATCCCAACGCCAATGCGGCGATCTATGACAGCGGCGACATCGCGGTTTATCTGTACAAGACCTATGGCGCGTGCGTGAACCGGCCGGTGCTGCACTGGCTCGGTCCGGTCAACATCCTCCTGTCCCAGTTGGGCGTTCTGGCGTGCTTCTTCGCCGGCAGCTTCGCGACGCCCAGCCGCAAGGCCGACCCGCCGCTTGAGTTTTACGGCTCCGAGCGCAATCCCGGCGCGCGCCTCGCCCGCCAGACGCTGTGCGAGATGCAGCTGGAATATGTCTGGCGCCCGCAATGGGCCGGGGCGCCGCGGCTGGTGGACGCCGGCGCGGGCCGGGAGCTTAAAGGCGCCTCGTCGATCCGCCGCTATCTGCGCGAGACCTACCGCAAGTGACCGCGCCGCTTCAGGCGTCGTCGCCCTTTAGCCGTTCTTCCTCGTACTGAATGCCCCAGCCGATGATCATGCGCCACAGGGCCTCGGCCATTTCCGGCGGCATGCCCGCGATATCCGCGCGGGTCTTCACTTTCTGGATGACGTCTCGGTTGCGCCAGGGCACCGACGCCTCCTCGGGCGAGCGCTTGAACACCCAGGCCCGGTCCACATATGTCCAGCGCTCGGCGAGGAGATCCACCAGGGCGCGGTCGACCCGGTCGATCTCGGCGCGCACCTCGTCCATGGTTTCGCAGTCTGCGGCTTTTTTCATCTGTCTGTCGTCTTTTGTCTTGCCCAGGCCCTGAAGCGCCGGGGCGGCGCATAAAATCCTCGTCCGGCCCTAGAGCGATAGCCAAAGCCCGGTATGATGGGCAAGGCTGAAGGCGGGGCGACATCAAGATAGGCATGAATCATGCGCAACATTGCTATTCTTAGCTCACTGGGCCTCGTGGCGGGGCTGGCGCTCGGCTGCGCCACGACGGAACGCGAGGCGTTCGATCCCGAGGCCGATCCCCGGATCGGCGCGGAGGTGGACAGCGCCTGTTTTTACAGCACCGGCGGCGGCGGCGGGTACAGGGAAGTGGGCGGACGCGACGCCTTCGTGACCGGCCGCTTCAACGAGCGCTATCTCCTGGTGTTCTCGCCGGGCTGCGGCTCCATTGACAATTTCAACGCCGTGCCGGTGTTCCGCAATTTCGGCGACAGTTGCCGGCGCCGCGGCGATCTGGTGCGCACCTTCGAGGTCAATTTCGGCGTTACCGGCGGATGCACCATCGAGAAGATCTATGAATGGGACCGGTCTGACCCCGATGATGCTGAGGCCGGCCCCGGCGAAGACGGCTGACGCCCGTTTCCGCTTTTCTCCGCCAGGGGGAAGGGGCGGGCCGGACAGGGCGCGCGCTTGTCCGGCCGCTAGCCGGACGCCTGTTCCTGCGCCGCCTCATAGGTTTCGAGCGCGGCCAGCCAGTCCGTCTCGGCCTGGTCGATGGCGTCGACGAGGGCGCTGCGTTCCTTTGAGAGTTTCGTCGCGCGCGCCAGGTTCCGCTCGAACAGTCCCGGCTCGGCCAGGGCTTCGTCGAGGCGTTCGAGGGTCCGGTTCAGTTTCTCCACCCGCGCCTCGGCGGTTTCCGCCGCTTTTTTCAGGGGCTGGAGGTTGCGCCGCGCGTCCGCCGACAGCTTGCGCGCGGCGAGCCGTTCGCTGTCGCCCGTCCGGCCGGCGCCGTTTTTCTTGCCGTCGTCCCTGGGCGGCGTTTTGCCGGCGGCGAGGACGAGGGCGCGGTAATCCCCGAGGTCGCCCTCATAGGGCGCGGCGCTTCCCCCGTTGACCAGCCAAAGCCGTTCGGCGACCGCGGCGGCGAGATGCGAGTCGTGGGTGATGAGAAGCACCGCACCCTGATAATCGTTGAGCGCGTCGACCAGCGCCTCGCGCGAGTCGATGTCGAGGTGGTTGGTCGGCTCGTCCAGGATCAACAGATGCGCCCCGTGAAACGTGATGAGGCCGAGCAGGAGGCGCGCCTTTTCCCCGCCGGACATCTTTTCCACCGGCGTATCGGCTTTTTCCGGGCCGAAGCCGAGCCGCGCCGCCGCGGCGCGGGTTTGCGCCTCGGTCGCGTCGGGGACAAGCGCGCGCACATGGTCGTAGGCGGACTGTTTGGGTTTCAACTCGTCCACCTGGTGCTGGGCGAAATAGGCGACGCCGAGTTTCTTGTGCTTGTATATGTTGCCGGCGAGCGGCGGCAGGCGTCCGGCGATGGTCTTCACCAGCGTCGATTTTCCCTGGCCGTTGGGGCCGAGAATGGCGATGCGGTCGTCATGGTCGAGGCGCAGATTGACGCCGCGCAGCACCGGTTTCCCCTCCTCGTAGCCCAGATCCGCATCCACCGCGCGCACGATGGGCGGCGCCATGGGTTTGGGGTTGGGAAAGTGAAACGGCGTCGTGCGTTCCTCGATGGGGATCGCAACCGTCTGCATGCGTTCAAGCGCCTTGACCCGGCTCTGCGCCTGCTTGGCTTTCGACGCCTTGGCCTTGAAGCGGTCGACGAAGGCCTGCATGTGGCGCCGCTTGGCTTCCTGTCTGGCGTTGAAGGCGAGGCTCTGGGCCCGGGCCTCGGCGCGTTTGCGTTCATAGGCGTCGTAACCGCCCGGATGCACCGACAGCTTGCCGGCGTCTAGCGCCATGATGTGCGTGACGGCGTTGTTCAGCAATTCGCGGTCATGGCTGACGATCAGCGCCGTATACGGATAACGCCGCAAATACGTCTCCAGCCAGATCGCGCCTTCGAGGTCGAGATAGTTGGTCGGCTCATCGAGGATCAGGAGATCCGGCGCCGCGAACAGGACCCCGGCGAGGGCGACGCGCATGCGCCAGCCGCCGGAAAACGCCGAACAGGCGCGCGCCTGGTCGGCGGCGGAAAAGCCGAGCCCGGACAGGATCGCCCCGGCGCGCGCTTCGGCCGAATGGGCGTCGATATCCGCGAGCCGGGTCTGGATCTCCGCGATGCGATGGGGGTCGGCGGCGGTTTCCGCTTCGGCGAGAAGCGCGGCGCGCTCGCTGTCCTGGGCCAGCACCGTGTCGAGGAGCGAGGCGGCGGAGGCGGGCGCCTCCTGATCGACAGCGCCGATGCGCCGGTTCTTGCGCAGGGAGATTTCGTCGCTCCCGGCAAGGGTCTCCCCCTTGATCATTTTCAGCAGGGTCGATTTTCCCGATCCGTTGCGTCCGACGAAGCCCACCTTCCAGCCGTCGGCGATGGCCGCCGTCGCCTGGTCGAACAACAGCCGGCCTTCGATCCGGTATGTCAGGTCGTTGATGTGCAGCATGGCGCGGCGGCGGAAAAGGCGTTGACGGGAAAACGATGAACGATGTGTTTAATGGTTCGGCGTTTGCTTTTGCAAGGGGGCCGCAGAGGCCGCCGCCATTCCCCGAAAACCAGCAAAGACAGGCGGAAATCATGAGCTTCGCTTGATTTCGCCGCTTGCGTTAACCATCTCTTAAATAAAGATGGAGGGGAAATGATCTTTAGAATTGTGATTCGATTTCTGGCCTGGCCGTTCCGGATGATGGGGCGGATCTTTCGCGGCGTTATGCGCAGCGGCCGCGCCAACGGATCGGCGGGGCGGGCCGCCGGGCGCGTGGGCGCGGGAACGGCGGTCAAGGTCGCGCCCCGGCAGGTGCTGGACGACGAATACCGGGAGGAGCCGCCGAGCGGCGTCGAGGCCGCCATGTTCAAACAGTTGCCCCGGCCCCGGCTGACGGAACGCTCCGCCTCCGACCTGACATTGGAGCAGGCCCGCGAACATGCGAAGCAGTCGGAGCGATTTTACGATTTTGCGTTTCCCCTGTTCCCGCGGGGGGACGCTTTTTACGAAGAAATCGAATGCGATTTTCTCAACGCCGCGCTCGGCTATGACGACAACAGCATCGACCGGCGGTTTCTCGATGTGACAACCCTTTTTCGCCGTACGCTGAACGACAACACGCGCCAGATGACCTGCGTCTGGACGCCGCTTGTCGGGCTGGCGGCCTTCGCCGCCGCCTGGGCCGCGGCGCCTTGGCTGGAGGGGGGCGCGCCGTCGGTCGGTCCGCTCGCCGGACCGGAACTGGTCTACGCCGTCGCGGCGCTGGTCGCGAGTTTCGTCGCCGGCGTCATCTACAGTTGGCCGTACAAGGTCGTGCAGCAACGCAATCTGATGAACCTCGACAATTACGTCACGTCCAAGTTCGCGCGGATCAACAACAATTTCCAGGTCGCCAAGCGGCAGGCGCTGAACGTGGAGCGCGACAAGCGCATGTCGGAGCGCGTCGCCCTGAAGGAAGAAGCGGGCGTATGGACCATCGCCTATCACTGGTTCGCAACCCGGCTCTTTCTGTGCGAGCTGTTGCTGCGCAACAAGTTCTACCAGGTGCGGCGCAACACCATGCTCTACTGGGTCGGCGGCGTCGTCGTCACGGGCGCGGCTCTCGGCGCGGGCGGCGCGGCGCTGCACCTGAACGGGACGACGCCGCAGACGCTGGCGGTGTTCGGCGCGTCGGCCCTGTTCTACGTGGCTTTCGTCGCGATGGCGCTGGCGGGCATGAACCGGATTATGTTCAGCGTGGTGCAGTCCCATGAATGGAGCCGCTTTCACCTTGCCGATCTCGACAGGACCATCCGCGATCATGTGGGCGAGGACAAGCTCCAGATCGTCACCTTCCGCGACCGCAACCGCATCGAGTGAGCGCGGCGAAACGAAGCCTCCCGGTATCGCCGGTCGCCGGTTGCGCCGGTCCCTGGCGTCAGCGGCCGTGCGCCGCCGTCGCCTCGCGCACCTCCAGCGCCACGTCGATGGTTCCGGCCCGTTCGAACTCCAGGGTCAGCGTCGCCGCGCCGCCGGCGGGCAGGGCCTCGTTGACGCCGATCATCATGACATGCGCGCCGCCGGGTTCCAGCGCCACCGCTTCGCCGGCGGGCAGGGCGATTTTCTCCGCGCGGGTCATTGACGCCCTGCCGCCCTCGCTCATGCTCGTCACATGCAGCTCCGTTGCGTCCGCGCCGTCGAAGCGGGCTGACAGCAAGGCGTCGCCGGTCTCGCTGCAAAGAACCATGTAGGCCGCCGTCGCCGGCTGTCCGGCCCGCGCCGAGCGCGCCCAGGCCCCGCTCACCGCGACGCCTTCGCCGGCGCAGGCCGCCGCCTCAGATTGAGGGGCGCTTTCGGCGCCGCCGTCCGCGCCTGCATGTTCACTCGCCCCGCACGCGGCGAGGGCGAGGCTTGCGGCCATGGCTGCGAAAAGGGCGGGTGCGGGCGCGCGGCGCAAGGTCATGGCGATCTCCTGACTGTTCATCGGTCCTGCTCATGTGACGAAACGGGACGCGGGTCAAATGCGATGGGGCCGGGGCCGGATCTGGCGCGGCCGGACCGCGCCCGCCATGCTTGGCGCCCGGTGCGGATATCGTTATGACAAACGAAAGCTTAAGGGATGCAACGCACATGAAGCCGCAGGAAATCGCCCGCTTGCAGGGATATCTGAAAGACCGATTTAACCGCCCGGACCTGTCTGTGCGCGGCCGCCCGAACAAGGACGATTCGGCGGAGGTCTATTTCGGCGAGGAATTTGTCGGCGTGATTTTTCGCGACGACGAGGACGGCGACGTCTCTTACGACTTCAACATGGCCATCCTGGAAATCGATCTTCCAGAAGAACCGCTTAACTAAGAGGGCGATTGTTGACTGCCGAAGCGTCGGGGTTTCTCGGCCGGTTCGCGGCGAACCGGCCATGGCTCTCCACGGTGCTTGTCGCCTTCGCCATGACCGCGCTCTGCGTTGTCGGCGTGCGGCGCGCCGGGGGCGCGGCGGGCGTTGGCGGCGCGGAATACGCCGGTTATGTCTCCAGCTATCTTCTGAACGGGCTTTACGTGCTCGGCGTTCCCCTCGGTCTTGCGGCCGTCGCGCCGCGCAGGGCGGGTCTGCGCGCGCTCATCGCGGGGGGGGCGGGCGTCGTTGCGGCGGGGCTCTGGCTCGCCGCCGACCGCGGCGTTTCCCTGTCGCCGTATCTCGCCGCGCCGCCCAAGACGCTGACGGTCGCCGCGGTTGCGTTCCTCGCCGTCCTCCTCGCCATCGAACCGTTTTTCAAGGGCGCTTACCGTCTCGGCGTCGCGGCGCCCTTCGCTGCGCTGCTCGGCTCGGCCGGGGCCGCCGGCCTGCTCGCCTTCGAGGGGCTGTTGCACGCGCCGGCAAGCGCGGCGGCGCTGTCGGTGGCGCTGGCGGCGGGGGTTGTCGGCGGCGTCGGGGTCGGCGCCGATTACGCCGGCGGATTCGCCAGGGGCGCGACGGGACCGGCGGCGGCCTCCCGCGGCGGGCATGCGGGACTGGCGCCGGCGATGTTCGCCATCCTGGCGGTGTGCGTCTTTTTCGCCCTTTACAGCTGGCGCGCCAATTTCGGCGCCGTGGACTGGCCGGTCCTGTGGGCGGCGGCGGCGGCGGCGCTCCTGACCTGCGTCGCGTCGCTGATGCTGGTGGCGGCGGCCCTGTCCGTATCGCAGCACAGCGAACAGGTTGCGGTGGACGAAAATCGCCGCCGCGAATGGTTCGCCAGGGTCTGGGCGCCGGTCCGCCGCCTCGTGCCGGCGCAGACCGCGCTGGCGGCGACGGCGATCACGGGCGTTCTCGCGGTTGTCGCCATGTTTGAGGCCGGGCTCGCCGCGCCGGGGTCGTTCCTTGTGTTCCTCGGCGGAGTATGGGCCGCGGCGGCGCTCGCCTTCGTATCCCTGCGCGCCAGCCTCCTGATCGCCGCGCTCCTGTTCGCCTCGGCCATTTTCGCCGATTACGGCTACAGTCTTGCGGGCGCCGCCGCGCCGGACCTGCTGGCGCGGTTCACCGCCCTGACCCTCGCGGCGATCGCGCTCGCCCAGCTCACCGTGAGCTGGCGCGATGCAAGCGACGTCTGGCGCAACGCCCGCGACATCGCCCAGAACGCGATGGCGGGGGGGTTGCGTCGGTTCCTTCTTGCACTGGCCGCCGGGGCGGCGTCGCTGGTGGTGGCGGCGTACAGTTTCGCCTGGCCGGACGGGTTTGGCGCGGCGGCATACTTCCTCGCCACCGGCGCGATCAGCCTGGTGCTGGCGCCGGTGATGATGATCGCGCTGAGCGCCGGAACCCGCCCGCTTTAAGAATCCGGGCCAATCGTGAATCGCATTGGACGCAACTGGTTCTGGGCGGCGACAGTCCGAGACAGAAAGCAGAGCACGTTTTCCAGCGCGGCGGTCTCGATGCGGCGTCGATGCAACGCCCGATCCGGGAGGTTTATGCGAAGGGAGGGAGCGCGTGGGCGTCAGGGCGCGCGCTGGGGCGCCTGCGCCGCGACGGGGGCGGTTTCCTCGATATCGGCGATGAAGGCGCGCACGGCGCTGTCGATCGCCCGCCATTCCGGCAGGTACGGCCGCTTGAAGCGGTAGCTCACCTCGATCTCGTCATTATGTTCGTATTCGCGCCAGCATTCGGGGCTCGCGATATAGTCCCGCTCCTCGAAACAGAACAGCGCCAGCAGGCCGCCGGTCTCGTCCGCGCCGACGAAAAGCTCCGTATCCGCATAGCCGCTGGTGGGCACGTTCGCGCGCTGTTCGCGAAAGGTGAACTTCGTCAGCTGATAGGGCGTGCGCACGCCGCGCTGGTCCACGGTCTGCGGCAGGTAAAGCGTTTCGAAGCGTTGCTCTTCCGTAAACGGAGAGCCCCGTCTTGCGATGGTGATGTCGATGCGCCGCGCGTCCGGCGCGTTTTCCACGAATTCGCGCCGCTGGGCGGGGGTGTAGCCGTTCATGGTCGGCCACAGCGCGTAAAGCGACAGCTCGTCGCGCTCGCCGCCGCGCCGCGCGCGGGGATAGACCGTGTGGTTGGCGGCCGGGGCGAACGCCGTTCCGCCGACCGTGACGCGCACCGGTTCCTCGCTGATCGCCGGGCTGGGCACGTTGCCGCTGAACTCGTCGACGCTCGGGCCGACATAATAATAAAGGAAAATAGCGCACAGAACGAGCGTGGCGACGAAGATGCCGAGCGGATAGCGCCAGCTCGACTCCTGTTTGATTTCCTCCCCGCCGAAACCGTAACCGTTGCTCATAACCATCCGCCGTCGGGCCGCCTGGCCCGTCCGCCCATGCGTCGAAAGGCTTTCATTACCATGGGCGCGGGCGATAGAAAATCCCGCGCCCCATCGTGGGGAAAAGCCGCCGCGCGGCTACAGGGCGTCGATCATGTCGGCGACGAGGGGGTGGCGCACCACGTCGCTGCGCGAAAACCGGATGAGGGCGACTTTGTCGAGGTCTTCCAGCTTCTCGCCGACCTCCTTCAGGCCCGACATGCCGGGCAGAAGATCGCTCTGTTCCGGATCGCCCGTCACCACCATGGAGGAGTTCCAGCCCAGCCGCGTCAGCAGCATCTTGAGCTGACCATAGGTGCAGTTCTGCGCCTCGTCGATCACGATATAGGCGTTGTTGAGCGTGCGCCCGCGCATATAGGCGATCGGCGCGATTTCGATGACGCCCTCGGCCATCAGCGCTTTCAGCCGTTTGGAGGAAAGCCGGTCGCACAGGGCGTCGTATAGCGGGCGCAGATAGGGCGACAGCTTGTCCTCAAGGTCGCCGGGCAGGAAGCCGAGGCTTTCCCCCGCCTCGACCGCCGGGCGGGACAGGATGATGCGCCGCACGTCGCCGGCGTCCAGCGCCTCGACCGCCTTGGCGACGGCGAGATAGGTCTTGCCGGTGCCGGCCGCGCCCATTGCGAAGACGAGCGGGTTGGCGTCGATCGCGTCGAGCATCGCCTGCTGCGAGTCATTCTGTGCACGGATGTTTTTTCGGTATTTCTGGTCCCGGTTCGGTTCCTCCATAGGCGACCATTGCGGCTCGTCAAACAGGCGCCGGACATTGTCCGTATCCGGATAGTGCGCGTTTTCATGCATCCGCCGGCTTGCGCGGCGCGCAGAGCGTTTCGCCATTACAGTCTCCTGATATTATCGGGTAAAGAAAAACGGAACCGAAGCCGGCGGGGGCGCCCTCATTCCTGAAACCTTCGTTCCTGAAACAAGGTCCGTTTGATACAGCAAGGCCCGCATGGTCCGGGCTTACAGCATGAAGCTCGCCTGTAGAGCGAGACGCCATAGGAACGCCTTTCGCCGCCGCGAATCGTTTCACTTTTCGACTATACAATGAAGCTGTGGAAAACGCCGATGGTGAATCGGCGCCGTCAGAAAAAATTCGCAGACCTTAATGAATGGCTGACCTTGATGGGCGCGCGAACGCCCTGGCGCACCTGGAGGGCGCATCCGAGGGGCGCATCCGGGCGGCGATTTTCCGCAGCCCGTTCGCGGCCAGGGCCTAGCGCCCGCCGGCGTCGTTATGCGGTCTGGGCAGGAGGTAGGCCGTCGAAATCTTGGCGTGCAGCTCGGGCGCGTAGTTCTGCCAAGAGGTGCGGCCGCGGCTGGCGTCGACGACGAACAGCGATTCGCGGCCCGACAGGTATGGCGCGATGGCGTTCCTGACGCCGACGGCGGTCAGTTCGCAGGCGACGCTCCAGACATTGTCGGCGATGCGAAAGCCCGCGCCGAGGCTCATGACCGCGGCTTCAACGCGGCTTGCCGCGCCGCTGACCACGTCGAAAACGATAATGAAATTGGCAAGGCCTGCGGGGTCCGCCGCCAGGGGGCGCTTGGGATGCGGGCCGCGGACCGGCTCTTCGCCCGCATGCTGCGGCGCGTTTTCGCGCCGGCCGAAGCAGGGACGGGCGGCGCCGCCATGGGTTTCGCGCCGGCATCCGAAGAAGTCGGCGAAAATCGTTTCGGTATGAGCCTCGCGCCATTCGCGGCTGCCCGCAGGGGAGATCAGCGACCAGGAGGCCAGCCGGCCCTGATGCGCGTATTTGCGCATTTGCGGCGTCGTGTAAGGCCCGTAGATCTTATCGTCGACTTTCAAGCACCAGTTTTCCGCGACAACCATCGCGCCTTCCCCGTTCGTTCGTCAGGCTTTCGGGCCTTTCTTCCCGAACGAGGGTGCAAAGGGGGCGCCAGCGACCGGCTGCGGGGCGGGCGCGGCGGTTTCCTTGATGATATCGTCCATGCGTTCCGCGCCGCCGGTGAAAATGACGCTCACGCCCTTGTCATGGCGGCGCACCACTTTCGCGGTCATGCGTCCCAGAATGACATGGCTGCCCAGCGGCGGGCGCGGCGCGATTTCCAGCGACGCGCCGGTGAGCGAGATGTCCATGATGGCGCAGTGGCGGGCGGCGCCGTCCTCGAGGTAAATCACCGCGCTTTCGTTCTGCTCGATGCGCGGGGTCCTGCGCCGGTCGGTGGTCTGGCGGTCCTGATTGAGGATTTTGGTCAGGTTATCGGCGGTTCTGGCGTTTTTGGCCCGCTTCGCCGCGTAAGAAACCGCGAATTCCACGCCTTCTGACCGGATCACCGACGCTTCGAAGCGCCCCACCTGGTCGATATAGAGAATGATCTTTTCCCGGGCCGCCGGGGGCGATTTCGCCTTCAACAGCGCGCCGCCCGCAGAGATGTTCACGATCAGGCATGGTTTTTCGCGGCCCTGCGCGTCGAGATACCGCGCCTTGAGCCTTGTCGACAGGCGCCGGTGTTTGCGCCGCTCGTCTCCCGAGGCCGCCGGCGCCGCGGCGCCGGCGCGCGGCGCGCGCAAGGGGTTGTCGTCATGATCTGAATGTTTCGAAGCCATTTTACGCCGCCCCTTCGCGGCAGGCATTGTTAACCGCCTTTCGTGAACAAAGCTTTGCCTGCGACGCGCAGCGTGGTTGCATCGCGTTAACGCCCCGCTTACGTCCTCGACGCCGACGCGGCCCAGTGGTCCGTCGCTCGGCGCGTGGGCGTGCGGGTCCGGCGGTTGCCAATTGCGCCGGGGCGTCGGATGCTGCACGCGGCGAAACAGGAAGGACCGGTCCCGCCGGCATGGCCATATGAGCGACGCCTCCGACAAACCCTACGTCTTGCGCCGGCCCGGCGGCGAGATCGACACCAGGCGCGTGTTCAACCTGCCGGGGGTCGTGCTGGCCACGGCCGGGGTGACGGCCCTGATGTTCGCCCTGATGGTCGTCGCGCCGGCGCGCGCGGTCTGGATCATTGAAAACGGCGCCGGGTTTTCCCCGGTGCGGTTTCTCGCGGGGCCGCAAGCCAATGGCGGCTGGCTCGGGCTCCTGTCGCCGCTGATCGGGCACATGTTCGTTCACGCAAGCCTTGCGCATCTTCTTTTCAACATGTTGTGGTTCGTCGCCTTCGGCGCGCCGGTGGCCCGGCGCATGGGCGCGGAGCGCGCGCTTCAATCCTTCGCCGCTTTATCCGCAGCCGGATTGTTCCTGACATTTTATTTCCTGAGCGGGATCGTCGGCGCGCTTGTCTTTACCCTGTTCCACATGACGGACATCACGCTTCTCGTCGGCGCGTCGGGCGGCGTGTCCGGGCTTTTGGGTGCGGTGGTGCGTTTCGCCTTCAACCGCACCAGCCTGTTCGGCCCCGAAGCCTCCAGCCTCAGCGCGCTGACCAGCGCCAGCGTTCTGGCGTGGAGCGGGTTTGTCGTCTTTTCCAACATCGCCATCGGCGTTTTCGGCGCCGCCTTTACCGGCGGGGCGAGCATCGCCTGGGAAGCGCATATCGGCGGATATCTGTTCGGCCTGTTCGCCTATCCGGTTTTCGAGCGCCTGGCGCGGGCGTTCCGCTGAACGGAAGACTCGCGCAGAGGGCCGCGCCGGTCGTCTCGCAAGTGCGTAAAGTCTTGTGCAGGTGCGGCATGGATTGATGAAGCCGGGCTCTTGCCTTTTTTTGCGAGGCGCGCACACTGTCTTTAGACAAGGCGAGCGATGCGCCCGGCCGTTTCGTCCCCCGCATCCGCCGCTGACGACGTCTTGTCGTACGATCCGGCCGTGAAACGGCCGGCGAATGATGGTTTCAAGGCGCTCTCGACGGACCGTATCGACGCTTCCCGGCCCGAGAACGCCCCGCAGCTCCGCCGGCGCGCATAAACCACCGATAAAAACGCCGGCCTTTGCAGTTCCGTTCAAGGAGGAAATGATGAAGGTTGCGAATATTCTGGAACATAAAGGCGCCGCCGTTTACGCCGTGAAATCCGACGACACGGTCGCCGAGGCGGTGGCCGTCCTGAACGAGCGCAATATCGGCGCGGTGCTGGTCATGGATGAGGAAGATGCAATCGTCGGCATTCTCTCCGAACGCGATGTGGTGCGCAAGCTCGGTTCGAAAGGCGCCTCGGTGACGGCCATGTCCGTTCGGGACTGCATGACGCCGTCGCCTTTTACCTGCTCGCCGGAATCGACCGTCAACGAACTGATGGAGGAAATGACCCGCAAGCGCATCCGCCATCTGCCGGTTGTCAACGGCGCCGCCGTCGTGGGCGTGGTGTCCATCGGCGACGTGGTCAAGCGCAAGATCGACCTGGCTGAACAGGAAGCCAAGGCGTTGAAGGAATACATCGCCGCTTGCTGAGCCGCCTGCTGACGTGCGTGCGGTGAAAACGACCAAACGCGAAAACGATCAGACGCAAAAAAGGAAAAGCGCCGCCGCAATGGGCGACGGCGCTTCTCAACGATCTGTAACGGTCGGGATTGTAAAATCCGGTCCGCGATTGTCCCTGCTTACGTCCCGGCTTATGATTCGCCGCCTTCCGCAGGCGGAAGGATGACTGCGTCGATGACGTGGATCACGCCGTTGGAAGCCCACACGTCGGCTTTCACGACGTTCGCGCCATTGACCGTGACGCCGTCGGTGCCGTCGATTTCAACGTCCGCGCCGTTGACGGTGGCGACGGTGAGGGTCTTGCCGGCGAGGTCTTTCGACTTCGTTTTGCCCGCGACCACGTGGTAGGTCAGAATGCCGGCGAGCTGGTCCTTGTTCTCCGGCTTGAGGAGATTGTCGAGCGTGCCTTCCGGCAGCGCGGCGAACGCGTCGTCGGTCGGGGCGAACACCGTGAACGGGCCTTCGCCGCGCAGGGTTTCCTCAAGGCCGGCGGCCTGAACCGCGGCGACGAGCGTCGTGAACGATCCGGCGTTGACGGCGGTGTCGACGATGTCCGCCTTTTTCTTGTCATAGCTCATTTTGTCTTTGTCGCCATGGTCTCCGGCAAAAGCGGGCGCAATGGCGGCCGCGGTAGCGGCGATCGCGACGAAAAGGGTTGATTTGAACGTCATTGGAATTCTCCATGTTGCATGCCCCACATACGCACAGAGTTTACCGGCGGTTCCAATTTTAATTTTATAAATTTTCTGAAAGGCGCCGATCCGCAAACGAAGAACAAGCGTAATGTGACAATTGTATTACGCATTACCTGTTTTTAATCCGCACCGTAAGCATCGGTCTGGCGCTTTGGGGCGTTCCTGCCGCTATTTTCTTGACGCCAGGCGCGGGAAGGCGGCTCACGCCAGATATTCGATCGCGCTTTCGATCTGGGGCATGTGCTGATCGATGGCTTCGCGGCCGAGCTGGATCAGTTCATCGGCCCGGTCGAATGCAAGCAGCGGGATATGACCGACATGCGGCAGCACGAGGACGTCGGCTGGCTCTCCGGCGAGGCGTGAGCGGGTGATCCGGTCCATCAGGATATTGAACGAGGCGAGCATCACCGAGCCGAGCCCCGGCGTGTTTTCGCCGGCGTGGAACAGCCGTCGCAGCATCAGCTTTTCCGTCAGGTTGCCCTTCGACGCGGCCTCCAGCTCCGCGCCGCCGTCGGCCATCATCGATGCGCCGGGCGCGGTCAAATCCGGCGCGCCGAACTTTTCCTTGCGCGCCATCACGCCCTTGCCGAAAGCGTCCGCATGCAGACCGATCGCGATGACGATGCGCGCGCCGAGCGCGCGGCACGCGGACACCGGCAACGGATTGACCAGCGCGCCGTCGATCAGCCAGCGCCCGTTGACCGCGCGCGGTGGAAAGACGCCAGGCAGGGCGTAGGCGGCCTGGATCGCTTCGCCCAGATCGCCGTCCATCAACCAGCACTCGTGGCCGGTCGCAAGTTCCGATGTCACGGCGACGAACTTTTCCGGCAACTGGCTGATGTCGGTCCGCGGGAGATAGCGCTTCAGCGCCTTTTCGAGCCGCTTGCCCCCCATCAGGCCGGAGCCGTTCAGCATAACGTCGAAATAGCTCAGCATACGGGTTTTCGTCAGCGCCCGCGCCCATTCCTCAAGCGCGTCGAGGCGCCCGGCGCGCCAGAAACCGCCCACCAGCGCGCCCACCGAGGTCCCGGCGACGATATCGGGGCGCACGCCATGCTCTTCGAGGCGGCGAACCGCGCCGATATGCGCCCAGCCGCGGGCGACGCCGCCGCCCAGCGCGAGGCCGATGCTCGGACGCGCCGAATGGGACAGGCTCAAAAGATCGTTCATGGCTCCAACGCAATCAGGTTCCCGGCCATCTTGCAACCGCTAGATTTCGCGAGTGTGAAACCCGGCGCGGCGAGAGGCGCGGCATCGGGGAGCGGCGGGACGGGGCGGCGCCGGCCCCGCGATCGCCCCTGTCTTCAGGAGCGCGCCGGCGCGCCGGCGGCGCGGCGCCGCCAGATCCTGAACACGCCTTCCTCGGCGACGATCGAGTAATCGTCGAACAGAGCCGGTTCGCGCGCCAGGAGCCTTGCCTCCAGCCCGAGGGCGGTCGGCGTCGTGCTTTGGATGATGATGTCGGGCCGTTTTTCGGCAACGACCGAAATCGTCCGTTCAGTCTCGCGGTCTTGGTATTTGCGAAACAGGCGGCGCTGTTCGTCCGATACATGCTGTTTCATCATGAAGGCTTCCGGGTAGGTGATCGCCCACTGGCAGTGAACGGTGTTGACCCATCGCGCGTCGATCTCCCGGGCGAGGGGAAAGCCGGTGATGTATCCCGCCGATATCGCCATGGCCGTCGGCCTGTCCAGCCCTTCCGTCCACGAACGGTCCCGCAGCGTCGGCTCGCCGTCGTCGAAGGACACGAACAGGCCGAAGCCGACGATGAGGAAGACAATTGTCTTGCCGATTGAGACGCGCCCGCCGCGCGCCGGGACCTCGCTTTCCGCCCTGGCGAGCGGAAAGCTCGACCAGGCGACCATGAAGCAGAAAAGGGCGATGGGAACGACGTGGTAGTCGAAGTATTTCCCCTGGTAAAAATATGCAATCGCGAATCCGGCCGCCGCTATGAGGAAATACATATCGGCCTCGCGCAAGCGCCGCGCCGTCGCCGGACGAAGGAGCGTCAGCGCGGCGCATGCCAGCGAAAAGGCGAAACTGTCGGACATGAAGCCGTAAACGACGTGGTGCTTGATCGGTACGTAAACGTCGCGCATGATCTGGTAGACCCCGTCGAAATAGGCCGGGAACGCCAAGAAGGACGCAGCGGTGACGCCGCTGAAAATGACGGCGCTGGCGATCAGCCCGCTGGAATAAAGCGGGCGAACGGCGCGGGTCGAAAAAACCAGGTAGCCGCCGCACAGCAATAGCGGCAGCGTGAAAAGCGGCGGCTTTACGGCCGCGCCGAAACCGGCGAGCAAAACGGCGAGGGCGCGCCATTTGAACGGCGGCCATGTCCCGGTCCGGGTCCTTGCAATCAGTGAGTAAATCATGGGTGTCATGAGCGCTACGGAAAAAGTTTCGCGCTGCGCGAACGTGTCGTTCGTCAGTATGAAAAGAAAGACGCCGAGCGGAAAAATCACACGCCATGCGGATGAGCCGGTCTCGTCAACCTGCGCCGGCAGCAGGCGCCAGGCGAGCCACAATACCCCGATATAAACGAGATAGGCATAGGCGACGACGGCGATCTCCGCGGCAATGCCAGTATGGATTTCCGCCCATGCGCCCGGCATGTAGAGCAGCATGGGAATGGGCGGCGTCGTCTCGAAAACGTCGACATAGGCGCGTTCGCCGTTCAGGATCCGCGCGCACATGTCGATCAGCCAACTGACGTCGGGCGTGGCGCTGCCCATGCGAACAGGCAGGGATGAAAAAATCAAGGCGCACATGGCCGCGGGAAAGCGCAGTCGCGCGGGCAGGGCGGAGACAGGGTTCAACCTGAAAGCGCGCGCTGTCGATGCTGCTGTCATGACGCATAATCTCCGCTGGCCCCGGCGGCCTGTTGACCTTGCTCAGGCGCCGCGCGCCGCAGTCCGTGAGCAAGGTTAACGAATTCGCGTTTAAAAGATCGTGAATCGAACCGGCGTCCCAGACCGCAAAGTCTCAGATCGCAGCGTCTTATGCCGCAGCGTCCCAGACCGCAGGGCCCCACGCCCCAGGGGCGCATCTACGCCGTGCGCGCCCCGACCTCGTCATCGTCTTCACCGTCTGCGCCGGGCCGGCGGCGTGCGCCCATTGTCACCGCCGGCGAAACGCATTTATGGTCGCTGCGCGAGCGGTTTGTTTGGCGATCCGCTTTCTTCCGTGCCGGGGCTTCACGCGCATTCGCAATGCTGTTTCACTCGCAGGCGTTCCTTTTCGTTTTTCTGCCCCTGGTCTGGCTCGGATGGTCGGCGTTGCGAGCCTCGCCCGCGCGGCGCGAAGTCTGGATCATCCTCGCCTCGTTCGCCTTTATCAGCTGGTGGGACTGGCGTTTCACGCCGCTGCTCGCGGGCAGCGTCGCGTTCAACTGGGCGCTGGGCGGGGCCGTCATCCGGCGCCGGGGCCGCCGGTCGGCCGGCGCGTTCATGTGGGCCGGCGTCGCGGCGAACCTCGCCGTGCTTGGCGGATTCAAGTATCTCGGGTTTTTTCGCGACACGCTGACGGATCTCGGCGTCCGCGGGCTCGCCGATGTCAGCGTCATTCTGCCGATCGGGATCAGTTTTTACACCTTCCAGCAGATTTCCTATCTCGCCGACTGCCGCAGCGGGACGGCCCCAAGCTATCCGTTCCGGAAATATGCGTATTTCGTGTCGTTTTTTCCGCAACTGATCGCCGGGCCGATTGTTCGGCACAATGAGCTTATCCCTCAGCTCGGGGCGGTCCTCCCGGATGCGGAGCGAATGAAACGCATGGGCCAGGGCCTGGCGCTGTTCGTCATCGGCCTGTTCAAGAAAATCGTCATCGCCGACGCGCTCGCCCCCCACGCCGACGCGGCGTTCGCCGCCGCGGGCGAGGGCGCGCCCGCCTTCGCCGACGCCTGGACGGGGCTGTTGTCCTTTGCGTTGCAGATCTATTTCGACTTTTCCGCTTATTCGGACATGGCCATCGGCATCGCTCTCCTATTCGGCCTTCGGCTGCCGTTCAACTTCGACGCGCCATACAGGGCGGTCAGCATGCGCGATTTCTGGCGCCGCTGGCACATGACCCTGTCGCGCTTTTTCCGCGATTATCTCTACATTCCGCTGGGGGGGAACCGCCACGGCCTGGCGCGCCAGGCGGCGGCGCTGTTCGCCACCATGGCGCTGTGCGGATTGTGGCACGGTGCGGGGTGGCCCTTCGTTCTGTGGGGCGTCTGGCACGGCGCGGGGCTTGTCGCGAACCGCGTCTGGACGCTGACGCGGCTGTCGACGCCGACATTCGTCGGGTGGGGACTGACCACGGCTTTCGTCCTTCTGGGCTGGGTTCTGTTCCGGTCGCCCGACGCGGCGACCTATATGAATTATTACCGCGCCCTGTTCGCGGCCGGCGGCGCCGGCGCCGCGCCCGTCCTGTCCGCTCCGGCGGACATCGCGGCCTTGAGCGTCGCCTCGCTGATCGTCCTGGTCGCGCCGACCTCTCAGGACGTCGTGTTCAAGGCGCTCGCGCCGAGGCGGCTCGCCGCGGCGGGGCTCGGTCTCGGCGCCGGCGCGCTCGCGATCATGGTCGGCGACGGCGCATCGGTCGAGTTTATCTATTTCCAGTTCTGAGAGGCGACATGGCGGCGACAGATCCCTGGAAGACGTTTTCCGCCTGGTGCGCCGGGTCCTTTTTCGCCGTGACGGCGCTCGCGGCTTTGTTGCTGATCCTTTTTGATCCGTATCACAATATTCTCTTTTCGCCGCCGGTCGAACGTCACTACATGGATAACAATCAGCGCTACATGTACCCGGCGCTCGCCCGCGAGCCCGCCTATGACAGCGCCGTGCTGGGGACCTCGGCGGTGCGCATGCTGCCGCCCGACCGTCTGAACGAGGGGTTCGGCGCGCGGTTCGCCTATCTGGCGCTGGACGCGGGCACGCCCTGGGAGCAGGCGCAGATCGCAAAGCTGTTTTTCCGTCATCACCCGGCGCCGCGAACCCTGATCTACGGCGTAGACCGCAACTGGTGCGCCTCTCCGGCGCCTTATCCGCGGCTCACCAGACGTCCGTTTCCGCCCTGGATGTACGATGAAAATCCGTACAACGATTTATTATATCTGTTCAACGGCAAAAGCCTGGAGATCGCGACGCGGCAGTTGCGGCGCTATGTCGGGCTCGACGTCTCCCGCTATGACGCTGACGGTTTCGAGGATTTCCTGCCGCCGGACGAAGAGTACGATTTGCACCGGGCAAGGATGAATATCTACAAGCAGGAGGAGCCGATTGATCTCGCCGATCTGGCGGCGCGCGTGGAAAACGCGGCGCCCGGCTGGCCCGGCGCCTTTCCCGATCACGAGCTTTTGCGCGAGTTGCTCGAAGCGACGCCGGAGGCGGCCGAATTGATCGTCGTCTTTCCTCCGCACCATGCGTATTTCTACCTGACGCATAAGCGGCGTCTCGACGCCTGCAAGGACAGTGTTGCGCGACTGGTGCGCGAGGCGCGTCCCGGTGCGACGGTGCTGGACTTCATGCAGGTCTCGCCCCTGACCGCGCGGGACGAAAACTACTGGGACGACGTCCATTACAACCGCGCCTCGGCCGCCCTGGCCGCCGATCTCGTCATCGCCGCGGCCGCAACGGGGCGCAGCGCCGGGCCCGCGGTGATGACTGTGCGCCAGTGGCGCGGTGAATTCTGAAAAATGCTATATGTTTCATATTCTTAGAGGTTTCTCGCGTCTAATGGCGCGGGCGCCGATATGGGAAGCCGATATGCGAACGGCGGCGAAACGATCCTTATTGTGCAACAAGATTTTTCCGCCTA
>LYSZ01000013.1 GCA_001657385.1 Parvularcula sp. BBD 1991-13 | reverse complement strand
TCAGGGCGCACACCGACGGATCCTCCCCCGCAACGACAGGACCAGAAGACCAAGCCTCGACCGCAGAACGTTCCTCCGCCGTCAGAAGGTCGATCCCGGAGAGGCGCTGATCGGGATCGCGGGCAAGACTGGCGACGAACGCTTCAAACCGCGCGCCCAGCCGCGACAGATGCTCCGGCGAAAAGTAACGCTTGCTGCAAATCAGTTCGCCCGACAACGGCTCTTGCCGGCTGTCCGAAACAAACGCCTGAACCGCCCCGCGGTCATATCCGCTGGTCAGGACGGTCGGCGCGCCGAATTCGGCGTCGCCCCCGAGGGGCAGGCTCCTGTCCATGCCCCGGATGTAAGCAAGGCTGACGTCGAACAATTGCTCGCGCGACCGCTTCAGCAGGCCAAGGGCGCGGTTCAACGCGCCGGCGGGATAATGACGATGCGGCCACACCGCCTCGAGATCGCCCTGGAGCGACCCCAGCGCCTCGCCGAGGGTGTCGCCCTTCGTAATGCGCACCGGACTGAGATTGGCGAAAGTGCCGATCGTGCGGCGAAAGACGTCCGAATTGCGGTTCAGGCGCGCCAGCCCGATCGCCATGTCTGAAAGACCGAACAGACGCCCGAAAAACCCGTAGAGCAATCCCGTAAACACCTGGGCGGGCGTTGCGCGCGTCTCGGAGAAGCGGGCGCACAGGGCGTCGAATGCCCCGCGCGGTATCGAAAAGGCGACGCGCTGCGACCGGGCGTTCCTGACCTCCGCGCGGCTTGACGGCGGCAGGATGGGAAAAGCCTGCGGCAAGTTGGCGAACCGGTCGCGCCAGAACGCCTCCGCCGCCTTGAACGCGTCGCTTTCCCAGTAACGCAGGTCCGCCTCGACAAAATCCCGGTAGCGCGGAAAATCGCAAACGGGCTCGCGCTCCTCCAGCAAGGCCTTATAGGCGTCGGCGATGGCGCCCAGCATCAGCGTGACGCCGGCCGCGTCGATGACGAGGTGATGAAACGCTGTATAGAAATAAGCCTCGCCGTCTTTCAGCTGGATGACGGCGAAACGGAAGAGATAGTCATTATAGAGCGTAAACGGCCTGTCGAAATCCGCCTTCATCCACGCCCGCGCCGCCGCTTCGCCGTCCATGGACAAGACTTCGATCGGCAGGTCGTCCCGCTCAAGAGGTTGCTGAAAGGGCAGATCGCCGCTTTCACGCCCCTTGCGGAGCGTCGCGCTCAGGCTGTCGCTGGCGCGAATGACGCGCGCGACGGCGTCCAGGAAATAATCGGTCCGCAAAACGCCGCGGATCGGGAAGAACATCCCCACATTGTGCATCGGCACGTTCGGGGACAGCTCCTGCTCGATCAGAATATCGATTTGCGTAGGCGAAAGCGCAAAGCCCGACGTCATCCCAAACACCCAAGCTAAAGCGAATGACGCACGCCGAGCACGCGACATCTCTCACGGACAAAAAAGAATCAGAGTCGAACGGCCGCCGCGACTGGCGGTCGCTTCAGCGGCGGACCCTTGTTACGCGGCGGACCCTTGCGCCCCGCTCATCTGGTCCCGAAGGCTCTTCGGGCGCATGTCGGTCCAATGGGCGTCGACATAGGCCATGCATGTTTCCTTGTCGCCGGTGCAGTCAACCGCGCTCCATCCGGCGGGCGCCGCCTTGTGGGCGGGCCATAGCGAATACTGCTCTTCTTCATTCACCAGAACGACATAGGTCTGGCCATCCGCGTCTTCAGACATTCGCCAAACTCCATAGAAAAATCAAATTAAAATAGGCGTACTGAGAAAATAGGCGTGTTATTTACTGATATATATACAGTACAATGAATCTTAATATCTGTAAACTCCTGAATTTAAAAGTTTTTAACCAGTAAAATCAATATCCGCGCGCGCAGGCGATAATCAGCAGGCTTATGAAACGCGAAGACGTTCAACTGGCGGGCTTGTGAATGTATGAAGGCGGATCTTTTCAGACAAAATTTTCTGAAAAGTTTGTAGTCTGTGAATAATCGAGAGATAACGCTTATACCGTCAATAGTATAAAGTGTAAATCTCTTTCGTAACGGATTTATGTCCGGCGCGTTAAAAATCGGACCGGATCATCCGCCGGCGCCCGCGACGCAACCTGCGCAACCGGTAACGCGGTTTTCAAAAGATCCGTCATGCATGATGGTTCGTCACAACGCCCGCATTGAAAACCGCATATCAAATTTGTTGACCGCAAGCGCCGTCGATCTTGAAAAACGACAGCCGCAAGCCGCACCCGCGCACCACCAATTAATTTTTATACAGAAGGTTTGTCCGGTTTTTACAAGAAAGAACATGGCGCGCACGCCGCCTTTTCGTCGCAAGCATGCGCCGCGCCGGGAGCGAGCCGCGCCGGCGCCCCGGCAAGGCAAACCGGGAGGGTGGAACGCGCGCCATCGGCATGTCCCGGGCGGAAACTCCCGGGCGGAACGCTCCGGCGTCGAACGCCGCACAATTACAATTCAGCGTGAAGCGGTGCGGAATTCGGCGACGGAGCGCTTTCTTGCGCGGCGCAGCCGGTGTAAGCATGCCCATAGATAAAGACAGGAACCACACCATGCTCAATGCGAAACTCGCAATCGGCGCGGCGCTGGCCGGCGCTTTCGTCCTCGGGGCCGTCGCGGTCGGCCTGTCCTCGGCCTCTTCGGACGGGAGCGGTTCCGGCGGCGGCGCGTTTTCGGACGCCCAGGAGGACGAGATCCGCGCCATCGTCCGAACCTATCTCATGGACAATCCGGAAGTGATCATCGACGCGGTGAACGCCTTCAGCGAACGCGAGCGCGTCGCGGCGGCGGAAAACGCGCGCCAGGCCGCCATGAGCAACCTCGACCGTCTGCTCGATCCCAAGACCGCCTTCATCCACGGCAAGGACCCGGCGAAGGCGAAAGTCGCGGTCGTCGAACTTTTCGATTATCACTGCGGTTTCTGCAAACGCGCGGTCAATCTCGTGCGCGAGATGACCGAGGACGACGAGGACGTCAAGGTTGTCTTCCGCGAATTCCCGATCCTGCGTCCGGAGTCGGAACTGGCCGCGGAAATGGCCCTCGCCGCCCGCGAGCAGGACAAGTTTCTCGATCTCCATTTCGCGCTGATGGAAAGCGCCGGCGTTCTCACCAGGGAGCGTATCCTGGAAATCGCCGGGGAAACGGGGCTTGACGTCGCCAGGCTGGAGACGGCGGCCAAGCGTGCGGAAATCGGCGCCGCCATCGAATCCAATCGCGAATTGGCGCGGGAACTGGGCGTCGGCGGCACGCCGGCCTTTATCATCGCCTCAATCGACGGCGATTATGTGGAAATCGTCGAGGGCTTCCGCGCCGACGACGTGCTCGCCAAGATCGAAGAGGCGAAGAAGGCGGCGAGCTGACGTCGGAACGGCTTAGGCGGGCGTCGCGTCCCCGGCCCTCTTCTCCTCGCCCTTCTCATCCTCGGCCCCGTCGTCCTTGCTCCCGGCCCGACCTGGCCCCTCTTCGCCGCCGTCCGGGCCGCCTGGACTGCCAGAACCGTCTGGGCTGCCTGCAAAATCGGCGTCATCCTCGCGCTCGGCCGCCAGCGCCCTTTTCAGCCTGTTCAGGCGACCGGCGATCAAAAGGCCGAGCACCAGGAAGGAAGCCGCGTAAGCGGCCGCGACGAACGGCGCGTAACGCCCGAAATCCAGCGCTTCGCCCATCACGGCGCCTTGCGCAGGGTCGCCGCGGCGGCGGGTCGGCTCGGGGCGCGCCAGGTTCTTCGTTCTCGCCGCTGGTCGGCGAGGTCGGCGCGGGTTCCCGCCGTCACCAGCCAGACGAACAGCGCCGTGTAGGCGATGATCATCGCAAGCAGCGGGATCAGCATGCTGGGGTGAATGGTCGGCCCGTCGAGGCGCAGGATGCTGGCGGGCTGGTGCAGCGAGTTCCACCAGTCGACGGAAAACTTGATGATCGGTATGTTGATGAAGCCGACAAGGGCGAGAATGCGCGCGAACCGTGCGGCGCGCTGAGGCTCGCTCACGGACTGCCACACCGCCATGTAGCCGAAATAGACGAACAGCAGAACCAGCATCGAGGTCAGCCGCGCGTCCCACACCCAATACGCGCCCCAGGTCGGCTTGCCCCAGACCGCCCCGGTGAACAGCGCCAGCGCCGTGAACGCCGCGCCCGGCAGGGCGGCCGAGCGCGCCATCATGTCGGCGAGGCCGTGGCGCCACACGAAAGCGATCAGGCTCATCGCCGCGATGAAGCTGTAGGCGCCCATGGCCATCCACGCCGCCGGCACGTGCACATACATGATGCGCACGCTGTCGCCCTGCTGGTAATCCTCGGGGGAATAAAACAGCCCCGCCGCCAGCCCGAACGCCGCGCAGAGGACGAATGTCCAGAACGCGACCGGCCCGGCGCGGCGCGCCAGCGCCTCGAAGCGCGCGGGATTTGAAAAACGGCTGAACATCTTTTTGCTCTCCTGCAACCCGTTGAGACAACGGCAAGGCTATTCGAGACTGATCCGCAGCGCGGCCACCGCAAAAGCGGGCGTCGTCGCCGCCATAAACAAGCTAAGCGCCGCCAGAATCAAGCTTTCGGGCGGCCACGCAGCGCCGGTCTCGATGGTGATCTTGGCCGCGCTGACCCCGAAAACAAGAACCGGCGCGGCGAAAGGCGCGGCGATAACGCTGGCGAGGAGCCCTCCGGCGCGCAGGCCCGCCGCCAGGGCCGCCGTCAAAAGGGCGATGAAGGCAAGCGCCGGCGCGCCGATCAGCATCAACAGGGCGACGGCGAACCCCGCCTGCGGCCCGGCGCCGAACATGACCAGCACCACCGGCGCGGCGGCGATCATCGGCGCGGCGGACAGGACCAGCAACACCCCCGCCTTGGCCCCCCAATAGGGCAGCAGGCTCGGCTGCTCCGCCGCCAGCGCCCGCAACGCGCCGTCGGCGAGATCCTGGTCGAACGCGCCCGTCGCCGCGAATTGCAGGGAGAAGGCGAGCGCCAGCCACGCCACCGCCGGCCCGGCGGCGGCGAGCGCGGCCCGCTCCGGCCCGATGGCGATCGCCGACAGCGCGGCGAACACCGCAAAGAAGAAAAGCGCATGAAACCACCCGCCGCCGGAGCGGAAAGCAAGCTTCACATCCCGCGCGAAAACGGCGGCGGCCATGGTCCATGGACGATTGGAAGGGCGGCTGGACGCAGGGCCCGCAAGGTTAGTCGAAGGACCGTTCACAGGGCGAGTTCCAGCATGGACGAAGCGATGTCGAGCCGATCGTGGGTTGCGATCACCGCCAGCCCTCCCGCGCCGAGATGGTCGGCGATCATCGCGCTGACGATGCGGTCGCCGTCGGCGTCCAGCGCGGCCACCGGCTCGTCAAGGAGCCAGACCGGGCGGCGCGCCAGGAGCGCCCGGCCGAGATCGATGCGGCGGCGCTGTCCGGCCGACAATCTCCCCGCCCGCATCCCCTTCAGCCGTCCGAGCCCCAGCCGCTCCAGCGCCACGGCCACGGCCCGGCGCGCCTCGGCTCCGGCGACGCCGTAGAGGGACGCCCAGAAAAGAAGGTTTTCTTCCGCCGTCAGGGCCGGTTTGACGCTCGCCTCGTGGCCGAGGAAAAAGACGCTCCGGACAAACGGGGCCGGTCCGCATTCGAGCGCGCCGCGCCGCCAGACAACGGCGCCCTCGGCCGGGGCGATATGACCGCCCAGCATGGCCAGCAGGCTGGACTTGCCGGAACCGTTGGGCCCGAAGAGCTGCGCCGCGCCGCCCGGCTCAAGCGTCAGATCAACGCCGCGCACGATCGGCGCGCCCGCCCGGTCGCACCCGGCGCCGGCCATGCGAAGCCCGATGTCGTGCCGCGCCGCGTTTCGATCCGCGCTGCTTCGATTCGCGCTGTGTCGATCCGCGCTGTGTCGACGCATGCTGCCGCCCGCGTCCGCGCCGGCGCCCTTTCGGCTCATAAGGCTCTGGTCGTCCTTTGCATTTCTCGTTCGCCGAGCACTGTTGCAGGTTCGCCGGACAGCGCAAGGCGCCGCGACAATCGGCCCGCCCCGCCGTCGCGGCGAATTCGATTTGAAGCCGGCGCGCACCGCGACTAAATTATGCACCATGACGCCGATCCACCGAAACCGCAGGCTTGGCCTGATCGCCGCCGGCGCCGTGCTGCTTGCCGGCGCGGCCTATCTCGTCTTTTCCGCCCTGGAACGGAATGTCGCCTACTTCTACGAGCCGTCCGAGGCGCTCGCCGCCGGGCTGGGTCCGGAAACGCGCATCCGCCTCGGCGGGCTGGTGGAGCGTAACAGCGTCAAAACCATCGACGGCGTGGAGACCGTCTTCCGCGTCACCGACGGCGCGGCGAGCATCCCTGTCTCCTATACCGGCATCCTGCCCGACCTCTTCCGCGAGGGGCAAGGCGTCGTCACCCAGGGGCGCATGACGCATGACGGCGCGTTCATCGCCGAGACCATCCTCGCCAAGCATGACGAGAACTACGTCCCGCGCGAACTGCACGACCTGATGGAAGAGGCCGAGCGCGCCGGCGTCTAGAGCCAGTCGCCTTCATCGCGATTTATGATTGGCTCTGGATTGTTAAGCGGAGCGTGTTGCGAACCGCAAAACCGGTGATCCACTTTTGCTGCGACACGCTCCAGCCCGGCGCAGCGAACGCGCCCGGATCCGCGCGGTTGCTCATTCCCTGTCCTTGGTGCCGAAAATGCGGTCGCCGGCGTCGCCGAGGCCCGGCAGGATATAGCCGCGCCCATTCAACTGCCGGTCGAGGGCCGCGGTGATGACCGGGATATCCGGATGCGCCGTTGAAAACGCGGAGACGCCCTCCGGCGCGGCGACAAGGCAGATGAACTTGATCCGTGTCGCGCCTTTCTCTTTCAGCAGCGCGGCGGCGGCGACCGCGGTCCCTCCGGTGGCCAGCATCGGATCGACAAGATAAACCTGCCGCCGCTCCAGACCGGCGGGCAGCTTGCAGCAATACTGAACCGGTTGCAGCGTGCGCTCGTCGCGAAAAAACCCGAGATGGCCGACCCGCGCCGACGGCACAAGGTCGAGGAGACCGTCGACAACGCCGTTGCCGGCTCGCAGAACGGAGACGAAACACAGTTTCTTCCCGTCGAGCTGCGGCGCCAGCATCGATTCCAGCGGCGTTTCGATCTCAACCTCGCCGAGCGGCAGGTCCCTCATCGCCTCGCTGCCCAGGAGAAACGCGATCTCGCGCAGCACCTGACGGAACAGGACCGTCGGCGTCGACCGGTCGCGCAGGATGCTGAGCTTGTGCTGCGCAAGGGGATGGTCGACGATGGTCAGCATGTCGCGCCCTCCAGTCATACTCGCCCCCCGATGATGCTGCTTTGGATCATGTCCCATCCGCGTTACGCTTGTCCGGATCGCCATGAGCCAGGTGACCCCCGCCATTGCGGCCGGGCGCGCAAGGCGCGGTCGCGCGCCCTGGCTCCCGATGTTTTATCCGCCATTCCCGCGGCAATGTCCAACCGCCCGGGTCGCGCCCTGGGGGCGCGCCTCGCGACAATGAGGAGGCTTTCATGCTGAACGACGCGGACCGCCGCTTTATCGAGCGGGCCTATGAGGAAGCGAAAAAGAGCTATGACGAGGGCGGTCTGCCGATCGGCTCGGCGCTGGCCCGCGGCGGGACGCTGATCGCCGCGGGTCACAACCGGCGCGTTCAGGAGGGGGACCCGATCGCTCACGGGGAAATGGATTGTCTGCGCAAGGCGGGACGGCAGACGACCTACCGCGACACTACTCTTTACACGTCTCTTTCGCCCTGCATGATGTGTTCGGGAACGATCGTGCAGTTCAAGATACCGCGGGTCGTGATCAACGACGTGAAGAACTTCGGCGGCAACGAGGACTTTCTGCGCGCGCGGGGGGTCGAGGTGATCGAAGCCGCCCACGCCGCGTCGATGGCGCTGATGGCGCGCTTCATCGCCGAGAAACCGGCGCTGTGGAACGAGGACATCATGGAGAGCTGAGCCCGCCGCCTAGTCGGCGGGCAAGGGCGGATTGAGATCGGTGGTCAGCTTGACCGCTTTTTTCTTCTTGTAGGTTCCAAGCCGCCCCTTGCCGAGGGGAACCGGGCCGTCCCTGGTGTCGAGATACAGCGACAGCGCGTTGTGGGCGCCGCCTTCCAGCGGGATCACCTGCCCGATTTCCATGTTCGTGATATCGCTCACCGCCGCGAAGTAACGGTCCATGATGACGTCGACGTCGATCTGCGAGGCGTGGACCTGTTTCAACAGCTTCGCCCGCCAGATGGCGTCGCTTTTCACCGCCTTCCGCTCGGCGCCGGATTTGAACAGCCCCTGGCGCTCAAGGAATTCCATGGGGAACAGAAAGGCCATGACGCCAGCCGGTTCTTCCCCGTCAGCGTCAAGACGAATATCGACACGAAAAAGGCTCTCGCCCTGGAAACGCCTGGCGATCGCCTTGGCGTCGGCCTTGATGCCGGCGAGCCGAAACGCCGCGGCGGTTTTTGCGCCGCCGATCTCGGCCACGGCGGCCGCGGCCGCGCCCGCCATGTCCGACGCGAAGGGCTCGCCAAGCTCGCGCTCAAGCGCGCTCGGCGCCGCCGCCGCGCCGGCAAGCGCGAACTCGCCGCCGAGACAGGCTTCGCTCAGGGCTTTCAGAAAAGGCGCGGTAAAGATGACCGCAGCCTGATCGCGGTCGTCGGCGGCGGCGAAGTCATAAACGACGCCCGCGCCGTCAACCGCGTCGGCCCGCTCCCCGACGGCCTCGACCGCCGGCTCGTCGAGGCCGCATGTCTGCTCCAGGCCCGCAACGACGCTTTCGCCGAGGCGCGTTATCAAAGACTTCAGCCGGGGATAGGCGTCGGGCTGAAAACTCGCGCCTTTGATTTTTCGCGCCAAAACGGACATGGACTGCGCCCTTGGGACCGGAAGGAAAACGGATCGACGAACCCGTAAACTACGATCAACTTGGTTTAGAAACCGCTAACCGGCCGGCGGCCCCGTCGCCTGCAATACGCGTTTGTTAGCGTGAAATTAATAGCAAATCCCGCACTTTATCGCCTTGTCTGAAGGCGTCTGGGTCGGGCGGGTCGTGAGCGATAGCCAGAACATCATTATCAAGAAGGTCAAGAAGGTGTCCGCCGACGGCCACCATGGCGGCGCGTGGAAAGTTGCCTATGCGGACTTCGTCACCGCCATGATGGCCTTTTTTCTGCTGATGTGGCTGCTCAACGCCACGACCGAAGACCAGCGCAAGGGCATCGCCGATTACTTCAGTCCCAGCATTCCGCTCAGCACCATTTCCGGCGGCGGCGAGGACCTGCTGGAAGGCGAAACCGTCTTTGCCGTGAACAATCTCGCCAAGAACGGCACCGGCGGCGACGGCAGCGGGGATTCCGAGGACGAAGCCGGCCCGGAAGATCAGGGCATTCGTTACGAGAAATTCGACTATGACGGCGCCGAGGAGGCTGCGGGCCGCGCGCCCCCGGTCGATCCGGACGCCTATGACGGCGCCATGGAGACGGTTGAAAACGACCTCATGGAAAAACTCGCCAGCGTCGAACAAACCGGCCTCGCCCGGCATATCCAGATGAAGGTGACGCCCGAGGGGCTCGTCATCGACCTTGTCGATGTGGACGGCGCGGCGCTTTACGAGGTCGGCTCGACCAAGCCTTCCGCAACCATGCAGCTCCTGCTGAAGGTGGTCGCCAGCACGCTCGAACTCGTGGAGAATGACATTTCCATCGTCGGGCACACGGACGCACGCGCCTTTTCCGCCGCCCGCGACTACTCCAACTGGGAGCTGTCGACGGACCGCGCCCATGCGGCGCGGCGCATCATGACCGAGGCGGGCCTGCCCCGCGAACAGATCAACGAGGTCGCCGGAAAAGCCGACACCGAACCGCTGTCGGACGACCCTTACGCGCCGCAGAACCGGCGCATATCGATCACGATCCTGAAGAGTTAGGCCCGCACGGAACGCGCGCAACGCCGCGCTCAGAGGCGGCGGCGGGGGGGCGTCGCAGGGGCCTGACAGGGGCATGGCAGGCGGCGGGGCAGGCGGCGGGGCAGGCGGCGGGGCCGGCTTCACGATCGGTTAAACTCCGTTTCCAATCGGCAAAAAAACCGGCGTTCGCCATGGTTATAGGAATTTTAATTCTTATGCGAATAATGTTGTCAATACGCGCCTTGCGAACGAAAGAACAGTCGTCCGCGCATGGCGAATGCAGAATTGCGTAAACGCGAACAGAATGTGAGCAAGCACTATGGGTCTTTCTTCCTCCCTGAACGCCGGTGTTATGGGTTTGTCAGTGAACTCCACCAAGCTGGCGACCATTTCCGATAACATCGCGAACTCGCAGACGATCGGCTACAAACGGGTCGACACCGCCTTCAGCAGTCTCGTGCTGCAACAAGTCGGCGGCTCCTACAACGCCGGCGGCGTTCGCGTGAACACCTTCAAGGACGTTTCCGCGCAGGGCTCGCTGATCAGCACCAACAACGCCACCGACCTGTCGGTGGCAGGCCGCGGCCTGTTGCCGGTGACGACGGTGGCCGGCATCAACGCGGCGGGCGACCTGCCCCTGCGGTTCGCGACCACAGGATCGTTCGTACCCGACCAGAACGGCTTTCTTCGCACTCTCGACGGATCGTTCCTGCTCGGCTGGCCGGCCAATCCGGACGGGTCGATCACGGTGCCCGGGCGGAACTCGTCCAACGGCCTCCAGCCGGTCCAGGTCAACGCCAACCAGTTCGCGGCGTCTCCGACAACCACGATCCAGATGGGCGTCAACATCCCGGCCTCCGCCACCCAGAACGGCGCGCCCGGCGACACCCTGGACGTACCGGTCGAATATTTCGACTCCCTGGGCACGTCGCAAACCATCAGTTTCGCTTTTTCTCCGGTCGTGCCGGCGACGGGATCGTCGAACGAATGGAACGTTGAAATTTTCGACCAGGCAGGCGACCCGACCACCCCGATCGGCAGCTTCAATGTGGTGTTCGACGCCACCGCCGGTTCCGGCGGCTCGATTGTCTCCGTCACCCCGGGCGCGGGCGCGACTTATGACGCCGCGACCGGCCTCCTGGGCGTCAGCGTCGCCTCGGGCTCGATCAACGTCAATCTCGGCGCGCCCGGCGCCGGCGGACCGCTGACCCAGCTGTCTTCCAACTTCTCGCCCACCGGCGTCCAGGCGGACGGCGCGCCGATCGGCAACCTCAGCAGCTTTGAGATCGATGAAAACGGCATGCTGCAGGCGATTTTCGACACCGGCTTCCGCCGCACCATCTTCCAGATTCCGTTGGCGGACGTTCCGAACCTCAACGGCCTGACGGCGCTGGACAACCAGACCTTCGCCATCTCCCAGGACAGCGGCGACTTCTTCCTGTGGGACGCCGGTTCGGGCCCGGTGGGCACGACGGTCGGCTTCGCCCTGACCCAGTCCACCACCGACATCGCGGGCGAGCTGACGGACCTGATCCAGACCCAGCGCGCCTATTCCACCAACGCACGGATCATCCAGACCGTTGACGAAATGCTGCAGGAGACGACCAACCTGATCAGGTAGGGCCGTTTCCGCGGCGCCCCGACAGCAGTGATTTGAGAAACGCCCATGTCGATTTCATCCGCGCTCCTCAGCGCCACATCCGGCATCTCAGCGGCCTCGCGCCGCGCCAGCACGGTGTCGAACAACGTGGCGAACGCCCTGACCCCGGGTTATGCGCGGCGCGAGTTGAGCGTCAGCGAAAACATCGTCAACGGGCGCGGCGCCGGCGTCACGGTCAATGGCGACGTCCGTGCGGCGAACCGCGCGCTGACGACGGACCGCCGTCTCGCCGAAGGCGCGTCCGGCCGCGATCAGATGATCGCCGACGCCTATAAGGGCTTCAACGCATCGATGGGCGAGCCCGGCGATTCCTTCAGTCTTTTCACGCAGTACCAGAATCTCGAAACCGGTCTGCGCGCCCTGTCGCAAACGCCCGAGTCGCAACCGTTGCAGGCGCAAGTGCTGGACGCCGCCAAGGCCCTCGCCTCTCGATTTCAGGAATTGTCCGCCGACGCCGGCGGCGCGCGCCAGAACGCCGACGCGCTGATCAACCGCGAGGTCGAGGCGGTCAACGCCGCCCTGCAGGAAATCGAACGGCTCAACGGCGACATCAGCGCCGCCTCCGCCACGGGCCGCGAATTCGCCGCCCTCGAAGACCAGCGCCAGCGGCTGATCGACGAGGTCTCCCGAGCGATACCGGTGCGCGAAGTGCCGCGTAACAACAACACCATCGATCTGATGACGGACGAAGGGGTGTTTCTCATCGCCGGGTCGGCGCGCACGGTGGAGTTCACGCCCACGGCCGTCATCACGCCGGACCTCACCCTTGCGGGCGGCGCGCTTTCCGGGCTCAGCGTCAACGGCGTCGACATCACGCCGGGCGGAACAGGGCTTTCCCTCCGGGAAGGAACAATCGCGGGACATTTCGAGGTTCGCGACGCGGTCGCGCCGGGCTTCCAGGCCCAGCTCGACGGGCTCGCGCGGGACCTGATCGAACGGTTCGAAGGCATCGACCCGACCCTGACCGCGGGGGATCCGGGCCTTTTCACCGACGCCGGCGCGGCCTTCGACCCGGCGAACGAGCTTGGCCTCGCCTCACGCATCGCGGTCAACGCCGCCGTCGATCCGGATCAGGGCGGCGAGACCTGGCGCCTGCGCGACGGCCTGGCCGCGACGACGCAAGGCCCGTCCGCGGCCAACGACATCATTACGATTTTTCTCGACGCCCTGACCGAGGTGCGCACGCCCCCCGCGGGCACCGGACTGAACGCTGCGCAGAACGCGGCCAGCGCCGTCGCCAACGTCACCTCCGCCGTCGGCAGCGCGCGCATCTCCGCCGAAGAAAGCCTCGCCAGCTCGGCGGCCCGCACACAGCTCCTGAGCGACGCCGAACTCGCCGTCACCGCCGTCGACACCGACCAGGAACTACAGCAACTGGTGCTGATCGAACAAGCTTTCACGGCCAATGCGCGCATTATCCAGGCGGCCGACGAAATGCTGCGCACCCTGATGGAGCTGTAAAATGGCGGTCAGCTTCACGCCCGACCTTCTGTCGTTCTCGACCTTGTCGCGCAACGTCGCCGACATCAAGAGCCGTGCGGACACGGCGCGTACGGAAGCGACGACCGGACGGATTCAGGACATCACCCAACAGACGCGGGGCAATGTCGGCGATACGCATCTGTTGAAAAAGGCCGTGGACGACGTTGTCGCCTATCAGGACAATATCACCTTCGCGATCGGACGCGCCGACGCGACGCAGAAAATTCTCGGCTCCATCAACGAGGACAGCGCCCGCATCGCCTCCCAGGCGCTGGCCGCCGCCAAGCGCGACGACGACGCTATCGTGCGCACCAGCGCCGAGGAAGCGCGCGGCGCGATCAGCACGATTTTCGCCGGCCTGAACGCCAGCGTCGGCGGGCGCGCCCTGTTCGGCGGCGACGTGGCCGAGCAGTTCCCGCTAAGCTCGCCGCAACAGCTCATCGCCGACATCGAAGCGATCGTCGCCGCCGCGCCGGACGCGGCGACCGCCGAGGCGGACATCGCGACCTATTTCAACGACCCGGCCGGCGGTTTCATGACCAATATCTACCAGGGCGGGGCCGGCGACGCGCCGGAGGTCGAAATCGCGCCGGGCGTTCGCGTCGACGTGTCCGTCCGAGCCGACTCCCAGGAGATCCGCGACATGCTGCGCGGCCTTGTCTCCATGATCGCCTTTTCGAGCGCCCCCTTCACCGACGCCGGAAGCCTTGTCGAAAGCGGCGCAACCCTGACGCTGGAGACGGAAACGACGTTCACGGACCTGCGCGCGCGCATCGGCGCCGGCGAGGCCCGGCTTGAAAACGCGCGCAGCCGTTACGCGGAGGAAGAAGCCGCGCTCACCACCCTCTACAACCAGCGCACGACCCGCGATCCCTATGAAGCCGCGTCCCAGCTTCAGCTTCTCGAAACGCAACTGGAATCGTCCTATCTGCTCACCGCGCGCCTGTCGCGGCTGACCCTTGCGAACTTTCTGAGGTAACGCTCCCATGCGCTTCATCATTCTCCTTATCGTGACGGTTTTCTCGCTCGCCGTCACCATGGCGACGGCTTCGGCGACGGTGAAACTGAAAGACCTGGTCGAGATCGAGGGCGTTCGCGGCAACGACCTTGTCGGCTACGGCCTTGTCGTCGGCCTCAACGGGACGGGCGACGGCGTGCGCAACATCCCCTATACGGAGGAAGCGCTGTCGAGCCTGCTGGAGCGGCTCGGCGTCAACGTGCAGGGCGAGGAGTTCCGCCCGCGCAACGTCGCCGCGGTGCTGGTGACGGCCACCCTGCCCCCTTTCGCGAGCGCGGGAACGCGCATCGACGTTACGGTGTCCGCCGTGGGCGACGCCAGCGACCTGACCGGCGGCATGCTGATCATGACGCCGCTGAACGCCGCCGACGGCCAGATCTACGCCGTGGCGCAAGGGCCGGTCATCGTCAGCGGGTTTGCGGCGCAAGGCGACGCGGCGTCCGTGGTCGAGGGCGTGCCCACCGGCGGCGTCATCCCGGGGGGCGCGCGCGTCGAACGCGAACTCGGCTTCGACTTCAACGGCATGAAGGACATGCGCCTCTCCTTGCGCGCGCCGGACTTCACCACGGCGGCGCGGATCGAGAACGTCATCAACGCGACCAGCGGCAAGACCATCGCGCGCATGCTCGATTCCGCCACCGTTCAATTGAACGTCGACGACGCCTTCCGGTCGCCGGCCCACATGATCAGCGCGATCGAGAATTATGAGATCAGCCCGGCGCAAAAGGCCCGCGTCGTCGTCGACCAGCGCTCCGGCACCATCGTTCTCGGTTCGGCGGTGCGGATCTCCAGCGTCGCCGTGGCCCAGGGCAATCTTTCCATCCGCATTCGCGAAGAACCCGGCGTCGTTCAGCCCAACCCGTTTTCCCGGCGGGGCGAAACCATCGTCGTGCCGCGTACGGACATTGCGATCGACGACAACGCCGACCGACAGGTGGCCCTGCTTGAGGAAACCGTCACCCTCGCGGACCTCGTGGACGGGCTGAACGCCCTCGGCGTCAGCCCGCGCGAGATGATCGACATTCTGAAATCGATCAAGGCGGCGGGCGCGCTCCACGCCGAACTGGTGGTTCAATAACGTCGCGAGCAGCCTTGCCGCGCCGATGAAAGGCCCGGCGCCGCGCGCCGTTCTCCATCACTTAAAAAGGATCGGCCGCACACGGGCGTTCCATCTTTTTCAGGACGGAGATCGCGGGCGGGATATCGCCGGGGGACGTCGGCGCAAACAAAAAGACGCGGTCCCGCGCTTCAGGGCGCCGGCCGCGAAAGGAAAAAAACGACGGAAGAAAAAGAACAACGGGAGGCGGGAGGCCGGCCTTTTACGCCTCGCCCTCCCCGGCGCCCTCAGCATCTTCCTCGTCCTCTTCGTCGCTTCCCATCTGTTCGCTGATGTCGTTCAGTTCGACCTCGCCCTGCCGCGCAAGCCTGCGCAGGGTCGACATGAACTTCGACTGGGCCGCTTCGCCCTCCTGGGCCGAGAACTCTTTCATCTCCTCCATCTGCTCCCGGTACTGCTGCGCCATGCGCTGGGAGATGTTGGCGAAGATGAATTCGACACAGGACGGCGCGTTTTCCTCGCCGTATTTCAGCGCCCGCAGGAAAATTTCCGGGTCCAGTTCCTTGACGATCATCGGGATCGCGTTGCCCGGCGCGCGCGTTTCAAGATCGTCGAAGGTAAGCATGGACTTGCGCACGTCGGCCATGACGTCCGGCGCCTTGGAGGCGAGAACGCCGAGCAGGGTCTCGCGCTTTTTCGACGACACGTTGTTCATCATGGCGCCGACCATCTCGCCGGGCCTGTGGCTGTCGGTCGATTTACGCATCGGCCCGAGCAGGTCGCGCTCTATCGTGTCTTCCAGGATACGCAGGATATGCGGCTTGACGTCGAGCGGTCTGGTGAGGCGCACGACAAGGTCGCCGGCGAGATCGGCGTCAATCGTGTCGAGCAGGCGCGAGGCTTTCTCGACATTGATCCGTGAAAGGACGACCGCGACGAGCTGCGGGTTCTGCTGAGCGAGGTAATCGGCGAGCGCATCGTCGGGGACGCGATCGACCTTTTCCCAGACCGGCTGCGCGCCGGGCGCCTCAATCTCATCGAGGACCCGCATCGTGTTGTCCGCGTCGATGAATTTCTCAAGCAGGTTGCGGGTCGCCTCGAAACCGCCCTCGATAAAGCCGTCATCGTCGTTCGACAGGCTGCCGACGAACTCCTGCGCCACCGCGGCCAGCGCCGAATGCGGCACCCGCTGCAATTGGGCATAGGCCCGCGCGAAGGCGCGCATGTGCTTTTCCTCGATGCGTTCGATGATCGGCCCGGCGGCTTCCGGCCCGAGGGCGGCGATGATCAGGGCCGCCTTTTGCGCCGCCGTCAGGCCCGCAGGCGCGGGCGACGGCGCCCCGGCGTCGCCGGAAAGATCAGGAAGCGCCAGCGGCGGCGCGCCGGCCGGAAGCGCGGTCATAATCCGTACCCCTTCACAACGGCGCCGGCGATCACGACCCATCCGTTCGCAAGCACGAAGAACGCCAGTTTGAACGGCAGCGAGACGATCGCCGGCGGGACCATCATCATGCCCATCGCCATCAGGATCGACGCGACGATCAGATCAATGATGAGAAAAGGTAAAAAGAGTACGAAACCGACCTCGAAGGCGCGCTGGATCTCCGACAGCATGAAGGCCGGCACCAGGATCGGCAGCGGCGTCTCGCCGCCGGCGGGGCCGGCGACGCGCGACGACGCCGCTTCCGACAGGGTGGCGACCGCGACCGGCGAGACCCGCGACTCCATGAAGGCGCGGAACGGCGCGAGCGCCCGCTCGATCCCCTGCGCCTCGGTCAGGTCGCCGTCAAGCAGCGGCTGCACGCCGCCGCGCCAGGCTTCGGTGAACACAGGCTCCATCACGAAATAGGTCAGAAACAGCGCAAGGCTCATGATCAGCATGTTCGGCGGCGATTGTTGCAGGCCGATCGCCTGGCGCAGGATGGAAAAGACGATCACCATGAACGGCAGACAGGTGATCATCATCGCGATGCCGGGGGCGAGACTGAGCACGGTGACCAGCGCGAAAAGCTGGATCACCCGCGCGCTGAGCGCGCCCTCGGCCCCGTCTCCCGGCGCGAAGGACGGGGGAACGAGGCCGGGCGCCTGCGCCAGGGCGAGGTCGAAGACCCCGGCGACGAGACCGAACGCGGTCAGGATCAGCGCGGCCTTGATCGCGCGCGCGGTCATTCGGCCAGTCCCGTGATGTTGACGATTTCCGTGATCTTGACGCCGAGCTGGTTCTCCGCGTCCGGCGCCTGCGTCAACTCGCCGCGAGCGATCACGCGCCCTTTGACCCGCAACTCCACCGGGTCGTCGATATTGCTGTCGATCGGCATCAGGTGGTCGCGGCCCATTTCGAGCAGGTCGCCGATCAGCGGCCGGGCGACGCCGACCGAGACGACCACCTCGATCGGGACATTGAAAATCGCCCGCTTCAGTCCTTCGCTGGCCTCGCGCGGCGCAGGCGCTGGGGCGGCTTCGCCGTCCTCGTTTTCCTCGACGCCGATGATAACGTCGTCGCTCGCTTCCGCATCATTGTCCGTTTGCATATTATCAGTGTCAGTCATGGATTACGTCCTGTCTTGAAGCTGTGCGATAGTGTGATCGAGCGCGGCGGCCGCCTGCCGGATCGCCTCGTCGTAATTGAGATCGAGACCCGCATCATCCCACGCCGCCCTGATTTCCAGATCGGCGAGCCCGGCGTCCGCAATGACGCGGACCGCGGGCTCGCGGTCAAGGCGGGCGAACGCGTCTTCCAGGAGGCGGGCCTGGGACGGCGAGGCTCTCAGCGTCACGTGCGCGCCATGCGGTTCGAGCGATCCGGGCGCGGCCGACCCGGCCACGGCTTCGGCCACCGCCGCGGCGCAGCTTTCCGCGAAGCCCATCCTGGCGAGCGGGGGAAACACCTTCTCGACGGCCGCCTTCAAGGCCTCGCAGAACTGGACCTTGATATCGGCGGAAAGCCCGTCAAGCGCGGCGCCGAGCTGCGCCGCCGCGCTGTCGAGAGCCGTCTGGTCAAGACGCGCCCGGTCGAGCGCGGCCGCCTCGCCGGCGGCGTATCCCTTAGCGTAGGCGTCGTCGGCCGCGCGGCGCAGAGGCTCATCGTCCGCCTGCGACGCCGGCGCCGCGGCGGGACCGTTCGAGGCCGCCGTCGCGCCGGGGCGTTCGAAATCCTCAAGAAAAGCCTTCAGCGCGCTCACGCCGCGGTCTCCTCTTCCTCAAGCCAGGATTTGAGCAGCATCGCCGCGTCGTCGGTGCGCTCGCTCGCAAGGCCCTTCAATGCGTCCACGGGATTGACCGGCGGCTCGGGCTCGATATCGGCGAAACCGTCCGCTTCCGGCGGCGCGATCGCCTCCATCGGCGCAGGCGCGGCCTTGGACGACAGAAGCGGGCGGACCACGAACAGGCCGAGGACCAGGGTGACGATGGACAGGACGCCGATCTGGATCACCGACATCAGGTGCCGTTCGAGGAACTCGCCGGCCATATCGCGCTCCACCGCGACGCCGGTGTTGGCGATCGGCTGAAACGGCATCGACTGGATGGTCAGCGTGTCGCCGCGTTCCTCATTGAGACCGACGGCCATGACGGCGAGTTCGCGCAGCGCCGCCAGCTCTTCGTCCGTACGCGGGGTCAATTGCGGCGCACCTTCCGTATTCGGCGTTTCGACATGGTTGACCAGAACGGCGACGCTGAGCCGTTTGATCGCGCCGGCGGCCTTTTCGCGCTCGCGCCGGATTTGCGACAGGTCGTAGGTCACGATTTCATCGGTCTGAGTGCGCTCGGTCGTCGACTGCGCGCCGCCTTCCGGCGCGTCCCCTTCGGGCAGATTGCTGGCGACGGTGACGCTGGAGCCATTGGCGCCGCTAGAATTCTCCACGGTTTCGCGCACTTCCCGGCCGGAAACGACGCGACCCGCCGGATCGTAGACGATCTCCGAAATCGCCTCGCGTTCGGTGTCGATCTCCAGCGCCACCTGCACGCGGGCGTTGCCGGGGCCGACCCGGGCCTCAAGCAGGTTGAGGATGTCCGCTTCCATCTTGCGTTCGCGCTCTTCGCTGAGGTTCCGCCCGCTCTGCACGGAGTCGAGCTTGCCGGGGCTGAGGACGACCCCCTGATTGGCGTCGAGCACCGCGACCTGCTCCGCGCTCAGGCCGGGCACGGAGGATGAAACGAGATAACGGATGGCGTGCGCTTGGGCCACGTCGAGAGCGCCGCGGCCCATGGTGACGGTGACGACGCCTTTGGGTTCGGACCGGTTGCGCGCGAACGCGCCTGCACGATCGAAGGCGATGTGGACCCGCGCCGCGCTGACGCCGGGGGTCGCCAGGATGGTCCGCGCCAGCTCGCCTTCCATGGCCCGCCAGTAGGTGACGTCGAAAATGTCCGAAGTGGTGGAAAAGCCGTTCAACTGTTCCAGCAGTTCGTACCCGGCCTGCCCCTGCTGCGGCAGGCCGCGCTGGGCCAGCGCCATGCGGACGAAGTCGCGCCGGCGCGCCGGCACGTAGATCGAGTCCCCGCGCACCTCCGTCTGGACGTTCATGCCCTCGAGCGCGGTCACCACCTCGCCCGCGGAGCTTGGCTGCAAGCCGCTATAAAGAAGCGCCATACTGGGATTTGAGGCCGTACGGGCAAGGATGGAAAAAACGACGATGGTCGCCGCAACCGCCCCGATCAGCATAATTCGTTTGGGAACGGAAAGCGCCCCCCATACATTCAGTAGCCCGTGCATTCTTTCACCAACAGTTAACGCGTCCGTAAACGCTTCGCCAACCTGCCGTCCATACTAGACTGGGTTTCGTTTACCATTTGATCATTAAGAGGAGGTTACAAAGACGGCGCGCCGGATACGGAGCGACAAGATCTTCTCAGCAAGAAGCGCGGGTAATGATCGATATCGATGAGATAGACCTGGAAGGCGAAGACGACGAAGAAGCCGCGCCGTCAGCCTTGAAAACGCTGCTGCTCAGCGCGGCCAGCGCGCTTGCGCTCGGCGCCGCGGCGGCCGGCGTCGTCTTCCTTGCGCCGGTCGGCGAGTCCGCGCCTGCAGCGCCCGGCCATGCGGAAACCCCCGCGAAAAAGAAAACAAAAAGTTACGAAGATATCGTATTCGTTAACCTCGAACCGATGGTCGTCACCCTAGGTCCGACGGCGGCGTCGAAATATCTTAAAATATCGATCAGCATCGAAACGACCAAGGATCACGTCAAGACGGTCGAGCAGCTTGCGCCGAGATTCCGCGACGTCCTGAACACCTATCTTCGCGCCGTCGACGAAAAAGACCTCGTCGAACCCTACGCCATGACCCGCCTGCGCGCGCAGATGCTGCGCAGAATGCAGGTCGCCGCCCCCTCGGACGCGGTTTCCGACGTCCTCATTACCGACTTCGTGCTGAATTAGGAGCGCCGCCATGACCCTGATCATTGATTTTCTTCTGCTCGCCGCCTCCGGCGCGGCCTGTTTTTACTGCTGGGTTCTGAACACGCGGCTGAAATCCCTGACCAGCACCAAGGACGGCCTTCACTCCGGCATCGCCGCCCTGTCGCAATCGGCCGAGGACATGCAAAGCGCCATGTCGGAAACGAAAACCCTCGCCGGCGAGCAGGCCGAACGCCTTCAGGCGACGATCGACGAGGCGGCGGAGAAAACGGAGAAACTGGAAGAGCTGCTGCGCCAGCTTTCGGACATCAGCGCCCAGAGCGTCGACGAGTCCGAAAAGGCCGCACAGCGCCTGGTCGACCTGATGGCCCCGCGCATTCGCGAGGCGCGCGTCTCCGCCCAGCTATTGTTAACGGCGCTTGAAGAAACCGAGGCGAAAGCGCCCCATGTCGCCGAAAAAGCCGAGGAACAGATAAAATCCGATCTATCCGATCAAGGATTGGACAATAATCCGGACGATACAAGCGACCTCGATGGCGAAGATATCGAATTCGTCGATCTCGATGACGAATCCGAGAGCGAATCCGACGGCGAAGGCGGCGCCAAGATCGAGGGAGAAGCCGCATGAAAGCGAGTCCGATCATGATCATCGCGGCGCTCTTCGCCGCGGCGTTCGCCGGACGCGCGTTCGGCATCGCCAACGCGGCCGTGAACCGCGAGGACCCGCCCCCCGCGGCGGCGCCTGAAAGCGCGGCCGCCGAGAAGCCGGACGCCGCCCGTGACGCTGAAAAGGACGCTGCGAAGGACGCGCCCCCCACAACGACGCTCGCGCAGGCCGGCGACGCGCAACCGGAAACGGCGCAGCCCGCCTCAGCCCCGCGGCAGACGGGCGCGCCGGCTGGAAAAGTCCGGGCGACGCCGCCGGCCTCCGCCGCCCAGCGCGCCATGGAAAACGCATCGCTCACCGACGCCATTCGCGCCCGCGCCGACGCCGTGGAAGCGAAGGAGGCGGCGCTTGAGGAGCGCATGCGCGTACTCGAAGCCGTTGAAAAGCGGATAGACGAGAAGCTCGCCGCACTGCGCGAGGCGCACGAAGCGCTGGAAGCGCTCGTCGCCTACGCTAACGAAGCGTCGGAGAACGACATCGCCCTCCTTGCACGGATGTATGAACAGATGAAACCGCAAAAAGCCGGGGAAATCTTCGACAAGATGAACCCGACCTTCGCCGCCGGCTTCCTGACGGAAATGAACAGTGAAAACGCCGCGCTTATCCTGGCCAATATGAGCACGGACAACGCCTATGAAGCGAGCATGATCATCGCCAGCCGAAACGCCGCAGTACACCAATAACAGGTCGCCGACCCCGTATATTTTACTCCGTGTTAAACATAAATCCTTACAAGAATATTTTAAAAGTCCAGAAAGGACGAACGCCAGAAGGGTGTACAGACAATGGGCGCGCTGATCGGCATCGCCATTACCTTAGCCATGGTGTTCGGCGGTTACACAATCGCCGGCGGCAAATTCTCCATCATCCTGAAATCCCTTCCCTATGAGATGATGATGATCGGCGGGGCCGCCCTCGGCTCTTTTGTCGTCGCAAACAGCTTCGGCGTCATCAAGCATACGGGCGGCGACCTGATGAAAATCTTCACCGGCGCGCGCTGGAAGAAAAAAGACTACCAGGATTTGTTGTGCCTGATGTTTTCCCTCGTCCGCACGGCCAAGGAAAGTCCGGTCGCGATCGAAGAGCATATCGAGAACCCGGAAGGCTCGTCCCTGTTTCAGGAATACCCGAAAATCGCCAAGGACAAGGCGGCGGTCGAGCTGATCTGCGACACCATGCGTTCGATGATCATGAATTTCGACAATCCGCACCAGGTCGAGGAACTGCTCGAAAAGCAGCTCGAGGCCATGCACCATGAAAATATGCACGGCGCGCATGCGCTGCAAAAGGTCGCGGACGCCCTGCCCGCGCTGGGCATCGTCGCAGCCGTCCTCGGCGTGATCAAGACCATGGCGTCCATCGACAAGCCTCCGGAAGTCCTTGGACAGATGATCGGCGGCGCGCTGGTGGGCACGTTTCTCGGCGTTTTCCTGTCTTACAGCATTGTCGGCCCGTTCGCCGACAAGGTTCGCGAGATCAATGACGAAGAGCACCATTTCTACACGCTGATCCGCGAAGCCCTGGTCGCCAGCCTCAACAAGCACACCCCGCAACTTTGCGTCGAGGTGGCGCGCCGCAACGCACCGCACAAACATCGCCCAAGCTTCAGCGAAGTCGAGGAAGCCCTGCGCGAAGTCCAGAAAAGAGCCGCCTGATGCGTTACCGTCTTCTCCTGTCAGCCGGCCTCGCCGGCCTCGCCGCCGATCTCGCCGCGACGCCCCTGGCCGCGCAGGCGATCGCGGAATCCGCGGGCAAGGCGTCGTCGAAGTCCATTGCCAGATCCGTCGTGTCGGCGGGAGAACATGGCGGCTATTCCCGCATGGTGTTTGACCATCAGGGTACAGACGTCACAGTCGTGCAGTCGGGCCGCACCGTACGGCTGAACAATCTTCAGGCCGACGCCGCTTTCGACTTTCGGAATATCAATGCGCGGCGCAAGGCCCATCGCGTGCTCAACGCCAAGACCGTGGCAAGCGGCGTCGAGCTGCAACTGACCTGCGACTGCTCCGTACGGACATCGACCCTCAGCAACGGACGCTTCGTCGTCGACGTAGTCGAAGGCCGCGCGGCGCAAACCGAAGGCCGGACCGCGGCGGAAACGGCGGCGTCGCCGCCGCAGACACCCGCGCAAAACAGCGCCGCAGCTAACGTTTCAGGCGAGGCTGGCCAATCAACGGATGCGAAGGACCTTCTCAGCAAGGAAGATCTCATCTCCGTGGAACAGGCCCACACGCAAATGGTCGAACTGCTGAAACAGGCGGCGCGCGAAGGGCTGATCACCATCCGCGACGAAAAAGCCGGCGCGCAGCCGGCGCCTGCGCAAAACAATGCGGAACAGCGCGCGGCGGCGCGCGAGGCGGCGGCGCCGACGGTGCTGACGCCGCCGGCGGTTGAAAAGAGGGCCGAGGCTGAGAGCGGCGCCGCAAGCGAAAACAAATCCCAACCCGCGACGACGGCGACCGCGCCGCCCTCGGCAAGCGAACCGACCACCGTCGCCGAAGACGCCAAAACGCTGTGCCGTTCCGATGCGCGTTTTGCGGTCAACGCCGACGGCTTCGACGATGAGCCGCTGGCGCAAATCGCCGCGTTGCAGGCCGCATTGGGCGAAGACAGAAACGACCGCGAAGCGCTTCACGCACTCGCCGAGGGCTTCATCTCCATCGGTTTCGGCGAAGAGGCGGTCGCCCTGCTCGTCGATCACGACCAGGGCTGGTCGCTGCATGCCGACATGGCGCGGGTCATCGCCGAACGGCCCGTCTCGCCGCAGGGCGCGCTGATGGGCGCGCGCGGCTGCATGGGCGCGCACGCGCTGTGGCAGGCCGCCGCCAGCGACCCGGCCGAGGCCGTCGCGCTCTATGAACGCAGCGACGGCGCCGTCGCCATGCTGCCGCCGCTCCTGAAGCGCCTGATGGCGACGCGGCTCGCCGCGAAGATGATCGACGCCGAAGCCTGGGATCACGCCGCGGCGCTGTTCGCGATCGCCTCGGACGGGCTCGAGGCCCTGAGCCCGGAACTGGATTACATCCGTGCGCGGCTCGACCAGAACGGGGGCGAAATGAAGCAATCCCGCGACACGCTGCTCGATATCGCCTCGCACAATTCGAACGCCGCCGACGACGCGCTGCTCGCCCTCGCCGACAGCTACGCCGACGGGGACCTTCAGCCTCATGACGGTTTCGCCGAGGACATCGGCGCGCTCGCCCGGGTCCAGGGCTCGTCGCGCGCCGCCATCGCCGAGGCGCAGAGCTGGGCCGGGCTCGGCAATGTCGACGCCGCCCTGATGCTGTTGCAAAGCGTCTCGCGGAAGACCCCCGACGAACGCGCCGCCGCCGGCGCCGTGGCGACGACGATCATCGGCGACGCCCTCACAAGCGAGGACAACATCCTGAAAATTTCCGGTCTCGACGGCTATGTCGCCCATCGCGACTGGCTGGGCGAGGACAAGCCGGCGCAAACGCTGCGGCTCAGCGCGGCCCGCGCCGCGACTGATTTCGCCCTGCCGAACCTCGCCTATTCGCTGCTTGACGAAGCCCCGCCGCCGATCAGCAAGCGCGTCTCCCTTGAAAAGGCCGCCGCCGCCCTCGCCGCCGGCTATGCGGACGAAGCCATCGCCATCGCCGCACCGTATGCGGAGGAAGATACGTTCGCCGAAATCATCATCGACGCCAACATCGCCAAGGGACAGCATTCGGCCGCCCTCGCCGCCGCGTCCACCCTGACCGATCCGGCGCGCAAGGCCGGGCTCAGCGCCCGCGCCGCCTGGCTCGCCCGGTCATGGCAAAGCGCCGTGCGCGGCTATCAGGCGCTGGACCCGAACCAGTTGACGGGGCGCAGCGCCCTGAACTACGCCCTCAGCGCCTATATGAGCGGACAACGCCGCTTTCCCGCCGCCGCGGAAGCGGCCCTGTCCTCGCAGAACGACACGGTCGCCACCGGGCTGCGCGCACTCTTCGCCGCGCCCGAACCGCAAAGCTCGACGCTTCAGCGCGGGCGCCGCGAGGTGGAGAACACCGCCAGGGAAATCCGCTTCTTCGAGGAGGTTTTAAGCGATGGATAACGCCGGATATGTCGGGCTGTCGCGCAATGCGGGCCTGTCGAAAGAACTGACCACAATCGCGAACAATATCGCGAATATCAGCACGAACGGCTTTCGCCGCGAGGGCGCGGTGTTCGCCGAGCACGTCAAGGCCCTTCAGAACGACGATCCCAGCTTGTCCATCGCGACGATGACGCGGCGCTATGTCGACCTCAATCAGGGAGAAATCACGTCCACGAACAATGCGCTCGACTTCGCCATCGAAGGAGACGGCTTTTTTCTCATCGAAACGCCTGCCGGCGAGCGCCTGACCCGCGACGGCGCATTCTCGCTGAACCCGGAAGGCGAGCTGATCACCGCCAACGGCGCGCGCGTCCTCAACGACGCCAACGGCGCCATCGCCATCCCGGCGGGCGCGACGGACATCGCGGTGTCCGGCGACGGGGCGATCTTCGCCGACGGCCAGGCGGTCGGCCGCTTGGGCATCGTCACGGCGGACGCGGCGTTCCTGACCCGCGAGGGGGACAACGCCTTTCTCGCCGAGAACGGTTTCGCGCCAGTGGAAAACCCGAAGGTGCGCCAGCGCGCCCTTGAAGGCTCCAACGTCAACCCGGTCACGGAGCTGGCGCGGCTGATCGAGGTTCAGCGCACCTACGACTCAAGCCGCACCCTGATGAATCAGGAAGACGAACGCATCAAGCGGACCGTTCAGACCCTGGGGCGGACATAATGAAACAAACGACGAGCAAGGGAGGGAAATAACATGCGCGCCTTGAGCATCGCGGCCACCGGCATGGACGCCCAGCAAACCCGCGTGGAAGTCATTTCCAACAACATCGCCAACATGAACACCACCGCGTTTTCGGCGCGGCGGGCGGAATTCGCGGATCTTCACTACCAGGTCGTCAAGGCCTCCGGCGCGTCGTCCGCCGCCACCGGCGAAATGGTGCCGGAAGGCGTCCAGCTCGGCCTCGGCGTCCGGGCCGCCTCGATCACCATGGACATGACCCAGGGCGCGCTGACCGAAACCGGCGGCGACCTCGACGTCGCCATCGAAGGCCCAGGCTACATCGAAATCCTGCTGCCGTCCGGGGAGTCCGTCTACACGCGCGACGGCTCGCTGAAGCGGACCGCGGAAGGCGTTATCGTCAACGCGGACGGGTTTCCCGTCCAGGGCAACATCACCATTCCGCAGGATGCGCGCCGCATCGCCATTAATCCGGAGGGGGAGGTTTCCGTCTTCTTCGACAACAACCCGGCCGGTCAGTTGATCGGGACCATCGGCATCGTCAGTTTCGTCAACGCCAAGGGCCTCGAACCCCTCGGCGGCAACCTCTTCCGCGAGACAGAGGCGTCGGGCGTTCCCCTTCCCGGCCTCGCCGGCCAGGAAGGCCGCGGCACCTTCCGGCAAGGCTATCTGGAAGGCTCCAATGTCGACGTGGTCGAGCAGATCGCTCAGCTTATCGAGGCGCAGCGCGGCTATGAACTGAACTCGCGGGTGATCACCGCCGCGGACCAGATGATGGCCGCGACAACGCAAATCAGGTGACGATATGAAAAAATTCGCAGGCATCATCGCCACGTCGATCCTGGCGGGCGACTTTACCGGAAGCGCCGCTGCGCAGGATCTGATCGCGACACGGAACATTCGCGCCGGCGAGATCATCGCCGCCGCCGACATCGACGCCCCGAGCAGCCGCGAGGCGCTACGCCGCGCCGTCGCCATCATCGGCATGGAAACCTCCCGGGCCGTCTATCGCGGCCAGACGCTTGACGACGGCGCACTGCGCAAACCGACCCTCGTGGAGCGCAACGCCATCGTTTACATGGAGTACAACAGCGGCCCGATGACCCTCTCCGCCGAGGGCCGCGCCCTCGACAAGGGCGCCATGGGCGAGCGCATCCGCGTCATGAACCTCGCCTCGAAACGGGTCGTCACCGCCATCGTCACCGGGACCGACAGCGTAAGGACAAGCTCATGACCCGATCCGCCTTCCTGACCGGCGTCGCCGCGCTCTGTCTGTTCACGCAAGGCTGCGTCGGCAGGCTCGACCACCTGACCGGTCCGCCGAGCATGAGCCCGCCGGGCGCGCCGCGCGACCCCCTTCCCGCCGCGGCGACGGACAGGCTCGCCCTCGCTCATTACGGCAAGCCCAGAAGCGACGAGCCCGGATCGTCCGGGTCCTTGTGGCGGTCCGGACCGACATCCCTGTTCGGCGACCGGCGCGCGCGCACTCTCGGCGACATCCTCACGGTGGTGATCGAAATCGACGAACAGGCGGAAATGCGCAACCAGACGAACAGGACCCGCGAGTCGACGGAAGGGCTGTCCATTCCGAACTTTTTCGGCCTGCCCGGTCTCGCCGAGGACGTCCTGCCCAGCGACGGCTCCCTCAACCCGGCGATCGACATTGCCTCGAATTCCCAGAATCTCGGCAATGGCGACATCCGCCGCGAGGACAGGCTGACGCTTCAGGTCGCGGCGACGGTGGTCAACCTCCTGCCGAACGGCCACATGGTCATCGTCGGCAGCCAGGAAGTGCGCGTCAATCACGAGCTTCGCGACCTTCAGGTGGCGGGGATCATCCGGCCGGAAGACATCTCCCGGCGCAACACCATCACTTATGAAAAAATCGCCGACGCGCGCGTCATCTACGGCGGACGAGGGGTCATCAGCGACGTGCAGCAACCCCGTTACGGCCAGAAGGTTCTGGACAGCATCCTGCCTTATTAATCCGCATGATCATCAAAGCCGCCTCTTTCCTCCTGCAACTGATCGCCGTCATCGGCGGCGTCTTTCTGGGCCTCGCCCTGAAAGGCGGCCCGCCCGCCGCGTCCTATGACGCCGGCGCGCCCGCCGATGCGGGAAGCGGCGCCGAGGCCGGCGCCGACGATCAGCACGCAAAAAGCGCGAAGAAAGACGGCAAGGACAAGAAAGCGAAGGATGACAAATCCGGCAAAGCCGGCAAGGATTCCGCCGAAGAAGAAAACTACGTCTACATCCGTTTCGGGCGCCAGTTCATCGTGCCCGTCGTCCAGACGGACGGGTCCAACGCGCTTGTCGTCCTCGACATCAATCTGGAAGTAACGCCGTCGGCGTCGGAAACCGCCTATCAGCAGGAGCCGAAAGTGCGCGACGCGCTGCTGTCGACGCTGCTGGAGCTGTCGACGGAAGGCGCGTTCAACGCAAGCTTCACCGATCAGGAAAACCTGGAAGCGATCCGCACGCGGTTGCTGACGGCGGCGCGCCAGGTGCTAAAGGACGACGTCCACGGCGTGCTCATCCTAAGCATCGCCCGGCAGAGTTTCTGACCCCGTCTCGCCGCCGTTTTGCGAAACGTCCGCCCGGTCGCCGGCGCTCGCATCAGCCGCCGTTTCGGATCCGGCGTCGGATGCTGCGTGCACTGCGCGAATATCCAGCGGCGCGATCACGGCGCCATTGTCGAGAATCAGCCTCGCCTCGCCGTCGAGAACCCGCGCCTCGGCGACATTGAACAACGCATTCGGCGGGCGCTGTTCGACGATCTGGCCGTTGCGTGTGAAATTGATTTCGACGACATAGTCGCCGGGCGCCGCCGGCTCGCCATTGCCGTTGGCGCCGTCCCACGAAAATGCGACCTGGCCGGGCTCAAGCCCGATGCGCCGCGTGATGTCGCCGCCGGCGCTGTAAACGATCGCCTCCAGCGGCGATCCGTCAACGCCGTCCGGAATGCGGAACGACATGGGCGATCCGTCGAAACGCGCGGTCGGGCTCGCGGCTTCGACGGTGCGGCCGACCCATTGCGAAGCGTTGGAAAGGTCCGACGCGGTCATGCCGGCGACCATGTCCTCAAGCAGGCTGTTGGTCTGGATCTGCTGCTCGACGGTGGAAAAGCTCGCGAGCTGTTCAACGAACTGCGTTGAATCGATGGGACTCAAAGGGTCCTGGTTACGCATCTGCGCGGTCAGCAGTTGCAGGAAACTTTCAAAGTCGGCCGACGCGGTCTGGGCGTCGGAACCGGACCGCGTCGACTGGCCGGAGGAAGACGCGCCGGCCGCGCCCTGGGTTATCGCATCACTGAACATTGCATTTGTCCTTCTGACAATACCGCCTAAACAACAAGGTCAACCCGTGCATCGTCGCGCAAGGACAGGTAAACCACGTCCCGTTGCGGCGCGAGGGCCTCATCTTCCGTCTCCATGAACGCCGCGCCGTCCCCGTCGCCGAAGCCGGCCGAGCCGTCATTGGAAAACTCCAGGTCAATCTCGGCGAAACCGGCCTGTTTAAGCTGGTCCATCAGGTCGTGCGCATGACGGCGCAAATGCTCCAGCGTTTCGGGGCGCTCGACGGTCAGCACGGCTTTTACCGCGTCGGCCGTCTCAAGCGAAAAATCGATGCGCACACGCCCCATTTCAGGCGGATCGAGGCGTACCTCTATCGTATTGCCGTTTCCGATCCGCTCCGATTTCACGGCCGCGACAAGCTGGCTCGCCGCCGGCGCCGAAGCGGCCTGAGACGGCGCGGCCTGGCTAGCGGCGGCGGCGAACGACGCCGGCGAGACCGATCCGGAAAGCGCCTGTTTCGACGCGCCGAGATCGGCGCCGGCGTCCGCGCCGGACGCGGCGTCAATCATCACGTCGGCGGCCTGTTGCGCCAACGGCGGCTGCGCGCCGGCGACGGCAATCCGGTTGTGAAGCCCCGCGCCCGGTTTCAGCATTGTCGCGTCCGCGCGGCGGGTCTCGACCCGGTCGGCAAGCTCAAGGCGCAATTCAGAGGCGGGCTCCATGCCGGCGCCGCCCTCAAGAAGGAGCGCCGCCTGCGGATCAAAAACCGCCGGGCTCGAAGCCGCAGCGCCCTGCGCAGACACGCCGTGAGCCGACATGCCTGGGGCCGACATGCCTGAGGCAGGGGCGCCCTGCCGCGCCGAGGCCGGCTTTGCGCCTGCGACCGAGGAAAACGTCACTGCGCCTTTCCTGACGTCGAGCAGCGCGGCCTTCGCGGGCGCGGCGTTTATCTCGCCCGCGACGGCCTCGGGCGCGGCGGTTTTTTCGGATGCGCCCGGCGTTGTCCGCCCGCCCGCGAGAGCGGTTTCGGCGCCGGCTTCGACAGCGAGGGCCGAGCCGCCCGGCGCTGCACCCGCGTCGGGCGCAAGGCCCGGCGCCCGGCCCGGATATCCAGCGATATCGCCCGCCCTGCCGCGGTTATCCGCAGGCGTTGCTTTCAACGCTGTTTCCGTTGCGGCCAAATGACCGGGAAACCCCTCGCCCGGCGCATCCCCGTCGCGGACAGGAGCGCCGGCTTCCCGCGCGCCATCCTTTGTTTCTGCTGAGCCGGACGCGCTGGCGGCGTTACGATTCGCTTTCATCCGCGCACCGCCCGCATCGCCCGCACGATCGTCGGCGCCGTTATCGTTCTCCCGGCCGGCGGCGCGTTCGGACGTCCTTTCGGATTTTCGCTCGGCGGCGCCGGCTGAACCCCGGTCTGGCGCATTGTCCGCACTTCTGTCGGCGTTTCGTCCAGACGCACGCTCAGAAACACGATCCGCGGCGCGGTCCGGCGCGCCGGAATCGCGGTCGCGACGGCGCTGCGCCGCGTCGGACCGCTCCCGGTCCTCGCGCAGACGACGATCCTCCGCCGACTGGCGGCGCGCCGCCTCGGCGCGCTCGCGCGCTTCATATGAACGGGAAAAAGCAGATCCCCCGTCCGGCGCCCCGTTTCGCCCGTCGTCCGGAGGCGATTGCCTGGACAGCGGCGCGGCGGGCGGTTTCAGCGGCGTCGGCGTTCTTCCGACTTCAAACAAGGTGTCCATCAAGCTTTCTGCTCTTAAACTATTATTAGGCGCAATATGACACAAATTCCTTACCAAGAGTTTGCCCTGCAGAATGCAACAAGGTTGACGCGCCAGAATGGAAACGCCCGCCCTTTCGTCCCCCGCCGCGGCTTCGCCCGCGATGTCATCGCCAAAATCGACGCAGACGCCGGACGACGCCGCGCGCGACGCTCAGCTCAGGGAACAGGCGCGCGCCTTCGAGGCGGTGTTTGTCGGTCAGATGCTGAAACACGCCGGCCTGACCGAAGCCCTCACCGGCGGCGGCGGCAAATTCGGCGGCGAAGCCTTCGCAAGCATGCTGACGGAACAATACGCCAACGAACTTGTTGAGGATGGCGGGTTCGGACTGGCCGAGGAAATTTACCAGCAACTGTTAGAGAAAGACCAGAGCCATGGATCCGGCGACGCCTATTGAAGTCCTTTTCTCAAGCCTGACCGAGGCGCTGACGCTTGAGAAAGACCGCCTGCTGGCCGGCGATTACAAGGACCTGCCGAAAATCGCCGAGCGCAAGGCGCACTACATGGCGATCCTGGAGCGCCGCCTCGCGGCGCCGGACGCGGCGCGGATTTTCAAATCCCATCTTGGTACAATCGAATACATCAGGACCACGGCGCAGGAGAACGCCAAGCTGCTGGCCTCCGCCAAGGCCGGCGCCGCCGCCGCGCAGGCGCGCCTGCGCCGGATGGCGAACCGGGAAACCATGGTCGGCGCCTACACCCATGACGGCGAGAAACTCCGCACCCACGATTTCGAGGTGACGCGCCACAAAATGGCCTGAGCAAATTAACCTAAATTTATCTCATCATATCTAAGCTAACGACTAACTATCCGAAGCGATCGTTGCAAGGGCGGCAGAACCCCCCTCGCCTACGTCAGAACGATGACATTCCCAAACCGTCGGCAAAGCCAGGTCGGGCAAAGTAACAGTGCACTAGCACAGCAATAGCGTTTAAAGGACATAGAACATGGGATTGCTTACAAACGAAAGCTCGATGGTAGCGCTGAACACCTTGCGCCAGATCAACAAGGGTCTGACCATGGTGCAGCAGGAAATTTCAACCGGTAAAAGCGTGTCGAACTCGCGCGATAACGCCGCGATCTGGGCCGTGTCGACGGTCATGCAGTCGGACGTCGACGGCTTCGAGGCGATCTCCTCGTCGCTCGACCTCGGCGCCTCCACGGTGGGCGTTGCGCGCGGCGCGGCGGAACAAGTCACCGAACTGCTTCAGGACATGAAGGCGCTGATCGTCTCGGCGCAGGAAGACAACGTCGACCGCTCCAAGATCCAGACCGACATCGATCAGCTCGAATCGCAGATCACCACGATCGTCGACGCCGCTCAGTTCAACGGCCTGAACCTTCTGAAGGGTACGGACGACATCACGATCCTGTCGTCGCTGAACCGCGCGGCCGATGGCACGGTGTCGACCTCCGACATCTCCGTCGCCCGGAACGACCTGTCGATTACCGGCGGCGCAGCGCTTGCGCTCACCGGCGGCATCACCGCCAGCGTCACGGTCGGCGCGGGCACCGGCGGCTCGGCCGCCGTTGACGGCACCCTCGACCTCACCATCGGCGGCACGATCGGCACCAGCGAAGACTTCACGGTGACCATCGGCGGCGACGCCACCACCTTCACCACCGACGGATCGACGCCGGAAACGGCCGGCGCCATCGCGACGGCGCTGGAAACGGCCATCAACGCCAAGATCTCCGGCAGCAACCCGGCCTATGCGGGCATCACGGTTTCCGTAACCGGCGGCGTTCTGACGATCAACAACGCCAACAGCTCCGCCGTCAGCGTCGGCGTCGCGACGAACTCCGCGTCGGGCACGTTCACCGCCGCCGGCAGCGCCACGGAAGTCGCAGCGCAAACCCCGGCCACGCCGGCGACGACGCCGGGCACCGGCGACATCGTGGTCAGCGGCACCGTCACGGCGGGCGAGCTGTACTCGGTCGCTGTCGCCGGCACGACCTACAACTACCGCGCCTTCTCCGGCGACGGCATCAACGAAGTCGCCGCCGGCCTCAACACCGCGATCAACGGCGGCGCGCTTCCGTCCACGCTGACGGCGAGCGTTTCCGGCGCCACGATCAGCTTCGCGAACCTCGATTCCTCGACCGTCGCTGCGACGGGTGCGGTGGTTGCGGCCACAACCTCGTCGCTTGCCGGCGTTTCGGACATCGACGTGACGACTTCCGCCGGCGCGGCGGCCGCTCTCACCAGCATCGAGAGCCTGATCGACGTCGGCATCGACGCCGCAGCAGGGTTCGGTTCCGCGCAAAAGCGGATCGACATTCAGAACGAATTCGTCAAGACGCTGACCGACTCCCTGAAGTCGGGCATCGGCGCCCTTGTCGAAGCCGATCTTGAAGAAGCCTCGGCCCGTCTCCAGTCGCTGCAGGTGCAGCAGCAGCTGGGCGTTCAGGCGCTGTCGATCGCCAACCAGCGTCCGCAGACGCTTCTGGGTCTGTTCCGTTAAACTGATCCCTGACCGGGAGCGGGATCTTCCGCTCCCGGTCGTTCTCATCATCATCGTCATTCAGAAGGAATGAAAGAAGGCAAGATACAATGATAGAAACGTCATTGGCGCAGCAAAGCTACGGCGCATCAGCCAAATCCACCGGCAACGACAAGAATATCGAGTACCAGGCGTTCGCCCATGTCACGCGCGCCCTGTCGACGCTGGACAAGTCCGCGATCGACTATTTCGTCCGCAAACAGGAAGCGCTGTTCAACAATCTCCAGCTCTGGCGCGTGCTAGCCGTCGAGGTGGCGAATGAAAACAATCCGTTGCCGGCCGATTTGCGCGCAAACCTGTTTTATCTTTCCGAATTCACGCGCCACCACACGGCGAGAATCCACGCCGGCGAGACCGACGATCCAAGCGTTCTCATCGACATCAACAAGTCCGTGATGCGCGGCCTGCGCGCCCAGTCCGCTCTTCAGGAAGAACAGAAAGAGAGTTCGGCATGAGCGGTGGACTGATTATCCGGCTTCGCCCGCATGAGAAGTTTCTCATCAACGGATGCATCCTCGAGAACGGCGAGAAGCGCGCCAAACTGAGGGTCAAATCCGACGGCGCCAATATCCTGCGCCTGCGCGACGCCATGCATCCGAGCGAGGCGAACACCCCGGTCAAGCGGCTTTACTATGTCGCGCAGCTCATCGTCACGGGCGACCTGTCCGCAGACGTTGCAACTCCGGAACTTCAGGAAGGCCTGCGTCAGCTTTACGACGCGCTCACCGAACAGGAGCATCGCGAACAGATCGCCAACGCGCAGATCCATCTCGACAACAAGGAATACTACCGGGTGCTGCGGGCGCTGAAGTCCATTCTTCCTCATGAGGAAAAACTGCTGCTCTACGCCCGGATGAAATCGAACGCCGAAGCGAAGCGTGCGAACGAACGGCTGACCTGAGGCGACGCCATGTTCCAACCTATCATCGGCACGGGAGGATATCTGGGCTGGCGCGTGTTGGAAAACAGCGAAGCGCGGCAACGCGAGCAGTTTGAAAACTCCCCCGTCATCGAACGGGAAATCGAGTATTTCCGCGAGAACATCGCGAACGCCACCAGCGCCGAAGCGCTCGTCGGCGACCGGCGGCTTCTCGGCGTCGCGCTCGGCGCTTTCGGGCTAAGCGACGAAATCAACAAGGGCGCATTCATCCAGAAGATTCTCGAAGGCGGCACCCTCGTCACCACCTCCTTCGCCAATCGCCTCAACGACCCGCGGTTTCAGGAAATGGCGGAGGTGTTCAGCTACGGCAATCTGACCGATCCGGACGTTTCCAGCGAAGCGTTCCGTGAAGACATCATTGCGCGATACAAAACGCTTGAATTCGAACGCGCCGTCGGCGACGTGGATTCCGATATGCGCGTCGCCATGAACTTTCGCCGCGAAATCGGCGATATCGCGGCCCTCGCCGAACAGAGCGAGCGCGCCGCCTGGTTCCGGATCATGGGCAGCCCGCCGCTGCGGGAATTGGCGGCGACGGCGCTTAACATACCGTCAGAAGCCTCGCAGGTCGATATCGATCAGCAGCAGGAATTTTTCGCGGACCGCGCGCTCAGCGTCTTCGGTTCGTCTTCGCCGGCGATTTTCAGCGACCCGGACAATGTGAACCAGATCATCCGCCGTTTTTTCCTGAACCGCCAGCTTGAAAGCGGACCCGGCGCGCTGACCCCGGGCATCGGCGCGCTGACGTTGTTGCAAAGCAGCGCGCTCGGCGCGGTGAGCAGCCAGAACCTCTTCCTGTCGCAATTCTGATCCGCCGCCCGCACGAGCGTTGATCGCCGCGCCTGGGCAAGCGCCGCCCCTAGTTCCCGTTAGGACCGTCGCCCGAAGCGGCGTTCAGAACCGCGTTCAGCCTGGCGAAGCTCTCCTTGCAGGTCGGCGAGGTTTCCGACACGAATGCGTCGAGGCCCGGCCAGGCCGTCAGGGCGCGGTCGATCACCGGATCGGACCCGCGCGCGTAAAGTCCGGTCTGGATCATCGCCGCCGCGTCGTCATAAGCGGCGATGAGGCGGCGCGCCTCCAGGAGAGTTGCGTTTTCTTCATCGCTCGCCGCGTGCGGCAGGCTGCGCGAGACGCTGCGCCGGACATTGATGGCGGGAAACCGTCCACGTTCGGCGATATCGCGATCGAGCACCACATGGCCGTCGAGAATGCCCCGCACCATGTCGGCGACGGGCTCGTCCATGTCGGAGCCGGCGACCAGGACGCTGAAAACCGCCGTGATATCGCCGCCCGCGCCGTCTTCGCCTTCAAGCCCCGGCCCGGTGCGCTCCGCGAGCGAGGCGACGGCGCGGAACGTCGACGGCGGGTAAGCGCGCAACGACGGCGTCTCCCCTGCGGTCAGCGCGATCTCGCGATGCGCATCCGCGAACCGCGTGATGGAATCGAAAAGCAACAGGACATGCAGGCCCTGATCGCGGAAATATTCCGCCGCCGTCATGGCGAGCAGCGCCCCGCGGCGCTTCGCCGGCGCCGGCTCGTCGCAGGTCGAGGCGACGATGATCGCCCGCGCGCCGCTCTTGGTCCTGAACACGCCCTCGGCGAATTCGCGCACCTCCCGGCTGCGTTCGCCGATCAGGGCGACGATCACGATGTCGGCGTCTACGCCTTGCGCAAGCGCGGCGATCAGCGAGGATTTGCCCACGCCCGACCCGGCGAACAGCCCGATGCGCTGACCACGGCAGATCGGCAGGAAAGTATCGAACGGGGCGAGGCCCGTGTCGAGCCGCGCGCCGAGGCCGCGCCGCGCCGTCGCCGGCGTCGGCGCCGGGTTGAGCGCCATGGGCCGTTCGCCCTTCGGCGTGCGCCGTCCGTCGAAAAACGTTCCGTCGGATGATAAAACCTCCCCGATCCATTCCTCGCTGGGGAATACGTCGCTTTCCGCCCGCAGGTAGGCGCGGTCCCCGGGAGACATGCCGCTGAGGGACGCTTCGGGCATCACCAGCAATTCGTCGCTGCGCATGGCGATGACTTCGCCGGCCACGCAGCCGCTCGCCTGATCACTCGCCTGGCCGGGCATTTGACCGGAGGCTTGCGCGGGCGCGTCGCCGTCTTTCGCCGCGATCAGTATCCGGTCGCCGATGCGCGCCAGCCCCGACAGGCCCGTGACGTGAACGACGCCGCCGTCGATGGCCGCCACGCGACCCCAGACATGATGCGCGTCGACGGCGTCGAAAGCGCCCTTGGCGAGGTCGGTAAGGTTGATGGTCATCGGGCGGCCGCCATGGTTAATTTTATATTCAACTTTTCTCTTCATCTTCATAAACCGTAATCCTTAACAGGACGTCGGCAGAATGCTGAACTCGATTGATATTTTGAAAATGGCCTCGGCCATGGCGCGCCACGCCGCCGACCGCCATCAGGTGATCTCGCAGAATATCGCGAATGCGGATACGGCGGGCTACAAGGCGAAAGACCTCCAATCCTTCGCCGACAGCTACGCTCGCATGGCCGCCCGCGACGACCTCAAGCCCCATGGCGCGCAAGGCCGCGACCCGTAGCGTACGGAGCTTGTCGACATCCCCGGCGCCGCGTCCCCGAACGGCAACACCGTCTCCATCGAAGACCAGATGATGCGCAGCGTGGACGCGCAGCAGCAGCACGAAGCCGCGACCGCCATTTACCGCAAGTCCATAAACATCATGCGCATGGCGCTTGGACGGAACGTATAGGGAGGGTTAACCTGTGAATTCCTTCGCAAATTCCATGAACGCCGCTGCAAGCGGAATGCAGGCCCAGGGCTTCCGCATGCGCGTGATCAGCGAGAACATCGCCAACAAGGACACGCCCGGTTTCCACCGCAAGACCGTCAGCTTCGACAACGCCTATAACCGCGAACGCGACATGAACCTTGTCAAGGTGGACCGTGTCGGTCTCGACCGGTCGAAGCTGGAGCGCGTTTACAATCCGGCTCATCCAATGGCGGATGAAAGCGGGCATGTGGAGCTTTCCAATGTCAGTCTGATGATGGAAATGGCGGACGGCCGCGAGGCGAACCGGTCCTATGAGGCGAATCTGGCGACCTTCCAGCAGGCGCGGCAGATGTATTCAAGCCTCATGGATATCCTGAGACGATAGGAGCGACGACAATGGATATCAACGCATTCAACGCGATGAAAACCTACGGCGCGGCGCAGAAAACCCTGAGCGCCGGCGTGGACGCGGCGAAGGCCGGCAAGGCCGCCGGCGCCCCGGCAAGCGCGGCGGGCGGCGACGACGCGGGCTTCCAGCCGCTGAACGCGGTCAAGACCGTCGCGGACACGGTGGCGAAAAGCGAAACCGCCGCCGCGGCGTTCATGACCGGCGAGGCGGACCCGCATTCCGTCGTCGAGGCGATGGCCGCGGCGGAAATGGCCGTGGAAACGGCGGTGACGCTGCGCAACCGCGTCGTCGAAGCTTACCAAGAACTTCTCCGTATGCCGATTTAACCGTTTCAGAAGGGTCGATGACAGAATGTCTGACGCCGATATCCTTACCGTCCTGGGCGAATATCTGTGGGGCGCCGTGTGGATCGCCTCGCCGATGCTGATCACCGCGCTGGTCGTGGGCATCGTCATCGGCCTGTTGCAGGCGCTGACCTCGATCCAGGAGCTGACGCTCACATTCGTACCGAAACTGGTCGCCATGCTGATCGCCTTCACCCTGTCCGCGAATTTCGCAATCCAGTTAATCCTGACCCTGTTCAATGACAGCGTCGTCAAGTATGTATCGGGATAAGCCATGCGTTTCTCGACGATCCTGTTGCTGATTGTTGTGGCGGCGGCGTCCGCCTTCATGCCGGCCGCGGCCCACGCCGACGCCGCATCGGCCTGCCGGACAGCCGCGCGTCAGGCGGAACAGCGCTTTGCAATTCCGCCCGGCCTGTTGCAGGCGATTTCGCTCGTCGAAACCGGGCGCTATCGCCATGGCGAGACCGTCGCCTGGCCGTGGACCGTGAATATCGCCGGCAAGGGTCGTTATTTCGACACCAGGGCGCAGGCGGAAAGCTTCGTCCGTGAAAGGAAAAATCGCGGCGCCGACTCGATCGACATCGGCTGTTTCCAGATCAACACCAGATGGCACGGCGGCGCCTTCGATACGCCCTTCGCCATGTTCGAGCCGGCGGCGGGCGCGGCCTACGCCGCATCGTTTCTCACCCGGCTTCACGGGGAACTCGGCGACTGGAACGCCGCGGTCAACAGCTACCATTCGCGCCACACGGACAAAGGCGCCGCCTACGGAAAGAAGATCGCCGCGGCGCTGGAGCGGCTAGGCCGGGAGCCGGCGCAGGACGCGCGCCCGCCGCTGCCGGTCACGCTCGCCCCGCCGGCGCTTCGCGACGGCGCAACCGGGCGCGGCGGCGTGCGCCTCACCCTTTTCACCGGCGCGAGGCCGCTTGTCGCGCCGGCCGCGGCGCCGCTGCTGACCAGGAAAGAGTAAGCGACCGTGGCCGCCAGCAACCGCAACATTTTCCAGCCGACCGTGCTGCTCGCCATCGCCCTGATGGCGATCATCGTCATGATGATCCTGCCGGCGCCGGCATGGATGCTGGATGTCGGCCTGACCGTCTCCTTCGCCATGGCGATCCTGATCTTCACGATCACGCTGTTCATCGAACGCCCGCTCGATTTCTCGTCCTTTCCGACGATCCTTCTCGGCTCGCTTCTGTTGCGGCTGTCGCTCAACGTTTCCTCCACCAAACTGATCATCGGCGAAGGGCACACCGGCACGGACGCGGCCGGCGGCGTCATTCAGGGGTTTGCGATGTTCATCATGGGGGGGAACGTATTTCTCGGCCTCGTGATCTTCACCGTACTGCTGATCGTCAATTTTCTCGTCATCACCAAGGGCGCGGGCCGGATGGCCGAGGTCGGGGCGCGTTTCGCCCTTGACGGCATGCCCGGCAAGCAGCTCGCCATCGACAGCGATATCGCCGCCGGCGCGATCAATCACGAGGAAGCCAAGGCCCGCAGGAAGCTTGAACAGGAGGAGACGACGTTTTTCGGCTCCCTCGACGGCGCGTCGAAATTCGTCAAGGGCGACGCCATCGCCGGCCTGCTGATCACCCTGATGAACCTCATTGTCGGCCTGGCCCTCGGCGTCGGCGTTCACAACCTCTCCTTCGGCCAGGCGATCGAGACCTACTCGATCCTGACCGTCGGCGACGGCCTCGTCTCGCAGATCCCGGCGGTGATCATCTCCATCGCCGCGGCGCTCCTCCTGTCTAAGGGCGGCGTCCTGGGACCGACGGACCGCGCGCTATTCGATCAGCTGGCGGAATACCCGGCGGCCATCGCCACGGTGGCGGCGATGCTCGGCGTTTTCGCGCTGTTTCCGGGCATGCCCTTCCCGCCCTTCATGGCAGGCGCGGTGATCCTCGGCGCGGTGTCCTATTTCGCCTATCAGCGCGCGGCGGAGAAGGAAAAGGCCGAAGCGCTGGCGCCGGCCGAGGAAAGCGAGGCGCCGAAAGAGGAATCTCTCGGCGACGTGCTCAGCCTCGACGAAATCCATGTGGAATTCGCGCCGAACATCATTCCGACCTGCATGGACGCCGAAGCCGGCCTCGACAAGCGCATCATCAAGATCAGGAAATATGTCGCCGCCGAGTTCGGTTTCATCGTGCCGCCGATCCGCCTGACCGACAACACCGCCCTGCCGGAGAACGAATACGTCATCCGGATCCACGGCGTTGAGGTGGCGCGCAGCCGGATCGACCCCAAATGCGTTCTCGTCCTGACGCGGGACGACACGCCGTTCGACATTCCGGGCAGGGACGTCAAGGAGCCTGTATTCGGCGCGGCGGCGCGCTGGATCGACGCCGGCCAGCAGGAGGAGGCGGTGATGATGGGCCTGCCGGTGGTGGAGCCCGCGGAGGTCGCCGCAACCCATCTCCTGGAGGTCATCAAGTCCAATTTCGGCCGCCTGATGACGCGCCGCGCCCTGCGCCGCATTCTCGACGAATTCGTCGCCACCTCCGATCCCGCCCGGGCCGAGGCCAACCGCAAGATGCTGTCGGAATTCATCAACGACAAGACCCCGCACGACCTCGTGCAGGCGGTGTTCCGCCTCCTTCTGGAGGAGAAGGTTTCCATCCGCAACCTGCCGGTGATCCTTGAAGCGATCGCGGAGGGTCGCACGGCCCTCACCTCGCCGGAGCAGATCGCCGAATATGTCCGCCAGCGGATCGGTTTCCAGTTCATCTCCCGCCTGCGCGACACCGACGGAAAGCTGCCGCTGATCCAGCTCGGGCCGGAATGGGAGGAGCTGTTCGCGCAGAACGAGCGCGACCACGGCAACGGCGCCGCCGACATCGCGCTGCCGCCCTCGGAGTTCAACCGTCTCGCCACGGCGATCCGCGACAAGGTGGCGAAAGCGGTCTCCGCCGGCGCCTTTCCGGCGATCGTCACCAGCGCGAAACGCCGCCGCTTCCTGACCACCGTGCTCGCCGCGAAAGGCATCCGCAACGCCGTGATCGCCTATGAGGAGATCGATCCGTCAGAACAGCCCGCCATTCTTGGCGTCGCTTGAGGGCGCGCGGCGATGGAAGCGTTCTCCCTCCTCACCGGCTTCGGGCGGGACAATTTTCCCGCCGTCGCCCTCGTCGCCGCGCTGTTCACGCGGATGTCGGCGCTGGCGTTCTTCCTGCCGGGCATCGGCGAGCGGGTCGTCCCCATGCGCGTGCGCCTCGGCGCGGCGATGGCGCTGACGCTGATCCTGATCCCCGCCGTGCTCGTCGACGGCCCCCGTCCCCCGGCGACCGTTTCGGGGGCGGTGCTGATGATCGCCGCGGAATCGGTGTCGGGGGCGCTGATCGGGTTTTCGATCCGCATCGCCGTTTTCGCGTTGCAGACCGCCGGCGCGATCGCCAGCCAGACGCTGTCGCTGGCGCAGCTTTTCGGCCCCAGCATGGGCGATCAGCCGGAATCGCCCATCGCGACCGTGTTGATGATGGCCGGCGTCGTGCTCGCGGTTTCCTCCGGTCTCCATTTCGAGGTCGTTCGGGTACTGATCGCCTCCTTTGAGATCATGCCTTTCGGTGTCTTTCCTGGTACGGATGATGCTGGCGAATGGGCGGCGGCGCGCGCCGCCGCAGCGTTCGCCATGGCCTTCTCCCTGGCGATGCCGTTCGTTATCGTCGGCTTCATCTACAATCTGGCCATCGGCGCGGCCAACCGCGCCATGCCGCAGCTTATGGTCGCCTTTGTCGGCATTCCCGCCGTCACCTTCGCCGGGCTCGTCCTCCTCGCCATCGCCGCGCCGGTCATCCTCGGCGTCTGGCTCGACATGCTGCAGGAAACGCTCGCCACGCTTGCCGGAGCCGGCCGATGAGCGACCAGAATTCGGATTCCGGCGAAAAATCGCACGAGCCGACGCAGCAGAAACTGCGCAAATCCCGCGAACAGGGCGATGTCGCTTATTCCACCGAAGCCACCTCGGCGGCGACCTATCTTGCTTTTTTCGTCATGCTGGTGACGATCTCGGGCTGGGTCGCGATGCGGCTCATGACCATCATGACGCAGTTCCTGGCGCATCCGGACGATATGGCGACGCGCCTGCTCTGGTCCGGAGACCCCGCCTTCATGCTGCGGCTGGGCGGGGGGATCGCCGCTGCCGTCGCGCCAATTTTCGCCATGCTCATTGCAGGCGTCGTCGTCTCGATCATGGGACAGCAGGCGGTCGCGTTTGCGCCGTCGAAAATCAAGCCGAAACTCTCCCGACTGTCGATCATCGACAACGCAAAAAAGAAATTTGGCTGGAACGGGATCGTCGAGTTCCTGAAAAGCGCGGCGAAACTCTCGGCCGTCCTTGCAATCCTCGCCTTCGCCTATAAAGACCGGTTTGCGGACCTGCCGTCCTACGCCGCCCTGCCGGCGAGTGCGGTGATGCCGCTGATCTTCCGTGAGGCGACGTTTTTCTGCGGCCTCGTCACCATCGCGGCCGTGGGCGTCGCCGCCATCGACATGCCCTGGCAGCATTTTCAGCACCGCAACCGCCTGAAAATGACGCACCAGGAACTCAAGGAAGAAAGCAAGGACACAGACGGCGACCCGCATGTGAAACGCGAGCGGCGCAAACGGGCGGAAGAGATAGCCACCAACCGCATGATGAACGACGTGCCGAAGGCCGACATCGTGCTCGTCAACCCGACCCATTACGCCGTCGCCCTGAAATGGGACCGCGAGCGCGACGCCGCGCCGATTTGCATCGCCAAGGGCGTCGACGCCGTGGCCGCGCGCATCCGCGAGGCGGCCGCCCTCGCCGGCGTCCCGATTCGCCGCGACCCGCCCACGGCGCGCTCGATTCACGCCATGGTGGACATCGGCGAAGAGATCCGCAAGGAGCATTACGCCGCCGTCGCCGCGGCCATTCATTATGCAGAAGAAATGCGCAAGAAATGGCGCGTGGAAGGCGCCTCATGAAGAAAAAGACCGCTGCAACGCTGCTCGGACTGATGGAGGTGAAAACCCAGATCGAAAAATCCGGCTATGCGGCGCTGATGAAGCGCCAGCGCGCGGCGTTCGACGACGCCGAGGCGCTCCGCCGCGACGCCGGAGAAACGCTCGCCGGCGCCGGCGCGGCGGTCTGCGCGGAAACCATGCGTCACGCGGCCGCATGCGCCGGTCGGCTTTATGACGATGCGCGGCGCAGGCGCCGGGACGGCGAAGCCATCGAAAACGAAAAACACCAGCAGGGCGCCCTCGTGCGCACCGCGCTGCAACGGGAAATGGCCGCGCAGCGCCTTGTCAAAACAGCGCAAACAGAAGACCGTAAACGCCGCAACGACGCGGAGGAAACGAGCCGCGAGCTGACCCTGTCGGCGCGCGCGCGACGACGTTAAGGGCGCATTCACCACCCTGACGAAATTGTTATGGTCGGCGCGCGACGCGGGCGCCGCGCCGCTTAACTCAATATATAATGATTTCGTCCAGATTCATCCTATCGGCGGCGGCCGCTGAATATGCGTCCAGGGGAGTATAATGAGCGAGACTGTTAAGAGGCCAGAAGAGGCTCATCATATCGGGCAATTGGCGGTGCGGGAATTGAACAGCATGTCAATCCCTCCGTTTCCTCCTTACTATGAAGTATGGTTTTCCCACCTCGGAAAAAACAACAAGAACCTGTCCACCGAAATCGAGCACGAGCTGGGCGTCAGGAAGCGCGTCAACGAAGCTTTCCTGAAAAGCATTCACGGGCGCTATTTTCGTTCGAACACGCCGTCTTCCGACATCGAGCATTTCGCCACGCAACTTCTGAGCGAGACGAACGCGCTGAAGGACCTGACCCAGCGCTTCGGCCTGTCGGCGACGGAGTTCCGCCAGGATCTTGACGACGCGGCGCAACAGGCCCAGGCGAACGACGATCCGGAAACGACGGCGCGGCGCCTGCTGGCCTCGCTGGTGGAAACCGCCCACAAGGCGATTACGCGCAACGCCGAGCTGGAGCGCAACCTCCACGACGCGGCGGAGAAGATCAACACATTGCAAAGCTCGATCGAGGCGATCGCGATTGACGCGAACACGGATTTTCTCACCCAGCTCAGAAACCGGCGCTTCTTCGACGCGGCGATCAAGGAATTCGCGGCCCAGGCGCACAGCGAAAACGCGCCCCTGTCGCTGATCATATCCGACATCGACCATTTTAAAGCGTTCAACGACACATGGGGCCACCAGATCGGCGACCAGGTGATCAAGCTGGTGGCCAGCGTGTTGAAGGACAACGTCAAGGGACAGGACCTCGTCGCCCGTTACGGCGGGGAGGAATTCGCCGTGGTCCTGCCCAATACGGCGCTGCACAACGCCATGACCCTTGCCGACAAGATCCGCATCGCCGTCAGCAATCGGCGGCTTGTCAACAAGAACACCAATACCGACCTCGGCCGCATCACCATGTCGTTCGGCGTCGCCGAGTTCGCCAACGCCGGGTCCATCGAGGCGCTGATTCAGGATGCCGACGACGCGCTCTACGCGGCGAAGAACGCCGGCCGCGACTGCGTCGTTTCCGCGTAGCCTATCCGTATGGAAAGCACCGGGCGCCCTGCGCCGGTCCCCCAAATACCCTCTTAAAGTGCGCCCTCTTAAAGAACGCCCGTCTCCCGCGACGGGCGTCCCGAAGGGCGTTCGCGCCGGTCGATCCGTTGGCGCAAACGGTCGGCGCAATATGGGGCGCGCAATGGGCGCGCAAGAGGGCGGCGCGCGCCCTTACCAGAGCACGTTGAGCCCGAGCACGCCTTCATGGCTGCGCACGTTGCTGTTGTACTCGCCGCGATACTCGAGGCCGGCGCTCAGCGTCGACGTGATGTTCACGCGCCACAGCGCGCTCAACTCGGCGCGGTTGACGCCGGCGTCGGCGCTGCGCGTCTCCCACGACACGCCATGCAGCAGCGCATCGCGCGACAGGGACGCGCCGTTGATTTCCCGCTGCCAGGCCGCGCGCAGCGAGGCGTCGGAAGACTTGCCGAAAACCGAAAACCGCTTCGCGAAGGCCGAGCCAAGCCGGGTGCGGCCCGTGGTCATATCGACATTCTCCACGTAAAGCGCGGTTGCGGCCGGTCCTGCTTCGGTGAAGTCGTCGGCGCTGATCCATTCGCCATGCACCCCGACAAACGGCGTCGCCACGAACGTCTCGCCGATCGCCGTCGGATAGCTGAATACCGCATCGACATGGACCAGATAGGCCTGGGAATCGCTTTCGTTGCCGCCTGCGGAGAGAAGCGAGTTGCTCCGCCGCGACTCGATCCGGGCGTAGGTGCCGCCGATGGCCGCCTCCGCCGTGACCGGCCCGAGCCGGGTCGCCCCGCGCACCGCACCCGTCCAGGTTTCGACGAACCCGTCCCCGGCGCCGGCGTTTTCGAAATCGCCGCGGGAATACCCGCCGGCCAGGTCGATCCGCGCGTCGCCGACGGCGACGGCGTTGAACCCGGCCTGCACCGCGAAATGCTGGCTGTCATAACCGGCGGCGATCCCGTCCGGATCGATGGTTTCCTTCACGTTGAAGACTTCGATCCAGGCTTGCCGCCCGTCGCGCTCCGCGCATGCGGATGGCGCGGCGCCCGCAACGCCGTCCGCAGGGGACGCGGCCGCACACGCGCCGCTTCCGACCCGTCTGCCGGCGCCGTCGAAGATCAGGCCGTCGCGCACGACCCTCGATCCGCGCCGCGCCGCCGACAGGCCGCTGGCATGGACCTCGCCGGAAAGGTCCTGCAGCGCGGCGGACAGAGCGACCGGGGACAACACCGTCAGGTCGGCAAAAAGCGCGGTCGCCGCCTCGGTCGGTCCGGCGCCCATCGGCGTGCGGATCGCATCGAGATGGCCCGCGACCCGCCGCGCATTGCCGCGCGCGCCGTCCGCGATCGTGACGCTGTAGAATTGCGGCGCGACGATCAGGTCAATGGAATTGGGGTTGTAGACGACCTCGAACCGCAGATTGCCCGCCAGGCCCTCTGTGGGCTGAAGAACGGCGTCGAACGTATCGGCGACCCCCCCTTCCGCCTCGACGATGGTGAAACGCTCGCCAAGCTGGGGAGCGAACATGTTGGTCGCGTCTCCGGTAATGCCGCGAAGGACCGGCGCGACCGCGCCGGCGGCGGTAAAGACGCTGTCCGCGCCCTGAAGAACCACCTGATCATGGTTGCCCGCGCCGGCGCCCGGCGTCGCGCCGTCGATTTCGACCACGAACAGGGCGCCGTCGGAAAGCGCGAGATCGCCGGCGACGGTCAAAACGCCGGGCGAGGCGCCGGGGGACAGGGCGCCGCCGGACAGCACCTGAACGCCGGCCTCGATCCGCCCCGCGCCGAAAAGCGACGCCCCTTGCATAATGATGATGTCGCGGGCGCTGAGACCGCCCGACGTCACCGCGAGCGCGCCCTGCATGATGGTGATGTCGCCGGACAGAGCGTTCATGCCGGCAAGCTGCAACACGCCGCTTCCCCGCTTGACGAGGCCGCCCGCGCCGCCGAGCCCGCCCGCCAGCGCCAGCACGCCGTCCTGGGTGTCGATGACGCCGGACGGGCCGGAGACGGTGAAGGCGTTGTCCGTGATGAAACTGTTTGTCGCCCGGAAGACGCCGCCGCCGATTTCCACCGCCCCCGCGCCCAGGGCCGCGTCGCCGCCGGCGGCGAGCACGCCTTCCTCGATCCGCACGCCGCCATGGGCGTTCGCGCCGGTCAGGGTCAAAACGCCCGTACCGGTTTTCGTGAGCCGGCCCGAACCGCTCAACGGCCCGGTCAGGGTCAGGTCATGCGCGCCGGTGTCGACGGCGCTGGCGTCGTCGCTGAAAACGAAGGCATTGTCCGTGGAGAAACTGCCTAGCGCCCGAAAAGCGCCGGCGCCGATGTCCACCGCGCCCGCGCCGAGCGCGGCGTCCGCCCCGGCGGCGAGAACGCCTTCCTCGATCCGTACGCCGCCGTCATGGCTGTTCGTCCCGCTCAGGGTCAAAACGCCCGTCCCGGTTTTCGAAAGCCGGCCCGAACCGCTCAACGATCCCGTCAGGGTGAGGTCGTGCTCGCGGGTGTCCACCGTGCTCGTCATGGCGCTGACGACGATGTCGTTGTCCGTGGACATATCGCCCGTCGCCCGAAACGTCCCTGCGCCGATCTCCAGCGGCCCGGCGCCAAGCGCGGCGTCGTCGCCGACGGCCAGCGCCCCTGCGTTGATCACGATGCCGCCGGCATGCGTATTCACGCCGCTCAGGGTCAAAACGCCGGTTCCGGTTTTCGTCAGGAAACCGGCGCCGGAGATCGCGCCGCTGAACTCGGCGTCGAACCCGTTCGTGTCGATCGATCCGTTCGACGCCGTCACCGTGAAATCGGGCGTGACGGCGCCGGCCCCGGCAAGCTGCAACACGCCGCCGGTGAACACCGGGTTCACGCCGCCGGCGTTCAACTCGGCCGTCGTATAGGGACCGCCCGCATCGATATCCGGCGTGACGTCGCCGACCTCGATGAACGAGGAGCCGGCCGGGACCGAGCCGATCGGCACCAGGGAAAACAGCAGCCGCCCGCCGGCGCCGAACGCCTCGCCGGCGCCGTTGGGCGCAAGCGTGAGCGATGAAAAACTGTCGGTGTCGTCGATCGCGGCGACGAAATGCGTCGTACTCGGAATGGGCGTGGTGATATTGCCGACGAAGTTGATGCTCTCGCTCGCCTGATCCTGGTCGAACACCATATACATCGCCGAGCCGTCGGCGGTTCCGGCAGGCGTGACGTTGCTCGTCGTACAGCACGTTCCCCAGTCGTCCGTATAAAGCGCGACGGAATTGACGGCGAACGGAGTCGTAAAGCCGCTGTCGGCGAAAAACTCCAGCGTGTAACCGGCGTCGATCACAGTGTCGAAACCGCCAGAATAGCTGACGCTCCAGCTTTGAAAGCCGTTTGAATTATAGACCGCCGGCGTCCCGGCCCGGAACGAGCGGACATAGACCGTCGTTGCGCCTTGCGTCACCGAAAAATTCGACGGGGTGGACGCGTCAAAATCGTACGAGAAGATCTGCGCGCCGGAATCGGCGGCGTTCACGACATCGATAAACCGGGTCTCTCCCTCGGCGAGATCTTCGCTGAAAAACACCGCCGGCGCGGCGCCGGCGGGCCCGCCGTGAACGGCAAGCGCGCCCATTGCGGCGCACAGATACAATCGCCGCCGAACACGGCCCCCGGTTACGATTTCGTCAGACTGTGCCCGCACTCTCGCCTCCGCAGCTGCGTTAAACAACACGGGCCGCGTGCTGAGGTTATCCAACCACAACCTTTTTAACGCCCGCGATCATACGGCGCAACCTATGCGGGAAGATGTTAATTTTCCGCTATCCCTAACGGGGGAAGCGAAAAATGTATCGACCGGACCCGGACAAGTATATCGAGGCGCCTCTTTCAGGGGCGCTTCGGCCGGCACAGCCCCGTTCATACTCTTTTAACGGATGAATTTCAGGACCAGATCTTGCGCCCGTCGCCGGGAAGCCCGAGGCGAGACCAGATCTCGTCGACGCGGGCGACGACCTCCTCGGTCATGCGGATCTCCTCGCCCCATTCGCGCTTCGTCTCCGGCGGCAGCTTGTCGGTGGCGTCGAGGCCGATCTTCGATCCGAGCCCGGATTCCGGCGAGGCGAAGTCGAGATAGTCGATCGGCGTGTTCTCGATCACCGTGATGTCGCGCGCCGGGTCCATCTTGGTGGAGATCGCCCACATGACGTCCTTCCAGTCGCGCGCGTCGATGTCGTCGTCCACGACGATGATCCACTTGGTGTACATGAACTGACGCAGATAGGACCACGCGCCCATCATCACCCGCTTGGCGTGGCCGGGATAGGCTTTCTTCATCGAGATGACGGCGATGCGGTAGCTGCACCCCTCCGGCGGCAGCCAGAAATCCGTCACTTCCGGAAACTGCTGTTGCAGGAGCGGGATGAACACCTCGTTGAGGGCTTCGCCCAGAACGCTCGGCTCGTCCGGAGGGCGGCCGGTGAAGGTGGACAGATAGATCGGCTCGCGCCGGCGCGTAATCGCCGTCACGGTGAAAACGGGAAAGCGCTCCACGGAATTGTAATAGCCGGTATGGTCTCCATAAGGACCTTCGTCCGCATACTCATCGAGCGAGACATGGCCTTCAAGGACAATCTCCGCCTCGGCGGGCACTTTCAGGGGCACGGTCCTGCAATCGACCAGTTCGGCTTTCCTGCCGCGCAGGAGACCGGCGAAATGGTACTCCGACAGCGTGTCGGGCGTCGGCGTCACGGCGGCGAGGATGGTCCCCGGATCGGCGCCGAGCACCGCCGCCGCGGGCAGGGGCTCGGTCTTTTCCCTCGACCAGCGCTGGTGATGCTGGGCGCCGCCGCGATGCTTCAGCCAGCGCATGATCGTCTTGTTGCGGCCGATCTTCTGCATACGGTAAATACCGAGATTGAAATCGTCCTCGCGCGCCGATGACGGCCCCCGGGTGACGATCAGCGGCCAGGTGATGAGCGGCGCAGGCTCGCCCGGCCAGCAGGTCTGGATCGGCAGGGCGTCGAGATCCACCGCATCGCCGGTCTCCACGACCTCCTGGCACGGCGCGGAACCGCCAAGGCCGAGGCTCGAGCGCATGGCGGGCTTCATCGCCATCACCGTCTTGGCCAGCGGCAGCATGGCCATGGCGTCCTTCAGCCCGCCCGGCGGTTCCGGCTGGCGCAGGAAGGCGAGCAGCTCGCCCACCTCGCGCAGGTCCGCGCCGGTCGTGCGCTCCTTGCCGTTGAGGGTGACGCCCATGGCGACGCGCCTCACCGTCCCGAAGAGATTGACGAGAACCGGGATGGGCGAGATCGAGCCGTCCTCCCGCACCGGCCGCTCGAACAGGACCGCCGGTCCGCCCGCGGCGAGCAGCCGGGTCTGGATCTCGGTCATTTCCAGCTTTACCGAGACCGGCTCGGCGACGCGGACGAGGTCGCCCGCCGCCTCCAGCTTGTCGAGAAAGTCGCGCAAGGATTTGTAAGACATGAACGCTTTCCTGAACGACCCGGCCAGCGACGTCAAATGCGGCCTGGGGTCTCGCCCGCCGGAGGCGCCGACCCGCCCGGACGGGTGTCATGACGGATAAAATTTCGCGGAGGGTTAACCAATTTTTCCCGCCGCGCCTTTACCATCACGCGCGGACTGCCTAGCTATCTCATCATCCCGCAGACATGATATGGCCAGGCGGGGCGGTCTTGGATAAGGTCGTTTCAGTACAGGAGCGTTTGCGCGGCGATGTTGCCGGTTTTACATCAGGTTTTCGGGTCCACCCTGGTCGTTGCGGGACTGATCGTCCTGCCGCTGCCGCTGCCGTTCGGCCTGATCATGCTGACCGTGGGGTTCGCCCTGCTGGCGCCTTACATCCCCGCCGTCCAGCGGCTGATCAAGCGGATGCGCGCGAAATGGCCGGATCTCGACGCGGCCCTGCGGCGCTATCGCCACCGCTTCCCGCCGGTCGTGCGCAAGACCATCGACAAGACGCATCCGACCGCTCCTGCGGAATAACCCCGCTCCGCGGGCGCAGGCGCGCGCCGACTTGACGGCGCCATGATGCGCGCGCATGTCACGGCCATGCGCATCCTGATCCTTGAAACGGGCGAGCCGCCCGCCCCCCTGAAAGCCCGCTTCGGCGGCTATCCGGCGATGTTCGAGCGCGCCCTCGCCCCCCTCGCCGCACGGCTGTCCTTCTCCTCGGCGTCGGCGCCGGCGGGGCGAACGCCGCAGCAGCCGGACGGTTTCGACGGGCTCCTCGTCACAGGCTCGCCGGCGGGGGTCTATGACGGCCATGCCTGGATCGGCGAGGCGGAACGCCTCGTGCGGGCTGCGGCGGCGGCGGGAAAACCGTGCGTCGGGATCTGCTTCGGGCATCAGCTCATGGCGCAGGCGTTCGGCGGCAGGGTCGAAAAATCCGACCGCGGCTGGGGCGTCGGCGTGCACGAATACAGCGTGGCCGCCGCGCCCGACTGGATGGACGTCGCGCCGCAGCGCCTGTCCTGCGTCGTCTCCCACCAGGACCAGGTGGTCGAGACGCCCAAAGGCGCGCGCGTCCTCGCCGCGTCGGACTTCTGCCCCCATGCCGCCCTCGAATACGCACAGGGCCCGGCGATGTCGTTTCAACCGCACCCGGAATTTTCCCACGACTTCGCCGAAGCGCTGATGCTGGCCCGGCGCGGGCGAATCCCCGACGATCGCGTCGAGGAAGGACTGCGCAGCCTCAAATCGAAGACCGACCGCGATCTGATCAGCCGGTGGATCGCCGATTTCTTTCTGAGCCGGCGCTGAAGGAGACCCGTCCTGCATGTCCGATGACCTGATCCTCGCCATCGGCGACAAGACCCTGTCGTCCTGGTCGTTCCGGCCGTGGTTCCTGATGAAACAGGCGGGCGTTCCGTTTACGGAGGAGGTGATCCGGCTCGACCGGCCAGAGACGCGGCGGGTCCTGAAGGAGAAATCGCCGGCGGGCCTCGTCCCTTTTCTGACCCATGGCGAGGTGCGGATCTGGGATTCCCTCGCCATCATGGAATATGTCAGCGAACTCTATCCGGAAAAACAGCTCTGGCCGGCGGCGCGCGCAGCGCGGGCCGTCGCGCGCGCCGCCGCAGCGGAGATGCATTCGGGCTTCTCGGCCCTGCGCACGGTCTGGCCGATGTATTTCACCCGCGAGAATCTCGCCCATCTCACCACCGGCGGCGTCGCCCGCGACATCGACCGGATCGACGCGCTCTGGACCGAGTGCCGGACCCGCTTCGGCCGCGCCGATCCCTCGGGCGGGCCGTTCCTGTTCGGGACGTTTTCCATCGCCGACGCCATGTACGCGCCGGTGGTCTCAAGGTTTCTGACCTACGGGCCGGTCCGGCTCAGCCCGGAAAGCGCGGCGTACATGGAAACGATCCGCGCGCAACCCGCCTTTCTCGAATGGGGCGAGGGAGCGAAAGCGGAGCGCCGCGCGGCCCCCGGAACCTGACATTCGCCCGGCGCGCGCCGCGTTGCGCCGGACTTGAGCTTGACTTGAGCCAGACTCCGGCCTCAGCGGCCGCGGGCGGACCGGCTTTGCCTTGCGTCGGGCGGCGCAAGGCTCTATTTCCCCGGCCATGCAAAACAACAAAGCCGAAGACATTCTCTCCGCCCTGTTGAGCGACGCCAAGGCGTTCGGCGCCGACGCCGCCGACGCCATCATGATCGAAGCCGTCTCCGCCAGCGTGTCCTGCCGCATGGGCAAGCTGGAGGACGTGGAGCGCGCCGAAGGCGCCGATCTCGGCCTGCGCGTCATGGTCGGCCGGCGTCAGGCCACGGTCTCCACCACGGACCTGTCGCGACCGGGGCTGAAGGACCTCGCCGAACGCTGCGCGGCCATGGCCAAGGCGGCCCCGGAAGACCCCTATTGCGGCCTCGCCCCGGCCGAGCGCCTGGCGCAGCCGCCGTTCGGGGATCTCGACCTCGGCGATTTCGCCGAACCGTCGACGGACGCGCTGGAGGCGCGCGCGCGCGCCTGCGAAGCGGCGGCGCTGGCCGTGAAGGGCGTCACCAACTCCAGCGGCGCCGGGGCAAGCTATTCCGAAGGCCGCAAATGGTTCGCGACCAGTCACGGCTTTTTCGGCGAAGGCGCCGGCGCCAAGCACGCGATCTCCGTCAGCGTTCTCGCCCAGGATGAAAACGGGATGGAGCGCGATTACGATTACGATGCGAAAACCCATTTCGACGATCTGACCCCGGCGGAGGACATCGGCCGCAGCGCCGGCGAGCGCGCCGTGGCGCGCCTGTCGCCGCGCCGGCTGAAAAGCCGCACCGCGCCGGTGCTGTTCGACAACCGCCTGTCGAGTTCGCTGATCGGACACCTCGCGGGCGCCGCGAATGGCGGCGCCGTCGCCCGCGGCGTCAGCTTCGTCAAGGACAGGCTGGGCGAGGCGCTCTTCCCCGCCTCGGTCTCGATCGTCGACGATCCGCATATCCGGCGCGGCGCGGGCTCATGCGCTTTCGACGGCGAAGGCGTCGCCAACAGCCGCATCGACCTTGTCAAGGACGGCGTTCTGACAAGCTGGCTGATGAACAGCGCGCACGCGCGCCAGCTCGGCCTCGAAACCAACGCTCGCGCCTCGCGCGGGGTCGGCGGCGCGCCGGGCGCGGGCTCGACCAATCTTTACATGCAGGCGGGCGAGCAATCGCCGCAGGAATTGATGGCCGCCGCCGGCGAGGGTCTTCTCCTCACCGATATGTTCGGCCCACAGATCAATCCGAATACCGGCGATTATTCCGTCGGCTGTTCGGGTTTCTGGTTCGAGAACGGCGCCGTCGCCTATCCGGTGAGCGAGATCACCATCGCCGGCGCGCTGCTTGAGATGTACGCGGGGATCGTCCCGGCGAACGACCTGGTGTTTCGCGGCGCGACCAACGCGCCCAGCATCATGGTCGCCGCGATGACGATCGCCGGCGACTAGACAGTTTGCAAACGGAGCGTTTGATGACGGAAGATACGACGGACAGGCAATTGCTGCATCTTGTTTTCGGCGGCGAGCTGGAAAACCTGGAGGAATGCAGGTTCCGCAATCTTGACGACCTCGACATCGTCGGCGTTTACCCCAATTACGCCGCCGCGGAAAAAGCCTGGCGCGCCAAGGCGCAACAGACGGTGGACAACGCCCATATGCGCTATTTCATCGTCCACATGCACAAGCTTCTCGATCCCGACGGCGACGGAAAATTCTGAAGTCCGCCCGTGACGACGCCGGAACAGCTTAAAAATCAGCTTCGGTCATATGACGGCCGCTCCGTCGCGATGCTGAGCGAACTGGCGGCCGGACACAGCGGGGACGGCGCTTTTCTCGACGCCGTCATCGCGCTTGCGGGCGATGCGGAGCCTCGCGTTTCCGACGGCGCGACGCGGCTTGTCAAAATGCATCTTGACGAAGGCGGCGCGCTCTCGCCGGCCCGGACGAGCGCGCTCCTCGGCGCATGCCGGTCGGTCGTAAGCTGGCAGGCGCAGCTCCATCTCTGTCAGTCGGTCGCGCGCCTCGACTTGTCCGCCCGACAGGCCGCGGCCCTGGCCCCGTGGCTGACCCCGCTCCTGTCCCACAAGCGCCCGTTTGTGAGGGCGTGGGCGCTGGACGCCCTTTGCGCCGTCGCCCGGAAGAACGTACGCTTCAAGGCGATCGCGCTTCAGGCGCTTCGAGACGCGGACCAGGATGCGGCGGCGTCGGTGCGCGCCCGCGCCCGCAACATCGCCCGCACCCTGGACTGCGCGAGTTGAATTGCACGAATTGAACCCCACGAATTGAACTGCGCGCCCGACCCTAACCTCACGACGAAACGACAGGCATGGCCGATCCCATCACCCGCAGCGAATTTGCAACGCCGAAGGGCCGGCGGCGCGCCTGGCGCGCGCTGATGCTGGGCGACCACGGCGCATTGCGAAAGCTGTACGACAACAGCCACGAAATCGCGCCGGGCCGGATGTGGCGCACCTATCAGCCTTCCCCCGCCGATCTGAAAAAATGGCGCGACAGGGGCGTCAAGACCGTGATCAACCTGCGCGGCGACAAGCCGAGCGGTTTTTTCTTTCTCGAAGAAGAGGCGTGCGCGCGACTCGGACTGCGGCTCGTGACGTTCCGCGTGTTCTCACGCGACGCGCCGAGCCCGCAAACCCTGCGCGCCGCGAGGGATCTCTTCGACGCGATCGCGTATCCGGCGATCATGCACTGCAAGTCGGGCGCGGATCGCGCCGGGCTGATGGCGACCCTGTTCCTGTTCTTTCACGAAGGCGTTCCCCTCGACCGGGCGATGGAACAGCTTTCCTTCAGATACGGCCATGTGCGCCAGGGCAGGACCGGCGTGCTTGATTACGTCTTTGATCTTTACAAGGATTATGCGGCGAGGAACGGCAAGTCCCTCGCCTCGCCGGATGATTTTCTGGCATGGGCAGACGCCGAATACGACCATGTTCGGGCGAAAGCGGATTTCCGGGGAACGGGCTGGGGCAATTTCCTGACGGAGAAGGTCTTGCGGCGGGAATAGGCTCAGGCCAGTTGCAGCGACGCCTGCCGCGCATAAGCGCCGTCCTTTTTCATCAGCGCGTCGTGTGTTCCGGTCTCGACGATGCGGCCTTTGTCCATGACGGCGATGAGATCGGCGTCTTTCACCGTGGACAGACGATGGGCGATGACGAGGGTCGTGCGTCCCTGCGACAGGCGTTTCAGCGCGGCCTGGATTTTCGCCTCGCTTTCCGCGTCGAGGGCGGATGTCGGCTCGTCCAGCAACAGGATCGGCGCGTCCTTCAAAAACGCCCTGGCGAGCGCGATGCGCTGGCGCTGACCGCCGGAAAGCCCCGCGCCGCCCTCGCCCAGCGGCGTGTCGTAGCCGTTGGCCATGACGCTGATGAACTCATTCGCGGCGGCGGCCTCGGCGGCGGCGATGATTTCCGCGCGCGCGGCGCCGGGCCGGCCAAAGGCGATATTTTCAAGAGCGGACATGTTGAACACCACCGCATCCTGGCTGACCAGCGCCATGCGCGCGCGCAGGGACCGCAGCGTGACCCCGGCGATGTCTTCTCCGTCGATGAGGATGCGCCCCGCCGTCGGCTCGTAAAGCCGCGGCAACAGATTCATGAGCGTCGACTTGCCCGCGCCGGACTCCCCGACAAGGGCGACGGTCTTGCCCGCCGGGATATCAAGCGTGACGTCCTTGAGCGCCGTCGCGCCGTCGCGATAGGCGAAGCGCACCGCCTCGAAACGGATGGCGCCGGCGCCGGGGGGCAGATCCGGCGCGCCCGGGCGCGTGGTGATGGACGGGCGCGCGTCGATCACCCCCAGCATGCGTTCGAACGCGCCGAACCCTTCCTGCATCACCGCATGCAAGGTGCCGAGCCCCCGCGCCGGCTGCGACAGCATCAGGAGCGCGACGATGAACCCGATAAACGCCTCCGCCGTCAGGGCGCCGGCGGCAATGCGCTGCGCGGCCACCAGCACCACCAACGCCACCGCGAGCGAACCGGCGAGAAAAATCAACGGCTCGTTCAGCGCGCGGGCGTACGCCATGGTTTTCAGCAGCCCAAGGCGTTTGTCGAAGGCCGCCGCCGCCCTGGCTCGCTCCAGCGGCTCAAGCTGGTAGGTCTTGACCATGCGGGCGCCGATCACCGTCTCGCTGATCAGCGAGGCGACGTCCCCCGCCTGCTGCTGCGCGCTGGCCGACGTCCGGCGCAGCCGCTTGCCGATGCGCGAGACCGGCACGCCGATCAGCGGATAGATCGCCATGACGACCAGAAACATCGCCCAGTCGTACCAGACCATCACCGCGCACAGGCTCGCCAGCGTCAGCACGTCGCGCACCGCCGTCGCCGCACGGGTCAGCGTCTCGCGAAGAACGAGAGAATCGTTCGTGAAACGCGAGATCATCTGGCCCGAGGCTTCCTCGCGGCCCTGGGCGAAATCGAGCGCCATCAGGCGCGCGAACATGTCGTTCTGGAGATCGCGCAGGGCGCTGAGCGCCGCGCCGGCGTTGAGGCGGCTCTGGGCGTACATCGCGCCGGCGTTGACCAGGCCGAGGCCGATAATGAGCCCCGGCCCGATCAGCAGCACCCGGTCCAGCGACGGCGAGAACCGCCCCTCCCCGGCGCCGAAGCCGGCGTTGATCCATTCCACGCCAATGGGAATCGCGCTCGCCGACGCGGCGTAGGCGGCCATCGCGCCGAGCGAGAGGAAAAGCCGCGGCCAGTAGCGCGAGAGATAATCCCGCCACAACCGCCAGGCGAGCCGCCGCGTCGAGGCGCCCCGCGCCGCCGGCGGACGCGCCGTTCCCTGCCTTTGTTCCGCGCCGGTCTGCAACCCCTCGCCCTCCAACGCCGCCTTGTTCGCGGTCTCTCCATCTCGCGCCGTCATACCAGACAAGCGGTTGACGCGCCGCTAAAAATAGGGAACCCCGGTTTGGCCCATGCTGAAACGGTTTGTCAAAAGCGCATTCGCCGCCCGGCTCGCCAGCGGTCTTATCGGCGGCTATATCCGCCTCGTCCACGCCACCTCGCGCTGGACTTTTCTGGGCCGCGAGGAATTCGAGGCCGCCCTCGGCGAGGGCAAGGGCGTGATCCTCGCCTTCTGGCACGGGCGGCTCCTGATGGCGCCGACAGTGCGCAGCGAGACCGACGCGCGTGTTTTCATGCTGATCTCGGCCCATCGCGACGGGGAAATCATCGCCAACAGCGTCAAGGGCTTCGGCGTGGAGTTCATTCGCGGGTCGGCGGCGAACCCGAAAAAGCCCGACAAGAACAAAGACGGCGCCTCGGCCATCGTGCTGATGGCCCGCGCCCTGAAGGACGGCCATGTGGTCGGCGTCACCCCCGACGGGCCGCGCGGCCCCGGCGAAAGGGCGAACCGGGGCGTCATCCGCCTCGCCCAGATGACCGGGGCGCCGATCGTGCCGGCGGCCTATTCGGTCTCCCGCGGCGGGCGGCTTTCCACCTGGGACCGGTTCCTCGTCGCGGCGCCCTTCTCCAGGGGCGTTTACCTCGCCGGCGCGCCCATCGCGGCGCCGCAGGAAAATACGCCTGAAGCGCTTGAAAGCGCGCGCCAGTCAGTGGAAAACGCTCTGAAGGACGTCACCCGCCGGGCCGACGCCCATGTCGGACGGCGGGATCCGGCCTAGACCGCCATATCGCCGCCACTGTTATGCGCCGCTGCAATGCGTCGCTATGATGCGACGGCGCGGGCGGGTTTCGCCGGTTCGGGCCTTTGTTTCTTGCGTCTTTTTGCGTTTACGACTTCTGTGAGTTTATGACTGCGACCGTACGCCAACCCCTGGGGCTGAAACTCTACCGCGGACTGAGCCGCGCGGCCGAGCCCGTCGCCAGCCTCGCCCTGAAACGCCGCCTCAGGGCCGGCAAGGAAGACCCGGACAGGGTCGGCGAGCGGCAGGGGCTGGCCGGGCGCGAGCGGCCCGAAGGCGAGCTTTTGTGGGTTCACGGAGCGAGCGTCGGCGAATCGCTGTCGGTCATTCCGCTGGTGCGCCGGTTGCAGGACGCGCGGCCCGGATGCTCGTTCCTCGTCACGACGGGCACCGTCACCTCCGCCCGGCTGATGGCCGAACGCCTTCCCGAGAGGGCCTTTCATCAATATGTACCGCTTGACCATCCGGATTTCGTCGCCCGGTTTCTCGACCATTGGCGCCCGGACGGAGCGATCTTCGTCGAGTCGGAATTCTGGCCGAACCTCATTCTCGCCGCGCGCGAACGCCTGCGGTGGATGGCGCTGGTCAACGGGCGGATTTCCCCGCGCTCCTTCGAGGACTGGAAACGCCAGCCGAACGCCATCAAGTACATCCTCTCCTCCTTCGACGTGATCATCGCGCAAGACCGTCAGAATGCGGAACGCCTGGCGGCCCTCTCGGCGAAGGACGTCGCCACGCTGGGCAACCTGAAAAACGCCGCGCCCCCGCTCCCTGCAGACGCCGACGAGTTCATCGCACTGAGAGACGCCGTCGGCGCGAGGCCGGTGTGGCTGGCCGCGAGCACGCATCCCGGCGAGGAGGAAACCGTCATCGCCGCCCATGACCTGTTGCGGGCGGATTTTCCCGATCTCCTCACCATCATCGCGCCGCGACATCCCCAGCGCGGCGGGGATGTCGCGGCGCTGGCGCAGGGGCGCGCCCTCGCCCGCCGCTCGGCGGGAGAGACGATCACGCCGCACACGGCGGTTTACATTGCCGATACGCTCGGCGAGCTTGGCCTTTTTTACCGCTTGGGCGAAATCGCCTTCGTCGGCGGGGCGCTCACGCCGAAAGGCGGACACAACCCGCTGGAGCCCGCGCGCCTGGGTTCGGCGATCCTGCACGGGCCGCATATTTTCAACTTCACCGAAACCTATGCGGATATCCGCGCGGTCGGCGGCGCCGCCCTCGTGCGCAACGAACGCGAACTGACGACGGCGGTGAAGAGACTGCTCGCCGATGACGTCACGCGACGGTCCATCGCCGACGCGGCGAAAGCAGCGGCTGAGAAAAGCGCCGAACGGGTTCTTGTCGACATCTGCGACGCGCTGAACGCGACCATGCCGCTTCCTGCCCCGACGGGGCCGTCCGTGTGAGGACGGCCTGATGCGCGAGCCCTGGTTCTGGCGCAGCGACGCCATCGCGGCGCGTGTCGCGGCCGGCGCCCTCGCGCCCCTCGCCCTGGCTTACGACGCAGGGCAGCGCCTGCGCCGGGCGGCGGCGGCGCCCGCAGAGGCGCCGGGACCCGTGATCTGCATCGGCAATGCGACCCTTGGCGGGGTCGGCAAAACCCCGTTCGCGATCCTAGTCTCGCGGATCCTGCGCCAGGCGGGGCGCGCGCCATGGTTCCTGACGCGCGGCTATGGCGGACGGCTGAAAGGCCCGGTCCGGATCGCGCCGGAACATCATGGGGCGGAAGATGTCGGCGACGAGGCGCTGCTTCTCGCGCAGCATGGCCCCGTCATCCTGTCGGCGGATCGCCCCCGCGGCGCGCGCGCCGCGTTCGAGGGCGGCGCCGACACGGTGATCATGGATGACGGGTATCAGAACCCGACCTTACGCAAGACCTTGTCGATCCTGCTTGTCGACGCGGCCGATCCGGCGGGCAACGGACGCGTGTTCCCGTCGGGCCCGCTGCGCGAGCCGCTGGCGCGGGCGCGGGCGCGGGCCGACATGGTCGTGGCCGTGAAGCGCCGCGCGGACGACCCGGCGCCCGCCGGCCTCGACGCCGATTTCCAGGCGGGCTCGCGCCCGCCGGCGACGTCGCGCCGAGGCGGGTCGTCGCGTTTACGGGGATCGGCGTTCCCGCGAAATTTTTCACCACCCTCGCCGATGCTGGATTCGAACTTTCGCAACAAGTTCCGTTTGCGGATCACCATGTTTTTTCGCGGCACGAGATGAAAGCCCTTCGGCGCGCCGCAAAGGAAAACAAGGCGGCGCTGATCACGACGGAGAAGGATTACGCCCGCCTGCCCGATGCGATGCGAAAAGAAATCCTGACCCTGCCGGTCGCAATGGCGCTCAATGACGAGGCGGGCTTTCGCGCGCGCCTGCTTGCGGCAATAGGAGGGCCAGGCGGCGGGCCAGGCGGCGCGCCACCCAATGCGCCCATCGACGCGCATAAAGAAGCGCGCTAAAAGCCTTTCCCATGTCCACCCCCGCGCTCGATCAAGACACGGTCGCCCTGCCGGAACGCCGTTCCAACCGGCCCGTCACCCTGACGCACCGGCTGGAATACGCCCTTGTCCTCAGCCTTGTCGGGCTTTTCCGGCTGATCGGGCTCGACGCGGCGTCGGCATTGGCGGGCGGGTTCATGGGCGCCGTCGGCCCGCGTCTGCGCCCCCTTTCCCGGCGCGCGGAAGACAATCTGCGCGCGGCTTTTCCCGACTGGAGCGATGCGCAGATCCGCGATGCGACGCGACAGGTCTGGACCAATCTCGGCCGCGTGGGAGCGGAATTCGCCCATCTGGAGAAATTCAGACCGTTTGAAGACGGCGGGCGCGTCAGCGTTGACGGCGCGCAAACCCTGCGGGCCGTCAACGCCGGGAACAGGCCGGCGATCTTCGTCTCCGGCCATTTCGCCAACTGGGAGATCATGTCGATCGTCTTTCACCGCGCCGGGCTGCGCTATGGCGTGGTTTACCGGGCCGCAAACAATCCGTTGGTGGACGAACTGATTATCAACAAGCGCGGCGCGGTGATGTCGCGCTGGCAGATCCCGAAAGGCAAGCGCGGCGGACGGGCGCTGATGGAAACCCTGAAGGCCGGCCGGTCGCTCGCCATGCTGGTAGACCAGAAGCTTAACGACGGCATCGCCGTTCCCTTCATGGGCCGTGAGGCGATGACGGCGCCGGCGGCGGCGCGGCTCGCGCTGAAATTCCGCCTGCCGATCATTCCGGTCAGCATCGAACGCACTGGCGGCGCGCGCTTCCATGTGCGCGTTCACGACCCCCTCAACTTCACGCCGAGCGGCGATACGGGTGCGGACGTTTACGAACTGACCAGAGCGATCAACGAAAAGCTCGAAGCGCTTATTCGCGAGCGGCCCGGCGAATGGCTGTGGCTGCACCGGCGCTGGCCGAAAGACGCGCCGCCTACTCCGCCGGCGCGCAAGGCCCCTGACGGGCGACGCTGACGCCGGCGGCCGCCGCCGCGCAGGCGTTGGCGTAAGTCACGTCGTCGCAGCCGCAGACCGGCGCGTATTCCATGGTGCAGATTTGCGGTTTGACAGCGCAGACGCCGGTCGGGTCGGCGGCCTCAAGACAGGCGCCCGGCTCCAGGCGGCAATAGGCGCCGGCGCGTGCGCCCAAGGGACCGCCGGATGGCGCGTCCGGCGCCGCACACGCAGTCGAGGCGGGCCCGCCGCAGACCTCGCCGAGCCCGGCGCCGCCGCTTTTGTCGGTATCGCCGTTCCCGCCGTCGCTCACGTTTAAGTCGCTCCCGTTTAAGTCGTTCCCGTTTAAGTCGTTCCCGTTGACATCGCCATGAGCGGCGCAGGCCGCGGCGAGCATCATCGCCGCGACGACGCAAGCAAGGCGGCGCGCCATGTCATTCATCACATGGCTTCATCTGCGACTGCATGTACCGCTCTTCGCCGATCTTGGCGATCAGGCCAAGCTGGGTTTCCAGATGATCCACGTGCTCTTCCTCGGATTCGAGAATGCGCACCATGATTTCGCGGCTGACGAAATCCCTCACGCTTTCGCAATAAGCGATCGCCTCAACGTAGAGAGGATGCGCGCGGTGCTCGGCCTTCAGGTCGCATTCAAGAACCTCCTTGACCGTCTCGCCGATATAGAGCTTGTCGAGGTCCTGAAGATTGGGCAGCCCTTCGAGAAACAGAATGCGCTCGATAAGAACATCCGCATGCTTCATTTCGTCGATGGACTCCTCGTACTCGATTTTGCCCAGCCGGTCGAAGCCCCAGTCCTTGAGCATTCTGGCGTGCAGGAAAAACTGGTTGACCGCCGTCAGCTCCAGCTTCAGCGCTTTGTTGAGATACTCAATAACTTTCTGATCGCCCTTCACGGAAACTCTCCATTGAATCAAGAGTTGCCAAAATAATGCATTGATCGCGCAGTCCAAGGACTATTTGTGCGAGCAAGTCTTAGTCGCGCAAGTTTTTGCGCGAATGCCTATCAATCGCCCAGACGGCAGGTTAAGAGAAGATGAAAAGAATGGGTGCGGATCAAGCGCGGCGGCGTCCAGGATTCTCGCCGGCCTTATTCGGCCGCGACGGCGTGCGCACCGCCTTCGGCCTCGCGCTGCTGTTCGATCAGCGCCGCCACGTCCGGCAGGCACTTGCCGCATTGCGGGCGCGCGCCGCAGCGACGAAACACCTGCGCCACCGTGCGCGCATCGTCTGCGGCGGCGGCGGTCAGCTGCTTGTCCTTCAGCGCGTTGCAGATGCAGACATACATGGGCGGTCAAGGGCTCCGAGGAGCGGGACGTCGCTCCATACGCCCTTGTTAAAGCAAATGAGAATGATTGTCAATAATATATTCAGGTCGCCGCGCCGCCCGCGCCGGGGTCAGTCGGCGCCGCCCGCGCCGGCGTCCGGCATGTCGCCGGCGATCAGTTGCGGATCGACGAGGCGGCCCGCCCATTTCAGGCTCCAGTGAAGATGCGGCCCGGTGGACCGGCCGGTGGAGCCGATGGCGCCGATGACGTCCCCCCGCTCGACGCGCTGGCCCGGCTCCACATCGATGCGCGACATGTGCAGAAACGCGCTTTCCAGCCAGTGACCGTGGTCGAGAAACACCAGCCCGCCCTCGAAATACATGTCGGTTTCGGCCAGCGTGACGACGCCGCCGGCGGGCGCGCGGATCGGCGTGCCGGCGGGCATGGCGACGTCGACGCCGGAATGGGGCCGCTTCGGCTCGCCGTTAAGAATCCGCTGGGAGCCGAACACGCCGCTGATCGGCCCGACCACCGGCCAGTCGAAGCCGGCGAGCCAGTCGACCCCCGGATGGGTGGCGGCGCGCGCGGCTTTTTTCTTCTCGCGGTCCTCGCCGATCCTGGCGAGCTGTGCCTCGGTGAAGCCGGACACTTTGGACTGGTCGAGGCCGTCGATGCGCTGGACCGGGAAATCGCGGTCTTCCAGTTCGAGGGCGTAGCGTTCCACGTCCCCGTCCGGAAACGTGACCACCAGCAGCGAGGTCAGGGCGCTGTCGCGGCCGAACCCGATCACGAACTCGCCGTTGTCGCCGACCATCACCGCCTCGCCGTCGAGCCGCGCCGCGGCGCCGGGCTCGGCCTGACCGAACACGAGGCCCCCTTGCGCGAACGCGCCGGTCAGCGAAAACCGCGACGGGTACTCGCCGAACACCCGCTGACGCTCGGCCACGGACTGCATCGCCTCGGCGAACTCGGCCTTTTTCGCGAGATTCGGCTTTTCATCGGCGGCGGCGAAAGGATTGTCGACCTTGGGCCGCGGCGGAAGCTCGTCTTGCGCATACGCCGGAGCGCCCGCTTGAAAACCAGCCGCAGCCGCGACGCACAACGCAGCAAGCATCACCCGCATCTCAGTCTCTCCCGTAGCCGAAGCCTTTCATGGCGGCGGCGGCGTCGACATAGGCTTCCTGCTTGTCGACGCTCCAGTATTTCAGATCCTTGACCGCGATCGCCGCGCCCGTGACGGCGCAGCGCACGAACGTACCCGGCTTGACGATATGAAACTCGGCGTCGCCGTAGTCGAGAATGGCTTCGTCCCCAGATCCGAGGGCGTCAAAAGGGTTCATCAAGGCGCGTGTTCCTTTGGCCGTTTTTTCGGGATTTTATCGCGAACCCGCAAGCCTAGTCAAAAAGCCCCTGCTGCCTGGGCTTTCGCGCCCCCTTCTGGTCGGCGTCCTGTTCGGCGTCCCCGCTCACGCTTTTGTTCGCGCCCTTTTTCGCAGGCTTGCTCGCGTCCCGGTTCGCCGCCCCGCGCCGCGCGTCAGCCAGGGACGGTTTGCCGGCGCCTTTCGACGCCGGCGCCGCGGCGCGCGGCGTTGACGTCGAAGCGGCGGGGGCGTCGTCGCCGAAAGTGACCGCCCGCGCGCCGTCGGCGAACTGCACCGCGCCGCGCCCGCCCGGCGCCGCATCGCGCATGCGGCGCACCAGCGCCCCCTCGCTGTCGCGCACCAGCGCGAAGCCGCGCTCCAGCACGCTCTGATAGGAAACGCTCCGGAGAATGCGGGCAAGGCTGGCGAGCGAAGCGCGCCGTTCACTGACGATCCGGTCAGCCCGCGCGGCGACCCGGTCCCAGAGCGCCTCCACGCGGTTCTCGCCGGTGGCGAAGCGCGCGGACAAGAGGTTGCGGTTCAGCATGGCGCCGATCCGGGTGGTCTCCGTCAGCGCCCGGTCGAGGCGCGCGCGCAGCCCGGCGCGCAGCCCGTCCGCCGCCCGGTCGAGGCGCTGGGCGCTCAGCCCCAGCAGGTCCTCCGGCCGGCCGAGGCCGCGCGCCGCGGAAACGAGCCCGGCGCGGCGGGTCTCGATCATCCGCGCGGCGGCCTGGGCGAAGCGGCGCTCCTTGTTGACCACTTCCGCGTGCAGCTCGGCGCGCACCGGCACGGCGAACTCCGCCGCGGCGGTGGGCGTCGGCGCGCGGCGGTCAGCGACATAGTCGATCAGGGTCGTGTCGGTCTCATGGCCCACGGCGGAGATGAGCGGGATCGCGCTCGCCGCCGCGGCGCGCGCGACGACCTCCTCGTTGAAGCACCACAGATCCTCCAGCGATCCGCCCCCGCGCGCGACGATCAGGACGTCCGGCCGCGGCGTCGGCCCGCCGGGCGCCAAGGCGTTGAAGCCGTTGATCGCCGCGGCGATTTTTTCCTCCGCGCCGCGCCCCTGCACCAGGGTCGGCCAGACGATCACATGCCGCGGAAACCGTTCGCGCAGGCGATGGAGGATGTCCCTGATCACCGCGCCGGATGGCGAGGTGACGACGCCGATCACCTCCGGCAGATAAGGCAGCGGCTTTTTGCGCTCCGCCGCGAACAGCCCTTCGGCGGCGAGCTTTTTCTTGCGCTCCTCGAACAGGGCCATCAGCGCGCCGACGCCTGCGGGCGCGAGGCTGTCGATGATGAGCTGGTAGCGCGACTGGCCCGGAAAGGTGCTCATCTTGCCGGTCGCGACCACTTCCATGCCCTGCTCCGGGCGGATCGCGAGACGCGCGGCGACGCCTTTCCACATCACGCCGGAGATGACCGCTTTTTCATCCTTGAGGTCGAGATAAACATGGCCCGAACCCGCGCGGGTGACGCGGCCCAGCTCCCCGCGCACGCGCACGAAGCCGAAATTGTCCTCGATCGCCCGTTTTACCGCGCCGGAGAGTTCTGATACCGTATACTCCGGTATGTTCCCCACAGTCTGTTTTTCCATGGGCGGCGTTAAAGCACATTTCCGCTCCGGACATAAGCTTGGCGCCTGAACGGCGTCCTCCGAGCGCGGGCGGGATGGCCCGGCCGGCGGCGATCTGGCGAGGACCGGGCGAATACCGGGCGGGAAGGAACGAAAAAGGCGAGTCTGGCGCGGAACCACGGGCATGCGCTGTGGGGCATGCGCTTGGGGGCGTGCGCTAAGGGGACGCGCCCGTTTTGGGGCGAGAGAAAAGTCGCGGCGCGGAAAGCATAACGGCGTCACGGCAATTGGGACCAAAGGGGAGAAAGCAACCGATGAACACCAGACTGCTGCTGACCGCGGCCGCGGGCGCCATCGCGCTGGGCGGCGTTACCGTTTCCTTCGACGCGCGGGAAACCGCGCCCGCCGAGGCGTCTTCGGGCGCGCCGTTTTTGCACCCTCTTCTGATGGCGCGCTCCAGTTGCGGCGACGGCGGCGACGCCCTCGCCGCGCGGCGGGCGTTTTTCATCCGCGCCGCGAGCGCTTACGCCCGCACGACCGACGGCATGAATGCGCCCGACGACGCCCTTGGCGACGCCCCCGGCGGGTCGTCTTTGGGCGCCATCGGCTACGACATCGCAACCGCCGTCCCAGAGGCCCAGGCGATGTTCAACCAGGGCCTCGCCTTCGCCTACGGCTTCAACCACCAGGCGGCGGTCGAAGCCTTCCGGCGGGCGCAGGCGGCCGACCCGGCCTGCGCCATGTGCTACTGGGGCGAAGCGTTCGCCCTCGGCCCCAACATCAACGCGCCGATGTTTCCCGACGCCGCAGCGCCCGCCTTCGCGGCGCTCGAAAAGGCGCAAGCGTTAAGCCCCGGCGCTGGTGAAAAAGAACGCGGGCTGATCGACGCGCTGGCCGCGCGCTACGCCGCGGAACCGCCGGCGGACCGCGCCGGTCTCGACAACGCCTTCGCCGACGCCATGGACGCCCTCGCCCGTCAGTATCCGGAGGATGATTTCATCGCGGCGCTCGCCGCCGAGGCCAACATGGATACGCAACCCTGGAATTACTGGGACGACAATGGCCGCGTCCCCCGCGGGCGCACGGCGCGGACCGTCTCCCTGCTCGAAGGGGTGCTGGCGCGCACGCCGGACCACCCGGCCGCCATTCACCTTTACATCCACATTACCGAAGCGTCGCAAAATCCCTATCGCGCCGCCGACCACGCCGACCGGCTGGCGGCGCTCGCGCCCGGCCTCGGCCACCTCGTGCACATGCCCTCACACACCTATTACCGCATCGGCCGCTTCAAGCAGTCCCTCGACCACAACATCAAGGCCATCGCGGCCGACGAAGCCTTTCTTGAATCGTCCGAGGCCAGCATCCTTTACGAATATGGTTACTACACGCACAATATTCATTTCGCCATGACGTCCGCGCTGATGGCGGGCGACGCCGAAACGGCGCTCGCCATGGCGCATAAGCTCGACCGGAAACTGCCTATCGACATGGCCGCCGCGGCGCCGTGGGTGCAGCCGATCAAGGCCGCCCCCTATTACGCCATGGCGACCTTCGCCGCGCCGGAGGCGGTGCTGGATCTGGAGGACCCCGGCGACGCCCTGCCCTTCCTGCGCGGCGCCTGGCGATATGCGCGGGGCGAGGCGTTTGCCCGGCTCGGCGACGCGCAAGCGGCCATGAGGGAGGCCGAGGCCATCAGCGAACTCGCTGCCGAGGCGGATATGAACGATCTCACCGGCGGCGGCGTTCCGGCGCTCGACATTCTCAATATCGCGCGCCTCACCGTCATCGCCCGCGCCGCCGCGGCCCGGCGCGATTACGCCGGCGCCGTCGAAGCCATGGAGGAAGCGGTCGCCCTCCAAAGCGCCATCGCCTATACCGAGCCGCCCTACTGGTACTATCCCGCCAAGCAGACTCTCGCCGCCATGGTGCTGCAAACCGGCGACGCGGAACGGGCCGAACAGCTCTTCATCGAAGCCCTCGCGGAATCGCCCAACAACGCCTGGGTGCTGCACGGGCTTTCCGAAACCTACAAGGCGCAGAACGACCGGAGCGGCGCGAAATACGCGCGCGCGCTGTTCAGGGATGCGTGGCTCGGCGGCAAGCGCGACGCGCCGAGCCTGGCGCGGCTTTAACCCGCCGCACGGACGCCTCCAAGGAAGGCGCGACCCGCGTCAGCGGTCGCGCCACCCGTTGGTGATGGGATACCGGCGGTCCCGGCCGAAATTCACCGCGGTCACCTTCGGGCCCGGCGGCGCCTGGCGGCGCTTGTATTCCGCCACGTATAAAAGATGTTCGATGCGCCTGACGGTCTCTGCCTCAAACCCCCTGGCGACAATATCGCGTACGGACATTTCCCGCTCGACAAGGCATTCCAGGATTTCGTCCAGCGCCTCATAGGGCGGCAGGCTGTCCTCGTCCTTCTGCCCCTCGCGCAGTTCGGCCGAGGGCGGTTTTGAAATGATCCGCTCAGGGATGACGGCGCCCGGCGGGCCTTTCAGATCCGGCGCGGTATGGGCGTTGCGCCAGCGGCAGAGGCGAAACACCTCCATCTTGTAAATATCCTTGAGCGGATTGTATCCGCCGTTCATGTCGCCATAGAGCGTTGCGTAACCGACCGACATTTCCGATTTGTTTCCTGTGGTCAGCACCATGTCGCCGAACTTGTTGGACAGCGCCATCAACAAAACCCCGCGCAGGCGCGACTGGATGTTCTCTTCGGTCGTGTCCTTGTCGAGATTTTGAAACGCCGGCGCCAGCATTTCGTCGAAGGCGGCGACGCCGGGCTCGATGCCGATGGAGCGATAGGCGACGCCGAGACGCCCGGCGCAGTCGGCGGCGTCCGCCAGGCTTTCCGGCGAGGTGTAGCGCGACGGCATCATCACGCAGCGCACCCGGTCCGGCCCCAGCGCGTCCACGGCGAGCGCAGCGGTCAGCGCCGAATCGACGCCGCCGGACAGGCCGATGACGACGCCGCGGAAGCGGTTTTTCTCCACATAATCGCGCACCGCCATGGTCACGGCGCGATAGACCATCTCCTCATCGTCCGCCCACGCCGCTTCCGGTCCCGCCTCGCAGATCCAGCCGTCCGCGCCGCGCCGCCACTCGGTCAGGGCGAGCGCCGGCTCGAATTGCGGCGCGCGGAACCTGACCGCGCCGCCGGCGTCCATCACGAAACTCGCCCCCTCGAACAGGACCTCATCCTGTCCGGCGAGCTGGTTGACGAATATGAGCGGCAGACCGGTCGCGGCCACGCGCGCGCGCGCGGCGTCGGCGCGCTCGGCGATGGCGGTCCTGCGAAAGGGCGACCCGTGCGGCGTGATGAAGAACGCCGCTCCCGCCTCTTTCAGCGCCTCGCCCGCGCCGGGCAGCCACATGTCCTCGCAGATCATCAGCCCCAGCCTGACGCCGCGAAAAAGCGTCGGCTCGGGGAACGCGGCGCCCGGCGTAAACCGGCGCGGCTCGTCGAAGACGCCGTAATTCGGCAGGCGGACTTTATAGCGCGTCGCGGCGATGCGCCCTTCGTCGAGAAGAAAGGCCGCGTTGTAGAGCGCCTCGCCATCGCGCCAGGGGGCGCCGACAATCATCGCCGGCCCGCCGTCCCCGGTCTCCGCGGCAAGGGTTTCCACCGCCTCGCGGCAAGCCCGCTGGAACGCCGGTTTCTGCACCAGGTCTTCCGGCGGATAGCCGGCGACGACCAGTTCGCAAAAGACGACGAGATCCGCGCCCCGCGACGCGGCCTCGGCGCGGGCGTCGCGAATGCGCGCCACATTACCGTGCACGTCTCCGACGACGGGCGCGATCTGGGCGATGGCGATGGCGAGACGATCAGTCATGACAGGTCTATATGGCCCGTCTCGGCGGGCGGCGCCAGCCCGTTAAGAGCGCGCGACAGGGACCCCAGCGACAGGACCCCAGCGACGGGCGCTCCAGCGGCGCAGCCCCCCGTCCGGCGCGCGTCAGCCGTTGGCGGCCACGGCGCTCTCCACCGCGTCGCAGATGTAATCCGTCTGCGCCGGCGTCAGATAGGGATGCATGGGCAGGGAGAAAATCTCCTGCGCGACCTTTTCCGTGGCCGGCAACCCGCCCTCGGGCGCGTATTCGGCGAAGGCGGGCATCTTGTGCAGGGGCGTCGTGTAGTAGACCGCCGTCGGCACGCCCATGGCCTTCAACCGGGCGAGCACCCGTTCGCGATTATAGACGCACAGGGAATAATATCCCCAGCCGGGGCGGGCGCCCCGGGCGTGCTGTTGCGGGCGGGCGACGCGGGAAAGCCGCGCGCCGTAAACCTCGGCGATGCGCTCGCGCGCGGCCAGTTCCTCCTCGAAAATCGCCAGCTTCTCAAGCAGCACCGCGGCCTGAAAGCTGTCCATGCGCCCGTTGAAACCGACCCGCACGGAATCCTTCCGGTCGGCGCAAGTGCCGTGCCAGCGGATCGACTCCCAGCACTCCTTGATGTTCTCGGTACGGCTTAAAATGGCGCCGGCGTCGCCATAGGCGCCGAGCGCCTTGCCCGGAAAGAAACTGACCGCGGTCGCCGGCGCCAGGTCGCCGACCCAGCGCCCGTCCAGGCGCCCGCCGAAACTCTGCGCCCCGTCGGCGAAGAGAAACATGTTTTCGCGCTCGGCGATGTCGGACAGGACGCGGTAATCCGCAGGCGAACCGAAAAGATCGACCGGCATCAGCACGCGCGGCTTGAGCTTGCCTTCGGCTTTGACCAGGTCGATGCGGCGCTCAAGGTCGTCGGCGGACATGTTGAACGTCTGCGGATCGATGTCGACGAAAACCGGCGTCGCGCCGCTGAGCAGGATGGCGTTGGCCGTGGCGTTATAGGTGAAGGCCGGCACGAACACTGCGTCGCCGGCGCCGACGCCTGACGCCAGCAGGGGAATGATCAGCGCCGCCGTGCCGCTGGCGCAGGCCACCGCCGCAGCCGCGCCGGTGAAATCCGCGATTTTTTGCTCAAGCTCGGCGATTTCCGGCCCGGCGATGTATCGCCCGTGGTCAAGCACCGCCTGAAGGCGCCGCTCCACCGCGGGGCGAATGCGCCGCTGCTGCGCCTTCAGATCGATGAAGGCGATGTCCCCGACAGACGAGTTCGCGGCAAGGGATAGATTTGAAACGCTGTTCATGCTCGCACTCTTTCCTCTGTCGACGTCGCCCCGTTGGCCGAACCTCCGGGAGACTTACTCGAACCGTTTGAAAAAACCGCGCTTTCGACGGCGCACGCCCAGGATACGGCGTCCGCGCCGTCGCGCCCGCTGACATACGCCTGTCCGGACGCCTCCGGTTGTCCGGACGCCGCTGGCCCGAAAGCGGCGCCGTCGGCGATGGCCGCGACAAACTTTCCGGCGCCAAGGCCAAGCGGATCGGTGAGCGCCATTCCCCCTCGCACGGCGTCGAAATCGCCCGATAACGACGCATCCGTTGTATTGACAACGCTTCGCTGCAGAAAGTCAATTTCTATGAAACCGCGTTCATAAACAAGGCGCATGGTTCGGCGCAGATCGTCCGCAGCGCGACTCGCCGAGAAAGTTGCAACCGTCCCGTTCTCCAGCACAAGCTCCGCGCGCGCCTCGTCATGGCCGCCCTCGGCCGTCACCTTCGCGGGCGCATCGTTCGTCAGTTGGCGAACCAAGTCGAAGTCATGGATCATCAGGTCGAACACGACGGAGACGTCGCGGCACCGGTCGGAGGGCGCGGCGCGCCGGACGCAGTCGATCCTCACCGGCCTGGCGACGTGATCCAAAAGGCCGATAGCGGCCGCGACATAACGCTCCTGATGGCCGACCTGGAGCACAAGTCCTTGTTTTTCGGCAAGCGCGACCAGCGCTTCGGCCTCCTCGGCCCGCATGGCCAGCGGCTTTTCGACAAACACGTGGCGGCGCGCCTCAAGCGCGGCCAGGGCCAGGGCGTAATGGGTCGTCGCGGGGGTTGCGATCACCACCGCGTCCACGGCGCTGACCAGCGCGGCGTAGTCGTCGAAGGCGCGGGTGCTGAATGCGGATGCAGAACGCGCCGCGCGATCCGGATCGATATCGTATATCCCCGCAAGGCGCGCCGTCGTCATGCCGGCGTACTTGCCCGCATGATGTCCCCCGAACACGCCGGCGCCGGCCACGCCGATAGAAATGGTCCCTGACAAAACTTCGCTCCGCCGCCCGCGCCCTACTGCAAGCTGTCGCATAAACTATATGTCAGGTTTGTAAAAGAAACGCCCGCAAATCAACGGGCGCGGGTCAAAGTATATTTCCTTGTGTTTCAAGGCGGAGCGCCCGCTCGCGCGGCGGCTGCGGCACGCCGACTTAAACCGCGGCGGCGGCGCGCCGTTCCTTGAACCGGTCGGCGAGAATGAACGCCAGTTCAAGCGCCTGATTGGCGTTGAGGCGCGGGTCGCAATGGGTGTGATAGCGCGACGAAAGATCCGCCTCCAACACTTCTTCCTTGGACCCGCCGAGGCATTCGGTGACGTTCTGGCCGGTCATTTCGAAATGCACGCCGCCGGGATACGCGCCCTCGGCGAGGCAAACGTCGAAAAACGTTCCGACCTCCGAGAGAATCGCATCGACCCGTCGGGTCTTGAAGCCGTCGCCGGCCTTGATGGTGTTGCCGTGCATGGGATCGCAGGACCAGACGACGTTTCGCCCCTCGGCCTGCACTTTCTTCACCAGCGGCGGCAGGCCCGCGGCCGCGTTTTCCGCCCCGAACCGCGCGATGAGCACGATGCGGCCGGCATCGTTGGCCGGATTGAGAATATCCACAAGCCGGATCAATTCGTCCGGCTCAAGAGTGGGGCCGCATTTCAGGCCGATCGGGTTTTCCACACCGCGGCAGAATTCCACATGCGCGCCGTCGGGCTGACGGGTGCGGTCGCCGATCCAGAGCATGTGGGCGGACGTGTCGTACCATTTGTCCGAGGTGGAATCGATTCGCGTCATCGCCTGCTCGTATCCGAGCAGCAGGGCCTCGTGGCTGGTGTAGAAATCGACCTCGCCGATGGCGCGCACCGACCGCCCGTCGACGCCGCAGGCTTTCATGAAGGTAATGGCTTCGGAAATCTTGTCCGCAAACGCCCTGTACTGATGGTCCTGCGGACTGTCGGAAACGAATTCCAGATTCCAGCGATGGACATTGGCGAGGTCCGCATAGCCGCCGGTGGCGAAGGCGCGGATCAGGTTCAGGGTCGCCGCGGCCTGGCCGTAAGCCTGCAAGAGACGGGTCGGATCGGGCATGCGCGCGTCGGCGGAAAACTCCATGCCGTTGATATTGTCGCCGCGATAACTCGGCAGGGTCTGGCCGTCCTTGGTCTCCGTCGGCGAGGAGCGCGGCTTGGCGAACTGCCCGGCGATGCGCCCGACCTTGATGACCGGCATCGCCGCGCCGAAGGTCATCACCACCGCCATTTGCAGGAGCACCCTGAACGTGTCGCGGATGTTGTTGGGGTGGAACTCCTTGAAGCTCTCCGCGCAGTCCCCGCCCTGGAGCAGAAAGGCCTCGCCCCTGGCGACCTGGGCGAGGGAATCGCGCAGGCGCCGCGCTTCTCCGGCGAACACCAGCGGCGGGTAGGTCGAAAGGGCCGCTTCGGTCTGCGCAAGGCCCGCCGGGTCGGGATAATCCGAGGGAATGTGCTTGGCCGGCTTTTCTCTCCAGCTTCCCGGGCTCCAGGACATCATCTTCTCTCCGCGCGCGCTCGCGCCGTCTTTATTCGCCTCGGTCGGACGTACGCCACATGGCATGACCGTCCCCACCGAGGAGGAACGGCCGCAAAGGGAGCTCAATGTGGCGCAGCATGCACGCCAAGACAACGATATTCCGTGACAGAATCGGCGAATTTCGCCAGAGGCGGCCGCGACGCAAAAACCGCGGACCCAGCGCGAACGCCAAGCCGGGGGATGGCAAAAGCCGAGGCCCGGGCGCAACCGACCCCGCGCCGCGAATTAAGGATCGTGATTTCAGGACGGGCGCGGACGCGGATCAAGACGCGTAAAAAAAACGCCCGCTTGGCGCGGGCGTTCCAGTTACAGGGAGTATTGAAAAGCGTCGCTTGGCTACGCTTTCAATTCTACGGAACTGACCTCTCCGCGGCGCAGGCGGCATTCCGCTTCCAGCTTTTCGCCTTCATCGTTGGGGATCAGTTCGATGGTGACCCGGCGGGACGCGCCGCCGGCGAATTTCACGCGGTAGTTTTCGATCTCCGCAAGGCCCTCGTCCTGAACGGCCGCGGCGCAGAGCTGGATCTTTTCACTCCAGTCGTTCGCGAGGGCGGGAGCCGCCGCACACAGGGCGAGGCTGCCGACGAACATGCTTAGAACTCGATTTTTGGCCATGACGAATGCTCCGGTTAAGGGTGACGCCTGAACGCGCGTTGACCGAAGCGTTATTCGAAGACGCATCGATCAGTTGACAATACCCGTGAGTTTACTATATGATTTTGAAGCGTCAAGTATCTTTTTTATGAAAAGCGTGCGGCATATTGTGCGCCGCAACAAAATCCGCGCCGCCATCGAGGCGCGGGGACGATAGCGACATGGATTAAAGACATGGAGAAGAGACAAGGGCGCGCTGAAGCATGTACTGTCGAGTAAACGGGGCGAAGAACAAGCCTCCAGAGGAAACGCGGGATGGCGCGAACATATAAGCAGGAATGCGTCCTGGCTTACGCCCTGGACCTACTCGGGGAACGCTGGACGCTGCTCATTATCCGCAATCTTTTTCTCGGGCCGCAGCGGTTCGGCGACCTTCAGGCCGGCCTGCCCGGCATCGGCGCCAATCTCCTGACCAAGCGTCTGCGCGAGCTTGAAGACGGCGGGCTTGTCGCCGCGCCGGGCCGCAACGAGCCGCGCGGCAGCTACAAGCTGACCGGCCAGGGCGAAGCGCTGCGCCCCACCGTCCGCTCGCTGATGCGCTGGTCGATCCCCTATTTCATCACGCGCCCCGGCCCGACGCCGGTGCGCGACTACATCAAGTCGAACGATCAGAACCCGGATTCCATCGCGCTGGCGATCGAGATTTTCGCCGGCGATCATCCCGCGCCCGACCTCAACTACGTCGCCCATGTCTTTATCGACAACCTTCCGTATACGATTTATTACATGAACGGGGAGATGATCGCCCGGCGCGGCGCCGACGCGCCGGCGGTCGCCAACCTGTCCGCGAATGTCTCGACGATCATGCAGGCCTTCCGCAAGGAGCTGTCGCTTGAGGACGCCCGGAAGCGCATGACGTCGTCCGGCGATGAAAAAGCGCTTGAGCATCTCCTCGCCTGCATCGCGGACATCAAGAAGAATGACGGCGAACTGGACGCGTTCGGCGATTAGAACGGGCCCCCGGTCAAAGCGGTTCGCGGCTGACGGCCGGGCGGTCCGTCAGCCGGCGGACCGGTTTTCGCGCAACCCGGCTTAAAGGGCGACGTCGAACGTCGCCTCGGTCTGGGCCTTGACGTCGTCGACGGCGACCCCCGGCGCGAGTTCGACGAGACGCATGCCCCGCCCCCGCGCAACCTCGAACACGCCGAGATTGGTGATCACCATGTCCGCCACCTGTTTGCCGGTCAGCGGCAGGGCGCATTCATGCAGCAGCTTCGGCGCGCCGTCCTTGGACGCATGATCCATGACGATGACGACGCGCTTGACGCCCGCCACAAGGTCCATGGCGCCGCCCATGCCCTTCACCATCTTGCCCGGGATCATCCAGTTGGCCAGATCGCCCTTCTCCGAGACCTCCATCGCGCCGAGGATCGACAGGTCGATATGCCCGCCGCGAATCATGGCGAAGCTGTCAGCCGAGGAAAAATACGACGTACGCGGCAGTTCGGTGATGGTCTGCTTGCCGGCGTTGATCAGGTCCGGATCGACCTCGTCGTCATAGGGAAAAGGCCCCATGCCGAGCATGCCGTTTTCCGACTGGAGCGTGACGTCGACGCCTTCCGGGATGTAGTTCGCCACCAGCGTCGGAATGCCGATGCCGAGATTGACGTAGAACCCGTCTTGCAGCTCCTGCGCGGCGCGCGCGGCCATCTGATTGCGGTCCCATCCGATTGCTGAGCTGGACATTACGCGCTCTCCCTTTCGCGCACCGTGCGCCGTTCGATCCGTTTCTCGTGCCCGCCCTGGATCAGGCGCTGCACGTAAATGCCCGGCGTATGAATATGATCCGGGTCGAGAGCGCCGAGCGGGACGATTTCCTCCACCTCGGCGACCGTGACCTTTCCCGCGCTCGCCATCACCGGATTGAAGTTGCGGGCGGTCTTGCGATAGACGAGGTTGCCCTGCTCGTCGCCGCGCCACGCCTTGACGATGGAAAGATCGGCGACGAGGCCGGTTTCAAGAATATAGGTCTCGCCGTTGAAGTCCTTGTGCTCCTTGCCCTCGGCGATCAGCGTGCCGACGCCGGTCTTGGTGTAGAACCCCGGCACCCCGGCGCCGCCGGCGCGGCAGCGTTCGGCGAGCGTGCCCTGCGGGTTGAACTCAAGCTCAAGCTCGCCGGACAGATACTGGCGTTCGAACTCCTTGTTCTCGCCAACATAGGACGAAATCATCTTCTTGATCTGGCGAGTCTGCAGCAGCAGGCCAAGGCCGAAATCGTCGACGCCCGCATTGTTGGAAATGACCGTCAGATCCTTCACGCCGCTGTCGCGCAGCGCATGGATCAGATTTTCGGGAATGCCGCACAGGCCGAACCCGCCGGACATGATGGTCATGCCGTCAAACAACAGCCCATCCAGCGCGGCGGCGGCGTCGCTGTATCGTTTCTTCATGAAAGGAACCTCCAAAGATCAGTCTCGCCCTAGCGCAAATGGGAGCAGGCGTCCACAAGGGCGCCCCCCCGCCGGGACTTGTCCGACGCGCAACCTTGTCCGGCGAGGCGGCGCGCGGGAACAATCCCGCTCAGGCGCGCTGGCCGTTATCGCTCAGGCCCGCGCGCTTCCCGCATCCGGCTTGACGATCGTAAAAGCGCGCGCCGGCGTCGCGCCGTGGCGGGTCTTGAGCCCCTTGACGAGAAGCTTCGCCGCTTCCCAGTGAATGCCGGCGATGACCTTGAGGGTCATCAGCGGATACCGAAAGAACAGCGCGGCGAGCCTGGCGTCGGTCAGCGGCGCGCCCTCGCCCGAAAAGCCGGCATAGAGCACCGGCCCCTCGGCGTCCGCGGTGTTGATGACGACCGAGACCGTCTCGCCGGGCCGCGACATCCTGAAGGCGTAGCGCATTTCCATGTCCATGAAGGGCGACACGTGGAACGTCTTGTCCGTCTCCTGACGGATCGGTCCGGTTTCCTCCGTGACCGGAATGACATAGCTGTGATCGCCGCCGAACGTGTTGTTCACCTCGTAGACGATGGCCGCGAGCCGACCGCTTGCGTCGTGGCAATAATAGACCGACAGCGGATTGAAGACGTAGCCCAGCATGCGCGGGTAGCAAAGCAGCATGAGGCGCCCCGAAGCGTCGATCCCGGCCGCGCCGAGCGCCGCGCGCATATAGCCCGCAAGGTCGCCGCCCTCGCGCGGCAAGCCGCGCCCGTGATCGCGGTCGTAAAAGGAAAAGAGATTGAAGCGGTTGCGCGAGAACAGCGCCATGCCGCGCGCCGTTTCGTCGAGCGCGTCGAGATCCAGTAGAAAGGAAAACACCCGGTATTTCAGGCGGTGCTCGACGGGCTTGAAGCGGCGATGGGTCACCGCCCCTTCGTAGACGCTGGCCGCGCCCGGAAGCGCGGCCGCCGATCCGGGGACGCGGCCGTCAGCCGCGTTGCTTTCCGCCGCACCTCTTTCCGCCATCGGCGCGCCGTTCATGCGGTCGCCGGCAGCGGCGCGGAGGCGTAAAGGCGGGCCGATTCGTCCGCCACCGTCCACGGGCGGCGCACCCCGCCGATGGCCTCGGCAACGGCGAGGCCGGACTGCAGGCCGTCCTCGTGAAACCCGTAGCCGAGATGGGCGCCGGCGTACCAAACGCCGCCCCGCCCCTGGATGCGCCAGATGTCGCGCTGGGCCTTCCACGTCCGGGCGTTGAACATCGGATGCTCGTAGGAGAAGTCGGCGATGACGGCGTCCTCGCGAACCGGCGTTACGGGATTGAGGGTGACGAACAGATTTTCCGCACAGGGAAGGTTTTGCAGCCGGTTCATCCAGTAGGTGACAGCCCCGTCATGGACCTCGCCGATATAGTTCCAGCTCGACCAGGCGCGGCGCCGGCGCGGCATCTGGCTTTCGTCCGTATGCAGAACCGCCCGGTTCGGCTGATAGCTGAAGGCGGAGAGAACCTCGCGCTCGTCCTGCGCGGCGTCGGCGAGCATCGCCAGCGCGGCGTTGGCGTGCGAGGCGACGACGACCTGGTCGAAACGATCCATATGGCCGTTTTCATCCGTCACCGTCACGCCGTCGGCGGCGCGCTCGATCCGCGCGACGCCGCTCGCAAGGCGCACATTGTCGGCGAAGGCTTTTTGCATCTCGCGCACATAGCATTGCGAGCCGCCGGAAACAGTGCGCCAGTGCTGGCCGTTCTGTACCTTCAACAGGCCGTGATTGTCGAAGAAATTGAAAAACGACAGCGCCGGATACTCCAGCACCTTGATCGCCGGGGTCGACCAGATCGCCGCGGCCATGGGCTTGAGAAAATGGTCGCGAAAACCGCGGCCGTAGCGCCGCTCGGCCACGAATTCGCCCAGTGAGGCATGCTCGCAGAAACCGCCGTCCAGCGCCTTCCTGGCGTCGCGGTGAAAGCGCGGAATATCGGTCAGCATGCGCCAGAATGTCGGCGAGGCGGCGTTGGACTTCTTCGCGAAGATCGCCGACGCGCTCTGACCGGAATACTCCACCCGCCCGCCGTCGATGGACGCGGCGAAAGACATGCAGGATTCCTCGGTCGCAATGCCGAGACGGTCGAACAGCGCCGTCAGATTGGGATAGCTCGGCTCGTTGTAAACGATGAAGCCGGTGTCGACGGCGACCGTTCCGCCCGGCAGTTCGGCGTTAACCGTGTTGGAGTGGCCGCCGAGGCGGTTTTCCTTTTCATAGACGACGACGTCGTGACCTTGAGACAGCAGCCATGCGGCGGAGAGACCGGAGACGCCGCCGCCGATGACGGCGATGCGCAGCCCGCGGGGAGAAGCGCCCGCGGCGTCGGACGAGGGGCCGGCGTGTTCGAAAGGCATGGAAATGAGTTCTCCTTGTGAGACGGTGCTGCTACGCTGCGTCGCACCTTCTGGATCAGAAATGGATATTTGACTAGGGTGCGTCCGGGCGGCTGGATCCAGAGTTCAATTCGTCGCATGTGTTCAACGATTTAACCAATGTGGGCTTAATCACAAGATGCAGCCGAAAAACGGCGCCGTCCAGGAAGCGCCTATCATGGAAGACTTGCTGCGCCGGGTCGCCGAGACCGGCGACAGGCAGGCCTTTTCCGAGATTTACGCCCATTTCGCCCCGCGTATAAAGGGCTTTCTGATGCGCGGCGGCGCCAGCGCGGAGGAAGCCGAGGACCTTGCCCAGGACTCCATGGTGAAGATCCTGCGCAAGGCGAAACTGTTCGATCCGGCCAAGGCGTCGGCTTCGACCTGGATCTTCACAATCGCGCGAAACGCCAGGATCGACGCCATTCGCCGGGCGGGCAAGCCGCCCCTCGATCCGGAAGATCCGGCGCTCGTCCCCGAGGAAGCGCCGCGGGCCGACCACCAGTGTGAACTGAATGAAAGAAACGAACGTATCAGAGTAGCGTTTGGTTCATTGCCTCCCGATCAAATGGAAGTGATGAAGTTGCATTTTTACGAGGACGAGCCTCATTCGGTCATCGCCGAACGGCTCGGGCTTCCGTTGGGCACCGTTAAGTCGAGGCTGCGCCTCGCCTTCGAGAAGGTCAGAAAGGAAATTGGCGACTTGTCATGAGGACACCAGTTCACCACCCGAAATTCGACACCCTCGCCGATTTCGTCGCAGGGCGCATGGATGAGGCGCGCGCCGTCGTGGTCGCCGCCCATGCCGCCCAATGCGACGCGTGTTCGCGGGCCATATGCGACCTCGAAGCCATCGGCGGCGTGATGCTGGAAAGCGTCGAGCCTGTCCCCATGGCCGACGATGCGCTGGAGAAAATCCTCGCCAGGGCCGATTCCGCCGCCAATATCGTCGCCCCCGCCATGGCGGACCGCGACGCCTGGCCGGAGCGCCGCCCGCCGCTGAGCGACTATCTCAAAGACGGCCTGGAAGACGTGAAATGGCGCGCCGTGGCGCCGGGCCTCGCCCAGAGCGTCATCAAGGCGCAAGGCTATCGCGACGGCGTCCTGCGGCTCCTGAAAATCGATCCTGGCACGAAAATGCCGCGTCACACCCACAAGGGCGAAGAAGTCACCCTCATCCTGCGCGGCGCTTACGAAGACGAAACCGGCGCGTTCGGGATCGGCGACTTCGCCGATCTCGACGCGGATCAGACCCACAGCCCCATGGCCGTCGGCGACGAGCCCTGCATCTGCCTCATCGCCACCTCCGCGCCGCTGGCGTTCAAAACCATCGCGGGGCGCATCGCCCAGCCTTTCATCGGCCTGTAACCTCTCGGCCGGCCCGGCCGCAGGCCCCGCCGGCGCGGCGCGGCTGACGAAAGCGTTTCCTTCAGCCGCGCGGGCGGGCTAAATGGCGCCATGACGGATCGACAATGGTTTTACCGCATCGTCGCCGCCGCCGGCCTGGCAAGCCTCGGCGGCTTTCTCTACGCCGGCGCGCAGGCTGATCGCCTCGCCCGCATCGGCGCCGGCTACAAGGCCAAGATCGCCTGTTCCGAACGCTTTGTCGCCGGGCGCGACGCTGACGCCGTTCTTCAGGCAGAGTTCGCCGGCATCGATCCCATGCTCGACCGGATCCGGGTGCGCATCGACGAGCGGCGCCGAAGCGTGCGCGCGTCGGGGCCCCTGGGCCTCGGTCAGGCGCGCGCCGTCTATCGCGACGGTTATGGCTGTACGCTGACCAACGGCGGACGCGCCGCCGACCTGCCGGCGCTGGCGCCGATGGCGGCGGGCGATCCCTGGCCCGTCGCCCCCCGGGGCGCGCAAGACGCGGCGGCGCGGGTCGATTACGCCGCGCTCGACGCCGCCCTCGCCGGCGCCTTCGAGGAGAACGCGACCGGCAACCGGGCCGTTCTCGTCGCCGTCGACGGCCGAATCGTCGCCGAGCGCTACGCGGACGGCTTTTCCAGGGAAACGTCTTTCCTGAGCTGGTCGATGGCCAAGAGCGTCACCGCCACGCTCATCGGCGCGGCGGTCCATCGCGGCCTGATCGACATCGACGCCCCCGCCCCCGTGGACGCATGGCGGGACGATCCCGTCCGTGCACAGATCACGTGGCGAGACCTTCTGCACATGCAGAGCGGCCTCGACTTCGAGGAAGCCTATGACGACGCCCGCTCGGACGTGAACCGGATGCTGTTCGAGGCGTCGGACGCCGGCGCCGCGGCCATCCGCGCGCGCCCCGCCCACGCCCCCGGCGAGGTCTGGTCCTATTCCAGCGGAACGACCAACATCCTCGCGCGGCTGTTGCGCGAAACCCTCGCCCGCGAGGGGCTTAACGACCAGGAATTCGCCCGCAAAGCGCTCCTCGCCCCCATCGGCGCCGACAGCGTAATCCTGGAGCCGGATGCGAGCGGCGTTTTCGTCGGCTCCTCCTTCGCCTATGCAACCGCGCGCGACTGGGCGCGGCTCGGTCAGCTCTATCTTCAGGATGGCGTCTGGGACGGCGCGCGCCTCCTGCCCGAGGGATGGAGCGCCTTCGTCGCGGCCCCCGCGGCGCGGTCCGACAATCAGTACGGGGCGCATTTCTGGCTCAACCGCGACGGCGCGGACGGGCGGGCGCGGTTCTTTAAGGGACTGCCGGAAAGCGTCTACATGATGTCCGGCCATGAGGGGCAGTATGTGCTGATCGACCCCTCAAGAAACGCGATCATCGTGCGCACCGGGCTGACGCGCGGCCAGGCGCCCGCGGCCGCGACGGCGCCTCTTTTCGCCGCGCTCTACGATGCAATCGGCGGGATGAGCGATGGGGCGGCCAACGGGGCGAGCGGCGACGACGCGACGACGCGCGCCGGCGCGCTAAGCGCTGACCGGTGACGGGCGCGGAGCCCGATCTCGCCGCTTTCGACGCCCTCGCCCGGACGGCGTTCGACGCCCTGCCGGAGGACTTCAGGCGGCTGTGCGGCAACGTCGTCATTCACGTGGCGGACGAGGCCGAAGCGGAGATCCTCGCCGCCTTCGGCATGCGCGACCCGCTGGAGCTTTCCGGCCTTTACGAAGGAGAGGCGATTACCGAGTCCGACCCCTCGGACCCGCTCTCCATGCCGGCGCATATCCATCTTTACCGGCGCGCCATTCTCGCCGAATGGCGCGAGCGCGGCGACGTCAGCCTGCCCTTCCTGATCACGCACGTACTGGTGCATGAAATCGGCCACCATTTCGGTCTTTCCGATGCGGACATGCACGCCATCGAGGACGCGGCGGAGTAGAGCCGACGGGCCCCTGCCTAGTCGTCCCGGCGCGCGGCGGTGAAGGGCTGGTGCATCAGGTGCATGGCCGCTTCCGGTCCTTCGTCGATCTGGGCGAGCAGGCGCTCGCGGTCGAGCTTGCGGAACTGCGCGATGTAATCCTCGATGGTGCGGTCGTCATGGCCCATGCGCGAGAGCGCCTCGCGGGCGATGGTGAGGCTCGATTCCATGGTCTCGCGCACGATGACGTCCGGCCCCAGCGGGCGCAACGCGATCTCGTGCACCCGGTCATGGGCGACGGCGAGAATCGTCAGGTTGGGGCAACGCTCGCGCAACGCCGTGACCGCCTGGTTGACGGCTTTGGGATCGTCCATGCACAGAACGATCGCCCGCGCCTCAAGCACCCCGGCGGTGATGAGCAGGTCGAGACGCGAGGCGTCGCCGAAATAGACCTTGAAGCCGAACCGCTCCGCGTTGCGGATATGCGCGGCGTTGCGGTCGATCGCCGTCACCTTGACGCCTGAACTGGTCAGCACCTGGGAGATGATCTGCCCCATGCGGCCAAAGCCGGCGACGATCACGTGATCGCGGTCGCCGCGGGGCGCTTCCATGTCGGCGTCCATGTCGGCGGCGGCGGTGACCATGCGCGCGGCGAGCGCGGTCATCAGCGGGGTCAGCATCATCGAGACCGTCACCAGCGCCGCCATCAGCGTCGCCTGGTTGTCGGTGAACAGAAGCGCCGATCCGCCCAGGCTGATGACGACAAAGGCGAACTCCCCGCCCTGGCAGAGGATCGCCGCGGTGCGCAGGGAATCGTTGTGGCCGGCGCCGATCGAGCGCACCACCCCGTACAGGAGCGCGGCCTTGACGAAAACGAGACCGAAGGCGCCGCCGAGCACGATCCACCAGTTCTCAGCGATGACGTTGAAATCGAGGCGCATGCCGATGGAGATGAAAAACAGGCCGAGCAGGAGGCCGCGAAACGGTTCGATGTCGGTTTCGATCTGGTGCTTGTAGGAGGATTCCGCCAGCAGCACGCCGGCGAGGAACGCCCCCAGCGCCATGGACAGACCCGCCCAGGCCACCGCGAGCGAGGTCAGCGCGACCACGAACAACGCCGTCGCCGCGAACGCCTCGCGCGAGCCCGATCCGGCGACCATGTGAAAGCACCGGTCGAGGACGAACTTGCCGATGACGACAAGCCCGGCGATCACGCCCGCGGCCCTGGCGGCGTTGGTCCAGCCCGCCGCCTCGCCGCCGCCGGCGCCGGCGACGAACGGAATCGCGGCGAGCAGCGGGATGACCGCAATGTCCTGGTACAGAAGGATCGAAAAGGCGCGCCCGCCGTAACTCGTATTGAGTTCGCCCCGGTCGCGCATGAGCTGAAGCGCGAAGGCGGTGGAGGAAAAGGCGAGCGACAGCCCCGCGATGATCGCCGCATCCATCGGCATGACGCCCGCCGCCGCGAAGGCGCCGGCGATCACTGCGCCGGTGACGCCCATCTGCGCGGTGCCGAGGCCGATAATCTGCTTTCGCATGGCCCACAGCCGCGACAGGGACAGCTCCAGCCCGATGACGAACAGGAACAACACGACGCCCAGTTCGGCGACGTGGTAGACGCCCTCCTCCTGACGCAGAAGATTGAGGCCGAAGGGACCGACGGCGACGCCCGCCGCGAGGTAGCCGAGAATGGAGCCGAGTTTGAACCGGTTGAACACGGGAACGGCGATGGCGGCGGCGCCGAGATAGGTCGCCGCCTGGATCAGAAAATCGCCGCCTTCGCTCGCCATTCGCCCTGCTGTTCCTTCCGGTTAGCCGTCCTTTGCTGGTCGTCCGTTCGTCAATACGCCGTTTCCACCCGACCCGTCGCTGGCCCAGCCGTCCCAGATGGCGCTGTCGCGGATCAGGCCGTAGACGGCGCCGCCGCCTTCTCGTGAGATCCCAGGCTCATGAGATCCCAGACTGGCGAGATCCCAAGCTAGTGAGATCCCGGGACGGACAGTCCCGTCATCTCGTCGAGTCCCAGCGCCAGATTCACGTTCTGCATCGCCTGCACCGCCGCGCCTTTGAGAAGGTTGTCTTCCGCCGCGCAAACGACGGCCCAGCGCCCTTGCCTTTGCTCGTTCCCGAGCCCGTCCCCGCCGACGTCGAATCCCCCGATCAGAACGCCGCTGCGGCCGGTTCCATCTTTAAGTTCCGGCGGCGCGTTGCGCAAGGCGATCAACGGTTCGTTTGCGTATTTTTTTTCAAAAAGCCGCATCAAATCCGGTTTATCAATGGGCGCGCGCAACGGGGCGTGCACGGTAACGATCAGCCCACTGAACGCCGGGTGGACATGAGGGCTGAATCGCACCGGCGCGCCGAGATGGCGGCTCGCCTCGCGCTCATGGGTGTGCCCGGCGAGGGCGTAGGGCATGAGGTTGTCCTTCAGCCGCTCGACATCGTTCCTGGGGCCGGGCTTGGTCCCCGCCCCGGAATAGCCGGAGACGCCGAAGACGGAGGCCGGCCCCTCGAGCCGCTCGACCAGCGGCGCCAGGGCGAGCTGCATCGCGGTGGCGTAACAGCCGGGATTGGCGATCCGGCGGGCGCCGTTAAGCGCCGCGCGGTTCAGCTCCGGCAGGCCGTAGGCCCACGCGCCGTCGAAGCGCCGGTCGGCGGAAAGGTCGACGATCACCCGGCGCGGCGCATGGCGATCGATCGCCTCTACATAAGGCGCGCCGGCCCCGTCCGGCAGGGCGAGAATCACGACGTCGGCGCGGCGCTTGGCCGCCTCGTCCGGGCCGAGCGCCTCGAAGATGCACCCGTCCCGCTCCTCCGGCGCGATCTCCGCGACCGGCCTGCCGGCCCATTCCCGGCTCACCGCATAGGCGAGCATGAGATCCGGGTGAGCGGCGATCAGTCGGATCAGTTCGCGCCCCGTATGGCCCCGCGCGCCGACCAGGCCGATGAGAAACGGCTCGCTCATGTCCCGGCCCCGCCTCCTTGCGCGCTCTCGTCCTGGCCTTCGAAACTCGCCGGCATCGCCGCCACCTTCTCAACCACCGCGGCGATGCGCGCAAAATCGCGCTCGCCTTTCCAGAAGACCGTCCACGGCCCGCGGCGGATCTGACCATCGGCCTCGGCGGTGTAAAAGGCGTTAAAGCCGTTGGCGGTGCGCGAGCGCCAGAAAAACGACGGATGGTCGGCGGAGAACCGCCGCCAGACCGTACGCGCCAGCCCCTCGCCGCGGGCGTCCTCCATCACGGCGAACTTGTCGAGATAGGTGAAATCGTCGATGCGCGAGAGAAACGCCCCGGCGCGGTAACTGTCGGAAATATAGGCCGTGTCGAGATCAAACCCCTCCCACCAGCCGGGCGTGAGGGCGTGCGCGAAGGCGTTCTCGATCAGCGCCCCGGCCCGCGCGCCGTCAATGCCGGTCTTGTCGCCGAAGCGGCGGATGCGCTCGCCCTTGCGGATCAGCGTGCCCGCGCCGCCATGGGTGAACAGCTCGCGCACCAGGCCCGACGGGGTGGTGATCGACACCGACGAGGACAGGGGCGCGTCGTCGAGCAGGCGCTTGATCTCGGCGATCTTGAGCCGCATGCCGCCCTCGACCCAGTCCTGGGCCATCAGGTCGTCATAGTCGGCGGCGAGGTTGATGGAGTGGATCACCGCGCCCCTCTCGTCGAGAAGCCCGCCGACGCCGGCGAGGAAGATGATCTTCATCGGCTGGAGCGCGTGCACCAGCGCGCGCGTCGCGCTGTCGGCGTTGACGTTGACAAGCTGCCCGCCCGGAGCGAGGCCGAGACAGGTCAGGATCGGGATCGCCCCGGAGCGCGTCACCGAATTGATCAGCCCGAGGCGGACGCCCGTCGGCTCGCCGACAAACCCGTATTTGTCCCTGTCCAGATAATCCGCCTCGATCGCGCCGGTGGTCAGCGAATGGGCGGAGACCCCGTGGGCCCGCACCGCCTCGACCAGGCGGATGTTCTCGTTGATGAAAACGTCTCGGGCCGCGTCCAGCGCCTCGCGCGAGGTGACGCGCAGCCCGTCGATCTTCTCGGTGACGACGCCGCGCTCCTTCAGGGTCGCGTCGAGCTGCGGCCCGCCGCCATGGAGCACGATCGGCGTCAGGCCCACCGTATGCAGGAAGGCGAGCGCGCCCGCGGTCTCCTCCAGTTGCTCGGCGAGGATGGCGCCGCCGATCTTGATCACGGCGAAGCGCGACTGATCGACCTCGGAGAAGCGCTGGAGATAGGAGCGGATCTCCTTGCCGTCGCTCATATTGGACAGGAGCTGGACGATGGTCTGTCGGGTGGAGTTAAAAGTCACGATTTGGTCCAAGCAAACGCGAAACTGACGGGGTGATTGCGGTATTGTTCCCATTTCGGCTTGGCCGCGATCCAGGCGTCGTCGACGACGCCCTCGGTCATGTCTTCGAGCCGAAAGCCGGCGGCGTGCGCGGCGGCGACGTGATCGCTGGTCAGGTGAATATAGCTCTCGATCGAGGTCGGCTCGCCCTTCGCGTTCTCGTAATGGGTGGGCACGCCCATCATCAGGAAATGGGGATGGAACCCGACCAGGATAAACCGTCCGCTTACAGACAAAATCCGCGCCGCCTCCGCGTAGACCGGCGCAAGGTCCGCGATGTGCTCGTCGGCGAGGCTCATGGTCGCAACGCCGTAGGCGCCGCCGTCAAGGCCGGTCGCCCCCGCATCGCCCTGGCGAAGCGCGTCATAGGCCCCCTTTTCCTCCGCCAGCGTCAACATTTCCGGCGTCAGATCGACGCCGTCGACGGCGCGCGCGCCGCGCCGCTTCAGCCACGCGCCGATGCGGCCCGTGCCGCAGGCGAGATCGACGACGCGGTCGGGCGCGCCCCAGTCGATCGACGCGCGCTCGGACAGCCGCTCGAACAGCCGCAGGTCCATCAGGTCGAGGACGGTCGCTTCATAGGTCGGGGCCCACTCGCCGTAGCCGGCGTCGACGGCGCGGGTCGGGTAGCCGCGCTTGTCAAAGGGCGTGAATGTCATCGTCATTGGCTGGCCAGCGCTTTCATGATCGCCTTTTGCACGTGCAAGCGGTTTTCCGCCTCCTCGTAGGCGATGCAGTTTTCCGAATCAAAGACGGCGTCGGTGATCTTCACGTTCCGCCGCATGGGCAGGCAGTGGGAGACGAGCGCATTGTCCGTCTTCGCCATTTTCTCCTCGTCCACGATAAAATGCCTGAAGCGGTCGCGAATGTCCTTTTCCGGCGCCCAGTCGCCGAAGAACGGCAGGGCGCCCCAGCTCTTCGCGTAAACGATTTCGGCCCCGTCATACGCCGCATCGATGTCGTGGGAGACGGTGAGCGCGCAGCCGTTCTCCTCCGCGTCCCGCGACGCCTGTTCGATATAGCGCGCGTCGAGAACGTAATCCTCGGTCGGACACAGGAGCGTCGGCCGCATGCCGAACTTGGCCGCGATCATCAGCGCGGAATTGGCGACCGCCGTATTCAGCGGCTTGGGATGATAGGTCCAGGTCAGGAGAAACTTCTTGCCGTCGAGGGCGCCGCGGCCGTCCCGCTCGAAGCGCTCCTGCAGCGCCATCACATGCGCAAGCTCCTGGCACGGGTGGGTGATGGTCTCCATGTTGACGACCGGCACGTCGGCGTAGGTCGCGAAGGCGTTGAGAATCCTGTCCTTTCGGTCCTCGCTCCAGTCGACGAATTTCGGAAAGGCGCGCACCCCGATCATGTCGCAATAGCGCGAGAGCACCTTGGCCGCTTCCTTGACGTGCTCCTCCGCCTCGCCGTCCATGACGACGCCGTCCTCGAATTCCAGCGGCCACATCCCGCCGGAGGGGGACAGCACCACCGCGTAACCGCCGAGCTGCCGCGCGCCGATGTCGAACGAAGTGCGCGTTCGCAGGGAGTTGTTCAGAAACAACAGCGCAATGGTTTTGCCCTGCAAGCTGTCGCCCAGGGGCGAGGCTTTCATCGCGCGCGCATCGTCGATCATCGCTTGCAGGTCCGGGCGGGACCAGTCGGAGGTGTTCAGAAAATGTTTCATCCCCGCTGTTTAGCGGGCGCGCCGGCCCAATCCAAGCGGTTCTTGGCCCGACCGCGCATTGGGGAAAGAGGGGGCGATTTCCGCAATGATTCGCGCGTGACAGAAAACAGCGAAACGGAATAGTTTCAAAAGTGTAAATAACCCGCGTAGCGCAGGCGCAGCCCTTGCGCTAAGGTAGCGCGTTTTCCGGAGCAGCGTTTTTGAACGGCCCTCACCCGATGTCAGAGGCGATCCATAACAGCGGCGGCCAGCCCGCCCGCGCAGGCAAGGCCCGGGGCAACGCGCCGGGGGCGGGCGACAGGCCCGGCGCGCGCTTCGGCGCCGCCGTAAATGGCCGAGATGGAAACGGCCGCGACGGGAATGGGGCCGCAGGCGCGCACGGCGACGCGCGCGCGGCCCGCGCGGGACACCCGGCAGAGCAGCCCGCCGAACGGCGGCGCGCCGGACGCCGCACGACCGCCGAGAGCGCGGATGCGTTCGCGGCGCGCATCGACGCGCTGTCGCCGCGGCGTCTCGCGGCGCTGACCGGCGCCTTTCTCCTCGTCGTCGCCGCGCTCCTGGTGATGGAGATGAACGACAAGGCCGCCTCCCGGGCGCTGGAGACGGAACTGCGCCTCGACCAGGCGGTCAGCGACGGGGCGGCGGCGATGAACATCGCCATCATGACCGGCGCCCCGGCGCGCGAAGCGATGCGCGGAGCCTGGCCGGGCGGCTACGCCGCCTTGTATCACCTTTCCGCCTCCGGCGACGTGCTCGGCGCCGCGGGACGCAGCGATATCGTCGTCATACCGGCGGCCGCGTTCGGGTCCCTGACGCTCGAGGCGCGGGGCAAGGCGGTGCTGGACCTTTCCTCGGGGCGCATCGCCGCGGCCTGGCGCCCGCTCGACAACGGCGAGACCCTGCTCGCGGCCGCGCCAGCGCGCGATCTTTTCGGCCGCTCGCGGATCTGGGTCATCTATGCGGTGATCCTGAGCGCGATGACCCTGGTCATCGCCTCGCTGATGGCCGCCTTCCTGCGCCAGAGCCGGGCGGCGGGCGAGGCCGCCCACGCCCTCTCCACCCTGTCCGACTTCAACGCCGCCCTGGCCGGCGGTCGGGCGAGCCCCTGGTTCTACGACCCCAAGGAGCGCACGGTCTTTTTCACCAAGGCGCTGTTGCAGCCCCTCGGGCTCGGCGCGCGGGACCGCCGCTTCACCCTGCGCGAGATTTCCGCCCTCGCCCATCCGCAGGACCTGCGCGCCGCCATGGCGATCCTCTCCGGCGAGCCGTCCGGCGTCAGCGAGGGCTCGGTGCGGCTTCGCGAGCCCGGCGGCGGCTGGCTGCGCGCCTATTTCCGCACCGGGCCGGACGCAACCCGGTTCAGGCGCGCCGGCGTCGCCATCGACCTCACCGACGCGCGCGCCTTCGCGCCGGGCGCGGCCATCGCCGAGAGCCGGCTGCGCGACGCTATCGAGAGCATCCCGGAAGCCTTCGTCCTGTGGGACGCCAGCGGCAAGCTCGCGGTCTGGAACCAGCGCTTCGCATCGATCTTCCGCATCCCCGCGAAAATCCTCAAGCCCGGGCTCACGGCGGCGGAGACCGCCGCCTGCGCGGGCGCGGCGGGGGACGTGCTGGCGGCGCATTTCGGTCCGCTGGACGCCAGGACCGAGGAAAGCGTCGAGATCCCCCTGCCCGGCTCGCGCTGGGCCCATGTCTCGCGCCGCAAGACCGCCGAGGGCGGTTATGTCTGCATCGCCGTCAACGTCACCGACCTGAAGCGCCGGGCGAGCGCGCAAAAGCGCAAGGAGCGCGAGTTGCAGCAGACGGTGGAGGACCTAGAAGCTTCGCGCCGGGAACTGTCGGAAGCGATCCAGAAATACGAATACGAAAAGTACCGCGCCGAGGAGGCCAACCGCTCCAAGAGCGAGTTCCTCGCCAATATGAGCCACGAGTTGCGGACGCCGCTCAACGCCATCAACGGCTTTTCCGAAGTGATGCAGTCGGAGCTTTACGGCCCCCTCGGCAACGAGAAGTACAAGGAATATGTCGGCGACATCCTCGCCAGCGGGCGGCACCTCCTGGAACTGATCGACGACATTCTCGACATGTCCAAAATCGAGGCGGGCCGCGTCGCGCTGGAGCCCAAGCGGATGGAGCTGGAGCGCGCGCTGAACGAAAGCGTGCGCCTCGTCGCCAAGCGCGCGGCCGACGCCGGCGTGAAGCTCACCGCCTCCGTCGGCCACGCGCCCCCGGTCTTCGCCGATGCGCGCGCGGTCAAGCAGGTGGTGCTCAACCTTCTGTCCAACGCCATCAAGTTCACGCCGGCAGGCGGCGAGGTGACGCTCACCGCGGAAGCTGATCTCGACGGCGTCACCGTGATCGTCGCCGACAGCGGAACCGGCATCGAACGCGCGCAGTTGAAAAAGCTCGGCGCCCCGTTCGAACTGACCGAGCCGCATTTCTCCCGCAGCCAGAGCGGTTCGGGCCTCGGCCTCGCCCTGTCGAAATCGTTGATGGAAATGCAGGGCGGCCTTCTCGCCCTCGCCAGCCGGCCCGGCAAGGGCACCGTCGCCTGCGCGACCTTCCCCCGCCGCAAGGACGCCAATGTGCGCCTGCCGCAATTCGTCCGCGAGGAAGCCCACATGCTCACCGGCGCGGCGCCGAGCGCCAAGCCGCCCTACCCCGTCACCCAGGCCGCGGAATAGGCGCGCGCCGGCGCGGCGGATCGGCGCCGGTCTTTTATTCCCTACACGGAATTCGCCGCACAGAAGACGACGCCGGGCGAAGAGCGCGGCGGGCCGCGTCTCCTGCCTACTCCCCCGGGCGCGGGCGGTCGGGTCTGCCGTCGCGGAAGCGGCGGCGCTGATCGATCCGCCGCTTTGACGCCGCATCGACCAGCAGACGGCGCTCCTCGGCGCTCAGCGTGCCGAACGCCTCCAGATAGGCCGCCTTGAAGGCGGCGCGCTGGCGCCCCTGGGCGGCGTCGATTTCCTCAAGCTTGGCGGCGACCGCGTCGGCGTCCCATTGCTCGGCCTGGATCAGCATCGCAAACTCGGCGCGCAGGCGGCGCGTCTCGCGGTGGCCCCGGCGCAGATCGGGCAGTTGCGCGCGGAACGCGCGGCGGAAGGCCATACGGCTTTCCGGGGGCAGCGCGTCGGCGTGGCGCATGATGCGGAACGGATCGTCAATACCCGCGGCGGGCGCGGGGCCGCCCGCGCCGGCGACCGGCGGAGGCTCGGGCGGCGGCGCCAGGACGCGCCCCAGGATAAAGCCGCCGGCGAACACGTTCAGCACCAGCGAGCCGGCGAGCGCAATGATCAGGGTGCGGCTCATTGGGCGGCCTCCGCCTCGTCGTCGTAAAGGAACGGGCTCGCGTCAACCAGATAGGCGTAGGCCTCCGTCTCCGGGTCGAGCGCGCTCGCCCCTTCGGCGGTGACGACCCCGGCGACGACGCCCAGCGCGGCGGCGGCGAAAGCGCCGGCGGAGATCCCGGCGGCCGCAAGCCGCGCCCCGGCCCCGAGATCGAAAAGAGCCGCCGCGACCGCGGCGCGAAGACCGGACAGGCCGCGGCCGGCCATGGCCGACGCCGCAGGCGCGGTATCGGCCCCGATCCCATCGCTAACCGCGTCCCCGAGGGCGTCAAAGTCCGCCAGCATGCGCCGTTCCAGCCCCTCGTCCATGCGCGGCGCGCTCGCCGCGCCAAGGAAGTCGTCGAGCGCCGCCGCCTCGGCCCGGACCGGGTCGAGTTCCGCCGCATCCGCATAAGCGGCGTACGCGGCGCGGTCGGCCTCCGGCCAGCGCGCGGGGTCCGCGCCGTAACGCTCGAAACAGCGCCGGACCGCTTCCAGCGCTTCAGTTGATATGGGTCGGCGCGTCATCGCTCATCTTCCCCAACAAAGTCTCCCGCATCGGCGCAAGCCTGTCGCGCAGGCTGCGTCGTCCGCGGGCCAGCAAGGATTCCAGCGCATCGACGCTGACGCCCATGGTCCTGGCGGCGTCGATATTGGTCATCTCCTGGTAATGGCACAAGACAAGCGCCATCCGCTGACGCTCGGGCAGGTCGCCGAGGGCCGTATCGATGGCGACGCGCCGCTGGCCGGCGAAGAGGGACTGGTCGGGCCCGGGCGCGGGGTCGGCCCGCTCCGGCGCGTCCTCAGCCGGCGCTTCGCGCTTGCGTTTCCTCAATTGATCAAGACAGATATTCATCGCGACCCTGTATAGCCATGTTTCAAATTTCGCGCCGCGCGGGCGCCATTTCGCGGCGTTGCGCCACAAGCGCAGAAAAGTCTCCTGCGCGGCGTCTTCCGCCGCCGCCTTCGAGCCGAGCATTCTGAAACAGGCCGCATAGATTTTCTCCGAATGCCTCTCGATCAGCGCCGTCGCGGCGCCCCTGTCGCCGCGGCCGGCGCGCCCCACCAGCGCTTCATCCGTATCTTGACTGTTTCTCAAGGCTCGTGCGCCGGCGTTGGGTTGGACGCGCGCGCCGACGGCCGGATCGACCGTGCGCCGCGCGCGGTTGCGAAATTTCTTGAGCGGACGCCGTCAGCGGCGCCCGCGCATGCCCCGGCGGGGCTTTTCATCCTCGCTCAACACGCCGTCGCCGTTCCGGTCGAGCTTGTCGAACCGGTCTTGCGCGGCGTTGATGAACTCCGTGCGGTCGACGACGCCATCGTCGTTCTTGTCGGGATCGCGCTCTTCGCGCCTGGCTTCGCGGTGGGCGTCAAGCTCCGCCTGGGAGAGGGCGCCGTTGCCGTCGGCGTCGGCTTCCTCGATCATGGCTGCTTGCCGCGCGGTGAGTTCCTCGAAGGTCAACTCGCCGTCGCCGTCCGCATCGAGATAGTCGAACCAGGCGCCGGACTTGTCGCCGCCCCTGTGGCCGTGCGGTCCGCCCGGCCCTTCTCCGGGGCCCTCTCCGGGTCCTTGGGCGAGCGCGGCGCCGATCGCCGCGAGCCCCGCACCGGCCGACAGCAGGGCGATGGTCATGGTGTTTCTCTTCATGGGATATCCTTTCAAAAACCAGCCTATGCCCCTTTAACGGGTCAGCGCCGCAAATCCGTCGCGGCGCCCTGCGCCTCCAGAAAGGCGCGCTCCAGCGCGCTTTCAGCGGTCTCCACGGGTTTGGCGGGAACCCGGCCCGCAGCCGGCAGGGGGCGCGTCACCTCAAGCCGGCCCCCTTCCCGCGCCATGGCGGGCAAGGCCCCGGCAAGGAACCTGGCGTCGTCGATCAGAGCGAAGGCGGCGACCCGGCGCGCGGCGGGAGACCACGCCCAGCTCGTCACGCGCCCGACCGCTTTGCCGGCGTGGGAGACTTCCGCCCCCGCCGCGGCGGTTTCGTCGTCGACGGCAAGCGTGACCAGCCGCCGGCGCACCGGCGGAGCGCCGCGCAGGGACCGGCGGCCGTTGAACCAGCCGCGATCGAGCGGCGCCAGGTGGGCGAGGCCCAGTTCAGCGGGCGTCATCGCCTCGTCGTCGCGGGCCCGGTCGGCGGCGAGGAAGTCCGCACCCGGCCTTGGCGCGCCGCTTTCAAGGCGCAGAATCTCGAAAGCGTCAAGGCCGATCGGCGCGGCGCCGCCGCGCCGCGTCAGCCGCTCCCAAACGGTCAGCGCCTCCTCCCTGGGAAAGACCAGCTCCACCCCGGTCAGGGCGCTGAACTGGATCGGGCGCGCGGCGGTCTCTACGCCCCGCACCATGCCGGAGGCGGCCACGCTGTCGCCGGGGGTTTTCATGCCCGCCGCTGCGAGGGCGTCGTTCGCGCCAGGCCCGAAAACGCCGAGCGCCGCCACCTGACGGCCGATGTCCTCCACCGCCGCATCAAAGCCGCGCAAGGCCAGTTGCAGCCGGCGCGCATGGGGCTGCGGCGCGGTCAGCAGGAAAAGGTCGGGCGAAAGCCGCGAGACCTCGGCGAGGTCGATCACCGCGCCGCGGTCGTCAAGCATCAGCCCGCGCGCGCTTTCCCCCGTTTCCAGGCGGCTCGCCGGCGCCGTCGTCGCCCGCGCGAGAAAAGCGCCCGCGTCCGCGCCGCGCACCGCATAGCGCGCCATCGGGCCGAGATCGGCGATCGCGACGCCTTTCTTGGCGACCTCATATTCCCGGGTCACGTCGCTGAAAACGCGGACCGCGGACCATCCGTTAACGGATGTCCAGATATTCGCCTCGCAGGCGGAGGCCGCCGCGGAAAACAGCGCCGTCGGGCGGGGCGCGGTCAGGCGCGGGTCTTCGGCGGGAAAGATCATCGCCATTCACCTTGTCTGACGTCGCTGAGCGCCGCCTTGGCCGCGGCCCGGCCCGCGGCGAAGGAAAGCCCGGCGCCGATGCGCGCTTCCGGTCCGCAAAAATACAGCCCGCGAATGCCCCCGGCGGATGCGCAGGCGCCCGCGAACGCCCATTGGCGCATGCCCCCCGCCCGGGCGGCGAAGGCTTCGGGCCGCGCGCCCGTCGCCGCCGCGAGATCGCCCGGCAGCGACAGGTCCGCCGGCCCCAGACGCTTGCGCGCATCAGGCAAAATGGTTTCCAGGTTGACGAGAATGGCGTTGCTGATCGCCTCGCGCCGGTCATGGTCCGTGGACGCATCGAACGGCAGGGGATGGGCGATCACCGACAGGAGCTGACCGTTTTCCATCGCCGCCTGCGGATCGAGAGCGCCGGGAAAGACCACTTCGAGCATCAGGGTCTCGGGAACGCGCCCTTCTCGCGCCGCCATGAAGGCCGTCCGCAAACCGTCCGGGGACGGCGCATAGACAATCCGGCGCATCATGTTCTCGCGGGTCTTGTCGTCGCTGGCCACGCCCTTGAGCGCCGCTTGCAGGCGCGCAGACGCGTAGACCGGGCGGTCGCGCGTCAGCATGTGCTGGAACTCGATGTCGATCGCGCCCGGCCCGATCATGTCGAGAAAAACCCGCCGCGCATCGAGCGAGGCGACGACGACGGCGGCGCGCAACTGTCCGCCGCCGCGCAGCATGACGCCCGCCACGCGATCGCCCTCGATCAGAAGCTTCTCCGCCTGGGTCGCGGCGCGAATATCGACCCCGGCGCCCTGGGCCGCGCGCCGCAGCGCATCGATCACCGCGACGCAGCCCCCCGCCGGGTAGGCGCACGCGCCCTGGAGCCCCGCCGCCTCGCCGGCGAGACGGCGGATCAGCCCCATGAAGCTGTAAGGCTCGCCCGGCGACGCCCCGGCGCGGAACGCCGATTCGCAGGCGAGCAGCGTCTTCACCGGGCCGTCCGCAAACAGATCGTCCAGCACGTCCTCCGCCGAGGCGGTCGCGTACCGAGCGAGCCGCTTGACATCCGCGGCGGGCGCCTGAGAGAGCGCCTTTTGCAGTTGGCGCGAGGGTCCGCCCCGTGCGCGCAGCGCATCGAAAGCGGGACGCATGAGCGCCGCCGCGGCCATCGCATCGCGCAGAAACGCCTCAAGGGCCTCTTTCGCCTCGCTCTCGCCGTCCAGGAGGGCGGCCGCATGCTGAAGATCGCCGTCAAGGCGGAGCGTATCGCCGTCGTCGAAGAAATAGACCGTATCGAGACGGCGCGCTGCGAAACCGAGGCCGTAGCGGTAAAGTTCGAGATCGGCGATCGCCTCCGGGTCGAGCATGTAGGCGAGGTGTTCGCCGTCGATCCCGTCGACGCCCGCGGCGAGGCGGCGCGTGCGGATCGGCCCGCCCAGCGTCGCCCCCGGATCGATCAGCACGGTTTTCAGGCCCGCCTTGCCGAGATAGGCGGCCGCGGCCAGCCCGTCAGCGTCGGCCCCGAGCACGATGGCGTCGATGCCGCCCTCGATGCGCGCGCCCGGCTTGTCCTGAGAACTCCCGTCAACCGGAACGTCAGTCGTCGCCATTCATCACCTGATCGATCAGTCGCACCGCCGCGCCGATGGCGTCGTGGCGGGCGGGCTGAATAATGATATCGTCCGCATAGGAAAAAACCGGCTGCTCCGGCGGTCCGGTCACTTCGATCCGGGTCGAGCGGACCGCCTCGGCGAGGCCCGGCATGCGGCTGACAAGACGCTCCTTGATCCGGGCGGCCAGCGCCTGACGGTCCTGGCTGGTCCAGGGGCGCCACTCCCCCTCCTCGCAGAACGCCGCCGGGCAATAGGACGTGCGCGCGATAATGTCGCCCTTGTCGTTGAATTCGAACTCGACGGGCAGCGTTTCCGGCAATCGTCCGGATACGGCCGCATCGCGCGCGCGGACGAGGTCGTCGCCGTCGTCGACGATCTGGAACATGGCGGTCGCGTCTCCCGCCGGGGGCGAGGCCGCGTCGGCGAGCTTGAAACGCATCGTCGCGCTCGCCGTGCGCCCGGCGCCCATGGAACCGCCCAGCGCGGCGGCGGCGGCGCCCGCCCGCTCCGCCGCGGCGGGGCTGGCGAAGAAAACATAACGGGTCCTGACCTTGTCATGGCCGTTGACCGCAAGCGTGCGCAGGCGGCCGTTGCGCCCTTCCTTGCGCGGTTCCTTGCGGGCGAGCGGCCCGGGGGCCGCGGGACCATCGAAAAACTGAACGCCCGCTTTCTCGCACGCCTCGCGCAGGATCGCATGCAGCGCCTTCGCGCCGCCTTCGGGCCGGACCGGCCACGCCGTCTCGCCGAGACAGTCGCCGAGCGCCGCCGCGGAGCCCGCCTCCACCCCGCCATGGCCGCCGCGGGACAGGGCGTGAGCGGCGAGATGATCGCGCATGCGCCGGTCGGCGAAGTAATCTGCAAGGATCTCCGCGCAACTTCCCGCCAGCCGGCCGGCGCGCGCCATGGCCCGCTCGTCCGCGAACAACCGCGTGAGCCGCTCCGCCGCATCGCCCGGCGCGCCGGCGCAAAGAGACGCAAGCGCGTCTTCCCGCCCGAGGCCGCGCATGTCTTCGACGAAATCCGTCCACAAACCATGCCCGTCGATTTCGGCCTCGGCCAGCGCCTCGCCGGTCTCACGCGGGTCGGCGCCGGTGGCGAGGGCCGCCTGGTCGCCGAACAGCGTGACGCGGGCGCTGACCGGCGTCAGGTCGAGCCCGTAATCCTGAAGGTCGAGGCGACGCCAGACGTCGTTGGGGATGCCCGGCGCGGAGGCGCCGTAAAGCGGTTTGCCGCCGCGCGGCAGGGTGACGAGCCCCGTCACGGCGCCGGCGCGCGCCGCGCAGGCGGCGGCGCACAGGCTCGCCTCGTCGTCGCCGATGACAAGAATGTCGAATTGCGCCGTCATCTTTCTCGCGCCGGCTCTCCCTTCTCGGTCGCTTCGCCCCTGCTCTTTGCGCCCCAGCCCTCTGTGCGCATGCCCCTGTGCGAATGCCCCTCTGCGCATGCCAACCGCTTCGCCCGTCGCCGTCTCTAGCGGTCGCCCTCGCGCGCGCCGTCCGGTCCGGCTTGCGACATCACCGCATGAAACGCGTCCGCGACCCGCGCTTCCAGCGCCTCGATCGCGGCTTGCGCCTCCTCCAGCGAAGCGGCCCCGCACGCGGCGGCCATTCTGTCGCGGAGCGCGGGGCCCGCCGCGTGCGGCGAAAACGCGCCGCCGGTCGCAGCCCGTCCAAGATGCAGCACGGTCTCGAAAATTCCCTGAGCTTCCAGCAACACGTCCGCCAATTCATGCGACAGTTCGCCCTTTTCCGCAAACATCTCAAGGGCCTCCCGCGCGTCCCGGGACGGCGGACCGATAAGGCGCGCCGTCTTCAGGGCGAGATACTGGCCGATGAAGGCGATGTCGGTCAGCCCGCCGGCGCAGTTCTTGACGTCCCAGGGGCCCGCGCCCGGCTTGGCCGCGGCCAGGCGCTCGCGCATGGCGACGACGTCGCGCGCCGTCGCCGCCGGATCGCGGGAACGGCGCAGGATCGCCTCGATTTCCCGGGCGACGCGGTCGCCGATCCTCGCCGGGGCGCAGACAATGCGCGCGCGGACAAGGCTCATCAGCTCCCAGGTCCACGCTTCCTCGCTGTAATACCGCTGAAACGCGGCGAGGCGAACCGCCGCCGGCCCAGCCCGGCCCGAGGGGCGAAGCTGCATGTCGACCTCGTAAAGGGCGCCTTCCTCCGTCGCCGCGGACAGCGCCGTCACGATGCGCCGGACGAGACGCGTGTAGTAGTCGCTCGCCGCCAGGGGGCGCGGCCCGGCCGAGACCGCGTCCGCCGGCGCGTCGTAAACGAACATCACGTCGATATCGGACGTCGCCGACATTTCGCCCGCGCCGAGGGCGCCGAGGGCGACCACCGCAAGCTCGCCGGGAATGTCGCCGTGCTGGCGGCGCATTTCCCGCTGCGCGGCGGGCGTCAACGCCCGGATGCAGGCGTCGGCGACAGCGGTGAAGTGCCGCGCCGCGCGGCGCGGCGCGATCAGGCCGACGGCGAGCTGCGCGGCGATCTGGAACCGTGCCTCGCCCGCGACGCGGCGCACCGCATTCAGCACCGCCTCGTAGTCGAGCGCGCCGGACGCCGCCGCAGCGCACGCCGCATCGTAGGCGGAAAGATCGTCGCAGGCCGCGCGCCAGCGATTGTCCAGCAACTGTTCGATGAAATTATGCTGCCTCGACAATTGTCGCGCGAGATAGGGCGACACGGTGATGATGCGGATCAGCGCGTCGAAGACCTCAAGATTGTTGATCAGCAGGGAGAACACCTGAACGCCCGACGGCAGCGCGGCGAGAAACGCCTCGAAGGCGAAGAACGCATCGTCCGGATCGGCGGCGTTTGCGAGGGCCTCCAGAAGGGGCGGCGCGAGCTTGGTCAGCAGCGTGCGCGCCCGCTCGGTCCGGGTCGCCCGCAATCCGCCTCGGTGCCATCGCCGGATCGCCTCGCTGACCTCGCCGCCGCGGCGAAAGCCCATGCGCGCCAGGGTTTCCAGCGTGTCCGGATGATCGTCGACGCCAGTGAACACGAGGCTGCCCGGCGGGCCGGCTTCCGCCTCGGGATTTTCGAAAAGCTCCGCATAGGCGCTTTCAACGTCCTGGAGCCGGCCCTGGAGCCGCGCCCGGAATTCGGCGAGGTCGGTCTCTCCGGCAAAGGCGCAAAGCCGTTGCAGCCCCGCCTCCTCGCGCGGCATGCGATGGGTCTGCTCGTCGTTCAGCATCTGCAACCGGTGCTCCACATGGCGCAGATAGCGATAGGCCGCATCGAGACGGTCATGCGCGCCGGCGGATATGTGGCCGGCTGCGCGCAACGCCGCCAGCGCGTCGAGGGTGCCCCGCGCGCGAAGGCTTTCGTCCCTGCCGCCAAGGATGAGCTGCTGCGTCTGGACATAGAACTCGATCTCGCGAATGCCGCCGCGGCCGAGCTTGACGTCATGGCCCTCGAACTCGATTTCGCTCCCGCCTTTCACGGCGTGGATCTGGCGCTTGACGGCGTGAATATCCTCGATCGCGGCGTAATCGAGATATTTGCGCCACACGAACGGACGCAGGGTCCGCAGGAAACTTTCGCCGAGCGCGATATCCCCGGCGCAGGCGCGCGCCTTGATAAACGCCATCCGCTCCCAGTTCTGTCCGTAAGCTTCGTAGTAAGCCTCCGCCGCATCGACCGACACCGCCAGCGCCGAGGCGCCCGGGTCCGGACGCAACCGCAGATCGGTGCGGAAGACATACCCGTCCGCCGTCTGATTTTGCAGGAGGGCGATCATGCCGCGCGCTGCCTTCACCGCCGCGCCCTGGGCCGCGGCGCGGTCGGGCATTTTCATGCGCGCGCGGTCGAACAGAACGATGAGATCGATGTCGCTTGAATAGTTGAGTTCGAACGCGCCGTGCTTGCCCATGGCCAAGACCGCGATCCCGCCGGTTCTGTCAAGGCCGGCGGCGCGCGCCGCCACATGCAGAGCCGCATCGACGGCGGCGTCGGCGAAACGCGACAGCGCCGCCGCCGCCTGCATCACGTCCCAGACCCCGCCGAGATCGGCAAGGGCGATGGCGAGGGCCGCGCGGCGCTTGGCGCGGCGCAGCGAGCGCATGGCGGCCGCCTCGTCGGCGCCGTGCGCACGCCCCTGCGCATGTTCCTCGCCGTCGCGCGCCTGCTGCGCGAGCGCATGCGCCTCGCGCAGCCCCGCCGCCAGCCCCTCTTCCGGCGGCGCCGACAGGCACGCGAACGCAAGATCCGGGTCCGCCGTTATCAACCGGCGCAGATACGGCGCCGATCCCGCCGCGCCGTCCAACAGCAATTGCGCCGCCGGCGGCAGGGACTGGAAGCGCGCGCCCAGCCCTTCGCGCATGCGCTCGGCCGCACCCGGATCGAACACGCGGGGCGCGGTATTGATCAGTTCGCCGAGTGTTCGCCATGCGGCCATACGAAACTCAACCCAACGCGCACCCGAAGGACGCTTTCCGAGGGCGCAAGCACCATGTGCGCGATCACTATGCGCGCGACCGCCATGCGCGATCTGGCCGCACGCCGTCCGGCGGATCCCGGCCCGTTCGCGAGCGGCGGCTCCCGGCGCAGCAAACCAGAAAAACCCGCCCAAAAGAAGACCGCCGCACAGCGAATCGCCGGCGGCGGCCCCGAAAGCGTCAAGCGGCCGGCCATGCAACCGGCCGGGCGATCGTCCGGTCAGCAGCCGGCGGCGTCTTTCAGGTTCGAAGACGGACGGAACCGCAGGCTCTTGGACGCCTTGATCTTGATCTCCTCGCCGGTGCGCGGATTGCGGCCCTTGCGCGCGGCGCGCTTGGAGATCGTGAAGGTGCCGAAGGTGCCGATGGTGTACTTGCCTTCTTTCTTGGCGCGTTTGAGGCCTTTTTCGATTTCGCCGAAGACGAGTTCGACGACGCGCTTGGCTTCCGCGTTGCTGAGGTCGCCCGCCTTCGCCACATTGGCGATAAACTCTGCTTTGCTCATGTTCTTGTATCCTTAACCATTCAAAGTCCGTGCGTATCGCCTTGCGTTGCTGCGCCTGACGAAAACTGCGCGCAAACCAACGAAACGCCGCGCGCCCAGAAACGACCAAGACCTGATTTCCCTTGCGACGCAAGCGGCAACATCCGCCTGAACAGCAGTTTTTTGCTGGGTTTTATGAAGGTTCACCCGCGCTGGGCGAGCCGCGGAAAGCGCAGCGTCACCTTGAGGCCGCGTCCGGCCCCCTGCGCGCCGGCGCGTTCAAGACCGTCCTCGAACTGAAGATGGGCGCGATGCGCGCTGGCGATGGCGGCGACGAGACTGAGGCCGAGGCCGCTGCCGGGCGTGGAGCGGCTTTCCTCCAGACGCACGAACCGCTCCAGGATGCGGGCGCGGTTGGCGGCGTCGACCCCCGGTCCGTCGTCGGCGACGGTGATCATCGCGCCGCCTGATTTCACCGGGCCGACCCAGACTTCGATGCGCGATCCGCCCTCGGCGTATTTCAGCGCGTTGTCGAGAAAATTCGCCAGCGCCTGAGAGACAAGCTCGCGCGAGCCCCGAACGAGCGGGGTCGGCGCCGTCGTCAGCGACAGGGCGAAGCCCGCGTCCTGCGCCGCCGGTTCGTAAAGCTCGACCATTTCCTGCGCGATGGCGACGAGATCGATCGGCTCCAGGACGCCCGCGCCCTCGCCGGATTCGATACGCGCGATGGAAAGCAGCGCATTGAACGTGGCGAGAAGCCGCTCGGCGTCGACAATCGTCGCGCGCAGGGCCTCGTCCTTGGCGACGTTGTCGCCCCCGAGCGCGTCGGAAAGCCGGTTGTGAATGCGCGTCAACGGCGAGCGCAGGTCATGGGCGATATTGTCGCTCACCTCGCGCATGCCGGCCATCAGCCGCTCGATCTGGTCGAGCATGGAGTTGAGGTTTTCGCTGAGATGATCGAGCTCGTCGCCGGCGCCGGTCTGGGGGATGCGCTTGGAAAGGTCGCCGCCGCGGATGGCGTTGGCGGTTTTGTTCACCGTCTCCACGCGGCGCAGGAGCGAACGGGAAAACACAAGCCCGATGACGACGCCGAAAGCGATCGTCACCAGGGCGATCCGTGTCGTGACGTTTTGGGACTGGCGGCGAAGATATTCCCGGCTGGCGATGTCGCGCGCGACGACGACGAGATAGGATTGCTCCGCGTCGGGCGAGGCGCGAAAGCGCATGATCTTGCCGCGCGCCTGGCGCTGCTGCACGCCGGTTTCGCGGCCCGCCGCGTCGACCACCGGCCGCTCGAAGGTGAAGTTGAAAAAATCGCCCTCGGCGGTCAGCGCCTCCGGCGGCAGAGCCGTCAGGTTGCCCGCCAGCAGCGCTCCGGAAGGCGCGCCGATCAGCATGTAGATGCTGTCGTCCGACCAGGCCGTCCGCTGGCGGATCACGCGGGTCAGCATGCCCGGGCCGCTATTGGTGAACAGATCGGCGAGCACTGCGATCTCGCTGTCGATCACCGCATCGGTCTGCCTTGCGGCCTCCCCGAAGGTCGCGCTGTAAAGATAGGCGCCGAGCGCGGCGACCGCCGAGGCAAACAGCAGGACGTAAATCAGCGTGAAGCGGAAAGACGTCGTGCGTAGAATGCGCAGCATGGGAATGGTCAGTCGTCGGCGGAAAGGGTATAGCCGGCGCCGCGCACGGTTTTCAGAAGCGGCTTGTCAAAATCCTTGTCGATCTTGGAGCGCAGGCGGGAAATGTGAACGTCGATAACGTTCGTTTGCGGATCGAAGTGGTATTCCCAGACATTCTCAAGCAGCATGGTCCGGGTCACGACCTGGCCGGCATGGCGCATCAGGTATTCCAGAAGCCGGAACTCGCGCGGCTGAAGATCGATCTTCTTCGAGGCGCGGCGGACCGTCCGTGTAATGACGTCCAGTTCGAGGTCGCCGACGAGATAGCGGGTGGTCACGCTGGACGGCGGCGCGGCGCGGCGCCGCCCCAGCGCCTCGACCCGCGCGAGAAGCTCCTGAAACGCATAGGGCTTGACGAGGTAGTCGTCGCCGCCGGCCTGCAGACCCGAAACACGGTCGTCCACCTCGCCGAGCGCGGACAGAAACAGGGCCGGCGTTTCGTCGCCCTCGTCGCGCCGGCGCGACAGAAGGGTCAGCCCGTCCATTTTCGGCAGCATGCGGTCGATCACATAGGCGTCGTAGTCGCCCGCGGAGGCCATGCCGACGCCGCTTTCGCCGTCGAGCGCGTGATCGACCACGTGGCCGGCCTCGCGCAGGCCCTTCGCGGCGTAGGCCGCCGCCTCGGCGTCGTCTTCAATCAGCAGGATGCGCATGAGCTTTCCTTACCTCGCGCTTTCTTGTTTAGCTTAACGGGCAACCAAATCCAACGCGCAGCGCGTTGGCCGACACTATCTATCAAAGGCCAAACAGGCGTTAAGACGCGGGCTCGAATTATGACAGCATATTAAGGCTTTAGAGGACGACGCGGGAAGCGCGGCGGCGCGCGCTTCCCGGCAAATCCGGCAAATCGCAAGAACTGGCGGCGCATCGCCGCGCGCCTCGTTCGCCATCCGCCGTGGTCCGGCCGCGATCGGGCGAGAACGTCTCCGGCCGGACCGGACCCGGCGCGCTTAGTCCTTTTCCAGGGACAGGGCCCCGAACTGGCGATTGGCGCCCATCTGCATCCGCAAGAGCACCGCGTCCTTGTCGCTGTCGCGGGCGTTGTCGATCTTGTCGCGCAGCTCGCGTTCGGAACCGATCGGATCGCCGTCGACCTCAAGGATGACGACGCCGGGGCTCAGCCCCGCGGACTGCGCCGGACTGCCCGGGCGGACGGCGGTGACGACGACGCCGTCGACATCGTCCGGCACGCGATAACGCTCGCGCAGGCTGTCGTCGAGCGACGACACGCGCACGCCGACTTCGGACGACAGGCTGTCGTCGCTGTCCTCCGACGGCATGTCGTCGTTCGCCGCGACTTCTTCGTCGCGCCGGCCCAGGGTCACGGTCAGGTTGCGCTCCTTGCCGTCGCGCAGAACCCGAAGGCGCACCTTCTCGCCCGGCGGCAGGGAGGCGACGCGCCGGGACAGATCGTTCGGGTTGCGCACGGCGTCGCCGCCGAGGCGCAGGATCACGTCGCCATTCTCAAGGCCGGCCTTTTGCGCCGGAGTGCCGTCCAGAACCTCCGCGACCAGAACGCCGCTGTCGTCCTTCAGGCTCAAGGCGGCGGCGATCTCGGTCGTCACTTCCTGAAGCTGAATGCCGAGCCAGCCCCGCGTGACGGCCCCGTTGGCGATCAGTTGCGCGACGGTCTCCTTGGCGACCCGCGCCGGGATCGCGAAACCGATGCCGACGCTACCGCCGGTGGGAGAGAAGATCGCCGTGTTGACGCCGACCACGCGGCCCTTGAGATCGAAGGTCGGGCCGCCGGAATTGCCGCGGTTGATGGGGGCGTCGATCTGGACAAAATCAAGATACTGATTTTCACGGTTCTGCCCGCCGATGGCCGAAACAATGCCGCTGGTCACCGTGCCGCCGAGGCCGAAGGGATTGCCCACCGCCAGCACCCAGTCGCCCACGCGCAGGTTCACGTCGTCGGCGAATTCCACATAGGCCTGGCCCTTCGGCGGGTCGACCTTCAGAACGGCGAGGTCGGTAAGCGGGTCGGTTCCGACGATATCCGCCTCCAGCTCCTCGCCGTCGGCGAGCCGCACCTTCACGACGTCGGCGCCGTCGACCACGTGATTGTTGGTGACGATGTGCCCGTCATTATTGATGAAGAAACCGGACCCTTGCGCCTCCATGCGGCGGCGCGGGGCGTCGTCGAAGCCGTTGTCCGGCCCGGGATCGCCGAACCGGAACTGGAAGAACTCCTCAAGCTGGCTCGGCAGGCGCGGGCTTTCCACTTCGCGCTCCACCAGCACGCTGACCACCGAGGGGCTCACCCGCTCCACCAGGTCGGCGAAGGACAGGGTGCCGTCCGCCGCCACCGGCGGCGCCATCAGCCGCGGGGCCTGCGCGTCGGCGGGCGCGCCCGCGCCCAGCGCCAGCGCGCCGCCGAGGGCGGCGCCCGTGAGAAGCATCATGGTCCGTTTTTTCAAGTCGCTTGTTTTCGTCTTCGCTCTCATACTTCCTGCCTTATGCTGACAGCGCCCCTGAACGCCCGAGACTAGGTACATAAGTGCGCCGCGCCGCAACTAAAATCGTCTGACCGGCATTAATATTTGTTAAAGCTCAGCCGATTCGCGAATTGACCGCCACGCCGCCTGTAAGCATGCGGTGCACCGGGCACTTGTCGGCGATTTCGAGGAGCCGCGCCCGTTGCTCGTCGGTGAGATCGCCCTTCAGGCGAATTTCCTTTTCCAGCACATGCGGCGCGTGATCGTCCTCACTGTCGGCCCGGCGCACCCGCGCCTCCATGGCGGCGACGTCCCAGCCCTTGCGGTCGGCGTACATGCGCATGGTCATGACCGCGCAGGCGGCGAGCGCGCCCTCGACGACGCGGGTCGGATTGGGGCCGAGCCCGGCACCGCCCTCTTCCGGCTTGGCGTCGATCACGAAGGGGCGGCCGTCGAACGACACCGCGGCGGTCAGCGCCTTCGCCCCGATAACGCCGGCGCCGTCGAGCCTCGCCGCGGCGCCGCCGGGGGGCGCGTCCGGAAGCGACGTGATCGGCGATGCGCCCGATGCGGGCGTGTGCGCCCTTTCCCCTGCCGGGGCGCCCGTTCGACCCGCCTCCGGTTCGATATAGCGCGCGGCCCAGGCGGCCAGCACCCCCGCCGCGTATCGCGCATCCGCGGCGTCGGACAACAGGTGATCGGCCGTATCCAGACTGACAAAACTTTTCGGATGCCTGGCCGCGACGAAAATCTTCGTGGCGTTCTCCACGCCGACGGTCTGGTCCAGCGGCGCATGCATGACGAGAAGCGGTTTTTTCAGCCGCGCGGCGCAGTCGAGCACATTCTGCGAGGCGAGATCGTCGAGAAACTGTTTCTTGATCGTAAACGGACGGCCGGCGAGCCGCACCGTGGCGACGCCCTTTTCCTCGATCTCCGCGCGCTGCTCGCCGATTTGCAGCGCCACATGATCGGCCTCGGCCGGCGCGCCGATCACGGCGACGCCCCTGATTTCCGGAATGCGCCCCGCCGCGACGATCGCCGCCGCCCCGCCGAGGGAATGGCCGATGATGATCCCGGGCGCCTCGAACTCGTCGCGCATGAAATCCGCCGCGCGCACCAGGTCGTCGACATTGGAGGAAAAATTGGTGTTGGCGAAGTCGCCTTCCGACGCGCCGAGGCCCGTGAAGTCGAAGCGCAGGACCGCGAAGCCCTGGGCGCGCAGGGCGCGGGCGATTTCCCGCGCCGCCTTGATGTCCTTGGAGCAGGAAAAGCAGTGTGCGAACAAAGCATAGGCGCGCGGCGCCTCGCCTTCGCCAAGCCTCGGCAATTCCAGCGCGGCGGCGAGTTTCTCGCCGCCCGTCGCGGCGAATTCGGTCTTGTGCGTTTCTCCGTCCATGCCCGCGTCTGCTCCCTTGCCTTTGTTGTCTTTCGCCTTCGCTGTCCGGCGGTCCCTGCGCCGCCTTGCAACCGGACGAACGCGCCATTGCCGGATCATATGGGGTCAAACCGTGACGGCGGCGGCGGCGGCGCGATCACGAATGAGGCCGATCTCATCACGAGGCAGAAAGGGCTCGGCGATGACCAGGATCTGTTCCAGCATGCGCCGGGCGGCGTTGCGCTCGGCCCCCTCGGCGGCGCGGATTTCCGTCACCAGGTCCTTGGCGAAGGCGCGCACCTGCCCGGTCGCCTCCTCCGCGAGGGCGGCGACGAAACCGGGATCGGCGCCGAGCCGCCCGGCGGTTTCCGGTCCCTCGGCGATCAGCCCCGCGGCCTCCTTCGCCGCCGCCGCCGTGTGCGGCGTCAGCGGCACGCCGATATCCGGGCGCAGCGACATCAGCTTGCTCGAACCGCCCGCGTGGCGCACCGGCATCGCCTGGCGCAGGGCCGTCATCGCCTGTTCGGCGAAGCGGTCATGGGCCTCCCCGGCGACGTCGCGGCAGGCCTCAATGCGATTGACGAAGACATTGTCGCCGGCGCGGGCCGCCTGCCGCGCCAGCCCTTCGGCGAAGTCGGCGAAATAGCCGACCCGCACCCGGGCCGCGGCGACGTCGAGGGCGCCGGCGCCGTCCCGTTCAAGGCCGCGGGCCATGGTTTCCAGATCTTCGAACAGGCTTTCCGGCAACAGCGTCACCGTCTCCCGCGCCGCGATCAGCCTGTCGTCGCCGCCCCGCGCGAGATGGTAATAGACCTCCAGGGCGCGCCAGGGCTTTTCAAGCCGGCCCTTCAGCGCCAGCAGCAGGTAGGCGGCGATCGCCGGGGATTCGTCGTAGGCGGACAAAAACATGCCGCGCAGCCTGTAAAGCGCTTCCTCGTCAAGGGCGGGGGCGGCGGACGGGATCGCGGCGTGCAGTTCCTTCAGGCGGGTCACGCCGGCCAGGAGCCGGCGGATCTCGTCCATGTCGTGATAGGCGGCCTCGCCGCCGAGTTCGCCGCAGACGGTCTCGCGCACATGGGCGTCTTCGCGGGCGCGCGCGCATAAACGGCCGAGCCCGGCCTCCGCGGCGATGAAGAGCGTGCGCTCGAGGCCCATGGTCTCGGTCCCCGCGGCGATGGCGTCGTCCAGCGCGGCGGCGGCGAAGGCCGCTTCGGTCAGCGCCGGATCGGTCATCATCAGCCGCCAGATCGGCTCCAGCGAGGAGCGGGCGATGCGGGCGCTGCGTTTCCTGCCGTTGCGCGCGCCGACGAAAAAATCTTCGAACGGCGTGAAGAACATCCGCCGGGCGTCGGGCCGGCGCGGCGGCGGCGCCGCTCCCTGCTCCAGGAGACGGCCGCGCAGATCGTCCAGCAGCATGGTGTGCGGAAGGCCGCGCCCGCCGGCGGCGCGGTCCGCCTCCAGCGCCGCGAACAGCTTGAGCGCCGCCGCGTTGGGAAGACTGCCGAGAAAGGCCGAAAGCTGTTCTTTTTTATGCGGCGACAGCGCCATGTCGCAGTTTTCCCCGGTAAAGCTGCGGATTACAGCGCCGCCGTTGTAAAAGCGCGCCGCGCTGCGGTCAAACCGCGGCTTCCGGCCCCGTCGCCGCCGTCAGACGCCGGCGAAATCCTTGCGCGCCGCCCGGTCCGCGCCGGACCATGAGCGCACGAACGCCTCCAGCTCCTTGTCGCCCCCCTCCGGCAGGACGATCTTGAGGCGCACATACTGGTCGCCCGCCGCCGACGCGCCCTTGCCGACGGATCTCGCCTTCGGCAGTCCGCGCCCGCGCAGGCGCAGCATCGCGCCGGAACTTGAGTTCTTCGGAACGCTGACCGACACGTCGCCGGCGACGGTCGGCACGGTGATTTTTCCGCCCAGCACGGCCTCTTTCAGGGTGATCGGCGCTTCGATGTGAATGTCGTCGCCCTTGCGCTGGAAGATCTCGTGCGGGCGCACCTTGACGTCCACATAGACGTCGCCGGCGCCGCCGGGACCGCGCTCGCCCTGACCGCGCAGGCGCAGGGACTGGCCGTCTTCAAGGCCCGCCGGGATGGCGATGTCGAGGGTGCGCCCGTCCGGCATGGTGACGCGCTTTTTCACGCCGTTGGCGGCGTCGAGAAAATCCACCTCCAGCCGGTAGCGCAGATCGCGGCCGCGCTGGGGCCGGCCGCCGCGCCGGGCGCCGCCGAATAGGTCGGAAAAGATATCGCCAAGGTCGTCGAAGGACGCACCCGCGCCCGGCCCGCCCGGACCGCCATGAGCGCCGGCGCCCGCCGCATGGTCACGCTGGGTCCATTGGCTGAACGGATGCGCCCGCTCCCGGCCCTCGTCGTCGATTTCGCCGCGGTCATATCTTTTGCGCTGCTCCGAATCGCCGATGATGTCGAAGGCGGCGGAGACTTCCTTGAACTTGTCCTCGGCCTTCTTGTCGTCGGGATTGCGGTCCGGATGATATTGCTTGGCGAGCTTGCGAAAAGCGGCGCGGATGTCCGCGTCGCTTGCCGAAGGACTCAAGCCCAGTACAATATAAGGGTTTCTAGCCAATGGGTTAGCCCACTTTTCTCATAAACCAATGAACGCTGGCCAGAACATCGCGGTCCTTTCAGGGTCCCGGCGTCGTATTTTATGCGGCGGGAGCCGTTCAGGAGCGGTTAAGACCAGAACCTGCTTTCACGGTCATTAAGTAAGCGATTTGCCGTGGAATTGAAGTGTCGGGACGCGCTCAGCCGGCGGCGCTCACCCTGGCGACGTCAAAGCTGGGGGCCGTCAAGCTCGGCTCAGTCGATGCGCAGCGTCGCCCGCGCCTCGATCCCCTCGCCCACGGCGTCGGAAAGCTGCGCCACGCCGAAGGTGAGCTGCGCGCCCGGCGCCGCGATGTCGAAGGCGGCCCCGAAATCCGCGGCGATGTCGGCGGCGGCGTAGCGATGGGACGGCGCGCCCGTCTCCACCTCGCGCACCGGCGCCGTCCCGTCATAGATGCGCAGGCGGTAGCGCTCATAGGCTTCGCCCAGGGGCGCTTCCCCTTCCCAGGCGTCGCCGCCGGCGCGGGCGCGGCGGGCCCATGACAGCCGCACATCGCCGCCCTCGCGGCGCGCGCGCAGATGCACCGGCGAGAGCGGTCTGAGGCCCCGCGCGGTCAGGGTCAGGGTCTTGTGCGAGAACGTCTCCGCGCCGGGCAGGTCGCGGTCCGGCCCGGCCGTCCAGGTAAACGCCATGCCGCGCAGGTCCGCCGCCACGGCCGCCTGCGTCAGCGCGGCGTTGACGAGAACGAAGCGCGCCCCGCGCCCCGCGCCGGCGCGCGCTTCAACCTCGGTGCCCGCCTGGCCGCGCAACAGCCGCGACAGCCGCCAGCGTCCGTCCGGCAACAGCGTCGCGTCGCGGAACTGGACGATCTCCCAGCCGCCGGCCTTGCTGGCGACGGCGCAGACATTGGCGCCGGCGAGGACCTCCGCTTCGCCGCGGGCGGAGAGGGCGCCGTAAGCCAGACGCACCTCCACGGCGCGCCGGTCCCAGCGGCCGGACGCGGCGGCGGACAGCGGCGTGTCGAGGGCGCCGATGACGGCGCGGAACGGCGCGACCGCCGCCAGCGCCGGCGCGGCGTCCGGATCGCCGGTCGCGGCCCGGTAGAGCGCGCTCGCGCCCGGCCAGGGATCGGCGTAGGCGGCGAACCACGGCGCGGCGGGATCGTCGCCCTCCGACAGCAAGGGCAGATCCATCAGCGCCCAGAGCGGCGGGCCGTAAACCGGCGCGGCGGGAAGCCCGGCGAACCCGCCCGCGCGGGCCGGCGCGTTATAGACCGGCGGCGCGACGCGGACGAGGTCGACTTCGCGCGCGGCACCGTCGGTGATGTCCGTAACCCGATACGCGCGATCCGCGCCGAGATCGGTCAGGACCATCGCGTCCCCCGGCTCCAGCGCCAGCGCCGAGGGCGGCAGGCTCAGGGACAGGGTCTCGCGCATCACCCAGGCGTCCGCCAGGATGGAGCGCGCCCGCGCCTCGGCCTCCGCCGCGGGGATCGCCGCGGCGATGTCGACGCCGACCTGGCGCACCGGCGCGGCGCCGGGATCGCGCGCCTCGACCACCGCCGGCGCAAAGTCCGCGGCCTCGTCGAGGAAGCCGAGGCGAAAGGCGGCCGGGCGCTCGCTTTCTTCACCGAGGACGAGGGAAAACGCCCCCTCGCGCCGCTCGACAAGCGCGCCCGCGTCCAGCGTCATCACCGGCGCCCCGTGGCGCGGCTGAAAGCGCAGCCCCGCGCCCGTCTCGACAATGTCGAACTGATAGACCTCGGCGAGACCGTCGATCATTTCGCGCACCGAGAGCGGCCGGTCGACCACATAACCGGCGAGCACGCCTTCCAGGCGGTCCGCGGACGCATCGCCGACGCCGCCTTCCGCCGCCAGCGCCGAGACGAGCAGGCCGAGGGGCGCGCGCCCCAGCCGCCCGTTCAGCCAGTGGCCGGTCTCCCAGTTCGCCCCGTCGCTCCAGACGTCGGCGCGGGCGGGAAAATCGGGAAACGGGCGCGCGTCATAGGCCCAGACATACTGCCTCTCCGCGGCGACCATCGGCCCGCCATAGACGGAGGATACGGGATTGTTGGCGGGGTCGCGCCAGAACGCGGCCTGCGCCTCCAGGGCGCTGCGCTGGGCGGCGTCGTCCCGCGCGCCGCTGGAATAGTGCGGCGCGGCGCTTTCGGCGCTTTTCGGATCGAGGAACACATTGGGCTGGTTCGCGCCCTTGTCGACGGCCGGACATCCCGTCTCGGTAAAGACGATCGGCTTGGACGCCGGAACCCAGGCCGTCGGTCCGGGCGCGCGCACCCCGCCCGGCCGGTGATGATGCGGGTTCGCCCACCAGTTCCACAGATCCTTGTAGCGCCAGATCCAGGGCTCGCCATGGGCGCCGTCCGTGATCGGCGTGCGGTCCTGCGCGTCGCGCGCGGCGGCGTCGGCGTAGAACCAGTCGAAGCCCTCGCCGCCGCGGATATTGCCCATGAGATAGTCGCGGTCGTAAGGTCCCCGCGCGCCGCCAAGCGCGTCGCGATGGCCGACGCCGTCGCGCCAGTCGGCGAGCGGCATGTAGTTGTCGACGCCGATGAAGTCGATGTTCGGATCGCTCCACAGATCGTCGAGGTGAAACATCAGCCCGCCCGGCTCGTCCGCCGGCTGATGACCGAAATATTCCGACCAGTCGGCGGCATAGGAAATCTCCGTCGCAGCGCCCGCCGCCGCTCGGACGTCCGCCGCCAGCGCCTTCAGCATCGCCACCGCCGGGTACGCGCCGGCGCCGTCGCGCGCGGTGGTGAGGCCGCGAAGCTCCGACCCGAGAAGAAAGGCGTCGACCCCGCCCGCGAGGGCGCACAAATGTGCGTAATGCAGGATCATGCGCCGGAACGACCACTCCGCCGGACCGTGATACGTCACCTCGTCGGTCCCGGCGGCGAAGTCGCCGGGAGCGGCGGCGCCGAAGAACCGCGCCGCGGCGTCGGCGGCGCCCGCGGTTCCGTCCGCCGCGCCGACGCCGATGCGCCCGCGCCACGGATAACCGGGCGCGTCCATGAGAATGAACGGATGAAACATCACCGTCAGGCCGCGCGCCTTCAGCTCCCGGATCGCCTCGACGACGGCCCGGTCGGCCGGCGTGCCGCCATAGGCCGGCGCGCCGTCGACGGCGGAGACAAGATGCGCCCCGGCGCGGCCGACGCCGCCCGCCCGCCACTCATAGGGGCTCGTGGTCTTGACCGGCGCGGCCACGCCCGGCCGCACCGCGCAGGCGCCCGCGTCGAGCGAGGTTGCGAACCAGGAGACGACGAGCGAAACGTGTTTCAGGTTCGGCGCGGTTTCCGTCAGCGCGTCCAGGGAGGCGACGAAATCGGCGAGGCCGCTTGCGTTATGACGGTTCTCGGAGACGGTCTCGCCTTCCGCGACCTGGCGCATCACCGGCGTCGTTCCGTAGACGAATTCTCCAGAACCGGGAATGACCGAAACGGCCGTCAGGACGTTTTCCAGCGCGGCCGGATCGTTGCGGCGCAGGGACTTTTCCACTTCAAAGGAAAACTGCGGGATGCGGTTGCCGAAATCCTTCAGCGGCAGGTCCTCGAAAACCACATAGGCGAGTCCGCGAAAACCGGGAACCGCGCCGGCGCCCTCGATCGCCTCGATCAGGCCGTCGGGACGCTGGGTTTGCGTTCCCCTGTAAATGCGCACGTTGTGGCGCGACAAATCGAAGGGCTTGCCATCGGCCCAGACGCGGCCGACGCGGTCGATCTCGCCCTCGCACAGGCCGACGGCGAGGGAAATCGAATAAAGATACTCCGTATAGGTTGTCTGCGACGTCGCCCGCGCGCCCTTGCCGCCGGCGGCCTGCGCCGTTTCAGACGCCGTCTCCTTGAAATTGGCCGCCCAGATCAACTGGCCGGAGACCCGCGCGCGCCCGTAAACGCGCAGCACCGGCGCGCCCTCCTGCGCGGCCTGCACCGAAAAGCTGTTGAGCCTCGGCCCTTCGACCGCGCGTTTCTGAGGCCCGAAAATCAGCCGCTCCGCATACCCGGCGGCGTACGCCCCCGCGGTCGTCGCAGCGGTGCGCGCGAGGAAAGACCCGATGCCGGACCGGGCGACGGCCCCGCCCAGGCTCGAAGCGGCGGTGATGATGAGTTGCGCCATTATTCAGTTCCCGGAAAGCTGAAAACGCCTGCGATCCGCGCCCGCCACCAGCGGTTCATCCAGGTCTCGACGACTGCGCGGCCGGCATAGGCGTGAATGAAACGATCCGTATCGGATGCAATCGCGCAGTGTTTCGCCGGACCGTCCCGCACGACGCGAAAGACGATCACGTCTCCCGCCTCGGCGCGGCGCCGGTCGCGCGCACGCAGGCGCCGCCGCGCGGCTTCAAGCAGCGGTTCGCCCCCGTCCCGCCAATGGCGCTCACTCCAGTCCGGCGTGTAGGGCGGAGGCGCCTCGGGCTCCGCGCCGTAAAGCTCGCGCCAGACGCCGCGCACGAGGCCGAGACAGTCGCAGCCCGCGCCCTTCGCGCTGGCCTGGTGCACATAGGGCGTGCCGATCCAGCCGCGGGCCGCATCGATCACCTGGCGCCGCGACACGGTTGCGGCGAATGGGGGCGCGGCGAATGAGGCGGCGAATTCAGGCGCGTCGGTCATCGGCGTTTGCCTCCGTCATTGGGTTCGCCGCGCAGGGGATAGGACATCGCCGCGTCGTTGCCGGGCATGTGCGGGAACCCCCGAAAATTCAGCCCGTTTGAGAATTTTTCCCGGCAGGTGGAAAGGCGCTTGTCGCACCCCGCCGTCGCGGCGAAGGCGTCGCCGGCGGCGACGGGCGCTCCCGGCGGGCGCCAGAGCGAGATCGCGCCGGCGGCGGACTGCGCCTTGATATGCGCCGTCGCGCCGGCGTTTCGCCCGCTCAGCCATGTCAGCAATCCGTGAGCGAACCAGCCTTCATCGTATCCGGAAAATCCGCTTGCCGAAAAACTCTGGGCGTCGAACAGCGCGGCGACCGCGCCTTCGCACGCATAGGCCGGCGCGGTCACGTCGACGCCGCATGGCGCCGAGCCGAGATTGACGTCGCACAATCGCTGATAAACCCGGCCCGTCGGCTGGTCGAGCCGGACGGCGCCGCCGCGCAGTTCCGCGCGAAACGCCGCCCCGTCCCGGCGCACCTCGCCGATCGTTCCTGTCTTGAGGAGCACCCGCTGCGGCGGCGCGGCCCAGTTGACGCGGAAAATCTCCACCACGGCGCCGTCATAACGTCCGGCGGCGAGATCCGCCCCCGACAGGGCGTCCGCGCTGAGCGCGCCCTCGATCTCCGTATTGTCGACCGCGAGATCGGCGCTGGAGGCGAGTGCGGCGCCCGATGCGCCGCTGTCGGGCGCGTATGTCAGGCCGCCGAAATTCAGCGTCCGGTCGTGATCGGTGAAGCCGATCTCGACGCCGTCGCGTCGCGCGATCCGCCAGCAGGTGCACAAGGTCGTCGCGCCGGTTTCAAGATGGGCTTTGAGATCGGGATCGAGCGCGCGCATCAGACCAGCACCTCGATCAACGGGATCGACGGAATGTCGCCGGCCTTGAAGGCGGCCATGTTGACGCGCAACTCATCCGTATCAAAACGAACCGGCGTGTCGAACAGGAACCCGGCGGTCACCGCCGCTCCCGGCGGCGGCGGCGCGGCGAGGGAGAGGAGGCCGCTCGTCTCGTTCACGGAAAAATCCTCCCCGGGCTTGATCTCCTCGCCGTCGACCGCCGCGCGGACCGAGCCGGCGACGGGCTTGGCGATCCGGCGCGCATAGGATGCGGGGCCTGAGGCGTAGCGTTTCACCAGTTGGAATTGCGTCGCGCCGCCGTCGCCCTGCCCCAGCGTCTGATCGCCGGCGCCGGGAGACGCGGCGGCGGGGCCGCTCTTGAAGTCGAACGGATCGCGGAACCGGAAGCCGTAGAGCCGCCCGCAGCGCGCCTCGAAGAAGGCGACGACCTGTTCGATGTCGGCCAGCGACTTGACCCCGTAGCCGGCGTTGAACGCGCGGCGCGATCCGGCCCAGGGGGCGTTGCGCTCCTCATGGCCGGAGACGAGGGCGACGATTTCCGTACGGCGGGTCGGCCCGCCTTCCGAATTGAAGGCGATGTCGACGGGGAACAGGACTTCGTGGAACGACATGGCGGTCTCTTCCTGATGACGCGGCGCGGAACGCCGCTAGAGGTTTCGTTGACCGCGGCCCACGGCGCGGGCCAGCGCGGCGGCGATCTGGGTGCTCGACCGCTGAAAGCTGTCCGCATCCGTCACGCCCGGCAGGGAGATGTTGACGGTGAGTCCGCCGCCGCGCCGCGCCCCGCCCAGCGCGCCCAATGCGCCCAGTGCGCCGAGGCCGCCCGGGCCGCCGCTCAGGGGGCTGACCATGCCCGAGCCGGCGGGGGTGAAAAGCTCCGGCCCGCGCTCGCCCACCAGGAAGGACTGCCCCGCGGCGGCGAACCCGCCCGCGGCCCGCGCCCCGCCAAAGGGCGCCGACAGGAGACCGGAGACAAGCCCCTGCACCGGGCGGCGGACAAGCGCGTCGATGGCGAACCGGCCGAGATCGCGCGTCAGCGCCCGCGTCAGCTTGTCGAGGGACAGCGTTCCGCTTTGCGCGGCGCGGGCGAGGCTGGACTGGATCGAGCGCCCCGCAAGCGTGAACGCGTCCTCGATCAGCAGGGCCGCCGGCACGATCCGTTCGGCGACGGCGCGCTCGACCTGCGCGGCGGCTTCCTCGACGCCGGCGCCGAGGCCCGATGCGTCGATGGCGACATTGACGGTTTCACTCATGATGTTTCATCCGGATACTGTTGAACAAGGAATGTCAGTTCCGCCCCGGTCAGGGCGGCCGCGCCGTCTCCCGCGGCGTCGGCCAGCGCCAGCCATTCGCCGACGGACAACGCCCAGACATCGCCCGGCGACAGCCCGAAGCGAAGCACCGCCGCCGCGAAGAACGCGCGCCATGCGCTCACGCCGCCCCCGAACGGGACTTTCCCGGCGCCCCCTCGCCGTCCGCTCCGACGGCGCTGAACGCCTCGGCGATGGCGGCGGCGGCGGCGGCGATGTCGATATCGCTCGCCTTCAGCGCATCGATGCTGACCGCGGCGCCGCCGCCGGCGATGAGCGCATGCAGGATGACGATGACGTCTCCCGCCCGCGGTCGCGCAAGCCGCGCCTTCAGCGTCTCCACATCGCCGCCGAACGCCGCTTCGATGTCCGCGAGCGCGCCGAGCGTCAGCCGCAGGCGCTTCTCCTCGCCGTTGATCCGCAGGAACGCGTCGCCTCGGGGATGGGGCATGGTTAGGCCTCCGGCTCGAAAACGAGCGCGCCGGCCGATTCCAGCGCCAGCGCCATGGTCGCCTCGCCGTCGTGGTCGCCGGCGTAATCGAGATTGGCGATCTGGAACGGCCCCTTCAGGCGGCCGAGCCCCGGCACGACGATTTCCCAGCGCCTGATGTCGCCGGCGAAAAACGCCGCCCGGATCGTCTCCGCCGCCGCGCCGCTGATGAACACGCCCGCCCCGGACACCGACGCCTGGCGCGCGCCCGCGTCCGCCAGCAATTCGCGCCAGCCGCCCGCCGACTGCGCGTGGGTGATGTCCACCGTCGCGGCGTTCAGCGACATGGTGCGGGTGCGCAGTCCGGCGACTGACGAAAAATTCCCGCCGCCGTCTTCGATTTTCAACAGAATGTCTTTTCCTCTTTGCGCCGACATAATGCGACCTCCTTAAAGTGGCTGAGTGACGGCGCGATAGCGCATGACGCCGTGATAGGCGCCGCCGTCCCGGCGGCGCACCGCGTCCGCGAAAACGAACCGCATGTTGACCAGGCGATGACCGTCCACGGGAAACGCCGCATCGTGCAGAACGTCGTAAACGGCGCCCATGATGGTCTTGATTTCCCGGCGTCCCGCATAGGCGGAATAGGCATGCAGGCGCAGATCGTGGCGAAGCCCCCGGTCGACGCCGCTCCAGTCGGAAATCTGGGTCGGACCGATGACGAGGTAAGCCAACTCGGCGCCTTCAGGGGGGTCGTCGTAAATGCGCGCCGGCTCGCCCAGCAGCGCCTTTACCTCCGGCGCGGCGCAAAGGGCCTTGTACATGGCGCATTGCAGCGCCCAGATCGCGTCGCTCATCGCCGCGTCTCCTCGCAAATCAGGGTCAGGCGCTTTCCCTCGCCGTCGCCCTCTATACTGACGATTTCATAATCGACGCCATCGGCGCGAAGCCCCATGGTCAGATCGATATCGCTCCGATAACGGATGAGCGCCTCGATGCGTCGGAGTTTGTTTACGCGCTCGCCCGAATAGTCCCGCGTCGCGCCGAGACGCTCGATCCCGGCCCAGACCGCGGGCCCCTCGGTCCAGCCCCGCGCGGCGCCGCCGGCGTCGTCCGGATCGCGCCGGGGCAGCAACAGCGTCGCCTTGTGACGCATGCCCCCGATCATAATCGCACCTGAGCGTAAGGCGCGATCAGCGCATCCACCGATTGCGGCGTCGAATAGGGCCGCTCGCCGCTGACGCTTGCGCGGGTTTCGTAAAAATGCGCCGCAAGCGCCTTGACCGCCTGCAGGAGCGGCGCCGGCGCCGCGCCTTCGTCATAGCCCGCCGTGAAATCGATCCGCACCCCGTCCATCGCCGGTCCGACGCGCGGCCACGGCGCGGCCCGGCGCAGGCGGCCGGGCGATCCCGGCGCGAATTCGTACCGCGACGCCGCCACCGGCGCCGTCTCGCCGTCCGGCCCCGTCACGCTCACCGCATCGATGCGCACGCAGGGCGCGACTGGCAGCAACAGGGTCTCTTCCGGAACGGCGTCGACGGTCATCCGCCAGGACTGCGGCGACAGGGCGAGGCCTGTCCGCGCTTCGATCGCCCGCGTCGCCGCGGCGAGCACGCCGGCGATCAAGGGGTCTTCATCCGTATGCGTAACGCGAAGGTGGGACTTGAAAGCGTCGAGGCTGACGGGCTCCGTCGCCGCGGACGCAAGTAGGATCAGGGTCATGAAAGGACTGCCTTCGGCTGTGCCGTCATCCCGGCCGACGCCGGGATGACGGCGAAACGGAGATCGGCTTACGCGGCGAATTTCAGGAACTTCACGGCGTCGAAGTCCTGGACGCCGCCGCCGACGCGCTTGGTGGTGTAGAACAGGACATACGGTTTTGCCGAATACGGATCGCGCAGAACGCGCACGCCGACGCGATCGACGATGAGGTAAGCGCGCCGGAAATCGCCGAAGGCGATGGCGCAGGCGCCGTCTTCCATCGGCGGCATGTCTTCCGCCTCGGTCACGGGATAGCCCATCAGTCGCGCCGGCTCGCCCGGTTGCGCCGAAGGCTGCCACAGGTAATTGCCGTCGACGTCCTTGAACTTGCGCAGGGCCGCGAGCGTGGAGCGGTTCAGGAGGAACCGGCCGTTCGCGCGGTAGGCCTGCTTCGGCGTATAGATCAGGTCAAGGAGGATGTCGGACGGATTGGCGGCGGGAAACGCGCCGGCGGCCCCGGTCGCCACATAGCCAAGCTCGTCGGCCGCACGCCCGCTTTCCTCCGTAATTGTATAATAGGACAGGAGCCCTTTGGGCTGGGTCAGGCCGTCGCCATTGATGAACGCCGACGATTCCTGTACGGCGAATTCGGTCTGCACCTCGTCCGCGAGCCACTGCTCGATATCGACGATGGCGTCGTCGAGCAGCGCCTGGCTCGCCGCCGGCATGGCGTACAGCTCCATTGTCGGGAAATCGATGGCGGTGAGCGTGGGCGCCGTCGTTTCCAGCCGCGCGCCGGTCTCGCCGACCCAGCCCGCAACCCCGTCGCCGCGGCTCACCGGCTTGCGGAAGACGTTGGCGCCGATCTGCCGCACGCTGGCGATCTGCCGGATCGGCGAAATGTCCCTGACGGCGGCTTCGATCATGCGTTCGGTTTCGTCCGGGGCCAGATAACCGCCCTCCGGGTCGGTTCCCGCATGCAGCGATTTCGCCTCCAGCGCCGCGACGGCCGCCGCGTCGCCGGCGCGCATGTAGCGCGCAAAGGCGGCCTTGCGCTCATCGGGCTCCGCCGACGCCGCCGCCGAAAGATGCGGCCGGCGGGTTTTCAGCGCCAGGTTTTCGGCCATCGCCTTGTGCTCCGTCACCGCGGCGTTGAGGCGGTCGACCTTTTCGGCGAGCAGGACATCGTCGCGCCGCTTGCTTTCCAGCGCGTCGAGGCGCTCGTCATTGGCGTGCTTGAATTCTTCGAACGCGGCGAGAAAGTCATGCATCGCGCCTTTCAGGTCCGCGTGGTGGGGGTGGGCGTCATAGGGCGCGCCCGCTTTTGTTTCGATCGTCATGATTTTGCTCCTTGGGCTGACGAGGTGTTCATGATGTTGACAGGCGCTGCGCCGCCGCGCGCAGGGTGTCGGCGAGGCGGGCGCCCCATGACGCGGCGTGGGGAATATGGGGCGCCCGCCCGCCGAGCCGGCCGCGGGGGAACGTGCGGCGGCTCTGCGACTGAAATGCCGGGTCGGGATCGTTATGATGCGGACCGGTCTGTCGGAAGGAGGCTTCTTGACCGGACCGGACGTCCGGCGCCATGCGGATGCGATCGATCCGCGCCGCCGGCGCCATGGGAAAAGTGACGAGGGAAATTTCCCAGAGATCGGCCTGAAGAATACGCCGCGCGCCGCGGGCGCCCGGCTCCGCGCGCACCGTTTTGTAGCCGATCGACAGGCCGTCCAGGGCGCCGCCCGCCGCCAGGGCCGCCGCCTCGCGGCCATGGGCGCTCGACAAGAGGATCTCGCCGCGCGCATAAAGACCGCGCGCGTCCTCGCGCAGCGCCGTCCAGCGCCCGACCGGCGTATCGGCTGCATGCTGATAGAGCATGCGGACCGGCCGGCCGGCGGCGAGCGACACGGTGAACGCGCCCGGCGCGACGATATCCCCGTTCAGGTCGCGCTCATGGAAAATCGCGGCGTACCCCTCGATAACGGCGATCAGGTCGTGTCCGGTCATTGGGCGTCCTCCGCTTGCTGATCGATCTTGTCTTCGATGCGCGAGACGGCGTCGGCGACATAGCGCATCTGTTCTTCGAGGCGCGTGGTGCGCTCAATCATGGCCGCATTGGCGTCAGCGCGCCGTTCAAGCTGATGCAGCCGTTCAGTGGCGGCGCCGGCCCAGATCAGGGCGAAGGCGGTCTGCGCGACGATGGCGGCGCCGATAACGACGGTGACGTGCAGTTCCGGCGGCGGCGGGGCGGCGTTCGGCCGCGGCAGGGAGACGCTATGCATCGCCGCCTCCGCCAGACGCCGGGGCCGCCAGCGGCGGCAGGCCGAGCACGCCGCGTTTCTCGTCATCGGTGAGGAAATCGGCGCGCGCGACGCGCGCCCACTGGGCGTCCCGTTCCGCGCTCAGGGCTTCGATCTCGCCGGTGCGGCAGACAACGCATGCCTGCGGATAGACCGGCGCGAACCATCGACTGAGCGCCGCGGCGGTCTTTTTGACGAGCGGCAGGACCGTCTGTTTCCAGAAAGCGAGATTGGCCTCGCGGTAATTCGAATACGTATTGTCTCCGGGAATGCCGAGCAGCATGGGCGGCGCGCCGAACGCCAGCGCGATTTCCCGTGCGGCGGCGTGTTTCGCCTCGATGAAGTCCATATCCGCGGGGCTCAGCGACATGGAGCGCCATTCCAGCCCGCCGTCCAGCACCAGCGGCCGGCCCGCATTGGCGGCGCCCTGATAGGCGTCCTCAAGCTCCGATTTCAGCCTGTCGAATTGCTCTGTATTAAGATTTTCCGCGCCCTCCGGTCCCTTGTAGACCAGCGCCCCGGAAGGCCGGGCCGCGTTGTCGAGGAGCGATTTGTTCCAAGCCGAGGCGGCGTTGTGAAGATCGACCGAGGCGGCGGCCGCCTCCAGGGGGGACAGGCCGTAATGATCGTTGGTCGGATGGAACAGTTTCAGGTGCAGGATCGGCGGCGCCTGTCTTCCCTCCTGCGCCTGCTGGAAGACGACCTTGCGCTCGCCGGCGGCGTATTCATAGGCGTCCGGCCAGCCCGTGCGGCCCATGCGCGCCTTCATCCGGTCGGGCCTGAGCGCGTAAAGCTCGCGCGGCGCGGCGTCGAGCGAGACGGCCTCGAGATAGGCGTTTCCCGCGGTTTGCAGGAACCCGTAGAAGGTTTCGAACAATTCGGCCCCGGACTGTTCGGGATTGGGCCGCGCGAGGAGGTCGAGAAGCGGGTGTTCGGTCAGGATGCGCCCCCCTTCCATGACGCCGAGGGGCGCGGACGCGGCCGCTTCCGCAACGAGGCGCACGCAGCGATAGGCGATGACGTTGCGTTCATAGCCCTGCCTCGCCAGCGCGGCGTAGTTGCGCGGCGTCCAGGCCGGCGCGCCGGGCCGGTTGAAGGCGAGGACCGCGCGCGCCGCGCTCGCCTTGCGCTCCGGGGGCGTTTTCCCGGGAAATAGATTCGTGAAAAGACTGTTAAAGACCAGCGGCATGACACCCACCCTCAGCTCAGCCGCCTGACGCCGGGACGCGGCGCGGCGGGTTTCAACATCAATTCGCTCAGCGCCCAGACCAGCGCATCGAGGCGGTCAGGGCTTCGCGCGCCCGAATTTGCGCCAGGGCCGGCATAGGACGTCATCTGATCTTCGAGCGCGGGAAAAGCGCCCACATGGCGGACCCGGCCCTGCTCGTAGAGCGCGGCCACCGGCTCGGCGCGCAGGCGCTTGCCGCGCGTGGCGTAGACGCCGGAAACCGGCGCGGCGGGATCGATCTGCGCGATCACGGCGCGGGCCATGTCGCCGCCCTGGTTGACTTCGACCACGATGCGGTCGGCCTCGAATTCGTGATAGGCGGCGACAGTCCGCTCCGCCCACTGACGGGGGCTGAGCCCGCCCGCCGACCAGTCCGCGAGGACATAGCCGACGCGCGTCTCGCCCGCCTCGCCGAGACCGGCGGCGACAAGCCCGCATTCGTCCGCTCCCGGCGCCGCCGTCGCCGGCGGATCGACGGCGACCACCACACGGGACAGGGGCGGCGCGACGGCGATGCGCGCCGCCTCGATCATCGACCACGTCCACAGGGCGCCCGGCGTCTCGTCGATCACCTCGCCCATCAGTTCCTGGCGGCCCAGCGCGGACCCTTCGAACAGGGCGGCGATCTCCGTAAAGAAAGCGTCGGAGAGGTTGTCGCGATTGTCATAGGTGGTGGCGCGGGTCAGCGCCGTCGTCTGCGCGGCCATGAGACGCTTCAACAGCGCCATCGGCCGCGGCGTCGTGGTGGCGATCTGGCGCGGCCTCTCGCCGAGCCGCAAGGCCAGTTGAAGATTCGACCAGGTCGCTTCGGGATAACGCCACTTGCATAATTCATCAGACCACGCCGCATCGAACTGATAGCCGCGAATGCCGTCCGGGTCCTCGGCGGAAAACGCATAGGCGACGGCGCCGTTGGGCCAGACGAGACGCCGCCGCGACGCCTCGTAATCGGGCCGGTCGAGGGGCGCGGCGACCGCGCGAATGCCGGAGGGGCCTTCGATCATGACTTCCCTCGCATCGGCGTAGGTTTCCGCGACCAGCGCGACGGCGCGGGCGCGCGGCTCGCGGCGCGCATTCGCATCGCCCGGCCCGTCGACGCCGCCGCCGACCGCCGCGCGCACCCATTCCGCGCCCGCCCGCGTCTTGCCGGCGCCGCGTCCGCCGAGAATGAGCCAGGTCGTCCAGTCGCCGCGGGGCGGCGTCTGGTGCGGAAGGCGGCTGAGGCTCCAGTCATAAGCGGCGTAATCGGGAAACTCATGACGCATCACCGCGCTCAGGAGTTTCGCCCTCGCCTGCTTCAAGGCGGTCGATCTGCGCGTTAAGCCGGGCTTTGAGCGTGCGGATGCGCTCGTCGGAGACGGCCGGCGTGGCGTTTCGGGCATGGATATCCTTGTCCTCGGCGTCCTGGTCTTTCAGCCGCCGCGCGATCTCCGCCGCGCTCATCAGCGCCCTGATCGCCCGCGCGCCGCGATCGAAGTCCGCATCGTCTTCAGCGTCGCCCGCGGCCATCGCCGCGGCGCGGGCGAGCGCCAGCGCGCAGAGCCGCGCGTAAACGCCGGCCCAGCCGCTTTCGCCCGCGGGCGGCGCCGGTTGCGATGCGATGAGATGGAGACCGTTCGTCGTCATGGGCGCCATTATCGGCGCCTTTCCGGAGGCGGGGATAAGTCTTCACCGAATGCGGGGTTGCGCGCGGTTTTCGCCCATGGCGCGAAAGACGGCCGGGGCGCGCTCAACCCCGAGGGGACGCAAGGCGGTCGGCGCCGGAACGGTTCCGGGCTGGGCGGCTCCGGCCTAGCGCGCCCTGGTGATCCGCGATTCCAGGAGATCGTCGTCGATGTCCTGTTCCGCGATGAGATCCGGCGGGACGGCGACGCCGGCGCGGGCCACGCTGTCGCGTTCGCCGGTGATCAAGGGATGCCATGCCGGCAGCCGCTCACCGCGGGCGAGGCGCCGGTAGGCGCAGGTCTCGGGCATCCAGGACAGGGCGCCGGCGTTTTGCGGCGTCAGCCGCACGCAGTCGGGAACGCGCCGGCTGCGATTCTCGTAATCCGTACAGCGACGTTTTTTCGGATCGAACAGCTTGCAGGCGACGTCAGTCTCGAAGACGTCGCCGGTTTCTTCATTATGCAGAATATAAAGACAGCACCGCCCGCACCCGTCGCACAGGGATTCCCATTCCTCCTGCGACATCTGGCCGAGGGTTTTCGTTTCCCAGAAAGGCGGCGTCTTTGTCATCGGCTTTACGGCTATGGCGTTACGGGCGTAAGCGCTGGGGGGCGCTGGGGGCTTCATCGCCCCGGAGCATATCGCAAAAACGCCCGCTTGTGAGCCGACGTCATGACGGCGCCGGCGTCCTCGGCCTGATCCGGTAAACACAGCGCCGGGCGCCGGCGAGGATGTGTGCTTCGCGCTCGACACGGACGTCGTCGCCCAGAACATCCTGAAAGACTTGCAGTTCGTTGGCGCAAAGGCGCGTACAGGCCCTGGCGGCCGAGCAGATCGGGCAATGGTTCTCGATCAGCAGCCAGTCGCCCCCGTCGCGGCGCGCCTCGGCCATGTAGCCCTCATCGCTGCGCAGGCGCGCCAGGCGCCGGACCCGCTCGCGCAACGGGCCCGCGGCGCCGACGGTTCCGCCATAGGCCGCACGCTGAATGTCGCCGTGCTTGTCGATGACGCGCGCAAGCCCGTCCTGGCCGAACAGCGCCTCCACGGACTGTATCATTTCCACGGCGAGCCCCTGATGGGCGTCGGGAAAGACGCGCGCGGCGTCCTCCGTCAGGCGCCACAGCTTTGTCGGCCGCCCGCGGCCGGACGCCCGCGCCCGCGCCTCGACAAGCCCTTCCGCCTCCAGCTCGTAGAGGTGAAGACGGGCCGCCATGGGCGTCACCCCGAGCGCCGCGCCGAGCGCCGACGAGGACTGCTCGCCGTCGCGCTTCAGCCGGTCGAGGATGGCGCTGCGCGTCGCCGGCGCCCTTCCGCCAGCCCCGTCGCCGGATTTGCCGCCCATCTTTCGTGTCGACTTGCTGGCCGGCTTGCGCGCCGAACCGGCGCCATCGGATCTCTCGATGGGGGCGTTCGATTTTTTTCGCATACCGGAATTTGTAAAAGCGATTGCTTTCCAAAACAAGCCCCATTAAAGAAAGCAATACCTTTCATAAATGGAGATCAAAATGCCCAGACTTGAGCACGTGAATCTGGTGGTGACGGCGATCGAACCGACCCTGACATTTCTGCTGACGGCGTTCCCGGAATGGCGCGTGCGCGGCGAAGGCCGCAATGAATGGGAGGGCATGCCGCGGCGCTGGCTGCATGTGGGAGACGACGAGGTCTACCTGACGCTCAACGAATTCCACGTCGACGAGGCGCGACAGCCCGAACGCAACCGCAAGCGCGACCTGAAAAGCGCCGCGCCCGGCCTCGCCCATATCGGCTTCGACGTGCCGTCCCTCGACGACGTCGCCGCCCGGCTGAACGCGGCGGGCTACGTCGCGCACAATCTGGGCGAACGCCATCCCCATCGCCGCAACATCTATTATCTCGACGGCGAGGGCCTTGAATTCGAATTCGTCGAGTATCTGAGCGATGCCCCGGCGGAAAAAAACCTCTACCGGTGACGCGGTCATGCGCGAAGGCGGGGATTTGCTGGAAGCGTGGCGGCGCATTTTCGAGCGCCGCCGCAAGCACCGAGGGACGGAACGCGCGCTGGCGCGCGCGGCGGGGCGTGGCCGGGCGTGCGGCAATAAGCCTGACGAATTCGTGAAACCTGTTTATTGGCGATGGTTTACGCTGCTTGGCATGCTAATAAAGCGTCGTTGAGCAGGAGCATGACCGCATGAACATCCGTCACATTTCAAAAACGCAGATCTGGTCGAGAGCGCAGATCTGGTCGAACGCAAAAACCCCGGCCAGCGCCGGCGCGGCGCGCGCCCGCGTCGCGAGGACGGCGATGGCCGCGGCGGCGCTCGGCCTCGTCGCCGCCTGCACCACCGTCACGCCCTATCAGGCGTCGACGGGCGGCGTCGGCTACACCGACCAGGAACTCGACAACGGCCGCTTCCGGATCACCTTCGAAGGCAATTCGCAGACCGAGCTGGCGACGGTCGAGAACTATGTGCTTTACCGCGCCGCGGAGGTGACCCTTCGCGAAGGCGGCGATCATTTCGTCGTGCTCGATTCCAACACCGAGGCGATGCGCCGCTTCGTCACCAACGGCACCGTCTTCGACAGCGGCTTCGGGCGTCACGGCTTTTTCTACGGTCCAGGCTATTTTGGCGGGTTTGGCGGCGGCTTCGGCACCACCACCGCGACCACGCGCGAACGCCGCAGCTATACAGTGGGCGCCGTTGTCGAGGTGCGCCAGGGCGACAAGCCGCGCGGCGACGCCTCGGCCTATGACGCGCGTCAGATTATCGACAATCTGAACCCGGCGCTGATCCGCCCCGGGTCCTGACCAGCACGCATTCAAAGCATGGCGGGACCGGCGATCAGCCGCCACCCGGTCCCGTCATTGCAGGCCGCGCCGCGCCATTCCTCGCGGTCTGAATAAACGTTCACCCGCTGGGTAAAGCGCCGGCAGAGCACCGGTTTCCGGACCGGACCGCCGGCGAGGGTCAACTCCCCGCCCGGCGCTTCCACCACAAGGTCGCCGAACACATAGCCGCGCACCACGCCGTCGGCGGCGATCATCATCCAGTTGCGATCGACCAGGCGTCCGACCGCCTCGACAGCGGACCCGGACGGCAGCACTTCGGCGATTTCGTGATCCGTACTCGGACCGATGCGGATATTCGAGTTTCGGGTCAGCACATGCGCGCCGAGCTCGGTCTCCATCATATGCGACAGGTCGAAATCGGCCCGCGCGGCGTTCGCCAGCCGGGCCGGGTCGGCGTAGAGATTGCCGAGCGCGTAAGCCCCCGGCATGACGACGCCGACAGCCCGCTCGCCGCGCCATTGCCGCATCTCGCCATCGTTCATGGCGGCGACGAAGGCGGCGCCGAGGGCCGCGCGGTCGCGCCCGGACAGGCTGGGCGCCAGCGCGGCGCCGACGGCGTAATCGACATTGCCGCCCTGCCCCAGTCCGTCCGCGCCCGGCAGGCTTGAACAGGCGGCGAGCGCGGCGGCCGCGCCGGCGGCGGCGAGCGCGATGACGGCGCGTTTTATCGGTTGTGCTCCCATGGCGATATCCCTGAACGATGCTTCGGTAAGAAGCGTCGGCGCGGCGCCGACGCCCCGGCCGGAATCCCGGTTCAAAGCCGGGCTTTGTTTCGACCAATTTTTTACTTTTGTTGCACACTCTGCCGGCCTTGTGGAGGCCGGGATATGACCACAGGCGCTTCGCCTTTCTTACAATTGCTCAAACTCGCCAAGGCGCCGGGGCGGCGCGCGGAACTGATGTCGAAGCTGATCGACGTTTACGTCGCCGACAAGACGCGGTTCAACGCCAAGGCGCGCGCCGAGCTGGATGCGGTCCTGACCGCGCTGATCGAGATTGCGCCCGACGACGCGCGCCGGACCGCGGCGGCGCGGCTCGCCCCCGTGGACGACGCCCCGCCGGCGCTGATGCGCCGGCTCGCCGGAGACGCGATGGAAATCGCAGCGCCCGTCCTGTCGCACAGCCGGGCTATCGACCGCGAGACCCTCTACCGCCTGGCGCGGGAAGGCGGCGACGCCCGTCGCCTGCTGATCGCGCGGCGGTCCGATTGCGGCCCCACGCTCGGCGCTCTTCTCGCAGAGCATGGGAACGAAGCGACATTGATCGCCCTGGCGGAGAACCTCCGGGCGCGTCTCGACGGGAAGGCCATGGACGCGTTGACCGAGGCGGCGCGCCGCCGCCCCGCCCTGCACACGCCCATGGCGGCGCGCCCCGACCTGCCGCCGCTGACGCTGACGCGGCTTTATTTCTGCGTCGCGCCGCCCCTGCGCAGGGACATCCTGATGCGCGCGGAGATTATCGAGCCCGCGCTTGCCGCCGGCGCCGCGTCGGCCAACCGGGAATCGGTGCTGACGGACGCCGGCGACCGGCTCGACGGCGCGCGCCGCCGCGTGCGCAAGGCGCTGCGCGCGGGAAGCGCGCCGGCGACGCTTTTGTGCGATCTCCTGCGTGCGGGACCGGCATCCGCCGCCGGGCGGGCGGGCGTTTCGGGCGCATTCCTGATCGCCTTCGCCCAATACGCGGGCGTGGAAATCGACGCCGCGCGCGCCATGCTGGGCGACCAGCGCTGCGAGGCGCTCGCCGTGGCGGCCCGGGCGAACGACGCTCCGCGACCACTCTTCGCCAGGCTCATGTTCGGCGTCGGCAGGCTTGACGAGGACGACGCGCAGACCGCGCGCATGCTCGATCTCTACATGAAAATCCCGCGCCATGGGGCCGAACGGCTGATGCGGTTCTGGCGGGTGCGCGGCCGCGCCGCGTCTCCCGGAACGGCCTCGCCTGACGAAGCGCGGCGCGAGTCCCCGCTTGATCTGGAAGCCCCGCGCCTGCGCGCGGCGGGCTAGGCCCTCGCGCCGTCACGCATCCTCGACGAAAGCGCGGCCCCGACTGTCTTCGATCTCGACAATCCAGAGGTCCGGATCGATAGACGCCTCCCGCGCCAGGCGCGCGTCAACATCAGCCTCGGGATAGTCTTTAGGCGGATCGCCGGCGCGTTTCGCCCCGGCGCTGTTTTCCAAGCCAGTTCCTGAAACGATTCCTGAGCCAATTCCTGAACCGGTTCGTGCGCCGATCTCCGCGCCAGTGTCCGTCCCCGCCAGCGGATCGCGCCAGATGGCGCGCCCGTCGAGATCGCGGCTCTGAACGAGCGCCCGCGCCCGCCCCCCTCCAAGATAGACTTTCACCGCGACCGCGCCGGCGTCCGCGTCGCCCCGCCGCGCGACGACGGCGAAGGCGCCGCCTGCCTGCGCCCGGCGGATCTGGGCGGCGACGCGGATTTCGGTCTTGAGGCGCGGTTCGGTCATGACTGGGGCGGCACGCTAGCCGGGTCCGGCGGATAAGGGCAAGTCCCGGCGATGTCCCCCGCGCGCAGCGTCCGGCCGCGGCGACAGGCCGTCTCAACAGACCGCTTCAACAGACCGCTTCAACAGCCCCGCGGATCGCGACGGGCGACGCGCCTTGACCATTCACGCAACTGGGTACGTAATTGACTGCGCAGTTGATTGAACGTATGGTCAGAACAATTTGGAGTTGGCATGATTTTGGACGACCCGGATCTCGCTCGCGTTTTCATCGCCCGCCACGCCATGTCCTGGGCGGATCTCGCCGTCGATCAGGCCAGACCCGTTTACGGCGACTACAAGCTCGATTTCCCCGTCAACGCATCGTCGGCGCTGTTGACGATCGGCCGTTTCGGTCCGGTGACCCAGGCGGAAATTGCCCACCATGTCGGCTTTTCGCATCAGTCCGTCGCCCAGCAGCTGCGCGCGCTGACGCGACTCGGCCTGATCGAGCGGCGCCCGGACCCGAATGACGCGCGCGCCTATCGGCTTATGCTGTCGCGGCGCGGGCGCGCGCAATATCGCCGGCTTGAAACGTTCTGCGAAGATGCGTCGGCCGTGTTCGAGGAACTTTTCGAGGAAGCCGGCTGCGATCTGGCGGCGGCTCTCGCGAAAACGAAACGCGCGCTGGAAAATCGTCCGCTTAAGGATCGTTTCGACATGCGCCGGGACGGAGCCGCGTCGTCGGGAAATGTCGCGGGGCGTTACGGGGAGAATGAATTATGCGACCAGGTCGAATGAATGCGCGCATCCGGGTACTGACGATCGGGGCGGCCCTTCTTGTCGCCGGCGGCGCGCACGTCGCGCGCGCGTCGGTCATCGGTCCGGCGGACGTCAGATCCGCCGAGCGAGCCTACGAGACCGAGGCGTGGGAGGCCGCGCGGAAAGAGTACGCCTTCCTGGCCGCGAACGCGCCATGGAACGGATCGTACTGGCGCCGGCTGGCGGAAGCGTGCGCGGCGCTCGGCGACGCGCCGGCCGCCGAGCGCGCCTATCTGCGCATGCGGGAGACGGGATTCGAAACCGGTCCCGCCGCCTTCGAGATCGCGGCGATCAAGGTTGCGCGGGAAGATTACCGGGGCGCGGCCGAATGGCTGAAAACCGCCCTCAGCGAAGGCATGAACAACGTCGCCTTTCGACTGCTGGTCGATCCGAGATTCGCGCCCGCTTTTGAGGACGAGGCGTTCGCCGCGGTCTTCAGGCCCACGCTGCCGGACGGCGCCACGCGCGCCGAGCAGTGGCGCACGGACCTTGATCACCTGGACCGGCATTACCGCCTGACGCATGTCGATCCCTTCGGCCGAACCGGCGAAGCGCAGTGGAACGCGGCGCTCGCCGCGCTGAAAGCCGAAGCCGACGCGGCGACGGACGCGCGCATGGCGGTGGGCCTGATGCGGCTGATGGCGCTCGCCGGCGACGGACACTCCATGCCGTTCGCGCCCTATGGCGACGACCTGTTCGGCGTCGCGACAACGCCGGCCTTTTTCACCGTCGCGCCGGTCGAATTCTATGATTTCGGCGGCGAAATCCGCGTCATCGCCGCGGCGGAGGAACACGCCGATCTTGTCGGCGCGCGCGTCGAGCGCATCGGCGACGTATCCGTCGAAGAGGCTTACGCGCGCCTCAGGGACGCCATGCCCGCGGACAACGACTATCAGAAACGGTGGATGGCGATGCGCTATCTCGCGACGCCGGAAGTGTTGCACGCCCTCGGCGTCAGCCGCGCGCCGTCGCGGTGCCGGATCGTCGCGCGGCGCGATGACGGCGCGCGCCTGCGCAAAACCCTTGTCGGCGCGCCCCACACGGAAGAACGCTTCACCCGCGCGGTCCCGTCGCTCGACCGCAAACAGATCCCCGACGCGCCGGAAGACCGGCCGCTCTATCTCAAACGGGCCGAGGAGCCGTTCTTCCTGCACTGGGACGAGGCGGCCGGCATCCTCTATGTACAGATCAACACGCTGCTGAACGACGGGGAGCGCACGGTCGAGGCATTCGGCCGCGACGTCGCCGACGCGATCGACGCGCATCAGCCGCGCGCCGTCGTCGTCGATCTGCGCTGGAACAGCGGCGGCGATTCCGGGTTCAACAAATACATCGTCAACGCGCTCGCGGGCTCTGCGGCGGACGCGCCGGGCAAGCTCTTCACCATTATCGGCCGCAAGACGTTTTCAGCCGCGATCAATCTCACCTCCGCGCTCAAGACCTATACGCACACGCGCCTTGTGGGCGAGCCGAGCGGGGCCGGTCCGAACTTCATTGGCGAGACGAACGCGGTGTTTCTTCCCAATACCGGCATGATCGTCAGCGTATCCAACCGGCGCCATCAGGGCGTCCTCTCCGAACGGCGGGACCGCTGGTGGACGCCCGATCTGCCGGCGGAGCCGAACTGGCGGGATTATGAAAACGGCGTCGATCCCGCCATGCGGGCGATCGAACGCTATCTGGACATGACGCGATAGGGAAAGGCCGGGCTCGGCGCTGGCGCGCGCGTTATTACGCAGCGCTCGCCTTGGCGGCGCGTTCGCGGCGATAGGCGGCCACGCGGTCAAGCTGGCTCTGGATGTCGTCGGCGGCGAGCTCGATCCGGGCCGGCGCCCGGTCGTCGCCGGCGGGCGCGGGTTTCGCGGCGGGCGCAGGATCGGCGAGGGCGTCGCCCAGCGGCAGGCTGAGCCGCGCCACCGTGCCCTCTCCCGGCGTCGAGGCGAGGCTGACCGCCCCGCCATGCAGCTCGGCGAGAGACATGGCGAGGGCGAGGCCAAGTCCCGCGCCCTTGGTCCCGCGCACCCCGTTCTGGTGGGCTTCGGTGAAGCGCCGGCCAAGCTGCGCCAGCGCGTCTTCGCTCATGCCGATGCCGGTGTCGCGCACGGTGAAGTCGAGAACGCCGCCCTTCTGCGTCACGCTGAGGGAAACGCCGCCGGCGGCGGTGAACTTCACCGCGTTGGAAAGAAGGTTGATCAGGATCTGTTTGACGGCCCGCTTGTCGAGCATCGCTTCGGGCAGATCCGGGCTGACCGAGACGACCAGGTCGAGCCCGGCCGTCTCCGCCTCCCCGCGCACCATTTCGGCGCACTCGCGGGCGAGCGCGCCGGGCGCGACCGGCGCCGGCGCGAGTTCGTACCGCCCGGCCTCCAGCTTGGCCGCGTCGAGGACGGCGCTGATCAGCTCCATCAGGTGCGCGCCGGAACCGTGAATGTGATCGGCGTATTCCCGGTACTTGTCGTCGCCCAGGGGCCCGAAGGTTTCTTCGCGCATGGCCTCGGCGAAGCCCATGATGGCGTTCAGGGGAGTTTTCAGCTCGTGCCCGAGATCGGCCATCAGGTCGTCGCGAATCGCGGCGGCGCGGCGCGCTTCCTCCTCCGCCGCGCGCGCCTTGCGCAGGCGCGCCAGCTCCTCGCCGCGGGCGCGGATCAGCGCCGCCGTGCGCCGGCCGCGGCCGGACTCCGGCGCGAAGGAAATCTCGCACAGGGCCGGTGCGCGGCGGGCGCGCAACAGCCGGAAATCGGTGAAGGAGGCCGCGCCGGGCGCGCCCTCAAGGGCCCGGCGCACGGTCTCGCGATCCTCCCGGCGCACGAAATCAAACAGCGAGCGGCCCTTCAGCGGGCCTTCCGCGCCGATCATGTCCGCCGCCGCCGGAGAAATATCGAGAATCAGCCCGTCCGGGTCGAGCGACAGGATGATGTCGCCGGCTCCGCCACGCCAGACCGGACCGCCGGCCGGCGCTACGCGGCGCCGCAGGCGTTCGGCCAGACCAGTGACCAGACCAGTGATCAGGCCCTTAAGCGGGCGCGGAAGGGCCGCGCTTAACCATGATCCGCCGGTATTGTCGTTTCGTTGCGTCACTCTCAGCCTTTCGCCTGTAAGCTTTCGCCTGAGCGGCCCGAGCGCTTCGTTAACCTGTTGCACAGATTCGTTAAGCTCCCGTTCACCATGAAGCCGTTCTCGTTAACAAAAGCTGAACATCGAAATTGGCGTAAATTTAAGGCGAGACGCCGCCAAACCGGTCGAATTTGATGAGAAATCCTTTAGGATCGTCAGCGTTGGGTTAAGGTCCGGGGCGATAGGGTGGATGTCTGAACAGCATCGACGCATAGCGGGAGAAGAGTTCATCATGTTGCGCATCAAATCCGCCTTTCCGGGCGCCGCCGAAGGCGTTCGCCCGACATCCGTACAATCATTCGTACAGTCATCCGTCCATTCCACGCGATCCTCACAATCGCGCAGGGTTGGTAAACGGCCGGTAAAGGCCGGCCTCATCGCCGCCGCCGCCGCGACGGCGTTAACCGGCGGCGTCGCCGCCGACACGCTGGCGCAGCCCAAGGACGCCAGCCTTGAGCGCCAGGCCGCCAATTACATTCAGTTCCGCGAAGACGTCGCCGCCATCGAGGCGGCCCCGTTTGAGAACGCCGACGTCACCCGCGAGGCGCATCGCCGCCTCGCCGCTCACGATCCGAATAGCCTGTCGGCTGGCTGGGTCGCCTACGCCGCCCTTGTCGCGGCGGACACGCCTGGCTTCGCCAAGGCCGTGCAGAAAGAACTCGGCAAAAAGGCGAACCGCCGGAAGGGCACGCTCGGCGGGCGCGACGGGCTGATGTCGAACCTGGCGCAAAATCCGCGCTACGCCAGCGCGCTTGACGGCGCCGAGGAGGCGATCGAGGCGATTCTCGCCATGACCGTGCAGGACGGCGCGCGCATCACCGCGCTGGGCGAGGCGTTCAAGGAACAGGCCTACGCCATGCAGAAAACGACCTGGGGCAAGAAGCGCCTGCCCTCCAGCCAGGCCCGGCTGAAAGAAGCCGCCGCCTACGGCGCCCAGCGCGGCGCGCCGGTCGCGCCGACCTTCGCCAGCGTCGAGAAGAACGGCGCGCTGGCGCCGTCCCTCGCCAGCGCCAGCGCCTCCTGGGAGGCGAACTGGGGCGCGGGCGGCGCGGGCGCCGGCCAGATGAGCGAAGCCAACGCGCAGGTGATCATGGACCGGGTCCTGAACCTCGCGGCGCGGTATTCCGCCGGCGCGCTCAACGCCAAGGTGGTCGAGGTTTACGCCCGCAACGACAAGTCCGACCGGTGCCTGTCCATGGCCAAACTGACCCTCGATCAGTGCATCGCGGCGACGCGCACGCCTTACGAGGAAGCCTTCTGCCTCGGCGAGCACGGCCTGAACGACGTCTCCAACTGCCTCGGCTGGGTCGCCGGCGCGGGCAGCTGACCGGCGCATTTCTCAAACGCCTCGCCGCGCCGCGCGCCGGTCCGTCTTGGACGGGCGCGCGGCGTCGCTTATGTCTGCCTGAGCATCCGCAAGCCGCATCCGAAGGGACAGGCCATCCATGATCATCACCACCACCAACACCGTCGAGGGGCGGACCGTGCGCGAATACCGGGGCGTCGTCACCGGCGAAGCGATCCTCGGCGCGCATGTCTTTCGCGATCTTTTCGCCGGCATCCGCGACATCGTCGGCGGCCGCTCCGGCGCTTATGAAAAATCCCTGCGCGAAGCACGCCAGATCGCGTTTCAGGAGCTTGAGGAAGAGGCCGCGCGCGCCGGCGCCGACGCGGTCATCGGCGTCGACATCGATTACGAAGTGATCGGCGAAAAAGGCTCCATGATGATGGTGTCGGTCTCCGGCACGGCGGTTGCGCTCGGCTGACGCCCATGCCGGGACGGGGCCGCCGCCCAGTCAAAGCGTCTCATTGCGTTCCCGCGCCGGCCCGCCTATGTCGGAACGCATGGCGACATTCGACGACATCCGCGGCGATTTCGAGTTCCTCGACGACTGGGACGAGCGCTACAAGTACATCATCGATCTCGGCCGCAACCTGCCGCCCTATCCCGAAGACTTTCGCGACGACGCCCACAAGGTGCGCGGCTGCGCCAGTCAGGTCTGGTTGCGCGCCGAGCCGGAAGACGGGCGCATCCGCCTCCAGGGCGATTCCGACGCGCATATCGTCAAGGGGCTCGTCGCCCTGCTCATCGCGCTCTATTCGGACAAAAGCCCCGAGGAAATGCGCGCCGTCGATCCGGCCGCCGCGCTCGCCCCGTTCGACCTCGACGACCACCTGACGCCGCAGCGGTCCAACGGCCTTCATTCCATGATCACGCGCATACGGGCGATCGCCGACGGCCTCTAGCCGCGCGCCCCCGGCGCGGCGATCATCCCGCCGCCGCCTTCGGCGTTGCGTCTTCCTCGTCGTCCAGCAGGCGGCATGGCGGCGCGGATTTGAAAACGCCGGCCTCCTGCGCCGAACGGATGCGCGCGCGCAAACGCTTTTCCATGTAATCCATCTGCAAGTCGAACACCGGGCTGTCGCGCCGGTCCTCCACATTGATGCAGGCGTGGCTCACCGTGGAACGGTCGCGCTGAAAGCATTCCGCCGTTTCGTTCAGCGTCAGTTGCCCGACCACATGGGCGAGATACATCGACGCCTGACGGGCCGACGACACCCGCGCGTCGCGGCGGTCGCGGGCGATTAAGTCCGCATGAGGAACGCCGAAAGCCTCGCATACGACTTCCTTGGCCATGCGCGCGACGATCCTGCAGGCCATGTGCGAAAAACGATCAGATCCTGACGGCATGCAATTCTCCCACGTGGAAATAATTTCCATCAAAGCTCTAATAGCCCGCAGGTAGAATAAGAGTATAAATAGGGTTGAGGATTAGTTTCTAAAGTTAATGAGCAAGGGCTTAACGGCCATTACTCGCGCGGCCGCGCCAACGCTCAGGCGAGAAACGACAGCACCAGCACGAAGCCCAGCAATATCGCGGTCCACAGCGCCATGAAGCCGATCGGCCAGGAACGCGCCAGCTGGCCCTCCGGCCCGTGCACCGCATAGATCCGCTCCAGCAGCGCGTGCATGCGCGCCGTCGCGATCCCCCATAGGGCGTTCCATGTCGCGCGCGACGCACCACTCGCCCAGCCCAGAAACGCGCGCCCGGGCACGCGGTAGAACCAGTCGACATCGAGATTGGTCGAAGGAATCTCGGCCGGGTAAAGCTTGAACCGCACCAGGAGCGCGAAGGCGAGAATCGCGAACATCAGCAACTGCATCTGCGTGATCACGTGATCGGCGGTGTAAGGCTCGTACTTCACCTCGTAAGGCAGGATCGAATAGAGCGCGCCGGGGAACACGCCGACGCCGATGCACAGCGCCGCGGCGATCCCCATGGCGATCAGCATCTGCGGCGGCGCCTCTTTCGGCCGCTTGCCGCTGTCATGGCCGAAAAACGCGAAATACGGAATTTTGATGCCGGAATGCTCCAGCACGCCCGCGGAGGCGAACAGCAGAACGAGCCAGATGAAGAACATCCCTTCATACCCCACCGCGGACATGGTGAGCGACTTGGCGACGAAGCCTGAAAACAGCGGGAACGCCGAGATCGACATCGCCCCGATGATGCAGAACACGGTCGTCGCCGGCATGGTGCGGTAAAGCCCGCCCAGCTCGGTCGCCTTGACCGTGCCGGTGCGGTAAAGCACCGCGCCCATGCTCATGAACAACAGCGCCTTGTAGATGATGTGGACGAAGGCGTGGGCCGCCGCGCCGTTGATCGCCAATTCCGTGCCGACGCCGACGGCGCAGACCATGAACCCGACCTGGTTGTTAAGGCTGTAGGCGAGCACCTTGCGCAGGTTGTTTTCGATCAGCGCGAAAAAGACCGGGAAAACGGTCATGGCCGCGCCGATGTAAATCAGCGGGTCCTCGCCGGGAAAACCGCGCGCCAGCGCATAGACCGCAAGCTTGGTCGTGAACGCCGACAGCACCACCGAGCCCGTGACCGACGCCTGGGGATAGGAATCCTGGAGCCACATATGCAGGAAGGGAAACGCCGCCTTGACGCCGAAAGCAAGGAAGATGGCGAGCGCGGCGAGGTCGAGGCCGCCGCCGTCTCGCATCAGGGTCATCGCCTCGAAGGCGAGGCCGCGCCCGTCCGCGGCGAACATGCTGAGCCCGCCCAGCAGGAAAAGTCCGGACAGGATCTGCACCACGAGATAGCGCATGCCCGCGGCGTAGGATTGCGGCGTGCCGGGCGCGAAGACGAGAAACGCCGAGGCGATGGCCGTCAGTTCCCAGAAGATGAACAGCGTCATCAGGTCGCCGGCGAGCGCGCCGCCGATCGCCGCCCCGGCATAGGCGAGCCCGGAGACGTCCTGCACCCGGTCGCCGATGCGCCAGGCGTAGATGACGTTCAGCGCCGCCGCGATGTGAAAAATCAGTGCAAAGATGAAAGACAGCCCGTCCACGCGCAGCGGCGTCAGCGTCAGATTCAGGAACGGCGCGTCGATCATCGTCAGGGAGACCGTCAGGCCCTTTTCGTAGCCGAGGAGGATCGCGGCCGAGAGCGCAAGGCCCGCGAGATAGAGCCCCGCCCGCGCCGTCGGTCCGAGAACGACGCCGACAAGCGCGGTGACGATCACCACCGCGCCGGGGCTCATGAGGACGGCGGCAAGCTCACCGGTCATAGTAATCCTCCGGCCGCATCAGGATCTTGCGAAGGTGCTGCCCCGCCAGCACGATGAACGAGAAGGCGAGAAACCCGAAAATCGCGTAAAAGACCGGAAAATCCGCGACGTGAAAATAGCCGTGCATGTCGACGGCGAAGCCGGCGAGCCCGAAGCCGGCGCACAGACCGATCAGGACGATCCACACGCCCTTGCGCGTCGACGGCCTGTCGAAAAAACCGGGTTCCGCGTTCGGCGCGTGATGACCTGTTTCGTCATGGCCATTCTGGCTGTGTCCCGTCTGGCTGTCGCCGGTCATGACGCGCCCCCATTATCGACGATCGGTTCGAGAAAGGCGGCGAGGTCCGTCGCCAGGAAAAACAGAACGATGCAGCCGAGCGCGGTGAAGATGATCGGCGCAAGGCACAATAACGGCGCCTCGCTGATCCTTGAGGGGCGGTCCTCCCCTTCCGGCGCCTTGACGTAAAATCCGCGCAGGACGATCGGCGTCAGATAAACGATGTTCAACAGCGACGAGATCATCAGCACCGCGATGACCGCAAGCTGACCGGCGTCCGCCGCCCCGAGCATGAGGAAGAATTTCGGCCAGGAGCCGGCGAGCGGCGGCAGGCCGATAATCGACAGGGCGCCGACGAAGAACGCGCCGAAGGTGATCGGCATCGCGCGGCCCATGCCGTCAAGCTGCGAGACGAGAGTCTTGTGATGAGCGACGTAAATCGCCCCGGCGCACATGAAGAGCGTCATCTTGCCGAGCGCGTGCGCGGCGATCTGGAGACCGGCCCCCATCACGCCCATGGAGGTGGCGAGCATCGCCCCCAAGGTCACGTAGGACAGCTGGGACACGGTGGAAAAAGCGAGGCGCGCCTTGAGATTGTCCTTGTTCATCGCAATGGCGGACGCGAGCAGGATCGATCCCGCCGCGATCCACATATAGGGCTCCGCAACGCCGGTCTCGCTCAGGAAATCGACGCCGAAGATATAGACCGCGATCTTCAGGATGGAGAACACGCCGGCCTTCACCACCGCCACCGCGTGAAGGAAGGCCGACACCGGCGTCGGCGCGACCATGGCGTTGGGCAGCCAGGGATGAACCGGCATCAGCGCCGCCTTGCCGATCCCGAAGGCGAACAGCCCCAGGAGGACGCCCGCGACCGGCGCCGCGGCGTCGGCGTGGGCGCTCAGAATGCCGCCGGGCGCGAAATCCGTGGTCTGCGTAATGGCGTAGGTCCACACGATCGCCGGCAGCAACAGGCCGATCGACGTCGCCATCAGAATGCCGAGATAGACCCGCCCGCCCCGGCGCGCGTCGTCATTGCCCTTGTGCGTGACCAGCGGGAAGGTGGAAAGCGTCAGGACCTCGTAAAAAATGAACAGGGTAAAGAGGTTCGCGGCGAAGGCGACGCCCATGGCCGAGGCGATGGCGACCGCGAAACACATGTAAAACCGCGTCTGGTTCTTCTCGTTGGTCCCCCGCATGTAACCGACGGAATAGACCGAATTGACGATCCACAGGCCGCTGGCGATCAGCGCGAACATCGCGCCCAGGGGTTCGGCGTGAAACGACACCGACAGGCCGTTGATCATGGTCCAGACGGTCACTTCGGGCCGCGCGCCCGCGCCCACGGCGGCGAAAATCGAAACGACAAGCGTAAGCAGCGCGCCCCCCGTGACGAGGGTCGCCCCCTCGCGCAGGTTCGGCGACGGGCCGAGCCGCCAGATCGCGACGAACCCGATCAGCGGAACGACCAGGCTGAGCGGTATGGCGAGTTCCGGTGCGATCATGACGCGCCTCCCGCCGTCGCAAGCAGCGCCTCGGCGGCCCGCACGGCGAGATCGCCGGTCCATTCCGTCCGCAAGCCGAAGTAAATGTTCGCCGCCACCAGCGCCCACATGGGGATCAGCATCGACAGGGGCGCGTCCCTGGCGGGGATCGCGAAACGCCCGTCTTCAGCGGGCTCGCGCAGGACCATCAGTTCAACCACCCGGCCGATGTAAACGAGCGCGATCAGCGAACTCGCCACGATCAGAAAGCCCGCATACCAGTAGCCGCCGCTGAACGCGGCCTGGAGAAGATACCATTTCGACACGAACCCGACGGTGAGCGGCACGCCGATCAGCGACAGCCCGCTCAGGATGAACGCCCATGTGGTGTACGGCATCCGCCTGGCGAGGCCGGCGAACGCCTGCACCGAATGGCTGCCCGCGCGCAGCACGACGCAGGCGACCGCCATGAACAGGGCGCCCTTCATCAGCGCGTGGTTCAGAACATGAACGAGCGCCGCGGCGAGGCCGTCCACGGTGGCGAAGGAAATGCCGAGCAGCATGTACCCGATCTGCGCCACCGACGAATAGGCCAGCATCCGCTTCACGTCGGACTGGAACACCGCAACGATCGACGCGGCGAACATGCCCAGCAGGCCGAGCGGCAACAGGATCCAGGTGAACGCCGCCTCGACGAACCCGTAGTCGAGGGAGAAAACCGAAAACAGGAAACGGATCAGCACATAGACCGCCACCTTGGTCGCCGTCGCGGCGAGAAACGCCGTCACCGCCGACGGCGCGTAAGCGTAGGCGTTGGGCAGCCACAGATGCATCGGGAACATGGCGAGCTTGAGGCCGATGCCGACGACGATGAACGCAAAGCCCGCCTGCACCATGCGATTGTCGAGCCCGGCGAGTTGAACCTTCATGTCGGCCATGTTGAGCGTGCCCGTCGCCTGGTAGAGAAGGCCGATGCCGATGACGTAGAAGGTCGCGCCGATCGTGCCCATGACGAGATAGTTGAACGCCGCCGTCAGGGCGCGGCGGTCGCGCCGCGCGCCCATGGCGACCAGGGCGTATGTGGACAGAGACGAGATTTCGAGAAACACGAAAACGTTGAACGCATCGCCGGTGATGGTCACGCCCAGGAGCCCGGTCATGCAGATCAGGAGCGCGCAATAGAAAAACGGCGACTGGCGTTCGTCGATTTCAAGCTGGATCGACCGGTAAGCGAAAGGAAACACCAGCGCCGCGATGCCCGAGACCAAGAGGAGGACAAGCGCGTTGGCGATGTCGATGCGGTACTCGATGCCGAGCGGCGGCGCCCAGTCGCCGAGAAAGTAGGACATCGGACCGTTCTGGACGACGGCGATCAGCTCCAGGACGCAGGCCCCGAAGGTCAGCCAGCTGACGATGACGGCCCAGGCCCAGGGCGCGCGCCCCTGCGGCAGGAGCAGCGTGACCGGCGCGGCGATCAGTGGAATGATGATCGGAAGAACGGGAAGCTGGCTTTCGAAGGTCACGCCGCGCCTCCGGACGAGGGGGAGGCGAGCCCGCCATCAAGCTGCGGCCCGAATTCGGCGACATTGTCGAGGGCGACAAGTTCGTCCTCCTCGATCGCGCCGTAGGCTTCGCGGATGCGCACCGCCAGGGCGAGGCCAACCGCCGTCGTCGCAACGCCGACGACGATCGCCGTCAGGATCAGAACGTGCGGCAACGGATTGGTGTAAATGACGTCGCCGGCGCCCGAAAGCGCGTCGCCCGCCCCCTCATAGCCGGCCCCATAGCCCGCCTCGTATCCGGCGGCGTCGGCCGCCGCGCCGTGGACATTCGCGCCGTTGACGATTTCCGGGGACGCGTCCGGCGCCAGTTCAAACCCTTCCGAGGGCTTGAGGCTCCGGGTCAGCGGCTCGTTCGCGAGCTTGTCCGCGTCGACCGGGGCGGCGTGCAGGGACGGCGCGTCCGACGCCTCCTGCGCCGGACCGAGCCCGTCAAGGGCCGTCTTCAAATCGTTCGCGGGCAGATTGTCGATCTTGCCCCCGGCGTCGCCCGCCTCCCCCGCCGCGGCGAGGCCGGCGGCATGATCCGTCGCGGCGGCGGGATCCGCGTCCCCGGCGCCGTGGCTTTTCCCGGCCTTGGCCTCGCCGTAACCATGCGCCTTGTAGCTGTCGCCCAGGAAAATCGGCGCGGTGCCGCCGGAAATCTTGCCGATCGTGATGTAGAAAATGAACACCGAGGTCTGGAAGAGGTTCAGCCCTACGACCTTCTTCACGAGATTGCCGCGGGCGAACACAGTGTAAAGACCAGTCATCATCAGGATGATGACAATCCAGTAGTTATAGCGCTCAAGCGCGAATTCAACCCAGCCGTCCATCGGTTCCCCGCCTTACCAGTCTTCCGGATCGATGTCAGGCTCGCGCCCCGTGAAATGATAAAAGATCGTCAGCATGGTCGCCGCCACCGCGACGCCGACGCCCCATTCGACGATGAGGATGCCGTAATGCTGTCCCGCGTGATGGGTCGAGTCCGGATCGATGGCGTCGTAACTGAGGAAGCCCGCGCCCAGGAGCATGGTCGCGACGCCGACGCCCGCGTAGATCAGGACCCCCGCCGCCATGGCGATCGTCAGCGCGCGTTGCGGCATCGCCTTTTTCGTGGCGTCGAGGCCGAAGCAGAAGGCGTGGAGGATGAACGCCACCGCGAAGATCACCCCGGCCTGAAAGCCGCCGCCGGGACCGTAGTCGCCGTGAAACTGAACATAAAGGGCGAACAGGATGATCGGCCCGAAGAGCAGTTTGGTCGTAACCTTGAGGATCAGATGCTCCATCAGCCGCGTCCTTCCTGCCGAGGCGGCTCCGCCGACGCGCCGCCGTTCCTGTCGGCGACCTTGCGCCCGCCGCGCACCGAACCGACGCCGAGCAGCAGGATCACCGCCACGCCCGCGGTGAAGACGACCACCACCTCGCCCAGCGTGTCGAAGCCGCGATAACTCGCCAGCACCGCGGTGACGATGTTCGGCACCTCGATGTCGCTTGGCGTATTCTCCACGTAAAGCCGGCCGACATAGGCGTTGGCGGGCGAATTGGGATCGCCGAAGGCGGGCATATCGATCGTCGCGTAGATCAGCGCCGCGCCGGCGGCGATCACCGCCGCCAGGGCCACCGGCTGACGGCCCGGGGTGGTCGGCTTCTCGCGCCGCGCGGTCAGCAACATGCCGCCCAGCATCAGCACGGTCGAAACGCCCGCGCCCACCGCCGCCTCGGTGAAGGCGACGTCCACCGCGTCGAGGGAGACGAAAAACGCCGCGGACAGAAGCGAGTAAATGCCCGACAGCATCACCACCGCGAAAAGATGGCGCGAGCGCAACATGGCGACGGCGACGAACAGCATCATCGTCAGCAGCGACAAATCAAGCAGGAGGATCGCCGTGATCGGCGTATGGAACTCGCTCATGCGCCGCCTCCCTCCGCCTCGTCGCCGTCGCGGTCGCGATAGCCGCCATAGCGCAGGGCGGGGCCGAGCATCGGCATGAAGCCCACCATGTGCGCGGCGTGCGCGATGGCGTGGGTCGCCACCGGAGAGGTGAGCCCGAGGAAGATCCCGATAAAGACGAGTTTGACGGCGACCAGCCAGTTCGGCGCCTGCAACAGCATGCCGAGGACGATCAGCTCCGCCCCGGCGGTGTCGGTGACGCCCGCCGCGTGCAGGCGGGTGTAGAAATCCGGAAACCGCACCAGGCCGAGCGCCCCGGCGGCGACAGCGAAACCGCCGATCAGGAACAGCGCCCAGGAAAGGATGTCCAGCACGAGGCCCCAGGGCGCCGCGCCGCCGAAGATCATGTCCATTACGACGCCTCCTTGCCGGCGGCCGGTTCGGCGGACGGCTCGGGATCCTGCATCTCCTCCTCGTCGCCGCCGCGATAGGAGAAGAAACGCAGAATCGCGACGGTCGCCGCGAAGTTGATCAGCGCATAGAGGATCGCGATGTCGAGAAAGTCCGGCCGTCCGGTGAGAAATCCCATCAGGCCGATCAGCAGCACCGTCTTGGTGCCGAAAGAGTTGCCCGCGAGCACCCGGTCGTAGAGAGACGGCCCTGCGAAGGCGCGCACGAGCGCGAGGATCATGGCGGCGACAACGGCGGCGGCGGCGACGGCGAACATGCTAGGACCGCGCTCCCCGCTCGATCCGGGCGACGCGCGCGCCCATCCGGGCGATGCCCTCCTCGTCGGCGAGTTCTTCGGTGAGCGCATGCACGAGGATGTTTTCCCTGCCCAGCGTGATCGTCACCGTGCCCGGCGTCAGGGTGATGGAGTTGCCGAAAATCACCTTGCCCAGGTCCGTACGCGGCGGATTGGCCACCGTGAACATCTTCGGCGAGAGCTTCGGCTCGACCGCGAGCGCCTGGCGGATAACCATGATGTTGGCCTTGCCCACCTCGCCGGTGATCCAGAGCATGTAGCCGAAAATGCCGGGCAAGACGTCGGCCAGCGTTTCGCCGTCGAGCATCCCTGCGCGCCAGGCCAGCCACGCGGCGAAAATCGACGAGGCCGCCCCGAAGATGAGGAGCAGCGGCTTGTCGAAATACCCGGACAAGAGCAGCCACAAACCGGCAAGCGCCAGTGCAAGAATGATGAAACGCCTCATCAGTTCAAACAGATCCTATCGTTCCCGCCCGGCCCTTGCGATTCCGATCCCGGCCCAATCCCAGCCTGCTGCCCGGCCTGACGTCGTCTCGCAACCGAACGCGCCTTCCCTTAGCGTCAGGCGCATCGGCTCGTCAAATCCCGGGGTCAGCATGACGCCGCGAAGGGCGCGCGCCGCCCTGCGGCGAGCCCAATCCGCGAGTCTTGCCCGGAAAATCCGTCCCCCGGCGCCGTGCGCGAGCCCTGTTCGCCAGCATTTTCCGCCCGGGCCCGCGCCGAATGTCGCCAACTTCGCAGATTTGAAATATAAATCAACGGGTTGATGGAAAATCGGATTACCGGCGGCGGCGGCGCCCCGACAGCATCATCCCTACCAGATCATCCCCGCAGGATGAGCGCCGCAGGATCAGCCGCGGCGCCGGCGCGTCTTTTCCTTCTTGAGGCGCATCAGCCGATCGGTCTCGGCGGCCAGGTCCTCGTCCGAGACCGGCGCGACGTCATTGGCCTCAAGGTAGCATTCCAGCGCTTCGAGGATGATCGTCTGACACATGACGCCCAGCTCGCGCGAGGCGAAGCGCAGCCGAACGAGATCGCGGGCGGGCATGCGGAACGTGATGGTCGCCTTGCGCCCCGCCGCGCCGCTCGCCGCCGCGCGCCTGGCCCTGCGGCGCAGCCGCGCCTTCACCTCCTCAAGGGCGGCGCTGTCCATCGGCGCGCCCTCGGGGAAGGCGCGGAAGGGATCTTCAATGGACGGCCCGGAGATCGTCCACGCGCCGGCCGACCGGGCGCGCGCCGCGCCGGGAAACCGTTCGACATTGTCTTGCGGCGCCTCATCGCGGGGGCCGGCCGGAACCGGATCGGCGTCGATGACGGCCGCGCCCGCGTTCGGCGCGTACCCCGCGGGGCCGTTCTCATCCGCATACGCAGCATACGGATCGCCGGCGGCCGGGCCCGCGGCCGGACGGTCGTGCTGTCCGTAATCCTGGTTCGCGGCGGTGAAGCGCGGTCCGCGCCGGGAGGCGGCGCCGCGTTTCGCGCCCGCCGCATCCGCCGCCGAGGGGATCATGTCGATATCCACGCCCGCATGGGCGGTCGCGTCGACCGCCGGGGTCGCCTCGCCCTTGCGCGCAAGCAGGCTGGCCGTCAGCGGCGCATAGCCGTCCTCGTTGCCGGCATAGGTCGGATTGGGGGCGTAGGCGCTCATCACACCGCCCTGCGTCCGAAGACGCGGTTGTGGGGGTTGTTCATCGCGGCGACCTCGCCCTCCTGACTGCGATAGCCGCCATCGGCGCGCTGAAGCCGTTCGTGCAGGTACTCCCAGAGCGCGGAGATTTCCTTCGCGGACTGACAAAAGGGATCGATTTCCATGACCGTCCGGCCGTCGATCATCGATGCGGCGAAATCGACCCTGTTGTGAATGGTCACGGGCGCGACCGTGCCGTGCTGGGACAGGGCGATCGCCGCTTCGGACGTGATGCGCGCGCGCTGGGAAGCGCCGTTCACGACGAACACCAGCGGCTTGCCGCGCGCCTCGGCGATGTCCACCGTCGGCCCGACGGCGCGCAGGTCATGCGGGCTCGGCCGCGTCGGCGCGACCACGATGTCCGCGAAACTGACCACTTCGGAAATCGCGCGGGTGACCGCCGGCGGGGTGTCTATCACCACCAGGCGAAAGCCTTCTTCCCGCGCGCTGTCGAGATCGTAGAACAGGTTGGAAAACACGGACTGGATAAAGGCCGGGGTCGGATCTTTCCGCACGTTCCACCATTTCGCCAGCGACCCCTGCGGGTCCGTGTCGATCAGCGCGACCGGGCCTGCTCCCTGGCGTTCCGCCTCCACCGCAATATGCCCGGACAAGGTCGTCTTGCCGGAACCGCCCTTTTGCGACGCGAAGACGATGACACGCATCGAAGACAACATGCGCCCTCCAGATAAACCACGTTCGAACGGACCATTTTGCCTGCATACTGCACGCCCGGGCGTTAACGGCGCGATTGGCGCGCGCCGCCAATTTTCATAAAATTTTAGGAATAAAGTTTATCCTTGTAAGGAAAAACGCCGGAAGCAGCCTAGATACGCAAGGCCGCCGCCGACGCGCACAAGATATGCCCCAAAGCGTTTAATCGAGACTTAATAGCTGTCCGAAAGGACCACGTCGTCCTGCATCATCCCGAGAAGGTTGGTGATGGCCGCGATGCGCGGATTGCCGTCCCAGTCCCAGTAGCGGATCACCGCGCGGGCGAAATCGCGCGCCATCGTGTCAAAAAAGCCGAGCAGATATTCGCCCTGCCGCGTCAGCGCCGCGTCGGCCGGATCGTTGTAAAAGGCGAAAAAATCGTTGCGGGGCAATCCCAGGCTCTTGCACAGGACCGCGAAGGGCTCGCCGCCCTCGTCGCGCATGATCCGCGCGGCAAGCTCGCGCGAGACGCCGCCGATCATGGCGACGGCGTCGACAATTTCATGGGTCGGCTGACGGCGCGCGGCCGCGAGCGTGCGCTTGACGATGTCCATGGAGACGGACTCGCCGTCAAGGCCGCGCGGGCGGTGACGGCGCTCGGCCAGGGTCAGGATCTGCTGCACCAGGGGGTCCGGCTCGTTCATGCGGAACACCCGCGCATAAAGATCCGACAGGGCGTCCTGGATCACGCCGCGGTCGAGGGCGAAACGCGCTATGATCCGCTTACGGAGTTCCTGGCCGACCCACCAGAACATGGTGAAGCCGTGCGCCGGCTCCAGCTCGGCGCGGCGCAGGAGCGGCGCCTGGAGGTCGGCGCACAGGGAGCTGAGCGCCACGAGGCGGTTGACGGCGTTCGGGGAAAGCGAGCACTCGCCGCGTTTCAGGATCAGCTTGCAGATATCGAGTTCGTCATAGAGCAGGCAGGCGTCGGCCACCGCCGCCGTGAGGTCGAGCCGGCGCGCGATCATCGCGCGATGGGCGCCCGAGGCGTCCCGCGCGGCCTCGATCAACAGAGCCTCAGGCAGGTTTTCCGCCTCCTCAAGGATCGGCCCGGCGACGACGGCCTCGTCGAGCAGGAGCATGCGCAGAAGCGCCGGCGGGGCCTCCGCCGAGCGTCCGACCCGGCGCGCGACCTCCGCGCGCAGATCGAGCGCGACCTCGCTCAGGAGCTGGATCAGGATATCCGCGGCCAGGGACCGCTCATTGGCGGAAATTCGCGCCGAAGGCAGCACCACGATGTCCGCGAGCTTGCGCACCATCAGGACGCGCGGCGTCGCGCCCACGGCCTTCAACGGCGTCAGGATCGCGTCGCCGGCCGGAACCGGGCGTTTTTCGGAAGATGCGCTGTACTCCGCCATCTCGCCTTTCGACCTTGCTCGCGCGTCACGCGCGGCCCCGGCGATCGCGCGGACCACACGCTCGCGCGGCGAAGGGGCTCGCCCCCGTGACGGGCCTTGCCCCTATCTAGCGTCAACATCGTTAACGCGCTCTTGCGCCGGGAACGCAAATTGCAGCGGAAAGCGCGGCTTTCGGGCCGCGATCGGATTAATTTTTCGAACGGCGTCGCCAAAGCGCATTTCCCGCCGCCCCGCGATGCTCTAAGCTTTGCGAGCCTCTGGAAAAGGAAATCCCCCCTCGTGCGCCTACCCCTTCCCCCGACTGACGCGACCGTGCGCCGCCCAGCGAAAGCAACGGCGACGGCGCGATGCGCCGTTCTGTCCTGCGTCGTGCTCGCCGCGGGATGCGCCAGCCCCGACATGCAGACGTTGCGCGAGGCCCCGGGGTATCAGGCGGGATATGTGGACGGCTGCGAGACCGCGGGCGAGCGGGAGAAAAGCTTCTCCACCAAGAGCGCGCGGGACGCATACGCCTTTGAAAACGACGACTCTTACCGCGCCGGTTGGCGGCGCGGCTATATGGAATGCGGCGACCCGATTCCGGAGCCCAAGGACGGCGGACGCATCCTCGGCGAGGGCGGCGAATACGACTAGGCCGCCTCACTCAGCACGACGGTGCGGCGACGCGACGACCCGGGAATACGCAAGCGGCGGCCGGGCCCAGGAACAATCCCTGTCTACCGCGCTTTTGAAATCAGGCTGTAAACAAAGCCTTTTTAACTGATCGCGTGCAGCACCGATCCGCGAGGGTCCGGCCGTCCAACCGGCAGCGTCAGGACGCGACGGAAATACGCAACGGGCAGGCGACCACGGGCCGGCTTTTCATCGGATACGAACAAACCGGGCGGCGAAGGCTTTTTGCCCGCCCGGGATGCAAAGGCCCGGCCCTAGTTGCCTTCCGCGGCGTCGGCGTCGCCGGCGTCATCGGCGTCGGTCGTTTCCTGGTCGCCGCCGTCTTCATCAGAACCGTCGCCGTCTTCGTCGGAATCGCCGCGCTCGCCGCCATTGCCGTCCTCTCCCTCGGCGTCGGGAAGATACGCCGCGCACTCGGTCAGGATCGCCTGCTCCTGGGCGATCTCTTCCGGGGTCATCTGACGGTTTTGCAGTTCCATGATGCGGCGCTGCGTTTCGAGGCGGTTCAGCTCGTCCTCGCACCGTTCGCGGCGCTGCTGCTCTTCGAGCGCTTTCTGCTCGTTATAGGTGTTTACGACGGCGTCGATGTAAACGATCCAGTCGCTCGCCTGACGGCGCGCGGCTTCGTAGCGTTGCGCGTTGACGAAGGCCTGGCGCGCATTGGACCAGATCGCGGTGTCCTCAGGCCCCGCCTGGCTGAACCGCGCCGTGCCGAGAAGAAGCCAGGCGTCGCCGGTTTCGCGACGGTTCATGCCGCCCCGGTTCAGGGCGTTTTCGAGGGCGCGTTGCGCGTCCCGGTACTGTTCGTCGGCGAGCAGCACCTGGCCGAGGCGATAATAAAGCTCGCCCGTGGTCGCGCCCTGCGCCGCCTCGCGGAGGATCGGGATGGACCGCTTGTGCTCGCGCGCCTGGCTCCAGAGCTGGGACAGAAGCACGAGATTGTTCTGGTTGCGGGAGATATTGCCGGCGTTCATTTCACGATTCAGCATCACCGCGCCGCGATAGGGGTTTTCGAAAAACGAGTAGTACTGAACAAGCGTCAGGAGTTCCGATTCAGTTTCCAGCAGGCCCGCGCGATAGGCGACTTCGATGGTCGAAAACGCATCGCGGTCGCGGCCGGCCTGGGAATAGATGCCGGAAAGCTGCGTCCAGTAGCTTTTCTCGCCCGGCCAGAGCGCAACCATGCGTTCGAGAAGCGAAGTCCGCTTGGCGCTGGCGTTGAGCTCCGAGTAGATCAGGTTGGCGAGGTCGAAATAACTCTTGTTGGGATCGGCGGCGCCGGCCAGCGCCTGCTCGACCGGGCCTTCCGCAGCGCGATAGTTCGCCGGCGTGTTCTGCACATGCGCGGCGGCCAGGAGATAGTAAGCGTTCGGATCGACCGTCTCCCCGGCGGCGCGGGCCGCCCTGATCCATTCGTTCAGCCCGGTAATCGCGGCCTGATAGTCCTCAAGCTGAAAGTTGAGCTGGGCGATGAAGTAGCGCAGCTGGTTGTTGCGTTCCGGCGGCAGCGCATTCTGGTTCAGCGCGACCGAGAAGTCGCGCATGGCGCCGCGAAAATCCTCGAGGTTGACCTTGACCGACCCGCGCAACTCGTAAGTCGTCGCCCGGTCGAAGGGCTTCATGCTGTCCCCGCGCTGGCTGATCAGCTCGTTCAGGGCGCCCAGCGCTTCGCGATACTGCTCGGCCTGCATTTGCTCGAACACGGTCTGCAGGGTCCGGGCGACGCGCGGATCGAGGGTTTGCGACACCCGGCGGCCGCCGCCCTCGCCCTCTTCCTGCGCCAGCGCCGGCGCCGGCGCGACGGCGATCACCGCCGCCCCCGCCATCGCGGCGCAAACCACACTCGCTAATTTCAAACGCACACGTTTCAAGCGCATAGTCATCATCCGGTCGCCTAATCTGTATTTACCTCGCCGCCATCCCCGAAAGCGCGGGGGAAGAAGCGTTCCAATTCCATTTAGCCGTCAAGCTGGAACGTCACCACGGTCTGAACGCCGCGGCGAGGCTCAGCAACATTGTCGACAATCTTCGGCTGGTACTTCCAGCGCTCCACCGAACGAATGGCGGCGCGGTTGAGACAACTGTTGGTCGTGTCGATGACCTGAATATTCGTCGTCTGACCTTCCGGGGTCACATCGAATTGCATGACCACCGTTTCCACGGAGTCGGCGCGCGACATGCAGCGCTCGGGATATTGCGGCGGAATGCGCACCAGCGGCTGGGCGTCGCGGTCCGGATTGAACCCGGTACCGATATTCAGGTTGGCGTCGATTTGCGGAATGTCGGCGCGCACGCCGTCAAGGGCCGGCCGGTTCGACGGATCGTTCACCGCGGGCGGCGGCGGCGGCGGCGCGTCGAGCGTCGGCCGCTTGAACTCGCGGTTCGCGTTGTTGATGTCGGAGTCGTCGATCTGCGCCGTGATGTTGATGTTCAGCGCATCCTCGGGCTCGTTGAGGCGGAGATCCTGCCGGATCATGGCGGCCATGAACAGGAACAGACCGCCGGTCACCAACACCGCAAGCGGAATCCCGATAAAAAGGCGAACGAAAGATCCCATTGATCAAACTCCTCTAGACGTCTTCCGTCGAGACGGCCACGTCTGAAATGCCCGTTGCGCGGATTTGATTGACCACCTCAACCAGGAGCCGCGTCTTCGACTTGGCGTCAGCCTGCACGACGGCGGTGCCGCGCGGATTTTCCCGCCGCAACTGCTCGACCTGGGCGCGCACTTCCTGCAACTCCACCTGCTCCTTGTTGATCCAGATTTCGTCCTCCGCGGAAATCGCCACGATAATCGACGCAAGGCGGCGTTCCGAAGCGGTCTCCGCTTCCGGGCGCTCCGGATCGATGCCCGGCTCCTTGACGAAGGTGGAGGTGACGATGAAAAAGATCAGCATAATGAAGACAATGTCGAGAAGCGGCGTGACGTTGACGTCATCCTCGCTCTCGCTTTGCTGAATCGTATTGCGTCTGGCCATGTTTTTGTCCGCCTAAAACCAATTCACATACTGAACGAGCGGGACGCCGGCGGGCGTCCCGCCTTGAGTTACGTGCGCTCTTCTTGAAGCGCGAGCGACACCGCCGGGGCGCCCCCGCTCTTCGCCTGGTCCATCACCTGAACGGCGACGCCCGATTCGGAGTCCGGCGCGGCGCTGACGAGAACGACGCCGTTCGGCTCGCGCGCGATGAACTCCTGCACCACCGGTTTGACCGAACCCGGATCGATGATGCGGATGTTGTTGACGCGCACGAAGCCGTCTTCCTGCACCGCCAGCAGAAGCGCGGGCGGCGGGATGGTGTCCTGTTCGTCTTCATTGTCTTCCGGCGTCCTGACGTCGATGCCCTTTTCGCGCAGGAACGTCGCCGTCACGATAAAGAAGATCAGCAGGATGAAGACGATGTCGAGGAGCGGCGTAATGTTTACGTCGGCTTCGTCGCCTGTGCGTACAGCTCTTTTTCTCATGTTCGCTACTCGATCAACAAGTCATCTGAAATGCGGTGCGACGCCTTCTGAACATTCCGGTCGAACGCATTGATGAAGATCAGCCCGGAGAGAGACGCCACCAGGCCCGCCATGGTCGGGATCGTCGCTTTGGAGATGCCCGCCGCCATCAGGCGCGCATTGGACGAGCCGGTGACGGCCATGACGTCGAACACCTCGACCATGCCGGTCACCGTGCCCAGAAGACCGAGCAGCGGGGTCACCGCAACCAGCGCGCGGATCACGTTATTGAACCGCGACGCCTCCTGAACGGTTTCGGAAATCAGCCGTTCGCGAATTGCATGCGCGTACCAGGACTTGTGGTCCGAACGCGCGGCCCAGGCGCGTTGCGCGCGCTTGGCGACGCCCGCATGGGCGCTGGACCAGTACATCAGCCGTTCGACGATCAGGGCCCACATGAAAAACGTGGTGACCATGATGATGACAAGAACGTTGCCCCCTGCCGCGAGGAAATCCCGCAGCGCGTCGAACGCAATGGATGGGTTTAACAACTCGAGCATGTCTCGAGACCCTTTCCGTGAGACCGGCCCCTAGGACCGGCCCCCTTCTGCGTGTTCAGCGATGATGCCGGCGGCCTGCTCTTCGAGGATCTGCGTCACCCGTTTCGCCGCGCCGGACGCAAAAGCGTGCAGGAGCAGGAGCGGGATCGCCGCGATAAGGCCGAGCACCGTGGTGACGAGCGCTTCGGAGATGCCCGACGCCATGATCTGCGGGTCGCCGGTGCCGAACAGCGTGATCGCCTGGAAGGTGTTGATCATGCCGATAACCGTACCGAGCAGGCCGAGCAGCGGCGCGACGGCGGCGAGCACCTTCACAAGGTTGAGGCCGCTTTCCAGTTTCGGCACTTCCTTGAGGATGGCGTCGTCGAGTTTCAGCGCGACGGTTTCGACGTCGTTGGACTGGGTGTTTTCGTAAGCCAGCATGACGCGGCCCAGCGGGTTCGCCTTGGAGGCTTTCTTCTTGCGCACCTGGCCGCGAACGGCGCCGGCGGTCATGGTCAGCGTCACCCACTTGTAAAGGCCGAGAAGAACGCCGAAGGCGGCGGCGACCAGAATGACGCGGCCGATGAAGCGGCCCTGGTCGATCCGTTCCGTCACGGTCGGCGTCTCGACGACGAGGCCGAGCAGCGTGCCGAGGGACGGGTCGATCGCACCGCGCACGAAACCGTCGCCGGTCGCATTGGCGACGCGGTTGGCGGCGCCGGTGATGTCGCCGGACGGCTGGCGCGCGAGGAACTGAAGGCGGCCGTTGTTATAGGTCAGGTAACGCCCGCCGGAGAAGGCGACGAAGGGACCGATGCGCGTCACGTCCGCGGCGGCGGATTCGCCGGACGCCTGAACGATGCGCGTCTCGAAGGTCGCCGTTTTCGACTGCTCGGCGATCTGCTGGATCATCACGTCCCAGAGGTCGCGAAGCTGTTCCTCGGAGGGCAGCTTTTCGGTCTGGGCGAGTTCCTGCAGCGTGTCGCCGCGGCCCGGGAACTGGGCGGAAATGATCGAACGCTCCACCTGGGCGTTGAGGTCGGCGGCGGCGGTGCGCGCGGCGCCGAACAGCTCCTGGAATTCGCCCTGCTTCGAGGCGAGTTCCTGGTCAAGCTCTTCGATGGCGGTCTGGTTTTCCTCCATCACGCCTTCGAGGCGGACGGATTCGGCTTCCGCAGCGGCGACCTGGGCGCGCACCTGGTTCAGAAGGCTTTGCTGCTGGTTGCGCTCGCGCAGGAAGCGGGCCTCGCGTTCGCGGTTCTCCTGGGAGGTCTCGCGGCGTTCGCGGCGGACCGCCTGCAGCACCTGATCGAGGGTGACCGCGCTCTCCTGGGCGTCGGCGGCGGCAAAGCCGCCGGCTGAAAGGTCAACGCTCGCCGCAATGGCGCCGGCGACCAATGAAAGACTGGCAAGTTTGAGGAATTTCATAACCAATAATCCTTTAAATTCCGGCGACTCTTACTGGGCGTCCGGCGCGGTGACGGCGCCTGAAACCGGCGGCTTGACCGGCACGAACATGATATCCGGCGCGGTTTGTTCCTTGGCCATGCGAAGACCGAACTTCACGTCCTGAAGGTAGGAGCGGTCGAGGTCGACGAAGTCGCCCGCGGCCGAGTCCCAGATGCGCAGCACCGAATCGTCCGGTGTCTTGAAGATCAGCGCGATGCGGCCGACCTGGAGGAACTCGCCGGTGAGCGTGTTTTCGCCCTCGCCGATCGTGCCTTCGTAAGAACCGATGGTGCGGCCGTACTCGTTTTCGATCTGATACGCCTCGACGATCAGGCGGTAGCGCTGCGCCGCCGACATGGACGGATTGTCGAGAACGCTTTCAAGACGAGCGGCGCGGGCGGCGCGCTCCTCAATGCTGAACGGGATGTCCGCCTCGACGATGTCGCCGAAGCGCGCGACCATGTCTTCCATGAGCGGCTGCATGGCGCGCTGCAGGCCCTCGACATTGTTGATGTCTTCCCGCAGGCGTTCGATTTCGCTTTCCTGGCGCTCGATGTTCCGGGACAGCGAGGCGTTATAGCGACGCGCCGCTTCGAGCTGTTTCAGATTGGCGCGATAGTCGTTCAGCAGACGGCCGGTTTCGTCGTCAAGCTGATCGATACGCTGTTGCGACGACGCCGTCTCCCGCGCGGTCGCTTCGCTTTCCTGAATCGCAGAACGAAATTGCGCTTGGGCGGGCGCGCTTAACACAGCAAGCGCAACCGCCGCTGAACCCAAAATCGCTTTTTTAGTCATAGGTGCCTCATTTACCGGATTTATGTTGCGGCTGTTTAGTTCGGCCAACGGCCGCGCAGGGCCGGACCAACGAAAGAAAACGCAAGCCGGCCAGGAAACCGCTCGCGACGGAAGCGGAACGCTGCAAATCGCATTCCAGCAAACTGATCAGAAAAACCCTTCACCCCGTCATACTCCCCGACGGCAAAGGCATGACGCAAAAAACGACGCATTGCAATGGCGTTATGATTTTTGAATCAAACGCGCGCGTTCTTCGCAATAACGATTGCAACGTCTTCGTCCTCAACCCCGTCGCCCCCGGCGGCAAACCCGTTAACTTGTAACGGCACTATTCCGCACTGGCAATGCCTGCTTTTTGTCTCCCACCCTAAACCTTGCAATTTAACGCTATTTTATCGTGCATTCGAAACATTTGTGACCGATCACTGAGCGCCAAACGCGAATGTGACATAGTAAATTCATCCGCGCCGGACCTATTTCGCGGCCGCGCCCGCGGCGAAGCCCGCACGCCCGCTCAAGCGCAGCCCGGGCGCACGCACCGACGCTTGAGCGTAATTTCGGTTCCGCACCGGCAAAAGGCATATTATTCCAACGCGAAGATATAATCCGCTCGCGCTGGACCGGCGCCAATGGCGGCGTCGCCGCGCCTTGTCATGGCTTTATAATATACTCCGCTTTATGGGATCAGGCCCGGCCGCGAGAACGCGCCGTCGGAATCGGCGCGATCAAATCTTGGCGGCGGCGAGGCCAGTCGCCAATAGGGGCAATCGGCAAGAAGACTTGTCAGGCAGAGGCTGGGTGGACAGAATGCTGGTCTGGAAAGACGCAGGCCTATACGATGCCTTGGAAAACCGCGAAACACCGGCTTGCGGAAGATGGCTGGGGCGCCAGGATTCGAACCTGGGAATGTCGGTACCAAAAACCGATGCCTTACCACTTGGCGACGCCCCAATGCGCCTTGCCCGCCAACAGGAAGCGAACGCTTCGACAGCGCTCTTTGGCAACGCCCTGAAGACCGGCCCTCGCCGACACCGAAAAACTTGTTTTTGTCGCAAAAACAAGCGCGCCGGCGCGCGAGGCAGCGGAGATAGCGCTTTCGCTCCAAGCTTGCAATGGCCTTGAGGGGCGCTGGCCGGATTTTTTGCGCCGGACCGCGCCGCCGCGCGCCCTGGCGACGCCGAAATCGTTGGAATTGTACTTTTCTGACGCTCTTTGCCGCCCAGGCCATTGCGCCCGGCCCGCCCCCCAGCTATAGGAACCGGCCCGCGCAGATGCGCAAATGTCGGAGTGTAGCTCAGCCTGGTAGAGCACTGTCTTCGGGAGGCAGGGGCCGGGTGTTCGAATCACCCCACTCCGACCATCTTTTCCCGAATGGTTTCATCATGTTAGAAAGAGCGCTTCCCGCTGCGTGATTTTTTTGGGCAACGGCTGTTGCCAACCTGTTGCCAAATATGGCGAGACGCGGCGACACTTGCATTTTTATGCAGTGCTCCCTTCTCTTTCCGGCGTCTCAGCTGCGGCGCCAACCGGAAGGGATATCACCGCCGCCTTGCGCGCCTCGTCCGTAGTCTGAACGTAATACGCACGCGTCACCGTCGAGCCTTTCGAGTGACCAAGGCGATCCTGCAAGACGCTCTCCGGCGTACCTCGCTCGGCCTGCCATGTGGCGTGCGCCTTGCGCAGGGTCTTTACCTGAACATGGACCGGTTTGCCGTTGCGCATGATGTTCGCCTCGCGAACCGCCCGCGCCCAGGTCTTGCGAAAAAGCCCGATGGGCTTGTCCGCCGATTGGCCCGGAAACACATAGGGCCCCGCCTTCGGTAGTCCGCGCAGCACATTCAAAAGACTGTCGCTTAAAAGAATGCGCCGCTCCGAACTTTGCGTTTTAGGCGTCCACCCGTCCCGCGCCCTGATCTCGGCATAGCCGCCGATCTCGTCAACGCATTCCCAGGTGAGATTGATCGCCTCACCTCGCCGACATCCGGTCTCCGCCAGGAAATGAATGAGCGGCTTCAGATAGGCCGGCAAATGGCTGATAATCCGAACCACCTCTTCCGGCGTCGGCACGATCACCTTGACCGGCCGGGTGGGGATCGCCTCGACTTCCGGCGCCGCGTCGATCATGCCCTGCTTGACCGCCCATTTCAGAACCTGACGAATGGTCTGCATGTCGGCGTTAATGGAAACGGGCTTTCGGCCGGCTTTCAAACGCGCCGCCTGATACTCGGTAAGCCGCCGTTCGGTGATCGCCGCGAGCGGCGTCTTGCCGAAGAACGCCCGCGCCGCATTCAGACGATAAGCGTTCACCGTCAGACTCGCAGCGCGCTTTTTCAACGTCGCCACCCGCAACTCTTCATCCGCAAGCCAACCGTCCGCCGCATCGTCAAACGAAGCGTCCAAATTCTGCTTACGGACTTTCAAGAGTCCGGTGATGTCGTCGATACTGTCCCGCAGCCTTTGCGCCGCGACCAGTGCGCTACCCTGATTGTCAAAGAGCTTTCGCTTGCGCTTTCCCGTCGAGGTCAGCGAAGCCGGAACGTCCACGAACCATTTGCCCGTTTCAGCCCCGTTCCGAAGGTGCGGTCGAACCCTGAACGGACCGACCGCTTGAGATTGCGTCATCCTGCCCTCCTTTCGGCAGGCTTGGACGCATCAGCCGTTCCCAATCCTAGCACTTCGCCAAGAAAGCGATCAACGTCGTCATTGTCTTTCGTCGGCGCGCCGCCAAAGCTCATCAACTCCGCCGTCGGATATTTCACGCTTTTTCGTCACTTCTGGCATGCGTTGCTCCTTCAAGCATAACATGCCGGCGTTCGCTACTTACACAAAAACCCTGACACTTCCCCAAAAAAGCCGCTTCACCCGGTGGTGTGCCAGGATCGCCCGCAGGAACTTGACTGCGATCTCCCCTTCCAGCAGCCGTTCACGGTTCTTCGCGAAGCTCGAATGATCCCACGCCGGATCGTCCACCCCGAGCCCAACGAACCAGCGGAACAGAAGGTCGAACTCGATCCGCTCCATCAACTGGCGCTCCGACCGGATGCCGTAGAACGTCTGCAGCAGCATCGCCCGAAGCAACCGTTCCGGCGGGATCTAGGGACGACCCATGCGTGCCGAATACAGAACCGGAAAATCTTCATCCAATGACGACAGAGCCGTGTCCGTGATGCCCCGGATCACCCGAAGCGGATGATCCCGGCGAACACAGGACTCCAAATCCACATAGGAAAATAGACTTCCCGACCGATTGTCCGCCCCCCGCATCAAACCTCCCCGGCTAAAACTACGAAGAGTGACTCATCTTCAAATCAAAACCGCTACAGACTTATTCAATAGCCTGTTAGATCATTAAATGCGCCGCCTCGCGGTATAATACGCTTGAGGGAAGTAATTTTTCTTTTACATGAAAATTAGACAAAAAAGTTGACACTATAAATGTCCATGGAATAGCGTCTTATCAAAATCAACTGACTCATCACATCATGACCGGAGATAAGGCGCAGCTATATGTACATTGCTGCGATGGATTTTTTCGTCCTTTTTCTCGGTTGCAATAGGAAGCTATTCGTATGCGTTATCACGCAGGGTTCGTATGCGTTGCGTTGATTAGCGCTTTCATCTCACCAGTGTCGGCGCAAACGCGATATTCATACGATGAACTGGGCCGTCTGGTTAAGGTGGAACGGATCGACGCCAATAAAACCACCAATTACAGTTACGACAATCTTGGCAACAGGCAGACTGTCACGCAAGCGACCAGCGGCGCGGTAGAGTTCGCCATTAATGACGCGTCCATTTCCGAGGGCGGCGTCTTGAATTTTCTCGTATCAAAGAGCGGGCAGAGCCTACAGAGCCACAGCGTTTCCTTTGCAACGGCAAGCGGCACAGCGGATGCGACGGATTTTTCGGCGAGATCGGGCGTATTACACTTCTCACCCACGGATGTATCCAAAACTGTCACGGTGCAAACAAGCGAGGACGCCGTATATGAAAGCGCCGAGTCCTTAAGCGTTGTACTTTCAAATCCGACAGGCGGGGCGGCTGTCATTGACGGCCAGGGTGTAGGCATAATCGAAAACGACGACAACGCTCCCCGGTTTTCAATTAACAACACCGCTGCGAACGAAGGAAGCGCGCTTACCTTTACCGTCACAAAATCAGGTGCGACGGCCTTCACGCACACGGTTGCCTATCAGACCGTGGACGATTTCGCTGTCGCACCAGACGACTACACGGCGACATCCGGCGTTTTAAGCTTTTCGCCCGGTCAATCGTCGCGCAGCATCATGGTGAGCACCGTCGCCAATCCTGCGAACGAGCCCTCTGCACAGTTTTTTGTTGACCTGTCAACGCCGTCGAGCGGCGCGACCATCTCCGATGGCAGGGGCATTGGCGTGATCAACAACGATTACGTGAATTCGCCTCCGGTTGCAGTAAATGATCACGCCAGCGGGACCGAATCTCGAGCCGTATATCTGGCTCCGCTTACGAATGACAGCGATCCGGACGGACACGCACTTACATTGACCGTGCTTGCAAAGTCGTCTTCTGCTCTTTCTGTCCTGTGGAGCGCCGGCAACGGGCTCATGGAGCTTTATGCGCCTTACAGCGGTTCCTACTGGGTCGATTACAGGATTTCTGACGGCTATGGCGGTACGGACACCGCCCGCGTTTCACTGTCCCTGTCATCGTCGAGCGGCGGCGGCGGGGTTGAACCTTGAAGGTAAGCGAAATCCTTCCGCCGATGCGGGATCGACAGGTAATCGGACGATTTCTTCTGATGACGCAGACGCCGCGTAAACATCCGGCGTTCCATGCGACACCCTTCATGAGGCTGTTATGGACACCTGTATTCCATTGATTCGCTACAGCGTTGTCGCACTGGCGCTAGCGCTGTGCGCTTCCTACGCCGAGGCGCAATCGACGCCGGATCCCTTGCCGGAAACGCTGCGGATCGACGCCAATGGCGTTGACGTGGTCAGAGGCGCATTCAATATGTCAGTGACTGACGTCGCCATCGGCGGCGCCAACGGTCTTTCCTATTCGCGCGTCTATTCCGGCAGCGGATGGCGCGGGTCCGGATTGGGAACGGTGACACGACTGTCACATACAGCGTACAAATATTATGTCTCGGCGGGGGCGACGTCTGAACGCTTTGAAATCACAGGCGCCCTTGCGAACGGGACTTTTGCTTCCGACGAAGGTTCGGGGGGGATGCTGGATTACGATTCGTCGACGCAACGCTTTACATTTACCGGCGCCGATGGAAGCATAATGATCTTTGACGGTAACCTCGCTAACAAAATTGGAGCGTCAACATCTCCTGTTGGTAATCAAGCGGTCATGGTTCAGACGATTGCGCCGAATGGGGCCGTAACAGACTATCACTACAAGGAAGAGGCTATCGGCGGCGTAACGCGTGCACGGTTGCAGTCGATCACCAATTCGTTCGGTTACCAGCTCCATTATACTTATGCTGTAGATACGCCGGCGGATACAACCGAACTTAATGGCGACTGGGGTCGAATAACGAAAGTCACTGGCTTCAACCGCACTGTAGATTTTTGCGCGCCTTTAGCGAACACGTGTTCTTTCTCGAAAACGTGGCCTCATGCAACATATACAGGCGCCAGCAACGCGCGTATTGACACTGTTACGGATGCGATCGGGCGTGTGCATCGCTATAGCTACACATCAAACTTACTGACAGGCATCCGATGGCCGGGCGGCGGCGCCGACAACATCACCATCGGGTATAACAGTTCGAACCGGGTGTCCTCTGTTAACCGCGGTTTCGGAACGTGGACATACTCTTATACCCATAACTATATAGCAGATTACCTTTCTAATCAGGCAACGACCGTCACATATCCTGGCGGCGCTCAGCAGCATCATTACCATGACGGCGCCAAGGTTCGCGCAATAAAAGATGCGTTGAACCGGGAGACCATTTATAGTTATGACTCGCATAGGAGAGTTATTAAAGTTACCGGCCCGGAAGGCGAGTATACATCCTATGCCTATGATGCGCGGGGAAACATCACTGAAACCCGCGCTGTTGCGAAACCTGGTTCAGGTCTCGCCGACATCGTAACATCGGCCGCTTATCCAGCGACCTGTATAAACCCAAAAACCTGCAACCAGCCGATCACGACGACCGATCCCCTTGGCGGCGTGACGAACTACGCCTATGATCCGACTCACGGCGGCGTTCTCAGCATTACGGCGCCGCCACCGAGGTCCGGCGCGATAAGACCGCAGACGAATTTCACCTACGCACAGAAACGCGCGCGATACAAATCCAGCGCTTCGAATTATGTGAATGGTCCGTATATCTGGGCCACCGTCAAAAGCGCGTCGTGCTCCGTTGCTTCGGCTTGCAGCAACAGCTCTTTTGAAACGGTAACGGTCACCGATTGGCCCTCGACATCGTCGCCGAATAACCTTCATCCCGCTTCCATCACCACGCGATCGGGCACATCGTCGGTCGTGTCCACCGTTTCAACAACTTATAATGACCTTGGGAATGTTGAGACAGTCGACGGCCCGTTGCCTGGTGCGGTCGACACGACGCAATACTATTACGACGGCCTGCAGCGCGTGGTCGGCGTCGTTGGTCCTGATCCTGACGGATCGGGGCCGCTGCAGCACCGGGCGACGCGGACGACGTACAATACGCTGGGATTGCCGACGACCGTGGAAACCGGTACAGCGTCGAGCCAAGGCGGCGCATCGCCGCCGGGCTTTGTGCGATTGCAGCGTTCGGAAACAGTCTACGACGCCTACGCTCGGCCGGTGAAAGCCATTGTTTATGACGGAGCCGGATCCGCGATTGGCGGCGTGACGCAACAATCCTATACGCAACGCGGCGAAGTGGAATGCACCGCTCTGCGCATGAACCCCGGGGCTTTCGCGGCGGCGCCGGCGAGCGCGTGCGCGCTCGGCGCGACCGGCGCTTATGGCGCGGACAGGATTGCGAAGACCGTTTACAACCTGGCTGGCGACGTTGTGAAAACGATCAGCGCTTATGGCTCTTCAGTCGCGCAGGACACAAGCACGATCACTTACACGCCTGGCGGTCTGCCCTGGACCTTGACCGACGCGAACGGCAATACAACGACTTACGAGTATGACGGGTTTAACCGGCTCGTGAAAACCCGCTTCCCGTCTCCAACGGCCGCGGGCTCAAGCTCGTCTACGGATTACATTCAGAACACCTATGATGCTTATGGCCGCCTTACGGCGGTGCGCCAGCGCGATGGGTCGGCTTTCTCGTACACTTACGATAACCTCGGACAATTGTGGATCGAAACCGCCCCCTCGCCCGACGGGTATCGCGTTTACGGATATGATAATCTCGGCCGCGTCAAAAGCGTCCATGACGGGTCGGTTCGGCTGGATTACAAGTATGACGCCCTGAGCCGTTTGACCCAGGAACGCCACTCCGTGCTCGGCGATACAGACTATGCTTATGACGCCGCGGGGCGAATGACCCGGCTTTCCTATCCCGGATCGTTCTTTATCGATTATGATTATGACAATGCCGGCGCAATGACGCGCGTCGAGGAGAACGGTACAACCCTGCTTGCGTCTTACACATATGACGATCTTGGTCGCCGCGCATCGCTGATCATGGGCAATGGCGCGGCGACGATTTACGGTTATGACGGCCTCTCCCGGCTGACGAGCCTTGGCCATGACTTGGCCGGAACCGTCCATGACCAGAGTTGGGGGTTCAGTTACAATCCGGCGGGGCAGATCGTTGAGGAAACCTCGGCGAACGCCCTTTATGACTGGCCGGCGCCCGGGGCGGATTTCAGCGACGCCTATGCGTCGAACGGCCTCAATCAGTACACCTCTATCGCCGGCCTTGCGACCGGGCATGACGGGCGAGGCAACACCACCGCCGCGGAAGGGTCGGTGTTCAGCTTTGACAAGCGCAACCGCCTGACCTCTGCTAGCCCCGGCGGCGCGTTGCGCTACGATTCGGCGGGACGGCTCTATGAAGAAACCGCCGGCGGGACGACGACGCGCTTTGCCTATGCGGGGACGTCCGCAATCGAGGAACAGGACGGCGCCGGCGCGGTGCGCCGCCGGTACGTGCCCGGCGCCGGCATGGACGAAACGCTGGTCTGGTATGAAGGCGCTAGCGCGTCGGACAAACGCTGGCTTCTGGCGGATGCGCGGGGGTCCGTCGCGGCGGTGACGAATGCGTCCGGCGCGGCGACGGCGGTGAACCGATATGACGAGTTTGGCGCGCCGCATGCGAACAATCAGGGGCGCATAGGCTATACTGGCCAGATGCGTCTGACCGGGTTTGGGCTCTGGCACTACAGGGCGCGAG
>LYSZ01000036.1 GCA_001657385.1 Parvularcula sp. BBD 1991-13 | reverse complement strand
GGGCGGATTTTCCTGGGCGATCTTCGCAGCCTGCCGCTGCTGCCCGCGCTGCATGCGTCCGTGGCGCTCGAGCGGGCGGAACCGGGCGCGCTGGCGGGGCCGTTGCGCGCGCGCGTGGAGGCGGCGGTGCGGGACGATCCTGAACTGGTGCTCGACCCGCGCCTGTTCACCGCGCTCCAGAGGCGCTTCGCGCGCATCGGGGCTGTCGACATCCGGCCCAAGCGCGGCGGCTACCGGAACGAACTCAACGCCTTCCGCTACGACGTCCTCATCCGCCTCGACAGCGAAACGGCGAACGAAGACCCGAGCGAAACGCCGGCTGGCGGTCATGATTGGCGCCGCTGGCGGGCGGGACTGTCGCCCCGGAAGGTGTGCGACCGGATGATGGGCGAAGGCTTGCGCGAGTTCTGTCTGCGCGACGTTCCCAACGCGCGCGTCGCCGGGGCCGTGGCCGCCGCCGAGCGGCTGCGCGATTGCTCGCCGTCGGTCACGGTCGAAGCGTTGCGCGCCGACCTCGCAAGCGTTGATGAGGAGGAGGGCGTCGACCCCGATGCATGGTGGGGTCTTGAGGGGCAAGGGTTTCGGGTCGACATCAGTTGGGCTCGCGGCGATGAAAAGGGCCGCTATGACGTGGTCGTTCGGCGGCCCGGCGTCTCTTTGCCGCCGATCCGCTGGACCGACCGGGTTGATCAGCCAGAACGGCTGGCGCTTTACGCCAACGCGCCGGTCAAGCCGAAGGTCGCCACCGGTCTGGTCTCGCAATTGCAAGACCGGCTCGGCGCGGCGTTGCCCGGCTACATGGTTCCGTCGGCTTTCGTATTCGTCGACGCGTTGCCGCTGACCGTACACGGAAAGATTGACCGGGACCGGCTGCCGGCGCCGGCCCGGCGGGATTCGCGCGGGGACGGCTCGACCGCGCGCACCCATACGCCAACGGAAGAAGTGCTGGCGAATATCTGGAAACAGGTCCTGGGACTTGAGCAGGTCGGCGTTGAGGAGGACTTTTTCTCCGTTGGCGGACACTCTTTGCTGGCGACCCAGGTGATCTCCCGGGTCAACAAAGCGTTCAGGGTCGAACTGCCCGTTCGCAGCATGTTTGAAGCGCCGACGGTCGCGGGCCTGTCCCGTATTGTCGCCGACGCCCGCAAGGACGGCCCGCGTGCGGAGGATGGCGAATTGCAGCCGGCGCCCAGGACCGGCAATCTGCCGCTGTCTTACGCTCAACAGCGATTGTGGTTTTTATCCCAGCTGGAGCCCGAGAGTTCGTTCTACAACATGCCTGCGGCTGTTCGCTTGCGCGGCGATCTCGACATTGAGGTGCTTCAGCGAAGCATCGACGAGATCGTCCGCCGCCATGAAGCGTTGCGGACGCGGTTTGAAGACCGTCGGGGAGCGCCGTTCCAGGTCATCGATCCGCCGGCGTCCCTGTCGATCCCCGTTATCGACTTGCAGTGGATGCCCGAGACGGAGCGCGAGGCGGAAGCGCGCCGGGTTGCGATGGAGGCGTTCGCCCGGCCCTTTGACCTCGCCGCAGGTCCGCTGATCCGGTTTTCCCTGATCCGGATGGAAGACGACCACCATATCGCCTTGTTGACCCTTCACCATGTGGTCAGCGACGGCTGGTCGATCGGGATTTTCGTCCGCGAGATCGCCGCGCTTTACGAAGCCTATGCGGGCGGCGCGGCGTCGCCATTGCCTGCGCTCCCGATTCAGTACGCAGATTTCGCGCACTGGCAACGGCGATGGCTGGAAGGCGAAGTTCTCGACCGGCAGTTGCGCTACTGGCGCGAACGGATGGCGGGCGCGCCGCCGCGGCTCGATCTGCCCACGGATTTTCCACGGCCGGCGATGCAGACTTTTAACGGGTCGACGCGCTATTCCGTTCTTCCCCGGGCGACCCTCGACAAGCTTGAGGCGCTGAGCCGGGAGGAAGGCGCGACGATCTTCATGACGCTGGTGGCGGCGTTTCAGATCGTTCTCTACCGTTATTCGGGACAGGGCGACCTCTGCGTGGGAACGCCCATCGCCAATCGCGAGCGTGAGGAAATCGAAGGTCTGATCGGCTTTTTCGTGAATACGCTGGTGTTGCGCACCCGGCTGGACGGAGGCCTCGGCTTTCGCGAGGTGCTGGCCCGTGTTCGCGACGCGGCGCTTGGGGCTTACGACAATCAGGACCTGCCTTTTGAACGGCTAGTCGAGGCCTTGCAGCCGGAGAGAGACCTGAGCCGCTCGCCGCTTTTTCAGGCATGGTTTGCGTTGCAGAATGCGCCGATGGGCGCACTGAAGGTTCCTGGACTAACTTTCAGTTTCGTGGATCTGACGCCGCCGACGGCGAAGTTCGACCTTTCGGTGTCCGCGACCCTTTTCGAGGAAGGGCTGCATCACGCCTGGGAGTTCAACACGGATCTGTTCCGCGAGGCGACGATCGAGCGTTTGATGGGTCATTTCGAGCGTCTTCTGGAAGGGATCGTCGCCGCCCCGTCGGCGCCTGTGGGCTCTTTGTCGCTGCT
>LYSZ01000035.1 GCA_001657385.1 Parvularcula sp. BBD 1991-13 | reverse complement strand
TGGCTGCACCGGAACTACCGCGGCGAGGTTCAACTGGAGCGGCTGGCGCGCGAGATCGGCATGAGCCCGCGCAACTTCATCCGCCGTTTCAAGGCCGCCACCGGCCTGACGCCGCTCGCCTACCTACAAAAGCTGCGCATCGCCCGGGCCAAGCGGCTTTTAGAGAACGGCGACGCCCGCATCCAGGCGGTCTGCGACGCCGTCGGCTATGACGATCCGATCTTCTTCCGCAATCTGTTCAAACGCCACACCGGTCTGACGCCGCAGGACTATCGGCGCCGCTTCGGCAGTTGAAGGCGGGCCTCTTGGTGCGTCCCGATTGCCTTTTCGCATGGAACAGCCTATATGGGCCTTTCAGCATTTTGAGATACGCGGCGTATTTCGCTTCGTCACGCCGACCTAGACGTCTTACTCCTCGCAACTTGATCGGCTGAGATCCGACGGCGCACGCGGCGCCGGCGGTCCAAGAACCCATGAAGGATAAGACGACATGACGACAGGAACCGTGAAGTGGTTCAACACCGTCAAGGGCTACGGTTTCATCACCCCGGACGAGGGCGGCAAGGACGCCTTCGTGCACATTTCGGCGGTCGAACGCGCCGGTATCGCCAGCCTGGATGAAGGCCAGCGCGTATCCTACGAGCTGCAGCCGGGCCGCGACGGCAAGTCTTCGGCGGAAAACCTGAAGCTGGAAGACTAATACGACCCACCGGCTGATGCCGGACGACATCCGCCGGACCGGCCCTGCTTCGCGCGGGACCGGTTCCGTGCGGCGGCCTTGGCCGCACCGCGAAAGGAGACCACATCCGTGATCGTCTATGTCCGCGACAACAACGTCGACCAGGCGCTGCGCGTCCTGAAGAAGAAGATGCAGCGGGAAGGCACCTTCCGCGAGATGAAGCGCCGCCGCCACTACGAGAAGCCCTCGGAGCGCCGCGCCCGCGAATCCGCCGAGGCGGCCCGCCGGCTGCGCAAGCTGCAGCGCAAGCAGGCGCAACGGGAAGGCCTGCTCTAACCCGCATTCACCATACCGTCACCGGCGGCATTGGCCGTCGGTCGCGGATAGAAACCTGATTTACTTGACTTTTTTGGCCGGACACGCCATGTCTCGGCCGTACATTGTCTCGCGATAGCGCGAAGCGCCGCCGATCCGCGGCGCCATTTCCCGGGAACAATCGACAATCATCTCGCCCCGCCGGCCGCGCCCGGCGCCAGGCGAAACGCCGGAGGCCGGCCCGCGTCGAGGACGCCGGCCCATACCGTCCGGCGCATAAGGACTTTTTCGTGACCGATAGTTGTTTTTCGGCGCTCGGCCTGGCCGATCCGCTGCAGCGTGCGTTGAACGCGCGAAACCATGTCGTCCCGACGCCGATCCAGGCCCGGGCCATTCCCCAACTTCTCGCCGGCAAGGACATGCTGGGCATCGCCCAGACCGGCACCGGCAAAACCGCCGCCTTCGCCCTGCCGATCCTGCACCAGCTGGCGGCGACACGGCGAAACCGGGTGCCGCGCAGCCCGCGCGCCCTGATCCTGGCGCCGACCCGCGAGCTGGCGATCCAGATCGGCGACGAGTTCCGCGCCTATGGCAAGGACCTGCGCCTGCGTCAGACCGTGATCTTCGGCGGCGTCGGCCAGAAACCGCAGGTCGACGCGCTGGCCCGCGGTATCGACATTCTGATCGCGACGCCCGGCCGCCTGCTGGACCTGATGGGCCAGGGCCGGGTCGGGCTGGAGGCGGTCGACTTCTTCGTGCTGGACGAGGCCGATCGGATGCTGGACATGGGCTTCGTGCGCGACGTCCGGAAGATCGTCCGGGCCCTGCCCAAGAGCCGGCAGTCGCTGTTGTTCTCGGCCACCATGCCGGGCGAGATTGGCCGGCTGTCGGGCGAGATCCTGACCGATCCGGTGCGCGTCGAGGTGACGCCGCAGGCGACCCCGGTCGAGCGCATCGAGCAGCGTGTCTACCATGTCGAAGCCGGCGGCAAGCGGACCCTGCTGACCCGGATCCTGGCCGACCCGGCGCTGTCGCGGGTGATCGTCTTCGCGCGCACCAAGCACCGCGCCAACCGTGTCGCCGAGCAATTGGGCAAGGCGGGCATCCCTGCCGAGGCGATCCACGGTAACAAGAGCCAGGGCGCCCGTCAGCGCGCGCTGAAGCGGTTCCGCGACGGCCAGGCGCGGGTCCTGGTGGCGACCGATATCGCCGCCCGCGGCATCGATGTCGACGGCGTCAGCCATGTCATCAACTACGAACTGCCCGAGGTGCCGGAAAGCTACGTCCACCGCATCGGGCGCACGGCGCGCGCCGGCGCCGGCGGCGCCGCGTTCTCGTTCTGCGATGCCAGCGAGCGCGGCTACCTGCGCGACATCGAGCGGCTGATCCGGCTGCGGCTGACGGTGGTCGGCGACGCGCCGGCCGACGGCGCCGACGGCCCGCCCAAGGGCAAGAGGCCAAACGGCAAACCGCGCCGCCGACGCGGCCGTTCACGGCCGGCCGTAAACGGCGCGAACGCCCCGCG